>CAVTYY010000004.1:0-1328902 GCA_963739045.1 uncultured Bacillaceae bacterium | reverse complement strand
TAGTAACCTTAACTTTATCATCTTCCCCTGTTATGGCACACCCTGAACAACTATTTGGTGATGACTTATATACTCCATCATTTAAAGGGATGTCATTTCCATCCCCACCTCCATTAACTGTGTCTAAAGTATAATCCATTTCCATGCAATAACTAACATTTACAATTTTAGTTTCAATTTCTACCTCCTCAATCTATAATTACTCAATACATTGTCCTATTCTAGGGTACGAGCTAAAGCAGTAAGGAACAAAAGTTTTTATTATAGAATCGTCCCCGATTGTGGAAGACTCGACTTCAAGATAAATCCACTAAAAACCAATTATCTCAAATGACCCTTATTCATTTATATATATATTCCCATTATTACATCCTTTCGGTGAAAGTTTATTTTTCTTAATTGGTTTATGTAAGCATTAAACTCATACGTGACATATTTTTTTAAAATCAATACCCGTTTCATTTATATTAACTTCATCGTTAATTAATAGAGAAAAGCACTTTTAAGTTACATTCAAAAACCATGCTTTGACATTGTCTAAAGCATGGTTATTATTTAAACTAAGATAAATTTGCTAAGTTGCTTTATTTTGCTCATCTATTTATTGAATCCATTAACTGGAAGAAATATTCTGGTTCATGCGTTTTATTTAGGTTATACCATGAATGTAATGTTTCTGGTGTAAATACAGCTATTTTTTTCAGTACCTCCATGGCAAATTCCAGCGGAGCTATTCCTGATGCGGTAACTAAATTCTCATCAGATATGGCAGATTCCAACTCATGAAATTTTTCTCCTTTATAGTTAGGACTTACCATTTTGGTGTATTCTAAGTCATTACTTGTGTGCCTTCTAGTATCTAAGTATCCCCTATTCGCTAGGGCCTCAATGGCGCCACAAATTGCAGCAACAATCGTGCCAATCTTTAAAGCCTGGCCGATTCTTTCCAAGATAGGCTGATGAATGTCTTCACTCCAAGTAGTCCCTCCTGGTAAAATTAAAAGATCTTTACGCTCAAGTGTAAATTCATCAAGGGACATATCTGGTTTTATGCTCAGCCCTCCCATCGTCGTAATCATTTCTTTATTAGCTCCTACTGTCATTACTTTTAAAGGTGCTAAATCTTTTTTGAAATACCTACCTGAATTTAGTTCAGCAATTAAATATCCATATTCCCAGTCTGACATTGTATTAAATACATATAAAAAAACTTTTTTTGTTTTCATCCAATAACACTCCAATCACCTTTGATATAGCCAGTATAATAAAACTTCCCTGACAGTTAGCGTCAGGGAAGTGATTATACTTCATAAAATTTTATTAATTCTGACAGAACTTCAACAAGTCGTTTCTTTAGACTGATTGGCTCAATCACTTTAATAGATTGATTGTACGGTAAAAGTAAATAAGGTACATATGAATGAATCACATCTTTTTCAAGAAGAAAAACGGCTCGATTTGAACTCCGTTCTTGTAAATAATGTCCTAAAAACCAATGCTGACAAATATCATCCAATACACTTTTATCCCCACTAATAACGAAAGAAATTCTTCCTTCCTTATCTTCTATAGCTGGAAGGAGATTTCTTGTGAAAAAGTCACGTGCTGAAAAATTTTTGGGCCGGATAAACTTATTTTCGGTTAGCATTAGACTTTCAATGCGATCTACTCTAAAACTACGGATATCATTTCTAAAATGACAAAATCCAATCACATACCACTTATTATTCCAATAAATCATCCTATACGGATCGACCAATCTATCATCTAACTGTTTTTCGCCACTTTTATGGTAAACAATTTTTATTGTGTACCCGTCAGCTACGGCCTGCTCCAACTCCTTCAAAAGAGGTTCCATAGAGAGTGAACACGATCGACTGATCACTTCAAGACTCGTTAAATGTTGGTTTACCCTTGTTTCCTGCTCTTTATTTGAGTAGTTACTTAGTTTTGAAATGGCCCTATTTAGTGCCTCACCACCATAATATCCGGCTTCTTCTGCAAATACAGCAGCGTGAAATAGAGAAGTTTGCTCCTCAGAATCAAAAAAAAGAGGAGCCTCAATAAAATTGTTCAATAAAGTATATCCACCGTTATGTCCTGGTTCTGAAATGATAGGTACTCCACTTGTTGAAATTGTATCAATATAACGGTACACAGTCCTTATATTCATCTCTAACTTTTCTGAAATCTGTTTAGCAGTAATTTTTTCACCTGAACGAAGCATCCATAGAATTGCTAACATATTATCAATTTTAGGCATATAATTCCCCCTCTATATCCCTTTATCTATATAATTAATGATCATCTTACAATACCAATTATTTCAAGTGTTATAATATTGAGCAATCTCCTTATTCCATTAAATGGCCGGTTAATTCAATAATTTCCGTCTATATGTTTAGAAATGGGAAACAACAATTATTCAAGATTTGCCCCAGTTTATGTAAGACTTGATTTCAAGATATCTTCTTGATGTTGTTCAACTAAATCCCCCGTTGTTGAAGAAATATTCATCTTGAAAAAACATCAATGCAGGGATAGCGCTTTTGGTTTTATTATTTTAGATTCCATCTTAGGTTTCGTTCAATACATCCGGGCTGTGTTCGAATTTCTTTAAAAATTGTTTCGTTCGTTCTTCTTTTGGATGATGGAATAATACCTCAGGTTTATCTGAATCGACTATGTTTCAATCCGCCATGAAGATGACGTGATCCGCAACCTCTTCGGTAAAATTCATTTCATGGTTGACGATCAATATTGTTTGCCCTTCTTGAGCGAGGGTTTTCATTACAGCAAGAACTTCACCAATAAGCTCTGGATCAAGCGCAGAAGTCGGTTCATCAAACAATAGGATGTCCGGTTTCATTGCAAGTGCTCTGGCGATGGCAGCCCGTTCCTTCAGACCTCCAGATAACTGCTCCGGGTATTTATCTTTATGCGCTAGTAATCTAAGTTTATTTAATATTTCCTCAGCATCAGAAATTGCTTCCGCTTTCCCCTTCTTCCTATCATAGGATACATTTCCTATCTAATAATCTGTATTCTCACTTATAAATCCATTCTATTCTATTCTCCTGGAAAATCCAGTACCTCGGTAAAGTAAATCTTACTAACCATTTACTTCCAAGCTGTTTACCCTTACTATTTTACTTAAAAGTAGATAAGGGTGGGCATATAGATGAAAACGAGCTTTTCTGTAGATAAAATTACTTTACGTCGATTTCTTTTACACAAACAGTCTCTATTTGAACCAGATCGATCATTGGAATCGATCTCTCTTGAAAAGACTTTACATATGATTAAAAAACTGGAATGTGTTCAACTTGATCCAGTATCAGTCGTTGAACGGAACCAGCACTTGGTATTAGCGGCAAGAATGCCTGGTTATGATCCTAAGTATTTGGACGATCTTTTATCTGACGGCAAGGTCTTTGAATATTTTGCGAATGCAGCCTGTGTCATCCCGATGGAAGACTTTCCTCTGTTCGAACCGACACGGAAACGGATCCAGGAAAATGTTGCTGACTCGTTAGAGAGCTTAGAAATCGTTGTAAATACTGTGTTAGAGCAATTAAGGGCAGAGGGCCCCCTTCCTTCTCGTGCTTTCAAATCAGACAACCGCGTTAACGGCTATTGGGATAACAAGGCCCCGAAGACAAAAGAAACATCCCTTGCATTGAACCTGTTGTTGGATGCTGGCATTATCCGGGTCGTCCAGCGGGACCGGACTGAACGCTATTTTGATCTTACAGAGCGTACGGTCACCCGGAAATTGTTGAAACATACGAAAGTCATGGATGGACCTACTGCAAAAGATCTGCTGATAGAAAAATACATTCGCGCTTACCGGGTATTTGATCCGAGAGATGCTCGATTTGGGTGGCAAAAAATGACCGCGGCTGAACGTCGTGCAGAAATTGAGCGTAGAGTCCAGGATAAAACGGTCATTCCACTTGAAGTCGAAGGTGTAAAACGACAATATTATTTATTGGCAGAGGACTTGGAGGAACTCGAAACATTCGTTGAGAGTTCCAAACAGGAACCCTGTTCACTTGAGAGTACGATCACTTTTCTACCACCGCTCGATAATTTACTTTGGAGTCGTGAGCGGATCAAAGACCTGTTCGACTTCGATTATAAGTGGGAAATCTACACTCCGCGTGTGAAAAGAAAATACGGACCATATGCGATGCCGATTTTATATGGAGATAGACTGATTGGTCGTATGGACCCACAAATTGACCGAAAAAATAAAGTGATGATTGTACGTTTGCTCCAGCTTGAGCCAGAGGTTAAGCAAACGTCTGAGTTACGTCAATCATTCCGTAACGCGCTCAATTCTTTTACCATTTTTAACGGAGCAGATGACATACAAGTTGAGAATTCTGACCTGAACCATTGATAGAAATTTTCATTTTGTAGATGAATTTGTGTTTTTGTAGATCATTTTTGATTTTTGTTAATTCAACCTTCATTTTTTTGATATCCGTTCTAATTTTCTTTTGAAAATAGCTCTGTTAAGCATATATACTTCATCTCTTCCTCCTTAATTTATCGAAACAGTTCAACATCAAATTAATAACTTTAAAAAACCCTCACAAAACATTAATTCACGTAAGAAATTGCATATATAAATGCATAGGATAATCGCACTGTGTTTTGTAATGTATTTGCTAATAAATATGCCGCACTTTCAATCATTAACGGATCGATGTGCGGCTATTATTTTATCTGGGCTTATTAAACTATAGCACCCGTTACAGTAAGACTTTAATTCGAGATATTTAGTGTCAATCACTATCCATGGCTAACCCTGCTAACTAATATTAATAAAATCACCTTCTAACAATCTACCAGCGCCCTATTCGATATTTAGCGAACGGCTTTCCTTATACGATTTTTTGTTATCTTCCAATGTGATGTCTTCCATAAAATTTCTTGCTTGTCTATGAGGAGAATTTGTGGTGATTTATGAGGAATGTTTGTATCCTTTGCAATTTCATTAGATATTCTTCTGTTTTCAATAACCTTCACCATATAGCAATCTATTTTATACTCTCCTTCCTTTTGGAAAATCTTCAAGTGCTTGAAGGCTCTAGCACTAATCATACAGGATGTACTATGTTTATAGACTAATATCGGCGAATCCATCGAACGTTTCCATAGATCCCTCCAATCTTCAAGTGATGTCAGTTCATTAATACTCTCCATTTTCATTCCCCCAAAAAGTTTAAGAAATCCAATGTGCACTACCGATTACTCCTATTATCTAAGATGGAACCAAAGACTAAACCTAAAACGATACCGAGCGGGAGACTAATCGCTAGTTGATTAACAGCAACCCCTACGCTAGTGCCAATTGCCACACCAAGGGCAATTCCTATACCACGAACCCTTGTTTTTTTCATATTAATTCTCCTATCCATACATTAAAGTCTACTCATTCTTATAACCAAAAGCACCCTTATATTACATACGAATTGATTATACATACGTTTCATAAATCTGCTCCATTATAAAAATAAGCGATAGCCACAATGTAGCTATCGCCCCCTATAACTGAATGACTCGAAACTGAGTTACTTTTTGTCTTTGAGGCTTTTCACTTCGTTTTCAAGACTCTCAACTTTTTGCTGTAATTCTTTATTGGGTTCAGTAACTTTTCTCCCTAATATCACCAAAAAGCCCATTAGAGCGACTAATCCTCCAACAATTGCAACTACACCAAATATCACAAGGTCTATGATAATTACCACTCCTAAAAAGCACTTTAATTTATATACGAATAAGTACAGATATCGTTTCAAAACTGCCTATTATCTCGAAACTGAGTCTTCAACTATCCTGCCCGTTTGTGGAAGACTCAGTTTCGAGATATTTACAGTTAAACCAAGATTTTAAACCAGGATTTCTCATGATCCAGGTTGCCTTATATAAAAGGCGATAATACGGCAATTCATTAATACCGCTTCTGATGCAGTGTGGAAATATAAAAAAACAATAAACCCTTTAATGGAAAAGAGTTAAGTCTGAGGGATTTTAATTGAATTATATTTAGGCGAACCTTTGTACTGTCTTTTATGTAGGTGTTTTTGATTAAAATAAACATTATGTAGTAACGAAATGATTGTAGGTACAATTATTTCAACGTACAAATCTCCTGAAATTTAAATTTTTGTTTAAATAACTGCAATTTGTTCTTTTATGAATACCTCAGCTTCCATTAGCAAATTTAGCATAAAAACAATTCTTCACCAGATCCCTGGAAACATCTTTTTTGTTCTTCTCATATAACTTACATATTTATCACCAAATTGCTGAATCATGGCTTTCTCTTCTACATGAATTCTGTAAGCAAATATGAATAACACACCTATTGCTGTTAAGAGAGCACCCCACCATGTTCTTAACGCCAATGCAAATCCAATTGCAACTAACCAAACGCCTGTATAAGAAGGATTTCGAATCTTTTTATACAGTCCTGTCTGTATAAGTTTTTGATCGGCAACGACTCCCACTGTTACTGAGAAAAATCGACCAAGTTGAATAATCGCAGAAAAGCGAATCACCGTTCCAATGATAATGAGAACATCACCAACATAACTCATATAAAATGGTAATTCTCCAAGTTTCCTGAATCCAAAGACAAACGACAGAAAAACAAAGAAATTCATTCCTAACATAACCAAAAAAAACGAGCCGCGATCGAGTTTCTCCTGTTTTGCTTTTCCTCGCCGAAGAATTCTAGCACGAATGGAAAACCCATACTCGGCAACTATGTACAAGAATAGTAAGAGCCAAAACAGTGGATCAGCATGAACATATAAGTGATTCAACTTTGAGCACCTCCCAGCTGTGCACCTCTTACTGACTTCGATAATATTCAACCTGAACTAACTTCATTACAGTGAGTTCTTTATATTTTTTTGGAGATCTTTTCTACTTTGTTCTCCCTAGCTCATAACGCTTTCCTTTGTCCTGAATTTAGAAACGTCGTAACAAGGAAATACTGGAACATTAATTAGAATCCTCTTGAATACGCATGCGATTTCCATAGCGTTTGTGAAACTCACTTAGGATCGTTTCCTTATCTTCTTCCTTCACGTTCTCCAAATAAACCGTTTCTTCCTCACCTATGTGTGTTCGAATAATAAGATTGTCCGCTGTTTTCTGAACCCATTTAACGTCCTTGTCCGCTACTTCCATTCTGGGATCTGCTATTCCGCGTCGGATATTGATCCCCATTTCTTCAAAACGAATGTATTCCCGTTCGGGCATTTTTAGATAGTGTAGGGTTTGCAAGAGCCCTGTTAACATTAGCAGCCCAGTCATATAGACGAACCACCTCTTCACTTCCCCATTTATATACAATGTGACCATGAGTACACAGACACTCATAAGGGTATTTAAAGCTGTGCCGCGGGCTTTCTTATTCCAGACAGGTCTATTGCTGTAATAGATATTCATGAGGTTCTCCCTTTCTGCTCTTTATTCACCTGCTACCCAGAATGTTTTTGCTAAAGCTCCTCAGACTTTGCATTTGTTCAGAAAACAGCATGTCCGAGTATAAGTTTCAGTGGGCAGCCATTTAAAAATGATTTAAACAGTTTATTATGTATGGCAATCAATTTATTCGTTCAGACAACTTGATGTGAATAGATCCTCTTTAAACACTACAGTAACTTTACTTTGCTCTTTTATTTGATCGATACTCGCTGCCGAAGACAATAGCCCCGATTACAAAAAGAATACTTGATATGAATAGAACAAAGCCATTCCAATTACCATTAAATATAGTGATATTTACAAGTGTAGTTATATGCATGAGGCATAAAAGAATAAATAAAGTTTTATAGGTATTCAAACACTTCACCTCTTTAAACTTGGCGTCAATTCAGTTCTTAATCTTCCCGTTCCTTCTATCATACGATATTGATGGTACTAAAGTTTCAACCAATTCTTTATAAAGATTCCTGGTTTTCTGCTCTTCCTATAGAGTAACGTCTATTAGACAGAAGAGAAAAGAAATTTTAAACGAGCTAGCTTTTGCTTCCTTCATACCGGTCTTTCAATTCTCCAAAACACTCACTTTCCGATATGTGAACCTGTGCACAAGGTACAGAAGAGTTCTAGCTTTCTCTGCAGATTTATATTTTAAGAACGCTTGTCATTCGTATGCTCTAATACCCGAGGATACCAATGATCTCAGCCGCCATTTGAATGTTCACCATAAGCATACTAAATAGACCTCATTCATGCTTTAACTTAAACAAGCGAATGCCTAGAATTCCTGTCCTTCATTAAATCGATTATTATATTCTTCAAGTTTATCTCTAAGGACGATCAACATGTTTTCTATATCCTCACATTTACCAGCTACAATACTAACCAATCGCTCTTCCACATAAAAACCTACCGTTAATATTCCTTTAAAATCACTAAGATATCTGACTAAAATATGCAATTCATCCACCCTCCCCTGTAGTCAAGCGAGTGCCACAGCACTATGGCTTTGTTTCTATAAATTATGTAAAAAAAAGGACACCTGACACGGCGCCCTTCCTAATTATTATTCGATTCCGCTTTAACGACTGCTGCTTAATTCAAGTCCATTTCAGATAAGGTACAAGCTCTATCAAGGCTGCAAATTACAAATCTGATTGATCCTGCAGCTCCACTTTAAATACGACAGCATATTCTGCATCTTTCACTGACTTAGGTAAAGTGGTCATGTCCTCGTTATCTTTTGAAGTTATTGCATTCTTACTTGTTCCGATTAAATATGATAAATAAACGGGGGTGTCTTTCTTCAGTGTGATTTCATTATCAAACTTTTTAAACATAAAGGCACCTAAACTTCCAGGAGTTGCTGTTGAGCCTTTCGTATAGCCATTAGGAGCTCCGATAGTTAGTAAACGTCGTTTTCTTCTCCATTTGAAGCTGGAACGAGTGCAAGCCAGAGTTAAAGCCTGTTTGATTAGCGGGAGAAGAAAGAGCTTCTTTCTGTTTTCCTTTTTTAAAAATAATAATCGAACTCACAAATACTTCTCCACTCTTTATTTTTCCTTCTACGGTGTAAAAGGTTTGATAGTCAGCCCCCATTTGATTAACAAGGCTCTTTTCTCTTTTCGACAGTTTTGCTGGTTTAATTTTCAATGAGGATGAAGAGAAATCTTCTTTCGACTGGGTTTGTTGATCCTTTTGATTTTTATGTGTATCGGTGCTACCTTCCTTTGTACATGCAGTGAGAAGCAAAAGGACCCCGAGTAGCGTGATGAACCATTTCATCTGTATTCCCTCTTTTCTTTCTATAGAAAATGTGTTGTGGTATTCGTAATTTAGATGTTTTATTATCTCGGAAAAACGAACGTATGTTCCTGGGGCGGGGAGTTACTTAACAGGTTGGGTAAATAATGGGGAATCATTTCACCAGTCCCCAAGTTTTGATCATCCACTAGCCACGAGATTTTTTTCCAATCTAAAATTCCTTCTCTAACCTTTTTAGGGGTTGGAAAGGAAAAATCCTCAGGCAAATTTATTAAGTAAACATACATGCCGCCCTTATCGGAGCCGTCTGCTTCCCAGGTTATGAGACCTTTGTAAACGAGTTCATCAAGAGGGGCATTCAGAGCGGTTTCTTCTTTCACCTCTCTCCTGGCACATTCTTTTGCGGTTTCATTCATTTTTATTTTCCCGCCAACACCGTTCCAGAGACCTTTAATGGGTGCGGATTCTCGATTTAACATAAGTAATTCATCGTTTCTTTTTATAAAGCATAATGTTTGGTTATACACTTTTTCCTCTGCCTTTAATTTGATTTTTCCACGCCTTCTTTCCTCCATGAAATTGCTCTTTGTTCCAGAAGTTTAACAAAATCATTTTTCCCCTTACTGTACGCATCAATGTCATTTGGGAATTCCTGAGCGAGTCGTGCTTTTAAATCCCCGTATTTTATCCTCTCATCTTCATGAACTCTTAAATAATCGCGGACTGCTAGATGGCGTTCGATTTCTGCGGAATGATCACATTGAAAAATATGGATTTGATGGGATCTGTTTGCTCCCCCTTTTCGAAAGTATCTACGCCCGATAATTCCTAATTCTCCCAGCGGTTCATAGCCTATTTCGATCATTTTTTGATTAAACTGATCCACCCGTTCAATATCCTTGACGATCGGCATCATATCAATGACAGGTTTGGCTTTTAAATGTGGTACTGCCGTACTGCCTATATGGTGAATCTCAACGAGTTCGTTTTTTAACACATCCTGAATTAATTTTGCTTCTTTTTGGTACAACTTCATCCAATTCTTATTATAATCTGTCACGGTGATATTCATAGAACGATCAATCCTCATAAATTTTCTCCTTTTCATTTGAAGATGTCTCTTCCCTTTTGGATCAGGAGACGGCTTCTCCATCACTATCTATCTTGTTGTTTTCTGTATTTTTGTTCCTTTTCCAGAGGAGCTTTTGAAATAGAATTCCGCTAAATCCGATGAAGGTTAAACTCATCCCAATTCCCTTAAATGCTGCTAATATACCAAACTGACTAATCATTACACCCCCGAGTAAGGGGCCAGCGATAAACAGAACGCTCAAAGTGGAGTCCACGATTCCAGATACTCTTCCTATAGCTTGTTGAGGTGGTTCCTTCTGAATAAGATAATTTACAGCTGTAAACACCATTCCATTGCCAACCCCGCCAATTAACGAGAGACAAATCGCCAGAAGCAGTGTAGTTATAATTCGCCATAAATCCAAACCCCCATACCATAACGCCAATGAGCAGAGATCCGCCGCCGAAGAACCAGCCATACTTATTTATGCTTTTCATTCTGTTCAAAAGCAGAACTATAATAAGGGAACCAATTCCGATTGCTGAAATGGCCCATCCTGTAATTTCGGAGGTGTTCGGAAAGACTTCACTGAACAATGTCACGATCTGGGCGTCAATCATCTGTATCGTTAAGGTACTCCCTATTCCGAATAGAACACTGGCAAGAAGGATTCTGTTCCTTAATACAATCATCCAGCCTTCTTTCCAAGAAGAAAGAAAATTAGATGGTTTTGATGAGGCCGTACGTTCAGCCTGTGTGCTATCGTTCTGCTGTCTCAGACGAATTCGAAGCAGGACGATAGCAGATAACATGAAGGAAACTGCATTCATTCCTATAGAAAAACGGGGGGATATAAATGCCCGCCACTGAACCTCCGATAAGCGGCCCAATAACTTTTACCAGCTGAAAGAGACTGCCGTTTAAAGTCACCGCCTTCATAATATTTTCTTCATCGACTATCTTTCTCATTAATCCCTGCTGGGCCGGTAAGCTAACAACTCCTGCTGTATTTCGGAGTAACAGAACAGGCAATGCAAATATATGGTGCGGGAGAGACAATAAGCAATACAGTTAAACCTGCTCGTATCCAATCAGAATAGACTAGGATTTTCAGTTGATCTTTCTGATCCGCAAACACTCCAGCAATCTGACCGAAAAGAATGCTTGGGACGGCATACATGACCGGAATAAGAGCAATCAGCATCGGATCAGCTTTCCATGTGTAACGGAATAAAATTAATACGGATACAAAATCAAACCAGTTCCCTAAATTAGAAAGCGCGTTGGCTGAAAAGAATTTGATGAAATTTCGGTCTTTCCAAATCGAATCATGACTCGACATATCTTATTTCCCCCTCGTTATTAATTCCTGTTTCAATAATAACGAGTGAATGTCAGAGGAATATCAGAAGAGAAACTTTTTTTATAACTCTGCTTTATAAGTAATCATCGAGAAGTTTTGCAATCTTTGGTTTTAACAAGTTAAAATTGTATTCTTCTGCGTACCATTCCCATCTCTTTTGATAACCGGCAGATAGGTCGTTTTTTATGTTATACTCTTTCAAATAAAACAAAATAATTGCCTGTGCCATCAATAATCCAGGTACATATTTAGCTTGCCGGAACATTTCGAACGCTTTTTTGAAATAGCTGCTTGCTTCGTCCGTTTGATCGCAAGTCAGGGAGTGCACGCCTTTAATGACTAGAAAACTAGCTTTTTCTCTGAAAAACGGAAAATCTTCCAGCACTTGTTCCAACTCCTGCATTTTTTTCTTTACATTTAAATGCTCTTTACGTAGCAAGAGGAGATAGAGTTCAATAAGTAAGATCAGAGGCTTAAATCCAGCTAGCTCTTGGTCTTGAATGTCCTGCTTCGCGTCAATGATCATCTTTTCTGCTTTCTTCAGCTGCTTTGTAAATATGAAAAGCGGCAAACGATTCAACAGTTTTATTTCAAGTCGATGAAATTCAGGTAAATTCTTTGCTGCTAAGGCTTTAGTGAAATATTCGAGCGTTTTACTTTTATCGGGTTCCATAAGGGAATAGATGTGCAGGTAATAGTAGCACTTTTCCCAGAATGAAACCTCCTGTGAATCTAAGAACCATTTAAAATCGCCATTCATGAAGTGAAGGTAGAGTTGGCTTTGCACATCTAGTTCAAAACCGAATACCGCTTGGTTTTCTTCCAGCAGCTTCAGGGCAGCCCCCTCGCCGTAGAGGTGATATTTATGAAAGAGATTTTTTACATTTGAAGAGACTTCCTCGTCCTTTAATAATGGACTCTTCTGCGTGCCCCTATGAAGATTCAGCTGGTATCCCTGTCCCCGAATGGTTTGGATGCTGATTAAGGAATCCACAGGGACCAGTTTCTTTCTTAACCGGTAAATATGATCGTCAACGGTTCTGTCTATTGGAGCATCCATGGGCCATACTTGGTCGAGAAGTTCCTCCCTTGAGAAGATCCGCGACGGGGAATGATAGAGAAACTGCAGCAGCTGGAATTCCTTAGGTAATAAAACAATTTCTTCGCTTCGGTATTTAATTTTACATTCCTCGTTAATAAATATCATTCGGTCCATCATTTCACCTTCATTAAGTCGTTATGTAATCATTGACAGCATGCAGCTTTTATAGTCTTTTTACCTGAGCGGAAGGATTAAGGACTGATTTATGAGTCATTCCTCTATATCTTCGTAAATCCGGGATAAGCGTCTCCATGATGTTCAGATAAATGTATGCAGGCGCCGTTTATGGATACCTGAAAATATAAAGGCATGTTTTCCGTATACTGGTGTTCCCAATCGGCCTGAAAACCTAAATAATCTAAGTAAAATGATTGTGCCTTTTCCTTGTCAAAAATTCTAAAGATTGGTGTAATCAAATAGGTTCACCCTCCTTTTAAGTTCCCTTTGCTGAAGTATGGCAAGTTCTCTTCGACTGTAGATGTTATCGGTACATTTTCCGTTAATCATAAACTCTTGTCCAAAAATAGACCACCACTCCGCCCATTAAAATTTTATACTGTCATTTCAACTTGTTTGCTAATTCTCATGGTTTTCCTCGTCAAATATAAATAGTTCATCTATCGGTGTTTTGAGATTTACGGATAATTTGAAGGCAAGCTGTAATGTAGGATCGTATTTATTGTTTTCGATAGCATTGATGGTCTGCCTGGTAACATGGCAGATCCTGCCTAATTCATCTTGAGAAATTTTCATTGCTTTTCTAATTTCTCTTATATTATTTTTCAAATTTTAAACCCCTCAGCAATATTATGTAAAAAGTTATTTACAATTTATATTTTTAAGTAAAGTGATTAAAATGTCAAACTCTTTTTACATTACCTTTAGTTTAAAAATGGATTAGAGGATAGAAAAATTTTGATTTTAACCTAATTTATTCGCTTTTTTTCCTAATGAACTAATTTTGTGTTAGGGATAAGGGAATTAAGGGAAGAGTAAGGATGGATGTTTTTTTAAAAGACTATTAGGAAAGAGGAGTGTTAGCATGAACAACAGTCAATTAGAAAAAATCAAGAACGGAAAAGGCTTTATCGCCGCCCTTGACCAAAGCGGAGGCAGCACACCGAAAGCATTAGCAGGATACGGCGTACCCGAAGACTCCTATTCCAGTGAGGAGGAGATGTTTGACCGTGTTCACCAAATGCGGACAAGAATCATCACTTCTCCTGCCTTTAATGCGGACCATATTCTAGGAGCGATTCTATTCGAACAAACCATGGATCGCGAAATTGAAGGCAAATATACAGCGGACTACCTTGCCGATAAAGGCGTTGTTCCCTTCCTTAAGGTAGATAAGGGACTGGCAGATCAGGAGAATGGTGTCCAAATGATGAAACCGATTAATGACTTGGATGAAACACTGCGCCGTGCGAATGAGCGCAAGATTTTCGGAACTAAAATGCGTTCTGTGATTCACGAGCCAAATACTAGCGGCATCAAAGCAGTAGTGGATCAGCAGTTTGAATTTGGAAAACGTATTATTTCCGCTGGTCTCGTTCCAATTATCGAACCGGAAGTAAATATTCATAGTGAAAATAAGGAAAAATCTGAAGAAATTTTAAAAGAAGAAATTCTCAAGCACTTAAATGACTTATCTGCCGATGAAAACGTAATGCTGAAGCTTTCCATCCCAACGAAAGCCAACACTTATAAAGAGCTGATTGATCATCCTCGTGTGATCCGCGTAGTCGCTCTGTCTGGTGGTTATTCCCGTGATGAAGCAAACGAGAAGCTGAAAGAAAATCACGGTTTGATTGCGAGCTTTTCAAGGGCGCTGGCGGCTGATTTAAATGCCAACCAGACGGATGAAGAGTTTAATAAGTCATTGAATAACGCAGTAGAATCGATTTATGATGCTTCTGTTAATAAGAAATAGCCTGAATAATTATTTCAAATGATCATTTGAAAAGGGTGCGTTTACGAATTCGTAAACGCACCCTTTTCTATTTATTACAATGCCCGCTGAGGAAGATGAACATTTTTTAAACAGGCTGTATTGAATTAATTAATTCAGAGAGATGGTTTCCAGCTCCGTTAAATCATCAATGATCTGGTCTGCCTGTGAAAGCTCATCTGCTCGTGCAAAGTCAAAGTTACATCCGATTGCCGTTAACCCGTTATCTTTAGCGGCATTAATATCGGAAATCCGATCTCCTACCACAGCCCCTTTGGTGATTCCGTGTTTGTGGATAATGGATTCTATCAAATCTGATTTGTTGAGCGATTGTATTTGTTGAATACTAAATGTTTCTGTAATCCAATTATCCAGTTGATAATAACTCACAATAGCTGTTAAATACTCGGTCAGCCCGTTACTTGCTATGTAAATGGAATAATTATTCTCTTTTAAATATGTGAAAACCTTTTTTACATTCGGATATAGTGCCCCTTCTCCCGCTCTAATATTTTCAACTAATCTTTCCAGAAAAAATTGATTTGATTGTTCCCTGACTTCTTTTGTATGGGAAGGCAATAACGTTTCCCACACTTTCGGTAAAGGAACGCCCATAATGTCCCGGTAGGCATGGATTGGTGTAGCGGTGTCCCATTCATTTCGGGATCTTAATTGGTCAAAAGTATCGTTGAGGGACAACTCAAGGATTCTATCAGTTTGAAACAGTGTTCCGTCCATGTCAAAAATGATTGCGTGAGTCATTATTTTTGTGCTCCCTTTTTGAAATATTTTATAAATAGCTTCGTTAGTTCCCAATTTGACCTTTTAAATCGATATCTACTAGTTTCTCATATCTTTGCAGTTCTCTTTTCCTTTCATAAATTCTAATGAACTCGACTTCAAATTCTCGATATGGAGTCAATTCCATTTCTGCCGAGACTTTCATATCTTTCAGGTGTTGCTTAGACAGTCCATACAGCTCTTTTCCTAAAGTTAAGTGAGGCACAAAATCATCTAATTCAAAATATGCTTTAACTAGTTTATTAGAAGGCGAAATCTCCCTTACTATCCTCTCGTGTAATTCATATAATTGCGACGAATGAACACTTAAGTAGAGTATACTTTCACCAAAGTATCTTGGTTGATTAAAGGCGAGGGAAAAAGGCGGAAAGTCCTTACATACATTTCTCACCTTATTTATCCACTTTTTGTCCAGGGTTAGTCCCCCCTGGGCTTTCAAGGTCACATGGGGTTCTACTCTTAAATGCTCCATCCATTTGCTTTGAAACTTTACGATGCGTTTTAGATAATCTTCTGGCGGAACGATTCCAATAAAATAGTCCGTTTCCATTTAAAACCCCTTTCTGCAGTTTTTAGTTTAGACAGAGATCCTTTTCGAAAAAAGCGATGGATCAATTTAAGAATAAATAGTTATGCCATCTATTCCAATTATTTCAAAATGCTTAGTCCAGCACAACCTGATCCGTTCCAATGGTAAGGACATAAATCATTTTTCAAGCTTGATTAAGTGACACTTGACATGAACTTATATTTAAGGGAGGATTTTTTTCAAAATGATTTTTTCCAGTAAGCGCCAGGGAAGAAACTTCTTAAAGAAAAGGTTAACTTGCACACCTGATCCTATCGGGTACCGCAAGTTGCGAAGTTCCTTTTTCCTAGCTAAATTTGTAATTAATCCTGCTACTTCTCTTGGATCCTTATGATTTTCCTCGTTTAAAACAGTCTGAAGCCCATTTAAGTAAAAAGCATATGGCGAATTAGGATCATTTACTGCTTCCGGTAATTCCATGCCTGTGGACCAGATGTTTGTATGATATGAACCGGGTTCGATGATCGCGACGTCAATTCCAAATGGTTTCAATTCTAATCTCAGACTTTCAGATAAGCCTTCTAAGGCATGCTTGGAAGCTGAATAAGCGGAGAGCCCGGGAAATCCCATAACTCCGCTAATGCTGCTAACATTAATGATTTTACCGGATTTTTGTCTTCGCATTAACGGAAGAACCGCCTGGGTTACACGGATTACACCAAAGAAATTGGTTTCAAATTGACGCCGGTAAGCTTCCACGGGAATTTGCTCTACAAACCCTCCTAAAGCAAAGCCCGCATTATTCACGAGCACATCAATTCGTTCCCTTTCGTTTAACTTCTTTTCAAAGTTTAGTAATGATTCAGTGTTAGTAACATCAAGCTGCCAGACTTCTATCCGGCTGTATGTCTCTTCTAACAGCCCAGCTGTGAGAAGAACTTTAGACTTAGCAGGATCTCTCATAGCAGCGATTACATGAAACCCTCGCTCGGCACATTTAATTGCAGTTTGAAGTCCGAAACCACTGGAGGCACCAGTAATCAGTACGGTTTTGTCCATTATATTCCTCCTATTTATGTTTCAATTACATTGCTGCTCTTTAAGTAAGATGGTTTCTTTCCAGGAATGATAGGTTTCATTCTAGAATAATGGTAGAATAGGTAAGGTTTCCAAAAAAACGAATCAACAGCTGGAAAGGAAGTTCCATCGATGCAGCAGAATAAAACGAATTTTCCTGATATTACCCCTTCCTATGATCCATGGGAAGCTTATATGGATGTTAAAGAACATGGAGACATGACCCTTTCAAATATTGAATTTACAACCACGACCTTATGTAATATGAGGTGTGAACATTGTGCAGTCGGTTACACCTTGCAATCTAAAGATCCGGATGCCCTTCCGATGGCTGTGATTTTAAAAAGGCTGGACGAAATACCTCACTTGCGCACCTTAAGCATTACCGGAGGAGAACCGATGATGTCTAAAAAATCAGTGGAAGAGTATGTTCTCCCCCTCCTTAAGTATGCTCATTCAAGAGGCGTTCGAACTCAAATGAACTCCAATTTAACTTTGCCTTATAACCGGTATCTGCCCATTATTCCTTATCTTGATGTTCTCCATATTTCTCATAATTGGGGAACGATCGAAGAATTTATCCATACCGGATTTGCCCGTATGGACAGAAAACCTTCCGAAGACAATCGTAAAATGTACTTCGATCGAATGGTCGAGAATTCTAGAAGACTCTCTGATGAAGGAGTTATGGTTTCTGCTGAAACGATGTTGAATAAACGAACCTTCCCTTATCTAGAAGCTATTCATGACCATGTCATTCAGATGAAATGCGCAAGACACGAGATACATCCTATGTACCCAGTAGACTTTGCGAGCAGCCTGGAAACATTAAGTCTAGCGGAAATGAGAGAAGGCATCACTCGATTGCTAGATCACAGGAGTGAGCAGCTATGGATGTTATTCGGTACACTCCCTTATTATCCATGCAGTTCTTCTAAGGAAGATCTTGAAATGTTAACCCGGTTGTATAAAGAAAAAAATGTAACGGTGCGTAACGACCCGGATGGACGGTCCAGGTTAAATGTGAATATTTTCAGCGGGGATATCATCGTTACAGATTTCGCAGATGAAGCGGGACTCGGAAACATTCAAACCACTTCGCTAGTAGATGCTTATGAAACATGGATAAACTCTCCGACCGCGAGAAGTTTAAACTGTCATTGTCCAGCTGTAGAGTGTCTTGGCCCCAATGTTTTGGTGAAAAATACATATTATCAGGATATAGACTTTCAAAAAAGGCAATCCAACCTCCATTTATAATGAGATGTAAACAACTAAATTCAACATTTTTTCCTACATAAGGTTTTAACTCAACAAATATTGAGTTAAAACCTTATTCTTTCTTTCGTAAGTGTTCCACTAAAGCATACAAAATTTGTTCTTTCGCTTGTTTGAAAGTTGGATCCATTCTAATACGCTGGCTGTTGAATAAAAAAGCATCATGTAAATAAAAAATGCGCGGTTTGGCCTGCCACGTATGTTCATTAATACGTTTCCAAACGTACTCTTCAAATTTATCGGAGTAATTTTTTGCTTTCATACAGGCGTGTATGTCTGATTTCTGAACTTCAATGGTCCCTTCAAATAAATTCTTACGAGCCATTTCCCACCACATTTCCGACCGATAAAATTCTCGGTCATCCCCTCCTTTTACAACGTTTGTTGTAAAAGGATTCTGGATTCCTTCCTCGGGCATTCGCTGCTCTATAAATGTCCATAAATCTTGTTCTTTTATCCGCCAGCCTTTTTTTCTAGAAGCAGGCGCAATTCCTTTAATAGTGCCATTTCTCAGCCATCTTCGTAAACTCTCTTTATGGGTGGTTATTTTATATAATTTTAATTTTTCAAGTGCCTGTTCGACATTGTATTCTCTCATCTTACATCCTCCAACAAAACAATTGATGTGTTAAATTAATCATACATTACTTGTTTTATTACATCAAAATTTTACAGAAATCTTCTTCGAATACGGTCAGTTTATCTGGTCTATTATCTTTTATGTATTTTCTTGCAACGAATAAACGATGATATCTATTTATTTTAGCTTAAGCTGTCTGAAAAGAATGTTGAAACTTGTTTAATTTGGGTAGAATTCATCTGGCTGGCAGTGCTTATATTTTTATACAATGGTTGGTGATGTAATATTATGTCGACTATTGTAAAACGATTACAGCAGGGATTTAAAGTATTTTGTAGAAACCTATAGTATAAGACAAAACTAGGCACATTACACAGGAAGGTGAATATATGTTTAACAATGTTCTATCCAAATGGATGCCATACAGAGAGCAGAATTTGTGTGAAAAGAAACTAACCAGGGTGATTAAGCGTTTAGAAATTGAAAATTTCAATTTCAATTGGGACCGCAGCAGTTGTTTTATAGAATTTTGTTATCATGACCGGTCGTACAGGCTGGAACATTCCATTGAACAAGCCAAGAAAAGAGGAATCATCCTTAAAAATGGAATGGATTGTTTAAATGAGTTAACTCAATCTCTCGAAGACTTATGCAGAATTATGGAGAGAGGCACTTATCAATTTGAGACGTGGATAACCGGCATGAGACAGCCATCTTTTGAGCAGGAGCAGCCGGAATATCAGGAAGAATTTCATATTAGATATAAATCTTTAGGAAAACAAAAGCATCCGGAGTATAATCGAACCGATGAATTTAATCCATTTGCGCCTGATTCACCTCTCAGTGAAATGGAGCAGGAACAGCTTGCCCATCGAATTCCACGCAAATAAGAGCGGCATCTATTATATGCAATGAACAGCCTACCCTCTTTTATTCCAGAATGTTTGGGGACAGGTAGCTGGGTAATGAAATAACTTTGAAATTTTGCTTACAGAAAAAATATTTTTTCTGTAAGCATTTTTTATTGAAATTGTGATATGAAATTTTTGTCGTTATGGAAGCTTATAACTAGAGGCATGCCAGGTAAATATGTTTGGTCATCAAATATTAGTGGAACCTTTTCTAAGGACAGGATTACTACTAAGAAAAGGATGATAATGATGACTGAATCTATGCAAGCCATTGGATTATATAAGCATTTGCCTATCTCAAATGAAGAAAGTTTGATCAATGTGACCGTTCCGAAGCCTGAGGTTTCAGGTCACGATATTCTAGTTAAGATCAAAGCTGTATCTGTAAATCCAGTAGATACAAAAGTGAGGGCTAATGGTGAAGAAGAACAAGAACCTAAGATTCTCGGGTATGATGCTTCCGGTATAGTGGAATCTGTTGGATCAGACGTATCCTTATTTCAGGAAGGCGATGAAGTCTATTATGCAGGTTCAATCTCCCGTCCGGGATCCAATAGCGAATATCAGCTTGTCGACGAACGTATAGCTGCGAAAAAGCCTGAAAACTTATCGTTTAATGAAGCTGCTGCCTTGCCATTAACAACTTTGACAGCTTGGGAAGCGCTTTTTGAACGATTGAATATTCCTGCAGACGCATCAGCGAATCAGGGAAAGACCATTCTAATCATTGGAGCTTCTGGTGGCGTGGGATCCATGGCTGTACAACTAGCTGATTTAGCGGGATTAACCATAGTAGGCACAGCCTCCAGAGAAGAAACCATATCATGGGCCAAGGACCGTGGGTGTGACTATACCTTAAATCACCATCAGGATTTCAAACCTCAACTAGAGTCGATCGGAATAAGTCAGGTTGATTATATCCTTTGTTTAAACTCGACGGAAGAGCATTGGGATCATATGGTCGAAGCAATTAAACCACAGGGGAAAATATGCAGCATAGTTGAAACAGAAGGAGATCTGGATTTGACTGCCCTTCAACAGAAAAGTGCCACGTTTGTGTGGGAATTCATGTTTACAAGAGCACTCTTTCAAACCGAAGATATGCAGGAACAGCACCGTATTTTAAACAAAACAGCTGAGTTGATCGCAGAAAATAAATTAACTTCTACTATGACTGAAGCGTTAACAGGACTTCATGCCGAGAACTTGCGCGAGGCGCATCGAAAAGTGGAAACCGGAAAAATGATAGGTAAAGTGGTAGTCGGGACAGAATAAAGAAAACCCACAGGGATTGCTGATCAGCTCTCTGTGGGTTTTCTATTAAAACTTATCTCTAACTATGTCTCTCTTCTACAGAAATCTATTTAAACTTCCAAGTATTGTTCCAACGCTTCTATTATTTCATATGGACCAGATTCCTTATTTGATGTAACCACCACTTTAATATTGGACTCAGGATAAAATGCCGACCGAAAACTCACCCCCGGGTCATAACCCATCACGTGATATTTGAAAATCCGCCCTTTACGGGAATTTATCCATAATCCTAATCCGTAGTTCATTTCATTCTTGACATGAACATGAGGATTGATAAGGGAGCGGGTCATCTCACTGCTAAGCAATTGATTACTCATGAAAGATTCCCAAAAGTTCATCATGTCAGGTGCTGTGATAAAAGCCCCTCCATCTGCTCCCCCTTTTGCAGGAACAGAAAAAATATTGGTTTTCCATGAGTGCTCCTCCGCATTATCTATGTACCCCAGAGCGGTTTGATCAGGGAGCTGGTCCATGGAGAAATATCCTGATCTTTTCATCTTACTGGTATTAAAAATTTCTGTCTCTATGTAATCTGTAAAACGCCTTTCTGTTACTTGTTCGATCAGTAGACCTAAGATGATATACCCTGCATTATTATAATGAAATTTCTCCCCTGGCTGATGCACCATTCCTTTCGTCTGAAACATGGGTAAGAAATCATCCAGATTTCTCATGTGGTAAACAGGACGTTCTGTCCACAGCTCTGCAAAATCCTCCATGACCTCTTCATCAAAATAATCCGGAATTCCAGAGGTATGCGTTAAGAGCTGATGAACGGTTACCTCTTTATCAAAATTTGGGAATTGGACGTCTAAGATTTCTGCTGCTTTACTTTGAAGAGAAAGATGTCCTTGTTCAATAAGCTGACATATGCCTATTGCCGTGAATAATTTACATCCCGATGCCATACCAAAGCGGGTATCGATGGTATTGGGCAGTTGGTCTGCTCGATTGGCTAAACCAAACGCTTTTTCATAAATGACCTTTTGTTCATGTTTTAGGTGAATAACACCAGAAAAATTCATTTTATTGGTGATTTTGTCCAATAACGGGTTGATCACGATCTTTTTCCACGTATGTCCTCTCCCTCTAATTAATTTAGTACCTTTTTTAATATCTTAAGAGTCTCTTGCTTAATCAGTTCGGGCTTTCTAGTATGAATGTTATGACCAGAATCTTTAGCTAAAACATAGGTCGTTTTTTCACTCAACTTTGTTTGGAGGGTAATAAGATACTGCCAGATCTCTTCAATTTTCTCAGCTTCTGTTTTGGAAAACCCTTCTTCTTCGACCATTTCTTGGACGGACACTGCTGGGTCTCGCCCTATAACTGTGACAGGTATCTGTGGAAATCCATCGAATGAAATGGTGTAATTTCGCCACCCCTCCAGCTCCTCTGCCAACGTTGCATACATGAATGGGTTACTCATAAACTCTTGGATATCCTGCTTCATATCCACCGGTGCCGATGCTTGGAGGTCATAGATCCAGTCCGAAAGTTCATCATGAAGTTGTGAAGGGGTCAGCTTGGAATAATGTCTACACTTTCGCATCCATGCATCCATACTATTTTCATCGATCCCTTCAATTTCCACCTCATCAAGAAGGTGCGAATCTGTCGATGAAGAATCTACAAGGACTAAAGCACTTGCTGTATCAGGGTACGTGTGAACGAACAATTGCCCGCACAAACCTCCATACGAATGCCCGACTATGACTGGGGATTTAATTTCCATTGTGTCTATTAATTTTTTGAGTTCTTTCACATTTTCGTATAGATTTGCAGGGTTAGATCCTTTGCTGCTGTTTCCTAAGCCCGCACGATGAAAGAGGATAATTTCTGTGTTCTCCGCAAGATCATTAGCGATGAATTCCCATTCGGCCATGGAACTAACCATCCCTGTCAAAAGAATGACGGGGTGTCCCTTGCCTCGAATCGAAACCTCTAAATGTCTGCCGCCTATGTCAATTAGCTGTTTGATAGATCTCCCTCCTTTATTATGAGTCGGTCTTCTCCTTATCAAGGATAAGTTGTTTGTGCTTAAATTTCCATATTGTGGAGTAAATTAATTATAACGGAAAGGAAAAACAGACCATTCACTAAATGATAAATGCCGAAAACCCGAACCAATGGGACTTCATGGTTCGGGTTTTCGGCATTTATTCTATAGTTCTCGTCGTTCTTATTTAATGGATATATCTTTATTCAGTACACGAGGGAACTACCTTAATTCACCCAGGCAGGTGGTTCCCTCATCCCTAACTAGAGTCAGAGAATGATTCTTTAAAGCTTTAACCGATAATTTTTACTTCAGTTATCTTGACGCCTCTCTTAGCCATTTCTTCAATATAAAGTTCGCCAGGAACAATTTGCTCTGGAGGACAGACTCCTGTATTTGTAATATCCTTTCTGCCAATCATTTGAGCAACCACCGAAATGGTATTTGCAGTGGCTCTTGCCATAGCGGTCACCTGATTTTTACGGTCTTTGTAGGTTATCAGTTCATATTGATAGCTGGCAGGCTTTCCATCTTTCAATCCGCCGACACAGACACGAAGTAATACCGCATCATCTTTATCTTTTAAATCTACAATTGGATCAAGCGTCTTAAGCAGAACCTCCCGAGGCTTTACTTGAAGTCCATTTACTTCTACTTCAACATCATTTCGAGTCAGTCCTAAATCGACCAGAAGTTTCATTTTGTCTGCGTGCCCTGGATAACGGATGGTTTTATACTCGAGCGTTTCGATTGAAGGATAGGATTTTAGCAACGTAGAGGTACCGCCAGATGTGTGGAAGGCTTCTAACGGTCCAAAGCGCTCAAAGTGCAATTGTTCAATCTCAGTTAATGAAGAAACGACTTGTTCTCTGCCATTCCGGATAATGGTCGAAGGATCCGTGTAGTGGTCCAGCAGCCCTTCCATAGAGAAAACGTGATTATATTCAAGCGGCGGCTCGGGTATGACTGGAATCCCACCGACAAATAAACGGATCGATGTGAGTTCGTCTAACTTACTTGCCCCATAGCCTGACAGGATATTAATCATCCCTGGTGCGACTCCGAGATCTGGAATGATAGTGACATTCGCAGCTTTTGCGTCCTCGTATAGATCCAATACCTTATCGGTGATGTGCCCAATATGGCCCCCTAAATCCACAGAGCAGACTCCCACCTTAATAGCTGTTTGAGCGACTATTTCATTAAAAGAATAAAAGAGAGCATTAATGACCACATCGAACTGACTGATAAATGCTGCTAATTCTTCGGCATTTCCTGCATCCACTTTATACGCTTGAATCTTCGAGGAATTGATTGCCTTGCATACGTGCTCGGCTCTTTGTACATCGATATCAGCAAGACCGACTTTCTCGACACCTGCGCTCTGTACTAAATCACGTGCGGCTTCTTTTCCCATTAAGCCGGAACCCAGAACTGCTACTTTCATACTTATGCACTCCTTCTTTTCTCAATAAACAAAAGCACGCCGCCAAGCTATTCCACATCAATTTGTGCTCGCTGAAGTTTGCCGCTGAAGTCTACGTAGACTGCTTTCCATTCTGTAAATACATCTAAGGCAGCAACCCCCGAATCACGGTGCCCGTTCCCCGTGCCCTTCGTTCCTCCAAAAGGCAAATGAATTTCTGCGCCGGTTGTTCCAGCATTTATATAAACGATTCCTGTATCTAAATCGCGCTGTGCTGCAAAGATTTTATTCACATCACGGGAAAAGATCGAGCTTGATAACCCGAATTCTACATTGTTGTTAATCTCGATCGCTTCTTCAAGACTTTTCACAGGAATAAGGGAGACGACAGGTCCAAAAATCTCTTCCTGAGCGATCCGCATATCAGGTGAGACATCGGTAAATAATGTAGGGGCAAAATAATTCCCATTCGCATGTGGTCCGGTTTCTAATGAATGACCCCCAGCTATTAACTTCGCGCCTTCCTCTTTCCCGATTTGGATATAGCTTTTAATTTTTTCTAAGCCGCCTTGATTAATGATCGGCCCAACCTTAATGGTTTCATCAAGACCATTTCCAATCGTTAATTTCGTCATCTCTGTTTGCAGTCGTTCTTCAAGCTCTGCTTTTACACTTTCATGCACCATCACTCTGCTGCAAGCTGTACAACGCTGTCCACTTGTTCCAAAGGCGCTCCATAATATCCCTTCGACAGCTAGGGATAGATCAGCATCATCCATGACAATAACAGCATTCTTCCCCCCCATTTCCAAGGAAACCTTTTTCAGCTGCTGTCCGCATTTAGCTGCGATGTTCCGCCCCACTTCATTGGAACCAGTGAAAGAAATGACTCGGATCGACGCTGAATTGATCATCGCTTCTCCTACGGAAGATCCCGAACCGAACACCACATTGATGACACCACTTGGAAGGCCAGCCTCCTCAAAAATTTTGGCTAATTCAAAGGCCATAATTGGAGTTTCGGTAGCTGGTTTCCATACTACTGCATTCCCAGCAACGATCGCGGGGAATGATTTCCAAGTGGCAATTGCTATTGGGAAATTCCAGGGTGTAATGATTCCGACTACCCCTACAGGTGAACGAACACTCATGGCGAATTTATCTTTTAGCTCAGAAGGGGTTGTTTGACCAAATAATCTTCTTCCTTCCCCAGCCATGTAAAAGGCCATATCAATCCCTTCTTGAACTTCTCCGCGAGCTTCTTCAATAACTTTCCCATTTTCCATTGTCAGTAATTGAGCTAGTTTTTCTTTTCGTTCTTTCATAATAAGACCGACTTTGTAAAGAACTTCTGCTCGTTGCGGTGCAGGGACCAGGGCCCAGTTCTTCTGAGCACGTTTCGCAGATTCAACTGCCGTATCAACATCTTCTGTGCCTGACAGCGGTACTTGCACTAACGTTTGTAAATTGGCAGGATTAATAACAGACGTGTATCTGGTGTTAGAGGGTGGCAGCCACTCTCCGTTAATAAAGTTTAATAGTTTTTCTTCTTTTAGCAATTGCCGGATCATATTATATTCCTCCTTGAAGTATGAATTCGAAATTATACTTAGCAGCGTACTTAATTACGCTTTCTAATTTGTTCAATGGTTTTTGAGACGGAAATTTGTTCACAATCACTCTTTATTTCTATGACGGAAGGTTTTAGACACTGCAAAGCTTCTACAAGGGCATTTTTAAATTCTTCCTCATCCTCTACGTAACGGGCATGGGCACCCATCTCTGCAGCGATCCTCGCGAATGGTACATAGCCTAGGTCAGTACCTATAGTTTTATAAGGATAATGAATTTCTTGATGCATGCGGATGGTTCCATACATGCTATTGTTGAAAATAATACTTATGACTGGAATATTATATCGAATGGCAGTTTCCAGTTCCTGCATCGTCATCATAAACCCGCCGTCCCCCGACAGTGACACTACCGTACGATCAGGATGTGCTAATTTCACGCCTAACGCAGCGGGCATTCCGTATCCCATTGCTCCTGAAGTTGGACCAATATAAGTGTTTGTTTCATTAAATTGGTAATACGTATGAAGCCATCCGGCAAAGTTTCCTGCATCATTGGTAATGATGGCATCAGGTGACAGATGCTCTTGCAAAAGGGAGATCACGTGATCATTCATCGTTGGGTTGTCTCTCCCGGTCTGTACAGATTCTTCATACGCCTTCCGTTTCTCCCTGCCCCAGCTTGTCCAGCTTGGGGTGATTTCCATTTGTATTAAAGCAAGTAAGGCTTCCCTGGCGTCCGCTATGATCCCGATGTCTGGAGCATACACTTTCCCGAGTGTTTCATATTCAATGTCGATATGAACGAGGCATTGGTTACTTCTTATAAGTGAATAATCCTGAGTGGTGACTTCTGAAAGCCTAGTGCCAATTGCCAAAATCACATCGGCCTCTTGAATCGTTTGTAATAAGCTTGCTCTCATACCTAAACCAAGATGGCCAGTATAAAGCGGATGATTATTTGGGAAAATGTCGTGCCGTCGGAAAGCTGCCATAACTGGTAATTGGTATTTGTCAGCGAATTGAATTAAAGCCTCTTCCCCTCCTGAACTTTTAACGCCTCCACCCGCAATAATGATAGGACGATTAGCGGTCGTTAGAAGTTTTTGGATTTCATGGATCTCCTTTGATGATGGAGTTGGAGATGGCCGGACCGCCGGCTTGCCAAAACTCATTTTAGCTTTTTTCTTTAATAGATCTTCAGGGAGGGAAAGGACGACAGGTCCTGGTCTCCCGGTTTTAGCAATACGAAAAGCTCTTTGAACAAGCTCTGGAATTCTAGCAGGATCCTGGATTTCAACTGCCCATTTTGAAATCGGACTGAAATATTGCACTAAATCAATTTCCTGAAATCCCTCTCTCCCTCTAAAATCACTGTGTACTTGTCCTAACAAAACCACCATTGGAGTAGAATCCTGATAAGCGGTATGCACCCCAATGGTTAAGTTGGAGCCTCCCACCCCTCTGGTAGCCATTACGATTCCGGGTATTCCACTAGCTTTTGCAAACCCTTCCGCCATAAATGATGCTCCGCCCTCATGTCTCGCTGAAATCAAATCGATTGAAGGTTCGTCACGTATTGCATCCATTAACGGGAGATAGCTTTCTCCTGGTACACAAAATACTTTAGGGATAGATTCTAATTTGAAGCACTCGACAATGCCTTGTGCGCCTGTTAATGACACCTGCGGCTGCTTATTCATGATCGCGATCCTCCACAGCATTCATTTTCAATATGCGGTTGGCTGCTTCATTCAATCGATCTGTGGGAACGGATAAGGAAATTCGAAAATACCCTTCCCCTCTTCCTCCAAATGCCGTGCCGGGTGTAATGATCACCCCGCACTCCTCCAGGATCTTTTCAGCAAATTGCTGTGAAGAATACCCATCTGGAACTTTTGCCCATAGAAAAAAAGTACCTCTGGGCTTGCCGGCATTAATCCCTGATTGTTTTAAAGCCGCCACCATCGTTTCCATACGTTCCTGGTAAACGAGATTATTAGACGTTACCGAAGATAAGTCGCTGGTTAAGGCAGCGGCTCCTGCCTTTTGAATAGCTAAAAACTGACTAGTGTCCATGTTGCTTTTCATTATGGATAAAGCTTGAATCAGCTCTCTGTTTCCTACTACATAGCCAATTCTCCACCCCGTCATGTTAAAGCTTTTAGATAAGGAGCCAAATTCAACTGCTCTTTCCATTGCTCCTTCTGCTTGCAGTATACTTGGGGATTGATATCCGTTGAACGTTACTAAATCATAAGCAGCATCGTGAACAGCACACAAGTCATGCTCTTTCGCAAATTTAATGGCGGTGGTAAATGTCTCTCTTTCTACAGTCGCTCCCGTTGGATTGCTGGGATAGTTTAATAGCATAAGTTTCGCATTCTTTAAATGAGAAGTGGATACCTTGGTAAAATCCGGAATATATCCATTTATCTCATCTAAAGGATAGGGTACAGATTCTCCGTGAGCGAGGTGAACCGCCGAATGATAAACAGGATAACCTGGATCGGGAATCAGAACGCCGTCCCCTGGATCTATGACTGCCTGAATAAGATGAGCAATTCCTTCTTTAGAGCCAATAAGAGTAAGGACTTCATGATTTGGATCAAGGGTTACACCGTAATGATTTTTATAAAACGTTGCTACCGCTTGTTTAAATTCCTGACTGCCTCCATACGGAGAATATTTATGATTCTCCGGCTTGCGTACCTCCTCAATTAATCGATCAATAATAAAATCCGGGGTCGGCAAGTCAGGGGCGCCAATACCTAAATCTATGACGTCTATTCCTTGTTTCTGCAGCTTTTTTTTCTTTTCGTGAAAAACAGAAAATAGATAAGGAGGTAAGCTTTTCACTTGTTTAGATGCATAGGACATGGATTCAACCTCCCTGGATGAAATGTTATTTGAAAACTACTCGTCCACACTAGCTGCGCGGCTATGTTTTACTTCAAGTTATCTGTCTATTAACTGCGCTATCTCGTATGACGTGTTCTCAGTGATGGCCCATTGGTCTATCCTATTACTTAGATATTCGTTTCATGATAATAGATTTTCGCATTCCTTCATTTTTAAAGAGTTATAAAGATTTTTTAATATTTTCGGCAATGGAAGAATAGGATGGAATGCAGGCTCTTGATAGGAAGTTCTATCGCAAATACCAAATAGATGAGGCAATCAATAGCCAGTTGTATTCATACCAAGTATGGGTTCTGCTGGTTTTTTCCTATATTGAAAGGATGTGATTATGCTGGCTGCTGCATTAAAAGGTATTCAAGTTCTGGATTTTACCAGAGTGTTGGCCGGACCTTATTGTACGATGATTCTTGGGGATCTCGGTGCTGAAGTGATTAAAGTGGAAGCACCGGGCGGGAGTGATGATACGAGAAAATGGGGACCCCCATTCCAAGAAGGTGTAAGCGCCTATTACTTATGTGCAAATCGGAATAAAAAGAGTATAACGGTAGATTTAAAGACGAAGAAAGGTAAAGAAATTGTTAAGAAATTAATCGTACAGAGTGATGTGATCATCCATAATTTTAAAACGGGCACGATGGAACGACTTGGGCTGAACTATGATGTTTTAAAAGCAATTAATCCAACCCTTGTGTACTGCTCTATTACAGGTTTTGGAGAAACGGGACCTTACAGGCATCTTCCTGGTTATGATTTTATAATTCAGGCGATGAGCGGGCTGATGAGTATTACAGGAAATGAGAAGTCAGGTCCGCAGAAAATGGGGATTGCCATTACAGATATTTTGACAGGATTATATGCCTGTATCGGAATTCAAGCGGCATTGATTGAAAGAGACCAATCAGGTCTTGGACAGAAGATTGATTTATCTTTGTATGATGCTGCGGTGAGCGCTCTAGTCAATATTGGAAGTAATTACTTAATGACAGGACAAACTCCTGAAAGACTAGGTAACCATCATGCTAATATCGTGCCTTATCAAACCTTTCAATCAGAGAATGGAGAAATGGTGATTGCCGTAGGAAATGACAAGCAATTTTCATCGCTTTGCCAGATGATTAACTATAAGGAATTAGCAGAAGACGCCCGGTTTCGAACGAATGCTGACCGCGTTGCAAACCGCACGGAGCTTACTCGCATTCTGCAGGAATATTTTATAAGACAGCGAACTGATTACTGGGAGGAAAAATGTGGTCAAGCAGGCATTCCCTTCGGCCCCATTCAGTCACTGAGAGATCTAGATGAAGATCAACAGCTGAAGGCACGGGACATGTTTGTAACCCTTCCCCACCCCCGGGCTGGAGAGGTCAAGTTGGTCGGCAGTCCTCTGAAACTGTCGAGAACTGCAGTAGAGTTTGAACGTCATCCGCCTGAGCCTGGGGAACATACAGATGAATTGCTGCAGTCTCTTGGTTATCAAAGTGATGAAATTGAAGAAATGAGAAATACAAACACGATTTAAGGAGTGGTTCGATGAATTTCGATTTCAGTGACGAGCAAGTCATGCTTCGTAAAACGGTGAGGGGTTTTGTCGATAAGGAAATCATGCCTTTTATTGGAGATTGGGATGCTCATGGACATTTTGACACCCATACATCTAAAAAAACTTTCATCATTAGGACTTATGGGAGTTTGCATTCCCACAGAATATGGCGGCAGCGGAATGGATTACAATTCCCTTGCCATTGTATGTGAAGAATTAGAGCGAGGAGATACTGCCTTTCGAACAGCAGTCTCAGTTCATACCGGACTAAATAGTATGGCCCTGCTTCAATGGGCGAATGAACAGCAGAAGCGCAAGTATTTAACTCCTCAGGCAAAAGGTGAAAAGGTCGGGGCTTTTGGTTTAACGGAACCTGGCGCAGGTTCCGATGTCGCGGCATTGCAGACGACAGCTGTCCTTAAGGGAGAATATTATTTCCTGAACGGTCAGAAAACGTGGATTTCACTATGTGATACTGCCGATCATTTTCTAGTATTTGCCTATACGGATAAAAGTAAAAAACATCAGGGCATTTCCGCCTTTATAGTAGAAAGAACAATGGAAGGATTTTCTTCAAAAGCTACGAAAGGAAAACTCGGTATTCGTGCGGGAAATACGGGAGAACTATTTTTCGATCAGGTGAAAGTACCCAAAGAAAATTTAGTGGGTCAGGAAGGTGACGGCTTTAAAATTGCTATGTCTGCATTGGATAACGGCCGTTTCACTGTTGCGGCAGGCGCCTGTGGGCAAATTATGGCTTGTTTGGAAGCGAGTGTTCAATACTGTCATGACAGACAAACGTTTGGCAAAGAGATCGGCAGACATCAGCTGGTTCAGCAGATGGTCGCTAAAATGGAAGCTGGATTGCAAATGAGCCGTTTGCTCGTTTATCGTGCTGGAGAACTTAAGAATAAAGGGCTGCGGAATACTAGAGAGACTTCTTTAGCCAAGTGGCAGGCATGCGACTTCGCCAATCAAGCAGCCGATGATGCTGTGCAGATTCATGGTGCGTATGGATACTCTAATGAATACCCTGTAGAACGATACTTAAGAAATTCCAAAGCTCCTGTCATTTATGAAGGCACCAGAGAAATCCATACGATTATGCAGGCAGAATATGTATTAGGCTATCGAACAGATAAACCATTGAGTCAAATGCTTCCCGCGTGGAATTCATCGAACTAATAAGTTGAAATCAGAAAAGAAGATGTATCCTTACGTCTTCTTTTCTTTTTATTTGTGGAACCTAATGGTAGGATAATAATTGCTGTTTGTTTTAAGAGAGCGAATCTGTACAAATCATTTTTACTGTGAGTGACGTTATGAAAATGGCTCCCCTTCTCTTCCTTTATTGAATTTTGTGGATATTTTGTTTATTGAGGTTTTTTATTTAATGTATGTTCGGAGTTGCTACTAAGTATTAAGTGGAAGTTAATTCCGTTTATGGAGTATGCTGCCGTTCTTTTATTCATAAATTTAAAGATTTATGGTTGGAACGTTGTTCGATAGTCCTCGTTTTTTAAATTCGAGCTGAGGTTTGGTTTTAGTCACGTTCTTTCATATACTATGAACTTCCGCTCCTATCCTATCTTCTAAGTTTTCCTAAAATCAACTGCTTCAGTAACTATCCCAGGTCCCGGATTCGGCCATGGACTGTGTCCTACTCTACATTTCCTTCACCTTATGTACTGATCGCTCATTTACCACATTTCTAGTGTTCAATAATTCACAGGCTTTTTCAGCGTACGGCATATATTCCACCCCTTTTGTAATCACCACCATCTCGCCTTCTTATAATTTAATGTCCTGTTCCTTGCTCAAAATGAATTTCTCCTTAAAGGAAGCGAAACAATTCTTCAGTATCATTATGGTGATACCACAAGAATTCCCCTCCAATTTAACACGTTTAATAGAATAATGATTTTCTATTCCTATACTCTTTGGCTGGTATGGGGTTTTGATCTGGTCAATTTTTGATTGCAAATCTACTTAATTCAACTTGGATATCCCTCCAAAGTATTCAAAGCATAGCAAAAACGGGTATAGAAGGACTTCGAAATAGATTGAATTTTTTTAATGTTTTCTTCGTTTTCATACTCTGTAAAATCCGCTTGTGCCGTTCTCTATTTCTCTTATGGTAAATATTTGTCCTATTTTCAGCTCCATTTATTGAAGTAGATTAATTGACTGACAATATATTCACACATATAATGTAACAAAACCTAACATTAATCGTGAGGAGATTACCATGATCGTACGGGATGATTTTAATCAAAAGAACACTCTGGAGTATACATCGGAAGATTATATAACTTCCTTAAATCGAGTGATCAACGAAAAAGAAAAGGAAATTGAGTTGATTCGTAATAAGATCAGTAAATACGAAGACAAGAAACGAGCAGAAGAAGCCTTTTACCGCTCTCTTTCTCCTGTTCGTAAGTTCTTTGCCAGCAAAAGCCCTTCCCATCATCAGGCCGTTGAATATATGGTCCATGTAAAAGAAAGATTGAAATTAATTGATAAAATTTCACAGCGGATCACCGAGGTAGAACAAGCGATTGATAATTACAGTGAACAATCCTCGGATCAGGAAATTGTACTATCTAACTCGATATTTGAGGAATTAAAGATTCTCAAGGAAATGGAGGACTCAGACTCATGACCATACAGGAGCTTCACTCGGGACTTGATACCATCTGGGTAGTATTAACGGCCGCGATGATTCTTCTCATGGAGGGAGGTTTTGCTTTATTAGAAGCGGGCTTTGTCAGACATAAGAACAATGTGAATATCATTATGAAAATCTTTGCAGATATTACCATCGGCACCCTTTGTTACTATGTGATTGGGTTTGGGTTGATGTATGGCAAGGATATTGGGAGCTTTATAGGAACGAATGGGTTTATGATGTCAGGGGATTTATCTCATTTGCAATTCTCTATCTCTCTGGACACGTATTGGCTTTTCCAGGCGGCTTTCGTCATTGCTGTCATCTCTATTGTCTCCGGAGCTGTTGCTGAGCGAATCAACTTTCGCGCCTACATACTCTATGCTATCTTAATGACTGCTCTAATCTATCCGATTGCCGGTCATTGGGTATGGGGAGGCGGCTGGCTTGGCGAATTAGGGTTTATGGATTTTGCCGGCTCGGCTGTCATTCATGCTTTAGGTGGTTTTGCTGCCCTTGCTGCTGCCATCTTCATTGGGCCTCGGAAAGGTAAATTTCTTCCTGAAGGTTTGAGCAAGATTGCTTTACCTAGTAATTTGCCACTTGCCTCTGTTGGCGCATTCTTATTATGGTTTGGCTGGTTCGGGTTTAATGCCGGGAGTACCTTAAGTGCAACGGATGTACGAATTGGTCATATTGCCGTCGTCACCATGTTATCTGCAGCCTCGGGCGGAGCGGCCACCATGCTCTACACTTTGTTCCGTTACAAACGCTCAGATGCCCCCTCGGTTATCAATGGCTCCTTAGCCGGGCTTGTAGGAATTACAGCGGGCTGCGCCTTCGTCAGTGATGGCTATGCTATTCTTATCGGTGCCATCGCGGGCTTGCTTATGCTGTTTGTTACCGATTGGCTCGAGGCGAAAGGAATCGACGACCCCGTAGGAGCTTTTCCAGTCCACGCGGTATCTGGAGTCTGGGGTTCTATAGCAGTTGGTTTGTTTGCAACAGATGGCGGGTTATTCCATAATGGCGGGTGGCATTTAATTGGTGTGCAGCTGCTAGGATTAATTGTTTTATGTACCTGGGGGTTTGTTTTAACCTGGCTCGGTTTGAAACTAATCCAGTTAATCATTCCTGTCCGGTCTACTGAAGATGAAGAAGAAATCGGCTTAGACGTCAGTTATCACGGGATGGTTGCTGCCTATCAGGAACATGAATTTATCCATCACGATGATCCATATAACGATGTTAAAGATGAACAATAAATAAGATTATTGAAAAAGGCAAGCCGCAGCAACGGCTTGCCTTTTTGTCATCTATTTTACAGCTTCGCTGACTTTAATACTTTTCCCCTTAACAGGAGTACGATTTAACTCCTGCAGCACGAGAGAACCTTTCCCATTTAATATATCCACATAGGAGAAGTTATCTTTGATCGTTATGATGCCGATATCCTCAGCATCGACCCCGGATATGCTTGTGATCGTGCCCACTATATCGAGCGCACGGATTTTTTTCTTCTTGCCGCCGCTGAGGTGCAATTTCATAATATCTTTATTAATCCGGGCCGTTTTGTTGTTTCTCACGATTCTGCTCGTCTTACTTTTCTCTTCAAAGGCATAGCTGCTACCTTCCACTTGTTCTGCCAAAGGTGCTTCTGCTCTTGGTATTTCAAAGCCGATATAGTTTTCTATCGCTCGAATAAACTTACCTTCAAACGGAGTCATAAAAGTAATAGCTTTCCCTTTGTTTCCAGCACGCCCTGTCCTACCCGTTCGATGGACATAGCTTTCTTTTTCAGCGGGCACATCGTAGTTAATTATTAGCGTAACATTATCAATATCGACCCCTCTTGCAGCAACATCGGTGGCGACTAAATAACGAAATTCTCCGTGCTTAAATCCATCCATTACTGCAAAGCGATCCTCCTGCTCTAACCCGCCATGGAGCTTTTCACAAGGATAGCCGGATTCATTCAGTTCTTGAAAGACCGTGTTCACGTGCTCTTTAGTTTTGCAGAAAATCATACAGCTGTCCGGATTTTCCACTACGGTTACATCCTTAAGCAATGACAATTTGTCTGCTTCCTTCACTTCTATTCCCTGGTGCTCAATCGTCTCAGAGGTTAAACCGCCGCTATCGATTTCGATGTGAACGGGACGATTCATAAATTTAGCACACAACTGTTTTACGTTTTCCGGTAAAGTTGCGGAAAATACCATTGTTACTCTGTCTGCAGGCAGCGCCTCAATAATTGATTCAACTGCATCAATAAAGCCCATTGCCAGCATTTCATCTGCTTCATCAATAATTAAATGGTTTATGCGGCTTAGTTCCAAGGTTCCCCGGTCAATATGGTCTAGTACTCTTCCGGGTGTTCCTACGACTACGTGAGTCTTCTGTTTTAATTCTTCTTTCTGCACAGAAAACGGTTCTTTTCCATAGAGAGCAAGCGCCTTAATGCGTTTAAACCGTCCAATATTCGAAATATCTTCCCGAACCTGTACGGCTAGTTCTCTAGTTGGTGAAAGGACTAACGCTTGCGGGTGTTTAACCTCCCACTCTGCTTTTTCACAAATGGGAATAGCAAAGGATGCCGTCTTGCCGCTCCCTGTTTGTGATTTTACCACTAAATCCTGATTTTCCATGGCTTTAGGAATAACTTCCATTTGCACTTCTGTTGGTTCCTGGTATTTTAAAATAGCCAGCGATTTATGAATTTCCTCACTTAGTTGAAAATGGTCAAAATTTTTCTCACTCAATAGATTACCCTCATTTATTCTTTATTCTTCAGTTGGTCTGCCTGTGGGCTTGATAACCGAATAGGTCTATTATACGCGAAAAAACTACCAAATAGTGAGGGATAGAGAATATTCCTCATTTTCCCTTGATTTCTATGCTTCCGTCAGATAAGAAATAGCTTCTGTCAGGTGCACGTTGAAATCTTTAGGATAGTCATGATCTACATCCGGAATTTTGTAAAACTGGTGAGGTAAGGAGCAAGCGGTTAACAGATCCGTAAGTTTCTCGGCGTTCTCTAAGCAATCGCTATCCTGATCGCCGCAGATGATATAACCTTTGATCCCTTTTTCCTTTAATAACATAAATTTATCTTTCCACGTTTCTATCTCAGGCAGCCAAGGTGCAGCCAGTATAAAACCATCCGCTTCGACTTGACCGTTCAGCAACGCCTTTAACGCGATGCCGGCCCCCGCAGAGAATCCTCCGACCATAATACTTTCGTAATCTTCAGTGGAAATGACTTGTTGATAGTGTTGCTGCAGCTCCGCCATTCCTTTTGCAGCGTTATGCCAATTGAAGCCTTCAGAAAATTCAACTTGGGACGATTGCGGCAAAGCTAAGGAATAGGTTTCAGAAACGATAGACTTCCAGTTTTCTTCCGTTAATTCCTTGTTTTCCTGATCTCCATGGAGAGCAATCACCAAATTCTTTCGCTGTCTCTCTGATGATGCCTTTGCTATTACTTTTAATTCAGGTTTGGCTTCTGCCTTTGCTCGCTTCTCTCTTTCTTTACAGAGCCGAAGCATCTCTTGAAATTCTGGATATTTTCTCAGAGGGTCCAAATCTTCATCCTCTCGTAAATAATCCCAGCTGTACCAGTATTGACGCTCGATAACGGCTTCTTTCATTATATTTAGAGCAAGATCTTCTAAACCGGCAGCAGCGGCAAGAGAATATCTGAAATTGTAAATCTGAGCCTGGATTCCTTTTGTCTCTGCTGAATGCTTCGTTATGTATTCATAGGCTTCCAGACTCCCGTGATTAGCATAAATAGCTAGGGTAGTGTTTAATAGTTCCGTATACGTAGGTGACTTCAATAGATTCTCTCCTTTGTTAATCCTCATGCAGATGAACAGCCGTCTTTCCAAAAAATCTCTTACTAGTAAATTCAGAGTACTGAAAGAAAAACACCTCTGGCCTATTGCTCATCCTATAACCATAAGATAAACTAAATGAGGTAAAATAAACAGCAATCTCTAAATTCAAAATAAAACAATTTGAACAATTCGTGAAAAAATAACGTCTATTCATAACAGCACATGTGTACAAGTATGATAAAGAGCCTATGCACGATAAAGGAGAGAAGAAGTAATGCACAATATGGCAGTGGATTTATTACTGTGGTTAACAGGTCTTGGTTATACAGGGATTGCCTTAGGATTGATGATTGAAATTATCCCTAGTGAGATTGTACTCGCTTACGGAGGATATATGGTATCACAAGGAACGATTACTTTCACGGGAGCACTTATAGCAGGTACAGTCGGCGGCACGATCGCTCAATTATTTCTCTATTGGATTGGTGCTTACGGCGGCCGCCCATTTTTAGAAAAATACGGTAGATATTTACTCATAAAGAAGCATCATATTGATGTTGCGGAAAACTGGTTTACGAAATATGGGACAGGAGTTATTTTTACGGCTCGTTTTATCCCTGTTGTTCGTCACGCGATTTCAATTCCAGCAGGTATAGCGAAAATGTCATTCACGAAATTTACCATTTACACAACCATTGCTATCCTCCCCTGGTCGGCCTTATTTCTATATTTGGGGCTGAGACTTGGAGCCAATTGGGAAAATATCAGCTCCGTCGCTGCACTTTACACACGGCCTATTGGATTGATGGCGTCAGCAATTATCATCGGTTACATTGCTTTTACTTTAATTAGGAAAAAAAACCGACGTACCGTATAGACGTGTGAAAGTTTTCATTCAGGTTCTTTATTGGCATATATTAAAAAAAGCGTTCCATCTCCAGTCCGGGAGAGGAACGCTTTTTTTCATTGGGTTAACTTCCTAGTCGTCTTTTACTTTATATAAGTAAATTTTCCAAGGGGACTGATTATTTTCAAATGATTTTTCAAAGGCAAGGTTGAGCGAACGGTAATCTTTTATAGGCAGACCTGATAATATATAGTCTCCTCCCAACCGGTGTAATTGCTGAGTATTAATCGTAAGATGTTCTAACGTTTTATGGCTGTTTTTCGTGAACATATAGTGCTTCCCCAGTTCACTGGAGTACATATAAAGCCTGCCTCCCCACGTATCGAAATAATTCCTCAGTTCCGGGTCCTTCGCAAGCTCAGGGGCAATGATTTTCCTAAACTTATGTTTGTAGGCAAGCGGATAGGTGACATTGTAGGTATCTAATGTGTACATGCCATTGTACTGAGCAATGACTGGATGCAAGGCAACACTTACCACTCGATAATCCTCAGGTGGTTCATGAATGTAATCTTTAATTTCCCGGAAAAGATCCGTGGAATAAAACTCTTTAAACGTAGGTGTTCCAATTTCGCGGTATTTAAATTCCTCATCCAGCTTAAACAGCATATTCAGCTGCAGGACCATCAGGATCAGGATCATCCATTTTCCAAACTTTACATGCTTGCCGATCATCACTAAGGCAAAGGCGAAAGCTGCATACCATAAGAAAGGATGAAGAAAGTGAATCCTGCTGAAATTAAAAGTGTTCAGCAGGGCAAAATGGTTTTTCAGCCCTCGCCATCCCTCCCAGTACCATAAGGCATACCAGAACGAAAGCAGAACATTCATCGTAAGTGGAACGGCGATTCCTTTGAAGGAAACTTTTTTATAAAATGCCACGAGCAATGCCGCGATGACGGTGGGAAGAATCACTTTTTGATGAATACTCAAGTCGTGGGTATGGCCAAATATAAAGTTCTTATTAAATAGACGAATCGTTTCGCTAAACGAATTATGACCAAGGTTAAACTCAGCACGGTGGGAAGTAAATCCTTCTCCAAAAAACATCGAAGCAATTAGTAAATAATCTTTAAGAAGATAAATACAGCTCATCATAATTAAGGCATAGAACAAGGGCAGGTTGACTTGCTTCTGCTTCCACCAATCATATAACCACAGAAGGCCGACCAAGCCTATAAAAAAGCCAAAGGTTAAGATCAGACTGGAATCAAAAGGCAGCAGAAAGAGGAGACCCCAATAAATTTTATTTGCATGCTTACCATCTCTGCGAATGTTAAGAAAAGCGAGTAAAGCCGCGGGAAGACCGGCAATCGAAAGCGCCCCTGAAGGCCAGAAAGGCAGCAGAGCAAAGCCAAGCCCGACGCCCGCAGCAATCCACTCGTGGAAACCACGATTTTCTTTGGAGCGAAATAAGAAACGCAGCAATCCATACATACCAAAAAAAGCTGCAAAACGCATAATCGCCTGGTTAATGACGTAGGCTGTAAACGGCTTAAAAATCACATAAAGCCAGGTCATTGTATCGAGACTTGAAGATAAAGCACTCCGGGGCAATCCGTTAATCACATTGGGCAGGGTCGTACCGGGAGCTGCAAATATTTGTCCGCTTTGTGCCAGTAAATGGTACCAGACAATATTGGAATCTAAATTATCATGGACCCTGATATGAGTATCTTCTCCTAAAACAAAATAAGGCATAAGATAACCGATAATACCGAGACAAGCAAGAATTGCCCATTTACGATTGATAATAATTCTGAATAGATGCGGCCACATAATCGACATCCTCTGTGTTCATTCCGTAGTATAAAGGCAATCTTAACAAACGTTCCCCTTCCCGGGTTGTAAACGTGTCTTCCCCGGACAGGCGTCCGAAGCTTCTTCCTGCTTTCGAGGAATGCAAGGGTTCATAATGAGGAACTGCCAGAATCTCCCGTTCCTTTAAATAAGTCATAAGCTGCATCCGATCCTCCGGGCTGCTCGCCTTGATATAAAACATGTGCGCGTTGTGCTTTGCGTACTCAGGAATTTGCTGAGTCTCAATTTGTTCGGCAGCCTCCAGAGGAGCAAGCTTTTGTTTATACCTCTCCCATGTATGCAGACGGTCGGCTAATATTTCCTCGGCTGATTCCAATTGAGCGAACAAATATGCCGCATTTAATTCACTCAGCAAATAGGAGGAGCCCAGGTCCTGCCACGTATATTTATCGACCTGACCCCGGTTAAACTTAGAACGATCGGTGCCCTTTTCTTGGATCACTTCGGCCCGCTCCGCATAGCTTTCATCATTGATCAGTAAGGCTCCACCCTCTCCGCAGGTATAGTTCTTCGTTTCATGAAAGCTTATCGTTCCAAAGTGACCAAAGGTTCCCAGCGGCTTTCCTTGATATGTACTCATTAAAGCTTGTGCTGCATCTTCAATCACTAACAAACTATAGCGTTCCGCAAGCTCTATAATCTGCTCCATGTTACAAGCGACCCCTGCATAATGAACGATAACGAGGGCCTTGGTTCGATTGGAAATAGCGGCTTCGATTTTTTCCGGATCAATATTCATTGTTCCGGGCTCGATATCGACAAAGCGTAAGGAAGCTCCCCGCAGGGCAAAGGCGTTTGCTGTAGAGACAAACGTATAGGAAGGCATGATCACTTCATCACCCTCGGATATATCCGCCAGCAGCGCCGTCATTTCCAGGGCGGCCGTACAGGAGGGGGTCAACAATGCTTTTTTGGTGGTTAACTGCTCCTCTAGCCAGTTTTTACACTTGATTCCAAATGGACCATTACCCGAAATTTTTTCATTTTGAACAATCGATTCCTGGATGTAATAGCTTTCTTTACCGAGATAGCATGGTTTGTTGAAGGGAATCATCGTTACCGCCTCCTGAGAATTCGATTATGACGAAACCAATGGGGATCCAAGAGTTTCATGCCGGATTTTCATTTTACGGCAGTGAGGCTGCCATTTAATTTATGATAAACTTCCTCGGCTCCTCGTAACTTAAACCCAATGGACAGAAATAGATTGAGAGAAGGAAGATTCACCGCTGAAATCGAAGTGGTGAATCGCTCATGCCCTTCCTCCATCAGCTGCTTGCAAACCTGAATTAACACCGGCCGCGTTAATCCTTTTCCCCGAAACTGTTTATCGACTCCCATTAATAAAATTTGCTCATCTTTACAGCCGATGAATCCTATCGCTTCCTCCTTATAATAGAGGAAAAAAATCCGGTTCTGCTCATATAAATCTTCCACCCATCTAACATATCTTAAATCTGCCAGATCATTAGGAATGTTAATATCCTTGTGAAATCGTCCATGAACAAATGATTCACGGGCAATCCGGAGCACTGTTTCCAATTCCCCTCGCTTGGAAATAGTTGTGCCTTTTGGATCTGATTCTTGCAGATCATGTTTCTCACAAACAGGCAGCAATAATGTATCCGTGTAGTAGAAGCCGTGTTTTATTAATGGCCGTTTATCCGAAAGCGGATCTGTTTTAAGAGTAAAGTGGCCGGATTGATTGTTCGTCTGCTCTAAAGCAGTTTCTTCCTCCGCTAACAGCTCAAATGTATCAATCCCGAACGTGCGCTTGTCCCAAGGAGTCTCTTTAAGATAATTCATTCCTTCCGTCCTCCTTATGATTTTTCGTCGTTTCCCGGATAATGTATAAGGGCCGTCTCTTCGTCTCGTCAAACACTTTGCCTAAATACAGTCCGATAATTCCGAAATTAAAAAAGAGAATACCTGCAATAAAATAAAGAGAAACCATCACACTTGTCCATCCTTGTACGGGTTCCGCTAAAAAGAAGTAACGAAAAAATAAGTAAATGCCGTAAATAAACGACCCCATAGATAGTAAAAAACCGAACTGGATCGACAACCTTAAAGGTTTATTGGATTGAGAAATAATGACGTCGGTTGCTAGTGTAATCATTTTCTTTAAATTGTAGCCAGACTTCCCTTCCACCCTTCTTTCATGCTCCACCGGTAAACGGGCGGTCTTAAATCCCATCCATTTAACGAACAGGGGAAAGAAACGATTCTGCTCGTTCATTTTCCGGAAATTTTCTACAACATTCCGGGAGCAGATGCTGAAATTAGCAATGGTATAATCGGAGGTTCGTTCGGTTAAATAATCATAAATTTTGTAAAATAGTTTAGAAGACATCCGCTTAAAATAACCATCTTTTCTCAGCTGTCTTGCCCCGAACACTACTTCGTACCCTTCTTGGGCTTTTTCGTAAAGACGTTTGATCTCCTCCGGCTGATCCTGCAAATCACAGTCCATAACGACCACCCAGTCTCCCCTGGTTAAATCGAGTCCCGCGGTAATCGCGTGATGCTGACCGAAGTTTCTCGAAAAATCAAAGCCTTTTACATTTGGATTATTCGCAGCAAGCTCCTCTATCGTTTCCCAGGCATGATCGGGACTATGATCATTAATCAACAGTATTTCGTAGAGGCTTGGTATCTTTGCCATCGTTTGATCAATTCTTTGACAAAGTTCTCTTAAACAAGTTTCACAGCCATAAACAGGAATAACGACGGAAATCATTTCATCAATACCTCATCCTGTCTGCTTAGAAACCAATCAATCGTTGCTTCCATGCCTTCCGCAAAGGATTGTTCTGGCTGCCAGCCTAGTTCTCTCCTTATCTTTGAATCATCCACTGCATACCTTAAGTCATGCCCCGGACGGTCTTCAATAAACGTAAGTAAGTCACTAAATTGGCGAAGATTTTCGTCCCCCAAAAGGCGGGGAGCTTTTTCATCGAGAAGTCCACAGATCATTTGGGCAAGAGAAAGATTCGCATATTCGTTTCCTCCACCCACATTATAGCTCTCTCCGTTCCGGCCATGATGGAAAATGGCATCTATTGCGCGACAATGATCGTTAACAAACAACCAGTCTCTGACATTCTGCCCATCCCCGTAAATGGGGATAGGTTCACAGGCTAGGGCCTTGCGGATAATGGTAGGTATCAATTTCTCTTTATGCTGTCTTGGCCCGTAATTATTGGAACTGCTGGATAGAACTACATTCATGCCATAGGTAGTATAGTAACTCTTCACCAGCATGTTAGCGCCGGCTTTCGTGGCGCTGTAGGGATTTCTAGGGTCATAAGGCGTGTCTTCTGAGAACTTACCCGTCTTCCCTAACGAACCATACACCTCATCCGTGGAAATATGATGGAACCGCCTCTCCTTGAGTACCCCTTTCTCCTGCCAGTCCTTTCTAGCGGCTTCAAGCAGATTTCCGGTTCCAAGTACATTGGTTCTTATAAATGGAGTGGCATCAGCGATAGAATTGTCAACATGAGATTCCGCTGCAAAATGAATAACACCTTCTATATCGAATTGGGTAAACACTCTCTCCACACACTCTTTGTCCGTAATATCTCCGTGTACAAAGTGATACGTATCCAAATCGCTGGTCGAAGCTAATCTGTCCAAGTCTCCGGCATACGTCAGTTTGTCCAAATTAACAAGATGTCGATTTCGATAGTGCTCCAAGTAATAATGAATATAATTAGAGCCAATGAAGCCGGCCCCTCCGGTCACTAATACGGCTTTCTGCTCACTCATTTTCTATCACCCCAAGCATCGGGTTATTGGCGGTTTCATCCCAGTACTGCTGGACATGCTTCCTTGCAGCAATCTCCATCAAATACTGCCCATAATCGTTATTCTTCATAGCTTCACCCATTTGATAAAGCGCTGTCTTTGAAATATACCCCATATAATAAGCGATTTCTTCTATACAAGCGACTTTAAATCCTTGACGCTGTTCGATATTCTTAATAAATTCAGCTGCTTCAAATAAAGCTTCATGAGTACCTGCATCCAGCCAGGCAAAGCCTCTCCCAAGCAGCTCGACATCCAATCTGCCTTTTTCTAAATATTTTTTATTTACATCGGTAATTTCTAATTCTCCCCGCTCAGAGAAGTTCAGTCTTTTTGCTATTTTAATAACTTCATTGTCATAAACGTATAATCCTGTAACCGCAAAGTCAGATTTTGGCTCTTCAGGCTTCTCTTCTAAAGACACAACCTTCTGACGCTCATTAAATTCCACTACGCCGAACCGTTCCGGATCCTTTACCCTGTAGCCGAAAACGGTGGCCCCGGAATGGCTGTGAATGGCCTTTCTGAGTATATTCGTTAACCCCTGTCCATAAAAGATGTTATCGCCCAGGATTAAAGTCACCTGGTCTTTACCGATAAACTGTTCTCCTAAGATAAAAGCTTCCGGTATACCGTTGGGTTCTTCCTGTGATTTATAACTCAGCGTGATGCCAAACGAAGTTCCATCTCCGAGTAATTTTTCAAACCTGGAGAGATCCTCCGGGGTGCTGATGATTAATATTTCCTTAATACCTGCAAGCATGAGAATGGAAAGTGGATAATATATCATTGGTTTATCATAGACAGCTAGTAGATGTTTATTAATACTGTTGGTACTCGGCGAAAGTCTTGAACCGCTCCCGCCTGCTAGAATAATTCCTTTCATACTCATCACCTTCCTTAAGGTACGCGGTAATTTGGAAAAAACAGGATTAGTAGTGTTATAACCGTTCAGAAGAGAAGCTAAGCTTAAATTTTCATGACGTTTTAGTGACGAAACGTTTCAGAAAAGACAAGTCTTATACAGACATCGTTCTTTTTCGAATACTTATTCGATTCACATCCTTACACTATTCGAAAGCGACGCATCCTTTTAGGCTGTTTTCGTCCAATTATCTGACTCTTCTTAAAAAAGAGATAAGTTACCTTTTTCCCAAGAGTTCCTTTTTTGGCGCATAAAAGTTATGTTGATTATAACTGGAATCAACTGGGAATCACACCAAATAGAAAGAAGATTCCTACTATTGGATAGACTTATTTTTCCATATTAACACTAACTAATTAAATGACAAAAAACTTTGACTTTTAGTACTAATTGTTGTAAATTACTCAATGGTCGAACAATTATAATTAAATCGACTTTATTATTCGTGTTTAGGAGCGTGAACCATGGAGAATGTGTTTGATTATGAAGATATACAATTGATTCCTGCCAAATGTGTGGTGAAAAGCCGTTCTGAATGTGACACAACAGTAACCCTGGGAGGGCATACATTTAAGCTTCCAGTCGTGCCAGCCAATATGCAGACCATTATCGATGAAAATATTGCGGTGTTTTTAGCGGAGAACGGCTATTTTTATGTGATGCACCGTTTTAAGCCTGAAGAAAGAATGTCCTTTATTAAAGATATGAAAAATCGCGATTTAATCGCGTCGATCAGCGTAGGTGTTAAAGATCAGGAATTCAGCTTCATTCAGCAGCTGTCAGAAGAGAACCTTGCTCCTGACTTTATTACCGTGGATATTGCTCACGGCCATGCCAATTCCGTTATTGAGATGGTCCAGCATATTAAACAATGCCTGCCGGACAGTTTCGTAATAGCTGGAAATGTGGGAACACCAGAAGCTGTAAGAGAGCTGGAGAAAGCTGGCGCCGACGCTACAAAAGTAGGGATTGGCCCCGGGAAAGTCTGCATTACTAAAGTAAAAACTGGATTTGGCACCGGCGGTTGGCAATTAGCCGCTTTACGCTGGTGTGCGAAAGCAGCCACAAAGCCTATCATTGCTGACGGTGGTATTCGCACGCATGGAGATATTGCTAAGTCGATTCGATTCGGCGCCTCCCTTGTTATGATCGGATCTTTATTTGCCGGCCATGAAGAATCACCGGGAGAAACCTTCGAGCAGGATGGAAAGCTTTATAAAGAATACTTTGGATCTGCTTCAGAATTTCAAAAGGGTGAAAAGAAGAATGTGGAAGGTAAGAAAATGTTTGTAGACCATAAAGGCTCCTTAAAAGATACATTAGTGGAAATGCAGCAGGATCTCCAATCGTCCATTTCGTATGCAGGTGGAGCGAGTTTGGAAGCCATTCGCCACGTAGATTATGTAATCGTAAAAAATTCGATTTTTAATGGAGACAAGGTTTATTAGCAGGCATTACCTTTCGCGAATATAAAAGGGGGAGCGGTTCGTCCGCCCCCCTTTTTTTGCTGGCTTGAGGATTTAGTCAATAGGATCCTCTGCTTTTCCGTAGCGTATCACATCATAGATAGCCATCCCATCACTAGGTTTTCCGCTATCATTTCTATAAGGCATTAATGAAAAGAAAATGAAGTACACCGAGAAATAAGCATATTGATAGAAAAATAAGGCCGCAGGTAAAATATCTAGAAAGATAAGATAATTCATCATTAAAATCACAAGTAAATTAAACAGACTTCCTCCTAGATAGATAGAAACATGGGCCCATGTTTTGTTATAGGATAATGTTTCATACTGACACCATCCCTCCATGAAATACTTTTTCTTAACCTCTAATGAACCGATGTGAAACAGCGTCTTACCTGTTCCTATGCAAAATTTAATTCTTCCGCCAAATATTCTTGCAATGAGCACGTGCCCTGCCTCATGGACGAGCGTAACCATTGGGAGAATAAAGAAGAAATTAACAAAGAACATAGGCAGGTCGCTTAACATAAACATAACTATTACCTCCTTTTACAGGACAGGTCTGTACCCCTAATCGGGCTTTGAATCAAGAACTTGGATGAGTTCTATACACAAGTGACCATTCAACCTGCAGATTTCTTTCATTTTTTTTGAAACCATATCTTCAGTTTGCTGTATACTTTCCGCACATGAATAACATGTTGAAGCCCTTTCCTTACATAGTTTATCTGCATGAGGATGGCCGTTTTCTACCATACTCCTTGCTTGTTCATAGGCGTCTCTGCTTTTCTTAACTAAATAAACATTGGTAAGCAGCTGGAAAGATTGGATTTGTTTCTCCTGGTCTAAATGCCTCATTTCATAGAACCCCCTATAATTTTCCATTAAAATAAGCCAAAGAAGACTCCGGTCAAGAGTCTTCTTTGGCTTATGACTAACTTTATTATTTAGTACATTGCTGCCAATACAGATCCATTTGTCATGACTTACATTTCAATTATTCATCCAACTAATTAGCAAAAAAGCCTTGTTTCTTTCTTACCTTATAGTAGAATAACATCTTCTTTTCTACATTAAAAGCCTAAACAAACAGTTTTATGATAAAATTCAGCAGATAACCTTGTTATTTTCACTTTAATTCTAGTTATTTAAGATTAAAGTACTCCCTTACTCCCTTTCTTGCAGCATGTGAGCGGGCTAAACAGCTTTCCGGTTGTGATCTGTCCGTTAATCGTTTATGATAGGAATAGTGATTTTTTTTATGAGGAGCGTATTTATGAAACAATCCATCTACGGATTAACGTTTGAACAGCTTACCGATTGGCTGTTAGAACATGGAGAGAAAAAGTTTCGGGCCAAACAGGTGTGGAATTGGCTGTACCAGAAACGGGTAACGCAATTTTCACAAATGAAGAATGTTAATCAATCCTGCATTGATCTGCTTCATGAAAACTTTATTATAGAATCCTTAACAGAAGAGATTAAACAAGAATCGAAAGACGGCACCATTAAATTCTTGTTTAAGCTTGAGGATGGCAACGTTATTGAGACGGTTCTTATGCGGTTTAATTATGGTCTGTCTGTATGTGTAACCACTCAAGTCGGCTGTAATATCGGCTGTTCGTTTTGTGCCAGCGGAGTTCTCCGTAAGAACCGCGATCTGACCAGCGGTGAAATCGTAGAACAAATTATGCAGGTCCAGCAGCATCTGGATAAACAAGATAAAGATGAGCGGGTAAGTCACATTGTTGTGATGGGCATAGGTGAACCATTTGATAACTACGATCATCTGATCGACTTTCTAAGGGTAGTTAATGACCAGCAAGGCTTATCCATTGGGGCACGTCATATTACGGTTTCCACAAGTGGAATTACTCCGAAAATGTACGATTTTGCGGATGAAGGAATTCAAATCAACCTTGCTCTTTCCATTCACGCGCCAAACAATGAATTACGGTCAAGAATCATGAAAATTAATCGGGCTTATCCATTAGAAACCTTAATGCCTGCCATCGATTACTATTTAGAAAAAACAAATCGGCGGATTACCTTTGAATATATCTTGCTTAAAGATGTCAATGACCATAAACAAGAAGCCGAGCAGCTGGCAGACTTGCTTAAAGACAAACGCCATCTTTCATACGTCAACTTAATTCCTTACAACCCTGTAGCTGATAATCCGTATGAGCGCAGTGAAAAGGAAGCCATTCTTACGTTTTACCAAACTTTGATGGACCGAGGAATTAAATGTGGTGTACGTACTGAACATGGTACAGATATCGATGCTGCCTGCGGACAGCTTAGAAGTAAGCAAATTGAAAAAGAAAAAGCACGGAAAAAGAAAAATCTTCAATCAAATTAAAGCATATGGCCTTCTGGCCTTATGCTTTTTTTATATCCAGGGATTGAACACGGTTAATTTATGTACTTTGCTAAATCTCCCGGAACAATCAGATCCGTATCTTCTGGCACATAGCCGAGCTTTCGAGCTATGGAAACAATTTGCCCTTTATGATGAAATTCGTGGCTCAGTGTGTGTGTCAAAAGCCAGAGAACCGTTAGTTCTTCCTCTTCTTGCTGCCAAGAGACATTCCCGCTTATTTTACTCCCCTCTCTCCCTTCATAGGTATCTAAGAACGCACTAACTAAATTATCGACATCCTTAAATAACCTCCTCATTTCACTGACATTACTAATCAGGCTTACGTCTGCGATTGGGTCTGATTGCTTTAAGGCGAATGTACCCAGCCAAGAATGATAACACTCTGCTACATGAATATGCAGATTACGAATCGATCCCCAGCCGAAACCCGCCACTTCTTTCACGTAATCTTCCTGATTAATTTGTTCGCAAAAGCTGAACAGTAAATTTCTCGTATGCTTTACTAATTCGTATTGTTCTTTTAATACGTTCAAGGGTGATGACCTCCATTTGATTCTTATTTTTTCTAAATGCTTTCACAAGAATTATGTAACTTATCGTCAACTATAGCATGAGGAGAAATGTTTATCGCTGCCGATGCATATGAAGCAGCTTGTATTTGTCCACTGAGAAAGCAGCAAGCATCCATGTTTTGAATTTCGTAAATATTAAAAAAGCCCAGGTGCCGCTAATTGGGCTTGCCTGAGCTTCCATGAAGTTCATTTACTTATGAAAATCCAACCCTGAATGGACGGGTTTTACATAACCGGCACGAATGACATAATCTCCAAAGTGTTCGTTTTCTTCCCTTTCTTTCGCATAATCGGAAATCATAGGCTTTAACGTGTTTAAGATTTCCTCTTCCCCAATATTTTCTTTGTACAGTTTATTTAAGCGATCACCTGTAAAACCGGCACCTAAATACATGTTATATTTTCCCGGGGCTTTACCGATAAAACCGATTTCTCCTAAAGCTGGTCTTGAACATCCGTTTGGACAGCCGGACATTCTTATGATTATGTCCTCATCCCGCAGGCCTGCATCATCCAGTAAGACCTCTATTTTGTCAATTAGTTCTGGAAGATAACGTTCAGATTCAGCCATAGCTAAACCACAGGTGGGCAAAGCCACACACGCCATCGAATTCCTGCGCAACGCTGAATTTTGTTTCCCGTCTGTTAACCCGTACTGGTCGACGAGTTCAGTAATTTCTGTTTTTTTCTCTTCTGTTATATTAGCAATAATTAAATTCTGGTTTGGGGTCAGGCGAAACTCTCCCGTATGGACCTTCGCAATTTCCCGCAATCCCGTCATTAACTGGTAATCTTCGCTATCTTTAATACGTCCATTCTGGATAAATAAAGTCAGGTGCCACTTGCCGCTTCCTTGTATCCAGCCGTAGCTGTCCCCATTGTTTTCAAATTGGTAAGGACGCTGTTCTTGCAGTTCAAATCCAAGCCTTTCATGGAGTTCATTTTTCAGCCAATCCAAGCCTCTTTTATCAATAGTGTATTTAAATCGAGCATTCTTTCTTTCTGAGCGGTTTCCAAAATCGCGCTGGATGGTCAGAATCTTTTCCGCTACTTCTGAAATCTTCTCCGTCGGGCAGAACCCGATTACCCGTGAAAGTTGGGGGTACGTATCGGTGTCCCCATGAGTCATCCCCATGCCGCCCCCGACGGCAACGTTAAATCCTTCCAGCTTTCCGTTTTCCAGAATGGCAATAAACCCGAGATCCTGAGAAAATACGTCCACATCATTAGAAGGTGGGACAGCGATACCGATTTTAAACTTTCTCGGTAAATAGTGAGTTCCGTAGATCGGTTCACTCTCTTCCTCCCGGCTATCCGACACTTTTTCTTCATCCAGCCAGATTTCATGATACGCTCTAGTTTTCGGCAGTAAATCTTCACTCAGCTTCTGCGCCCATTCCTGAACCTCCGCATGAACATCAGATTGGTATGGGTTGACATTGCACATCACGTTTCTATTTACGTCTCCGCAGGCAGCAATTGTATCCATAAGAGAGGCATTCATGGCTTGAATACTTTTTTTCATATTCCATTTCAAAATCCCGTGCATTTGAAAGGTTTGACGCGTTGTCAGCTTCAACGTACCGTTTCCATATGTGTGTGAAAGGTGATCCATCGTCAGCCACTGTTCAGGTGCAGCCACTCCTCCTGGTAAACGAACACGGATCATAAACTGGTAAGCTGGTTCTAGTTTCTGCTGCTTTCTCTCCTGGCGAATATCCCGGTCATCCTGCATATAGCTGCCATGAAATTTTAATATTTTTGTTTCTTCATCAGGAATTGCGGCAGTAATCGGATCCGCAAATGTTTCGACTAAACGCCCTCTCAGGAAGTCGCTTTTCTCTTTAATCTCTTCCATTTCACTTGGCGGTCCGTCGTCCTTTGAAAATCGTTGATCTGTCATAATTTAACTCCTTTCCTTTAAATTCAAATTTTAATATACGTCTCGCTGATATCGCTTCTGTGCTCGGAGCTCTGCTAGATAAGCTTCTGCTTCATCCTCAGTTAAGCTGCCTTCTTGTTTAAGAATGGATACGAAGGTTTGGTGCACATCCTTCGCCATATATTTTTCATCTCCACAAACATAAATATTGGCTCCTGATTCCAGCCACTCATATAGTTCCTTGCTTCTTTCCTGCATCCGATGCTGCACGTAGATCTTCTCCTCCGTATCCCGTGAGAAGGCAACATCCATTCTGGAAAGAACCCCATCTTTAAGCCATCTTTGCCACTCGATTTGGTAAAGAAAGTCTGTAACAAAGTGCTGTTCACCAAAGAACAACCACGAATTTCCAGAATCTCCGCTTTCTTCTCTTTCTTCAAGGAAAGCACGATAAGGCGCTACTCCGGTACCTGCTCCGATCATAATAATGGGAGTATCCGCGTTTTCTGGAAGTTTGAAATTGGCATTTCGCTGAATGAACACAGGTAATGAATCTCCTGTTAGCGATCGTTCAGCACACTGACCTGAGCAAACTCCTTTGCGCCCTCTTCCGTGAGCATCGTATCTAAGTGCACCGACCGTGATATGAACTTCATCAGGATTTGCTTTTGAACTGCTTGCGATCGAATATAATCGAACCGGCAGTTTCCGCAAAATACGGACGAAATTCTGTGCCGTTATCTTCCATAGACCAAAGTCTCTGACAAAATCAATCAGGTCTCTGCCGTAAATATAATTTTTCAGTTCCTCTCTGTCTTCTGAGGACAGAAGTGCATGGAGTTTCTCGTTTTCGGATAGTTCTGCAACTTTCTCAAGTAATGGTTTCGTCAGACATGTGATCTCATATACAGAGGTTAACGCTTCACGTAAAGGCTTTATATCGCCTTGCTTGTTAATAGGGACATTCTCTTCAGGATCCCAGGTCATTTCTTTTAGTAGTTCGTTAACTAAATCCGGGTCATTTTCAGGCACAATACCTAAGCTGTCACCAGGTTCAAATTCCAGATTTGAGCCTTCAAGATCTAATTCAAGATGACGGGTTTCCTTATTGGATCCTCGTCCATTTAGATTTAGATTCTCCAGGATTTCGGCTTTAAATGGATTTTTCTTTGAATAAACCACCTCTGCCTCTGTACTTGTTTGCTCAGAAGCGGGCTGGACAGTTGGAGATTCACCCTCAGATTCCTGATCACTCAATTCATTTAGTACACCTTGAAACCATTCTTCTGCAGGATCTTCAAAATCCAGATCACAGTCCATTCGTGGATGAAGCCGAGTGCCTCCGAGTTCTTCGAGTCTAGCATCAAAATCCTTACCGGTCTGACAGAAAAACTCATAGGAACTGTCACCTAATGAAAGAACAGAGAACCTGACCTCCTCTAATTTAGGTGCTCGTTTACTGTAAAGAAAATCATAAAAAGAAATCGCATTATCAGGCGGATCACCATCTCCATGTGTACTAGTCACTACGAGCAAATCCTGAACTTTCTTCAAATTCTTTGCTTTAAATTCGTCCATAGATGCCCGGTTCACTTTAAAACCTTTGTCTTTTAACCTTTTTGTCATTTCTTCGGTCAATGCTTCTCCATTGCCTGTATGGGACCCATAAAGAAGCGTAATCTCCCGGGTTACTTTCGGAAGGGATGATTGCGAAGCAGGATTGGTTTCCGGAGTATGGTTTTCGGTATCGGCCACCGCTTGTGTCACCGCAGATTGAGCATTAGCCAAGTACCCACTAAGCCAAACTTTCTGGGTTTCTGTCAGAGTTGGCAGAAGCTGGTTCAGAAGATCTGCCTGTTCTTGATTAAATGGACTGTTCGTTACTTGAAATTGCAAAAATACCCACCTCACTAAGGAATTCTCATTTACTTAGAAAGACTGCTGTCTTCTAATGATTTATATTTTAGTTATTTTCAGATCATTCGTTGAATAGTTTGGTTTACGATTTTACTCTACTTTAAGTCAAAGCAATGTAATCTAAGCTGTTTACTCGGAAATATGACAATACATGCCCAAGCTGATTTCCCTCCTCCTGTGAAATTCACGATAGAAAATGAAAAACCTCTCTTCTATAAAAATAAGAAGAGAGGTGAAAATGCAATATGTATCTGCCCATCTCCTTATCTTTCAAGCGCCTGAGCACCCGCTGGAAGTGGCACAGTATCTGAAAAGAGAGGTCCAGACCCGTTGCCGAGGCTTCAAAGGGCCAGTCCCTCCACCTCTCGCGATAAGAAAGTATATGATTCAATTGTTGAAAATGAATGATTGGTAAATATATTATGCCCTAACCGAATAAATGTCAATAGAATATGCGAAAATAAAGGCCATTCATAATTTTCATTCTTTTAGGAATGGGAAGTTGTACATATTTTTTTACCTGCATCATTTCTAGGATAAAGCTGAAAACAAAAAAACGTGGACAGACCGGGTTCTAGTAAAGATAAGTATGAATGGTTTAAGAAGCTAACTTCTTGCACTCTTCCGCACTTTCAAAACATGCTTGAGCACATTCCTGACAATGTTGATGATCGTGCTGTTTGCATTCGTCCCCGCAAGCAAGGCAGATTTCTGCACATACTTGAGATAGTTCTGAAACAAAAGGAGTGTTGCGTACTAAAGCTTGTTCTAAATAAGAGCAAATATCTGCGCATTCTCGATCCAGACGAATACAGCCGGCCATCATTTTTACATTGTCTTCTTGTAAACAGGAATCAAAACAGTGGTTACAGGCAGCCATACATTCATGAAGTTTCCTAATCGCAGATGGATATTTTTCATGAGCCATTTACACATTCCTCCTTGGTATATTTTTTAAATTCATAACATTACCCAAACCGCTTTTATTAAAACTATTTTAGTAAAATTTTAATGTTCATTAAAATTGATTGTTTAACCTTTTTTGAATCCAAATGGCAGCCACGGAACCGTCTGCCATCGCCGCAGTTACGAGTTCTGAATGAGAAGCTGCATCGCCTGCTGCCCATAAATTGTTTATCGTAGTCATTCGGGTCGTTGGATCTATGGCAACATGGTTATTTTCATGAATTTCTGCTTCGAGCTGAGCCGCTAAGTCTGAACGAACTTTATTGCCTCCAAAGGCAACAAACGCTTTTTCTCCTTCTAGATAACTTCCATCGGTTAAATCAATTCCAAGAAAGGTCCCATTAACATGTCTTACTTGGTCAAGCGGATGATTAATATAAGCAATGTTATGACTTTGGAGTTTCGTCATCGCTTCCTCGTTAACCTCCTCTTCTCCATGATTGATATAAGTTAAATCTTTACTCCAGTACAGGAGACGGAGAGCCATTGATACTCCTGTCATTCCGCTGCCAAGTATGACGGTTTTTTTATTAGAAATTTCATAACCATCGCAATCCGGACAGACATAAATGGAAGAACCTAAACAAGGTAGGATCCCGGGAATGCTGGGGATATGATCTTTAACCCCCGTCGCCAGGAGCATGGTTTTCCCCTTGAATCTTCGTTCACGCCTCGTCTCTATGAGAAACTTCTGCTCTTCTTTGCGCACGTTCACTACTTCGTCATTCAGAATTTCAACTCCGTATGCAGCCGCTTGTTTCTTTCCTTCTTCTCGCAAGTACATCCCGCTTACTCCTCTCGAGAATCCGAGGATATTATTATAGTTCTTGCATAAAGAAGAACGGCCATCCTCAGAATCAATAAGCAGAATCGATCGTCTATACCTGCCTAATTGAATCGATGCCTGAAGACCAGCAATGCCCCCTCCAATAATGATACAATCATAACTAATTGGTCTTCCTCTCCCTTCCTGCCCACATCCGCTTTATTGAAGGATCGTGTATTTAACAATCATCTACTGATTACGTACTTTCTGGTACTGGGGTTTGCTTGGTTTGTTTCTCAGTATCATCTTTCTTTATACATTTCATGACGACGAGAAACAAAATGCCTCCCATTATGCCTGCCGCCAAGTAGCTGAGGTTAACAAACTTGTCCATAACCAGGGACATAACAGGTGGGCCAGCTGCAACACCAATAAATCTCGAGGAACTATAAAAGGACGATATGGTTCCTCTTTCCTCTTTTTCAATGCCCTCTGTGATCATGGCATCGAGCGTAGGAAGCAGCGCCCCAATTCCAATACCAAGTAAGCTTACGATGAGGAGCATCAGAATCACCTTTTCATTAACGTAGCCGATGAAAAGGACACTGATCGAAGACAGCAATAAAAAAATAAGGATTACTTTTTTCATCGTTTGAACGTTATCTTTTATTTTTTTGCCGGTTATGAACGAAGAAATACATAGAAATAGTAATGGCACGGCCAATATGAAACCTTTCTTTACACCGTGAATATCGTGTATTTTCTCTAGATTCTCTGATAAAAAGAAGAGAACTCCAAATAAAATCAGCATAACGTAAACTCCGATCAGGAATATCGGGTACAGCCATTTTCCTTCCTGGCCGAAGATCTTCTTCGTTTTCTTCAAAAACGTCGACATTTTTACCGGTTTTTCTTTCGTGTCTTTGGGTACTTTTATGAAAAAGAACACAAGTATGATGGAAATGAAACTAAAGACCGAGATAGAAAAGAAGGGTAAAAACCATAAGAAAGCGGCTAAAGCAGACCCGAGTATAGGACTCAACACTTTTCCAAACGTGTTAGAAGTTTCAATAATCCCCATACACGAGCTTGTTTTCGTATCATCGTCTTTATAAAGATCTCCAACGAGAGGTAAAACGATAGGAGTAGCTCCCGCTGCACCGATTCCCTGCAAAACTCTGCCGATCATAATCCAAAGGAACGGATTTCCCATTTTCCAAGAAGCAAAAGCAGCAATTAATCCGCCAATTAACGTAAGAATCAAACTCGGCAGAATTACGATCTTCCTGCCAAACCGATCGGATAAGTAACCCGCAATAGGGATCAGAAAGATAGCTGCTAAAGAATAACTTGTTATAATTAAGCTGGATTGAAATGATGTAATGCCCACCTTTTCTTCAAATATTGGCAGCACGGGGATGAGCATTGAGTTGCCCAGTGTCATAATTAAAGGGATGGATGCCATGCTGACCAGACACCACCTGCTGACGTTATTATCATTTGATGCGTTTTCCATCTGTTCACCTCCTATGATTCCGCCTCTTAGTGAGGGGGATCGGTTTGATCGATATATAAATTTCCATTTGGGCATGCTTCTGCGTAAAATATATCGTCTGACGAAGGATATCCCTGGTTTTTTAACTGCTGAGTTAACCATTCCTTAGTTAAGTTTAATTGCGTTAAGTTATCTTCATTTATAATTCCTTCAGAAATCATCTCTATACCTGCAGGAAAGGCAGGTGGGCTGGAATACAACTTCATATCACCTTTAGTAACCGGCTGTTTATCGGTTTTTTTCATAACTGACAGTTTTCCATTGGTTTCAAATACTGCATACTCTACATCCGCTAGTGAAAAAACTTTTTCTCTTCTCAGCATGACTTTGAGAGAATCAAGATCTAATCGCGTTTTTCGGAGAGCCTTCTCTATAATTTTTCCATTTTTAATTAATATAATTGGATCTCCGTTAATTAGTTTTCTGGCTTTTCTTGAATTCAGATCTACCATTCCCATAATGATTGTAAATACGGTCCACCCTGCTAGTGCAATCATTCCTGTCGTTATGCTTAATGTTTGATCAATGACTAAAGAACCTCCTATAGTGCCTATAGAGATGGCTGATACAAAGTTAAAGAAGGTCATTTGGCTGATTTCTTTTCGCCCCATGATCCGAGTTAAGATTAAAAGAATCGACAAAGGATAAGAGTAACCTTGCTAATAATTCCGGTAAATTCATGTAAACACTCCCATGTAAATACCCTGTTTTCTCATTATCCCCGGTAGTCCATTAGTTTATTTAAGGATTATGATGGGATTTTTAGGGGCATAACCTTGAAAACATTCTCTACCTCCACGTTTCTCTAAGCTGTCTAAGCTCTTCCTTATGTGTAATGATGTCCTCTGGAGTTTCTAATATGAAAGGAAGACCTGCTAACTGGGAACTTTCAATAATGTCTGTAAATTGGCTTCCTGGTAATGCTGCCATCGATTAAAATATTGGAATGGCGGTCTTTTCCTCGACCGGATTCATATTTCGAGTTATTTAGATGGATAACATTGAGGTGATCGAAATATCCCAGTTCCGTCTCCTTTGGTGAGGATATGATCCCAGTTGTCTCCATTCCAAATGCCGCTTGCAAACAAATGGCAGGTATCAAGACAAAATCCCAGTTTTTCAGGGAATTCAAGCAGTTCGCGAATCTTCACTAATTCCTCGATTTCTGTCCCAAATGAACCAGGGTTACCCGCATTATTTTCTAGAAGGATCTTTGCGTTACCGTCCCATCTCCCTCAGAATCTCATCCAGTGAATCAATGATCAGCTTGTAGCTTTCTAAAGGCTGATTGGCATCTAAGAGTTTCCCAAAATGGACTACGACTCCCAGCGAACCGCATGCTTCACTGATTTCTAAGTCATTTAAAATTGATTCCACCAGTTGTTTTCTCTTACTAGAATCTGCAACAGTTAATACAGCAGGATACGGAGCATGACTTACTGAAACTAACTTATTTTCTTTAGTAAACTGCTTACAATAATGAGTATCCTCGGGATCATAATTTTTCACGGAAAGACTTCGTGGATTTTTAGGAAAATACTGAAAGGCAGATGCTTGGATTGATGCGGCATGTTTTGCTGCGGCTAAATATCCGTCTTTAATAGATACATGGCAGCCAAATTTCATTGTGATCACACCTTTGTCAAAGTAAGGTTCGTTTTTGTATCATCCCCCACCTTTGGAAAAACTAAAAATCCCTTACATAGAAGACAGGCAGAACATAAATAAAAACGTGTAGAATCAGCATGGAAAATACTGATTCTACACGTTTTTGTGATTTAAAGTTTGTTCATCATTTGAACCTGAGTGAATGGATATGTAAAATACCATGTTAGATCTAACTGAGTATAAGCAAGCGTTAAGCATGAACGTGTCCATTCAAAAGCATCCTGGGAGGAATGAACCCTCCACGTAATGAAGTCGTCATGGCTGCCACACCTATCCTCCCATTTATAAGAAAGGCTTTCCTTTGCCACTTTCCCAAGCTGTCTTAGTAGGAATAGTAAATTTAAATATGCTAAGCTTTCTGTACTCCTACAAAATAATCAATCCAATTCAAATATAAATCAAAGTTTAATTTAGAGGATTCCAGACTTTCATCATAAATCGGAATTAATTCATAACTATAAGGTGTGAAAAATGTGAAGAAAATCCTAGTAATAGCCGCGGCATTTGCTGTTGGTTATGTATTTAATTGGTTACATATCCCCGCAGGCTGGTTATTGGGAGCCATGCTTGCCGGAACTTTTTACCGGCTGTTCGTAGAAGAAATATCATACCCGCCGGTTTTATTTGATATTTCCCTTGCCTTAATCGGAGTGAGTATAAGTCTATCCATTAAAATAGACATGTTTAAGCAAGTAGCTGCTTATTTACTTCCCCTTGCCGTTTCCATGGTGATTCTTTTTGTTGCAAGCTGGATTTTAGGGAAAATCCTGAAAAAGTATTCGAACATGGATGGAACCACTGCTTTATTCTGCTGCCTTCCCGCAGGAGCTTCAATTATGATGGCTCTCAGTAGAGAATATAAGGCAAACATGAGTATGGTTGCCGCCTTTCAAACTGTGCGCATCATGTTATTAGTTGCAACGATCCCCTTAGTTGCTGGTTTAATTTCTTCTTTCGTACCCACGGAAGAAGTCCAAAATAGTCAGACCGGAGCTCAGGCAGCACCTTCTACCTTCCCTTTATGGGTGGCAATACTGTTTTATGCTCTTTTAGTGGTCGTGACTCTGGTTTTAGCAAAAAAATGGAGAATTCCTATTGCTCCTTTTTTGTATTCCATCATCCTCGGTTTCTTATTTAAAACCTTTCTCCTGCCGCTTCCTGCGATGCCGAACTTGTTGGTTGGATTAGGAATGGCGATGCTGGGAGTGATTATCGGTGTTCGATTTGATAGAGAATCTTTGAAAGAATTTAAAAGTATCGGCTGGACAAGTTTGATGATATTAGCCGCCTTCTTCCTGCTCACTTTTATTACTACACTGGTATTTTATCTGATGACTTCCCTGGACTTCATTACGAGTCTGCTTGCGATTGTGCCTGCTGGTGCGCCGCAAATGGCATCGGTTGCCTCTTCTATGGACTTGGATGCAAGTATTGTAGCGGCGATGCAAATCATAAGGCTCTTAACAATTATTGTCTTCATCCCAATGCTTGTGCCTCTATTAGTCAGCAAAGATGCAAAAGAAAAATCTAAAACTCATTAAAACAACTTTCCCTTATTGGACTTCCTCAATAAGGGATTTTTTTAAGAATGAACTCTCACTTTCGTTTGGTTTGTCAAGAAATTAAAACCAATCGTTCCCTCTATACTTTCCCAATGCAATATCACGAACGTTTTAGGATAATCTCCTGTTGCAATAATCCCTTGTAAAGTTGTCATAATTCATTGTCTGCTGTCACTGACCTGCTTGTAATAGTCAATTCACGATTGCCACTTGCGAAGGTAGGCTTTGGAGTAATTAATTTTAATGCGTAAAGCTCTTCTGCTTCATCTATCATAAATCGTCGCAATTTTATATAGGGGTTTCCTGGTCGATTATCTTTCAAGATCTACTGGTGGTATGTACCTGCCAGGTAATAAGTATCGCCCCCATAATCAATAAAGTGGCTAGTTCGTGTTGGGTTTCAATGTATTAGGAAATATTGCACGACTTGCCAATACTTGGATTTGAAGTATAAAGGAAGGAAAATTTCTAAGAATAGAAAGAGAGGTGATCATAGTGATATACATTTTTCTTTTAGGTTTTGCTCTCCCATGGATATTAGGGGTCTATTTATATAAAAAAGCACCAGCGATTCTTTTAACGGCTGCACCAGCTACGGCATTAATTGCAGTCACAATCAACCAGTTAGGTATCCACTTAGGATTATGGAAAGTAAATCCTATGCCGCGAGTCATTCTAATGGATTCCATTTTCTTAGATCTTGGTATCTTCCCTGTCATCGGGGTATGGTTTTCCTATTTAATTCATGCTAAGAAATATAAACGGATCTGGGTTTACTTAGGATTTATTTTAGGAATGACAGGGTTAGAATATGGAGCCCTGCTTAAAGGAACGGTTTCTTATAACGAGGATTGGAATATATTTTTTACGCTTCTTGTTTATGTAGGCGGTTTTGTTATCATCGATGTGTTGTTAAGTAAACTTGAGAAACTAAAGGCACTTCCTAGTCAGTAAAACACCTTCATTTCATGTAAAATGCGTTTATCTGTAGACAGATAAACGCAATGCTTACTGGGATTCTGTTCCATAGTGTTCGGTGACTTAATATTTTGATTTAAATGGAACTCATCTGTCTTCTAAAGATAAGAAGTTATCTTAAATCCGAAGCGGGATTTTCTTTACAAGAGTCACAAATCGTTTTTACATGTAAGTCTCCGCTGCCGCTCATATGAACCATTTGTTCGTCATCAGCATCATTTAAAACGTCAGACCCTAATTGGGCAGCATCTGCTTTCTTGGTATCTAATTCGCCTACCTGCTGCTGACACTTGCGACAATAGTATCGAATTTTCATCATCATTCTCCTTCTTTACTTTCTACCTATAGTTTGTTCGTCCTTTTACGTACTTATACGAAACAAAAGAAGACAAATGATTTCGTGTATTACCTTTTATTTTCACTCGACTATAGTATCTGCCAGCAGAATATTGATTTATCTACTTCATTCCTACTCATTCCGCCCGTTATGTATGATGTAATTGTTAACGCTCCGAATTTTGAAGTTCCTTAGATCGTTTATGCTCGGTTTGCTTGAACTGCAGGAACATTTTAAGAAAAAAACACCTTCCATATTATACCTTTTAACCCACTTGCATCCCTGCTCAAACCGAGTTCCTTCTCTAGACGGGCTGATAAAATATAAAACAGCTTGCTTTCCTAATAGACTGCTGTCACACTTAAGAAGAGAGAATCTTTCTCATTAAAGAAAGCGCAGGTGAATAATATGATTGAAATTAAAACTTCCCCTCTTACAAATGAGGTATTTAACAGAGGTGTGTTCGCTACTCAGGATATTAGTAAGCAGGAGCTTCTTCATGAGGCACCCGTCCTTTTTTATCCAAATGAAGAGCATGAACATATTGAAAAAACACTTCTAGCTGATTACGCCTTTAAATATGGTGAAGATTATACGGCATTTCTTTTAGGATACGGAATGATGTTTAATCATTCGTACCAGCCGAATGCAAACTATAAGATCAACTTTCAAAATGATACGTTTGAGTTCTATGCTTATAAGGATATTAAAGCAGGCGAAGAAATACTCATCAACTACCATGGCGAGGTAGAGAACGATGATCCTCTTTGGTTTAATGAAGAAGAGTAGTATTGAAGCAGGAACATAACAATTCCATTCAGATGAAACCCCGAACCATTTCTTATTGGTTCGGGGTTTCTGTGTTTAGATTCCGCCTCGTTCATCAGCTTCGCTTTCCTGTGTGATTTCCCTTCGTACTATCTCCGCCGGCTTCTGCGCAAGTGACCTGCACTACCTATAGCTATTAAATTTTCTATTCTATTGTTCACCTTTTCTGATAATCGTATTAGTGTTTGGCTGGGGATCATTTTTATGATTTCCTGTGTCCATCTTTACGGGCTTGGCTGTATCCATAATACACGCAGGTTCCATTATTCTGAACGTCCTGAACGTCAAACCCGCATTTACGATATAGTTCATAATTATTTGCTGAAGTGTGCGCAAACCAATCGCCGTGAGGAAGCTTTTGCCGTGAAAGTTTGATCAATTGTTTGGCAATACCTTTCCGTCTATAAGGACCGGAGACGACCAAGTCCATAATGGTTGCCGCCATTATTCTGTCGGATACAATTCTGACCATAGCAATCATTTTCTCTTGATCCCAAACGGTATAGGCCCAAGTTGAATTTTCAAATATTAACTCAAATTTTTCAGATTGCCATTCAGGAAGGTTTCTTATCCAGCCCGCTTCTTCAAATAGTTTTTTCACTTCACCAGCAGGTACCCCTTCTGTTCCTTCTCTAATAATGAAACCTTTATAATATTGGTACAATGACAGACCTCCTACGGTAACGATGACAGGGAAAAACTCGATGCTACTCGTTCTTTCTGTCCCTACTAGTGATGCACTGATCCAGTATTTTTTTCGTTCCTCTTCACCAAATTAGCTTAGCTGAATTCAACCAATTCCAAATGGTTGCCAGAAGGGTCCTCAAAGACAATGTACCGTCCTGGCGGGCAGGGCTGAGGCTCGTCAACTAAAATGGTTACTCCTTTACTGCTCAGATGGGAAAAATCCTGGTCAATATCATCGGATTTCAATCCCAGTCTAACGTTTTGGCCGCCTTCTTTATTCATATGAGCTTTTTCTTCCAGCACAATGGGGATATCATTGTGAACTAAGCTGACAATTTTTTCTCCATATTTTTTCGCTGTCTCAAATTTTAATACCTCTGTGTAAAATTTCAGGGCTTGATCCATATCGTGGACATGAATAGTGAAGACACACACGTTGTTCATAGATTAAACTCCTCCTAAAATCATATTCTTCCAATCAGGATAGATTGGTTTGTAATTATGCGGTAAGTAATATTAAATACATATTATTTCCAATTCGATCCTTTATCCTATTATTCGGTTTATGTAGACAATATCCTTCTTCTTTTCCTAAAAAGCTCTTAGGAGCCATGGCGGATTTAGTTAAGGAAGGAAAAGTGCGCTATTTGGGCATGTCTGAAGCCGGACCGGACACCATACGCAAAGCCCGCCAGGTACATCCGATTTCAGCTCTGCAGACTGAGTATTCCCTATGGAGCAGTGATGTAGAAGATGAGATCCTTCCTGTCTGCAGGGAGCTGGGAATTGGATTTGTTCCTTACAGCCCTCTCGGCAGAGGGTTCCTTACTGGTCAAATTACGAAATTTGAAGACCTTGCTGACGATGATTTTCGCCGACACTCACCTAGATTCCAGGGAGAAAATTTCCAGAAGAACTTAGATATCGTCGCTGGCATTGAAGAAATTGCTAAAGAAAAAGATTGTAAACCTGCTCAGCTTGCCATTGCCTGGCTGTTAGCTCAAGGCGAAGATATAGTACCTATTCCAGGAACAAAACGCCCGAAATATTTAGAGAATATTGGGGCACTGGAAGTCACTTTGACGAAAGAAGACTTGGACTATATGAACAAAGTTTCACCTAAAAACATTGCAGCTGGGCAGCGCTATCCTGACATGAGCGGAGTTAACTTATAAATTTCCGTAGACCATTGCAAAAAAAAGGCATCCATTAACTGGATGCCCTTTTTTTATGCAGCGGAATGTTTGTCTCTAAGGTTCAGTCTTTTTTATTTCCTCCATTGATTAATGTAAATCTTGAGGACTGTTTTTCACCGGGCAGAAATTCAAAAGCTGAAATTACAGCGTTTGTACCAACGGTTAATGAACCATCTGCTTGTACTAAGAATAAGGTCCCCGGCTCATTTACTTTAATCGCTTGAACATTGTGCTTAGCAAATACTCTTTGTAAGTCCTCCATTAACTCAAGCTTTCCATATGTGAGTCCCATTTCTTTCATCCCCCTGTTATTCACTCTGTTAGAAGTAGGATATGCAAAATTCTCGTAAAACATGCTCATCCCTCTCATGCTGTTCTATGAAATGAAGAAAGAGCTGCCTTGGGACATTATTAAGTGATCTTACTCTCAACCAGGTATCTCAAATAACCTAATTATTTTCAGGTTCCTTTGTGTAAATGTCGCATGGTTCTAACATCAGCCCCTCCAAAAATGAATACCATGTACAATACAGAGGTTTATTTCAGGAGGGAGTAACCGTATGATTCAAGTATCGGGGAGACCGTACCAGCCAAGTGAATCATGGAAAACGGATAAGATTGAGAACGTTATTATTGAAGCTTTAGAGAAGGGTCAGAATGTCTATTCCTATCCATCGGAGCAGGAGCTATTATTTGAAATTAAAGCTAGGAAAAATATTATTTTAAGTGCACACCAAATGGATGAAGGAAAAGCAGACTTTGCCACGTTCAGAAATGCCCAGTGTAATTCTGAGTATTGGGATATAACTGCTCCAGGCGGATTCCTATTAAAACAGCAAGTACAGCCAGGTGAGGGGATTCAAGACATTTTCACTAATAGTGCTCTCTATAAATTCGAATGTGCAACTGCTTGTGTGATTAACTTTTACCACGGCCTCTTGCTGACCATGAAAAGTCCTGATTTTAATACTCTCTTCCCAGAACTTTATCTCTACAGCTGGCACAGCAGCCATAACCTTGGCTTATACTCCTTCTATTCCGATCATGCTATTCCTGGAGATGTAGTTTATTTCAATAATCCCGATGTGGCTCCCAAGAACCCATGGCTCAGAGGGGTCAATGCGGTAGTGATGGGCGACGGCCTTTTTTTTGGCCATGGATTCGGTATTAGGACGGAAAATAAGGTTATTGAAGCTCTGAATAAAAAAAGAAGACCGGATAGCCAGCAATCAGCGTATTTGACTAGCTTAATCACCCGTCCTTCCTTTAATCCATCCACCAGGTTCCCTCTACATGGAGGACGGACCGTTGGTGAGGCATACCCGCCAATCATTCACCACAACAAGAATTCGTTATCATTTATTCATTATCTGCTTGAATTAAAATTCCAATTGTATCGTTGAAGTATTCGTGACACTTACCCATTTTTAAGGTTGACGGGCTCGACTTTGCGTTAGGCGAGTACTATATAGGGACGAAGACAAAACGAAAGGAAGTATTTCAAATGGAAAATGTTAATTCTCCTTACACCATGGGTGCCAATATGAATGCACCTTACTGGGGTGAAAACGCCAACGCTCCTTATTTAGGATCCAATGTCTCTCCCGTACAGTATGCTCCTGTGCAAAGATGTCATAGACGCCCTCACTGCAGAAATAACTTTATCTTAATCGTTGTACTGTTTATCTTATTAATCATTGTCGGCTGCAGCCTTCCTAGATGTTAATCGACTAAATCATTGGTTTATATGATCAAATCACGATGATAACTATGCTGACTGGGAAAGATGATATCCAGCAATCCAATAATCCAGGTCAATATTCCTTAGAGATGAACAGAATTAAACCAGCGTCCTTATTCACAGGCGCTGGTTTATAATTTGGCCTCCCTTTGTAATCACATAGATCTCAGAGTTAACGGGACAAATACTTAAAATCCTGTGCAGAAAAAGCAACTAGTTCTAAAATAAAACAAAGTATAAATGACACCTTAACAGATGCGATCATTAGTAGGGAAATTGGCAGGTATGATTGGTATGACCTGCTTAATTTAATAATTGAGCAGGTAAGAAAGATCTTTCATTTCTTCACATTAGTTTCTGTTTGTCCCTCTCTCTAGCATGAAAATGATAGAAAAATATTTCAAAAATTATAAAGGCTACAATCCCCCCTGCTATAAATGGAGAAGGAGAGTGAATGGTTACAAAAAAGATCAAGGCAAGAAAAAAGGTGATTATGCCGGCAATTATGGAATATTTCCAATAATTTTCACTCATAGAAAATCCTCCTTATCACTAAATGAAAAAAGTTATATCGTATTCCAGCTCTTATCTGCATGGTGAACCTAGTTTCTATTTATTTCTCGGCCATAGCTTCAAAAGTTACTATTTGGTCTGGAGATTTAGGATATTCCCCTTGATGATAGTCTGAAGATATCTTAATGTTCATAAACCCTGCATCCCTAAGAATCATTTTAAATTCTTCAACCCCATACCAGCGAAGCGGGAAACGCTCCAGTTCACTTTCTATAAGACTGCCATCTCTCCATCTCTCATAACGTCCATGGGAAACGGAATATTGCTGAATATAATCAACCTCTACGTTTTTATCTTCCAATGTGATCACATCTCCATTAGCACAGTCCCAAACTTGTGTGGAAACTTTTCCAATAGGCACTTCCGTTTGCAGGATTAGATCGAGAATGAGCTTCCCGCCGTGACAAAGATGCCGATGAAAATTCTTTAATGCCTGGATAGAGGCTTGTCTTTCGTGGATTAATAAAAAAGTTCCTGTTGGCACAATAATAGCTTCATACTCCGTTTCCAACGAAAAATTTTCCATTTTTGCTTCGTATAATTTAGGTGACATGTTTCTTTTTTTACAATTTTCTCGGCATATGTCTAACATTTCGGAAGAGCTGTCAAAACCTTCAACATCCTTACCTTTTTCTAAAAGTGGAATAAGAATTCGTCCAGTCCCTGATGCAGGCTCGAGAATCTTTCCCTCCACTGAACTTAATCTTTCAAGATAAAATTCCACATCCCCAAACGAATGTCCCACTGGTTTGTCCCTATCATATACTTCTGCTGATAAACGGCTGTAATATCCTAACAAATCTACACCCCCTAGTTAAGTAGTTAACATTTATTAAACTACATGGTTTTATATAACTTCTGCTCCTGATTAAAGTTTCAGCTGTTGACCATTGAAAATAAGGTTAGAATGGCTGAAGAAGACTTTAACCGATTTAAGAATCTACCACTCCATTTTATAGTTGGAAATCGGATTTCGTCATTGGATTTATGTGAATTATGTAATATTTCTCCTTCAAAAATAATCTTAATCCTCAAGATTTTTGATGTTATAGTGGAACTCATTTAACCAATAGCAGGGGTTCCGGCTTTTTTACGTGAAATTCGTTTTGTCTCTCCGATTATTTTTCCTCCTGTTTCTGTTCTAGTAATTTTACAATTTTTTCATTAGTTTTATTCAATTTCCTGAGTTGTAATTCGATTGAAAATATCTCTATGATGATAGCAATTACGATGATATACTCCATAATTATGAACACCTCTCCATCTTTATTAAGGAATGCCTCCTTAATTCTCTCTTCTAAGTATCATTGTTGCTGTCAATCTTACTAAGATCAGCCTTATTTTTTCATGAAATTAAATTGCACTGATTGGCATTGTAGCAATAGCAGAAATACAAAACCTTGATCACATACTAAACTTATTCCCGAAGCAGCAAGTGAAGTGGTTGCGATGCTTATGCAGAATTATTCTTTTTCTTCAGTGCTGTTAAACTCTCTATAAATAAACTACTTTCCAATTATCTTGAATGCTCAGTCAGTTCACTTACTTTAATGAAATCTTCCACATCCTGAGTGCAGCGGCGCATGCCTTTCTCCCAGAAGTCTTCTTTTGTAATGTCTTCACCTAAATGCTTCATAACTAAGTCTTCCACGTTCATTCGTCCGGAGTCTCTAAGAAGTGCCAGGTAGTGGGTTTCAAAGTCCGCACCATTTTCTTCTCCTTTGGCATAAATCCCCATAGCAAGTAAATATCCGAAAGTGTAAGGGAAATTATAAAACGGTGTCTGCGTCATATAAAAATGAGGGGTTGATGCCCAGGAATATACAGATAACTCATCTATAGATCCTTGATATCCTTCATCAATGGCCTCTTTCATTATTTTATTTAACTGATCCTCAGGAACAAATCCTTGTTTTCTCCTATCATAAAGCTTTGATTCAAATATAAATCTTGTATGAATTTCCATGAAGTTCATAACACTTCTCTTTAATTTTTCATCTAACAAGAATAACTTCTGCTCCTTAGTATGGGCTTCTTCTAATGCTGCATTTAACACAATCATCTCTGAATAAGTAGAAGCAGTCTCTGCTAACACCATCGGATACTCTCTGTTTAAATGGGAAACTGACATTAAAGTATGGTTATGGAAGGCATGACCTAATTCGTGGGCTAATGTAAGCGTATCTGTAATATGGCCGCCATAGGTCATGAATACGCGGGATTCCCCTGTCATTGGAAAACCCGCGCAAAATGCGTAGGCAGATTTACCAGTGCGATTTTCGGCTTCTACCCAATTTCTCTGGATCGCTTGCTGAGAAAAGGTTTTCAGTTCCAACCCTAATTTAGAAAATTGAGTTAATATGAAATCGACACCTTCCTTGTAACTCATTGACTTTACTTCCTCATTCATGGGTGCCCAGAAATTATGGGCTTGCAAAGACGACTTCCTCAATACTTTTGCCTTCTGGTTTAAGTATTGAATAAAGGGTTGTTTACTTTTACTTACTACTTTCCACATGCAATCTAGTGTCTGATGGTTGATTCTATTCTTGCGAAGAGATTCTTCTAATACTTTCTCCCCGCCTCTCCTTTCAGCTACTTTAGTACGGACACCGGAAATACGATTCATGATAGAAGATATAACGGTAGAATTGTTTTTCCACGATTTGTTTAGCTGTTCGCAGGAGTGCTTGCGGAGTTCTTCTTGAGGATGAGATCGCAAATTTCTCGTTTGAGCAATGGATAATTCTTCTCTCTTTCCATTTATGTGGAGCATAATTCGTATTTCAGCTGCCAAAGAATGATATAACTCGCCCCAACCGTGATATCCATCCTCAAATAGCAGATCAATTGTTTCCTCTTCACGTGTTGGTAACAATAGGCGTGCTAGTTGACGCCATTCATTAAGAATAAATAGGTACTCTGTTAAATCGTCATCGTTCAAGATTTTTGCCCAAGACATTTCATCGAGTTCAGCTAGCCCTTTTTGGATTCGCCTAACTGACAAGTTAAATTGGACCTTTATGCCTGACAATTTTTCTTTCCAGTTTGGGACCCTCTGATCTTCTGGTTTTTCTGCCCGGCGGCAAGATAAGAAAGAAGAGAGCTGTGATATGTTTACTTTTAACCTTTCCACCTTTTGAATAGTTTCCTTCAATTGTCCTGATTGAATCCTACCGCTATTTAATGTTTCTAGGTCGTCAACTTGCCGTTCAACCTCTGCCGCTTCCTGATTGATGTAGTTTAAATGGTTCTGTATCTCACATGATTCTGCAGAAACATCAAGAATAGAACGAATATCCCAGCGTTCTGAATACTTCAATGATGTCATCCTATCCCCTCCTATAGTAATAAGCATCTTCATCCAGGATAACAGAACGTATGTACCTGAACTGGATTTGTTCGCACTATTAAAGAAATTGAATACTAGTCTACTACGTAAAATTAGAATTAACTTTTAGCTTTATACGTTTTAATTCGTAAAGAATCGGTAACTAAATTATTGTAAAAGGATGAATACTTGTATGGAAGTGATCGCTGTAATTTTAATGAGCATTGGTTTAGCAGCTGCTCCAGTCATTGGCTTCTTTTATCCCGGCTGGAGGAGTCTGCAAGGGAATGAATTATCAGAACGTTAACTTTTTGGAGTAAGAGCATTAGGTATCGGTGTTCTAATTTTTATGTATGTTTTAAGCCAGCTTATCCTTTAAAAGGGGGCTTAATATTTTGCGAGAATACCATCCCCCTCAGCCTAGACGTCAATCTCTATTTTTGTTTTACGCCGGCAATATAAAAAACGCCTACTTCTGATTCGCGTATTTTAATAACTGACGAATGGACCCGAGGTGATAGGCGGAATGAGCCAATGACCCAGTAACCTCATTAGCAAGGTTTTCATTCCATTCAATCCAGTCAATGGCTTCCACAAGCCTTCCATATTCATTTCGTAACTCTTGTTGAATGAGCTTCCATAGTTGTTCATCTACTACACTGATCTTCCAGCTTTTATCCCAGTCCATTTTGGGAAAAGTTCCGGTGGTTAATAGTTCGTTGGTTCCCCACATGTGATAGCGGACGTGGTCGACATGGGCAGCTAAACTTACGCCGCAAACTGAAACAGAAGCAGCTTCATGACTTACACCGTCCAACGCACCAAAAATGCCAGAATTCGGTTCAGTATTCGTAAACCAGCTTTCCTTTACCGGCACAGGCGGCCCCTCAAATGCTTCTTTAATTAAATTCTTTAATGAATTCGCTAGAATATAGGTCATGTGTATCCTCCTCTTTTTTCTTTGCAGCTTATAAGTATTAGAAGTGAGTGCGTTTCCATAGGGCATTCTTTTTAAGAACTCTTCAAGATTAAATAGTTATCCTCCGAGTACGCTTTGCATCCATCAAACCATCCATACAGTAAGAAATTATCATCTTTTACTAGCTTTAATAACCATAGTTGTAGGAAACTTCCTTGCTTTGTATAACGAATAATAACGATCGGATACTTCTGCTTCCTCATTTTCAAACGCAGCGGACACGTCACTCTCGATAACTGTATCTATAGTAAACCCTGCTTTTATTAATTCATTTATATATGTAGCCATCTTTCGTCGGTGAATAACCATATCGGCCGCTTCTCCCTTGAAATTTTCCATAAGCTTTACTCCCTCTTGTTGATACGAACCTTCAAGGTGAATCCTTCCATTTTCACTTTGGAGGTTCGCATATAGGGGGTGGTCCCAGCTAAAAATCAAAGATCCCCCTTCTTTCAAATAGGAGTAAATCAACTTAAAAGTAACGGGTAGATCTGTCGTCCATCCTATAGCATAGATCGAATACACATAGTCGAAATATTGTTTCGGTAAATCGATATCCGTTTCCATTGCTGCACAAAAAAGCTGGGGGTTCTGATCTTGTAGTAATTCTTCCGCTGCGTTTTTTTGCGAGTCGGATAAATCAACTCCCCATAATTCCTTCGCTCCTCTGGAGGCCATATATTTTAAAGAATGACCGCTTCCATAACCGATTTCCAGCACTTTTTTACCTTGTAAATCCTCGAACAGTTTTAATTCTTCTTCGGTTTGAGTATAGGGTCCGTAACTTGGAAGGGCATCCTTCCCATTAAAATGATGAGCAACCGTATTCCAGCTTTGCCTATTTTGCTCTAAAATCTCTTTCGCATTTGCCATAGGTTTTCCTTCTCTCAAATTTTTTTGTTAAGCTCTTCACTCGGCTGCTCATTAATTTCCAAATATTAAGATCGATGTAATTTAAATAAGGTCGTCTTTCCCTGCCATGAATGCCTCTTTCCTGACTAATAAAGTCAGGGTAAGTATAATTAAACAAACAAGCGTGGTGCCAGCAATGAGGATCAACCCTCCAAATAGTAAGAATTCATTAATGGGTCCTGCATAGTCAAACCACCATACCGCACTTATAAGCCCGAATAAACCATTGAAACACAGGGCTATAAGCAAATTTTCTAATGTCTTTTTATCCTTCCTTATGCCTTGTTTTGCCGCTAAGTAACTTATAACCGCGCCTGCCAAAATAAACAATGTCAGACCAATAACAACTATTAAAGTCACAAATCACATCCCCTTCGGATTTAGTACTACGCCTTCACTTAAGTGTAATTTTACATTTATTATAAAATTTCCACAACTCGTAAATTAGAACTTAAAAAGGAAAAAATATAGGTTTCTGCATGGTGAAACTGCGCCCTGCAGCCAATTATTGTTCGTATATAAAAGTTTGATTTTTTCTCGCTTTTAAATACCATCAGACTTCCAACTTCTACTTCAAGGATTTCTCAGTTTAATAATGTTTGATTTTATTCTAGCATCACGAATCCTGCTTTACGATCCATTCCTTGTAGGTTCTTACTTTCTTATCAAGCATCTCTTCGGTTTCCTTTAACTCCTTAATTTGGTTTTGGATATAACTTCGATGATCTTCTAATAGATGCAAACGTTTAAGCGTCGTGTGATCCCCTTCCTGTACCAGCTGTACATATTCTTTAATCTGGGCAATCGGCATCTCTGTTTCACGAAGCTTTTTAACAAACTTCAGCCATTTAATATGAGAATCCCTATATTTTCTAACTCCGTAAGAATTTCTGTCAGGCTCTATAATTCCTTCTTTTTCATAATAACGGAGTGTATGAGCCTTAATTCCTAACTGTTTAGATACGTCGGTTATCGAGTGCATATGTAATCCTCCTGTCTTTAAGATGCATTAATATTTGACTTAAAGTGCACTTTAAGATTTATGATAATAGCGTACCATATAGATTAACCCTATGAGGAGGAATATGACATGAAGTACACCGTTATTACTGGAGCGAGCTCAGGGATTGGATATAAGACAGCGTTAGCTTTTGCTGAAAGAGGAAAAAATCTAATTCTGGTAGCCCGCAGAAAAGAGAATCTGGAAGAAATTAAAGAAGAAATCTCTCAAATAGATGGTGAATTAGATGTAGTCGTCCAAACTGCTGATTTATCCATAACGGAGAATGTGTACCATTTATATGAAAAACTGAGTCAATATCAGCTGGAAACCTTCATCAATAATGCTGGATTTGGCAACTTTGATCCGATCGCTGATCAGGATCTTCCTAAAATTGAAAAAATGCTTCATTTAAATAATGAAGCTCTGACGATACTCTCTACCTTATTTGCTAGAGACTATGCCGATACCGAAGGAACTCAATTAATTAATGTTTCTTCAGGCGGCGGTTATTCGGTTGTTGCCGGAGCGGTCACTTATTGTGCTACTAAGTTCTTTGTTAGTGCCTTTACAGAAGGGTTAGCCCAGGAGCTTGCAGGAAAAGGAGCTGCGATGAAAGTAAAAGTTCTAGCCCCTGCTGCGACTGAAACAGAGTTTCTAAAACGCTCCACAGATATGGACGAGGATATTGATTATAACGATGCGGTTCCTAAATTCCATACCGCAGATGAGATGGCGCAGTTTATGCTAGAGCTTTACGATAGTAATAAAGTGGTTGGGATTGTAGATGGGGAAACGTATGAGTTCCAATTGAGAGACCCAATATTCCCTTACGTCTCCTTGTCGAGAAGTAATGATTGAGTGATTCCCGCTCCTCCTTTCAATGAAGGGGGAGCTTTTTTTCGTGATAAAATCTGCTTCATGCTGCCTCCAGCATCCTTGTTCAAATGACAGTTTATTTCTAACTCCCCCTTTCTTATCAAATTTTCAGAAAAGTTATTGACAAGTAGCTGGATCGTCTCTATAATTTCTAGCAAGTCAAATAAAATGAATAGTAACTCTTATCAAGAGAGGCGGAGGGACTAGGCCCTGTGATGCCCGGCAACCTTTCAAGTATAACTTGAAGCTGGTGCCAATTCCTGCAGATTGAGAGATCTGATAGATAAGAGGAGCATTTTGGGTAAAACCGCTCTTCTTATTTTAGAAGAGCGGTTTTTTTGTTTGAATGTAATTTAATTGAAGGGTGTGGGTTGTATTATGAAAAGATCATTGGAAGAACGTTTACAGGCAGGGCCGGTAGTTTGCGGAGAAGGTTATTTGTTCGAACTCGAAAGGAGAGGTTACCTTCAAGCCGGGTCTTTTGTCCCTGAAGTAGCACTTGATAATCCGCAAGCATTGAAACAAACCTATCGTGACTATATGTTAGCAGGGTCTGATGTGGTGCTTGCTTTTACTTATAATGGTCACCGGGAAAAGATGAGAATTATCGGAAAAGAGGATTTGCTTGAGCCTTTAAATCGGCAGGCCATTCGACTTGCAAAAGAAGTAGCTCAGGAGCACCCCGTTGAAGAGGCACTTGTAGCGGGCAATATTTCCAATACGAACCTTTTTAATCCTGAAGATGAAGAGTCAAAGGATTCGGTACGGAATATATTTCAAGAGATGGTCTCCTGGTGCAGGGAAGAAGGCGTCGACTTTGTGAATGGCGAAACTTTTTACTATTATGAAGAAGCAAAAATTGCCCTGGAAGAGATTCAGAAGCAAGGACTGCCGGCCGTGATTACATTTGGACTAATGGGTGAAAATATTTTGAGGGACGGGTATACGGTGGAAGAAGCTTGCCGCCTGCTCAAGGAGCAAGGGGCTTTAGTGGTCGGCATGAACTGTTTCCGCGGACCTGCCACTATGCAGCCTTACATTGATAAAATAAGAAATACGGTAGATGGCTATGTGGGCGCTCTCCCTATTCCATATAGAACATCTGAAGAGCATCCGACATTTTTCAACTTGCCTGATGGTGGATGCTCCTGTTCCCTGCCGACGGAAACAACCTTCCCGACCTCATTGGATCCTCTTTACTGCAATCGGTACGAACTTGCTGAATGGGCGAAAGAAGCTCAACAGATCGGAGTCAATTACTTCGGACTGTGCTGCGGTGCCTCCCCTAGCATGCTGCGAGAGGTGGCAGAAACTGTAGGTCGGAAAACAGTGAATTCGGTGTACTCACCAAATATGGAAAAGCATTTTCTCTTTGGTAATGACCAAACTTTAAATGCAGCAAATACTGCCTACAAGACAAAAGCGTAAATGTTAAGCAGTCTCTGTTATCCCGCAGAGGCTGCTTATTTTCCTTTTAGTTTCAGAAATGAATAAACGATCACTCCTGTGACCAGAGCTCCCATCCCCATGGCAAAGCCTATCTTCAACCCGCTGAAACCATAGCCGATAAGAAAAAGGACGAAAGCTAAAATAAGGGGAGAATACCATCTTTCCAATCGATCACTCCTTAAATTGTCAGTTATTATTGAACACCACCACTTTACTCTGCATAAATAATATCGCAGATGAGCTGCAGGCGGAAAGTCTTACCGTTTTGAACACAAACAGAACCGGGTTGTTATTCAAGATTTATTGTTTTTTCACGCCAGCCATCTTCTTACATAAATTGAAGATAGGGTAACCACGAAGGTTGGAGGAAAACAATGAAAAATAAATATTTGGATTTTTTAGCTTTATTTGGTGTCGGCGGGGCTCATCCAGGCGGGCTTCCTTTAACAGAAGAACTTTTTCAAAAAGAACAGATCCACCCAGACACTCGTATCCTTGACATAGGCTGCGGGACGGGGCAGACGGCATTCTTTCTCGTGCAGACATTTGGCTGCAAGGTTACAGCGGTAGATAAGCATCCGTTAATGATTGAGAAAACCAAGAACCGGTTTCAGCAAGATCTAAGCTGCGTTAATATTGTGCAGGGGGATGCTGAAAACCTTGAGTTTGAGGATGAATCCTTCGATATAGTAATCTCAGAGTCCGTCGTTTCTTTTACTACTATCAACCAAACGCTTCCTGAGTTGTTTCGAGTCTTAAAGCCAGGCGGGCGCTTGATCATGATAGAAATGACAGCAGCACAGCCTCTTTCTAAAGAGGAGCAGAAGGATGTATTTGACCTTTATGGAGTGCAGAAAGTTCTTTGTGAAGATGAGTGGAAAGAGTGCGTTACCCAGGCCGGATTTCAACTTACAGAAGTGAACCAGACTCCGTTCGAACCCGGAGCCAATGAAGTTCCCGAGTTCTCACCATCTGACCACATTGATAAGGAATATTATGACATCTGGCTCCAGCATACTGCCTATTCCATTCACTCGAACAATCCACTTGTCTGCAGGATTTACCGGTGCACAAAGTAATCTTATTCTCCTTCTGATTTTGCGAGTTTTTGCAGTTCGTTGACGGTTACAAAGCTATAACCCTTGTTTGTTAAGGTCTTCAAGATTTGTTCAGTCACTTCTATTGAAACTATTATGTGGAACATAGAACCTGATACCAATGCTTCCACTATCATGGCCAAAGTCAGGGAAGTAACCAAAAATGCGCGTAATGGTTCATTATTCTATTGCATCCCATGTATGAAAAAGACAGCAAAGAATTGCCTGTACATTCCTGCCAATAGGGAGAGCAAAATAATAATAGTAACCCCGTTATAAACCACTTTTCTCATTCCGTGACTGCCTCCCAGCACTTTCCTAAGTTGCGTTTTCTTATAATTATACCAGATAGGCTAAACAAAAACGGACACTCTCTCAAGTGAAGAGAATGTCCGTTTTTGTTCATCATTTAACCAGGATAGCCACCATGGCAATGACTAGGATACTTACCCCGACAAGAAGGAGGGCCTTTTTCCCATCATCTAAGCGTTCGCCTGGTGACCGCTTCGGTGCTTCCTTGCTTTCTTGTCCAGTTCTCCGATTTCTCAGCCATTGCCCTATGTTCACTCCTAAAAACATGCCCGTATAAGTGCCTCCTGCCCTATGAGTCTTCAGGTTTATTTGGTCAGGAATGCTGGTGAAAACCATTAGTATAATCAATCCGATAACTAGACTGAGAGTAATCATGACGTTACTTTTCTTGCCTCTCCTCCATTTTTTATCCCCCATTCCTTTTTTTGTTTCTCTCTTAGCTTCTTTACCGGTTTGAAGTCAATGATTTTTCCCGTATTCAAGGAATATAGTTCTGCTGCCACAATCCCGAGGAACAAAGACAATTCCAGTGTATAGAGTGACACGATAAGAATATCCTAGCCGTAACGGAAGTTCATTAATTGTAACAATGAGGAGAAGGCTGATGTTGCTTTGAACAAATTGATAACCGTTTAATTTTCTCCGCTCTTGCTTGCTAAGCATTCTTCCTCCTCCTCTATTCTCTTTTATATCTTCCAATTACCATACCCTGCAAACAATAACCCAAACTTTTCCATTTATTACTTTTACACCATAAAGAACCCCCAAACCATATATAGTGGTTCGAGGGTTCGTCTTTTATATTCATGAATATCCTTCGCATTCCCAAGTCTCTAACTCGCGTTTTCTATACTGTAGTGCGAGGAAGCTTTTCGCAGTGCGTTTTGGTTTAGTTTCCTTTCCTTTCCTTCCCCTCAATCAATCATCATCATCGTGGGTGACTTGCTGATTAGAATTTTGGTGATCCGGATAGACCATTTTACCACCGTAATGCCCGGTAATAGACAGCGTAACTGCTCCGGCAATGGTGATAATAGCAAGAAGATAGGAAAACGGGCGCGGCAGCTTCTTCCAAAATTTCCACAGCTTCAGCACTAAATACACTCCAAATATGATTAATGTGGTGAGCGCAAATGTTTCATGAGTATGAACAATAGAATCAATTTCGTTACTTTGATGAGCTTCCGCATAATGCTCAGCTCCATCTCCCGTTAAGTATGCTAGTATTCCAGTGATAAAACCTGTGCCAATAAGATAGAGGCTGGCTTTATCAAAGAAGTCTTTTTTAAACAGGGAAATAATTTCCGTAATCGCACCAAGAAATAATAAGGCGATTGGAAAATGAACCAATAATGGATGTAACGGTGTGGACAGCATTCATTTCACTCCTTTTCTTTTTATAGGCCTTAGTATAGGTAATTAAACTGAAATGAACATGAAAACGCGGGATATTTTCTTTTCTATCCCATTTTCTCAAGCATTGTGGCCGCCAATTTTTTTACTGCGATCTCTGGTAATTGCTGATTCTGTAAAGCTGGTGGCTCTAAGGATAGCCGTTGATCCGAATTTATCTCTAATTTCATCCATGACTTCCCCTACATCCTTTTCCTTAGTTCGGTCCCTAAACAGACTCAGCTGAACATCGGACTCATCATTTAAATTCGTTAATGAAACATAGACGCGCCGTATCTTACTTATCCCATCATAAAAGCGTTCAAAAAGCTTAATAATTACACGATAAACATCCATCGTAATATTTGTAGGAATTTGAATCGACATAGACCGGCTGAATCCTCCTCCCGTTTCTTTGGAATAGCCCAGTCCTAAATGGATCGTCCGTCCTTCTTTATTATCCCTTCTCGCTCGTCTGCAAGCCTCTTCGCACAAATCAAGAAAACAAGCATAAATTTCACCTTTTTCATAATCCCTTAACAAAGTAATCCCATGGCCATAGCTCTTCTGATTAGATTTCACAAAATTTCCAATAACCGGACTTAAGTCAATTCCCCAGGCGTGATAATGGAATTGTTCCCCCATAATTCCAAAGTGTTTCTGTAAATATTTAAGCGGGTGCTTAGCGAGCTGACCTAAGTTAAGAATGCCCATTCGGTTCAGGTTGCGGGTCATGCGTCTCCCAATTCCCCAGATTTCTTCAATGGGAACCGGCCATAATAAATGCTCAACATCTTCATAACGGCATTCCGCAATCCCATCGCTTGCTTTCTTCGCGTGAATATCCATGACTACTTTTGCTAGAAATTTATTATCCCCAATCCCAATCGCACATTCTATGCCAAATTGATCTCTGATCTGAGCTTGCAGCAGGCGGGCAATTTCACGGGGAGCGCCGTATAAACTCCTCATTCCATTGACCGTTACCCATAGCTCATCTACGGAATAAACGTGAATAGCTTCTGGAGGGACATAATTCATAATCGCTTTGGAAATTTCGACCGACACCTCAAGGTAATCTCCCATGTGAGCCTCAGCTACGACAAGATTAGGATCATCAGGCAGCTCAAAGTAGCGGCTCACATTACTTATGCCATGCTTCTTCTTTAAGGTTGGGGAGGCGGCTAACACAATACTTCCACTCCGGCTCGGGTCCCCGACTACCGCTAACAGCGCCGTTTTAGGATCAAGACCTCGCTTGGCACATTCCACACTTGCATAAAAGGACCGCATGTCTATACATAATACGTCATTGCGTGGATACATTGAGTAATCCATAAATCATTCCACCTTATTTACGAACATTTGTTCTTATTATACAAAAGAGAGCATTCTTCGTATACATGTAATTTCTAGAAATAGTAAATAAAATTAAAAAGAATAAGACTGAGATTCATTACATGATATAGTCCTTGCTTACTCATACTATAGCCAAGTATGCAGTTAGAAATGGAGTGGATCACAGTGGATCATGCATGGGTTGCCTTAATCCCCTTTTTATTAGTTATTCCAATTTCAATCTTGACTAAACAAGTTCAGCCAGGACTATTTGTAGGATTGCTAGTGGGGTCGTACATAATCGATCCCAGTTTATTAGGAGGAATCAAGACAGCTTTATCCTACATTGTCGACAACGTTATAGAATCAAGTAATATAAGAATTATCATCTTTTTATACGGATTTGCCGGGTTGATCAGCATTATTAAATTTGCTGGCGGAATAAAAGGATTTGTTCACTTAGTCAGCAACAAAGTTAAAACAAAAAAAAGCGCCATGTTTCTTACGTGGATTACCACACTTGGAACCTTTAGTGATCCTGACTTTCGAATTGTAACCGTCGCCCCCATCATGAAGGCGCTAAGAAAACGGCTGAAAATGTCGAAACAGCGAATTGGATTTGCGATAGAAATGACTTCCAATCCAGTAGTAGCTTTAGTCCCAATAGCGACAGCCTTTGTAGGATACATGGTGACCACCATTGGAGATTCGCTGAAAGAAGTCGGTATCGACAAAGAGCCTTACATTGTTTATGTAGAGAGCATCCCTTTCAACTTTTTCTCTTTTGTATTGATTCTTATCGGGGTTTATTACAGCTTCTTTAAGAAGCCAAAAGAAGATGAGTCGGACGAAGCGATGCAGCAGGAGTCCGGACAAAACGCGGAACAACAGCAAGGGGAAGAAGGATTGGATGCTTGTCACAGAGCCTATGATGAAGACACTGCCGTGAAACCGCTAAATTTAATCCTGCCGCTGATCACCTTCCTTCTCTTAACCATCTTCCTTAGCTGGTGGGATGGCCATAAAGAAGCAAGTGGATTTTTCCAAGGTTTCATTCGCAGTGATGCTCTTGGGGTTATGCTTGAATCCCTGCTCATTTCATTTATTTTGACGTTTGTATATTTTATGTTTCAAAAGTATAAGGTATCTGATCTTGTCACTCATTTCGTCAAAGGCGGGAATGAGTTAATGTCCGTTATCATTTTACTGGCACTAATTTGGGGCGTGTCTGCGGTCTCTGAGGATCTTGGTTTCTCAGACTACATTACAAATCACGTCGGCTGGATTCCACATATGTTTGTGGCACCTGTAATCTTTCTGCTCGGAGGGCTCATTTCTTATTTCATTGGCTCTTCCTGGGGAACGTGGGGGCTGCTTATGCCGCTGGGGATCACGCTTGCTAATGATGCCGGAGTTAATATTCTGCTTGTTATTGGAGCAGTGTTTGCAAGCGGAACATTTGGCGCTTTTGCTTCCCCGCTTAGCGATAATTCCGTTACATTATGTACCATCATGGACCTTGATGTTATCAAATATTCAAAGAAGAAGCTTACCCCTGCGCTTGTTGGAGCAGGGATCAGCGCCGTCCTCTTCGGTGTCTTTTCCTTTTTTATGAGGTAATGCCAAACATCAGCGCTCTTGTCAGACTTAAGAGCGCTGATGTTTTTTTGCATACCAGCTGGATACCTTTCTTCATCGATCCATCCACAAATGTTACATAGGAAATAATTCTCCTCTGCACGCGCATAAACCTTAGACGGATTGTTAATATTCGGATGAAACAACCCGCCAGCCTTCTTCTACGGGAAAGCTCTCCCCAGAAAGGTGATTCACGTCTTGCTGCGGGGCTGCCTTATGTAAATTCGGAAAAAGATGAGGCCTGTACTTCTGATGGTAGGATTGATTTTCCCATCCTGTAAAGATAAGAAAGTGCTGAGAGGCGCTCTGAGAACGACATATGACTCCTCCTGCCATCCCTTCAGCTTGCTCAATGCCTGGATTCCAAACGGATCTTTGAATCTCAAGAAAATGCTCGATTCTGTTTCTTTTCACTTGTGTAAACGCTGCGCAAATATAATTTGCCCTCCGGATGAGAGTTCCCAATCCTGACAGCCCTTCCAACAGGTCATGTTCCACTTGAAAGAGCTCTGTATCTATCGAAAAATAGGTGCTTTCCTGGTCGGAATTATGGAAAACTCGGTCATGATCTTCATTCATAAACCTTTCATAAGAAGCCTCGTCTTCCCAGAAAGCAAAAATAATGGCTGTTAAGGGATCGCTGAGACTCCAGCCGCCAATCTGTCCTAGAAAACCAGCTGTAGGAAGGATTTCTTTCCATTCTTCTTGCGCTCGAGAAAACAATGGCTTTTGGTACTCATGTACTTGGCAGGAAATTTTCTTTATAATCATGGCTTCCTCTCCCTAAAATATCTCGCTTCTTACCTGTCCCTGCTGTGTGCTCTTAGGCAACGGAGAAAATGTCTATCTTTTACCATTTGATTTTAAGGTAATTATTTCAAAATCCCCATGATTTCACAACTGTAAAAAGAAGATATTGGTAGGAGGATGTTTTTTATTAGTTTAATTATCATGAGGAAAAGGAATGAATTTGAAAAAGAGAAGGGAAGATGAAAATGAATGTATTGGGAAAAGAATTTTATGAACAACCTACTTTGGAATTAGCGAAATCCTTACTAGGCTGTCAGTTGGTAAAAGAAACAAAAGAAGGAACTGCCTCTGGATTTATCGTAGAAACAGAAGCTTATATGGGACCGGAAGACCAGGCAGCCCATAGCTTTAATAATAAAAGAACAAACCGAACGGAGGTTATGTTCGGTCCTGCAGGTTATGCCTATACATATGTCATGCATACGCATTGTCTGGTTAATGTAGTCAGCGGGAATCAAGAGAAGCCGGAAGCTGTTCTCATTCGTGCTGTTGAGCCTGTGAAAGGTGAGGAATTAATGTATCTCAGAAGAGGAAACAAAAAGGAAAAAGAGCTTACCAACGGACCTGGGAAACTCACAAAAGCTCTTGGAATTACTCAACAGGATTATGGGCGCCCTCTTGACGCGCCTCCCCTTTATATCCTTCCAGGGTTCACACCTGAACAAATTTCTGAAGGACCACGTATCGGAATTGATAATTCAGGAGAAGCTCGTCATTTACCATGGAGATATTGGGTAACTGGTAATAAGTTCGTTTCTAAATAATAATGTACGTAGCAAGAAAGGATGGCTGAGAAGACCCCTGAGTTTCCCTGCTATTATCTACACGTATTTTGATGATCTACGAAATAAAATCACCTAATTTTTCTGCCAGGTAGTGGATGAATAGGTGGTTTTATTGATATATTTCTTGTTTCGTTGATAAACTGTTCGAATTCGTGGATATATCTCATTTATCGTTGATATATTCTATTTTCCGACGATATAACCAAATTTCCGCCGATATTCCCCTCACATCCAACCCCCAATTTCATGAATATCGAGATAGTACAAAATGTTGTAGAGGATCCTCCCTTTCCTTCAACAATACACTCGTACCCACCCTCCGTCTTTAAGAAAGTCTTTTCTTGATAGTGAACTTCCGGTAATTAATTGACGATACGAAGTAATGGTTCCATCATGAGAGACAATGAATATTTTTTCTTTATGCTGCTGTCTGCACCAATCCAGAAATTGATTTCCAATCGTTTTAAAAACGTGTTCTGGTATAGTATTTATCCCCCTTCTCCATAACTCTTCAGAAGAGCTGTCTTCTAATTCAACGTTGGGAAGGTCCTTCTTTAAGAACTCTTTTTCTATCGTTTTATCACAGGGAAGTGTTTTCCACTTCGAATTTTGAGGGAACATTCTTGGTGAAACTGCAGGGCTGATGGTTATCATCCCTTTTGTACCGTTTGCCAGGAGCGTGGCCGTTTCTATTGTTCTCCTTGTCGGACTGCTTACCAACAGATCTCCCTGATTCAAAGAAAGCTTCCTTTTCAGTTCAGAAATCTGGTTTACTCCTTCCTCCGTTAACGAAGGAGCATTAAGCTGTAAACTTTCGGGCGGGCTCAGCGTGTGCTCGCCTTGCCCGTGTCTTACAAAGATTAATTCCATTGAGGCATCCTCCATTTTCTGATATTAATGAATAGGCTTTCCTATAATTAGTCTACCATTTTATGGAGCGAGATTAACACCCGATCGAATCGAGCAGAGGTGGCTGCTACAGAGTTATCCAAAGTTCTATAGATGAGAAATTTTGATCTTCCCCCCCTATTGCATAGGATTAACCCATCGTGTGGAAAAACTGTCATCATCGATTTAACTGGTGTTATACTGGAATGGACTAAAGTCACTAAGGAGGTTTCCGTACATGAATCTAAAAGTTGTAGGAGCAGGTCTCCCAAGAACGGGGACGAGTTCTCTTAGGTCTGCCCTTGAAGAACTTCTTCGCGGACCATGCTGTCATATGAGCGCTATTCCTGGCCACCCCTTTAATCTCGGGAAAGGATGGAATGAAGCTATTGAAACTGGAACGACCGACTGGGATAAACTAATGGCCCGGTATTCGGCAGCAGTAGACTGGCCGGCGTCCATGTTCTGGCGGCAGCTAAGCGAAGAAAACCCGAATGCCCTCGTCCTTCTGTCCGTACGGGAAGATGTAGAGGATTGGTGGACCAGCGTAGCCTCAACTATCTTGCGCCCTGCCCGCATGGCCCAGGAAGAGGATTGGACAGAGGGCCGCGGCCTTGTCAAACTCTTAGAAAGATTTACTGGAACGTCCCATTGGGATGACCGGTCCACTATGATGAATGCTTATCTGGCTCATAATGAAGAAGTTAGAAATAGCGTTCCCGCTGATCGCCTGCTCGAGTGGAAAGCTTCTGATGGATGGCAGCCCATTTGCGAGGCACTAGGTCTTCCTGTTCCTGAGCACTCCTTCCCCTGGCTGAATAAGAGAAGTGAATGGTCTTAGCCAAATAAATGAACCGATCTTCACCTGAAGAAGATTTTTTTAATGGCCATCCGTTCAGCTTGCATATGCTTCATACATTTTCAGATGCCTTTTTGGCAAGATACTGAATCATAGAAGACAGCAAGAAATACAAATGCTAAAATAGTAATAAGAGATTGGAAGAGTATCCATCCTCATTCATTTTTTAAAGCAATTCTAAATAATCTATTCATTCAGGGAACCAATTTAATTGACTTTCAGGAGGTTAAGCAATGGACAGAAAGGCAATGGACGAGCAGATTATTCACCACTATAAGCAAGACGAACAGAAGATGATTTTAATATTTGCTCAATGGTGTGTGAACAATGAACTGGATCCTTTTGAAATTTATAAAAAGGCTTATCCAAATCAGGCAGACAATATTGCTCTGCAGGATGCTGCAGAATTAACCCTCCCGCAAGCTGAAGCTCATCAAATTTCTGTAGAAACACTATTAGAAGTCTTGTCATTATTTGGGAATGATGACCTGGCATTTGTAGTCAATGAAGAATGGAACCAAATGGAACTGAATAATAAAAAATAGCAGGAGGCGTAATCAGCCTCCTGCTATTTTTACACTTTCTTAATTGAAAAATTGGTCTGAAGTACTGGCCAATTTTGCGGAAAAGAGCTGCCTAGTACCCAATAACTCGCTCCACGCAATCCATAGGCTTTAATCGTGTCATATTTTGCCTGCACACTTCGTGCATCTTCAAACCATACTTCATGCTGCTGACCGTTTTCATCCCTATATCGAAAGTAGGGTGATTGATATTTCTCATCGTATTGAATGGCCACTCCGTATTTGGCTGCCAATTGAACAGCTTCCTTTGGGCTCACTGTTCTGGCATAAGTTCCTTTCACCCAAGGGATTTTCCAATCCCTGCCATATAGTGGAACGCCCATAAGGATCTTTTGTCTGGGAATAACTGTTACTGCATAATCAAGTACTTCTTTTACTTTATTGATCGGAGCGATTGCCCATGGCTCACCTCCTGCCCATCCCCATTCATAGGTCATTAATACTACAAAATCAACAATTTCTCCGTGGGCCTGATAATCGTGGGCTTCGTATAATAGACCTGATTGACTTCCTGAGATTTTAGGAGCTAGAGCAGTAGACACGGTGTATCCTTTTGGATGCAAACGGTTCACTACTCTCCTTAAAAAATCATTGTAATTCTGACGGTCTTCTGGATAGACATATTCGAAATCGATATTTAATCCCGTATACTGTTTTGCCTCCATTTCAGCTAACACGTTTGTAATTAACTTTTCCTGCAATTCTGGATTTCTAAGAATTGCCGCCGCTAAATCCGAATCAAATGTGCCTCCAGAGAAGGTAGTTAATACCATTAAAGGAGCTACATTATTTTGTCTGGCTGCTTCTAGTAAAGCTTCCTCATCCATGCTTGTAATAGTTCCGTTTGACCGAACCGCATACATAAAAGGCGACAGATAAGTGAAGTTCCTCCCTAAATAAAGGACTTCCTGTGTACCTTGCTCATTAATGTTTGTCGTGTAAGCATTTACTTCAGCCGAAGGCAGTTCCGCAGCGGGAATCTTTAAGGTCTGACCGATATAAATCAATCCAGGCTCTGCAATATTATTCAGTTGAGCTACTTCATCTATGGACACACCATTCTTGTTTGCAATCGCCCACAGGGAGTCTCCCGCCTGAATAGTATAGTACCAATAAGGTAGTTTAATTAACTCTCCGACGAATAATAATTGAGGATTAGAAAGATTATTGTTCGCTGCAAGCTGCTGGACCGACACCCCATAACGGTTCGCAATCCCCCACAGAGTATCACCAGGCTGTACGATATGTTCTCTCGATGGTTCTGGTATCACCAGGGCTTGCCCGACTACTAAAGCATCCGGATGATCCAATCCATTCACCAAAACAATTTGGTTTATGGAAGACTGGTAGTTCTGAGCGATACTCCACAGTGTGTTTCCAGGTTGAACCACGTGAATTTGCAAATTGTTTCCCCCTCTCCTTGCATTCTATTGTCATCTTATTCAGGGAGAAGTCTGCTTATTTGTGTAAAACTTAAAACGGATAAAGGCAGATCCATAATTCAAGCATACCTCCTAATAGAATTCATAAAATGTAAATAAAAGGAGGGAATGGTTTGGAAGAAAGATTGAAGAATTACACGAACTTAAACTATCCAGAAGATATGCTCTCCATCATTAAAAACGGCCTAAAAAAACCCAAGAACCCCAAAACAATCCTCATTGCCGGAGCAGGAATTTCTGGTCTCGTGGCCGCCTCTTTACTTAAAGAAGCAGGCTATCATGTAATTATCATTGAAGGGAATAACCGGGTAGGCGGACGAATTTTTACAATCAGGTATCCTTTTACTGATGGCAATTATTTAGATATGGGGGCAATGAGAATTCCGAGTAATCATTCCCTCGTTATGGAGTATATTAAGAGATTTAACCTGACATTAAACCCATTTTATAACGATTCGCCAAAGGATTTCATTTTTGTCAATAATGTCAAGACCACTCAAGCTTATTATGAGAAGCATCCTGAGGTACTCAATTATCCCCTGGACGACTGGGAAGAAGGAAAGACAGCGACGGAACTATTACAGCTTGCCGTTCAGCCATTTCTCGATCTGTATGATAAAAGTACAGATGAAGAAAAAGAAAGACTGAAAAAGAAATACTCTGACTATTCAATGGGAAGATATTTAGCCAATAATCCTTTAGGGCCCTCCATGTCAAATAATGCCATAAGGATGATCAGTGTCCTCTTAGGGATTGAAGGGTTTCCAGAATTCTCTTTTGTCGATATTCTTACTGACATCATATATCCTATTTTTAATAAAAAAACTAAGTTTTTTGAAATCTTAGGAGGAAACGATCAGCTTCCCAAATCTTTCTTAGCCCAACTAGAAAATGATATTTATTTTAATCAAAAAATAACAAAAATCTACCAAAATGATGATGGAGTAATTTTTGAAACTAAAGACCTTTCAACTGGGGAAATCTGTCTGTTTAAAGGGGACGCTGCTATTATCACTCTTCCATTTTCCGTTCTACAGTTTATTGAAATACTCCCTTTTGATTCTGTTTCCTATAAAAAACGCCAGGCAATAGCGGAGCTTATGATGGTACCGTCTATAAAAATAGGGATAGAATTTAAGAACCGTTTTTGGGAGCAGCTAGGTTATGGGAATATTATTTCTGACCGGCCAACCCGATTTACGTATATTCCAAGTCACGCAAGCAGGTATACTTCTACTGGAGTTTTGCTGGCCAGTTACAGCTGGGGGCAGAATGCTTTGTTATGGAATAGTTTGACCCAAGATCAAATCACCAAATATGTACTAAAGGACCTGGCTGAAGTTTACGGACCCATCGTTTATCGTGAATACTTACAAAGCCTCTCTTTCAATTGGAGTCAAAATCCATTCTCTGCTGGGTGTTTTACTTTATTCACACCTGGACAAGAAAATAACATCGCTGATTTTATAAGAAATCCTGAAGGCAAACTTCATTTTGCAGGGGAACATACATCCGACTTTCACGGCTGGATGGAAGGCGGAGTAGAATCAGGAATCCGAACTGCTTATGAAGTCAACCTAAGCACACTAAATTAAGGAAATGGAAATATCCATTTCCTTAATTCTATCTTAGCTCCCTCATTCCTCTGCTGCTGCTTCCTTTTCCCTCTCTTGCTCCGCACAATACGGGTCGAGGCAGCCCGATGGTGCATCTTTTATAAAAAAATCCTCAGTATTAGCCCCCATCTAGATGATCTGTTCATGATAACCGGGTTATTTCCTTAAGAATCCCCCTTCAGAATTAATAACCTGTCCAGTAATCCAATCGGCTTCATCCCTGACAAGAAACCCAATGAGTTTGGCTGCATCTTCAGGTACTCCAATACGACCTGATAAAAATTTAGGCCGCAATTCTTCTTTGATAGCTTCAGTCATCCACCCTGTATCTGTAGGACCAGGATTCACTGCATTGACATTAATCCCTAGACGAGCAAGCTCGGCAGCTAAAGTAATAGTAAAAGCCGCAATTGCTCCTTTAGTCGAGGCATAGGCAAGCTCTCCAATCATAGGTCCTTGATTTTGACCAGAGGTTAAGTTTACAATTTTCCCTTTCTTCTTTCCGAGGGTTTCATAACGGCGGGCGAATTCTGTACAAAGGAGAAACGTGCTCCTCATATTCACCGCATAGTGGGCATCTAAGCTCTCTGCGTCAAGCTCAGCAAATCCATCCCTCGTCGAATAAGCTGCATTGTTCACAATAACAGTTGGAAAACCTAAAGTATCAATAACTCGATCTAAGAGACTGAAGGCAGCGTGAGATTCAGATAAATCAACAGCGGCATACTGACTTTTCACTCCAAAGCTTTCTAGCATAATTCGAAATTCCTCTGCCCATTGTTCATCTGCCTGAAAGCAAGTAAAGAAAACATCATGACCTTCTTCAGCTAACTGTTTACATACAGCTGCCCCAATCCCATGGTCATGACTAACGCCTGTAATTACGGCAATTGATCGGTTCATGTATACTCTCCTATCTATACACTTATCGTTATTTTTTTAAAAATTGGACATAATAAAAGAAAAAGAGGGTGGTCCTCATGCTGCTAAATATTGTCCTTGGACTTTTAATTCCATGGATTTTATGTATTTTACTCGTCCAAAAAGCCCCCATCGTAGTCTTTGTCATGTTTCCTGTTGGAATTGCGATTGCCTTTCTGGCTAATGACTGGGGATTTGATTTGTTCTGGATGGTCTCTCCCATCTTAAAAAATCCTTCATTGTCTGCCCTTCCTTACAATCTTGGTTATTTCCCCCTATTAGCTTGCATATTTGCTTACTTTAAAGTTAAAAAAGGGATAAACAGTACTTTATTAGTTATTATTTTTTCAATAATAACTACCAGTATCGAAGGAGGAGCCTTATTAATTGGGAGGGTTCTCTACTTAAACGGCTGGAATATTCTATTCACCTATCTAGTTTACATCACGGGTTTTACAATCGCTTCCCTTTACCTCCATTTGTTAACAAATTTTAAAATACTCCCTAAATAAATGAAACCTCCTCTTTATTATAACAAAGCATAAATTTAACATCCTCTAACTTTTCCCACCATTCCTCTCTGCAGGAATGGTGGGTTTTCAATTGTCAATTCAATTTGAAAAACTGAGTAAAATGAAGTGATTTAAGTTCCATTATTTGTAATTATACGTAGACCATTACATTAATTCCCTCAATTCCCAGTTGAATAATTGACGTATCCTTATCGCCAGGTATACCATTTAGGTTGACCAAAAAATCAGATTGGTCAGATTAACTACTTTAATCATGGGTCTTCCCATGAATGACATTTAGAAAGAAGGCGTATTTTAATGTGTGGAATTGCAGGATGGGTTGATTTATCAAATAATCTCTCAAATGAAAATGCGATTTTAAAAGAAATGACCGATGCTATAGCGCATAGAGGTCCTGATGCAGAAGGCTTTTGGCTGAACGATCATGCAGCGTTTGGCCACCGACGTTTAATCGTTATTGATCCAGAAGGCGGAGCACAGCCTATGCTTTACAAGCAAGGAGACGATAGCATCGCTCTTGTTTATAACGGAGAACTTTATAATTATTTAGAGCTGCGTAATGAGTTGATTGAAAAAGGCCACCAGTTTACAACAAATTCTGATACGGAAGTTATGCTTCATACCTATCTTGAATGGGGTGAAGACTGTGTGAAACACTTAAATGGAATTTATGCTTTTGCCATTTGGGATGAACGCTTCTCAAGCTTAATGCTTGGCCGCGACCATCTAGGGGTCAAACCTTTATTCTTTGCTCAACGTGGAGACAAATTAATCTTCGGCTCCGAAATTAAATCATTACTTGAACATCCGGAAGTAGAAGCGAAACTAGATACACAAGGATTATCAGAAGTATTTGGTCTCGGTCCCATGAGGACACCAGGAAATGCTATATTTAAAGATATTCAAGAAGTCCGCGCAGGTCATTATGTAACCTTTTCCAAACAGGGAATGAACCATAAGCAGTATTGGCAATTGGAAAGCAAAGAACATACAGATGATATTGAGACTACCGTCCAAACCATCCGGGAACTGCTGGAAGATACCGTAAACCGACAGCTGATTGCCGATAAGCCACTCGTCTCTATGTTATCAGGCGGTCTTGATTCCAGTGGACTCACTGCAATTGCAGGAAAAGAATTTAAAGAAGAAGGTAAAACATTACCTACCTATTCGATTGACTTCGTCAACAGTGAAGAGGACTTTGAAACCGATTTTCTTCGCAGAGATCTAGATGAACCCTGGGTTAAACGGGTTTCCGAACATGTGGGGACAGATCACAAATCAGTAGTCTTTCCAGCAGACAAACTCGTAGAAAATTTATTAGTGCCTATGAGAGCACGCGATTTGCCAGGTGTGGGAGAAATCGAAACCTCTCTTTATCTCTTATTTAAAGAAATGAAACAGGATGCGACGGTCGCTCTTTCTGGAGAATCTGCCGACGAAGTATTCTCCGGCTACCCTTGGTTCCATCAGGAAGAATTTTTAAATGCTGATATCTTCCCTTGGTTAATTAACATTGGGAACATGTCCCACATTTTAAAGGACGATATCCAAGAAAAACTGGATATAAAATCTTATCAGCATCAACGCTTTGAGGAGGCACTCGAAGAACTGCCCGTACTCAAAGGAGAAAGTGAACGGGAAGCCAAACAACGCCAGATGTCCTATATGTTTATCACCCGTTTCCTTCCATTCATGTTAGATCGCAAAGATCGTGCGAGTATGATGACTGGCTTCGAGGTTCGTGTACCTTTCTGTGATTATCGGCTTGTCGAATATTTATGGAACATTCCATTTGAAATGAAGAATATTGATGACATTGAAAAAGGTATTCTACGCCGTGCCTTTGAAGGCTACCTGCCGGATGATGTACGTAATCGAAGGAAAAGCGCCTATCCAAGTACAAAGGACGATGCTTATTTAGCAGGTCTGAATAAATGGATGCTAGAGGTATTAGATAATCCTCAGTCGCCTATACTATCAATTGCTAATGAAGATGTGCTCCGGGAAATTGCTACAGGCGAGCATCCCGTAATAAACGGATCCAAAGCCAGGGGACTGCTCGATTATTTGCTTCAAATTAATGCCTGGCTTGATGAATATAACATAGAACTACAGCTATAAAAGGAACAAGGCCACTGGATATCCAGTGGCCTTCATAGTATCCATCTTTAAAATTGGGAGAACCTAACCTTATCTTACAATTTGGAGGGTTCCTTATGATGAAAATCGTCGCAACAATTCTAATTAGTGGATTGTTCCTCATAGCAAACGCAGGCTGCAACGGACAAAAAAGTGTACAGCCTTCTAACAATCTTGATCCTGCTAAAGTTAGTTATCAGGAAAAAAAGGTTTCCACTAACGACAACATTAACTTTTCTGGCTTTGATCTAACTATTGATTACGGAAAAAAGAGAACATATAAAATCAATTTCTCAGATACTGCTGACAATAAGACAGCTTTTCTGCAAGATTTGGATGGTCAGAGTGTAACAGGTACAAAAGCCTTTAACCAGTTGATCACTAATTTTCACAAATTTTCGTTTGATGAAAATACGAGAGAAAGCGATGTAGTTGATGAGGTGACAAAGTCTTTAGGAGTGTCCGATCAGTTCCGCTCTTTTCAATTAAAAGTCATTTATAACAATGGTTTTGAAAAAATTTATAAAAAAAGAGCCTAGACTTCTCTAGACTCTCAAAAACATGTTAGTGATCTTGCTGAATGGGAGAACAAATTAATCAACCACTCTCTTTGCTCTCTCTTCAGTTTCCAAGTTGCAGGCAAACTCCCACTTCTATATCCTATTCAAAGCGGAAGATTCTCCTCCCGTAAGCCTTTATTTCAAGGTGGTTTTCTCACCATTTTTCTCAATTTTGTCTTCTTTCAAAAGCTTTCCAATTGCCCGTTTGAATGCAGCTTTACTCATATTCAGCGTATGTCGGATATCATCAGGATCGCTTTTATCATGAAGGAACATTGCACCGCCCGTCTCTTCTAAATAATCCAGGATGACTTCTGCATCCTCTTTCATCATATCTTGTTTTAACGGGAGTAGAGTCACATTAATGGTTCCATCCTCTTTTACATCAATCACACGTCCCTGGATGGTCTCCCCCAGACGAGGCTCGATTTTCCGTTCATATGGATGGATGAATCCTCGGTACCCTTCTTCACTTAAAATAAATGACCCTGCCTTTGTAGAGCGATAAACCCTTCCGACAATTTCATTATTCAGCACGGAAGCAGGAGCAGGAGTGAGGTCGTCTGTCACTTCATTCTCTGAAATAGGTTCTGCCAATAACCTGCCTTTTTTGTCTGTTTCTAGACTTACAAACAGGAAATCCCCGGGTTTTGGCCAAACAGACTTCAACAGAGGAAGCTCGTCCTTTGAAACTAGAATTTCTTTTTGGATCCCTATGTTTACGAATACTCCCAGGTGCGGGAGGACTTCTGCCACTTCCGCCCAGCCGTAAGTGTCGACTCGTACTTCCGGCAGCTTCATCGTTGCTAAAAGTTTACCTTGTTTGTCGGGATAAATAAAGACTGAAATATCTTCACCTAATTCAATCTCCCCGCTAACTTCTTCGTCAGGAAGCCGTACTTCCTCGTTGTGATCCGTTAGAATAAAACCTTCTGTTATTTTTTTTAGTACATTAAGCTTGTGTACGTTTCCAATAGATAATGTCATTCATTCGCCTTCCTTTACTCGTAAAACTACTAGTGAAACCATTATACCGCACTGTATCCTGCACATAAAATAATTAAATATTCGCTCTTATGTAAAAAAGCGCAGCCTTGGCCACGCTTTTTAATCCTTATCCTATAGCCAGGCAGCTCCTACAATAATAAGGAGAATAAACAAAACAACAATTAATGCAAATCCTCCACCATAACCGTAACCCATAGCTCTCCCCCCTTTAATACTATATATGAAAGGAAAGGGGAATCCGTATGGGTGAATTTCTCATATGAGAATTCATTTTGTTAATTCTAATTGTTCAGCCACTAAACGGTACGATTTCTTTCGTGCCTCAAAGTCAAATATATTCGATATAATCAGGAATTCATCCGTGCCATACTTCCCTTCTAATTCCTGAAGTTCTCTTATTACTGTTTCTGGATCACCAATAATTCCTCTCTGTCTATTTTTCTTTATTTTCTCAAGTTCTTCCGGCAGAAGACTCCATCCTTTCAGCTCTTCACTCGAATAAACCCGGGTATCTAATCCTTTCTCTACTTGCAGCAGCCACATATCTTGACTTAAAGCTAGTTCCTCCGCTTCTTCCTGTGTTTCAGCACATATTACAAACACACAAGCATTAACTCTGGGAGCCTCAAGTGCAAACGATGGCTTAAATCTTTCTTTGTAGGTCTGAATAGCTTCTTCACCTTGATCTGGGCTGATGAAATGTCCAAAAGTAAATCCTGTCCCGTTCAGTGCTGCATGTTTGGCCCCGCGTGAAGATAAACCGAGGATCCACGTTTCCGGCTGGTGACTTGTATCTGGTTTAGCAGAAACGCCAAAATACTCATCCCCTTTTTCAAAAGAATGATATAGGAATTGATGAAGCTGTTTTACTTGCCTGGAAAAAGAGCTTAAAGATTTTTCGATTCCATCTGTTAGAGCCAGTCTCGTCTTTCTTCCCCCTCCAGGCGAACGTCCTAATCCCAGGTCTATTCTGTCTGGGAACAGAGCTGCTAACATTTTAAAGTTTTCAGCGACTTTGAGTGGACTATACTGGGGAAGAAGAACGCCGCCGGAGCCGACACGTATCGATTGGGTGAGTGATGCGATCCGGCTGATTAATACTTCTGGAGAGGTACTAGCCAGTCCATTCGTATTATGATGCTCTGCCACCCAATAACGATAATATCCCAGTTCTTCTGCCAACTGTGCCAATTCAAGAGTTTGGCTCAGCGCATCTTCTGCTGTTTGACCTTTGGAAATAGGGCTTTGATCCAGAACGCTTATTCTCATATCGTCTTGCCATCCTCCTCTCTCTTGTGCTCAAAACGGCGTATTTAAATTATTGATAAACATCCTTCATTATTTGATGGAGGATTTGAAGCTGTTCTTCAAATAAGATTTTGTACCTTTTTTTAAGAACATCAAATTCCTCTTTTCCCTGGTTGGTTAAATAATACCAATAAACTTTTTGTCTTTTCCGAGAGTGAGATTTATAATCTTCTCTTCTCTCCAGCAGTCCTTCTTCGGTCATCTCATGGAGTGTATCCAGCAAGGTTGACGGAGCTGGAATCCAATTTTTTGTCAGTTTCCGAAATTCATCTTTGAAATGTTCACTAATCATTGGTTGACTCACTTGAAGTAAATGCATAATATAAAATTTGGTGAACTGAGCAGCACTCATATTTAGAGCAAATTTCTTAGGATTGTTTTTATGTGACAAACGGATCCCCTCCTAAACTAATGATTATCTCTATTTTACTATAAAGAAGGGCTCCATTGTCCAATTAAACGCACGCTTGTTCGGTTATTGAGCGGTTTTATTTTATAAATTTCGGAGTTGCTACTAAGTATTAAGTGGAAGTATTTAGTCGATTTAGAAATTGCTTCACTTGTTTTCTGTTGGTAAAAATGATGATCTGAGAACTTCGGGACTGATTTGCCACAGCTTTCATCGTCTTTTCAGCTCTCACTTTGGGAAAATCCCATACATATTTTATAAATTCCCAATCGATCTTGTTTGGACATCCTTCGCCTAAATCCTCTCTTACTCTGCCCCGATGGAACCACCAGCGTTTGATAATGCTTGATAAACATACGAGTCTGGACAGATTTAGAAAGATAATCGTATCGGCAAGCTCAAGACGCTCCGTCCACACTTTGCTGTAATTTCCATCTATGATCCAGCTCTCTTTCTTTAAATAGGGAGCCTGCTTGGCGTGGAGTTCTTCTTGTGTGGAATGAACCCATCCAGGCTTCCAAAACAACCGGTCAATGTGAATAGCTTCTATTCTTAATATCTCAGCTAGTTGTCTGGCTAACGTAGATTTACCAGAACCCGCTGAACCTAGGATTGCAATTCGTTTCATAGTATCCCTCCATAAAAAAATTCCGCAGAAGACAGATAACCACTGCGGAATTTTTTTAACTTAATTAAAGATGGAAGCAAGCAATCTTTTCCTTACTAATTCATAGGGATGCAAAAGAAATAGCTATCTTACCAAAATTCTTTGATTCTTCAATATATTTAAATGTATCAAGATACTCTTCATAAGAAAACACACGATCAAGTTGAGGAATAATGTGATGAGTAGCTACAAAATCAATCATCTCTTTAAATTCTTCGGCACTGCCCATAGTGGAACCTAAAAGGTTGTATTGGCCGTAGAAAAACTTCCGGATATTGATCGTAACTTCATCCTCCGTGGTAGCACCGAATGTTACGATCGTGCCGCCTTTACGAATGATGTCAAGGGACTGGTTAAATGTAGCTGCCCCTACACTTTCAAGCAAGAGATCCACCGATTCATTTGCTAATTCTTCATTCCAGTCACTATGTGTATCGATCGCACGGTCCGCACCAAGCGAAAGAGCTTCTTTTCTTTTGGCATCTGATCGAGAAGTAACGATAACACGGGCTCCTTTTGCTTTAGCAAATTTTAATGCGAAAGTTAGAACTCCACTTCCAATGCCAGGGAGAAGCAGGGTCTGATCCTTAGTTAATTTCCCTCTGGTAAAAAGTGCCCGATAAGCAGTCAGTCCTGCCAGCCCAAGCACGCCCGCTTGGTCATAATCCAAATGGGCAGGTTTATGTTCCACATATTTTTCAGATTGACAGATGTATTCCGCAAATGTACCTTGATCAGGAAATCCGACAATCTCAAACCCTTCAGGCGGAGAATCGCTGTTCTTCTCCCAGCCTGTGCCGGGATTCACAACCACCTCATCTCCAGCTTTAAATCTCGTGACACCTTCTCCCACAGCTTCTACTATCCCTGCTGCATCGGAACCTGGGACTAAGAGAGGGTCTTGAGCACCATGTCGTTTGGTTACCACAGATAAATCTCTTCGGTTCAAGCCTGCTGTAATAATTTTTACTTTTACTTGATTTGAATCTAATGAAGGTTCTTGAATTTCCTTGATGCTTAATCCATCTAAGCCAACTTTTCCTTCATGTACAATTGCTTTCATTCCAAGCACTCCTTCCCTATTACTCTAGGTAATAGTTTACCAATATCAAGTGGGTTCGCAAAGTAATACCCTCTTTAAATTGAAAAGTAAAAAAATACAGAAAGATAGCTTATTATTCATCCTCAGGATTAGAACATTTTACAGACAAAAAAACACGTGAAATCAAGATTGTACATCTGATTTCACGTGTTTTTACTTTAAAATTAGTTTTAGCCCTGTCTCACTTTATAAACTATGATCTTCCGTTAGATCTTGAAATTTTATTCAGCTAGAACTTGAACTTTTACATCTTTACGGCCAAATGCCAAAGCATCCTGACGGTCTGCCATATACACATCGATACGGCTGCCATTAATCGCACCGCCAGTATCGCCTGCAATTGCTACGCCATATCCTTCAACGTAAACTTTTGAACCTAAAGGTATTACATTAGGGTCTACAGCGATTACTTTCAGATTAGGGTGTGCATTCAGGTCAATCCCTGTTGCCGTTACACCGCTGCAGCCTGCACATGATGCAGTATATGCTGTAGCTTGAGCAGTAAATTCTTTCACTACGTCATTGCCTGTGTTACTGCTTTGTTTTTGAGTGTTTGATTTTTCAGCAGTTTTATTGCTGGACTGATTGTTACTTTGTTTAGTCTGCTTCGGTGCTTTCTTCTCCGCAGATTTAGTGGACGTACTAGGAGCTTTAGCTGCGTTTGCTTTCACCGCAAATTTATCTCCAGGATAAATCATAGTGGAAGATAAATTATTCCAAGCCATAAGCTGATCTACAGATACTCCGTATTTCTGGGAGATCGCATAAAGGGTATCCCCTGATTGAACTGTATAAGTTGATGAATTATTGTTACTAGTAGTTGATGGTGTATTAGATTCATTAGAAACTGTTAATTTCTGATTTGGATAAATCAGATTTGAGTTCAAGTCATTCCACGTTTTCAGCTGGTCCACAGAAACGTTATAGTCTTTAGAAATTCCCCATAGTGTATCGCCTTTATCAATTGTATATTCTTCAGCACTTACAGTAGATGCAAATGCGCCTGTTAACGTTACCGTAGCTGCTAGAGAGAAAACTGTTTTTTTCATAAATAATGTCCTCCTGTTGATTGTGATCACGTCACAATTAATTTCCTGTGATAACTCCACAATTAATAGACTAACAGAATCTATGAATTATTTAAGAACAAACAGCTAACAGTTCGATTTCAAAATTAACATAAAGATTTCATACACATTACAGTGGAGGGGAAATCCCTTAAAATCAGCGGTTTTAAGACGCGATATTGCCAATTTCTACAAAAAACAACCCTTATATTCTATTTATTTTTGCAAGTGATAGTCGAAAATAGATAAATAAGGGAGTAAAAAAAGGTAAATCGTGATTTACAAACCTTTATTTTTCAATTTCTTCTTTTAACCCCAGTTAACAGCGCTGGAGTTCCACTTGCCAGCAGAATCATCCTTTAAAGTGACCACGCATAATTCCCTTACCAACGAGAAAGAAAAAACCTGTCACTTTCACATGACAGGTTTTTCTTAGCTATTATTGATAAAGAGCCGCAACTTTCTTCTGTACAGCTGGATCTGCTAAATATTCATCATAAGACATCTCTTTATCCACTAAGCCATTCGGAGTCAGTTCTACAATCCGATTAGCAATCGTCTGGATAAATTCATGGTCATGAGAAGCAAACAGAATGGATCCTTTGAAATTAATTAACCCTTTGTTTAATGAAGTAATTGATTCAAGGTCTAGGTGGTTAGTCGGCTCATCTAAGACAAGGACATTAGCTCCGGACAGCATCATTTTAGATAACATACAGCGGACTTTTTCTCCTCCTGAAAGTACTTGTGCTTTCTTAAGAGCTTCTTCCCCGGAGAAAAGCATTCTTCCTAGAAAGCTTCTCAGGAACGTTTCCGTTTCATCTTCTGGAGAATACTGACGCAGCCAATCCACTAACGATAAGTTCGAACCTTCAAAGAACTTCGAGTTATCTTTAGGGAAATAGCTCTGGGTGGTAGTAACTCCCCATTTATAAGAACCGGAATCCGGCTCCATTTCCCCCATCAGGATTTCGAACAACGTGGTCTTGGCCGTTTCACTGCTTCCTACAAATGCTACTTTATCATTCGGGTTCAATGTGAAACTGACGTTATCTAATACTTTGACCCCATCAATCGTCTTAGTCAGATTCTCTACAATCAGCAGATCGTTTCCAATTTCCCGGTTTGCTTGAAAAGCAATATACGGATATTTCCGTGAAGAAGGCTTAATATCATCTAAAGTAATTTTATCAAGCAGTTTCTTCCGTGATGTTGCTTGTTTAGATTTCGAAGCGTTAGCACTGAATCGTGCCACAAATTCCTTTAAGTCGTTGATTTTTTCTTCTTTCTTCTTGTTCTGTTCTTGTGCCAGCTTCATAGCTAACTGACTGGATTCATACCAAAAATCGTAATTTCCTACGTACACCTGTATTTTCCCAAAATCCAGATCTGCAATATGAGTACATACATTATTTAAGAAGTGACGGTCGTGAGAAACGACAATAACGGTATTTTCAAAATCTATGAGAAAATCTTCCAGCCATTGAATAGCTTTGATATCCAAGTGGTTGGTCGGCTCATCCAGCAGAAGAACGTCTGGGTTACCGAATAGAGCCTGAGCAAGAAGAACCTTTACTTTTTCTGAGCCTGCCAGCTCACTCATCTGCTTATCATGCAGATTTTCTTTAATGCCTAAGCCTGTTAACAGCCGAGCCGCTTCAGATTCTGCTTCCCAGCCATTCATTTCAGCGAATTCACCTTCCAGCTCTGCCGCCTTCATCCCATCTTCTTCGGTAAAATCACCTTTCATATAGATGGCATCTTTCTCCTGCATAACTTCATAAAGTCTTACATGGCCCATAATGACCGTCTGAAGTACCTGATACTCATCATACTCGAAATGGTTCTGTTTTAAGACAGCAAGCCGTTGATCATTCTTTAAAGAAACTTCACCAGTCTGTGCCTCAAGTTCTCCACTGAGTATTTTTAAAAACGTTGATTTCCCTGCACCATTTGCCCCAATAAGTCCATAACAATTTCCGGGTGTGAATTTTATATTGACGTCCTCGAACAATTTCTGGTCACCGAAACGAAGACTAACATTATTAACATTTAGCATTAAAAATCCTCCAGTATTTGAATGTATAACATTAGAATTATACCATTCATCTGGAGGATTAAACAGTTTTCTCAGAAATTTATGATTGGAATGATTCATTTTCCTTCAGCCATTGCTTAAAAAGTTCATAATCATGTTCTACAGTATCCTGATAATGATCTGACCATAAGCTTATTTGATGGCGGAATAATTTCTTGTTCGAACCGATCGCCTTTAAAATCGCTTTCTCACTATGGTAGTCCATGACGCCCTGTTCAAGATCTGCGTCAGCTCTGGAATGAACTTTGGCGGAAATTTTCCCCATGATTTTCACAGTTTGTTTCGCAGCTTTGAAATCATCGAGATGCTTCTCCTTGATTTCTTTGCTGAACGGGGAACGTTCCCGTACATAAAAGTCTCGTCCTTGGAAAGTAAAGTAGCCGAGATAAGGGTCAGCTTTATGATGCATGGCTCTTTGCGTGTGAATAACCCGTCGCCCCTGCTGCTTATTATCTTCCCAAAACTGTTCATCATAAGGAAAGAAGTAGGCAGGTATAGGAGTCCTGGCTTCTTTAGCTTCTAGGATCACATCATCATGATGTTTTCCCTCTTCTCCTTCAATTAATATATAATAGCGCTGCAATCCGGTTGAGCCGATACCTGATCCTTTCTTTTTAACCACATCTTTAATTCGGTAGAAAGATTCGGGTTCTCGATTGTCAGGGTGAACAGAAGCAATGTAATCGTTCCAGGCATGCTTCAGCTTTTCTTTCTCTTGTTTGGAAACGGCAGTCAACTTATCTTTACCGATGTCAAACGAACGGATAGAATCCTGATCCACTACGGTTTGTTTTTCCAATTCATGAGATGCTTGTCGTTTTTTTAGTTTCTTTAACACTTTTTTAATTGGACCTTTTGTATTATCTACGGTAAATTGCAGCTTCACCGGGTCTTCGTCGCCATCTTTAAAGGCTTGTAACTGTTTAATATAGGACTTTAAATAGTGATTAACTAGTTTATCTTGCTTTTCTTTTGAGAAACCAAGCGGACTTGTCATTAACCTGATGCTTACGACCATCCGCATAACATCATAGAGGTAAGATCCTAAATAGCCTTCATCAAAATCATCTACATCAAAAACAATTTCGCCTTGTTCGTTCTGGAAAGCACTAAAGTTATCAAAATGCATGTCACCCATGATCCAGGTCGGTTTATCTTCTGGTGTATGGAAAGTCAATGGGAGATCCGTAGTGTCAAAGAAATATAAATAAGCACTTCCTCTAAAGAAACTATAAGGATCTTCCTTCATTTTCTGATACTTATTTTTCTGATCCTTGTGGGAAAGGTTCATTAGTTTAGCATCAAATTGATTTAATACCGTTTCTAACGACTGCTTTCTAAGCTTGTCTTTTGTAGATACGATGCGTTCTGCATGATGATCCATCATCTATACCACCTTTTCTAAATTGCATCCTAATCCATTTATACCCTTCCACGAGGCAGAAAAAACAAAAAAAAAGGCTGCTAATAAATAGCAGCCGTTTTCTTCATTATGACTTATGATAAAGGCTATTGTTTTCTACTACTTGCATGACCTTGCTTGTTTGTTCCATTTTACTGCCGCATATTGGGCACAGATTTTCTTCGTTGGTACGGAAGTTGTCACGCATCCAACAGTTGCAATCCTCGGACGTACACTCCCAAATCTTCGTTTCTTCCTCTTTCACTTCTACCTGGTTTTTTTTACCAAATGCCATTAGAACTGAAACCTCCTCTTGACACAAGATTTATGTAAAAGAGACTGACTTTAGTGAGCCAGTCTCTTTCTAACTTATGCCTTATAGTTTAGTTACGTTCGCAGCTTGTGGTCCGCGGTTGCCTTCTGTAACTTCAAATTCTACAGATTGACCTTCTTCAAGTGCTTTGAATCCTTCTTCATTGATTGCGCTGAAATGTACGAATACATCGTCTTCGCCTTCAACTTCGATAAATCCAAAACCTTTTTCCGCGTTAAACCATTTCACTGTACCTGTTTTCATAGGAATGGGTCCTCCAATATTTCTTAAAATTAATATGCGTTTTGCTGTAAAGAAAAAATCACATATTATAAAAAGTACCAATAAACATTGATCACTCTTTATAATAGGTGATTCAGAACTATTCTTCTTAGGATTGGCACAAACTGTTTTCTTATAATATAATATACTATTTTTCACCGGTGAAGTCAAGATAGAGCGCCTTTGGAGCCCTATGTTTAATAGTATATTCAAGCCCAGGTGTTTTTATTCATTTCTTTTTACGTTTTTTCGATAATCCCGCAGGCCATTCTCTTCCCAGCATTCCCTGAAGGCTGGGTTCTGTAATCATCAGGCCCTTGATGAATAATAACTGCCCTTCCTATGATTTCATCAACTGTAAAACGATCTGTAAAAAAGATCATCCGTGCTCTACCCTGGTTAGAGAAAAGAACCGGAAAGTCTCCTGGGTGATTGCCATGAGGCTGCTGGTGAGGATTCCAATGCCCACCCGCCGAAGAGAATGGCTCTTTTCCATCTCCAAGCTCGCATACACCTTTTTCATGAATATGAAACCCGTGCGGACCAACTTGAGGACCATTCTTCACTCGTTTAAATGGAGGTAACCCTTCCACTTGCACGAATATTTCTACTCCGTACGGACGCTGGTAAAATTGCATTATGCCTTTAAGATCTGGAGCAAGAGGGCTGCTTAGAAAGGTGACTCTTGCCTGCTCTGCAGTGGCTGCAGGACGATAAGGGTTGTAAGGATAGTACCCGTACATTTTTTTATCCTCCTCCTTTCTTTTCAATTTATGCTTCACGTATTCTAATCATTACTATTCTTCATTTACAAGCTATTTTCCGTGTGCTACACTCACCTGTAATGTCTCAAGATCACAAAAGGAGAGATACATGATGAAAAAAATGATATTAATGATGATGATTGCTCTTGCAGCTATGATAGGAGTTAGCGCCTGCTCTCAAGATTCTGATGACAGCAAGCAAAGCCAAAGTTCCGATGAGAGTCAACAAGATCAAAGTTCCAGTGATGACAAACAAGCTTCCAGTGAAAAAGAAGCTACTGGTCCTGTAGCTGTTGTAAATGGCAAAGAGCTTCCACGAAAAGATTTCAACACCCAGCTTGAGAGTATGAAACAGCAATACAAGCAAATGGGAATGGATGTAAGTAAAAAAGAAGACATGCTAAAGAAAAACGTCGTGGATCAAATGGTTGGTGCTGAGCTGATCAGTCAAAAAGCAGATAAAGAAGGCGTCAAAGTTACCGATAAGGAACTGGACAAGCGCTATTCTGATTTTACAGACCAATTTAAATCTGAAGAACAAAGAAAAAAAGCTTTTAAAGATAATGATTTAACAGAGAAAAAAGTAAAAGATCAACTAAAAGAAAACTTAAAGATTAGTAAGTATATTGATAAAAATACGGAAGAACCGAAAGTTTCAGATAAAGAAATTAAAGAGCAGTATGATAAAATGGCTGAACAACAAGATGATGCTCCGAAGTTAGATAAAGTTAAGCCGACGATTAAGAAACAGCTAGTTCAACAGAAAACTCAAAAACAAATTCAATCCATTGTTGATAAACTTCGCAAAGAAGCTGATGTCGAAGTTAAAATTTAAACAGTAAAAAAACCTGGCCAAGCGGTCAGGTTTTTTTATGTACACTTATGCTGCATGTAAGCTTATCCACTGTTATTTACTTTCCCTAATCACCATTTAAGGTTTTTCGCCCCGCTTTGTATGGGTACTGCAGAATAACCCTTTCCGCCTTTCATCTAAACACAAAACAGGGTGCTGAGAAATTCTCAACACCCTGAAAGTTTGGTCAAGCACACTTTTCATCCGTTTCATTCGATATTCATAGGTCCTGTCTTTCTTTGTTTAGGAATGGATAGTTTCTAGCCTGGCATATTGATCCTCGAGTACATCCACTTGAGTGTAGTTTGTTAAACTATAAGACAAACGGTTGAAGAGCTGGTGAATTTCCCGTGTCCACTGTTCGGAGGCTTGCTGGAACACTTCATCCCAAATGGTTTCATAGTGACGGGTCAATATTTCTTCTCCATCGGCTAATACTTGTTTTAAATGCGGATTGAAACGAGCACTAAGCGCTTCTTTCATCTCTTCTTTTTCATTTTTTTCAAAAAACGTCTTCGTATTCTTAAACATTCGTAATATATCTTGATATTGCTGCTTATCTAGCTCAAATTTCAGATTAAATTCCGGACTGGAGAGATGATTTAAATCCTCGACAGAAAATTCAATAGAGCTGTGAATCTTTCTTAGCTCCTTCTCTAGTTCAGCTTGTTTTTGCTGAAGCAGTTCTGTCAGCAGCCGTTCAATTCTTAAGCTGACTGCTCTCAATTCCTGCTTCATTTCAAAATCAATTTCTCTCACCAATCTTTCCCCGGCTGAATCCACTTGTTCTTTCACATTTTCATTTTTTCCATTAATCACTGCTGGATTAAATTGCTGCTTAAAGAAATCATGGAAATTTAACATCATTCTCTCGTGGACATAATGAATTTGCTTTTCGACTTTATGTCGGATTGGTTCATATTCTGAAGTTCCGTTGAGCTTTTCAATAACGGAGACAGCCTGGTCTTCATTTTCCTGATACGTTTTAAGCTGAAGCTCGCGTTCGTGTTGATTAAGCTTGGCGTGACGGATAAATTCATGTAACGAATCCTTGGCCGCCTTGATATCATGGTAAATCGACTGGATGAGAACATCGGCTAATTCTTCATGTAAAAAACGGCTGAACCTGTCTTCAAAGATATTCATCCCTGACTGGCCGGACTTATTGTCCATCTTCTCACTCAGTGCTTGAAGACTTGATAAGGAGTACAACCGCGGATGGCGAATGTTAAAGCGCGTGAGCTGGTCTTTTAAATAGCTTTCCACCTGCTGGACTTCTTCAGGGGAATCTGCCAAATCACTAGCATTAATAATAAAGAACATTTTATCCATGGCAAACGTGTCTTTCACGCGGCCAAGCTGAGTTAGAAAAGCTTGATCGGCTTTAGAAAACGGGTGGTTATAATACGTGACGAAAAGAACAGCGTCGGCATTCTTTATATACTCGAAAGAAACATCTGTATGTCTGGCATTCACTGAATCTGCTCCCGGTGTATCTACAAGAGTGATGCCCGCCCGTGTCCATTCGCAATCATAATAAAGCTCCATCCATTCAATGAAACAAGACTTCTGTTCCTCAGCAACGAAGGATGAGAATTGCTCCCACGAAATGGTCATTTCATTACCAAAATAGGGGCTCATATATTCATATCCGGATTGAAAAGCCTTAATAAACGATAACTGCTTTTGCTCTAGTTTCTTGAAATCTTCATCCGTCCATTTATTGATTTCTAACATTAATTCCTCTGTGTCTTCTGCTTGTAAAGATCGTTGATGGATCAATTCCGAGAAATCCTCAAGCAGCTGCTTTTCCGTTTTTACTTTTACGCGTATCGTCCGGTCTGGAAATTGTTCTGTTGGCGGACAGATTTTATTAATTGTTGCAGTAGTTGGATTAGGAGAAACCGGCAGGACACGGTCCCCAAGCAGGGCATTGGCAAAGGATGATTTTCCAGCACTAAACGCGCCAAACAGTGCCACTGTATAACTTTGGTTGGCTAATCGATTCTGTTTCGTTTGCAATTGCTCATATAAATCTGTTAATCCTTCCGTTTCCTGTAAAACGGTTAATGCTTCCTCTGCATGTTTCATGGCTTCACTGGAAGAGGTCTCCCCCGATTCTTGCTCAACGGGAGCTTCCCATTCCTGTTTATTTGTCGAAGGTTGATTAGAAAAGTCTGTGACAGCTTCAACAGATTTGAGCTGGATTTGAACCTCCCGTTCTTTCAAGACTCTCTTGACTAGTTCATCCAGTTGATCGGACTGCTCGGTCTTAGACATTTGTTGTTTTAACAGTTTGGTTGCTTGGTGAAAGTCATTTTCCAGCTGATTAAGCTGCTTGTCGATGGCCTGCTTATTCTCTAAAGCCTGGATAATTTCTTTATACTGCTCTTTTTCATCAGTATTTCTTTCCTGGAGAAGCTCTTCCATTTGTTCCAGCCATTCAAGCAGCCTGGTTCTGTATTGTTGTTTAATATCTTTGGCCACTTGTTCCGCATATCGTAATACGTAATCACCGGTCACAGAAGCGCCGGGTTCAATTAAATTTCTCAACCGATCTTTTTCATAGGAAAGGGAAAACTGCTGGATTTCTTCAATAATAGAGGAGTCTTTAATCTCAAAAGCATCGATGATTTCCATTAACCGATCTCTTAACGGCCATTTCAGATTTTTCTCGATTATGTCTATTAAACCTGAATAAAAATCATTTTCTCTTCGCTGAAGTTCCTCTTCGGTTTTCTTTCTTGTAAACAGCATTCCAACTTTAAATCCAGGCTGACTAGCTTCTAAATAAGCTTTAGCCTTGTCACGCAGTGTGCTGGGCATTAGGTAAGCATTGGGCAGAAAGGATAAGACTCGTTCTTTAAAGTGCCGATTCAGTTCTTCACTCTTCTGTTCCTGCTCTTGAAAGTAGGCTTCCCAATCTTGAATATGATCATTGTCCGCAAGAATACTGGTGGTCTTTTCCTCTTCCTCCATCAGTTCCTGACGCTTCTCCTGAAAGATTTCTTCTTCTTCGCGGATTGTATCGTTGACGATGGCTTGAGCATCTTTGCTCGCTTGTTCTTCTATTTGTGAATAAGCTCTATTGAATAATTCTTCGAAATCAGAAACCAGTAAATCTAACTGGTTCTCGCCGGCCGTCTCATTTTTTAAGGAAGTATAATAGATTTTTTCAGGTGTGATCCCCCACTGCTGAAGAGAATTCTGGATGCTCTCTTTAAACTCCTTAAAACTTAGTTCGGAGTCCTGGTGTTTATCTACTTGATTCACCACTATAGAAAAAGGAGTTCCCCGGGTTTGCATATCTAACAAAAATCTTAAATTCACTTCGGACTGCACATGGTTATAGTCCATAATATAGTACATGTAATCCATTAAATGCAGCGATGACTCAGTAATTAAACGATCGGCATCATTGCTGGAATCTACCCCGGGGGTATCAAGAAGTGCTACGTGCTCAGGTAATTCATCAAGCGGACGACTGATGTCAACACCGGTAATCTCATCGCCATTCCGACACATTTCCTTTACCGTTTCAAAATCAATATCCCCGTCGTATCTCTCGGGCGGGCCTTCTCTAAACCGGGTAACGGTGTAGGGAGAACCTGATAATAACTTTACAATATTAGCACTCGTAGGAATGGGACTGGAAGGTAAAATCTGTGTGTGAACCAGTCTGTTTATCATGGTGGATTTACCAGCAGAAAAATGGCCGGCAAAGCCTATCATCATTTGCCTGGATTGAATCTTACTAATTAGATCAAGTACTTTACTTGCTTGCTCTTTCTTGTCTATTGTTAATAAGTGATTATATAAATGGTTTAATTGTGTCCCAGTCTTCGCTGTAGTGACAGTCATCAGCCAAACTCCTTTTTAGTTAAGCTCGTCGCTCCTAATTCATTACTCTCTATTCTACTCAAAAACCTGCCTCAGCCTCAAGTAGTAAACGCTATTTTCTTAAGATCAGCTTGCAGGAAGTAAAGTATAATTAGTAAGAGAGAGTATCAATGAGCGCACTGTCCAACATTCTTACCTTTATTTAACAAGTTGAAATTGATCTGAGAATAGCACCCTTCTATTGTTACGATCTTTTCCGACCCTTTAAAAAAGTTAATCAGAACCTTTCCGCGAGGAGGCACTCTCCTTCAAATATTTGTCAAACCCTTTCACTTGAAGCTGATGAAACCGCTTCTCCACCTGAGATAAATAAGCGGCGGTAAGATGCGGCCCCCCTCCTCTGTGAATTTCTCTTGCATAATGCAGCGGCGGAGTTAAATCTTCTTTTTTGTGAATAACGGTAAACGACAAAACCTCTATTTTACGAGAGTTATGTAAATCGACTTCCACCACTACTGGACGATAGCCGCCAGTAAACACTCCCTCTCTTTGATAGAGGTAGTCAAGTGCCTCTTTTTCCACTTGGTAAACCAATCCCTCTACATGCGCGCCCTTTTTCTCAGCGATATCTGCTCTTCCACCGTCTTTAACGTGATGGGAGAAACGAAGCTCATAATCATCCAGCCGGGCAGCTCCTATCATATTCTGAAATAGGTGATCCACCTTGCCAATTTGGAATCTTTCCTGGTCCATACATGAACCATAGGCAAGATAATAATAACTTTCCTTTCGCAGAAGCTGTCTTACTTTCCAGTTTCCATGAGGTACTTCAGGCAATTGTCTGCCAGTTTCCTGGTTTCCCCATTTATAGACAATTGCCTGATGATTATCTTGATCCGTCGTAACTTTAACTTCCTCCCGGTAAAACAACGAAGAAGGATCTTCTGCCCGGTAGCCTTCCAAATGATCAAGCTTTTTTAAGAAATGGGGTGGAATCTCATATAGCTCTCCGTAAGTAATTGCTTGGAGATCATCAATTAAGAAAGGATAGTAGAATTCCCCTTCCGTCAGTCTGCCGGAAACCCAGGCTTGCTCGGCTAATAACTCAGCTCCTTGTAAATAATGGTGATTTACCTCATTTTTTCGTAATGATCCATAGACAAAAACTTTCATTTGCTTCACTTCCTTTTAAATATATCTCTGTGGGCAGGCAAACCATAGGCGGTATTGGCCGCTTTGACCGCCCGCAGGACTGCCTTTTCTACTACAGACACAGCCAGCATGCTCAATCCATTTAAGTCGACCTCTATTTTATTCGTTGAGAGAGTAAACAATGTATCTCCATCCACAAAGGTATGGGACGGTCGCATAGTTCTCGCCAAACCATCATGCCCAATGGAAGAAAGTTTATTAGATTGAGCTTTGGTTAAGACAGCATTCGTGATTAGGGTTCCGATCGTGGTATTATCATTAAACCGATTCGTCTGGCGCTCCTGCAGCTGGCTGATCAGTCCATGCTCTGAATTCATAAACTTATTTTCTCCTCGATTATAAGCGCCGGCGACAATACTATTCGAAGCTGGATCAATCACATCGCCGAAACAATTGACCGCGATAATGGCACCCAGCTGCAGATCACCCGCTTCAACTGCCGCCCACCCCAAGCCACCCTTCATAGAATAATCGCCGCCATAAATTTTCCCTACAGAAGCTCCCGTTCCCGCTCCCACATTCCCTTCAAAAAATGGTGTATTAGAAAAAGCCTTGGCGCAAGCGTTATATCCCATCAGCTGGTTCGGCCGTACTTCTGCGTCGCCTACGTTTAAATCAAACAAAATCGCTCCCGGTACGATCGGCACAAAAGTCTTACCTACATCAAATCCGATCCTTTTTCTCTCTAGATATTCCATAATTCCCCCTGCCACATCTAAACCGAAAGCACTTCCACCGGCTAAAAAAACACTGTGAACCCTTTCAATTAAATTCTCTGACTTTAATAAATCGGTTTCTCGCGTTCCCGGGGATCCCCCTCGGACACTAACACCGGCAGCAGCTCCTTCCTCACAAACAATAACTGTGCAGCCTGTCCCCGCTTCCTCATGCTGAGCGTGGCCCATTCGAAAACCTTGAATGGCCTGAATATCAATCGCTTTCATGAAAAAACTCCTTTCATAGGGTTTTTATAAGACAAAATAAGGTAATAAACTACTATAATCATTTGGAGGTGCTTTTTTTTATGCCATTCACTCAAATTGTAGTCCACGGCCAAGTCCAAGGAGTTGGATTTCGTGCTACAGCTAAAAATATCGCAGATCAACACCAAGTCAAAGGGTGGGTAAAAAATACCGCATACGGTGCAGTAGAAATTGAAGCAGAAGGAGATCAGGAAGAACTCGAAGCCTTCATTGGAAAAATAAAAGATGGTCCCACACCATTTGCCAAGGTTGAATCTGTAGATATTGAACGGAAAGATGAATTAAAGGGATACAAAGAATTTAAAATTGTTCATTAAGAATAAACCGCAGGCTCACCTGCGGTTTATTTAATTTATATTCATTTCTTATGCATTGGCCGGACGATCACTTCATTCACATTTACATAGTCTGGCTGAGTGGCCGCATATGCTACAGCGCGTGCAATATCTTTTGCCTCCAGGGGCTCCATGCTGTGATCTTTGAACATCTCAAGTACTTCTCCATCTGTAATATGATCTGTTAATTCGGTATCTACCGCACCTGGGGAAATATTCGTTACCCGAACACCTGAACGAGATAACTCTTTCTCCATTCCCATGGAGAGGGCTCGTACCGCATACTTCGTTGCACTATAGACCGTACTGGATGGAAATACTTCATGACCAGCCACAGAAGAAACATTGATAATATGGCCAGACTCCTGTTCAATCATTGATGGAAGAGCGGCATGAATACCAAATAGTACGCCTTTTATATTAACGTCAACCATCTGCTCCCATTCATCAACATAATCATTTTTAAGAAAAGAAAGAAGCATGACACCGGCGTTATTAACTAATAGATCCACACTTCCGAATGAATCTTTCGTGAGCTTCACCAGATTCTCCACATCTTCCCTGTTCGTTACATCCGTTTCTGCAACCTTCGCAGCAACATTATATTCTTTCTCTATTTGCTGAGCGAGCTCTTGAAGTCTTTCGGATCGACGGGCGGCCAGAACCACATTCGCACCTTCAGCTGCCAAGTGCTTAGCAATTGCTTCGCCTATCCCGCTGCTTGCTCCCGTGATAATTGCTGATTTGTCTGTCAGAGTAGCCATAATAAATTTCCTCCTTGTAAGAACTTCACTTAGAATTTACCCGATTTCACACTATTTTAAGCTTATGTATCGGCAAAAAGCGAGGTTGGGACGTAAGGAATTATCTCTAATCAAACCATGAACCATAAAGGAGCATACAAAGGTTTATCCTGAATGAACGTTCCGGAAATACAATCCCCTAGAATAGTGTATCATTTCCACTTCCATTCTCCTTTGCTCATCCGTGGAGACCGGGTCATCAAGGGAGAAACGTATGGATCCATCCTGAGTCTGGACCCCTGCATGATGCGAGACAAAAAAATCCAAACGATGATGGATGTATGTCGTTAACATCATCATCGTTCGGATTTAGTAAATCACTAAAAGACTTCTGTCCCAGCGTCTTTCTATCTGTTTCTACTGCTTCTCTTCAAAAAACTTGCGGTTCAATTCAATGTATTTGTTTTCCTCTTCAGGAACTTCGTCCTCAATATAAATAGCTTCCACAGGGCAAACCGCTTCACAAGCACCACAATCTATGCAAATAGCAGGATCGATATAGAACATATCTTTTCCTTCTTCGATACAGTCAACAGGGCACACATCCACACATTCGCCTGATTTTTCTTCTTTACAAGGGGATGTAATTACAAACGACATGAAAATCTCCTCCTTTTTGTAGAATTAAAGAGTGCTTATGTCTCAATATTCACCTTACTATGATGAAATAAACACCACTTCCATGATACCTATTATAGATAAAATTCGCAATTCCTTCTTACGAATCGACCATTTTCAACTTTTCGATAACTCTATTTAACGTATGTAAACCTATGAAAGAAGATTAATGAAGACTGGGCTTCATTAATCTTCCCAAACTCGTTCCACCGTATACTCTCCGCCTTGCTTCTGCACGAGGAAAACATCTGGACGGGAAAGCCGCTTCCAATCAAAAAAACCTACCTCGTGCTTAAACCTCTGCAGCAATAAAGCTAATAAGTTTCCATGAGTAACCAACAGAATATTGCCATCTTCATTAGCTTCTAATTCATCAATTAAGGAAAGCACACGTTGTTTCGCTTCGGCTGAAGATTCTCCGCCGGTCAGCTTAAGTTCTGGATCTTTGAAGGTATCATGCAGAACTTCTTCCCAATCATCTAGCGGTTCATGGCTCAAAATTCTTTCTTCTAATCGATTATCCGTTTCGATTGTCAAGCCGCTGTTTTGCGCGAAAGGTTTAATTGTCTCTACTGCTCTTAAAAAAGGACTGGATATAATCCGGTCGATCTTGTAACCTGATCTCTCCAAAAAAGCTGAAAGAATCTGGGATTGACGCACCCCTAATTTAGTTAAGGGAGAATCTTCATGCTGACCATCTGTTTCGCTATGACGTACGAGAATTAATTTGTCCATTTGTGACCCTCCTCCTCTTTCCATCACTTACCCTTATTATCTACGATGAAAAGAATAATAACAAGGAAGGAAGAGCAAAAGGTCACTTTTTATAGATTTGTTCACCCCGGTACCAAGTTTCTAGTACTTCGATATCTTTAATGTTTCTGGAATCCACTTCTTTAGGGTGTTTATCCAACAAGACAAAATCCGCTTGGAACTCTGGCTGAATTTTTCCTTTTTTTGTTTCCTGGTACTCTATTTCTGCTGGAGTTACTGTAAACCCTAAGTAGGCATCATCAAGACTGATGCGCTCTTGCGGCATCCAGCCCCCTTCAGGATTTCCCTGCAAATCCATACGATTGACCGCTGTGTAGATAGAAACCAGGGGATTAATGCTTCCTATGGGTAAATCTGAACTTAAAGTTACTGGGATGTGTTCTCGTAAAAGACTGTTAAAAGCATCACAATAGGGTACCAGTTCCTTTGGAGTCCATTTATCTTTTTTGTCCCACTCTCCGAGCAGAAATGAGGGCTGAGTCTCAATATATGGTTTTAATTTACTAAGCCGTTCGATTAAATCCGGTCCCAGTGTCTGAGCGTGGATAATACGATGGCGCAGCTGTGAGGTTCTTGCTTTCTCACTCTCTAAAGCTTCAATTGCTTGTTCAACAGCTCTGTCACCAATCGCATGCATAGCTACTTGCATATTATTTTCTGCAGCAATGGCGACCATTTCATTCAATTCCTCTTGAGAATAAATTAAGACTCCCTCGGTGGAAGGATTATCCGGATAAGGGTTTCTCATAGCAGAAGTGTGTAACCGCTGGGTGCCATCTAAGAAGATTTTAAAGGAGCCAACCTTTACTTGACGTGTTCCATCTCCGGTGCGCAATTTATTCTCCCTAATATAATCGGCAGCATCACTTTTATCAAAAATGTAATGATGAAGCTGAACATCTAAAGGTAATTTACCTTCTTCTTCAAGCTGTGTATAAGCCTGCCATAACTTTTCATAAGTACCAATAAAGTTAATATCATCTGTGTGAACTGAGGTAATTCCATATTCAGATAAATGCGGGGATGCAGCTTCGATAGCTTCTTTAGCATCCTCCACAGACCTGCCCCAGAAATGGTGTTTAATGTAATGAACGGCGGTGTCTTTAAAACGGCCATTCCAATTCCCATTTTCATCGGTTTCTTTAAATATATCCGGCTCTTTAGCAAAAGCTTTTTCCTGCTTCAAAAGATCCAGCGCTTTAGAGCTGATCACACACTCGTGGCCATCTTCGTGCATCAGGTAGATATAAGCATTAACATGAATTTCATCTAAATCTTCAGCAGTTAGTAAATGATCGATATCATCGAATTCTGCATCGTTAAATCCTTTACCGAAAACCCAGTCTCCTTCCTCAATGAGGTCATAATGGTTTTCGATTTCCTGTTTCAACTCTTTCCAGCTGGATACTTCGGTAAGATCCAACTCTTTTTTTAACAAGCCAAAACGAAGTAAGTGCATATGGCTGTCATTGAAAGAAGGAGTTAATACTTTTCCTTCTCCGTCATACACGACTTCATCGTTACCTTGATAAGGACTTGGGAGAATGTCAGTGATCTTCCCCTGCGAAATACTTACTGCACAAGCACCCTCTCCTGCCATCTCATTGAACGGCTGATAAATTCTTACATTATCAATAATCATAAACGATAACCTCCATGACATTTATCTACCATTTTAACTTCCCTATTTCTCCTAAAATGTAACATGGGAAATTAGAAGAGCAGCAGATGGATCTTTAACTACTAAAAACCCGAACCAATATAAATCATTGGATCGGGTTTTTAAGTGAATACATTTTTTAATTGTAAGGATCTCACTATGCGATTAATTAAAGTTCTTTAAAATATTCTTTGTAGAATCCGCCAATTCTACCTGAGTTGTCAACGATAAAATAAAACTCTTCACTTTCGTTTTTAACGTCATACACTTTCCCCGGAGTTAAGACATTATTGACGACAAACTTCTTCGCTTCGTTATGAACACACTCGATTTGCTTTATAGTCGCTGTTGTTTCCCAAGTTTTATGAATCACAACACATACCTCCTCAACACTATCTATCATACAATGAACAAATGGATGACTCAATGACTCACTAATCTTGAGCAGAAAATAACTCCTCATACCAGTCCTTTGCAACCAGCACCTCTGATTGTGTTAATTGGTGACCCATCTCTTCCCAGTGCACTTTTACCTCTGCTCCAGCTGATTGTAAAAGTGCATGTAATTCTTTTGTTTCTTCAGAAGAGCAGATTGGATCATTTTCCCCTGCTCCGATAAAAATCGGTGTACCGGTCAGATTAGGAAGGTCCACGCCTCTTATTGGGACCATCGGATGAAATAACAAGGCACCTTCTAAACTATCTTGAAAATGAAATAACAAACTCCCTGCAATATTGGCGCCATTCGAGTATCCGACAGCAATGACATTCCTTCTGTCAAATGAATATTCTTCAGCTGCTTCTGCCAAAAACGTATTCAGTTCATTCGTTTGCTTTTTCAGATCTTCCTCATCAAAAACTCCTTCACGAAGTCTTTTGAAAAACCTGGACATGCCTTGTTCGAGAACATTTCCTCGAACCGATAAAACTGCGGCATTCGGATCAATTAGCTCAGCAACCTGCAGTAGATCATTTTCTGTTCCCCCTGTACCATGAAGCATTAATAATGTTTTATTATTTCCTTCTTTACCCGCTTTAAAAATATGTTTCATTCTCATCAATATGCTCCTTTGTTTACATAATAATAATATCGTTAACTTATAATCATTTCTGGTTAAATTTTATCTTTAATTCAAGATAAAGTCAAAGGTACACTCTATCAGGAGCAAGATATACAGTCTGCAGAAGCTGTACTGGCTACTCGTACTAAATAATAGAAAACCGACCCTTTGAAATGAAAGAGTCGGTTTCCATAATTGTATTTAGTTTTCTATGAACCTCGACCTCTTGACGGCGGGAAATAATTGATCTTTTAGTAACTCCTATTATCAAATAAGCGAGGAATCATCTCCTTTTTCCCCATAAGGCTTACTCCTAAATTATTTCTTAAAAAGGTGCAGTAAATATCCATAGCCTTCTTGTTCCATTTGGTCTTTTGGTATAAACTGCAGAGCAGCAGAGTTAATGCAATACCTCATCCCGCCTTGATCTTTTGGACCATCTTCAAACACGTGGCCTAAATGAGAATCTGCCTCCCCGCTTCTAACTTCAGTCCGGATCATCCCATGAGTAGCATCGGTTTTCTCCTGCACTTGCTGTTTCTCAATAGGTTTTGTAAAGCTTGGCCATCCGCACCCGGCATCATATTTATCTAAAGAACTAAACAAGGGTTCTTTAGAAACAATATCTACATAAATCCCTTCTTCTTCATGATCATGATATTCATTTTGAAATGGTCTCTCCGTTGCATTTTCCTGGGTAACCTTATACTGGATATCAGATAGTCTTTGCTTTAATTCCTGTTCATTCTTCTTATAGCCCCAGTGGTCCTTTATAAATCCTGCCCGGCCAGAACCCTGCTTGTACCGCTTATAATGATAACTGTGATTCTTATAATAATCCTGGTGCTTGTCCTCTGCCGGATAGAACGTTTTGGCAGGCAGAATTTCTGTAACAATAGGCTCCTTAAAGAAACCGGATTGTTCAATTTGACGTTTACTTTCTTCTGCCACTTGTCTTTGTTCATCATTATGGTAATAAATGGCAGTTGAATAAGATTCGCCGCGGTCTGCAAACTGACCGCCTGCATCTGTGGGATCAATTTGTTTCCAAAATAATTCAACTAAACGCTCGTAAGGAAAAATCTCAGGGTCGTAAATAATCTGAACGGCTTCTTTATGACCAGTCGTCTCCGTAATCACTTGCATATAGGTAGGGTTTTCCGTGTGGCCGCCTGTATATCCAGAGGTGATGGATTCAATCCCTGGCCGTTCATCAAATGGTTCTACCATACACCAGAAACAGCCTCCAGCAAATGTGGCAGTTTGTAGTTGTCTATTCATGTGAAAACCTCCAATAGTAGGTATACTTTTTCATTATGCTTCCTCTTATTTTTGCGAATAGAACAAAAAAAATCAAGCCACATGCACAGCCTAAATATAGAGTTTAGGCTGTGATGTACCTTGACGCCGCTTCACAGAAGAGTTTTCAGCTTCAACAGACTCTTCGAAATCAATCGATTCATCTTGTCTTTTCTTACCTTTTGCCTTAGTATCTTCTTCTGTTTCTTCATCATCTGAAGAATTCATCAGCTTCATCATATTAATCATTGCGGGAATATTTTTTACCATGGGACCGTACTGCTGAACCATAGGTGCTGCGGTCTGCACAGCTTTTAAAGCCGTTTGCATATGACCCAGCCACCCGGCTCCTCCTGAACCTGCCGCTTGGCTGGCTCCTAGAGCTTGAGCACCATATCCAGCAGCGCCGAATCCAGGTCCGCCCATGCCGGGGATACCCATGCCAGAACCTGCTGCACCTGCTGCACCTCTATTTAAAAAGGGAGCAATAAACTTCATGATTCCTTGTGGTGCTGGTGCTGCAGCTTGTTGAAATCCAGGGAACATACCACCCATGGGAGGGAACGGTGACTGACCTGTCGGGAACATACATAACCCCTCCGTAATTTTGAATTAGTGTAGCATATGCCCTGATCCTTGAACTGGTTTGGGCTTTTAGAGGGAAGATCGATCAGGAAGTGACCAATCGATAATTGGGCGTCCATGTGCTTCTAAAAAACGGTTTGCCTGTGAAAAGGGACGGCTCCCAAAGAAACCTCTGTGGGCAGATAAAGGACTCGGATGGACCGATGAGATGACTTTATGCTTGTTAGCATCAACGGAAGACGCCTTCTTCTGAGCATGTCTACCCCAGAGGATAAACACTACGGGTTCCTCCCTATGATTTAACAAGTCAATGACCCGGTCGGTAAATTGTTCCCAGCCCAGCCCTTGATGGGAATGCGCTTCATGAGCTCGCACGGTTAATACATTATTTAGCAACAACACTCCCTGCCGAGCCCATGGAACTAAGTATCCATGATTAGGGGGAGTAACACCTAAATCTTCCTCTAACTCTTTATAAATATTTCTTAAAGAGGGAGGAATAGCCACGTGCGGCTGCACAGAGAAACTTAAACCATGCGCCTGTTCTGGACCATGATAAGGATCCTGACCTAATATCACGACATTTGTCCCTTGATAAGAGGTTTCTTTTAAAGCAGAAAAAATATCGAACATGTCCGGATAAACTGTGGTCTTCTGATACTCTCTTTTTAACTGTTCTCTCAGCTCCTGATAGTAAGGCTGTTTAAATTCATTCTCCAGAAGCGAGCCCCAGTCGTTTTCTAAAATTTCCACAAATAAACTCCTTTGTCTAAGTTAATAACAGGAAAATCAGCAGATTATTTCCCGGGCAAGCGCAGTATCCGACAATAACCCCTTTATAATTGTGTCGTTAATTGACTGAATATAAAGAAACTAATCGGTATTTACAGATGGTTGTATTGTTTTTCAGGATGACTTCTTCAATTATTCCTGCACCGATCTGATCTGACTTTATATGTCTTCTTATTTCCAAAGGTTCATTCATTGGAAAAATCTTATAGCCGGGAAATGATATTTCAAACAGATTGTCATCTGCATCTACACGGCGCTCTTTGCCTTCAGTGATTAATAACCATTCCATCGATAAAGGTGTGGACATCTCTAGCGGCCTCCTATTGTTTTACTGAAATATAAATTCGACAGTAGAACCCTCAGGTCCTGTATTAATTTGTAATTTCGCTGGAATTTCTTCTTTGAGCTGTGCAACGTGGGAAATAATTCCGAGCATACGATTACCATCCTGCAAGCTCCTCAGGCAGCCAATCGCCTGCTCTAGGGAGATTTCATCTAGGGAACCAAATCCTTCATCAATAAATAATGTATCCAGCTGTACACCGCCTGCATGCGACTGAACGACATCCGCCATTCCTAGGGCAAGACTCAATGATGCCTTGAACCCTTCTCCCCCGGAAAGAGTTCTTACTGATCTGTTTTGCCCGGTATGATGATCGAGGACTTCTAAATCCAATCCGCTCTGAGCCCCTCGTTTAGCAATTTCATTACTTCTTTGTAACTGATAACGGTGATCAGACATTTGATCTAAGCGGAGGTTTGCCTGCATGAGGATTTCATCCAGAAAGGAGGCTAATACATACCTTTCCAGAGACAGCCTCAAGTGGTTATCGCCTTTTGCCAGCTGAGCTAGTTCTGCAATATCATAATATTGCTTAGCTAAGTTCCCCTGATCGTTCAAGAGTTCAGTTATATGAGTCTGAATCTCATCATTTGTCTGCCACTCTATCTCCAGACGATTCACCCGCTCTTGCTGCTGTTTCTGTTCCTCATTCATCTTCTGAAGATTTTCTTCTAATACAGCCAGGTCTGGCGATTCTACACCTTTAAGTCTAAGGTCAAGTTTATTTAGAGAATCATTGACGATCGCTGCTCTCTGCTGGTATTTTTCAATTTTCTCACTCATCTGCCTTTGCTCTTCTTTCGAAAGGATAGCACTATGATAAAATTGAACGGTTTCAAACGAACATTGTGCTAGAGTTTCATGGAAAAGCTCTTCTTTCTCCTGTACCGTTAATGCGAGACTTTCAAGAAATTTACTTCCTTCTTTCTCAGCGGCATTTAACTGCTGAACCTGATCTCTTAAATGAAAATAGTCCTCTTTCAATTGCTCCCAAAGAGACACTTGCTGCTGATATTTCTTCTTCATAGCATCGATCGATTGTTCTAATTTAGTAATATCCTTCGTGTCAAAGGAATACGTTTGTTCAAGACTCTCCATTTGGGTCTGAAGTTTAGTAGATAGTTGCGTTAGTTCATTGACTTGTTCGTTTGACTGCTCCAAGTTTACGGTTAAGCTCTTAAACTTACGGTCCATTCTTTCTAAATCTTGAGCCGCTCTTTCAACTTCCTTCACCTTGTTAGCAGAATCCTTTAAGTCCTGAAGTATCCTACTCATAGATCTTTCAACTCTTTCAAAAGCTTCCTTGATTGATTCATCTGATAACTCAGGAACCAGATTTTCTAAGTCTTTTTTGAGAGAATCTGTAAGCTGACGCTGAGATTCTCCAGCGGACTTTACATCTACAGCCTTTGTCTGAAACTCAAGGTGAATTTCTTCACTTTGTTTGAACCTTTGCTTTAGCTGTTCAAGGTCTTGTGCACTCACGGATCCCTCAGGCTTGTTTGCCAGAGAAGGATGGTGAACTGAGCCGCAGACCGGACAGGCATCTTCACCGTCTAAGTCTGCAGCTAACCTATAGGCGTGATGTTTCGCCATTTCATCAACAGCTGCCTCGTATCTTTGCTTCGATTGTTCATAATCTTTTTCCACCTGCTTAAACTGATGGTGAAACGCTTGATACTTTGTCCGCAGCTGCTTTAAATGGTCCCACTCTTTCTGCAATCGGTTCAGATCCTGTTTATGCTTCGCTTCCCGATCCAACAGGTGTTCAAGCTTGAGTTTATTATTGGACGCTTCCTGATTGTTCTTTACAAACTTTTGAAGTTTTGCTATATCATTCTCTCTATCCTTCAGCTCTCTCTTCTGCTGTATTAACTCTTCCTTTTTATTGACGATTTGTTTATTAATAGAAGAGTAATGGTGTTCAAGCTGGATGTATTCTTCAAGGTGCTCTTTTTCTTTGAGTTTCCTTGTCCAATTCTCTTTTAACTGATTTCTTTCTGTTTCTCTCGATTCCTCTTTTTGATAGTTGGTTTTTAACTCGGCAAGCTGTTCAGCTTTTTTCTTTCTTTCTTGCTCTCTGTTCTGCTGTTCTGACTTAGTTTTCTCCCATTCCATCTGCCTATCACGCCATTGCTGCTCATACGGAACAACTTCCGCGGCTCGCTGTGCCCATTTCAGCTGATAGTTCAGCTGGTTTATTTCTTTCTCTTCTTCTTTCAGCGTGACCTTTTCTTGTTTTAATGATTCTAATTCATTAAAAAGATCCAGGATTCTTTTACCTTCGTGAAATTGCGCTTGAGCTTTTTCAACCTTATTAGTGCTCTTCTGAAGAATTTCTACTGCCTTTTCCTTTTCATTGGCTTGTTTATTCATCCGTACTTTCAACGCTCGCTGAATATCCTCTGGATTCGCATCAAGCTCGACCGCATGATCTTCATCCCAATGGATCTTATTAACTGCCTGCTCGATTTTCCATTGAAATTGCTCAATTTGAGTTTTTAAAGTTTTAGACTCTTGTTTCAAATAATCAGTGATGTCTGAATAAAATTGGGTGCGAAATATTCGTTGAAGGATTTCTTCCCGTTCTTTACTGTTTTCTGATATTAGTTTACGAAACTCTCCCTGAGGAATCATAATCATCTTTCTAAACTGTTCATAATCCAGTCCTAATAATTCTTCGATACTTTCATTAACTTCTTTAATTTTGGAGGCCACAAGTTTTTCCCCGGCAGGCTGGTGCATATAGATTTCTGCCCGTGCCGGCTCTTCTTTAAATCCTTCACCGCGTTCTTTCGGCTTCCACTGTTTGGGCATACGAACGACACGGTAACTTTTTCCCCGCAGCTGAAATGTAAACTCCACCGCCGTAGGATCACCGGGATCTGCAAAATGGCTCCTCAAGGAGTCCTGGTCACGATCGCTTCCGCTTGCTCTTCCATAGAGAGCGAAGCTCATAGCGTCGAAAATGGTTGTCTTACCAGCTCCTGTAGGGCCGGAAATTAAAAAAATAGATTCGTCTCCAAGATATGAAAAATCAATCGTCTGTTTCGTCTTATAGGGACCGAAAGCATGCATCGTTAACGTCAGAGCTCTCAAATCAACGTCCCCTTTCTGATTCTTTTAATTTTTCTATGGCCCGGGTCACCATTTGCCGGCGTTCTTCGGGCATTGTATCCCCTTTGAGTTCTTCGTAAAATAAATTGAATAAATCGGCATGAGACATACGCTGTCGTTTTTGAACTTTCTCAAGGTTTTCAAACTGATTCTCTCCGGTCAGGCGTTTTCGCTCCAGGTGAAGGATATTAGGATAAACTTTTCTTAATTTCCCCATAGGATCAATAAGCTGCCCATCGTCCAGCAGACGGATATGCAAATAATTGCTGAGGTCTTCGGCGGCATTCCCAAGTAGTAAATCTTCAAAATAACCTTCGACGACTTCGAAATCGCGGATCGGATTCAGAGGAATTTTCTCAAAAGAATTCATACCCCCTTCGTCAAGCTCAACCATCGTTACCGATTTATTATGATTTGCTTCTGAGAACGAATATTTTAATATTGAACCGCTGTAGCGAATGGACGCTTGCGTAACTTGCTGAGGCTGATGCAAATGGCCGAGAGCCACGTAGGAAAAGTCTCGAAACAGATGAGCATCCACATACGGACTGCCGCCGATCATTGACAGCCGTTCTTCAGACTCAGATTCCATGCCCCCTGCCAGGAAAGAATGGCCTACCCAGACATGCCGCTCATCCATATTAAAACGACGCTTAATATCCTCAACAAGTGCTTCCGCTGCCTGTTGATGTGTTTTAATAGAGTCATCGGCAAGCACATAAGCAGCCTCTGCGGGCTCTAAATAAGGAATTAAATGAAAATGAACAGGTCCGAATTCATCTTGCAGCGTAACCGGTTCGCGTTCTGTTAGTAGTTTAGTATCTAAATAAAGCCCCTGGTTGCGAAACAAACGAGAACCAAATTCTAATCGGTCCGGGCTGTCATGATTACCAGAAATAGCGAGAACAGGAATATTCAGTTCATTAATAAGTGTAGTGAGGACCTGGTTTAGTAAGTCCACTGCCTCTTTAGGAGGAATGGAACGATCATATAAATCGCCCGCTATGATCAACGCATCAGGCTGCTGCTCCTTTACAATCTCAATCAACTGCTCCAAAATGTAACGCTGATCTTCTGTCATATGGACAAAGTTAACTATCTTGCCTAAGTGCCAGTCAGCTGTATGTAATATTCTCATAATGATCCCCCAATACGGTAATTAAACATCCTTAGTCATTTTCTTCAATCTCATAGGCATCATAAAGCTGATCAAACACAGATAAGGCATTAGTAAAAGGAATATTCCATTCCAGATAACTGCTGATTTCGTTATAGGTTTTTGCCTGTTTAGGAAAACTATGGTCCTCAAACATCCAATCTGCTAACTTCTTAGCACCGTCCTGCTGCTTATTGCCTCGATACCGCATCATGTAATGATAAAATGATCTCATTTGCATGTTCCCCCTAGTTAATGTGACTTCTTTTTACCATGGATTGAAAGATTAATCAAAACTTTCAATACGGGAATACGAGAAAAAAGAATCCTCAGGAGAGGATTCCTTTAGTCGTCCATAAATTCACTATGCTTTTTTATTTTATTCCGGTACACTACACGCGAAAGCAGAATACTAATTTCGTACAGTACAATTAGAGGCACTGCTACTACAAGCTGCAAGACAAAATCAGGAGGGGAAATAATCGTCCCAATGATGATCAGCACAAAGTAGGCGTATTTTCTAACTTTAACAAGAAAAACTGGATTCACTATACCCAAGCTTGTCAGAAACATCGTAATGATAGGAATTTCAAATATTACTGCAAATGGAATGGTCACTCGAAACAGAAATTTAAAATACCGGTCTACCGTAAATATTTCCGTGAACATCCCTTGGTTCAGCGAAAGCAGAAAAGGAAGAATAAGTTTAATAAATACGAGATAACCAAATGTCAAACCCGCGAGAAACAACAGAAAAATCGCCGGAATATAGGATAAGGAAACCTTCTGTTCTTTAGAAGTTAGTGCTGGCTTAACAAACAGCCAGACTTGTAAACACAATACAGGCAGTGTTCCGACAACGGCAACGATGGTAGCCATTGTGAAATAAATCCAGATGATTTCTCCTGGGCTTGTAACGTGTAAATTAAAGGGTAAATCGTCTACAAAAAAGAAATAAATGTCTCTATAATAAACAAATCCCACGATAAAAAAAGCAATAAATGCAGCCAAGGTCCAAATAATCCGTCTTCTCAATTCGCTTAAATGGTCGGTTACATTCATTTCTATGTCTGCACTCAAATTTTGATCCGGCATACCTATTCACCTCCAGGCTGACGTTTGCCTGACATAAAGAAAATGCAAGGGAGAAACCCTTACACCTTCAGCGTTTACTTGTTATACATGCTTGTCCTTATTTTCATCTTTGGTATCTTTATCATTGTCGGACATAAGTTCACCAGTTGCCTTTTTAAACTCTTTCAGTGAGCTGCCAAAAGCCTTTCCGATCTCTGGAAGCTTTGAAGGTCCAAAAATGACGAGAGCAATGATCAGAATCAAAATAAGACCAGGCACTCCAATATTGGATAACATTTTTCACCACTCCAATAACAAGCTTATTTTTGCTTAGATTTATCCTCAGATTCAAAAGCTTTCTTCGCTTCAGAGAAATTTTCGGTTACATCACCTGTTAAGTCTCGAGCCGACTTTTTAAATTCTTTTAAGGTTTGTCCTGTTGCTTTTCCGATCTCAGGGAGTTTTTTCGGTCCAAAGACCACCAGGGCAATCACAAGAATTAAAATAAGACCCGGGATTCCTATACTTGAGAGCATAGAATTCACCGCCTTTTTAAAATAAAATCATGTTGGATTACATTTCTGTTATTATTTTCATCATATCATGTAAAGGCTTAATTGTCTTGCTGCTCTGCTATTTTTTTGCCAACTCAACAGCCTTCAAGTAATCCTCCGGCGTATTCATATTAAAAAAATGAGCGGATAGCGCTTCATCATCAATGCCGGGAAAATTTTCTGAATATGTTGTACGAGCCTGGTCCAGCACTATTCTAACTTTGCGCTCGCCTTTTTTTAACGAGGATTCAATCAAGGGAAGAATCCTGCGATGGTAAACCGCTGATGTCGGCTGAAACCTCCCTTCGTGTAAAGGAACGATGGCATCCACGTCAGGATTTCTTAAACGTAATAACTGTTCAAACACCTCCGCACGAATAAAAGGTGTATCACAGGCCGTAACGGCAAACCAATCTTCTTCCCTTTGCTTCATCACAGCATGAAGCCCTCCCAAGGGGCCGGAATCCTTAATTAGATCAGCAATATGCTCGGTTTCCATTAATTCTTCTGCCCTTGGACCCTTCTGATTAACAACTAACTGATTCGATACTTTTCTCATTTCATTAAAGATGCGCACAATTACAGGCTGCCCCTGCAGAGTTAGAAGAGACTTGTCTTCCCCCATTCGGGTAGAACCTCCGCCTGAAAGAATAACTGCACATAACCTTTCTTGCTTACTCATTTCCGGTCATACACACGGAAGTAATAATCATAAGGATTACGTTGATCTCGCGTCCCTTTCGTTTCTGAAACCATAGTCCATTCAGAAGGATCATATTCAGGGAAATACGTATCCCCTTCAAATTCATGATCGATAAACGTAATGTACATGCGATCCGCAAAGGGAAGCATCTGTTTAAAGAGAACACTCCCGCCAATAACAAACCATTCTTTCTCAGGGTTATTCTTATCTAAAGCCAGAACTTCCTCTAGAGAGTGAATGACCGTACAGCCCTTATGTGAATAATTTTGATCACTGGTGATGATAATATGTTCTCTTTCGGGTAGAGGACTGCCAAACGATTCAAATGTTTTTCTTCCCATAATGATCGTTTGTCCCCATGTCGTATCTTTAAAAAATTTAAAATCGTTTGGAATGTGCCAAGGAAGGTCGTTATCTTTGCCAATCAATTGATTACGATCCATTGCAAATACAAATGAAATCATGTGCTCACCTCGTCTATGAATTATACAGCTACTGGTGCTTTAATGGCTGGGTGCGGGTCGTAACCATCTATCTTCAAGTCTGCCATTTCCATATCGAAAATACTCTGTTTATCTTTATTGATCCAAAGTTCTGGAAGTGGTTTAAGCTCTCTAGACAGCTGGGTATGAACTTGTTCCACATGATTGCTGTAAATATGAGCGTCACCCAGCGTATGGACGAAATCACCCACTTCTAACTGGCATTCATGAGCAATTAAGTGCGTAAGCAAAGCGTAGCTGGCAATGTTAAAAGGAACCCCGAGAAAGATATCAGCACTGCGCTGGTATAGCTGGCACGACAACTTTCCGTCAGCTACATAAAATTGAAACATCGTGTGGCAAGGCGGGAGTGCCATGTTTGAAGGCACATCTTCCGGGTTCCAGGCTGTAACAATATGACGTCTAGAATCAGGATTATGCTTAATTCCTTCAATAACATTCTTTAATTGGTCGATAGTATCACCTCGAGAGGTTTTCCAGTCACGCCATTGTTTCCCATAGACGGAACCAAGATTGCCAAACCTTTCACTAAATGAATCATCATGCAGGATTAAGTCTTTAAATTTCTTCATTTGCCGTTTGTACTGTTCATTGAATTGAGCGTCTGCTAAACTTCTTCTTCCGAAATCTGTCATATCCGGACCGTCGTAATCTTCACTCTCAATCCATGATTGAAAAGCCCATTCGTTCCAAATATTATTATTATTTTCTAGTAAGTAGCGGATATTTGTGTCCCCTTTAATAAACCACAATAGTTCACTTGCAATTAAGCGAAAAGGGACTTTTTTTGTCGTTAGCAAAGGAAATCCTTGCTGTAAATTAAATCTCATTTGGGAGCCGAAAACGGAGTGGGTCCCTGTTCCAGTTCGATCTTCTTTTCTTACACCTTCAGCCAGCACATGTCTGCATAACTCCAGGTAAACTTCTTCATTATTTGCCATTAAGTGGTACCTCCTCTGATGTTCCAGCTTTATGTAGTTTTACTTTCAGTTGAAAAAGCATTCCATTCCTTATTGAACTCTTCCACATACTTTATCATGAAATCGTGGCGATGTTCAGCTTCTTTTCTGCCACTCTCGGTGTTCATTAAATGAACAAGCTTTAATAATTTATCTTGAAAGTGAAGAAAAGAAGTCGCTTGATCACTAAATGAATGAATCGGCTGGCCATTCGCCCCACCAAAGGCAAAGGTGCGGGCAATGCCAATTGCACCGATCGCGTCAAGTCGGTCCGCATCCTGAACGACTCTTCCTTCCAGCGTGGAAGGAACTTGTCCTTTAGAGAAGGAAATAGTCTCAATTAAATCAGAAATCAAGCAGATTTGAGTATTGGTGTATCCAAGAGAGGTCAACAGAGTATCCCGCTGTTCAAGAGCTTTTTCAGGATGAGAAAATAATTTGTGATCTCCTATATCATGCAGTAAGCCAGCCGTTTCACAAATAAATGCATCAGCTCCTTCCTTATGAGCAAGAGCGTTGGACCATGAAGCCACTCGAACCATGTGTTCGTAATCGTGGCCTGTATAATCTTCTGCAAACTGTTTCCTTACAAACTGGTGGATACGATCCAAAGCGGTCTGATTATCCATAATTTCCTCCCTAAAACTGAAATAAATCCATCTGTCTTGGATTTAGATTCTTATATTCAATCCCCAGCATTTTCTGGAATTGCTTCGCATTATCAGCTGCGTCGCCACCGGAATTATTATTGAATAAGGCTGTAATGTCCGGGGTCTGCTGCTTTAATTGTTGGATTCTTTTCACCCATTCCAATAATTCTTCCTCGTTATACCGATATAAGAAGCGGACCTTGCGCCAATCTTTCCGCCCATTTTTATTCCAACCGTGCACGTTGCGGCCGTGAAAACGAATCAACGTTTTTTCTGGATGGGTAGGCTCTAACACTAATGGCACAGAACCTTCTCCTGCCTGAGGTTCATCACAAATCGTATGGATCCATTGCTGGTCCTTCATAAAGTCAATGGTCTGCTGTTTGTATTGATCCGTAAACCAGGTTCTATTTCTGAACTCTAGAGCAAGAGGATAATCGTCGAGCCAATCTCTGATCAGACGGAGCTTCTGAATGTGCTGTTTATTAACATTGAACCATGGAGGAAACTGAAATAATAAAGCCTTTAAACGATTCGCTTCCACTACTGGCTGAATAGATTCTTCATAACGTTTCATTAAATCTCTGGCTTCCTGCTTCGTTCTGGTCTCCCGGTCATGACCAGTGAGCTGATTGAATGCCTTAATGACAAAAGTAAAGCGCTCCGGTGTTTGATTTAACCATTTCTTATAATGGGTTTCAGGCTGAATGGCGTAGAATGCTGTATCTACTTCTACGACAGGAAAATGAGAGGCATACACTGCAAGCTTATCTTCAGGTTTTGTCTGATCTGCATAAAGGGAGGCATGGTCGCCCCAGCCGGTTAATCCTATATCGATCGTCAAGAGTTTTTACCCCCTTGTTCATATACTATCTAAATTGTAGCAAAAAAAATCACCCGCTGCCTACTTAAAGGCTGGGGGTGATGCTGTTTAAAACAATCCTTTTATCGTTCCAGCTTCTGTAACATCCATATTTAATGCAGCTGGTTTCTTAGGTAATCCCGGCATTGTCATAACGTCACCGGTCAGGGCGACAATAAATCCCGCTCCGACTGAAGGATGAAGATCCCTCACAGTGATTCGGAATCCAGATGGTCTTCCTGGCTTTCCAGGATCATCAGAAAGAGAATACTGGGTTTTAGCCATGCAAATAGGGAGACTGCTAAATCCATTTTCATTGATTTGTTTGATTTGTTTTTTAGCTTTAGAGGAAAACTCTACTCCGTCTGCACCATAAATTTTGACGGCGATTTTCTCTATTTTAGTTTCTATAGAATCATCCAGTTCGTACGTATAGGTTAGACCAGATTGCTTTTGCTCACATAACTCCACCACTTTATAAGCTAAGTCTGTTCCTCCCTCACCGCCTTCTTTAAAGACATCAACCAGAGAAACTTCAGCTTGCTCCTCTCTGCACCAGTTTATTAAATAATCCACTTCCTTCTGACTATCTGCTGGAAACTTGTTAATGGCAATAATAAACGGAAGATTGAATTGCTTTATGGTTTCCATGTGTTTTTTTAAATTTTCCATACCTTGCTCCAAGGCGTCCAAATTTTCTGTTTCCAATTGTTTCTTATCCATGCCTCCATGCATTTTCAAAGCACGAATCGTTGCCACTATAACCACTGCATCAGGTTCAAATCCACCTGCACGAGTTTTAATATTTATAAATTTCTCAGCTCCCAGATCTGCACCAAATCCAGACTCCGTTACTACATAATCACCAAGCTTAGCAGCTATTTTCGTTGCCATCAGAGAGTTGCATCCGTGGGCAATATTAGCAAATGGGCCGCCGTGGATGATGGCAGGTGTATTTTCCAATGTCTGAACTAAATTAGGCTTTATGGCATCTTTCAGTAAAAGGGTCAGCGCCCCTTCAAATCCAAGCTGTTCTACGTTCACAGGTTCTTTCCCGTACGTATAGCCGATAACCATTTTAGCAAGACGCTTTTTTAAATCCTGCAGATCATTAGCAAGGCATAGAACAGCCATAATTTCTGATGCTACTGTAATTTTAAACCCATCTTCTCGAGGCATCCCCTTTGTGGGTCCTCCCAGGCCAACCACTACCTGCCGCAGCGCACGGTCATTGATATCCAATACCCTCTTCCATTCCACTCGCCTTGGATCGATCTGCAATTCATTTCCCTGGTGAATATGATTATCAATAAAAGCGCTTAAAGCATTATTAGCTGTAGTTATCGCGTGGATATCCCCCGTAAAGTGAAGGTTGATTTCCTCCATGGGAACGACTTGAGAATATCCACCGCCGGCAGCTCCCCCTTTAATGCCCATCGTTGGTCCAAGAGAAGGCTCACGTAAAGCAATGATCGTATTCTTATGTATCCGGTTCATCGCCTGCCCCAATCCAACCGTTATCGTCGATTTGCCTTCCCCAGCAGGGGTGGGATTAATCGAAGTCGTTAAAATAATTTTCCCATCCGGGCGGCTGGATAATTTTTCAAGAAGGTGGTCGGAAAGCTTAGCTTTATAATGACCATATGGCTCCCAATCCTCTTTTGTAAGCGCTAACATATTTGCGATTTCTTCGATTGGTTTCATTTCTGCATCCAGAGCAATTTCTATATCAGACTTCATTATGAATCTCTCCCTTTTCTTTAGGTAGTCTTTTCCATTATAACGCAATTTCTTTGACTCGGTAGTATTTCCAGCCATTTTTCCAATTAGATCTTACTGATAGTGCCGTTATGAGCTCTCTTCTCCAAAATGAAAATAATGAACAAAAGTAATTCATTTTTATCAAAAAAAACCCGAACTCTTTAAGAACGTCCGGGCTTTCTGTGGTTCAAATAATAGGCATCATCTCTCTGCGGAGTCTATAGACGGTGCTGTATCCGCAGAAATTTGCGCTGATCATTGCCCTTGCTGTCTTCTGCCTTCAGCATTACTCAACGTTCGGCAGTGACAAGATTCTGATTGTCACAGGGTGTTGCTGATTCATACGTTACATGTCATGGGAACTATGCTGATTCTGTCTGGAATGATTTGCATTCTTCACCTTATGAGATCCTTCTGTTGGCACACCATATGGCTGCTTTGGGCTTTGCGGCAGATGGACGCGCTCTTGCTGTTTTGGTCCCATTTTCTTTCCTGACATATATGCTTCCTCCCATCGTTAATTATTTGCGCTGTCTTGCTTCCTCCGGGCCTTCTAATTTCGTGGCACCAGGATAATGAAGGCTCTGATCTCTGTCAGACTCCACTCGTTTCGATTGCTTTAACTTTTTTATTTGTCTATCTTTTCCCATAGTTAGTCCTCCTCTCCTTGTTAGTATGAATTAAGGCAGCAGCTCTCATACAAGAGAATAAGGGAATTTCCCCTATGCATCATTAAGCTTGAAATACATAGTTCCATCAAAGAGTCCGTAAACGAATTGACTAAAAATTATCCATCTTATGGCACGTTCCATGAAGAATTTATTGAATAATGCTTTCGCTGGACATACCTACTTGATCTCAATCGGTTTAGAGGTTAAACTATATTTGTTTAGGGTATAAACTATTGAGGGGTGGATTTTTTGGGAAAACAATTAGACACAGCAATCGAATTATTTAAGGACATTATGATTTATGGTACAGAACGTGTCATAAAATCGATCGATCATGAAGTCTTTCATGACTATTCACCAGAACAGCTGCACATGATGCAGATCTTATCCAAGACTGAAGGAGTGTCACCAGGAAGATTAGCTGCTTTACAGGGGGTGCACAAAAGTGCCGTCTCAAACCGGGTAAAAAAATTAGCTCAGCAGGAAATCGTGGTTATTCACGGTTCTGAAAAAGATCAGCGCGGGAAAACTATTCATTTAACGGAGAAAGGAATAGAAATTATCCAAACCTCCAACCAAGTCATTTCCCGTCATATTGAGTCCCTGCTGTCCGATCAACTGGAAGATGAAGAAATTGAGGAATTCATCCGAATTTTTATTAAACTTAAATCGATTTTGAAAGTGGAGGAAGATAGTCAATGAGATATATCTTAAAATATAAATGGATTGTTGCAATACTCCTGCTGGTTTTAACAGTGGGACTCATGTTCATCTCTCCGAATCTTACTAAACAAGCGGAAGATGCGGGGAACTTACAACTGCCCGATGATGCAGATTCGCAAAAAGCAGCAGACATATTGAATAATGCAGGTGCGAGTGATGAAACCATCTCTTTGGTATTTGATCTTGATCAGACTGTTGATGACCAATCGAAAGAAAAAATAAAGCAGGTTGTCACCAAGCTTGAGAAAATGAAAGCTCCACTTAAAGACGTAATTAACCCGTTTCAGTCTAAAGAAACAGAAGATCAGCTTGTTTCAGAAGATAAGAAAACCATCCTGGTCCCTGTTACTGTCGATGGAACTGACGAAGAGATCAATGCACTAGCAGATCGTATAGACAGTACCATTTTACCTGATGACCTGCATGCGTATATAACAGGTCAGTCCATCATTAATCAAGATGTAAATGAAAGCAGTCAAAAAGGATTAGAAAGAACGGAAATCATTACGATTGTATTAATCTTTGTTCTGTTACTCGCTGTCTTTCGTTCCATTATTACCCCCTTCATACCGCTGGTTGCAGTCGGTATCACTTACTTATTAAGTCAATCACTTGTTTCATTCTTTATTAAATGGTTTGACTTTCCTGTATCCAATTATACCCAAATATTTCTAGTTGCTGTTTTATTTGGAATAGGAACAGATTACTGTATTCTCCTGCTCAGCCGGTACAAAGAGGAATTAACTCAAGGTCACTCTACAGAGGAAGCCATTATAAACACCTATAAAACAGCCGGACGAACACTACTTATCAGCGGAATAGCTGTTTTTGTCGGTTTTCTTTCTATAGGGTTTGCAGATTTCCGCATATTTAAATCTGCAGTGGGAGTGGCCGTGGGGATTGCGATATTACTACTTGTTTTATACACCATTGTGCCCTTTTTTATGGCGGTGCTTAAAGGAAAACTATTCTTTCCTTCTAAACGGTCAGCAACGCATAGAGACAGTAAGATCTGGCGAGGTCTCGGCCGGTTCTCCGTTTTAAGACCGGTATGGTCCATGCTGGTTGTTGCAGCCATTACTGTTCCATTTCTATTAACGTATAATGGCAAGCTTTCTTTTAATACTGTTAATGAGATTGGAGATGGATACGACTCTGTAAAAGGCCTCCATGCCATAGAAGATGGTTTCGGTAAGGGAGAATCACTGCCCCTTACAATTATTCTTAAAGATAAGAAAGATATTGTCACAGAAGAAGTCCTTCCTTATGTCGAAGTGCTCAGCTCGGAAATTGAGAAAAATGACCAAGTGGATTCTGTTCGGTCAATTACCCGTCCTACTGGAGAAGTGATCAATGATTTGTATGCTGATAACCAGCTGAAACAAGTTGCCGATGGTCTAAAAAAATCCAGAGACGGGATTAAACAAACGAAGCAGGGGTTGGCAGATATTCAAAGTCAATTAACCAATATCTCCTCTTCCATTCCATCAGGATCGAGTACAGGAGGTTTATCCGACGCTGCCTCTGCTATCGGACAAGTGAATCAACAGCTGGGAAATATTAACCAAGGACTGCAGCAGACACAGAATACTGCTCAAGCTGCCGCCGGTCTTAACCAAGTCCAACAGCAGCTGGGGCAAATTCAGCAGTCGCTCTCAGGGGCATCTTCTCAACTGCAAAATCAAGCGAGTCAAACGAGTGATTTAAAAAACGGGCTATCCCAATTGGCTGAAGGAGTTGGTTCTTCACAAGACGGACTCGATCAAATTCAAAGTGGGTTAAGTGATGCAGCAGACGTCTTATCAGCCATGGGAAAATCGGATCCCCTGCATGATACTGGAGTTTATATACCTGAAGGAACACTGAAAGATAAAGATTTCCAATCCTCCATTGATCGTTATTCTTTTGATGAACAAAAAGGGTTAAAGCTGGAAGTCGTATTGAAGAATGATCCTTATTCTAAAGAAGCCATCGATACAACAAAAGATATTAAAAACACCGTAGAACAGCAATTAAAAGGTACACCGCTCGAAGGGATGACAGTAGCCTACAGTGGTATTTCTAGTACAAATGAGGATCTATCCAATATCTCTAAGAGTGACTTCAATAGAACGGTTACGATTATGATCGTGGGTTTATTTATCGTACTAACCATCTTATTCCGGTCCATTATCATGCCGGTATATATGATTGGTTCCTTACTGTTAACTTATTATACTTCGATATCTATAGCTGAATTAATCTTTGTAAATATCCTCGGGTATGATGGGATCACCTGGGCCGTTCCTTTCTTTGGATTTGTTATGCTGATTGCTCTTGGTGTGGATTATTCCATCTTCCTACTAGATCGTTTTAATGAAGAGGCCAAAGTAGATTTTAAAGAAGCTATGCTTACTTCAATGGCTAAAATGGGCACCGTAGTTATGACAGCGGCCATCATTCTAGCAGGTACATTCGGAGCTATGATGCCTTCAGGGGTATTAAGTTTAATTCAAATAGCCACGATAGTTATTACCGGTTTACTCTTTTATGGTTTGATCATACTGCCACTACTTATTCCGGCAATTACCGTCTCTTTTGGAAAAGGGGTATGGTGGCCATTTAAATCAAAAAGCTCACAATAAACAAGAATATTCAAGTATTCAATAAAAAACAGACTGGGTTCCAACCCGTCAAAATAACAAAAAAAGGTTCTGACCATCATAACGGATGGTCAGAACCTTTTTTGTTTAGTTAATCTTCTATATCAGCTCAGGCAAAGAACCGCTGCCACTTACTTCCATGTTTCCTCTAATACTCGCAGCCAGTTTTCGTGTGTGATTTTTCGCAGGCTTGCCTCATCAAAACCACTAGCTTTAAGCTGGCTGGTTAACTTGTCAACTCCCGAAATATCTTTCAGCTCTGATGGAACCGTTGTCCCGTCAAAATCTGAGCCTAATGCGACGTGCTCCACGCCAATCCGGTCTGCAATATATTGAATATGTTTCACGATTTCTTCGATAGGCGTTTCTGCCGTAACCTTCGCATCGCCTTGAAGCATATTTATACTATAAGTTACGCCTGCCACTCCATTCGATTCAGCTATAGCATCTAATTGTTTATCCGTCAGGTTACGGGAAATCGGACAAAGAGCATGAGCATTTGAGTGGGTAGCTACCAACGGAGCATTAGTTATCTTCGCAGTATCCCAGAATCCCTTTTCATTCATATGGGACTGGTCAAGCATTATACCTAAGGTGTTGCACTCGCGGACCAATTTCTTTCCAAGCTCTGTTAATCCCGGCCCCGTATCAGGTGAAGAAGGATAGATATAAGGCACTCCTTCAGCGAAAATATTCGCTCTGCTCCAAACTAAGCCTAAAGATCGAAGCCCCGCTTGATGATAAACGTGTAACGCATTCAGATCTTTATCAATTGCTTCTGCTCCTTCCATGTGGAGAATAGCAGAAAGTGATGGCTGCTTCATGTTTTTTTTCAGTTCCTCTACGGATCTCACGACTTTAAACTTGCCATTTGACTGGCGTTCGAGACGAAATAAATTTGCGATCATTTGATTGGTGATGCTGTGAGAGTATTCGTATGTTTCTTCTTCAGGAAGGGGCATCTTATAACCAGAGTTTGTCATAAAGTCTTCGGGCTTTTTCATTTTATTTGCAGGTGGAGAAAATACGGCGAAAAAGCCTGCCTTTAATTGGTGCTGCAGTGCACGCGGTAAATCGATGTGCATAGAGGAGCTGCCCTGTAAAAAAGCTTCTTCGAATGGTTGTTCCTGCTGTATAAGTTTTAACAATGTATCATTATGTCCATCGATTATGAAATGCCCCATCTTTAAACATCCTCCCTATTTCTCTTCTCAATCCCCATCATTTCGTAGTTAGAATCCGGTATTGACCAGACTTTCTTCAGCCACATTTCCCTTAAATTCAAAGAGACCGCTTTGATTAACGGTCTCTTTAATAAGTTCATTAAGCCATCCATTTGGGTGGAGTATTTTTCGACCAATAAACATCCCCGATGGTGTGATGTGCCTCAAATCCATCTTCATTTAAGTGATAATGAAAATTGAACCAGTACCCTTCTCCCGGACGCTTGTCCCTTCTTACATGGAATCGGGCTACTTCTATTTTTTTGTTGTGGTCATAAAGGTTGAATATTTTCTCCCCATACCCCGCTGATGGCTGTTCAGCTATCTCATAATAGGGAACTGTTTCGTCTTCTTGCTGATGGAAAAGTTCAGCGATCACACTTTCCATTCCAGGCAGTACTGTAGTTAACATTTCGTCTTCCACTTGATTCATGATTTTAGGACCTAATTTAGATACGGTTTGTTCCCTTGCCTCTGCAGTAATTATGTGAATATATTCTTCGTTAGTGAGGGAAGAATCTAAGGAATTCTTTGAATTCGAATCATCGCTGTTATTAGAATCTTGACTCTCCGAGAAAGAGAAGATTTCCTTTTCCAGATTCTCTTTAGGTGAGACTTCACTATTCTTAGCTGTTTCTGTGTCTATGTAACTGGTTGGAATATAAATTCCTAAGGTCATGATAGCAACCAGAACAACAAAGACTTTTCTTATCCATATTTTCATAAGATAAACTCCTTCAATCTTTACTCTCTTTAAATTCTACCATTCTGTTCTAAAAAGTCTATAAAACCGATTACATTTACACAAATATTCATTAAACTCCGCTAATAACTTTAAGACATTTGGTATTCTTCCTGCTTTAATTACGAAATTACCTATAAAAAAGTTTCACTTATTGAAAACAATTCCAGAAATTTTTTTTCGTAAATACAAGAGTTAAATCGAACAATTTTCAGCGAATCATTTGACTATACAAATAATTCTGATAACATTATTTAAACATGATGAGGTCTAATAAAAGCCCGTCAAATAAAAGTTTATAATAGGAAGGTGAGAGTGTGCCAATTCAAACCACAAACAGTGATCATACCACTCCTCTTCGCCGCGACGTGAATGCTCTAGGGAACATTCTTGGAGATATTCTCGTTCATCACGGAGGAGAAGAACTACTGGATAAAGTAGAAACGATAAGAACACTGACCAAAAACTTACGAAAAAACCCTGATGCTGGACTCTACCAAAAACTTAAGGAAGAGATTAACAACCTCCAGCCACCCATGCGGTCTCAAGTGATCCGCGCATTTTCTATTTATTTTCACCTCGTTAACATAGCCGAGCAAAATCACAGAATTCGCCGCCGTCGCGAATATCAGCTGCGAGAAGATCACGGTGCCCAGCCTTTTTCTTTAGAAAGTGCAGTTTTGTCATTAAAGAACAATGACTTTTCTAAAGAAGTTATTCAAGATGTCCTTCATCAATTATCACTTGAACTCATTATCACGGCCCACCCAACTGAAGCCACCAAACGAACCGTGCTCGAGATTCAAAAAAGAATAGCAAACTTATTGAAGCAGCTGGATCAGCCGCAAATGACAAATAGTGAGCGGGAGAGTCTAAAGGAAAGCTTATTTAATGAAGTAACCGTTCTCTGGCAGACCGATGAATTAAGACATCGTAAGCCAACCGTGATGGATGAAGTTAGAAACGGACTTTATTACTTTGATCAAACACTATTTGATGTTCTTCCTGACATTCATCAGGAATTGGAACTGCAGCTTGAAGAGGCTTACCCTAATGAAGAATGGACGGTTCCTAATTTCTTGAAATTTGGTTCATGGATTGGCGGAGACCGTGATGGAAATCCTAATGTAACTCCTGAAATCACTTGGGAGACACTTAATAAACAGCGTGAACTTGTATTAAAAAAATATGAAGAAGTTCTAGTTGAACTGATGAAACGGTTCAGCCACTCTACCAATCGTGTAACCATTAAAGAAGATTTTATAAATGCTGTTGAAAATGAAGAACAAAATCTTTCCGAAAATAAAAAGTGGCGGGTGGATAACGAAATCTACCGGCGCAAATTTGCTATTATTCTTGAACGCATTCGCCAAGTAGGAAATGAAGAAAATGGCTATCAATCTGCTGATGAACTATTGAGTGATCTTCGACAAATTCAATCCAGTGTCAAAACCCACCAGCCCAATAAGCATGAGTTGAAAATGCTGAGAAAATTAATCAGGCAAGTCGAGCTTTTCGGCTTTCACCTGGCAACCCTTGATATTCGAAATCACAGCGGTGAACATGAAGCGGCCATTGATGAAATCTTGAATAAAGTTAACATTTCTGAAAACTACTCTTCTCTTTCAGAAGAAGAGAAAATCAACGTGTTGGAAAATGTCCTTAAGGATCCTCGGCCGATCACCTTATTGAATGAAGATTACTCTGAAGCTACTCAAGAAATGCTGAAAGTCTTTCAAATGATTAAGCAAGCACATAATGAATTCGGCGAGCGTTCGATCGAAGTCTATTTGATAAGTATGACTGAAGCTGCCAGTGATTTATTAGAAGTGCTAGTGTTAGCAAAAGAAGCAGGTATTTATCGTCTGCACGCAGATGGAAAAGTTGAAAGTCATCTGAATGTGGCTCCACTTCTCGAAACAGTAGACGATTTGGTTGCAGGTCCAGAAATACTAAAAACCGTTTTTGATATGGGCGTTTATAGTAAACACCTTCACGAAAGAAATAACCACCAGGAAATCATGCTGGGTTATTCTGATGGCAGTAAAGATGGCGGTACGCTGACAGCAAACTGGAGATTATATAAAGCTCAACAGGAAATTCACGAAATGGCCAAAGAATATCAAGTTAAATTAAAATTCTTCCATGGTCGCGGTGGCTCACTTGGAAGAGGCGGCGGACCACTAAACAGAAGCTTATTGTCTCAGCCAGCCGAAACGCTGGGAGAAGGAGTTAAAATTACCGAACAAGGAGAAGTACTATCTTCTCGTTACCTGCTTAGAGATATTGCTTATAGAAGTCTTGAACAGGCTGCCTCTACCCTGGTGGAAGGCGCAGCTAATTTATCTCAGGAATCTGAGCAGTCTCACCATCGCGAAGAGCAGTGGGAACAGGCAATGGAAGATATCTCTGACATCTCATTGAAAAAATATCAATCGTTAGTATTTGGAGACGAGGACTTCCTCACTTATTTCAACGAAGCCACTCCCCTCCAAGAGCTGAGCGAATTGAATATTGGTTCCCGTCCAATGAAACGGAAAGACAGCTCCAAATTTGAGAACCTGCGTGCAATTCCATGGGTATTTGCCTGGACGCAAAGCCGTCATCTGCTTCCTGCCTGGTATGCTGCTGGTACAGGCTTAGCAAGCTACGCAGGAGAAAATGACGATCACCTTGCTCTTTTACAGCAAATGTATAACAACTGGCCATTCTTCAGGTCTACGATCGACAATTTACAAATGGCTCTTACGAAGGCTGATATTCAAACAGCGAAGCAATATATTGCGCTTGTAAATGATCAGAAGCTGGGAGAGAGAATCTTTAAGACCATCGTTACTGAGTATGATGAAACGAAAGAAATTCTTCTGAAGATTACTGGTGATGAGGAATTGCTGGATCAACAAGCAACGATACAGGAGTCTGTTCGTCTTCGTAACCCTTACGTTGACCCTTTGAACTTCCTGCAAGTTGAATTGATCAAAGAACTCCGAAACTCAGAATTGGAGGATGAAGAATTGCATACGGAGGTATTGCTCACAATAAGCGGTATTGCTGCTGGTTTGAGAAATACCGGTTGATTTTATGAAAGAGTACCGGATGAAAGAATGATATTCATTAGAAAACCCGAACCATTTTTCAGCTTTGGTTCGGGTTTTTTGTATTTATTATTACATGAATGGAACGGTTGCTGCCTGATCTTTTCTATCCACCCACCTACTGTCCCTAATTTATTCAGCAAGTATTCGCAAGGCAGCTTGCAAGTCTACGTCTTCGTCCAAATGAGCAGGAGACCAAGGGATATAAACATCCGGTTTGATCCCTTTACTGACCATCCCTTTCCCGCGATCCAACTGTGCTGATCGTGAAGTCGGATAAATAAGTTCAAAATCGTCCCAGCTTTGAATAGCTACATTCGTATAGTCATTTAAACCTGCTGTGGCTCTGCCGATCACTTTGACTTTAGCGGATTTCTTACACGTCTCGACAAAAGAGTCTCCTGAGCTTCCACAATATACATCAGAGAGCACAATGATTTGGTCAGGACCAGGTTTGGTTTCTATTCTAAAACTGCTATCGAGCTCACTTAAATCGAGCTCCACAAACCCTTTTCCTTTTTGTTTAACTAATTCGCTGACGATTATTTTCACCATGAATTTAGTAGTCTCATCTTCTGCTTTATCAGCAATATTCATTAACATACTTTCTCGCAAACGTACATTACGGCTGGTACAGTTAGTCAAACTGCGGCCTTCCTCCTCAGAAAGATTAACGATAGGTTCTTTAAATAGATAAGGAAGCAAAGGGAAATAAGCAGAATCTACTCCTCCATTGTTGATGCGAACATCAATAATCAGCTTGTCCATCGCTTCTAAATGCTCTTTATTTTCCTGAACCAAGTTAGCTATTTTATCAGGATCCATAAAGTCCGTCATCGTTAACAGCCAGGCTCCGTCTAGTTTCTTCAAGGAATATTCTGATTCAGGCGCGGAAGAAGAGAACGTTTTCATCGAAATCCAATCCGTTCTTCCAAATTGGTCAGTTACCTGGGCTTTAGAATACAGCGGCAGAATTTTTTTCCAATTTTCTCTTTCTGCCGTGTTTTCCATTAACTGCCTGCGGTGCTTTTCTGCTATCTCAAGAATACTCATTCCGTCTAAAGAGGTAATAACTTGCCCGCGGTTAACTGCAGGGTCCTTAGACACTTCAGTGATGTACAGCTTATCGTAGACTCTTCTTACCTTAAAACCGGCTTCCTCAGCGCTGGGTAGTGACTGACGTTCACGAATTCTAAAGGCGACATGAGGATCTTTCAAATCTAATAAATAGTCTTGAACAACTTCTGCAAACACACGTGGATTAACGGTCCCTTTATTTTCTAAAGTAATGATTTCGTCCTTATATGTATCGGGGTCATCCCACCCTTGTTTATCATAACTACCTGCATAATCATAATGAATGATACTCACTATGTCAGCAAATATACGTTGATAGTTCATCCAATCCGCCTTTCTTTATTCCAGTCTGGGCTATACTACGAATGTAATTGACAGAAAGTTTCATCTTCGGCGTAATTTTTTCCGATTAAGAAAAGTAACAATGATTGTATTCCCTTCTTGAATCCGTTATTCTTATCCTAATTAATGAATAGTAAGAGGTGTTTACTTGGAACATCATTCTTTAACATCCCTAATGATTGTCGTAGGTATCGCATTTTTCATTCCGATCATTCTTCAACGTTTACATTTAAGATTCATCCCAGTTGTGATTGCAGAAATTATTGCCGGTCTGTTAATCGGACAAAGTGGATTTAACCTAATCTCTGAAGATCCCACCTTAGAATTATTATCTCTACTAGGTTTCATCTTCCTCATGTTTATCAGCGGTTTAGAAATCGACTTTAGTATATTTGAAAGAAAACGTAAAAAACAGCAGAACTCTCCCAATCCAGTCTGGGCTGCTTTACTTATCTTTTTAACCATTATGGTTATTTCGTTTGGATTGTCTTACTTACTCGTCTTTCTAAAGCTCATTAAAGACCCGTTCTTAATGACACTAATCATTTCAACCATTTCCTTAGGCATCGTCGTACCTGTATTGAAAGAAAGAAAAATGACCGATGGAATTCTAGGTCAGATTATTCTTCTTGTAACGATGATTGCAGATTTCACCACAATGATCCTGCTGACTGTATATGCCATGTTCAGAGACCAGGAAGGGCTGCGTGTTCTCCTTCTGTTAGTCCTATTTCTTGCCTTTTTCCTTGCTTACCGTATTATTAAAAGGTTCTTTAGTATCCCCTTATTTGACAGCCTTCAAAGAGGAACAACTCAATTAGGAACCCGAGGTGTCTTTGCTCTGATTCTTTTGTTTGTAGCGTTATCAGAGGTCATCGGTGCTGAAAACATTCTTGGTGCATTTCTAGCAGGTGTAATTATTTCTTTACTTTCACCAAAGGACGACTTTATCCATCAGTTGGACTCCTTTGGATTTGGCTTTTTAATCCCTATCTTTTTTGTTACTGTCGGCGTAAATCTTAATATTTGGGAATTGTTTGTTGATCGTAAAATCCTTCTGCTTATGCCGCTCCTCCTTCTATTCATGTATATTGCTAAAATTATCCCGGCAATGATTTTAAAGAAATGGTACTCATGGAAGGAAGTACTGAGCATCGGGGTGCTGACCACCTCCAAATTAAGTTTGGTAATTGCTGCCTCCGCGATCGCTTTAGACCTTGGCGTTATTGGCGGTGTCCTCCACGGGGCAATCATACTAGTATCTATCCTCACTTGTTTAATTTCGCCGATCGTTTTTTCGCGGTTATTCCCGACGGCACAGCCTGAGCAGACGCATATTTCCATCGTAGGAGCAAATCCGACTACTTTATTTGTAGCAAGAGATTTAATGGAAGAGAACTCCGTTGTTCGGGTTTATAGTGCTAAACAGGAAATCGAGCATAAAATGGTTCACCCTTATCCGTTAATTTTAGTTGAGGAATTGTCTGTTTCCTTATTAGAAGAAAAAGGAGCGTTTGAATCCGATAAGATTGTGTTTGCTACAAGCGATGACGAAATTAACATCCAGTTAGGAAAATACGCTAAGCGGCTAGGATTGAAAACGATCGTTATTAAAGTGGAAGATCAATCGCTGCAAAAGAATTTAACGGATGATGATATTACGGTTTATTCAACTCTTTCTTCTACAAGGACTTTATTAAAAGCTCTGATTGATAATCCTGGACTCGTACAGTTGATCACACAGCATAATAAAACAATTAAAGAGATTTTTGTCAGTCACTCTAATTACGATCAGACGCCGATTACGAGACTTCCGTTTTTAGGAGAGTCGCTCATTCTTCATATTTACCGCCACGGAGAAGTCATCATCCCGCACGGTCATACAAGTTTACAGCGCGGAGATAAGATACTAGTCAGCGGTAAAAGTGAAGAGCTTAGAAGCATACGAAGAGAACTTTCCTATCAAAAGTATATCCATTAGATATTTTGACCTCCCCGTTACTGCAAAAAATTATACCGGGGGGAAAGCCGAGACTGTGAACAGGAAAGTTCTTAGGAAAAATATGAAGCGTCGTGCACCCGTGCATCCTTCTGCGGGAACAGCGTGAAGTGAGGGCACAGATAAGCCGTATGTACTTTCCAAAGTAGTGACCTTGGTAAGTGATGCAGCTGGACATTTTATTGATTGCAAAAAACACGAAACCCCCGAACCTTGTCATTCAAAAGGTTCGGGGGTTTCTGGTGATTAATTCACTTGTCCCGGCTTCATATTACAGGCAGCTTCTCCCGCTAATCTCTTCTATTCATATAGTCAGCGATTCCCATCGCACATACAGAAAGATCCAGGCGGAGGATTTCAAATACTTTGTGTTCCGCTTGGATACCTTTGGTCGATAAATAGGCAGAAACACAGTCATAGAGCCTGCGCTCAATTCCTTCTCTTCCCTCCCCTGCCATCAAGGCGCTTTCCCCTGCTTCTATAAAATCAGGGAGCCATAACTCTACCTCGTCAAATGCAGATGCCGGCGACTCTGATACGCCGTAATGACCGAAATATACGACATCAGCATTCATATTCCTAAACCTTTGTATCGAAGTCTTCATTGCCTCAGGATTAAACTGATTAGGAGAAGTCGTTGGTAAATAAAAGGTAAATCCGTGATCGATAGTCTGATGGTAGCGAATACCTGCCGTATCACCGGTAAACAATCCGTTACTCAGTGAATCATAAATAGCAAGATGATGATTTGCATGTCCAGGCGTATCATAAAAGACTAAAGTGCGATCGTTTCCTATTTTTAGCGTTTCGCCATCTTGTTTAATGACTATTCTGTGTTCAGGAATTGGAACTACCGGGTCAAATAGCTGATCAAACTGTTCACCATAAACGGCTTTCGCTCCTGCGATTAAACGTGAAGGGTCATGAAGGTGGCGTTTTCCTTTCGGATGAACAATAATTTCAGCATTGGGACATTCTCTTAGTAATAGCCCTGCCCCTCCTGCATGGTCCAGATGAATGTGTGTGACGATGATGTACCTAATATCTGCCGCATTTATGTTCAATTGTTTCAATCCTTCCAGAACATACGGGATCGAAGGACTCGGACCTGTTTCAATTAAAGTTAAATGTTCTGCGTCAAGTACATATGAGCCTGTTCTCCCTGCTAATCCTAGATCAAATCCGTCTATTAAATAAATCCGATTATCAAGGGTATCTGGTTTTTTTTTCACAGCGATCCGCTCCTTCCTCGTATATGACTTAATATTACTAAAATTTAGCAGTTTTGTAATGAGAAAACCCTTTCAATAGCGCAAAAATGTCCTGAAGATTTTTGATTCAATCATTTACCCTCTCTAAACTAACGGAATATTGTGAATAATTAGGTGACTTCTTGACGGTGATTTTCAGATGCGATATATTGTTAATAAGCAAATAAGACGTACGGAATCATAAATGACAGGTAGTTCCCATAGAAGTGCTTTGGAATTTATATTCCTGCCTCTAGTGGGAATTTTTTCATGTCATAACTCCTTGCGTCAATTTGCAATTTCCACGTTTTACGTGCAAGACTTTAGGAGGATATTATTATCATGGAAAACGGTACAGTAAAATGGTTTAATGCAGAAAAAGGTTACGGATTTATTCAAGTTGAAGGTGGAAACGACGTATTCGTTCATTTCTCTGCCATTGAAGAAGAAGGCTTTAAATCTTTAGAAGAAGGACAAGCCGTAACATTCGAAATTATAGAAGGCGACCGCGGTCCGCAAGCTGCGAATGTGGTGAAAGAATAGATCATTAGTAAAACGACCATCCTGATGAGGGTGGTCGTTTTTTAGTTGATAATAAACAGGATCCCTCGTATAATTGAAAGCTGTCTGAAGCGGTTCGGAAACTCCCGCTTTATCAAAACTAAGGAGGATGAATAATGAGCAATGAATGGATGTGGATCCTGTTTGCCCTGGTAAACTTCGGACTGTTGCTAGTGGTGTACCGTATATTTGGGAAGCCAGGCTTATTTGTATGGATTGGAATGTCGACTGTCATTGCCAATATTCAAGTCGTCAAAACTGTGGAGCTATTCGGTCTGAATGCCACCCTCGGCAACATAATCTATGGCACAGCTTTTTTAGCAACGGATATTTTAAATGAAAACCATGGAAAGTCCGAAGCAAGGAAAGCGGTTTGGATGGGATTTTCTACCCTGATTATTATTACCATTATGATGCAGATGGCTATCCAATTTACCCCTGGAGAGAATGATGTTGCCCAATCAGCGATGCAAACACTATTTGGACTTGTTCCCCAAATTGCCATCGGTAGTTTATGCGCATATATTGTTAGTCAATATTTTGATGTATGGCTTTACGCTAAATTGAAACGAATCTTTACTTCTGATCGTACACTATGGATAAGAAATAACGGAAGTACGATGGTTAGTCAGTTGTTAGATACAGCCATTTTCTGTGGAATTGCATTTTATGGACTATATTCCCTTCAAGTATGGATGGAAATATTTCTGACGACTTACTTTATTAAGTTCATTGTTGCTGCAATTGATACCCCTTTCTTATATGCAGCTAAAGCTTTTAAGCACAAAGATATTTAGAAAGTGAGGTTTCTGTATGATTGAGGTTTATACTGATGGGGCTGCAAGTGGAAACCCTGGTCCGAGCGCAGCAGGAGTATATATAAAACTAGGAAATACTCATTGGGAACATCGCTTTTATCTAGGTGATTTATCTAATCATGAAGCAGAGTTCTGGGCAGTCATTCACGGCCTGGAAATATGCAAACGAGACTTCTCAGGAGAAATCATTTCAATACGATCAGATTCGAGAGTTGTAGTGGATACGATCGAGAAAGAATTCACTAAAAATGTAAAGTACCTCCCTTTGCTTTCAAAGATACAGGAGCTTAAGCAATCATTTCCTTACGTATTTATTAAATGGATCCCTGAAAAACACAACAAAAATGCAGACCGGATTGCCCGTGCTGCATTAAAAGAAAATCACTAACCCAGGTGTTTACGCCTGGGTTTTCTTAGTCGTTTCTTTCCAGATTAATCGGCTGGATCCACCGGCAAGTCCCCGTGCTTCCAATGCCTTGTAAACTTGTTTTCTTGTACCGATTTCAGGTTTAGCAATGTGCTCCAGCACACTGATAAAGAAACTCGGATCAAATTCATGCTGGTATTTTAAAGTAGTCCTCACAGCAATAATTGCCTTCCATTCGGAAGCATTTGCTGAATTCTTACCAAAATAAATGAATCGCACATCCTCATCAGAGAGCTTAAACCCTCTCGTCCACAAATCTTCTAAGAAAAATGCTAATGGTTTGTTAGGTTTCATTATTTGCTCCTTATGATCGAACTCTCTTTATTGTACCCAAAGGTCATTAACAAGGACCGGTTCTGATTATTGAACGGAAAAATCCTGAGAGGCATGATGGAGGGGTATGTATTGTACAAAGGAAGATCAGACTTTCTTCGACCTATTTTACTGTTACCCTATTATAACAAAAAGAAAAAGCCAAGTGAGTCTCACTTGGCTAAAAAGGTTTGTTCATAGTTTTTTTTCTGCTGGCTTTGTGTCTTGATTTGCTGCATTTTAAAGACTTCCAGCACATATTTCCCTGGTATCGATCCAAGTTTAGCGAGCGTCCATACCGTCAGACTACTATAAATAACAACGATCATCATAATTAGAATAATCATTTCATGCACCCTCTTCTAAATGATAATGATTTTCATTTCTAATTAGAAGTATAGCAAAACCTGCTATGTGTTGCAACTCTTGTTTTATTGAATTTTTAGACATTTATTCTCTAAGTGCCTGGTTTTCTGCTGGAATCCGTATAGTCATTAAAGCTAAATGAAAAACCGGAAAAATGACGGCCGTCATATATGCCTGAAACATGATTGGAATAACGACCAGTTCCATGAAAACAATCAGGTAATTGGGATGTTTTATGAGCCTATAAGGTCCCTTTGAAACAAGTTTCTCACTTGGGAGGACAATAATTCTAGTATTCCAGCGCCTCCCTAACGAAGTTATACACCACACTCGAAGTACTTGAAGAATGAGAAACATTATAAAAAAAGGAACAAAAAGACTGGTAAACTGGCGTGTAGAAAAGAAAAATTCCACCGCTAGAGAGATGAAAAATAAGCTGTGCAGCAGGATAAACAGGAAATAATGTTCTTCACCTGTTTCCTTTCCACCTTTGGACATCATCCAGTTGAAATTTGATTTCGCCAGCCAGAGTTCACCTAATCGTTGGATGATAATAAGTAAATATAGAACGACTAATATTCTTTCCATCAGCTCCACTCCATACTGACTATTTCCGAACTGAACCCTGGTCCAAGTGAAGTCATTAAGGATTTAGTTCCAGCATCTGGCCGGGCCAGCATAGCTTCATGGAGAACATAATGAACCGTTGGTGAAGACATATTCCCGTGTTCTCTAAGTATGTTTTTGGTATGTGTAAGTACAGTATCATCAAGCTTCAATGTCTCTTCGTACGCTTCTATCACTTTTCTTCCTCCTGGATGAGCAATCAGAAACGGAAGGTCACTGATGTTCCACCCTCTTTCTTCTAATACTGACATTGCATGAGGGTACCAGAATTCTTTAACAAGCCTTGGAATACTTTTGTTGAATATCACCTCAAAGCCCGTTTCCACCACCCTCCATCCCATCACCGTACTACTATCCCTTTTGATTCGTGAGCTGGAGTGATCTACTTTTGCTATAGAGCTTCTTCGCTTACTTAATAAAAGCGACTCATCTCCAGCAATAAGCACAGCAGAAGCCCCGTCGCCAAATAGAGCTGTACCGACAAAATTACTTAAACTGCGATCATTTAGCTGAAAGGTTAAACTGCATAATTCCAGACAAACAACCAGCACATTCTTATCTGGATGCCCTTTGAGCCATTCCAGTCCCCTTGCAACTCCGCTGGTACCGCCTGCGCAGCCTAATCCAAATATAGGAGAACGTTTAATTGTTTCCTTGAACTTCAAGTCATTGATGATATACGCATCTAAAGTCGGAGTAGCTATCCCGGTAGAGGAAATGAACAGAATATGATCAATGTCTGCTGGTGAAACACCATCTGTTAAAAACTCTTCATGTGATAAGCAATTTGAGATAGCTTGTTTGGCATACTGAACAGCTTTTTTTTGAAATAGATCATTTCGCTCTGGAAAACTATGTGAATTTTTAAACCACGAAAGGTCAATAGCCAGCTGACGTTTATCGATGCAGGTGTTTTCAAAAATAGGCATTAACCTTTGTTTTTCATGACTTTTCATTGGAAATATCTGTTCTACAAAAGATTGAAGTTCTTGCTGGGTATAACAAAATTCTGCTGTCTGAATACCACTGGAAAGTATATATGGCATAAAGTGCCTCCTTTCGCATAGTATTCACAGGATTTAACTAAATATGAAAAAAGAAGAGTACTTTACATGAATGAGTAAGAACAATCCCAGCTAAAATATACAAGATTATCAAAAACCATAAATAGACATCCCGCCATCCACTAGCAGGGTTTGACCAGTCATATAGTTTCCTGCTGGAGAAGCCAGAAAGACGGCCGCACCAGCCAGTTCCTCTAACTTACCAATTCTGTTTAACGGGGTACGGTCAAGGATGGCCTGTACGTATTCTTCATCTTCAAGTAAAGCTTCAGTTAATGCAGTAGGAAAATACCAAGGTCCAATAGCATTTACGTTAATATTATATTTCCCCCATTCCAGAGCAAGGTTCTTAGTCATTTGAATGAGAGCACTCTTTGTCATGGCATACACCACCCCTGTTCTTAACGCAATGTGGCCGCCTACTGAAGAAATGTTAATGATTTTACCTTCTCCCTGTTCCTTCATTACCTTGCCTGCATATTGCGATAAAAAGAACGCACTCTTCATGTTAGTAGATACTATTTGATCCCATTCCTCTTCACTTACAGACTCCGCTTCACTGCGAATATTTATTCCAGCGTTATTAACCCATATATCTATGGATTGATTTCCTCTTAATTCTTCAACATCTTTTATAATTTCTTTATATTCGTTAACGTCCCGGCAAATCGTGTACGATTCTCTTCCAAGCTGACGGATTTCTTGCTGAGTTAACTCCAGGTCTTTCTGATTCCTTGCAATAATAACGACATGTGCCCCAGATTCTGCAAAGGACATCGCAATCGCTTTCCCAATCCCCTTTGTGCCGCCTGTGACGACTGCTAGTTTGTTTTCTAGTGAAAAACTAGGTAAATACATGATTATTCCTCCTAATTCGACAAAAAATGATTAAATTTTCAGTATATTATAACATTTTTGCTAATTCTTTACATTTAAAAAAGTTACCTTTAAACTATACATGACATACAGAAAATGGGGGTAATGGAATATGAGAAAGTGGCTACTCGCTTTAGGTTTGGCTTCTGCTCTTGTAGCAGCGGGCTGCAGCAGTAATTCAAGCGATGAAAACAGTAATGGAAGCTCTGATGACAATCAATCAGAAGAAAGTTCTGACCAAACTAGTGATAAGCAATCCATGAAAATGGCTGTCTTAGACGAACAAATGAATATGAAAGACGTCTTCAAGCCATATCAAGAAAAGATTACTGCATACCAAACTGAAGTATCAGCAGAAGAACCAGATCAAGAGAAAATCAAAGCAGCTGGAAAAGAAGCTCAGACTGCTGCAAAAGAAGCAGCTGATAAAGCCGCTAGTTATGAAATTCAAGCGGATCTTTCCGACGATGTGAAATCTCAATATAAAGATGCATTGTCATCTCTTCAAGGATACTACCAAGATGTCTCAGATGCACTTGATAAAGATGCAGCTAATGCAGACTTGTCTTCAGCAGAAGAGAAATTCACCAATTTTAATGATACGCTTGGCAAAATTTATGAAGATGTCGGATTGAATGCTCCAGACATGATGAAAGAATTTTCCTAATAAAATTCGAAAACCAGCTCTTCATGGAGCTGGTTTTTTTATTAATAGAGATAATTTACTAAAAGGCTATTTTCTTTCCCTTCCAGGGTTAGGATTGCTCATCTTAATCAAACGAATACGTTTAGTGAACGTATTCTTTTAGAATTACGATTTCATGGATGTAAGGACTTTATTCAGACAGGAATTTTCTTAAGGAAGGTAATTAAGTAAGTCAGGTAGAATTTTTTAAAATGGCTTGACCAACAATCCGCGCAAGTAATCCAAAGACAAATCCTGCAATTACGCTTATAATGCCATTGTTAAAGAGAAGATTACCTACAAAAATCCCAATAAAAAACATAATTCCTATAAATAAGCCCAATATAATTTTCTGATTTAAAATCAAGTAAATTTCCCCTTTAAACTTGATGAGTCATTGACTCTATAGAAGCAGTACCAGTATTATTACGTACTTACCCCAGTTTTTTCCTTCAGAATTCAAATATCCTATATTACTGTTCGAAAACATTTAAGTTAAGCACTGCTCCCGCTGTCTATGAACATATGGAATAATAACAAGTATCGGTCAGCCTCATTCCATCCGCTGAAAGATCTTCATTCCTTAAGATACCTTCCAGAGTAAAACCGAGTTTCTCCGCTAAGGAGCGGCTTTTAACGTTTGTGGATTCGCACCTTATTTCTATTCTTTTGAAGTCGATATGATTTATCCCCAAATCGGTTAATGCCTGTACTGCTTCTGTCATATATCCATTGCCGCTGAATCTTGTATTAATCCAATATCCAATTTCACATTTAGGAATATCCCAGTTAATACCTTGCAGACTGCACGTCCCAATAAAATCCCTAGTATCTTTGTGGAAAATCAAAAAACGGAAGCTCTCTCTTTTTAAAAAATTAATATGAGCATTTCTTAAATTGATTTCTGTCTCCTCAGGTGAAGGGAGTTCTTGGGCAAAAGGGAGCCAGGCACTTAATTCAGCAAGAGAATCTTTTATTGCTTGATTTACAATAACTCCATCTCCAGCAATCACTGGTGCCCGAAGGATTAGTCTCTCCGTCTCTAATTGACTCGGAACATCTAATAATAATGGATTCATCATTGAAGATCCCCTCTCCCATCGATTATGGTTTACATAGATATTGATTAAAAAACTAGCTAATATTGCTCACTATGTTTGCCTTTCACATAAACTTATCTCACAAAACATAAGTGACGGTGAAGTACCCTTATATTTTTGGTGCTTTCATTACATTCAATTATAATTAAGATAGCAAAAATTGTTAAGAAATTAATGTAAATTCCTGTTAACCTAAATGCAAGGCAGGTGAAAGAGAATTGAATTATAAGAACTGCATTCAAAGAACTATCGATTACATTGAAGAAAATTTGCATGAAAATCTCACACTTGAAAATATTGCAGACATAGCAGGCTTCTCTCCTTTTCATTTTCACCGGGTCTTTCAAGCAATAGTTGGAGAACCTGTGATGGATTATGTAAGGAAGAGAAGAATGACAACTGCAGCAGAACGTCTATTTTACACAGAAGAAAAAATTATTAATATTGCTTTAGATGCTGGCTTTCATTATCAAGAATCATTCCATCGATCTTTTAAGAAGGTTTATGGTGTTTCCCCTAAGAAATACCGCAATGCTGAACAATTCAGTGGTCCTTTTCGCACCAAAGCCTGCCTTAATACAATACACTTATCAGGAGGTCAAAAGATGGAACCAAAATACGTGACGAAACCCGCTTTTCATATCATTGGTTATGAATTAAAAACGAAGAATCTGAATGGACAGAATAATAATGATATCCCTCATTTTTGGCAGCAGTATATCCAGAATCGGTTGGGTACCAATATACCGCACCCTTTGAATAATAATGTGGAACTTGGTATCTGTACCGATTTCTTTCCAGAAACAGGTGAATTTGTTTATATCATTGGGATGGAAGTAAAGGAAGAGACGTACGCTCCTGAAGGGTTGGTGCACAGAAGTTTCCCAGAATTAGAATACGTTGTGTTCACTACTCCCCAAGCAGATAATGAGTCTTTTCCCTCAACCATTCAGTCTACATGGAATTACATCTTTACCGAATGGTTTCCAAAGTCAAATTATGAACATAGGGGTACCATGGATTTCGAGCTGTACGACCAAAGATGTTATGGACACTTAAATAAACAGATGGACATCTACATTCCGATTAAGAAAAGATTTGGTAAGGATTAACAAGAATCTGATTAATCCTGATACATGTAAAAGGCGCCATTCTATTTCAAGAATGGCGCCTTGATCATTGAAATCTTTTACCCTCTGGGAAATTTAATCTATAAAAACCTTATTTCATATACCGATATTCCAATAAATTATTTAATATATAGACTTCCTGGAGCAATTCTTCTCCCACGTTCGTTTCCAGAACCTTTTTTCTCTCTAATTCTTCATCTACCAAACGTTTTACTGATAAAACGTCAGTCCCATTCATTAGAACATCTTTTTTGGAATGGAATTGTTTATGAGCGACGAGCTGCATACCATAAGAATTGTATAATAACGTATATCCGGCAATCCCTGTAGTAGATTGATATGCTTTTGAAAAACCTCCGTCAATGACGATCATCTTCCCATTCGCTTTAATCGGATTTTCTCCATCAATTTCTTTCACCGGAGTGTGCCCATTGATAATGTGTCCTTGATCTGGATTCAGATCAAAGTCAGTTAAGATCTTACTGCAGATTTCCTCCTGTTCCCGCAAATGATAGTAAGGATTTTTCTTCTCTTTATGGACTTGTTTGTCTTTTATGAAATATCTTTCAAACGTCGTCATTTCTCGTTTACCAAACAGCGAAGAGTATTCTCCTGTCCATAAGTACCAAACCATATCGGTTGCCAGGTCATCAGTCTCTTCAGGATGAGCAAAAGCATATCGTAAATAATATTCGAAAATATCCAGTAAGTCGCGTCCTGCATAGGTACGGTTGTCAATTCTCATTTTTTCCATATTTCCTTCTTGATCTAAAGGAATACAGCCGTGGATTAACAGGTTCCCATTATATTTCAAATACAGACTGCCTTTCTTCATTAGAAAGTTCATATGTCTGGATAATTTTTCAGAATGCTGAACGGAAAATAGCAGCTTGTCCATTACTTGCTCTTCTTCCTCTAAGAGTTGAGCGGGAGATTCAGGATTGATCGTGCTAAAACAAGTATCTTCTAATGGATATTTCGTGCCGTGAATAGTAATTTCATTTGTTTCAAAATCAATCTTCTCTAACAATAAACGATCCGACATATTAAAGTAAGAACGCCTCTTTATAATCGGGCTTTCTAATTTGAACTGAATCATGGCAATGGCCTGGTGTATTTTAGTAATTTGTGATTTTTCAAGATTTGTTTGTTTCTCGTCTGAATCTACCTTGGGTCTGAATGCAGAATTATCCTCATAGTATTTCTCTGCCAGATTGAGAAGGGGTCTTAAGTTTATTCCATATACATCTTCAATGATTTCCAAATTGTTGTAGCGGGCACAAATACGAATAATATTTGCGAGACAAACCTTAGAACCTGCAAAAGCACCGATCCAAAGGGCATCATGATTGCCCCATTGAACGTCAACCGAGTGATAATTGATGAGCGTTTCCATAATTTCATCAGGCTCAGGTCCCCGATCATAAATATCTCCTACCACATGCAGGTGATCAACTACCAATCTCTGAGTAGTGTAAGCGAGACCTATGATAAGTTTATCGGCTTGACCAAGGGAGATAATCTGCTGAAGTATTTTGGAATAGTATAGTTCCTTATTAATAAAATCCTCCGTCTTATAGAGGAGCTCTTCTACCACATACTCAAATTGGTCAGGTAAGGCTTTTCGCAGTTTTGAACGTGTATATTTCGATGAAGCGTAAGAAATAAGTTTAATCATTCGCTTAATTAGCTGACTGTACCACTCGGTTAATTCCTGATCACTATCAAAGGAATTCTTCATCATTTTAATTTTCTCTTCTGGATAGTAGACCAGGGTGGCAAATTCATCGATTTCTTTTTCGGTTAAAACATCTTTAAACAGATCCGATATTTTCTCCTTAACTTTACCCGATCCATTTCTTAACACATGTTGAAAGGCTTGATACTCCCCATGTAAATCACTGACAAAGTGTTCTGTTCCTTTTGGCAGATTTAGAATAGCTTTAAGATTGATAATTTCAGTAACAACTTTTTCTTCACTATTATATTCCTGGGCAAGTAAATCTAAGTATTTTGTGTTCAAAATTATGTATCTCCTTTCAGAATCAATAAATGTTAAAGAAAAAGGCAGAATGAAACACTTATCATGCCAACATAATATAACCTTCAAGAATGCGTTTTTTAGACACCATTTAATTATTCTGCATTTCTCTTTGATCGTAACATATTTTTAACTTTTACAGACGTCTTCTTTACTCGAACAAACATTTTTTTACTGTTGTCCCAGGACTTACACTCGTTTACAGTGGAGAAGATTTCTGCCCTTGTGAAAGAATCGAATGAATCCTCCCTGTTCTTCTGTCGGTTGATAAAATGCTCTTTAAGATTTTATTTGCTAGACAAAATAAAAACAGGCACTATGTGAGAGCCTGTTTTTACCGATACAGTAGATTAAGCAGCGGAAAAGGTGCTGTTGTACATCTAATTGAATCATTTACATTTCATTACTCTTCTTCAATCGCTTCGCCGCTTTTATTTGGAAATTTTAACGAAACAAATGCATGAATCCATGAAGTGATTGGAATTATCAGAGCAATACCTATACCAGCCGAAAAAATAGTGATCATTTCACTGCTGAATATTTTAGAATTCACAATTTCTCCAATCGAATAATCTAAGTCTTTAAACCATATAAGTAGTGCCATATAGCCGCCAAAAAAGGCAAAAAATAACGTATTGGTATCCGTGCCCAATATATCTTTGCCAATTCTCATTCCAGATAAGAATAAATTCTTCCTGTTAATGGATGGATGATGATGAAAGGTTTCACTCATAGAAGATGTAATGGAAATAGCTACTTCCGTGATGGCACCAATTGTGCTCATAATAATCACGGATGCGCCGATTTTGACAAAATTAACACCAATGTAAAGTGAGTATGGCGCAAGTTCCTCTGACTGCTCTTCACTAAACCCTTGAATCCTCGTTACTCTAGTCACAAGATCAATAAACAACAATAGAATCACTATGGTAATCAGAGTAGAGATGAATGCTGTTATCGTTTTTCTGTTGATTTCGTTGATAAAAAACAGATTAATACAGCTAATCACCGTGCATGCAATCATAGTTAGAATGATCGGATTCTTATCATGGTCCAGCATTAAAATGACCGTAATCATAAGTATGCCAAAATTAAAAAACAGAGAAATAAACGATAGTACTCCTTTGTTTCCACCAATTAGAACCATAAGAATAAATAAAATAACCGACAAGATCATTAATACATTCATATTTTTTTCCTCTTCCGTCTAATGAAAAATATTGAGCTGTAAACCGCTATTGGAATTGTTAACACAATTCCAATACCCCCTGCTAAAGCTCGAGCCACTTCCAGCGAAAGGTTCATAGAAAGCGTAAACCCGAGAGAAGATGAATTCTTCAGATACAGAATCATTGCGGGTATGGATCCACTTGCATAAACAAAAAATAAAATATTGGTCAACGTTCCCATTACGTCTTTGCCTATTTCCATTCCGGATTTTTTAAGAGCATTTACACTAATGTAATGGTTCTTTTCAAACAATCCGAAGACTGAAGACGCTATGGTAATAGACACGTCCATCACTGCCCCTAAAGATCCCACAAACAGCCCTGCCATAAATACGACTTCATACGGCCTGGTTAGAAATTGCATCTCCTCATATCGAAGACCGCTTCCTCCGGTAAACTTGATTGCCAGATAGGTAATAAGCAGCGACAGGAATATCCCAAGCAGCGTTGCTGTAATAGCTGCAAAGGTCATTTCATTGAATCCGTTGAGGAGTAACAATGAAATAACCGTAAACAAAAGAACTAATAAACTGCATATCCATAACAAGCTCACATTTGCATGATTAATATAAAGATCCAATGCGTAAGACATAAGTGCAGCATTTACTGACAAACTTATCAAAGAGAAGAAACCGCGTTTTTTTCCTACGATAAGTAAAGTGAGAATAAAAACCCACCCCACAAGCAGTACATACTTGTCACGCTTTGCATTCTTAATCGATCCAGTTAATTTACCTTCTTTGGCGCCTTTATCAATCGCAACAAACAATTCATTTCCTACATGGTAAGCTTGATCATAAGCACCAGATGCAGAATACGTATTAGTTAAAACAATCTTTTTCTCTATTTCTTTTCCATTAAGTATTTCAGCGGTAATATTTTGTGTAAACAGTTGATCTTTGTTGTTGTGAACATCCGTTACCTGTTTTGCATCTTGCTGGTGGATGCTGACAACCTTGGCGATCGTCCGATTGTAAAATGAAGCATTATGATTAACAAATACCAACGAGACTGCAAAACACAGCCCGATGAGCAGGTAGATAACCACTTGTTTGGTTGTCCATTTTTTTAAAATATTCGTAATGACACTCAACATACAGCCTCCCATCTATTTCGCAAAATAACTCCAAGTGTATAGATAAGTCCTGCCGGAAAATATGAAAATATCGTTCACTAGATAGAGTATAATTATCTCTAATCATGACAAACCGGACAAAGCTGATAGATAACGGGGCTAATCATAGCAGAAATATTTTTGAGCGTCAAAACCGTGAAACTGATGACAAATTGTCTTTAATAGACGGTTATATATACCTTTTTTAAAAGAAACTACAATTCATTCTCATACCTCTTAAGGAAGAACTTATGTATAGATCATAAAAATCCAGATTTCCCCAACTGGGACAAATGGTGTCTAAAGAAATAATTTCACATTCATCACCGCAAATTATATAAGTAACCAAACCGCAAAATTTTTCTGCCTCATCTAAAGCTGAGAAACCATCTAATATACTAAAATCAAAGACCCGCAAAAAATGGCCATGTGACAACTGCACCAAAGACTTTCTAAAAAAGTGAGGTATACAAATGAGGAGAACTTCTAGATACAAATAAGAAAACAAAAAAATCAGCCTGCCGAAAAATTACCGGGCAGGCTGAAAGAGTAACTGGGTGTCTGAGCTTTTATTTCTTCACAGGCAATGGTGCCTCTGAAGAGATGAAACCCTTGGCCGCTAACTCTTCCCAAAAGTCATTCGGGATATCCCGCTGGATCATCTCTATGTCTTCTTTGATGCGATCCGGCCGTGTGGATCCAGGGATAACTGACTTTACAGCAGGGTGAGAAGTCGAGAATTGTAAGGCTGCTGCTTTTAATGGGACATTGTATTTCTGGCCGATTTCGTTTAATTGATTGACCTGTTTAATAATTTTTTCAGGTGCTTTTTCATAATTATAATGTTCTCCGCCTAAGAGTACACCTGAGTTATACGGTCCTCCTACGACAATGCCTACATGATTCTCTTCCGCCTTCTTCATCATGCGTTGTAAGGCCTGCTCATGCTGTAGCAGGGTGTATTGTGTTGCTGATAAACATAGATCCGGCTTTGTTTCTTCCAGTTCCATTGCAAGTTCGATCGGTTCAGTCGTGTTTACGCCGAGACCCCACGATTGAATTACCCCTTCTTCGCGCATTCGTGTTAATACGCGGAAAGCACCTTTTCTTGCCTCTTCAAATTTACCGAGCCACTCATCACCATGAAAATCCGGGGAGACATCATGGACAAATACGAAGTCCAGGCGATCTGTTTTCAACCGTTCGAGGCTTTGTTCAATTGACCTCTTCGTAGCATCTTCCGAATAATCGGTGATAACTTTATTATTTCTGGCATATTGAAATAAACCTTCTTTATTTTCCTCTTCATCCAGTACATATCGTCCTACTTTGGTACTTAGCAAATAGTCGTCGCGGTTATAGCCGGAAAGGGCTTTACCCAATCGCATTTCAGCTAGACCGGCTCCGTAAAAAGGTGCCGTATCAAAATAACGTACTCCTTGATCCCAAGCTGTTTGAATTGTAGTTTGTGCCTCCTCTTCCGGAACCTCGCGGAACATATTTCCTAATGGTGCCGTACCAAGTCCAACACGATGTTTAAGTGCATCCTCAAAAGATTTCATACGATCTGTTCCTCCTCTGTTCTTTGATACAGTTATGTATCCAATTTAAGGAATAGTTAAACAAGAATAGGCTGAAAAACGCCTACTCTTGTTTATGAAATGTATATGAGCCCATCCCAATCATTTCCCTGAGATTTTGCAAATGTAGAAGATATCCATTTAAGGAAGGGATAATTGAACTCCGTCACCCCCTCATTCTTTAGCTTTATCTTACTCTAAATAAGGGCTGTAAAGGCTTGCAGGTTAATAATTGGTCCAATTTACTATTGAGTATCGCAGCTTTTATTAAAGGCAGCACTTCTTCATAGGCATCAATCAGCTTCTTTATGTCTTGATCCGTGTGTGAATAACTTACATTATGTGTCCCTACAGTTAATATTCCTCTTTTAAACATTTCCTGAAGAAAAAGAGTTTTAATTTCCCAGGTAGAGTATTTGTTAAAACTCTTTATAACCAAAAAGCTCCATGAAGGATGACCTTTTATTTCAAATAAATCCTCTAAGGAATGTTCAGTTATAATCCGTTCCGTTTCACTCATGATTTTCTTTCCTGACTCTTTAATTCTATCAATGACGGGTTCTTTTGTAATTTTGTCTAGAGTGGCTAAAGTAGCCGCCAATGATAAAGTCTCTCCCCCAAAAGTAAAGGAAAGAAAGGCCTCTTCACTGAGCTGCATAATATCTGTACGGCCAGTTATGACAGATATAGGGTAGCCGTTTGCCATCCCCTTACCGAATGTAGTCAAATCAGGGATGACATTAAAATATTCCTGAGCACCGCCTTTAGCAAAACGGAATCCCGTAATGGTTTCATCAGAAACAAGTAAAGCGCCATGATCATGGACTAGTTTTTTCAATTTTTTCAGAAATCCGTCCTTGGGGAATTCTATATTTCATAGGCTCTAGGATTACTGCCGGTATTTGATTGGGGTATTTTCTAAAAAGGTTCTCTAAAGAGTCAAGGTTATTGTAGGTAAACGTATGGGTTAGTTGTTTAGTGGAATCAGGTATGCCTAAATCGCGGGTGGTTGATCCTATATACCAATCGTGCCATCCATGATAACCACAAACCGCTACTCGATCTCTCCCGGTGTATGCTCGAGCTAATCGTATGGCTCATGAAGTAGCGTCTGAACCAGAACTTATTTCCTCTTTCGTTTATATGGTTAAACAAGAAGGGAAACGGAAAACAGGGCAAGTTCATAGAAAACCAGCACCTTATAAAATACAAAAAAACCCGAACCAATGTAAAAAAACAAAGTTCGGGTTTCTAGTAGATAAATCATTTTTATTAAGTTTTACCTCAGGCGGTTAAGAAATTGATTGGTTCGTTCCATCTTAGTGAAAGTAAAAACTTGGTCTGGAGTACCTTGTTCAATGATTGTCCCTTCATCCATAAAGATGACTTTATCTGCAGCTTCTTGTGCAAATGACATCTCATGAGTAACAACGACCATGGTCATCCCCTCATCCGCCAGTTCTTTCATAACATCCAGCACATCCCCTACAAGTTCAGGATCGAGTGCTGAGGTAGGCTCATCAAAAAGCATCACTTCTACCCCTGTCGCAAGCGCTCGAGCAATTCCTACCCGCTGCTGCTGTCCTCCGGATAACTGATGAGGATAAACATCCAATTTATTTCCCAAACCGACTTTCTCCAGAATCGTAGTGGCTTGTTTCTTGGCTTTATCTTTTGGGATTTTTTGAACGGTTACAGGTCCTTCCATCACATTTTCCAATGCCGTTAAATGCGGAAAGAGGTTATGACTTTGAAACACCATCCCCGTTTGTTTTCTAAACTGAACTTTTTTCTTCTTTGTCAGTTTCTCGTCAAAACTAATCGATTGATTGCCAATCGTAATTTCTCCTTCTTCGGGCTCTTCTAATAAATTTAAGGTACGAAGCAGTGTAGTTTTCCCTGACCCTGAAGGGCCGATAACCACGACTACCTCTCCCTTATTTACAGCTAGATCTATTCCTTTTAGCACTTCTAAATCTCCGAATCGTTTATGAAGATTAGTTACATGTATCATTGGTTCACCACTTCCTATGCCACGAATTGATCAAGTCTTGCTTCAACTTTACCTTGCAAGAAGGATAAAGCAATACAGATCACCCAGTATATGACCGCTGCTTCTGAGTAGACGAGCAGAAACTCATAATTCTGAGCAGCAATTTCCTGTGATTTTCTAAACATTTCAGTAAAGGTTATGGTTGAAGCAAGTGATGTATCTTTAATCAATCCGATAAATGAATTTGCGAGTGGCGGGATAGAAACTCTTGAAGCCTGAGGCAGGATTACCCGCCTTAGGGCTTGAAGTTGTGTCATCCCAATGGATTGACCTGCTTCCCACTGCCCTTTTGGGATCGATAATATTGCCGCGCGAATAATTTCAGAATTATATGCACCCATATTTAATGAAAAACCAATCCCAGCTGAGATGACAGGGTTAATCGTTACGCCAACGGACGGCAATCCATAGAAAATTATAAATAATTGAACGAGCAATGGTGTCCCTCTAATAATAGAAACGTAAAATCGTGCAAGTCCCTTTAAAATTTTCACCCCGGATAACCGCATCAAGGCAGTGATCACAGCAAGAATTAATCCAATAATAAAGGTCACAAGTGTTAATGGAATTGTATAATACAGTGCCCCTTTCAGCAAAGGCAGAAACGAATGGACCAAAATATCGAGATACCTCTCCTGCATATCACTATTGGTTAATATATTACTTAGATACATCTTCACCAAACCATTTTTTAGCTATTTTTAAATAAGTGCCGTCATCTTTCATGTCCTTTAAGGCTTTGTTAGCTGCCTGGACAAGTTCTTCATTTCCCTGCCGGAACAAGAGTCCGCTTTCAGAAGCTTCATCCTTACGAGCCGCAATTTTTACAGGTGCATCAGGACGCTGCTTTTTGTAATCTAATACAGATAGCCGATCATTAACTGTAGCTTCGATGCGGCCGGAAGCAAGCAGCTGCATGGCCGAATTAAAGCCATCCACTTCCGTAATATCAGCACCATTCTCCCTCGCAATATCTGCATAGTTACTAGTCAAGGACTGAGCAGTTTTTACTCCTTTAAGATCTGAGAAATCTTTAATGGAAGAATTGTCTTTGTTGGTGACTACGACGGCAGAAGATTGAATATACGAATCAGAGAAAGCATATTTTTTCTTTCTGTCTTTCGTAATCCCCACTTCATTTGCCACCATGTCAAATCTTTTTGCGTTCAAACCGGCAAACATTGAATCCCATTTTGTTTCTTTAAAAACCGGCTTAACCCCGATGCGATCTGCTACTTCACGAGCAATTTCAACATCAAACCCCGTCAAATCACCAGATTCATCATGGTAGGTATAAGGACGGTAAGTTCCCTCTGTTCCAATTAACAGCTTCCCGCTGTCTTTCACTTTTGCTAATGTGCTCTGCTCACTATTGTCTGAGCTTGATGAATCACTGCTTCCGTCATTTTGGCTGGAAGAATCATCTCCGCATGCAGATAAAAAGATAGCAATAATCAGTAATACAACTAAACTTAACAGGCGTTTCATAAAGTCACGCTCCTTAATACATAGTAATTTGATGTGTTTTATCGCTTTTATGATATTAAAGCAGATGAATGGCTTTGTCAATTAAATGAATCGGTTCAAAAAAACCACAGCTAGATAAGCTGTGGTTTTTAACCTTCTAAAATTGATAGATCTTTTGATATTTTTCGGTAAGATAGTCAATTAAATATTGGGAATTCAATTCTTCCCCTGTAACATCAGTTAAAATTTCTAATGGTTTTTTCATTTTACCAAATTGGTGAATGTTTTGGGTAAGCCATTGTTGTATTTGTTTGAAATCTCCTGCTTTAATGACTTCTTCCATAGAAATTTCTTCATTTAAGCGATTCGCAAATTGAGCTGCATACATATAACCGAGAGCATAAGAAGGAAAGTAGCCAAAATCTCCCCCCGCCCAATGAATATCCTGCAGGACCCCTTCCGCATCGTTTTCCGGCTTAATACCAAAATAGTCTTCCATCTTCTGATTCCATAAAGCAGGAAGATCTTTCACTTCTATTTCACTATTAATTAAAGCCTTTTCCAATTCGTAACGAACCATGATATGCAGACAATACGTTAATTCATCCGCTTCAATTCGAATAAAAGAAGGCTTAACTTCATTAACTGCTCTGTAAAATTCATCAAGAGGAAGTTTACTAAATCGCTCAGGAGCATGGGATTTAAATAAATCATAGTGATTTTCCCAAAACGATTCGCTTCTAGATACAAAGTTCTCCCAAAACAGCGACTGAGATTCATGGATCCCCATGGACGTCCCTGTAGCAAGGGGTGTAAAAGCCAGGTTTTCAGAAATGTTCTGTTCATAAAGGGCATGACCGCCTTCATGTATGGTTCCAAAAACAGCCGTTCTAAAATCAGCTTCATCGTATTTGGTGGTGACACGGACATCATTCTTATTTAAGCCTATTGCAAAAGGATGTACGGTTTCGTCCAGACGGCCGGCATCAAAATCATATCCCATCCTTTTTAATATTTCTTCACTGAACTTTTCCTGTTGTTCTTTAGGAAAATGTCCTTGCAGGATGGTCGGATCCGGCTGGACAGGGGCATTTTTAATTTTTTCTAATAGACCGGTGAGTGCTTTCCTAACTTTCGGAAAGACTTCATCTAGTTTGGCTACCGTTACACCTGGCTCGTAATTATGAAGAAGAGCATCGTAGATATTTCCTTCATATCCCCAGTACTTAGCAAATTTCTTATTATACTCTACTAGTTCTTCTAAATATGGACGGAAACTTTCGAAATCATTGTTCGCTTTCGCTTCTCCCCACATTGCTTCTGCCTTCGACTGCAAAGTCACATAGGCACGATATTCATCTGTAGGAATCTTTGCTGTCCGCTCGTATTCTTCTTCTGCCTCTGCAACGGCTTTTGTAATAATGGGGTCTTTTGTATTGCCTTTTAATGATTCTATGTAATGTTTCATCTCAGATGAGGTTTGAAGTTCGTGCACCTTCTGAGAGAGGACTCCTAACACTTCCGAACGGTTGTCCATCCCTTTCTTTGGTGCTTTGGTTCTCATATCCCAGGCCATTAAACCGATCGCTTCGCTATAGGAAGACTGTTCCTTAAGCAGATCCATAAATTTTTGCTCCATTGTCTTTTCCATAATCGCTCTCCTTTTATGAAAGTAATCAGTTCTTATATTCACTTTTCAGATGCTCACCATTAAGTATATCATTTCCTTTGAAATCTAGTTGAACATAGAAAGAAACGAATTTAAAGAGAGGATCGATAAGTGAAGAGTGAATCTGTGTCTCTACTATACTCCATCGATCATTTTACTACTTTATTTTCAGTTATGAAATACAACAGTAGGTAACATAAGATAAAGTTGCGTTTTGTATTGAAGTAATAAAACAAACCACACTCATTCTGGTGCTAAGCGTGGTTTGTTTTGCTTACAATTGTACCCAGGTGTATTGATCCCCCCAGCTTTCTTGGGCTAACTTCTCTACTTTGTTAACAATTTGATCGTCTACAGCGTAGGCATCCCCTTGTTCATATTGGTTGTAATGAAAAGCATATAAACGAGACACGAATTGATGAAAAGGTAATGAAGACTCGCCAGGAAATTCATTAAACCCTGTTACACTCGGTTGAATGCCCTGCCCCCAGTCTTGTGAGCTGTCGTTATTTGGATTATAAAAATAGACACGAATGTTTCCTTTATGATCTTTAGCTATACGCTGGATGGAAACCGCATGTAATCCTAAAAAGTTTCCGAATGAGTTGGTGATAAATATACCTACAGGATTAGGATAGATGAGTTCATATCCTTCGTTATATTCAGGATGGTGGGTTCCATAAAATAATCGGACGAACCCCGGGTAGTCAGCTACAGAACCTGTTAATGGATCAATCACACTGCAGAATCCCTTTGGAATCCAGTTCCCATAAAAAGCTGGATTCACCCACTTGTGTACATCATCTCCCCGAAATTTCGTACGGCGAACAAGTTCAGAATAAATACGGTCTAAATGAGGTACGAGAACTAATGAAACAGGATCTAGTTCTTCGTGTAAGTCATCTACTAATCCCTGGCGCAAATCCTTAGAATGAATGTTCTGACCGTCCAGCATCACATCAATATCACCATCTCTGGCAGCTCTTGCTATCAAATCTAATAGATGCCCTGGAGCATGAAGCGACCATAAACTGATTCCCCGGGCTGTCTGACATGTGGGATTCATCCCCTGTCCAATTCCAAGTGGCTGACCAAGAACACTAATGGTCCCTGCTGCCAAGATATTGTTAGCTGTTATTCCTTCATTTCCATTGATAGAATTTAACAATATTTTTCGAATATCTGGTTGAAGGTCCAAGTCCATAATCCTTCGAATCCCCGGAATAACAGGTGCTGAAGATAATACCCCCCTGTCTAACATATTAGCTAGACCGTAGACAGACTGTCGTAAGGGAATGTGAATCCCCATCTTGATGAGTTTCTGAACAAATTCCAAGTTCTCTTCTAAATTCGCTTTTCCTTTCTTCGATAATGCTAGTGCATCTGAAAGCAACTGAGGATGTTGCTTATTAATATATCGAATCAATACGACATGATTAGATGCGACCAGTCCCGTATCATCCATGGTATGGGCAAAGGATTGGGCTTCTTCTTTAATTTCTTCTGCTTTCATCTTTTTAAGTTTATTTCGGTATTTGATAACGTCACAGTTACGACTTTTTTTTGTCTTGCCTTTAATAGCGTCCAAATATGACTCGATCGCCTGTCTATCGGACTTTCCAATATCTTTTTCTAACAATTGCTCCGCATGCGTAATCATCTTCACCGTGCGGTTCACCATAATTGGCCGCTGGGCAATTAATCCATTAATTTCTTTCACAAGCTCCCCTGAAATGGAGGCTAAAGATAATTTATCTGCTAAAAATTGAAACAAACGCTCCATTCGATCTTTATCTTTGCCTTTATCTTCAAGGCGGGCAGCTTCCGTTTCTTCAGGAAATAAAATATCAACATTTAAAGCCATCACTTCGTGTAAAAAAGATTGAGCCTGTTCCTCTGAAACTCCATCACGTTTGTACCTCCCCTTGGCAATAGCAACCATTCTCAATTCACTGAGCATTTCAGTAATTGAGGTCATTCCGCCTGCTTGGAGGGAACCTTTCACAAGATAAGGCTGAAGCTTTGAAGGATCTGCCCATGGACCATCTTGGAAAATCCCAGCTTGTTCATACCGGTCAGCCAACTGATATAAAACAGACATTCCATCTTCCTCATCCATCAAGTTAGCTGCAGCTTGCAAAACGTTACTCTGATACATAGATTTCGCAAAAGAATAAGCAGACTCCATTGTTTCCAGTTCTTGTTTGAAAGTTTCTGTCTTGGTTGTATCCACATTCAATGTCACGGGCAATCGTTCCTCCTAAATATAAAAATCATAATCGACGTAATCGGTTAGTAATTTTGATACTTCCTTACTGTCTTCTCCGTGGAGGAAGATGGTACCCCAATGGTTTCCATAACCTTCTCCTGAATCCTGAACTTTCGTAATGGTCGGTTTATAAAGAGTGTGTTTATCAAAGTTTGGATGTTCTTCTAAATTAGAAGGGATTTGGACACGGCTGACACTTTTTTTTCCAGGGTAAACTAAAAAGCTTCCCGCATGGCCGTCTGCTTGCGATTCTTTTGGCACATATTGTTCCAGTTCATCTTCTGTAGTATGCGGATCACAGCAGAGAAGATGGGCCCTAAACGGGTTGAAACCATAAACCTTTTGAATAAGTTCAAAAATGTGTCCTCCTGGAATCCGATAAGCTACTTCTCCAAAGAATATTTCATCTTGATCGGTAATAAAAAATTCTGGATGTATCATTCCATATTGAATATCAAAGGCATCGATCAATTTTTCAACTTCTCTATGAATAAGGGGGCGATATTTTTCGATCTCTGCTGAAGGTGGAACCATGCTCGAATAACCGAGCAGCACATATTCCGTCAGATTAAGAAATTTGACTTGTCCTTTAAAAATGAAGACTTCACAGGAAAGTTCAATTCCAGACAAATGACTTTCTACAAGTCCGGGAAAGTTTTCATCTGTCAGCTTTTCCTCAATCTCCCTTTCTGAAAAAATCATACGGTGGCCTGCTGCCCCTGCTTTATTCAAAGCTTTAAAATGAATGGGGTCTGCATCTTGGCTGTTTGTTTTCAGTAAAGAATGATTAACTCGATTGAAAAAAAGACGAACGTCTTCCATATTCTTTACTTCTTCAAATAAACCTACCTTAAGTCCCCCTAAGTGAGCTCTTCGCTTCATCATAGCTTTATCTCTAAACAGAATAGAATGATCAAACACCCTGGAGTCCTTCCTAAAGCGGGCATTGAGGGCACCGGACCATTCAACGGTCTCTTCAAAAATAGGAATGGTATGGCCGACATCAAGTTTCATTAATAGATTGAACAAATCCTTCGACCGTTCAAAAACCTCTTGATATTGAGAGGGTTTGCCAAAATCCCAGGCCAAGAATGGAATATTATGCTGTTCTGCATAAGACTGAAACTCTTTATGACTTACAACTAGATAAGGTTTTTCAATTTGCTGTATAGCTTCAATGGAAGGCAGGCTCCATCCAATAAGCGCAACTTTACTCCCAGACTCAGGACGCTCATGATCTATTCTTCTCAGTCCTCCTATCCTTCCCTGCATACGTTTACGATCATTTTGATTCGTGGTTTTAAAAGCTGCGGGTTCCTGATTGATCCTTGGCATATGTTTTTCACCTATCCTTAAAATGATTAAGCAACATTTAGTTATAATCTCCTGTTTTTTTGCTATTTATCCTATGTGATATCAAATTTATTAAAATAAAACTTCTCCTTTCATGAATAAAAAAAAAGGATAGCTCCAAAGAGCCATCCCGAACGAAATATTAAAGGATTTAAAACCAGATATTCATATCCTCTAAGCCTGTACCAATCATACTATTTTGGATCCTACACCCTCCATAAGTAAAGCCTTGCTGGGCATTAACTATATTTATTCCCATGGAAATTCTTACTCTTTCAGATGCTTCCCGAAATACTGATAATAGTCTGTTTTAATAAAACCATTAAACAGTTTACGCTTTTTCGTTGCTTTCTTCCCGTATACCTCTTCAAACTTCTCATAGGAAGTTAGTATATACACACTCCATGACGGATAGTCTCTCATAATGGAACCGAGGTCACGATACAGCTGTTCCACTTCTTCCCGATCTCCCATCCTTTCGCCGTAAGGAGGGTTGGAGACGAGGTACCCATTGTCCTGTTTCGGTTTAAAGTCTGTCATCTGCATTTGTTTCCAAGTCACTAATTCTCCGAGCCCAGCTTCGATTGCATTTTGCTTGGCAATTTTAATGAGTTCAGGATTTAAATCGGAACCAGTAATGGTCAACGGCTGATCGTAGTTCGCTAAATCCTCTGCTTCCTGGAATGCTTGATCCCAGTCTGTTTGCTGAATAAAGCTCCATTCCTCTGAAGCAAAAGAGCGGTTGAACCCAGGGGCAATGTTCTGACCAATCAAAGCTGCTTCAATGGCGATGGTTCCAGAACCACAGAGTGGGTCAACAAATGGATGATCCGGGTGCCAGTTTGTCGTTTGAACTAGTGCTGCAGCTAAAGTTTCTTTCAAAGGGGCTTCCCCCTGTCCTACACGATATCCTCTTTTATGAAGTCCGCTGCCAGATGTATCTATGGTTAAGAGCGCTTCATCTTTGTGTAGAGCGATTTCTACTCGATAAAACGCTCCCGTTTCTTTTAACCAGGACGCTATCCCATACTTTTTCTTTAACCGTTCAACAATCGCCTTTTTCACAATAGATTGGCAATCAGGAACACTGTATAATTTCGATTTAACTGATTTTCCTACTACTGGGAATTCTCCCTCTTCTGTAATAAACTGCTCCCACGGCAGCTCCTTCGTCTTTTCGAATAATTCATCAAAGCTGTACGCTTTAAACTTACCAACCAGAAGTTTTACTCGATCCGCTGTTCTCAGCCATAAATTGGCCCGGGGAATGGCCGATGGCTCTGCTTTAAAGACGACTCTTCCATTTTCAACCTGAACATCTTCATATCCTAATGCTCGTACTTCTTTGCCAACGATAGCTTCTAATCCCATGGCTGCAGTAGCAATGAGCGTTACTTTATTAGTCACTGTATGAACCCTCCTTATGTATCAAAGAAAAAACCCTTCTAAAAAGCAGCTGGCTTTTCAGAAGGGTGTTGAGTTTGTAAATAGACCTTTGAATACTCTGTAAGCCATGTTCTGTTCCATTGTACTGCAAACGGCGGTCAACCTCGTACTCCGGTGGTAATCATCTATCTGCCGTAAAAACGACCTCTAATCTGGTTGAATTCCCATTAAAGAGTGCCCCTACCTTAATTTGGGTTGCTCGCTCGCGGGGTTTACCTCGTTCCACCCAAAATATTTCTATTTTGGCTCCGTCACTGTGGCACTTTCAAAGTAGTAATACCCTATCCTCGAAAGGACGTAGGTACTTTTCCTGCCGTTAGCAATCTGCTACCCTGACTTATGATTTCGTCAGGCACGAACACTACAAACATCTCAGTTTGTGCGAGCATGGACTTTCCTCTGTATGATCTAGTCATACAGCGATTACCCGAGTATTCAAAAATAGATTTAATTCCTCATCTGTGCTACAAGCACAGACATTTATTCTACCAAAATAGAATTCATTTGTCACTGTAAACATTTGGCTTACTCCACATACTTCTTTCCGAAAACGGCTTTTTCTAAATTGGATACGCGCTTCAAAATGTCATAATTAACTTGTCCATTTGAAGAAGCAGGCTGTTTAGGGCGGGAATTTGTATCTCGAGCCGGCTGTTTTCTTAAGCGGTCATTCTCCTGCTGCAGTCTTTCCATTTCCTGTGTAAGAGTTTCATAATCCTGAATAATCAAATCCAAATACTCGTCGACTTCTTCTTGGTTATATCCGCGCATAGACGTTTTAAAATCTTTTTCAAGAATTTCTTTTCCAGTTAAATTTAAGTTATTTTCACTCATTATCTCATCACCTCTGTTCACCACATTAGTTTTATTTTTTCAAATGCTGGCGGAATTGTCAATTTTTCATTTAAAAAACGATAGAAAAGCTTTATTCACTCCAGTAATCGGGGTCCTGCATTCTCATCTCTTCTACGGTTTCCTCCAAATCCAGTGGAGTTATGTACAAGATCGAATAACGACTGCTGAATTTCTTTGCCGCCTTCAGAAAGAAATCCGGGCTGCCCTTGGTATCTTCATCGTATAATACTAAACAACCTTGGGAATGTTCAACTAAAAATTGGTCTTTAGCTTGAAATTGGTACGGCCCCTGATACTCCTTATTATAGACAGGCTGATAAAAATCGGCCATCATTGTTACTTCTTCATAGGCCTGCTGCCACTCTTCCGGCCAGCGTTCCTGTTGATTTTCAAACGGTGGAATAACCCCTAATTGAATGGAATAATCTTCTTTCAGATCCATTATGACTTGGGCGGCCCATAATTCTACTCCCATCTGTCCAGAAATCAATACCCATTCCAATCCTTCTTCAATCATTGCGGCTACTCTTTTTTTAATCGCAGCTTTTACAAATTCAATTTTCGGATCGTTATATTTAAATATTCCCATTTCAATCGGTTTATAACCTGTCACGACAATGGTCTTCATTTTCAAATCACTCTCCACACTCTATTCTAAATGACTTCAAATCTTTTGCACAGAAAAAAAGAGCCGCTTCTTTAGGTGAGCGGCTCTTTCTGTTCGATTAGAATTGTGGCCCCATCATCATTGATCCTTGGCCTTGAGGAGCTTGCCCCGACCCTGGCATTTGCATTCCCTGCGGCATCTGCTGCATTCCCTGAGGCATTTGCATTCCTTGCGGCATCTGCTGCATTCCCTGAGGCATTTGCATTCCTTGTGGCATCTGCTGCATCCCCTGAGGCATTTGCTGCATTCCCTGAGGCATTTGCATTCCATCAGGCATTTGCTGCATTCCCTGAGGCATGTTGCCCATCCAGTTAAATGGAGGCTCTTGCCCTTGAGGCATATTAAAATCTTGAACTTGATAGTTGTCAGCCTGGGAAGCTGTAAAAGGGAACCAATGGATATTATTTAACTGATGATGATTTTGAAATAAGATATGAGTCGGGTGAACATAGTCCTGGTTTTCTACAAAGCCATTATCTACGACGCAATTCTGTGCCGGACAGATAATTGGGTCTCTGCGACAACCGCATGAGTCATTCATATGATGCATAAGAAACTTCCACTCCTTTTTTTTATTCCTTATCAGCCTATGTAAGGACAATAGTGGATGTACTAGGCGATATCATCAATCGAGCTAAATTCCCACTAAGGAGTGCAAGAACAAACCCAAAGGAGTTTCTGAGGCATTTTTATAGAAAATTGAAATTAGTACATAAGACGGTGAATACAGTCGGATTCTCTATTTAGAGTAGATAAGTATTAAGAGAGATACGATTGACATACAGGAAGTGTAGTCAATCGTTCTAGTCTCCTTTTGAAACGTCCCGACACCTCGTTCGCAATGAGGAAAAGGGTAATCACAGATAAATAAAGCGCCGTCCTATTCAAGTCCATCTATAACAATGAAGTGATTATGTGAGTCCCTTTAGATTATGAAAACCCGAACCAATATTTTGGTTCGGGTAATCTTTTGTATGAAATTCTTTCTCAGCCACTTCTTAAATATGATTTATATGTAGAAGTCAGAGCTCTTCTTCAGGAAGATCAGAAGAAGAGAATGAAAATGGCAGAAGCTCAGCCATTGCTAAACTCTTCGTTTCTCCTTCTAAATTGGCAGTATGAATCATCATTTCCGGTTCGAAAAATTCACTCATAACCTGTCTGCATGATCCACAAGGAGGAACCGGTCGTTTGGTATCGGCAGCTACTGCAAGTACTTTAAACTGAGTATGACCATCAGAAATGGCTTTAAAAATTGCAACACGTTCAGCACAGCACGTCACAGGATAGGCAGCATTCTCAATATTACAACCCGTATATAATGTACCGTCTTCCGTGAGAAGTGCCGCACCCACAGGGAACTTTGAATAAGGCGTGTAAGCTCGTTTTCTAATGTCTTTAGCGTGCTGAATTAACTGATCTATATTCATTCCTTAACCTCCCTTAGATTGGGAAGACAATTATAAAAGAAATATCTTTAATTGTAAAGCGCTTTATAAATGGATTGTTCCCTCTAAGAAAGGGCTGATTACTTAATCACCAGCCCGATCTAAATCATCGATTATCATATCCAATACATAATGAGAGGATTGAAATAATTCTTTATATCGTTTCCTTTCAATATCCAAATAATAGCTGTGGAGAATCAGCATTTCAATATTTTCATGAGTGGATTTAACTTGATTAGGATGAACGCGAGTTCCCCGATTCTTTACAAATATTTCTGCTTGCTCCACCCATCCATTATTTAATTCAAACAGTGGCGCTGTTTCCTTTTTCACTTTTTCAAAAAAACCGAGGTCCTTCTTATCCACTGGACCATCTGTAGTCAAATATAATTCATGCAAACGATCAATCATTTGCTTGACAGCTAACGTTTCGTTCTTCAAAGTCATAATTACTCACACCTTTTTACCTAACCTTATCACGGAAGAATTATTCAGAGCAAAATTTAAACTAAACTTCTTCGTTTAGCTTGAAAGGCAGCTTTTTTTAAATATTCTTCCTGCTGATCCTTCTTCACTTTTTTCAATTCATCACGCAGATAAAACACCTCATCCTTTAATTCATCAATTTCTTTACGGTGGGAAACGGCCATAGTAAAGACAATTTCATCTGCCTTCAAAGAAAGTCTTCGTTCTAATAATTGAAATTTCTCCTTCAAATGGAATAACTGTTCTTCAAATTCTTCGGGCTTGACGACTCGATTTTTCAACATCAAGATCCCCTCCTCAAGGTTGTTAATTATTCTTTCGTTGTTTGATGTATATCTCCTTCAAGCTTGACAAGACTAGAAGCAAAGTAACAAAACAAGTCAAAAAAATTCCGCTTCGACAAAAGGAGAATAAATGATGCCTAAAAAGAAACAACCCAAAGCAAAAAAACCAGTCCCTGCAAAAACCGATAATCCTAAATTAGCTGGTGAAGATCGTCCTGCCACTTAACTAAATGAAACCTGAAGCGAAGATTTCGACTTTGCTTCAGGTTTTTTTAATTACCCCCAGAAATATCTGTTAGTAACGAATGAATTAGGTAGTACTGGTATCCATAATAGAATTAAATATTGTTGTTCATTGGTAAACATACTATAATTAATTGAAACTTTCGCACCCTGATTTTCGTTAATATAAGGGATGATATATTATCCTTGGAGAGCTTTTTTTGATATGATACTCTCATGGCAATAGGGAGGAATGAAAGTGAATTACCCCAATGGGAAGCGGGCAGCCCGCGGGCAGGTCCATGCTAAAAAGAAAGCATCGCCAAATTTCAGCAACAGGGGCATGTCGCTTGAAGAAGATATTAACGTAACCAATGAATATTATTTAACAGCAGATATAGCTGTCGTTCACAAAAAGCCCACTCCCGTGCAAATCGTCAATGTTGATTATCCCAGCAGGAGTGCAGCAGTAATTAAGGAAGCTTATTTTAAACAGGCATCTACGACCGACTTTAATGGAGTTTATCGAGGGCTGGCAGTTGATTTTGAAGCGAAGGAAACAACTAGTAAAACTTCCTTTCCTTTAAGCAATGTCCATCAGCACCAGATTGATCATATGAAAGCCATTCATCGTCACGGTGGAGTGTGCTTTATTATCATTAAATTTTCGCCGCTTGAAGAGGTTTATTACCTTCCAGGGCAGAAACTTTTTTCTTTCTGGGATGCCCAGTACCAAGGCGGCCGAAAATCAATCCCTTACGCTTATGTACGTGAAGAAGGTCACTTAATCCCTTTTCACTACCAGGCACGAGTTGATTATGTCAGTGTCTTGGATAAGCTCTATTTCTGAATTGGAGGAAATGTAAATGGCAAATGATAGCCAGTCTCGTACAGCGAGAAGAAAACAAATGAAAAGTTCTAAAAAAGGAACGAAAAAGCCAAGATTCAAGAAAATATTTATGACCCTGCTTACGATCGCTCTAGTACTCGTGATCGCAATTGGAGGACTATTCACTTACTATATTTCAACGGCTCCAAAGCTTGATGAATCGCAATTATCCACTCCTTATTCTTCCAAGGTATATGACATGAATGACAAGCTGATTACTGACCTTGCAGGAGCAGAAAGGAGAACAAAGGTTTCTTATGACGATCTCCCTCCTGTTCTCGTTGATGCCGTTACGGCTACCGAGGATTCTCGATTCTTCAGCCATATTGGGATTGACTTCAGGAGAATTTTAGCAGCTATCTGGGCTAACGTAACCGGCGGTTTTGGAGCAGAAGGTGCCAGTACGATTACTCAGCAAGTAGTCAAGAAAACGTTTCTAACAGATAAGAAAACTTTAAAAAGAAAAGTTCAGGAGCAGTACCTGGCCATTAAATTGGACAAAGATTATTCAAAAGAACGTATTTTGGAAATGTATTTAAATAAAATTTATTACGGATCAAGAGCTTACGGAGTAGCTGAAGCTGCAAAGACCTACTTCGGTGTTGAAGACTTAAGCAAACTGACGCTCCCACAGGCGGCACTGCTTGCCGGCCTTCCCCAGCGTCCGTCCGGCTATGATCCGTTCCAGCACCCTGACTTAGCAAAAGATCGTATGAATACCGTGTTAAGCCTGATGGTGCAGCATAATAAAATTACTCAAGAAGAGGCAGATAAAGCACGAAAAACTAAAATTAAGGATATGCTTGTAAAACAAAAAGAAGAAAAAGATACTCCTTATCAAGCATTTATTGATGAAGTAGAAAAAGAAGTAAAAGAAAAAATGGATGGTGCGGATATCTATAAAGATGGTTTGAAAATCTATACCACCCTGGACCCTAAAGCTCAGGAAACAGTTCAACAAGCTTTAAGCAGTAACAATACAGTAGCTTGGCCAGACGATAAGTTACAGTCTGCCATCGCCGTCACAGATACTCAGACAGGTGCTGTTCGTGCTATCGGCGGCCGTCGGAATTATAAAAAAGGTGACTATAATTTTGCCACGGACTTAAAAGGCAGACAGCCAGGCTCCACATTTAAGCCGCTGACCGCATACGGCCCGGCCATTCAAAATGAGAAATGGTCCACGTATCACCAAATTAAAGACGAACCTATCGACATCAGTGGCTACCAGCCGGAAAACTACAACGGACAATATTACGGCTGGGTCAGCGCAAGATACGCGTTAAGCCGTTCGCTTAATATACCAGCGATTAAAACGTTGAATGAAAATGGCTTAGATAAAGCTCAGAAATTTGCTGAAGGATTAGGGATTAAATTTTCCAATGATAAAATTCAGCTGTCTGATGCTATTGGCGGTTCTTCCACCAGTGTAACCCCAATGCAAATGTCAGCTGCATACGCTGCCTTTGGCAATGAAGGAGTATATAATAAGCCTTATACTGTTCGTAAAGTGGAAAGTAACGGGGAAACTACGAATTTCAAGCCAAAACCTCATTCGGCAATGAACAGCTATACGGCATATATGATTACTTCCATGCTTAAGACTGTTATGTCAGAGGGTACGGGTACAAGAGCAAACATCTCTGGTCTGCCAGTAGCAGGGAAAACAGGTACGACGAACAGTGGCGAAGATGTTACGCCAGATTCCTGGTTTGATGGGTATACGACTAATTATTCCATTTCAATTTGGACCGGATACCCAGAAAATAATACGACAAACTTACCTACAGAATCACAAAAGATACCACAAGATTTGTTTAAGTCAATTATGAGCCAGATTTCTTCTGGAAAAGAAACGAAAGACTTCTCTAAACCAGATACCGTTAAATGGGTAGGAGTAGAAAAAGGCTCACAGCCTGCTAAATTACCTAGCAAATATACGCCAGACAGCCAAATCGTAACCGAATTGTTCCATGTGGATAATATGCCTAGTAAAGTTTCCGAACAATTTCAGAAACTAGATCCAGTTCAATCCTTATCTGCAAGTTATAGTGAAGAATCTAAATCCATAAATGTGAAATGGGACTATGGTGACACCAGTAAAGTTTCCTTTAAGGTTTCTGTTTCGGTAGATGGAAAAGAATCCAGAGATTTAACTACAACTAAGGATAAGAGTTTGGATGTTTCCAATGTTGAACCGGGATCCAAGTACGAATTCACGGTTACAGCTGTAAGTGATGACGATTCAGCACAAAGCAGTGATCCTTCATCAACTGCTGTAGAGACACCAGGTGCAACTGATGAGAAACCGGATGAGAATAAAGATTCGGATAACAATCCTGACGGGAACAATAATGATCAGCCTGGCGATAATGGTAATGAAAATAGTGATGGCGATCAGTCAGGTAATAACGATGGTGGTAACCAAAATGACAATCCATCTAGTGATGACTCCACTAACGGTAATCCATCCGATAATTCTGATAACGGGTCCAGTAGTGATCAGGGCAATACAAATGAAAATAGCCCTCCTCCAGATGAGGGAAGTTCAACCGATGGCTCGGGCACGGACTCTGGCAATGACAATGGCAGCAGTTCAGACAAAAAACCGTCCAGTAACGATGGATCCACTGATAAAAAGCCTGCTACTCAAGATAGTCAGGAAAAGAAGAAAGACAACGCCGCTTAATTTAATTAATACTGATTAGTTTCAGGATTTATAAAAAGAGCCGCAAAAGGACATTCCTTTTGCGGCTCTTTTTCTTAGTGTCATGATGATTTCGCTATTATTTACCTTGCACCTCAGCTTTTTTCATTCTCTTTTTGCCTTCTCTGCATAATGACAATAACGGACACTCGAGACATTGAGGACGTTGTGATTTACAATGATAACGTCCGAAAAAAATCATCCGATGATGCGATACACTCCACTCTTCTTCAGGAATTTTCCTCATCAAGGTTCGTTCTACTTCAAGTACTGAATCTTTCCATCTGCAGATTCCCAGTCGTTTTGAAACTCTCTCTACGTGGGTATCAACCGCAATGGCTGGGACTCCAAATGCTACTGAAGCCACTACATTTGCAGTCTTGCGGCCAACCCCTGCGAGACTTTCAAGTTCAGCTTTAGTCTCAGGCACTACGCCATTAAATTCCTCTAAAAGAGTCGCTGAAAGTTTTTTTATATTTTTAGCTTTACTTCGGTATAATCCAATTGATTTGATGTCTCGTTCAAGTTCTTCGGTTGAAACTGCTGTATAGTCCTCCGGGCGTTTATATTTCTCAAATAATTGAGGCGTTACTTTATTTACCAGGACATCCGTTGCCTGCGCCGATAACACTACAGCCACTAGTAGCTCAAAAGGATTAGAATGGGTAAGTTCGCATTCTGCATCAGGAAACATTTCCTCGAATGCATCTAGACAGAAACGAATTTGCTTATTGTTCAACATAGCTTTCCCCCTCTTTTAAGAGTCTTCCTCCAGCCAGTTATAATAAAGCGAAAGATCTCTTTTCTGCGAGGATTCTTCCTGGGGTGGACGATTGCTCTTGCCCTGGCGGAATTGTTTTCCGTGCTGTCTGGCCTGATCTACGGTGTGAATTCCTTTACGCTTCCACTCTCTAAGAATTCGATCAATGTATTTAAAATTAAGTTTCCCCATCAGAACTGCTTCTCTTAACGCTGCTTTAATTAATGCCGGGGACTGATTTTCTTCATCCAGCCAAATATTAATATTCTCTATTTCAAATGGAGATAGCGGGCGCCCGAATTCCTGCTCAAACAGTGGAAAGATATTCTCATTAAATTCTTGTGCTTCTTGTTGAATGACAGGAGTATAGGTGAATAATTTTTCCCAGAGAGGCTCTAAAGAATAACATTCTTTAAGAACCCCCTCCTCCTTATGTTCCTCTATCTTTAACAATTGCTTCTGCATTAAACTTCTTAAAGATTTAGAGCACTCCTGACTTGAGAATGATAAATACTGGGCTAGTTCCTCTGGAGTCGGAAAAGCGTTTCCCTCCAGGTGAAAGCGATAGATTTGCATCGTAACCACTAACTCTTTCTCCTCTATACCGAGTCTTAGATAATTCGTAAGGAGCTGCTTAGGAAACGTTATTTGATCAGATAAAATACTTTGAAAGCTTTGATACTTTGCCATATGTGCTTCACCTCACTTCTGAACATCTTGCTGTATTCGCACGTTGAACCTAAAAACACCGGCATCGTTCCAGCTGAACGAGCGGTGTTTATAGTCTAGCCTCTTATGGATAAAGACGGTTAAGAAGCCGAGGGAACGGAATAGTCTCGCGGACGTGTTCTACCCCAGACAGCCAGGCAACCGTTCTTTCTAATCCTAGTCCAAAACCAGAATGCGGGACACTTCCATATTCTCTAAGCTGCAAATACCATTGGTAAGCATCGCCTGTTAAACCGTGTGTCTCATAACGTTCTCTCATAAGTTCTAGATCATCAATCCGCTGAGAACCGCCAATAATTTCTCCATATCCTTCTGGAGCAATTAAATCGGCACAAAGGACAACTTCCGGACGTTTAGGATCCGGTTTCATGTAGAATGCTTTAATATCAGCTGGATAATTAGTAATAAACACTGGTTTCTCATAGCTTTCTGCAATCGCAGTTTCATGAGGAGCTCCAAAATCTTCGCCCCATTCAATATCATCAAACCCTTTGTCTTTCAACAGCTGAATAGCTTCATCATAACTTACTCGCGGGAAAGGGGCTTGAATTTTCTCAAGCTGTGTAGTATCCCGTTCTAGCGTATCCAGTTCAATTTTACAATTGTTCAAGACGGACTGGGCAACATGGGAAACATATTGCTCCTGAACTTCAAGGCTTTCCTCATGATTCAGAAATGCCATTTCAGGTTCAATCATCCAAAACTCAATTAAATGACGGCGAGTTTTAGATTTTTCTGCACGGAATGTAGGCCCAAAGCTGAATACTTTACCAAAAGCCATTGCAGCGGCTTCCATATAAAGCTGTCCGCTTTGAGACAAATAAGCATCTTCCTCAAAATACTTCGTATGGAAAAGCTCGGTAGTTCCTTCTGCAGAAGACCCTGTCAAAATAGGGGGATCAATTTTAACGTATCCTTTTTCATTAAAGAATTCGTAAGTTGCTCGGATAATTTCATTTCTTATTTTCATCACTGAATGCTGGCGTTTGGACCTCAGCCATAGATGACGATGATCCATTAAGAACTCAGTTCCATGATTCTTAGGAGTGATTGGATAGTCTACAGCTTCGTGAATGAGTTCAAAATCACTTACTTGCATTTCAAACCCCAGCGGTGAACGTTCATCCTTAACAATTTTTCCTGTAACGTAAAGGGAAGATTCCTGCGTTAGTGCTTTCGCCTGCTGAAATTTTTCCTCATCGATGTCCGCTTTAACGACAACCCCTTGCATAAATCCTGTTCCATCACGTAATTGAAGAAAAGCGATTTTACCACTGGAACGTTTATTAGCCAGCCAAGCCCCAATGGTCACTTCTTCTCCTACATGCTTTGATACTTCCGCAATCGTTGTTTTCACAATAATACCTCCAGCTATTCTTTTAATTGATGTTTATTTACGAACGTATGAATACGTTTAGCAGCTTCTTCTAATTGATCGAGCGAGGTAGCGTAGGAAAGCCTCACATTATCCGGTGCACCAAACCCTGCACCAGGAACCAGAGCTACTTTCTCTTCATCCAGGAGAGCTTCTACCCACTCTGTTACATTATTAAATCCACACTGCTCGGATGCTTCTTTAACATTAGGAAACAGGTAGAAAGCTCCAGACGGTTTTACACACTGTACTCCCGGAATTTCTGTTAACCACGCATACAATGCATTCAGGCGTTCTTTAAAGGCTTCACGCATTTGAAATACTTGTTCTTCAGACGACGTATAGGCAGCAAGCGCTGCGTATTGGGCAATAGATGTTGGATTGGATGTAGAATGAGAGGCCATATTTGTCATTGCCTTTATAATTTCTTTATTCCCAAGAGCATAGCCAATCCTCCATCCCGTCATAGAATGAGATTTGGAAACCCCGTTAATAATCATTGTATTTGCGTAAAGTTCGTCGGACAGTTGCGCCATAGACACATGATCTTCTTCAGAGTAAATCAATTTTTCATAGATTTCATCTGAAATAATCAGCAGATCATTCTCAAGACAGACCTCACCAATTGCTTGAAGTTCTTCTCTAGAGTACATCATTCCTGTAGGATTGCTAGGTGAATTTATAATAACGGCTTTAGTTTTTGAAGTAATGGCCTGCTTCAAATCACCAGGAGTGATTTTAAAATTATTTTCTTCACTAGCGGCTACAACCACCGGATTTCCTTCAGCAAGCTTAATCTGTTCCGGATAGCTGACCCAGTAGGGAGCAGGCACGATCACTTCGTCCCCTTTGTTCAAGAGCACTTGAAACAAAGTGAATAGCGCATGTTTTGCCCCTGTAGTCACAATTACCTGTTCGTTTGAGTAAGTTAAACCTTGATCTCTCTTCATTTTAGCCGTTATTGCGTTCTTTAATTCAGGTACACCGCCTGAAGGAGTGTATTTTGTCAGTCCTTCATCCATTGCGCGTTTCGCTGCTTCTAGAATATTCTCTGGAGTATTAAAATCAGGTTCTCCCGCTCCAAGCCCTATAACATCGTGACCCTCAGCTTTTAATGCTTTTGCCTTTGCCGTAATAGCAAGCGTACTGGATGGAGTAAGAGATTGTACACGTTTTGCTAATTCCATTATAGTCAGCACTCCTCTAATTAGTTTGATTGCTTAAATGCAAATCGCTGCTGAAATTTTTCACCATTAGGTAAATAATAATCAAAGACATACCTATTCTTATCATCAATAAAAGTAAGTTCATAAACCGCTTGTTCTTCTTCATATCCCATTCGGATGTCTTTAAAAGTACAAGAGCTGCAGGAATTCATCCACTCTTTTTTCAATTGAGCTTTTGATATCCTTTCCTTATCAGTAACCGAGGCAAGAATATTTTTGTTTTTTACGTTTACTAACACTGTAAGTCCCTGGCTTTGACTGGTGCTGCCATGAACAATATGTACCGTCTGAGCGCCATTATAGAGCTCCACATTTTCAACACTCGCTAAATCAGTCTGCTGTATAGCGATCTTTGATGCTTGATCAAATTGGCTTGTTTTATCATTTTCAATATGAACATACATCCAAATAATAAATGCACAGCTGATCAGGCCAATCACCATCACTATTAATAGCAGCCATTTAAGCCAGTTAGGTACGGTAGATTGTGAAGACTGCTGTATCATTGTCATCTTCATCCAACGCCAATCCAAACATAAGATTTTGTTCTTTCAATGTACGGTTAAGTGTATCCACTACTTTATATAAATCATCTGAGTGCTGGATACGTACCGTTGATAAAGTTTCAATTTTGTTAGTCATTCCCGTGTCCTCCAATGTGTTTCATATCCATGATGTGACTTTATATTCGTAGTTCATTATAACAGTTTCTGTCCGTTTTTTTACAGCCGCAGTTGAATTTATAAAATTCCCGCTATTAGAGCCATGTTTCTATTTGTTTTATAAGGGTAGAAGTCGATTGGTAAAAGACCGGCACGTCCGGTATCGAGGATATAAAATATTTTCCATACCTCGCTTCCATCAGGCGCTGGTCACAAACAAATACGATCCCTCTGTCCTGACTGGATCGAATGAGCCGGCCAAACCCTTGTTTAAAACGGATAATCGCATTGGGTAGAGATCTTTCCATAAAGGAATTCACTCCTTGCTCTCTCATAAGCTCATCCCGGACGGATTGGACGGGCTGATCCGGCGGCTGAAAAGGCAGCCGGACAATCATCAGACAGGATAGATCATCACCTGGAATATCTACCCCTTCCCAGAAAGAACTAGTTCCGAGTAAGATCGATTGATCAAAAGCTTGAAAATTCTTTTTTAAACGATCGCGGCTGCCGCTTGAAACCCCTTGAGCAAATACCATAAACTCTTCGGGATCAATTACTTCTTTGAGAAGGAAGTAGGTTTTCCTTAACATGTCATAAGAAGTAAACAGAACGAGCATTCTTCCTTTAGTCACGTGGGCAATGGAATAAATGGCTTCGCTGACTGAAAAAATAAACTCTTCGGGGCTGGATTTAATACTAGGAAAGTCATCAGGTACCATCAGTTGGACCTGTTCCTTAAAGGGGTAAGGTGATGGAATAAGGGTTTCCTTCACTTCTCCTGTTTGTTCCAGTCCTAACGTTTCCCTAATGTAGTTGAACTGCCCATCTGTGGTCAAAGTTGCACTCGTCAGTACCACACTCGCTTTCGATGCAAATAGCTCTGTTTTAAGAAGTGCCGCAATATCCAGAGGTTCACTATACAGATAGACTACATTTGCCGTACCTTCGCTCTCGATTTCGATCCACTTTACTTGTTCTTCTGCCATTTTGAAAAAAGGCAGTAATTGATCAATAATTTGCTGACTGGCAGCTTTCTGTTTGTCCAATCGGGAAAGCACGATAGCAATGGATGTGCTGTCATCCATATGAATCAGTGGTTTTAAATGCTCCGCCATCTGATCCATCCCCCGTATCAAACGCTTTATACATGCCAAGAACCGATTGACCATTTCTTCTGCTGTTTTTACAAACCCCGGAAGAGGATTCTGGTTGATTAAATACTGAACCCTGCCTATATCACTTCTCGTCTTGTGCTTTCTATGGTGATGTTTTACTTCTTGAAATAGATAGCGTGAAAAAGTATTCAGTTCATCCTTGGCCTCATCTATCCATTGTTTACATTTACCAGCCTGTGTGTAAAGCAAAGGGTCATTTACTGGAAGGTCCAGACCTTGTATATGGAACAGTTCGGTAAATTGACTGAGCTGACGCTGCAATTCCATGTAATTAAATTGCAAACCAAAATGTCTGCTGGCCACAGCCTCCAGATGATGAGCTTCATCAACGACGACTCTCTCATACTTGGGAAGCCGGTCCTCAGCACTCATAAGATCCATGCAGAACAGGGCATGGTTGGTAATGATAATATCTGCATGCTTCGCTTTTTCTTGAGCTAAGTGGAAATAAGAAGATTTCCCTGTATCTAATTGTACAGATTTATTTGACTGCTCAGAGGATACTTTGTGCCAAAATTGGTCACCGCTTGAAGGAAGCTGTATTTCATCACCGTCTCCTGTTAGAGTTTCTGTTAACCAGACAAGAACCATAGCTTTAGTTAAAGATATATCATAGTTATCCTGATACGATCGGTCTAGTTCATAACTGAAATGAATCAGACTGATGTAATGACTTTTTCCTTTGTACAGAACAGCACGCAGCTTCCTGCTGAAGAGCTGTTCCACTTTAGGAATTTCATCTTCCATCAGCTGCTTTTGCAGACTGGTTGTGTGAGTAGTAATGACTACTTTTTCCTGGCGGCTGATCGCATAATAAGCCGCCCCGATCAAGTAAGCTGCAGATTTGCCTGTTCCTGCCCCCGCTTCTACAAGAGCATGCTCACTTCGATTGAAAGATTCGTACACGATTCTCGACATTTGTTCCTGCCCGGATCGAATTTCGTACTGCTCGAAAACTTGACTTAATCCTTCTTTATCATGATAAACGCGTTCCAACCATGGATCGAAATCCAGCATTTTTTCTTCCTGAACAAGCTCTACTGGAGGGATTCTTCTTACCGGAATTCCATGCCATATTTGATAGTTCTCTTCGGAGTCCGCCGTATATCTATGATACTCAATGCTTTCTTCAATGAAAAAGCGCAGGTTACTCTTTAACTTTGCTTCCACTTTCAACAAATGGATAAGGGTACGCTCGGGAAGAAGCTTCATTTTATTAAGTAACAGCTCAAGCAAGTCGCTCGTGACTTGAGCGTCAGAAAGTGCGCGGTGAGGCTGGTCATGACCAATATTAAACTGTTGGGCAAGCTGTCCAAGTTTAAAACTGGCTGCTGTTGGAAGCATCACTCTTGCAAGCTCCACGGTGTCAATCACTGGGTTATGTAGTTTGGGTAAGCCGCAGCGGATAAATTCAGCATTAAGAAACCCCAAGTCAAATTCTATATTATGGGCCACCACAAAAGCATTATGAAATAAGCGGTGAACATCCTCAGCAATTTCTGAAAAAAGCGGAGCATTCAACACATCTTCTTCTTCAATCCCTGTTAAAGATTGGATAAAAGGCGGAATGTCCCTCTCCGGATAAACTAAGGAAGAAAATTCTTCCACCACTTTTCCCGCGTTCATCACGACCACGCCGATCTCAATAATTCGATCCCCTTTGACCGAGGCGTTCCCGGTAGTTTCTAAATCTACAATTGCATAGGTAGTCATCTTCATCCCTCTTTCACACGACACACTTAATAGCAAAAAGGAAGGACCTTGCCAGAAGACGGCTAAGATCCTTACTTCTACCGCTAAGCTATCCTCTTATAGAGGTAAAGCGGTTAATGGCGGCTCTTCCTCTACAATTTCTTTTACCTGGTTATGTTCACCCATAATGGCAATTTTCGGTTTGAAATCTGCAAGTTCTTCTTCCGTTAACATGGCGTAAGAAACAATAATGACCACATCATCCGGCTGAACGAGACGGGCGGCGGCACCATTCAAACACACGACACCGCTTCCTCTTTCTCCTGCAATAACGTAGGTTTCCAATCTTGCCCCATTGTTATTATTTACAATTTGAACCTTTTCATGAGGGAGAATCCCCACCTGATCCAACAGGTTCTGATCTATAGTAATACTTCCTACATAATTCAGATTGGCTTCTGTAACCGTTGCTCGGTGGATTTTAGCCTTCATCATGGTACGAAACATACGATATCCTCCTTGAACACTTATCCTTTTGAAATCGCACCCGTCTCATCAAATACAACATTATCAATCAGTCGTGCGTGTTGATAATAGACTGCTGCCGCAAGAATAACCTGTCGATCTATTTTGTCTACTGACTCGAGCTCTGGATAAGATAATAACTCAACGTAGTCTATTTTACCATGAGTTTTACTTTCTATAAACTTCGTCGTTTCCTTTAGTATTACGTTAATGTCGTTCTCGCCTTCTGCAGCCAGCATTCTTCCTTTCTGAAGAGCTTGCTGAATGAATGGAGCTTCTTCTCTTTCAAGGGCAGATAAATTTACATTTCTGCTGCTTTTGGCTAGACCATCCTTCTCTCTGACTGTAGAGACGGTCTTTAATTCTACCGGAAAGTTAAAATCTTCGATAAGAGCATCGACTACAGCTACTTGCTGAGCGTCCTTCATCCCGAAATATACACGATCCGGCCGGCATAAATTAAATAATTTAGCCAGTATGGTAACTACACCGTCAAAATGTCCCGGACGGCTTCTCCCACATAAGACATCCGCTCGTTTGTTCACAGTAAGTTTTAAGGAAAGCGGGTGAGGATACATAGTTTCTTCAACGGGAAGAAAAACAATGTCCGCACCGTTCTCTTCGGCAATAGTCAGGTCTCTATGTTCGTCCCGAGGGTACGCATCCAAATCTTCTTCCGGACCAAATTGCAGAGGGTTCACAAATATACTAAGAATCACCTTATCATTCTGCTGGCGTGCTTCTTGTAACAAACTTAAGTGACCTTCGTGAAGATAACCCATTGTTGGTACAAAACCAATGGACTTTCCTTCTTTTATTAATTCTGCAGCGAGCGCCTGCATGTCTGCGGTTTCTTTAATCACTTTCATAATTACTCTCCTCGCAAATCAGCCAGTACACTAGCATCCATAGTGAACGAATGCTTTTCTTCTGGAAATTCTCCTGACTTTACTTCATTCACATACGTTTGAACCGCTTCTCCCATCCAACGATCGCCATCAAAATATGGCTTCACAAACTTGGGCAGCCGCTCCGAACCGTACTTAAGGACATCATGATAGACCAGAACTTGTCCATCACAGGAATGGCCGGCCCCAATCCCGATCGTAGGAATCGTTAGCTGTTTAGTAATAAGCTCAGCTAATTCTTTTGGAATACATTCTAAAACGAGAGCAACGGCTCCAGCGTCTTCCGCAGCTTTTGCGTCTGCTAGTAATTTTTCTGCGGTTTGTATATCTTTTCCTTGTACACGATAGCCGCCAAGGACATTTACCGATTGGGGGGTCAGCCCTAAATGGCCCACTACAGGTATACCGGCGTGAGTGAGCCTGTTCATCACTTCAAATACTTCTCCGCTGCCTTCAAGTTTCAGAGCTTCTGCCCCTGATTCCTGATACAGGCGTTTAGCATTAGATAACGAATCATCCATAGAAATATGATAAGACATAAAAGGCATATCCACTACAGTAAATGTGTCAGGCGCACCTCTCCTTACTGCTTTGCTATGGTGAATCATATCCTCAATGGTTACTGGGATCGTAGAATCATAACCAAGAACAACCATACCTAAACTGTCACCAACTAAGATCATATCCGCCCCGGACTTCTCTGCCAGTAGAGCAGATGGATAGTCATAGCTTGTAATCATAGCAATCTTATTATTGTCTTCCTTCATTTTCCTTACTTGATTTCTATTAAGCATGGTATCCTCCCTCTCCCCAGTGAATCTCTGCAGAGTACAGTTTCTCTTCAACGCCGTTTGCCTTCTTTGCCCGCAAGGCCCCATCTGGCTCGATGCCGATTAATTCTGCTCTCCATGAGTGTTTCATAGTAGAAATAGTTACTTCTTCTCCGATTCGATAACCATAATGCTCCCAGTTTTCTTTAACCGTACTAAATCCGGAAGATAAATATTGATCGAAGCGCGTTTCGAATATTCGCAGAATCTGCTGGACCGTATCCTGAATGCTCCATTCATGTTCTGATTCAATCTTCAGAGAAGAAGCTTTATGATGAAGATCAGCCGGAATATCCTGCAAATCTTGATTTACATTTATCCCGATCCCAATAACTACGTATTGAATTTGATCCTGTTCCGCTTGCATTTCTGTTAGAATTCCTGATATTTTTTTATGATTTACTAGGATATCATTCGGCCATTTAATCTGAGGCTGCAAATCAGAACGTTCGTCAATCAGCTCTGCCAGCACAGTAGCAGCTAATAAAGTAAGCTGCGGAGCTTGAATTGGGGCTAATTCAGGACGCAGCAGAATGCTCATCCAAATTCCTTTCCCTTTAGGTGAATGCCACTCCCTGGACATTCTTCCTTTCCCCTTTACTTGCTCATCCGCTACAATCACTGTGCCATGCGGTTTTCCCTGCTTAGCCATTTCATGTCCGATCGCCTGAGTGGATTCTACTTGTTCATAATGATGCATCTGACTTCCCAGCCAGTTCGTATCCAATCCCCATTGAAGCGTGTTCCCGCTTATTTTATTAGGGTAGGAAATGATCTTATACCCTTTGCGCTGGACTGCCTCGATGGTATAGCCGTCTTTTTTCAGTTCCTTCATATGTTTCCATACGGCTGTTCTCGAAATATCAAGCTGATCCGACAGCTCTTGTCCAGATATATGTCCTTGTTTATTCTCCAACAGCTCGATTAATTGTTTGCGGGTGGATTCCATTGTGCGGCCCACTCCTTTATTTTGCTATATTGATTTGTCAATTGCTTGTTTACAACTAAATATTCTATTTGTGTGATACCTGCTTTAATCCATGGCCCCTTTTGAAGATCTGATTTCAATTCTATCAAATCCTTTGCCCCGAATTCCAAATCCTTTTCAGAATGGATAGGTAGTTGACTATCCTGCTCCTCCAGCTTGTCCTTTACAGTGAGCTCCTCTAAACCCAAACTTGCCAGCACCCTGGCGAACGAAGGATAAAGACTCTTGTCCAGATTGTACACAAGCCATCCAGTTACCTTATGAGAAGTTTTATATTCCTTTAGGGAACTCAGCAGAATCTCGGTTCGATTCCTTGTCAGATTGGATAGTTTCCAAGCTCTTTTCCAGTCCTTGATCGTCCAGTGGGAGACTTTAAACTGGTAAAAAGCAATAACTTCTGAAAAATTAAGGAGAGAAGATTTAGGTATGAAAGAGAGCGCTGATGGATGCTCTTTAAAAATAGGCAGGTAGTTTACAACCTCTGTCTTTACACATAAATTGATTCCTGTCTTATAGCCCGGACCCTGATACATTTTCTCAAATTCTGCTGCCAGACGTTCGACAGCAATGTGTGAAAGTAGATGAGAGTAAGTTTGAATAGCTTTAATCGTTTGATCTTCAATCGAAAACTCCAACTGACTCGCAAATCTTAAAGCACGCATGATCCGGAGCGGGTCTTCCTGAAACCGCAGAGCAGGATCCCCCACTGATTGTATCCGTCTGTTCTTCAGGGAATCTGCTCCACCATAGGGATCGATGATTTCCCCTTGCTGGTCCATCGCTATGGCATTCATAGTAAAGTCTCTGCGTGCCAGGTCCTCTTCTATTTGATTGACAAACCTTACCTCATCAGGATGACGGAAGTCCTGATATCCGCTTTCTGTACGATAAGTAGTGACCTCAAACGAAGCAGTTTCGTACCGAACTAGTACTGTTCCATGCTCCAATCCAATTGGGATTACTTTATCAAATATCTCAATAATCCTTTCAGGCAGCAAGGACGTAGCGATATCAATGTCTCCAACCTTGCGTTCAGCTAAAAAGTCGCGGACCGCTCCGCCGACTATATAAGCTTCGCCGCCACTCTTTTCAATGTGTTGAATAATTTCAATAGCTTTACGAAAATCTTTATGACTCTCTAGGTTCATTTGCCAACACCCGTTCATAAAGCTCTTCATATTGCCGAACAATGGTGGCTGATTGAAACTTATCTCTTACCACCTGTTTGGACTGGTTTGAAAATGTTTCTAAAAGTGCAGGATTATTAAGTAACTGAATGGCCAGTTCCGAAATTTGTGCAATGTTACCAAGCTCAGTAATATAACCCGTGTCTCCGTGATCAATAACTTCTGGTATTCCGCCGATATTGGTACCGATGCAGGGCACGCCGCAAGCCATTGCTTCGAGCAGGACCAGCCCAAAGCTTTCTTTTTCAGATAATAGAATTTTCAAATCGGATATAGACAAAAGATCACTCACATTTTCTTGTTTCCCTAAAAACAGCACATCTTCCTCCAGCCCCAGATCTTCTACAAGCTGGTAGCAGTATGCATATTCAGGTCCGTCTCCAACGAGTAATAATTTTGACGGGACCTCTTTCTTTATTTCAGCGAATGACCGTATAACATCCGGCACGCGTTTAACTTTACGGAAATTAGAAACGTGAATAATGACTTTTTCTTCAGGCTTAATACAGTAATCTTTCTTGAGTGCTTCATTATCTTTTCTATAATATTCGCGTTCATCAACAAAGTTATATATGACTTCCATCTCTTTGTTCGTATCCAGTCTGTCCCTAGTTTGTTCAACCAGACTCCTCGACACAGCGGTTACTTGATCGGATTGTTCTATTCCAAATTTAATCATTTGTTTTAACCCTGGATCAATCCCAAGCACAGTGATATCCGTTCCGTGCAGCGTAGTAATAATTTTCACTTCCCTGTTACACATCTGCTTTGCTAGTATCGCACAAATGGCATGCGGCATCGCATAGTGCACGTGAAGGATATCTAATTTCTCCCTGTTAATGACTTCCGCCATCTTGCTTGCCAGAGATAAATCGTATGGAGGGTGTTGAAATACAGGATAATTGCTGACTTCCACTTCATGAAAATAAATATTGGGATAAACTCGATTCAAGCGGAAGGGGACTTGAGAAGTAATGAAATGGATCTCATGCCCTTTTTCTGAAAGTAACTTCCCGAGTTCTGTAGCAATCACTCCTGATCCCCCAACTGTGGGATAGCAGGTAATACCTATCTTAGCCATATGTTCACTCCTGATCTGTCTTCTCTTCTTTTAAAATGGTACGCCATTTAAAATCACCTCGGTCTAATGCCCTGATAAGAATTTCAGCGCCAGCAAGATTCGTTGCTAAAGGAATTTGATGAACATCGCACAATCGAAGCAAAGCACTTATATCGGGTTCATGCGGCTGGGCTGTTAAAGGGTCGCGAAAGAATATCACGACATCCATCTCATTTTCAGCAATTTTCGCCCCGATTTGCTGATCCCCGCCAACAGGGCCTGACAGGAAACGGGTAATCTCAAGTCCAGTTGCTTCAGAAATTTTCTGGCCGGTGGTGCCGGTAGCAAAAAGGTTATGTTTAGCGAGAATAACTTGGTAAGCCGTGGCAAACTGGATCATGTCTTCTTTCTTTTTGTCATGAGCAATCAAAGCTACGTTCATCTGTGTCTCCTCCTTCAGTCAAGTAAGTGTTCCAGACCGTACACAAGAGTATCCAGGTTCATGACTTGTTCAGCGGCTAACTTAACTCCAGTCATAAATGATTCACGATGGTGCGAATCATGTTTAATGGTCAGCGTCTGTCCAAGACCTCCAAACACTACTTCCTGGTGGGCAACTAACCCCGGAAGACGCATGCTATGAATTTTAATGCCGTCCACATCTGCTCCTCTTGCTCCTTCAATAGTTTCTTTCTCATCTTGATGTCCCTGGTGATGAGGTTCTCTTACTTCTTGAATTAATTCTGCTGTTTTTGCTGCTGTACCTGAAGGAGCATCAAGCTTCTGATCATGGTGCTTTTCGATAATTTCCACATCCGGAAAGTGCTTTGCTGCCCATTTAGAAAATTGCATCATGAGTACGGCCCCTACTGCGAAATTCGGAGCAATAACTGCACCTAACTGTTTCTCTTCCGCAAGCTGAGTCACTTCATCTAATTGTTCCTTGGTGTATCCTGTTGTACCCACTACGGGGCGCACACCATTCTGTAAAGCCAATTTCGTGTGCTTATAAGCGTAATCAGGCGTGGTAAGGTCTATAAGTACATCTGCCCCAACATCACTCAGGCAGGCTTCTGCGTCCGTATAAATTTGGGCTTCTAAATTAGGCAGTCCCTCAATGTCTTTAACTAATGAGCCATCATGTTTCCGATCAATACATCCGACCAGCTCAAAACCTTCTTCTTTTTCAATCATTCTTAAAGCTTCTTGTCCCATTCTTCCCCGAGGGCCAGCAACGATCACTTTAATTTGATTCATGGGTATCCGTCCTTTCTTCTTTTCGAGTCCACCGGTCCCGGTCTCTCGTTTCAATTTTACTCATGGATTGTTCAAAAGCATCTGAAAGATCTATATCCAGCGAATTTGCAAAGCATGTAAGAACAAAGATAACGTCGCCCAGCTCTTCTGAAAGAGCCTTATTCTCTTCTGTGGGCTTCTTTGGTTTTTCCCCATATCTATGGTTAATCTCCCGTGCTAATTCCCCTACCTCTTCTGTTAATCTTGCCTGAAGACTTAAAGGGGAGAAATAACCTTCTTTAAATTGGGATATGTAGTCATCTACTCGCTTCTGTATTTCTTGAGTTCGATAATTCATGGACTGCCTCCTTTACCCTGCGTTTATGTCTCTTTAAATGGTAGCCAAAAGGTGACGATTTGACAAATTTTTTAGTTTAAAAAACTATTCATTGCCGGTTTTGGCTGAATTCACTATAATGAGAAGCGTTGCAACTAATTGGAGGTGAGCATAATGAAATTCTATGGTCTAAAATTTAAAAACATTATCGGAATAATCATAGGGTCCGCCATTTTTTCATTTGGACTCGTGCACTTTAATATTCAAAATGAATTAGGAGAAGGCGGATTTACGGGGATAACCCTGCTATTATTGTACTTATTTCATTGGGATCCCGCTATTATGAATATTGTCCTAAACATACCAGTGCTAATCGTAGGCTGGAAAATACTCGGCCGGAATACGTTCTTTTATTCACTTATTGGAATCCTTGCCGTCTCTCTCTTTATCCACCTATCTCAAAAATACATGATTCAAATTGACTTGGCGAATGATTTAACTCTTGCCGCCTTATTTGCCGGTGTATTTATTGGGGTTGGCTTAGGAATTATTTTCAGATATGGAGGAACTACAGGAGGAGTAGATATTATCGCTCGACTGCTTTATAAGTATTTAGGCTGGAGTATGGGTCGTGCGATGTTTACATTTGATGCTGTGGTCATTTTCGTGTCCATCATCACCTACTTAAACCCTATTAAAGGGATGTATACTCTTGTAGCTGTCTTTGTAGGAGCGCGGGTCATTGATTTTATTCAAGAAGGGGCATACGCTGCTCGCGGAACTACCATTATATCTGAAAAAAGTGAATTACTTTCCAAGCAGATTATGAAAGAGATGGACCGTGGAGTTACCGTGTTACAGGGACGCGGCTCTTTCTCTGGCGACAGTCGTGATGTTCTCTACTGTGTTATCGCGAAGAATGAAATCGTCCGCTTAAAAAACATCATTAATAGTATTGATCCACATGCGTTTGTTGCCGTCAGCCACGTGCACGACGTCATCGGCGAAGGATTTACTCTTGATGAAAATAAAAATCCGATAGAAGACTAAACAAAACCCTCGATTCGCAATGAATCGAGGGTTTTTGTTCCATATTAATCTTCACTCATACCGACAAATATAAATACGAATCTTAGTAATTCAGCTACGGCAACCAGAGCCCCGGCAACGTAGGTCATAGCAGCGGCATTCAATACTTTCTTAGTCTTGCGTTCTTCGTCATTGCGAATGATGCCGGTAGAAACCAACTGATCCATCGCCCGGCTTGAGGCATCAAATTCAACAGGCAGGGTGACGAGCTGGAACAGTACTGCTGCTGCAAAGAAAACGATGCCTGCAAGGGCAAGTCCTGTCATTTGGAGCAGCATTCCTCCGATAATTAAAAAGATCGATATATTTGATCCAAAACTCGCTACAGGAACCAGGGCGCTTCTGAAACGCAGAAAAGCATATTCCTGAGCATCCTGGATCGCATGTCCTACCTCGTGGGCAGCAACTGCCGCACCTGCAGCTGACCGGCCGTGAAAGTTACCGGTGGAAAGACGCACGACTTTTGACCGGGGATCATAGTGATCCGATAACGTCCCTTTCACTTCTTCCACACCCACATTAAATAGTCCATTTTCATTTAAAATCTTTCTTGCCACCTCAGCTCCGCTCAAAGCAGAAGAGGTAGGAACTTTTGAATATTTTTTAAACGTACTCTTGACCTTTGACTGCGCCCAGAGCGGGATGATTAAAATTAGAGCAAAATATAAAATAAAGCTCATGATGGTCATTCCTCCGTCTTGGATGTATGTTCAATTCTTAAATTAATTTTATTCAAAACGAAGCTAAAAATCAACTATTTGATTTTCCCCTTACCACTATTTCTGACTTTTCTGCTTTGAACTTCCTAAGCCCTACATAGGAGAGAGTTAAAAGGATGGAACACCCGATGACCATAGCAGTCATTAGAAAGGCATCTTTGGAAAGTGCCGGGGGATGTTCAGCGGTCAGCATCTGCAACGATTCTATAACTTGTTGTTGCTTTTCTCCCGCCTCTTGTTTCTGCCATTCATTTACATCCCGCGACAGCTGTGAGACTCCTTGGCTGGAATAGAATACTTGAATGGCAGGCTCGTAAACATTCCATACTGCCAAAAGCTGTTCACTGTTCATCTCATGTTTGCTGATCCGTTCACTCCAGTCGTTTAACTGACTATTTAATGCGGCTTCAGGATTATCCATACTGATTGTTTCCAAATAAAAAAGAAATGGTTCCGCATCCGCCGGTTTTACGATCGTATTTCCAGACTGGTTAAGCAGCGGCTGCACTAATATCTTCCATTCTTTCTGCTGCTGAGTTGGAAGTGTTTCTATATATTGTTCCATTTCTGGCAGCCGATTATTCAGCATCCTTTCCGCAAGCTCAAACTTCCCATCATTTATTAAATAACGATATTGAGTAGTAAAGGAATCCCATTCAGCCTGTTTGCTATCCATTTGTCCATAAGTAATAAGCGGCATGAGCAAAAACACAACGGTTATCATGCTAAGTAAGACAGCCCGTCCCAATGCGCTTCTCTCCCCTCGCCTTCTGTCTTATGGAAAGTCTATGAGAGAAAAGCTGTAATTAGACCGTCTCGTTTTGATTAGGCCTTGTCGTCAAATAGGTAATCCAGATTGCTGCAATGCTCAGCCAGAAAGTAAAGTAGCCTATAACCTTCATGTGCTCTATCAATGCTGGATAAATGGGCATCTGCCCGAATACATAATCAATAATATCATTATGCACCGTCCAGATCGCTGCCACCATAATGTGCCTCAGCTTAATTTTATAATAAGGAGCATAAAGGAGTCCTTGAATTGCCATGGCACCGTGAGAAATAACGAGCATATATCCTGTCCACGGAAGATGGCCAATCTCCACTAATGTCAATCCGTTCATGACCACGGCCCACACCCCGTATTTGAATAAAGTCATGATCGCCAGTGCCTCGATATAAGGTGCGTTCTTTTTGAATATGAAAAAACCTAAAAAAATTGTAAAAAATAAACTTGCAGTAGGACTATCAGGGACAAATATTAGAAAAATAGGATCCGTCATGGAGAGCTGATATCCATACCAGTAATACCCGTATAAGGTGCCAAGTAAATTAACAATAAATAATAAGATAAGAAAAGTTCGATCAGTCAGTATGTAGGATAAAGCATGTTTCATATTTCCGGCCTCCTGGAATAGATAAACCGCGCTCAAAAGGAGCGCGGTTAGATTCACCTATGTTTTTATTCTTCAGAACTCTTATCCGATTTATCGGAACCGCTTTCTGATTTAGAGCTTTCGTCAGACCCGGGGGCAGGACCTTCCCCACTCTTGGAATCTTTTTCACCGGAAGCAGATGATTTAGAATCACCGCCGCCACCAGCGCCTGAAACAAATTCAGCTAGCTGCTGCAGTTCTTTGTCAGAACCTTTAAAAACTCCTGAAGGCATTTCGCCTATCCCATTTTTAGCAATGTCTTTAATTTCATCCACTGATTTCTCAGTAGCTACTAAAGAAGGATAATTTCCCTGACCTTGTAAAGAATCCCCATGGCAATTTATACAGCCATTATCTTTATAAATTTTATATCCAGGAGCTTCTTTATCAATATCAGACTCTACCGCTTCGACGTTCACACCGTACTTCTCTGCACGGGATGCAAAGTCTGCGTGGTGAGCTGCTTCAAGTGTCAACCAGAAGGTAGCAATGAACGCAAGCATCATCAAAGTTACAGTAATAGGACGTTTCAGCGGGTGTCTGTCTGGACCGCGGTCAAGAAATGGTGCAAGTAATAAAGCTCCAAATGCCAGTCCCGGTACAACCACCGCGCCGATGACGATGTAAGCGCCCCCCGCATATTGATATTTCAAAAATTGGTATAAAAATAAGAAATACCAGTCAGGTAACGGTATATACCCTGCGTTTGTCGGGTCAGCCTGCTGCTCAAGCGCAGCCGGGTGAGCAGCCGTAAGGATTAAAAATCCGATTAAAAACACGGCACCAACTAGCCATTCTTTAAGAAGGAAGTTTGGCCAAAACGCTTCCGTACGTCCAGGGTATTCTGAATAGTCTTTAGGTAAATTGGGTTTTTGATCGGCGCTGATTCTGGAATCACCGACGAACTTCATACCTTTTCCCCTATGCACAGCTTTCCCTCCTTTTTGTTCCCATTGGAATTATAGTGGACCGGAAATTCCCTGTTTACGAATTAATATAAAGTGGACAGCCATTAATGCAAATAAGGCTCCCGGCAAGAAGAATACATGTATTGCAAAGAATCGAGTTAACGTTTGCGCCCCTACGATCGAAGGGTCCCCCGCTAATAGAGTTCGAATACCGTCTCCTATAAATGGAGCAGCCCCTGCTATTTCGAGACCAACTTGAGTAGCAAAATAAGCTTTGTTATCCCACGGAAGCAGGTAGCCAGTAAACCCTAGTCCCAGCATAACGAAAAACAAAAGCACACCTACAACCCAGTTAAGCTCACGAGGTTTCTTGTAAGCTCCCTGGAAGAAAACCCGTAATGTATGTAGAAATAACATTACGATCACTAAACTTGCTCCCCAGTGGTGCATGCCACGGACGATTTGACCATAAGCTACTTCTTTCTGCAAATAGTAAACGGATTTCCAGGCATTCTCGATATCTGGTACATAATACATGGTTAGGAACATCCCAGATAAAATCTGGATTACAGTAATAAAGAAAGTCAATCCGCCAAAACAATATACGAATGCGGAAAAGTGGTGGGCGGGGTTAACATGTTCAGGCACCTCGTGATCAGCGATATCACGCCATAACGGGGTAACATCCACGCGCTCATCCACCCAGTCATAAATTTTCTGAAGCATGAATTACGCCCCCTTTCTAGGCTCTCTAGGTATTGCATCCCCAAGATATAGCATGCCGTCCTTAATCTTGTGCTCATATAAGGCGAGTGGTGCTGTCGGCGGTGTACCTTGGATGTTCACACCTGCTTTAGTATAGCGTCCTCCATGACAAGGACAATGGAACTGATGCGGATGGGATTTATCAGATGCCCAATCCACTGTACAGCCTAGATGAGTACAAATAGGTGATAGCGGTACTATGTCACCGTTTTCATCTTTGTACACCCAGGCCGTCTTTTGCACTTGAGACTCATACCATGCATCTACCTGATCGACCTTCCACTCAAATCGCTGCGGCTCATTCGTAAGTTCATCAACTGAAACTACGGAGTGATATGTACCTTTTTCCGTCGGTTCAAGCAGAGGATCGATCGCAAATCTTACCATCGGTGCAAGCATACCAGCAGCCATAAAACCTCCTACACCTGTCAGCGTGTAGTTTAAAAATTGGCGGCGGGATACTCGTTTTCTATCGCTCATTCTTTTCCCCCCTCTATGCAGTTATCCATTGGACATGGAAGTAGTACACACAGTTTACTAGGACATTCTCATGATAGCGCAATCTCAGGGCTTGGTCAATAAAATCTGGAAGCAACTCCTAAGATTTCATTCTTACCAATATCCCCGAATTAATTCAGTGATTTGGTCTGCCTGTTCTTTAACAAAGGATTGAATTTCAGTGGATTGAATGTTTCCATCTTTCATACCCGGAATCCAGATTAGATTTCCATGTAATTCCTGTTCAATCTTCTTCCATTTCGGATCAAATGTGAATAAGAATATGTATTGATAGGGCTGTTCTGAGAAACGTTCCACCCATTCGTTCAATCTCTCTGATTCTTCTTCAATCCTGCCATGTAAATAATAGTAATCTGGTGATAAAAAAATCCTTCCGCGTAACTCTTTTTCAATAACATTCATAAATATCTGATTAAGTTCCCGCTGAAATGCTTGATGGACCATTTGTTCTTCTGAGGCTGGATTAAACGGAATTAATGGAATCAGCAGCGTATCTACATAGCTCTTTTCCGGAAGATATTGAATGACATCATTTTTCGTCCATTGCATTTAGTATTCCCCCCTTTCACTATTGTATTAATTGTACTAAAAATCTACAAAAAGAAAAGTCAAGGGAGCTTCACGTCCCTTGACTTTCTACATAAATGTTTTCAATTCCTGATTCACCTGATTCAGATTTTCACAGAGGTGTCTGAAGGAATCGCGATCACCTGTTATAAGTGCGGAGTCAATCCTTTGTTCCAGCTGTTTCTTTCTATGCTGGAGCAGACTATGAGAAAGAAATCTTCCTGCCTCATTTTTGTCACGATCATTCAAATAATAATCCTTTGGAAGAAACGGATTTTCCTCCAGTACAAGTGCATACTTAGAGCATAGCTGGGACTTTTCAAAATTCATTTGAATATATACGGCTTCCTTTTGATTCATTCTAAGGTCGTGAAATGATTTTTCCGCGTCATTGGTCATCACTTGTCCTTTATAAAACCGAAACGGAGGATCCGAGACACCTTGGGCACTAATCTCCATACCTCGTGGGCAGAACTTAACTTCCTGAACGAAATGGACACAAGACAATAAGGTTTCATGATTCATTAAATAATTAAGAATCCAAACACTTTCCCTCTTCTTTAATTGATAGTGATTGAGAAACCAGCGGACAAAATCTTTCTTTTCATCAATGGAAATAGGTGTATGCATATGCGCCCCTCCTGCGCCGTAATATTCAGCTCAATCTTCTTCCTCTAAACGAGCAACGAAGTCTTCAATTACAGTATCTGTAGGATCAATAGCGAGATATTCATTAAAAATCTGTTTTGCTTCTTTCATGTGTCCTTCCTCCACCAGGAAGTACCCATATTCTTTCAGGAAATCACTATCTTCTTTAAGAGAAGGATAAGCATTCTTATAGTGCTCATAGGCTTCTTTAAAGTCCTCTAATTCTTCATAGGCATTAGCAAGCTCCCATAGATAATTGGGATCCTCTTCTCCAAGGGCAATCAGCTGTTGAATGAGTTCTGCAATAGCTTCATAGTCCTCATCTTTCTTATAATTTTCGATAAGAAACAGAACAGCTTCTTTATATCCTGGATCGAGGGCGACGGCTTCCCTCATTAAGCGATATCCTTCCTCTTTATCCCCTTGATGGTGAGAAAGAGAACCCGCCAAATGATAAAGCTCTTTATTAAATTCATCTTTAGCAAGACCCTGATTTGCCATTTCCAAAGCTTGTGCAGGCATGCCCTCCGCCTCATAAGCTTTAGCTAAGTTCGGATAGACAGAATGGAAGTATGGATCTTTTTCAATCAGGCTCTCCCATACATGAATGGCAATATCATTTCTCAATGCCTGGAAAGCTACGAATCCATATCGGAACAATACATCCGGGTTTTCTTCTTCAACTTTCTGGAAATATTCAATCGACTCTTCAAACGCTCCTGTCGCTGCATAAGCTTCTGCCAGCCGGGCCGCAACTTCAATATCTGCAATGATCGGCTGATGATGCAGAGCATTTTCATAAAATGGGATACTTTTGTTGTATTCACCGTTGGAAAATGACAATTCGCCTAAAGCAAAATCAATCACTGCTTCATTGGGCTCTGCTTGTTTCGCTTCAAGAAGCTTTTGTTCCGCTACTTCAAAAAGTCCTTGCGCCTGGTATAAATCTGCTAACTGAATAAGTGCTTGCAAATAGTCTTCATCTTCAGGACCAAATTCATTTAATAATTCGATCGCTTCATCATCTTCACCTAAATCAATATGAATCTCTGCCATCATGACTTTCAGTTCCTGCTCTTTAGGATAGCGCTGAATCAATTCATGAAGGACCATTTTCGCTTCTTCAAGCATCCCCCATTGAATGTACAGTTCGGCTATGGTAAACCGCTCTTCTTCATCCGCTTCCGGCAAGTATTGCTGCAATGTATGAATAGCATCTTCCGTCTTATGGTCATCCATTAGACGGACGGCTTTTTGTATTTCCTCCATGATGACATCCTTTCTAGTCTTACACAAAATGCTTATAAATCGATACTTTCTGCTGCTTTCCTTGATAGTTGGTCGTTACTTCCTGATTTACTTGGAGCACCTTTCCGCGCATAACTGTAATATCAGGAACAGCCCCATGATAAATGAATTGGTCTTGTCCATCAACTATCTGATCTTCCTCCTGCCAAAACAGGTTATAGTCTGCATACCCGCCCGGCTTAAATCCGCCCTTATTAGGAAAAATTCCTGTATCCCTCAAATTCTGGGGAGTAACTCTTTCTTCCAATTGAGGATCTGTTAATTTAATCATACCATATTGCGCACATTTTTTAGGCCATAAATGATTGATAATAAACTCGGAATTTTCCTCTTTTTTGACAACAATTGAGAAAGGAATTCGCAGTAAAGACTGAGCTTGGACTAACCACTCCCACGCAACCTCTTCCAGATCACCAGCCGTCTCAAATTCGATTTGGATGAATGGACAGCGTTCCCTTGCAAAGAACCGAATCATATCAGGCTTAACGAGGGAGGAGGCAATGACGGGAACGATCATGTAATCTACTGGAAGCTGACCAAGTTGTGCTAAAAAACTGTGATAATTTGTTCGATAGCGGCGTATGCTGTTAACTGGATGTTGAATCAGCAGCTGAGTACATCCTCTTCTAATATAATCTTCACATGCGGTAATTCTAGAAGTGGATGCAGATATGGGAGCAGCATAATCTACCATCACATATCCAGGGGCAGCAATAAAACCTTCACTATTCATCTTACGCAGGTGACCCTGACCTATAGCATCTCTAATGAAATGATCTTCATGTACAATCAATTCTCCAAACCTGCACTGCTCGCCTTCTTCCATAATAGAACTGAACCAATAAGCTCCCATACTCAAAACCTCCAACAGGTTTTTTATATCGTATGAGAGCAACTGAAAATCTATGAAATTATTTTAAAGAACCTTGTGCAGATGGTCAAAGAAATTGGGATAGGATATGTTGATACAATCTTTATCTTTAATCGTGACAGGTGCTGTTGAAATGAGAGAAGCAATCGCCCCCATCATGCCTATCCGGTGATCACCATAGGAATCTACTTCCCCTCCATGCAAAGGGGTTGGGCCATGAATGACTAGGCCGTCTTCTCTTGTTTCTACCTTCGCTCCCAGCCGGTTTAAATTGTAAGCCACTGCTTCTACCCGGTCTGTCTCCTTGACTCGGAGTTCCTTCGCATCCCTAATTACCGTAGTCCCTTCCGCTTGTGTAGCTGCTAAAGCAATAATAGGTATTTCATCAATAAGATTAGCAATTAAATCGCCTTCAAGAGTGATCGCATTTAAGAAGCTGGTAGAAACTTTTATATCACCGACAGGCTCTTTCCCAATATAAGTATGGGGCTCTGCTTCAATTTCTGCCCCCATTAATTCCAACGCCTGAATCACTCCATTGCGCGTCGGATTCAACCCGACGTTCTTAATGATTAATTCACTATCAGGCGTAATAGATGCAGCTACTAAGAAAAAAGCTGCAGAAGAAATATCCCCCGGGACTCGTAACTCTGAAGCCTGCGGCTGTTGTCCGCCTTCAATACGGATCTCGCTGCCTTGAACGCTTACATCTACCCCAAACTGTGGCAAAAGCATTTCCGTGTGATTTCTTGTCCTGCCGTTTTCGATAACAGTAGTGGTTCCCTCAGCTAATAAACCAGCGAGTAATAAGGCTGATTTCACTTGAGCGCTCTTTACGGTCATATGATGAATCTTACCAGTTAAAGTGGTACCAGCAAATGCAAGCGGCAGGTAGGAAGCTTGCTGTCTGCCGCTTATTTCCGCTCCCATTTCCTTGAGAGGCATAACGACTCGATCCATTGGTCTTTTAGACAATGAAGCATCTCCATAAGCCGTAGAGAAATGAGGGAGACCTGCCAGCACCCCGCTCATTAACCTGGCTGTAGTGCCAGAATTCCCAAAGTTTAAAGGCGAGACGGGTTCCTTTAAGGAAGATATTCCTTTTCCTTGTACGACCAAAGTATCCTCTTCCTGTTCAATTTCCACGCCAAAGTTTCTAAATACTTCTACGGTTCTTAAGCAATCTTCTCCAGTTAGAAAGTTCGAGATTTTTGAAGTTCCCTCACTAAGAGAGGCGAAAATGACGGATCTATGAGAGATAGACTTATCTCCAGGAACCTCCAAAACTCCTTGAAGTCCTTTGGTAACTGGCACAAGCTCTATTGAAGACATGTTTACACCCTCCTCGTTTTACTGCTCTACCATTACTTCATATTGTCTGTCTTCTAACAAATGTTTGCTTTCTAATTGCTCCTTGCTTGTAGAAAAGCTGATACGCAGAACACCGGTAATCCCTTCTCTAATCTCGAGGATTTGAATGTTTTTAATACTAATCGAATCCTTTGCTAGCAATCCGATCACGTCATGTATCGCCCCAGGCTGATCATGAATATCAACATAGAGATCATGGAAGGCAGGGATCGCTCCCTTTTCCCTGACAGGTAAACCATCTCGATACTGCTTGGCTTTTAGTAAATACTCATACGTATGTTCACTCTGCTCTTCTTCCAGATAAGATTGTACTTTTCTCATCTCGCCTATCCAGTCATCAAGCATAGAGATCATTAAGGTGCGGTTCTGAAAGAAAATATCCTGCCATAGTTTAGGGTTACTAGAGGCAATCCGGGTAATATCTTTAAAACCTCCGGCAGCCAACTGCTCAAGATAAGGATGCGTCTCCTGCCAGCTTCTGGCTTGATGTACTAAGGAGGAAGCAATAATGTGAGGAAAATGTGAAATAACTGCTGTCATTTCATCATGTTCTTTCGTAGAGAAAATTAAGAACCGAGCCCCTGTTTCGGAAAATAACTCTTTCAATTCGTTTGCTTCTTCCTCTCCAGCATGTTGAGCGGGTGTAAGTACGTAGATGGCATTCTCAAACAAATGCGGCTTGGCGGCCGTATATCCCTGTTTATGGGATCCGGCCATCGGATGACCGCCAACGAAGGAGACCAGAGGATCAGATAGTTTGTCTGCTGTTTTTAATACATTATTTTTCACTGAAGACACATCAGTCACAATCAACTTTTTCTTCACTACTAGTTCACTTAATGCGTTCAAGTAATCGATTGTAATAGAAATAGGAGTGGCAAGCACTAAGACATCTGCTTGCTGTACCCCTTGTTCAAAGCTTTCTGCGATCTCCTGAATGACACCCTGCTTTTTCGCCATCTGCTGGGCATCCGAGTCATGATCCATTCCAATCAGCCAGACATCCTGCTTTTTGGCAAGATTCATTGCTAAGGAGCCGCCTATTAGACCTAAACCGACAATAAATACCTGCTGCTTCATTAACGCTCACCGGATACTTGAGCTGAAATCTTTTGCTGCATCGCCTCTTGAATCTGTTCCATATCCTCGGCCTTCCCAATCGTCAGACGAATCGTGTCAGGGAGACCTAACGCCTCTCCTGAGCGGACAATAAATCCTTTAGAAAGCAGATGCTCGAACATTTCGTCCCCACTCATCGGCAAATGTATTAAAAGGAAGTTTGCCTGAGTATCATAATAGCCGATCCCATTTGCATCACAAAATTCCATTAAAGCATGTTTATTCTTATGGTTTTCGTTTACGGACTTTTGAATAAATTCCTGATCATCAATGGCCAAAATGGCTGCTGCCTGAGCAATGGTCGAGGTGTTAAAAGGTTCTCTGGCAGGTTCAAGGATTTGGATAATTTCTTTACTTGCCACTCCATAACCAATTCTAAGACCTGCAAGACCATAGGCTTTAGAGAATGTACGCAATACAACTAGATTTGGATAGTCATCTAACGCAGACAAGCTGTCAAAAGCATCGTCCGCTTCCAAGTATTCATAATAAGCTTCATCTATGACTACTAATACATGAGCAGGACACTCTTCCATAAAGGCGCTAAGCCTTTGGTGGTTAATATGAACCCCAGTTGGGTTATTGGGTGTACACAACCACAACACTCTTGTTTGATCATCGATCTGGACAAGCATCTCATCTAAGTCGTGATGCCCGTCCTGCAGTGGGACTTGACGCACTTCAGCCCCTTCAATTAATGCATTATGCCGGTATTGCGGAAAGGTTGGTGCCGCCATCACTGTATTAGAGCCGGATTCAAGAAACGCGCGGCATATAATTTGGACGATTTCATCTGAACCATTACCAAATATCAGCTGTTCAGGATCAACGCTGATAAATCCTGCCACTTTCTTGCGAAGCGAAGCAGCATATCCATCCGGATACACTTCGAGGCTGGAAATTAATTTCGGCAATTCTTTCTTTACTGTAGATGAAAAACCATTAGGATTTTCATTAGAAGCAAGTTTCACGATGCGATCTAACCCATATTCCTGTTTCACCTCTTCAATTTGCTTTCCAGGCTTATAGGGGGTCATTTGCTTAAGTATATCCTTCGCTTTCATAAGACTACTCCTCTCCACTCTGTAAATCCGGTCTCAGTTGTTTAGCTTCATGATGATAAATGTGCTGTATTTCTTTTTGATTTTTATCTGTTTGAACAGTTACCATGACGCGTATACACCGCGTCAGACTGTTAGGAACATTGATTTCCCGCATACACATTACTGGAACATGGGTCCAACCTTCCAGTTTACGGAGGGATTTAGCAGGAAAGGCATCATTCAAATCTTCTGTAGCTGTAAAATAGACACTAACTACATGTTCTGGCTTTATATGATTAACGTTAACTATCTCTTTCATTAATTGAAAGGAACGTTCGACTATTTCTTCTGCTTGATTGGCCCGAACTGATGTGGCTCCTCTTACTCCTCTAATCATGACGCCTCACCTCTTTTAGAAAATCATTCAGCTCCTGCAATAATTCTTCATCCTGTAATGGCTCGATACAAGGAAAGCCTGTATCTGTAAGCAATACATAATTAATAACCTCGTGAACCGTCTTTTTATCCCGTTTCATACGGTTGATTAATGCGGTGCTGTCTAATTTATTCAGTTTATCCACAGGAAAATGGTTTTGAATAATCCAGTTAACATAATCTTTTGTTGGTAAATCTGTTTGGAATTTCTTTTTACTCAACTTTAAAGCAAACCAAATTCCAATGGCGACGGCTTCCCCATGAGTGATATCGCCATAACCCAATTCAGCCTCGATTGCGTGTGCTAAAGTATGGCCGAGATTTAAATATTTTCTTACTCCCGCTTCCCGCTCATCCTGTTCCACTAAGTTCGCTTTTACTCGAATACCCTTTGCAAGATCTTTGGCAATTTGGTCTTTCGAAAGCTGGGTTAAATCATGCTGAAGCAGTTCATCCAGCCACTTCGGATCACTTAAGAGTGCATGCTTCACCACTTCCCCATAACCTGATCTAACTTCTGCCGGTGATAAGCTGGATAGCGTCTCCATATCATAAATAACATGAACAGGGTTATAGAAACTTCCTATTAAATTCTTCCCCTGGGGGTGATTAATAGCCACTTTTCCTCCTACGCTGCTGTCGTGCGCAAGAATCGTAGTGGGCATTTGGACAAAATCAATTCCTCTTAGATACGTGGAGGCAGCAAAGCCCGCCAAGTCTCCGATCATTCCTCCCCCAAGGGCGATAATAAGAGATTGTCGGTCAAGCCGCTCTTCCACGCACATGTCAAGTAAATACTGATACAATTCCATGCTTTTAGAAGCTTCTCCAGCAGGTACGACTGCCGTTCCCACTTGAACTTTAGCGGAAAATCCTTCTTTTACTTGCTGCAAATATAGATCCGCAACTTGACTGTCAGTAATAATTAACACCTTTTGATACTCTTTCTCAAGAATTTCTTCTACACGGTTTCTAATGCCTGATCCAATAGCAACTTCATAATCATGGGTGCTTGATTGAATGAGTAAAGAGGACATTAAAATGCACGAACTTCCTTGCGATAGTCGTCCACGGTCCGTTTAAGCCTTGGGAAATAGTCTGCCGGGAATTCTTCTGTAATCGCTCGAGCCAATTCAAATGCTACAATGTGTTCCATAACTACAGAAGCAGCTGGAACCGCACATGAATCGGACCTTTCAATGCTCGCCTGGAACGGTTCTTTAGAATCAATATCTACACTCTGCAGCGGCTTGTAAAGGGTCGGTATCGGTTTCATTACCCCTTTTACAACGATCGGCATCCCAGTAGTCATGCCACCTTCAAATCCTCCTAAACGATTGGTCCGGCGGTAATAGCCTCGTTCTTCACTCCATAAAATTTCATCGTGAACCTCGCTCCCATGTCGTCTGGCAGCCTCAAATCCAAGTCCAAACTCTACCCCTTTGAAGGCATTGATGCTCATTACACTGCCTGCAATTCGGCCATCGAGTTTGCGATCATAGTGCACATAGGATCCTAAACCAGGGGGCATTCCCTCTACATAGACTTCACATACCCCACCGATGGAATCTCCATCTTTCTTAGCCGCATCAATGGCTTCCATCATTTTTGCCGCCGCGTCTTCATCAAATGTTCTTACTGGAGACGCTTCAGAAATGTCCCGGCGTTCTTTCAAGGAAAGGGTTTCATCTACATCACTGACAATTCCTGCAATTTCTCTAACGTAGCCGGCAACTTCAATTCCCAGCTCACTTAGTAGAACTTTCGCTATGGCTCCAGCTCCCACTCGTGCAGCGGTTTCTCTTGCAGAAGATCGCTCCAGGACATTTCTCATATCCCGATGCCCATATTTTAAACCACCATTTAAATCTGCATGGCCGGGGCGTGGTCTTGAAATCGTTCTCTTAACCTCAGCATCATCCGCCAGAGGTTCCTCTCCCATAATGTTTACCCAATGTTTGAAATCATCATTATGTACCACTAGAGAAATGGGTGAACCTAATGTATATCCATGACGCACTCCACTAGTAATATCTACAAGATCTTTCTCAATCTGCATACGGCGTCCACGGCCATAGCCGCCTTGACGACGGATAAGAGATTCATTAATCTGCTCTTTGAAAAGGGGAAGATGGGAAGGTACCCCTTCAATAATTGTTGTTAGTTGTTTACCATGTGATTCGCCCGCGGTTAAATAGCGCATGAACAATAGACCTCCTGTAATAAATTTTACGTACTACTATATCATAAGCATCGTCGTTTGTGTTCCTTAATTATTTAATTTTCTAAAAAAACAATTCTCTTATTCCTTTTTATAGAAAAAAGTATCAAATACACGGAAGCCAAATTTTGCAGGAGAGAAGATCTGCTCCGTACTTCCAACAAAGAAGATCCCGCCTTTCGATAGCGATTTACTAAAATTAGTATAAATCGTCCTTTTCGCTTCCTCGGTAAAATATATCAGAACATTTCGGCAAACGATCAAATCACAGTTGTTTTCATAGCGGTCAGCAAGTAAATTATGTTTTTTGAAAGTTACACAGCGCCTGATGTCCTTACTAACTAAATAAGAGGAAGTTCCTTTTCTGACAAAATATTTATTTTTAATTTCGGTTGGTACTTCAGCTAAAGAACGTTCAGGATATACCCCTCTTTTTGCCTTTTCTATAGCTAGAGGATCTAAATCTGAAGCAATGATTTCTATATTGCTAAGCGGGATAAACTGATTAAGGATTATCGCAAGCGTGTAAGGTTCTTCTCCTGTTGAACAAGCAGCACTCCATATTTTCAACTTTCGATTCCTTGTCAGTAAGTAAGGATAAACTTTCTGTTGTACTACTTCCCACCTCTTTTTGTTACGGTAAAACTCCGATACATTAATAGTCATGCGGTCTAACAATTCTTCTAGTAGAATAGAATCTTTTCCAAGTGCCTCAAAATAAGAAGAAAAGTCAGCATGCCCCCGTTTATTTCGAAGAGAAGTCAGTCGTCTCTTCATCTGGGCTTCTTTGTACAAAGAAAGATCAATTCCGGTTTTTTTATAAATCCCAGATATAAATTGCACGTAATCTTTAGTCATTTCACTGAAGCTCCTTACCTATTCTCGTCCACTTAAGCCTACTTCAAGATTGTACCGTTGTAAATGCATTTTAAGGACGTTGTGTTCCCTTTTACACCATTCAGAACATGCTCACGAAAGCGATTTAATAGACCCACTCCGTTTATTATTTTAATAAAACTAAATCAGGGATAAATCCTATTCCAGCATCTTATGCCATTCCTTCATCATTTCCAGGACAATAAAAAAACCGCCTGATTAACAGGCGGTTCCAAATAAGGGATTAATATACCCAGTTTAATTGATCTTTTTGATAATTTACGATTTCGTTCTCGTCAAAAAACAAGCCAATTTCTCTTTCGGCACTTTCCGGGGAATCAGACCCGTGAATAATGTTCTTTCCTACGATAACCCCGTACTCACCACGAATCGTTCCAGGTGCAGCATCCTTGGGGTTTGTAGCGCCCATCATCTGTCTGGCAGTGGCAATTACGCCCTCCCCTTCCCAAACCATTGCAAATACCGGTCCGGAAGTAATGAATTCTACCAATTCACCGAAGAAAGGTCTATCTTTATGTTCCCCATAATGCTTCTCAGCTAGTTCGTTAGGAATCACCATTAGCTTTGCTCCCGCTAATTTAAAACCTTTTTTTTCGAAACGGCTTGTAATTTCTCCGACTAGACTGCGTTGTACTCCATCAGGCTTAATCATTAAAAATGTCTTTTCCATGTGTACACCTCATTTTATGTATAGAGTGAAAGCGCTTTTAACAAGTGCCAAGATTGATTCTATCATGGAAAAGACAGAGTAGCAACGCTTTATGCTTTTCTTTTTCCAATATATTTAGCAATCCCTTTTAGCGTCTGCTTGGCACGGTGAGAAGGCAGTTGATCCAGGGACTCGTAAGCTTTCTTTAAGTAACGATCACTAATTGCTAGAGACCTGCCGATCGAACCATTGGTTTTGATCTCTTCAATTAAAGGCTTAAGATCCTCAGGATTTAATGCTTCGCTGCTTTTGAAGTAGTTCTGTAATTGGTGATTAAATTCCGGGTTTTCCAGCGAATAAAGCACGGGAAGAGTAATATTTCCCTGAAGAAGATCACTTCCTGCCGGCTTGCCTAACTCCTCTTCAGAAGCAGTGAAATCCAGTACATCGTCGATGATTTGATAGGACATTCCCACGTAGTAGCCATAATAATAAAGGGCCTTTTCTTCTGAGGGGGAAACGTTCGAAGCGATTCCTCCTAATTGGCAGCTGGCAGCAATCAGCAATGCTGTTTTTCGCTTAATTCTTCGTAAATAAGTACGAAGGTTTTGTTCTAAATTATATTTATCCTTTATCTGCTCTATCTCTCCTAAACATAACTCTACCATCGTTTTAGCAAGAATCTGATGAGCTCTAGGGTTATCAAGTTTAGAAAGATTTTCAAGAGAACGAGCAAAAATATAGTCCCCGGTATACATTGCAATTCTATTATCCCAGCGAGATTTGATCGTCGGCTCTCCACGTCTAAGTTCTGCTTCATCAATCACATCATCATGGACAAGAGAAGCCGTATGTATGAGCTCGAGAGAAACGGCAACGGCTTTCATACGCTCGATATCATAGTCTCCAAATTTACCTGCTAATAACACAAATACAGGACGGATCCTTTTTCCCCCTGCTTTTAGCAATTGACTAGAAGCCTCTCTAAGCACAGGGTTCTCTGATTGAATGGTTTCATTCACAGCGTCTTCTATTTTTGCGAGATCTTGTTTTAAAAAAGAATAGATCATTGCTAGCTTCATGATAGTTCATCCTCAATTATTGCTTTTCACCCATATGCATAGCAGCAACGCCGCCTGTATAGGATTTCACTGCGATATTAGTTAAACCTGCCTCTTGAAACATGGCTTTCAATTCATCTTTTCCTGGAAAATCTTTAGCGGACTCATGAAGCCAATTATATTCTTGGTAGCTTTTAGCAAACAAGCGGCCAAACAATGGCATAATATTTTTGAAATAAAAGTAGTATAAAGGTTTAAAGAATGGGTTTGTTGGCTGAGAGGTTTCCAGACAGACCACTTTCCCGCCGGGTTTAACCACTCGGCGCATTTCCTTCAGAACTTGAAGGTAATCTGGCACATTCCTTAATCCAAATCCAATCGTAACATAATCAAATGAATCATCCGGATAAGGAAGCTCCATAGCATTGCCATGTTCAAATTCCACCTGAGATACCCGGTTTTCAAGCTTTTTCTTTATCCCTATGGAAAGCATATTCACGCTGAAATCTAAGCCAATTACTTTACCCGCTGGACCAACCTCTTTAGCAAGTGCCATTGTCCAATCTCCGGTACCGCAGCAAACATCCAAAGTATGGTCACCTGGAGTTACTTTCATACGTTTCATAACATCTTTCCTCCACAACCGATGCTGCTGAAAGGAAATGATAGAATTCATTCGATCATATCTGCTGTATATTTTCTCAAAAACGTGGTGGACACGTTCTTCTTTCGTCTGCTGCTGCATGAATTACCCTTCCTCTGCGATTTTTCTATCATAAAACTTATGATGGATGGCTGAATGAATATAAGACTTAAGCCAGTTAAAGTGAATAGGCAGTTGAGAGACCGTGGTCTCTACATGACTGATATGTTTCTGAATCATCTGCTCTATATTTACAATTACTTGCCCGCTGTTTTCCAAAGCACCCGGATGCTTAAAAAGAACATCCATGAGCGGAGAGAATTTCCCTTCCAAGTAACTCTTCTTCTCATCCAGCAGCTTCTTAGTTAACAGCCACTCTCCAGCCATATCATTGATCGTAGTTCTCTGGACATAAGAGGCGACCTTTTGAATTAATAAGGATTCAATCTTCTTAAGAGAACTGAGAAACTCCTGAAAGGAATCAACATCTTTATAGTAAAGCTCCATCTTTAATTCATTAATTTCTTTAATGGCTCCTGCCAGAGTGTGAATCATGGGGATATCATCTAATTGGGACAACAAATAATAGTACAGCCCGCTGTAGTAGTCTCCTGCAAGAACAGTTAACTGCCGGTTTCTGACGGTGTCCCCATCCTCTTCATCCTCACTAAGAGTAACTAGATCATGCGTATCAAGTGCTATTTGCACAAGCATAGTTGTAATAATGTATTGTTCCTTCTTAACGGTCTCTAGAGTCGTGTGGTCCATAATGGATGCTAAAATGACAAGCTTGTCCTCATCGATAAGTGGTTCTGGAATAAACTTTGCCAAAAAAGGATGGCGAACTTGAGAAGCTATTTTCTGTTTTAGCTGGTTAATATCTGTGTCTGATGGATTCAACTTGATCACCTGGTCCCTTTCTTAACAATGCTAAACCTAACTTATTATAGCATAAATCAACAGCCGCCGCTTTATGTACGTACTTGCAAAATAAGCAGAGCGTTCTACTCTGCTTCGTTGGTCATTTCGCCATGACTCGTTTGGATAACAGCTTTGCCTCTCACCTTCACAGCAGAAGTATGTTCCGTGAATTGAGCAATCATTACCTCACCTTTATCCAGCTTTTCAGAGTGATGAAACCGTGTATCTGTGCCCCGTGTCAAACCAATAACATTAACGCCGTCTTCCATCGCTTTAATTACAAAAAAATCATTATTTGCTGTCGACATGTTCGTGCCTCCTTCCTGTAACTATCTCTTACAAATGGTCCAATGTCAAAGAATCTATATACTACAATATGCTGATTAATCATAAGAAAAAGGGTGCTTAAGGCAGCACCCTTTTTCAAGCCCTATGTAGCTTATTATTTCACAGCGTCTTTAAGGGCTTTACCAGGTTTGAAAGCTGGAACTTTGCTTGCAGAGATTTCAATCTCTTCACCAGTTTGCGGGTTACGGCCTTTACGTGCCGCACGTTCGCGAACTTCAAAGTTTCCAAATCCAATAAGTTGGACTTTCTCACCATCTTTAAGTGAATCCATGATCGATTCGAATACAGAATCGACAGCCTGAGTTGCGTCTTTTTTAGAAAGATCAGCTTTCTCAGATACAGCGTTAATTAGATCTGTTTTATTCATGACATTCACCTCCTCCCACGAAGGTTGGTCTCATTCAAGCGGTTGTACCGCATTAAATGTACATTTAGCAGTCATCAAAGGATGACAAGCCTTATACTAAACGAGTTTTCGAGGAAATTCAATAGACAATCACTGAAAAAACGCGTTACCAAGCGATTTGTCTTAGTGAATAACCCTTCAGTACAAGGGAATCTTACCATATAGCTTGACAGGATGCAAGATTGGTTAAACCCTTGGTACAATAGGTTTTATCCCCTGTTCCTACCTTCACTTCGTTACTTACGACACCTCCTGGTAAAAACCCTTTTATTTTTTTAGTTTTTTTTCAAAAAAAAATTAAAAACGGCCCCAACGGAGCCGCTATAGAATGATTGCTATCATGCCTCCAGAGCCTTCATTTATAATCCGCTCCAGAGTCTCTTGTAATTTATATCGTGCATTTTCAGGCATTAATGCAAGCTTTGCCGAGATTCCTTCTCGAACAATTGAACTTAGTGATCTGCCAAATATATCTGAATTCCAAATGGATAGAGGATCTTCTTCAAAATCCTGCATAAGGTAGCGCACCAATTCTTCACTTTGTTTCTCTGTACCAATAATTGGGGAGAACTCGGACTGCACATCAACTTTCACCATATGAATGGATGGGGCTACAGCTTTAAGGCGAACTCCAAACCTTGAACCTTGACGAATGATTTCTGGTTCATCAAGAGCCATATCTTCAAGCGTAGGAGCAGCAATACCATACCCGGTCTGTTTTACCATTTGCAAGGCATCAGCGACTTGATCATACTCACGTTTCGCATGCGAAAAGTCCTGCATAATTTCAAGTAAATGGTCTTTCCCTCGTATTTCTTCTCCCACGATTTCCTTTAAAACATGATCGTATAAATGTTCCGGAGCCTGGAGATCAATTTCAGCAACCCCTTCTCCAAGGTCCATGCCAGAAATATGAGCACCTGTAATATACTCATATCCATCAAAGTTCCCCACTACACCATCTACATCTCTCAGCCGTTTAATGTCTTTCACAGTGTCTTCTATGGCATTCTGCAAATTACTTCTGAGCCAATGTCTGGAATCCAAAACCATAACCCAGCTCGGAAGGTTTACATTCACTTCTAATACAGGGAATTCAAACAAAGCTTCTCTAAGCACATTCTGAACATCTTGTTCACGCATACTTTCAACAGAAAGGGCTAAAACAGGAATATCATATTTCTCTGTGAGCTGCTGCCGCAATCTCTCCGTATTCTCCTGATGAGGCTGCGCGGAGTTGATTACCATAATAAATGGTTTTCCTACTTCCCTAAGCTCGCTGACTATCTTTTCTTCAGCTTCTACATAATCGGCTCTCGGGATTTCACCAATCGTTCCATCAGTAGTGACGACTATACCAATAGTGGAATGCTCCTGAATGACCTTCTGAGTTCCAATTTCAGCAGCTTCATGGAAAGGTATCGCCTCTTCATACCATGGCGTATGAATCATTCTTGGTCCATGCTCATCTTCATAGCCGACCGCCCCGTTAACTGCATATCCTACACAATCTACCATCCGCACTCGTATATCCAAGTGGCCATCAATATTTATAGTCGCCGCCTGGTTAGGCACAAATTTTGGTTCCGTCGTCATGATCGTTTTTCCAGCAGCACTTTGCGGAAGTTCATCTAAAGCACGTTCGCGCTCCGACTGATCTTCCATATTGGGAAGCACCACTAATTCCATAAACTTTTTAATGAATGTAGATTTACCCGTTCTAACTGCTCCAACAACACCTAAATAAATATCTCCATTCGTCCGTTTGGAAATATCACTAAAGATATCTACCTTTTCCAAAGGATCCCCTCCCAAATGTAATTTCCATCATACAAGCCTAGACAATCTAATTCTATGACGTTGTCCTAGTCAAATATGCCAGATATTCAGAAGTTTCTTTTATAAATCAAAAGCGGAAGGGCCCGTTTTGCCCCGACAAGCAGAAGTCACGGGCTCACGGGAAGCGCCCTTCCTTCCCGGGGGACCTTGACTTCTGACCTCGAGGGGCAGGGACCTGGAGCTGGCCGAATCAAAAGCGGAAGGGCCCGTTTTGCCCCGACAAGCAGAAGTCACGGTCCCCCGGGAAGCGCTCTTCCTTCCCGGGGGACCTTGACTTCTGACCTCGAGGGGCAGGGACCTGGAGCTGGCATAATCAAAAGCGGAAGGATCTCCAAAATATCTCCGCATGTATTCCCTTTCCAAGTTCACGGTGTAAATCTTTATAGTGTAAGAATCCCAACAGTTGGCATTGTAGAATTGAAGTTTTCCACATTCTCTTAAAACATGAAAAACAATTCTTAGAACTAACTTCAGATATTAACAGTCTTCTATATTCATATTCGTTTCTAATTATTATTACTCATTAAGAAAACCCGAACCAATAAGATTAATCGGTTCGGGTTTTCTGCAAAATGAATTTTGGGCCTGCCTGATTTCTTATGAAGAACTATTCATGAATACCGGTTCTCCATTCTCCAAAGTATACGGCGGGGAATAGGCCGGAACCAGCGGTGAGTGATCCGTAAGTAAATAACGAATGTCGTCACCGGGCTTATATGAATTCTTCTTATTTCGCAAATAATCATAAAGATCTTTTCTATAATCGATCAGCAGTTCGCCCTGATCACTGATATAGATGGGGAGACTTTGGTCAGAATAAGGACTATCAACAACGGGCTGATGGTCCAATCCAAGCTTTTCATAATTTAATTTATAAACCCCTTTAGCTACCTGACTGCCAAAAGGAGGATACTTATTCTTCTCTTTGTAAAACTTTATCTTCACTTGCAGAGCTCTTAAAGTTTCGCTTGTACGTAAATCAAGAACTTTTACAGTAGGATTTGTTTCCGGCTTAATAATCACGTATTGATAATGACCGCCGTTCTCAAACGAGCTTCCTGGCGCTTCCCCGATCAATCCCTTTTCTCTAAGCTTGGAGAAATCAATCGGATATTTTATAAAGATAGGAGTGTCTTGAGGTTTTGTTTTGATTGGCAGTAAGCCATTAGTTTGATCTTGAAATGAATCTACTGCTTGTTGAATTTGTTCCAGCTGAATTTGATTTGGGGTCTGGTTCTTTTGTAATTGTGACTGAGGGTATAGACACCCACTAAGTAATAAAGTAAATAGCGGGATTAGTAATAATTTAGCCCATCTCACGAGGCTTTCCTCCTTTTCTATGCTGTAGGTCCGCTCATTACGATATAAAAAATAATCAAGCCTCCGAGAATCATAAATACATAGGCAAAAATAGCGGTAATAACGGAAAGCACACCCGTCAGCTTGTGACGACTAAGCAATATAAGAACTATGGAGAGAATTAAGAATAAGATTCCGGCAAAAGATATGTACATATTGAGCATCCCGATCGACATTCTGTTAAATCCTCCTCTTACCAATAAACTGTACGTATTATATCATAGGTTGTCTCAAAGTATTAAACTAAAAAAATCCGGAGCATAATTAGTGCCCCGGCTGACTAAATAATTCCCGATCGTAGCTCATGCAAAATAATTGCTGCGTGTTATTGTATGCATAATCTTGAAGGACCGCCTCATCAGGCGCCCACTTTCAAATTAACCTTTAAAAAATTTCCCCAGAGTACTCATATCAAGAGGCATGTTTTGTTTCACAATCGCTTCAACTATTTTATCTTCTTTTTGTTTGGAAACGGGTTTGTTGGCAATTTTAGCTAATTGCTGAATTAACCGGCGAATTGTTTTTTCATCAGAGAAATCTGCATTTTGGACGGAATCCGCCACCTTATAGACATCCTCAGGATTGATATTCGCCTTCTTCTTTAAATGATCGAAAATATTCTTTTCAAAACCACTCATTACTTTGACCTCCTCGTGCGTTGGGTTCTGGATAGTATATGCACGAGGAGATTTATGTGTCAGTCCTTCATTTTTTCATCAAGTATATTTGTTAGATCTTCCATTTCATGACGCCTGATTCGAGTCATTAATTGATCCACTACATCTCCAGGACTTGCACCTTCAAAAAGAACACTGTATATACCAGCTGTGATTGGCATTTCTACCCCTTCTTCTTTAGAAAGCTGATAAGCGGCTTTTGTAGTGCGCACTCCTTCGACAACCATGCCCATATCTTCAAGGACCGCTTCCAGATCGGCCCCTTGACCCAATTTATAACCAGCACGCCAATTACGGCTGTGAGAGCTGGTACATGTCACGATTAAATCACCAACGCCTGTTAAACCAGAAAATGTTAAAGGATTTGCTCCCATAGAAGTTCCTAGCCTAGCAATCTCTGCTAAACCACGTGTTATAAGAGCGGCCTTTGCATTATCTCCATAGCCAAGACCATCTGAAATTCCGGCACCAAGAGCTATAATATTCTTCAGGGAACCTCCAAGTTCCACACCGACTAAATCTGGAGAAGTGTACACCCTGAATTGCCGGTTAATAAATAGATCCTGAACACTTTTAGCCATTTCAAGATTTTCAGACGACACCGTTACGGTTGTCGGCTGTCTAAGGCTGACTTCTTCGGCATGACTTGGCCCTGAGAGCACTACAATTGCATTATAAAGTTCTTCAGGGATTTCTTCCTTGATCACTTCTGACACCCGTTTGTAAGTCTCTGGTTCAATTCCCTTGGACGCATGGGTAAGTGTGACTTTAGTATCAATTACGTCCACCAGTTGTTTACATACATCTCTTATTGCCTTTGTAGGTACTACTAAAATGATTTCCTTTGAACCTGAGACAGCTTGTTTCAGATTTGCAGTTGCCTTAACATTAGCAGGGATCGAAACTCCCTTTAAATATTTTTCGTTGGTATGATTCTCATTAATCTCTTTTACATAGGATTCACGATGTGACCAAAGACGGACGTCGTGACCATTATCTGCCAGTACAATAGCTAGAGCCGTGCCCCAGCTCCCTGCACCTAATACAGTTACTTGTCCCATTTAACATTCTCCCTTCAATTGGCAGTCAATCAACTGCGCTTTCTGGCGAATATTTTAATTGGAGTTCCCTCGAACCCAAAGGCTTCACGTATACGGTTTTCCAAGAAACGCTGATAAGTAAAATGCATAAGTTCTGGCTGATTCACAAAAACGACGAAACTAGGCGGCTTAACGGCAACCTGGGCAGCATAAAAGATCTTTAACTTCTGACCTTTAATTGATGGGGAAGGGTTCATAGCTAGAGCATCCATAATGACTTCATTGAGTACATTTGTCTGAACACGCTTCGCATGATTTTCACTGGCTTCAAGTACCCTTGGAATCAAGGTGTGAATGCGTTTTTTGGTCTTTGCAGACAGAAATACAATAGGAGCGTAGTCAAGATAGCGGAAATTAGATCTGACTTTATCCTCGTATTCTTTCATAGTCTTTTCTTCTGATTTCACCGTATCCCACTTATTTACGACGATGATCACAGCTTTGCCTGCCTCATGGGCGTATCCGGCAATTTTCTTATCTTGTTCCTGGATCCCAGTTTCTGCATCTATTAAGGCAAGTACAACATCAGATCGCTCAATGGCTTTTAAAGCTCTCATAATACTGTATCTTTCGGTTGCCTCATAAACTTTTCCTCGTTTTCTCATTCCAGCCGTATCTATAATGACGAAATCCTGGTCATCTTTTTGGAAAGGAGTATCGATCGCATCTCTAGTAGTCCCGGCAATTTCACTAACAATCACTCGTTCCTGACCTAGCAGACTATTCACTAATGAAGACTTTCCAACATTAGGACGGCCGATTAAACTAAAACGGATAGTATCATCATCTTCCTCCACAACTTCACGTTCAGGGAAATGATGGACGACTTCATCCAGCAGATCACCAAGACCGAGACCATGAGTGCCTGAAATAGGAAATGGCTCTCCAAATCCTAAAGAATAAAATTCGTAAATATCCTCGCGCATTTCTGGATTATCTACTTTATTCACAGCAAGTACGACAGGTTTATTAGACTTAAATAACAGCTTAGCGACTTCTTCATCGGCGCCGGTGATCCCATCACGTCCATTCACCATAAAGATGATTACATCAGCTTCGTCAATCGCCACTTGTGCCTGAGCTCTCATTTGGACTAGTAAAGGTTCATCTCCAAGCTCTATCCCTCCTGTGTCGATCACATTAAACAATGTGGTCAGCCATTCGGCTTGAGCATAGATTCGGTCTCTAGTCACTCCAGGTGTATCTTCTACTATTGAAATACGATCTCCAACTAGGCGGTTAAAAATCGTGGATTTACCTACATTAGGTCTTCCAACGATGGCCACAACAGATTTTCTCATGAAAGGGTCATCCTTTCTTATTTCTTTATTTCATGTTCAATCATTACTGAAAAGCAAAAAAATACTGCTCATCTAAGGAAGAAGCTGCTGGCAGCTGGATTCCAATAGAACAGCAGAGATCCATGTACTTAACTTTTTTATTTTAGCAAAGTCTGCAGTAACTTACAACGTCCATTATCTCAATTTCTACTCAATGCTTAACAATAATATAGAGATGATCACTTAAAGCATGAGCAATACCATCCAGGATCGCTTCAAGGTTTGCAGCTACTTTATCCATTTCTTCTTTGGTTGAACAGTGAAAAACAGCTGAACCACCGCTTACTTTTTCCGTATGGGTGGTAATTACAGCAAGAATGAACTTCTCCATCTTCATCGCCTTTTCCTCCTGCCTTGCTTCTGCTTTCTTGATGGCATTTGGATTGCATTTTCAAGGACTGGTACAGAAGCAATAATCTCTTTGGCCGTTTCTACATCCTGCTCCTGGGGTAAAATAAATACTCCGATTCTTCCATCATTTAAATCTCTTTTGATTAACGGCACCAATGCAGGCGTACCAGAATCGCGAAATACACCGAGCATTACAGATACATCGTGAAGAATGGCCTGCCTTTGCCCTAAATTAGCAATCGTCGATCTCATACTGAACGATTTGGGTGTCAGAATGAATCCCATACCGTACTTGAGAAGTTCTTCCTGACGCTCAGGTAAGCCAATATTCATGATGTAAATATTATCCACATACAGCCCTGCCCCCTCAAAATAAGGCTCGGAATACTCGATGGTTACAATATCCGACAATTTTGAACCACTCATAAGCATTCCGCTTAACGCGAAACTAATTACACTCGCAAGTATAGCTGCCCAAATATTTAAAGCCAGATAACAAAGCGTGACAGTAAACGAAGTGAAGATAACTAAGTAATTTCTGCTCTCAAATGAGATTGCGATTCCTTCAATATAAGTCTTTCCTCTGGGAACTAATTCATAAGAGTCCATTTCAGTAAGTGTATTTCTTTCCATATTTCTAACTTCTCTAAATTGAGAGGCTGCCAACGTCAGAAAAGTCACTGCCGTGAATTCTTTCTCCATAATGGAAGGAACCGCTATGGTACCTAAAGATGCAGCAATAAACCCCAGTGATAAGTGAATGATTTTACCATGAAGGTATGTAGGATATTGGCGATAGTCTGTGCGCAGCATAAAGATCCTCACCGCTGTGCCAATTGCCACTCCGAAAATGATAGGATAAGTGTATTCATTCACACGTATGCAGCTCCCTTATTTCGGGAATTTCTTCCTCGTCGGACTGCTTTCTTTAAGCGTGATATTCCATGGAGAATAAAGATAATCACCAGCCCTTTAAATGTTGTGACGATGACTTGTTCACTGGTGAGAAACTGCTCTGCTCCATAGACCGAAAAAACATACATCGTTAAAAAAGCTCCACAGCTATTTAATATAAACCATAATCCGATCAGACTCGAGATAGACAGATCAAACCAATCAAGCAGTATGATGGCAAGAATCCACCCTAAATGAAAACCAGGAAATAGCGTCCACACGGGATGGACTACTAAAAACATTTGTATGGAAGCATAGACCATACCTAAAATGAATGGCCAGAAGTGGTCAACAAATGATTTACGATCAATCAGCCAAAAGCTTAATCCAAAGCAATAAAGCAAACCCAATTGCATGTAATCATGGGTTATAGGGTCATTGATAAATGAATAAGTGTTTAACACAATAAAACAGAAAAACAGTATTCTATTGCGTACTTTACTGGGAGGCAGGAAAAAATAAGCAATCATGATAATTACCCAGCCATACCAAAAATATTGTGCGGTCATGTTTCATCCCCCTCTCGTACCTATTATGTCTGCCTCTCATAATTTCTAAACGATAGGATGGAGAATAATCATTCAAACATGAGGATTAGTACCTAACCGATGATTCAACTCCGAATTAATCCGAATCGCACCTGCCACTTCTGCTTACAAATAACCTTATAATTCCTTGCGATCAGTAAAAATGATCATATAGCCACGTTAATGACCAAGCTCTACCCCAAAAGTTGGAGAGAAGATAAACCTGTTTACTTTAAAATTAAGAAAAAAGAATCAAAAAAACCCGAACCGCATTACTTTTGCTGGCCGGGTTGTGGGGCAGGTTATTATTTTTTTACACCTTAAGATTTATAACAAATCATTACTTCCTTTGTTCAGACCACTCTCTCGTTTTACCAGACAAAACATAGGGCTGATGACGAAGTTCCTTAATGGATCGAGCGTTCATAAGCATCATCGCCATTTTAACTTCATGAAGAATGTGTTCCACTTCTGATATTAAAGCGGGACGGCCATCCTGGAGCAGCACACGCAGCAGAGTTCCCGCCATCCCAAACGCTTCTCCGCCTAAAACCATGGCTTTCACCCCATCCACTCCATGTCGAATTCCCCCTGAAGCAATTATGTGCAGGTCTTTATGAATGGACTTTGCTTCAAGCACAGATATAGGAGTGGGAATACCCCAATTTTCAAAAGAGGAAAATGGCTTTTCACGCCGAAGATTTTCCACCTTTGAGAAGTTCGTTCCGCCCCGTCCGCCTATATCGACATAGCGAACTCCGAGGTTCCAAAGATATTCAACTGTTTCTTTAGACATACCAAATCCAACTTCTTTCACGATGACAGGTTGGGAGACTCCTTCTACCATCCGCTGAATATTTTCCATTCTGGTTTTAAAATTACGATCACCTTCAGGCATGATTAATTCCTGAAGTGTATTTACATGAATTTGCAATCCATCTGCTTCAATCATTTCTATAGCTTCTTTCGCCTGAGAAATGCCTGCTTCACTGCCAACATTTGCGAAAATAATACCAGACGGATTATTTTCCCGTACAATTGCATAACTGCGACGCTCAGCTGGATCTTTTAGGGCTGACATCTGAGATCCTACTGCCATCCCAATCCCTGTTTCACTTGCGGCTAAAGCAATATCTCCATTTATTTGTTCTGTTCGTTCTCCACCACCGCCGGTCATCGCATTAATAAAAAGGGGGGAACTTAGTTTAAGTTCCCCCACTTCTACAGACAATGAAAGTTCATCGAAATTTAGTTTTGCTAAACTTTGGTGAACAATATCTATATCATCGAAATGATTATAATAATCCCGATCATGTTCCAGCGCATGGTGAATATGCTCGATCTTTCTTTTTGCTCTCGACATATTCATCACCAACATTTAATTTTTATATTTATCCAGTTTGTCTCCAATCATATCACTTAGAGAAAAGCCTGAACTATCATCTTCTTTTTCATACTGTTTAATTTCAGAACGGGTCTGTTCACGTTCAAGTTCTTTCATACTTAACGATAAACGCTTTGCTGATTCGTCTACATCTAATACTTTCACCTGGATGTCCTGACCTTCTTCAAGAACTTCACCCGGTGTTCCAATATGGCGATTAGATATCTGCGAAATATGAACTAGACCTTCAACGCCAGGAAGTACTTCTACGAAAGCACCAAAGCTGACAAGACGGCGCACTTTACCTTCAAGTACTTCTCCCTGTTTCACTTTATTTTCTATATCGTGCCAAGGTCCCGGCTGGGTTGCTTTTAAGGACAGGGAAATTCTTTCATTGTCACGATCAACAGAAAGAACTTTCACTTTAATTGTTTGACCTTCTTCTACAACATCTGCCGCTTTCTCAACATGCTCGTGAGAGAGCTGGGAGATATGTACAAGACCGTCAATTCCGCCCAGATTTACAAAGGCACCAAAATCAGTAAGTCTCTGAACCGTTCCTTCAACAACCTGTCCCTCTTCTAATGATTGAAGAACTTCTTGTTTCTTGGAAGATTCTTCTTCCTCAACTACTGCACGATGGGATAGAATTACACGATTCTGCTCCCGGTCAAGCTCGACTACTTTAAGTGTCAGAGACTTGCCTTTATAATCTTCAAAATCTTCTACATAATACGTTTCAACTAAGGAAGCAGGAATAAATCCGCGTAAACCGATATCGACTACCAGTCCGCCTTTCACTACATCTTTAACTTCTGCTTCGAAAATTTCACTATCTTCAAATTTTTGTTCCAAGTCTTCCCAAGCTTTATCAGCATCTACTGCTCTCTTAGACAATACAATTTCATCATCTTCCACTTTTTTAACCTGAAGTGTCAGCTCGTCTCCTTCGCTGACCGCATCGGAAGCTTTTTCTACATGAAGGCTGGATAATTCACTAATGGGTACAATCCCCTCAACTTTATATCCAACATCTACAAGGACTTGTTTGTCTTCAATTTTTACAACTTTACCAGTCACAATATCCCCTGCAGAGAATTCTTTCATTCCTGATACTTCTTGATTCATTTCATCCATACCAAGCTACCTCCTTCAATTTCCGACACAACCTAAATACAGAAATGCCCTTTTTTCTAACTTCTAATATTTGAGGCTTTTTGTCAAGTGATTACGCTTGTTTAGCTGTGAATTTTATGCAATTGTCTGATTTCTTCCATGATTCGATCTGTAACCACTTGAGCAGAAGCTTTTTGCTCCCTGAATTCCTTCATATCAACAGGCTCACCGTATACTACTTTTAACGGTTTAAACTTTTTGTAAGGACCAATAATAGCGCAGGGAACAATAACTGCATTGGATCGTAAAGCAAAAAAACCAGCCCCGGCAAGACCTTTGCCTACCTCTCCATTCTTCTGTCGGGATCCTTCTGGAAACAGACCCAGGGCGTGATTGCTTTTAAGTACATCCAGACCTTTCCTTAATGCATTACGATCCCTCATACCTCGTTTTATAGGAAAAGCGTGTACTCTAGTTAAAATACCCCCTATTACCTTGTTCTTAAACAATTCTTCCTTAGCTAGGAAGTAAATATTTCGTTTACTTGTAATGCCTACGACTGGCGGATCGGCGTTCGAGATATGATTCGAACAAATAATCACCGGGCCGTCACTGGGAATATTATTCCTGCCGACCACCTTAATTCGGTATAGTGGATAAAAAATAATACTGCAAATGAATTTCCCGAGTTTATATAAATTCACTGCCGCACCCCTCCTAAGACTTTCTATCAGCTATCTCTATAATCTTCTGAACAACTTCTTCAATGGAAAGAGATGTTGTATCCAGCTCGATCGCATCGTCAGCCTTAACGAGCGGAGCAGTTTCACGTTGAGAGTCGATTTCATCGCGTCTTCGAATCTCATCCTGCAGCTGTTTAAGGTCAGAGTGGTACCCTTTTTCCTGGTTCTCCATATGTCTCCTAAGAGCACGTTCTTCAACAGTGGCTATCATAAAGATTTTCACTTCAGCATGAGGCAGTACATGAGTACCTATATCTCTTCCATCCATTACTACACCCTGATCTTTCACGAGATCCCTCTGTCTCTCCACCATAACCGTTCTCACACTGGGATGCTTGGCTACATAAGATACTTGATTGGTTACTTCTTGAGATCTTACTTCTTCAGAAACATCTACGCCATTTAAGATCACATGCTGCCCTTCGCCCGTTTCCGATTGAGTGAGAGAGATTTTAGTATGCGAAAGAAGCACACTTAAAGATTCTTCATCTTCAAGGTCAATCCCTTCTTGTAAAGCTTTCCAGGTTAAAGCCCGGTACATCGCCCCTGTATCTACATAAATAAACGACAGCTGTTGAGCTACCTTTTTCGCTACCGTGCTTTTGCCAGCTGCTGCCGGCCCATCAATGGCAATTGTCAAATTAGTCTTCATAAACAAGTTCCTCCATCATTCCAAATCATACAAATAAAAAGCGCACCTGCTTTAGAAAAGCGCGCTTTGCTGATCTCTATTTAAATAAAATTACGATTACTTTACCATGTAAAGAATAACATAAAATTTAGTCAAAAATCCATGAATATTATCTTACATCAATTCCCGCTGCCTTCTTTCCATCTGCTGTTCAAAGCAATATTTAATAATCATCTGTCTGTGTTTATCCGTTAAATCCTTGAATTCTATAGAAGCTTGTTCTTTGGAAGCTTCTTTATTTAAAACTCTAATAATTATCCCTTTCACCTCAATGTAGACATAATCTCCAGAATTCATAGGGAGGACTATAGTTAATTGGACTTCCTGGTTCTCAATCAAATGATGGGTTCGAGGAAGGTGAAGAGCCGCCCCTCCTCCGCTGATGTCCTGGGTTACAGCAGTGAATAACACGTGGTCGCGTTGAAGATCTCTGACGGAAACATCTATGGAGGTCTCCACTCTTACATACTTTCTCCGCTGGATACGAACTAACTGATTCATCCCTGGAAAGGTCAGGACCAGAACAGGAATTTGTAATTTTTTTCTTGCGACAACTTCCGATTCAAACCAATAAACGGACCCGTCATGGCCAATGAAGCTTACTTGAAATTGTGTCCCTTCAAAGAAAAAGGAAGTTTTTCTTGTAGTCGTTTTTATAGGATAATCAATATAAATAAACCCTTTCGATTGGTCCTGCAGCGAACATGTATATTTTTCAGGTTTTTTTTGGTTTTGTTTGTATAATTCAAGTGTCATAGTTGTTCCGATTTTCATCATATACTCATCCCTCTTTCACAGCGCCACACATGACTTTAGACTTAATTTTATTATCTCATGGCAGGGCGAAAAAGGAAATAGTTCATGACTAATTACTCAAATTTTATGTAGTCCTATTATATCAGCATAAATTAAGCCGCTGATTATTCAGCGGCCGATTCTTCACGTATTTGGATTGAATTTAACTTCTGCCGCCCGCATAGTTTCTACTTGTTCTTCTTCTCCGTTCCAAGCGTTGATAAAGATGCGGAAGGTTTGTTTACCTTTTGTAGCTAAATATTCATAACAAAGTACTTGTTCATTTAAATCATTTTCAATTACAGCCATATGCTGCTCCTGAATCTTGAGCTGAGGATTTACTTTCGTTCTAGCTTCTTTTTCCGTTACACTGAAAGGTTTCAAGTTCCGCTTATAATGGTGACTGTAATAATCCAGGGAAGTCATTCCTAAGAGTTCCCCATTATCCAGGGCAATTTTCATTTCAATGGAATCGGGATAATACCGGATACCATCTTGATTATAAACAAACCTGAATACCCCAATTCTTTCATACTGGCTGCTTTCAACTAACTCAAATTCAGCATCTTTCACATTAAGACCTTGTAAGTATTTTTCTGCTTTTGAATACGCTTCATGCAGACTAATCTTTGGTTCGTTTACAGGTCTGCTAACCATAATTGTTAATGGGTGGCCCCCTTTAACAGACAAATCAATATACCCATTCACTTTATTCTTCTGGTACGCTGCAGTGAAAGTCTGAACATCAGCCCCTTTTCCAGACTTTGTAACTCTAAGATTAGATGGGTTAACATTTTTCAGCCATTTTGCTGCAAGTTCTCTTGCTTGACTCTTCGTAATTTCTTTTCCTTCCAGGTGTTTAAAATTTTCTTCTGTACCTGCTACAGAAACCCCCGCTTCTATATTCGCTTCTCTGTAACCATCCACCGATTTTTCCACAGTTTTAAAACCATCAACTATAGTATTATCTCCCGGCTCATTATTAGTAGCTAAGGCCAGTTCCACGTCCATCCAACGTAAATTATCTTTAAGTACAACATTTTGTACTCGGCGCAATTCATTTTTAATTTCTCCAGATTGATCCTGAAGATTTTCAAGCGCCTTTACTTCTTTGTCACTTAAAGGTTTCTTTGATAAATCCCTCACAGCTGTCCGATAGGCGAAATCGCCTATATCATGAAGAAACTCTTCCGTTTTGTTAAATGGCATTAATGATAAAGGAAGCTGCCCTACATCTGCATTGGCATCTGAAGTAATTCTCCAGATCTCCGCTAACTGCGGTGAAAGCTGTGCTCTAGAATTCATAGCAAGCGTAGTACCAATCTTGTCATTTAGCAGATCTACATAATAGGTTAATTCATGAAACGCTCGCTGATAGTTGTTTTCCGTTTGGATAAGAATGGCGTTCTTATCCTGGTGTTCCTTATAGCCCCATACACCAGCAGCAGCGGTTGTTAAGCTCAATACTACAATAGTAATCCAGCGTATCATTCTACCACCTCCTATTTACAGAATATATGCTTGCCTATTTGCTTAACTTGAGGCCTTGACCAAATCCAGCTTGAGGTAGCTGTATTGGGGTTAAAATAATAAATGGCTTGTCCAGATGGGTCCCAGCCATTCATAGCGTCAAGGACGGCCTCTTCAGATTGATCGTCGGGCTCAAGCCATATCTGGCCGTCACTAACGGCAGTAAATGCACGAGGTTCAAATATTACTCCGGACACTGTATTAGGAAACGAAGCACTATCTACTCGATTTAATATTACTGCCGCGACAGCTACTTGACCTGCATAAGGTTCTCCACGGGCTTCTCCGTGTACAGCATTGGCCATCAGCTTGATGTCGTTTTGAGAATAACCGCTTGGCACATTTACAGCAGTCTGCTTCTTAGCTTGATTTTTTTTCGGCTGCTTTTTTGTCTGCTTCGTCTGCTGTTTTTTTGGTGTGCCGCCATAATAGGTAAAGTCGTTCCCTTTTTCAATCTGGCTCTTCACATAACTCTTATCATACTTACTTGCTTTACTAAGCTTTTGTTTTACTTTAGAACCTACCAGACCATCTATTTTCAATCCAAATTCATATTGAAAATTTCGAACAGCCCAATACGTTCCCCAGCCAAAAACTCCATCAATATCCCCATTATAAAATCCTAAGTATTGCAACCTTGACTGCAGCTCTATCACATCATCACCCGTTGCTCCATGCTGTATAATTTGGTTTGAAAATGCGTGAACTTGGTTGTGCTGAGCCCATTCAGAACAAGGGAAAATAATTAGGGCAAATCCTAAACAAACGATTATAGTTTTCTTCCACACCATTTATTTTTGCACCCCTGACTACTACATATTTTTGTAGTTGTAGTGTTTTACTAAATCATCACTTTATACATACAGACACAGAACAGAAGCTTATGCGCCGGTTATCCTCACCAAGCCTAATCCAACAAAAAAAACCTCCCCTGGAAAGAGGGAGGTTTAGATATAATCCTATGTCAAATCTGTTTTGGCTGTTGATTAGCAAGTCGAATTTTCCTTACACTGATAATCCATAAAACAATCATGAAAGGAGTAATCCAATACATCCAGGAGTGCTGCTTTACGGATAAGATATAATCATAAACACTATGTAAGATAAACGGGATCAACAAAGAAATAGAAAGATATAGTCTTCTTGAAGCTCTGGTAAACTTCGCTTTACCCATGTAATAACCCATTAAGATACCAAATAAAGCATGAGAAGAAACAGGAAAGATGGCACGCAGCATTGCAATTTGAATGCCATTAGCAAATAAGTAAATGATATTTTCAACCGTTGCAAAACCTAAACTGACGGAAACTCCATATATGATTCCGTCATACGGATGGTCAAAGTTAGCATGCCTATAGGCAACAAAGAGAAGGAAAAACCATTTAAAAAACTCTTCCAGTAACCCTGCTAAAAACAGCGAACGGAGAAAATGCGATTGAAAGAAGCCTTCGCTTTCGAAAGCATATTGAATAAACATGAGCGGGAAAACTAAGATTGCACCGATAATAAACATTCTAATAATAAGCGGCAATGGCTCCAGTGCAATTCGCTTTGTCAAATATATAAAAGTCATGATAGCTATGGCAGGAGCAATGGCCGCCGTCAAAATGGCCATAATACATCAGCCCTCTCTCTTTCTTTCCCATACATTTCATCGTATCATGAAGAAAGAGGAAAAGGAACAAACGAAATGGAAGCAGGTGTAAATTCATGAAGAAAATTCTAATCATTCATACAGGTGGAACGATTTCCATGAAAGAAGATAAAGCAACTGGAGAAGTCAATACTTCAGATAATCACCCTTTACAGGAAATCTCTTCGACCTTGAAAAATGAGGTGCAAATAGAAGATGATATACTCTTTTATTTGCCTTCCCCCCACATTCGTCCGGATCATATGTTAAAACTCGGACAGTCAATCCATGAAAAAATGGCCGTTAAGAATTATGATGGCATAGTGATTACCCATGGAACTGATACGCTTGAAGAAACTGCCTATTTTCTCGACTTATTTCTTCAGACCCGGAAACCAGTAGTCGTCACTGGTGCAATGAGATCAAGCAATGAAATCGGCTCGGATGGCTTGTACAATTTACTTAGCGCCATTCGAGTAGCCTGCTGTGATGAAGCTCAAGATAAAGGCGTACTCGTAGTGATGAATGATGAAATTCACACCGCTAAGAATGTTACGAAGACTTCAACCAGCAACGTTGCAACTTTCCAAAGTCCGCAGTATGGTCCTATTGGCATTACTACGAAACAGGAGGTTTTCTTTCATCACAAAATGACAGGTCATGATTCCTACCCTATTCAAAAAATAAACAAAAATGTATCTTTAATCAAAGCATATGCCGGCATGGATGGTTTGCTGATAGATGCCGTAAGAGAAAGCGGCGTAGATGGAATTGTAATCGAAGCATTAGGCCAGGGGAACCTTCCCCCGGAAACAGTTGAGGCTCTCAAGCGTGTCATCGATGACCACATTCCCGTAGTCTTAGTTTCCCGCTGTTATCAAGGGATCGTTCAAGCTACATATGGATATCCTGGCGGCGGCCGGCAATTGAAAGAAATGGGGCTGATATTTGCTAATGGACTGACAGGACCAAAAGCAAGAATCAAACTCATGGTCGCTCTGGAAATGACATCTAACCCTATTGAACTGTCCCCTATGTTCAGTTACTAATCCGATTTTCAATCTACAATTATTTGGACGCAAAGAAAGGTCATGGCAGAGGAAACTCTACACATGACCTTTCTTTTTAATGTGATCGGCAATGGAAGCTGCAATCTTTCCTCCGTGATAACGACCGTTCTCAATGAAAATTTCATTATTATTGTAACCAGCAGCGATTACTCCTGCAATATAAATACCTGAAACATTGGTTTCCATTGTATGTTCACTAAAAGCCGGTCTGCCGGTTTCACTGTCGAGTTCTACACCCATTTCAGTTAGAAAGTTATGGTCTGGACGGTAGCCTGTCATAGCAAATACAAAATCATTTTTTATCAGTTTCTGCTGACCTTTACATTCATAGACTACTTCATCTTCTGTGATTTCCTGAATGTTTGCACAGAACTCCATCTGTACAATGTCTTTATTTACAAGAGCTTCAAATTGAGGCAGAATCCACGGTTTGATACTTTTCGAGTATTCTTCACCACGGTAAAGAACAGTAACTCTCGCTCCCGATTTCACTAATTCCAGGGTGGCATCTGCCGCAGAATTTTTCCCGCCGATGACTACTACATCTTTATTATAATAAGGATGAGCTTCCTTAAAGTAGTGCATAACCTTTGGCAGTTCTTCCCCTTTTACACCTAAATAATTGGGCTGGTCATAGTAGCCTGTTGCGACAATGATATGCTCTGCCCCATATTGACGGGACTGCTTATCTTTTCTTTCTGTATACACCGTAAAACCTTCGCCAGTTTTTTCTACATGAGATACTTTTTCAAACGCATGAATGTTTAAACTTTCTCGTTCTGCTACAGAACGATAATAAGCGAGTGCCTCATTTCTCACCGGCTTTTGTCTTTCCGTAATGAAAGGAATATTTCCAATTTCAAGCTTTTCACTAGAGCTGAAAAAGGTCTGATGGGTAGGATAGTTATAAATGGAATTTACCACATTTCCTTTTTCAATTAACAGTGGTTCAATCCCTTGCTTTTTTAATTCTATTGCCGCACTCATTCCGCACGGTCCTGCTCCTATAATGATTACCTGTTGTTGTCGTTGCAACTTCTTCACTCCTCTTTCAAAAAAGCTTGAACATTATACACATAAATAATCTCCTACCATGTAAATGATAGGAGATTTAGATTAAGGAATCAACTTATATCCATCCGCGGAATCGTGAAGCCTCTGCCATTTTTCGAACACCGACCATATAAGCAGCAAGTCTCATGTCGACTCTTCTTGTTTCAGCGGTCTTGTATACGTTATCAAACCCTTTAATAATCACCTTATGGAGTTTCTCTTCTACTTCTTCTTCAGTCCAATAATATCCCTGTTTATTCTGGACCCACTCAAAGTAAGATACCGTTACTCCACCTGCAGATGCCAGAACGTCCGGAACAAGTAAAATTCCTCTCTCCGATAAAATTCTCGTTGCATCCAATGTCGTCGGTCCATTGGCCGCTTCGACTACGATAGATGCTTTCACATTATACGCATTATCTTCAGTAATTTGATTCTCAATCGCTGCAGGTACAAGGATATCGCAATCCAGTTCCAGCAACTCTTGGTTAGTTATGGTGTTTTTGAACAAATTAGTGACCGTTCCAAAACTGTCACGACGATCTAGTAAGTAGTCAATATCTAAACCTTCAGGATCATGCAAGCCACCGTAAGCATCAGATATTCCAATAACTTTAGCACCGCGATCATGCATAAACTTAGCAAGAAAGCTTCCAGCGTTTCCGAAGCCTTGAACAACAATTCTTGCTCCTTCTAAATTAATCGCCTTCTTCTTAGCAGCTTCTTCGATGCAGATCGTCACACCTTTAGCTGTCGCGGTTTCGCGTCCATGTGAACCGCCAAGTACGAGCGGTTTACCTGTAATAAATCCAGGATTATTAAATTCATCTATACGGCTGTATTCATCCATCATCCAAGCCATAATTTGTGAGTTAGTAAATACATCCGGTGCCGGTATATCTTTCGTTGGTCCGACAATTTGACTGATTGCACGCACATACCCGCGGCTGATACCCTCCAATTCACGGAAGGACATTTCACGAGGGTCACAAACTATGCCCCCTTTACCACCACCGTAAGGTAGATCTACAATTCCAGCTTTTAAACTCATCCAGATAGATAGCGCTTTTACTTCTTTTTCAGACACGTTTGGATGGAAACGTACCCCACCCTTCGTTGGTCCGACTGCGTCATTATGCTGGGCACGATATCCTGTAAATATTTTCACAGAGTCATTATCCATTCTTACAGGTATGCGAACCGTCATCATTCGAACTGGTTCTTTAAGTAATTCATAAACTTCATCAGGGTACCCCAATTTATCTAAGGCTTTTTTGACTACCGTTTGAGTAGATTTTAACACATCAAGTTTGTCATTTTTCTCGTTAGCAGTATCTGCTGGCTTATCGGCTACCATCAATTTACCTCCTATATCAAATCCATTCGCTTCGGGTCATCTTTCAGTCAATAGTATACACTTTCCTTCGTGCGAAAGAAAGCAGTAATCACTCATTTCCCTCGCAATTTTACGACTTTTTGTAAGCGATTACAACACTTGTTTCTTTTCGACCGCAGAAAGTTCGACAAATTTCTGAATTAGGTCGTCATAACTCCATCCTATCACCTTAGCTGAATCTGGAAACAAGCTGGTAGGTGTCATCCCTGGAAGGGTGTTTACTTCAAGTATGATGGGTTGGTTCTCCTCGTTAATAATAAAATCCACCCTTGAATATACATTACACCCCAGTAATTGATGGGCTTGAACGGCTTCCTCCTGCAGTTGTGTCGTCAGCCTGCCTTCCAAATCAGCAGGTACAATATGTTCACTGCCCCCTGGCTGATACTTGGAATCAAAATCATAATACTCATTTTTAGGAATTATTTCTATTACGGGAAGTGCACGTTCATCACTTTGCCTGCCTACGACCGGAACCGTTACCTCTTTCCCTTTTACATAGTCTTCCACTAATATAACAGAATCAGATTTGGATGCTGTAATAAGCGCCTGCTCTAGCAACTCCTCCTGCTTCACAATCGTTAATCCCAGTGTAGAGCCTTCTTGATTTGGCTTCACCACAAATGGCAGGCTAAACGAAGTCAGGATATCTTTTGAAGTCTCTTCAACACTAAAATCTGAATGAACTTCGTAGGTCTTGCTTTTTGCCGTTTGAAGTCCGTTTAATTGAAAGATTTGCTTTGATTTTGCTTTATCCATAGCAAGAGCAGAAGCTAGAACTCCAGAACCAACGTAAGGTATCTCAAGCATGTCTAATAGACCTTGAATCTTGCCATCTTCGCCAAATTTCCCATGTAAGCCTATGAATACTAGATCGACCTGCAAAGAAATAATTTCATCTAATTTATGAGGCTGAAAATCAATTCCTATGACTTCATGGCCCTTATTCTCTAATGCTTTAACTATACCTTTACCTGTGGAAAGTGAAACTTCCCGCTCACCTGAAGTTCCCCCATATAATACCGCAATCTTCATTTATTACACTCCATTCCGAGTTTACCTCTATCAATCATAATTCTGTACTTTTATATCTTAACATGATCAATCCAGTGCTTCTATTTAAAAAATAAAAAAGAACGAAGCTTCTCTTCAGCATCGTTCTGGACGGTTATTAATTAGAAAAATATTCAAAAATAGTTTTACAAGCCTGCCCATCCATAATTGTATTTCCATACTCTCTTAATCGGTAGGATGTAGCAGCAGATGCTGAGGCAAACTCAGACAACAAAGCGATTACTTGTTCTGGATCAAGGTGGATAATGTCTTCATCCTCAAACAGCATATAATAATCATCATTGTAGGAAAACACACTGCCTCCGCTTACACCTAATTGATATAAATGCACACCTGCCTGAATGACATCTTCAAAATCATTAAAAATAAACATCATTTCTTTACTTTCATCAAGCGTGACTTTCATTTCCATATAGTCTTCATCTTCATCTAAGTCATCTGCTTCTGTCCTCGTAACTACTACTAACATTCCTTGCGCTTGTAATAGATAAACTTGGACAAGGAGAACACCATTCAGCTCGACTCCAAGCTCAATTCCCGCATCATACATCATATCACTGAAGATACGATGCACTCTGGGAAGATCATTCCACAGCTCATCTCGAGTGAGTCCCCTATCCATTAAGTCATCGAAAGTGAGAAATATTTTAAACTTCTCGTTCGTAAGTCTTTCTACTCGCACATGATCGCCCCCTGTCTCAATTATGTGTTATCTATATCTTATGATGAGAAGTGCGATAATGGCACCCTTTTTCAAATTATATCTGACAAAATAGATGGGGGACAACAATTTAGTCAAAGTCATAGCTTTTATCGCTTATTCAGCCATAAATCCCAATCTTTCATATTGTTGCCAACCACGTATGGCGCCATTCTTTTTTTATCAAATTCTGATAACTGGTCATAAGCATAGCCACCTAGTCCGATTTGTAATTTCGGGAACTTCTGTTGCAAGGACTCGGCCAGCCGCAGCGAGATAGAAATATTCTTAAGCAAGGTGCAAGACATAAACAAATATGCCGGGCTGATTTCATCGATGACGAGATCAATATCCCCTCCAGCAATGCTTTGTCCTAAATACACCACATCATATCCTTGACGTTTTAAATACAATGCAAAAATCATTAAACCCAGTTCGTGTTTCTCATTTGGTCCGCATACGAGGAGAGCTTTGGGATGAATAGCAGCAGTTGGTATAGAAAGCAGCATCATACCGATCCTTGACTTTAAAAAGTGGCTGGAAAAATGTTCGTGGGCACTTGTTATCTTGTTATCCTCCCACAGATCGCCTGTTTTCACGAGGATCGGTCCAATGATTTCAATCGCGACAGTCTCGGGGGAAAAAAGACTAAATGCCTGATCCAGGTACTGCTGGGCCTTTTTCTCATTAAAAGACAGCAGCGCGTCCATAAGCTGCTCTTCTATATTATCCATCTCGCTTCGATTCTCGGATTGATGAGAATCTTTAATGGTATCTTTATTATTTTCTAACAAGGCGACAGCCTGGGAAATGGTAAATCCTTTATTAACTTTTTCCTTGAGCCACTCCAGAATTCTTATATGATCGTCCGTATATAAACGGTGCCCAGCTTCATTTCGTACTGGACAAATCATTTGGTAGCGCCGCTCCCATGCCCTTAACGTGCCGGGCTGAATTCCAATCATTCTTGATACTGCCTTAATATTATATTTAGGTTGAGTGGTTCCCATCAGCTGTTCCTCCACATATTTCATTTACTTCTATTATAATTGAAAAGAAAACCATGTGTAAAATTTGTATATATTTTATACAACTTATGATTAAGCTCTTTATCCAGGTAAGATCTCAATGACATGGCACTCTGCTCTCGTCCCCAGTCTTAGCGGCAGTAATGACGTACCATAACCTTCACTAATGAGTAATGAATACCCCTGTTGTTCAAACCAACCGCCTCTTGTAAACGGCCCAAAACCAAGAAATCTAATTTGACCGCCGTGAGTGTGCCCGGTGAGTATTAATTCAAATCTGCCTTTATCTTCCTCATTCATGTGTTGAAAAACCATCGGATCGTGAACGGTAAGAATTTGAAAATTGTCTGCGTCTTTCACGAGGGAAGAGTGTCTTCTCGGCACCAGATAGTAAGGATCCATCCCGCTGAGAGTACAGGACAGACGTCCATCGAGCGACAGGTCAACATCTCGATTGGAGAGAACATGAACCCCTTCCTGGTACAAAAGGTCAACTATACTTGCTTCAATTAATTCGTGGTCGTTATTACCTGGAATAAAATAAATCGGACTTCCCCATCTCTGCAAGCGGTGAATATTCTCAAGTAATTTCATAATCGAGACCCGTTTATCTGCTAAATCTCCACCAATAATAACAACGTCGATCTTGACATCCACTTTTGACAGCATTTTATCTTGTATATAGCGATTGTGTATATCTGAAATAAAGAATATGGTTAATTGCTTTCCATCTTCCTTCGATTGAAATACTTTATGTACATTAATGGTATTGCGGCGGGCTAATCCATACATGGTGGCAAGAAGAAGAATCCCTGCTAAAAGGATACCGCAGATCCAGATTATTATGTTAGACACTCCAATTTTGTCCCCTTTACTCTGCTGCTTTTTAAAATAAAAAAACCGCTAAAACTTGGAATCAAAGTCTTAGCGGCTGCGATCTATACCTCTTTCACACTTAAGATTCTAAAACCATTCTTCTCCAGCTTATTCGTAAACTGTTTGATATTATTTCTGCTCTCAACCTTCAATACAATTCTTCTTGCTAATTTATCCGTTTCATCAAAAGTAGCAAGAGAAATTACGTTTTCATGATAATTCCTGATAATATCCCCTAAACGTTCGATTCTCCCTACTGATTCTTCAGATGTAAAGGCAATTCTAATACCTTTTTTCTTCGAGCCAAATGCACTCTCAAATTGTTCGATAACATCAAACCTGGTAACTAATCCTAAAAATTTCTTATCAGGATCTACAACCGCAAGAACAGGAAATCCTTTAAAGGCAGGGAGCGTCTGTTCAAAGACTTCTTCATTATGAATGTGGTAGTCTTCTTTCTCAACTATTTCTCTGACAGGTGTTTCATTCAGGAAAATTTCTTTTGACTTATCACTATTGAAATAAGCTCTGTAAATAATTTCCTTAGAAACCATCCCTATAAAACTGGTTCCTTCAAGAACAGGCATTGCTTGAATGTCGTGTCGATTGAGTACGTCTAAAACCTCGGACAGCGAAGCAGATTCTTTGGCTGTATGAGATTTGTGAGGTGGTTTCATTATGCTTTTTACAAACATGCGCAAGATCTTCCCCTTTCATTTCGTCTTCTATTACTTCTTCTTACCCTAACCAAACTCCTGCTAATCCATTCGCATAGTACAAGTTTCCCCTGCATAAATTTTGTTGATGAGTAAAGAAAGGTGATGGTTATGTACACTCCTATTAAATGCTTCCAGCCCTATCACAGTCCTTTGGATCCTTGTCCTCCAAAGGGACCGATCTGCTATTCCACTCCTCCTCAGCTGTATGTAGGCTTCCAGCAGCCCGGGCTTCGGCAATTTTCTCTGCCCGAAGCTTTATGCAAAGGAACATTATGGCCGTGCTTCTATGATCCTTATCCTGTTGTGAAAGGAGAACACTAATGAACCAGCAAGCAAACTCGTCTCCTAACCGTTATCGGATGATGGAAAGTATCCAGCAGGTAGATTTTGCATTAGTGGAATTGACTCTTTACCTGGATACTCATCCTCAGGATACTCAGGCCATTCAGCAATTTAACCTGTTAGCTGCGCAAAGCCATGAACTAAAGAATCAATACGAACAGTGCTTTGGCCCCCTCAGACAATTTGGAGCAAGCTTTTCAGGTACCCCTTGGAATTGGAAGGACGCTCCATGGCCATGGCAAGTATAAGCAAAGGACTTCACATGAAGGAGGATTGTTATGTGGTACTATGAAAAAAAACTGCAATATCCTGTAAAGGTAAGTGAATGTAACCCTCGGCTTGCCAAATATTTAGTGGAGCAATATGGTGGGGCAGATGGTGAGTTATCAGCTGCCCTTAGATACTTAAATCAGAGATATACAATCCCTGATGAGGTGATCGGCTTGTTAACTGATATTGGAACGGAAGAATTTGCTCATTTAGAAATGATTGCTACCATGATCTATAAGTTAACAAAAGACGCGACACCAGAGCAAATGAAAGCTGCCGGACTTGGAACTCATTATGCTGTACATGACCAGGCACTTTTCTATAATGATGCTTCGGGTAACCCCTGGACTGCTACTTATATACAAGCAAAAGGGGATCCGATTGCGGATTTATATGAAGACATTGCCGCCGAAGAAAAAGCGAGGGCGACGTATCAGTGGATTATTAACATGTCGGATGACCCTGACTTAAACGACGGTCTGAAATTTTTGCGTGAACGGGAAATTATACATTCACAACGGTTTCGAGAAGCAGTAGAAATATTAAAATATGAAAGAGACCGCAAGAAGATATTTTAAGATAGCACTAATTCTTCTCAAAGCTTTTTACCGAAACTTATTCATCAAAAACCCGATCCACTAGATTCGGGTTTTTACGTTTTGCAATGAAACAACCTTATTGAAAGACAGGTTCTCATCCTAGCCAATCATGCCAGTAACGATAAGATAAAGCAATAAAGATCAGCAACATTACAATTAGAAGCACAAAACGCAGAAATATACGACCAACCTTCACATTGTTTTTTGCATCTTTTTTTCTATGGACATCTTTTCTTGGAGGTAAATGTAAAACATCCATTTCAATTTCCTCTTCCCAGTCATGTGATTCTGCTTCATTCGACTTTTCTTTAACTTTTTCCTTACCGTTCATTTGAAACACCTCATTTCCCATACCGTATCCATAAAGCTAAAACCGCATCCACTAAAAAATGAGTCGTAATTGTAACCATTAAACTGCCCGTCTCCCAAAATAAATAACCTATAAAAAAACTAACAAATATCACTGAAAGTAATAATATGGGTTTGACTAAATAACGAAAGTGCAAAAGTGCAAAGAGACCACTCGCAAAGAGATAACCAAATTCCTTCTGGACAACACCTCGAAAGAGCATTTCTTCACTTACAGCCACGAGTAGAGTAAGAGCGATAATATTTAAAAATGACTGGTTTTGGAAAACTTTTTGATTAATTCCTCCGTCATCATAATACTTCTTCGGTAGATACTTCATGAGTATATAGTCAATAAATAAAATGATCAGAGCAGGAAGAATACCGTATAAGAACCAATAACCCCACGTACTCTCAAAGAGTTCTTTCCAATCCTCTCTAAAGGATTCGAACAAAAAAGCGCTGCTAACGATTGCAAGGAGAAGAAGTATCAGCTGAGTCATAATCAGTTGAATTGTAATTTGTTTGGTGGTCATTTGATTAATGATCTTTGCTTGATCAGAAAACTTCATGGTTGGTCCCTTGCTGAAAGATTAAATTCAATCGCTCCTGCCATGAACTCGTATGAATTTCTTTTTTATATGATGAAATATGAAAGTTCATGATGTCAAAACCGCAATCATCACAGCACGGGACTGCTGGTGGCCGGGTAAAGGATTGAAATGGCAGATAAAGTTTATCTCTTCTACAGCCATCATGATGTACCCACTGCATCATTTCATTCAACTTATTCTGTTTATAAGTCCATCTTTCTTCTAGAAAAACTCCCACCTCTTCTTCCCCCTGACGCCAATCTTCTCCTGTTCCTGCAAAGGTACCGGCAGTTAATAAATTCTGCCGTTCAAGCTGATATTTTATAAAGTTCCATTGTGATTCTGAAAGCTGTAAATGTTCCATCAATTCATCTTCATGAGAGGAACGATTCTGAAGCTTAAAGTTATAAAGAACTTTAAAAATCCTTTGTAAATCGTCCGTTTCGGGAAGTTCACTGTGAATCAGCATCTGGGGTAATTGGTAGTCCTTAGGTGTGAACAGCACAAGGCTGGCACACGGTTTACCGTCCCTTCCTGCTCTTCCTGCTTCCTGGATAAAAGATTCAATTTGAGTGGGAACGTGAAAATGGATCACCAGCCGAATATCAGGTTTATCAACTCCCATGCCGAATGCACTTGTGCAGCAAATGACATCTAATTGGTTATTCATGAATTGCTGCTGGACAAGAAGCCGGTCCGTTTGTTCCATTCCTCCATGATAAAAAGCAATTCTGTGAGGAAGCTCTTTCTGCAATTCAAAGCAAACTTTTTCCGCCCATTGTCTGCTTGAAAAATAAATCATGGCAGGTGCCTGGTTGTCTTTTAAGACCTGAATAATTCGCTTTGTCTTTTCCTCCGGCTGCTTATAATGTTCGACTGAAAAGCTGATGTTCTGCTTATCCATGGGATAAACCATCTTTTCCATTCCCGGTTTCTCGAGCTGAGCAGCAATATCGGCCTGAACCTCTGGGGTAGCTGTAGCACTTAATGCAAGCACAGAAGGATTCCCCAGTTCTTTAATACTACTGCTTAGTTTTAAATAATCCGTACGAAACTCATGCCCCCACTGAGAAATACAGTGAGCTTCATCGATAACAAAGAGAGCGATGTTAAGTCTGCTTAGCTGCTTTCGAATAGGAGCATACTGAAGCATTTCCGGTGAAAGATAAACCAGTTTATACTTTTCCAGATGATGAAAAACATCTTGTCTTTCCTGACGGTCCATAAAACTATTTAAGGCGACCACCGAATGATAACCTGTGGCTTTTAACTGTTTAACTTGGTCTACCATTAAAGAAATCAGCGGAGAAACCACAAGCGTCGTTCCAGGTAAGATTTTAGCTGGCAATTGATAACAGAGAGATTTCCCTGTTCCTGTGGGTAATATGCCGAGCACATCCTCCCCAGCCAGAACCTTCTCTATGATTGATTTCTGACCTTTTCGAAACTCCGTATATCCAAAATAAAATTCCAAATAATGGACCAGGCTATGTTTTGGCATAATGACCCCCCCTCTCCTCTGAACTCTGCTGAACACTTGCTAAGACAAGACGCAGTGTAAAATAACTATACTGGCCTTCTAATGCCTCGTATATGGTCTTAAGTTTCATGGTCTGTAATTGTTTCAACTGGTCCACAATGAAACGTTGATCATCGATGTCTATAAAACGGTCAATTGAGAAATCCGGTATTACCAAAGCAGCTTCTACGACGTGATCCTGAATTGTACTTTCTTTCAAATTACGCTTGGCAGAAATTACTTTAATAGAGTCCCCCTGCTCTAACAATTCATATGTACGCTTTGCCGAATGAGTGATAAGTGTAGAAGGTTTGAGATCAGCTATACATTCATACAGCAAAGGACAGCATTCTCTTTGTGAATCTATTTCATTATAAAAGTAATAAAAGAGGTGATGAATCCTGATATCCACTTCTTCTTTTTCTATTTCGAATCTATTCGCAAGCTGATCTTTCGTTAATCCAATAACGGGACCTCCAGTTATTCGATAGGTAAATAATTCTGCCTCTAGTTCAGGGCAGTGTGATAAAAGCCCATATATCTCTTCATACAATCTACTCACATATAAAGTTAGATCATTTTGGTGTTTAAGATAAGCTTTTTTTACCCAGTTCTGAATTCTCTTATGATCTGTCACAGGCAGAAAGGTATAATTATTATTATGAATATTCGTGGTTGTCTGGATTAAAAGAAATACCCGCTCTTCAAAAATCCGTATAGACTGATGCTTTTTCATGCCATCAAAGAATAGTTTATGATCTTTATATTGCCGAACCACAGCTTTCCCCTTCTCCGTAATAACTGGGTACTGCTCATTATTGAAAATAATGAGTCCTTCTCTTTCTGCCTTATCAAAATACTGTTGAAAACGCTCCCGGTTTATAGATGGGTAAACTCCAAAGAATTGATCCAGCTGGTAAGCACGGGAATCCTGCAAGGACTGGGAGGAACGTTTTCCTGTCAGCAGATGGTAAATACCTGACACAGTCCGCTCTCCTCTCAGGCGGGTAACACAGATGAACAAAATATATTGAAACATGTACAGTCCTCCCTCTTGGCTGCTAAATGTTGAAAAGTTTCGATTAGCGATTTACAATAACAATGTAGTTATTTTACTCTGTGATCCTCTTTCTTTAAGACTAGCTTCAGGGGTGAAACATATAGGAGGTTCATTTACATGGCGAAGTTTACCATTGTAGATAAAGATACATGCATAGCTTGTGGAGCTTGCGGTGCCGCTGCACCTGACATATATGATTATGATGATGAAGGTCTTGCCTACGTCGTGCTCGATGAAAATGAAGGAACTGAGGAGGTTCCCGATATTTTGGAGGATGATATGGAGGATGCGTTTGAAGGATGTCCTACAGACTCCATTAAAATTGCGGATATGCCCTTTGATGGAGATCCATTAAAAAATGAATCATAATCTTTTCCCCTTCTATTACAGAAGGGGATTTTTAATCTTTTATCAATTGTTTAAAGCGTGCTTCAGCATCCTGTTCACTAAAGCTTGAGAACCAGCGGTTGTACTCTTGATCAATGATACGATAATGCTGACTAATCACGTTCTGCTGAAGAGTAAAAGATTGATCTTCTGCTATATTCGTCCACCAGACTTTTCCACCCATTGTTCTACCAGAAGGCCGGTCGATTTGCTGATGAGCGATTGTTTCTGTAATCTCGAGCGGGGCATCGCCAAGCAGGTTCTTTAATACATCACTATCTTGAAATAAAGCACAAACAGCAACGATCGTTGTCCATCCGGCATGTGTCCGCTCTTTTTCAATCTGGACTAACGTTTTTTTAGATAAACCGAGTACCTCAGCCATACGATTTTGTGTATAACCAAATTCCACACGAATCAGTTTCATTTTTTTAGAAACCTCTTGAATTAAATCGCCCTTATCCATCACGAATCGTCCCCTTCACTGCTTCCTCTTAATTTTAACATGACAATTTGAAGGATTCTATTAAATATTCTTGGGAAAGTGATTGAGATTCAATCCTTTCGGTTACTTGTCAGGACCAACTTCTACAGGATTAAAATCATCAGGAACTTGAATAGGGCTAGTCATATCGTAAGGTCCTAATTGCTGATAGCCTGAATGAAGTATAGTTACTTTAGAATAATGATACTGTTTAGAGGTTAACAGAATTGCTTCGATTGCCGTTATCGCTTCCTGTGGGTCCGCCCACTTCCCAGGATTCATTTCTACAGTTAATCCTTGCCCTTCACTCTCCACCTTCTCAATCTCTGCATGAGCAGGAAGAGCTGGAGACAAGGTGGATTGGTTTTTGACCCGGCTGAGCATTTGAATCGCCTGCTTGATGGTTAAGCTATCACTTACAGACACAGGCACTAGAAATTTCCGATTATTCATATTGGATAGGTAGAGGTAAAATACATAGCGACGGGAAGATACGGGAACCAGCGTTTGGATATCTTCTGTGTTTCCGATCTTCATTGCGCTCCCATCTTTTTTCTTCAATTGAATGCTTTCTGGATGATAGGGCTCGGCAAGCCAGCGAAGGGCCTCTTTCACTTGAGCAGGTTGAATATTACCTGGTATTTGATATTTATTAGGAAAGACTGCCACTGCTGTTTTACTTTTCTGCTCATATTTGATCTGGATATCAGACCCTAAATTAACAGATAGTCCTGCTCTTTCTGGTTGGAAAGCTTCCAGACCCTTTCTGGCAGCCTTCTCATTTCCCTTTTCTGATACGAAGGTTACGGGCACAATCACATGGTCTTCCCTACCAGCAAAAACAGTACGAATCATGGATGAGCTGCTTCTTTGAATGAGTAAAGACTTATCAGCTGTTTGCATTTGTAGTGATGAATCCTCGGACGGAGCAGAGAATTGCTTCTTATCCATTGCACTTTGTTCTCTTGCTGCCTCATTTGCAAGATGAGAAGAGGAATCACTGCTGGACTCACTCGTGCCCCCCTTATTGACAGAATGGTTAAAAAGAGGAACTAAAAGCAGAAGTAGAACGATCATTCCTGTTACAGAGCCTAAAACAGGAATGGTCCAGTTGTTTCGTTTAGGTCGCTTAGATTTCTGATGCTTTTCAGTTAATCGCATGTTCCATTCTTGTTTACTCTTTGGATCATTGACCGACGGGAGTTCTCTCAATAATTTCTCGATTTTGTCTTCGTCATAGGATTTACGAGTCATGTTGTACTCCCCCCTCAACCTTGTTTTCAAGTTTATCTTTTATAGCGTTAATGGCTCTGTGCTGAGTAGTTTTTATTTTACTTTCACTAAAGCCAAGTATAGCTGCTGTTTCTTTGATAGACATGTCTTGAATATATCGCAATATTATTACCGTTTTCTGATCGACGGTGCACTGGTCCAGCGTCTGGTACACTTGCTGCAGCTCCTCACTTTGAATCGCAAGTTCTTCTGGTAAAGGCTGACGATCTTGAACCATTTCTTCTTTCTCACCCCAGTCAAACCAATCGAATATTCGTGTCCTTTTCCTTTTTTGTTTTCTAAAATAATCTATGGTTACATGTCGGGCAATCGAAAATAACCAGGTCTTTTCACTGCTTCTATTGTCATATGTATGGTAGGATCGAAGAATTTTTAAATAAACCTCCTGTACTAAGTCTTCAGCTGCATCTCGATCTTTAACCATATACATAATAAATTGATATAAATCTTGATGATATTGTTCATATATTCGTTCAAAGACCGGATTCACTATAGTTACCCCCTGCTATAGTATTTAGTCGCTTATGTAATGAAAAAGTTACATTCATCATAATATGGAACTTAAAGTTTGCAAAGGTTCAGTTATATAAGAGTTTTAAAAAAAGGCTGCCAATTGGCAGCCTTTCAAATATTAGATAACGAATGCTTTTGCTGGTATTGATGGAACAAACGCCCCAACACGGGAGAAAGAACAAGGATAAATACGACGTTGGATGCGGCATGATTAATATCAAAGGGCAATCCAGACAGATAATAGGCTAAAAAGGGCTGACCAGCTGCTCTCATAGTTAAGGAAATAATGATTCCATATAAAATCCCACTGAAGAATCCAAATACAGACAGTGCCCAGACTGGGATGCCTCTCCAATACTTACCTATTAATCCTGCAAGCATTCCTATTAATGACCATGCGGCAATCTGCCAAATCGTCCAGTACCCCATTCCAAGTAAAATATTCGATACCAGCGTCGTTAACACCGCAATGACCACCCCGGATAAAGGGCCGAGCCAAAAGCCAGACAAAATGATAACTGCAGTGACTGGTTGAACATTAGGAATGTTAGCAAGGGCTAATCGTCCGGCAACAGATAGCGCAGCAAGCATAGCTATTAAAGTAAGTTTATAAGTATTCATTTAAATCATTCCCATTTATGCATATCAAATACGACCTTGTCTCCTTCTTTCAACTCATATTGGTCCGCACCAACACTAGCTTCTTCCCCATTGATGGTGTACATCCACGCTTGCTTCTTGCTTTCATCAGCTTTTACACCTTCAATACTGGTTATATAACCATCATTTTCTTCCACATTAAAATTTTCTTTCAGCGCTTCCATTAACATCGTACCTTTTTCCACAGAAAAGTCTTTGTTAGAAAGCGATTTTTCACCGTTATTCTGGGAGATTTCAAGGTGCACACTGACTTCCTGCTTCTCCTCTTGACTTGCATTGGCATTTTCTTGTTCAGAATCTTTCTGACTTTGGCAACCCGTTAACAAGGCAAAAGCTACCAGTAATGAAGCACATAAAGCATAAAACTTTCTCATTCTGTTCCTTCCCTTCTGCTGAATCATTATGTTTTTACTTGGGGAAGGAGAATAGAGGGACAACAGATTCAAATCATAGATAGTCATTGATAACCAAAAAAAGCCTGCCCTAATTAGGGCAGGCTTAAGACATACCAGCTTGGTATCATAGTTTACAGATCCGACCGGTTGTCTCAAACGCTCAATCCCCGAAGCTTTGAAACGGCGGACAAGGCAGGTCTACTGACTCATGCTTCTTCCTAGTAAGGCTCCTTCCCATACATTAAAGTACAGTGGAAATACCCGTTCGTCGGCAATTACAGTTGCGAGGACAGTTCTGGCTTCTAACCAGATTCCCTATTAAGCTGCAAAGAGCACCTTGATCCAATATTCAATTAATAACTAGATTACATGAAAACCAAAATGTTAGCAAGCTATTTCTATGCTTCCTTGTCTATCGGAAGTTTAAATAAGAAGGTGGTCCCTTCCGCTTTCTTACTATGAACATGAATAGTGCCGCCATGAGCTTCCACAAGATTTTTAGCTATGGCTAATCCAAGTCCCACGCCTTTTTTCTTCTGATCAGGATTTCTCTTTCTTGATTTATCTGCTTTATAGAACCGTTCAAAAACAAAAGGCAAGTCTTCCTCATCGATCCCTAAACCAGAATCCTTAACAGCAACTTCCCATTCTTGGTCAGAAGCTTCGACGATAACTTGAACGCTCCCGCCAGGACTCGTATGCCTGATCGCATTGTCAATTAGATTCGTCAGGACTTGTTCAATTCGATCAGGATCAAAGTCTACCCATTCTGGATCATCATTGGTCTGTAATTCTAATAAGACTTCTCTTTCCTGAGCCACTCCCTGAAATTTACGAACGATTTTCTCCAGGTACGGCTTCACATGGACGGATTCTACAGAAAGGGAGATGTGTCCCGCTTCCATTCTTGCCAAGTCAAGAAGTTCATTCACCAGACGCCCAATGCGTAAAGACTCATCATGAATAATTTGGGCTAATTCATTTTTATCTTCTTTCGTTTCTGCAATGTCATCTACAATGGCTTCACTATAGCCTTGCAGCATGGAAATCGGCGTGCGCAGCTCGTGAGATACATTTGCAATGAAATCTTTTCTAAGCTTGTCCAGCCTGCGTTCATCGGTCATGTCTCTTAGAACAGCTACAGCACCACGTACGTAATCATTATCATATAAAGGAGTCATAATAATAACCCACGTTCGTCCCTGTACGGTAATTTCAGTCATGGAAGCTTTTTCATTTTCAATCACTTTGCTAAATAGTTCATTGATGGGAGCGGGAAGTTTAAATGCTGGTTCGTCAGAGTCATCGCTTTCTCCATCAAAAGTATAGGCATCTAAATATTGATCTGCAGGTGGATTGGTTATTAATATTTTTCCTTTACGGTTAATTGTAATAACTCCATCTGCCATCGACCTTAAGATTCCTGATAATTGTTCTTTTTCCTGACTTAGTGCGTTAATATGGTATTTAAGCTGCCTGCCCATTCTATTAAACGCCATGGCCAGTTCACCTATTTCATCGTGAGTAACAATGGGAATTTTTGTATTAAACTCTCCTCGGGCAAGCTCTAATGCCCCTTCTCGCATTTTTATGAGCGGGGAAGTAATTCGAGTGGACAGGAAAAAAGCAAAAATAGTTGTTAAAATAATCGCTATTCCCGCCCCTAGGAAAATGATTTTTGTCGTATGCTGAGACGTTTCCTCAACCGTAACTAACGATTGATAGACGAATACAGCGCCTTTTTTGTTCTCCAGTTGAGTACCTACGATCATTACTCCTGACTGCGAATCATCCATATTGGAAATTTTCTTTAGATCTTCACCATTATCCATTACTTTGGAAAGGTCTTGATCCGTTAATGACCAATTTTTCTTAAGTTCTGGCAATTGGTCTGAATCACTGTCTGCCACTAATGCATCGTCCTTAGAAAAAGCAATAACGACCCGGCTAGAGGGGTCCTTCACTAAATTTGTAGTTGAAAGAACCAGATCCCGATCATTATACTGATCTACCACTTCAGAGACTTTAGAAGCGGTTTGAAGCAGTGCTTTCTCCGCTTCAATCACATGATAATTTTCAAAGAACTTTAACAGCAGGATGGTAAGGATAAATAAGACGAAGCAAACTAAGAAAAGAATCGTAAACCACAATTTTCCGACTACGCTCCGCCAGAACATTAGTCTCCATTCACCTCAAATTTGTATCCTACACCCCAAACGGTGACAATCATGCCTGCTGCGTTGGCAGAGACTTTACTTAGTTTTTCCCTTAACCTTTTCACATGTGTATCTACTGTGCGCAAGTCACCAAAGAATTCATACTGCCATACCTCTTTCAGAAGCTGGGCACGGTCAAATACTTTATCTGGGGATTGGGCCATGTAATTCAGCAATTCATATTCCTTAGGCGTTAATGCAACCTCGTGACCATCAGCGGTAATTCGGTGAGCATCATTATCAATCGTCATATGAGGAAACACAAGTACGTTCTTCGCTGCTGTACTGGTCTCTAAGAATTTAGTCGAGGAAGACCTCCTTAATAAGGCCTTTACCCGTAGGACCACTTCTCTTGGACTAAATGGCTTTACGATGTAATCATCTGTACCCACTTCAAACCCCTGTACACGGTTTGATTCTTCCCCTTTCGCTGTTAGCATAATCACAGGGGTCGCTTTAGTTTCTCGTAAAGCTTTACAGACCTCGATACCATCCTTCCCTGGAAGCATTAAGTCAAGCACGATTAAATCGTAGTCCTCCTGAACAGCTTTCTGCAGGGCAGCATCTCCATCTTCTGCTTCTTCAACTTCATACTCTTCTCTCTCCAAATACATTCGAATCAAGCGCCGGATTCTCTCTTCATCATCGACGACTAAAATGCGAGCTGGTTTATCCATTTTCTCTGCCTCCCAACTATTGACTCCGTTTGATTCAGCAATTTTCATACATATATACAAATGGGCAGGATGGGCGTTACCCCTTCCTGCCATCCATTTGCTTATGCATAGGAATGCAATCCTGCAATAATTAAATTAACAGCGATTAAATTAAACATTATAATCGCAAACCCGCCTACTGCAAGCCAGGCCGATTTAGTCCCCTGCCAGCCGCGCGACAATCGCAAGTGAAGATAGGCAGCATAGAAAAAGAAGGTTATTAATGCCCAGACTTCTTTAGGATCCCATCCCCAGAAACGGTCCCAGGCTTGCTGCGCCCATATCATCGCAAAAATGATCGCGCCAAGCGTAAAGACAGGAAATCCGATCGCCACGGAACGATAAGCTACTTCATCCACAAGCTCCGGGTTAACCTTTCGTAAGAGGGGCTGAATAGCAGCTGCTATTCTTTTTCGTAAAATAAGCCTCGCCAGAATATATAAAACTATGCCTGCAAGTACGGACCAAAGCACGGTATTAAACTTTTTGGCAGCATCCCTTCCCCGCATCCAGGACGGAATATCAAACAGCGGTGACATGGATGCCTTCGTTACTTGTTCACTGTCTGTTGGTCCTGCAATAGCAGGAATTTCATAAGAAATTTCTGTCATTTGACCTTCCACGGGAGCATTGAATACGGATTCGTAATTCATCCCATGAAAGGTGCTCGATACGATAATAAATCCCAGTGTGGAACAAATCATAAACATAACGAATTCCAGCCAAAAGGTCTGCTTGGAGCGTTTAGACTGATCTATCTGACGAATTAAGAAAATCAGTCCTGCAGCAAAACTCACGGACAATATAGCTTGACCGGTTGCAGCGGTGGTTACATGTATGTACAGCCAGTAAGACTGTAAGGATGGAACTAGCGGCGAAACTTCGGTTGGAAACATACTTGCAAAAGCAATAACAAGCAAGGCTACCGGCATAGCAAAAAGTCCTAAAATATTCAGTCGATAAATAAAATAGATAATCACAAATGCAACTACCAGCATCATTCCAAAAAAGGTAGTGAATTCAAACAGATTACTTACGGGAGCATGCTGACTGGCAATCCACCTTGTTATAAAGTAGCCGATCTGCGTCAGCAGTCCGAGAATTGTAATTGAAATAGCTATGTTGCCGATCGTTCTGCTGTTCCCTTTTTTCTTGTCACGAATGGTCGCCGCAAAGAAAAAAATCGAAATTAGATAGATGATAAATGCAGCAAACAGTAGGTTGCTGCTTATAGCACTTAAATCTCCCATATTCATCCTCCTTACTAGCCTTACAGCTAGGTTTGCATTTCCTGCTGATCTTTTGGCTCATTTATTCGTGTACCATCGATCGATTTACTGATTTCACGACGGAGAGCAAACCAATTCTTATTTGTGTGTCCAGCAATCCAAACCCCATTATCTTTTGGCTGCAGCCAAATACGACGGTGGTTCCAGTACATTCCCATGATTACCCCGATCATAAAAATTAATCCTCCCAGACCTAGAAAAGGCAGTGTATAATCTTTTTTAACCGTCAAGCCAGTCACATCTCTCATATCAAAGTTCACTAACCCCAGTTTATAATTATTTTCATCGGTTGGGTCTATGTTTGCACCGATTCCGATAAAGCTGACTTCTGGATCTGACTTCCCTGGGGGATACACCTTAAATACGAAAGCGGGATTTTTAGGGTATTTAGACACGCTCACAGGAGCCCCATCTTCCATTTTATATTCTGGGAAATATTGGTCAATAGCTACCTTAAATCCACTATCCAATTTATACTCAGATTTCGGATCGCTTAAATCAACCGTAAACTGACCGAACTCTTTATCTTCATCATTTTTGCTGTGAACTTTCAAAGTAATATCTTTAAATTCATTCAATTGATAACTAGTTTGATATAATGCATACCCATCAAACTTGATGGGGTGGTTAACTTCTGCTTTCGTATCCTTAATTTTCTCCAGCTCAGGCTCTTTTCCAACCACAATTGGATCGGTTCGTTTATAAATGACCGCATTCGTTTGGAATTTCTTAGGAACTTGTGTTTTATTTTCTATTAATGCCTGCTGAAATCGAGTATCCTTGTCCTTATCATACGTTTCTAAAATAAAATCCTTGTTTTTAATGTAATATTTCCCATGAGTCCCATTAATTACGGCTGTTTCGCCTTCACGAACCCAAACAAAATCATCCGTATACATCGCCGGTAGAAACCTAAGCAATGCTCCTATTAAGAAGATAATCAGTCCAATATGGTTTACATATGGACCCCAGCGAGCAAACCGGTTCTTTTCAGCTAGAATATGCCCGTTTTCTTCTTTAATTTTAAATCTTTGTTTCTTTAAATTCTTTTTAAACAACTCCACATCCACGTTCGTATCTTCCGTTTGTCCGTACACTCGCTGTTTCTTCATAAATAATTCGTGCCGGACAGGTCTTTGGAGTTTTAGTGTCTTATAAAGCGGTACAAAACGGTCAATGCTGGCAATTATAATCGAAATTCCGATCATTGCTAGCAGAATCATGTACCACCAGGAACTGTAGAGATTATGAAAACCTAATTGGTAATAAATTTTTCCTAGTATGCCATATTGATCAGCGTAGTGAACGGCAGGGTCCACGTTTGGCGGTATGTACATCTGCTGGGGAAAGATCGTCCCTACCGCTGAAGCAATTAGGGTTACTACGATTAGCCAGACACCAACTCTTACCGAGGAAAAGAAGTTCCATACCTTATCAATGATGGTACGATTGTAGGTTTGAGACCGTCTCGCACTCCCATCATAACGCATGTTCAGCAGCTTTTCCCCATCATTTCCATTTAAGTGCTGATTATGCTCAATCGGCTTCCCGCACGCTTCACAAAGCACCGTACCTTCAGCGTTTACATGGCCACACTCACAAGTAATTTTGCCCATAATTAAAACCTCACTATTTCATGTAGACTCAATCCTCAGGTGTAATTTTATTTAAGTTTGTCTCTAGCTGACTCTTAGATAATGCTCCAATAACCTGATCGACGATTTCACCGTCCTCATTAATAAACAAAGTAGAAGGCAGATTATCTACGTTATACAAATCCATTACTTGCCCCTTTTGATCATTTAAAATGGGGAAAGAAAGGTTGTATTTATCCACAAACTTCTGTACAACCAAATCTGTCGAATCAAGATTCACCGCCAAAAATTCTACGCCTTTGGCTTTGTATTCCGGGTAAACCTCCTCGAACGCCGGCATTTCCTCCTTGCAGGGAGGACAGTAGGTAGCCCAGAAATTAACCATGACCCCTTTACCCTTGAGATCACTGAGAGAAATGGACTTGCCATCACTGCCGAATTCCTTAAGCATAAAGTCCGGCGCTTTTTCACCTTTTGCGATTACTTCTTTGTCTTGTTTATGGCTGGATAACAACGCAAAAATAACCAAGCCCGCCATCACTGTAAGCAATAAGGAACGAAAAATTAAGCGTTTTCGTTTTTTCTTTAGCGTAGTCTCTTTCATAAAACTTCACTCCCAAGTCATTATAACATTGATTGGAAACTGAAAATTTGAACATTATTTAACATTTTTCTCTGCCTGCTCTCGAAGCAGTTTTACTTCATGGGGTTTTAATGGACGAGAGTCCCCTGCATTCATCCCTTTCAGATCTAAAGAACCGTATTTCTCACGCTTAAGTTTATCCACGGGAATTCCTAAAGAATCGAACATACGGCGTATTTGCCGGTTTTTACCTTCGTGAAGAGTAATTTGAACAATGGCTGTATTTTTCTTTCCATCAGTGGACATAATCTTCGCATGAACGGCTTTCAAAGACTCGCCCTCTACTTTTACTCCCTGTTTTAACTGCTGCAGCTGTTCTTTTGTTGGAATGCCTTTAGTTTTCACTACATAGAGCTTGTCCACCTCATGCTTTGGATGCATGAGCAAATTTGCAAATTCACCATCATTAGTCATAAGCAGAATACCAGAAGTATCGTAATCTAACCGGCCGATTGGAAAAATTCTTTCTTTAACTTCAGGTAAGTAGTCGGTCACTACTTTTCTATTTTTATCATCCTTTACACTCGAGATTACTCCTCGCGGTTTATAAAGTAAATAGTATACAGGTGCTTCCTTAACTAATGGGACCCCTTCCACTTCCACATCATCATTGGAAGTTACTTTCGTGCCTAATTCCTTTACGACTTCACCATTCACTTTCACTTTACCATCAACAATTAATTTCTCTGCTTTTCTCCTGGAAGCAACTCCAGCATGGGCAATAACTTTCTGTAATCTTTCTAATTCTGCCATTGGGCAAGTCACCTGCTTTCTAAGTTCTCTATTTTATCGGCTGCACAGCATGAAGCCACGCTAAGATGAACTCAGCGCGGCTCGTAAGCTCTTATACATTATACACGTTCAGCCAGGTATTAAACAAAAGCTTCTTCAATTATCCAAATAGGATCGTAACAATAATTACTGAAGCTATTATACCAGCTAAATCTGCTAATAGTCCAACCTTTAAAGCATCTCCCATTCTTTTAATTCCAACTGCGCCAAAATAAACAGTAATAATGTACAGCGTTGTATCCGTACTCCCTTGCATAGTTGAGGCCAGTTGACCAATAAAGGAGTCTGGCCCAAATGTGCGGATAATCTCTGTGGTCATGCTCAGCGCTGCAGTTCCAGATATCGGCCGGATAAGCGCTAGAGGGAGAACTTCCTTAGGAAAGCCAAGCAGACCAGTAACCGGTTCAATGATTTGCAGAACAGCATTCATTGCACCTGAAGCTTGGAAGATTGCGATAGAAACCATCATTCCGAGTAAAAATGGCAAGAGAGAAATAGCAATTTGAATCCCCTCTTTACTCCCTTCAACAAACACCTCATAAGCAGGAACTCGTTTCAAGGTGGCGGTTACAAGTACGAGCAGAATTACTCCAGGGATTAACCAAATACTAATCATAATCTCATCGCTCGGCTTCTTCGATAATAAAAATACCGATCTATGATTAAAGCCGCTGCTGTAGAGATAATGGTCGCTATAATGGTCGCTCCTACTATACTAGTGGGATCATGTGATCCGTACTTCATTCTAATCGCAATTACAGTCGTAGGAATTAGTGTAAGGGATGACGTGTTAATAGCTAGAAAAGTGATCATTGATCTGCTTGCCTGATCTGAGTTTGACAGCCTTTTCAATTCTTTCATTGCCTTCAGACCCATGGGAGTTGCGGCGTTGCCAAGCCCAAATATGTTTGCGGTCATATTAGAGAGAATATAGCCGAGTGCCGGATCCTCTTTAGGAATATCCGGAAATATCCGCCGTACAAAGGGGCGGAAGAGCCTTGCCAGTCCTTCTAGCAGACCCGCTTCTTCTGCAATCTTCATCAGACCCAGCCAGAAGACAAGCACGCCCGTTAAGCTGAGGGTAATCATAACGCTGTCATCCAGCGTTTTAAAAATAGCTAGGTTCACTTCGCTCATCGTGCCATTGAAGCCGGCATAAATAATCCCGCTAACAGCGAGAAATACCCAGATTAGGTTGACCACGGGGACACCCCCAGCAATTGCCCTAAAAAGTTCTTGTATTCTGTAAAAACAGACCCAACTGGACGGTTATATAATACTGCAGTTTTAAAGAGCGGAGTCTGACCAATCATGAATTCACGCACCCCAGCCACATTTTGTTCAATGGGTGGAGAAGAATATCGATAAAACGAAGATTGCAGGGCTGACTGTTCCTCATCCGTTAACGGAAAGAAGACGTCACGCGGGAGGTAGTAACGCTGCCCATTGGCTTCCACTGCCCCTTGCTTCTGGAGCTGGACGGTTTTAAAATTATCAAATCCCCATTCAAACATCCGCTGATGATCATTCCAATCATCAGGAGCATTTAATGTTACAGCCACTAATTCCATCCCGTTCTTTTCGGCACTGCTGACGAGGCTGCGGCCTGCCTTCTTGGTATATCCTGTTTTCCCTCCCGTGGCAGCGTCATAATACATCGTTAACAATTTATTTTTGTTTTTCCAGGGGTAATCTCGGTTTTGCGATTGATAGCTTTCGCTCCCGGTAACTTCACGAAAAGTCTTATTTTTCATTGCATAAGACATGAGCAAAGCTAAATCATAGGCGCTAGAATAATGAGTCTCTCCATCTAAACCATGAGGATTTTCAAAATGAGAAGCATTCATCCCCAACCATTCCGCTTTTTGATTCATTAAGTAAGTAAATCCTTCTAAACTGCCTCCGACATGTTCCGCAATTGCTACAGCTGAGTCATTTCCAGATCTGAGCATTAAGCCATACACGAGGTCCTTGAGAGGGATTTTTTCTTTTTCTGTTAAATATATGGAAGACCCCTCTGTTCGTACCGCTCGCTCGCTAACTTTGACTTTCTCATCAAGCTTGCCTGACTCTATCGCGATAATAGCAGTCATGATTTTGGTGGTACTAGCTATTAATGAGGGATCATACGCTTTCTTTTCATATAATACTCGCCCTGATTTAGCATCCATTAAAACAGCATGCTCCGCTGATACGGAAAGATCAGGGGCTGCCTGGATTGAAGGAGTAAATGAAAGTTGAAAGATAACAATCACAAGAAATACCATCATAAGACACTTTCTCAAGAGGTGTCCCTCCTTATTCTAGTCATTTGGTTAACTTTATGCAGGAAGGTACAAGCTTATGAGAATCCCTCGTCCTTTTCCTAAAGAGAATGTGACAAGCATGGAGAGCCATTATTTTTTGAGCAGCCAAAATGCAGAGAATCGAAATGCAGTTAGAAAAATAATGAGTCAAAAGAAATTGAACCATCAAAAAAAAACCCGAACCCAGCCTGGGTTCGGGTTTGCCGATTCAGTCATGCGGCCATGATAGGAAGCCCTATCTTTACCTCATTACTCCTCATTTCTCCTATTGGGACTTGCTTCCAAATCTTGAAAGCGCTCAAAAAATAATTCAGCTTCTTCTTCCACTTCATCCTCTTCTTTAAGCTCAGACAACGGAGGTAAATCCTCTATAGAAGTGAGTCCGAAGTAAATTAGAAAATCTTTAGTGGTACCAAAAAGCATTGGACGTCCGACTGCTTCTTTACGGCCCTTTTCGTCAATTAGTCCTCGGTTCATCAGCGTTTGTACAGCACGATCGCTTTTCACACCTCGTAAATCATCAATTTCAACGCGGGTAATTGGCTGCTGATACGCAATAATGGCTAGTGTTTCCAACGCGGCTTGCGATAAACGAGTAGTACCTGGTGCATTTAGAAACTTTTTATAATAAGAAGCATGTTCAGGCTTAGTCGTTAGATGGAGCGTGTCGTTAGAAGTCATAATTCTTATACCACGCTCTTCATCCTCGTAGTCGTTTACCATCTCTCCTACGACTTCCTCGATTATCTGCTTGTCTGTTTCAAGTAGCTGGGCAAGCTTATTCCACGTAATCCCTTCCTCGCCAGAAGCAAAGAGTAATCCTTCAATAATTGCTTTATATTTCCTTAATTCCATGGGGCATCCTCCACCTTAAACACGACTAATTCTTCGAAATGCTGCTGCTGTATGCAAATGACATCATTACTCTTCATAAGCTCCAGTAATGCCATAAATGTAACGACAATGTGCGGGCGGGTACGATCATTAAAGAGCTGGAAGAAAGCCGTTCCATCTTTACTGCTCTGCACATTCGAGAGAATTTCATTCATTCTTGTCTGGATAGAAACCTCGTCTCGTTTGATTTTAGTCTCTTGCGATTGTGTTTCTTTATCTTTAGAGAGCAGTTTCCCCATCGCTTGGATCATATCGTATATGGAAGCTTCCCCGGGTCTTATTTCAGGCTTATCTTCAGGTTCCTTTTCGTCACTCATCTGAGGTCTAGTATAGATACGATTTGCCTGTACTTCTTTTTCTTTTAAATTTTCTGCAGCTTGTTTATATTTACGATATTCAATGAGCCGGCGCATTAATTCATCCCGTGGATCCTCTTCCATCTCTTCTTCCATCTCGTCTTCAATTGAGGAGTTTGGAAGCAGCATCTGACTTTTTATTGCAAGTAAACTAGCTGCCATCACGAGGTATTCACTAGCAATGTCCAGTTCTAACTTTTGCATGGTATGAATATAGTTCATATACTGTTCTGTGATTTCAGAAACGGGGATATCATAAATTTCAATTTCATATCGATTGATTAAATGGAGTAAAAGATCTAGAGGTCCTTCAAATGCATCTACTTTAACTTTGTAACTATGTGCCATATCATTCTTCCTTTTCTAATGGTTCTAAAAGCTTTTATTTACATAAATGTTATTCTATCAGGTTAAATCTGCACAACTGCATACTAAGTTCCAGATACAACCTGCAGCCTGGCAGACCACTACCTAATAAGGATCCCTGTATCTATCACCATTTTATCAGAGAAATACTTATTTAAAAATCAGTCGCTTGTCCTTCCTCTATTCACCTTATACAATAACCGTAGGGAGGGAAAGCCTATGTATCCTCAAGCCTATATCGAATTCTTAGCCCATTTTCATGGGACAAGAGACTACTTCGAGTGTCATGAAGTGCTTGAAGACTATTGGAAAGCTACTGAACCTAAACAACGTGATTCTGTATGGGTTCTGCTTATTCAAATAGCCGTTAGTATGTATCATTACCGCCGCGGAAATAACAAGGGAGCAGCTATCCTCATGAAGAGATCCATCGATAGGCTAAGCAGTAAAACAGAGGCCGCCTTGAACTTAGGGATTGATCCAGTTACACTGACTCAGCAGTTGAAGGAAGAATATACACGCATTCAATCCGATGCGCCGTATCAAAGTCTTATGCTGCCCATAAAAGATCCAGAATTATTAAAGCTTGTTCTGCAGCAATGCGAAATGTGGAAGGTTGATTTCGCAAGCAAGAGCGATCTTACAGACATCTATTTAATTGAAAAACATAAGCGAAGAATCAGATAAACTAACTAGAGGACCAGCGTAAACATGAATAACCAGCTAAGAAACGGCCACTTCATGGTCACTAGCATTCATCCACTGCTTACTCAAATTTAACTGACAGCTTGAGGCAAAGGAAAAGGAGGTGTCAGTTGACACCCCCTGCCTGCTATATCTGTGATGATGCGCCTTCTTCACATTTATCTACAAACGACTCAGTAGCAGCATCCGCACACACATAATATTGGTTTTCGAAATTGTCACGTGCTTTCTGGATCATTTTTTTGCCAATCCCCATATTTCGATGGGAAGGGTTGACGGAAACATGCTGTATGATCGCATTATTTCCTTCCAGACGAACCCCGACAGTTCCTAAAATATCCTCTTCTTTCCATAAAAACAAATGCCAATTTTCGTTGGTCTCATATTCTTTTATTGTTTCCTGAAGTCTTTTCACATCTTTCTCTTCAGGCATAAAGGATAGAAGTCCCATTGCAATCTTTTCTAGTGATTTCTTATATCTAATTAACATAGTTACCCCTCAATTACGAAAATAACTTGCCAAGCAGCGACAATAGAAAAATGATGGCTACAATCATCATTAACCAAAATAGTCGTTTCTCATGGTTGTTACTCTCATTCAATGTCATCACCCTTTATAGTTGTGCACAGCTTAGAGGATCCAAATAAATTGGACTAATCCCCATAGTAAACTCAGCGTTACCAAAATAACGAGTAATGTCAAATTTTTCTTTTGCATCCAGTTCCTCCGTTTGCAGTCTTTAACACCTAGGCATTAGCATATATGAATTTTAAAGAAGATTCAACCTGGCCGTTTTATTTCGGATTTATAAAGCATTTCACAATACGATAGCCATCAGATTTTCGTCCTTTAATATTGATCGGCACCAAATTAACGACTGCTAAATAAAGGTTAAATAAAAAGAGCCAGTGGAGCAGGGCAGAAAGTTGAGAAATTCCTGTAAAATAAAGAGCAGCGGATAAACACATATTCATCACTGGACCTCCCATGCTGATGAGAACTTGCTGGGAATTAGTGAAGGATTGCTTATTTTCATTTAAAGAATAAGCGCCATGGAAAAGAAAAAGGTGGATACGGAAATCAAGTTTCCCTATCCTCCCTTTTAAAATTTCCTGTCCGCTCCCTAATGATATAAGCGAGTTCTCCGCACCAAAGAGAAGAGCCGCCAACACGTGCCCCAGTTCATGGATGAGTAAACTGACAGGCGCAGCAATGAAAATAAGCGTGATTAAAGAAATCATAACTCAATTGTTATTCGGAAACTCTTACTTTCTGCATGACATCTCCTGGACGTACACGATCCACAATTTCTACTCCGTCGGTAACCTTACCAAACACAGTATGGCGGCCGTCTAAATGCGGCTGAGGTGAATGGCATACAAAAAACTGACTCCCCCCTGTATCTTTCCCTGCATGCGCCATGGAAAGACTTCCACGCTCATGTTTATGGGGATTCCCTTCTGTTTCACATTTAATGGTATAGCCCGGACCTCCTGTTCCATTTCCCTTTGGACATCCGCCTTGAATAACGAAATCTGGAATGACTCTGTGGAAAGTAAGACCATCATAAAATTCATCATTTGCCAATTTTTCAAAGTTTGCTACTGTATTTGGCGCAGCTTCCTCGTAAAGTTCTATATCCATACGTTCCCCATTTTCAAATTGGATTACAGCTTGTTTCATGCTTGTTTCCCCTCTCTCTTTTCATAAGATAAATCTAAACGAGTCATTTCTCGATAATCTTCCCGGCGAACAACTAAACTGTGCTCCCCGCCCTCTGCAAAGACAACGGCGGATTTTTGAAACCGATTGTAATTATTAGCCATAGCATAACCATACGCTCCGGTACTAAACATTGCAAGAAGATCTTTATGGTCAGCTTTAGGAAGTTCTACTTCCCATATTAGCATATCTCCTGATTCACAGCACTTTCCAGCTATTGTATATTCTTGTTCCATCGGCAGATTCATTTTGCTGGCGAGAACAGCTTCATACTTAGCTTGATAAAGGGCTGGTCTAATATTATCAGTCATTCCGCCATCGACAGACAGGTAGGTTCGAACCCCTGGAATATTTTTAATGGAGCCTACCGTATACAAAGTAACTCCTGCATCTCCTGCGATTGCACGGCCAGGTTCAATCCAAATCTCAGGCATTGGGTAGCTGAGCAGACTGGATTGCTCTTTCACTTCCTTAATGAGAGCGTGAGCATATTGGTTCAGCTCTAAAGGATCATCTTCACTGGTGTACTGGATACCAAATCCGCCTCCGAGATTTAGTACGTCTGCTAAGAATCCATGCCGTTTTCTCCAGTCTTCCATCGCCTGGAATAATTTGCGAGTTGCCATTGTGAATCCGCTCGTTTCAAATATCTGCGACCCAATATGACAATGCAAACCTTTTAGTTTCAGCCGCTTCTGCTGGCTTATCTTAAGAAATGCTTCTTCTGCTTGGCCGCTCGATAAATCAAAGCCAAACTTGGAATCCTCTTGACCGGTGAGAATGTAGTCGTGGGTATGCGCTTCAATTCCAGGAGTGACTCTAAGGAGCACTTCCATGGTGGTATGCTTCTCTTCTAGAATGGCCGATAAAAGTTCAATTTCATAAAAATTATCTACGACTATACACCCAATTTTGTGATCAACGGCCATCTCTAATTCTTTTAAACTTTTATTATTTCCATGCATATGGATTTTTTCAACAGGGAATTCTGCTTCTAAGGCAGTATAGAGCTCCCCTTCTGAAACCACATCCAAACTTAGCTCCTCCTGCTTCGCTACCTGCAGCATAGCAATTGATGAAAAGGCTTTACTTGCATAAGCGACTTGGGCTCTGACCTCGTAGTCTTTGAAAGTTTGGATAAAAGCTCTGGCATTTTGTCGTATGCGATCGACATCATATACGTATAGCGGTGTTCCGTACTGCTCAGCTAGTTCCCTTGCTGGTATTCCTGCTATTAATAATTCGCCTTGTTCATTTGCTTCACGATTCATATCTATCCGCCTTTCCACCCTTTTCATACAAGGTACTTCCGCTGTTGGTTCTGATCTTTTGCATTATTATTTCACTAAATGAGCCTGGTTGTTGAATAAGAACTGCCTGTTCCCCGTCACTTGCTGGAACTGGCTGATATAAGGAATTACTGTTTAAAAATTAGTTTGAAATCAAGTCTTTAAGTAAAGTGCAGGATTGCGGAAGACTATATTTCGAGACTTTATTGCGTGGTTAAAGCCCTGCGGGGGACGACTCGTCTTGTTCCATCGCCCAGACACTCGAGACATAAGCCGCTCATCAACGGAATGAAAACCCCCATTCCTTTTGATGGTCGGCTTATGCTGGTCGTGTCTACCAGGGCGATTCCACATTTGAACACTTTCCGCGGGCATGCGCTGAGCCTCCTCAGACTTCGTCTTCCGGGGTCTCACCTGTCATGCGTCTCCCGCAGGAGTCTCCTCGTCCCCCTCCGGACTTTGCCTCATGATTCTCTCGAAATCGTTCCAAGTCACCACCTAATAATGAGTTGGAAATTTAAAAGATTTCTTTGTACCCAATTCTTCAGTAATAGGGGATAGATCGACCAACGATTTACTTTTTCCTGTTTATAATGTTCATTTGATGGGATATAGAATATTGTTCTCCATGATTTACTTTCATGAAGAGGTTGCCTATTTAAATTTTAGTCCAATGCTTTTGATATTTCTGTTCTCCCCATAATCATGAAGAGGTCGGGGAAATAACTCGGCCACGACTCACTGGTAACCGTAAAGGATATCTTCAAAAGGTCTCGAAACTGAGTTTTCAAGAATTGGGAGCTTTATTGGAAGTATTTGCTTTCCTGCCTCGGTGTCTCCGGGTAGGAAATTAACAAACCCTATAAAAAGAAAATGCTCCTTAGGTATAAGGAACATTATAAATTATATTTAATTTATCACACCGTACAGGAACCGGCAATGGATTTAAGGCTGACGATCATTATTTTGCGGATGAACAATACTCGGCCGCACTTTAGACAACGGCACAGATAACCGAAATAAAATCTGAGTAATGGCCTTAGCATTAAAAGGAAGAAACGGCCATAGATAAGGAGTGTTCAGTGATTTAGTACGCGCAAGGAAAATAATATACGCGGTAAATCCAATCACCAATCCCTTCAAACCTGTAACTGCTGTAAGAATTACCAGCCCTACCCTGACCATTTTATTGGCGACAGATAACTCATAACTAGGAGTTGAATAAGAGCCGATGGCACTGACGGCAACGTATAAAATAACTTCAGGCTGAAACATCCCTACATCGATCGCAATCTGACCGATTAACACGGCGGCAATCAACCCCATAGCTGTAGACAGCGGCGTGGGAGTATGAATTGCAGCTATCCTCAGCATTTCCAACCCTAAATCAGCAATTAGCAATTGATAAACAATAGGAATGCTGCTTTCTTCATTCGGTCCGATAAACGACAGAGAATCCGGAAGCAATGATGGATCGATATTAAAAAGCATCCATAAAGGAAGCAGAAATACCGAAGATAGGATACCAAAGAAGCGGATCCACCGGACAAAAGACCCAACTGCCGGTGATTGCCGGTATTCTTCTGCATGTTGTACATGATGGAAGAAAGTCGTCGGTGTAATAATGATGCTGGGAGAAGTATCAACCATAATTAATACGTGTCCTTCAAACAAGTGAGCGGCTGCCACATCCGGCCGCTCTGTATACCTTACTAGCGGAAAGGGATTCCTGCCCTGCTGCACTAAAAACTCCTCCAAGGTTTTATCCGCCATGGAAAGTCCATCAATATCTATATTCTGCAGCTCTTTTTTTATTAAGCGAACTAACCCTGGATCTGCTACATCTTCAATATATGAGATACATACGTCAGTTTTTGAACGAACTCCAACCTGCATAATTTCGTGTCTGAGCCGTTCATCCCGTATTCTTCTTCTCGTAAGTGCTGTATTTTCTATGATATTTTCCGTATAACCATCTCTTGATCCGCGAATAACTTTCTCCGTATCCGGCTCTTCAGGTGTTCTCCCCGGATACGAACGTACGTCCACAATTAATGCTTCTGTTTCCCCTTCAATAAAAATAACAATTAAACCTGAAAGCATTTGGGTAATACATTTCTCAATAGTTTGAACCGTTTCCACTTGCTGGTGCGGAATATCGTTTTTAATCCGCTGGAAGATTGTTCGTTTTTTTTCAGTCGTTTCGTTTAGCTCAAAAAGCTGCCTGAGTAATTCGACAATGACTGGTGTATCACATAAGCCAGTTACGTAATAAAGGTTGATCTCGCGGCCATAGACGTGGACAGTCCTAAATCCTAGGTCAAAGGATTGCTGAATTCCCACTCTGTCATCCATAATTTTGCGATTTTGTTCTAATTTCATTACAATAGGCGTGTCTTTTTGAAAATCTTTCTTTGTTTCTTCCGTTTTTTTATCTGGGGCTTGCGGTTTATCGTCCGCCTTCTTACCTTTATCTGTTGATCTCACCATTCATCGACTCCTTTCCTCATCCTTTAGGCTTAAAGATTACGGCAGCAATAAACCCAAATAATATGGCTGAAGCAATACCCGCTGAGGTTAACTGAAAAATTCCAATCGCAATCCCTATAATCCCGTGTTCATTAGACTGACTCATAGCTCCGTGAAGCAAGGAATGGCCAAAACTTGTAATGGGAACCGTGGCTCCCGCCCCTGCGAACGCGATCAATTTGTCGTATAAATCAAAAGAATCAAGAACCGCTCCCGCCACTACAAAAGAGGACATGACATGGGCAGGAGTTAATTTACCAAAGTCCAATAAGAGCTGGCCAATCACGCAAATCGATCCGCCTACCACGAAAGCCCACACAAAATCCATCGTCAACCATCTCCTTTCATGAGAACAACTCCGTGAGCTATTCCAGGTATGGACTCCTTCTGCTGGATCATCATGGGACTCATCAGCGCTCCAGTAGCTACCACTAATATTTTGTTATAAATGCCTTTTTTCAAGTCTTCAATTAATTTTCCATAGGTTACAACTGCTGAACAGGCACAGCCACTTCCTCCACTGAAAACAGGTTGATCACTGTGATATATTAATAATCCACAATCTTCGTGCATTTCTGAAATATCAAACCCATCCTGCTTCAGCAAATCTCTGACGATCGGCGTCCCTACTCCCGAAAGATCTCCCGTTGCAATAAGGTCATAATCTTCAGGAACCCTGCCCATATCCTGCAAATGGACCTTAATCGTATCCCAGGCTGCCGGTGCCATTGCTGATCCCATGTCAAATGGGTCGGTAATGTTATAATCCATCACTTTACCAATCGTGGCAGATTCAATACGTACGGGGGATGGGACAGTGGAAATAAGTGCGGCACCGCTTCCGGTTACCGTAAATGAGGCAGTTTTCGGTTTTTGGCCGCCATACTCAGTTGGATATCTGAATTGGCGCTCTGCCGTGGCATTATGAGAGCTGACTGCAGCAATGGCTTGTTTAGCATAGCCAGCCTCAATTAAGGCTGCCCCTGTAGCTAATGTCTCCATTGAGGTAGAACAAGCCCCAAACATACCAATTAACGGGATACCTAATTGTCTTGCTACATAGTTCCCTGTGACGTTCTGATTAAGGAGGTCTCCTGCTAGAAATAGATCAATGTTCGTTTGATCCGCTCCTGATTTTTGCAAGCATGTATGAACTGCTTTGCTCATGAGTGTTCTTTCTGCAAGCTCCCAATTTTCTTCTCCACAGTGCAGATCATCGAAAATATAATCAAACGTATCTTTAAGTGGACCTTCTCCTTCAAGAGGTCCAACTACAGTTCCTGTCGCCTGCAAGTAAACAGGTTTGGTAAAACTCCAGGTTTGCTTTCCTGTCTTTCCCATTCTGATTCCTCCTAAAATAGCGCTTGTAAAATATACCGTAAAATCCCTAATACATAAGCGGATACGACTCCAAAAACGATAACAGAGCCTGCCAGTTTAAAAAGGTTTGTAGCGACACCAAGCACCAGCCCTTCGCTTTTGTGCTCAAGAGCTGAGGAAGTTACGGAATTGGCAAACCCTGTTACGGGTACAGCAGAGCCTGCCCCGGCAAATTGACCAAGTTTATCGTAAACTCCAAGTCCTGTTGCCAATGAGGATAACAAGATCAAAGTTGCCACCGTTGGATTTCCTGCTTCTGTTTCACTAAAGCCAAACCAGTGAACATACATATTTGTAAGTACTTCTCCGAACAAGCAAATGAGTCCGCCTACGACAAAAGCTTTTATGATATTAAGTAAATAAGGGGGCTTAGGGTGATAAGTTTTACTTACTTCCTTATAATTCTTTTCATTCAATATTTTTTTCTCCATCGATCTTCTCTCCTATCGGGCAAAAATGATCCATTGAAACAAAGAGCCTGCGACCTTTCCTAAGGCGATCGCCATCATTAACGGAAACAAAAATCCATCTACACCAATCCTTTTAAATAACAATGGAAAGACGTTCAGAACCTCTGTAAGGGCTGCAGCAAGCATTCCTACGAAGATGCCGTGCAGCAGTCCCCATACGATGAGACCCGCTGTTGAAACTTGAATAGCTTTGTCTCCAAAGGATAAATAAATCCCTGCAAAAACTCCGAGCATGATCGCTGATTCATAAAATCTTAATTTTGACTGTGATTTACTGAGCTGCATCAGTCTTGGTACTACACCGAGAACGGTAAGAAAGGCTACAAATCCTGTGCCTACAGCAATACCTGATGCTAATCCAATGATGACTTCAATGATCTTCATCTTGTTTTTCCACCTTGTTTTCTTTTACCGCGACATAATGATCTAGTGATTCCTGGTAATTAAAAACTTCGACCTCCATCGGACTTGGTTCTTCATTAAATTTCTTTCGAAACCAGTGATTGAAAAATAAGATCATACCCAGTCCTAAACCGATTGAGTAGGGAATTTGAAGCCATAAAGGATGTTCCTCTTCTTTTCCTGTCAACATGAAGTGCAGCTTCTGCTGAACAGGCTGCATACTGACATCATAATGAAAATTCATAATCGCCATAGCTGCCCCGATAAAAAGCAGCAGCCAGATGACACAAATAAGAATTAAGGACGGTTTTGTCTTTTTTTTGGTAATGTGCACCACGCACACATTAGGTCCAATCAGTTCTATCTGTTCCTGTGGAAACATCGTAATAATTTGTTCGACCAAGTTGAAACCATCAATAACGACTCGATTGCGGTCCTGCTTCGTCACTTGGTGAATAGTGAGTTCTTGTAGCGTTTCTTTTATCTGTTCAGGCCCCGTAACTCTCGCTACATCCTTGAGCCTGATTTTCATTCGAGGATCTACCCCTATAGATTGTTTTAAGCGAATATAAACAGGAGCAGCCAACACAATCGCCTCCCCTGACAAATAGAATCTTGCTGTTATTATGCGTGTATAAGAAAATTCCATGCACACAAAAAAGCTGCGCATCCATTGCGCAGCTTTTAACTACTATCACCCATAGCTTCTTTCATTTGTTCTAAGATCTTTTTCTCTAATCGAGAAACCTGAACCTGAGATATTCCTAACCGTTCTGCAACCTCTGTTTGAGTTTGATCTTTGAAATACCGTAAATATATAATCAGGCGTCCCCGTTTATCAAGCTTGTTCATCATATCTTGAATGGTCAAATGATCAAACCAGCCACTATCTTCTTCAGCAATTTGATCTACTAATGTGATCGGATCTCCTTCATTCTCATAAACGGTTTCATATATCGACTGTGGGGTTCTCCCCGCTTCTTCTGCCTGCACAACTTCTTCTCTTGTAAGCTCAAGAGCTTCTGCTAGTTCATTAATAGTAGGAGACCTTCCGTGCTGTTTCATTAATTCTTCTTTCTTCATTCGTACTTTATGATTCAGTTCCTTTAAACTCCTGCTTACTTTAACAGTTCCATCATCCCTGATAAAGCGCTGAATTTCACCGATTATCATAGGTACAGCATACGTAGAAAACCTTACATCATAGCTTAAATCGAATTTATCTACTGATTTCAGCAGCCCTATACAGCCAATTTGATATAGATCGTCAGGGTCATAACCTCGTCTTAAATAGCGCTGGACAACAGACCAGACTAATCTCGTATTGCTTTCCACAAGAAAATGCCTTGCGTCCTGATCCCCTTTTTGGCTGCGCTTAATTAACTCCTTGACATCATGGTCGGATAGTCGCTCTTTCGTTACATCTCCACTCATCGGCCCGCCCCTAATTACACAAAGCTCGAATAGAAGTCAGCTGCTTCATCATTCGAATCGTTGTGCCTTCGCCAGGCTTCGATGTAATATCCACCTTATCCATAAAATTCTCCATGATTGTAAATCCCATTCCGGAGCGTTCCCACTCTGGCTTAGAAGTATAGAGAGGTTCTCTTGCCGTTTCAATATTCTCTATTCCTTTTCCTTTATCTTGGATAATAATCTCGAATTGTTCGTCTTCCATTACACAGGAGAGCAGAACTTTGTGGTCTGGTTCATCGTCGTAGCCATGAATAATGGCATTAGTCACGGCCTCAGATACCACCGTCTTAATATCAGTCAATTCTTCCATTGTCGGGTTCATTTGACTGATAAACGCTGCCACTGCCACCCTCGCTAATGACTCATTCTCACTCACACTTAGAATTTCCAAGCTCATCTCATTTCGCATGATGCCACCCCCAGCATTTGCAGAGCAAACGTTTCATTATCCACAAGCTTTACAATTTTGAACATACCCGATAATTCAAACAGCCGGCGAACCTCAGGCGAAATGGCACAGATCACCATTTCTCCTCCGAATGTCTGGAGTTCTTTGTATCTGCCCAGCATTACACCTAACCCGGAGCTATCCATAAATGTCAGTCTTTCCAAATTTACAATCACGTGTTCTACTTCATTTCTTTGAAGCTGCGATTGCCACTCTGCACGAAGCTGATTCGTTTCATGATGATCTAATTCACCATCCATCCGGACAAGAAGTACATTTTCTCTAATTTCAAATTCCACATGAAGACTCAATTTCTCTTCCTCCTCAATCATTAAGAGTCCTTAAGTCTTTCGCAGAATTTATGTCACTTTCCTGCCTGAAAACAATACTAGTGAGAAAATGCTAAAACCTCTCATAGCTCGTCAAATTCCTCCATGAACGCTCCCAGAGAGTAAATAATCCAGCGCGGTCAATCTTACCACTGGCCGTCAGTCTTACTTTCGCTACTTCCTCGCCTTTCTTTTTGACGATCAGCCATCCCAGCTGGTCTCCCTTTTCAATCGGTAACTTAGATACATTCGCTAATTTCATAGTCGTCTGATAGGAATCTTTAGGTTGAGATTTCTTTTTCAAAATAACGACATCTTTTTCAGGAGATATTTTCACGTACTTAGGTTCTCCTCGAGTAATCTTCATTTTCTTTAACGTATCTTTTTTGGAAAACAATTTAACACCTTCATATTGACCGAAACCGTAATCAAGCATGCTTGCTACGTCTGCATTCCTTTTCTTTGGAGTTTCTGCTCCCATTACGACAGCAATCATGTGCATGTTGCTGCGTTTTGCGGACGCGGTCAGACAATATTTAGCTTCAGAAGTGAAGCCTGTTTTCAGTCCATCCATCCCAGGATAAGACTTAATCATTTTATTGGTGTTTACAAGCCAGAACTCATTATCCTGCCCCTTACGCAAATAATCTTCATAAATGGTCGTGTATTTGGTAATTTCATCATGCATGAGAAGCTCTCTTGCCATAACTGCCATATCATGGGCGGTGCTATAGTGTCCTTTGGCCGGAAGCCCTGTAGGATTCTCGAAATGAGTATTCTCAAGCCCTAAATCCTTTGCTTTCGCATTCATTCTTTGGACAAATGCTTTTTCAGTGCCGGCAATACGTTCTGCCATTGTTACACTAGCATCATTTCCTGATGCCACGGCAATTCCTTTAAGCAGGTCTTTAACCGTCATTTCTTCTCCTGGTTCAAGAAAGATTTGAGAACCGCCCATAGAAGCGGCATGTTCACTTACTCTTACTTTCTCATCAAGTTTAAGATGCTTTTTATCAAGCTCTTCCATAATTAATAAAAGCGTCATAATTTTTGTCATACTTGCTGGCGGCAATTTCTCGTTCGCCTGCTTTTCATAAAGAGTCATTCCACTGTTTTTCTCAATTAATATAGCTGATTTAGCAGAATTGACGATCTCATCCTGCTTTTCTTCGGCCATCGTTAGAGAAGGTTGTATGAAAGACACCATTAAACAAAGTGTTAAAGTAAATCCAATAATTTTTTTCATTTTTTGCCCTCCTGTAGCTGTAAGTGTTCCTATTTTCCCCTGTGATTGGGCTTCTATACCAAAATAAGGACAACAAAAAGACGCCATATCATTTTATGGCGTCTCTCTTTATGTACGTTGATTGTTTGATTGCTTTAACCAGTGCCTAATCCCTTTTCCAGCGTGAGGCTCATCAGAAAACCGAGGAATAACATGCATGTGAGCATGAAAGATATGCTGACCCCCAGTCTGACCGCAGTTATAGCCCACATTATATCCATCGGGCTTCCAACGATCTTGTAAGTACTGCTTTACTTGTCCCAGTAATCTTTTACTGTCCACCCATTCATCCTCTGTCATATCAAATACCGTTTCACGGTGTGCTTTCGGCACAATTAAGCCCGAGCCTATCAGAACTCTCTGTTCTTTTTGCAAAAAGACACACGTATCGTTCTGTAAAATGATCTTCTGTGTTGAATCCAGTGAAGGGTGACAAAAAATACAAAAATCCATAAAAATCCTCCATAGAATAATTCCCCCACAATCGATTGTGAGGGAATTCATTATATCATATTATTTTATGACTTTATGGATCAGTTCAGGTGCCAGCACTTCTTCTTCAGAAATTGTATAGGCTTCTTTCACTTTCTGGATAGAGGCATCTGGCATTTGTTCATCACTGTGCAAAACCACCAATGGTTCTGATGCACTTACTTTATCCCCGATTTTTTTCTTTAAAGTAATTCCAACACCATGATTTATTTGATCTTCCTTAGTTGCGCGTCCAGCACCTAAATACATAGCTGCTACACCGATAGATTCTGCATCGATCGCAGAGACATAACCATCTTTTTCAGCTTTTACTTCTACGTCAAACTTCGCTTGCGGAAGCAAATCTAAATTGTCAATCATGCCCACATCTCCACCCTGGGCTTGCACTAAAGTACGAAGAGCCTGAAATGCTTTTCCGTTCTCTAGATTTTGCTCAAGTGCTTCGTAAGCTTCTTCATAGGTGTCAAACACCTCAGCCAGCAAGGTCATATGAGAGGCTATTTCAAGGGAGAGTTTACGTAAATCCATCACTTTTTTTCCTTGTAATATCTCTGCCGCTTCTTTAATCTCGTTGGCATTTCCAACTTCAAATCCGAGCGGCTGATTCATGTCACTTATAACCGCCACAGTATTACGGCCTAAGTTGGTGCCAATGCTTACCATTTCTTTCGCAAGTGCTTCTGAGTCTTCAAGTGTTTTCATAAAAGCACCTGACCCAGTCTTCACATCGAGGACAATACTGTCAGCCCCAGAGGCCAATTTCTTACTCATAATCGATCCGGCAATTAACGGCATAGAATCTACTGTACCCGTCACATCGCGAAGAGCGTAAAGCTTTTTATCGGCTGGTGCAAGGTTTCCTGTTTGACCGGCCACTGCCAGCTTATGTTCATTTACATTTTGAATGAACTTTTCTTTTGACATTTCTATCTCAAGACCTTTGATAGACTCTAGTTTATCAAGCGTCCCTCCGGTGTGACCGAGACCTCTTCCGGACATTTTAGCTACAGGAACCCCAACAGATGCAACCAATGGACCTACGATAAAAGTAACTTTGTCACCCACTCCTCCTGTGGAATGTTTGTCTACTTTATGGCCTTCAATCCCTGACAAGTCTATCGTTTCTCCTGAGTCAACCATTGCCTGAGTCAACGTAGCTGTTTCTTCAGCAGTCATGCCTTGAAAATAAATGGCCATAGTAAGAGCCGATGCTTGATAGTCAGGAATGTCCCCCTTTGTATAGCCCTCAATGAAGAAGTAAATTTCCTCTTTGGTTAGTACTTCTCCGTCTCTCTTTTTTACAATGATGTCGTACATTCTCATCTCTATTCACCTTTTTCTCTGAAGTTTATGCCGGTAACGTTTTCAGCATATCTTTAACAAACCCTAAAAAGTCTTCTCTAACTTTGGCGGTAGTCTCTATCACTTCATCGTGGGTCAGGGGCTGGTCCAAAATCCCCGCGGCCATATTAGATATGCACGAGATGCCCAGTACACGCAGGCCAGCGTGACTCGCCACAGTTACTTCCGGGACCGTAGACATACCAACGGCATCTCCTCCAAGCGTTCTCAGCATACGGATTTCAGCAGCCGTTTCATAAGCAGGTCCTGTATTCCCTACATAAACCCCTTCGCGTACTTGTAATTCCACTCGTTCGGCACTTTGTTTTGCATGGCTGATCAAATCACGATCATAGGCTTCTGACATATCAGGAAAACGAGGACCAAGCTGTTCATCATTTGGCCCAATAAGTGGACTATCCCCCATATTATTAATGTGATCGGTTATAATCATTAAATCTCCCGGGTGAAAGGACTCATTTATTCCGCCTGCTGCATTCGTTACAAATAATGTTTCCACGCCGATTTCTTTCATAACACGAACCGGGAAAGTCACTTGCTCCATAGTGTATCCCTCATAGTAATGAAAGCGGCCTTGCATAGCTACTACTTGGCGGCCATCTAATTCTCCTATTACCAATTGTCCCTTATGGCCGGAAACTGTGGACTCAGGGAAGTGCGGAATATCTTTATACTTAATTACTGTTGGATTTTCAATTTCTTCTGCAAGCACTCCTAATCCTGAACCTAAAATTAAACCCACGGATGGTGCTGTGTTCACTTTTTTTTGGATGAAATTTGCCGCATCTCTCAGATACATTTTATTCATTATTTTCCACTCCTCTGCCTATTCAATATCTTTTAAGAAGCTTGTTCCATGTGAGGGCATCTTAACCGAAAAGTTATCAGCGATTGTAGCACCGATATCTGCAAATGTCTGACGCTGTTTTAACTCTTTTCCTTCCTTAATCCCTTTATGGTAAGCAAGTAATGGAACTAACTCACGAGTATGATCCGTTCCGTGATGGGTGGGATCATTTCCGTGATCCGCTGTAATTAGCAGCAGGTCATCTTCTGCTAATTTCTCCAATACCTCTGGAAGTCTTTGGTCATAATCCTGCAGAGCTTCTCCATAGCCCTTTGGATCACGTCGATGACCGAATTTAGCATCAAAGTCTACAAGGTTTAGAAAGGAAATGCCGGTGAAATCTTTTTCCAAGGATGCTGCAAGCTGATCCATACCGTCCATATTATCCTTAGTACGAATCGCATCAGTTACGCCTTCTCCATCATAAATATCTGAGATTTTACCGATTGCTAAAACATCTAAGTCTGCTTCAGCCATTTCATTCATAACCGTCCGCCCGAATGGTTTTAAGGCATAATCATGACGGTTCGCCGTTCTCTCAAACGCTCCCGGTTTACCTTCGAAAGGACGAGCAATCACACGACCCACCATATACTTTTCATCCAGCGTCAGTTCACGGCAAATTTCACAAATCTCTAATAATTCTTCAGGGGGGATAATATCTTCATGAGCTGCAATTTGTAGAACAGAATCTGCAGAAGTGTAAATAATCAGATCTCCTGTTTCTATATGCTGTTCTCCCAGCTCTTCAATAATCTCTGTTCCTGAAGCAGGCTTGTTTCCTAAGATTCCTCTTCCTGTTCTCTTTTTTATTTCGTCTAAAAGTTCGTCAGGAAAACCATCTGGAAATGTTCGAAATGGTTTATCGATGTAAAGACCCATGATTTCCCAGTGACCCGTCATCGTATCTTTGCCATTTGATGCTTCCACCATAGTTGTATAGTGGGCTTTCGGATGTGCACTCTTTTCAATTCCTTTAATAGGTCGAATGTTACTTAAACCTAGTTCGCCCATATGAGGCATTTTTAATCCGCCTTCCATATGCTCGGCAATATGACCCAGGGTATCAGCACCTGAATCATGAAATTCCTCCGCATCCGGTGCTTCTCCAATTCCTACTGAATCCATTACTACTAGAAATATTCGTTTAAACGATTTCATCTATTTTCCCTCCTAAAGTTTACTTTCCCAAAGTTGTGTAAAATTACGCTCTCCTTGCAGATGTAGGATGTCAGACCTCTTTTAAGCAAAAAAAAGTCCTACGCTCGTGGATGATACGAGCGATAAACATCTTTTAGTCTTGATTTAGTTACATGGGTATAAATTTGTGTGGTAGAAATATCAGCATGACCCAGCATTTCCTGTACAGCTCTTAGATCGGCTCCATTCTCTAATAGATGAGTAGCGAATGAATGCCTGAGTGTATGAGGGGTGATTTCTTTTTCAATTCCTACTTCTTTAGCAACCGCTTTCAGAATCTTCCAGAACCCCTGCCTCGATAAAGAATTACCATGGTGATTCACAAAAAGCTCTTCAGTAGGCTTATGCTTAACTAAGGTCTCACGATATTCATTAATATAGCTCTCTGCAGCTTCTTTAGCGAGATCTCCCAGTGGCACAATACGCTCTTTGGAGCCCTTCCCCAGACATCTTACGAATCCCATCATTAGGTGAAGATCGCTCACCTTTAAGGAAACCAGCTCTGTCACACGCAATCCGGTAGCATAAAGCATCTCGAGCATAGCTTTATTTCTCGCCGATAATGGATCCGTCGGCTGGATATTTAATAATTTGTCTACATCAGCGGAAGACAGGACCTTAGGTAATTTCCTTTCTTTCTTTGGCGTTTCAATATGTAGACTTGGATCTTCACTGGTTATTTTCTCTCTAATCAGAAACTGGTGAAAAAGCCGTATAGATGACAAGAGCCTGGCTATCGTGGCCGCTGACCTTCCCTTATCATTTAAATCATAAAGATACTTCATAATATGGGCACGTGATACTTCCTCCCAAACTGAGAGATTCTGCGTGTGCTCCAAGAATATCTGATACTGTTTTAAATCTCGTTGATAGGATTGAATGGTATTCGGCGACAACCCGCGTTCAACGGTTAAATAATGAAAAAAATCATCGAGTGCATATTGCATAACCACTCTACTCTCCTAGTCGAAAGAATATCGATAACCGATCCGTCCATTCTTGTCCCACTGGTTCAAACACTTTCACTGCAGAACCTCCGGGCGGGTCGTATCGATGCTGCCTCTCATACTCTTCATGCACCATTCTCAGGGCAAAATAAAAAACACAAGTGCAGATGGTGAAAACGATAAGAACTTTTAACAGATCTTGTAAAGTACGGCTGATCATCGTTTTCAAGAGCCTCCTTTAAGGGATGATACTTAAAGGATATGCCTAAAAAACACCTAATTATACATGGAAGTCCCATCTAAGTTTAACGTACACGATTTTAATATATTTGTAAATAGTAATCCCTGTTCTGATCATAATCCTTATTTTCAGAATTTAATTTTATGGATTACTTTATTTTCTGCTTTCCAGCAATCATCCCCTCCTAAAAAACTAACTTGAAGGCCTAACTTTTGATTAACTGTTTAGAAGCTCGTACACTTGCTTTAGATAAATGATAGAAAGGGATGGTCACTCATGGGACAAGATCTAACAGGCAAAGTTGCCTACGTTACGGGTGCAGGCCGGGGAATCGGCCGCGCAACAGCGCTGGAGTTAGCTAAAGATGGAGTTCACGTAGGTTTAATAGCACGTACCAAATCTTCTTTAGAAGAAGTAGCTGATGAAGCCAGACAATTAGGAGTAAATGCCAGTATTGGTGTGGCGGATATTTCTAATGCAGAGGAAGTAGAACGTGCCGTGGATGGTCTTATCCAAGAGCTCGGAGCGGCAGATATACTGATTAACAATGCAGGAATGAGTACACGTGGATCATTTCTTGAAATTGAACCAGAAGATTGGAGAAAGACGATCGAAGTCAATGTGTTTGGCACATATTACGTTACTCGGGCAGTTCTCCCTAAAATGATAGAAAAGAATCAAGGGGATATTATTAATATTTCCTCAAGCAATGGGCTTAAAGGAACTGCCGGTGCTACCGCCTATAGTGCCTCCAAGTTTGCAGTACAGGGGATGACAGAGGCGTTAATGCAGGAAGTCAGAAGAAATAATATTCGCGTTAGTACGCTTAATCCTAGTTTAGTTGCAACAGAGCTAGTATTCGGGGATGAATTGGAAGATACTGATAAAGAAAAATACATGCAGCCAGAAGATCTTGCTGAATACATGGTAGCTCAGTTAAAGCTGCATCCTCGTATATTTATCAAATCCTCCCTGCAATGGGCTACAAACCCGTTTTAATAGAAAATAAATGAAGCAGTACCATCGTTTTATTGCTAAATACAGAAAACCCGAACCATTGAAAATCAAAGGTTCGGGTTTTCTAAATTTGTACTGACATTTTCGCAACTCATAACTAAACAACATAGATTCATAGATATCATTACTAAAATTCTAAGTATGAGGGCTAATTGTGAGACGATGTATTTGATCCGCTAGATACAGCTGCTTTCTGGCAGACACGGCAAATCCCATGAAAGGTTAACCGGTGATCTTTTACTTGGAAGCCCCATTCTCCTTCAATCAGCTTCTCCACATCACCTAATAAATCCTCTTCTATTTCTTCTACTGAACCACACTCTATACAGACGAGGTGGTGGTGAAAGTGTTCGGCACCTTCTTTTCTTAAATCGTAGCGGGATACTCCATCTCCAAAGTTAATTTTATCAACGATTTTCAACTCTGATAATAATTCTAAAGTACGGTACACGGTGGCGAGACCTATTTCTGGTGCTTTCTCTTTTACGAGGAGGTATACATCTTCTGCACTTAAATGGTCTTCTTCGTTTTCTAAAAGTACTCGTACTGTTGCTTCCCTTTGCGGTGTCAGCTTATAACTCTGGGAATGCAGGTGCTTCTTAATTCGCTCGATACGATGTTCCATTTCATTCGTCCCTCCCTCGTAATTCCAATTTTATTATAATCAGTGAAAGAGAGAGTGTCAAATTATAATAATTATAATGAATTATCGATATTTAATACTATGTGATAACTATTACAATTAATGATACATCCATTTAAGTATAACTTCTAGAATAGGATCAGAAAAGAACACTTCGATTGTAGAAGCGGCAAGCAAGATTATCAGCAAGCCTAAAAATAAGGTGCTGTACCGGGCAAAAACCTGAAGAATGGGCTGATGAACGCGTTTAATAAAGAGTTGTTTGCAGAGAGCCAACGAAAACATTAGAGCAAGAGCTCCTCCAGCTAAGTATACAGGAATGATCAGCAAATTCTGTGGAGCGATTGCAGCTGAGGATAACAACAGACCGTACCATCCCATTTGATTCACTAGAAAACCAACAGAAAACCCAACAACCAGACCTTTAATAAACAGTAAGACTGTTATAATAGGCATCCCTACAATAGAAATTCCAAGTAGAAAAAGCAAGAGCATATATTTAATGTGATAGAGCATGGTATCTTTCCATAGGGTGGCTTTGGTCATTCCATCCACATCCATTACATTCTCAAAAAACTTCTTTAAATAAAAAAACAGATCCTGTTTCTGCACAAAGTTCATACTATTAACAATCACTGCTCCAAAGACCATCCCCATAATAAACAGGATAAATATAAACACAAAGATATTTAAGTGGCTCTGAATATCTTTTCTTGCCAATCGGACTCCTTGCTGCATGGTTCCCTCACCCTTTCTCATAAACGGTCTATGACCAATCTATGAGCTGAAAGTGAAAAATAGACCTTGCCCTGCGTTTTACTGCTCTTTTAGTATTAAGCTGGCGGGCGTTCGCTGAGTTTATTTGGGGAACATAAGATTACCCACTCATCAAAAACAGTTCCCTCTATTCAAATATTCATGTTTTTAAGCTTTAAAAAGAGTAGCGCATAGGAAGTTTTTACGTCGTGAACTCTTTGGTCTTTCTCCAGCTGCTCCGTTTCCTCTAGAGTTAACTCCAAAAGTTCAACAAATTCATCTTCATCTGTGCCAATCTCTTCTTTAAGAAGTCGAATATTATCCGTAAAATAGATGTGGACGAGTTCATCCGCAAACCCTGGAGAGGTATAGAAGGAATTCACCCACGTTAATTCGTCAGTGGTGTATCCAGTTTCTTCCTCAAGCTCACGCCTAGCGGTAACTTCTGGTTTTTCCCCTTCTTCAAGTTTACCGGCAGGAATTTCTACTATGCTTTTCTCCAACGGCTTTCGGTACTGCTCTACTAGAAGCAATTTTCCTTCCTTCGTGAGGGCAATCACTGCTACCGCACCAGGATGGCGAACCAATTCTCGTTTAGAAGTATGTCCATTGGGTAAAGAAACAGTGTCTACGTCTAATTGGATAATTCGTCCTTGAAAGATATTTTCAGTACTTATTGTTTTTTCTTCAAATTTTTTCACTTTTCGTCATCCTCTCTCTTTTTTCCTAACGTTATTTTACCATAGGAGTAGAGGGAAACCCGAGTTATTCGATATGATAGACCAGAAAGGATGTTGATAGATCATGAATAAACGCAAATTAGGAAGCTCCGAACTTTATATTTCTGAAATCAGCCTGGGAGGCATGTCTCTAGGTAAAGATAAAGGAAAAGCCAAATCTATCATTGACCGTGCAATTGATGCAGGCATAAATTATGTAGATACAGCAGATCTATATGATTTCGGCATGAACGAACAAATTGTCGGGGAAGCGATTAAAGGAAGACGAGAAGAAATCATTCTCGGGACTAAAGTAGGCAATCATTTCACTCCCGGAAAGGAAGGATGGTCATGGGATCCTTCCAAGACTCATATAAAACGCGGAGTCAAAGATAGTCTACAGCGACTGGGAACAGATTATATTGATCTCTACCAGCTGCACGGAGGTACAATCGATGATCCGATTGAGGAGGCCATTGAGGCATTTGAAGAGCTAAGAAAAGAAGGCTATATAAGAGAATACGGTATTTCCTCTATTCGTCCTAATGTGATTAAAGAGTATGTAAAGAAATCGAATATGGTAAGTGTGATGATGCAATATAATGCACTAGATCGCCGACCTGAGGAAGAAATCCTGGACTTACTAGAGCAACATGACATTAGTGTTCTGGCAAGAGGTCCCCTTGCTAAAGGAATGCTGTCTTCCAAAGGAGAAACCATAGTAAATAAAAAAGCAGAAGAAGGATTTCTTGAGTATAGTTATGAAGAAGTTCTTTCCCTGGTGAAAAAGTGGCAGGATTATAAAAGTGATGCCCGTACACTTACGGCACTTGCTCTGCAATATGTGCTGCATCATTCAGCAGTATCTTCGGCAGTATTCGGTGCTAGTTCTTTGGAGCAGCTGGAAGATAATCTCAGTTACTTCCGTTCCGAGCCGATAACGGAACAAATTTTCGGTGAAATTCAAGCCATGACCAATCCTATCACTTATCAAAAACATAAATAAAGACTGTGATATTAAAAGGTTATGTACCAAAAAAAACCCGAACCAGCATACTCTGGTTCGGGTTTTTCATCTATGAAGAAGCCCCTTCGACTCTCTGTCCATATTTTTGTGCTTTCTAAATTACCGGCCTCTTTATCGAACGATTATTGATTGGTTCCTGCCTCTTAATGCTTGAAAGATTTCCAATCCAATTCACTTTCATTCAATAGTTCTTCAAAGCTTTTATTTGCTTCACGTTTTTGCTTTTCTTCTATTCTTTTCAAGCGCTCAAGTTCCTGCTGCCTGTCAGCCTGCTGCTTTAACTCTGCTTTCTTTAACTGCAGCTGACTTACTACATCTTTGTTAAGCTGTTCACTGAGTGAGCCTTGCTTCTCTTTTTTTCTTCCCATTAAATTGTTGCCCCTTCCTTAACATCTTTAATAGAAATGATAGGATTCAACATTCCTTCTGGGCTGGATAAACGAAAGCTTCCTTTTACAAAGTCCAGTTTCATCTCATTCTTAAAGAATATCGCCTGCTGATCATCAATGATTGTGGAAAAGGAAGTACTTTTTACCTCTAGATCTGTTTCTCTGCGCTCACTCTCCAGGCGAATAGAGGGCAGACCATTAACTCCGCAACCGCATCCTTCTGTATCGTAAAACAGCCGAATCAACGGTTTCGAAAGATCATTTATTTTTTGAAGTTCCTCTTCTGCCTGATGAGTAATAGTAAGTTTCATTACTGATCACCTCTTTTTTTAATCATAAGAAAATAACCCCTGTAACGCAATATTTTTGAATCAAAAAAGTTTGACACCCGTTTACAATTTCAGCCAAATTGAGCTTGTAAACAATTGGCCAGTTCCTTTATGCGGAAACGACTTAAATGGACGAGTACATGGGCATCCGGCCGGATCACTATTACTTCGCCTTTTTTAAGACCGAGTTTATGTGAAATCTCATTATTCCCATCTGTTAATAGAAAGGAACGCTGCTTGTCAGAGAGACTGCTCTGGGCGTTCGCGATAAAGTAAGGACTGAGGATTCCGCCTATCTTTTCATTAAAATCCTCCACAGCTGGTAGTACTTTTTCACAGAAGATGTCGGGATCATCGTCTGCAATGTTCATAAGCAGCAGGCATTTCCCTGATCTAAGCTTCTCATAAAGATGGAACCCTTCATTGAGAATGTTAGGGACTCGTTCTCCTGCCTGCATGCCACTCCTGGTATGAGGCATGTACTTAGACAGATCCGTAAATCGATAATCGACGCTGATCTGAGACATATTTTTTGAAATTATTTTTTTCAAAATAAGACTCCTGGAAAGTCTTTTCAAAAGCAAGTTCCTGGCTGAGATCCCTATTTTACTTTGAAGCGTGATACCGCGAATCATTCTATTGGTTTTTTTGATTACATCCTCAGCTACTTTTTTTCTTTCTTCTTCATAAGTAGCTAGAAGGTTAACTGATAGGTGATACTTCAGCACGTAAGCAAGTTTCCAGGCGAGATTGCTTGCATCCTGCATCCCTACATTCATTCCTTGACCGCCTGCTGGATTATGAATGTGAGCTGCATCTCCTACAAAAAAGACTCCATCTTTATAATAGTGATCTACTTGGCGATGAGAAGCTGTGAAATTGGATAACCAGTAAGGATCACTTATTCTTATGGGATCGGGAGAAATTTTGTTTACTGATTCCTGCAATCCGTCTAAATCTGCCTCTTCATCCAAATCCTGCTTATGATAATCTATCGCAATGACCCGTGTATACCCATTTTTGAAAGGCGCTAAAAACATCATCCCAGCATCACTGCTAATAAGTCTTAATTTCTTCTTCCACTGCTGGTTATTTAATTTCACATCGCCTAAAATAACGTGGATATCTTCAGATTTCCCTTTGAAGTTCATATTCAACTCTTTTCTTACCCTGCTATGGGCCCCGTCACATGCTGCAATGTATTTTCCTTTGATCGTGGTGATCCGCCCGTCTTCCTTTTCAATCGAAGCAATTGTGCCATTATCCGTAGTATGGAGGGAAAGAAGTTTATTTCCACGCAGAACCTTTGTGGCCGGGAGATTTCTTTCTAAAATCGCTTCAGTGTCGCTTTGAGGAAATATACAAAGATAAGGATGCTCTGTATCGTCATGAAGAAGCGAAAAATCATTTTCCAGGATTCTTTCCTTCTTATAATAAAATTCGATATTTTTAATTAACAATCCCTGCGCAGTAAACTTGTCTGCCAAACCTAACATATCTAACATTTCCATTGACCTCGCGTGTACGACTAATGCTTTAGAATATTGCGATCTCTCTAAAGCTTGATCAATGATTTGATAATCCACTTGGTGTTTTTCAAATTCGTTGGCAAGCATTAACCCTGACGGTCCAGCTCCAATAATTAATACGTCTGTATCGAATCCCATGAGAACATCCTCTCTTCCGTATTAAATATTCCTTGATCAAATACTTACACAAAATTTGATTATCCATACATCGTCTGCTCTGAAAATAACATTCGCATAAGCAGCTTGATTCTCCTGTTCTGCACCTAAGAAACAACCGAAAGTTTCCCGCACCTATACAAAAAGGCCTGCCTCTGTTGCCTGCAAGCCTTTGTATGTAAAGAATTTTATTTCTTATTAAACTGATTTTGCATCAATTTCTCCATCATCACCGGGAGCATTTGATAAACTTTGCTGCCCGAATCCATCCATAATGGTAAATTGATTTCTCTGCGATTTGTAAAGAGGGACTGAGTAATCGTAAAAGCTACTTTATTTGGCTCGAGCATAAAACGATCGACTGCCCGCTCATAACTGCCGCTGGGATCCGCTTGTTGAAAGAAGTTCGTCCTTACAGGTCCCAGGTTAACGGAAGTTACGTAGACCCCCTCCTTTTCTACTTCCATCCGCAGGGCATTGGTAAAGCCGATTACCGCATGTTTTGATGCTGAGTAGACGGCAGATTTTGGAGTAGCGATTTTACCGGCTTGTGAAGCGATGTTAATAATGTGCCCTTGTCCGCTTTTTAAAAAGTGAGGCAGTAACTGATGAACCGCACGAATGAGTGATTTAACGTTCACATCGAGCATATTTTCTATATCCTTCCATTGAGCTTCTGCCACTAAATCGAACACGGCCATTCCCGCATTATTTATCAGAGCATCGATCGATCCATGATCGTAGCAGATTTGATCTATGACGTCTTTCCAGTCTATGTCATTGGACAAATCTGCTTTATACCAGTAACAGTCTACATGGAAACGTTCCTTAACTATGTTCGCAATGATTTCTAAACGGCCTTCAGATCTAGCAGTCAGGATTGGTATGCCTCCCGACCTGGCTACGTGTATCGCCAAATACATGCCGATACCGCTCGAGGCTCCCGTAATTAATACTTTTTTATCTTTTACATTAGTATTCATTTCCATCTCCTTTGTTTACATAATAATATTTCTGTTTACCTATCATTGAAAAATCCACTTGCCCAGTAGCTTCTAAGTAATCGAGTTGTCCTACGGTTTCTGACATCGTTAAACCGAACTGGGTTTCAATCTGCTTAGGAAACAACTGCTGACAGACTTGATAGATTGTTGCTTTTCCTAGACCAATCATTTCTTTTACTTTTTGCGCTCTCTCTTCTTGACGTTCCAGCCGTCTTGTAATAAGCGGGCGGACGTCTTCGAATATTTTTCCATGTCCGGGAAAGACAGTACCAATTGGATAATCTCTAAGTTTAATCATTGATTCCCGATACTGGAGTAATGGAGCCGGTCTTGCTTCACCCGGATTAAATGGAGGCTCTAGTAACGGATTCGATGAAATGTGGGGAAGAAGATGATCTCCTCCTATAAGGGCCCCATCCGAACTTCTAAAAAAAGAAAGGTGGCTTTGGGCGTGACCAGGAGTTTCTATGGTTACCCATTCCTCGTGCCCAGGCAGCAAATCTCCTTCTGACAGCACTTGGGTAAGTTCACCGCGGGCGGTCCATTTCAATGGCTTGCGTAACGATTTTAATAACTTAAAGTATGGGTCTGGAACACCTGCCTCTTCATACATTTCCTGATAGAACCCTTCATACCTCTGGAAGAAATCTTCATCACGTTCCAGCCACGGCTTCAGTTTCTCATGCGCCGCCACCATCGACACATTCTCAAAAGGTTCCAACAGTCCCATATGGTCAGGGTGGTGGTGTGTATAAATAATTTGCTCAATATCTTTTGGCAGATACCCAAGATCGCTCAGTTGTTTCTTTAAACCATTCCACGCTTCTTCCGTTTTTACACCTGTATCTACGAGCGTTAATTTATCTCCTTTTAAAAGATAACAATGAACATCTCCTACAGCATAAGGCGTGGGCAGGGTAATTTGATAAATGGTATCGCGTAAAGTTTTCATCTAACTTCCTCCATGAAATGAATACTTATTCATTATTTTCTGTAATTGTAGCATGAGAGAAGATAGAATTCTAAATATTTATCTTCACTAAGCGGTAAATACAGAAAACCCAAACAAATAATTTCGGGATTTCAAGTAAGTAGAATTTTGTTGCTTGGACATTTGAACGATTGCTTAAAACTAAAGAGGAAGGAAATGAACTAGCTCACTATTTCTTTATTCAACAATCATGTAGTTTTCACAGCAGATTATCCTAACCTGATTTCACACCAAAGGATTAATTAATTTTTAACCGCTTTTATGCTTTAAAAAAATGATCAATCGTCTCCATTAAAATATGTGGAAGTTTCTCAAAACTATAGGAAAGCTCTAAGCGTTCCGTCCACTGATGAGCATCTTTACCCAATGGACCTATATTAATAATAGGCATCGTAACGGCTTCCATGACATCAGAAGATATTTCATACCCCTTCCCATGAATAGGCATTTGATCGATTAAGTCATCGATAGGAGACATCGTGGAGACTGGACCAATAAAGCTCGAGTCTGATAATCCAGTAAAATACTCAACTTCATTCACCTCCACTCCATATTCCTTCTTAGCGAATTCGATGGCCGTCTTTGCCCCCCTTTGAATCATTACATCATGGTGGGAGGAAACAGCCGGATAGAAAGGCGGACTGTAAAAAAGGACGATCATAGGACCGATATCTTTACATAGTGCCGCTAAATTCTGTACGAGTATGGTAGAAAAATCACGATCTCCATCTTCCCGCTGATTGATCAATAAATTTTGCCGGCGATCTACTTCTATTTTTCCAAATTTTTCAACTGCCTCCTGATAAAGCTCTTTGTAGGTTAAAATTCTAATGGAAGGCACAAAGGAGGATTTCTGATCATCCGTCAAATAGAAGCTCGCCTGTTTATGATAATGCTTGAGGATCTTTGGTTTTGCCCGCTCACAGGCTTGCAGTAATTTTTCATTCATTTCTGCAATGGTTTGTTTCATATACAGCACATTGTACATAGCTACTGCTGCCTGAGGGGTCTGGACAGAATATTCGTGTTTCAAATCACGCTGCATTAAGCTGAGTGGAGGAGGAGTTCGTTCCTCTCCCACTTGTTCAATAAAAGCTTCATTTAATTCCATTTCCTGAGCTACGTAACTTAACATTAAGTTAGCATTTAAACCGCCAAATGGCTCCCCGGCGTGGGTTTCCTTTCCATAACATAGAAATCCAGGTAATGTTTTCCCTATTGATCCTGTATATAAATAATAAGCAGGATCCCCTGGGTATTTGCTGAACATAGGTTCCCCATTAATTGTTAGCTTATAATTTAAGTTTTCTCTTTCTTTAATTTGTTTTAGAACAGGCAAAGCAGCAAGCATTCCTTCAGAATTCACCTCTTCATCTGGCACTGCCAGCAGCAAAAGATTCCCATTAAATCGACCCTCCATCGCTCTCTCCAGAAGGGAAAGATGTACCGTTAATCCTGCCTTCATATCCATTGTGCCTCTTCCAAACAGCCAATCGCCGCTTTTCAAATCATCTGCAGCATCAGGAGGAAGCTGATCCACGTGCTTCCATAATTCTTGAGTAAATTCTTTAGGATAAAAAGCAAGATTTTCCCAGGATCCATAATCCTGGACACCTACTACGTCAGCATGAGCAATTAAGACAATTGTCTCTCGTGCTCCTTCTTTTTTAACTAGAGCGGAAAGTAGCTGCCTCCCATCTTTAAGTGGATGCAGACTTACATGGTCCGGATGGTTTTTATAATATTTTTGATCGGCTAAAATATAATATAAGTATTCAATAATTGCAATTTCAGCATTACTCCCGGTAATACTAGGGTACTCAACTAAAGAACAGAGTAAATCGGTTAATTGCTCTTTCGTTTTCCATTGACTCATCATTCTTCACTCCTCATATATTGACTTTTAATTAAGAATCGCACACAATCAAATCGAGTCAAACCTTAAAGTAAGAGGTGAACTTTTTTGACGAAAACCTTAATTTATGCCCACCGAGGTGCCAGTAAATTAGCACCTGAAAATACAATGCCCGCTTTTGAATTAGCAAAGGCTGCTGGAGCAGAGGGCATCGAGACAGATGTTCAGCTGACGAAAGACCATATCCCCATTCTAATCCATGATGAAAATTTACGACGAACCACAAATGGGACTGGCTTTGTACAAGATTATACATATGCAGAGCTCCGTCATTTAGATGCTGGTAGTTGGTTTTCTTCAAAATATTCAGATAGCTATATTGTAACACTTGAAGAATTTCTCCGCTGGTTTCGGCATCAGCCCATGGTATTGAATGTGGAATTAAAAACAAATGTGATTGAATACCGAAATATAGAAAGAATAGTTTATGATTGTCTAAAACGATATCAGGTACTGGAACGAACCGTTATTTCCAGCTTTAATGCCGATACACTCTGCCGCATGAAGAAAATTAATCCTTCCGTAGAAACTGCATTCCTTACATCTACAAAGATGAGAAATCTTCCCGGTTTCGCGAAATCAATTGATGCAGATGCCCTCCATGTCAAACATCGATTACTGGATAAGAAGCTGGTCAAACATTGCCAGAAAAATCGTTTGAATCTGAGAGTGTACACGGTTAACAGACCGTCTATGATGAGAAAGTGTTTTCAGTTAGGCTGTAATGGTATTTTCACAGATGTTCCCCACCAAGCGATCGAGTATCGCGATCAATGGCTGAAGCGAAAAGGTTGAGGTTATGTTTCTTATTTATTCATTATTCTTGCTCTTCTGGTCAGCGGTATTAATCGATTTTCTGCTCGGATTCAAAACTATCTTGTCAATAGATACTGTGGAACCTGATTCTGTACATTCTGAATTCATTACGGTGATCCTGGCTGCTAAGAACGAAGAGAAATCGATTAAACATTGTTTGGATTCGTTACTGGCACAAAAGAATGTAAGATTAGAAATCATCACGGTAAACGACCGATCTAAGGATAATACTGGGCCAATTATGGAGGAAGCAGCCCGCAAGTATCCATCTATCCATACCATTCATATTGATAAGCTGCCAGAGGGATGGCTTGGGAAAAATCATGCATTGGCAAAGGGAGTTGAACAAGCTAAAGGGAACTATTTTCTCTTTACCGATGCCGACATCCTCTTCACTCCCACTGCCTGTTGCAAAGCTCTGACTTATTTACAGAAAGAGCAAGCAGATCACCTGACCGTTTCTCCAGATCTGCGCGCCAACTCATTGCTTCTAAGGGGCTTCATTTCTTATTTTTTGTTTGGTTTTAGTGTACTAAAGCGTCCTTGGACAGCAAATCGGCCGAAACCTGCCGGGGGAATGGGAATTGGGGCTTTTCAACTGATCAGCCGTTCCTGTTATCAGAGTATCGAGGGACATGAAAAGTTAAAACTCAGACCTGACGATGACTTGGCGCTGGGCGAAAGAGTGAAGCGCTTCGGCTACAAGCAGCGGCTCGCCACTGGCCTTCATTCTTTATCAGTTGAATGGTACCCCAGCCTTTCTCTTGCATTTAAAGGGTTTGAAAAAAATGCCTTCGCCGGTTTAAATTACTCTGTATGGCGAGGGTTGTTTGCTGTGATCTGTTTAATAATGACCCAGCTCCTTCCTTATGTGTTCCTATTCTCCTCTCTTCATTCGGTTCAAATTATTAGCGCTCTAAACCTCCTTTTGTTATTTTGTTTATATGCGATTACAATAAAATCCCTCACTCGCTGCTCCGTATTTATCATTGCCGGGCAGCCCATTTACGCCTTATTGTTTGTATATATGCTTATGAGAGCTTTAATTCTCACTTGGATAAGAGGCGGAATTGAGTGGAGAGGGAATCGATATCCCTTACAAGAATTGAAGCAGTATTATAAGAATTCAAAGGAGGATTAACCGTTGAAGAACCAACTCTTCTCTTCCTATACGGTAAAAGGTGTCACACTTAAAAACAGAATAGTTATGTCTCCGATGTGTATGTATTCCAGCTATGACCAGGACGGGAAAGCTCAGCCCTTTCACCTTGCCCATTACGAAAGCCGTGCAGCTGGACAAGTTGGTCTTGTGATGACTGAGGCTTCCGCTGTTCAACCTGAAGGCCGCATTTCCCACGAAGATCTGGGGATTTGGGATGACGAACACATAGAAGGACTATCTCAGATTACTAAAGGCGTGCATAGTCACGAAGCTAAAGCAGGTATTCAGCTTGCTCATGCCGGCAGAAAAGCCAATTTAAACGGAAACATCTACGCTCCTAGTCCTATTGCCTTTAATGAATCATTCAAAGAACCTTTGAAAATGAGTACAGAGGACATCCAGGACACTGTCACTGCTTTTCAAAAAGCAGCAGAACGTGCGAAAAAAGCAGACTTTGATGTCATTGAACTTCATGCTGCGCACGGTTACTTAATTAATCAATTTTTGTCGCCGCTCACCAATAAAAGAACAGATGCCTATGGCGGAACTCGTGAAAATCGCTTCCAGCTGCTGAAAGAAGTAATCGTAGCCGTACAGCAAGTTTGGAGCGGACCCCTTTTTGTAAGAGTTTCTGGAAATGAATATCATGAAGACGGTAATACGATGGATGACTTTATTTACTTCTCTAAAGAGATGAAACAGCTGGGAATAGATTTAATCGATGTGAGTTCCGGAGGCGTTGTGCCCGCAAGTATTGAACCTTATCCTGGATATCAAATCCGTTATGCAGAAGAAATTAAGCGTGGTGCCGCTATTGACACGGGAGCTGTCGGACTCATCACCACAGGAAATCAAGCGGAGGAAATATTACAAAATGATCGTGCAGATCTTATTTTCTTAGCGAGAGCTCTGTTAAGAAATCCATATTGGCCAAAACAAGCAGCTGATGAAATGGGCTATCACATAGAAGGACCAAGACAATATACAAGAGCGTGGTAAACTCGTCAGCGATGCCTTAGCAGCTTCTGCTTCTAAGGCATCTTTTTTATTTCTCCATTTGCTGCTAGAACTGTATCCTTAGATTGTTAAATATTCGTTTGATCCATTGTTGAGCTTTAAAGTGAAAACAAGGAATTCTGGTGGTATGATAATGGGAAAGGAGTGTGGCTTATGGAACTATTCTTTTTAGGAACAGGTTCAGGTGTCCCTTCCAAGGATCGAAATGTATCTTCCCTGGTGCTTCGCTTACTAGAAGAAAGAGGTACCACCTGGGTATTTGATTGTGGAGAGGCAACCCAGCACCAAATTTTACATACAAATGTGCGTCCGAGACGAATAGAAAAAATATTCATCACACATTTGCACGGGGATCATATTTACGGACTTCCCGGACTATTGAGCAGCCGATCCTTTCAGGGAGGAGAAACCCCTGTAACCGTTTACGGACCTAAAGGATTAAAAGAATATATAGAAGTCAGTCTTAAAGTAAGCGGCACGAGGGTTAAATACCCGCTAACCATAAAGGAAATAAAAGAAGGCTCGCTGTTTGAAGATGAGCAATTTCATGTAGAAGCTATTAAATTAGCGCATGGGCTCGACAGCTTCGGCTACGTCATCCAGGAAAAGGATAAACTCGGGGAACTTCTGCCCGCCAAGTTGAAGGCACTAGGTATACAGCCCGGACCTTTATATCAGATTATAAAAAGCCAGAATGAAACAACGCTCGATGACGGTAGAACGATTTATCGTGAAGAGGTAACTGGTCCTTCTAAAAAAGGCCGAAAACTCGCTATATTAGGTGATACAAGGTACCTTCCTGCTTTGAATTCTAAGATTAAAGAAGCGGATGTACTCGTCCACGAAGCTACGTTCGCCGGAGAAGAAGAAGCGATGGCCCATGATTACTTTCACTCTACGATTACCCAGGCTGCAACTTTAGCAAAACATGCGAATGTCAGTACCCTGCTTTTAAATCATTTATCTGCCAGATATCATGGAGATGAACTAGACCGCCTGCAACGGGAAGCACAGGAGATATTCCCTAATACAACTCTTGCTTACGACTTTTATCTTCACCCTATTCCATCCAGACCATAAGGAGAGCTGCAGTTATGGAAGAATTAATTCGGAGTCAGAAACAATACTTTAATGAAGGATCTACTCGCAGTTATTCATTTCGTATGGAACAATTAAAAAAAATAAAGAAAATGCTTGAAACGTTTGAAGATCCCATTCTCCGTGCTCTTCAATTTGACTTAAATAAGTCAGAGTTTGAAGCGTATTCAAGCGAAATTGGCTTTCTTAAAAGTGAAATTAGGGAACAAATGAAACATTTAAAACAATGGATGCGCCCTGAAAAGGTGAAGGCGCCTATCACCCACTTCGGTTCAACCAATTACATTATGAAAGAGCCGTTAGGAACGGTATTAGTTATTGCGCCTTGGAATTATCCCATTCAGCTTTCGCTTGCCCCGTTAATTGGAGCGGTCGCCGCTGGTAATACGGTCATTTTGAAACCTTCAGAATTAACTCCCATGGTATCCTTGGTAATCAAGAAGATGATCCAGCACTACTTCCCTGAACAATATATCGCCGTAGTGGAAGGGGATAAACATATCACTCAGCAATTACTAGCTCAGCCTCTTGATTACATTTTTTTCACAGGTAGTACTTCTGTCGGCAGAAGCATTATGGAACAGGCAAGTAAGCAGCTGATCCCCGTCACTCTCGAACTCGGAGGAAAAAGTCCTGCCATCGTCCACAAGGATGCTGATCTTGACTTAGCTGCCAAAAGAATTGTCTGGGGTAAGTTCACAAATGCCGGCCAGACTTGTATTGCTCCCGATTATTTATTCGTTCATGAACAAGTGAAGGGTCCCTTGCTTTCTAAAATGAAAGCGTATATTCAACATTTTTACGGTCCTCACCCTTTAGAGAATAACCAGTATGTAAAAATAGTGAACCAGCAGCATTTTCTGCGCGTGAAGAGATATTTAGATGAGGGAAACGTACTGTCCGGAGGAAATTATGATGAAAGAAACACTAAAATAGAGCCCACGCTCATGGATTCGGTGAACTGGGAAGACAAAGTTATGCAAGAAGAAATTTTCGGTCCCGTTCTCCCTATTCTTACGTTTAGCAGACTGAATGAACCTATCTCTCTGGTGAATAAGCGGCCCAAACCCCTCGCTCTGTATTATTTTGGTGAAAACGAGAACGATCAGAATTTAGTTACTGCTTCCATCTCCTTTGGCGGCGGATGCATTAATGATACGCTTTACCATATTATTAATCCCTATCTTCCATTTGGCGGTGTCGGTGCAAGCGGCATGGGCAGTTATCACGGCCGGGCAAGCTTTGAAACCTTTACCCATAAAAAAAGCATTACCAGCCAGTCGACTAAATTTGATCAGAAGTTCCGTTATCCGGGTACAAAATACGGCCTTTCCATCGTTAAAAGGATGTTAGGTTAAACAGGATGCCTGAAGTTCCAGGCATCCTGCAAATGAACCCGATCAGCCACTAATCCTGCTGCTTCTTTAAAGCTTCTTGAAGAGAAACCTGTTTTAACTTCCTCTTGGATAAGCTTAATGAGATCCAGTAGGTTACCCAGATAATCCCCAAACCTAAGAGGACCATCCACCAAGTAATTTCAGTTGGGAATAAAAAACCTGTTTGCTCCGCCATAGAATTAAAGATTTGGTTCAAACCAAACAGAGCTAAAGGAATCGATAGAAAGTAAGAAAGAAATACAATCGGTGTGTAAACATTTAAGACTAAACTTGAAATTTCTTTATCATGGTAGCCCATTACTTTAAAGAGCGAAATCGACGGAGAATTCTCCTCCACAATTAAATTCGTTAATAAAGTTAATACAAGCACTCCAATGACCATAGCGAAACCAGCCATTCCGAATACGGAATATCTTGTAGCACCAGATGAGGCTTCAAAGCTGTCAATCACCTTTTGTTTATCCTCGATCAAAAATACATCATCAGTAATCTTTGGCTTTTCATTCTGCCACAACGCTGTATAAGAACCCTTTGGATATCCCAAAAATTCATTTTCCTTATCTAAAGGCAGATAAATGGACTTCCCAATATAAATATCGGTAATTCCTGTTACCTCGGTTTTTAATTCCTTTTCATTAATTGTATTTTCAATCGTCAGAGGATCTCCGACGTGTAAATTTAATATAGCTGCGAGCGGCTGACTAACTACTGCACCGTCCTTCAGCTGGTCATTGAGGAGATGGCTGCCATTAAGCAGCTTGATATACTCAGTTGCTGGTTTAATGCCATAGCTCGTTACCTTAGCCTTGTCTTTTTCATTATGAACAGTCATTTCGGATGTGACAAAAGGACTTTGTGAGCTGGAAAGTTCTTCAGTTTGCAACGATTTAAAATGAACTGCATAGTTATAGGTCTGGATATCCTGATAAGTAGAATCTACCAGCTGGTCCATAGAACGGAAACTAATAAAACCAAAGAAAAGTAAGATGGTGGAAAACATCACTCCTAGAAATATATAGAAGCTTCTTGATTTACTGCGAACTAACAGTCTCAATCGAAATCGTCGAATAAAAGACCCGGAATTTAAAAATGGAAGTTTCTCCAGCCATGATTTTTTGCCTGTTGTAATTTCTTTAGGTCTTAGTAAAGTCAGAGGATCCTTATTAAGAGCTCGATATATCACAATACTGGTTAAGAGGACCAGTAATACGACTGGAATAATGAAACCGACGATGAGTACAGCCGGGCTCCAGTCAAACAAAGAAATACGCGGCAAGTTAAAATAATTCGAATAAAGATTTGAAAAGGGCACAGAAAGTCCCGCTCCAGCTAATATCCCCAATATACTTCCCGTCAGCCCAATAAACCAAGCGTAGCCTAGATAATGAAGCAGCAGTTCTTTTTTTCGGTAACCTAAAGCTAATAAGGTCCCTATTTCTTTTCTCTGCATATCTAACCGCCGTTTCATCAGCATTAGAATCATAGCCACAGAAAGAGCTAAAATAAACACAGAGAGAGAGGAAATTGTCGTGCTGGCCCCGTTAATTTCAGATTCTACAAACTGGATTCTTGTATTATCCTCCCGTGCGACAAACTGCAGAATCGGGGTAATATTCTGAACCTCCTGAGTGAAACCTGGTGGCAGCTTATCTTCCTTATTCCATCCCAATACTTCAGTCTGGGCAGAACCAGACATTTGCTGAAAAGTTTCTTCACTGGTCACTCCTATTCCAAACTCTTTCGCGTTACTAAGGAGGTCGTACTGCTGTTTAATCATATAAATATAATCAGGAAGATATACATATCCAGTTACTTTACCTTTTACTCCATTCATTTCAATGGAGTCGCCAATTTCGTAATCATTCTTCTGAGCAAACATCTTAGCCAAAGCTACGTCTCCAGGATTCTTCGGCATACTTCCTTCCGAAATATAGGGAATGTTAATCGTTTGTGTTTCCCCTAAAATTCGCAGTGTGGTATCCTCTCCCAGCGAAATGTCCTGATACTTCCTTGCTTCGAGTGTTAAGGGATATTGATCTTCCAGCCTTTGTAATTGGACTTGAGATAATGGAGATCCCGTTAAAAAGTGAAAGCTTTCCTGGTTATAGTTTTCTGAGAACTGCTGATTTCTTTTGTCCAAAGTTGAAATAGCCATGGACAATGAAACATACAACATTACCGCAAGGACGAGAAGAATGGTTACTCCGCCATATTGAAATTTCTTTTCTTTAATTGTTCTGGGGATTGTTTTACGGAGTATCATGCCCAGGTCACCCTCTCCGGATCGATAGGTGTGTCATTTTCATCAGTTTCAATGATCTCTCCGCTTTTCATGCGGATTACCCGGTGAGCCATGTCCCCTATCCCCTGATTGTGAGTAATGATCAGTACCGTTCTCCCATAGGTTTGATTAACAAATTTCAACAAACGGAGAATGTTCTTCCCTGTATCTTCATCCAGCGCACCTGTTGGTTCATCACATAATAAAAACTCAGGGTTTTTAATAAGGGCCCGTGCAATGGCTGCTCTTTGCTGCTCCCCCCCGCTCAGCTGGTAAGGAAATTTATCTTTTTTGTCTAGCATCCCTACTTTTTCCAGTATCTCTTTCATATCGAGCGGGCTTGTGCTTAATTCTTTGCCTACCTCTATATTTTCTTCGACAGTAAGCGCAGGAATTAAGTTATATTGCTGAAAAATAAACCCTATGTGCTTTCTTCTAAACTCCGTTAATTGATGCCTGTTCAATTCCTCAAGTTTACTTCCTGCAATCTCAATTGATCCTGTGTCAAAGCCATCAATACCACCAATCACATTAAGTAGAGTAGATTTTCCAGAGCCGGATGGACCTAGTATCGTTACAATTTCCTGATCAGGTATGGTTAAGGAGGCATTCCTTAAAGCTTGAATCGCTACTTCACCACTCTGGTAAGTTTTTTGGACATTGGACACTTGAATAGCCATAACCATCATCTCCAGTCGAAGTTTTGAAATAATATTAATAAATTATTTCATTTCTTACTTCATCTTACTATAACCCTAAGTGATGCACAATATTTTTTGAAATATTTCAATGAAAATATTTCATTTCTCATCATATCGAATCCTGCTTTCAGATGAATACTCTTCTGCTGCTTTCCATTTAAAGTAAAACACAGAAAACCCGAACCAATAGAAATGGTCCGGGTTTTCTAAAAATTTTTTGTCCCTGCCTTTCTCAAACAAAAAGCATCAAACATGAGGATCTATTTCTTAAAATCATCTAAGAAATCCTTTTGAAAACTTGTACTTACTTGACTATCTCCGGGGAGATTTATCTTTTGAAATGGATTATGACCGTATTTCTCTGTTAGCTCATCAATCGCTTTGTACAACTTCTCCTTGCCCGCATATTCTTCATAATTAAATAAATCAAGCTGCTGGGTAATTTCTGATTTTTCCGCAAGATCCTGTGCCGTTATTCCAAGCAGCCTCACTGGTTCTTGGTTCCAGTGAGTATCAAACTGAAGAAGGGCAGCATTATATAACTCATCAGCCGTAGCAATAAAATCATGCAGCTGCTTACTTCTAGTTACTGTTTTACGATCGTAATACCGGATCATCAATTGGATATTACGGCTTAATACCTTCTTATTATTCATCCGGCTCTCTACTTTCCGTGAAAGTCTGCGCAGAACCTGGCGAATTTCTGTTTCATCTGTTGTATCATGAGGAAGCGTTGTTGAGGTGCCAATACTTTTAAATTCATGGACTGCATCAGGGTCTACTTCCCTATTGTCGATTCCATTTGCACGATTTTGCAGTCTTTCCCCATTTATGCCCAGCACTTGTTTTAATTCTAAAACGGAATGATGAGCAAGATCTCCAATTGTTTTCACCCCTATTTTTCTTAGCTTGAGGGCTGTTTTTTCACCAACACCATACATTTCTTCGATCGGAAGCGGCCAAAGCTTTTTGTCTAAATCTCTTTTTCTTAGAATTGTAATCCCCATCGGTTTTTTCATATCAGAAGCCATCTTAGCTAAAAATTTATTCGGAGCAATTCCTATACTGCAAGGCAAGTCCAGTTCTGCGAATATTCTTTGTTGAATCCTTTCAGCGATTTCCGGCGGAGCTCCCTGATCGGCGCATCCCGTAATGTCCAAATACCCTTCATCAATGGAAACAGGCTGCACTAACTCGGTGACTTCTGAAAGAATCTTAAACATTTCTTTAGAGGCCGTACGGTATCTTTCAAAAGTTGGTTTCAAGACAAGAAGGTTGGGACAAAGCCTTCTGGCTTCTCCGACTGGCATTGTTGTTTTCACCCCAAACTTCCTTGCTTCATAACTGCTCGTCACCACAATTCCCCGGCGCTCTTCCGGATTACCGGCGATAGCCAGCGGTTTTCCTTTTAATTCAGGATTAAAAGCCATCTCTACTGAAGCATAAAAGCTGTTCATATCGACATGAAAAATAACCCTGCCGTTTTTAGGGTACCATTTTGACACTAGAATCCTTCCTTTATTCGAACGGTTGTTCCTTAATTATACCATGATTATCGCTGCTGTAATTGAAAGGAGTCTTAAAGAGAGACTAAAGGGAAATAGGATAAGAGTATGCTCCAGTCAGCTTCAATTATATACAGGAATGAGAATCATTGAACAGCCACTCCGTCCATATTTCTGTAGCTGCATTTCTTAAACCCTTACCATGGCCTTTGCCGGTTATAATCTTCAGTTCAGCACTACATGAGCCCGCTTCTGTAAGTTTATGAAAGAAATCTATCGTATGGTACGGGAGAATACTCGTGTCGCTTGCTCCGTGGATTAACAGGATGGGTTCGTCTTTCAACTGCTCAATATATTGACTCGGATTCACCTGATGATTCCCGTCCATAAACCTCTTCCACTCCTGCTCATTAAACTCCCTGTAGTCTGTGGAATGTTCTTTAGTTATATAGGAATACAAAGCCTGGAGGTCTTCCTCATTCTTATAGACATTTTGCAAATGTGGCTCTAGTAAAGGACAAAAACAGACAGCTCCTTCTGCTAAACTGCTCTTCGCCAGGGCAGAGAGTGCTATAGCCCCACCATAACTATTTCCTGCAATGAATAGACGCTCAGTATCCCAATGAACGTTCTTCTTCTTTAGTTGATCGTAACTTTCCCCGCTTGCTAATAATTCCAGTCCCTGTATGGCACCTTCCAATGAGGTGGAAGGACCAAAAGCTCCCTTACTCTCCCAATTACCTGGATAGCGCAATTGAAGAATTGTAAATCCTAAGTCAGCAAGTGGCTGTCCCATGTCTTCCACGCTGGGTTTATTAGGCAGACCCGGCAGCCATAGGATTGCCGATTTATTATTTTTTTGTGGTGCTGGAATAAATAAGTCACCGCAAATATCTTTAAATTTTACGAATGCCAACTTTTATTATCCCCTTTCCAGGAAAAAATGAGTATTTATATAGCCTAGTTCACTTTCCGTTTTATGTAAATAACTACACGCCTAAGGCATCAGTGTACTCCCGCTCCCAACTATATCAGCCCTCCTGCAATTGAGTTAAAGTGAAAGTCTAATTATAACTCATTCGATTACCCGAACTGAAAACGCCCGGTGAATATATGGTTCATTCCGGTTAAGTTTAACGAAAATGGAAAGGTAAAAGCACGGTTATTCAGGGTAAGCAAATACAATCCAGACTTCTCTGTTCTATTGATATCTCTCAGGCACAACTACCAATTTATTAAACACTAGGCATTATGTTTGTAAGCTTAACTGCCTCAACGTATAATCTTATAAATGGTAAAGCAAGTGTGTTCTATTTTATATTTTCATCCTGCTCATCAGCATGGTTGATCTATCAGTTAAAATAGATCGTTTTTACTTCTTCTAATGACTATCGAACGTGTGAAGAAGAAAGAAGAGCATTCTATGCTTATTAATATAACGCGAAAATCTTCACTACCGACGTGTCTGTATATATGGATCTAATCACAAAGCAAACTTCAGTGTTCAAGTCTGACTAGTCCATAGTGGTTACAGGGAACTATCAGGCAGAATTCAGCCGAAGTAAGGAGGGAATTTCAGATGACCAACAGCACCCAGTCATATAGCAAAGTATTAATTGCTTCCTTGCTGCTCGCAGGAGCATTTATTACTATATTAAACCAAACCTTAATGATTACAGCAATCCCGCCAATTATGAAGGAAATGAATATTTCAGCTAACACAGCTCAATGGCTGACCACCGTATTTATGCTGGTCAACGGGATAATGATTCCGATAAGTGCTTTTCTTATCGAAAGATTTACTACTAGACAACTATTTATATCCGCCATGAGTATTTTCGTCATAGGAACGGTTATAGGAGCCATTGCTCCAAATTTTCAAATTTTATTATTAGGAAGAATTGTCCAATCCAGTGGGGCAGGAATTATGCTTCCGCTCATGCAAACTGTATTTTTATTAATCTTTCCAGTAAATAAGCGTGGAGCTGCCATGGGATTGATTGGCCTAGTCATTTCCTTTGCTCCGGCAATCGGACCCGCACTATCAGGGTGGGTAACGGCCAATTACTCTTGGAGAGTTTTATTCCTGATTATTTTACCCATCGCCATCATAGATATTGTTATTGCCTGGTTTGTCTTACGTAATGTGACAGAACTAACGTATCCAAAAGTAGATATTCCATCTATTATCATGTCTACTCTTGGATTTGGTGGATTACTCTATGGATTTACTTGTGCAGGTAATTTTGGCTGGGAGAATGTCCGGACCGTGCTGTCGATTGGGATAGGTATTCTCGGCTTGGTTCTATTCATCCTCCGTCAATTAAAAATGTCGCATCCAATGCTCGAGTTCCGAGTATTTAAAAACGCTGTCTTTTCTATCACAACCGTCCTTGGGATGATTTGCTTTATGGGGCTAATTGGCTCTGAAACATTAATTCCTCTTTATATGCAGAATATGAGGGACTTTACAGCAATGGAATCAGGACTGGCGATTTTGCCCGGTGCCTTAGTCAGCGGATTTATGTCGCCGATTACTGGAAGAATCTTTGATAAAATTGGAGCTAGGTGGCTCGCCATTATTGGATTAACCCTGATTACTGGAACGTCGCTAGTCTTTTCCAACCTAAACCCGTCCACCACCTTTACCTTTATTACCGTTTTATATGGTATTCGGATGCTGGGATTATCAATGGTCATGATGCCGGTGACTACTGCGGGATTAAATCAATTGCCAAACAAGCTTATTCCTCACGGGGCTGCTATGAGCAATACGATGCGTCAAGTCGCCGCTTCTATAGGTACGGCCATTTTAGTAACTGTCATGACCACTACTACGGAACAAGCCCAGCAGGATTCATCCATAGACTACCCAGGAATTCACGGAGTGAATGTCGCATTTTTTGTCATTACTGTGTTGTCGTTTATAGGGATTATCCTTTCCTTTTTCATTAAGAAAACCTCGCCTCCACTGGAGGAAGAAGAGGAAAGATCAGATAGAGAACAGTCTTATAAGAAGGCAGAAAATTTATAAATGACTTCCTTAAAAGTATTTTATAAAGATAAACTCCAGTATATAGATATCTTCACTTGAAGTGATCTTGAAGAAAAAAACTGGCAGCCTCCTAGATAGTAAATCTTCCTGTGGTTTTGAGGAAGATTATATGGCGAAATTGTATACGAATCGCTGACATCATATAAAAATATAAATAAAACCCGAACCAGGAGGAAACCAGGTTCGGGTTTTATGTTTTTGTTCGTTCTTTTATTGATTAGCTGCTTCTTCTATAATTGCGGTTACAAACTCTGCTATTTTTTCCAGTTCTGCTACAGGGATACGTTCATTTGTTGTATGAATTTCTTCATATCCTACAGACAGATTTACTGTTGGAATACCATGACCAGCAATTACATTAGCGTCACTTCCGCCGCCGCTCGTTAACAGTTCACTTTCTCTGCCAATTCTTTTAGCAGCTGCACGAGCTATTTCTACCACCTGGTCCCCAGCTTTTTGTTTAAAGCCTGGATACATAATATCCACTTGAATATCTACTTCTCCGCCCATTTCCTCAGCAGTATCATAAAAAGCTTTTTTCATTTTTTCTACTTGAGCTTGCATTTTTTCTGGAACGAGTGAGCGTGCTTCCGCAAGGATTTCAACATGGTCACAAACAATATTTGTTTGTTTTCCGCCTTCAAAACGGCCAATGTTAGCGGTAGTTTCGTCATCAATACGTCCTAAAGGCATTTTAGCAATCGCTTTTGAAGCAAGCGTGATTGCTGATACGCCTTTTTCAGGAGCCACTCCAGCATGCGCTGTTTTACCTTTAACGACAGCATTCAATTTCGCTTGAGTTGGTGCTGCAATAATGATGTTGCCTACTTGTCCATCACTATCAATGGCGTATCCATATTTAGCTTTCAAATCGTCAGGGTTTAAAGCTTTTGCCCCTACAAGTCCGCTTTCTTCTCCAACGGTAATAATAAATTGCAAATCACCATGTTCCACTTTTTGTTCCTGAATAGAACGAATCGCTTCAAGAATGGCAGCTACACCCGCTTTATCATCTGCTCCAAGGATCGTTGTCCCGTCTGTAACGATATACCCATCTTTGATAGAAGGAGTTATCCCATTACCTGGTACCACTGTATCCATATGAGAAGTAAAGTAAATAGGATCTGCTGAGTCTTTGGTGCCTTTAAGACTGCAAATTAAATTATTTGCCCCATGCCCCGTGATCTCTTTTGCATTATCCTCGGATACCTCTACTCCAAGACTAGTAAATTTATCTTTTAAAACCTCTGAAATATTTGCTTCATTTTTAGTTTCAGAATCCACTTTAACAAGCTCGATGAATTCTTCAATTAGACGATCTTTATTAATTGTAACCACGAATCTTCTTCCTCCTTTAACTATCTGTACCTTTCCTCTTAGTACGTTAGCTGAACTCGCTTGACGTGTCAATTAGAGTGGTATATTTCCATGCTTTTTGTAAGGGCGGTCCTCAGTTTTATTTTTCAGCATATCTAATGCTTTTATTAGAGTCGACCTCGTTTCTCTTGGATCAATGACGTCATCAACCATTCCAAGACCCGCCGCCACATAAGGGTTGGCAAACTTCTCACGGTATTCATCAATCTTCCCTTTTCTTACTTCTTCAGGATTGTCACTTTCTTTTATTTCTTTAGCGAAAATAATATTAGCTGCACCTTCTGGACCCATAACTGCTATTTCCGCATTCGGCCAAGCATAAACGAGATCCGCACCAATCGATTTACTGTTTAATGCCACATAAGCACCGCCGTATGCCTTACGAGTAATTACCGTCAGCTTAGGTACGGTTGCTTCCGAATAAGCGTAGAGTATTTTCGCCCCATGGCGGATGATCCCCCCATGCTCCTGTTTAACACCCGGGAAGAATCCTGTCACATCTTCAAAAGTAATAATAGGGATATTAAAAGAATCACAGAAGCGGATAAAACGTGCGGCTTTATCGCTGGAGTCGATATCTAATCCCCCTGCCATATATTTCGGCTGGTTACAAACAAGGCCGATGGTTTTTCCTTTAAGACGAGCAAAACCAACAACGATATTTTTTGCAAAGTCTTTATGTATTTCAAAGAATGACTCTGCATCGACTACTTCATCTATAATAGACCTAACATCATAAGGACGAATCGGATCGAATGGGATTTTGTCGGTTAAATCAGGACGATAATCATCAGAATCTTCCGTTTCTAAAAGCGGAGGGTTATCGCGGCTGCTTGAAGGCAGGTAACTGACTAGATCTTTAACCGCATCCAGCGCAGAAGCTTCATCTTTCGTTTTTAAATGAGCATTCCCGCTCAACGTATTATGAACGGCTGCTCCTCCTAAATCCTCGGAAGAAATTTGTTCTCCTGTCACGGTTTCGATCACTTTCGGACCCGTTATGAACATTTGAGAAGATTCTTCTACCATAATTACAAAGTCAGTAATCGCCGGTGAATAAACGGCTCCGCCAGCACAAGGTCCCATAATGACTGAAATTTGCGGGATAACCCCTGAATAAATGGAATTACGGTAAAACACTTGTCCGTAACCATCCAGAGAAGAAACACCTTCTTGAATCCTTGCTCCTCCAGAGTCATTCAGTCCAATAAATGGTGTTCCGTTTTTAGCGGCTAAATCCATAACGGCGGCAATTTTTTTGCCATGCATTTCACCTAATGCTCCTCCAAATACAGTGAAGTCCTGAGCAAACAGATAAATATCCCGTCCATTTATTTTCCCGAAACCTGTGACGACTCCTTCGCCTGGAGCCTCCTTTACACCAAGATCTTCATGACGATGCTCAATAAACGGATTTAATTCGATAAAACTTCCTTCATCAACTAAATAATCAATTCGCTCCCGTGCTGTCCATTTGCCTTTCTCATGCTGTTTATCAATTCTCTCGTCTCCGCCTCCGAGCTGAACTCTGCGGCGCTTATCATATAATTCACTGATTTTATCGTAAATATCCATAAATAGATTACTCCTTTTTATCCGGCTGGCACAGTTCATAAAGTACCCCGTTGGATGATTTAGGGTGAATGAAAGCAATAAGGCTATTGTGAGCCCCTTGTTTTGGCTGATCATGGATCATCGTTATTTCCTGCTGATGATATTGTTTAACTCTTGTATCAATGTCATCCACTTCCAAGGCAATGTGGTGGATCCCTTCTCCTCGTTTATTCATAAACTTACGGATGGCCGATTCTTCACTTGTCGGCTCCAGCAGCTCGATTCTAGTCTCGCCAATTTTAAGAAAAGCCACTCTTACTTGTTCAGAATCCACTTCTTCCACAGCATCAATCGTTAATCCTAAAGTATGCTGGTAAAAAGGCAGAGCCAGCTCAATATTCTCTACGGCGATTCCAATATGATTGATTTTCTTAGGTGGTGTTATTGTTTCTTTATTCATCATTTGCTTAATGTAAATGGCGATGGCATCAGTGGGAGAACCACTGGTGAATATTTTCTTCACCCCTTTTCCCTCAAGAAATGGAATATCCTCAGCTGGGATCACTCCTCCTCCAATAACGGGAATGTCTTCCGCACCCTTACTTGCCAGGGCTTCCACTACTTTAGGGAATAGAGATTTATGGGCTCCAGACAGCGAGGATAATCCAACAACGTCTACATCTTCTTGGATAGCTGCTGCAGCTATTTGAACTGCAGATTGGCGCAGCCCCGTATATATAACTTCCATACCATGATCTCTTAATGCCTGTGCAATAATGAGAGCTCCTCGATCATGGCCATCTAATCCTGGTTTAGCGATAAGTACACGAATCGGTTTCATCTTGGTCACAATCCTTTCTACATTCCGCTGTATTCTCCAAATTCATCACGGAGCACATTAGCAATTTCTCCAACTGTTGCATAGGCTTTCACTGCCGTTACTATATGAGGCATAAGATTTTCTGAACCTTTGGCTGCTTCTCTTAATCGGGATAATATTTGATCCACTTCACTTTGATCTCTTGCGGCACGAACATCTTTCACTTTTCTTATTTGACCTGCCTCCAGGGCCTCATCGACCCGTAATAAATCAGGATTAATTTCTTCCTCTGCTTTAAATTCATTTAATCCTACCACTATATCTTCATTTGCTTCCAGTCTCTTTTGAGCTTCATAAGCTGCTTGATGAATTTCTCTTTGCATATAGCCTTCTTCTACAGCCTGCACTGCTCCTCCGAGCTTTTTAATGCGATCCAAATATACGTTTGCTTCCTCTTCGATTTTATCTGTCAAAGCTTCTACATAATAGGAGCCTCCAAGTGGGTCAATCGTGTCAGCCACTCCACTCTCATGAGCGATGATTTGCTGAGTACGAAGTGCAATACGAGCAGATTCTTCAGTGGGCAGGGCCAGCGCTTCATCGCGGGAATTCGTATGTAAGCTTTGGGTGCCACCCATTACAGCAGCAAGTGCCTGCAGGGTTACGCGTACAATATTATTGTCAGGCTGCTGCGCGGTCAAAGTACTTCCGCCGGTTTGAGTGTGGAACCTTAATTTCCAGCTTTTTGGATTTTGAGCATGATAATGCTCCTTCATAATTTTTGCCCAAATCCTCCGGGCAGCTCGGAACTTCGCAGCTTCCTCAAAAAATTGATTATGCGCATTAAAGAAGAAAGCAAGTCTTGGAGCAAATTGGTCAATTTCAAGACCGGATGCTAAAGCTGCATCTACATAAGCCATACCGTTTGCAATGGTAAAAGCCACTTCCTGGACGGCTGTAGAACCTGCTTCTCTAATGTGGTACCCGGATATACTTATGGTGTTGAATTTAGGAAGATGAGATTGACAATAACTAAAAATGTCCGTAATGATTCTCATGGAAGGTTTAGGGGGATAAATATAAGTGCCCCGCGCAATATACTCTTTTAGAATATCGTTTTGAATGGTACCCGTCAGCTTTTCAGCCTCTACTCCCTGCTTTTCGCCTACAGCAATATACATAGCCAGTAATATTGAAGCAGGAGCATTAATGGTCATAGATGTACTGACTTGATCCAATGGTATTTCATCAAACAGCTGTTCCATATCCTTTAGAGAGTCAATCGCAACGCCTACCTTTCCAACTTCTCCTTCTGCCATAGCATCGTCTGAATCATAGCCGATCTGGGTAGGTAAATCGAAGGCTACAGATAATCCTGTCTGACCTTGATCTAGTAAATACCTGAATCTTCTATTTGTTTCCTCTGCAGATCCAAACCCGGCATACTGCCGCATTGTCCAGTAACGGCTGCGATACATGGTGGGCTGAATGCCGCGTGTATAAGGAAACTGCCCAGGGAACCCTTGATTAGTACCATAGGTTTCTTCTACCTGGTTAGGATAATATAAACGGTCGATCGAGAGATTAGAGCTCGTAGTGAACGGTGCTTTTCTCTCAGGGAACCTGTTCATCGTTTTCTCAACATCTTGTTCCCATGCTTGCTTAGAATTTGTATCATTTGATGAATGAGTCATATTCTGGTCCTCCTCTTCTCAATAAAAAACTGCCAACTCTAGCATACCAGAAATTAAAGCGCTTACCATTTTAAAAATTATTAGAATTCACAATTATATTGTAATTCATTTCCTGCCCTTGTCCAAATCGTTAATTCCGTGTAAAATGTCAATAGGATTTAGTGAGAAGGAGGTAATTAACCTTGACTACAAAAAATGATCATAAACAACCACCCGCCAGAAAGAAGAAATCCAAACGTGAACGCCGTATGCGCGCGATCGTCATTGTGATGATTGCAGCCATGGTGGTTTCTTCTCTGCTGACTGGCGCGTCTTTCTTTATGTAAGTATATAGAAAATAATCAAGCCGAGGGTTCTCTTATCGAGACCTCCGGCTTTTTTTAATGAGTAATCATAGAATGTATTTCTTTCTTTTCCCATTCATTGTAAATTTTTTCTAAACTTTTCTGTTGATTTGTAATAATAATCTTGTCTCCAACGCTCACAAGATCATAGAGCTTTTCTACATTTTCCTTTTTCATGCGGATACAGCCGGCAGATACAGATTTACCAATAGAATCTGGTCGATTTGTTCCGTGTACACCAAATATCCTTCCATCTGTACCGTTCGCATCAAATCCAATCCAGCGGCTGCCTAAAGGGTTCTTTGGATCTCCGCCTGGGATATTTTTCTTACGATAATATGGATTAACTGCTTTTACTTTAATTGTAAATACTCCCTCAGGCGTCAATTCCTTCGTTTTTCCTGTGGCGACCGGGGCATGAAATATTTCTTTACCACCCTTAAACACCGCTAATTCATGTGCTGCCTTATTGACTACGATAACAGGATCAGCGGAAACTGAGGGAGTAATAAATGAACCGATAACAAAGAATAAAATCGTGATGAATTTCATGAGCAAGCCATTCCTTTTATCTAGAGTTTCCCCTTAGAAAACTGCCTTATACATCACTTTTCTTAAATGAACGTTTGATAATCAGATATTGCTCAATTTCATTTAAGAGCTGAAAAAGGCTTGCCCTGACTTCAAATTCTTCCCGGGTAGCTGGCAATTCTTCTTCTTTAAAATGGTCGCGGATAGCTTTTAACTGGTTGAGGTAAATAACTGCTGTGTTTCCCGGGTGTACCGCACCCGCTAGTTCTTCAAAAAACTCGGCGATTTTACGAGAATGATCGTATTCTCCAGAAATCCGACTGACAAGAGGAAGCATGCGCTCAAGCAATTCAAATTGCTTCGTACGCATATGAAAGTAATGATAATAACGGTTATGGGTGCGAAGCAAGTGATTCTCCACATCACGAAATGAAAGGGATTTAGCTTTCTCAAGAAGCTGAGCTGTTTCGGTCAGCTCTTTGCCTGCCCATCCATCATTGCCTTCCTTCAGAAACTTTACGACTTCTTTTAAAATCGTTGAGAAATTTTGTTCGATTGTGGTTTGATACTCACGTAAATCCTTCTCTAAACTAGGCATATACAAATTTAACACGAGTGCCATTCCAATCCCCACAGTAATTAAAAGGATTTCATTCCAAACCGTAGAGAATTGAATATGGCCGGAGCCATACAAATGAAGAATAATAACTGAACTCGTAACAATCCCAGGGGTAAGCTTCAACCAAACGGTTACGGGAATAAAAGCAAACAGCATGACGCCTATGGCCAAGGGATTATAGCCAATGATTTCAAAAAACACATATGAGAACACCATGGCAAGTAAACAGGCAGCAAATCTGTGCCAGGCCGTTAGAAACGATCTTTTTCTTGTAATTTGAATACACAATATTGTTAGAATTCCAGCAGAAGCAAAATGATTAAGATGGATGATTTGAGCGATCCAAATCGCAAGAGGTGCGCCGAGGGCGGTCTTTATCGTTCGGTATCCTATTTTCACATTGTACCTCCCTCTATCCTGTAGTTAACGTAAAAAAGGATCTTTGCTGAACACAAAGATCCTGGTCATGCTGCAAACTTTTACACTTCTTCACAATATTCATCGAAATTGCGCTGAAGCTTACCAATGACTTCCATTGGATCAAATCCTTCAATATCATGACGCTCCACCATGGTCTGGATCTTGCCGTCTTTCAGAAGAGCAAAAGATGGTGAAGATGGCGGATACCCTTCAAAATATTCACGGGCACGCTCTGTAGCTTCCCGATCTTGACCGGCAAATACGGTAACAAGCTGATCTGGACGCTTATCGTAATGAATGGCATGTGATGCTGCTGGACGTGCAATACCGCCTGCACAGCCGCACACGGAATTAATCATAACTAGTGTGGTTCCTTTTTGCTGAAGAGCGTCATCTACCTGATCAGCTGATGTCAGCTCTTTATACCCTGCTTTGGTGATTTCGTCACGCGCTTGAGTGACTACATCATTCATATAAATATTAAAATCCATAGAACATGGCTCCTTTATAAATAAGTACTATCAACATTTTACCAAGATAATTGCGACCTTTCAAACAACTGCTCCCCGTTTGACACAAAAATCTTTATTTATCAAATTCCAAAATGAAGGTGTCCGCTCTAACCTCCGCTTAATTTCAGTTGTTTCGTGCACTTAAATCGCTCCACGCCTGGATACTTTTCTCCCAAACTCTCCATCGTAAAACCGAGTTTTCGGTAGAATTGGACGGCTGCCCGATCCGTTTCTGCCGTTATTAGCTGTATAGAAGTCCAAGAGTAAAGATAAGAAACCATTTGTCTGCCCGCTCCCTGCTTTCTGTATTCAGGAGATACGGCAATGTGTTTAATTTCACATTCAACTAATCCATTCAATTCCACACCCATACATCCTATAGAAATCTTCTGCTTTTCTAATACAAATAGTTTACGGTCAGGTGAATTCATATATTTATTAAATTCACCGTCTACACTATGTTCAGATGCCGCATATCCCAGTAATTGTTTTAAGATTGGACCCCTGTCATGCCTGAGAACTTGTTTCATCTCCATCCTCTTTACCACTTTTCTTTGATCAATCTTTCGACTTGCCGCACTGTACCCTCGATAATTTCAGTTGCCGATCTGCGAGTACTGAGCCTTGGCGCCTGTCCTGACCAGAGCGACATCCACTCCGGCTTATTCTGCTTAGCTGCCTCTTTTCTTATAGCCTTAGTTAATGAGTTTTGATCAGGATAGCCCGGAAGTTCACTCTCGAATTCCTTCATATCGGAGATAAACTGATTTCGAATTCCTCGAGCAGGTTTTCCACTAAAAACAGAAGTGATTACGGTCTCCGATTCTGTTGTTCTTGAAATGGCATCTTTGTGCTGCAACTTCGCCCCGCTCTCTTCGCTCGTCACAAAAGCCGTCCCCATTTGAACTCCCTGCGCTCCTAAAACGAGGGAAGCTAATACACCACGGCCATCCATTATACCACCTGCCGCAATCACAGGAATACGGACTTGATCAACTGCTTGCGGAACTAATGCGATCGTTCCCACCATTCCTCTAGAGAAATCTCCAGTAAAGCTGCCGCGGTGACCTCCTGCTTCACTGCCTTGGACTACTACTGCATCTAATCCTCTTTCCTCATTGATAACTGCTTCTTCCACAGTTGTAGCTGTACCAATAGTAATCACCTTGTTTTTCTTAAGTTCTTTCATCGTTTCTCTTGACGGTACACCAAATGTAAAGCTTACAATCGGGACGTTCAGTTTCAAGATGCTTTCTAACTGTGCGTCATATGGTCTTGGAGTTCCGGAAAATGGTTCTTTTTGTAGTTGTAAGTCTCTGCGGTAAGAGTCGAGCAGCTGATCTGCTGTCGCCACTTTCTCACTCGAGAAGTTATTGTCTTCAGGTATAAATACATTGACAGCAAAAACATGATTTGTGAGTTGTTTGATCCTTAAAATAGTTTCAGTCATGTCTTCCGCTGACATATAACCTGCCCCGAGAGTACCAAGTGCTCCAGCATTTGAAACGGACGAAACTAATTCTGGAGTCGTCACTCCCCCTGCCATTCCTGCTTGAATAATCGGATAAGTTAAGCCAAGCTGTTCACAAAATTTATTATTATTCCACATAGATTTGATACTTCTCCTTTCTCAATAGTAAGTCTATCTAAAGTAAGAATCTAAAACCATTTAAAGTCTCACCTGCTCTACTTAAAGCAAGATGCTTATCATCGGTCCGTTCTACTAAAAGCAGTACGTTACCTATAAGTTCAGATTCAGGCTCTCCTATTAAATCTTTCTATGTAAATCTGTAAAAACCTTTTCGATGTAGTTATTGACTAATAAAAAAACACCCTGGCTAAATACAAAAAATAGTCAGGGTTTTTAACTACATTAAATTTAAGTACTAGATCGATTACTCCCTGTTACAACAAATATATCAGTGATAAAATTTATCAAAATAAGCTAATCCCCAATAAAGAAAAGCTGATAGAACAAAAGGTACGATCACATGTTTAAATTTATATTTTGCATAAAGCATGGTATCCAGTTCCATGATCTTTGCCATAGTGACTGTCGTGCCGCTCAGTGGCGAGATCAGTCCGCCTAAGGTTCCGCTAGCGAAAACGATCCCTATAAACACTTCCAGCGGCAGATCTGAGGCAGATGCAAGTGAAACTCCCACCGGCATTAATAACCCCCATGATCCCCAGGCAGACCCGATAAAGTACGCAATCAATGATCCAAGAACAAATGTTACCGGAGGAATAATAGATGAAGGAATCTCACCTAAAGTACTGGTAACGAATGCCGCTAAACCCAGGTCTTTTGCAGCTGAAGAGAGTGCCCATACGAGTGCAAAAAGAAAAAAAGCAGGAATCAGCTTATTTCCCCCTTCAAAGAAATCATCAAGCAGACCTTTCATATCATGTTTTTCTATTAATAGCATAACAAAGGTGACCAGCAAGGTTATTAAGATCGCCACAAACATAGAATGGGTGACATCCGCTTTTACAAAAGCCTGGGAAAAACTAGACGACTTCTGATAACCGTCCAGCCAGGATAGCAATACAGACAATCCTAACGCCAGACTTAATGGAATAACTAAATTAAATACATTTGCTTTCATCTGGCCAGTTTCTGATCTGTCAGAGGCATTCTCAGCAGAATATTCTTTCCTTTCCTCATTATGATCCATATAACGATTAAAGATAGCGGGATGAGGATAGATACTATATATAACAGCCAGCACTATGGTAACGATTGAAAAAAAGTTGAAAGGTATACTTTTAAGAAAATATACATAAGCATCCCCTGTTATTGATGCATTGTCTAAAGCTAAATCGATTGTAGAAGTCATGTATCCAATGAATGCAGTGGCAAGGGGAATTAAAGCGATAACAGGTAATGCACTCGCTTCAATGACAAAACTTATTCTTTCTTTATTAAGCTGAAGCGGTCCCTGTAATGATTTCATAATAGGAGCGACGGTTACAATTCTCAAATTGGGAGAAATAAAAGTCCCTATTAACGTAAGCCATACTAATAAAACTGCCTGCTTTTTGGAATGAATTTTTTCTGATACTAATTCGATAAAGCCTGATATCCCACCCGTCTTCTTCGATAGGTGAATGATGCCCGTAAATATATATAAGAACCCAATCACTTGTAATTTAGGCGGTTTGGCCAGATTACTAACGAGATAATCAGCCATCTTTTCTATCCCTCCCAAGAGAGATCCCTGTACTAAATAAGAGGCAGCCATTAAGCCTATAAATAAACCGGGAATCACTTGTTTGGTCCAAAGAGCAATAATAATGATAATAATAAACGGAACAACCGACTCCCAATTTGCCATAAATTCCCCTCCACTACTAGAGTAATCATCTGACTTTACTATGTCCTATAGTCGCTATTTCATTAAAAGCAAAACCTCTTGAATACGAATTTCGCTTCAGTTAAATAATGTATGTAGGACGAGTTATAAAAGATCGAACGCTTCTACCAATCAGAAATTGTTTATGTGCCCAGGTTTCCTGTATAGATGTTACCTTTTAGAAGGAGAATCAGCTTAATGACGCATAATGATCACCCTAACCAAGGACACAACCATACTCATGGAGGAAATAAAAAAGCATTAATAATCAGCTTCATTCTTACTACCGTCTACATGCTTATTGAAGCTGCTGGCGGACTGATTACAAATAGTTTAGCCTTGCTGTCTGATGCCGGACATATGCTTAGCGACTCTGTATCTTTAGGGGTGGCTGTTCTTGCATTTATTATTGGTGAAAAAGCTGCAAATTACAGTAAAACTTATGGCTACCAACGCTTTGAAATTCTTGCTGCGTTATTCAACGGGGCAGCACTGATTGTCATCGCAGTTTATATTATTTTTGAAGCCTATCACCGTTTCAAAAATCCCCCGGACGTTGCCTCTACTGGCATGCTGATCATCGCTTCCATAGGATTCCTTATGAATGTTGCCGTCGCCTGGATTCTTATGAAAGGAGATACAAAACAAAACCTCAATCTAAGAGCTGCCTTTTTCCATGTGCTCGGAGATTTACTCGGTTCTATAGGGGCGATTGCTGCCGCTCTGCTTATAATGTATCTGGGCTGGGGGTTTGCTGATCCGCTGGCAAGTGTAGTAGTTGCTGTGCTCGTATTAATCAGCGGATATAAAGTAGCCAAAGAAGCCGTTCACATCTTAATGGAGGGTAAACCAAAAGATATTGAAGTTAATAAGATCATTCGTTCCTTACTTGAGTCTAATCAAATCGCCAGCATGCATGACTTGCACATTTGGAGCATAACTAGTGGGAAAAATGCTTTATCCGGACATGTGGTCGTAAAGGATAACATGACTTTCCCTGAATCTCAGCAGTTACTGAGAGAAATCGAAGAGAAGCTTCTTCAGTACAATATTGGACATGTAACCATCCAGCTAGAAGACGGGGATCACCCCCATAAAGATTCTATTACGTGTCAAAATGACGGACCGGATGAATCGGACCTCGTGCATTAAAAAAAGCAGATAAGCAAACTTTTAGTCAACAAAAAGAACCGAACCCTTTATGACCCTGGTTCGGTATGACATGGTTTGACCGCCGTTTCCTCCACCTTTCTTAAAATTCTTTTAGGTATGCGGGATTCGCTTTGTGTTCAGCTAAAACCCTCTTTTTTTATGCAAAATCATTTACCACTACTTCTCACTTACAGGATAACTCGTTAAATAGGAAAAAGAGCGGGCAAGTTTATTCGCAAAATTCAAAGGAGGTTCAACCGATTGAATATGAACATACATGATGATAGGACTCATAAATATCCAGTGATTGTGTAAGGCACTTACAATTAACCCTTGCTGAGTTACCGATTGCAGGAAAGGAGGAATTTCCTCTTGAAGGACCGCAATTTCTGCCAGATTTAAGGCATTCCCATTCTTATCCAAACCTTCAAACGAGACCCCGGCAGGCACTACATTCGTGCTAGGTCTCCCTTGTACAAAGACATTGATTCTCCGCTTAAACGATACGGAGCACACTCCTTCATGAAAGCTGCTATTTCCATTAAGAATTTCTCCAAATCGTTCACAGTAATTTTTCACCATTCATTTCTCTCCCTCAAATTTTGTCTAATCTATGAGAGTTCAGCTGATAATATGAGGAGAAAAAACGAATGCAGCGATCTACTCCATTACTTGGCCAAATTTGAAAATAAGAAAGTGAGCATGTCTGGTGCCCGTTCCTTAAAATCCTCGTACGTATGCGCTCCATTAGGTATAATCCTAAAATTGGAACTGGATACCTTTTCGTTCATCAATCGGTATACCTTCTTATTTGAGGCAAGAAATTCATCACTGATGGCCATATCGTTTCCAGCTTCCGTAGTTCCACAATCCAAATAAAATGCTTCAATGTTCTGAAGTGAAGCGTTTAAGATCAAGTTCTCTATTTCTTCCTGGTTACGAAAAAATGCCGATGAAACCCCTCCAGCTTTCTTGAATACCTGCGGATAGCAGCACATTATATAACACGAGATCAATCCTCCTAAAGAAATGCCAGCAACGGCTGAGTCCTCCGGCGAAGTGGGGTAATTCGCGTCAATCCATGGTTTCAATTCTTTAACTACGAATTCCGCGTAGTCTTTCCCACCTCCCCCTAACGTACTTCTGCTGCCTGTAATCTTTGCACTGTAAACGCCGTTCTCCCAGGGACAAAGGTCATTAATTCTTTCTTTACCTTCCTTTCCATCGATCGCGGCAACAATAATCTGCAACCCACTTTTTTCTAAATACTCCTTTAACTTAAGAGACTGACTCCCGTTAGTACCTTCCTCCCCAAAGACATATTGCCCGTCATGCATATACAAAACTGGATACCTTTTTCCTTCCCCCGTGCACGGTTCAGGCTGGAATACTCTGATCTTACGTTTCTCTTTTAGATACTCGGATGAAATTTGGAAACTTTCAATCATACCGTTCATCCTTTCTATGTATAATTTAAATTTAGTTCTTACTTCAGCACTTCTACAAATACGTCCTTAAATCCAATGGATCATTGCTATAACGCTTTTATCTTGAATTAAAGATAAATTCAATTTAATATAAAATGAGAAGATCTTAACACACGGTATTCTACATTAATCTTTCGAGGAGGCATCATCATGAATAAATTAAAAGGTATTCATCACGTGACCGCTATAACAAGCAGTGCAGAAAAAAACTATGAATTTTTCACTTATACACTTGGTATCCGATTAGTTAAAAAAACAGTGAACCAGGACGACATCCAAACGTATCATTTATTTTTTGCTGATGATGAAGGCAGTCCGGGTACAGATATGACCTTCTTTGATTTTCCAGGTATTCCCAAAGGGTCTCACGGAACGAACGAAATTGCGAAAACCTCTTTCAGAGTTCCCAGTGATGAGGCACTGGAATATTGGGAGAAGAGATTTAATCGGTTAGAAGTTACACATTCAGGCATCCAGGAACGCTTTGATAAACAAGTCCTTCCCTTTTTTGATTTCGATGACCAGGCTTACGAACTCGTTTCTGACGAAAGGAATACAGGGGTTTCATCTGGTATTCCTTGGAAAAACGGTCCCGTTCCGCTTGAATACGCCATTACTGGGCTGGGTCCTCTATATGTTCGGATTGAAAATTATCAATATTTCAAGGAAATGATGGAAAAAGTGCTGCTGTTTGAAGAAATTGATTCCAAAGATACCTTGCATTTATTTGAAACCGGCCAAGGTGGAAACGGTGCCCAAGTCATTGTAGAGCACAACACCGAATTGCCGCCTGCCCGTCAAGGCTTTGGAACAGTGCACCACTCCGCTTTTCGTGTCCATGACCAGCAGGAATTGGAGCAATGGATCGAACGGATGCCGAGTTTTGGGTTCCGCACTTCAGGATTCGTAGACCGTCATTATTTTGCCTCTTTATACGTGAACGTCGCTCCGCAAATCTTATTTGAATTTGCAACAGACGGCCCTGGATTCATGGGAGACGAGCCATATGAAACGCTAGGAGAAAAACTATCATTGCCTCCCCTTTTAGAACCAAAAAGACAAGCGATCGAGAACCACGTAAGACCTATTGACACAAAGAGAAGCGATAAAAATATTCAAAAAGAATATGAATAATTCAGCTCCTTCTATTGCTCCCCGGTCATCATTCCATCAATGAAGACCGGGGAGCGTTTTATCTATACCAACGTAGCGCTTTTTCCTCTATTTCTGTGATCAATTCTTTTTTTCCTTCCATATAAGCTTCTATGTTATAAGGATGCTGCTCCGCTAATTGCTCCTTCAAAGTACGATATCGAAAGGCATCTTCTGTATGACTTCTCAAGTAGTCTCTAAATGCTAGATGGCGGACAATTTCAGGACTATCCTGTTGAAAGATATGTAAATGATGGCTTCTTCTATTTCCGCCCTTTTGAAAAAAACGTCTTCCCGGAATTCCAAAGTCGCCCTTCGATTCATAACCCATCGATTGTAGTTCAAGAATGAAAGGATCAATCTCTTCTATTCTGTTTATACTCCCCATTATATCTATAACCGGCTTGGCGCTCATTTCAGATATCGCTGTACTGCCTATATGATAGAAGGAGGCGTTAGAGGTACCCAGCACTTTGTTAAGTTTAGAGCACTCCCCAATATAATCGGCCACCCACTGTTGATGATAAGGAACAACTTGCACCCTCCTTCTCATTTAACCTCAACTCCCCTTCTTGTTCATAACCTATCTTTTTTTAAAAATGGCGCAGTTACTTTTCATCTGAGCTATGATTCATGAAGTCCTTCAGCTGCCTTACTGCCTCGGTGAAAACTTTTTTCTCCTGGCTGGAGAGTGGTTGTTCTCCATATCGCACTTTCTCATATAATTCAATTACTACTTCGTCCACTCGTAATCGTCTCAGCCAGTTCTGTAATGTTTCAGAGGGTTTTCTTCCCTTCCCTTTCTCCCGCGCCAATGATTCAAGCTGAAATACTTCTTTCCGAACATATTGCTCTGGTGGGCGATGGTCATAAGAATATGTATAGCCGGGTGTTTCTTTAAGAGGGTAGTAAGTTACAGACGCCGCCTCACTGCCAGTGCTCTCTTGGTGTTCAAAACTTTCTTGACTCATTAGCTTTCTCCTGAATAATACATATGCTGCCAGTATCAGAACTAAACCAAGGAGAATGATCCAGACTGTCTGATGAATGGAGGAAACACTATTTGTTGTTTCAGAAAGGAGATCCTTTACCGACTTCTTTTCTGTTAAGGTAAGCGGAGGAGTATCCATAGAAAATGCGGAACGGCTGGAATCTCCTTCATTCGTAAACGAACTGCGAATCCCGGCAAGGTATAGTAATGCACTAATTAAAAATACTACTCCTCTTGTTCCCCATGTCCATAGCCCGGATAAACTAAACCGAATTCCTGAATACATGATCCAGAACAGCAATCCTGCACTTACAGACAAACTTAAATAAAGAGCAAGTACCTTTAATTCTACCAGCTTAACCGAACGCTTCTGCGCAGTAAGCTGGCTCAACCAGTAACCACTGGTGAAAATCACAATTTGAATCATGGCCATCCAAATAATTTTATCGTCATAAGTAAAAATCACTTCGACTAAAACCAACGTTAAACTCACACTCAGTAACGTTACGTCATAGTGTTTGTCTGCCTCTTTCTGATGCTCTGCTATCCTCCAGTAGAAAATAACTGCTGCCAGGCAGGCTAAAAAAACCGGAAATCCCAGCCAGGCATTTGCAGCAAAGCCGACAGCAGGAACGACAATTAGCAAACTTAGATAGGATTCCATGACGAGTCTAATCAACGAAAACAAAATATGGACGAGTGCTGCAACAATAAGATACTTACCAAAAGGAAGGAAATTATAGTAAATGAAAAAGGGTACAAGTAAAAAATATACGACTATTACTTCTGCAGCATATTGATATCCTCTAGTTATGAAAAGATGGAGGTTCATATCCTTCCTCCTTTATGTCCAATTGGTAAGAGTACAGCTCCGTTTTCTTCCTCCCGAACCTGGTATAAGTTCTGACTGGCAGCTGCCCACCTGCTCACTTGTTCTTTAGCAGCTTCCTCCTCAAGATCTCCTATAAGTATGCTTACCTTTTGATTTTTATCGTTCGATAGAGAATAAAGGAGTTCAGAGAATGGTTTGATTTTCCCTTGATTAGTTATGTGAGCAAGTAATTCCAGAGATTCTTTCAAATCCTCCTGAGCTTTCCCGCTGCTATAGGTTCTCACATGATATCTACTTGCATATGTAAGATTCAAATGGATTTCAACTGGATAGCCCTGTTCCGCTGCATAATAAGCAATAAACGCAGCATGTGATAATACCTTTTCAAGCCGAGGGGTAAAGTAATAGTTTCCAAGACGGCTGGACTCGCTTATATTGATAACAATACTCAGCGTCGTATCCTGCATCCGATCGTATACTTTCGTTTGCAATGCTCCTTTCTTAACGGAGGCATTCCAATGGATATGCCGAAAGTCGTCCGCAGGCAGATAATCTCTGATACTGCGCACACTTTGTAAATCTTCATATGGAGAAAACGAAGCATAATTATTTCCAATCACCTGGTTCATAAAACTACCCAACCCACGAACTTCTAAGGGTCTAGGATAAATGATCAGCTTGGTTCGATACTTCTTACGATAGTTTAATAGTGCATGATGCATCCGAAACAATGGAAACTTATAATCAATCTTATTGATCCAGCCGATTCCTCTGGATGCTGCGCTGCATGGAACTGAGACGGCAGCTGTATTTTTCCCTGGAACGGAGAACGGGATCTGATAACCTGACTTAACAGGTGTTGTCCGACCACCTTTGTACGACTGACAGGTCAGTGATTCGCTCATTTTAAATGTAAGGATGCCATTGATAATAGAAAACTTCGAATGGTTATGTAGAATAAATGAAAGATCTGTTTCTTCTCCTTCAAACAAACGAATCGTTTTCACAGGATTCTCAAGTTCTAATAACCTCCCCATATATTGATCCCAGTACTTCCCAAGCGCCATGAATGTCACAATCAGACCAGTCAGAATAAAAATCAACACCTGGCCGGACAGCATGGAGACGATAAGCAGACCGAGAGTAACGGAGGAAAGCAAATCCATTTGACCACGAACGCTGCTTTGATCTTTTCGCTCCCATTCCTTCACTGCTGTCCACTGCCCAATTCCACTGGTACTTCGACGGATTGAATAATTTCCTGCGTAATTTCTTGCGTAGTTTTTCTTATCATGCCTTCCATTGAAAGGATGATCCGATGTTCAATAACATAAGGAGCAAGTTCTTTCACATCGTGCGGAGTCAAATAGTTCCTCTGCTGAAGCAAAGCATTAGCCTGAGCAGCCCTCATTAATGCAAGAGCAGCCCGCGTACTGGCTCCTAATTGAACCTCTGGATGTTCTCTCGATCCCCGAATAAGAGCCAGAAGATAGTCTTTCACCGGTTCAGAAACCCTAATCTGTTTCACGCTACCTTGTAATTCTGTAATCGTTTCTATTGTTAAAGCAAGGGATAATTCTTGAAAAGGATCCTCGACCTGATAAAAGGACAATATCTCTTTTTCTGATGCCAGGTCTGGATAATCTAGAGGGATTTTTAATAAAAATCGATCCAGCTGCGCTTCTGGCAGCGGAAACGTTCCTTGATTTTTCTCTACTGGATTTTGAGTAGCCATTACCAAAAAAGGAGCGGGGACCGGGATGGTCTCTCCATCTATCGTTAACTGGTGCTCTTCCATCACTTCCAATAAACTGGACTGCGTCTTAGGAGTTGCCCGGTTAATTTCATCTGCTAATAAGAAATTAGTGAATGCAGGACCGGTTCTCATTTCAAATTCCTGTGTTTTAGGATTAAAGAATTGAATACCCGTCACGTCGCTCGGCAGAACATCAGGAGTAAATTGGACTCTTCGAAATTTTGCATCCATTACTTTTGCAAAACTCTTCGCTAATTTCGTTTTTCCTGAGCCGGGTACACTTTCTAGAATTACATGACCATCTGCCAGCAGAGCAATGAACATTAACTCAATCACTCGGTCCTGCCCAATAATGACTCGCTGCAAGGCTTTTTGCGCTTCAATTACCTGACTGATTAAATTTTCCAAAACGACCATCCTTCATTTAACTGTATTCATATAGTTTCATTGTTCTGTACCTACCATTTGATTGGAATGCATTTTAGGTCTTATTTAATACTTCGATATAATCAGCTTAATCCCTCTTATTATTCAATTAATTACAAAATATGACTCGGTTTGATTAAATATCCACCTTCATCTAAATAGCAAATGTTTGATCCGAACCAATCTGTAAGTTTCGGGTCATCTTTCTGTTTTACCCGCTCTTTAGATACTGAAGAAGATCATAGGCACCTGTTTACCAGCTATTCGTTCATTAAGATCCGCCATTATTTTCTAGTTTTATCAAATCATAAACAGGCTAGATAAAAAAGATCAATCAGCTTTGTATCTATAATGATTTTTGGGAAAGAGGGCATTTCATACTGACTTTAGATATTTTTTAAATTATAGTTATAAAATGTTTTAAACGGGGAAAGGTTTGTTTCAGCACAACCAATTTCAATGATAACTGGAGGTAACCTTTATGTTTACGTTAAGTGACATACCGATGTTTTTTATAAATTTCTTTATTATTTTACCCATTGTTACCCTTGTCCATGAAGCTGGACATGTATGTATAGCAAGACTATTTGGAGGAAAAGTAAAATTTTGTATAGGGACAGGAGATACCCTGTTTCACATTGGCTCCCTCGAAATTAAGCGAAAGTATTTCATGGAGGGGTGGTGTCAATATGAAGCCCTTACCTACAATAAAACCTGGGCCCATGTTGCCATCTATCTCGCGGGTAGTGGATTTAATCTGCTTGTCATTCTCATTTTAAATTCATTAATGAGCGCTAACATCCTCCCGGTCACGTTATTCTTCTATCAATATGCTTACTTCTCCATTTACTTTATTTTCTTTTCACTCTTCCCCTATAGGAATGGAGAAGGGAAACCAAGTGATGGACTGGCAGTTTTTGATGTCATTCGCTACGGAAAAGCAGTCGATCCTATCGACTAGAAAAACAGTTTTTTTTCCTATAAATGAAAAAAGTATACAATGATGGAGAAGCAGTAAAAAGCGAAAGATAGAGGAGGAATATCATGAAAGTGACATTTATTGGTCTTGGCGTAATGGGGAATGCCATGGCAGCCAATTTACTAAAAAACAATGTCGAGCTGGTTGTCTTTAATCGAACTAAGGAGAAAGCTGACCCACTCATTGCGAAGGGTGCTCAGTTTAAACCAACGATCCACAAAGCGGTTGAAAATGCAGACCTAGTATTTACGATGCTGACCGGTCCGGAAGCGGTCGAATCCACCGCTTTAAGTAATGATGGTTTTGTTCAATCCATGAAACCAGGTTCCCTGTGGGTTGATTCCAGCACTGTCAATCCTGAGTTTTCCAGAAAAGCAAGTGAGCATGCTAAGAAATTTGATGTTAGGTTTGCCGATGCACCCGTCGCAGGCTCAAAAGGTCCGGCAGAGCAAGGAGAACTAGTGTTTCTTGCGGGTGGTGAGGAACGAGATATCTCTGAACTATCTCCTTATACGGAAATTATGGGAAAGAACACCATGCATGTAGGTCCTGTGAGTCACGGAACCTCCTTTAAAATGGTGGTTAATTTAATGCTCGCGTCCAACATGGCGACATTTGCCGAAGGGATGGTGCTTGGAGAACGACTGGGGCTGTCGAAAGACTTTCTGCTGGATACGCTGCCAAATATGCCAGTTGCTGCTCCGTTTCTAAAAATGAAAGCTGATAAATTAAGAGAGAATCAATATGAAGAAGAGTTCGCTTTAAAGAATATGTATAAAGATCTTCATCTAGCTTCATTATCCGGATATGAAGAAGAAACGGCGTTGAAAATAACTAATATGATGAAGGAAATTTACGCAGAGGCTAATGGAAGCGGGTACGGAAACGTTGATTTCTCTGCAATTTATGATTTCTATAAATCGCTTCATAGCAGCAAATAATACGAATTTTCACTTCCTAATCTAAATAATGCACACGTCCAACAACATTGAAATTAAAGCCATTCCGTCTGAATATTAATAGAAATGACTTTACTATAGAGCTGGACAAAAACAAAAACCCGAATGGCGCGTCGCACATACCGCCATTCGGGTTGTCTTATGGTTTTAATAAATCGAAGTAGTTTCTTCTGACATTTTCTCTAAGATTTCCTTCACTCGTGCAAGGAAATTCCCAGCCACAAGCCCGTCCAGCACACGGTGGTCAAGAGATAAACATAAGTTCACCATGTCTCTCGGACCAAACATGCCATTTTGATAAACGGGCTTTTTCACAATAGATTCTACTTGCAGTATAGCCGCTTGCGGATGGTTAATCACACCCATAGATTGTACAGACCCAAATGAACCCGTATTGTTTACGGTAAAGGTTCCGCCTTCCATATCTTTAGATGTTAATTTACCTTGACGCGCTTTTCCAGCTAGTTCAGTAATATCTTTGGCGATTCCTTTAATGCTTTTTTCATCTGCATCGCGGATCACTGGAACAAATAGTTGATCCTCTTTGGCAACAGCTATATTTAAATTAATCGCTTTCCGCTGGATAATTTTATCTCCAGCCCACGAGCTGTTTAATTGAGGATATTCCTTTAAAGCCTGTGCTACGGCTTTAACGAAGAATGCAAAGTAAGTAAGACTGTACCCTTCATTTTCTTTAAATTGGGTTTTCTTAGCATTTCGCAGATGAACAAGGTTCGTTACATCTACTTCCACCATCATCCAAGCATGAGGAATCTCTGAAGTTGATTTCACCATGTTAGAAGCTATGGCTTTACGTACACCTGTAACAGGGATTTCTTTATCTCCTTCACCAGCTTGCACATTGGGTACAGAAGCTTGCGGAGCAGGAGATTGATTTGCAGACTGAGCAGGCGGCTCACTATCAGCAGCTGCTTGCTCTGATGGTTGGTTTTGCCCAGGTTTTGGAATGTCCCCGCTTTCGATAATCTTTTCAATATCCTTACGAGTAATTCGGCCGCCTCTTCCTGATCCATCCACTTGACTCAAGTCGATTTCGTGATCCTGGGCAAGAGTCATCACTGCAGGAGAGTACCTTTTTTTATTCGTCTTGTCGCTAGATTGCTTTTCTGCTGAGGATTCTGGTTTTTGTTTCGATTGGTCATTACCGGCTGTTTTCTGTTGAGGTTTCTCCTTTGGTTCAGAAGTTGATTCTGAAGGTGATGCTGCTTCTCCACCTTCTACTTCAATATGACACATAAGGTCCCCTACAGCTATCGTATCTCCTTCACTTGCCACTAAATCTTTAATGACACCTGTAAAGGATGAAGGAACTTCAGCATTTACTTTATCTGTCATAACTTCTGCTATCGGATCATACTTATTAATCTTGTCCCCAGGCTGGACAAGCCAAGTGCTGATCGTGCCTTCTGTGACACTTTCACCAAGCTGAGGCATGTTTATTTTTTCTAATCCCACAGGAACTCCTCCTTCTATTAAAATTCAGCTAGATCACGCATCGCTTTTTCAACTTTGTCAGGATTCATCATAAAGTATTTTTCCATGGTCGGCGCATAAGGCATGGAAGGAATATCAGGACCAGCTAAACGTTTTATCGGAGAGTCCAGATCGAACAGACAGTTTTCACTAATGATCGCAGAAACCTCTGAAATAATTCCGCCCTCTTTATTATCCTCCGTTACTAATAGCACTTTTCCCGTTTTCTTAGCTGCCTCTATAATGCCTTCCTGATCTAACGGATACACCGTTCTTAAGTCAAGAATATGGGCATCAATTCCTTCTTCAGCAAGCTTTTCTGCTGCCTGCAAAGCAAAATGCACACATAGGCCATAGGTAATGACCGTAATATCAGAACCTTCTCGTTTCACATCCGCTTTCCCAATTGGAAGTGTGTAATCTTCATCAGGAACTTCTCCCTTAATCAAACGGTACGCTCGTTTGTGTTCAAAGAATAAAACGGGATCATTATCACGTATGGAAGCTTTTAATAACCCTTTTACGTCATAGGGTGTAGATGGCATGACTATTTTCAGCCCAGGCTGATTGGCAAATACTGCTTCAACTGATTGAGAATGGTAAAGCGCACCATGAACTCCGCCGCCGTAAGGAGCACGGATGGTCATAGGTACACTCCAGTCATTGTTCGAACGATACCTGGTTTTGGCTGCCTCTGAGATTATTTGATTCACAGCAGGCATTATAAAGTCTGCGAATTGCATTTCAGCTACTGGCCTCATTCCATACATTGCAGCACCAATTCCGACGCCTGCGATTGCTGACTCGGCCAGCGGTGTATCAATAACTCTATCTTCGCCGAATTCATCATAAAGTCCATCAGTTGCGCGAAATACTCCTCCGCGCTTCCCAACATCTTCTCCCAGCACAAATACCTTCTCATCTCGCTGCATTTCTTCTCTCAAAGCTTGAGTGACGGCTTGAATATAAGAAATAACTGCCATAATAACTCCCCCTCCTTACTCTTCATATACAAAGTTCAATGCGGATTCGGCATCAGCATATTCTGCATTCTCAGCATATTCTGTTGCCTCATTGACCAAATGATTGATTTCTTCATTTAATTCGGTTTCTTTCTCTTCTGTTAAAATATTCTGTTCACGCAAGTAGTTCGCAAACGTAACAATCGAGTCCTTTTTCTTCGCTTCGTCTACTTCATCTTTTTCACGATAAGTCCGATCATCATCGTCACTGGAGTGCGGAGTCAGTCGATAAGAGACGGCTTCGACCAAAGTTGGGCCTTCCCCTCTTCGACCTCGCTCAGCAGCTTCTTTAACCACTTCATATACAGCGAGCGGATCATTTCCATCAACGGTATGGCCAGGCATTCCGTAGCCAATCGCTCGATCTGATACCTTTTCACAGGCAAGCTGTTTAGATACAGGTACAGAAATGGCGTATTTATTATTCTCTACCATGAAAATAACCGGCAATTTATGAACCCCAGCAAAGTTCGCCCCTTCATGGAAATCTCCTTGGTTAGAAGACCCCTCACCAAAAGTGACAAGAGAAACAATATCTTTTTTCTCCATTTTCGCAGCTAAGGCGATGCCGACAGCGTGCGGCACTTGAGTCGTAACCGGTGAAGAACCCGTTACGATGCGATTTTTCTTTTGTCCAAAGTGTCCAGGCATTTGGCGTCCGCCTGAATTTGGATCTTCAGCTTTAGCAAAACCGGATAACATTAAATCCTGCGCCGTCATCCCAAAGGATAAGACGACTCCCATATCGCGGTAGTAAGGTAGTGCGTAATCCTTATCCCGATCAAGCGCATAAGACGCCCCTACTTGAGCAGCTTCCTGCCCTTGACATGAAATCACAAATGGAATCTTCCCTGCACGGTTGAGCAGCCACATCCGTTCGTCAATCTTTCTAGCAAGTAACATTGTACGGAACATATCTAATACTTGGTCGTCACTTAATCCTAGTGACTTATGGCGATTTTTAGCCATGTTAATCCCTCCTTTAGTTGCTTAGCCATGTATCTGGTTTCCATCTACAGCCATTGCCGCTTCGCCAATAGCTTCGGCGAGCGTCGGATGAGGATGAATGCTTTCTGCAATTTCCCAAGGTGTGGCGTCTAAAACTTTTGCAAGTCCAGCTTCTGAAATCATATCCGTGACATGCGGACCCACCATATGAACGCCAAGCAGATCATCCGAATGCTTGTCAGCAATAATTTTCACAAAACCATCAGTCTCTCCATAAACGAGGGCTTTCCCTATTGCTTGAAAAGAAAATTTACCTGTTTTAATTTCATATCCCTGTTCCTCAGCTTGCTGCTCAGTTAAGCCTACACTAGCTACTTCAGGGCTTGAGTAAATACAAGTGGGGATTTGATCTGGATTTAAAGGATGAGGCAGTTGATCTGCCATATGCTCTACGGCAATCATGCCTTCGTGGGATGCTACGTGTGCTAACTGCATTCCGCCTATTACATCGCCTATCGCATAGATGTGGCTTTCTTTCGTTTGGTAATACTTATTGGTTTGGATAAACCCGTCTTCAACTTCGATCGTAGTGTTTTCCAGACCAATGTTCTTAACATTAGCGGCACGTCCCACAGAAACAAGCATTCGGTCTGCTTGATAAGTTTCCGTTGTTCCAGCAACTTCAGCTTGAATGGAAACGCCTTCACTTTTCTCTAGAGAATCAGCCATTACTTTCGCGCCAGTTACAATGTTGACCCCTTTCTTCTTCATTTGCTTTGTCAGCTCTTTAGACACGTCTTGGTCTTCAGTTGGCAGAATCTGAGGCAAATATTCTAAAACAGTTACTTCTACTCCAAAATCAGCCAGCATAGAAGCCCACTCAATACCAATAACTCCACCACCGATAATAATTATGGAAGCAGGGAGTTCCTCCATATTAAGAGCTTCATCGGAAGTCATGACGTACTGTTCATCAATGTCAAGACCCGGCAGTGATTTAGGGCTTGAACCGGTTGCCACAAGAACGTTCTTCGGGATGAGCATTTCATTCTCTTCTCCATTGTTCATTTCTACTGAAATGGTGCCTGCCGTGGGTGAAAAAATAGAGGGACCTAATATCCGTCCAAAACCTTCAAAGACATCAATTTTACCTTTCTTCATTAACCCTTGAACACCTTTATGTAATGTGTCCACAATCGACTGCTTTCTTTCCTGTACTTTTGGAAAATTAAGGGTTGGTGTTTGTGTTGAAACTCCGAAATGGTCTGCTTCTTTGGTCTGGCGGAAAACTTCGGCACTGCGCAGCAATGCCTTAGAGGGAATACATCCTCGGTGAAGACATGTACCGCCTAACTCACGCGCTTCAACAATTGCTACTTTTAAACCTAATTTAGAAGCACGAATGGCCGCTACATAGCCTCCCGTACCTCCGCCTAATACGACTAAATCATATTCTTGAGCCATACTTAATCTCCTTTCTATTCAGCAAAATTGGGATATTGCTTCGGAACTTCTTCTTTATTTAATACCCGCAGCGTTCCCTCATTTAAAGCTTCTAACTCGTTTTCACCCGGATAAACAAGAACATCGGCAATCCATTGAACCCGCTTGGAGATTTCTTTTACAAATGACTTACCGTAAGCGAGTCCTCCTGTCAAAACTATGGCATCAACTTTTCCTTCTAAGGCAGTACTCATACTGCCAATCTCTTTGGAGATTTGGTAAGCCATGGCATCAAACACTAACTTTGCCTTCTTGTCCCCGTAAGAAATCATCTTTTCTACTTCTCTCGCATCATTAGTATCCAAATAGGCCATTAAGCCGCCTTGACCTACCAGCTTCTTCATAATCTCATCTCTATAGTATTGTCCTGAAAAACAGAGCGATACAAGATCACCAGCAGGAACCGTTCCTGCCCGTTCAGGGGAAAATGGTCCATCTCCATGCAAACCGTTATTCACATCAATAACTTTTCCTCCTGCATGGACCCCTACAGTAATGCCTCCACCCATATGAGTAATGATCAGCCGGGACTGTTTATAAGACTGATGTAAGTCCTGTGCAGCTCTCCTGGCTACTGCCTTTTGATTCAGGGCATGGAAAATACTTTTTCTAGGGATTTCCGGGACTCCGGAGACCCTGGCGATTTCAGCTAATTCATCTACTACTACAGGGTCAACAATATAGGCACCAATATTTAGTCCCTTTGCGATTTCATGGGCAATAATTCCTCCCAGGTTAGAAGCGTGTTCACCGTTATAGCCGACTTTCAAATCCTCAAGCATTGCCTGATTCACTTCATACGTGCCGCCCTCGATAGGACGAAGCAGTCCGCCCCGCCCACAGACAGCACTTAATTTACTGATATTAATGCCTTCTTGATCAAGCTCGTTTAAAATTACCTGTTTCCGAAATTCGTATTGGTCAATTACACGCTTAAATTGATTAACTTCTTCCGGCTTATGACGAATCGTTTTCTCAAATACAGCCTCTTCATTGTCAAAGACTCCGATCTTCGTAGATGTAGAGCCTGGATTGATCACTAGAATTCGATGGGTTTGCACAGTCTTTGACCTCCGTTGTTCTCCCTTATTTTCTGCTTAGGATGTGATGACCATTCTGCAAAAATTGGCTGCGAGAGTTGCGTAAACGGTCAATGCGTTCTTCCGCCATCCGGTCAGCCGCTTTATAGGTAGGGATGTTGTCCCTGCGGGAAATTTCAAAGACTCTAGACACATTGTCGTAGATAGTTTCTACACGCTTCATAGCACGGTCTTTGTTATATCCATGAAGTTCATCTGCTACATTAATTACACCGCCCGCATTAATTACATAATCGGGAGTATAGACAATTCCTTTTTCATGAAGAATATCCCCATGAAGAGTATCCTTCAGCTGGTTGTTAGCAGCTCCAGCAATAACCTTTGCCTTCAATTGAGGGATCGTGTCGTCATTAATGGTAGCTCCCAGAGCACAAGGTGCATAAATATCACAATCGACACCGTAAATCTCTTCGGTACCTACTGCTTCTGCTCCAAACTCTTCCACCGCTCTTTGAACAGCTTCTTCATTAATGTCTGTAACAATAAGCTTAGCCCCTTCCTCATGAAGATGACGGCATAATGTAAAGGCTACATTCCCTACACCTTGAACAGCTACCGTTTTCCCTTCAAGGGAGTCGGAACCAAAGCCTTCTTTCGCAGCAGCTTTCATACCACGGTACACACCATAAGCGGTAACTGGAGATGGGTTTCCGGATGAACCGAAGGCAGGAGAAATTCCTGTAACGAAATCTGTCTCTTCATGAATTAAATCCATATCCTGTACAGTCGTACCTACATCTTCAGCTGTAATATAACGGCCATTCAGTCCTTGAATGAAACGGCCAAAAGCGCGGAACATGGCTTCATTCTTATCTTTTTTAGGATCCCCAATGATCACCGTTTTACCTCCGCCAAGGTTTAAACCGGCAGCTGCATTTTTATAGGTCATTCCTTTGGCAAGACGAAGTGCATCCTCAATGGCCGCTTCTTCAGAAGCATAGGTCCACATCCGTGTGCCGCCTAAAGCGGGTCCAAGCGTGGTATCATGAATGGCAATAATCGCCTTTAATCCAGATTGTTCATCCTGGCAGAATACTAACTGCTCGTAATCATATTGGTTCATATACTTGAATATTTCCATTGTAAATTCCTCCTATTTGGTGGTTGATTGTAGGGCCAGTGCTAAAGAATATAGTTTACTTTCTGCTGTGTCTGCTCTTGATGTCAGTACAATAGGAGCTTTTGCCCCGCTAATCACAGCGGCAACTTTTGCATTGGCAAAATACATAAATGATTTATATAAAGCATTTGCTGCTTCAATCGATGGAACAAGTAAAATATCGGCCGCTCCAGCAACCTCTGATTTGATTCCTTTTTCTTCCGCAGCGCGAAGATCGACGGCATTGTCAAACGCTAGCGGTCCATCAATCAGGCAATTTTTAATTTGCCCTCTGCGGTTCATTTGAGTAAGAACGGCAGCATCCAGAGTTGCAGGCATGGATGGATTCACAACTTCCACAGCCGCTAAGGGTGCAACTTTAGGGTTTTCCCATCCAGCTTGTCTGGCAACGGCGACAGAATTTTCAATGATCTGAACCTTTTCTTCCAGACTAGGGGCAATATTCATCCCAGCATCCGTTAAAAAAATCAAACGATCATAGTTGGGAATTTCAAAAAGCGACACATGAGACAAAATACCCCCACCACGCAGGCCATACTCTCTATGAAGCACCTGCTTAAGCAGTGACTTCGTGTCAATATGACCTTTCATGACAACATCTGCTTTCTTATTATGAACGGCCTTTACCGCTTGCTCAGCCGCTTCTTCCACAGAACAGTCCTGAACACTTATACCAGGCTGGTTTAAGTCCAGGCCTGCTTTTTTGGCTTTTTCTTCGATGTCTCCGGCATTGCCGGTTAAGATAAAATCGGCAATGCCTGAGTCAGCAGCAAGTTTTACTGCCTTTAATACTTCCTGGCTTCCAGCCTGAGCTACAGAGACCGTTTGAGGTTTCTCTTTGTTGAGCTGGTCAATCATTTCATCTAAGCTTCTCATTGGTTCACCTCTTCATTCGTGACAAGTGCAAAAATCGTGCCGGAATCCCCTGTTTGAAAACGCTTTATCCCCAACCTCCTACACTATGCATTTCTTGCATTATGAAAAATTTTGCATGCTATTTTTGTCAAGTGAATATTTTTCTAATTTATAGTAAAGATTTCGTATGGATATCCCTAAAGCCTTCGCCGTCTGCGTTTTATTAAAATCATGCGCCCGGAAAGCATCCGCTAATAACCTTTTTTCATATTCATCTACTGCCTGCTGAAGAGTCTCGCCCAGCCACGAGCCTTCATTTTGACTTCCTTCCTGTAAAGAAGGGGGGTCTTTAGTAAGGGAGTGAATATGATCAAGGCGGATCACTTCTTGCTGATTCTCCATATAAATCATCGCCCGTCCGATCATATTTTCCAGTTCCCTCACGTTTCCCGGCCACTGATAGTCCATCAGCTTTCCGAGGGCTTCCTGATCGATAGAAGTAACGTTTCTTCCGTAATCTTCATTCAATTTCTGGATTAAGTGTTTAGATAGTAAGGCGATATCTTCTTTCCTCTCTCTGAGAGGGGGAATATAAATAGGCAGCCGGTTCAGCCGGTAATATAAGTCTTCTCGGAAAGTTTTATTCATGATCGCTTTCTCTAAATTCTTATTTGTAGCAGCGATGACTCGCACGTCAATGTGAACAGGTTTCGTACCACCGACACGGAGAATTTCATTTTCCTGCAGGACGCGCAATAATTTAGCCTGCATGGGCAGTGTCAATTCTCCTATTTCATCAAGAAAGATGCTTCCGTAATTAGCTTCTTCAAATAAACCTTTCTTGCCGCCACGTTTTGCTCCAGAGAATGCACCATCTTCATATCCAAATAGTTCACTTTCCAATAAAGATTCTGCGATAGCAGCACAATTCACCCGGATAAATTTATGGTGACGCCGTTTACTTTCATTATGGATTGCATGGGCAAACAATTCTTTGCCTGTTCCGGACTCTCCCCTCAGCAGAACAGTAGCAGGAGTTCTTGCACCCACTCTTGCCTGTTCAAGCGCAAGGGTCATTTCCTGGGACTCACCAATAATGTCATCAAATGTATATTTCGCTTCCAAGCTCCGAATAATCTGCCTGGCTCGACGAAGCTCGCTAGTTAGCGACTGGATCTCTGATACATCGTGGAGCACCCCCACACTGCCCTTCAGTTTTCCGTCCACAATTACTGGAGCTACATTTACAAGTACGTCTTTTTCTCCTGGTCCAACTTTCATCCGGACTCCTCGAACTGGCCGACGAGTTTTAAGCACCTTCATATGCATGCTTTCCCCTTCTGAAATGTCCACTGTCGCCGGGCGTCCAACAATTTCCTCTTTAGATAAACCCGTTATCCTCGTATAAGCCGGATTCACCATTAAACCGTTTCCATTTTCATCTACCACAGAAATGGCTTCGTCTGAAGATTGAATAATGGCTTCCAGCATCGTTTTTACTTCCTTTAAATCTGTAAGCTCTTCAGCAAGATCGACGATTTCAGTTATATCCTTAAAGACTGCGTATGCCCCAATAATCCTGTTTTCGGCACCAATCATAGGAATTCTCGTTGTAATTACTTTTTTTCCATTCTCAAGAACAAGCTTTTGATTAACTTCTTTGCGTTTAGTCTTTAATAGATGGGGTAGACGGGATGCTGGAATAATCTCCTTCACCGGCCGTCCAATAACATCGTCCTTTGACTTATTAAGAATCCTTTCACCGCTGCGATTCATAAAAGTAACTTTCTCATCATCCGAAATGACTATCATTCCATCATGAATACTGTTTAAAATAAGTTTCTGATTGTCCGTTTGCTGCTTCATCTCATGCAGAAGGGTCTCTTTCTCTTCTAGAAGTTCAGAGGTGATATAGGCAACTGAGCCTGGAATAACTACCGTGCTTCTGTCCCGTTCAGCTCGAATTTCTTCAAAGACCTGATCGCTCCCTGTTGCTTCTATCACAATATCGATCTGGTTATGTATCCATTCCTGCCAGTCTGGACCTGTAGGTATATTGTACTTTCTGGCCACAGCAAGGCCTGCAGCCTGCTGATTCACATCTGTGATGGCAGCAATTTGCATTCGATCCGTTTCATTTAACAATTTCAACAGGGCGGTTCCACCTTTACCTGCCCCTACAATTAAGACACGTTTCATTTCATCACACCCTGCAAAATTTTGCGCATCTTTATCCTATCGTACTCTGCATAATTTGGCAAGCAGTCTGGTATTTTCAGAATTATGTTAATTTGATATACTGAATGTGGATTGTAAGAATAAAGGAGATATGGCAATGCGCTTAATCGCTTTACTCACATTAGTCATTCCGGGTATTATAGCCGTTGTAGGTATTAAGCTCATGAGAGACGCTCTTTTTGGAGAGCTTCACCCTCTCTTCTTTCATGTGGCCGTGCAAGGAATTATTGGTTTACTATTCGTTATAGTAGGAATAGGATTTATTGGTGGTTTTATTTTGCACAGAGATCGTAAAAGAAATCTTACAAAAGGGCAATTCAAGCAAAAGTAGAGCTATAGGCTCTGCTTTTTTTGATATACTATGAACAGTTGAACGATCTATCGTCAGAAGGAGTTTTGCAGTGTGACAGATCAATTTGAATTATTCAGGAACCAGTATCCTTTCGACTTATTATCAGAAGATGAATACCAAGAACTAATTAGCAACGCAGCAGAAAAGAATTACAGTACGAATGAATTTATCATACATGAAGATCAGAAAGATGAATCCATCGATATTCACTTTCTAGTTTCCGGTTTAGCTAAAAACATTATGCACAGATCTAATGGAAAACAATTATCAGTAAGGTTCTATTATCCAGGAGACTTAATCGGATTGATGATTCTGCTTACAAGCGGGGAAATGAGGTTTTCGGTCCAAGCGTTGGAGCCCATCAGTACCCTGCGCTTTGAACGTGAATCCTTTATGAAAATCATGGCGAAAAACTCTCAATTTTCTAAAGTCGTCATGGACGGAATCAGCCACTTGATGAAAAGCCTTTATGATGAAATTAAGTATAAAAGCTCGACCACAGATGAACAGGATGACCGGGAGCTTTACAAGAAGCGTGCCGATGCTTATATGGAACCTCCTCGATTTATCCATCCGGACGACCCTATTGAAAAAGCTGCACGTTTACTTCAAAAACAGAAAGTTGAAGCATTGATCGTCAGTGAGGATAGAAAAACGATGCTGGGGATGATCAATTACGGGGATTTACTAAGAGCGTACTTCGAAAATGATCACAATAACCCCGTCAAAGCTTATATGTCCGAAGAATCCTATTCCATTAGTGACCAAGAATTTATTTATGATGCACTTAGTTACTTAAAGCACCACCCTACGGAGATTATTCCAGTCCTGCATAAAGACAAAATTGTCGGGATTTTAAGGCAGTCCTCCTTTTTCACAATTAAGAATTCGGTCTATTTTGATTTAACTTATAGAATCTCTAATGCGGCATCGATCGAAGAGATTCAACAATTGTCACCGATTTATAACCGCAGATTTCACCAGTTCGTGGAAAGCTTAATTCATGAGGGTATGTTTGCCTACGATATTGCTGAACTAATGACAAATTACAATGATCGCATTCACAAGCAAGTAGTTCAGATTGCCGAAGATGAAATGATTCAGGAAGGTCATGGAGCACCTCCCGTTAATTACTGCTTTTTAGTTATGGGCAGTGAAGGAAGAAAAGAACAGTCCTTCTCCACGGACCAGGATAACGGAATGATATTATCTAATTATGACCATTCCCAAAATAAAAAACAGATTGATGACTATTTCCTGCTCTTCTCCCAAAAGATTAATGCCATGCTGAACGAGTGCGGTTACCCCTACTGTAAAGGCGGAATTATGGCAAAGGAAGATAAATGGCGTAAACAGACAGGTGATTGGGAGAGAAGCGTAAACCAATGGATTGAGAAGATGGACGCGGAAGAAATCCGTGATTTCACCATATTCATGGATTTCCGGCCGATATTTGGTGATTATTCTCTTGCATATGAACTGAAAAAATTTGTCACTGCCCGGGTAAAACGCTCCCTCAGCCTGCATCAGCTATTAATGAAAGATACCTTGAGATTCAGGGTTCCCGTTCAGCCTTTCGGACGAATATCTGGAGCAGGTAAGAAACGGACCCTTAATATTAAAAAATCAGCTATTATGCAAATCGTGAATGCCATCCGGATTTACAGTATGAAATACGGGGTGGAAGACATCAATACGATTAACCGCTTAAAGTCACTGGAAGAACAAGAACGATTCCATCCAAGAGACGTGGAAAATGCCAAACTGGCGCTCCATAGATTAATGCTCTTCCGGTTAAAAGAAAATTTAAGGCAGCTGGAACAAGGCGAACCTTTATCCAATGATCTTAAACTTACACAAATAAAGAAAGATGAGCGCCGATCTCTGCGCGAAGCCCTAATTATAGCCAAACGCCTGCAGCAGGTACTAGAACTAAGCTATAATCGAAATCGGGTGGTTTAATGATACCGACTGACTTACAAATTCTAAAGTATATATTTTTTGAAAAACCTATGTACTATTTCAAAATTAAACCCTATTTAAAGTGGTATTCGTATCAAAAGCTGGAAGAACTGCTTAAAAAACACGGAGAAAACACCTCCAGCCGCAGAGATGTGCTTGATCAGCCGTTGGAAGAATTGGATTACACAATATTCGATTTAGAAACAACCGGATTTATCCCGGAGATAGGGCATGAAATCATTTCGATTGGAGCGATTCGCATTCATGGTTTAGATTCCTGTCATAGGAAAACGTTTCATCAGTTAATTAATCCTATTCGATACGTGAACCGTCAGACTCTAAAGCTTACTGGTCTTACTCGTGAGCAGTTAAGTAATGCCAGCCCCTTCTTTGAAGGATTTCGTGAATTCCTGGAATTTAGTGAAGGTAGTGTCTTGGTAGCTCACCCTGCAAAGTTTGACATGCGCTTTTTGCAAGCGATGCTGAAGCGGTGGAAATTACCAGAATACAAACCAGTCGTAATCGACTCACAGACGATGGCCCAATGGTTAGTCCCTTCCGTAAGATACCAGCTGGACCCTTTACTAAAGCATTTTCAAATTCAAAAGAAGGAACGTCATCATGCCTTGAATGACGCAATGATGACAGCTGAACTGTTTCATAAGCTGCTGACAAGATCCTTAGAAGCAAACGTCAGCACCCTTCAGGGATTAAAATCAATCCTTTATAAGCAAAAAAAAGCGAAGATCCCTAAATAAGGGACTTCGCTTTTTTTGCCGTAGAATAGCCTATATCACCTTTTAGGAACAGAATCTGCAATATCTTTATCTACAATAAATGTATGCATTAACCTTCCTCAAAAAATGCTTTGTAAAGGGATTGGACAGCGGTTGAGAGCTGATCAGACTTAACCCCGAACATCATGGATACTTCTGAAGAACCCTGGTTAATCATTTCGATGTTTACATTGGCATCACGAAAGGCTGCAGCTGCTTTGCTTGCTATTCCAACCGTTTGATTCATCCCTTCGCCAACTAACATAATCATCGCCATGTTACGCTCAATATCCAACATATCCACTTTAAGTTCCCTCTTAATTCGGTCAATGACCATTGCTTCTTTATCTTCTGGTAATTGATGATCACGAATAATCACTGACATGTCATCGATTCCCGATGGAGCGTGCTCGAAGGAAATTTCTTCATCCTCGAGGATCTGCAGAAGCTTGCGTCCAAATCCAATCTCTCTGTTCATCAAATATTTACTTACATACAAGTTAAGGAATCCGGTATCACTGGCAATCCCTACCACGTGGTCGTTTCCCTCTGCACGTTCAGAAACAATCATTGTACCATTTGCGTCGGGATTATTTGTATTTTTGATACAAACGGGAATTTTATTTTTAAATGCTGGAATTAATGCTTCGTCATGAAAAACAGAAAATCCCGCATAGGATAATTCACGCATTTCTCGATAGGTAAGAGAAGTTAGTTGCTTAGGTTGAGAAACAATGGCTGGATTTACGCAAAACACCGAGTCCACATCGGTAAAGTTCTCATATAACTCTGCTTTTAAACCAGCTGCAACTATAGAACCGGAAATATCTGAACCGCCTCGAGAAAAAGTCACCAGTTTCCCTTCAGGTGTGTAACCAAAAAAGCCAGGAATGACAAGGATTTCCTCACGTTCCCGCAGTTGATACAGTTTCTCAAAGCTCTCATTTAGCACAAGGGCTCCTCCGGGCTGTTCGCTCACTAAAATGCCCGCCTGCTTTGGATTCACGTAAGAAGAAGCATGGCCCTGGTTTTGAAGGTAGGCGCTTAACACATGTGCAGTTCCATCTTCACCACATGCTTTCAGTGTATCCATTCCATTATCTTCTTGTGCGGTAATCTTATTTATCGCTTCCTCTAAATTAAACTTGATTTCACTAAGAACATCTTCTTGTAATCCTAAGTTCTCTACCATCGAAGAAAATCGTTCGATAATCTGATTATAGATGGCCGTATGGCTTTCCTGTTTCTGTATTAATTCACCTAAGCGAATTAATAAATCAGTCGTTTTGGTGTCATCTGGAAATCTTTTTCCTGGAGCTGAAACTACGATGACTTTTCTTTTCTTATCTGCTTCGATAATATTCGTAATTTTTTTAATTTGAGTAGCATCTGCCACTGAGCTTCCGCCAAATTTGACTACCTTCATATGTACAACTCCTCATAACTTCACTAAAGTGATTAATAATTAAGAATTGTACCACAAATCATAGAGAGAATTGAACCCAGAGGGATGAATAAATAATTCTTTCTTCCAGTTCATTGTTCCATATCGAAAAGACACAAATAAAACACCTCTCCTCTCATGCGAAGTAATCGCATAAGAAAAGAAGTGTATTTCCTGAATTCTATATTAGGAAGCTTTATGCTCCAGACGTAAACGATCAGCAACCATCGCAATGAATTCACTGTTCGTCGGTTTAGCTTTTGTATTTGAAATCGTGTAGCCGAATAAGGAAGAAATCGCATCAATATTCCCACGGTTCCAGGCAACTTCTATGGCATGTCGAATGGCACGTTCTACTCGAGAGGCCGTTGTATTAAATTTTGTAGCAATATCCGGATAGAGGACTTTCGTAATCGAACCAAGCAGTTCAAGGTCGTTGTACACCATAGTAATGGCTTCCCGCAGATATAAGTATCCTTTAATGTGGGCAGGTACACCGACTTCATGAATAATATGGGTAATACTAGTATCCAGGTCAGGTTTTTTGGTTTTTGCAGAGGAATAGCTGCTGCCAAGGGCGCGATTAATCGGATCACCAGAATGTTTAATCTGTCGGACCTGTTCAGCTAAATGGTCCAGATCAAATGGTTTCATCATAAAATAAGCGGCTCCGAGATCGACAGCTTTTTTCGTCACTTCTTCCTGACCAAATGCCGTTAACATGATAACGTCTGGATGCTTGTCCATTTCTTTTAGTTTACTTAAAACCGCCAGTCCATCTAAGTGTGGCATAATGATATCTAAAATTAAGACATCCGGCTGTTTATTTTGAATCTGTTCCAAGCATTCTTTACCATTATAAGAAACGCCTACAACGTCAATATCGCGTGTATCTGCGAAATATTCCTCAAGAAGCTTCACCAGCTCACGATTATCATCTGCTAAACAAACCTGAATCTTTTCCATTCAATCTTCCTCCTTAGGAAATTGTCCTCTTAATGTGCTTAGTTACATATTCGACATGAGATGTTTTATCCCTTTTTTATTATAACAAATAAAATAAAAATATATAAGGTTTTCTCACAAATGCTTCAATATGCTTTCAAATTCGCTTATATTCGATAAAATACTACATTTAAAATACTTCATTTGTCGATTTTTGTCGAATTAGTTACTGTTTTTCAGAATTTCGTGAGACGTCGAATACAAGTTAAGACTAAAAAACAGAAAACCCGAACCATTATAGTTCGGGTTACTGATAAAATTTCTTATTATCCTGCCTTTTTAGCTTGTTCCTGATAAATATTGATCCCCGCTTCATGCAGCATCCATTCAATATGAACTCCATAGCCACTTGTTGGGTCATTGACAAACACATGAGTAACTGCTCCGATAATATGTCCATCCTGTATAATAGGACTTCCACTCATCCCTTGGACAATACCGCCCGTTTTCTGCAATAACTCTGGATCAGTGATTTTTATAATCATACCTTTAGTGACAGGGGTCTTTTTCGGCATATTACTCACAATTTCAATATCAAATTCCTGTAGCTTGTCACCGTCTAATACGGTCAAAATCTTTGCAGGTCCTTCTTTGACTTGATCTGAATATCCTACTGGTAATCCTTTTGGATATTCAGTATTGGCAATATCACCGTCTAAATTGCCGAATATCCCAAATGGAGTATTCTTTGTAATATTTCCCAGCCGATCATCATGAATGGAGAAATTCGCTTTCTTCTCTCCTGGAAGCCCTTCGCTGCCCTTTTCTATGGCCGTAACGTGTGATTTTAAAATCGTGCCTTTATGGATTTCGATTGGTTTTCTTGTATCCATATCGGCAATGACGTGTCCTAATGCTCCATACTTACCGCTATCAGGGTCATAAAAAGTCATCGTTCCTATGCCTGCAGCTGAATCACGAATATAAAGACCAATTTGGTATTCATTTTCCTGCTTATTAAACGTGGGGTTTAGAGAAGAAGTTAGAATTTCTTCTCCTCTTTTAATCGTAAGCTTGATGGCTTTCCCTTGTTTTCCCGCTTCTTTTACAATGGAAGAAAGGTCCTCCATACTATTTAATTCCTTGCCATTACCTTTTAATAAAATATCTCCAATTTGCACATTCGCTTTCTCTCCTGGTGAAGCCTGCTCCTCTTTCCTGCTATCAACGAGATGGTGCCCAACCACCAGCACACCTTTCGTATGCAGTTCAACGCCAACAGATTGACCGCCCGGTATTAACTGAATATCTCTCATCGTCTTTATATCGGTCTTTTTTAAAGGAATGCCAGCAAATTCATAAAAGACTTGGCTGGAACCCTTTAGATCATCTGATGAGAAAGCAGTCCTTGCTTCACCTTCACCTTTGAACACAGGTGCCGCTTCCACAGAATCCGATGCACTTACTTTTAACTCCGTTGGAATGGATAAATAATTCTTTATGGGGGTGAATAAAGGCAAAACGAGCATCAACAGCAGGAGGATAGAACCACAAATATATTTCATTTTCTCATGCTTTTTCATGGGTTCAACACTCCTTCTTACTCCTGACCAACTAAATGGCTTACTTATAATGTGGTCGTAGAAGGACTTTTTTAAACGAGCATAATCTGAGTAAATATAGTACCGATTCCCTTCCCTTGAAACATTCACCATAAGAAAACGTGTATAGTGGCATTAGCAGCAAGTTCTTCACCCATAAACTAACAAAAAGCACATGAACATTTTCATGTGCTTTGCTGATTATGCTTTATGCCGGGAAGCTAAAGTTAAGAGCTCTTTTGCATGTTCTAAGGTAGTATCTGTTAATTCAGCTCCAGTAATCATTCTAGAAATTTCATCAGCTTTTTCTTCATGGGATAATTCCTTCGCAAGGGTAGAAGTTCTGTCGTCATTTACATGCTTTTCAATTCTTATATGAGTATCCGCCATAGCGGCTACCTGCGGCAAGTGTGAAATACACAGAACTTGAGATCCTTTAGAAATCCCATAAATCTTTTCAGCAATCGCCTGGGCAACTCGTCCGCTGACTCCTGTATCTACTTCATCAAAAATTACACTGGTCACACCTTGATGCCTTGAAAAAATACGTTTCAATGCCAGCATAATTCTTGAAAGTTCTCCACCTGAAGCCACCTTATGTATTTCCTTTAAAGGTTCCCCCGGGTTCGTCGTAATAAGAAACTTAACCAAGTCAAATCCATTTTTTTGAAGCCGCACGTGTTTTCCTTCAAATAATGGATCTGCCTGCCCGCCTTCTCTTTTTTGAATATCGACTGCGAAAGCTGCTTTTTCTAAGTACAGATCCTTTAATTCGTCTTGTATATACGAAGAAAGCGTTTTAGAAACGGATTCACGGATATCATGAATGTTTTTCGCTTCCAGCACGGCGTCCTGACCCAATTCATTAATTTGCTGTTCAAGCCTGTGCAAATGAGAATCTTTATTTTTAATTTCATCGATTTCTTCTTCAATTCGGGAAGCATATTCCAGCATACTTTCGACGCTCTGCCCATATTTTTTCTTCAATCGGTTCAATTCATTCAGACGGGCTTCAATTTGATTAAGCCGTTCCGGATCAAACTCCAGCTCTGCCATTTGACTGCTTAATTGGAACGTCATCTCTTCAATCAAATAATAGGAATTCGTCAATTCTTCTGTCATTTTTGCTAATTGATTATCGAAATCGGAGGCACTCTCAAGAGAAGTCATAGCATGACTTAACCAATCTAAACCTTTTTGCTCCCCATACAGAGAATTATAAGCGTCGTGAATCCCTTGATATATTTTTTCGTAATTCAGCAGTTTACTACGTTCATCTGTCAGTTCATCATCTTCGTTTGGAACTAACTCTGATTCTTGAAGTTCATTCAGCTGAAATTCCAATAAATCCAGCCTCTGAGCCATTTCCTGCTCATTTTCACTTAATTCTTTGTGTCGTCTTTTTAACATTTGGTACTTCTCGAATACAGACTGATATTCTTCCATAGATGGGGTTAATTCCCGGCTTGCAAAAAGATCAAGCAATTCAATGTGACGGTCAGGATCCATTAATGACTGGGTTTCATGCTGACTATGGATGTCAATTAATGTTTGACCAAATTCCTTTAATATACCCAAAGTAACCAATTTTCCATTCACGCGGCAGATACTTTTTCCTTGATGGGTTATTGTTCTCTGGAGTACGACCATTCCATCTTCGCCAATCTCAACCCCAAACTGCTCTCCCCGTTTGAAGATAGGGTGGCTGGCATCTACTGTGAATAATCCTTCAATTTCAGCTTTTTTCATTCCATGACGAACAAATTCAACCGATCCGCGTCCACCAGAGAGCAAATGAATGGCATCAATAATAATTGACTTTCCTGCCCCGGTCTCTCCGGTCAGTACCGTCAGACCCTCTTTAAAGGTTATGGAAACTTGGTCGATGATAGCAAAATCGCGTATAGATAATTCTGTTAACATGAAACAATCCACCTCGGTTATAACATATTTAACAATTGCTCACTGATCGTTTCCGTCTGGTCCTTACTGCGGCAGATAATAAGGCAGGTGTCATCGCCGCAAATGGTTCCCATAATTTCTTCCCAATCCAGATTATCAATAAGTGCCCCTACAGCGTTAGCATTGCCCGGCAGTGTTTTTAAAATAATAAAATGTCCAGCTCGATCAATGCTGACAAAGGCATCCATCATCAGCCTTTTTAACTTCTCAAATGGATTAAAACGCTGATCTGCAGGCAGACTGTATTTATATCTTCCATCCATCATGGGCACTTTAACTAAGTGCAGCTCTTTTATATCCCGGGATACTGTTGCCTGAGTTACATTATATCCCATCCCTTTGAGTCTGCCGACCAGCTCATCCTGCGTTTCAATGTCGTCGTTAGTAATAAGTTCTCTAATTTTTATATGTCGCTGACCTTTATTCATTGCTATCCTCCATTCCAAAGCAGAGGTCTAAACAGAGTAAGCTGCAGAAATACTGTGTGAGCATTTCAATACGGAAAACGAATTCAAAATACTTACTCTCTAAAAAAAGACCTAAGAAAAGGGCTATTTTCAGCCCTGTCTAACTTTTTTATGAACGTTTACTGTGTGCTTGATGGGCTTGCTCGACGACACTTTCCGTTTTCACATCATTTATAAGCTTTCCTTCTTGTTCTTCCGCGATCTTCAGATGGACGAGGAATTCGATATTCCCATCTCCTCCCGTTATAGGAGAAAAAGTAAGTCCATAGATAGAATACCCATGTGCTAATGCGAAATTCAAAATATTGTCCACAACTTGAGCGTGGATCTTAGCATCTCGGATAATTCCCTTTTTTCCTACTTGTTCCCTTCCAGCTTCAAATTGCGGTTTGATTAAAGCTACCACTTCTCCACCTTCTGCCATAAGATTGGCGAGTACTGGAAGGATAATACGCAAAGAAATGAACGACACATCAATCGAAGCAAATTGAGGTTTACCATGAGCGAGGTCATCTTCCGTCACATAACGAAAATTAGTCCGTTCCATAACAACCACCTGCGGATGATTTCTTAATTTCCAATCGAGTTGATTGTATCCGACATCGATGGCATAACTGAGCGCTGCTCCATGCTGCAGCGCACAATCAGTAAATCCACCCGTCGAAGAACCGATGTCTATCATGACTTTTCCTGCCAGGTCTATGGAGAATTCCTTAATAGCTTTTTCGAGTTTTAAACCGCCTCTGCTGACATACGGAATGGCCTTCCCTTTTACCACAATCTCTTTATCTTCATCGACTTTTTGACCAGGTTTATCAATGCGAGCCTGGTCGACGAAAACAAGACCGGCCATAATGGTCCGCTTAGCTTTTTCACGTGTTTCAATATATCCTTTTTCAACTAATAATAAATCAAGCCTGATTTTTTTTCCCATTTTCTTATGCCCTCTGCTGTTTATCCGGAATCATTTCTTTTAGGTTTCGAATGACCGCTTCAGTGGTCAAACCGATTTCTTCCCAAAGTTCAGGTACACTGCCATGCTCGATAAAATGGTCAGGGATCCCCATTCTTTTCATATATTGTAAAGTGTAGTTGTGTTCTTCAGCAAACTCCAGAACACTGGAACCAAACCCTCCACTAAGGACTGCTTCTTCAATAGTTAATATCGGCAGTTGTTCTTTCATGATGTCATGCAGCATAGCTTCATCCATAGGTTTAAGAAAACGTGCATTCACTACTCGAATGGATTTCCCTTCCTGCTTCATTTGCTTGCTGGCTTGAAGTGCCATATCAACCGTAGTACCAAACGTCAGTATTACTCCGTCTGTGCCTTCTTCGATGACTTCCCAGCTGCCTATAGGGAGAGAGTCAAGCTCCTCATCCATGGGTATCCCTTTACCGTTTCCTCTCGGATAACGTACAGCGAATGGACCATCATCATAATTCATTGCTGTGTGTACTAAATGCTGAGCTTCATTTTCATCTTTTGGCATACTTATAATCATATTGGGTACTGATCTTAAAAAGGCGATATCAAATACCCCTTGATGAGTTTCTCCATCAGCACCTACCAAACCGGCACGGTCAATACCGAACACTACGTTTAAATTCTGCCTTGCTACGTCGTGTATGACTTGATCATAACCCCGCTGCAAAAAGGTGGAGTAAATAGCCAAAAATGGTTTCATTCCTTGTGTAGCTAAGCCGGCAGATACGGTCGTTGCGTGCTGCTCAGCGATACCGACGTCAAATAATCGGTCAGGAAACTCTTCACCAAATTTTTCTAATTTAGATCCCAATATCATGGCTGGGGTGATGGCAACGATTCGTTTATCCTTTCTTGCTTCTTTCCTCAGAGTCTCACTAATCACGGAACTCCAGGCAGGAGGGGCATCTACGGGCTTAATCTTCTCCCCGGATTCGATCTTATAAGGGCCAACACCATGCCATTTATCCTTCTTATCGGTCTCAGCAGGATGATATCCCTTTCCCTTCTGGGTCATTACGTGGACGATCACTGGTCCGTTCGTTTTCTTAGCGTAATTCAAGTTCTCAAACAGATCATTAAAATCATGACCATCTACTGGACCATAATACGTAAAACCCAGCTCTTCAAAAAACATACCAGGGACAACAAAATATTTCATACTGTCCTTCAATCGTTCAGCTGCCTGAGCTAACTTGCCTCCAACAGCAGGGATTTTTTTCAAAAGCCATTCCAGATCATCTTTCGCCCGGTTATACTTCCCAGCACTGCGCATACGTCCAAGCGCCCCATGCAAGGCACCCACATTTTTAGCAATAGACATTTCGTTATCATTCAGGATAACGGTTACATTCTTTTTCTCATGTCCAATATGATTTAGAGCTTCTAAAGCCATACCGCCTGTAAGCGCACCGTCACCAATAATCGGTACGATAGAATGGTCTTCATTCTTTAAATCCCGTGCGATGGCCATACCCATTGCCGCGGAAAGAGAAGTAGAACTATGGCCGGTTTCCCAAATATCGTGTTCGCTTTCATTTCTTTTTGGAAAACCGCACAATCCTTGATACTTTCGTAATGTATCAAACTGACCGGCTCTTCCCGTAAGGATTTTATGAATGTAGGACTGATGGCCGACATCAAATAAAAATCGATCATCAGGGCTTTTAAACACTTTGTGAAGAGCTAAAGTAAGCTCCACTACTCCTAAATTGGCTCCTAAATGGCCGCCTGTGGTGGATAGATTCTCAATTAAGAACTTCCTTACATCCTTAGCGAGTTCTTCTAGTTGACTGGATGACATTTCCTTCAAAAATGAAGGGTCTTTAACCTTGTACAGATCCATTAAAGGACCCCCTTGTAGTTATCTTGTTTTTTTTGTGGATTTCTCTGAAGCTGTAACGATATTTATTTTAAACTTCTGTTCCATCCATGCTATCACTTTTGCCGCAAAAAAAATAATCTTGGTGGAAGAGTTAATCGCAAAAAACTTGCCAAGTGCTTTGCCACCTACAGTTAAGGCGGCTACCACACTGGTTAAAGCAACAGAAATAATAATTTGAATTTTGGATCCATCGTGGGATCCTATTGCATTCACTAACTGCAGAACAACTACGGCAGATGCTGTCCCGCTCACTATACCAGATATATCCCCTATAACGTCGTTACAGAAACTTGCAAAGCGGTCTGCGTTTCTTACAATAGCTATTGCCTGCTTTGCCCCTGTAACTTTCTCAGAAGCCATGGCGTGAAAGGGTGACTCTTTAGCAGCCGTCGCAGCTATCCCAAGCATATCAAACACTACTCCGATAAATACGATAATAAAAACGATAATTAAACCGATCACCCAAATGACTCCGCTAAGCACGGAAGAAGATATAACTGAAAAAATAGCCGCTAACACAAAAGTGATAACGGCAATACTTAAGCTAAATTTTAAGGATTTTTTAAATTTATTGTCCATTCTCAACCTCTATATTTCTTATAAATTAATTTCATATGTAGCGAAAGGAATGGTCATGAACCAAGTAAAAATTGCGGCTTAGGTCTAGTAGGTTTTCCCAGCCGGATACCGAGTGTCACCACTCTGGCGGTTCCCCTTTAAATCCGACTCAGCTACGTTTCCGTAAAACTGGACTAGATTGCCACTTAGTCCGCACTATAATTCTTGGTTCATGTCCATAACCGAACAGCCTAGGGGCTTTCCCCGACAGCCTTTAACCGTACCTTAGCCTCTTTTGCAGTTCAGATTTCATACAGTTACAGCATCTCCACTTCATTGGCCATCTGAAGTTGGAAGATGTTCACATGACTGTAATCCCCTCAGGACCACTCAAGGCAGGCTACGCTGCCCACATAGACGTTACTCCATGTGAAGCAGGTTCATACCCCATTTCATAAGAGACTCTGGCTCAGATTCTCTTACAAGAATGGGCCTCCGCGGAAGCAGGGTCAACGCCCACATGCCTTTGTGGATCGCCCTGCAACCTTAACTCCCAGCATCGACCCAAGGCTGGGCGCCTCAAGCCAACACAAGGAACTTCATCGATGTGCCCTTCGGCGGATTTTTAGGCCCGCCTTCAGGTACGGAGGGCCGACTAGGATACTGCACCATTCCTTCTGTAATCCTAATATATCATACTCACTATTGTTCCACAATGAATAATGATTGTTCAGCGATCCCTCGAGCTCAAGTAGTGAATCAGTTCAGAAAGAATGGTGCCATCTACTCCTGCGGATCGAAGAGCGTTTTGAGCTGATTCAACATAATTTGCTTTCTGCTGAATGGCACCATCAAGGCCGAGAAGTTTAGGGTACGTACTTTTCAAATTATATTCGTCACTGCCTGTAGGTTTACCTAGTACATCAGCATCTCCAGTCACATCGAGGATATCATCCTGAATTTGGAAGATGAGCCCCAGGGCATCCCCCATCACTTTCATTTGATCCTTGCTTTCCTCTGATGCATTTCCTAGATAAGCACCGGCTAAAATAGCAAACCTGATCAGTTTTCCGGTTTTATTCTTATGAATCGTTTCAAGTTCGTGGAGGGGAATATGCCGATCCTCACTCTGCATGTCGTGCATTTGCCCTGCCACCATACCCCGAGCTCCACTGGCGGAAGCAAGCTCGCGAAGGAGATAAACTTTTTCTCCATCTTCCAAATTCGGATCCTCAGATATTACCTGAAAGCTTAAAGTTAGAAGCGCATCTCCCGCCAATGTTGCCGTCGCTTCATCAAACTGAATATGATTCGTGGGTTTTCCACGTCTTAAATCGTCATTATCCATGGACGGCAAATCATCATGAATAAGAGAATAAGTATGAATCATTTCTAATGCACAGGCTGCCGCAAGCGTTCGCTTTTCCTCCGCCCCAAAAGCTTCTGCTGTGGAAATCAGAAGAATCGGACGAAGCCTCTTTCCTCCTGCTTCGATGGAATAAAGCATAGCATCCTGTAATCGTCCAGGATCAGTATATTCATACACATACTGAATTAATTTATCGTTGATATAGAGCTTTTGTTGAGAGAAATAATCCGGTAATGACTCCACTATTCTTCCTCCTGGACACTAAAAGGTTCAAATTCACCATGTTCATTCATAATTTTTTGCATTTGACCTTCTACATGGACAAGCTTTTCATTACAAATCTTTGAAAGCTTCATCCCTTCCTGGTAATACTGAATTGCTTTCTCCAACGGTACGTCTCCTGCTTCAAGCTTTTCAACCAATTCTTCCAAGTTTTTCATTGCTTCTTCAAAGCTTACTTCTTCTTTACTCTCCGCCATATTCATCCTCCTCTATTTCCTCAACTCGGCAGTGCAAACGGCCATTATGCATTTTCAATGAGAGGGGCGACCCTTTATGGACCTTTTTAGCGTCTTTAATTACATTACCATTCTCCGAAAATGGAATGGCGTAGCCCCTTTTCATAATATCTAATGGATTTAACAGAGTAAGTTTATCTAAACTGAATCGAAATCTTTCTTGCTTTCTCTCAAGCTGATGCTGAAAATTTAAGTGAAGCTGTTTTGTATTGCTCTGTAGCTGGGTTTTATTTTCTTTCACTTGTGCTTCCGGGTGCTTCTGCATTAGCCTTTTTTGCAACTGAATCAGCTGATCCTCTTTATAGCGATAAAGAGTCTTCATTTGTTTAGACAGCTGCTCGAGCGTCCTATCCAAATCCTGTTCTTTTTGCTGCAATAATTGAACTGGATATTTAAAAGCATAGGATTTCCTCAAACGAGTAAGATGCTGTTCGGCATCCGATTTCCTAGCATCCATAGCTCTTTGCAGCCGGGCATTAAAAGACTGAATTTTTTCAGCTAACTCTACAATTGAAGGAACGGCCAATTCCCCAGCACCTGTAGGGGTTGCTGCTCGTACATCAGAAACGAAATCGCTTATGGTAGTATCAGTTTCATGTCCTACAGCTGAAATAATCGGTATATTCGACTGGAAGATACTCCTTGCCACTCTCTCCTCATTAAACCCCCAAAGATCTTCAATAGATCCACCACCTCTTCCAACAATTAACAAATCACAATCTAATTGTTCGTTTGCATATTGTATGGCTTTGGATACTGACTGAGCTGTCCGCTCTCCCTGAACAAGTACGGGAAGAATCGTAAGAGGAACAATCGGATACCTTCGGGAAATGGTGGTAATAATATCCCGAACAGCAGCTCCAGTTGGAGAAGTAATGACCCCAATGTGCTTCGGGTAAGGAGGGATAGTCTTCTTATGTTCCAGCTTGAATAAACCTTCTTTCTCAAGCTTTTCTTTCAATTGTTCAAAAGCAAGGTGCAAATCTCCAATTCCATCAGGCTGCATTTCCTGTATGTAGAGCTGATATTGACCCATCGGCTCATAAACATTAATTTCTCCACGGATTAATACATTCATTCCGTTTTCCGGTCTGAACTTCAGACTTTTATTATTACCAGCAAACATAACGGATTGAATACGTGCTCCGCTGTCTTTCAATGACATATACATATGCCCCCGGCTGTGGTGCTTAAAGTTCGAGATTTCCCCTCTAAGCCAGACTTCTTTTAAATGAGGATCACCTGATAGTTTTCTTTTTATATACTTAGTTAACGCTGTTACCGTTAAATATCGATCATTCACAATAAAATCTCCTTATTTTCGATAACCGTTTATCTTTTCAAAAGTATAAGCTTGCAATCAAGCAAAGCTGCAATCACTAACTTTCCTCCTCTCATATAACCAAAGGAGGTTAAACCATTTTAGATAAAACCCCGTTAACAAATTTACCGGATTCCTCTTCCCCAAAGGTCTTAGCCAATTCTACCGCTTCATTAATAGCAACTTGAGAAGGAACATCGTCGGCGAATTTTATTTCATATGCAGCCATACGTAAGGCTGTTTTTTCTACTTTCGGCAAACGGGAAAAGCTCCAGTTAACCAAATGACTGCCAATCCACTCGTCTAATTCTTCCTGGCGGCTTGTTACTCCATGCACGAGCTGCTCAAGAAAAGCATCGTGTACAGAATCTTCCACTACATGCTCGATCGCCTCTTCTACATCAATTTCGCTGTTGTCTATTTGAAATAAAGCTTGAAAAGCTTTCTCACGTGCTAATCGTCGTTTCATATCTTATTCTCCTTTTCGTTCATATCCGTTAGAATAATAACATTTTACTTGATGAAAAGCTATGACACTTCCTTAATCCTTTTCTTTTCATCTTCTGCAGACCCAAAAGGAGTCAAGCATGTCCACTGCGCTGCAACTATAGCCAAGCGCCACTGGATCCTCAGCATCGCCAAGCTAATCAAGGTCAAAAGGATGCCCAAACAGGATCTGGTTTGGGGGACATGAAGCGAGATCTGGTTACTTCCATAATGTTAAACCTCACATTGACGGAATAACAAAGAAAGACCAGAAGGGATTACCCCGCTGGCCTGAATTTTAAAGCTCTTCGCTCTCAAACTCTTCTTCTCTTACTTCCATTTGAACCCCGACAATATGAACATTGATTTCTTTAATTTCTAATGCTGTCATGTTCTTCAGGGCTTGCCTTGTATTATCTTGAATTTTCTTCGCTGTGTCTGGAATGGAAATTCCATACTCCATCACCACAAAGGCATCGATCAGTATACCCTCTTCTGTCAATTCTACTTTTACACCCTTACCGTGATTTTTCTTTCCCAATCGTTCCACAACACCGGAAGCAAAGTTACCTCTCATAGATGCTACACCAGCAACTTCCGACACGGCGATCCCGGCGATTACTTCAATTACTTCAGGAGCTATCTCTACATTGCCAAGCGTTGAACCATCTGTCACGTTTAACAATTGCTTTTCAGTCATTTGACCACTCCTTTAATCTTCGTCTTTCATTATAGTATATTTCTCCAAAAATTTTGTATTAAAGTCTCCACCAACAAAAACTTCATGCTCCATCATTCGCTGATGGAAAGGAATAGTGGTATGCACTCCTTCGATAACAAATTCATCGAGTGCGCGTTTCATCCGTTTGATCGCCTCATTACGGTCTCTGCCATACGTGATTAATTTCGCCACCATGGAATCGTAATATGGAGGAATCATATACCCAGGATAAGCTGCGGAATCTACCCTTACCCCAAATCCGCCGGGTGGAAGATACATTTCTATACGACCAGCAGAAGGAAGGAAGTTCTTAAAAGGATCTTCAGCATTAATGCGGCATTCCATCGCCCAGCCTTCAAATTCAATTTCCTCTTGTTTAAAAGAAAGTTTTTCATTATCAGCAATTAAAATTTGTTCTTTAATCAAATCGACTCCAGTTACGAGTTCCGTAACGGGGTGTTCTACTTGAATTCGAGTGTTCATCTCCATAAAGTAAAACGTGTTTTCTTCTTTATCAAAGATAAACTCAACTGTTCCTGCTCCTGAATAATTTACAGCCAATGCTGCTTTGACCGCTGCATCACCCATCGTTTCACGCATTTCATCAGATATGGCAGGAGAAGGTGTTTCTTCGATTAACTTTTGTAATCTACGCTGAATAGTGCAGTCCCGCTCACCTAAGTGGACAGCATTACCATGGTTATCAGCAAGCACTTGAATCTCAACGTGACGGAAATCTTCAATGAATTTTTCAATATAGACTCCTGGGTTGCCAAAAGCTGTTTCAGCTTCCTGTTGAGTGACACGGATGCCTTTGACTAAATCTTCTTCATCTCTTGCAACACGGATGCCTTTTCCGCCCCCGCCTGCTGTCGCTTTGATGATTACTGGATAGCCGATTTTTTCAGCAATTTCAAGTCCTGCTTCTTCATTTTCAATAATTCCTTCAGATCCGGGAACGATCGGTACTCCTGCAGCTCTCATCGTTTCACGAGCCACGTCTTTAGTTCCCATCTTTTGAATAGCATACGAAGACGGACCAATAAAAGTGATATTGCACTCCTCGCACATTTCTGCGAATTCGGCATTTTCGGATAAAAAGCCATACCCAGGGTGAATCGCATCGATTTCCGTGAGGGTGGCCAAACTCATGATATTGGTGTAATTTAAGTAGCTGTCTTTACTTAAAGTCGGGCCGACACAATAGGATTCATCAGCCAGTTGTACATGCAGAGCTTCTTTATCTGCTTCAGAATAAATGGCAACTGTTTCTATATCCATTTCTTTACATGCACGAATAACTCGGACAGCAATTTCTCCTCGATTCGCAATTAATATTTTTTTAATCACTACCTCACCCCCCCGTTATGACTTCACACGGAATAGTGGTTGGCCATATTCGACTAACTCACCGTCTTCAACTAGGATCTCTACAATTTCCCCAGAAACTTCCGCTTCTATTTCGTTAAACAGCTTCATTGCTTCCACAATACAGACTACGCTGTCAGGCTGGACTTGATCGCCTTCCTTAACATAAATATCTTCATCCGGTGATGGAGATTGATAGAAAGTCCCGACCATTGGAGAAGTAATTTCCACATCATAATTCTTGGTCGATGTGTCTTCTTTTGATTCTTCCTCTTGTTTTGGAGCTGGAGGCTCCTGTTGAGATGCTTGGACAGCTTCCTGTTTTGGCTCAGCACTAGACTGAACAGGAGTTGATGGAGTTAATTGTGGAGCTTCAGCTACTGTCTGTCCTTGCTGCTTCTTCATGGAAACTTTAGTTCCATTCGTTTCATAGCAGAATTCGTCAATGTTTGATTGATCAATAAGTTTAATTAGTTCGCGGATTTCTTGTACCTTTAACATGTTGGGCACCCCTTTATGTAGAATTTCTTTTAGATTTGGTACTGCTCACTCCTTCTAACATTCTACGACAGAATGACACTAACCTGCAACTTCCGCCAAAAAAGCGCTTCCAGTTCTCTCCAATTGTAAAAGCGAAGAATTGCATTAGATCCTCCGGGCAAAGCAAGCGACCAGGTAAAACTACCAGCATAAGACAAGCTTCGGAGGGTGCATTTTTTCCTCCACATAGGCAAATTACTGTCCCTTCTCCCTTTCATTATTTCCCTGATTATCAAAAAAAGCCTCTGATCAGCGTACTGATCAGAGGCTTTTACTATTATCCTTTATCCTTGAGGCTGGAACTTCACATCTACTCTTGTCTGACCGAATTCATCTGACACCATTTTCATAATTTCATTTGTTGCAGATTTAGATAGTTCATTTGCTTTTACTGTTACGTGGACAATATCATCATCAGAACGAACAAGCACATCATCATAAGGAGCACTCGCTTTAATGGTGTTTTCTAAAATTGATTCTTTAGATTTAGTTGCCTGTAAAGCTTCAAGTTTAGTCATAGCTTCATTTTTTTCTTCAGTGGTAAAGTTGCTTGAAGCGAGCATATCTGAAAGCTGCTCCTCTAATTGGTCTCGCTCATTTTCCCTGTCCAAACGAATCGCTGCAAATAGTTCATCCGGAGAAAGCTGTGAAATGACTGTTCCATCTCCTGAAACTTCTTTGTTACCTTGATCTTGTGCTTCTCCACTCTTATCTGTTAATTGACTATCTTGAATAAATGCCATTTCCCCATTATCAGGCGAGGTCATATAATACACACTCAATACAATTAATAAACTCAGCATTGTTAATAGCCAGACTGTCTGTTTTTTTATCATTAAAATCCCTCCTTATTATTTAGGCAGCACAGAAATACGGTGACTAGGTACATCTAAGACTCTGGAAATCGCTTCCACCACCCATCCTCTTACCGTCATTTGATCAACACCTTTGGCAGTAACGAAGACTCCGCTGACTTGTGGTTTTTCAGTTTTTGTTAACAACGGAACTTCGCGATCACCTTGACGGACGAGCACGAGTTGCTCTTCTTTAGAATAATCCTCTATCTCTCTTTCCCCTCCATTCTTATCCGTTTCTTTTGTTGTTTGCTTCCCAATGATCAGGTTCTTGTCGTAAACTTTCTCTTGTGTTGCCGATAAATTAATCATGATGTCCACATCACTAACCCCTTCTATGTTTTCTAAAAGTGGTTTCAATTGTTTCTCATACTCAGATTCCAGCTGGCTTATCGAGTTAGTCGTTTCAGATGCTTGAACAGCATTTGTTTGAGACTGACTTTCCACCGCTGCATTATTAGGGACAGGTTTATCATTATTTGGTTTAAACATACTGCTTGTTAAAATGAGCAGTACACCAATTAGGCCCAGTCCAATAATATATTTTGTTTTGTTTATTTTTCTCCCTTCCTTAGAAGACAATGGGTTAAAAAGCTTATTCCACCATTTATTCATCCTCTTCCTCCCAGCGGATTTCAATTTGATCTTGGTTAAGATCCAAGTGCTTCTGCAGCCAGCTGTTCACTTCCTCACTTTCGCTCTCTAAATCTGGTTTTTTGGATTTTTCAGTTACCGAAATATCAATATCTTCTACAGTATTTTTATCTTGGGCAGGAGCTAAGGTAAGAATGAGCTTGTCCAGAGTGTCTAACTGATAAGGTTCCTTTAGGAAAGTCATGTCTATATCTTTAAGGTTTAGCTTCCATTCATTCTTTAATGGTTTCTTTATTTCTTGGGACAAAGCTTGTTTAACCTGTTCTAATTTATATGCATCTTGTCCCTCAAGTATTTCATTTTTCTTAGATTCAATCGTTTGATCTAATTCTTCTTCATTCACTTGCTGCTTCATTTTATTCTCTGCCTGTTGGATCATCTGATTAGGATCCACTTTTAGAATCTGAAGTAAAGGGCCGATAAAAATCAGCAGCAGCAGGATAGACATGACTAGCCGCGCGTATTTCTTCATCGTGCCTGAAGGAAGTAGTGCATCTGATACCATAGCTAGCAATAAATATAAGACTATACGGGTAATATATTCAGTGAAAAAATTCATCTCTCACACCCTTATCGGACCATCATCGTTATGTTACTAGCGGCTACCATGATTACGATTACTAGAAAAAACATCATAGAAACCATTAATAGTGCTGCAAAGATATACATGATGTGACGGCTGATGACACCCATGGCATGAATGATCGGACCGTCGCCAAGAGGCTGAAGGAGGGCCGCTGCAAGCTTATAGATAATTGCTATAGCAAAGACCTTTATGGCAGGGAAAATAGCAATTCCAAGAAGAATCACTACCCCAGCAATCCCCAGAGTGTTTTTTAGCACGAGTGACGCTCCAAGAATGGTGTCTGTGGCGTCTGTAAATAAGCGGCCGACTACTGGAACGAAATTCCCCGTCACAAACCTGGCAGTTTTCATAGTTACCCCGTCCTGCACAGCTGTTACTGTCCCTTGAACAGAAATCACCCCAAGAAATATAGTCAAAAATATTCCCATTACTGCTAACCCGGTTTTTCTTAAAAGATCCGCCAGTTGATCGACTTTATAGGAGCTGTTTAGCGATCCGACTATAAGTAAAAGGGCAGATGCAGAGAATAACGGGATTAAAAGATATTTCACAAGCAAGCCACTTGATTGAACAAGAGCTACAATGATGGGGTGAAAAAATGATATGGACATTAAATGACTAAAAGAAGCCATGATCCCTAGAAGCAAAGGCAGAAGACCGATCATGAAGCTGCTCATACGGTCTATAGTATCCATCGTATAGCTAATTACTTGGTGGAAACTTTCTAAGGCGAGAGTGAGCAGAACCAGGTAGATGATCATGTAAGCAACTTTACTCACTACAGTATTTTCAAACGATGATTGAATGGATTGAAGCAATGTACTGAACAAAGTGAGAAATAGCAAAGATGCTAATAATTTTCCATTTAATAGAAGTTCATGAAAGAAAAATTTCGTGATTCCTGAAAGCCAGTCGGAGGATTCCAACGGGGTTTCGGAAGTGATGAAATCCCTGAAATTATTCATGTTAAATGTTGGGAGGTAGTCTCCATATTGACTATTTAATTGATCCCAGCTCTGCTCTAATTCCTGAGTAGATACATGATCCATTAGGGAAGGAGCTGGGTTCGTTTCAGTGGATGCTGAAACAAGAAAAGGGAAACAAAGGATTCCAATACATATACAGATAAGAAAGGCTATAGATTTCATTAGATACCTCACTATCTTATCCCGCGTGGCCAGGTATAAAGTTTAGGATGGTTTCGATAACTGCTGTAAAAATAGGGATCGCCAGCATTAAGATGAATAATTTACCAGCCAGTTCAACTTTCGAAGCAAGTGACCCAAGTCCAGCATCTCGAATTAATTGAGCCCCAAATTCTGCAATGTAGGCGATGCCGATAATTTTCAAAATGGTTTTGAAATAGACAGGCTCAATATTTGCCTTTTCTGCCATGTAAGATAAAAGCGTAAAAATATGTTTCACTTGATCCAATATGGTCATAAATATAATAATCACTGTGAAGATCAACAGCAGAAAAGCAGCTGAAGACTTTTGTTCCTTCAACAAAATGATGAGTAATGCTGCAACCAGCCCAAGAGAAACAATTTGAATAATATTCATTAGCGGCTATCCTTGATAGAGGAAAACAGATTTTATTTGAGAAAAAAGCTCTGCCAGCCTGTGCAGAACTATAAACAGGACGATGATAAAACCTGTTAATGTTACCACTTGGGCAATTTCTTCTTTTCCCATTTGCTTTAAAATACTGTGAATCATCGCAACTATAATTCCGATACCGGCAATTTGAAACAAAATGGATGCATCCTCAAGCACAATGTTCCTTCCTCCTTCTACATAATTAGAATTATCACCAGCAAACCGCTCAACACCCCGATCCCTCGGGCTAATCGCTGATACTGTTCACAAACTTCCATAGCTTCACTCAACTCACGATCCAAGTGGTGAAGCGTTAATTGTATTTGCTTTTGCTGCTGGACTAAGTCATGCTGGCCGAGAGTACTTCCAAATTGCTGAATAATTTCAAGTACATTTTTTGTTAGAGCATTCTGCGGCCAATGCTTATTTAACTGGGTCGACCACAACACCGAAAAGTCTGCACACGGCTGTTTGTCCTCCACCAAATTTAAGAAAAAATATTTGATAGGTGCCGGGAGGTTTTTTGAAATACTCTCGCAGACTTCTTTAAGTGAAGATTGACCATAAACCATCTCGGCCTCTATCATTTGGAGAGCATTTTTCCATTGTCTAATATGCCCTGGCCTGTTTTTAAATTTGGCAGCTGCATCAAAACCTGCCCACGTTGTTACGGTTAATATGATGATGGCTCCGATCCATTGCACGACTAGACCTCCCTTTCAAATGAGCGATGGTTTGTCCCATTTCATCCAAAACGAGTGCTGAACCTATTTTATCTGGCCGCAGTCTTTCTAGAACGATATACCGATTAAAAATACGCTCCTCGATTAAAGTTTTCGCTGAGGGACGGTTCATGACTGAGGATAAATTGTGTCCATGAATCGTACAGATAATTTGAACTCCGGTAAAAATGGCTTCTCTCACTGCATCCGCGTCCTTCATCCCACCTATTTCATCTACTACTAAGACTTCTGGAGACATGGACCGGATCATCATCATCATCCCCTCTGCCTTTGGACAAGCATCCATAACATCTGTCCGCTCACCAACCTCAAGCTGCGGTATTCCTTGAAGGCTGGCAGCAATTTCAGAACGTTCGTCCACGAGCGCTACCTTTGATGCGCTTCTCTGCGGATTGTCAGTTGCGATCCATTTCGTTATTTCTCTGAGTAACGTAGTCTTACCAGAATGGGGTGGCCCGATAATCAGGGTATTCGACCATTGATCGTGATCATAAAGATAAGGAATGAATTTTTCTGCTTGCCCCGGTGCTGATCTGGCAACCCTTATATTCATAAAGGATATATGCTTCAACGTTTCTATCTCGTTGTCGACCGTATTTGCTTTTCCCGCTAACCCAATTCTATGGCCGCCTTCAATGGTAATAAATCCTTCTTTTAATTCGTCCTTAAATCGATAGAGTGAGAACTGGCTGATTTGATTCAGCACATAGGATAAATCTTTTTGGGACATCTCCTGACCTTCGATTCTCTTCATTCCCTGCGCATCTAGCACCTCAATGGCCTGATGCACTCGGAGCCGGAGTTCCTGGACAGACTTCCAATTGACATTCTTAGTTAAGAGAAGTTGAAAGTGTTCAGGAAACAGCCTGATAATCTCTTTCATTCGTTTATACTCCTTTAACTTGGTTTACTGTATATGTATGTGCTTGGTTTCTACTTATGACATATCAAATGATATAAAATAGAACAGTTTAAGAGAGGAGTCTATGAAAAGAAGGTACGTAAGAGAGAAGTACGAAGAGAAGTGTAGAATTCATTATTTCTACGCTTTTAACATTCCCGTTCCTTCTTGGACGTCAGGTGAGACAGAAACCTTCGCGACTCATAGGAAAGATCAGTTTAGATTGCAGGAATGACTGATCTTTACCCTATAGAGTAAGAAAATCCGTAACAATAAAGCAGCGGGAAACGAGAGGACTCCGCCTGAGAAATTACAGGGAATAAACCCATACATATGTGAGATAGAAATAATATAAACCATAAAAAAAGCTGACCCTTATAAGGGTCAGCTTTTTTGGTTATTTATGCTCGTGATACGTATTTCCCGTCACTCGTATTGATGAGAAGATTTTCTCCTTCGTTTATGAAGAATGGAACTTGAACAATTAATCCTGTTTCTAGGGTGGCAGGCTTAGTACCGCCGCTTGCTGTATCCCCTTTTATACCAGGTTCGGTTTCTGTTACCTTTAATGTCACGTTATTCGGAAGTTCGACTCCTATAGTTTCTCCCTGATACGTTTGAATATGAACTTCCATATTTTCTGTTATATAGTTTAGCTGAGATTTAATATTCGCTGTCGGAAGTTCCAACTGCTCATAGGTCTCAGTATCCATGAAAGCATGCATGTCACCATTAGCATACAAGTATTGCATTTTACGATTTTCAATATGAGCACGCTCTACTTTTTCGCCGCCTCGGAACGTTTTCTCTTGAATGTTTCCATTTCGTAGATTACGAAGCTTGGAACGGACAAATGCCGCTCCTTTTCCTGGCTTCACATGCTGGAAGTCCAGAACCTGCCATATATCGTTGTCTACCTCTATTGTAAGACCTGTCTTGAAATCATTAACCGAAATCATTCTATTTCCTCCCTTTACTTAAAGCGTGATTAATTCTTTTTTAGAAAAGCTCAGCCGTTCATTACCATCATCGGTAATAACCGCATCATCCTCGATTCGGCAGCCGCCGACATTAGGAACATAAATTCCTGGTTCCACAGTAACCACCATTCCTGGTTCAAGCACTTCATTCGATCTGAATGATAAGCCTGGTCCTTCATGTACATCTAAACCGACACCGTGTCCGGTGGAATGACCAAAATATTGCCCATATCCTTGTTCTTCAATATAATCACGGGTTAGTGCATCTGCTTCAACCCCTGTTATACCTGCCTTTAATCCTTCCATGCCCTTTAACTGAGCTTCTAAAACGGTATGATAAATCTTATGCAGTTCATCACTGATCTCTCCTACCGCTACGGTTCTCGTAATATCCGAACAATACCCTTTATATAAAGCACCAAAGTCCAAGGTTACAAGCTCCCCTGATTGAATTTCCTTCTCAGAAGCCACGCCGTGCGGAAGAGCTGACCGATAACCGGAAGCCACAATAATATCAAAGCTTGAAGAAGTGGCCCCTTGCTTTCTCATAAAGAATTCCAGTTCATTGGACACATCAATTTCTTTGACTCCAGGTTTGATAAACCCTAATATGTGCTGAAAAGCATCATCTGCAATTTTGGCAGCATCTTTTAATATAGTAAGCTCCTCATCCGTCTTAATCAAGCGTAATTTTTCTACAAGACCTGAAACGGGTACGAGTTCAGTCTCGATCTTACTTTGATACTGCTCGTAAACACTATATGTAACATGATTTTTTTCAAAACCGAGTTTATTGATTCCAAGTTTTTTCACCTGGTTAGCTATTTCTTCCGTCATTGGAACCTTATGCTCCACCATAGTGAACTGCACGGCCTGCTCGGCTGCCTGTTCAGTGTAACGAAAATCAGTGATAATGAGTGCTTCATCAGCGGTGATCAGCAAAACCCCTGAAGAACCCGTAAAGTCTGACATGTACCTTCTATTTTTACTGCTGTCAATTAAAAGACCATCCAGTTCTTTCTCTAATAAAAGTTTTCGTAATTTCTCTAATTTATTCATTCTTTTATCTCCCTTCACTTTCTATCTTTTTAATAACACCTAGAACAGCTAACCGATAACCATCGATTCCAAAACCGATCACCTGACCGGCCGCAGCAGGAGCAATCAGTGAATGGCGGCGAAATTCTTCCCTGTTGTGAACATTTGAAATATGCACCTCAATCACGGGCACTGAGATAGCACTCACCGCATCTCTGATAGCTACGCTGGTATGTGTATAAGCTGCTGGGTTGAAGATGATACCGGATACATTTCCTTCCGCATTCTGAAGCTGATCAATTAGCTCTCCTTCATGATTAGATTGATAGGAAGTCAGCTCATAGTTCGCTTCCTCGGCAGTATTTGTGACTAACTGCACGATGTCCTCCAACGTTTGACTCCCATAAGTTTCTGGCTCTCTCTGCCCAAGCAGATTTAAGTTCGGACCATTCAAGAGCAGTAAACGCTTCATCATCCTCCCCCTATTCCTCTAAAAAAATAGTTATACAAGTGTAGTTTATCATAGTTATGATTCATTTGAATAATCATTCGCTGGCTCGTTAAACTGATGAAATTCATAAGAAATGGAATAGCCAATAAACACACCATACAGTAAATAAAGACATGCTGTGGTTACTAAAGTATCGCTTGATAGTTTAGTGAGGCTTGGAATTGCCGGGAATAAAGGATCGAGCACAACAAAGATAAGCAAGAAAAGAACAGCCGCCAAAATTACCCCTGGCCACATGCCATTTTTTGATTTAAATAACATATAATAAATGAGAGCTGTAACTATTGAAAGAATGGCTACAACCAACACTGCTAATACTTCTCCTAATAAGCTGCCTGTCCATTCAGTCTGCCAGAAAGAACGAAATACGAACGACGCCGCTGACACTTCTGTAAAATGAAAATAATACGCTACGACTCCCAGACCACCCCAAAGGCTCCCTGCCACAAATCCAATAAGTAATGATTTCGATAACACACTCTGTGCTGGCTCTTTCTTATTTTGTTCTTTTTGTTTATCAGCCATATGATCACCTCGCTTTTTATCATTTCCAGTCGAATGATTTTCATGCTTGTCTTTCTGTGCAAAAGGGTAGTGATTCCAGCAATTTTACTGTAAAATAGAGGTAGAAAGTTTAGTATACTCACCGGTTGAACGTAAACCAAATCTATAGAGCATCATCTTTGTTAAACAGCTGATTTGAAATAGAACTCAGCTTATAAGAACGAGGAATAATCAAACACACACTTATCAATTCATTGAATATTTTCATCATGTTAGGAAACAATTTAAATAGCGATCCCGCACGTAAGTTCCTTATTCTGCCTGAACAGATTGAGAGAGACCTCAGAGAGAGGATCCCGTCATCATTAATTCCAAACTTTATTCAAACTGCCTTTTCTCATAGATTGAGCAAAGTAATAGAGAAACAGCTCCAATGGCCCAGGACATGATGAATCACCCATGCTATGTGGTATACATCATAGTAAGGTAATCTTTAAGGCGGTTTAATCCAGAAGGGGGGAAGATAGATTATGAATCGTAAGTGGATAACACCGGTAATTTATGCTCTGATCGCTTTAGCAGTTTTCTATGTGGGAATCAAGTTGACTACAGATACTTCCGCTTTTCTAAAGATGATCATCATGACAATTGGAATGGCAGCAGTGCTGTACGGTGCAATTTACTTTTTTTTCCTTCGAAACCGTACAGGATCTCTAGGAAGCCGCAACGAAATGAAGAAATATAAACAAGCCGTAAAACAGTCGAAACAGAAATATAAAGCACCGCCTGTGATTAAGAAAAGTACAACAATTAAAGCTCAGGCGAAACCTTCACCATTTAATCAAAAAAAGCGCAAACGCCCAAACGTTCCTCACCTTCGAGTCATTGAAGGAAGTAAAAATAAAGGAAAAAATCGAGCCTCCTTCTAGGAGTGCTCGATTTTTTTATCGCTTCCATCTTTTTAAAAAAAGCAGCGCATGGGTCCTTCCCAATTCCAACAGCTTCGTTTTCTGTTCATTGGTCATTAAGAAATCAGTGGTATTTACATCTTTGACTGGAATGAAAATTACATCTCTGCTGGTTGCCGGAGAAATGTACCTGGCATCATGAGCTTGTTTCATCGTCCGAAAAAGCGCATGAAACATTTGTATCGCATTTCTTATTTTTCTTTCAGGAAGCTGGTCAGGGGGATCGCTCAATTGCATCCCCAAAATCGGACGTTTTCGTTTTCCTTCTTCATTCTCCCATATCCAGATAGGAAAGTTGCTAAGTACTCCCCCATCGACTATTAATGATTTCCCTTTCTTCCCATGAAGCTTGACAGGCATGAAGAAATAAGGAAGCCCTGCACTCATCCTTACTGCTTTAGCTACAGAGAAAGTTGCAGGATCAATTCCATAAAGAAGCTTTAAGTCATCCGGAAGTACCACCATTTTCCCGAGTGTTAAATCAGAACAGACGACCTTCAAACTCCCCTTAGGTAAATCTGAAAAAGTACGGACTCCTTTTTCCTCAAGCCATCCTTCAATCAGCTTTTCTAAACGGTTCCCTTTAAATAAACCCATTCTGAAGTAGAGCATCAGCCATTTAGAAAATGGAAAATAGCGCTCGGGAACAGGAGCGTCAATAAGGTTTTCAAAAGATAACTTTGTAAGAATCGGCTGTAAATCTTCAGCCGAATATCCAGCTGAAATTAAGCATGCCATAATTGCTCCGGCAGAGGTTCCTGCTACCCGCTTATACTCATACCCGTGCTGATTCAGAACTTCCAACGCTCCTACAAAGGCGAGCGCTTTTACACCTCCACCTGAAAAAACTCCGTCCACTTTCAAGGTACCACCCCGCTTATTTCATATATAAACGCGGGAAGTCTTAATTAGAACTAGGTGCAGGAAAGAATTCATCAGCCTGCGAATCACCGGAGAGTATTAAACAAAGAGCGAAGGGTTATAACAAGAAATCTAATCCCCCTAAACGATTTGGCGAAGGACTCATCCAAAAAAAAAGACGCTTAGTAAGCGCCTTTTTCTACTCTTGATTTTGTGCTTCATTATTCCGCTGCACTTCTCTTAAGTCATCCACACGGCTGGTATTTTCATCAAAATACTGGACGAGATCCCCGATGCGATCAATAGAATTCCAGCTTAAATGGTGCTCGATTCCCTCTACATCTTCATAGATATTTTCAGAATCTACGCCGATAATTTCCAGAAACTGCTCCAGCAGCTCGTGCCGGTAGACTAATCTCTTCCCAACTTTCTTACCCTTTGGCGTCAAGATTAATCCACGGTATTTTTCATAATTTAAATATTGATCACGATCCAGCTTCTGAACCATTTTTGTAACTGAAGAAGGGTGAACCTGGAGATTTTCAGCAATATCGGACACCCGTGCATATCCTTTATCTTCAATGAGCATATAAATTTGTTCAATATAGTCTTCCATGCTTGGTGTTGGCATGATAAACCCCCAATGTCGCCTGGCTTGGTATGTAGATTCTTCATAAAAATGATACACTTTTTTTTGCTTTGTGACAAGCAAACCCATCCTTTAGAGAAATAAAACACCGGACACAAATGCGCCCGGTGACCATCCATACTCTTAGAGCCCGCATTTCAGCTGGGCATTACAATTTGTGCACGTATTACATCCGCCGATATCTTCCACTGTACCTTTTCGGCACACGGGACAAGTATCGCCAACTTCTGAACCTATTGTAACTTTTGTCTTCTTTAATTCATGGACCGTATCCATTAATACGACTCGCGGTTTCCTTTCTTCATCAAATTCAAACTCTGCTTGTTCTCCCGCGAAATCATTTTCTTCCGCTTTCAGTGTGAGAACCTGGCTGTCCCGGCTTCCATCTACATAAACCGTACCGCCTTTTGCGCCACCTCGGTATAAACGCTGATACACATTTTCTACTTGGTCCACAGCGTAACCCTTTGGAGCATTTACCGTTTTTGAAATTGAACTGTCCACCCACCGCTGAATGATACATTGAGTATCGGCGTGAGCTTCTGGGGACATGGTCATAGCTGTAATAAACCAATGAGGAAGATCTTCGTCATTTTGACCAGGATGATTTTGCAAATATTCCTGGACAATATCAGCTTTCACCTCGATAAATTTGCCTAACCTTCCACTTCTGTAATAAGAGAAGGAGAAATAAGGCTCAAGTCCTGTACTTACTCCTACCATGGTTCCTGTACTTCCCGTTGGAGCTACAGTCAGCAAGTGAGAATTGCGAATTCCATAGGTCAGCACATCTTGTCGGATGTCTTCAGGCATAGATTTCATGTAACCTGTATTAATAAATCTCTCACGCAAGCTTCTTGTTTCCGCTTCGTTCTCCCCTTCTAGAAAAGGGAAACTGCCTTTTTCTTTGGCCAGGTTAATGGAGGAACGATACGCCGTCGTTGCAATGGTTTCAAAGATTTCATCTACTAGTTTGTTCCCTGCTTCAGATCCATACTCTGTTTCACAATAGATGAGCAAGTCATGAAGCCCCATCACTCCAAGACCCACACGGCGCTCTCCCAAAGCCTGAACTTTATTGTCTTCTAAAAAGTAAGGTGTTGCATCGATCACGTTATCCTGCATACGAACACCAGTTTCAACCGTACGTTTCAATTTTTCAAAGTCTACTTTCTTTTCTTCTTTATTTGCAACAGAGGCAAGGTTAACCGCGGCAAGGTTACAAACCGAATAAGGTGCAAGCGGCTGCTCTCCACATGGATTGGTAGCCACAACTTTCTGTCCGTATGCACTTGCGTTAGTTTTTTCATTTGCATTGTCAATAAAGAAGATCCCAGGTTCCGCCGAATAAGTTGCACAGATGTTAATAAGATTCCATAGTTCTTTCGCTTTAAGCGTGCGGTATGTTCGAACTGCAAACCCCTTCTCTTCCCATTCTCGTACATCTCCGCTTGCCTGCCATTCTTCATTATACGTGTCCATTTCGGCTTTTGAATAAGATTCTACATCCGGGAATCTTAGCGTATATTCCTCATCTCTTTCAACAGCATCCATAAACTCTTTAGTAATGCAGACGGAAATATTCGCTCCTGTTAAGAAATCAGAGCCGTGAACGTCATAGGTTCCCCCGGTGTTGAGTTTATCCTCAGCTTCCATTAAGCTCTGTTCAGTAAAACCGCCTTGTCCAGGCATCGTTTTATAATTTAATACACTCTGGTATAAATCTTTTTCTGTTTCAGTAAGGGGAGTGAATTTAAGTTTGTCTTTAGCCAGCTGCTTAATCTGTTCATCTTCTGTATTCTCGATAAGAAAGCGCAGAATCCTCGGGTTCTGCATTTTCGAAATAATAAATTCCAAAATATCCGGATGCCAGTCTGCAAGCATAATCATTTGTGCGCCACGCTTTTTGTTACTCTTCCTTTGTTGGAAGGGCCTGGTCATTTCTGCCAGGCTCTTACACTTTCATGTAAGATCAGACTATATCATCAAAGCAATATGCTCTGTCTCGCGCCTCATAGAGCGTTTCCGCTTCTATGATTTACTTTTCCCGTGATCCCCTTCTTTATCAGAAGATGATTGTAGGAAATTTCAATAGTCGTTGAACTTTTATCTTAGTTTCCCAAGATACTTAGCTGCTGATTGCCCAATCCTGATTATTTTTAGACCTTCATGCTCACTGTCACCAGTCACATTGTGGTTAATCAGGCTCTAAGGGTGTTCCAGCAATTCACGAGATTTTATTCCCGCCATGATGTTAACGGGAGCCGCCCTGCTCGACCAAATGAGTTAATTTCGCAATATCATCCAGCCAGGAAACAGAACCAGAAGATTTCCCATTCACCCCTCTGGCTAATGTGTTCCGAGGTCTAAGCGTAGAACCGTTCGTCCCTACTCCTCCGCCCCGGGACATAATTTCCATTACCTGTTTTCGGTGATCTGATATTCCTTCACGTGAATCCTGGATATAAGGCATGACGTAGCAATTAAAATAGGTAACGTCGGTGTTCGATCCTGCCCCATATAATACTCTTCCAGCAGGAATAAAGTTTAAGCTCGAGAGTTCTTCGTAAAACCTTTCGAAACTTTCCTGTTTCTTCTCTGGCGAAGTCTCCACTTCTGAAAGGCCGGTGGCATTCCTTTTGGCGATTTGCTCATAAAAGACTTCGAGCGGCTTATCAATCGTATCCAGGTTCCTTGAAATGAGCCCGGTTTTCCGTTCTTCTTCGTGATCTAATACATTAACAAATTCATCTTCTACTTTGACAACCGCTTCGTGCGCTTCCCAGTTAATGGAATGCACAAAACCGAACCCTCTGGCTGGAAATTTAGGGTCATCTTTAACCGTTAAGACGACAAAATCGCCTTCGGCTAGTGTTAATTTCTCGGTGTCTTTAAAAGCATACCGATCAAGCATAACCAGACGTGAGACCCCTTTATGTGTTAAATGCATCTCCGGAGTAATTTCATGGACTTGAGAAAATTGGCGGATATCCGCATTTAACCGATCCAGGTTAATCTTCGTGCGGGTTTCCCCTTTAGTGGTTGTGTTCATTTATTCATCTCTCCCTTACTGAGATTGTGCTAATGTAAGTCAGTTGTGTAATCTGTAGTTTTTTCTTCTATCATTAACATACCACATAGAGAAAAAAATAATCAATATATTGTGTTCTATTCTGACAACTTTTCTATATATAGTGTTATTGAACGAATATCTCGAAATTTGTCAATCAAAAAAATGGCCGAAATCAGCCGTAAGACCAAGAAAGAAAGAGCAAATATTCTATTTTATCTCTTACTTGACCTTTTTCATTCATTGCAAAATAGCAGAATACACAAACTCTATTATGAACATCCTTTAGACTTGTTTGTAAAGAAAAAACTTTGAAAAGAAATCGATTCCCTCCTATAATAGAGAAGGGAAAAGAGAAACGGGGGGATAATGAAATGGACACGAATTTATGGATTTTAATAGCAGCAGCTGTAGTACTCATTGCTTTTGGTTTATATAGATTTCTAAAGGCAAGAAAAATCATAACCACTCTTTCTGAAGATGAATTTCGAAATGGTTATAGAAAAGCCCAATTAATAGATGTTAGAGAACCCAATGAGTTTGACGGGGGACATATTCTTGGAGCTAGGAATATCCCGCTTTCGCAAATGCGGAACCGTTTGACGGAAATTCGGAAGGATAAACCTGTCTACTTATATTGCCAAAATAGTACAAGATCTACACGTGCCGCAATGATGCTTGATAAAAAAGGATACCAGGACTTGAACATTCTTCAAGGTGGATTTAAAAAATGGTCTGGAAAAATCAAGCAAAAAAAATAATCATGTAAAACAAAAACCTCCGGGAAGATGGCAAAGTCTAATACCACCTTCCCGGAGGTTTTTGTTTCGTAAGCTTTAAATTTACTACTCCCTTCCGCTTTCGCGATATGAAAAAGCCGGAGTCAGCATTGCTGATTCTCCGGCTTTACATTACTCTTTGGTATAGCTTAATACAGGCTTTCGAGCAGCTAAGGTTTCATCCATTCTGCTTACAATTGTTGTATGAGGAGCATCCTGGACTTTTTCAGGATCCTCTTTCGCCTCATTTGAGATTTGAATCATAGCATCTATAAACGCATCCAGCGTTTCTTTCGACTCTGTTTCTGTCGGCTCTACCATCAATGCTTCTTCTACATTGATTGGGAAATAAATCGTTGGAGGGTGGTAACCGAAGTCCAGTAATCGTTTAGCAATATCCAGGGTACGCACCCCTAGTTTCTTTTGGCGCTTGCCAGACAATACAAACTCATGTTTACAATGCTGATCAAACGGCAAGTCAAACTCTTCTTGTAAACGGCGCATCATATAATTCGCATTTAACACAGCATACTCACTGACTTTTTTAAGCCCCTCAGGCCCCATAGTCCGTATATAAGTATACGCACGTACATTGATCCCAAAGTTTCCGTAATAAGGTTTCACACGACCGATGGAATCAGGACGATCTTCGTCAAATACATATTGTCCCTTCTCCTTCACCAGCAACGGTGCTGGCAGGTAAGGAGCAAACTCTTCGGTTACACCTACCGGACCCGATCCCGGTCCTCCACCGCCATGAGGACCAGTGAAAGTTTTGTGCAGGTTTAAGTGCACAACATCAAAACCCATATCCCCTGGACGTGCGTATCCTAAAATAGCATTAAGATTGGCCCCGTCATAATACAGTTTACCGCCCGCTTCGTGAATGATCGCTGCCATCTCAAGAATGTTTTCCTCAAAGAGTCCCAGCGTATTAGGATTTGTAAGCATTAATGCAGCAGTCTGATGGTCCACCACTCGTTTTAAGTCTTCCAGATCCACGAGTCCTCGCTCGTCAGATTTTACAGTGACTGCTTCGAATCCTGCTACTGTTGCTGAAGCGGGATTGGTCCCATGAGCGGAGTCCGGTACGATGACTTTTGTCCGGTCGAAATCACCATTCGCTTCATGAAAAGCACGAATCATCATCAGACCCGTCCATTCACCGTGTGCTCCCGCCGCCGGCTGAAGGGTTACCGTGTTCATACCAGTAATATTAACTAACGATTCTTGCAAATCATACATTAAGCCAAGGGCGCCTTGTACCGTTTCGGGAGCTTGATAGGGATGAATATGGCTGAATCCTGTTAGTCTTGCTACATCTTCGTTCATTTTAGGATTATATTTCATCGTACACGAACCAAGTGGATAAAATCCAGAATCTACTCCATGATTACGCTTCGATAAAGCTGTGTAATGGCGCATAATTTGCAGCTCACTAACCTCTGGAAGTTCAGCATCCTTTGTACGAACAAATTCTTCGCCTATCATATCGTCTACGTCACTTTCTGGTATATCAAATTCAGGTAAACTAAAACCTGTTCTGCTTTCTTGACTTAGTTCAAAGATTAAAGGAAAGTCTTGATTAGTCATGATGAATGTCCCCCAATACCTTTACAAATTCGTCAATCTCATCTTTTGAACGAACTTCAGTAACAGCGATCAGCATATGCTGCGCCAACCCTTCGTCCATCTCTCCAAGGTCGTAACCGCCAATAAATCCTTTATCAAGCAGGCGGGCATTCACCTCTTTAATCTCCTTGCCTGTGTTTACAACTATTTCATTAAAGAAGGCTCCATCAAATACCACAGGCATCCCGGCACTTGCTAATTCTTTTTTCATATAAGCTGCCTTCTGGAAGTTCATCCATGACATTTTCTTCAGCCCTTGTTTCCCTAGTGAAGACATGGCAACTGAAGCCGCAAGCGCGTTGAGAGCCTGGTTTGAACAAATGTTAGATGTAGCTTTATCCCGGCGAATGTGCTGCTCTCTCGCCTGTAATGTCAGCACAAAGCCACGCCTGCCCTCTTCGTCCTTCGTCTGTCCAATCAGACGGCCTGGCACTTTTCTCATTAACTTCTTTGTAGTCGCAAAATATCCGCAATGAGGACCGCCAAACTGGGCGGGAATCCCAAATACTTGCGCATCTCCAACCACAATGTCAGCATCAAATTCACCAGGAGGGGTTAAATATCCAAGCGCGAGTGGATTACTGGACGTGATCATCATCGCTTTCTTTTGAGTATTAACGATCTCACGAACCTTGTTCAATGGTTCTATTTGACCGAAAAAGTTAGGATATTGGACCACTACACTAGCTGTATCTTCATCCATCTCATTCTCTAATTGTTCAAGATCTGTTCGTCCATTTTTATGGTCAATTTCTACAATTTCCAGTCCCGGTCCTTTTACGTAGGAATGGATGACAGCTAAAGACTCAGGATGAATGGCTTTTGAAACGAGCACTTTTTTCTTTTTTGTGTGGCCGGCAGATACGTTAACCGCTTCAGCCAAGGCTGTCCCGCCATCATACATGGATGAATTGGCTACATCCATTCCTGTTAGTTCACAGATCATCGTCTGGAATTCGAAAATGGCCTGCAATTCGCCTTGAGAGATTTCGGGCTGATAGGGAGTATACGCTGTGTAAAACTCTGACCTTGAGATCACATGGTCGACGATCGAAGGGATGTAATGGTCATATACACCAGCCCCTAAGAAAGAAGTATGGGATTTCAGATTAACGTTCTGGTCTGCCATTTGAGTGAGTTCCTTCATTAAACCAAATTCATTTTTCGGTGGCTTAATATTCAGATCACCATTAAACCTTACATTTTCAGGAATATCAGCAAACAATTCATCTGTTGACTTAATTCCCACTCTTTCCATCATCTGCTGTTTATCTTGTTCAGTCATAGGTAAATAACGGAATTCCATCATGAATCCTCCTTGAAGTCTTATCGTTTATAGAATGGAGTCGGGATAACCTTTGCTTTTAAACGGCGTTTTCTTACCTGTACCATTACTTCGGTTCCTACGGCTGTATAGTTTTGGTCAAGCAAAGCCAGTCCTACATTTTTACCTAGTGTCGGGGACTGTGTGCCTGTAGTCACAAATCCGATCGTTTCATCGTTGGCAAAAACTTCGTAATGGGTACGCGGTATACCCTTCTCAATCATTTCAATTCCTACTAACTTGCGCTCTGGTCCATTCTCTTTTTGTTCTTTCAAGCGGTCCTTGCCAATAAAGTCAGCATCCTTATTAACTTTTACCGCAAAGGAAAGGCCAGCTTCCAGAGGGGTAATTTCCGGGCTTAGTTCCTGGCCATACAAAGCCAGGTTTGCTTCAAATCTTAAAGTATCTCTAGCTCCCAGCCCAATCGGCTGTACTCCTTCTTTCTCTCCAGCTGCAAGAATCGCCTGCCATAATTCTGGACCTGAAGCCTGAGGAAGATAAATTTCAAATCCGTCTTCCCCTGTGTAACCAGTTCTTGAAACAATCGCCGGTTCTGTAACCCCGGATATCGTTACATCTTGCTCAAAACGGAAGAATTTAATGGTGCTTAGATCGGTTTTCGTCAGCTTCTGCAGAACCTCTTCTGCTTTCGGCCCTTGAACAGCAAGCTGAACAAATTCATCGGAAACATCTTCAATGGTTACCCCTTCAGCACTATGTTCTTTCAGCCAGGCTGTATCTTTATCGCGGTTAGCTGCATTCACAACTAATAAGTATTGGTTTTCATCAAGCATGTATACAATTAAATCATCAACGGTTCCCCCGTCTTCATAACACATGATCGTATACTGGGCTTTCCCAGGTGACAATTTTGAAACATCATTTGTTAACATATGCTGCAGAAAAGAAAGACTGTTCTGTCCTTCTACCCTTACTTCTCCCATATGGGATACATCAAATAATCCAGCCCTCGTACGTGTTGCTTCATGTTCTTCCTTTATACTGCTAAATTGGACTGGTAAATCCCAGCCGCCAAAATCAATCGTCTTTGCCCCTGCTTTCTGGTACTCAGAATATAACGGTGTTCGCTTCAATTCAGCCATCTAATCGCTCCTTCAGTACAAATTTTATCCATAAAAAAAGAAACTCCTCTGCTGTTACGGGAGTCTCTGTCCGTTAACCAGAAAGTTTCACGATTTATGAAAACGCATTCATATCCGCTTGCTTCTTGGGTGGTTTACCATAGTAAACACTCTCCAGAGCTGCGTCGTACAGAGGTCTTTTTGCCTGAGAGATTCACATACTATGCTTGCTCCTTCGGCGCTACAAAAGTAGTCTCTCCCCCTGCAGTCATTCGCTTTAGTATTTTATTAGATTGCATTGGACATACTAACCTGTAAAGCTTCCATCAGTTTTTTTGTATATTTCAGATTTATTATAACATAGCCTTGTTTCAGATTAACAAGGTTTTTTTACGAATTATTTCTCATTTTTTTAAAAGAATGTTCGGAGGAAGGCCCTATGTTTAAGATTAATCATGATGAAACATTCATATCTACGCTAAAAACAAACTTAGATCAACCTGATAAGCTTTCATCCTGGAATGGATTTAAGCTTGCCTACCAGGCAGCTGAAAATAAAACAGTGCCAGGTTTTGATGGCCTGCTTGCCTTAAAGCACCTCCCGCATGTCGAATTTCTTGACCATCAGGTGGAAACAGCGAGCAAAGTCATCCACGAAATGAGCGGACGTGCAATTCTTGCAGATGAAGTTGGACTTGGAAAGACTCTGGAAGCCGGGCTGATACTAAAAGAATTCTTAATCAGAGGAATGGCGAAGAAAATACTTATCCTTACTCCCGCTTCCCTTGTCAATCAATGGATCCAGGAACTTAATGAGAAATTTTATATCCAGGCAGCTTCACCACGAAAAAAGAATACAGCTTGGCAGGACTGGGATATAACCGTCACCTCTATCGACATGGCTAAGAGAGAAACTCATAAGGAAAATATTCTTTCCATTGATTATGATTTAATTATTATCGATGAAGCCCACAAGCTGAAAAATCATCAGACAAAAAATTATCAATTTGTTCAATCCTTAAAGAAAACCTATTGCCTGCTTTTAACCGCTACTCCTATCCAAAATAATTTAAGTGATTTATTTAACCTGGTATCCATACTTAAACCAGGCTATTTAGGAAATTTAACTGATTTTAAGAAGAAGTATAAGAAAGAAGCCAAACAATCAGCGGATCAGGAACACATTCACTCGTTACTCAGCAAGCTCATGATTAGAAACCGCCGGAAGGATACCGGACTTGACTCCTCTAAACGGATTGTAACTAATGAGCGATTGGCTTTTTCATCAGAAGAGAAGCATTTATATCAGCAGCTAGATGCTCTGAGGACCGCCTACCCTTCCTTTACCTGGTTAACTTTAGCTAAAGAATTGTGTTCTTCGAGAGAAGCCTGTTTTATGTCACTCAAGCAGCTTGCAGCCAATGCTAATACAGAAACTGCGGCCTTACTAAATGACTTCATGACTCAATTAGGAACGCTGCCTCACCACGTCAAGGCAAAGCGTATGGTGGAAATTATTCAACAATCAGAAGAAAAGTTTATCGTTTTCACAGAATATAGAGCTACTCAGTTTTATCTGCAATGGTATTTACAGCAGCATGGGATTTCTTCTGTTCCATTTAGCGGAAAATTCAATAAAGGGAAAAGAGACTGGATGAAACAATTATTTAAGACCCAGGCTCAAGTACTTGTCGCTACTGAAGCAGGGGGAGAAGGAATCAACTTACAATTTTGCAGTCGGATGATAAATTATGATCTTCCCTGGAACCCAATGAGATTAGAACAGCGAATTGGAAGGATTCACAGGTTTGGACAAGAACAAAATGTTCACATTTATAATTTCGCCATTAAGGAAACAATTGAAGATCATATCATGAAACTGCTGTATGAGAAAATAGAGATCTTCCGGCACGCAGTCGGAGATCTGGATGAAATTTTAGAACAAATTCCTGGGGGCTCATTTGAGAGACAAATCCAATCCATAATGAATGAATCAGAAAGCCAGGGAGAAATAGATATTAAGTTGAACAATCTGGTCAGTTATGTAGAATACTCAGTTAATGAAAGGAAGGAATTAAGTTGAAAATAAACCCCTACTACGAATTTGTGAAAAACTTTTTTCTTTCCTATAATTGTTCCATTAGTGACCAAGGTCCTTACCATATGACCATCCAGTTGTCTGCGGAAATGGATGAAGAATTAATGAACCGTCCATTTTACTGGCATTATATGAAAAAGATGGACAGGCAGGGCGAACCCATGCAGTTAACCTTTACCCATACAAATGGGGCAGAAATAGAAGGAATATACTTACATGCAGGAAGTCCTATGCTGCAGCGGATTTATGGTATCGCGATGAAAAAAGGACAATCTGCCCGGCTCTATGAATCCATAAAGGAACCCGTAGACCAAAAGGCAATGAACCCTTGGCTTATATTAAATGCTCTGATTCAATATCGAGGAAAACAAGCGAGAGATGAACAGCTCTCAGTGGGGATCAACCTGATTCATGGGACAATCTTAACGAATATGATGGAAAGTCTCTGGAATTTATCCTTTGACGCTCACGTGTCCGATTATACTTTCCCAATGACTCCGGTCATCAGCCTGATAAGTGGATATAACAGAATCCATAATTATTTAGACAGCTACATTCAGGCTTCCGACGATTCCTGGGCAAAGGATTCAATCTTACAATTAGAGAAAGAACAGCATTTACTTCAAAGATTTTTTGAAACCGAAGATGTTTCCAAAGATGACTTCTTAAAGGAACAAGCCCAGATTGAAACCAGATACCAGCCACGAGTGACCATAAGTATTGTGAACGGCGGTTTATTTTATATTTCCCAGCAGACGAGTCAAGGGCTGCTCATGAAAACAACCTAGACTATATTGATATTAAGTCTAGGTTGTTTTTCATTTATAGTTTTCTTTTGAACATTCGTAGAGCGACGGGTAAAAGTCCAAACCAATAATAGGAGGACTTCTTAGTCGGTTTTTCTGCTTTTCTCTGTCTTTTTTCTGCTTTAGTTAATTGCATATATTTAACCATTTCTTCCGTTAAAAACTTCACATAGTCATTACTATTCATAAAAAATCCCCACTTTGCACTATTCTTTATGATTAGTATGTCCTTCATGCTGCTGTTTTAATCGTATTGCAATTTCCCGGGCAATTTGCCCTGGTGTTTTAGTATCCGCTTGGATAATGGTATCGGCAGCTTTTTTATACAATGGCTGCCTTTTTTCGTAACGTTTTTTCTTTTCTAATTCTTCCCCTCTCCATAAAGGACGCTCCGTATCATTTTCCAGCCGGGAACAAATTTCTTCCCAGGAGACATCTAAATAGACGACAAACCCTTGTTTTAAAAGAGAAAGATTTTCGGTTTTAACTACTACCCCGCCACCAGTTGAGACAATAGAGTCCTCTTCCAGTGTTTCCAGAAATTTCGTTTCCATTTCCCGGAAATACTCCTCTCCGTAATGTTCAAACATGGCAGAGATTTTCATCCCTTCTCTTTCTTCTATCTGCTGATCCATTTCTATGTAAGGAAGGTTTAATTCCTTGCTTAAGTGACCTGCTACCGTAGATTTACCACTGCCCATAAATCCAATTAAAAAAATCTTCATAAGTGACCTCCAAAATTTTTTTGTAAAAGAAGGATATTCGCAAAAACTGTCGAAATAAGTAAAAGTAAAATTAACGAAATGAGGTGATCTACTCCCAGTGAAGTCTATTGCTAACCAGGCAAGAGAAGTAATTGTTGCTGCCCTCCAGCAAACAGCATCGGATATTCACTTCTCCGCTTACTCAGAAAACGCCACCATCCACTTTCGGATCCACGGTAAACGTATTTTCCACTCCTCTTTATCTCTTCCATCTTATCAGAAAATCCTTGCTTATTTTAAGTTTGCTTCTGGAATGGATATTGGTGAAAGAACCCGTCCTCAAAATGGAACCATTCAGCACCGTTCAGGACAAGCAGTTTATGATCTCCGCCTCTCCACTTTGCCCATTGTAGGTACAGAAAGTCTCGCTATCCGTATTTTATCCCCTATGGAAAACCTTAATCTGGAGCAATTGTTCCTTTTCCCTGCTCAGCTTAAACGTTTAGAGAGCTGGTTAACCAAATCATCCGGGATGATTCTGCTTACCGGGGCGACCGGCAGCGGTAAGACTACCACTCTCTACGCTCTGCTTCAATCCATGATGAATCATCAATCTTACCAAGCGATAACTTTAGAGGATCCTATTGAAAAGAATCTAAACCACATTATTCAGGTTCAAGTGAATGAAAGAGCAGGAATTACTTATGATACAGGATTGAAGGCTGCCCTGCGTCACGACCCTGACTTAATCATGGTAGGAGAAATACGAGATAAAGAAACCGCTCAATTCGCTTTTCGAGCTGCGCTTAGCGGTCACCTCGTGATCAGTACGATTCACGCTAAAGATGCTTACGGGACGCTAAATCGATTAAAAGAAATGCAGATTAAAGTTAGCGACCTGGAACAGACGCTCATCGCAATCGCGGCCCAGGAACTGCTGTCGCTTTCCTGTCAAGACCACTTGCCAAAAAGAGCAGCGATCCTTGAGCTGCTTGAAGGACCTCTGCTTCACGACGCTATCCACAACACTTCCCCATATCTTCACAAGAACTTCCAATCTTTTCTATATTTAAGGAGAAAAGCCTATGCTCTTGGATTTACGAATCAGGAAGAAGCAGAAAGATAGATCATCTTCCAAAAAAATCCCTCTGGGAAAACAAATTACATTCTTCCACAGGATGGCCGCTCTTTTGGGTAAAGGATACCCCTTAGTAGATGCTTTGAAAATGACAAGCTGGGACCACTCTTTAAAACCTATAACTGTTTCTTTGATTCAGCACCTTACCCAGGGGGATCCGATTGATGTTGCTTTTCAAAAAGTGAACTTCACTAAAAGTGCCGTTAATTTCCTTTATTTTGGCCGAATCCACCACGATCTGCCTTCCCTTTTTCAACAATGTGAAGACCTACTGCTGTTACAAAAACAATACACCAGTAAATTAAAACAAGTGCTTCGCTACCCCTTACTCCTACTCTGTTTTCTCGTCATTGCTTTTACCATTATAAAGCAGAAAGTGCTCCCCAATTTTATTACTTTATTTCAAACCAATGATTCCAAGCCTATCACATTCATTCTCATCCAATTCATTAATTATCTTATTAATGGAATGGGATTGATAATTGTTGCGTCGCTGGTTCTTTATGTTCTATGGAAAGTCATTAAACCCAAACTTACGGTTGAACAGTGCTTAACTCTTTATCAGAAAGTCAACATTTGGCGTTGGGTTAAAACCTATTCGTTTACTTTTTTATTAGCGACCCACCTCAGTTCTCTGCTGGCTGCAGGATTAACTCTGCAGGCCGCTTTAGAAATGATTAAGAGTCAGACTAAATACACAGAGCTGTCTCACTACTGTAATCTGATTCTCTCTTCCCTCAGCGAAGGTGTGACACTTGGTCAAGCCATCCACCAATGTCCCTTACTCAAGGAAGAATTAACTTCAATTTTCCATCAAGTTAATGATTTACAAGCCTTAAGCCAAGAACTAACTGTACTGTCCGAGTTTCTAATGGAACAAATTCAGGATAAGATTATGAATTTAATTCAGCTGGTTCAGCCTGTGTTCTTTATCATTATCGCCGTGATCATTGTAACAATCTATGCTGCTATTATGCTTCCGCTCTATGAATGGATGGGACAAATATAAGTATTAGGAGACAAATAGATGAATAATGAAAAAGGATTTACATTAATCGAAATGTTGATCGTTTTATTGATAATTTCTGTCCTGTTAATCCTCACTATCCCGAATATAACGAAAAACAATACCATGATTAGAGATAAAGGCTGTGAAGCACTGGTGCTCACAGCGGATGCTCAAGTTCAAGCCTATTATCTGGATAATGACTCATACCCTGCAAGCCTAAAGGAACTTGTTTCTGAAGGATATTTAAAGCAAGACACATGTCCTGACGGGAACACGCTGCGCTATGATTCTGCTTCCGGCAAAGTTACATCGCCTGCTGATGAACCTCAGTCATAGGAAGTATAATGGATTTTCCCTGGCTGAGGTCTTATTAGTTCTGTTTGCCTGGGGTGTGTTGTTATTATGTATAGCCCCCTTCCACAGCCAAGCCGTTAAAAACATGGAAAGAAAAGAATATATCCGCCAGCTGGAATCAGATGTGCTTCTCGCCCAGCAATTAACGATGGAGAACCATCCCTATTACCTCATCTACATCCGGCCCGAGTTGAAAGAGTACTATTTATATGACTATAAACAAAAAGAAGTGGTTTACGAGAGAAAATTTCCAAAGAATTGGAGAATTGATATGTTAACCCTCACTTCACCTATCCAATTTACTACAGATGGAACTATTAAAAAGCCAGGGACAATGCTTATTTATACTAAAGACCAAATCTATCGAGTTGTCTTCCCATTTGGCAAAAGCCGGGTGAACATCATTGAACAGTAAAGGCTTCACGCTTCTAGAGGTACTATGCGCCTTCACTCTTCTTCTCATGGTCATTTTTTCTATCCTGCCTGCCTTGCTCCTCGTGAAAGAGAACCAAAGACATCTGCAAGAAGAAAGACAAGGACTTCTACTGCTTCACAACCAGCTCCTACAATTTAGAAAGCAGACATTAGAAGAACCCATCAGCTTCACAAATGGAAACATTGCGTATCATTTTCGTAACACAGATGGACTGATTGAAGGCTGCGAACAAAGAATAAACGAGGAAAGACACCCACATCGTACGTGTCTCTACATAAATAATGAATAGTAGAGGCTTCACATTAGCCGAAACTTTAATAAGTCTAATGATTACTTTGCTTATCCTCAGCCTTTCCTTTCCGCTTCTTACTTTTCTTCACTACCAATCTGCAGATGATGAACTGGCGGTATTACAGTGTTTTACATTTGTACAGGAAGAACTTAATGATGCGGAAGACGTTCGTGTTCAACCAGCCTTTATAGATGTGAAAAATCAAAGCGGGGAGAATATCCGATTAGAGCTTTATGCGGACTCACTCAGACGCAGGGTAAACAATAAAGGAAATGAATTTTTGATTAAGAATGTGAAGACTGTTCAATTTGAAAAAAAGAACCGTCTTATAGTAATGACGATTCAAATGAAGGGAGGAGATCAATTTGAAAAAGAATTATTTCTTCCTCCTGAATAATGAGAGAGGTGTCATCTTCCCTTTTGTATGTGCAATCGCATCCCTTCTTATTGTCTTTACAATTTTCGCTTCCAGGCAGTATAAAAATGAGATATATTTTACGGATACTTATCGACAGGGGCTAGTTTTTCAATCGCTATTCGAGGTTTCTCATGAGAAACTATCTTTGATGATCGAAACTGAACGCCCTCAAGCCTTAGCTTCTTCCTATCACTTTGAAACCCCAAGCGGGAATGCAGATGCCAGCTGTACAAAAGTTGAGGAAAACTTTTTCACCTGCAAGTGGAATCTTGTATTAACTAATAAAAAATCTAAGATCATCACCAGAGGCTACCCGGTACCTGCTGATTAACGTTCACCCGGTGGCAAGGTGACTAGAATTAATCCATTTATCCATGCTGGCGACTCACCTAGCCTGAAAACTGCCTACCACTCTTAAAATTCACCCGCTCTAAATCATAATAAAAAATCATCATCGTTTCCCTTCCGAATCAGGACGATGATGATTGTCTATGTTATCCGCATGAAAGATCTTCCCTTACTATATCTTTATGAGATCTTTTCAGTGAATACTGACTTTTGGTTAGTAATACTTCTTAATCCTTCTTCGTTGTAACCCACGACCAATTTTTCGCCATTCGTTAAGATTGGCCGTCGAAGCAGTTTCGGCTTCTCTATGACAAGATCTAAAAATTCATTAACTGTTAACTCTTCAACATTAAGATTTAAGGATTTATATTCCTTGCTTCTTTTTGCTAAAATTTCATCTATCCCTTCAGTAGTCAAAGATAAAATAGAACGAAGCTCTTCTACAGTTGGAGTTTCCCGGAATAAGTGCTGTTCTTTAAAGGTAACCCCCTGACTTTTTAACCAGGATTTAGTTCTGCGGCAGGAAGTACAACTGGGATAGCTGAAAAATTTTAGGTCGCTCATACTTGTCTCTCCTTCTGTGTATAGGATTATTCATATTGTATAATCATTGTATAACCTTTGTACAATTTTTTAAACTCCTTTTGCAATAAAAATGAATTCTAAATTTACCCAGATGTTCTATTCGTCATTTGTGGGTCAGAATGAACGAGATAGGGTATAATAAAGAAAATGACTGCCTGTTTCAGACTTATTTACATTCCTTCAGGGGTCGTTTATAATATGTATGATAGTCTATCCATTTAAAGGAGGGGGAAGAAGCATGGACCGTATGTTTCGCGTGCTGGCCTTTTGGACTGGGATATTTACTGTTATGTTCTATGCAGGGGGCATGATGGAAGCATCTATTTTATCTTTAGTTCAAACAGCATTTTTCCTTACTGTCGGTTTCCTTAAACTGTCAGAACGTATGTATATTTACATATTCTTCTCATACTTGACAGTGTTTATGATTGGCTTCACTTATTACTCTTCATTTATTTTAGTTCCAGGATTCGAGTAAATGAAAAAAAAACTGCTATCCTTTCCGGATAGCAGTTTTTTCTTGTGCACCTATTTATTTTTAAATAATTTTAGAAAAGCCTAGGTAAAGAAAGGATTTTCAGCTTTCTCTTCCCCAATCGTAGTAGGTTTTCCATGTCCTGGATAAATCCTCATATCATTGCGCAAACTAAAGAGGTGATCATGAATACTTTGCTCAAGTTCATCACGGCTCCCGCCCGGCAAATCCGTTCGGCCCATTCCTCTTTGGAAAAGAGTGTCTCCTGCCACAGTAAACCTTTGATTGCTAAATACAAAGGAAACACTGCCCGGGGAGTGACCTGGAGTATGACGGACTTCAAAGCTAAAGTCTCCTATTTGGTTATCTCCCAATGTAAAATAATGATCAGCAGGAGCAGCCGTTATCTCACCTACTTGAAAGAGACCGGATCCGTTTAGCTCCGGCTTCATCAGCCAGTCTTTTTCTGCTTCATGGAGGTAAACAGGGGCATGATACATTTTTCTTGTTTCATCCACCGCACCTATATGATCAAAGTGAGCATGGGTTAGTAAAATAGCTTCCACATGGAGTTCTTTATCCGTGAGAAATTGATGTAATTTATCAAAATCTCCGCCTGGATCTATTACCAGAGCTTTCTTGTTCTCGTAAATAATGTAAGCGTTTGTAGCCATTGGCCCTAAAGGCAAACGGGAAATTTTTATCAAAGGGTAGACACCTCACTTGTAATTATATAAAATACTTTATAGAGCAACTCGACAAATTCCATATTATCCATTAGAATAAGTAGGAATCTAATGAGTTACATACAGTATAACATCCTTAAATGATAAGAATAAGAAATGATTTCTAGGAGGTGCTGAATTTGGTAACAGGTGTCATTCTTCTTATAGTAGCCATTCTTTGTGTTCTCGCTGTTTTCCGTGAAGCTAAATCAAAAAATTTCTTCGCTGTATTATTTGCCGGTGCTTCAGCATTAGTATTTGGCTGGTTTTCTGTGATGACTATTTACTCTAATCTTTTCAGCTAAAACTAAATGGACAGGAATAAAAAAACCAGCTGCGTTAAAACAGCTGGGTTTTTTTATTGGTATTGATTCTTAATTTCTTCTGTGGACTCTAATAATTGTTTGTTTTTGTTAAAGAAATATCGATACATGAACAAGGTCACGAACATAGCGCTGATGGAAACGGAAGAGAATATGCTTAATGAAATAACAAGTTGATATTTAATAGCCATAACCGGTTCCACACCTCCCAGAATCAACCCAGTCATCATCCCAGGCAGCTGCACAAGCCCAATCGTCTTTAATCGGTCAACGTTCGGAATAAGGGAAGCATTTAAAGTCTTCTGGACAATTAAATGGGAAGCTTGCTTAGGTTCTGCTCCTAAAGACAGTGCGGCGAGCAATCTGCCACGGTTTTCAGTGAATTCACTCTTCATACGTTCAAGTGCGAGTCCCATTGCAACCATACTATTTCCTATCACCATACCGCTCATAGGAATAACTTGAGAAGGAACAAAATCAACTAGACCAAACAGCAGCCATAATGCTAGTACACTTCCTTCTACAAGGATCAGGCCTGTAAGAATTACAAGCAAAACATTTGGCAGTTCTTTTCCCTTCTTTCTGGCATGGAATGCCGCTACTACTATCATGATCCCCACCATTAAAGGAATTCCTATCACAGCTTTTAAATCAAATAGGTAAGTTAAAATGTAGCCAATCGCAAATAACTGTACCGCACCTCTAATAGATGACCATAATATGCTCTTGTTTAAACCCAGCTGATAAAAGTAGGAGAGACTAAGCGGAACGATGACAAAAATAATTAAAAATAATAAAGATTGATTCGATACTTCTGGATTCATTCAATCATCCCCCCTATTCCTCTAAATACTTTCCAAGAATAGCGGTCTTCGGCTCATCCAGCATCTCAGGAATCTTTCCATCCTCCTGAAGCTTTCCATCCTTTATAAATAATCCACGGGTGCCCAGACGGCGTACTTGGGCCAAATCGTGAGTGACCATGACCATCGTTAGATCCTGTCCTTTAATTAACTCTAATAAAACTCCTTCAATCTCCTCAGCTGTACGGTAATCTAATGCACTGGTAGGTTCGTCAAGAAGAAGGATTTCTGGAGAATTAGCTAAGGTTCTGGCAAGAGATACTCGCTGTTTTTCCCCTCCCGATAACTGATCCACTGTTCTAGTCAAGTACGACTGAGGCAGCTGCACATACTCCAATAATTTCGTTCCTTCTTTTTCGTCCCACTCCTTAAATAAAGAGGGGCCAAACTTCAGGTTTTCCAGCACTGTGCCTGGAAATAAATTAGAGTCCTGAAGCACCAGACCCACTTTCTTCCGTAATTTCGTAATCGAATGATCTTCAATCGCTTTATCGTCAAAATAAATTTTCCCGCTTTCTGGATCCTTCAATCGATTGAATAAAAACAAGAGAGTACTCTTCCCCGCTCCCGAGGGGCCAAATAACATGACTCTTTCATTTTTCTCAATCGTAAAATTTAAATCGTGCAAAGGGTCTTGTGTTACTTGTTCAAATCGAAACACGGCCATTTTCCTTTCTGCTGCATACTATTATTGCGAATGGTTCAATTATCCTATATTATTCCTATGTAAATATTCACCGAAATCCACAATAGTATTTTATCCTTCTTTATCCTTGAATACTCAATAAATTCCTACCTACGTCCATTCCCCTCCGGATCTGTAAATAATCATAAAAATAAGTTGAACCCGAATCCTCTCTGATTCAGGTCCAACTTTCCAATTCATTTAATTACGTTTACTATGAAAATCGTAAAATCGAAACAAATCTCCATAAATAATGGAATCTGAATATTGTAGTTCCTTTTTGGCCTTTTCTCTATAGGGTTCACAGCTTGATTCCTTGCCCTCTGCCACTGGCTTCCCAGTATCTCGATGATAACAAGTATTATCAGCATAAATGTAGTCATCACTTACCACGGTTCCATCTCTTAACGCTAGAAAATCTTTACGATTCTGGCGGAACATATCTTGACCGAACGCCAGATCTCCGGAATTATCGATGCCAAGCAGGTGCAGCAGGGTTGGCTTCACATCAATTTGGCCAGCTATATTCTTCTTCTGGCTTGCTTTATTGTAGCCTGGTATATGAACCATGAAGGGAACACGCTGAAGTTGTGTATGCTCGTATCCATTAATATCTTTACCTAGAAATTTCCCCATGGCATTGTTGTGAAATTCACTGATGCCATAATGATCTCCCATTAATACAATGATCGAATTCTGATACAGGCCCGCTTCTTTTAATTCCTGAAAGAACTCTTCAATGGACTCATCCGTATATCGTGCAGTTTGGAAATAATGGTTTAAAGTTTCTGAACCAGAATCAAATTGATCAATATGGGCTTTATCCTGTGGCATTTCAAATGGAAAATGGTTTGTCAAGGTTATGAATTTGCTATAGAAAGGCTGTTTCTGCTTTTTTAAATATTTAATGGATTGGTCGAAGAAATCTTTATCATCCAGCCCCCATCCAAATGAATTCTCAGAGTTTTCAACAAAGGAAGTTTCATCATAAAAGTGATCATAACCAATGTTATTATACATTACGTCACGGTTCCAAAAACTGCGGTTATTCGCATGAAACACAGAAGTATAATAATTGTTTTCTTTAAGGATTTCAGGAAGTGAGTGATACTCGTTTTGGGCATTTGTAAAGTATACAGCTCCTCTCCCCAATGGATAAAGAGAATTCTCAATTAAAAATTCCGAATCAGAGGTTTTTCCTTGAGCCGTCTGGTGATAGAAATTCTCAAACCAGAATGTGTCCTTGCTTTCCTTTAAGTCATTTAAAAAAGGGGTCGTTTCCTTGCCATTAATTTTTGAATCCAGCAGGAAGTTTTGAAACGATTCCAAGCTTACGAATATAACATTTTTTCCTTTTGCAAGTCCGAACAAATCCGTCTTCTCATTTGTTTTAACGTTCTCATCCATATACCCTTCAATTTCGCTTATTTCCGTTCCATCCGCGAAAACACGCTGAGCTTTGGTTTTTGTCTGCATCGTTGAATCGTAAAGGTGATAATTAAAAATCCCGATGTTTTTCACTAGATACTCACGGTCGAAAGTACGAACAAATAGCATGGGACGCTCGACTTCGGCTAGAGTTATATTCCCTGCCAATAATAGAAATGTTACGGCAGTTGCCGCAATTCTGCTGCTCCCGGATAATTCTGTGTACAGACGGTATTTCTTTCTGCTCAGAAGCCAGATTAGTACTACATCAGTAAATAAAAAAAGATCCGTACTATGAATTAATGTGAAAATACTGGAAGTTAAATCTGAAGCATTGTTTCCCTGAAACAAAACAGGGATCGTAATAAAGTCCGTAAAATTCCGATAGAACAATAGATTCAGATACAAAACGACGGTGCCGATCATAGATGTCCAGCGCAAATATTTTAGCTGCCGGTTTGGTTTAAGCCAGACGCTGATCGCAAAAACTAAATAAGCACTTGCCAGGGGGTTAATGAATAGAATGATTTCCTGTAATGGATTTTCAATAGATAAATCAAAGATGAATCTGTAAAGGATATAAGTTTTAATACCAAATAAAATCGTTGCAATCACAAATAAAGGGAGCTTCCTTTTATTTAATTGCATGGGTGTTCCTCCTCTATTCTCCTCGACAAGTTAAATGAAGACCATTCGCAGCTCTCATACTATTTATGATTCCATTTCACGTATCATTATTATTAGTTCATCCACAATATTATGACGATGATTTTACCATAAAAGTTTCAAAAAAGGTGGAGAAACTAGTATTTGTTAGAAAAATGCCAAGCAAATGTAATATGCCCCTAAAGATGCTGGTATTTTATTGCAGCTATTGTATGCCGAGGGTAGAAGTTTTAAAGGATTACTTTCATTTCCTTTAAAGTGAGGCAAGCCTTACCCGTTGTGAAAAAACAGGAAAACGACTTTTTTTTCACAACGGGTAAAAGGGTAAACTACTCCTCTTTTTTCTCTGTAAAATCCAGAAAAAAAACATTTGGAAAGTACTGCCTTCTTCCAAATGTTTTTCATTCGTTAGGTTACTTACTTTTGATTTTGTTTAACTAGATAGGCGCCTCCGATGACTCCAGCATCGTTGCCCAGCTTCGCCATTCCAAAGTTGCATGCCTCAGCCGTCCTCGGCAGTGCATACTTATAAAAGGTTTCCATTAATGGGTGGAGCAATTGGTCCCCTGCATTAGATACCCCACCACCAATGACTATCTTTTCCGGATTTATAGCAATTGCCAAGTTAGCAATTGCCAGCCCGAGCGTATCGATCACGTCATTTAAAACAGATTTAGCGAGCTGATCTCCTTGCTTTCCGGCATCAAATACGTCTTTTGAAGTAATGGATTCATCTTGAATTTTATCCATCAGACTGGAGGTTGGGAAGTCCGATACAGCTTCTCTAACTTTCCTTACGATTCCTGTAGCTGATGCTTCTGTTTCTAAACAACCTGTCTTTCCGCAATTACAAGGTGCTCCTCCATGCGGGACTACTGTCATGTGGCCGATCTCTGCCGCTGTACCGTTCGCTCCGCTGTCAATTTGTCCATTAACTATGATACCTCCACCTACGCCGGTGCCTAAGGTTACAGCGATAAGGTAATCTGAACCTTCTCCTGCCCCGAGCCAATTTTCACCCAGGGCTGCAAGGTTAGCGTCATTATCCACCCACACAGGAAATCCGCTAAGTTCCTGCAGCTGTTCTCCTAAGTTAAAGTTCTTCCACCCTATGTTTACTGCTTCATAAATGAAACCCGTTTCTGTATTAATAAAGCCAGGTGCACCCGCGCCAATTCCAAGAATCTGGTCGTTATGTACTTCCATTTTTGTTAATTCTTTCTCAAAGGCGTCATGAATATTTCTTGGTATATTAATTCCTTGATCTTGTTTATCTGTAGGGATTTCCCATTTTTTTACGATAATTCCATCTAATGAAATCACCGCAAGCTTAATAGAAGTCCCTCCAATATCTGCACTTAAACAATAGGATTGATTCATCGGATTAATCCTCTCCCTTTCAATCGATCTCTTTCCACTGCCATTTCATTTCTTAATAAGAGAATCGCCATTTGGTAATCTTCTTGGACCATACACTGAGATCGATAAAGCTCACGAATCTCATCCTCCATCATCTCAAGCTCCGCCAGACGGTCCCCAACATAGATAAAAGTGCCAAATTTTTTTAGTAATTGCTGAATATCATAAATAGTTCTCATTTTTATCACCACCTTTATTATAACAAGCCGGTCACTGAAATAAAATCTAAAAAACCCTGACCGATTACCGATCAGGATCTCTAGGGTTCAAAAAAGCTGGTCGTCGATTTTTCAAAGGAATAGGGGATCGAATTAATACATCACGAAGAGGACGCCAGGAAAAAGGTAAGAATGGCCAAAGATACGGTATTTTGAAAGTTTGCATATGGGTTAGATACATTAACCAGAAGGTTACTCCGATAACATAACCTTTCACACCAAAGATTCCCGTAACAATAAGAAGCAGTAATCGGGAAAGCCGATCAGCTAACCCCATTTCATAGCTAGGAGTGGCGAATGTGCCAATCGCCGCCATTGATAAATACAATACAACTTCACTTGAAAACAACCCGACTTGAACAGCTACCTGACCAATTAAGATCGCGGCTACTAATCCGAGAGCAGTTGCGAGAGAAGAAGGAGTATGAATAGCCGCCATCCTTAGCATGTCTATTCCTATTTCAGCAATTAGAAACTGAACAATAAGCGGCAGTACACCTGCTTCTTCAGGGCCGATAAATGAAATCGCCTCAGGGAGCAGACCCGGCTGTAATGAAAGCAGAAAATATAACGGAAGCAGGAAAATTGATGCAAAAAAACCAATAAACCTTACAAATCTCAAATAGGCCCCTACGACTGGTTTCTGACGGTATTCTTCCGCGTGCTGAAGGTGATGCCAGAAAGTAGCAGGAGTGATCATAACACTTGGTGAGCCATCCACAATGATTAAGATATGCCCCTCATATAAATGAGCGGCGGCTGTATCAGGCCGCTCTGTATAACGGATAACTGGGTAAGGGTTCCAATGCTGTCCGCTTATATACTCTTCGATCGTTTTCTCAGCCATAGGAAGCGCATCCGTATCGATTTCCTTTAAAACACGTCTAAGATGAATAATTCGTTCTTGGTCAGCAATATCCTTCAAATAGCACAAACAGACATCTGTTTGTGACCGCCGTCCAATCTGAGAGTACTCCATACGCAGGGACCGGTCACGAATCCTTCTTCTTGTTAAAGCTGTGTTAAACACAATGGTTTCAACAAACCCATCCCTCGCTCCTCTTACCACCCTCTCAATATCCGGCTCCTGAGGGCTTCTTACTGGGTAAGTTCTGGCATCGATCATGATAACTTCGGACATACCTTCAACGACAAGAGCGGTTGGCCCGGCAAGAATCATGTCTGCTGCTTTATTTAAATCTTTTTGCTTATCTAACTCTATATATGGCAAATGGGTCTGCAGCAGTTTAGTTAAGGGATCCGGGTCTAATTGACTTTTCTCTAATTTAGACAGAAGCTTCATCAAATAGTGGAGAATATCGTCTTTAACAAAACCATCGACCATAAATAAGGACATTCCGCGCCCTGCATAGACAAGATCAAGGTGGATGATATCAAAGCTCTCGTCAACCCCGAGCCGATTACGCATATATTGAACATTTTTTTCATATTCCTTAAAAAGAGACTGCTTGTCTTCCATCCTAATCCTCCTACCATTGGCTAGTAAGGATTAGTTTCTGCCGCAGTCTTCAATTCATACATGATTCAGCTGAGCATTTCGGACTTTATATAGCTCATTAATAAACGGTAGGTGTGTAAAAGCGAATCGGTATGAGTTCTTTCATAAGAATGTGAAGCATCAATACCAGGACCGATAAGAGCATGCTTAATATCAAATCCCGCTTTAATGGCTGCCGATGCATCCGAGCCATAATAAGGATAGATATCAACCTGGTAACTGATCTTATTCTCTTTCGCTAGGGAAACCATTTGATTTTTCAGGCCGGCATGATAGGGTCCTGAGGAGTCTTTAGCACAAATGGACACATCATGTTCGGTGGAGGTTTGTCCTTCCCCAATCGCTCCCATATCGACCGCTACGAACTCTTCTGTGTTTGCAGGGATCGATGCATTGGCTCCATAACCAATTTCTTCATTATTAGAGAAATAGAAATGAGTCGTGTAAGGAAGACGAATCTCTTCTTCTTGAATGACCTCCAGCATATGCATCAGCACAGCCGCACTAGCTTTATCGTCCAGATGTCTGGATTTAATATAGCCGCTCTCCGTTTCTTCATAACGCGGGGCAAAAGATACAAAGTCACCGACTTGAATGCCCAAATTGATTACATCTTCTTTATTACTCACAACCTCATCCAGCCTGACTACCATATTTTCCTCATTTCTCTTACTTTCTCCTGCCCCTTTGTAAACATGAACCGAAGCTTGCTGCATAAGAATGGTTCCGTTTAGCGGCCCGTTTTCAACCGTATGAACCTGGCAATACTCACCCTCCACGCTATTAAAGATAAACCCTCCGATCAAAGATAAACGGAGCTTCCCATCGGCTTTTATCTCTTTAACCATGGCTCCCAATGTATCTAAATGAGCCGTTAATAGACGCTGTCTGTCATTATCTTCTCCGGGGATTGTTGCTAATAGAGCCCCTTTATTCGTCACCTTTGTGGAAATCCCTTTTACTCGAAGAACATTCTCACAATATTTCACAATTTCCTCTGTATAGCCAGTAGGACTCGCTATAGAAGTAAGCTGCTTTAAATGATCTGCCATATAGTTTATATTTTTCTGCATGTTCGTTCCTCCTTTATCATATCTTTCCTATACATCATTACTTTCTTAGTAACGACCTATTAAGGGGTGTACGTATGAAAAAATCTTGGAAGGCGGCTTGCATTGGTGCAGTGCTGCTAGTACTTATTCTGTCTATGGCCGCGAATAGATCAAAGGATCAACCTGTAATCCAGTACTTTCCTCTAGATAAGACTCATTCGTTTACATCATTTCATACTCAATTGAAATTTGCTGAACAAGAGGATGAAAACGAATATGAGGTATTATGGGACATGGCCTCAGTTAGTGACGAACCCATGTATTTAAGACAAGATGTATCGTTGCTCTTTGTGAATGGACGACTTAAGGGAGTTATGAATAAATGGCTTCAAAATACGGCCTCTGTTGAAAAACAAACGAAACTGCATGGAGAGGATAGTATGAAATACCAGGCTATTTCTTTCCATCAAGGCGAAGTTCATAGGGATGAGCAATCAATCACAAGTGTACAAGCTAGTTCAAGCGATACATTGTATGTCATAGATTCACCTCATACCACAAGAACCGCTTTCAATAAACCTTCGAATAAACAGGAGCAGGAATGGAAGCAGCGCCTGGACCATAGCATCAATCAGCAAATCAATGCCCAATGGGACGATTTAATTGACTATTATCATATCCCACAAGATCAGTACGTGAAAGTTCCTTTGACGGATTTGCCTCTATATAATAATCAGCCTTTTCCTGGGACCACAAAGGATAACTATAACAGAATTAAAGGACAGCTTTGGGAAGGCTTATATAAAAATTATATATTAGGGATCTCAGATAAGAAAACATCTCACCCGATTCAAAGCTATATTCCATTAATTTTATTTGCTAAAAACGGAAAACATTTAATGGTTTTATTTGAGGACGATACCGGAAAGAAGCATCAGCTCATCCAATATTATTAATTTAAAGAACGCAGCAGCTGTTGAAAATCTTCTTGCCCAGGCTTCAGAGATGCGGCTTTTTCTGCCTCTTCTTTTGCCTGATTCAGCCTTCCCTTCTTTTGATAGATTAAAGCGAGGTTAAAATGAGCTTCTGCCATATCTGGTTTAACTTGTACTGCTTTCTCCAAATCTTGCTTAGCTTTATCCAGCTTCCCTTTCTGTGTATAGGCATAAGAACGATTAAATAACAGTTCTGCCTCGTAGCTGCCTGGAAATTTCAGTGCATTTGTAGCAGTATGAATAACTTGATCGTACTGCTGATCTTTAATTAGTTCCTGAGTGTATTGGACTTGTACGCCTGCCTGCTCAGATTGAGAGTATTGTGCTGTACCACCCCATACCATCCCAATGGCAGCTAGAATATAAATAGCTAAGCTAAGCAGCTGCACTTTCAAATTCTTTTGCTTTGGAAGGTGAATCAGCATGGAAGCAATAAAACCACCTGTCAAACCGCCCAAATGAGCACTGTTATCAACTTGAGGGACAATAAAACCAAAGGCAAGATTTAATCCGATAATGAAAAGAACATTAGTGCCCATTGTTCTGAAGAAGAGTCGTTTGTGACGCAGTCCAAAGAAAAGCAAGGCACCAAACAAACCAAAGATAGCACCAGAGGCGCCGGCAGCAATTTGAGGGTTCATCATAAAGCTTGAGAGCCCTCCAAATATTCCTGCAAGAAAATAAATGCCCGTAAAACGCAGGCTACCATAAATTCTTTCAACGGCAGTCCCTAAATAAAACAGGGCAAGCATGTTCATAAACAGGTGGAGAAAACCGATGTGGAGAAACATTGAAGTGACAATTCTCCACCATTCCCCGTCCATCAAGGCAGGATTATACTTAGCTCCATATTGGATAAGTGAAATAAGCGAGGTACTTTTACCTTTCCACTCCACGAAACAAAAGGCCAAAATATTAAGCACCAGCAATACATACGTCATGATGGGTTTTCCATACTTAAATAAATCAAGGGCCGCTCTTTTTCTTTGCTGATCTGAACTTACAATTTGCTGTCTTAAATAGGAGATAATCGATTCCATTTCTGCAGGTTGAAGGTTCTGTCCCAGCTGAGGCGAATTCAGACTCATCGAGTGATAAAAGCGAGAACTCTCTTTACTTCTATATTCTTCATCTAAATAATACAGGTTCATATTCACACTGGAATCACTCTTTAATAAATCCTTTACCGCCTTTTCCCAGTCATCTACAGGCAGATACTCAGTTAAATAAAGGTTGTGAAACGTAAGTCTGGAACCGGTAAATAGCCTTTTATTCTGCTTTACGCGCTGATATGTACGATGTATGTCTTCCAGTAATTCTCTTGCCCAATTGAATTGAGCCACCTTAAGGCGTACTACATGAGTTTTCCATTTATAGTCTTTTTCCAGCCACAGCTCATGAGTTTGAGAATTCAGATGAAGAATATCAAATCCTTGAACGACCACGAGATCATGGGCTATTTTCCAAAAGGTATACTCCTGTTTAATATACAAAGCTTCTGTCCCCCCCTTTCAAAGTTATCATAGCATGATCATTCATAGGTGTGCTTACTTGGGAGCTCCATCCCAACAGTTTTAGTTTGGGGAGGACAGCTCCTGTACCAGACAATAGAAATGAATGAGCTCCCACTTAACCCGTACGAAAAAAAACTGCCTTTAAGGGCAGTTAACTTCTAATCATGTTTGAAACATTTTTGATAACATTTTCTGTCTTACCCATGGAATATTCATTGTACTTCTCACCAGCCATTTTCTAAGTAAAGGCAGGGTCGTGATAATGTTGAGCAGTTTAAATCTAAACCTGTAAATCGTCATAATCACAGAAACAGTTAATAGCAGCCAGCGAAAGAAAGAACGCAAACGCTCCACCTCCATTATGAAAGATAAAGTTAGCGTTTGCTAATTTAATGCCGATTATTCATTTCGGTATTTCTTAAGGACAGGAGCAAGGGTACGCTTCAAAAGAAGGGTGGAAGCTTCAAATTTCTGCATTTCTTCTTCATTAAGATTTAATTCGATCACTTCTCTCACCCCGCTTCGATTAACGACCGCCGGGACGCCAACATAAATGTCATCCTGACCGTACTGGTTCCTTAGATAGCCGGAAATGGTCAACACCGCATTCTCATTATGCAGGATTGCTTTCGTTAATCTCACGAGCCCCATAGCAATTCCATAATGTGTGGCCCCTTTTCTATCAATAATATGATAAGCTGCATCTCGTACCTGGATAAATAGGTCTTCCAGTTCTTCAGTATTATATTGATTGGGAAACTGCTGAATTCTTTCCAGGATAGAACATCCACCTACACGGGCTTGACTCCAAACCGGAACCTCAGAATCCCCGTGTTCCCCCATAATGTAAGCGTGGATATTCCTGGCATCAATTTGAAAGTATTCTCCAAGCTGGTACCTAAGCCTGGCTGTATCAAGAATAGTACCTGAGCCAATCACCCGATGGAAGGGCAGTCCAGAGAATTCCCACGACATATAAGTAAGTATATCAACAGGATTAGTGGCCACGATGAGTATGCCATCAAACCCACTCTCCATCACAGAATAGATAATATCTCTAAATATGGAGGTGTTTTTCACCACTAAGTCTAATCGGGTTTCCCCAGGCTGTTGATTCGCACCTGCAGTAATCACTACAATGTCTGCCGTTTTACAATCGGCATACTCCCCATTCCATATTTTGGTATTAGAAGGAGCAAAGGCAAGTCCATGGTTCAGATCCATGGCATCCCCTTCCGCTTTCTCTTTGTGAAGATCTACAAGTACTAGTTCATCAGCAATTCCTTGATTTAATAATGCAAAAGAATAGCTAGACCCCACCGCTCCGGTTCCAACCACCACAACTCTGTTTACATGTTCCATCATCCTGCCTCCTTCTATCTCTATTTTAACTGATTAGCAACTCAAAATTTAAAGGCAAGATGAATATTTTGTTAAGATTATCGGCAGGAAATCATTCTTTCTTCCGTGCAGATAAATTGAACGGGGATATCAAATGATTCTACAGGAAATTGGTCCTGAAGCTGTTTCTCAGATGCTAGGGAAATTGTCTCCCCTTCATACTTCTCTAAATAACGATCATAATAACCTCCGCCAAAACCAATTCGATAACCATCTTCATTAAACAATAATCCCGGAACGAGAAGCAGTTCGATTGCCTGCTTTTGAACGAGCACTGTTTTAGCTGGGTCCGGCTCTTTTAATCCATAATAAACAACCTCTAACTGGCTGAAGTCAGTAATTTTATAAAATATGAGCTCTTTCTTATTCGGAACACACTTGGGTACAACCACCGTTTTTCCTTGGTCCCATGCCGTTTGTATGATAGGTAAAGTGGGCCACTCATCCCCTCTGGATATGGTCACACCAATAATGGAAGACGCCTCCCAGATTTTTGAGGAAAATAACCGGTTAAGAATTAGCTTTGAAATTTCTAACCTCTCTTTACCTAAGTTTGTTAAGATGTCTTTCGCTTTCTTTCGCCACTCCTTTTTTTCCATTATATCGCCCTTTCTGTGAATGTTCCTGTAACTGAATCTACTTAATATTTTGATGTTGCATTTGCTTGAAATCGTTCCAAGTCACCACCTAATAATGAGTTGGAAATTTATAGATTTCTTTGTACTCGGTTGTTCAGTAAAAGGGGATAGATTGACCAACGACTTACTTTTTCCTGTTTATACTGTTCATTTGATGGGATATAGAATATTGTTCTCCATGATTTACTTTCATGAAGGGAGTGCTTACTTTAGTCCAATGCTTTTGATATTTCCGTTCTCTCCATATCCCCGACCTCGACTCACTGGTAACCGTAAAGGAAATCTTCAAAAGGTCTCGAAAATGAGTCTTCAAGTATGAGCTTTAATGGAATTACTTGAGAATATTATATTATCATCTATATATAATGACTAGTGTCAAACAGAATCTTAAAGATAAAAAAAACAGTAGGAGTTAATCCTACTGTCTTACTTGGTTTCACGGTGAAGCGTATGTTTGCCTAAACGCGGGCTGTATTTCATTAGCTCTATCCGTTCAGGGTTGGTACGCTTATTTTTTGTTGAAATATAATTGCGATCACCAGTTTCGGTGCAAGCAAGTGTAATGTTTACACGCATGGTTATCCCTCCAAATCATCATTCATTTCACTGTCTTATACACTTTATCAGACTTTATTATAGTAACAAATCCTAAGCCTCATGACAAGTAAAGATTATTGATATAAAGCGAAATATCATAGAAATTTAACTCTGCTTGTGTTATAACTGAAGCTGAAATACATAAGGAGTGAAGATTAATGGTAATTCTACTAATAACACTAGCTTGCATCTCTGTCGTCCTCTTTCTCTTATCTTTCGGGATGAATGATCGTTTTAAAGATCTTGAAAACCAAGTAGAACAACTATCTATGAAGATGATGCAGGATAATTATCAAATGAAACAAAAAATGAAAATTCTTGAAGAAGAGCTGCTTGCAGAAGACCTTACTAGCGAGATTCTAAAAAACCCTTATAAGAAAACGGCCCCCTCCACACTTCCTTTTATGGATAAAGTAAAATCCATGCACAATAAAGGATACAAGAGCCACTACATTGCTAAAGAAACTAATTTAGAAGAGCACGATGTAAGATCCATTCTTCAGCAGTTTCGCCGGGAAGGAGGGGAATAATGAAGCATATCATTCGCTCATTTTCTCTCGGTTTACTCACAGCTACAGCCATTCTTGGATTTACTTATTGGGATCAAAGCAAGGAATCAGACGAAACTGAACCAAATCATGAATTAACAAGTACACAAATGATTAACACACTTGAAAATAACGGCTATCATGTTTTGAATTCACAGGAATTTTCTAAAACAACGAGCGGCGATTCTACAAATAAGCAACAGAAACAGGAAGACCCCATTCATTACCTATCGATGGATATCACTTCTGGTACTTCAACTCCTGAGATAAGCAAAAGGCTGGAAAAGGCGGAGATAATTTCAGATGCTGAAAGTTTTGAAACCTATATGAAAGACAAAGATTACACTCGTTCAATTCAAGTCGGCTGGATTCAAGTAAATTCAGACATGAGTGCACAAGAAATAGCCAACTCTCTAATACATAAAAATTAAAGGAACAAGGCTGGGACAGGAGACTTTTAGCCAATATTAAATCCGAACGATGAGGAAATGCTACTGGTATCTTCCATCATCATTCGGATTTTTCGTCCTGCATAAGTTAAGATTTCCTTTTATTACTCGCTCTGCTCGGATGAACAAAAGAAAATGAAAGTGAAAAGTATTGCCTAATTCAGCAGAGTATAATCCAAAGCGGCCATCCAAGATAACCCGCTGCCCTGCTCAGGACATTTCCTTCTGTCCCTTCCTTGTTTATTCGTTTAAATCATAGGAGACACCTTTAACTAAGTAAAAGATACTCTCTCCAATGTTCGTAATATGGTCAGCAAATCTCTCAATATAACGCGAGGTGAATGCCATTTGCATAAGATGCTGAATCTGTGCAGGGTTGTTAGCTGTCTGCTCCAGTAAATCACGGGTAACTTCTCCATATTTATTATCAATATAGTCATCTTTCACGGCAAGTTCCCGCGCCAGAGTAATATCTTCATTGTCATATGCCTTACGAGCAATATCCACCATCTCTGATGCTATCTTTGCCATTTCACGTATGGCAGGATGAACAGAAAGGGTATGATCCGGACCTAAATGACGTGTGGACTTCGCAATATTTTTTGCGTGATCGGCCATTCTTTCTAAATCTGCAGAAATCTTTATCGCAATAATTAAGCGGCGTAAATCAGAAGCAACAGGCTGTTGTTTAGCAATAAGAATAATGACAGTTTCATTAATGGATTGTTCCTTCTGATTAAAGATATGATCCTTATCGATAATTTCTTGCGCTGCTTCCATATCTTTGTTATAAAGTGCGTCCACAGCTTTTTCCAGAACTTCCTTCGTATCATCGGCAAGTTCATCAATTTTCACTTGTAATTCATTTAGTTCTTCTGTAAAAAAACGACGTGTAGTCATGTTATAGCCCCCTGTTAATTAACCAAATTTACCGCTAATATAATCTTCTGTCCGCTTATCTTTTGGATTGGAGAAAATAAGATCCGTTTTATCAAATTCCACGAGGTCTCCATTTAAAAAGAATGCTGTCTGGTCAGACACACGAGATGCCTGCTGCATATTGTGTGTCACTACCACAATGGTATAGTGCTCTTTCAGATCCTGAATTAATTCTTCTACACGCAAAGTAGAAATGGGATCTAAAGCAGAGGTAGGCTCGTCCATCAATATAACATCTGGTTCGACTGCAAGTGCCCGTGCGATACAAATACGCTGTTGCTGGCCACCTGAGAGCCCCTTAGCACTTGAATGAAGTCTGTCCTTTACTTCATCCCAGATTGCTGCCTGCTTTAAACTTTTTTCGACAATTTGATCAAGTTCTTTTTTACTTTTTCTCCCTTGAATCCTCACTCCATAAATCACATTCTCATAAATGGACTTAGGAAATGGATTCGGATGCTGGAAAACCATTCCTACATTCGAACGTAATTCTTCAGGGCGGTATTTATCTAATATACTGTCCCCATTATATTTGATGTTTCCTGAAACCCGAACGGTAGGAATCATCTCTACCATGCGATTCAACATCTTTAAAAATGTTGATTTCCCGCATCCGGAAGGGCCGATAATCGCCGTAACTTCGCGCTGAGGTATTTTCATATTTACTTCATATAATGCTTGATTTTCCCCATACCACAGGTTTAAATTCTCTACTTCATAAGAATAATTTCCCATAGAACCTCATTCCTCTACTTTCATCCAATAAGATTTTTGTAGGTGTTCATTATCATAAATAAAAAGCTGAATTACTCGGAAGCAATTAACTGAATTTCCCTCTTAAATAATCTTCTGTCCGCTGTTCATTTGGATTGGTAAATATTTTGGAAGTATCTCCGTATTCAATTAAATCCCCATTGTACATAAAGGAAGTATAGTCAGAGATACGAGCTGCCTGTTCCATATTATGAGTAACAATAACGATGGTATAATATTTTTTCAGCTCTATAATTAAATCTTCTACTTTTGCACTTGATATTGGATCTAATGCAGAAGTGGGCTCATCTAATAACAGGACTTGTGGTTTTAATGCTAATGCCCTGGCAATACAAAGCCGCTGCTGCTGCCCACCAGAAAGAGAGTGGGCAGAACTATCTAATCGATCCTTCACTTCTTCCCATAAAGCAGCTTGTTTCAGAGATGTTTCAACCATTTCATTCATGTCTTTTTTGTTCGTTCTATAAAACTTCAACGCATGAGTGATATTCGTCTTGATTGGTTTCGGAAATGGATTGGGTTCTTGAAAAACCATGCCGATTTCCTTTCTCAAAGATACCACATCAATTTTCTTATCTAACAAATTAACACCATCATACATAATCTCGCCTTTATAACGGGCAATATCTATTTGGTCATTCATGCGATTTATCGTTCTGAGCAGCGTCGATTTCCCACAGCCGGATGGTCCGATAAACGCGGTAACCTTATTCTCTTTAATCGGCATAGAAACCTGTTTAACCGCCTCATTATCTCCGTAATAAACGCTTAAATTATTTATTTCCATTAAAGATGGTATTTTTTCTTCTTGATTTTTCACTTCATAATTCTCTTTTTGAAAAGAATTTTCATTTTCTACTTTTGCTTCTTTATCTGTATAGGTTTTTTGCAATTCCTTCAACTCCTACTTTTTACCAGATATTTTCGTGAAAATAAGTCCACCAATAATTCGAGCAGACAAGTTAAATATCAAAACAAAAATAATTAGTACAGCTGCCGAACCATTAGCTATTTCAAGAACATCCGGCATAATCCCTTGTGAATTTACTTTCCATATGTGAACCGATAACGTTTCTGCCGACCGGAAAGGATTCAAAGGAGACGTCGTATCAAAAGGATTCCAGTTAGCAAAATTCAAGCTTGGTGTAGATAACCCAGCAGTAAATAATAAAGCAGCCGCCTCACCAAAAACTCGTCCTGCTGAAAGGATTACCCCTGTAAGAATTCCCGGAAAAGCAGCAGGAACAAGTACTGTTTTCACCGTGTGCCAATGAGTAATTCCCAAGGCAAGACTGGCATTTTTTTGTTTCAACGGGACTGAACGAATCGAATCTTCCGTTACTCTGACAATGACGGGCAGGTTAAACACGGTTAGTGCAAGTGCACCAGCAATGATGGAATAACCTAAACCAAGGTACTGGACGAAAACAAGAAGCCCGAACATACCAACCACTATAGAAGGAAGAGAAGATAGTACTTCTACGCTGGTTCGAATAATATTCGTAATTTTACCCGGTTTCGAGTACTCCGCTAAATAGATGCCTCCCAGCACGCCTAATGGGACTGAAAACAGCAGGGTCATGACGAGAATATAAAAGGAATTCCACAGCTGGTTCTTTATCCCACCGCCCGCTTGAAAAGAACTAGAGTTAGAAGTTAGGAAAGACCAGTCTATTTCTGCCAGTCCATTTGTAAGAATGTAGCCTAATAAATAGATTAAAGTTGCGATCATGATAACTGCACACATGATAAACAGTGAAGTTGCAATAGTATTTGTTATACGCCTATTCATTTAAACCTTCCTCCTTGAGGATATGAAACGAATGATAATGATAAACACATAAGACATAACTAACAATATCAGTCCTAGTGACCAAAGCAGGTTATTGTGCATACTTCCATAAGTAGTATGGCCCATACTTAAAGTAATGATGGAAGTCAGCGTTGCCGCCTGATCAGTAATGGACTCGGGAAGTGCCTTAGAGTTACCAATAACCATCTGGACAGCCAGCGCCTCTCCAAAGGCTCTTGCCATCCCTAATACCACAGCCGTGGCCAGAGATGGAAGCGCGGCAGGAAGAATGACTTTATAAATCGTCTGCCAGCGTGTCGCTCCTAATCCATAGGATGCGTCTTTAATATCCTGGGGTATAGATTTCAGTGCATCTGCAGAAATACTCGTAACTGTTGGTAAAATCATAACACCAACTACAATCATACCTGCCAATAAACTGAACCCTACGCCGCTGGAATGATTTCTAATCAATGGAACGATAACCGTTAATCCGATTAGTCCATAAACGACAGATGGAATTCCAACTAATATTTCTATTACGGGCTGTAAGATCTTTTGACCCCATTTTTTTGCAATTTCGGTCATAAAGATCGCACTGCCTATGCCAAGGGGGGCGGCAAAAATTGCTGCTAGAAATGTAATAGAAAACGAACCAAATATGAATGGAAAGGCTCCATAGGCAACATCACCTTCTCCGGATGGACTCCATTTCATTCCGGTTAAAAATTCACCAACATTGACACCGTTAACTACAAACGACTGCAGTCCTTTTAAAGTCAAAAATAACGTAATGGCCAATGTGGCAGCAATAATCAATATCGCGCAAGAGTAAACTAAGATCTTTCCTCTCAACTCATTTCGTTTCACCGAACCCTGTTTACTTTTTATGAGCCTGTGTGTCGAGCTTGTAGGCGAGGATGAAGATTGATTCGCATTTGACATAGCTATCCTCCTAATATCAAGGGAAACGGGCTGACCCATGGCATCATTCTTCAACTAGGTGATAAAGTGTAAGACCACTCATCAATCCGTTGAGGTGTAATGATACAGAGTCAACCCTGTATGAAATCCCCTATATAGTTTCATGAAAATTATTTATCTGTTTGGTTTCCTTCTGCGTCACGTTCAACTTTCATTTCGCTTGCAGGAATATACCCTTGTTGGGGTACCAAGTTCGTTTGAACAGCATCGCTCATCATGTAGTCTAAGAATGCTTTTTCTAGACCCTCAGCTTCACCTTTCGTGTAAGCATGTTCGTATGCCCAGATAGGGAATTCACCAGATTTAACATTTTCGTCTGTTGCTTCTACATCATCAATAGACATTTTCTTAACTTTTGAATCAGAGCTGTCGTCAAAGTATGAGAATGCAAGGTAGCCTACAGCTCCAGGAGTATCTTTAATAATCTTTTTAACTGTGTTAGAAGAATCTTCAGTAATTCCTTCAGCAGGTGTCGCACCATCTAATCCAAATTCATTGAATGTAGCACGAGTACCAGAACCATCAGGACGGTTTACAAGTTTAATTTCCATATCTTTACCGCCAACGTCTTTCCAGTTCGTTACTTTACCTGTGAAGATTTTAATAAGGTCATCTTTAGAAAGGTTCGTAACACCAGCGTCAGCGTTAACTGCTGCAGTCATACCAACTACGGCTACTTTATGATCTTTAAGTTTGCTTGCATCAATGCCTTCTTTGGACTCTGCGAAATAGTCAGCGTTACCGATGTCAAAATTTCCAGAAGCTACTTCAGAAAGACCAGTACCGCTTCCGCCGCCTTGTACTTCAATTTGTGCATCAGGGTTGTCCTGCTGGAACTGCTCAGCTGCAGCTGCTGCAAGTGGTTGAAGAGCACTAGAGCCACCGACTACGATTGATCCGGAAGCTGCTTCACCGTTAGAGCTGCTGTCCCCTGTATCTCCACTGGAGGATTCTGATGAGGAATCTCCATTGCCGCATGCAGCAAGTGCTCCTAATACTAAAATGAAAGCAAACATTAGTGCTAAACTTTTAAAACGTTTCATTTCTTTTTCCCCCTATATTTCTAAAAATATTTTTGTTGGCTTGACCAACTCACAATTCATATACTACCGACGAAGTTTTAAGTACATATAAATCGAATGTTAAGGTTTTGTAAATGATCGATTTTTAGGGAATAAAAAAAGGGCAATCCCCTTTAGGAATGCCCCCTTACAAGCTTTCTATTCTTTTTCATTTTTGTTCAAATTCATATTGACACCATTCTTTTGTCTTTGTTTTTTCAAATCAAAGTACGCATCTAATGCTTTTTCACCGATTTCATAATTGATGTGTGTAGAGGAACTTGCATTCATATAAGGTACGAATACAGTAACAGCTACTTCCGGGTTATTAGCAGGGGCATACCCTACTAAAGTTAAGTTTTCTAATTCCCTGTCTACTGCATGATACCCGCTTTTTGTCTTGATATATTTAGTAACCTGGGCAGTCCCAGACTTACCAGCAGGATTGTAATCTTTATTATGAAAGGTACTGTACGCAGTCCCTTCCGGATGCTGGAATACTTCGCGGAATCCCTCCTGCACTCGATTAATATTCGTTTTACTCATCTCTAATGTATTTAACACGTCCGGAGAATACGTTTTTTCTACCGGCCCTAAATCATCCCCAACCTGGGCTGGATTATGAATTTCCTTTACTAAATGAGGTCGTATTCTTGACCCTCCGTTTGCGATCGTGGAAACGTATTGATTCATTTGCATAGCAGTATAGGTATTATATTGCCCGATGGCAAAGTCGAGAATATTTCCGGGGTTCGGATCCGTACCAATGACTCCGGTTGATTCGTATGGAAGATCTATTCCTGTTTTTACCCCTAAACCGAACTGGTTAAAGTCATAAAGAAAGGTCTCATAAGTATCTGATTTGAAATCCAGTTTTTTATTAGGCTCATAATGCTCTCCGCCAAGCCACATAGCAACGTAAAACATAAAAACGTTGGATGATTTTCTAAGTGCTTTAAGGTAATTCACATATTGCAGAGAAACATAGGAACTTTTCGTTAAACCTCCATAAAAATGTAAGGTTTTATCATAGATTGTTGTGCTCGTGTCTATAACTCCTTCGTGAAAGGCCGTTAGAACCGTTGCCCCTTTTACGATTGATCCAGGTGCATAAGCATTATAAATGGCTTGAGAGGAAGAATCAGATACCAGCGGTTCTCCTTTCTTCCGATTATGGTTGTAAGTTTGCCCCGAGATCCCCAGAATTTCTCCCGTCTGCGGATTGGACATTACCGCTATTGCATTGTCTACGTATCCGTTCCCTAAATTTACGGCCTTCACTACTTCATCTTTGACTATCTTATCAAGTTTCTCTTGAAGTTCCATGTCGATCGTAAGCACCAGGTCTTTGCCCCGGCTTCCCTGCCTGATTACTTTAGTATCCACGACATTATTTTCCTTGTCCGTCGTATATTGAACTTTTTCCTTCATACCCCGGAGCACATCTTCATATTCCTGCTCCAGTCCGCTTTCACCCACTCGGTCATTACGGCTGTAATCAAGCGACATATAATATTCGAGATCATCTCTCGGTACCCCTTCCTGCCTCGTAGTTATGCTTCCCACATAATTTTTGAAGGTTTGTCCATAAGGGTACGACCTTTCCCAGTCAGAAGTGACATTGATTCCAGGAAGATTCGCAAGGTGTTCTGCTACTTTGGAATACTCTTCCTCGGAAATATCCGCATTTTTAATCACATGCGGGGAAAGGGCAGAAGCTTGATCGAGCTCTTTCTTAATAGCAATGACTTCCTTCGTCTTTTTTCCAAAGGAATTAATTTCATTTTTCTTTATGCTGTCCAGCTGAAGCTGATAGACGTCACCGTTATCCATATCATCTGTCACAGTATCAGCAGTACGTTCCTGAATTTCTTTTCTATTCTGAAGAAAATAATATTCTTTTAAGTTCCTTGATGTCAGATTATCTGTATCCATTTGAATATATTGAGAAAGCTGTTTAGCTAATGCAAGCCTATCAGCTGCCTGGACCCCTTTGGGCGGGGTGTATGTAATGGAATACAGCGGTTGATTATCTACAAGTACCCGCCCATATCGATCATACATTTCTCCGCGAGGTACCGGGATATTTGTGGTTGTATTCTCTGTTCTGTCTATTTTCTTTTGTGCTTCTTCCCCATTAAGTATTTGAACAACGCCAAGCTGTAAGATAAGAACAGCAAATAAGATGAACACGATAAAAAATACTATGTTAAGCCGTAAAGGCATATGGGACTTTTTCTTCTGGTTTTTCTTTTTATTTTTCCCCATAAGGTCTTCCTCTCCCTTATTCTAAAAAATTGCTTCTATATTATAACATCTTTTAATCCGTTACATATAGACGAGCAGGAAAAAGAAAAAGTTTCAGTTTCTAATCGCACTCATAGCTGTCGTATCTATATCTTTAATAAAGAAATAAATCATAAAGTGACCGCCACCCACTATGAGCAATATATAAGGCAGCCCAGTTTCAGGAGGAATAAGCGAAATTGAAATCAGAAAGATAACAATCGATAAAATTCTCCCCGTATTTAAAAATAACTCTCGAACTACAATGTATTCGATTCTCATCTCCCCTGCATTCCAAGATTTTCCGATTACATCGTAAGTTAATGAAATATAAGGAACGTAAAGCACTGGAAAAAATATTCCCGCGATTCCCCCATAGAGTAACAACAAGGACATATTATCACTAATTAACAAAATAAGGACCGATAAATACAACGATAATCCCGCTACGAAGATTGCTTTTTTTCTTCTTCTCGGTTTAATCCATTTTCCCACTAAAAAGTAGAACAGAAATGAACATCCAGAATAGACAAGATTAAACACTCCAAGCGAAAGCTCATCGCGTGTGATTAGGAAAATCCATATGGACACAGCGAACAAAAATGTTCCTTCTCTAAACCCTTGAGAAACATGGGCGTGCAAAATTCTTCTCCAGTTAACATTGTGATGCCGCTCATCAATGATTCTTCGAAATGAAAAGTTTCCTTTTGCTTTCCTCCTTGACAATCCAAGGCTGACTAGTACTGCAAGGATAAACAGACCAAACGAAATAGCAAATATGACCGTATATCCCGTCAAGTTATTCATTCGTGAAATAACTAAACCAGCGAGTAACGGGCCGGTCATCCCGCCAAGTGATTGTAAGACACCAAGAAAACCATTGAAAAAATCACGTGTTTCAGGTTCGGTAATTTCAAAGGTAAGCACGTTATACGCAAGCCAGTAGAAACCGTATCCGATTCCTAACAAAGAACCCAGCATAATGTTGAAGGTAGCCGCTCTCTCTCCCACTAATAATACCGTTAAGAAGAATAAAGAGAGGACAGTTACGCCGGTTCGTAATACAATGACCCTGTCGATCTTCTTGGCACATTTCCCTGCCACGATAAAAGTAAGTGGCTGTAAAATATAAATACTTAAATTGTAGAGGGCAATATCCGTATAACTATTGGATTGTTTCCATAAGTAAATATTTACAAAAGTACTCGAAAGAAATATTCCAAGCGAGTATAGGCCGCCAATCAATAGCAGCAGGATCAAATCCTTCGATACTTCTTCGCGGCTCAGCCACGCTTTGATCATCCTCACCATAACAAAATCTCCTTTGTCTTCTGTACTTAGTGTAGGCAGAACAAAAGGAGATATACAAAAAGAGAGACCCAGTTTTTGAACTGGATCTCTCTTGATCATTTTGTCTTATTTTGCTGCTTCAAAACGTTTTGCAACTTCTTCCCAGTTTACTACGTTCCAGAAAGCAGAGATATAGTCAGGACGACGGTTTTGATAATTTAGGTAATACGCATGCTCCCAAACATCAAGACCTAAAACAGGAGTTTTACCTTCCATAATTGGAGAATCCTGATTTAAAGTATCAATTACTTCCAGATTTCCATTATTCAGAACAAGCCAAGACCAGCCTGAACCGAAACGGCCAGCGGCAGTAGCTTCGAACTTCTCTTTAAATTGATCAAAGCTTCCAAACGTATCATTAATTGCTGAAGCCAGTTCACCAGTTGGTTCGCCGCCTCCATTTGGAGACATGATCGTCCAGAACAATTCATGGTTAGCATGCCCTCCGCCATTACGGCGAACAGCAGTACGGATATCCTCTGGTACTGCTTCAAGGTTGTTAGCTAGAAGCTGCTCCAATGATTTATCCTGAAGATCAGCATGACCTTCCAATGCATTGTTCAACTTAGTAACATAACCATTATGGTGTTTCGTATGGTGGATGTTCATCGTGTCCTTATCAATAGTTGGTGCTAGTGCATCATAAGCGTAAGGTAATTCTGGCAGTTCAAATTTAGCCATAGTATAACTCCTCCTTTAATTTGGTATGTAAGAAGACCGTGTAACCACGTCTCTCCCTATTTGTTACATTACCAAACTGAATTTTTACTTGCAAATTTAATGCATAGAAGTAAAAAGCTTTATTTCGCTTTCGATAGTGTAATTTCCCGGTACAGCAATAATTAAACATAAAAAAAACAAGCTTCTCTGCTTGTTCAAAATGGTGGCTCGGGACGGAATCGAACCGCCGACACACGGATTTTCAGTCCGTTGCTCTACCGACTGAGCTACCGAGCCGCTTATTTAATTGGATTTATACTAGAAGCTGACCACTAAGTAAGAATGGCGGAGGAGGAGGGATTCGAACCCCCGCGGGCCGTAAAGCCCCTGGCGGTTTTCAAGACCGCTCCCTTCAGCCGAACTTGGGTACTCCTCCGTATTCATTGGTGGACCCTGCAGGACTCGAACCTGCGACCGATCGGTTATGAGCCGATAGCTCTAACCAGCTGAGCTAAGGGTCCACTATGGGGCGACTGATGGGGATCGAACCCATGCGTGCCGGAACCACAATCCGGTGCGTTAACCACTTCGCCACAACCGCCATAATGAGAAAACTGCGTTTGAATATGTATAATAAATAACTTGGTAGCGGCGGAGGGGATCGAACCCCCGACCTCACGGGTATGAACCGTACGCTCTAGCCAGCTGAGCTACACCGCCACAATGAGGATTAAGCCGCTTTTCTTCTTGAAGCGACGCTTATTAATATAACACGATGCCGATAACTAGTCAACAATAAATTGTTTAGCAATAATAGCGACAAAAATAATATAGCATGTGAACCATTTGCTTTCAAGGTTTTTTTAAAAAACATAATCGAGACTGCCGTAGATTTCCTAAAGCAGCCCCGGTTATTGTTATAAACTCTCTTTTTCCCCTAGTACTTCTTCTGCGATATTTACCGCATGATCTCCAATTCGCTCTAAATTGCTCAGCATATCGACAAAAACGATTCCAGCTTGTCCGGAACATAAACCTTCATTCAAACGAATAATATGTTTTTTTCGATAGGTACGCTCCATACGATCCAATTCATTTTCTTTTTGGACCACAGCTAACGCTTCTTCTCTATCCATATTTTCTAAAGACCTATTCGCTTGCTTCACGGTCATAAGAGTGAGATCAAACATGGTATTTAAATCTTCCTGCGCTTGCTCGGTTAAATCAACCTTATTGGAATTTTTATAGTCGATCAATTCGATGATATTTTCAAAATGGTCTCCAATTCGTTCTAAGTCTCTTACAGAATCCATCAATGCAGAGTGTTTACGGCTTTCTTCATCTGTTAATGAAGCTTGCGATAACTCAACTAGATAATCCGTAATTTTCCGATCCAGATTATTTAGAGCATCTTCAATCTGCATCGCAATTTCTGAGTGTTTTTGTTGTTTATTATTTAGATAAAGATTGGTTTCCTCAAGACCTTTATAAGCATATTCACCCATTCGGATAACTTCCTCTTTGGCTTGGTCAAGAGCTAAAGAGGGGGATTGTTCGATGAAGATAGGATCCAAATGCTGCGGTTTAAATTCAATTAATTTATCGTCTCCAGGGATCAGCCGTATAACTAGCCAGGCTAGAAAACCGATCAATGGAAATTGAAGAACCATATTGGCTATGTTAAAGGATCCATGAGCAAAAGCTAAAGTCATTTCGGGACCTAAATCCAGAGATTTCTGCAGCCATGCAACATATTTTTCAAAAGGAATTAGAAGCAGCAGAAAGATCGTCGCACCTAAAATATTAAAAATAACGTGGACAAGAGCAGCCCGCTTAGCTCCGATACTGGCTCCGATGGCTGCCAATACAGCAGTAATCGTTGTCCCTATATTATCTCCAAACAATACAGGCAAAGCGGCCTTTAAATCTACCAGGCCTTGTCCAAACAACCCCTGCAGTATTCCTATTGTAGCACTGGAACTTTGTACAATTACAGTAAAAACGGTCCCAATAATTACTCCGAGAATAGGGTTGTCACTCATATTTAAAGTTAATTCATGGAAGGCGTCTAATGTACGCAAAGGTTTCATCCCTGCGCTCATCGTTTCTAACCCAAAAAACAAAGACCCTAGGCCGAAAATGGTTTGTCCTAAATAGGTCACTTTTTTATTCTTAAAGAAAAAGATTAATATGGCCCCTACGGCTAAAATCGGCAAACCATATTCCTTAACATCGATTCCGATAATAAAAGCCGTCATGGTCGTTCCTATGTTTGCTCCCATGATGACCCCGATCGCTTGTCTAAAGGTCATAAACCCTGCATTAACGAGTCCTACTGTCAAAACTGTAGTTGTAGAACTACTTTGAATCAGCATCGTTACTACCGCACCGGCAACGACTCCCATAAATGGATTCTTCGTAAAACGATCAAGTAAATCGCGTAATCGGTCCCCAGCTACCTTTTGTAAGCCGTCTCCCATATACTTGATCCCAAATAAGAAGATACCCAGGCCGCCGGCAAATTCAAATATCATCTGTTGAATGTCGATATCCAAAACTTCTCCCACCCTTTCTTTTTCCATCCAAGGTTTATGTGCAATCGTGTTTTCTCTTTTTTTTACACCCTACTCATTATTAACGAATTGTTTTTTATTTGTAAAGTTATATTTGATATATTTACATTAAGTTTACATTCCAGCTTAAAATCACTGCAATTATGGATTATTCAGACAGATTTTATTAAATATGGGTTCTGATCCAAGATAAAAAAAGTCAGGAAAGTTTATAACTCAATAATCTCATTGCTGCGTTAACTTGTTTCGAGCTAAACAGAGGAACCTTACTTGTTATCTGTCAGTTACCGGAACCTTTCTTTAAGAGAACTCCGGAAAGCCAAGCTTTATCCAAATGATAGTTCATAGAAGAACAAATTACGCAGTTTCCCTGCCCATAACTCCCGGGGACAGCACGTGTGGACTACCCGCAGGATTCTGTCGTGCCTGCGGAAATCGAAATGGTGGACTTTTTATTAAAACTAAAAAAACCCGAACCAATGTAAAGTCAAAGGTTCGGGTTTTTTGATGAAAGAAATTTTATTGTTTTTTCATCCCAGCATCATTTATTTTGATCAAAAATTTAAACACTTTGCGTATGATCGCTGGGGACTTTCTTTACTAATATCTTCGTGCCGTCTACGGATACAACCTTTAGTTCCTCATCTTTAAAAATCCATTGACCATTTGAGACAGCACTATATTCTTCTTCCTCTATCACAATAGTGCCGACCGGTCTCATATTAGTTAAAGCTCTGCCTGTTTTACCAACTAAGCTTGAATAGGTTTCCTTCATCGAATTATAACCCCTCTCTGAAGAAAGCGAATCCATAAGGGTTAACTTTGTCCACATATCTCTTCGTTTAAATACTTTAAGAAATAGCAGAGAAGCTGCCGCACCTAACATAACACCAATAATACTGTACAAACCTGCGACCCAGTTCGGTGCACTTAAACCTACAGCAATAACCATTGAGATAATTCCAATGGAGGAAAGAGTTCCATCATTTACTAATTTCCCGTCGATAATAATTAATACTAAACCTAGCAGATAAACAATCATCATAATAATAACCATATGAGGTGCAAGAAAGGCGGAAAAATATACAGTGATAAAGCCGAGGCCCATAACTGCAAAGATTCCTCTCATATTAACGAGCAGTTCCCCAAATAAAAACATGGTCCCAAGCATTGTAATAAATAAAGCAATCCAGTCATAAGAGAGTAGATCCATGATTTCACATCCCCTCATCAAATACTTCTTTATATATGTACGGTTTAAGACAGCTGAATGTTTCGTTTTATTCTAATCATTCCCCATGATATAATTTGTTAAGCAGTTTTAGAGCAGAATCAAGGTAGCAAATTTCCTTTTACACGATTTTTACATGTTTAATGTTCGATTTCGAGCAACTTAGCTTCTCATTTTCGATCAAAGACCTTATAATTAGGGATGGTAATGAGTAAAGCATACCTTTTTGTGAACTTATAAAGGAGCGGTTTAATATGGCAATTACGCACAGAAAAGACACTCGGCCCGTTAAGGTCGGAGATTTAACTATAGGCGGTTCTGATCAAGTGGTTATTCAATCCATGACAACTACGAAAACCCATGATGTTGAAGCGACTGTCGCTGAAATTAAACGTCTGGAGGAAGCAGGGTGCCAGGTAGTCCGTGTCGCATGTCCTGATGACAGAGCTGCCGATGCAATTCCTGAAATCAAAAAGCGGATTAACATTCCTTTAGTAGTTGATATTCATTTCGATTATAAGAAAGCCCTCAAAGCTATTGAAGGCGGAGCTGATAAGATTCGTATTAACCCTGGGAATATCGGGAAGCGTGAGAAAGTAGAAGCTGTCGTTCAGGCAGCAAAAGCCAAGGGTGTACCCATCCGTATAGGTGTCAATGCCGGGTCACTGGAAAAACACATTCTTGAAAAGTATGGTTATCCTACAGCTGACGGAATGGTGGAAAGTGCCCTGCACCACATCAAAATATTAGAAGACTTGGACTTTCACGACATTATAGTTTCATTAAAAGCTTCTGATGTAAAACTCGCTATTGAAGCTTACGAAAAAGCAGCAGAAGCGATTTCCTATCCACTTCACTTAGGAATCACAGAGTCCGGTACACTTTTTGCTGGAACGGTAAAAAGTGCTGCAGGACTAGGAGCTATTTTAAGCAAAGGTATTGGCAGCACGCTCCGAATCAGTTTAAGCGCGGATCCAGTCGAAGAGGTAAAAGTAGCTAGAGAGCTTCTAAAATCATTTGGATTAGCGTCTAACGCAGCTACACTGATTTCCTGCCCTACTTGCGGACGGATTGAAATTGATTTAATTTCGATTGCTAATGAAGTGGAAGAGTATATCCAAACGATCAAAGCACCTATTAAAGTTGCTGTACTCGGCTGTGCAGTGAATGGTCCTGGTGAAGCAAGAGAAGCAGACATTGGAATCGCAGGTGCCCGTGGTGAAGGATTACTCTTCAGACATGGAGAAATCATCCGTAAAGTCCCTGAAGATATCATGGTAGATGAGTTGAAAAAAGAAGTCGATAAACTTGCTGAAGAGCATTATGAAAAAGAGCGCCTTGAGAAAGAAAAAGAAAAACAAGGTCAGGCATAATTAAAAGGGTGGACCCACTTCTGGGTCCACCCTTTTTTTGATCTAGAAGAAATTATAAAACGGTGCAAAAAACAGAGAAAACAAAATGGAAATAATACTGACTATAATCGCCATATTTCCAAGTGTATCTGCATTCTGCCGTTTAGCTACAATCCCAAGGATTATACCTGCAGCGCCTAAAATAAGCGGTGCAAAGAAAAAGGAAAGTATGCTGACAGTTAAACCAAGCCAGCCCATAGCTGCGTTTACTTCGCTATTCATAATCGTTTCTTTCTCTTCATTGTTGTCCATTGGGTCATTTATTGGAACGGCAGCAGCTTCCGCGGCAAATTCTTCTTCGTAACTTTCCGTATACACGGATTCATCAGGATTGCGATTTTCCAGTTCAACGAAATCTTCATCGTCGTCCTGTTCTATCTCTTCCCGTTCATCAGCAACGGAATCATCAAGTTCCTCAAGTTCTTCCTCTTCGGTTACTTGTTCCATTTCGTCACCATGCTCCGGTGCCTGTTCTGCCTCTTGATTCTCAACAGGATTTTTTGGATCATACATGAGACCACCCTCACTTTCTGTATAAAGAATCATTTATAGTATGTGAAGGGTGTATTTAAATTATAAAGGTACTTGATGGAAACAACGGAAACAGCATCATTTCTCATAAAAAGAACCGAACCCTTTAATCTTGGTTCGGTTCCCAATAATGACCACTTATATCATTGCCCACAATGCCTGCTAATTTGCTACTGCAACTGCTGTGTCGTCTGAAGCTTTATTCTGGATCGTTTTAGCATAACCGCTTTTTGCATGTCCATTTTCCGCTTTATATTCCTTTAAGCCGGCGACGCCGCGATTATAAGCAGTTAGAGCTTCATCCCAATTTCCATATTTCTCATGAAGATAATCAAGATAAATAAAAGAAAGTTCAATGGAATAATAAGGATCAAATAATAAATCTTTTTTATATGGGAGTCCGCCCATATCTGCGATCCATGGGGCAGTATTTTCCATAAACTGTGACATTCCATAAGCGTGACCGTATTTCGTCTTGGGTCCTACAAGCTTAGGATTAAAAGTTCCGCCTGATTCCACATTCAGCAATTCAAAAACAATATTAGGATTGATATGATAGCGTTTAGATTCTCTTACTAAATAAAGAGCCCAGGCTTTCTTAAAATTCCCTTCACTTTCCTTCACAAAATGATCAGCAGTCTTTTCCATCTTTGGCCATACAAAGAATCCGCTTTTCTGCTTAAAATCAGATGGCTGAGATTTTAAATATTTCTTTTCCGCTTTCAGCTTCTCGTTTTTATTAGTTAATTGCTGATTTTCTTTTGTTAAAGCATTGTATTTTTCCTCATTAAAATGATCAACAATGACAAATGTTATTCCTACGAGAAGGACCGCTGTTCCAGCTAATAGTAATGGTCGTACTACTTTCATCCGCTCACTCCTTTAGACTACATCTTGGTTCTTGACTGAGCCTAGTGACCTATACTAACTTACCTACCACCGAGAATTCAATTCATTGATCTGATGCAAATATTGTAAATACACCAATTGCACTCCTCATTCATATGGTGTACTGAATACTTATAAGAGGGGAAGCGTTTAGCAGTGCTCAATCTGGCCCAACAGTTTCTTACCCAAAAATTACGTCAGTTAACCACTCAGGAGTTACTTTTTTATAGTCAAAAATACAATATTAAAATATCTAAGAGTGAAGCTGCACAAATTATCCAATCCTTAAAACAAAATAAAGAAAACCCATTTGATCCAGAAGGACGTAGAAGAATGCTGAATCAACTAGCAGCTATTACTTCAAAAGATACTGCAAAATCCGTTCATCAATTGCTCTTTAAGCTCGCTAAGGAATATGGAGTAGAACATTGGCTTCAGTAAGTCAAGCATCCTAAGCCATTTGTGCAGCAGAAAGAGGATGCCACATAAGAAAATGCCCCAATCTAGACGAACAATCGAGGGCCATTCCATTCTTCACTATTCATCGATGGGAGAACAAGTATAAAAGAGGAAACGTATAGACTTCTAATAACATGAAACACAAAAAATCCGAACGATGATGGAAAATGGCGTTAACATTTCATCATCGTTCGGATTTTTTAATCTGTTTGTCTTAGCTTTTTACCTGCTGCTGCATTATTTTTTCTTTCAAATCTTTATCGAATGTTCCTTGTTTTAACATTTCGATTTCAAAACGGTAAGGCGGCTGCTTGTTCTTTTTGTCTTCCCCAACATAAGGAGTTTCCAATATTTTTGGGAGCTCCGTTAAAGCGGAATGATGAACCACCTTGTGCAAAGCATCAAAACCCACGTGCCCAAATCCGATATTTTCGTGTCTATCTTTGGCAGCACCGCATTCATTTTTACTGTCATTCACATGGATTACCTTCAAACGCTCAAGCCCTACAATTTTATCAAACTCTTCCAGAACACCATCAAAATCACCCACTACATCATATCCAGCATCGTGAATGTGACAGGTATCCATACAGATAGAAAGCTTCTCATTCAAGGTAACTCCATCAATGATTTGTGCCAGTTCATCAAAGGTTCGGCCAATCTCCGAGCCTTTACCTGCCATAGTCTCCAGGGCAATTTGCACTTTCTGATCCTTGTGCAGAACTTCATTTAACCCTTCGATGATTCTCGGAATTCCTTTTTCCACACCTTGTCCCACATGCGAACCAGGATGAAGCACAATTTGTCTGGCTCCTAGTGCCTCCGTGCGTTCAATTTCACTTCTCAGAAAGTCGATGGCTAATTGAAAGGTTTCGGGCTTCGTTGTATTGCCTGCATTAATAATATACGGCGCGTGAACAACGATATTATCAATTCCATGCTCTTTCATGTGCTCTTGTCCCGCATCAATATTAAGTTCTTCAATGGGGCGCCTTCTCGTGTTTTGCGGAGCACCTGTATAAATCATAAACGTGGAAGATCCATAAGAAGCTGCTTCTTCACTAGCACCAAGCAGCATTTTTTTGCCTTTCATCGATACATGTGATCCTATTTTCACCATATGAATACCTGCCTTTCTATTTCTTGTTACGGAAACTATTTCTTTTTAATTTCTTAACGTTTTTCTCTGTTTCACGTTTCATTTTCTTCTTATAACCTGGCTTGACTTTCTTTGGTTTACGCACCATGTGGCGTGCCTGTTTCTCGATGTCCGTTTCCTTGCGCTGTCTAGTCTGCCGTTCATTATAGGATTTTACTTCTTTCCATTCTCCATTCTTCACTTCAAAAAAGTCAAAAGTGAGTCCGCGTTTTTCCAGTCTTTGAATAAGCGGTAGATCTTCTTCCGTATACAAATTAATCGCCGTTCCCTTTAACCCTGCGCGAGCTGTTCTCCCTACTCGGTGAATATAAAATTCTTCTTCTTTCGGAAGCCGGGCATTTATGACATGACTAACCCCCTGGATATCAATTCCCCTGGAAGCAAGGTCCGTTGCCACAATATACTGATAGCGAAGGCCCTGAAGTTCCTTGAGCATACGCTTACGTTCACGAGGGGACAACCCGCCATGAATGAGCCCTGTTTCTAAACCTCGATCCAGTAACTCTGATGCAAGTTCATCGGCCTGTTCCTTGCCATTAGTAAAAATAATCGCTAAATAAGGCTGGATGACTTTAGTTATATCGACAATGATATCTGCCGGGTTCTTATGACGTAATGGGATCAGCCTGTGTTCCATAGACTCTGGTGAAGGTTTATTATCTTCAATTTGAATATGAGTCGGATTGGCAAGATATTTTTTTAAAAACGGCTGCAACCGTTCAGGTATTGTCGCAGAAAAGACCATCAGCTGAACATCTGGATTTGTACGAAGGAGGATTTGGTCTACATCTTCAATGAAACCAAGATCCAGCATTAAATCTGCTTCATCAAGGACAAATGCTTTCACTCCTCCTAAATTAAGTGCTTCTTCCTTCGTCATATCCAGAATTCTTCCTGGAGTTCCGACCACAATCTGCGGTTGGTTGGAGGAGAGCTTCTCCATCATTTTCAATTTGTCCGTGCCGCCAATGACGAGTTTTGCCTGCCAGGCTTTTTCTTTTCCTGCCAGGGCAGCAGCTTTAGTCACTTCGTCATAAATCTGGATGGCAAGTTCTCTCGTCGGTGCAGTAACAACATACTGCACTTGTTTTAAATTTTCATCTAAACCGTTCAGCATAGACAGAAGAAAAGCATGTGTCTTTCCTGATCCCGTATGAGATTGTCCAATAATACTTTCTCCTCTTAATGCCGCCGGAATAACTTTTTGCTGAATAGGCGTAGGCTCTTTAAAGCCCATCCCTTCAACGATTTGACTTATTGTTGAATTGATCGAATACTGATCAAATGAATGATTACTCATATATGTGCTCCTTTAATGTAGAAATGTCCCTCTCTTATTATAATAGACACAACGGATAAATGCACGGTTACAATGATTCCTTGAAGAGATTCTTTGTTTTCTCCCGCTATACCCTTTATAATGAATATGGATTATAAATGCTTACAGCTTGATTAGCTATAGAGGAGGAACAAACGCATGGAAGTTATTAAAATTGCTCCGCGCGGCTATTGCTATGGTGTAGTAGATGCGATGGTCATTGCCCAAAATGCGGCGAAAGACCCCAATTTACCGCGCCCTATATATATTCTAGGAATGATTGTTCATAATACTCATGTAACAGATGCCTTTGAGAGCGAAGGAATCATAACAGTGGACGGTAAGAACCGTATGGATCTCTTAGAAGGAATCAATGAAGGAACGGTTATTTTCACCGCTCACGGCGTGTCACCTGAAGTAAAAGAAAGAGCCAAAGCAAAAGGATTAACCGCCCTGGACGCGACTTGCCCGGACGTTACAAACACGCATAATTTAATACGTGATAAAGTTTCTGACGGCTATGAAATCATTTACGTAGGTAAGAAAGGTCACCCGGAACCTGAAGGAGCTATAGGCGTGGCCCCTGGGAAAGTTCATCTCGTCCAGACGGAAGAAGATGTAGAAGAATTGGAGCTTGAGCATGATAAACTCTTAATTACCAATCAGACCACTATGAGTCAGTGGGATGTTTATGATGTAATGGAAAAAGTAAAAGAGAAATATCCTCAGGTCGAGAAACACCAAGAAATCTGCATGGCTACCCAAGTACGTCAGGAAGCCGTGTCTGAACAAGCAAAGGATGCAGATTTAACTCTTGTAGTTGGAGACCCAAAGAGTAATAACTCGAACAGGCTGGCACAGGTTTCTAAACAAATTGCTGGTACTGAAGCCTATCGTATTTCAGATGTTACTGAAATTAAGCTAGAGTGGCTGGAAGGAGTACAGAAGGTTGCCGTAACAGCCGGAGCGTCCACCCCTACTCCCATTACTAAAGAGGTCATTAAATTTATTGAAAATTATGATCTGGATAATGAAGATACCTGGATCTTAGAATCTAAAGTGGAACAGAAGAAGATCCTGCCAAGAATTAAATCCAAGAAAAAAGTTAGAGAAACATCAAAGCATTCAGAATAATAAACTTCTACAGAAAACCCGAGCCGATTAGCGGCTCGGGTTTTTTATACCTGTAACGGACAGTGTAATGTTTACGTTGTTTTGTAATGATTGCTGTTATAGAAAGGTAAAAGGCTCTGTATTAACTTCGGAAAGATGGACGCCTATTTCACCATCAAATTCACATTCCTCTGTTAAAAAGCTTTTCACTTTACTGCAAACTAACTTTTCTACGTGGTGGCCAGGATCTATTACAGCAAGCCCCATTTCCTGTGCGTCCTGGGCCATATGAAAAGTCATATCTCCTGTGATATAGACATCCGCACCTTCTCGTTTAGCTTCATGGATGTACTTTTCCCCGCTGCCTCCTAATAGAGCAACTGTTTTAACTAAAGTGGATAGATCGCCTGTCACTCTTAGCGCAGGAATGTTGTACCGGATCTTTACCAATTCAGCAAATGCCTCCAGGGTCATCGGTTCATTTAAATGCCCCACTCTTCCAACCCCTGTCTTCTCTCCTTTGTTGAGAAGCGGGTAAAGATCATAAGCAACTTCTTCGTAAGGATGAGCGGCCTCCATAGCTGCAATTACTTTATTTAACCGTGAACGAGGCACGATTGTTTCCACTCGCTTTTCTTTCACATGTTCCAAAGCCCCTTGAGTCCCTATATAAGGGCTTGTTCCTGCTTGTGGCATGAATGTGCCTTCACCGGCAATCTGGAAGGTACAGTGGCTGTAATGGCCAATATAGCCCGCTCCTGCCTCACTGATCGCAGTGCGCACCTTTTGCAGGTGATCTTCTGGGATAAATACGGTCAACTTTATTAATTCGTCTTCACCCGTAGTTACCAAAGGTTTTAAATTAAACAAATCCAATGCTTCTGCCATGACATCATTGACGCCGCCTTGCGTAACATCTAAATTTGTGTGAGCAGCATAAACAGTAATGTTATGCTGAATTAATTTTTGTAATATTTTCCCTTTCGGTGAATCTAAATTGACTTGCTTTAAAGGAGCAAAAAGAAGAGGATGGTGGGCAATGATGAGATCTATATTTTTCATAATCGCTTCATCCACAACATTTTCCAGAACATCTAAAGTTACCAATACGTTTCTAACGGGTTTATTCAAGGTACCTACTTGAAGTCCAATATTATCCCAGTCAAATGCCAGGTGCTTCGGTGACCAGCTTTCAAATTGCCGAATGATCTCTTGTCCAGTTACTGTTTTTGTCATGAATCCAAGACCTCCTTCAGCCAGTTAATTTCTTGAGTAAGATTATTGACCTTTTCCAGCTGCGGTTCATTCGCCTGCTTCAACTGGTTAAGTACTTTTTCCTTTTTCATTCTTTCTACTTTGCAGTATTCTTTAAACACAGCGGTCCTCTGTTCAAGAAGCCTCGGACCGAGCCACATTTCTTTTGCCAATTCTTCTTGATGGTATCCTTCGTGAGGATCTCCTGGCTCTGCTGTTAAAACTTCATAAATATGATTATTCTCTTCAAGAATTGTTTCCTCTACCAGCTTAAAATCGTGTTCAAAGAACCATTTACGCAATGACTTCGCCCCAATGTTAGGCTGAACAATGATTCGTTTCACTGAGGTCAATTTATCCTTACCACGTTCAAGTATGTCGCGAATAAGAGGGCCACCCATTCCTGCAATAACGATTTGATCTACCTCATCACTTTTAAGTATTTCAAGTCCATCTCCGAGCCTTACTTCAATTCTATCCTGAAGCTCTTGAGCCTTCACTTCTTGCTTTGCAGAATCGTACGGACCTTGATTCACTTCACCTGCTATGGCTTGGGCATAAGGATCTCTAAGACACACATAACAGGGTAAATAAGCATGGTCCGAACCAATATCAGCAAACTTCGCATGATTCGGAAGAAATTCTGCTACTTTCTCCAGACGCTTAGATAATTGATAAACATTCATACAAATTGTCCTCTCATAAAAAGAAAAGCTTTCTGAATGGGTCCAGAAAGCTTTTCTCCATGTTTACTTCTTTTTAGCCAGCCATTCGGCTATTTTCTTTGCTTGTTCACCGCCATACAAACCTGGAGGCATCTGGCCGCCTTTACCGTTTTTAATTATGTTTTGAATATCTTCTGCTGAATAACGGCTCCCTACCTTTTGAAGGTTTGGACCTACTCCGCCGCTCAAATCTGCGCCATGACAAGTCGCACACTTCGCTTCGAAAAGCTTCTCCGGATCTTCACTTGATCCCGAGGCATCTTGTTCAGTTTTACCACCATTTTCTTCTGCCTTTTGAATTGCTTCCCGCTGGTTACCCCCAACTGTAGATAGAACAATCATAGCTACAATACCGAGAACAGCAATAATTGCAAAAGGAATCACAGGGTTTCTCTTCATTACATGCAACCTCCTTATGTATTCCCTTTCACTAAAAGTGAGATAGACTACATTCATTTTACTTGAAAACCTTTACTTAGGAAAGGGCTATCATGTGAAAACTTCTAGAACAGTTAATATGATAGTCAAAATCAAACCAATTACTCCAGCAGCAATTAAATAATAAAGCTTTAGACGAAAGCCTGTCCCCACCCATACCAGACTGTTGGCAAGTAGAAGTAAATAGATGATTTTATTATTAGTATAGAACGTATGAAACATACTTACTGACAGGAGAAGCAAAATTAAAAAACCAACAATCACAGGAATATGAAACTGAAAATTATTGCGCTTTTTTAAAAATCTTCCGTAAAAAAAAGTAAAGATCGCAAATGTCGACAAAAGACCTGTTTGCAAAAGCGGGTCTATTTCAGTAAAATAAATGACAAGAAATGAAAGGGGTAACAAAAAAAGGGTGCTGCCCGTCAGGACCGCTGATAACCGCTTTCCTGCTACTCTAGGTTCCATTTCAAGGCTGCCGGCTTCTTCATCCCCTTGCGTATAAAGAGCTAACAGAAAATCACAATATTCTCTGGGTAATAAATGACTTTTTTTCCAATATTGGATTTCTTTAATAATAGTTTCAATGCGCTCTTCTGCCAAAACATCACCTCGAAAAAAAGATAATAAAAACTCAGGACCACCCTGAAAATGAGGGAACGGCCCTGAGCTTTAAGTGTCTTATTCCATGAAATCTTTTAGACGCTTGCTTCGGCTAGGGTGTCTCAGTTTACGAAGGGCTTTAGCTTCAATCTGACGAATTCTTTCCCTTGTTACACCAAATACTTTACCGACTTCTTCCAGGGTACGGGTACGGCCGTCATCCAGTCCAAAACGAAGTCTTAATACGTTTTCTTCTCGGTCTGTAAGTGTGTCCAGCACATCTTCCAGCTGCTCTTTCAACAATTCATAAGCAGCGTGATCTGAAGGAGAGGTAGCTTCCTGATCTTCAATGAAATCACCAAGGTGAGAGTCGTCTTCTTCACCAATAGGTGTCTCTAAGGAAACAGGTTCTTGCGCAATCTTTAATATTTCGCGGACTTTATCCGGAGTCAGCTCCATATCCTGAGCGATTTCTTCAGGTGTAGGTTCGCGCCCTAAATCCTGCAGCAATTGACGCTGTACACGGATTAGCTTATTAATAGTCTCTACCATGTGAACAGGGATACGAATGGTACGCGCCTGATCGGCAATCGCACGGGTTATGGCCTGTCTGATCCACCAGGTAGCATACGTACTAAATTTATACCCTTTACGATAATCAAACTTTTCTACAGCTTTAATTAAGCCCATATTTCCTTCTTGAATTAAATCAAGGAAGAGCATTCCGCGTCCTACGTATCTTTTTGCAATACTTACCACTAGTCGCAGATTGGCTTCTGCCAAGTCCCGTTTTGCTTCTTCATCGCCATTTTCAATACGCTGAGCCAGACTAATTTCCTCTTTTGCTGCGAGAAGATTTACTCGTCCAATTTCTTTTAAATACATACGGACAGGATCATTAATCTTCACTCCAGGCGGAACACTAAGGTCATTAAGATCAAATTCTTCTTCCTTATTGATCTGCTGCATGCTTGGATCCTGGTCGGAATCACCAATTACCTCAATACCTTGTTCAGTAAGGTGTTCGTAAAATTCATCCATTTGGTCAGAATCTAATTCAAAGCTTGAGAGTTTGTCTGCTACTTCTTCGTAAGCAAGTACTCCCCGCTTCTTCCCAATTTCCAAGACTTGAGCTTTGGCCTGCTCAAGGGTTAATTCGTTTTCTTCTTCTTTAGAACGTAATGGCTGTTTCTGCTTATCTGCCATAAGTCCCCCTCCTTCCAACGTATCTATACGAAACCATCAATGGATATTCTTCGTTTCCTTCTTCCTTTGCAGGATCTCCATCGCAATTTGAGCGGCTTTAATTGGATCTTTTTGCTGCTCTGCTGCTTTCAAGTCTGCCCTCAAAAGTTTAATATCCTTCCGGTCCTTATACTCTAAATTAATTTGATGAATATAATCCTGCAGTTCCTGATCTGAGATTTCATCATTTCCTGGCGCCATGGCCAGCTGTATGACCAGGTTCTTTAAGGATTGATCATCCAGACGCTCTACAAACTGACTAATATCTGATTCATTGCCGTCTTCATAATATGCATAAAGATGGGTCACAATAACCTGATGGTCAGAAATATTAAATGCGCCTCCTAATTCCTCCTGAACTTTATCAGCAATAATAGGGTCTTTCAACATATATGCAATCAGCTTCCGTTCGGCATTATGAAATGCCGGGAGAAGTTTATGCTGTAACGAATAATCGCTGCTGCGATTAGTATGCCGCCTCTCTCGAACACTATCCTTTTCCGCTCCGAGATGGCTTCTAATTTGCTGAACCTCTTCTTTGAGAGTGTCCATCGACATTTGAAATTCCTGCGATATCTCATGGAGGTAGTGTTCTCTTTCTACCGCCCGGTCAAGCTGAGCGACCTCCTTTAATACCTCTTCGATATACGAGATACGATCTCCTTCTAATTGAAGATTGTAATTACGCTTTAAGTAACTCATTATAAAGGTTACGTACGTATCACTCGTATCTAGGATTTCTCTTTTAAATCGCTCTCCACCGTTTTTGCGGATAAAGTCATCCGGATCTTGTCCTTCAGGAAGCCGGGCGACATTGGATTGACAGCCGACATTTTTCACAAGCTTTGCCGCTTTAACCGCTGCATCAATCCCTGCCTGATCTCCGTCATAACAAATAATAACTTTGTCTGCATAACGCTTGAGAAGCTTCGCTTGATTGGTGGAAATGGAAGTACCCATTGTTCCTACTGCATTCGTCACTCCAGCTTGATAAGAGGAGATTACATCTGCATACCCCTCAAATAATACTACGGAGTTCTGTTTTCGAATAGATGATCTGGCTAAATCAAAATTGTAAAGCAGCTGCCCTTTATGAAACAGCTCCGTTTCAGGGCTGTTCAAATATTTAGGCTGCTGATCACCTAGAGCGCGGCCAGCAAATGCTACCGTCTTCCCAAGATGATTGCGCAGAGGAAAAATAATTCTTCCTCTGAAACGGTCCGAATACTCACCTTCGCTGTTAACACTTAAAAGTCCTGCTTTCACCATCGTTTGAGGATGAAAACCTTTTTTCTCTAAAAAAGTGGCTACAAAATCCTTGGAGCTTGGAGAATAGCCTAATTGGTACTTCTCGATGATTTCGTCCGTAAAACCCCGATCCACTAAATATTCATACGCCTGTTTTCCATCTTTTGAATTACGGAGTAAATGGTGATAAAGCTTTACCAGCCATTGATGGGCCTCCAGAATGTTTTGCGATTCAGGATTTCGTTCTGCTGCATTATCTTCATTATATTGCTCTGGAAGTTGGGTGCCAGTCTGTTCAGCTAAATGTGTAACTGCCTGAATAAAACTGTAACCTTCCATTTCCATCAGGAAGGTATACACGTTCCCTCCCTTTCCGCATCCAAAGCAATGAAAGATCTGCTTATCACTAGACACGGAAAAAGAAGGAGTGTTTTCTCCATGAAAGGGACAAAGCCCGAAGTAATTCCGACCCTGCTTTTTTAGCTGCACGTACTCTCCAACGACATCAGCAATGTCTATCGATTTTCTAATTTCATCTACCATTTCCTCTGGAATATGTCCAGCCATTCTCATCACCATACTAGAATTTTATTCGAGAAGAACTACTGAATCCCTTCATTATTTGCCAATGTTTTTTCAAAAACATAACGAAAAGCTTCTCGATCTTTATTTGTAAAAGAAGAAGGACCCTTCCACTTCCCCTTCTTTTTTAACGTTTTTTGCCTCAGATGCTTATTAAACATAATTTCTTCCGCATCCTCTTCACTAATCAGTTTACCTCTTGGAGTAATGACATAAACCCCTCTTCCAGTTAACAGCACGGCTAGAGACAAATCTTGACTAATAACAATGTCACCTGGTTCAGCGTGATTCATAATATAAATGTCCACGGATTGAGAACCATCATCGAGGAATTTCCACGCACCTTCCAAATTGCGGCTGAAATGATTAATCGTTGTAATGAACTTCGGCTCGGCCGAATAAAGCTTACTTATCTCAATAATTTCTTCTTTAACAGGACAACTATCTGCATCTACCCATATGTTTGGTATTTGATTCAGCATAATTGAATAGTTCTACACCCATTTGAAGAATCCTGCCGTATTACGAATGTTTTATTTTTCTGACAAGTGTTTATCATAAATTCAGCCTTCCTGTTTTTTCACAAATTCATATTATAATACATTATCAACCGTAAAGCCATGACGAATTTTACCTTTTTAATAAACTCCCCAAGAAAAGTCGCGCTGTTTATGCGCGACTTCTACTTAATTTGTACTATTGTTGGGCATCCTCGCGTAATTTATTCATTATTACGTTTGCAGTTTCTTCTACTGCTTTATTGGATACGTCTATCACATGGCAGCCAATCCGATCTACTACGCGATTGAAGTGATTAATTTCCTGATGAATTCTTTCCATATTTGCATAGCTTGCTTGAGATCCCAGCCCAAGGGACTTTAATCGTTCTTTGCGAATATCATTTAGTTTTTCAGCACTGATTTTTAAACCAATACATTTGGATGGGTCTACTTTGTACAGCTCCATAGGAGGCTCTACCTCAGGAACTATTGGCACATTGGCAACTTTTAATCTCTTGTGTGCTAAGTATTGAGACAAGGGAGTTTTCGATGTTCGGGAAACTCCAATGAGAACAATATCTGCTCGACTAATACCTCTTGGATCACGGCCGTCATCATAACGAACTGCAAACTCGATAGCTTCTACTCGTTTAAAATAATCTTCGTCGAGTTTATGGACTAGCCCAGGTTCTAAGCGGGGTTCTGTTTTAAAATACCGCTCCATTGCATCCATCATCGGACCCATGATATCAATGCATTCTATGTTGTGTTTTTTTGCTTCTGATAATAAATGGGTTCTGAATTCTGGAATGACTAAGGTAAACCCGATCATAGCTTCGTGTTCTTTTGCTTGGAGAATGGTTTCATTTATCGTCCCCTTATCTTCTACATAAGGGACCCGTTGTAAATCAAAAGGACCATCATCAAACTGGCTGAGCGCTGCCTTTACCACTAATTCAGCTGTCTCTCCAACTGAGTCAGAGATTACATAGATTAAAGGCTTTTTCATACCTATCCCCCCTTGAAAGGACGCGTTATAAGTGTTCGTCCCTAGCTAGTTCTACTAAAGCTTTCGTAATATTTGTTTTAGTTATTCTGCCTATCACTTCTAACCCCTTTTCACGAGGGACAATAACCGGGAGCCCATCAATTTGCTTTTCAATCAATTGCTGTGCAGCGTCAACGAGTAAATCTTCTTGCTTACAAACCGTTATGTTCGGCATTCTTGTCATAATAATATGAACAGGAATTGAATTGATATCCTGATTTCCCATGCTCGCTCTCAATAAGTCTTTTCTTGAGAGGACTCCCGTTAAATGGGACAGGTCGTCTGTAACAAATAAAGTCCCAACATCTTCTAAGAACATTGTACAAATGGCATCATAAACGGATACATTCTCTTCTACAACAATAGGAACGGACTGATACTCCTCTACTTTAAATTTCTTCAATTTCTCTGTAAGAAGTTCAGTACCGGTTTTTCCCGTAAAAAAGTAGCCGACCCTTGGACGGGCATCCAAAAAACCTGCCATAGTAAGTATGGCTAAATCAGGTCTTAAAGTTGCCCGGGTCAGGTTTAAGCGATCAGCGATATGTTCACCGGTAATCGGACCATTATCTTTTACAATTTGTATAATGTGTTCTTGACGGTCGGAAAGTTCCATTCTTTCACCACCCTGATCACTGACTGTGTCATACTATTTAATTATTATATATCATTTTTAACCAGGGTAAAAGATAGGAGTTTAATACTGCTGCTTCCATTGGACTTCATTAAGATCTGCAAACAAGGTAATATCTTCAGCAATCTGGTTTAACAGTGCCAAGCGATTTGTTCTTATTTGATCATTCTCATCCATTACCATCGTATGATCAAAAAATGCGTGGATCGGCTCAGTTAACTTTGAAAGTTCATCGAGCGCATCCTCTGGCCTTTCTTCTGTCATAGCTTGCTGATAGCTGCTGTGAACAGACTGAAAAGCAGCATATAAATTTGTTTCTGATTCATTGGCAAACAATTCCGGATTCACCTGATTGCTATCAGCTTTTTTCGCAATATTAAGGACTCTTCCTAATGCTTCGTGAACAGGTTTGAAAGCCTCATCCTGGCGTTTCCCTCCCAGGATTACCGCTTTTTTAAGAGTCACGGGAAAGATTTGTATTCCTTTGGCCAGTACGGCTTCAACGATATCTGGATCCATATTTTCTTCACGAAGTAAATATGCGGCACGAACCTTAAAGAACTCCTGAATATCCTCGGCTATTTCCTGATGGGGACGGGTGGGCAGCCCTAATTCCTGATACATTGAAAGCACAAGGTCCAGAAGAGTCTCGACTCTGATAGACCACCCCTGTTTTTGCAGCGTCTGAAGCACGCCTAGTGCTTGCCTTCTCAGTCCATAAGGATCCTGAGAGCCAGTGGGAATAATTCCAATAGCTATTGAACCAATGATCGTATCTAATTTATCTGCAATACTGACGATTGACCCAACAAGAGTTTCAGGTAGCTCACCATTTGCCTGTCTCGGCATATAGTGTTCATTAATGGCTCGTGCTACCGCTTCATCTTCGCCAAAGATCCGCGCATACTTTTCTCCCATAATACCTTGTAATTCTGTAAATTCATCTACCATATGTGTAACTAAATCAAATTTACAAATTTGCGCTGCTCTTTTGGCTTGCTTAATTTCTCGATCTTCAAGATTGAGGAGATTGCTTATTTTTTCGGCAATTTCATTTACTCTCATTGCCTTATCATGAAGCGTACCTAGTTCCTCCTGGAAGACCATGCGGGTTAGCTTGGCTGTTTTTTCTTCCAAAGTCCCTTTTTGGTCTTCTTCAAAGAAGAATTGAGCATCAGCAAGACGGGCTCTTAAAACCTTCTCATTTCCTTTAGATACATTTTCAATATAATTTTCATCTCCGTTACGCACCCCTGCAAAGTAAGGAAGTAACTCTCCCGTTTGATTTCTTACGGGGAAATATCGCTGATGCTCTTTCATAGAAGTAATTAACGCTTCTTCAGGAACTTGTAAAAATTCATCCTGGAAGGATCCACTGAACACGGTAGGATACTCGACTAAATGGGTAACCTCGGTAAGTAAATCTTCATCTAAAATAAGTTTCCAACCTTTACTTCGCTCTAGTTCTTTAAGCTGAGCTAAAATGGTTTCTTTTCTGGCATTAGCATCAGCGATCACATATTCCGCTTTCAGAACATCTTCATAACTTTCAGCGGATGGGAATTCCACTCTTTTCCCAAGGAAACGATGGCCGAATGTAAAACGATCCGCAGTTACATTGGCAATTTCTAACGGGATGACTTCTTCTCCGTAAAGCGCAGCAATCCAGCGGATGGGGCGGGCATATCTTAGATCTAAATTCCCCCAGCGCATATTCTTAGGAAAGGTTATGTTTAAAAATACGTCTTGGAATTCTTTTAATAAATGGATGGTGTTCTTCCCTGCAATAAATTTATTAATGTGCACGTATTCGGTACCATTAATCTCTTTAAAGTAAATATCCTCTACACTCTTACCCTGTCCTTTAGAAAAGCCGATGGCGGCCTTTGACCATTCTCCTTCTTCGTTTAATGCTATTTTCTTAGCAGGACCTTTTGCCTCTTCTTCAACGTCCGGCTGTTTGTCAGCTGCCTCTGAAATTTTTACCGCTAATCTTCTTGGAGTTGAGAAGATCTTGACAGAACCATAAGGAATTCTCTGTTCCTTCAGCCAAGCTTCCGTTTTCATTTGCAGCTGATCCACTGCGTCATCCATAAACCTTGCGGGCATTTCTTCTAAACCGAGCTCAAACAATACTGTTTTAGTCATGGCTGCCACCCTCCTTTTTTAGCATAGGGAACCCCAAACGTTCACGTTCCTCCACGTAGGTTTTAGCAATTTTACGGGCTAGATTTCTAACTCGGCCAATATAGCCTGTCCTCTCAGTTACGGAAATTACCCCTTTGGCATCTAGCAGATTAAAGGTGTGTGAACATTTAAGAACATAGTCATAGGCAGGAAATACTAATCCCTTTTCCATAATCCTGGCTGCTTCTTTTTCGTACGTATTGAATAACTGAAAGAGCATATCTTCATCAGATTCTTCAAAAGTATAAACCGAATGTTCTACCTCGGGCTGCATAAAAATATCTCCTACGGTTACCCCATCGGTCCATTCTAATTCAAAGACATTTTCTTTATCTTGAATATAAGACGCGAGGCGCTCAAGTCCATAAGTGATTTCTGCAGATACTGGACGGGCTTCTAAACCGCCTATTTGCTGAAAATAAGTAAATTGAGTAATCTCCATTCCATCAAGCCAAACTTCCCAGCCGAGACCGGCCGCTCCGAGAGTTGGATTCTCCCAGTTGTCTTCAACAAAGCGAATATCATGTTTGGCTGGATCAATTCCAAGTGCTTGAAGCGATTCTAAGTATAATTCCTGAATATGATCAGGGGAAGGTTTCATAATGACCTGGAATTGATGGTGCTGATACAAACGGTTTGGATTCTGACCATAACGCCCATCGGCTGGTCTTCTTGAAGGTTCAACGTAAGCCACATTCCACGGCTCAGGTCCCAAACTGCGAAGCAATGTCATAGGAGACATAGTGCCGGCCCCTTTTTCTACATCATACGCCTGCATTAATAAGCATCCCTGCTCAGACCAATGGTTTTGCAGGGTTAAAATCATATTTTGGATGTTCATGTTTCTTCCTCCCATCGAATAAAAAAATCCCGTCCCTATGTCAAATGACATAGGGACGGGATTTCCGCGGTTCCACCCTACTTGCTTTCTTTAGTACAGAAAGCCACTTTCAATCGTTTGCTCCAGAACGCCTTCACTGGTCCATTCCCACCTGACTCTCACTATCACAGGCTCGCTATTGAGAAGGTTGTCAGCTACTACTTTCTTTCCTCGCAACGGTATATTTGGTATATGAAGCATACTCAAAACATAAGAATTTGTCAATCATAGTTATGAAAACAAATCAAGCTGTTTGAGAAACTTTTTGGTTTTAAGAAAATACCCACCATATTGATCATAGTACTCATCCATCAATTGGCGCAAGAATTTCTTATTTTCTTCCTTCATAGAAACTTGACCAAGACGTTTAATATCCATATGTAAAAACAGACGCAGCAGCTTAGACAACGGCTCTGTTAAACCACGAGAATCAGGATCAAGATGCTTACATCGCACACATAGAAATCCTCCTTCTCTAATGGAGAATGAAAACGGCCCGTCTGGATTTCCGCAGTTCACACATTGATCTAATTGAGGAGCAAATCCTGCTTTTTTAAACATTTTCAATTCATAAATGTAACTGATAATTTCAGGATCTTTTCCTTCAGCAATCCAAATATAAGACTGAAGGAGCTGCTCAAAAAGAAACGGATCCGGCTGCTTTTCCTCGATGTGTCTGTCAGTCAATTCTGCCAAGTAAGAGGCATAGGCTGTTTTGACAATATCTTCCCTGACTGACCGTAGTGATGTCATCATTTCTCCTTGACTCATCGATCCTAGACCGGACCCTATTTGAAGCAGATACATTCCATGTATAAAAGGCTGAGTAACAGAAGAGGTTCTGCTCTTAGGTTTCTTAGCACCTCGTGCCATTACTCCAATTTTTCCTTTTTCTCTCGTCATCATCGTAACAATTTTATGGGTTTCTCCATAATCCCTTGTCCGGATAACAATGCCTTCTACTTTTTCTAACAATTCGCTCACCTGCTCATTTACAAGTTCGGTTCTTCAGAAGATTCCTGTTCAGATGAGTTCTCTTGCTGATCGATCAGCTGGCTATCAGAGGCTTGCATTTCCTTGATTAACAAATAGGTTTCTATGTTTCCTGTCTGCCGAAATACATTCCATGAGAATTCGAGCACAAGAAACACCGCCTTTCGTATGTCAGTCTTAGAACAATTCGTTACCTTCTTAGAATGCTGCAACTATCTAAAATCATAAGGCTTAAATTTTACCAATCTCTAATATTCATCTGCCCGATAGCCAAAGTCACTCAGTTGAATCTGTTTATTTCTCCAGTCTTTCTGGACTTTCACCCATAGCTCCAAATAGACCTTACTGCCAAGCAAAGATTCGATGTCTTTTCTTGCTCTTTTTCCAACTTCTTTTAACATACTGCCTTGTTTTCCAATAATAATTCCCTTTTGTGACTTACGCTCCACAATAATTGCCGCTTGAATAAAAACAGCATTGGAATTCTTACGGGGCTTAATATTTTCTATAACCACAGCAATAGAATGCGGGATCTCTTCATGGGTTAAGTGCAATACTTTTTCTCTTATGAACTCGCTAATAATAAATCGTTCAGGATGATCCGTAATTTGATCCTCCGGATAAAATTGCGGTCCTTCCGGCAGAAGATTCTTGAGGCTAGTGATGAGTTCATTCACATTATTGCCTTCTAAAGCTGAAATTGGAATGATTGCTTCAAAATCCAATTTTTCCCGGTATTGATCAATCAAAGGAAGCAATTGATCCGGATGGACACGATCTATTTTATTAATCACTAGAAAAACTGGCTGATCAACTCTTTGTAAGCGATCCAGGATAAACTGGTCTCCGCGTCCATATCCCTCTTCAGCATTGATCATAAACATAATTACATCTACTTCATTCAGGGTATTTTCAGCTACATTGACCATATAATCACCTAATTTATGCTTAGGCTTATGGATTCCTGGTGTATCAATAAAAATGATTTGCGACTCCTTATCCGTCATAACCCCCTGGATTTTATTTCTAGTTGTTTGTGGTTTGTCACTCATAATGGCAATTTTTTCGCCAATCACGCGATTCATAAACGTTGATTTCCCTACATTTGGGCGACCTACGATTGTAACAAATCCCGATTTAAAAGGTTCAGGCATTATACTTCCTCCATCATTTACATTTCTTCAATTCGTAGTTTTATTTTACTACATCCTACTCTTTATTTCACTCTTCTCTAAAAAAGATCAAGAAACTTAGGCAGAAAGATTAACAAGGCGATTATCACCGAGCTTAGGGAAGCAATCAGCACAGCACCCGCAGAAATATCTTTCATGATTCCAACTAAAGGGTGGATTTCAGGCGCTAAATAGTTAAGAACCCGCTCAATACTGGAATTAATCATCTCCAAAGCTAAGACCAAAGGAATGATCGTAAAGAGCACGGCCCATTCCACCAGGCTAATGGACAGAACCAGACCGGCAGCTACCACGAGCCCCGCAGCCAGCAAGTGGATACGAAAATTTCTTTCTGTACGAACGACTTCCATAATCCCATTCCAGGCAAACCGAAAACCAACGCTCTTCTTTTTAGGGTCTCTGGAGTCCGAATTCATGAAGAATTTCCTCTTGACGTCCAAACATCTTCAGTTCTTCCTCTTCATTCATGTGGTCATATCCCAATAAATGAAGGAAGCCATGAAGAGCCAGAAATCCAAGTTCTCTTTCATAGGAATGGTCATAATCTTCAGCTTGCTCTTTTGCTTTATCAACGGATATTACGATGTCGCCTAACATTAAAGGAATCCCTTCTCCTTTAATATCCATTTCTCCCTCACCCTGTTCCTGCATAGCAAAAGAAATAACATCAGTAGGACGATCTTTATCCCGATATTGTTTATTTAACTCTTGTATTCTGTCATTATCCACAAAGCTGATGGATACTTCTGATTCAGCGGGAACTCCTTCTTGTTTACTGCTGAATTGCAAAATCCGTTCAATTAAATCATAAAAAGCATCATCCACTGAGGATGTCTCATCGTGAAAATCAATATGAATCATTTATTTGGCCGCCCTTTCTAATTTTCCAGGATTCGGATACTGAATTCTGGAATGATAAATTCCATGTAGTGTTTCCCAGATAGATTTTTCTACCTTATTCAATTCTTTAAAGGTTAAATTACAGTCATCAAATTGTCCATCCAACAAACGATTTTCAATAATTCCATGCACAATTTCCTGAATTTCCTCTTCTGTAGGCTGGTTAAGCGATCTTACAGCAGCTTCGACAGAATCACATATCGCAACGATGGCAGCTTCTCTCGACTGTGGTTTCGGTCCTGGATATCGATAACCCTCTTCCCTTACCACTGTATCATTTTCTTTCGCTTTATAGTAAAAATACTTCAGTAATGTTGTCCCGTGATGCTGTTTGGCAATATCAATAATCTCTTCCGGCAGCTTCTCTTTCTTCAATAATTCTGCCCCGTCATAAGGATGGTTAATGATGATTTCAGCACTCTGCTCAGGATCGAGAAAATCGTGAGGGTTTCTCATTCCCATTTGGTTTTCAATAAAGTAATGAGGGCGGACGGTCTTACCTAAGTCATGGTAATAGGCAGCAACCCTTGCCAGTAAACCGTTGGCTCCAACAGCTTCGCAAGCGGATTCGCTTAAGTTGGCCACCATTACACTATGATGATAGGTTCCCGGCGCCTCCGTCAAAATTTTTCTCAGCAGCGGGTGATTGGGATTGGCAAGCATTAACAATTTATTATCAGACAATAGTCCAAATCCAGTTTCAATAAATGGCAGTAATCCAATGGTTAGAACAGCTGCCAAAAAAGCCGCCATTACACCATAACCGCAATATAGAAACAATTCAAACCATGAATATTTTTCAAAAGAAATGAATAAAAAGAATAGTAACGCTAAAATATTCACTACTGCTACACCCGTACTTGATTTCACAATGGCAAGCTTATCTTTAGTATTTACGAGAAAATATGCCCCTGCTAATTGAGACAATGCCATATATATACCCGCCTGAGCATTCAGCACCCCAGCTATTTCACCATTAAAAAGCACACAGGCCATTACAGCATAGACCAGTGACATGATTATCGCTTGTCTTTCACTGCATAACAGCTTGATAAGCATTGCCCCTGTAGCTGCCGGAAGAGCATAATAAACAGGCTGACTTGTCGTTGCATACAGGCTCATAATTTTCATCATAGTCACCATAAATATAGAAACTAATAAAATGACTGCAATATGGCGAATCGTCAGTTTATTGCTTCTCAACCCACGCACGCTTTCATAAAACATAATTCCACCTAATAATAAAGAAAATAATGCTAGTCCTATAATGGGAAGACCATTTCTCTGTGTATCCAGAAGACCTGCAATCTGTAGTTCCTCATAAATTTCACTCGTAATAGTAGACCCTTTTGTTACCAGCACTTCACCTGCTCTGATCATCACAGGCTCAATTTGGGAAGCGGCTTCTTTTCGAGCTTGATCCGTTTTTTGAGGATCAAATAAAGCATTTTCCTTTAGTGCAAATACACCAATGTCAGAGATGGAAGATTTCATCTCTTCAGGAAGACTGGAATATTTAATTTTTAATTTTAGATTATTTTCAGCGTCTGAGAGATCGGCAGCGCGAATCCCATCTTTAAAAGCAGCCGTTAAGGAAGATTCGAGCAGAGAATGGGCTTGATCAAGATCAGACTTACCGGCATCTACCAACGGCTGAAAGAGCGCTGACGGGAGTGCTTCGGAAATGTCATCCGACAGCAAAGTTTTGAGCTGTGCCGCCTTGTCATATGAAGTGGAGTCAGCCCCCTCATTTGAATCATTGGTTTTATTCACAGCGTCGAATATTTCAGTTACTTTACCTACTCTTTCCTCCGTAATAGCACTGGAAATCGTATATCTCTCATCGACGGATTGGGTAGCTTCTCTGATTTTCTGCTGTGTTTTTCTTTCATTTTCAATTGTAATAGGAGATCTAATCGTTTCATCTGCTGTACTGAATTTTTCTAAGTGATAAGTTTCTGTGTATACGTTAGAAATCGATAATACAAAAAAGAAAAAAGCGAACAACAATGAGGGAAGGCCGGCTTTTAACCAGAAGCTGTAGCGCTTTATGTACGGCAGCAAACCTCCGCCTTTATGATTATCCATGATAACCTCCCATTACAAATTATTCCAATATAATATATGAAATAAGGCCCAATGCTGGGCCTTATGACTGATCGCTTTCATATGCGTTAATAATACGCTGGACAAGAGGGTGTCTAACAACATCGGATTGATCCAAATGAATAAAAGCAGACCCTTTCACATGGCCGAGCCTTTCTTCAGCAACTCGCAAACCAGAAGTTACTCCTTTAGGTAAATCCACTTGAGTGATGTCTCCTGTAATAATCATCTTTGAACCAAACCCTAAGCGTGTTAAAAACATTTTCATTTGTTCAGGAGTTGTATTTTGCGCTTCATCTAAAATCGCAAAGGCATCATCTAATGTACGGCCTCTCATATAAGCTAGCGGGGCAATTTCAATCGTTCCCCGATCAATCAGCCGCGCCGTGTGCTCCGCTCCGAATACGTCATGCAGAGAGTCGTACAGCGGCCGCAAGTACGGATCAACCTTTTCCTTAAGATCGCCTGGAAGAAAGCCAAGGCTCTCTCCGGCTTCTACTGCCGGACGAGTTAATATGATCCTTTTCACTTCGCCTTTCTTTAAAGCATTCACCGCCATAATAACGGCTAAATATGTCTTACCGGTCCCTGCTGGCCCAATACCGAACACTAAATCATGTCTCTTAATAGCATTCACATAATTTCTCTGGCCGAGTGTTTTAACCCGAATAGACTTTCCTTTTGTGTTCCTGGTTATCTCATCTTCGAAAAGCGCTTCAAATTGATTAATTTTCCCGTTTTTAGCAAGCTCAACTGCGTAAACTACATCCCGTTCAGTAACGGTAAGCCCCTTGCGAATTAGAGCTAAAATAGATAAAAGAATATCTTCTACTAATTTCACATGTTCGACCTGTCCGGAAACACTAACTCGCTCGCCTCTGGAAATAATTGAAACGTTTAATTGTCCTTCAATTTGTTTTAGATTTCTATCTTCTGTACCGAACAGCGATAAAGCTTCGGTAGTATTATCCAATTGTATATCGATTGTTTTAAGGTCTTCTTGCATACTCCATCTCCTTGAGTTACTTTCTTAATGATTTCTTGTGACTGCAATGTTCTCATACACTTTAAATAACAGGATTAATTTTACTTTACCATTCTCCTTACGCTCGTGCAAAACATTTTCTTCTTTCACTTCAGCGTCCTTGGAAAGTTGCTGATAAAGCGTTTGCTTTGCAGTGTTCATTCCTCTCTTTATTGCTTCTTCTTTAGAGAAGTCAGCGGATTGAGATTCGTTATGAATATAATATGTGGTTGCTAAATTCACGGGAACATCCCATTTAAATAATTTCCAATCTGAAACGAATTGTTCCTCTCGTTCATCCTGACCTTTTTTATGCCACCATCCCCAAATTGGGACCTCCACTCGACCGAACTTAAGATTAAATGCTTTTCTAGTATCTCCATTGGTTAACATCAATGTGTGCTTCATTGGAACAGTCAGGCTTGCTTTATACCATGTTTCAGCAACCACTTCCCCTTCAGCCCTGACGAATGTATCACTATCCTCTGCCAATTCCCCTGCCGCAAGCTTTTGTCCTTTTTTCACGATTTCGTTAACGGCAACCAGAGGCTTGCCTTTCTTAATAAAAGTTTTAATAACCATTCCTTTTTTTGAAGCGATCAGGTCTGCCGGCTGGTTATTGTTATTAATATCCTGTCTTGTTTTTTCTACTCCGTAAAGATGGTAGCTTGTCCCTTGCTTTTTCACACCAATCCACAGTAAATCAGGGACATCCTCAAGAAGTTTACTCTGAATTTCGTTAGGGTCCTTCATCCCTATGGTAAGTTTTCCGGGAGAGACTCCATAGCTCTTTAATTGCTTTTCTACGCTTGCTTCCAACTCAGGTGTTAACCCATCGACTTTTATCGACCAAAGTGTGTTAGCCAGTAAGAAAACTAGGATTACTCCTATAAGAAATGCGAGGACCAGAGAGGTACGCTTAAGCATTTTTTGAAATAGAAAAGGAATTCCTTTACGATCTATTACATGGATTTTACAGCGGTAAGATTTTCTGAGACGCCTGTAAATCTCCCAGTCCTTTAAGCGGATGGACATTCGGACTTCATCTGCACTTACTCGCGACACATTTGAGATTTGACATCCATTTCTTGCACACGCTTGTAAAAATGGCTCAATCAATTTACCTTTTACACTTATTGTCACAATCCCGAAGAAATAGTCTTGCTGGCTGCTGGACATACCATCCCCCCTTATTCGTTCGCAGGTAAAAATTCAACGGACTTTAACGTTCCCTCCAGAAGAATTTCCTCTTTCAGCATCATTTTCACTCCTAAATTTTGTCCCGAAATCCTGATCTGCCCCTGTTTATATTGAAGGCGTACTTCCTGATCAGAAAAATGTAAGAGTCCCGTATGGTTCTCTATGTAAACATGTATTGAACCTATTGTAGTCACTCGAGGCAGATCGAGCATTACATCGGAAGGTAAATCGAAGTAGCGTCCTAGCCATGTGCGTATCTGCTGCTGCCATTTTGACATCCGACTTCCTCCCTTCTCTTTTATTTATACGAAAAACGCACGAATTGTATCACTACAATTCGTGCGTTTCCCTATCTTTTTCTTATTTGAGACCGGTGAGGCTTATAAGCACGCGGCGGTCCTAAAATTTCTGCCATGATTATTCCCTCTGCAATTCGGTCTTTGTTCCATTTCTTATTTACTTTGATGGGTGAAGTTGAACTATGGTCATCTTCTGCCACATAGACTTCCAGCTCCCTGCCCTTTACCTCCTGCCGGTGAAGGTCCTTGTTAGGAGTTTCATACGTAAAGATTGACGGCTGCTTCCCCTTCCCTGTTTGATCGGCATCCTGCAGCTGTTTATTCTTTTTATCATAATACTCGCCCACGCGATCCCTGCTTTGCTCAGAAAACACAGTGCGGGGCTGGGACTCCCTCGGATCTTTATCCTGTTGAGGAATTGCGGAGCCAGCAGCTGGAATGGGTTTCTCTTCCTTCGACCGCATCCTCTTAAACCAGCTGAATACCCCTGCAATTATAGCAATCAATACAAATACATTACTAAAGATCATATCAAAAAGGTTTTGCATTTAAATGCGCCCTTTCCTAAAATTGCTTATTTTTCGTCTTCTTCTCCATTATTACCCGACATTTTCCCTAACGTTCCACGCATATCAGTATCTGCATTAATATTTTGATAATTCATATAATCCATGACTCCCATCTTCCCAGATCGAAGGGCTTCAGCTAGAGCTTGAGGAACCTCTGCTTCTGCTTCCACCACTTTAGCTTGCATTTCCTGTACCCTGGCACGCATTTCCTGCTCTTCAGCAATGGCCATAGCCCGGCGCTCCTCAGCTTTTGCCTGAGCAATGTTTTTATCTGCTTCTGCTTGGTCAGTTTGCAGGATAGCTCCGATGTTCTTGCCAATATCGATGTCCGCAATATCAATTGATAAAATTTCAAAAGCTGTACCTGCATCGAGCCCTTTTCCTAATACATTCTGGGAGATGAGATCTGGATTCTCGAGCACTTTATTATGATTCTTACTAGAACCAATGGTCGATACGATTCCCTCGCCAACTCGGGCAATAACTGTATCTTCCCCTGCACCCCCGACGAGGCGGTCTATATTCGCCCTTACCGTAATTCTTGCCTTAGCTTTTACTTCAATCCCGTCCATCGCCACACCAGCTATAAACGGAGTTTCGATCACTTTAGGATTTACACTCATTTGCACGGCTTCTAATACATCACGGCCGGCAAGATCAATAGCAGCTGCACGCTCGAAGCTCAATTCGATATTGGCCCGCTGTGCTGCTATCAGAGCATTAACGACCCTGTCTACATTCCCACCCGCTAAATAATGGCTTTCCAGTTGGTTAGTATCTACATTTACTCCAGCTTTGTGAGCTTTAATTAATGGATTGATCACCCTTGAAGGGATAACTCTTCTCAGTCTCATACCTACTAGTGTAAATATACTGATCCTGACTCCCGCAGCAAGAGCACTGATCCAGAGCATAATAGGGATGAACGTAAATAAAACCGCGACCACGATAATGATGATACCTACAATGATAATGGGCATGAGTTCGTTTAATGTCATTTTTTATTCCTCCTGTTTTCGTAGAGACTTGATCGGACGGACCACAATACGCGATCCTTCTGTTTTGACAACTTTAACTCGCTGTTGAGCCTGGACGAAACCGCCTTCACTGACCACGTCCAAGCGCTCACCTTCCAGTATAGCTGTCCCCGCCGGTCTTAGCGGAGTAATCGCTTCACCTTCCAGCCCTATCAGCTCCAGTCTGGTTACTGAAGATAAAAACCCTTTCTCGGCGGAAGCTGATTCGTTAAGAATAATATGCCGGAAAAAGCCTCGCTCCATGCCAACGGTTTTAAATAAAATGAGAGATGCCGCAATCGTAACAAGCAGAGCGATACCAATACTCATGGCCATATAGCCCATATCCGCTGATGAAAGCATGAGAGAAGCTACAATCGCTATCAGACCTGCAATACCAGCTATCCCTCCTGGCAAAAATAATTCAGCTATAATGAGCACCACACCCAGAACGAGCAAAATAACTGCCTCGTATCCTGCGAGACCTGCCACAATATGCCCATAGAAAAAGAGCACTAGAGCGAGAATCCCCATAATACCAGGAATACCAAATCCTGGAGAGTAAAGCTCAACTACCAACCCTAAGCTTGCTACGGAGAGCAGGATCGGAATGACTACGGGATTTGTCAGGAACCTCGCAAGGTTTTCAGCAAGAGTAGGAGATTCTTCTACCACCTTGGCATCAGATAAACCCAGCTCATTAAGTAATTCTGTGCGATCATCCACAATTCCTTCCGCGTAACCGGTTTCCTTGGCTTCCGAAGGACCTAACGTTAAATATTCCCCCTTGGCCGCTCCGTATTCAGGTAAATTCACCTTTGGATCAGCCATAGCTCTCGCATAAAGCGGGTCCCGGCCATGTGCCTTGGCAGCTGTAACCATCGAAGATATCCATGCTGACTGAGCTTTTTTATCTGCTGCAGTACCATCAGATTTAATTACTCCTGATGCCCCCATAGTGGCTTGAGGTTTCATGTAAATTTTGTCAGTATTCAAAGCAATGTAAGAGCCCGCTGAATACGCCCGGCTGGTAACAAAGGCAGTGTTCGGAATTTTTAAATCCTGAATAATTTCTCCAATTTCACCAGCTGCATCGACCCGGCCACCAGGGGTGTCTAATTCAAAAATCACATGGTCCGCACCCTGTTCCAATGCTTCATTAGTGGTCCGCTGAAGGAATGCCGCCATTCCTCGCTCAACTGTATCCTCTATAGGGATGATATACACAAGCTTTCCTTCACCTTGAGCGTAAACAGGAGAGGAAACTACCTGCAGGAGAGAGAATGCCGCTGTTACAAGCAAGAAGCTGAAAATTATGATCCGAAAATATAATTTAGTCATGCTCGATCACCTCCTCTCTAGCTTCCCCAGTGAATACTTGTTATACGATTCAACAGGAGAATTGGTTTCAAAAAATATGTAAAAAAGACCTCTCTTTTAAAAGTTAAAAGAGAGGTCTTTATTCTTTAGGATAAATACTTTAGTACGAGCTTGTTAACTTGGGATCCATCAGCCTTACCTTTTACTTTAGGCATAATGGCACTCATGACTTTTCCCATGTCACTCTTATCGGAAGCTCCTACCTCTTGAATCGTTTCTTGAACGATTTGTCCAAGTTCTTCTTCAGAAAGCTGTTTCGGCATATATACTTGTAAAATTTCAAGTTCATTATTAAGTCCTTCTACAAGATCATCGCGTCCAGCTTCTTGAAATTCATGGAGGGAATCTTTTCGCTGTTTTACCTCTCGAGATAAAACAGTCAATTCTTCTTCTTCAGATAATGTGTCTTTTCCAAGTTTGATAGCTTCGTTCTGCATAGAAGCCTTTACCATGCGAATCGTGGAAAGAGTTTTCTTATCTCTTGCCTTCATCGCAGTTTTCATATCCTGGTTAAGACGTTCCGTGATTGTCATCTGCTAACACCCTCTTTAATCACTACTTGCGCTTTCTAGCGGCCTCAGATTTTTTCTTGCGGCGTACGCTAGGTTTATCGTAATATTCACGCTTACGATATTCAGATAGTGTACCACTTTTAGATACATCACGCTTGAAGCGACGAAGAGCATCTTCAAGAGACTCGTTTTTACGAACGCGAGTTGTTTTTGACATGCTATTTCCCTCCCTCCGAAGCAAAAAGACTGTTTCTTCTTTATATGGGAAGTCTCCCATACCTTTGACAATTATATTATAAGGGACACGTATGGTCAACTTATTTTATTAAATATTGGCCATTTATTATAACTTATCAAACAGATACTCAACCAAATTAATCGGACAAATAATGGCACAATGACTCTGAAACTTACTATTAAATGCCGGGTTATCGATCATTAATAATCTGATGTTCCCTGTTCGCCGTTCACAATAGAAATCCCTGCGCTGGCACCGATTCTTGTAGCTCCCGCATCAATCATCGCCTTGGCACCAGTATAGTCTCTAACCCCTCCAGAAGCTTTTACGCCCATATCAGGACCCACTGTCTTCCGCATTAAGCTAATATCTTCAACAGTAGCCCCTCCACCAGAGAAACCAGTAGACGTTTTTACAAAATCAGCTCCTGCAGCTTTTGCTAATTCCGATGCCACTTCTTTTTCATTTTCAGATAGTAGAGAAGTTTCGATAATGACTTTAACTAATGCTTTTCCAGCTGCTTCACGTACAACAGCTTCTATATCCTTTTGAACATTTTCTGTATTTCCTGATTTCAATTCACCGACGTTGATAACCATGTCAACTTCTGTCGCACCCTTTTCGATCGCCTGGCGCGTCTCAAAAGCTTTTGTTTCTGTAGTGGTCGCCCCTAGAGGGAAACCAATCACCGTACATACTTTTACATCGGAATTTTTGAGAAGACTATAGCAGTATTCCACCCAGTAAGGATTGACACAAACTGAGGCAAAATGATTGTCTCGTGCTTCTTCACAAATTTGTGTGATTTTATCCTTCGGCGTATCTGGTTTCAGCTGTGTATGGTCGATCATTTTTGCAAGATTTTGATCCATAACATAAACGTCCCTTTCTTCTTCTAAAATGAGTTGTTCGTACATCTATTGTATCATAGCATGACTATCACAAAAATGCATTAGAATTTCAGCAGCAAAGGATGAGGGGTTAGGATGGATTGTCAGTTCCGGTTGATTTTTTCAAATTATCTAAGAACTTAACGGCACACTGGAAGGACTGTCCATCACACGAACAAACTCTGCATTATTATAAGGATAGCCGGCTTTGGTAATTTTAACCCTTACAATTTCCCCTATCAGCTGGTCGCTTCCAGAAACCTTCACTTTTAGGTAATTATCTGTGTACCCGACCAATAGACCATCCTCATCTCTGGAATGCTCCTCCGGTATCATCTCTAAAACTTCTCCTTCAAAAGTAGAAGCATACTCTTTTGCTTGCTGATTGGAAAGCTCAATTAGACGTCGCACACGATCGTGCTTAATTTCATCTTCTACTTGGTCTTTCATCCTTGCGGCAGGGGTTCCTGTCCGTTTAGAGAATGGGAAAACGTGCAGCTCGGAATATCCGACTTCTTTAATAAATCGATACGTTTCCATGAATTCTTCCTCTGTTTCCCCAGGAAAACCAACAATCACGTCTGATGTAATTGCTAAACCAGGCAGTGCCTCTTTAATACGATCAATTCTTTCTTTATAAAACTCCATCGTGTATTTTCTTCTCATTCTTTTCAGAACAGTATTTGATCCGGATTGCAAAGGAATGTGAAGATGACGCACAATCTTGTCGGAATCATTAAGTACTTTAATCACATCATCTGTAATTTGACTCGCCTCAATCGAGGAAATACGAATACGTTTAAGATCTTTCACCCGGCTGTCCAATTCACGAAGCAGCATGGCAAGATTATAATCTTTCAGATCTTCCCCGTATCCGCCTGTATGGATTCCAGTTAGGACAATCTCTTTATAACCGGCATCAACTAGCTGCTGCGCTTGTTTAACAACTTCCTCTGGATCCCGAGATCTCATGAGGCCACGTGCCCACGGAATAATACAGAACGTACAAAAGTTGTTACAGCCTTCTTGAATTTTCAGAGAAGCCCGCGTGCGGTCAGTAAATGAAGGAACATCCAGTTCTTCAAATACACGGTTTTTCATAATGTTCGTGACTCCGTTAATCGGTTGTCTTTCGTTCTTGAATTGTTCAATATATTCAAGCATTTTAATCCGGTCCTGTGTTCCTACTACAATATCCACTCCAGGGATATCCATAATTTCTCCAGGAGATGTCTGGGCATAACAGCCTGTTACACAAATAACCGCATCCGGATTCTTACGGATCGCCCGGCGGATAACTTGACGGCTTTTTTTATCGCCTGTGTTTGTAACCGTACATGTATTAATTACATAAACATCGGAAGGACGGTCAAAGTCCACCCGCTCGTACCCTCGGTCGCTAAATAGCTGCCAGATTGCTTCTGTTTCATAATGATTAACCTTACAACCCAGCGTATGAAATGCTACATTTGGCATTTACATTCACCTCAACTCTTCAAATTGATAAGAAACACTTGATAAGTAATACAATGGAGCGGTCTCCATCCTAAGTATTCTGCGGCCCAGCCGAAAAGATTGAAATCCATGATCATAAAGGGTATTCACTTCTCTCTCGGAAAACCCGCCTTCAGGTCCAATTACGACTAGAACCTGATCTCCAGCATTGATTGTCTCTAAATGGGAAGCCAGGGAGTGAAATTCTGCCGTCTTTGCCTCATTTTCGTAAGCAAAGACTTTAGCATTAAATGTCTCACTCATTGCTACAATTTCCTTGATAGTAGAAGCATTTTCGATTACCGGAATATGAGCGCGCTGCGATTGTTCACTTGCTTCTTTTGCAATTTTCTGCAGGCGCTGAAGCTTTTTTACAGCTTTCTTATCATCCCACTTTGAAATAGAACGGTCCGCTTTGAAAGGGATAAACCGGTAAGCCCCAAGTTCTGTTCCTTTTTGAATCACTTGTTCGAGCTTGTCCCCTTTACCGAGACTTTGAACGATGGTCACGAACACAGGCAGTTCCCGGTCTTCGCGAATCCAGCTCTCGATATGACAAGTGACCTCATCGTTGCTTATATCAGTAATCCTGCATTCTGCTATAACTTGATCAGAACGAATACAAATGATATTGTCTCCAGGTTCCATTCTCATGACTCTTCCAATATGATGGACATCATCACCTTGAATCACTACCGTTTGATTGTCCCATTGATCTTTTTTAACGAAATAGCGTTGTACCATAAGCTCTCACCTATTATTCTGGTTTTCTGGCTATAATGGAGATCCAGTCTTCCATTTTATTGGTTTCAGTAATTTCAAATCCTGAGGCCGTTAACTGCTCTTTTACCAAGTCTTTCTTTCCCGAAATAATCCCAGACGTAATAAAATAACCTCCAGGCTTAATTACATGATAAGCCTCATCTGTAAATCGAACAATAATTTCCGCTAAAATATTTGAAACGATTACATCAGCTTCTATAGTTACATCGTCCAGAAGGTTGTTTAACCTCGGGGTTATTTTACTTTCTACTTGGTTAAGTTCGGCATTGCTGGCAGTACTCTTAACCGCTATATCATCAAGGTCATACGCGTGAACGTGTTTGGCTCCGAGAAGGACAGAAGCTACACTAAGAATTCCTGAGCCGCATCCTACGTCAAGTACCGTATCCTCTTTCGCTAAGTATTGTTCAAGAGCCTGAATACTCAAGACAGTGGTAGGGTGTGTCCCTGTACCAAAGGCCATTCCAGGGTCCATTTCTATGATAATTTCATCAGTAGATACAGGCGTATATTCTTCCCATGTAGGAATAATCGTAATCTTCTCAGAAATTTTAACTGGTTTGTAATATTTCTTCCATGCTGTAGCCCAATCTTCTTCATTAATTTCACTCAGCGTTACGTTATTATGGCCTATATCAATACCAAATGAAACCAGATGGGTAACCGATTGTTTAATTTCCTCTACCGCTTCCCCAATAAAACTATTAACAGGCAAGTAGGCTTTTACATAGACTCCCTCTTCGGGATAATCATCGGGGTTCAATTCAATGATTTCTCCCAAACCTGAATCTTCCCTGATCATATCCTGAGGGTCTTCAATGACAACACCGCTCGCTCCAGATTCATGCAGAATATTGGAAACGGGCTCGATTGCTTCATTTGTAGTATGAATGCAAATTTCTGACCATTTCAAACAGATCAACTCTCTTTGTCTTAAATTTTTTTATCCATGTAGAAAAAGAGTGCCCGAACAATGGATCAGGTGAATGTAATTTAAAACACCAATCATAGCCATTCGTTCAAAGACACTCTCTCCCTGTTCTACCTATTGATCACCTTTAAAAGCCCGCTTCATCCGTTCAAAAAAGTTTCCGTGCTGTTCATCAGTAGCTCCATTACCGCTGATGTCATTAAACTCACGGAGTAAATCTTTTTGATGGTCCGTCAGGTTCTTCGGAGTAATTACTTTCGTCTTCACATGCTGGTCTCCATGTCCACGTCCATGAACGTTGGGAGCCCCTTTATCTTTAAGTCTGAATGTTTTCCCCGTTTGCGTACCTGCTGGAATCTTCAGTTTAACTTTACCATGTACAGTTGGAACTTCTATTTCGTCTCCAAGAGCAGCTTGCGCGAATGTTAACGGGATATCACAGAAAATGTGGTCGCCTTCCCGATGGAAAAACTCATGCGGTCTAACATGAATAACAACAAATAAATCACCGGCTGGACCGCCGTTTACACCGGCTTCCCCTTTACCAGGTACGCGAATCTGCTGTCCTTCATCAATGCCTGCTGGAATGTCCAGATGAATCTTCTTGCGTTTCGTTACTCGGCCATCTCCGCTGCAGGTGCTGCATTTATCTTTGATGATTTTTCCTGTACCTTGGCAATGGTGACAGACTCTGCGATTCACAACACGGCCAAACGGCGTATTTTGTTCCTGGTTAATTTGTCCGCTGCCTTGACAATGAGAACAAGTTTCTGGCGAAGTGCCGGGTTTTGCCCCGTCCCCTCCACAAGTTTCACATTCTTCTTCCATAGGAATCTCAATGTCTGTACTTTTACCAAAAATCGCTTCCTCAAACTCCATTGTCATGGTGTACTGAAGATCAGCACCTTTACGGGGCGCGTTAGGATCTCTTCTGCGGCCTCCGCCGCCAAAGAACATATCAAAGATATCCCCAAAGCCGCCGAAGTCTTCTCCGCCTCCGCCAAAGCCGCCAAAACCTTGGTTAGGACCAGCGTGGCCAAATTGGTCATACTGGGTACGTTTCTGCTGATCGCTTAACGTTTCATAAGCTTCTTTAGCTTCTTTGAATTTTTCAGAAGCGTTATCTTCTTCACTAACATCGGGGTGATACTTCCGTGCCAGTTTTCGATAGGCTTTCTTGATTTCATCCTTAGAGGCATCTTTAGATACCCCAAGAACCTCATAATAATCGCGTTTACTCACTTGTGGATCACTCTCCCGGGCCTATTGCATAAGATTTATATTAACATTGTGAGGGCACTTCAAGCAAATTCCTTCATGCGTGAAAAAAGTCAAAGCCAAGAAGATCCTGACTTTGACTTTTCTTTTCCCACACTATCTTACTTCTTTTCGTCGTCGTTTACTTCTTCGTAATCAGCATCGACTACATCTTCTTCTGTATTACCAGCTTGATCTCCTTGTTCAGCTTCCGCTTGCTGCTGTGCTTGTTCGTATAATTTCACGGAAAGGTTTTGAACTTGTTCCTGAAGAGCTTCTTTCTTCTCTTTAATGACTTCAAGATCTTCACCTTCGAGAGCAGTTTTCAGCTCTTCTTTAGCAGATTCAGCATTTTGCTTTTCTTCATCACTTACTTTATCGCCAAGGTCTTTAATCGTTTTATCTGTTGTAAAGACAAGCTGATCTGCTTCATTGCGAAGTTCGATCGCTTCACGTTTTTTCTTATCTTCTTCTGCATTCTCTTCTGCTTGGCGTACCATATCTTCAACTTCTTCATCAGAAAGGCCAGATGAAGATTTGATCGTAATGGATTGTTCTTTGTTCGTACCCATATCTTTCGCACGCACATTTACAATTCCGTTTGCATCGATATCAAAGCTTACTTCAATTTGAGGTACACCGCGTGGTGCTGGCGGGATATCCGTTAATTGGAAACGGCCAAGAGTCTTGTTGTCCTGTGCCATTTCGCGTTCCCCTTGAAGGACATGAATATCAACGGCTGTCTGGTTATCAGCAGCTGTAGAGAACACCTGAGAATGGCTCGTAGGGATTGTTGTATTACGTTCAATAAGCTTAGTTGTTACTCCGCCCATTGTTTCAATTCCCAGTGATAACGGGGTTACATCAAGAAGTACTACGTCTTTAACGTCCCCTTGTAAAACACCGCCCTGGATAGAAGCACCCAGCGCTACGACTTCATCAGGATTTACTCCTTTAGAAGGATCTTTGCCTACTTCTTTTTTAATTGCTTCCTGCACAGCTGGAATACGAGTAGAACCACCCACTAGAAGGACTTTATGAATATCATTAGAACTCATACCTGCATCTTTCATTGCCTGGCGAGTCGGTTTCATAGAACGTTCGATTAAATCTGCAGAAAGCTCTTCAAATTTCGCACGAGTTAAATTCATTTCAAGGTGAAGAGGTCCAGCTTCCCCAGCAGTAATAAATGGCAGAGAAATTTGAGTTTGAGCTACACCTGATAAATCTTTCTTCGCTTTTTCAGCTGCATCTTTCAAGCGCTGTTTCGCCATTTTATCCTGGGAAAGATCAATGCCGTTTTCTTTCTTGAATTCTGCTACCATGTGATCAATGATTACTTGGTCAAAGTCGTCTCCGCCTAAACGGTTATCCCCTGCAGTGGAGACCACTTCAAAAGTACCTTCTCCGATATCAAGAATGGATACGTCAAATGTACCGCCACCAAGGTCATATACAAGAATAGTCTGATCCTGGTCTTCTTTATCAATCCCATAAGCTAATGCTGCAGCTGTCGGTTCGTTAATAATACGTTCCACTTCAAGCCCAGCGATTTTACCTGCATCTTTAGTCGCTTGACGCTCTGCATCATTGAAGTAAGCTGGAACTGTGATAACTGCTTTATCGACAGTTTCTCCTAAATAATCTTCAGCATAGTTCTTAATGTACTGCAGGATGATTGCAGAAACTTCCTGCGGTGTGAATTCTTTGCCTTCCACTTCTACTTTATGGTCAGTACCCATATAACGTTTAATGGAAAGAATCGTATTAGGGTTAGTGATCGCCTGACGTTTAGCAACTTCCCCTACTTGACGTTCACCATTTTTGAAAGCTACAGCTGATGGAGTAGTACGGTTCCCTTCCGGATTCGGAATAACCTTTGCTTCTCCACCTTCCATCACTGCTACACAAGAGTTTGTTGTACCTAAGTCAATACCAATAATTTTACCCATGATTAGTGTCCTCCTTTACTTACTACATCCAAAAAATATTTTTTATTGATTTACTTTAACCATAGACGGGCGAATTACCCGATCTTTTAAACGGTAGCCTTTTTGCAGTTCTTCGATGACAATGTTGGATTCATAATTTTCATCTTCCACTTGCATAACGGCCTGGTGCAAATGAGGATCAAATGATTCCCCTTCTGCCGGAATTGCTTCTACCCCTTCTTTATCAAGGGCAGATTGAAATTGCTGGTAAACCATTTTCATTCCTTCAGCAAAGTTTTTAACAGAATCGCCATCCACTTCTATCTGTAAAGCTCGATCAAAGTTATCGAGAATTGGAATTAACTCTTCAATTAAACTTTGTGATCTATATTTCCGATCCGCTTCTCTTTCTTTCGTCGTGCGGCGGCGGAAATTATCATAGTCTGCCTGCAATCGGAGCAGACGATTTTCGATTTCTTCTTTTTCTGAACGAAGTTTTTCCACTTCGTCGGTATCCTTCATATCCTGTTGATTCTCATCTTGATCACTGACTTCCTGATCACGTTCTTCATCAATGATTTCCTGCTCTTGTTGTTTGTTCTCTTCCACGTCTTACACCTCCTGAATTCCACTTCACCGTTACTGACTATAACATGAATTAATAACCAGAAAAAGCAATAGACAAAAAGAAGCGATGGGCCATATTTCTCCCATCTTCACTTGGCTCCCGAATCTTTAATACAAACTCCGGAATGTTTCTGTCATATGCTTAGATAAAACATTCATTAATGATATCATCCGATTATACTCCATACGGGTTGGACCTAACAAAGCAATTGTGCCAATCTGCTCTTGACCTAGAGTATAACTCGCTGTAATCAAGCTGCAATTCTGCATGGCATCATAAGGGTTCTCATGTCCAATAAGAACATGAATCCCTTCTTCTCCTGTACGCAGCAGATCCGCCATTTCACTTTCTTTCTCCATTACTGAATAGAGAGAGCGTACCTTTTCCAGGTCCCTGAATTCCGGCTGCATGAGAATATTTGTCTTACCACCTATATAGAGCTTAGCAGGCTGGTCACCCAATAAAGCTGCCTGCAAATAGGAGAATAGGTGTTCATGCCGATCTGTGTGGCTCTGGAGAAGATCTTTAATTTCTGAAAAGAGTTTCTCATGCAATTGAACTAACGGAACCCCTTGGAGCCGGCTATTCAAGATATTGACCATTTTCTCAAGCTCTGAACGGTCAATCTCCACCGGTACATTAAAGGCACGATGTTCCACATGACCGGTGTTTGTAACTAAAATCGCAATTGCTGACTGATCATTTAATGGAACAATTTGCAGCTGCTTAAGCTTTGTTTCAAACACTTCCGGCCCCAGTACGAGCGACGTATAGTTTGTTAAATCTGATAAAATGCCTGCAGATTTCTGAACCACACGTTCAAATTCCAGCATTCGGTCATTAAAGGCTTCCCGTATCGTAAAAAGCTCTTTGTTAGACAGGCTTAAAGGAGACAGTAAATGATCTACATAAAAGCGATATCCTTTCTCAGATGGAACACGTCCCGAAGAGGAATGCGTCTTCTCTAAGAAACCCATTTCCTCTAAGTCTGCCATTTCATTTCTAATGGTAGCTGAACTAAAAGTAACAGCATCCTTTTTAGAGATTGACCGCGAACCAACCGGCTGCGCAGTCAGGATGAAATCATCAATAATGACTTGCAATATCAGCAGTTGTCTTTCTGTTAACATCGATGATCACCTCTGTTAGCACTCCGTTTAAGCGAGTGCTAAATCTAATAATAAATTATCAAAAGGGGTGACGGATGTCAACGGATATCTTCTCAAATTTTTAATCGATTAAAAATTCCTGAAAAACCTCATTGCCTAAGATCCTTCCTCTTTCCGTTAATCGAATCCTGTCATCAGTTTCTTCTAACAGTCCTCGGCTTTTCAACTTAGGAACTGCATCGCCAAATACATTTGAAAGTTTCCGTTGATATTTTTCCGTAAATTGACTCGTTGAAACCCCTTCTGTTTTTCTTAACCCTAAAAACATTTCCTCTTCCATTCGCTCTTTCAGCCCGACAGGCTCTTCATGAAGTATCGGTTTCCCATTGCTCATTGCTTGTTTGACATAAGCAGGAAGGGGCCGGATATTGATGGTCCTTTTTCCTGGCAGGTAACCGTGTGCCCCTGCACCAATCCCGTAATAATGCTCATTATTCCAGTATGTCAAATTGTGCTTACTTTCATAACCAGGCTTGGAAAAATTACTTATTTCATACTGTGAAACCCCATTTGCAGCCAATTTACTTTGCAGTAATTCATACATCTCTGCTTCATCTTCTTCCGGGGGTTTGACCAATTTTCCCTTGTTATACCTTTGGTAAAATACGGTTTTCGGCTCAATTTGCAAGGAATAGGAAGAATAGTGCGGCAATCCAAATTGAATCGCTTCATCCACTGTTTTCTCAAAACCAGCAACGGACTGCCCAGGCAAACCGTACATCAAGTCAATACTCACATTGGTCAGCCCCACTTGCAGCAGACGGTCTACATTGGTATAAACATCTGCCACCTTATGAATTCGGCCGATTTTTTCAAGCATTGCATCATCGAACACTTGAACCCCTAAAGAAATTCTATCAACACCATAGGCTTTCAGCATTTTCACTTTTTCTAAATCAAGGTCACCGGGATTTGCTTCAAAGGTATATTCTTCACATTCTTCAATTAAAAAATGATCAGCAATCGTCTCCAGCAATTTTTCTAACTGGGCATGGTTCAAAGCCGTAGGAGTACCTCCCCCAACAAAGATTGTATTCACCTTTGCCTTCTCACCGGGAATGTACGTATGGATTTCCTTTTCCAAGGCAGTTAAATACTCATCAGCGAGACGTTCATTATAAAAAAACTTCGTAAAATCACAGTAGTGACAGATCTGCTGACAAAAAGGAATGTGTATATAAGCAGAAGGAATATTCATGATGGACCACCTTTCATAAGGAAAACCGCAAGAGAGAGTCTCCTGCGGCTTTATCCAGATTCTTATCAATCATCGTCAATTTCAAGGACAGACATGAAGGCTTCCTGCGGTACTTCAACAGAACCTACCATCTTCATCCTTTTCTTCCCTTCTTTTTGTTTCTCAAGAAGCTTTCTTTTCCGTGATATATCTCCTCCATAGCATTTGGAGAGAACATTCTTACGCATGGCTTTGATTGTCGTCCGGGCAACTATTTTATTTCCAATCGCTGCCTGAATTGGCACTTCAAACTGTTGTCTCGGTATTAATTTCTTCAGCTTTTCTGCAATCACTTTCCCACGTTCATAGGCGAAATCACGGTGAACAATAAAGGACAGGGCATCTATGGTATCTCCATTTAACAGGATATCCATCTTCACCAAATTGGAATCTCTATAGCCGATCAACTCATAATCGAAGGAAGCATAGCCCTTAGTTTGGGATTTTAAAGAATCAAAAAAGTCATAAACAATTTCAGAAAGCGGAATTTCATAAACCACATTTACACGATTATCATCTAAATACTGCATATCCATAAAATTGCCGCGTTTCCTCTGGCAAATCTCCATAACAGGGCCGACATAATCATTGGGCACCATAATGGTGGCCTTAACAAATGGTTCCTGCACTTCTTCAATTTGCTGATTATCCGGCATCATGGATGGGTTATCCACGTTAATAGAATTGCCTTCAGTCATTTTCACTTTGTAAATTACACTTGGGGCTGTGGTAATCAAATCAATTTTATATTCCCTTTCAATCCGTTCCTGGATGATTTCCATATGGAGCATTCCCAGAAAACCGCAGCGGAAGCCAAACCCTAAAGCTTGAGAGGTTTCCGCTTCAAATTGTAAAGAAGAGTCGTTCAGTTCAAGACGCTCCAAAGCGTCTCTCAGGTCGTTATAATTATTCGCATCCACCGGATAAAGACCACAGAACACCATTGGATTCAGCCTTTTATAACCAGGAAGCGGCGTTTCCGCAGGGTTATTGGCAAGAGTAATCGTGTCCCCTACTTGCGTATCCCCGATGTTTTTAATAGAGGCTGTTAAGTAGCCTACATCTCCTACATTTAACTCCTTAAGCGTAGTAGGAGCCGGACGGAAAACTCCCACTTCATTAACTTCAAATTCTTTCCCAGTGGCCATCATCTTAACCTTGTCGCCGACTTTTATCGAGCCTTCTCTGACACACGTATAAGCAACAACCCCACGATACGTGTCGTATAAGGAATCAAAAATAAGACCTTTGGTTGGAGCTTTAGCATCTCCATCAGGTGCAGGAATGTCTGACACAATCCGTTCTAGAATCTCCTCAATTCCTACCCCTTCTTTTGCTGAAGCTAAAATTGCATCAGAGGCATCTATCCCAATGACATCTTCAATTTCCTGCTTAATTCTTTCCGGATCGGCACCCGGAAGATCGATTTTATTAATAACCGGGATGATTTCCAGGTCATTTTCCAGGGCAAGATACACATTAGCTAAGGTTTGTGCTTCAATTCCCTGTGCAGCATCAACTACAAGTATAGCTCCCTCGCAGGCAGCGAGACTCCTGGACACTTCATATGTAAAATCGACGTGACCGGGGGTATCTATTAAATGAAAGGTATAATCTAGATTATCTTTCGCCTTGTAATTTAATTGAACAGCATTCAATTTTATCGTAATGCCTCGTTCTCTCTCAAGGTCCATAGCATCGAGAAATTGTTCTTTCATTTCTCTTTGTGTTAATGCGTTCGTTTTTTCAAGGATTCGGTCTGCAAGCGTCGATTTGCCGTGATCAATATGGGCAATGATCGAGAAATTGCGTACCCTTTCCTGTTTCGATTGACTAGTCAAAATACATCACTCCTACTAAATTAGGCACAGTTAGCTAGCTTGATTATAGCAATAGGAGCAGTATTATTCAATCCTCATCCCCCGTCTACTTTGAGAGAGACTCACTTAAGACCCTGAATGGAGCATTTGAGAAAGAATCAACACAGCCAGATCGAAGCAGGCAGAGACCCACTGCCCTAACCCCACTGCAAATCGTACGATCAACGGAGCAGACTTCTCTTCTGATAAGCTGGTCTGGCAGACACTTTCTCTGCCTGGCTGTGATACCTCAAGGGCCACTTTCTTTTTCACCGGCACATCTGTATGACTGGTGTTATCCTTCGCTTCGAGGGAGGCAGTAGAAGCAGGCGATTCCTCATATTTTTCAGCATTTTTCTGGATTCCATAAATTGCACCAAATATAAAGAGAGCACAACCAATCAGCAGAATCATCAGCCACTTCATTACTCTTCCCCCTCAGATATTAGGAATTTTTAGAAACCTTTTCTGAATCAAAGTAATAATCACTAAATATACCTGCCAGAATATCAGCCGTACGATATAATTCGTCCAAGTTATTTCCAACGCCTCCCACTTCAAATAGGAGTGAGTGCTGGCTTAAGTCCTGATTGTATATACCGTCAACCCCGGACCCTTTCTTTGTAATAACTCCCCGGCTTAGGCCAGGATATTTCTTCTCAATCCTTTTGTGCAAATCAGAAGCTATTTTTAGATTCTTTTCATAATTTTTGTTATCTGCGCCTATAACAAATACCACTCTTGCATAATTTTTGCCGTCAATCGTAGTCGTAGTATACTCTCTGCCAAGGCTATCCCTGTGAATATCAAAAAAATACTGCAAAGAATCTTCTCTGCTCATCGCTTCCTTCACCACCGGCCGAGAAGCATCGTAGGATTCATAATACTCCATGCCCTTTTCTTTAAGCACTTTCGAAATATCAGTATGATCGACTTCTGCCCCGATCCCATTTTTCTCCAAATCTTCTGCCAATCTCTGACTGATTAAGGACACATTCACTTTTCCACTGTAGGCTTCATTTATTGTAGTACCTTTCGGCAGCTGCGGCAGAAAGGATTCTCTATTGTGAGTGCTGTAAATGAACACTTTCTTATTTTTAATAATCTGCGGTTTATTTTCATCTTGATTTGGTTTCTTTTCCTCGCTCCCCACTGCTTCTCTATCTTTTTGAACCACATCAATCGGTGCCCTTGATTCAATAGGGATTGTAGTATAATCTGTTCCTTCTCCAGCAATAATTATGTCACTATTGTACGAGGAGAGCCCCGGGATCTCTCTGCCTAATAAACTGCGTGGATCGTTTGGGGTTAAGCTAGTCAAAAGTTGAAACGATAACGTAGATAATCCCGGAAAGTTCTCACCTTCCGGGTGAGCTCCTGTAAACATTCGATTTTCCATCTCAAATAAGTAAATAAATGAACTTCCCTTTAATTGGGTCGTCCATCCTTGAATGGTATCCGAATAAATTCGATAAGTGGTTTTCGCTCCTGTTAAAAAACCTATCCCTATAAATAATATAATCAGAATAGTAAATGCCCCACCTACCCATTTCGAGCTTTGCTTGACCAGGTTTGGCCGCTTTTTTTTCCATTTCTGATAATGTGGCATAGGAAAATCCTCTCCTCATTCTGACTCAACTCTAGTAAATGTTATGTCAGTGAGAAGAAACATAGAACGGAAATCTATTTTTTCACTTACCTGGAATAGGATTGCGCCTCTCCATCTTCGACCCCAGGATGTAAAGCTCCATTTATTCCCGAAGCAATCACATGGGCCATATCATTGATGAAAGTATCCACTTCTTTAGGAGTGACCATCAGGTTATGCCCTAATGGGGTAAGGACTTCTTTAATGAGTTGTTTCTTTTCAGCTTCCTCAAGCTGCCCAAACATTCCTAATACAGCTTTAGATTGTTCGTCTGTAGGATGATCTTCTTCCGTCAGTGTCTTTCTCTCAAATGGATTGAGGGCCGGTGATAGAGCTTGAGACGGTTGATCCTTCTCATTCCACTCTCTTCCGAAATGCTTCAACACGTAATCGATCGTATCACTAGTAATGGTCACTGCGTCGACGACTGTTGGGACACCAATCGAAATTACTGGAATTCCGTATGTTTCTTTACTAATCTCTTTTCGCTTATTTCCTACGCCCGATCCGGGATGAATCCCAGTATCGGATAGTTGAATAGTTGCGTTTATGCGATTTATTGAACGAGAAGCTAAAGCATCGATAACGATAACAAAGTCTGGTTTAGTTTCTTCAATAATTCCGTGTACCATGTCACTTGTTTCAATACCTGTGAGACCCATAACTCCTGGAGTTACCGCTGACACAGGTCTGTAGCCTTCCTGGACAGTTTCTGGCTGCAGTTCAAACAGGTGGCTGGTTACGAGCACTTTCTCTGTGACCAGCGGGCCCAGTGCATCAGGGGTGACTAAATGATTTCCTAACCCAACGATCAAGCACCGGTCACTTTCCTTAATGCCGCTGTCACTTAATACTTTCCTCAGCTGACCCGAGACCACTTTTGCCAGGTTAACTTGAAGCTCTGTATCCTGTTTACGAATGGCTTGTGATTCCAGCGTAATGTAATGACCTGCTTTCTTACCAATTCGTTCGGCACCTGCCTGGTCCACTGTGACGTACGTAGTTTTAATATCATGAAGTTCCTTTTCCAATACTTCTACACCATCTGAATCTGAAGAAGATGGGTCATTCTTCAAGTTCATTTCATGTGCTTCCAATGCTAAATCAGTCCGTACCGAATAACCTTTTTCTTGGTTCATATGCTTTCCCTCCTTATGCAAATTTTCTCCTTAAAGGTGCAAAACTATGCAAATGGATCAGTCTGGTTTCACAAACCTATTGAAAACAAGCGCTCGCTTTGGTAAAATGTCTCTTGTTCGATATGAATCAGTCTTTTGGTTTTTACCTGGGAGGTGAAACTATGCCTAATATTAAATCTGCTAAAAAACGTGTACGCTTAAATATGGATGCACGCCAGCTAAACGCAGCGTTCAAATCCGACATGCGTACAGCTGTGAAACGTGTTGATACTCTTGTATCTAAAAAAGATACAGAGAACGCTAAAGATGCTTTGCAAACAGCAGTCAAGAAAATTGATAAAGCTGTCAAGCGCGGTGCCCTTCATAAAAATAACGGGAACCGTAAGAAATCTCGCCTGGCTAAAGAAGTAAACGCATTATAAATTTAGCCTATGACCAACAAACGATCCTCTGGTAAGGATCGTTTTTCATTCTAAAAAAACCATCAGCCGCTTGGCTGATGGTTTTTTAATGCATTATTTCGCTATTACTCTGTTTAATATGAATTAAATTATAAAGCAGCAGTTCAAAAGCTAATTCTTTCTCCATTTTACCTTGCTTCAACTTATAATCCGTTTCCGCAAGCTGGTTCATAATTTCATTTAATTCTTCAAAAGAAAAGAATCGTTCTCTTTTTAACGCCATTTTAATGACATAAGGATGAGCTTTAATATAAGAGTTCATTTGATTTTGCGCATAGCCCTTCTTTTTCAAAGTTTTGGCCTGGCTGATAATGCGAAACTGAGAGGCAAGCAAAGCAGTTAGAGCGATGGGTTCTTCGTTCAGCTTCAGCAAATCTTTATAGATCATAATTGCCCGGCTGAGGTTCTTCTCCATTACCGCATCCACGAGTTTTAAACCAGAAGTTTCCGCGCTATGAGATAGGAGCTGTTCGGCCAATTCACGGGTAACTGTCCCACCTTCCCCGACATTTAAAGCGAGTTTTTCCATTTCTTTTCTCAAGGCCATTAGATTCGTCCCAATTTCACTGGCGAATAACTCGTGGATATTTTCCGGCACGACAATTTGTAATTCCTTGGAAAGCGTCTGAATCCACTGGTCTATTTCCCATTCTCTAACCGGCTGACATGGAATAACATTTCCATGCTTTTTAAATTGTTTAAAGACTTTTTTTCTCTCATCAAGCTTTTCATAAGGTGCAATCATAATTAGGATACTGTAGTCAGCTGGATGCTCTATGTAATTTAACAGCATGTCCACATCATGTTCAAATGGAAGCTTATCCGGCTTCGCTTTTAAAAATACTGGATTTTGTGCAATAACCACTTTCTTTTCGCCCAAAAAAGGGTAAGTTTCTGCATCGGTTACGACATCTTCAATTGGAGTTTCCTCCAAATCGTATTGAGAAAGATTAAATTCCCGATCTTCCTCCGTTAGTGTTTGTTCAACAATTTTCTGCTTATTTTCCTGAATTAAAAAAGATTCTGCTCCATACAATAAATATACGTGTGATTGTTGTGGTTTCCCCATATATGTTATAAGTTTCCTTTCACTAAAAAAATACGACGGCGCCCAAAATGAATGGGAAGGCTGTGACACTATTTTAATTTTCAATTGCCTGCATGTCAAAGTCAGCCTTTATGCGCCGCCGCAGTTGCTATCTATATAAACGCCTTTCAACAGCCCCGGACGCCGTTGAAGAGGACGAGGTTATTCCCCTCATCTATAGTGTGACCGCTCTTTGGATAATTATCTGTGACAAGTCTTGCTAGCTGAGGCAATGGATTCAATTAGAGAGGATTTTAAATTCATTCATAATGATTGTGGATTTTAACCATGTAATCGCTTATACTTGAACTTAGACAAATAGGAGGGGTAACAATGAACGAATTTAAGAATGAAATTCAATCCAAAACAAATGACGTAGTTGATTCTGGATTAGGGTTTGGCATATCATTTCTATTCTTCTTTGTAATTTTCTTTATTGGTGTTATTTTCTCTGCTATTCAATAATTTTTATAACACCCTAGGCTGCTTTCAAGCAGTCTTTTTTTAATCTCTGCTCGCATTATACGGGAGAAACGCGGAAAACGTTCCACTTTGCCTAGAGAATTTAAATTGGACTGCCCCGCTTTGGTCTGTCCTCCAGAGTTTCACCCCGTTTTCTTGCAGTCGGTCTACTACTTCTTGATGAGGATGTCCATATCGGTTATTTACTCCTGCTGAAATTAAGCCGAACTCAGGTTTCAGCTGTGAAATCCATTGATCAGACGAGGAAGTATGACTGCCGTGATGACCGACTTTGAGAACATCCACACGCAATTTCGGATAATTTTCCATTACTTTTTCTTCCATACGGGTAGATAAATCGCCAGTAAACAGCCAGGATTTCCCTCCCGCTTCAGTATAGAGAACCACAGAATTGTCATTGGGATCATGGGCATCATGCTCAGGGTTTAATACAGAAAATAGTTGTCCCTTCAACTTAATCCTGTCACCAGCATTTACTCGCATAACCTTCACCTTATCCTTTAGTTCTGGAATCACACTGTAATAAGGACTGACAATTAACCAATCTACATCAAAGTCTTCCACTAATGGATCTACACTGCCGCTATGGTCTGTATCGTGATGAGAAATCATTAAAGCATCCAAATGACTAATCCCTCTTGATTTAAGATAAGGCCGGATAATATTTTCTTCGGTCTGTTTTGGATTTACCATAAATGGTGGTAATCCTGCAGCATCAATCATGATCACCCCTTTACGATAGGGCAGTTCAAGAACAAAAGCATCTCCTTGTCCAATATCCAGCATCGTGACTCGCCCCTGATTCACTGCATAGGGCACACTTGCAAATGCTCCGATTGTTAGACATGCCCCTGCGCCCCATATGAATGCATGCTTTAATTTTCCATGATTCCATGCGATCATCATAAAACTAAAGAAAAGATAATAGACCAAAATCCACGGCGGGGTTATCTCACCAATAACCCATTTGATTAAAAATGGATCAGTCAACTTTTGCAGGCATTCTAGAATAAAGGAGTGTAATTGAAAAAACGAGTCAGAGGCAGAATAGGCAAGGGGAGAGAATAATAACGCGAGTAGAAATAAAATTATGCATAGCGGGATCACAACCACTGAAAAATAGGGGACTACCAATAAATTGGCAAGCAGTGTGAGCGGATTACACTCATAAAAATAATGAATCTGCAACGGAAGGATAGAAAGCTGACATATTAAACTAATCTTAGCGGAAGCATGAAGTTTATTTGGAGTTTGGGATAATACAGGGAGAGAAAGAACAATGGCGAACGTAACGAGGAAGGAAAACTGAAAACCGATTTGACGAAGCTGATTTGGAGCAAGAAGCAGCAAGCAGAAAGCTGCCAGCGAAACCAAATCTGTCCCTGAAATTTTTAAATTCCTGTGCATAAATAGCAAAGCAAAAACTGCCATTAAAACGGCTCTTAATACAGAAGCACTCCCTCCTGCTATAAAACAATATACCGGGAGAAAAATAAAGAGAAGGAAACGTGAATGTTCAAGCGTAACCGCCCCAGAACGAAACAAAATAATGAAGATCATTCCCGAAATTAATCCCACATGAAGCCCAGATATGGCTAAAATATGGGAAAGCCCCCAATTCCTAAACCATTCTGCTGTCTCCTCATTCAGATCGCTTGTTTCACCAAACAATAAAGCATTCATCCAAGGATAAGCTTCAGCTGATACAGATTCCTTCATTTTATTTTGCATCATGCTTCTCCACTCGTAGAGCTGGTCCACCCAAGATTCTCCTTGGCAGGACATCGATGCTTTTTCACTTATTATTATTTGTGCCTCTACATTTTGGTCAGCCATATAACCTCGATAATCAAACTCGCCTGGATTTCTGGCTTCTTTTAAAAGTTCTTGAGGAGAGTTAAGCGTACATTCAGCACCATAACGCCATTTTTTCCGTAAATAACTCTGAAATTCTTTATTTTCATCTTCACTTTTAAAGTAAGTCAATAAAACGTTACTCTTCTTAGAAGGAATTTCTTTCTTCAAACGTACTTGAAGGGTATGGGGAGTTTCAGCAATTGGAGAAGAAATCTGACCGATGATATGAACAGGATTACTTGATACGGAGGGTATCACAGAGGGAGTAAAGTAGTAGTAACCAAATACAGAACACAGTAGAAGCAGAGCTCCTGCTCTTGCATTCTTCAGGTTAATTATCCAGTACAGGGAGATTCCTATGAGGACAAATGCAGTCACACCTTTTGATTGGCTGATCATTGCCCCCAGAATCATTGCTATGAGAGGAAGATGCAGCCTTCCTCTCATGTTTGGTCAACATCTTGAAGTGAGAAAAGCCGGGATGCCTGCTTTCTTAACTCAGCAACTTCCCTTTTGGAAGCTTCACTATTATCGAGTTTTGAAAATAAAAGTTCCAGAAAATCCTTTTGTTCTGTTGAACCTGAGGTCTCTAACGGCACTTTTTCTACGCGGATTCCAGACTGCTGTAACAGCTCTATTGCGTAGGGGTGATTTTTATAATCCGTACTATAATAGACCGCTTCTATACCTGCCTGAATGATCGCCTTGGTGCAATGCAGGCAGGGGAAATGAGTCACATAAATTTCTGCTCCTTCTGTTGCAGCCCCGAACTTAGCGCATTGCAGCAGTGCGTTCATCTCAGCATGTATAGTTCGAACGCAATGTCCATCGATTACATAACACCCTTCATCTATACAATGCACTTCACCTGAAACACTCCCATTATACCCGCCGGCGATCATTCGTTTTTCCCTTACGATAACCGCACCTACTGACAGCCTCATGCAGGTGCTTCTGGATTTAAGTAAATGACTTTGCGCCATAAAATATTGGTCCCACGAAATTCTTTCCATCTTTGTCCCCCTGTTTTCTTTTTTATTCAGTTTACCTTACCGTTTAAAATAACGTCAAACTTCTTCTAAGGCACTTGAATTTTCTCACTGATGGCTTCCAGCGTCTTTTCACCTATTCCTCCGACATTTAACAAATCTTCTTTTGACGTAAACGGTCCCTCTTCTTCTCGATACTGAACAATAGCTGCTGCTTTAGAAGGTCCTATACCTTGTAAAGTCTCAATTTCTTCAGCTGTTGCCTGGTTAATTCTGAGTTTTGCCGTTTGATTTGAAATCTGCCCTGTGCCTCCTTCCTGCTGTCTGGAGGACACTAGGATCACCATTTCATCTTGAAGCTTTTGAGCAAGGTTTACACTCGCAGGATCGGCTGCATGGGTCAGACCGCCTGCCATGGCGATAACATCATCAACTCTTTGTCCGGCTTTTACCTGATATACTCCTGGACTCTTTACTTCCCCTTTTACGTCAACAAAAATACCACTTTCACTTTCTTCATTCGTATTTTCAACGACAGTTTCAGCCTGCGATTTATTAGAAGAAGGGATAAATTCCGGTTTTTCTTCCGAGGAAGAGTGAGAATAAGAGGATTTAAAAAGAAGAAACGCTGCAACGACAATAAAAAGGCCGATCCAAGCGTATTTTTTTACAAACGCCAAATTCTAACACCACCCTTTCATAATTCAATTTATTTGGAATAAAAATAGGTAAAGTAAGCCATTAAGGAGGGGATTTCCATTCGTTACGGGATTATTGGTACAGGAAATATGGGAAGTATGCTGACCACTTCATTCATTACCAGCAAAGCAGTCTCGGCCCGTGATCTAGTTATTTATAACCGAAGTGCTGAAAAGGCATTGAAATTAAAAAAAACATACAAAAATTTAACCGTTGCCAGCAGTTTAGAAGAAGTAACTAACAATAGTGATGTTATTTTTTTATGCGTGAAACCACACCATTTTAAAGATGTATTAGACCCATTAAACCACAGCCTCAATGATTCCCACTGTCTCGTTTCGATCACCAGCCCTGTATCAGTTAACGAGTTAGAAAATCACACCCCCTGTCAAGTAGCCAGAATCGTTCCTTCTATTACTAATAGGGCTTTGTCAGGGGTCAGTCTCTTTACGTTTGGTGAAAGAATAACAGAAGGGAATAAACAAAACCTGCTGACCCTGTTTAAAACCATTTCTCATCCAGTAGAAATTGAAGAAGAGTATATACGAGCAGGCTCAGATATAGTGTCCTGCGGTCCGGCATTTGTCAGTTTCTTATTAAAAAATTGGATCGAATCGGCACATAAAGTATCAGGAATTTCCCAAGAGAAGGCAACGGAGTTAACAGAAGAAATGATGATAGGACTTGGTACGTTATTATCGAAAAAAATATATTCGTTAGATGAACTGATGGAAAAAGTAACGGTTAAAGGAGGGGTTACTGGAGAAGGATTAAAAGCACTCGAAAGTCATGTCGGACCGCTGTTTGAAGAAATGTTCACGGCCACACAGAGAAAACACCTTGAGGATAAAAAGACGATAAAGTTTTAAACCATAGTATAGTTTTCGACCGAATACTTGAATATCCTGCAAGAAAAATAAAAAAGCGAAATTATTTTATACTGCCTTCAAATTTCCTGTAACACTCAGACTCTAAAGGATCGGATTAGCTAAAAAACCTGTCCAGTCAATAGGAAGAAGATACAAAAAAATCCGAACCAATGATTTGCAGGGTTCGGATTTTCTTTATCAATTAACAATGAAAAGATAATCAATATGACCAAAATTGAAGAAAGTAAAGAGCGAATCGCATGTCATTTCGTCTGCAGTTTCGTACTGCTGGGACAAAACCGTTTCGTTTATTATTTCTTCACTTTTGACAAATAAAAAATAAACGATCGCCATCTCGACTTCCATCAAGTTTAAAATCTGAGCATATATTCAGTAACTGGAAACCGGCCGAAGTAATTTGCCGTTCAATCTCGCTTACTGAATAACCTCTCTGGACATGCTGCTCATCAAAACGTTCATAAACTTCCCCCGATTGTAAAAAAAAGGTTAAATCATGAACGACTGTGTCATCCACGTCTCCCGGGTCGCATAACCATATATAGGATATATCATCATAAACTTCAGCAAATGTCTCCCCTAAGAGATGATCTTGAATGTGATGGAGGGAATGAACATCGAAGATAAACAGTCCTGAATCGTTCAAACTGTGATATGCATTTTTCATAACTCTTTGCAGGTCTTCCTCTGTAGTTATATAATTTAACACATCGCAAAAGCTGATGATACAATCGAAATTCTCCAGCCCTTTTAGTTCGCGGATGTCCTGGTGCAGCCAATTAATCTTAGTTCCAGGGCTCTTTTGGGAAGCTAATGATAACATCTCTTCCGACAGATCTACTCCGGTTAACTGATAGCCGGTCTCGCTTAATCGACAAGTGATTTCTCCGGTACCGCAGCCTAAATCCAGAATTGAATGAATGTCTGGCTGGTATTGGTTTATAATTTCCTGCGTCAAGCTCACCCATTCTGAATAAGGAGCATCAGCCATAAGCTGATCATATACCTCAGCCATTCTCCCGTAGCTCATAGCAATTAACTTTCTAATCCTTCGACAAATACCGTAGAGGCATCTCCCCAAAGACGCTCCAAGTTGTAATAGTGACGCTCATCTTTATGGAAAACGTGACACACAACATCATTCAAGTCTACGAGAACCCAGCGTGCCTGGTCAAACCCTTCCATCCTTTTTACTTCTATTCCAACTTTTTCTGCCTGAGCCTTTAACTCTCTGGCAATCGCTTGCACCTGACGTTCATTTGAACCTTCACAAATCAGAAAATAATCGGCAATTAAGGAAACATCGGACATATCAAGCACCACGATATCCTCTGCTCTTTTTTCATCACAAGCCTGAGCGGCTAATGTTACTAATTCCTTGCTTTCCATGGTCTTCCTCCCTTATTCATCCTATTCTTTATCTGTAACTAACACCTGTTTATATACCTATATAAAATCATTATATGCATGTAGTGTGTCAGGATAAACAGTTCGGTCTTTGCTTACTAAAAATGAAATGGTATTCTTTAAAGCCATTAAGCAGGCTTGATCTAAATTTTCCTTCGCTTTGGATCTCACTTCATCTACGCCTGGAAACTCTCTCCCGGGCTCAATATAGTCCGCTAAAAATACAACCTTGTCCATCACACTCATATGCTTTTTACCTGTAGTATGAGCACTTATTGCCGAAATAACTGCCTGGTTATCCAAGCCGATTTCTCGTTCAAGCATAAGAGCTCCCACGGGACCGTGCCATAATTCATGATGATAGTCCAGTAAGTCTTTCGGCAGTCGTCGGTCCTCGGCAATCCAACGCTTCATTAAATCCAATTCTTTGTACTTGGCATAATCGTGAAGTGCAGCTGCTAATTCTGTAAGGGTTCTGTCTGCTCCATATTTTTCAGCAAGTTCCACAGCTGTATCTGTAACACGGACTGTATGTTCATACCTCGATTGTTTAAGGTGCGGCTTAACGTAAGCGAGTGCTTCCTCTCTAGTCAGATTCATACAATCGATGCTCCTTTATAAAATGATATACATTATCCGGCACTAAGTACCTGATTGACTTACTTACTGAGGCACGTTCTCTTATAAGAGAAGAAGAGATTTCAAGCAATGGAATCTCGACATGATAAACAGGTGAACTCTCATTCCAATCATAGCCCGGTCGTTTGACCCCTACAAATTGGACCAGCTTTCTGAGCTTTTCAATGTTATGCCACTGAGAGAGACTTTCTACCATGTCGCCTCCAATAATAAAGTAAAACTTTACCTCTGGATTCGCACGGGTCAATTCCTGCATAGTATCTATGGTATAGGATTTTCCTTTACGGTCTAATTCTACTGGAGAAACCTTAAAATGGTCATTTCCTTTCACCGCTTGTTCAACCATTTGGCGCCGCTCCTCTGAAGACACGGCAGCTTTCTGCTTGTGTGGCGGAAGATGAGAGGGAATAAACCAGATTTCATCCAGTTCCATTTCATTATATACATATTCAGCCATCACCATATGGCCGTGGTGAGGAGGGTCAAACGTTCCACCCAGTATTCCTATTCTCCTCATAGACAAGCTCCTTTATGGCAGAATAAGCTGCTTGTTCTCTAGTGACTCTTTGTAGAGGATAATGGTATTCCCAATTAATTGCACAATCTCGGCCCCAGTCTGAGTAGAAATCTCATTGGCCACTGCTTGATTATCCTCAAAACAGTTTTGTAAAATACTCACTTTGATTAACTCGCGTTTTTCTAATGCTTCTTCAATTTGCACCGTCATATTTTCATTTACGCCGGCTTTACCCACTTGAAAAATCGGCTGAATCGCATGGGATTCTGAGCGTAAGAATTTTTTTTGCTTACTTGTCAGCATGGTGTACCCCTTTCAATTTCTCTTCGAATTCTTGCAGCATTTGGGAAGTTTCCAGTTTTTTATTGGTCCAAACTTGAAATGCATAAACAGCCTGCTGCCATAACATTTCATGACCAAAATGTAAGCGAGCCTGTTTTCGCTCAGCTTCTTGAAGAAACTGAGTTTCCATCGGCCGGTATACAATATCACTTACAATAACATTCTCTTTCAGATTATCCAGACTGATAATTTGGGCTTCTGTGTCTGGGTTCATACCAACAGAAGTAGTTTGAACTACGAAATCGTATTTTGCTAATTGTGAGGCGGCATCTTCCAAATTCAATGCTGAGGATTCCACATTTAAATCTAACTCCTCTATCAGTGCCGCTGCTTTATTTATGGTTCGGTTTGCCAAGTCAATCTTCAAGCATCCTGCCTCTGCCATAGCGTAGAAGATTCCTCTGGCAGCTCCACCGCTCCCTAGAATTAACACATGAGTTTCAGGAAAAGACAAAGCAGGAAAGCGATTTTTAATGGAATGAACGTACCCGACCCCATCCGTATTATATCCAATCCAGCGGCCATTCTCGACCTTTACCGTGTTCACTGCTCCTAAATGTTTGGCAGCCTCATCTGTTTCATCTAAGTACGGAAGTATTTTTTCTTTGTATGGGATAGTTATATTAAAACCATCGAGAGAGCTTTTCTTCAATTTCTGGATTTCCTGATGAAAATCCTCTGGTTTTATTTCCAGTAACTGATACTCCCCTTCTAGCCCGCTTTGTGCAAGTAACCGGTTATGAATCCAGGGAGACAGGGAGTGCCCCACCGGACATCCGATTAATCCAAGCTGTAACAAATTTCATCGCCTCCTATATCAGAGATTCGCGCAGAGATACTTTGACCCCTTTTGGTGCATATACGGTCACAGAAATATTTCCTTCAGGTACCGTCACCCAGCCTAACCCGGAGAATACGATATCTATTTTGGAATCGTTGATTCTAAAGGTATGCTTGTCTAATTTAGGTAGCTGCTGGATGGTCTTCTCATCCGGCGGCGATAGTAATTCACCTAAATGATTCTCATATAAATCATCTGCTTTTTCAAGTTTTGTCCGATGGATAGGAAGCTCATTGGAGAAATAGCAAATAAACGAACTTCTCTCTCCTGCATCAAAATCCAGCCGGGCCAACCCTCCAAAATAGAGCGTTTGCTGCTCATTCAGCTGAAAGACTTTAGGTTTCACTTCTTTTCTTGGGGTGATAATCTTAAGATCCTGGTCTGAAACATAATGAGCCATTTGATGGCGCTGAATTACTCCAGGAGTATCATACAAAGAACTTTGCTCATCCAAAGGGATATCAATAAAACCAAGCGTTGTTCCTGGAAAGTAAGATGTAGTGATTGCTTCATTTACACCGGAAGTGTTACGAATTAAGGTGTTGATAAATGTGGATTTGCCCACATTGGTCGTGCCCACCACGTAGACATCCTGGTCCTTTCGATACTCATCAATCGCCTTCGAAAGTGCTTCTATTCCCTGGTTTTTTTCAGCAGATATTAAAAAAACATCTTCCACAGAAAGCCCCTGATCCTTTGCCGCCCTTCGAAGCCAGTCCTTCATTTTTCTGTGGTTAACTGATTTCGGCAGGACATCCATTTTATTTCCTACTAATAAAACGGGATTATTACCTGTTAATCGTTTCAAACTTGAAATAAAGCTGCCATTAAAATCGAAAATATCGACTAGCTGAACTACAAGACCTTGGTTTTCGCTGATTTGATTTAACATTTCTAAAAAGTCATCATCGTGATAAGGTACATCTTGAACCTCATTATAATGCTTCAGCCTAAAACACCTTTTACAGATGATATCTTCTCTTTGCATAGCCGATTTCGGTGCATAGCCTGGAAGTTCAGGATCTGTCGTTTGAATTTCCACTCCACAGCCCTGACATTGAATTTTACTCATGAATCATTTCTCCTATCCCAGGTTAATTTTCCTTTTCGTTCCATCCAGTTTAAAATTCTTCTTTCTATTTTTCGATTAAACCGAGTGAAGAACCCATCTGTTTCTGCAATTGGAACAACTAATATGGTATGAAATCCAGCTAAATTCCCGCCTAGTACGTCTGTGAGCAATTGATCTCCAATCACAACAATTTCATCTTTTTCTAATTTCATTTCCTTCTGAGCTTTTTTAAATGCTTTGGATAACGGTTTTCTTGCACTATGAATAGAGCGAGTATCCAGAGGCTGAGAAAATAGTCTGACCCTGCTCTCCTTATTATTTGATGCAATCGTAACTTGAATTCCATGCTCACTCAACAGGTTGAACCAATCGATGATTTCATCAGTGGCATCTTTAACATCCCAGGCAACGAGAGTATTATCCAAATCGGTAATAATGCCTTTCACACCATTAGCTTTTAAATCGCTTGGGTTTATATCAAACACACTGGAATAGTGTTCATTCGGTAAGAAATTATTTAACATCCATATTTCACTCCACTCTAAGCAATAACCTTGAAATCTCCCTACTTATCATAAACAAAAATAAGTCAGGATTCAAAGCTGAAGATAAATTCCCTTTAACTTTATCCTTGTCCATGTCCCTGCAGATGATCCTCGTTAATAAAAACACGTTACAAAATTGACTAATTATGGCTCCCACTCCAAGAAGGATCCATTCTGGCAGAGACTGTCCGTATGAATCGTAAGTGCAATTTCCCTACCATTCACGCCAGACGAATCAAATAAAATGATCACTCTAATTTTTCCTTATTTCCAAATCCTCATAAGTACAAAAATCGTTCGACAATTACTGACAACCCCAACCTGTGGATAAGTTTATACACAGTTTCCACACTCATTCATCATTGTTACTACTACACTTGTGTAATTTAAGCGAACAGTTATCTACATTTGCTTGTAGATAAACCCTGTATTGTGACGAATTTAGGATCGTGGTAAGGTTAAATTGCATTATAAAAAAGGGTGTAATGAATCTAATTTATACAGGAGGTGGCTGTCACTGAGTGACAGAGGTATGAAACAATTATCTGATGCTCTGTTAATACAATCTTACCACAAAGCTATTGAGCTCAATCTCTCCGAAGAATTCATTTGCCAAATAAAAGAAGAGATTAAGGAAAGATCGATCCAGCATCTAATAGAAAAATATGTTAGCCATGTTGGTTAACAACTTAAATAGAGGATCTAAGAAACCAAAACAACTGAAATCAATCTGAGAAAAAAGCGCCAGCCAATGACTCTGGGAGAAAACATTGTTTGTTATAAAAGCAGCAATGGAAAAAGCTGCCGCCTCATTTCTGGCAAAACCCGAAAATGCCCGAACCAATGTAAATAAATGGTTCGGGCATTTTCGTTGTAAAAAATTTAATTGTCCTTCCCTCTCGAAAAAATTTTGAGGTAAAATTGATGAGTTTCTACTTATTTAATAGGAAAAGTGTAAATCCTGTCATTTAGCCAAGAATAATGGTATTCAGTTGAATGTTTTGTTGTTTTTTGATTACAATTGAGTGAATAACGTTTTTTATAATTTTTTCACATAGATCAAATGAAGTTATTTCGAGGAGGAACATCTAGATGCTGCTGGCTGTATTACTGCCTTTTATTATTGCCATTATTATCCCATTTCTAAGTAAATGGAAGTATAAAGTTCACACAGGTTACTTGGTGACAGTCGTTCCTGTCATTGTTTTTATTTATTTTGCTCAATTTCTTGGTCACGGGTTTGAACCTGTCCAAAGGTACTACAGCTGGATGCCGTCTTTAAACATCGACATCTCATTTAATTTAGATGGTCTCAGCCTGTTGTTTGTGCTGTTAATCAGCGGTATCGGGGCATTAGTTGCCTTCTACTCTACTTATTATTTACATACCTCAGAACAGCTGGGCCATTTTTATGTGTATTTTCTATTATTTATGGGTTCCATGCTAGGGGTTGTTCTATCTGACAATATTTACGTGTTGTACTTCTTCTGGGAACTAACCTCATTATCTTCATTTCTGCTAATCGGTTTTTGGCATTTTAAAGAAACCTCGCGCTACGGGGCTTTAAAATCTATGTTGATTACAGTATTTGGAGGACTGAGCATGCTGGGGGCTCTCGTGTTTATGAATGTAATCACAGGGACGACCAGTGTGCAGCAAATGATTTCCCAGCAGGAAGCGATTCTCAACAATGAGTATTTCCCCTTCATTCTTGTGTTGCTATTGTTAGGGGCGTTTACTAAATCTGCCCAATTTCCTTTTCACATCTGGCTTCCCGATGCAATGGAAGCTCCTACTCCTGTTAGTGCGTATCTTCACTCCGCGACAATGGTTAAAGCTGGGATATATTTAGTAGCAAGATTTTCTCCTATGCTTTCCTCATCGGAATGGTTCTTTATTATCGTGTCTACAGCTGGGATTGTTACTTTATGCTGGGGGTCCTATATGGCCGTCCGCCAGACCGATTTAAAAGCTATCCTTGCCTTTTCCACGATCAGTCAGCTCGGAATGATCATGGCCATGCTTGGATTTGGTACAGAAGCAGCGGTATTTGCCGCCATGTTTCATATTTTAAATCACGCGACCTTTAAAGGGAGTTTATTTATGGTTGCCGGGATAGTTGATCATGAAACAGGCGTCCGAGATATTAGAAAACTGGGCGGACTTATGAGCTTTCTGCCAATCACAGCAACGCTAGCTCTCTTTGCTTCATTTTCTATGGCGGGCGTCCCTTTACCATTTCTAAATGGATTCTATAGTAAGGAATTATTTTTTCAAGCAAGTAATGATCTGAATAATGTGCTGACCGGTTATGCGGGATTCTTACAATCAGCAATTCCGTATCTCGCAGTTTTAGGAAGTATTTTTACGTTTGTTTATTCCATGTATTTCTTTTTCGGAACCTTTCGAGGAAAAGCCCAATTAGATAAGCTTTCTAAAAAACCGCATGAAGCGCCCGTTGGCATGCTGATTTCCCCGATTGTTCTGGTAGCTGCCGTCATTATCATTGGTTTATTTCCTCACTTAATTAACGAATCATTTATTGCCCATGCGGCAGAAGCTGTAAGCGGAATCGCCTCTACGCATCATATTTCTTTCTGGCATGGAATTAAGCCTGCTTTAATCATGTCTTTAACTGTGGTAGTTTTCGGAACAATTTTAGTGCTTTCCCTGCCAAGCTGGAGATTTCTCTACAATATTGTGCCAGGGCCGCTTAGTCTGAATAAGTTTTATGATGGCATGGTCTATCGAGTCGAACGCTATTCAGAAAAAATAACGAAAGGTTATATGAATGGATCACTCAGTCGGTACGTTCGATTGATACTAGTTGCGATTATGGTCGTCACCTTTACGATTATGGCATTAACCGATGGATTTACGATTGAATTTGATAATCTATCTGGAGTTACCTTGCCGGAGCTGTGTGTCGCTGTGATGATGGTATTGGCAGCGGTTGGAACCATTCTGACCAATAACCGGATTGCTGCAATTCTCATACTGGGTGTCGCAGGTTACGGACTATCGATTTTGTTCGTGCTATATCGAGCTCCCGACCTTGCTTTGACCCAGCTTATTATTGAGACAGTTACAGTCGCTCTGTTCCTGCTGGCTTTTTACCACCTCCCTGATTTGAAAAAGAAGAAGGAAGGGATAGGAACAAAAGCTATGAATTTAATTATATCGATAGGCTTTGGGTTATTAATGACTATGGTTGCCATTTCTGCTCACAGCAGTAAATGGTTCGATTCGATCGCAGAATATTTCATTCACACCTCTCATGAATTAGGTGGAGGCAACAATATCGTTAATGTAATTCTCGTCGATATGCGTGGATTGGATACGATGTTCGAAATTACTGTACTTGGAATTGCTGCCATGGCTATTTACGGGCTTATCAAACTTCGCGGCAATAAGGAGGATGAATAGTTATGGAAATCATTATGGCCATCCTTGCAGGTATATTATTTACAACAGGTATATATAACCTCCTCCAAAAGCAGCTTCTTCGCATTATTATTGGAACAGGATTAATTTCACACGGAGCTCATTTGTTTATATTAACAATGGGAGAGCTTAAACGCGGAGCCCCACCTATTCTTAAGGAGGGCGTAGAGGACTATACGGACCCGCTCCCGCAGGCTTTAATCCTAACGTCTATTGTTATCAGTTTTGGAGTAACTAGTTTATTGCTTGTCCTGGCGTATCGAGCATCTAAAGTTAATGGTACAGATAATATGGAGCAACTGAGGGGTAACGACTATGAGTAATTTAGCAGTACTACCAATTATCCTGCCCCTGCTGGCAGGCATACTATTGGCATTCTTCCATAAAAAAATAAAATTTGTACGAATTTCCGCTCAAGTTATCGCTGTGATAAATTTAATAGTGGTTGCTTGGATTTTCTGGCAAGTTCATACAAGTGGATCGATTATATTAGAAACAGGTGATTGGGCAGCTCCTTATGGAATTGTACTGGTGGCAGATGTACTTTCCATTACACTCGTCTTAACCACGAATATCGTTGCTGTGGCCTGTGTGTTTTATGCTCCGCAAACCTTATCTGAAAAACAGGAGCATTATTATTTTTACAGCTTATTCTTTTTGTTAATCACCGGGGTAAGCGGAGCTTTTATTACAGGAGATTTGTTTAACCTGTTTGTGTTCTTTGAAGTCCTTTTAATGGCTTCTTATGGCTTAATTGTTCTAGGTAATGGCAGAGTCCAGCTTAGAGAATCCATTAAGTACGTTCTGATTAATCTATTTTCTTCGATGCTGTTCGTAACAACTATAGCGTTTTTATATTCGGTCGTCGGTACAGTGAACATGGCGCAGATTGCAGAAAGGGTACAGGAAGCAGATCAAAAGGGAATCCTTACTACGATTGCTATTCTGTTGTTTTTCGTGTTTGCTACTAAAGCAGCGGTTTTTCCTTTGTATTACTGGCTCCCAAACCCTTATTCGGTACCTAATCCTGTGGTTTCCGCGCTGTTTGGCTCTCTATTAACTAAAGTGGGAATCTACTCCATCTTAAGAGTCTTCACGCTCATCTTTATTCAGAATATCGATCTGACCCATACATTATTTATCTATCTTGCGGCATTCACGATGATCTTCGGGGTCATAGGGGCGATGTCCACAAATAATGTGAAATTAATCATTGCTTACAATATCATCCCCGCCGTCGGATTTATGCTGATGGGTATAGGAATTTTCACTGTAACTTCTGTGAGTGGAACCATTTATTATTTAATCCACGATATGGTGATTAAAGGTGTGCTTTTCTTATTGATCGGGGCAATCACTTATGCTGCAGGAACTTCGGATTTAAGAAAAATGAAAGGCTTGATCCATCATTATCCAGTACTTGGCTGGTTTTTCTTTGTTGCTTCTCTAGTTCTGGCAGGTCTCCCGCCGTTTAGCGGATTCATTGGAAAATTACTGCTTTTACAAGGCGGCCTAGCTGAAGAGCAGATTCTAATTGTTGTGGCCGCTCTAGTCTCCAGTCTACTTATCCTCTTCTCAATGATCCGCATTTTTGTGCAAGGGTTCTGGGGAGAAAAAGGGGAACTCGTCAAACCGGAACGGAAAAAGAAAACAACGCGTATGGCCTGGCCCATTGGTCTATTGCTTTCGCTTTCGGTGTTACTTGGCGTAGGCGCAGAATGGTTTTACCCATCTGTGGAATCCATTGCTCAATATTTAATGGATCCTCAAATCTATATTGATTCTGTACTAAAGGAGTAGACGACAATGCCCTTTCAAATTGTATTAAATATCATCATTGCGGTCATGTGGATGTTCCTGAGTGAAAGCTATTCATTTTCTACTTTTTTCGTAGGATTTTTGTTAGGAATTGCCTTATTGTTTGTCTTTCAGCGCTTTATTCCTGATTCTTTTTACATGATTCGTGTGTGGAAAGTAATTAAATTAATTCTCCTGTTTATTAGAGAGTTAGTTCTGGCTAACGTGGATATTGTAAAGCTTGTCTACAAACCTAAGCTGGATATTGAGCCTGGCATATTTGCGCTTCCCATTGAATTAAAAAGCAACTGGGAAATCACTTTGCTGGCAAATCTAATCACACTTACCCCCGGAACTCTTTCCATTGCGGTTAGTGAAGATCATCGTACTATTTTCGTTCACGCAATGGATGTACCCGACGTGGAAGAATCCATCAATGAAATTAAGGATACCTTTGAAAAAGCCATCATGGAGGTGACGCGGTAATGGAACATCTTTTGGACATCACCCAGAAATTAATATACATTACCACTATTATTTCCATCATAGGGATATCCATTTCGATCGTTCTCTTATTGTACCGAGCACTTGCCGGGCCAACTAATCCCGACAGAGCTGTGGCTCTTGACACTATAGGAATTAATTTGATGGCCTTAGCAGGGTTAATCGCCATTCTGCTTGTTACCACGAAGTTCAATGATGTTATTCTTCTTATTGGAATCCTGTTATTTATCGGTACGGTAGCATTGGCGAAATTCTTAGAAAAGGGTGTTATTATTGAACGGGACGTGGATTAACGTAGTATTCGATCTTACCATTTGTTTATCTCTACTCATCGGTACTTTTTTTATTATCTCAGGTTCGATTGGGATCTTAAGGTTCCCCGATGTGTATGCCAGGCTCCATGCTGCTACCAAAAGCTCCACGCTCGGCGTCGCGGGTATCATGATAGGTGCCTTCCTTTACTTGTATTCAGAGTATGACATTGTCAGCGGCAAGCTTCTGCTTGGAATATTATTTGTTCTGTTGACAGCTCCCGTATCAGGACACATGATTGCAAGAGCAGCTTACCGCAGCGGGGTTCCATTATGGGAAAAAAGCGTAAAAGACGATTATTATTCAACCGTGTACAAAGAGGATAAACAAAATAAGTTATCTAAAGAAGACTAAGCATGGCCTGGCAGCCATGCTTTTTTTTATGCCTTCTTGATTAGTCTTGATTCTTTTTATTAAGGAACAAGCACAGAGCCCTCCAATCGCACATACATATGTGTTAGGCAGATGCCTAAATAATGAGGAGGTGCGCATCTTATGAGCAGTATTATCGCTTCTATCTTGTACTTCTTTAAAGAATCACTGTTTTTCATGTCCTACGTAAAGAATCAAGCGTTCCCAAGCCCCTTGTCTCCCGAGGAAGAAGCCAAGCAGCTTAAGTTGATGCAAGAAGGCAGTCAAGAAGCTCGAGATAAGCTGATTGAACATAATCTTCGTTTAGTGGCACACATTGTGAAAAAATTTGAAAATACGAAAGAAGATTTTGAAGACCTTATATCCATAGGAACGATAGGATTGATAAAAGGCATAGAGAGCTATTCTACGGGGAAAGGGACAAAATTGGCTACCTATGCTGCAAGATGCATAGAAAATGAAATCTTGATGCATCTACGTTCCACTAAGAAGATGAATAAAGACATATCCCTTCAAGATCCCATTGGTCACGATAAAGAAGGCAATGAATTGAATTTACTCGATATCCTTCAGGCAGATTCCGTAGATATTGTAGAGGAAATTCAGCTCCATATGGAACTTGAAAAGATTAAGGATTTCATAAATATTCTTGATGAAAGAGAAAAAGAAGTCATTATTTACCGTTATGGACTAAACCAGGAAGATGAAAAAACACAGCGGGAAATCGCCAAAGAACTGGGAATCTCCCGGAGCTATGTATCGAGAATTGAAAAGCGTGCACTGATGAAAATCTTTCACGAATTTTATAAACAAAGCAAGCAAGGAAAGAGTAGATGACTCCTTTCTCTGTTTAACGAATAAGCTCACACGGTTTAGTCCGTGTGAGCTTATTACTGCTGTTGCTGTATTTGCTGCCATTTCTTAATTTTAAATGAAAAGAGTAATGCTGTACATAAACCAAAGATAACGAGTGGCAGCAGGTACAAGTATGCAGTACTCTGATATTCATAAATGCTAATCAAGGACCCTACATATAAATAGCTGCTAAGTATCAGCAGAGTCATAGTAAATCTCTTAAAGTCAGATATCTTTTTACTCATCCAATCGGAAGATTTCATACAACCGCCACCTCCTGCACAATTAAAATTGTACCATATCTGGTTAAGCGTTTCGGTGGTAATTATTGTTATTACAGAGAATCAACCATGGCCATAATCATAATGGCAGCATTTTCTGCAGCTAAAGGGAGAAACTGTTCAAAGGATATCTCGGATTCTTTCCCAGCGATGTCTGACAAGGCCCTTATCACCACAAATGGGGTGTTATATTTATAACAGACTTGGGCAATGGCAGCCGCTTCCATTTCTGCAGCAATCATGTCTGGAAACTTATCCTGAACAAATTTCACTCGGGTTTCGTCTTGCATAAAACTGTCCCCTGTAGCAATAATTCCTCGGGCAGCTTTCGCCTTTGTGCCGGCGACCGCATCCATCGCATTAGTCATTAATCTTTCATCTGCTTTATACATGGGGGGCATGCCCGGTACTTGTCCATACTCATAGTCAAATGCCGTAACATCAACATCATGGTGGGTCACTAAACTGGATATGACCACATCCCCCACCTCAAGTTCATCGGCAAAACCTCCGGCTGAGCCAGTATTGATCACCATATCAATATCATATCTCTCATGAAGCATCGTCGTCGCCATAGCGGCATTTACTTTACCTATCCCTGACTTTAGGAGTACAACATCCTTCCCTTTCAGGTCTCCTTCAATAAAGAGAGTTCCAGAAGCCTCCACTTTATTCGAAACATTCATATTGCGTTCTAGTAATTCAATCTCTTCATCCATTGCGCCGATAATTCCAATCATGGCTGACTTCCTTCCTGCTTATGGTTTTCTATTATTTGTATTTATTGCTTTTTAAAGCTTCGAGCATAGTTGGCTTATAGCCTTTACCTTCTACCCATTCCACATGAACGCGATACGTTTGCTTCTCTGCGTCATCTGAAACTGTAGCCACTACTTTCTGCGGCCCGTTACCATCGACCCACCAAGTAATCATACTATTAGCAGGGATCCCTGTTGCTTCACTTATAGCTTGAAGCAGCTCCTGCCAATCCTGGGAATCATCATTAGACCAATTAACAGAATGATCGCCTGAAATTTTCTGCTTAGTAGCTACAGGTTTCCAGTCCTTCTTTATTACTCGTTCTACATTAGAATCTGAAGAATTTTCTTCCACGGTCAAGTCGTCCCCAGTATCTTTATCTTTTTGTGATTTTTCTTTTTGGTTGTCCTCACTATTTGTATTTTCATCACTTTGAGAATCGTCTGCTGAATTGTTTTTTTCATCGGTATTGTCAGAAGTATTATTTTGTTCTCCGTTAGAATCGCTGGAATCCGCACTCGCTGATTGATCTCCCTCGGATGTTTGGTCAGCAGATTGGCTGCTCTGGCTGGATGGTTCAGCTGAGCCGGCACTATCATCTCCGCCAAAGAATACGAGCGATAGAAATACCACGACTACGAGGGCTGCTACTCCAGTAAGAACAGCTAATATTCGTTTCCATTTTCTTCTGTTTTCAAATCGGTTTGTCCGTGAATTTGATGATTTATTGTCTGGCATCGATCTTCTCCTCCTTTAATTCGCTGTATATTATACAGGATCAAGCACAAGTTACCAATGCGTCCTTTGTACCCAAAAATCACTGATTTAATCTGTTAGAACTAGAGAAAAAGACAGGGAAAATTCCCTGCCTTTGACTTTCTTATTGATCTACCGTAATGATTTTTACGTCAATTTCTCCGCCTGGGGTCGCCACTGATACTTCATCTCCGACCACATGACCGATCAGACTTTGAGCCATAGGAGAATCATTGGAGATTTTCCCTTCGAATGGATCAGCTTCTGCACTACCCACGATTTTATAAGTTTCTTTATCGCCATTGGGAAGCTCCTGGAAGGTAACCGATTTCCCTAATGAAACAGTATCTGGGTTATCATTATCATTCTCGATAATTACCGCATTACGAATCATGTTTTCAACTTGAGTAATTCTTGCTTCTACAAACGCCTGCTCGTCCTTAGCGGCATCATATTCAGAGTTCTCAGAAAGATCTCCAAACCCTCTTGCAATTTTAATGCGTTCTACTACTTCTTTACGACGCTCCGTCTTTAAATGATGCAGCTCGTCCTCTAATTTCTGCTTACCTTCTTCTGTCATGTAAAAGCTTTTTGCTTCTGCCATTCTTACACCACTCCTTTAATTACAACAGTATGCGGTTTCCTAAATATAAGGAAATGAGCTGTACATTTATGCAAGCTCATCTGATAATTACTATAACTGTATCAAGATTATAGTGCCTCTAGAACTACTATTCAAAACTATGCCAGATTTTTTACAACTTTTCAACTATTTTCTTTACTCAAGGCTTGACCTTTTTGGTAAAGCACCGTTTGAATTTTAGCAGCCATTAAGTCAATAGCTACATGATTCTGTCCGCCTTCCGGGATAATAATATCCGAATAACGTTTTGTCGGCTCCACAAATTGCAAGTGCATCGGCCTTACGACATTAATGTATTGCTCAATCACTGAGTCAAGTGTCCGGCCGCGCTCATTAATATCACGCATCATACGGCGGATGATACGAACGTCAGCATCCGTATCAACGAATACTTTAATATCCATTAAATCACGTAACCGTTCATCTTCGAGGACAAGAATTCCTTCCACAATGATCACTTCTTTAGGTTCAATGTGGATCGTTTCCTCTGATCTCGTATGCATCTTATAATCATAGACTGGTTTCTCAACCGGTTTCTCATGAATTAATTGTTGAAGGTGCTCTATAAGCAGTTCATTGTCGAAGGCTAGCGGGTGATCATAATTTGTTTGTAATCTTTGTTCATAAGGAAGGTCACTCTGATCCTTGTAATAGTAATCTTGTTCCAGCATTAAGATGGTCTTATCAGCAAACCGCTGAATAATGGACCGTGTCACGCTAGTCTTTCCAGATCCCGTTCCTCCTGCAACTCCAATTACGACAGGTTTATCAGTCATGCTAAAGGATACTCCTTTCATCCCGATGAATTCATCTCTTTTTTTAAATATTTTCGCACCTTAAGTACTGGATGAGTTTCTTACCGTTAACGCAACCCCATCCCCTATAGGAACAATCGTTGTGCTGAAATTCGGATGATCCATCAGCTTTTGGTTAAAATCTCTAATCTTTCCAGCTATCTTAGCCATACGAGCCGATGCCTGTTCAGGTGCCGCTACATATCCTTTAAATAATACATTATCAGATATAATCAATCCATTCTCCGTAACTAGGGGAGAATACAATTGGAAAAACTCTTCATATTTGCCTTTTGCAGCATCAATGAATAATAAATCAAACGGACCTTCGTTTTCAGCTTGATGCTTTACTTCAAGCGCGTCTCCGAATATTATGTGGACCTTTTCTTCAGCACCAAACTTCTTTATATTTTCCAGTGCTTCTTTATACCTGACCTCGTCTCTTTCTATAGAAACGATGCGGCAGCCCGGACAAGCTTCAAGCATTCGTAATGCCGAGTATCCAATAGCCGTACCTACTTCCAGAATCCTTTTCGGCTGCTTAATTCTTACCATTTGCATAAGAAATTGAATTCCTAAAGGCTCCATAATCGGAACCCCATTTTCCTCTGCGTATCTTTCCATCTGGCGGACGTCTGGGGCTGATTTAGAAAGTAATGATTCCAAATAGTTCTTATCCTCCATATTAAATCGTCCTTTCAGTCACCAATTTTTCAACCTTACTATTTTAACATATAAAAAACCAGGAATGCGAGTGATGACTTGCATTCCTGAAATATTTTTCTAGTTAATATACTTTTCCTTGAATTTGTTGTGTTCTTTTAACGTTTTTGCATAGTGAATTTTCCCATCACTATCTGCCAGGAAATAAAGAAAATCATTATCGGCAGGCTTAGCTACGGCCTCTATGGAATTTTTGTGGAAATTTGAAATTGGGCCAGCTGGCAATCCACTGATTTTATAAGTATTATAAGGTGAATCCACCTTCAGATCTTTGGATAATACTTTTTCTTTCCACTTATCCTGAGCATAAAGGACGGTAGGATCCGTTTGAAGCCTCATGTCTTCATCTAATCGATTATAGAAGACCTCGGCAATCTTCTTACGGTCTTTTGCATTCCTAGCTTCATTTTCTACTAAGGAGGCCATCGTTATGCCTTGGTGAATAGTCATGTCCTTTTTAGCAAAGGCCTCTTTATAAGGCAAAATAACAGACTCACTTTTCTGGATCATGGATTCTATGATTTGATCAAGCGAAGGATCACTTACGTAGTAAGGGTAAGTTGCAGCAAATAAATATCCTTCAAGAGGTCTTTTGATTTTTTTATCAAGGATTACTTTGTCTAATAAAGCTGGATGCTTTTTGATTAAGCTTTTCACATAATCTTTATTATTGACTTTGTCGAGAAATTGTTTCTTTGAAATGTTATCAAATTGATTTCCGTAAATTTCTGCAATTTGATCTAATGTCTTACCTTCTGGAATAGTTACTTTAGCTACAGCTTTTTTCATTAACTGACCTTCTTGCAATGAATCGATAATCTCATCTAGGGTCATGGAAGAAGTAAATTGATAATTTCCAGCTTGGAAACCTGATTCATTATTAAATTTTGTATAAAATCTAAATATCAGATCATTTTTTATGATATCATTTTTCTCCAGAATTCCTGCAATAGCAGAAGTTGTAGAACCGAGAGGAATTTCTACTTGTTTTTGAGTATTATCATCAGGATCGACAGGTTTTAAAGCAGATTTCACATAGAGGTACCCTGAAAGACCCCCTACTACAATTCCTATTACAAGTATGGATAGAACTATCGCAACTATTTTGCGAACCGTGCTAGCTTCTTTAGAACGATTAGACAGTCGTTCTTTGTATTTTTTCTTAAATTTTGAATCCGACAACAGACTTCCTCCTTCCATCCGGTATATTATACTATAAATAAGGATAACCTTTCTACGACTTTCCACAAATTCCTACATAACCCGGCATTTTATATGTAATATATACATTTCCAATGCCACAAAAAAGTCTGCAGCCAAACGGCTGCAGACTTCAGTGTCATTCAAATGGGTTAAGCTAAATCCTCGTCTGTGAGTGTATTAAGCATTTCTTCAACCATATCCCATTCTTCTTCTGATTCAATTTGGAACAATGATAAATCATCTTCTTCGTTACCTTTTTCTTCATAACGAAAGGCAAACACCTCTACCTCGTCACTTTCTTTCTGTTCAGCAGGAACCACTGCCATGTAGGAGTGTCCTGTCTGATCTACATCAAAAGTAAAAAGCACTTCAAATAAATGCTCTTCCCCATTTTCATCTGGTATTACAATTCTCTCTTCTTTCTCTATAGCCATTGATAAGCCTCCTCTTATTGTTTAGCGTCCATATAACTTTGCAAGATCATAACTGCTGCCATTTTATCAATGACTTTTTTTCTTTTCTTTCGACTAACATCAGCATCTATAAGTACCCGCTCCGCTGCCATTGTCGTTAGCCGCTCATCCCAAAGATGGACAGTCACCTTAAATTCATCTTCAAGCCATGAGGCAAAAGCCTGACTAGCTTCTGCACGCGGGCCGATAGAACCATTCATATTCTTAGGTAAACCTATCACAGCTTCGGAAATTTCATGCTGGCTGATAATTTCACGTAGAGGTTCCTTTGCTGTTTCATAGTCTGGTTCTTTCCAGCGCAAGGTCTTTAGTCCTTGCGCCGTCCATCCTAAAGCATCAGAAATAGCGATGCCAATTGTTTTTTCACCTACATCCAGACCAATTTTTTTCATTCAACGCCCTCTTTATTTTTATTCTCTTTCAAATAAAACTTAACCAATTCTTCAATCAATTCATCTCGCTCAAGTTTTCTTATTAGGTTTCTTGCATCCTGGTGACGCGGAATGTATGCTGGGTCCCCAGAAAGCAGGTACCCGACAATTTGGTTAATCGGATTATAGCCCTTCTCCTGCAGAGCGCTGTGCACCGATAATAATACAGACCGGACATCCTGATCAAAAGGTTCTTCCGAAAAATTAAATCTCATTGTTTTATCCATTGAGCTCATCACAGTCACCTCGCACTTATTAGTCTTTCCTCTATTATATACCTAATTAGTACTTAAGAAAAATTAGGAGTTTTGATTGACATATTCTTTTGCAAAGCTAAGCGCTTCTGGAATTTTCGAAGCATCTTTGCCTCCTGCCTGGGCCATATCCGGGCGGCCGCCGCCACCGCCGCCACACCTTGTAGCTGCTTCTTTAATTAAATTTCCTGCATGGTATCCTCTTTCGACTAAATCTTTGGAAACCCCTGCAATTAATTGAACTTTTTCCCCATTTGGCGCAGCAAGCAAAATAATTCCTGAGCCGATGTTCTGTTTCAAGTCATCGACCATCGTTCGCAAGGCATTCTTATCTTTTACTTCTACTTGCTTCGCCAGGACGTTAATCCCGTTAACCTGCTCAACTTCATCCATAATGGAAGAAGCTTCAAGGTTTGAAATCTTCGCCGTTAAGGAATCTCTTTCTCTCTGAAGATCTTTTAAATCCTTCTGCAGCCCTTCGATTCTTTCCGTAACCTTATCTGGCTGAGTTTTCAGAAGAGCCCCCACTTGTTTGAGCACGGCTTCCTTCTCATTCATATATTCATAAGCCTCTTTGGCAGTCACTGCTTCAATCCTTCTAGTTCCAGCGCCAATCCCCGATTCGGAAACAATTTTGAACAAGCCGATTTCTGCCGTATTAAGAACGTGACATCCTCCACAAAGTTCGAGGCTGTAATCTCCGACTTGTACCACTCGTACCACATCTCCATACTTCTCGCCGAAAAGCGCCATTGCTCCCTTCTCTTTTGCTTCCTGAATGGAGTTATATTCAATAGAGACAGGTAAGGATTTCCATACCTTCTCATTCACTATGGTCTCAATTTGCTCTATTTCATCTTGACTGATTGAACCGAAATGGGAGAAGTCAAAACGAAGCCGGTCTGTAGCAACTAAAGAGCCTGCCTGATTCACATGATCTCCCAGGACATCTTTTAATGCCTGATGAAGCAGGTGAGTCGCCGTATGGTTTTTTATAATAAAGGAACGGGAGGATTGATCTACCTCTGCTTGTGCCTGTTCCCCTTTTTCTATCCTGCCGGTTTTCACGATGGCTTCATGCATATTCTGCCCATTAGGAGCTTTCTGGACATTGGTCACTTCAAGCGTGCCATTCTCTGTCTGGACATATCCTTTATCTGCGATTTGACCTCCGCTTTCAGCGTAAAACGGCGTTTGATCAAGGAAGAAATAGACGGTATCCCCTTGTTCTGCTGAATCTGTGAATTCCTTCCCTTTTATTAATTCAACAATTTCAGCTTTTGATTCCATTTGGTCATAGCCAATAAATTCACTATCCACATGAACCTCTCCAAGTACCCCTTCTTGAATTTGCATGGAATCTGTTTTCTGTCTGGCGTTTCGAGCACGCTCCCGCTGTTGCTTCATTTCTTGTTGAAAGCCTGCTTCATCAATCGTGAATCCAGCTTCAGCAATGTACTCTTCGGTTAATTCTTTAGGAAATCCGTACGTATCGTAAAGGCGGAAGACTTCCGTGCCTGGAAACACGTTACTGCCTTTGTCAGATTCCTGCTTCATGATTGTAGACAGAATAGCCAGACCATCATTTAGTGTTTCATGAAAACGTTCCTCTTCCGTTTTAATAACGGTTTGAATAAATTCTTGCTTGTCTTTAATTTCCGGGTAAAAGGCAACCATGATCTGAGATACTTCAGGCACAAGCTTATACATAAATGGCTTATCAATACCAAGCTGCTTAGCAAAGCGTACCGCACGTCTTAGCAAACGGCGAAGTACATACCCGCGACCTTCATTGGAAGGCAGTGCTCCATCTCCAACTGCAAAGGTGACGGTTCTCATGTGGTCGGCGATCACTTTAAATGCCACATCTCTTTCTTGGTTTTTACCGTATTGATCATTTGAAATTTTTTCAACAGCGTGAATAACAGGCATGAACAAATCAGTCTCGAAATTGGTCGGAGTTTCCTGAATAACACAAACGATTCGTTCAAGACCCATGCCGGTATCAATATTTTTCTTTGGAAGCGGAGTATAGGTGTCATCCGGATTGTGGTTAAATTGAGAAAATACTAAATTCCAGATCTCAAGATACCGCTCATTTTCCCCGCCTGGATAGAGTTCTGGATCAGTGGGATCATTCCCAAACGCTTCGCCTCGATCATAGAAAATTTCTGTATTCGGGCCACTTGGGCCTTCTCCTATGTCCCAGAAATTTTCTTCCAGGCGTATGATTTGTTCTTCTTTCACCCCAACCTTTTCTTTCCATAAAGTATAAGCCTCATCATCCTCGGGGTGAACGGTAACGGATAGCCTGTCCTTCTCGAAGCCGATCCAATCTGGACTCGTTAGAAATTCCCAGCCCCATTCTATCGCTTGTTCTTTAAAATAATCTCCAATTGAAAAATTACCAAGCATTTCAAAAAACGTATGGTGCCTGGCTGTAAATCCAACATTTTCAATGTCGTTTGTCCGTATAGATTTTTGCACATTTACTATTCTTGGATTTTCAGGAGTTACACGGCCGTCAAAATACTTTTTCAATGTAGCTACTCCACTATTAATCCACAGGAGTGATGGGTCTTCATGAGGTACCAAAGAAGCACTTGGTTCTACACTGTGCCCTTTCTCCTTAAAGAAATCTAAATACATTTGTCGAACTTGAGCTGATGTTAATTGTTTCATTATCTGAATCCTCCTTAAATTATCGAAATGGATGCGCTTGGGCAGCCGTAACTTCATGTAACAATCCCATGCGTCAGAAGACTTTCAGCCGGGTGAAGACCTGGGAAATCAAATTACAATTATAAACAATATTTCCAAATGAACGAAAAAATCCCGCCCCTGCGCAACGGCAGGGACGGGAGCTTTAAAAAACCGCGGTACCACCCTGATTATAGACAACAATCATCTATCACCTCATACGCCAATAACGAGGCGTGACACCGGCGGCGATTAACCGCACTCTGGAATAGCTTTCAACAGATCACCAGCAGGATTTCTCCCAGCCTAATGGAAATCCCTCTCTTTGAAGTGATGCCTGTTTACTTTTTTCCTTCAACGTGTTTATTCGTCCATATAGTTCGATATGGGTAATTATAGTGAACAAGCCCTTATCTGTCAACGTCCAGCCTTCCAAGTTTAATTTCATGAATGATGGCTTTTAGACAAGTAAGTACAGGCACCGCTAATATCATACCTGGAATTCCCGCAAGCTCTCCTCCAGCAATTAACGCAAAGATGATGAGAAGAGGATGGATATGAATGCTCTTTCCCATAATATAAGGCGATAAAAGATTGCCCTCAAGGACTTGAATTACAGTAATGGCGATTAAGGCAAATACTAAAGTTTTCGCAGACACTGTGATGGCCACAATTAAAGCAGGTACTGCCCCTAAAAGCGGTCCAAAATACGGAATAATATTCGTTATCCCTGCTATAATCCCCAGAACTAACGGATAAGGCAGCCCCGCCAGCCAAAAGCTTATCGTCGCCAGTACTCCAACAAATAAACTAATGAGAAGCTGACCTCGAATATAACCGCCTAAAGAACGACTTAGTTCTTTCCCAAGACGTGTGCCTTCCTCATGCCATTTCCTAGGGAGCAGTTGAATACATGCTTGGAAAATCAGCTTATCATCTTTCAAAAAATAAAAAGTCATAACCGGGATCACGGCAACTAACAAAATTAAATCGAAAATTCCGCTCATGCCCGTTAAAACGATCATCAAACGGGAACTCAGCCAAGCTTCAAAATTAGAAAAGCTGCCGTCTAATTTGTGATGAATGCCATCAGGCAGCCGTTCGGTCTGGGCATAAATCTGTTTGGTCCATCCCTGATAGGCTTCGGTTAACTGAGGCAGCTGATCACTTAATAACTTCAGCTGTTCTATTAATTTAGGATAGCCTCGATAAATCCCAAACCCTGCAAGAGTAAAAAACACAGCAAATATTAACAAAATCGCCCACCCCCGCCTTATCCCTATCTCCTCAAGCAGATGGACAAGCGGGTGAAGCAGAAGAGATAAAACAATTGCGATCATAAAAGGCAGAAAGATCTTACATGCCATTATTAAAATATGGTCATAGTAAGGAAACAACCAGGCAAGCAGCAGCAGAAACAACAAGATAATGAAGGAAATAGTCAGCCTTCTAGTCCACAGATTATTGCGATCCCCCATATTAATCTAAGACCCTTGCTGATAGAAAATATCATTTAATGAACTTAAACTTCCATCTTCCTCTATTTGATTGATATTCATTTTGCCATTCTCAATGGAAAGCTCCAAGCAGCAGTTCCAGCAATAATACTGATCATTGCCAATTCGGCCGAGATTCTTATTGTTACAATTTGGACATCTCATAGAGCATACTCCTTTTTTAAGAGAAGTATGGTCTAATTCATTGGAAATCATACATTTATTCTATCAAGTTATGAACCCACTGGATTCCCTCGGCAACCATTTGCCAGCTTGGTCTTGAATGGGGGGTATGCTCAAACACAAAATACTTTTCCCTGCCCGATGCCAGGTATTCAATCATAGGCTGCATGGCATAATGATTGGAGCTTGACTCAAATTCAGGATGCACAGGTATCCATAAATACCCATCCTCTAAATAAGCAACATTATGTAAGTGCACGACTTTTACGAAAGGAAGTAATGGTTTTAGATACTTCTTCCATTGATCTCCCGCAGCCATGCGATAGTCTCCAATATCAATACAAACAGACAACCCGTAGCTTTTCCATAAATCTTCGCTAAATTCATGTAAATATTCGATGCCTAAAGAAGATTGATCACCCCCGAGCTTCGGCTCACATACAATTGGAATCCCGTATTTCAACTGCCAGCTGCTCAATAGGCTTAACCCTTCTTCAATCATTTCTGAGGGATTCTCTCTTCTCTCTCCACTAAAATAGGGAAAATGAACAAGAGTGTAGGCAGCCCCGGCCTCTTTCATTGCTGCCACTTCTTTTTCAAAGTTATCTCGGGCCATTTCTGTAGGAACAGAAACCATTTCTATTAAATCATATTTGCTATTTCCCCTTATTAATGGAGAATGAATACCAAAAGTCACTTGATTTTCTTCTGCTAGTCTCAAAAATTCCTGGAAGGATTCTTCATTTGGGAATTCGCCAATCTCTACGTGAGAGAGTCGATAACCAAATAAATCGTTTAATTTTTCCGGATCAGACATAATCGTGCTTCCGGATACCCCTAATTTGTGAGTCATTTTGATCCGCGCCTTTCTTTACATGAAATCATAAGGAGATAGTTCTTCTTCCTCCTCTTCAGAAACAGGCGGTGGCTCTTCATGAAGTTTTTCTTTCAGCCTGGTGTACCTTATATTTGTATCTGCAGACCTGACACCTTCCAAAAAGGCACTACGATCACCACAGATAATCAACGACTCTTTCGATCTGGTAATAGCAGTGTAAAGAAGATTTTTCCTCAGCATTCGTTTGTAGCCACGGACCACAGGAAGAATGACAATGGAGAATTCACTTCCCTGGGATTTATGAATCGAAGTGCAGTAGGCGTGCATAATATTGTTTAAATCTTTTCTTGGATAGACTACTTCTTTCCCATCGTATTCTACCACCACTTGTTCTACACCATCAACATTCTCTTCTTCTCTGAAAATGGCTGCAATTTCACCAATATCTCCATTATAAACACCATCCTCTGGCTGATTCACCAGCTGAATCACCTTGTCTCCTTTCCGAAAAATCACGTCTTTAAAAGCTAAATCCCGCTTTTGGTTTGATTTCGGATTCAAGAGTTTTTGGATTTCGATGTTTAATTGATGAATGCCGACATCCGTACGATACATAGGAGCAAGCACCTGAACTTCTCTTAATTCAATCCCTTTGTCCACTGCCTTCTTCACTATATTCCCTACTAGTTCCTTCAACTGTCGTTCTCCTGCAGGGATGAAAGTAAAATCATGATGTTTTTTTAATGAATCTACTTTACACTGATCGTTCTTAATTTCATGGGCAAGCTGGATGATTTTAGAGCCTTCCTTCTGACGGTACACTTCCGTCAGCTTTACAGAATCCACCTGGTTTGAGGCAAGTAAATCGGCTAAGACTTGTCCAGGCCCAACAGACGGAAGCTGATCTTCATCCCCTACTATCAACACCTGCATATCTGAAGGAATTGCTCTGAACAATTGATAAGCGAGCCAAATATCTACCATGGAAAATTCATCAATAATTAGGAGTTTCCCTTCTAAAGGATGGTTTTGGTTTTTTTCAAAACTATTATGACCATCCCATCCCAGCAGGCGGTGAATAGTACTTGCCGGCAGTCCTGTTGATTCAGTCATTCGTTTTGCCGCCCGGCCAGTCGGTGCTGCCATGATAAATGGAAATGGCTCGTCCTGGTCATAATCTCCTGGGTTTACAGAATACTTATTAAGCTTGGAAAAAGAATGAATAATCCCTTTAATAACTGTGGTCTTCCCTGTGCCAGGTCCTCCAGTCAGGATCATAAGCTTAGAATGAAGAGCCTTTTCAATAGCTGCGAATTGGTCCTCGCCATAGCTCATGGCCTCTTCTTCTTCAATATCACCAATAATTTTCATTAATTCGGCTTGCGTGTATTCGGTCTCCAGTTCTTCCTCCAGCAAACGATCGAGCTGTCTTACAAAGCCATTTTCTGCAAAATAAAGCGAGGGAAGATAAACTCGCTCATCTTCAATAAACACGTACCGTTCTTCTGCTAAATGAATCATTTGCTCTGATAATTGTTCAAATGAAATCATGGCTCCGTTGCCGCTGTTTAATAACTTTTCAACTTGTGATAAGCATTCTGATGTGGGGAGATAGACATGGCCAGCAGATAAACTTTGCTGCATCATGTAAAGACACGCCGCACGCAGCCTGGTGGAGTGATCGTGGGATAGATTTTGAAGTTTAGCTAACTCGTCAGCGCGGTGAAAACCAAACCCTTCGACTTTAAACACAAGCTGATAGGGATCTTCTTCAATAATGCTCAGGGTTTGGTCCTTGAACGCTTCGTATATTTTTTGAGAGAGTCTTAGACCAATCCCGTATTGAGCAAGATGCACCATTACATGCTCAAAGCCCTGATGTTCTTTTAAAGCTGTATAAAGCTGATCTGCTTTTTCTTTCGGCAATTTAGGAATGGTATCGAGGACAGATCTATTCTGCAGAATCTTAGAAATAGCCCCTTCTCCCAATATTTCTATAATTCGTTCCGCCGTTTTCTTGCCAATTCCGTGAAATAAATCACTAGATAAATACAACACTAGTCCATCTTTAGTTTCTGGCAGAACCCGTTGGTAAAATTCAACTTCATACTGTAATCCAAATTTTTTATGAGTTTGAAACTGTCCATGGAAAACATAGGTTTCCCCTTCATCTAAAGGAGAAAAATGTCCTTTAATTACAAGATCCTTTTCTTTAAAGTCCTCATTCGTATCGCGGACGGTAATCGAAGCGATTGAGAAATGTTCGGATTCATTATGGAAGATCATCCGTTTCAGTTCCCCTTTTACAAAGGGACGATCTTCATTTTTTTCAGGATTCACCAATTGTTCTTCCATGACCATATTTCTCCTTACGATTTATCGTTATTCAACGCTTCTTCTACTTGTTTCTTCGCGTGGGCAGCAAGCATATGATCAGGCTGAATTTCCAGCGCTTTTTCAAAATAAGATATAGCTGCATCAGGTTTCTCTTTATGAAGTGCTACTACTCCTAAATTATAACATGCATCACTGTGATCTTTTTCTAATTGAAGCACATGAGTCAGGACTCGTTCCGTTTCTTCAATTTGTCCATTCTGTGCAAGACATAGCCCGTATTGAAATTGGACATCCACATCCTCTGGTGCTAATTCTGCTGCTCTAAGTAAATAAGGGAGAGCAAGCTTCATATAATCCTGGTGAAAAAAAGTCATTCCCAGCATAAAATGGACATTTGCTTCATCCAGTCCGTTTTCTACAGCTAGTAAAAATTGTTCCTGAGCTTTGGTGAATTTCTCTTGTTCGTAATAGACGTTACCTGCTCCATAGTAAGCAGTCGCTGCCTTGCTATCTAAACTTATGGCTCTGTTAAAGAAACGAAGCGCACGGTCATAATCATTCATGTGTAATAATAAATTCCCAAAATTAACATACCCTATAGGTTCTTTTGGATTTTCATCGATGGCCTCAGTAAATAGTCGAGCGGCTTCTTCAAAGTTCTGCTTTTGCATTTGTTCAATTGCTTTTGACATTTTGTCCATAATTGACTCCTCTCCTATAAAAAAGTTATATCTGTTTTAGTTGGTACCTATTTTTTTAATTACCTATTCCTTTAAGTGAGGTCATAGTTGAATAAGAGCTGCACTCTCCCATCAAATGGCGAAATTGGTTGAGGGATATTTCAAGCGATTATTTTGAAAGTAGTCTTTAAGTAAAAAGCAGGATTGTAGCAGACAATCTCGAGGCATTAATGTGTGGTGAAAGTCCTGCGGGGGGTGACTCGCTTTCCGCGGACATGCGCTGAGCCTCCTCAGACTTCGTCTTCCGGGGTCTCACCTGTCATGCTGTCTCCCCGCCCCCCTCCGGACTTTGCCCTATACAGTATCTCGAAATCTACAGATCACTTCCGATGAAGAAGTGGACCAATAAATCTATTCTTAGTGCGATAGATCCGCTTTATGCCCTGCTGAAGGTTAGATAGATACAATTGATAAAGTAATTAGTGTCCGTCACCTAAAATTAAAATTGTTGTATAGGAATAACTTGCCTTTTCCCCATTACCCTTTTAATCGAGACACCATGGAATGCTTCAGAATCTTCACTTATTCTAGTAGAAGTTTCGAGATCCTTTTATGGTGGAGGGGCGGAGGGAAACGGTGAGACTCCTGTGGGAATTGCGGGACAGCTGAGACCCCACAGAGCTTTGCTCGAGGAGGCTCAGCGCCCGCCCCACGGAAAGCGAACCTTTTCCCGAAGTCCCTAGACGCCCGCTATATCCTCGAAACTGAGTCTTAAAGAATTGGGCTACTTTACTTCATTCTATTAACTTCAAAAAGCCATGTCCCTAATAGAACTGGACATGGCCATTTGTACGGTCAGCCGACATAAGTCAGAATCTCGTCTGATTTTAAAACTTCATCAATTGTAGCACCGCCAAGGCAGACGTCATCATCATAAAATACAACCGCCTGACCTGGAGTAACCGCACGTTCCGGCTCATGAAAGGTAACTTTCCAAGTGCCATTTTCGAGAGGATTGACAGTAACTGCACTATCATCCTGACGATAGCGGAATTTCGCTGTGCAAGTAAAGGATTCTGCCGGAGCAGAACCGCTCGTCCAATTGGCAGCAGAAGCTATTAATCCGTCTGAATAAAGGGCTTCGTGGTGAAAACCCTGACCCACATATAAAATATTCTGTTCTATATTTTTGCCTGTGACAAACCATGGTTCTCCAGCACCGCCGATCCCCAGTCCTTGTCTTTGTCCCAGGGTATAATACATAAGACCATCATGCTTGCCTTTTACTTCACCATCCAGTGTTTCCATGTTTCCAGGCTGCGCGGGCAGATATTCACTTAAGAATTCTTTAAAATTCCTTTCCCCAATAAAGCAGATCCCTGTAGAATCTTTTTTCTTAGCAGTAGCAAGACCAGCTTCTTCAGCGATTGCACGTACTTTCTTTTTTTCAATATCTCCAATAGGGAACATTACTTTCGCCAAAACATCCTGAGATAATTGATTTAAGAAGTAAGTTTGGTCCTTGTTCTCATCTATTCCCCGCAGCATTTCATACTTGCCCTTATTCTCATGGACCCGGGCATAGTGGCCCGTCGCTAAATAATCAGCCCCCAGGGACATAGCATGCTCCATGAAAGCTTTGAATTTAATCTCTTTATTACACATCACATCTGGATTGGGGGTTCTTCCAGCTTTATACTCTTCCAGGAAGTAAGTAAATACCTTATCCCAATACTGTTTTTCAAAGTTGACGGCATAATAGGGAATGTCCAGCTGATTGCAGACTCGAATGACATCATCATAATCTTCTGTCGCTGTACACACTCCATTTTCGTCTGTATCGTCCCAATTCTTCATAAATATGCCTACTACGTCATACCCTTGCTGCTTCAATAACAGAGCGGCAACCGATGAATCTACTCCTCCACTCATACCTACAACAACACGGGTATCCTTTGGGTCTTTCATATCTTCCACCTTCCTCATTTATGCGCTGATCCGTTTAATTATCTGACTTATCCTTCTCGCCGCTTCAACGACGTTATCCCTTTGATTATCCAGCCCAAAACTAAATCGAATCGAATTTGTAGTACGTTCTGAGTCCGCCCCGTACATTTCCGATAAGACATGGGAGGGTTCCACTGACCCTGCAGTACAAGCACTGCCGCTCGATGCTGCAATGCCGCTTAAATCAAAGTTTGTGAGCAGCTGTTCCACGTTCATTCCAGGAAAACTAATATTAACGATGGAGGCAATTGTTTTATCCTGATCACCGTTCAATTGAAAGTTGACCGATTCTTCTTCAAGCGTTGCCAGAAACACCTGTTTCAATGAGGTATATTTCTCAACGGTGCTCTTCCGTTCATCTTCAAGTAATTCTATGGCTCGCTGCAACCCTTTAACGGCAGGAATATTTTCCGTCCCTGCCCTTCTTTTTCTCTCTTGTTCACCGCCATGCTGGAGATTAACTAAATGGGTACCTTCCCGGACATAAAGATAGCCAATCCCTTTTGGACCGTTAATCTTATGTCCGGACACCGTTAGTAAATCGACTTGAAGTTCTTGAACGTTCACCTCGAGCTGCCCGTAAGCCTGTACCATATCAGAATGGAGATAGGCTTGATGATCGCGCAGTAATTCTGCACATTCACTAATCGGCTGAATCACACCCGTCTCATTATTCACCATCATCACGGATACGAGAATTGTGTCCGCTCTTAACTCCCTGGCAAGATCTTCGACCGATATCCTTCCCTGTTCGTCAACAGGCAGATAAGTTACTTCAAACCCTTCTGTTTCTAAATGCTTAGCTGCATGTAATGTAGCATGATGTTCAATGGAAGTAGTAATAATATGCTTACCCTTCTCTTGATTAGCAAACGCTGTCCCAAAAAGCGCTAAGTTATCTGCTTCTGTACCTCCGCTGGTAAATATAATTTCTGTTTCTCTTGCGTGGATACTCTTTGCAGCTGTCTGCCTCGACTCATCCAGAATTCTTCTGGCTTTCCGGCCGAATTGGTGAACACTTGATGGATTGCCAAATACCTCCTGCATGACGGGAAGCATTGCTTCTACCACATTTTCATGCATTGGTGTAGTTGCCGCATGATCTAAATAGATAGATTCCATATTTTCACCTCGCTTCATTAAATATAAAACATATAAGCGTCTTGTGTTTGATCTTCGACATGATCTTTTAAATCTTCTAGAGTAGTTGTATCTAACACATCTTTCACGGCATCTCGAACTCTTTTCCACAGCGCCTGCTTTGCTGGCTCTTCATCTTCAATACCTTCCACAGGGGTGATCGGACCTTCTAAAATTCGAATAACGTCGCCCGCAGTAATTTCATGTGGAGCTTTCGTCAGCATATAACCGCCATATGCCCCGCGCACACTTTTCACTAATCCCGCATTTCTCAAAGGGGCAATCAACTGCTCCAAGTAGTGCTCAGACAAATTATTATCCCTGGCGATTTGTTTAAGTGAAATAGGGCCATCTCCATATTTTCTGGATAATTCAATCATAATCGTAAGACCGTAGCGGCCTTTAGTAGAAATCTTCATGTTTATCATCCTTTATAAGTAAAGCATTCATCGTTCCATTCATTCAGTCTATCCACAAGTGAAAATATGAGCTTTTATATTGTTCTTTATGATTCTAAGCCCTTAACCGTATTATACCAAACGCTATTATAGCATGAATGGCAAGTCTCTTGCATTTTTAAAAGAATCATCCTACGCTTAACATCATAAAGAAGTAAAGGAGCTTGATCCATGAGCCAGAAACCACTTGCCTTTCGAATGCGCCCCAATCATATAGATGAAATCATCGGTCAACAGCATTTAGTAAATGAAGGAAAAACCATCCAGCGAATGGTGAAGGCTAACCGTTTAGCCTCCATGATTCTATTTGGCCCGCCTGGTACAGGGAAAACCTCAATGGCAATTGCCCTCGCCAAAAGCTTAACGCTTCCCTTCAAAGTGCTTAACGCCGTAACCGATAAGAAAAAAGATATGGAAATTGCTGTGGAAGAAGCGAAAATGCATGGGCAGCTTGTCCTTATCTTGGATGAAGTCCATCGTCTGGATAAAGCAAAGCAAGACTTTTTACTTCCTCATTTAGAGAGTAATACGCTTACTCTTATTGGATGTACCACAAGCAATCCGTACCACTCCATTAATCCGGCGATTCGCAGCCGCTGTCATTTGTTTGAACTTTACCGGTTGTCTGAGAGTGAGATTAAAGAAGCACTCCAAAGAGCCATGACCGATCAAGTACAAGGTCTTGGTCACCTTACTTTGGAATTAACGGAGGATGCAATTAACCATTTTGCCCAGTCTGCCAATGGAGACTTACGGTCCGCTCTTAATGGCTTGGAGCTTGCAGCTTTCTCTACACCTGAAAATGACAAAGGTCTGATATCAATTGGATTGGATATCGCAGAAGAATGTATGCAGAAGAAGAGCTTTTCCCATGATAAAGACGGCGACGCTCATTATGATGTATTGTCTGCTTTTCAGAAATCAATTAGAGGAAGCGATGTTAATGCAGCTCTGCATTATTTAGGACGTTTAATTGAAGCAGGAGATTTAGACAGTATAGGGAGGCGGTTAGTCGTGATCGCCTACGAAGATATCGGACTCGCAAATCCTCAGGCAGGTCCAAGGGCACTGTCGGCAATCGAATCAGCAGAGAGGCTTGGTTTTCCAGAAGCACGTATTCCTTTAGCAGTTGCGGTTACTGAACTAGCGTTATCTCCTAAGTCCAATAGTGCCTATAAAGCCCTGGATGCAGCTTTAGCTGATATTAGAAAAGGAAAAAGCGGAGAAGTTCCAAGCCATTTAAAAGACTCTCATTACAAAGGTGCCGAAAAACTTGGCAGAGGGGCAGAATATAAATATCCTCACAATTATGAGAATGGATGGGTCAGCCAGCAGTATCTGCCTGATTCCATTAAAGATCGAAGCTATTATGAACCTAAGGCTACTGGTAAGTTTGAACAGGCTCTGAAACAAGTTTTCGAAAAAATTTCTAAACAAAAACCAAGATAAGTATATTTCATCTTTTTGTTGGTAACACTACTACTAAATCTGCCAAACTATTTTTCTAAAAAATATTATTACAGGAGTGGTGTAGAATGCCAAAAGTAAGACAGGATGCCTGGTCTCATGAAGATGATTTATTACTTGCAGAAACAGTGTTAAGACATATTAGAGAAGGAAGTACACAGTTAAAAGCCTTTGATGAAGTTGGAGATCTATTAAATCGCACCTCTGCTGCCTGCGGGTTCAGGTGGAATGCAGAAGTTCGCCAAAAGTACGAGCAAGCTGTCGAATTAGCAAAGAAACAGCGAAAAGAGAAAAAACGAAAAGAAGCAAGTCATCATCCTGCTGTAATGCAGCAAGTGCACCTTCCTTTCTCTTATGAGGTTCAAGAAGAAATTGAAGAGAAAGAGGAGGAGAAGGAGGAGCAGCCAGTTTATCATTCTGCAGTCCAGAAGGATCCTGAGCCTGAGCTTCACATGACTCAGGTCATTCGGTATTTGAAAAGCCTTCAAAAGGATTCGACTGCAACAGATTCTGTTAAAAACCAACTAAAGGACCTGGAAACAGAAAATGCTAAACTAAAAGACATCAATCTTCAGTTAAATAGTCAATTAGAATCAATGAGTGAAGATTATCAAGCTCTTATTCAAATTATGGACCGTGCCCGTAAAATGGTCATGTTTGATGAGCAGGATTATCAGATGAAACCACACTTTCGCATGGAGAAGAACGGCAACTTAGAGAATGTTGCCCGCTAACCCACTGACGCTTGTGTAGAACAACAATCCATGGAGTTTACTCCATACAACAAAAGAATAAATTCAAAAACAAAAATAAAATGCGTACGGCAGAGACCGTACGCATTTTTAGATGATCAACCCATAAAAAAATAAACCAATCCCAATTGTGCCGTTGCATCATGAGTTTTGAACCCGCTCCAGGCAGGTGGGTGCCCTGCTTCGCATTTCTTGCGTCCTCCCATCAGTGATGGTTAAGAGGCTTGCATTCCATGCGAAAACGCCAGGCTCCCGATTCATAAATGTTCGGTCAAAACGTACATTCGAACAACGCACACATCAGGATTGGTTTAAATTTGTATCCAAATTGTAGCATATTTACAAGAGCTTATCAAGAACTATATCCCCGGATAACTGTATGACTTCAGTCCTGTTTTTTTGGTTTTAACTGCAGGTGAAGTTCATCTAGTTGAGCTTTGCTTACACTGCCAGGCGCCTCTGTAAGCGGGTCCTGAGCAGAGGCTGTTTTCGGAAACAAGATGGTGTCTCTAAGATTGGTCCTTCCTGCCAGCAGCATAATAAACCGATCAAACCCTAACGCAATGCCCCCGTGGGGTGGTGCCCCTGATTCTAACGCTTCTAATAGAAATCCAAACTGCTCATTCGCTTCTTCCTGGCTGAATCCAAGAACGTTAAACATTTGATCCTGCAGTTCTTTCTCATGAATACGGAGCGATCCTCCACCTAATTCATATCCATTCAGTACAATATCATAGGCCTCCGCATGCACTTCTTCTGGATGGGTTAGCAGCTTATCCACATCTTTGGCAGCAGGCATCGTAAATGGATGGTGAGCGGCAAAGTATCGGCCTGCCTCTTCATCGTACTCAAACAACGGCCAATCCGTTACCCATAGGAAATTAAACTTAGTTTGATCAATTAAATCAAGCTTTCTAGCCAATTTCTGTCTCAGGGCGCCTAAACTGTCCCGTACGACTGAAGTCTTATCTGCTACAAATAATAAGAGGTCTCCATTTTCTACTGCTAATTTATCCTGCAGCTGTTGAACTTCCTCTTCACCAAAGAACTTAGCGATGGGTCCATTCAATTGGCCGTCTTTCATCTTGAGCCATGCTAAACCTTTTGCACCGTAAACTTTAACATCCTCTGTTAGTTTATCAATGTCCTTACGGGAAAATTGGTCAGCTTCTCCCTTTACATTAATTGCACTTACCTGACCACCGGAAGATACGGCACCGCTAAATACTTTAAACCCGGAATCTTTTACTTGTTCCGAAATATTGACAAGCTCCAAACCGTACCGTGTGTCTGGTTTATCAGAGCCAAACCGCTCCATGGCTTCTTCGTAAGGCAGGCGTGGGAAAGGAAGAGTGAGCTCTACGCCTTTCACTTCTTTCATAACCTTTTCCATCATTTTTTCAGTCATGGCCATGATTTGTTCCTGAGACATGAATGAAGTTTCAATATCGACCTGGGTAAATTCCGGCTGCCTGTCTGCTCTCAGATCTTCATCACGGAAGCAGCGAGCGATTTGATAATATTTTTCGAATCCAGCTACCATAAGAAGCTGTTTAAATAATTGCGGTGACTGAGGCAGTGCATAGAAATCCCCTTCATGAACACGGCTGGGCACCAAATAGTCTCGCGCGCCTTCAGGAGTACTTTTAGTAAGCATTGGCGTTTCCATTTCAAGATAGCCTTCTTCATTCAAGAAGGTTCTTATAGACTGGGTCGCCTGGTGCCGAAGCTTAAAGGTATCCTGCATTTCTTTACGACGCAGATCAAGATAACGGTACTTTAATCTCAGGTCTTCAGAAACCTCCGATTGATCCTCAATCATGAAAGGCGGGGTTTTCGCCTTATTTAAAATCTTTACTCGGTTTGCTGTAATTTCGATATTTCCGGTAGACATGTTGTTGTTTACCGTGGCTGCATCACGGGCCACAACCTTCCCCGTAATTTCCAGTACAAATTCACTTCTTACACTTTCTGCAATTTCCAGTGCTTCTGCGGAAATTTCTGGATTAAATACAACCTGAACCAGTCCGGATCGATCTCTTAAATCGATAAAGATCAACCCACCAAGATCCCGTCGTTTCTGAACCCAGCCTTTAATAAGTACTTCTTGTTCAATTTGTGCTTCTCTGATGGAACCACAGGCGATTCTTTCCATATTATTCCCCTCCCGGTAACTGTTGCTGCAAGTACTGAACGACTTCAGCAAATGGAACTTCTTGTTGTTCTCCACTTTGCATATTCTTGACGTTTACTACTTGGTTTTCCACTTCTCTATCACCTAGAACGACTACATATTTTGCTTGAAGCCGATCAGCTGATTTAAATTGGGCTTTCATTTTTCTATTTTGATAATCCTTGTCCACTTGCACTCCTGCATTCCTAAGCTGATAGGTCAGCTTAACCGCTTCCTGAGCAGCCTCATCGCCAAATGAAACCACATAGCAATCTAACCCTTCATTTACTGGCAATTCTATTTGTTCAGCTTCTAAGGCCATTAACAATCGTTCAATACTAAATGCAAAACCGATACCGGAAGTTTCAGGACCGCCGATTTCCTCTACCAGGCCAGTATACCGTCCACCTCCGCTTAATGTGGTTATAGCTCCAAATCCTTCTGCCTCGCTCATAATTTCAAAAGCCGTGTGATTATAATAATCAAGACCGCGCACGAGATTGGGATCGATTACATAATCAATGCCCATGGAATCTAAATAATGTTTAACCTGGTTAAAGTATTGTTGAGAATAATCATTTAAGTAATCCAGAATAGATGGTGCAGTTTTCATTGCAGGGTGGTCTCTATCCTTTTTACAATCTAGTATCCTTAAAGGATTTTGATCTAATCTCACTTGGCAGTCAGCACAAAGCTCTTCTTTATGAGGCTGAAAGTGAGCGACTAATGCTTCCCGGTGAGCTTCACGGCTTTCCTTGTCTCCTAAGCTGTTCAGTACCAGCTTTAAAGATTTCAGTCCCAGCTCTTGATAAGAACTCATAGCTAAAGCAAGAACTTCCGCATCAATAGCAGGGTCATCACTACCTAAAGCTTCAATGCCAAATTGAACAAATTGACGCAGTCTCCCTTGCTGAGGGCGTTCATATCGGAACATAGGACCCACATAGAAGTATTTAACCGGCTGGTTAGGCAGCCCATACCCTTTATGCTGAACATAAGAGCGTACGACTGAAGCGGTACCTTCTGGCCTTAGCGTAATACTACGGCCGCCTCGATCTTCAAAAGTATACATTTCTTTCTGCACGATATCCGTGCTGTCCCCTACTCCGCGTTGAAATAATTCAGTGTGTTCAAATATAGGCGTTCTAATTTCTTTATAATGGTAACGGCGGCACAAATCCGCTAATACTTTCTCTACATACTGCCACTTTTCAGAAACCCCAGGTAATAGATCCTGCGTTCCTCTTGGAGCATTAATACTCATCTGAATTCCTCCTTAATTTCTTGATTCGAATTCCAGTAACTAACAAAAAACTCCCGTCCCTATTCCTCGAAAAAGGAAAAGGGACGGGAGTTTGCCCGCGTTGCCACCCTAGTTGAAGCAATTTTGCTCCCACTCAGAAACAGTTAACGCCTAGTTTACGTTCGCGCCTACTTAAATTTCGACGCGGCACCTAAGAAATGTCTTTCATCTGACCATCATAATGAAATGCTTTCAGCCGTAGGCATTTCTTCTCTGTGTATGTGGGTTCAGACTACTTTTTTCCTCACTGGTTTTCTTCGATTCGTTATAGAATTGATTACTATCATATAGGCTTACATATTCCTATGTCAAGCACTTTTAAAATTAATTACAAAGAATTATTTATTTATCCCATTAAAGGATTTACAATTCAAATTGTCGAATAGAATTGGGATAGGCAATTATCAGGAGGTGTATGCATGGCAAAAAAAGGTTTAATGGCCCTGTTTATTATTATTCTAGGGCTCACAACAGTGGTTTCTTCTACCGTTTATGCTGATTCCGTCACAATTAATGCGGATCATTTAAATGTTCGAAGCGGACCGGGCACAGGATATGCAAGTCTGGGTAAAGTCAATACCGGCGAATCCTATTCAATCATTGATGAAAAAAATGAGTGGTTGAAAATTAAGTGGCATAACCAAACAGGCTGGGTAGCTAAAAAGTTTGCAAATGTAAAAAGTAAAGAAAGTTCTCTTGCAGCTAAGGTGGATCATTTAAGAATCCATTCCAGCCCAGGATTATCCAGCAGCATTAAAGGTTATTTGATGAAAGGCGACAAGGTGAACGTCAAAGACCGTAAAGGAAAATGGGTACTTATAGAACATTCCAATACTCAAGGATGGGTGCACAGTGATTACCTGACAAACTCCGTTTCTGCGGTATCCGGAGAATCTTCAGCAGGGAAGACACAAAAGTCTCTTGGTGAATTAACGATTACGACTTCCATTTTGAATGTCAGAAACCAAAGTTCAACAAATGGAAGCATTGTAGGTCAAGTCTATAATAGTGAGAATTACGACTACATAAGCGAACAGCAAGGATGGTATGAAATTGAACTCCATAATGGAAAAACCGGCTGGGTTGCGGGTTGGTTCACTAGTAAAGACCATACTGACTCTTCACAAGATTCCTCCTCGTCTTATGTGACCCTTCAATACAATGGCACCCATTTACGCAGTGGCCCTTCCACAAATCATCAGATCGTAGGGAGCGGCAAGCAAGGAGACCAATATAATGTCCTTTCCACAGAAGGCGAATGGTACAAAGTCAGTTTTAAAGGCAAACAGGCATTTGTCGCAGGATGGATTGTGGATGAACATAACGGTACTTCGTCATCTGCCCCTTCAAGTAACGGAACTCTTAATGGAAAAACCATTATGATTGATCCAGGTCACGGCGGACGCGATACCGGAGCTCTGGGTTTTACTGGAACGACAGAGAAAACCATTACCCTCCAAACGGCAGAGCACTTAAAACAACAGCTGGAAAGCTATGGAGCTAAAGTAATCCTAACAAGGAACAGCGATCAATACGTCTCCCTGTCTATTCGATCTGCCACGTCCCAGTCATCCAATGCGGACGCTTTCATAAGTCTTCACTTTAACAGCGTACCTTCTTCAATTGCTGCTAATGGAATTGGGTCCTATTATTATCATGACAAAGACCAATCTCTCGCCAGTAATATTCAGAGTGAGATGGTACAGTCGACCGGCCTTAGAAGTCGCGGCGTACATTTTGGAGATTTTCACGTAATTAGAGAAAACAATAAACCAGCTGTCCTTCTTGAATTAGGATTTATATCTGATCGTAATGAAGAGCAAACGGTTAAAGGCGTACATTATCAAACGAAAGTTTCTCAAGGCATAACTAATGGCCTGATTCGTTATTTTGCCTCATAATAAATCATTCACATATAAAGAGAATGGGACAGAAAGCTTTTTGCCAAAATTAAATCCGAACGATGATGGAATAATAACGAATTATTCCATCATTGTTCGGATTTTTTGTCCTGCATGAGGCAAGATTCCCAGCCTTTTCAACAGGTAATATACTCACGTATCCCTTTTTAACCCTCTGTCTCCACGGATGAATTGGGAAGGAAAAATATCAACTTTTCCGGAGCGATCGACTTAAGATTGTGGGCACTTCCTTTTGTCCGTGCCTTTTACAGTATTTATCGATAAAAGAAAGTACAGCTTTGCTCCGGTGCCACTTTTATCTTTCTTTACTATCTAAAATTAAGGTAACCGGACCGCTATTGGTTAATTTAACATTCATCATTTCACCAAAAGCCCCCGTTTCCACCGCGACGCCTTCTTCAGTCAGCATACGGTTAAAACGCTCATACAGCTCGTTTGCCATGTCAGGCTTGGCTGCACTCATGAAATTCGGCCGGCGTCCTTTACGGCAATCACCATATAAAGTAAATTGAGAAACAGATAACAATCTCCCTCCGACGTCCAGCAGGGATTGATTCATTTTCTGGGTCTCATCCTCAAATATCCGTAAGTAAGGAATCTTTTTAGCAAGGTAACGGGCATCGTCTTCTGTGTCGTCATGCGTAACTCCTAGCAGCACGACAAGTCCTTGCTGAACCTGTCCCACTATCTTGTCATCCACTTCTACAGACGCTTCTGCAGCTCTTTGAATAACCGCTCTCACCGCTACCCCTCCTGTTTAGTTACTGCATCACTCTTCTAACTGTATAGACATCTTGAATCTGCTTAATTCGTTCCACTATTTTTCTTAGATGACTGATGTTCTGGATGAGAATGGTAATATTGATCGTTGCCATTTTATTGCGGTCTGATTTGCCAGAAACTGCAGTAATATTAGTTTTCGTTTCATTAACTGCTTGTAATACCTCATTTAACAAGCCCCGTCTGTCGTATCCCCAAATTTCCAGGTCAACATGATACTGCTTTGAATCGGTTGTTGAGCTTTCCCATTCTACGGGCAGCAGTCTAGACTGAGCTTCGTCCGTTTTTACATTAGGGCAGTCGGTGCGGTGTACAGACACACCTCTCCCTTTCGTTATATAACCGACAATATCATCGCCGGGAACGGGACTGCAGCATTTAGCCAGACGGACGAGCAGGTTATCTACTCCTTCCACCCGGACACCGGAATCTTTCTTGCCGGAATGCTTGGACGTTTTTATTTCAGTGGTAGTGACGTCTGCCAGAGTTTGAGCTAAATCCTGCTCTTTTTCCTTCTGCTTACGGAGTTTTTCCGTGAGCCTCGTAGCAATTTGAGCAGCCGTGATTCCCTGGTAGCCTACCGCTGCGAACATATCTTCTTCATTGGAAAAGTTAAATTTCTCAGAAACACGTTTTAAATTCTCTGCAAAAAATACCTCTTTGGGTTGAATACCAAAATTTCTGATCTCATTTTCGACAAGCTCTTTACCTTTACCGATGTTTTCATCTTTTCTCTGCTTTTTAAAGAATTGCTTAATCTTATTTTTTGCCTGAGACGTCTGTGCAAGTTTAATCCAATCTTTGGAGGGGCCGTAAGAATGTTTCGATGTCATCATTTCTACAATATCCCCGGTTCTTAACACATAGTCCAGCGGCTCCATTTTTCCATTTACTTTAGACCCAATTGTCTGATTCCCCACTTCAGTGTGGATGCGATAAGCGAAATCGATCGGTACTGAACCAGACGGAAGCTCAATGACATCCCCTTTAGGAGTAAAGACATAAACCATGTCAGAGAATAAATCAACTTTTAGAGATTCCATAAACTCTTCCGCATCATGGGTTTCACTCTGCCAATCAAGTATTTCTCTGAACCATGTGAGCTTTTCTTCAAATGACTGCTCCGGTGAAGTTTGACGCCCTTCTTTATATGCCCAATGCGCAGCAATCCCATATTCTGCAATTTCATGCATCTCATGGGTTCTGATTTGGACCTCCAGTGGATCGCCTTTAGGACCAATAACAGTGGTATGCAAAGATTGATACAGATTTGGCTTTGGCATAGCAATATAGTCTTTAAATCGTCCCGGCATAGGTTTCCAGCAGGTATGAATAATCCCGAGTACTGCATAGCAGTCTTTAATACTGTTTACCAGAATACGCACGGCCAGAAGATCATAGATTTCATTGAACTGCTTATTCTGCAGAACCATTTTGCGATAGATACTGTAAATATGCTTCGGTCTGCCGTTTAAATCAGCATCAATATTTACATCTTTCAGCTGGTTATCAATCTCGTCCATAACATCTTCTATATAAAATTCCCGTTCATTCCGCTTCTGCTTCATAAGATGGACAATTCGGTAATATTGTTGAGGATTTAAATACCGCAGAGCTGTATCCTCTAGCTCCCATTTAATGGTCGAAATTCCTAACCGATGAGCCAGAGGCGCAAAAATTTCCAGTGTTTCATTTGAAATTCTCCGCTGCTTTTCTGGCGGCAGGTGCTTCAAAGTCCGCATATTGTGCAGTCGGTCTGCAAGTTTAATTAAAATCACCCGAATGTCCTTTGCCATGGCGACAAACATTTTCCGATGATTTTCAGCTTGCTGTGCTTCTTTAGATTTATATTTAATCTTACCCAGCTTCGTAACCCCATCTACCAGCATGGATACTTCTGTGTTAAATTCTCTCTCTATCTCTTTCAACGTTATCTCTGTATCTTCAACTACGTCATGTAAGAACCCGCCAGCAACAGTTTCAGGATCCATCTCCAAATTGACTAAAATCCCAGCCACTTGAATGGGATGAATAATATATGGTTCTCCTGATTTCCGGTACTGTTCGCTATGAGCCTTTTCTGCAAACTGAAAAGCCCTTCGGATAAAGGCAAGATCTGCATTATTTAAATAGCTGCCTGCCTGTTCAATGACTTCTTCAGCTGTCAGCACTGTATCTTTCGCCATTCAATCACCCTAGTTCCTTTAAGCTACTTTCCCAAATATTATGGTTTACTTTTCATTATCGAAAAAAGCTTTACAATTGTAAAGAAAAATGTACATATTTACCTAATTGTAAAATAAAGAGCGCCCTCACGAAGGGCACTCCCTATTCTCTAGTATTGCATTAAAGTACAAACATCATAACCATCGAGTTTCTTACGTCCGTCTAAATAGGTAAGTTCGATAAGAAATGCGCATCCTGCTACAACTCCGCCAAGCTGTTCCACCAACTCAATGGTTGCCTCAATCGTACCGCCCGTAGCAAGCAGATCATCAATAATTAAAACTCGCTGACCAGGCTTGATGGCATCTTTATGAATGGCAAGGACATCATTGCCATACTCTAAGCCATAATCTACTTTAATCGTTTCGCGAGGAAGTTTTCCTTCCTTTCTTACGGGAGCGAAGCCAATTTCTAAAGCATAGGAAACGGGACAGCCTACAATAAACCCGCGTGCCTCCGGTCCTACGACTAATTCTATTTCTTTATCCTGAGCGTAATCCACAATGTCATCGACAGCTGACTTAAAGGCCTTCCCATTATCCATCAATGGTGTAATATCTTTAAATTGAATGCCTTCTTTTGGCCAATTTTCTACGATGGCAATATGTTCTTTATAATCCATTAACTGCTTCCTCCTCGATTGGACTCATAGATGAATCAAGCCAATCTTTTAATTCTTTAAAGGTTGAATAATATAATGCTTGTTCAATCTTAAGCTGATATTGTCTTTCCTGGTATAATACGGATTCCTGTAAATCCTTCTGAGAAGGCTTTGAATTAATCGTAATAAGTCCATCTTCCATTTTAACAAATTCAAGCTCAAAAAACACCTGTGAAATAAAATCTACCATCGACCGATCCCACCCTCGCCGGGCAGCCAGCTGGTCACCTTCACGGTGCAGATTGAAAGTTTTGCGCTTCATAAGCATACCATAAAACCATTTGAAATGGTCTCTTGTTGGCCAAGTCTTTAAGAACGCGCCATCTTCTAATCTGTAACAGGCATATAATTTCCCTGGTTGCTGCTTTTTCAGCAGTTCAGCCAGGTCTTCTAATCGATTAGGTAAATCAAGCAGCAGGACTCCGTCAAACTCTTCAGTACCATCTAATTCTGCATGTGAAAAGATGGGTAATTGATGGGGAGATTGAGCAGCATCATGGAAAGTTACGGCTGCAAATTTCTCTCCAGCTGGGATAGCTATATTTTTTTCCAAATGCTTGGAGCCTCGAAAGTCAAACAGCTGCCATTCGTTGATCATCATGTCTTTAATCATTAATTGCAGATTTTTTCTGCCATTCCATTCGTTAATCCCCAGTTCCCCCACTACCTCCAAACTTGCGTGAGGGGAGATATGAGGATACAATTCTCCCATTCCAAATGCCACACCTTCAAGCTTTGCATTATCTTTCTGAAATTGAAGCTTTAAATGGTTCTTGCGGCTTCCTATAAGACGAATTTCTTTTGGAGAATGCTTGACTCTGAATAATGGCTTAGGATTCCCCATTCCAAAAGGACGCAGTTGATTAACTTCTTCCACTTGTTTTAACGAAAGGTTTTCAATATCAACCGTCAAGGCGACGTCTAAAGTCTGCTGGTAATCTTCTGCGGACAGTTTCTGATCAGCAAGCCGATTTAAATCCTTACGCAGCCCGTCAATCTGTTCGACTGACAACGTCATCCCTGCTGCCTGAGCATGTCCTCCGAAATGCTTAAACCGATCTCTCACTTCCATACAGTTTTGAAACAAATCGAAGGCGTCGATGCTGCGGGCAGACCCTTTGGCTTCCCCTAACTCCGCATCAATCCCTAAAACAATAGCGGGACGATCAAATTTTCTTACAAGCTTTGAAGCCACGATCCCTAGGACCCCAGGATTCCACCCTTCCTTGGCCACAATAATCACACGATCGGAAACCTCTTCACCGGCAGCAAGCATTTCTTCAGCTTCTTTAGCAATATCCGCCACAATCTTCTGCCTCTCCTGGTTCAGTGAATTAATAAACTCAGCCAGTTGGATGGCTTCTTCTACGTTTGAAGACAGCAGAAGATCTACAGCTGGACTTGCGTCCTGTAAGCGGCCCACTGCGTTTAACCGGGGACCAATTGTAAAACCAATCGTTTCTTCATTGATGTGTCCATCGATGTCGCACACTTGTCTTAAGGCTTCGATACCAGGACGATTGGAATGTGAAATTGCCTGAAGTCCAAAGTGAGCGAGGATCCGGTTTTCACCTTGTAGGGGAACGAGATCTGCTATCGTACCTATAACTACTAAATCTAAGAGTTCTTGAGGAAATCTACCAAGAAGAGCTGAAGCAAACTTAAAAGCGACGCCTACTCCTGCCAAATCATCAAATGGATAATCCTTGGACGTTTTCGGATGAATAATCGCATATGCATCCGGTAATTTCTCCTGAACCTCGTGGTGATCCGTAATAATTAAGTCTATCCCGAGCTGCTTGGCTACTTCTGCTTCATGAGTAGCTGCAATCCCATTATCTACAGTTATAATGACTGAATAACCTGTATCTCCAGCAAACATAAATGCCTCTTCATTAGGTCCATAGCCTTCCGTGAAGCGGTTAGGAATGTAAAAATCACATTCTGCTCCCGCTTCTCTGAGGGCTTCCACCATAACAGTGGTGGAGCTGACACCATCTGCATCATAGTCCCCAAATACTAAAATAGACTCTTTATTTTCAATAGCTGTCCTAACTCTCTCCACAGACTTACTCATATCAGACATTAAAAAAGGGTCATGGAGATGATCTAGTGAAGGATGCAGAAACTTTTCAATTTCATCCGGTTCCATGATATTTCTTTTGTAAAGCAGCGTTTGTGTCAGCTGCGTAAGTCCATGAACGGGACTCACAGAGTCATTCCATTCGTTATATGTAAAATTCCATTTCATCTTGCTTCGTAACATAAATTCACCCCTGACCCATTTATTATACAAGAGGGAACCAGGGGCCGCAAACAGGAGTTATGTTACATTATTGTGAGTATTCTCATCGCGGTCATGGATTTCGGACTCGCGAGCCTGATCTGCTATGCTTTCTTCAACTTCAGTTGAGCCAGCAGTAAGAGAAGATAATCGGTTACGCAGGGAACGATTTTCTCTTTTTAATTTAAAATAACGCACGGCACCTACAGAAGCAGTCACCAGTCCTCCCATAAGTACGGAAATAATAATCACGAGGATTAAAGGCGCCTGGCCGGTTCCAAACATATAATTCACTTCAACGGGATCCACGTTAATCACAGCAAAAATAGCAATGAGTAAAGCAAAAATGAGAGCAAGAATAATATAGCTTTGACCTTTCAATCTCGATTCCTCCTTTCAAACCTTACCCTTGTTATACCCTAAATCAGCTTAGATAAATCTAAAAAGCTGCCTCCATTAAAAGAGGCAGCTTTGCATGAATCAGACCTGAGGTCCTCCGGTATTCTTTTTCTTTTTCGCAAACTCTAATGGTTTTTCGTTGAGGTTTCTTCCCCGCCAGATCAACCAGAGCTGAGCAGCAATGAAGACGGAAGAATAGGTTCCGGCAATTAAACCAACAACGAGGGCGAAGGAAAAGTTCGTAATGGATGACGCCCCAAAAATGAGCAGCATTACGGCAGCAAAGATAACAGTGAGAACAGTGTTAATACTCCGTGTTAAAGTCTGCAGTAAACTGTCGTTCACAATTTTGGCAAGTTCTTTAAAGGATTTAACCTTGCGTTTTCTCTGCAGGTTCTCTCTGATCCGGTCAAAGGTCACGATCGTATCGTTGACCGAGTACCCCACTATGGTGAGAATGGCAGCAATGATCGTAATATCAAACTCTAGTCTCGTTATGCTGAACAGCGCGATAATAAAGAAAGCATCGTGCAGTAAAGCAATGATCGCGGTTAAAGCAAAGAAGAACTCAAAGCGGATCGTGACATAGATAATGATTCCTATCGATGCATATAGAACCGCAAGGGCAGCGTTTTTAGCAAGTTCTTGCCCGACTACAGGTGAAACTGTACTAACGTTCGGCGTATTCCCGTACTGATCTTCATAATAGGTCTGAATATCACCGATTTTTGATTTGCTTAATTCTTTTTCAAATCTAGCTACCGCAATTTCATTATTATCTCCTGAAATTACCACCTTCTTCGGTTTTACACCAAACTCTTCATCCAGTGTCTTCTCCACTTGGGCTGCCTTAATATTTCCATCAGACAGGATAGATAATCTCGAACCGCTGGTGAAATCAATCCCTAGGTTTAACTTAAAGATTGAAAGCACTATAATTCCTGCCACGACCAATACAATCGATAAGGCGAAGAAACGGTTACGAACACCGACCAGATCAAATTTACGTCTCATAAAGGTCGGCTCTACTTCTTTGCCTTTTTCAATTGGCAGAATATCTTTCGATTTAACGCCAAACCAATTTGTTTTTTTAGTTAAGAAGCGGCTCTTAACCCAAAGTCCCATCAAGAACCTTGTACCATATACAGCCGTAATAAAGCTGACTAAAATACTGACAATCAGCATAGTCGCGAACCCTTTTACCGAGCTGGTACCGAAAATAAACAGCACAGTTGCGGCAATTAAGGTGGTAATGTTCGCATCCAGTATGGTGGAAAGAGACTGACGGTTTCCTGCCTTAAAGGCGGACATAACTGATTTCCCGGACTTTAACTCTTCTTTAATACGTTCGTAGGTAATAATATTGGCATCAACCGCCATCCCTACCCCGAGCACCAGAGCGGCTATACCCGGCAAGGTTAGTACCCCCTGCATGAAATCAAAGACAACTAAGATCAAGTAAATATATGCCGTTAATGTAACTGCGGCAATAACCCCAGGGAAACGGTAGAAGAAAATCATAAATAAGAAAATAATCGCGATTCCAATCGCACCGGCAAAGATCGTCTTATTCATGGCCTGCTCACCGAACTGAGCTCCCACAGAGGTAGAGTACGTTTCTTTAAGATTGACCGGCAGTGAGCCAGCGTTCAATATATCCGCCAGCTGTTTGGCTGATTCAGAAGTGAAGTTTCCTTCTATCTGAACAGACTTATTGCGAATAGGCTCGCTTACTCTCGGCGCAGATATATAGTTATGGTCTTCTTTTCCATACTGATCAGCGAATGAAGAATCCTTATCATAATCCAGCCAGATCACCATGAGGTTTTCTAAGTATGGGGTATCAGGATTCTGCTCCCTGCTAGAAATTTCTTTCGTTACATCATAAAATTTAGAAGGATCCTTCATATCGAGCGTGACAATGGGATTGTTGTTTTTGTCATAAGATAATTGTGCACTGCCTTCAACAAGATCTGATCCATTCATGTATTCTTTTCCCTTAACATCACGGAAAGAGAGCCGTGCCTGAGTGGAGAGAAGTTTCCGTGCCTGCTGTTGGTCTTTAACTCCCGCAAGCTGCACACGAATCCGATGACCACTCTCAATGTTTATGTTTGTTTCACTTATTCCCAGTGCGTTAACACGCCTGTTTAATGCTTCAACAGTAGCTTCCATTGCTTGTTGATCAATATCCTGACTGTCATTTATCGCCTCAACATCATAGAGAATCTCAAAGCCACCTTGAAGATCCAATCCTAGCTTTATATCTTTTGTAACATTTGTTATGGTCGTGCCTATTAAAGTTCCTAGTATAACAAGAACTAGAAAAAAGGCGACGATGCGACCTCGTTTCACCATAACGTTCCCTGCCTCCTTTATTCCTTACAGACCGTTGCACCCAGCATTGCTATGTATGTATAACGTAGGTACAGGCTGACTGTGTTCACTTTAAATTGGTTTTGCTGAAGCTTCCCGTACCAATTTTACTACTATTTTTCTATTTGACAACAAAAGATTGAGTTTTATTAAAATAATTTGTTGATTCCTGTCTTATTATTTATCTCCAATTTGTCCAGAAATAGCCTGAATGGACGCTTTTAAATCCTCATTTTGATAAGCATCAACCGTTAAGTAGCTCACATACAGCTGACTGCTTAAATGAAAAATGTCCTGCACGACCTCATAAATTCGTTTCTCAGGCTCACCTTTCCAAACCTTCTTCCTTAGACACGTCCAGATTTCTTCTTTGTTTGCGCGGCTGTAACCCATAAGCTTAAATTCTTCTACTTTGCTTTCTAACACAGGCTCTGCGAAACTCTTCCACTGGCTAATTGGTTTTTGCATGTCCAGCCCTCCCTCTCATTCCAAACACTTGCGTACGAATTCTTGTAGGTTTGTCATGCCTTGTCCCACCATTCGCATATACTTCATTGTAGCGGAATTTCAAAATTTTGAGAAGGCGGATGTCATTTATGTCTAAACAAACCTTTCTTCATGGAGCGCTTATTCTTGTAGCTGCCGGGCTGGTAACCCGATTACTTGGGTTCATAAATCGCATTGTTGTGGCAAGAGTGATGGGAGCTGAAGGGGTTGGATTGTATATGATGGCCCTCCCTACTTTAATTCTCGCCATCACGATCACCCAGTTCGGCTTGCCGGTTGCTATATCCAAACGTGTCTCGGAAGCTGAAGCCACAGGAAATGAAAAGAAGATAAAGAAAATTCTGCTCGTCTCCATAACGATCACAGGGGTACTTAGTATCATATTTACAATTGGCTTATTTGTTCTCTCCCCGCTTGTCGCTAAGTATTTTCTAACGGACGCTAGAGCCTTGTATCCTTTGCTTGCTGTTACGCCTATTATTCCAATTACGGCGGTTTCCTCCGTATTGAGAGGTTACTTTCAAGGAAGGCAGAACATGAAGCCGCAGGCAATGTCACAGATCATTGAACAAGTTGTACGAATTACCGGGGTGATTGTGTTAACTAAATTATGCCTTCCCTATGGAATTCAATATGCAGCAGCAGGAGCTATGGCTGCTGTCGTTTTAGGAGAATTGGTCTCCTTATTCTATATGATGAGGCAGTTTAACCTGAGTAAGCGTTTCAAATTAAGAACAACATGGACAAAGCATATTACGCAGGGACGGGAAACCTTTCAAGAACTAATGGCAATCGCACTGCCAACCACCGGCAGCCGTTTTATAGGTTCACTAACTTACTTCTTTGAACCGATATTAGTCGCTCAAAGCTTAGCAATTGCTGGGATTACGGCAATTGAATCCACGAAACAATACGGAGAACTGACGGGTTATGTGCTGCCATTATTATTCCTTCCTACTTTTTTAACGCATGCACTATCTGTTGCATTAGTCCCATCCATAAGTGAAGCTGCTGCTATTCATGCAAAAGAAACGATTCAATACCGTATTTTACAATCGATTCGCCTTTCCCTTGCCTCAGGCGGGGTCATTACGATTATATTCATGATTTTTCCGGCCGTTATTCTTTATGCCATCTACGGGACGAGTCATGCCGCTTTTCTACTGCAATTCATGGCACCATTCTTCCTGCTGCATTATATTCAAACTCCTCTGCAGGCGAGTTTACAAGCGCTCGACCTTGCTTCTTATGCCATGTGGAATACGTTGATTGGCGCCGTAATTAAGTTTATTGTGCTTGTAGGATTAAGTTCACAGCCACAATACGGGATTAACGGGGTAGCGATTGCTATGGTTACAGGAGTGGTTATTGTCACCTTATTGCATTTAGCGGTTCTAATCAAACATGCAGAATTTAAGCCGCCGATTCAATTGTTTACAAGGTTCACGCTCATCGTCGCTTTAACCGGCTGGATTGGTTTTGAATTAAAAGATCATTGGCTTCTCTCTAGCAAACCGGTGCCACAATTAATCATTATGGGACTCACATTAACGCTAATCTATATCACCTTGTTATTTGTCTTCAAGTTAATCCGGAAAGATGAATGGAAAATGATTCCATGGGGTAGACTTTTCCCTAAGAAGTAAGGCTAAGCACAAAAGACCCGAACCTATGTAAATCAACGGTTCGGGTCTTTTTGATGTAGAAAATTCTTTTGCTATTATGAATACTCGTTATTCCGATCGAACCATAACTCCCCCTGTTCGTTGAAGGAGCATAAGGAAATATCTTTAACGGATTGAAATCCATGCTTCTCTACTTCATTTAACAGCCACGTTTTATTCTTTCTAATGTTTTTCAAACCGCTATACTGAATTTTCCCATCTGCAATAAGTATCACCGCATAATCAGAGCTTCCGTCACTGTTTTTTTCAAAGATCGATAATTTTCCAGATGGTTCAAGAATCGCAAATGCTACATCATGCACTTGCTGGATCCCATGTTCGCGAAGCTGCAATAATAAGTCATTAAAATTATATCTCTGTTTCCTCATTTCCCCTTCATCTATTTTGCCATGTTTAATAAGCACCGAGGGTCTGCCATCAAACCAGCTTCGGAACCAGGGGATTTTCAATGACGCATAAGCACTCCCCCACTGAATAATTAATAAGACCAGCATAGGGACGAGAGCTTCCCAAATCGATGACTTTGGGTTTTCAATAAGAAAGACGGCAATCTCCGCCAGCATAATAAAGACCACCAGATCCATGACACTCAACTCTCCAATTTCCCGTTTCCCCATAATTCGAAAGATCAGCAGAATAAGTAAATAGGTCAAGATCGTACGGAATATAGTGGGTCCTAGAAGCATGACTCATCAGCTCCCCTTCGAAGTACTCCTCACTGTATTAACATGACCTATTTCGTTAATTTTATGTTCCTGCCGCTTCAATAAAGCTAATTGAACTCAAAAGTACTTAGGTTAGAAAAGGTACCAGATATCGGAGAAAGACATAGACGGTACATACGAGCAATGAAATAATTAATACGGGAAAACCATAAAGAGTGAATTTAACAAATGAAATCGGCTGGCGGTGACTCGCCGCTAATCCGGCTACAACTACGTTTGCTGATGCCCCAACTAATGTCCCATTACCACCCAGGCAGGCACCAAGAGCAAGTGCCCACCAGACCGGATCGACATCCATCATGCCATACCCTTGAAGCTCTTTGACTACTGGAATCATCGCTGCCACAAACGGAATATTATCCACTACACCAGATAATATTCCCGAACTCCATAACATCACCATGGAAGTGATCGGCATGTCTCCTCCTGAGATCCAAATCATGCCTCTGGCAATTTCATCGATAATTCCTACCGTCTGCAGACCGCCTACTAACATAAATAATCCAATAAAGAAGAACAGCGTCACCCATTCCACCTCTTGAAACACTTTTTCAACTTCCAATTCCTTATCTGTCAAAAATAACAGCAGCAGAGCACCAGTTACAGCAATTGTAGTAATATCCATATGGACAAAAGGGTGAAGAACAAAACCCGAAATGGTGAGCGCAAGAACAGCAAGCGATTGAAAAAGCAATTTGGAGACGACGAGATGTTCTTTAGCATCTAATTTCATCAGCTGTGCTGCAAGCTCTCGGTTATAAGGAAGGGTGGATCGAAATCGAAGAATTAATAGACCTAAAACGATAAAAAAAATGATTAGGACTACCGGGCCCAAATGATATAAAAAAGATAGGAAATTAAAGTGGTCTACCGCTTGTCCAATCATAATATTGGGGGGATCCCCGATCAAAGTGGAGGTTCCCCCTATATTGGAACTAAATATTGTTGTCAAAAGATAAGGGAAAGCTGGCAGTTGAAGTTTTTCAGTTAAAGAAAGTAGAACAGGCACAAACAGAAGAACCGTGGTCACATTATCCAAAAATGCAGAACCCACTGCGGTAAATATTGAGGTGACTGCGAGAAGCGGAACAGGCTTACCCTTCACTAACTGAGCCAGCCGGATAGCCATAAAGGTGAAGATCCCTGTCTTTTTAGTTATCGAAACAAGAACCATCATTGAAAAAAGAAGGGCTACGGTTTCCCAGTCAATATAAAGAAAGGCTTCTTCCCAATTATAAACACGGGTGATTAGTAAGAGAATCCCTCCCGATAATGCTACGAGAGCCCGGTTCCACTTCTCAATCATTATCAATATGTAGCTTGCGGTAAAAATGAGCAATGCAAGGACTGTAGACATAGCACTTCCCCTTTAAAATGGTCTTACTCTATCCTATTCATTGGACTGGGGAAATATCTACTTCTATCTTGAATACTTCCCTGCATATATTGATAAAGACAAGCAAGTAAAGGAGGGGACGTTAGATGAAAAAAATGATGCAGGGTGTCCTAGCTTACGGCGTTGGATTTATTTTCTTAGCCATGTTATTTTTCTCAGGAGTATTAGCACTTCTATTAAGATTTACTGCTATGGAATATCAAACTCTTAATCAAATCGCCTTAATCGCAGGCATCACAATTCTAGCTGCCGGCGGTCTGCTGTCTGCTTATAAAACCGAACAAAAGGGATGGCTTTCTGGCGGATTAACTGGGTTCATTTTTGTCGCAATGATGGTATTATTTCAAGTTATTTTCGAAAATACATGGATTTCGCTTCCTCAGCTCAGTTATTTCGGGGGACTATTAATCGCTGCCTGGCTCGGGGGTATGATTGGTGTAAATCTGCCTCGCAGCTCACAAAAAAGGTAGAATTTCTAATACAAAAACCCGTTACTTAAAAGGTAACGGGTTTGCTGGTTAGTCTTGATTCAATTTCTCTCTTACAGATGAACGATCAAACTTCATTTGAGTACCATCTTGAATAGCAATCACTAATGCATTCTCTTCAATTGCATGAATCGTTCCGTGAAGGCCTCCAATAGTAATAATTCTATCTCCTTTTTGAAGTTCCGTCTGCATTTGCTGGACTTTCTTTTGTTTCTTTTGCTGCGGACGAATAAGTAAGAAGTAGAAAATAACAAACATAAGAATAATCGGTAATAATCCTACTAACGTTTGCATTTATATTCCCCCTTTCTAAAAGTTCTTTGCGTTTGGTTTATTGAAACCGTACCGCTCAAAGAATTCTTCTCTAAAGTCACCGAGTCGATCTTCTCTAATGGCTTCACGCACTTGCCTCATTAATTTTAACAGAAAATAAAGATTATGATAAGTCGTTAGTCTAAAGCCGAACGTTTCATTGGCTTTTACTAAGTGACGAATGTAGGCTCTGCTATAGTTTCTGCAAGTATGACAATCACATTCCTCATCAATCGGCCTGAAATCCCTGGCAAACTTCGCATTTCTTACGACGAGTCTCCCCTGCGATGTCATACAAGTTCCATTACGGGCAATTCGTGTTGGCAGCACACAGTCAAACATATCAATACCCCTGATCGAACCATCGATTAGGGAATCCGGAGAACCTACCCCCATTAAATAGCGCGGCTTGTTATTCGGTAATAAAGGAGTGGTAAATTCCAGCACACGATTCATTACGTCTTTAGGTTCGCCGACAGACAGACCGCCAATAGCAAACCCTGGAAAATCAAGCGAGGTTAAATCACGAGCACTCTGGCGCCGCAATTCTTCGTATTCTCCGCCTTGGACAATTCCAAACAGGCCTTGCTGGTCAGGTCTTTGGTGGCCTTCCAGGCATCGTTCCGCCCATCGGCTTGTCCTTTCGACGGATTTCTTCATATAATCGTATTCCGCTGGATAAGGAGGACACTCATCAAACGCCATCATAATATCCGCTCCAAGAGAATTCTGAATACGCATCGCCTTCTCCGGAGATAAAAATAGTTTCTCGCCGCTAATATGGTTACGGAAATGCACGCCTTCTTCTTCAATCTTTCTTAAATCGCTTAGACTAAAGACTTGAAATCCGCCTGAGTCAGTAAGAATTGAACCATTCCAGTTCATAAACTTATGAAGTCCCCCGGCTTCTTCTACAATATCTTCCCCCGGGCGCAGCCACAGGTGATAGGTGTTAGAAAGAATAATTTGAGCGCCCATCTTCTCGAGTTCTTCCGGGCTCATTGTCTTGACTGTAGCTAGAGTTCCCACCGGCATGAACATAGGTGTTTCGAACGTACCATGAGGTGTGTGAACTTTCCCAAGTCGTGCACCCGTTTGTTTACAAGTTTTAATTAATTCGTACGTGATTGCCATTGCTTCGATCCTTTCTTTAACACAATCTTTCCTACAGAATCAGCATCGCATCTCCAAAGCTAAAGAAGCGATACCTCTCTTCAACCGCCTTATGATATGCCTCTAATATAAAATCTCGTCCTGCAAATGCACTAACTAACATAATCAGTGTGGACTTCGGCAGATGGAAATTAGTAATGAGGCCATCAATTGCCTTTAGCTGCTGAGGTGGATAAATAAATATATCTGTCCATCCGCTCGCTTCTGTAAATTCACCATAATCACGCATAAGCGTTTCAAGCGTTCGAGTCGAGGTGGTCCCAATTGAAATAATCCGGCCCCCATTTGCTTTAACCCGGTTCAATTGTGCTGCTGTTTCCTGACTGACGCGGTAAAACTCTGCATGCATATCGTGCTCTTCTATTTTATCAACGCTCACCGGGCGAAAAGTACCTAATCCGACATGCAAGGTAAGATAAGCAATCTCTACTCCAGATGCTTCAATTTCCTCTAATAGCTCACGTGTAAAATGAAGGCCCGCTGTTGGCGCTGCCGCAGAGCCTTCTTCTTTGGCATAAACCGTCTGATATCGCTCTCGGTCTGATAACTGTTCTTTGATGTACGGAGGAAGTGGCATTTCGCCCAGCGATTCCAGAACTTCTAGAAATATCCCATCATAATAAAATTGCACTTTGCGGCCGCCATGTTCCTGTATTTCTGTGCATTCAGCAATCAGTTTTCCGCCGCCAAATTCAATTCGTGTACCTACCTTGATTTTTTTTGCGGGTTTGACCAGGACTTCCCACACATCATCAGCTTCCTGGTGTAAAAGCAGAACTTCTACCTTGCCGCCTGTATCCTGTTTCGCACCATACAAACGAGCTGGAAGCACTTTCGTGTCATTTAAAACCAAACAATCACCGGGATTTAGAAAACCTTGTATCTCATTAAATCTTCGGTGGCTGATCTCTTTTTCTTGCCTATTCAAAACCATGAGCCTGGAAGAAGAACGGTCAAGTAATGGAACTTGAGCAATGAGTTCCTCTGGAAGCTCAAAATCGTATTGATTAATATCCATGAAAATCCCCTACTCCTGACTTAGCGTATTTTGCCTAATAAATAAAATATGAGTGATAAAATAATACTTGCCACAATCGAAGTTACAATTGGAAAGTAGAAGGTAACTGGCCCTTTTTTAAAAGAAATATCGCCGGGAAGCTTTCCAATAAAACTCCAAAGTAATCCTATGATAATAAAAACAATCCCTATTACAATAAAGATTTTACCGAAGCCCGTCAAGTGCCTGGCACCTCCCTGTTGAAATGGGCATAAGCTTTCGGAGTAACAATTCTTCCTCGGGGCGTTCGCTGGATAAATCCAATTTGAAGTAGAAATGGTTCATAAACGTCTTCGATCGTCTGGGATTCTTCACCAATGGTTGCCGCAATCGTGTCTAAGCCGACCGGTCCGCCGCGAAATCCATCCATTATCCCAATCAGCAGCTTGTGATCAATAAAATCCAGCCCTTGCTGATCCACTTGCAGCATTTCTAAAGCTTCGTGAGTGGTGTCCTGACTAATGATCTGTTCACCATTTACCTGGGCAATATCCCGAACTCTCTTTAATAACCGGTTCGCTATTCTAGGCGTCCCTCTCGATCTAAGCGCTATTTCTTCCGCCGCTTCCTGCTTAATGGCGACATTAAAAATTTCCGCTGTTCTTTCAACGATCGCACATAAGGCTCGTGTTTCATAGAAGTCCAGCCGGCTGTGTACCCCAAACCGGTCCCTTAACGGAGCGGATAACAATCCCGCCCTTGTCGTTGCTCCAACCAGCGTAAAGGGTGGAAGATCCAGCCGCACAGACCTTGCACTGGGGCCGTTTCCTACGACTATGTCCAAACAAAAGTCTTCCATAGCAGGATAAAGAACTTCTTCCACTGATCTTGGCAGGCGGTGAATTTCATCGATAAAAAGAACGTCACCAGGTTCAAGCGAAGATAAAATAGCCGCTAAGTCTCCTGCTCTTTCTATAGCCGGTCCCGATGTCGTCCGAAATTGAACTTCCATTTCATTAGCTATAATGGAAGCAAGCGTTGTTTTACCAAGGCCGGGGGGACCATAAAGAAGAACATGATCCAAGGGTTCATTTCTCATCTTTGCGGCTTCGATAAAAATACTTAAATTTTTCTTCGTTTTATCCTGACCGATATACTGCTTTAAGGTTTCCGGCCTTAAGCTGAGTTCGATTTCCTGATCGCTTGACTGGTATTCCCCTGATATCATCCGATCTTCCATGTAAGATCCTCCTTTCTCTTAGGATTTCATTAACAATTGAAGTCCCTGACGCACATAATCATCGACTTTCCCAGCTTTTGCCTGATTTAATTCTACACGGACTGTTTTAAGCTCCTTCTCTGAATAACCAAGTGCTTTTAAAGCTTCCAATGCCTCTTCTACCCTCTCTCTCTTTTCCTTCGAAGTGACATCTTCCTGATAAAAGATGGTTTGTTCATTATCTTCATCCGGAAGCCAGATAATAAGTTTTCCTTTTAAATCAAGAATCATTTGTCTGGCTGTTTTCTTCCCTACACCAGGAAAACGTGTTAAATACTTCTCATCTTCTTGTTCTATCGCTGTTACAAATTCAGCAACACTCACGCTGCCCAAGATCGCCAAAGCTCCCTTTGGACCGATTCCTGACACGTTTAGAAGCTGGGCAAATAACTGTTTATCTTCTTTCTTCTTAAAACCAAATAAGGACTGGTTATCTTCACGAATATAATGGTATGTATGAACTTTCACTTCCTTATTTAAAAACTCCTGGAAATGAAAAGGATTGGCACACAAAACGTGATAGCCAATACCGCTGGTTTCTATAATTATAGAGTCATCTTCAATCGTAGTAAGAAGACCTTTCACATATGCAATCATTGCTATTAATCCCTTCTAAGCTGTATTCTTAACCACTCCCTATTGTAACATACAAGCACACGTTCCCCTAAGCACTTTCCACTGACAAAAAGTGATCAAAAGCGGAAGCGACCGGGTAGGCCCGACAAGCATAAGACAAGAGTTAGAGTATATAACTATAACCCTCAGAGTCTGAAGCCTCGCCCATAGAAAACTTGTCACGGGAGCATAGCGTTCGTTACTTAAATGTATATTAAAACCAAAAGAGACAGCAAGGGAACGTGAAGGGATTTTTCCTGAATGACCTCTCCGGAGATACCCTACGCTTTTCTAAAGCGGCGGGTGTGCCTTCCTCCAGAATTCTCGGTGTATTTCCTGTTTTAACTTCTATCCTCCTTTTTCATCTATGGAGATAGAGTAATAAAAAGGGAAACATAAGTATTAGCACATCTAGAAATCTTTATTCAAGCAGGACAAATAAATCCGAACGATGAGAAATAATGCCGTTAGCATTTCATCATCGTTCGGATTTAATATGAGCTAAAAGACTTCTGTCCCAGTCTTTCTGCAGAAGAATATTGTTTTGTCTCTGAATTTTTTATTATATACCTTGCTTCTTCGTATATTGCTTTAACACTTGCTGAAAATGCTTTACGTTATCAATCTTTATTCCATCTTCTAGAAGAATCTTTCTTTTTGACTCTAAAGGTTTTATCGGAATCGGTTTAAAGGATTCAATTACTTTCCCTTCCTCCGGCTCTCCATAATACACAGCTAATTCACCGTCAGGCGTTAGTCCAAAGTATCCCTGCTGCTTTGTTAGCGGTGAAATGTCCGTCAGTTGACGTTGAAATACGACGCGGTCCAGCTGTTGGTCAGCGACTGTCCAGCCTTCATATTCCGCCCAGAAGTCCATCATCGACCAGATCTTTTCCAGTTTTGTTGTCGTTTCTGTTACGCCATCCATGTAGTGAGTTTTCAAAATGACTTTTAGCTCCAGTGGATCTTCCTTCACTAATGTCGGAACTGCTTCTACAGACTCTGCCTTCAATGGTCTTTGCATGGAAACATCATGTGCCGGACGTATTAATTCCTTCTCGCCGTCAGCGAATTGCCATATAGCAAAGCTTGTCAGCAATATGGACACTCCAAGTACCCAGCGATTCATCGTCTATTCCCCCTCATAAAAATAGCCTCTGTTTCTAGTATCTCCAGAAACAGAGGCTATTATGAGGAAAATAGGAATTTAGGATAATTTTTCTAAAACATCTTCAGCAGCATCCAGATTGTGATAGATGTCCTGCACGTCATCATTATCTTCCAGCATATCAATGAGCTTTAACATTTTTTCCACGCCTTCTTCGTCCAAGGGTGTATAGGTGTCAGGGATCATAGTGACTTCAGCATTATCAAAGGTATATCCATCATTCTCGAGCGTTTGTTTTACGCTGCTGTAGTCCTCAGGATCTGTATATATTTCAAAATGATCTTCTGTGGTTTCCATCTCTTCTGCTCCCGCATCTATCGCTTCAAGCATAAATTCATCTTCATCTGTGTCTACAGAAGAACGATCAACCACTAAAAAACCTTTTCTATGAAACATAAAAGACACGCAGCCATTTTCACCTAAATTCCCATCATTTTTATTAAAAGCATGGCGAACATCTGCTGCTGTACGATTTTTATTATCTGTTAGTACCTTCACCATAACGGCAACTCCACCCGGACCATAGCCTTCATAAGTGAATTCTTCATAATGAATTCCCTCGAGATCCCCTGTAGCTTTCTTAATAGCTCGGTCAATATTATCATTGGGCATATTATTGGATTTAGCTTTATCCACGGCAATCCGCAGGTTTGAGTTCATTTCTGGATCACCGCCGCCATTTCTGGCTGCCATGAATATTTCACGAGCAAGCTTCATGAAAAGCTTTCCGCGTTTCGCATCCTGCGCCCCTTTTCGGCGCTTTATATTATTCCATTTTGAATGACCAGCCATGGACATTCTCCTCTCCAAAAGCAAATCTTTTCCTTTTCTAATATATCATATCCGCTGGCTGGTGATAAAGAACACTACTTTGCGTTAGAAGCTTTATTAAAGAAATTTTTTATATTTTCTTTCAATTTGTCGGGAGCTTGTGAAGCTTTTAAGCGGGAATTCAAGTCCTTCATTTGATCCCAGTTACTGGTGTTAGTGTATAGCGTAACTGGTTTGTCTGTCATTCCTTCAACTTTTTTGCGGATCTTATTTGCTATTGTGCGATCCCGGTAATCAGATGGGTTTAGCATAACTGCAACATACACTTGATCATCGGTCTCAAATGCCTGGGTCATTGTTACCTCATCGAACTTATTAACTGCTTTGGTGATAGCGATGGATTCCTCATTATAGAAATCATTGTTATGAGCCTGGTTCGTTTCCCCATACTGCGCTTTATTAAATTCCTCTTCAGCAGAGCGTTTGAAATAACTATCTTCTCCAATCGGAATTCTGCTTTTCTTCGTTTGTTCCTTCTCCCCGCTATACTCAAGCGGCTGGTATAATGACTCCCCTTGGTTTTCACCTGTTTCTTTCGGTTCTTTAGCATTACACGCGATTAAAGGAAGACACATAATCATTAGCATTACTGTAATTTTCCACATAAAAAAACATTCTCCTTTTTCCCTTACTATGGGTTAAGAAGAATGTTTTAGTCTGTTAATATTACCCAGCTTACTGGGGAGGCGCAGAGGCGAGCTGACGTTTGTGAGCTGTTCGCTCATGCATAGCTTCAATGATCTTCCTATCCTCAGATGGAATTTCTTCTCCCTTAAGGAATTTATCAATCATTGCATAGCTCGTACCCATTTCGTTCTCATCGGTTTGACCTTCCCATAAACCAGCACTTGGCTGTTTATGAATAACCTCATCTGGTACTCCGAGATATTCCGCCATTTCTCTAACTTCACCTTTAGTTAAATGAACAAGGGGCACAAGATCCACCCCTCCGTCTCCAAATTTCGTAAAATAGCCTGTGTACCATTCTGCTGCATTATCTGTTCCCACTACTAAATATTTGTGATTGGCAGCTACTGTATACAAGGTACTCATTCTTAAACGGGCACGAAGATTGGCGTCAGCCATTTTAAGCTGGTCCTTGTTTAACTGTCCATTGGCATCCAGCTGTTTTTGAATGGTTCCAAACAGAACATCGTGCGTTTCTGTTAAATCAACTGTAATCGAAGAAAGATCGCATGCAGAAATTACTTTTGAAGCATGGTCCTGATCGCTTGACTGACTTTTACATGGCATGATAACTCCCAATGAGTTTTCAGGATAAGCACGTTTAATTAAATTTGAGACAACAGCGGAATCGATTCCACCGCTTACACCGACAAGCAGTCCATCTACATGCGCTTGTTCCACTTGTTCACGTAACCAAGCAACGAGTTTTTCAACTTTTTCTTTCACGGGATTGTTCATCCTTTCACACTTATAATACCTTATCTTAGCATATTTTCAGCGTATCGGACAAACATCTTACGGTTTTCCCATGCTTTCTCTAATTTACTCATATGGAGGGTCATAGAAGCCTCACCTGAACGGCATTTTCGGTACCCATACAGCCATTCCCTTAAAATATCCGCTGGTACGAGTACCCCTTTCAACCAAATTTCCTGGTCCTCTGTATGAGGAAAATAATTAATTAAGGCGGCTCGGTGATTTTCCAAATAAGGCAAAAATCTCTGAGCAAGCTGTATCTGGTCATATAATTTAGGACCGTTATGAAACAAATCAAAATCAATAAACCGTATCCCTTGAGAGGGGTTCATAATAAAATTATGATGAGCTAAATCCCCATGTAGCCATTCATGCTCAAGCCAAGCTTTCTCTTCTATCTCTCCCCAATCGTATTCAGAGAATCCTTCAAGCTTTTGATGCATCGCCGCCCTAATTTCTCGGAAAATGGTTTGCTTACGAAAATGATTAAAAACATTCTGAGTGTTTTCAAAATCCTCAAGTCGCCTTTCCCACTTAATGTAGAGCGGATCCCGAGGTATGGATAGAATAGATATTCCTTTTGTGGTTCGATGAAATTGTTTTAGAAGATAACATGCTTGTTGACGGTCGTAATGGGATTTGAAGTCCGCATGCTCTCCTTCCAGCCATTCAAATAATCCCCATTCACACCCCAGCTTACTCTTTGTAAAAGAAGCATCCGGGAATGGAATGGGGCAGGCAGCCATATGAGAAGCTTGATTCCAATGTTTAAAGAAATCAATTTGCTGTTTTAATACACTTGCACGTCTGTATCCTTTTAACAAATACGTATGACCATCCACTTTAACTTGGTAAACTTTCGGCTTAATCGTCTTTATATAATCAATCGGAAGATTTTCTTGATGCTTGAGCCAATGGAAAAGGCGATCCGTATAGGAATCGCCTTCTCTAGGGTCAGTCTTCATCTACATCATCGCCTCGCCAGGGCTGCTGTTGATTCCAGTTTCCCATTGGCGGCTGCTGTTGATTCCAACTTCCCATGGATTGCGGCATATTCCAACTACCCATTGGGGATTGTTGCCCTGGTGCTCCCATCGGCCACTGTTGACCATAACCGCCCATCGGCCATTGCTGACCATAACCACCATGATGCATGTATCCTTGCATGGCATATGGATTATACCCTTGTGGCGATCCATAACCCATCATAGGCTGAGAACCCTGAGGCTGCTGGGCACCGCCATCTCCACCACACCCGCAATCCGCCGGCATGTTTTGAGCTGGCATCTGTGCAGGCATAAATGCTGAGTTAGAAGGTGACTCGCAATCTTCACCATACCACGGCATTTGACCTTGCGGATACTGAGGCATGTTCATATGGGCAGGCATCATCACTGGCTGTGGGGGACACCAATAAAACTCACTATTAACTAATTGCGGCTGAGCAGGCTGGAAATACGGCATTTGCTGAGCATCCGCTGCTGGTTGAGTATTAGTCATTGGCTGAGCATTAGATTTTGGTTCCTCAACAGATTCCTCAGCCATTTCCTTATCCTTCCCTTTCTCAGGTGCGTGTGGCATCGGCATCTGAGGCAAATTAAACGTAGTATAATAATTTTGCAGCTGCTGCTCCATCATAGGCATCTGCACTGGTATATTAAATTGAGGCTGCATGGGCTGCATCGGCATCGGCTGCATTGGTTTTTCTTTCACCGGTTTCATCGGTTTTTCCTTTACCTTTTCATCTTCCTTAATAACTGGAATCGGTTTTGGAGAATTATCTTTGTAGGGATGTTGAGTCGGCATTTCCTTTTTCGGAGCCTCTTTTTTCACTTGTTTCGTGCCTTGTGGAACTTTAATCTTCATACCCGGCATGATCATATCTGGATTGGAGAGCTGGGTATTCATTGCTTTTAACTCTTCAAAATTGACCCCATACTTCTTTGAAATGTTCCAGAGTGTATCTCCTTTTTGTACAATGTGAATTCTCACAGTTGCAACTCCCTTCCTGTGATTCTAAAAATCAAAAAGACAATAATAGCTTCATAACACTCTATGCAACACAAGCCAAAAGATTGATGAATTTGCCTATAATTAATTTTATTAAAAATAGAAAAACCCCTAAAACCCCTTATATAACAAGGGTTTTAGGGGTGGATAAACTTATGATCTCCGAACAGGTGCTGAAAGATCAATCTGGTAACTTGGATAAGTTCCAAGCAGCTTCATCTGGCAACCAAGAGCTTCTAACTCTGCTTTTACACCAGGAAAGAGGACTTGGTCATAAGGCTGCTCTACATCTATTAAGAAGTAATAGTTGCCAAGACCTGTCTTCAAAGGTCTTGACTCAATTTTGGACAAGTTCATCTTTCTCCAAGCAAATGCTGCAAGAACTTGATGTAAGGCTCCTACATAATCTTGAGGGAGCGTGATCATCACGGTTGTCTTCTGTCTACTTGGAAGATCATTCACTTTAATCGTGTGTGGACTTTTTTGCACGACAGCAAACCGAGTGTGGTTGTTGTCATAGTCATGAATATTTTCCTGCCAAATCGTCAAATGATTTTGTTCAGCAGCCAGGTGATTTCCAATGGCTGCCACAGAAGGGTCAGAGGAAGAAACAATCTCAGCTGCCTTCGCTGTGGAAGCGGTATATTTTAATTCCGCCTCTGGATAATGCTTGTGTAAATATTGATGACACTGAGCAATGGCTTGACTATGAGAATAGATTCTGTTGATTTTCTCTCCATTATAAGCAGGGTGAACCAATAAATGCTGTCTAATGGGCACCGTCATTTCTGCAATGATGGACTGATTTACGTAATGGACCAAATAATCGATGGTTAGATTCACGGAGCCTTCAATTGCATTTTCCAAAGGAACGACTCCCGTATGAATCTCCCCTGATTCTACAGCATCAAGACAAGCGGGTATACTAGCAAACGAAATAAAACTTCCTTCTTCAAATAGCGCATCGACAGCCATTTTTGTAAATGTTCCTTTTGGCCCCAAGTATCCTATCTTCTCTTCTTCCATGTCTCTTTCCCTCCATACATTATGCTCCCGTACTTAGGATCTCTACACGATCTACAAAGTCGAGTTTGTGTAATTTCTGCAATAACTGTTCTATTGAAAATACCATACCTGTTGTATTTAAGGAAAGAGTAACATTTGCTTTTCCTTGTAAAGGGATCGTCTGATGGATAGTCAGCACATTACAGCCTGATTGGGCTACTGTAGATAAAAGGTTGGACAGAGTGCCTGAACGATCCTCCAAATGAAAGAATAAGGTGATCATTTGCTCTTTTACCATCGCTTGAAACGGATAAACAGCATCCCGATATTTATAAAAAGCACTTCGCGATAAACCCACGTCCTGAACGGCTTCAAAAATTGACTCCACTTTCCCTCGTTCTAACAGTGCTTTAGCCTCAATTGTTTTTTTCATTGCTTCAGGAAGGATATCGCTACGGACTAAATAAAATTTTTCATTATAATCCGCCATTCAACTCTCCCTCCTCATCAATCTACAAATTCAAATTCATACTCCATTAGGCGAACGGTGTCGCCATCTTTTGCACCGCGCTTTCTTAAAGCTTCATCAACGCCCATGCTTCTCATTTGTCTTGCAAAACGATTGATGGACTGATCTCTTGAGAAGTCGGTTCTCCTGAATAGAGACTCAATTTTCTCTCCCGACAGAACATAAGCTCCATCATCATCCCGCGTCACTTTAAATGGTGCTTCTTCTTTTTCAAATTTATATACGACCCGTTCTTCTACATCCTCAATGGATTCTTCATGTTTTGGAATTTGATCCAATTTATCTGCTACAGCATATAATAGTTCGTCGATTCCCTCGCGGGTGATCGTGGATAGCGGAAATACAGGAACGTTTTCCCCTATCGCCTCTTTAAATTGACGAAGATTCTCCTCAGATTGAGGCATATCCATTTTATTCGCAATGATGATCTGCGGACGGTTCTCAAGTCTGGCATCATATGAGGAAAGCTCATTATTAATGGTCATGTAATCATCATAAGGATCACGCCCTTCTGCCCCAGACATGTCGATAACATGCAGGAGGAGGCGGGTTCTTTCTACGTGCCGCAGGAACTGATGCCCCAGTCCCACACCTTCGTGAGCTCCTTCAATTAAGCCCGGAAGATCTGCCATGACAAAGCTTCTATGGTCCTGACTTTCTACCACTCCTAAATTAGGAGAAAGAGTTGTAAAGTGATAATCGGCAATTTTAGGTTTAGCTGCCGTAACTACAGATAAGAAGGTGGACTTTCCTACACTTGGAAAACCTACTAACCCAACATCAGCCAATAACTTCAGCTCTACTTGAACATCCAGTTCCTGACCAGGCTCCCCATTTTCAGCAATTTCTGGAGCAGGATTGCGGGCTGTAGCAAATCGAGCGTTGCCTCTGCCGCCGCGGCCGCCTTTAGCAATTACTGCCCGCTGCTTATGCTCCGTTAAATCCGCTATGACTTTATTGGTGTCCGTATCTTTCACTGTCGTACCGGGCGGAACACTTACGACTAAAGGAGCCGAATTCTTCCCATGCTGCCTTTGATTCATTCCATTTTCTCCGCGTCTCGCCTTAAAGTGATGCTGATAACGAAAATCCATTAGTGTATTTAATCCTTCATCCACTTCGAAAATAACATCGCCGCCATTTCCGCCATCACCGCCGGCCGGACCTCCTCTAGGGACATACTTTTCCCTCCGATAAGCAACTAGGCCATTTCCACCGTCGCCACCTTTTACAAATACTTTTACCTGATCGACAAACATATCCTTCACCTCTTCAATCTATCGTCATTTCCACGGACAGTTCACGTTCACCAAATATGGATACGATAAAACCTTCGTGGCTAAGTTTCTTCTGTAACTCAGAAAGGCTTTTAAACTGCCCTTCCCATTCCCAACTTAATCCTGTTGAACCAGGAGATCCGCTCGAATAAATATGCAGAGAACCTTCATAAAGCTCGCCCTCTACATTATGTTCAGTCATAAGTTCAATCATTCTTCTTCCATAAGCTGTGATATCCAAGTCATGACTGGATAAATCAACCTCATCTTTCATAAAAAACGTAAGCCGATATTGACTGTATGTCCAATTGAATGATAGCAGCCATAAGGAAAACGTAGCTGCCTGGCTGTTTAATAACCGTCGTTCCTGTTCGGCTTCTTCCTTAATTTCATCTAACTGTTCAAGCAGCTTGTCCTGTTTTCCTAAAGAAGCGTATCCTTGAATTAATTGTATTTGATTCATCCAGTCATGACGCTTATGTCTTAGAAGTGAAATGATCCTTTGATTACTCAAAAATAACCAGCTCCCTCTCCACATCAATAATAAGAAAAGTATAGCAAAAATAAACAGGAAACTGAAACTAATCTTAAAAGCATAAGCATCTTGGTATCCGCGGTCTGCAGCGCCATAAACAGCCAAGACGAACAACTACTAGCGAGCGTAACGCTACTGTACGTCTCTATGCTCTTCAACCGCAGTCAAGCAAACAAAAAAGCTGCGCTTATGCATAGGCACAGCGCAGCTTTTTATATACGTTAGAAACCATAGAATTCAGTTTACGCTTCCTGCGCTGCAGGATAAACGCTCACTTTTTTACGGTCACGTCCGTAACGTTCGAATTTAACAACACCATCCACTTTCGCGAACAATGTGTCGTCTCCGCCACGGCCAACGTTAGCTCCTGGATAAATCTTAGTTCCGCGTTGACGATAAAGGATAGATCCTCCTGTTACAGGCTGACCATCTGCACGTTTCGCACCAAGACGTTTAGACTCAGAATCACGACCGTTTTTTGAACTACCTTGCCCTTTCTTCTGTGAGAAGAATTGCAAATCAAGACGTAGCATAGATTCCACCTCCTTAAGAATGTAGGATTTTAATATATTCACTGTAATCATTTTCAATCGTTTCAAGTGAAACCTGCATGCCTTCAAGCAGAATATGAGCTTTCTGAAGCTGAGCTTCGGTCAGCTTCTGCGGTAAAGTGATTTTCAAATAACCACCCTCGCCTCCTTGTTTAACATGAGGTTCAATTTCACAAAGCTTTATGAGGGAATTTACTGCTCCGAATGAAACAGCTGAGACTGCCGCACATACTAGATCGTGTCCATAGGGACCGCTTTGAGCATGTCCGGAAATTTCAAACCCGCAAATCATTTGCTTTGAATGAAACATCTTTGCTTTTATCATCAGCTTTAAGCCTTACGCGTCGATTTTATCAACGACAAGCTTCGTATATGGCTGACGATGACCTTGTTTACGTTTGTAGTTCTTTTTTGGCTTGTATTTGAACACGGTAAGTTTCTTCTGACGACCTTGTTTCTCAACTTTAGCCGTAACAGTAGCACCTTCTACAAATGGAGCCCCAACTTTCGTGCTGTCTCCGCCTACGAATAGAACTTTGTCAAAAGTGACAGTTTCACCATCTGCTGCGTTCACTTTCTCTACATAAATTTCCTGGCCTTCTACTACTTTAACTTGTTTACCACCAGTTTCAATAATTGCGTACATACTTGCACCTCCTCAATTTACTCAGACTCGCCATTCAGGTACCGGATTCGGTTTAAAAACCTGTTCTGTGCGGTTGTAGCATCGGAGTGCTACTAGAATAACAAAACAATGTTACCACAGATCAAAACAAGTTGTCAACATGATACTCACGGCGCTTTACAGCTTCCAGGACCATGTCTCTCGACCCTTCAAGCTCAATTTGATAGCCGTGGATCATGGGATCCTCCCTAACAAACAGCTCTTGTGGAATTTTACTAGATATGAGACTGGAAAGCAATCGTTTTTTTTCATCATATAACCTAGGATTAACAACCACCAAGATCGCTTCGCTTGAGGTAGTTCTTTTTAAAAGAAGGTCTCTTTCCATACGAAATAACCAGGTGGAATCTTTAAAACTCGGTGAATAGGTTTCTTTCAAGCTTATCCCTGGGCTGGTCCACTGCCTTTTGCGGGTTATTTCCATTAATCCCAGCCGGGTTATCCCTAAAATATTCGTGTAGATAAGATCATTCTTCACTAACATTTTCATGTATTGAATCAATTTCTTTTCTAAAGAAGTGTCATGCATAGAGATGAAATCAATCACAATCATTCCAGCAATGTTCCTTAATTTCAGTTGACGCGCAGCTTCCTTAGCTGCCCGCTTATTCACTTCAAAGGACTGAGAGTTAGACAGAGTTTTCCCTTGATAACCCGCACTATTAACATCAATGACAGTCATGGCTTCAGTTTCATCTATTACTAATTCAATGCCCTGCTCAATGGGCAGATAGCGTTGGATCAACTGACTTTGTATTTCGTTAATCGTACTGGGCAGAACACTGTCCAACTCTTTCTTCCAGGTGATTTTTTCTTTCAGAGAAGGATACCTCTTTTTCAAATATTGACTGATGGTTGTATCATCTACATAAATGTGATCTACATTCATAATAGGATACTTTCGAATAAGCTGGTCCGGTACTATCGCATCCAGCCACAAGGTATGACCCGTACCTGCAGCTAAACTTTTCCAATGTCTCTTTAGGGAGGCCAATTCTTCTTGCAGTTCATCTTGACTAACCTCTTTGGCCGCTGTCCGGATTATGGCTCCTTCCGTCTCTTCCAGCCACTCTGTTGTTTGGTTAAGAAATATTGTTCTTAAGGGTTCGATTATCTTTCTGGAAATAGAAATTTTTTCTCCATAGGGCTGATAAACACAAAGTAAACCCGGTATCGTGATATCCGCAGTCAACTGTGCACCTTTTTGATCAAGAGGCTCTTTAATTACCTGCACCTTGATCTCTTCCCCCTCTTTTAGCGCTTGTTCAATTTTATTAGTACACCACGGAATTTCTTCTCTCTTAAGGAAACCATTTTTCTTCTGGCCAAAATCGATAAAGGCTGCCTGCATGCCTTTATGAATACTTTCAACCTTACCACTAAAAATAGAACCCGAAAGTGTATTCACTTCCGGGCGGATATTTACATATTCAGTAACCTCGTTATTCTCAATCACTACTCCGCTTTTCTCTGACGGCTGGGTATGTAATACAATAGATCTCATGAAATCCCTCACTCCAGAACAGTTTCTGCGATGTCCTTCAAGCATAGATTCGGGTTTTTTCTTTGAAAATAAGCTTGAAGACACTCCTGTTCATTAACTATATATAACTCAGGCGACCGTTGCAAGACATAGAAATGCGTCCGATTTGCCCGAATATTTTTTAATACATCTCTCACGAAAGTATGAGGATCTATATTTACATACTTTGCTGGAATCGGCGATACTTTCCTGGTAGAACAATACATGAGGTACCTCATATAAATGTACGATTTGCGTTTCCATTCAAGGACGTTTTCAGTAATTAAAAAAGCGCCGAGCAGGATACTGGCAAGAGTCCAATGATCGTTGAGTGTAAACCAGACCCCAATAAGGATCAGGAAGGAAAAAGACAAAAGAAGTCCATAGGTCATACTGTTGCGGAACGTACATATTTGATTTAAGGCATAAAAAATAAGCTTCCCGCCATCCAGCGGCCAGATAGGCAGCAAATTAAATAAAAGAATCACACCATTATAGAAATAAGCGACCGTGATTAATGTATGCGGCCCATTCACAGCTTGCAAAAGAAAGAGCAATGCAAATATCCATAAGTGCTGGATTGGGCCGGCCATAACTACGTATACTTGTTCTTTAAATGGGCGAGTATTATGTTCCTCACTAACTACAGCTCCGCCAAACAGCCAAAATTCTATTCTTGTTACTCTCCAGCCAAAATGCCGGGCAGTAAAATAGTGGCCAAGCTCATGAATGGCAACGATGCTGAAAAGGATAACAAATTCATAGATGGCCCCAGTAAAGAATGCAGAAAGTGCAAGAATAAAAAAAAGCGGGTGGACGTGGACTGTATTCGTGAGATTAAGAGCTTTCATCAACTTTAATAACCTGAACAGGATCTAGATATTTGTTATCCTTTTTAATCGCAAAGAAGAATTGAGCCGCTTGTCCTTCCTTAGATTCTACAGTCCCTAAGGCTTTCTGGGCATCAACAAATTCATATAAATGAACGTCAACCGAGGATAAATAACCATAAATGCTGTTCGACCCATCTTCGTGCTGAACAATAACCGTTTTGTCAGTATCAGGATCATTGCCGGCGAAAATAACCGTCCCAGCTTTAACGGCTTTAACATTCGATCCGTCTTCTGCAGTCATAATAATGCCCTTGCCATCATTTTGAAAAGTTTTAGTGACTGTACCATTAACCGGCAAAGCGACTTCCGTTTTTGCTTTCTTGCTATCATTTTGAACTAATTCCAGAGGTTTGCCAAAGCGGTCACTGTACCAGGCAGTAACTTTAGCGAAAGGAAACTCCTCTTGTAATTGACTTGTCACCCACTGTTCAGGCTTGTCCAGAAAAGTCAGATTGGTCCGTTCACCTGCCGCTACTGTGGCAAACAAAAGTGCAGACAAAAGCAATTGTAGACCGAACTGGCCAGTACGGGACTTTACCTCTTTCTTTTTGTAATCGGTTGTATATCCACTAACTAACGGCGGCAAGCCATGAAGTTCTTCATCTTGAGGAGGAACGAACGTAGTACGTGGTTTTACAGGACCATCAAGAACTTTTCTCTTTTTGCGGTCGGCAATATTTTTTCGTACATGTTCAATATCTCTTTTCATCTAAAATCCCTTCTCTCTAACCTAACGTTTCTACCATTCTATGGGGAGAAGGATTATTATATGTATAGAAAGTAAAATAGAAATAGAGGATGGAGCAAATGAATTTGTCCTCACTGAAAGAAGCAGTGAATGTGAATGAAGCAAGTAGACAAAGCGTTCTTTTTTCATGTATCAAAAAAACCTGAACCAATGTAAAACAAAGGTTCAGGCATTAGTGAAAAAATCTTTTGTCCATAAATCTTTCGATAATTAGTAGTCAATAAAGTCCAGAATTTCGAAAACCGAATTGTACTGCTTTTTTCGCAGACAGTACGATTATGCCCTTAACCCAAAAAAACGCTTTACTTTTGCCATTATACTAGTATCTTCTTCTAAACTCATTAACGGGACAGTTTCCCCTAATATACGGCGCGCGATATTACGATAAGCGATAGAAGCTTTAGTATTGGGTTCTAAGGCAACAGGTTCTCCAATGTTCGCTGCTTTAAGAACGGCATCGTCGTCCACCACAATTCCAAGCAGGTCAATCGATAAAATGGATACAATTTCATCCACATCAAGCATATCGCCATTTTTCATCATGTGGCTCCTAATTCTATTAACTACAAGCCTTGGGGATTCAATGTCTTCTTGTTCTAGTAAACCAATGATGCGATCGGCGTCTCGAACGCTTGATTTTTCAGGCGTGGTTACTACAATAGCTTGATCCGCTCCGGCTACGGCATTCTTATATCCCTGCTCAATCCCGGCAGGACAATCAATAACCACATAATCATATTCAAGTTTTAATTCATCAATTATCTCTTTAATCCCTTCAGGAGTCACTTCTGATTTATCAGAGGTTTGAGCAGCAGGAAGAAGGTGAAGACAATCAAATCTTTTATCTGCAATGACTGCTTGTTTGGTTTTACACCGCTCTTGAACGACATCGACTATGTCATAAATAATTCGATTTTCCAACCCCATTACAACATCAAGATTTCTAAGGCCGATATCGGTATCGACCAGACAAACCTTCTTGTTCTGCAGAGCTAGAGCCGTTCCAAGATTGGCAGTTGTCGTTGTCTTTCCAACCCCTCCTTTTCCGGAGGTAATCACAATTGCCTCACCCATTAAGCATTCTCCTTTCAAAACTCGCTAGATCCGGTCGTTTTTTTACAATTTCCTGTAACCGATCAATTCGAATCTTTCCCTCTTTTTCATCTATGAAGCCACATTCCATGTATACTCCCTCAGTCTGATAATCAGGCGAACGGCTTAATTGATCGGCGATTCGGAGCTGGTTCGGTTCCATATAGGAAGCAATAATAACTGTACGAGTATCTCCTTGAATCCCTGCATGAGCAACCCCTCTTAAACTTCCCAGAATATAGATATTACCAGTCGCCGTTATTTTGCCGCCCGGATTCACATCTCCTATCAGCAGTAAATCTCCACGAACTTCAAGAACCTGTCCTGACCTGACTGTTTTCACCATAGGGGTTATCTCTGTATTCTCTTTCCAGGCAAGTGCTTCCTTCTTGGAGATTACTTCAGAATTAATATTTTCAACCACTAAATTCTGCTTTTCTCTAATTAGCGTGCGAAGCGCTTCTTTTTGAACTTCATTCAAATAACGTTTTCCTAATTGAATCGTGATTCGAATCAGCGGCTCTTCCTCCGTGAGACCATTCATGGAAAGCTTATCTTGTAATTCATCCACTATTGCCTCAAAAGGGCATTGATCATCTAAATATAACGTTAAGCCGTCTCTTGTACCTTTAATCGTAATATTTTGGTTTTTTGCATTCACAGATGTCACCTCAAACGTTATTCATTTCCTCAGACCAGTCCTGTACAAGATTTTTGGTTAGCGGATACAGCACAATGAAGAAGATCATGTTGGCTGCAAGTGTAGGTATTAATCTATCCATGGCATATGCTCCCCAAGTCATAGAAGTGACTTTAACAAAGGAGTAAGTAACATAAAGGAATATATCTGCAAGGGCAATTCCCAAAATGACTAATAAAGATGCCGACAAAAAGTTCGCATGAAGCAGCTTCGTTAATCCATGAATGATATAAGCAACTAGTCCATAAACCACCATATAGACTCCAAGCACGCCCGTATAAGCAACGTCAATGAGAAGACCGAAGATCATCCCGTACCAGACGCATAAGTATGTTTGATCTTTATCATAGAAAATAGCGACGAGCAGAACAAAACAAAGAGCCCAGTGAGGGGTAATCAAAAGATTCGAATAAACGAAATGAGTAGGGAGTAAACTCATAGCTGTTCCTTGTAAAGCCACTAATACGAGAAGAATCAGAGCAATGATATAACGGCTCATTGCTCTGCTCCTCCTTCCCCTTGGTCCGAGTCTTTGACTGTTTCCATTGCCCGGTCCACTACGATGACATGATTGATATCATATAAATCCGCATAGGGCTTAACGTAAGCCGTTTTGGTCAACCCAAATTGGTCATTCACCACTTCATCGATTTTCCCAATACGGAGTTCTGGAGGAAATACACCGCCCATGCCTGAAGAAATAACAGAATCTCCTTTTTTTAGTTTCTCGTCAAGGTTTATTCCATTCAGTACAAGCCGTCCGCTTTCATCGTCATAGCCCTCAATCAGACCAAAAACATGTTTCTTATCCTGGTCTTCCCCTTCTCTGACGACCCAGGCAGATATTTTATTGGACCGATTAAATCCGCTCAATAACTGAACTGTGGAGTGGAAGGCACCGGCTGATTTTATTTTGCCAACCATACCATCACTGGTAATAACAGCCATATCCTTTTTCACTCCATTTTCTTCCCCTTTGTTAATAGTCATTTGCTCAAACCACCGGTCAGAGCTGCGGGCAATAACTGTCGCATTGATAGGAGAATAATCACGCATAGACTTCGTTTGATCAATGGTCGCTTTTAGTTCATTATTGTCTTTCTTTAACAATTGATTTTCTTGAATGGCCCCTTTGTATTCCGACAGACGGGCTTTCAATACTTTGTTTTGTTCATAAACGTTCAGCATGTCGTGGGTGTGATTGTAAATGCCATCCACCAGCCGGATTGGCTGGTGGAAAATTGTCTGCACCCAGCCGACAGTGTCTTCCAGAAACTTTTCCGGTGCAGTGATTGAACTGCGATCCCGTAAAGAAAAGCCAATGAGACCCACAAGCACAATAAAGATAATTAATACGGTCATTAGTCTTTTTCTGCGAAATAAGGAAGGCATAAGCTAACCGCCTAATCCAATGTTGAACGGCTGGCAACGTTAGGCTGGCCGCGGAAATGCTGGATGTACTCCAGAGATTTACCCGTTCCAATCGCCACACAGTCCAATGGTTCATCCGCAATGAACACAGGCATGTTAGTTTCTTCACTTATGACTGTATCAATATTCTTTAATAAAGCTCCGCCTCCAGTCAGGACAATACCTCTTTCCATAATATCCGCGGAGAGTTCCGGCGGAGTTTTTTCCAGAGTGTTCTTGACCGTTTCTATTATGGAATCCACCGTATCTTTTAAAGCATTCATAATTTCAGAGGATTGGATGGTGATCGTTTTCGGCAGCCCGGTAAGCAGATCCCGGCCGCGGATATCCATTTCGCTGACCTCTTCAATTTTGCCTGCACCGCCAAGCTCCATCTTAATTTCTTCTGAGGTCCGCTCTCCGATCATAAGATTGTACTTTTTCCTGACATGCTGAACGATGGATTCATCCATTTCGTCTCCCGCTACTCGAATGGATTGACTGGTTACAATTCCTCCAAGAGAAATTATGGCAACTTCTGTTGTGCCGCCTCCAATATCCACCACCATGCTTCCCGTAGGTTCCCAGACAGGAAGTCCCGCTCCAATTGCCGCAGCAAATGGCTCAGCAATTGGAAATGCTTCTTTCGCCCCAGCTTGTTTAGTGGCATCGATTACAGCTCTTTCTTCAACCATCGTAATCCCTGATGGTACACAAACCATAACGTTCGGTTTACTTGCAAACGAAGACCTGGTTTTTAACGCCTGTTGTATATAATATTTCATCATTTGTGCTGTTGTATCGTAGTCCGCAATTACTCCATCTTTCATAGGACGGATGACAGATATGTAACTCGGTGTCCGACCGATCATATTCCTAGCATCGTTACCGACTGCTTCAATCGCTCCTGTCTTTGTGTTCTTAGCTACTACGGAAGGCTCTCGAACAATGACACCTTTATTTTTTAGAAATACTAAAGTATTTGCTGTACCTAAATCAATACCTAAGTCCTGCGAAAATCCAAATAAACCCAATTCATATCTCCCTTTCTTGCCCGTGCTTCTATTTACGGGGTGAAGCTTTAAGTATTTTTTATGAGAAGAAGCGCCAATTTATAAGGAAGTTCTCATAAATGGCGCTTATGTTTTCATCTATTCAATTATACGAAAAAACTTTAAAAATAGATAGTGTTACAGGTATCCTTTTTCTTTCAATGAGATAAATTTCCTATCTCCAATGACCAAATGGTCCAGTAATTCAATTCCTATCATCTTTCCGCATTCCTGCAATCGCCGGGTAACATGAATATCTTCCTGAGAAGGGGTAGGATCTCCCGAAGGATGGTTGTGGGCGCATATGATGGAAGCTGCTGACCTTTTCACAGCTTCTTTAAATACTTCCCGAGGATGAACTATTGAGGCATTTAGGCTGCCAATAAAGATTGTCTGGCGGTGAAGGACCTGGTTTTTAGTGTTCAGAAACAGGCATATAAAATGTTCCTGCTTTAAATCTCTCATTTCTTCCATTACGAAATCCGCTCCATCTTCCGGACTTCTGATCATGTATCTCTCTGCCGGTTTCATTTGCTGCATCCTCTTACCAAGTTCAATGGCTGAAATAATGAGCACTGCTTTCGCCAAGCCTATTCCACGAATAGACGTTAACTCTTCTATCGTGGCATCTTTCAAAAGCATGATTCCTTCAAAATGGACAAGCAGTCTCTGGGAGAGATCCATTACGGATTCATTTCTGGAACCACTTCCAAGTAAGATCGCTAAGAGTTCCTGGTTAGAGAGATGAGGAGAGCCAAGTTCAATTAACCGCTCACGCGGCCTCTCTTCTTTAGGCACATCTTTAATCATAATACTCGTGTGAACCACTATCTTTTGCCTGCCTTTCCTACTATTCCTCATAAAGGAAAGACATCAGTCGAGGCCGATATTAAACCTGCCCAGCTCTCTTACCACACGAGCCAAGGGCAATCCCACGACACTAAAGTAATCCCCTTCAATTCTTTCCACGAACAGCCCTCCCTTTCCTTGGATCCCATATGCGCCAGCTTTATCCCACGCTTCTTCACGCTCCAAATAACGCTTAATTTCTTCATGAGTTAAAGGAAAGAACTTTACGCGTGTACATACCTCAAAGGAGTGCTGTTGTAGTTCATTTCTAATACAAACACCAGTGTAAACGTCATGCCAGGATCCGCTTAAGTCAGTCAGCATTTGATAAGCTTCTTGATAAGATGAGGGTTTACCAAGGATTTTATCCTGCAACACCACCACCGTATCAGCGGTAAGAATCACTTCTTTTTTTCTTAGATTAAGCGCTTGGTTTTTCTTTTCCGCAAGGTGCAGGACGGCAGCATCAGGTGTCATCGACTTATCGATAAATTCTTTAATATCAGCAGACCGGACAGTAAAAGATAATCCCGCCTGCTTTAACAAATCCGACCTTCGAGGAGAGGCAGAGCCAAGAACAAGGGAGTACATAGGAATCTCCTTTCACTTTATGAGGTATCCTCATCTTACAGGAAAGTAAAATCTTTCAGGATTATGAAAATCCATGATATTAGCAGCTCTGCCCTTTTCAAAGAACTAGTATCCAGACAGAAATTCGGCTTTTTTCAGCCGCGAAAAAATGAAAAAGCCGAATTCCCGTATATCTTATTTATTTTCAAGTGCATGAGCAATTAACATCCAGGCAATTTTATCCTTATCTCCGTTTGCCCATGTTTTTACCGCTGCTGTTAAATCTGGCTGCTGCTTTATTTTTTGAACGCTTTCTAATAGACTCTGCCGTTCAGCCGCAGGAACGGAAGATAAATTATTATTGCTAAGATAATCTCCCAGCTTCTGAAGAGAGGCACTTTCTTCACCGGTTATTTCTTTGGTTTTTACATCCCACGGTTTCACATAAGTGTCGATATGATGAGCTGAAATCTGTGAAGCTAACTGACTTGCTTCTTCCTGTGTGGAAGCGCTGCCCACAAACAGATAGTAACTGCCATCACGTTCCCAAATGACTGAATCTACTGATTGGCTCTGGATATTAGACTGCCAATCTTCTGCTTTACTTTCTGAAGTAAATACCCCAGCTTGGACGATATACGTATCAAGCGCCAGGGAAGAAACAGCAGAGGCTGCTTGCTGGGACTGCACATCACCATCGGCTACTGCAGCAGTGCTGCTATTCCCTGGAGTTGCTTCGTTCGAAATGGAAACAAACATGCGGAGCAGCAAAAATCCCAGCCCAAGACTAATTAATAAGGCCGTTAGCGAAGTCATGATCATCGGCTTAAGAGAAGCGGGCGTTTTCAACTTGCCTTTGTAAGGCAGTTCGTAGATCGATGTGGACAGCTTTAAACCTGTGTTCGTTTTCTTCTCTTTAGGATCGGAAGCGGCTGACAATTCCTCTTTAGCCTGAATAATTTCATTTTGCGGCTCTGTGCCCTTTGACCCGATGGAAATAGAGATCTTCTTCTTTGGATTCATTTTTATCACTCCTGGCAGGTTTGCTATAAACCTACCATAGAAATAATAAAAACTACGCTGAATTTTGTCATCACCCATTCGACAATTTCCTAAAACTCGTTAGCAGGCATGAAAATTAAGAAGAGCTTTCAGACAAGTCGCTTCCATCTTTTCGTACATTGGAATCCAAATCATCATTTTCTTTCTCACCGTAAGGAAAGGGATTGTTTTTCCCTGCCCCTTCATTGTAATTATAATCAGGAGCTTCGTTTTCCAGCAAATCTAATGATGGATAAAAAAACGCTGAAAAAACAAGAGAGAAATCTAATGCTTTTTCATCGGAAACGGAAGTGAATTCACTGTCAAAACTAATAGAATCCACCGAGAGCAGCCGTGGGCCGGTTGTCAGTTCTCCTAAAAAGGAAAGGAAATCTTGAAAATTAGGAGAAACCACCTCTAAATGATACGTGATTGCTTCTAATCCTTCAGGCAGAATTACAGGGCTGCTGCTGAGTGCCTCCTGCTCTGTCTCTTTCTGTTTTTCAGAACCAGTTTCATTCTTTGTATCTGCTTCAGATGAATTGCCAGATTCTACGGTGACATTTCGGATTAAACTTCCGGAGCTTCCTTCTGCCCGCTCCATTATAAGGAGCAGCTGATCCGGCAGGGAATTTACAGGGATTAACGTTTGTAACTCCCGGGAGGACATTACGTTCAGGAGTTCCTGCTGGTGGTTTTTAACCTTTAAAGAGTCTAGTAATGTTTGTTCCGTTGTTATTTCCTCATGAATCTTCCCGAGCTTCGACTGCTTAGGCACAATCACCGTATAGTATAAAAGTATCCCGGTAGTTATAACGATTAAAACTACGAAAATAGACAGGATCGTTTGAGCTCTAGTCCAGCTGAGTCTCATTTGCTATTCCTCTCTTCTGTAAATAGTTCACGATTGACCTCTACGGTATAACTGGCAGAATACTTCGGACGATACTTAAATGGATCAAAGGATGTATTTGATAGTGGTTCAGTAGAAATATTATTTAGATTCACATAGGTTACATAATTCTTCTGAGACAAATGATTTGTATAAGCAGCAGCATCTTTAAAAGAATCAAAATTCACTGTCAACTCAATGTGGGAAGAAGTAAAAAGATAGGATGCAAAATACCCGTGCTCTGGCAAGAGAGAAATTAAGTCATTCAGTAAGCGGACGGGAGGTAAGATATTATCCTTCTCTTGCTTCACAGCGGTTTGAAGTTCCGTTCGCTGATTTAATTCTTCATTATTCAAGGAATCCTGCAAGACCGATTGCTTATTCGTCAAATTTACCAACTGGTCCTTCTGAATATCGATTTCACTAGATAACCGACTGTCAAAATACCACGTACCTGCGGCAAGAAACAATAGAGCAAGAATCCCTATCCCAATGATGAAATAGGGCAGTCGATTCGGTTTTTCTTTTTCCTCTAGCAAATTGATATCCATTAACATGAATGTTACACCCCTAACAACCACCTGTTACTCTTTTAATGAGAGTCCTATTACATCACAATATTGCGCGGGAAAATTGAATCCAAGTTCTTTTGGTTCAATGGTCTCAACCGGAACCGTAAACTTGTCCTCAGCTTGCTGTTTTAACTCTTCGAAATAGGGCCAATCACCACTTAGTACAATATTCGTAATGTCAGCATTACCGTTGGTTACAGAAAATTTATAAAAACTCATAATTCTTTCAACTTCAGCCAGCTGGTCAACAACATAGGCGTATAAGTCCATTTCTTTCCCTTCAAAATAGATCCTCGTCTGCTCCTCATATTTTTTGTATCTCCACTGATCAAGAAGCAGTGTTGACTTCATATGACGTGAAAACTGGGGAATTTCGTTATGAAATACAGTGAGAACTATGCCGTCCACATTCCATTCAATCAGCAGCATATGATCTTCCCTTCGTACTCTTTTAAATTTGTGATACAAACGATAGATAGAAAGAGAAGAAAGTTCGGCAGCTTTAGGTATCAGCCGAACTTGAGAAAAACTCTTTTCCAGCAGTTCAACACGTTCTTCAGGATAGGCCACTAGTAAAATATATGTATCCGCTCCCTCACTCCGAATAATCCCGAAGTCAAGCACAGGCTGCTCGAAAGGAAGATGAAGGCTTTCACCAATTTGCTGATAAAGGTAACCTTTAACCTCCTCTTGTTTTAAAGTCCCCGGTACAATGTGAACACGGATAATCGCCGAAGCATCAGGAACGGTAAAAAAAAGAGAGGCCTTTCTCATTTTGTGTTTCCATAAAATATCTTCCATCTGCATTTCGAACCGTCTGGCATCCTGAATGACTCCTTCTTTAATTAAGTCTCTAGGAAGAAATACTTCTCCGTATGCTGTCAACTGCTGAGGAGAAGTATGTGTTGAGAACGCATAACGGATGCAGTGATCCTTAATAACTACGTGCAGGCGTATTTTATTTTTCATTCCAAACAAAGTAAAGCCTCCTGTACTAAAAGAAACTAGTAAGATACCATTCTATTAATAGCTTGCCTGAGAAGAGAGCAATTATCGCCCCAAGCACGATAAAGGGACCAAAGGGGATCGGTTGTTTTCGCGACATCTTGCCTGACCAAAGCAGCGAACCACTAATCAGCGTTCCTATGAGAGTAGCAAGAAAAAAAGTCACAATCAGTAACTTCAGCCCCAAGGCAAACCCGATTAAACCAAATAACTTCATATCTCCGCCTCCCATACCTCCCCGGCTTGCGAGGATTATGAGTGCAGTACCCGCGATCCCAACGAACCCTCCAATAAGCGGTGCCCAGAAAGGGGTTAATGGAAATAAAACCCTGTAGCTGAGCAGCAGGATAAAGAAGAAAAGCAGAACCTTGTCGGGGATGACCATATATGATAGATCACTAACAATTATAATATGAAACAAAGACATAAGCAGTAAAGCTAACAACAAGTCAAAGCTCCAGCCAAACACCAGGTAGCAAGAAGAGAACATAATCCCAGAGAAAAGCTCCATCACCGGATACAGCTTAGAAATATTTCCCCGGCAATGACGGCAGCGGCCCGATTGAATTACAAATGAAATCACCGGGATAAGCTCATACCATTGAAGAGACTCTTTGCAGCTGGGGCAATAGGACCGCTGTTCTTTGAATAGCTCCTTTTTAGGAACACGAAGACCTACCACATTGAAAAAGGAGCCTAAAATAAGGCCGTAAATAAATAATCCACTGGCAATCCACGTATGCATATTGGGTATCTCCTATGTAAAATAAATAAGGTCTGAATAAAGAAATTCATTTCACCGAAAACCCGAACCTTTGGTTCGGGTTTTCGGTATAAAGCTCCAAATGAAGTCACGTTTCTTCAATCTACTCCGCTGCAACACTATTTTACTACTATTCGAAAGTTCGGCTTTTTCTTCAACCGTTCTATTGTTGACCCTGCCTCTTTTTATAATTTCTATTCAGAAACTTTATCTACGTTTTCTCTTTTTAATTCTTCTCTTGCTACTAAGCTACCACTAGTACCAATTTGATATTTTGAACCTAGTAAATACACAGAATAAATGACTTTTCCATTATCATCTTCTTCAATATGAACATGGCTTGCATCCTTATAAGGTTCCCCAGCAGTATCTACCAGCCCGTCTTCGATAAAGCCTTCTTCTTCCAACCCATATTGATTTTCACCTTTACTGTATACATTGATATCCACTCCGTCAGACACATCGACGTTATCGGTGGTAACTAATAAACGTGCTCCTTCAATCAACTGCTCTGCATTACTCACCGTGGCATCCTTCTTCGACTTAGCGATCACTCCAGATACACTAGGTACGGCAATAGCAGCGATGATTCCTAAAATAACAATTACAGCTAGAAGCTCAACTAAAGTAAACCCTTTAGCATTCTTCACTTGTTTCAAAAATTTGTTAAACATAGACTCTCTCCATTCACATTTAATTTTAAAAAAAGACCCTCTAATTCCCTAAGCTGAGTGCGCAAGCCAACTGACTGTTCGTGGTTTCATACAATCTTATGTATCCAGACCGAAAGAACTAATACTAAGGTTGTGATCCCATTCTACTAACTACCCTCATTGTTCACTATAATAAACATTTCAATTTTGTCAACTCACTGTATTTTGTCAAAGATCGCAAACATAGGGATAGCAATTGCGCAGACGATCCCTCCGACTATAATGGCGAGAATAACGATCATGATCGGTTCTATCAATGTTTTGATACGATCTGCCGCCTGCTCAATATCTTGTTCATAAAAATCTGCTGCTTTGTTCAACATTTGATCGAGGGCCCCTGTTTTTTCTCCTACGACGATCATCTGGGTGACTAAAGAAGGAAATGCCCAATGGTTGATCATTGGCGCTGCCATCGACTCCCCTTTCTCAAGAGACAATCTTGTTTGCTGCAGTACGCCTTCGATTACTTTATTACTAACGATTCTTTCCGTTATTTGAACCGCTTCAAGAATGGGGACCGAACTATTGAATAAAGAACTTAGTGTCCTCGTCATCCTGGCTAAGGCCGACTTTTGGATAAGCGTTCCAAAAATAGGCAGCCGCATTTTCAGTTCGTCGATTCGGTAGACTGCAGCAGGGAACTGACGACTGTAACGGTAAGAGAAATAGAGGGCTAATGGCACTAGGAAAAAAAGCCACCAGAAGCTTCCAAAGAACTGCCCCATCTGCAAAATCATACGGGTAAATAATGGAATCTCACTCCCGAAAGAAACAAACATATCTGCAAACCTGGGAACAACAAAACTTAGCATAAAAATAACAATCACAAGAGCAATAGCCCCGACCACCATTGGATAAGAAAGGGCAGAAATAACTTTTTGCCTGGTGAGGTGCTGTTTTTCATAATAGTCGGCCATTCTCCCTAAAATTTCGTCGAGATTACCCCCAGCTTCTCCTGCCCTAACCATATTCACAAACATAGAAGGGAAAACTTTCTGATGTTTATCCGAAGCAAAGGAAAATGCCTGACCCGCTTCTAAATCTAAAGCAATGCTTCTCAGAGTTTGACCCAGTTTTTTACTGCTCGTTTGTTCACTTAATATGTAAGTGGCCTCTATTAAGGAAATACCTGAGTCAATGAGCGTTGCAAACTGTCGTAAATAGATCACGAAATCTTTATTTTTCACTCCACTTCCAATCGATAGGTCTTTATATAGAAAACTAGTTAATTCCTGGACCTGCCGGGGCATAATCCCGGTTTCTTTCAAGTGAATTTCGGCTTCTTTTTTACTTGCCGCTTTAATCCTGCCCTGTTTCAGTCTGCCACGCGTATCTCTTCCTTTATACTCGTAGTAGGCCATTACATGTCTCTTCTCTCTAAATACGATTGAGCCGCTTCTTCCATAATTACGCCCTGATCCAACAATTCTTTAATGGACATTTCAAGGGTATGCATTCGATCTGCTTTCGCTGTCTGCATCACATTTTGAATTTGGTAGATTTTTTCATTTCTAATTAAATTCTTAATAGCTGACGTATTGATTAACAACTCAGTGGCCGCCCTCCGTGATTTCCGGTCCTTCGTTTGAAACAACCTCTGAGAAAGAATCGCCTGCAATACGGTGGCCAGCTGAACCCTCACTTGAGGCTGCTGAGCAGGCGGGAACACGTCAATCATCCGATCCATGGTAGCAGCAGCAGAGGTTGTATGAAGCGTTCCAAGCACCAAGTGCCCCGTTTCTGCTGCAGTGATGGCGGTTGATATCGTTTCTAAATCACGCATTTCTCCGACTAAGATAACATCTGGATCCTGACGGAGACAGGCTCTCAGCCCATTTTGAAAATTTTGCGTATCAAAACCTATTTCACGCTGGTCAATAATGCAATAGTTATGGGAATGCAAATACTCGATCGGATCTTCTAAAGTGATCACATGCCTGCGCATATGATGATTCATATAATCGATCATAGCTGCTAAAGTCGTGCTCTTTCCGCTGCCCGTGGGCCCCGTGACGAGCACAAGACCCTGTTGGGCCGCTGCAATCGACTTTAAAACTTCGGGCATATGTAATTCCTCTAAAGAAGGGATCTCAGTTGGCACGATTCGAATAGCCATTGAAATACAATTCCGCTGATGATAGGCATTTATTCGAAATCTTGATATTCCCGGAATTCCATAGGAAAAATCAATCTCCCCAAGCTCCTTAAACTGATTCCAAAGCACCTCAGATAAAATCGCTTTCGCCATATCCTCCACTTGCTCTGGTTTCAAGATTTCTTTCCCGTATTGCTTTAATTCTCCATTCAATCTGAAAATGGGGGCTACGCCTACCGTTAAATGAACATCCGAAGCTTCTAACTTATATGCAGCTGTTAATAAGTGATCAAACCTGTCTTTCATCTCCCATCACCCCTTGCTAATCGTTCTTAGTCACCCTTAAAATCTCTTCTATAGTGGTCAAGCCTCGCTTCACCTTCAATAAACCATCATCCATAAGAAAAATCATTCCCTGTTCCCATGCGTACTTGCGAATATTTGCGATTGCCTGATTATTCAACATCATATTTCGGATTTCGTCATCAATGACAAGGATCTCCTGGATCGCCATTCTCCCTCTGTAACCAGTGTTCTGGCAATTGCTGCACCCTTTTCCTTTATACACTTTTTCAATAGCAAGACCGCGTTTTTCAAATAACTCCTGTTCCATTTGTGCCGGTTCTCTCGCTTCTTTACAATCACGGCAAATCTTCCGAACTAGACGCTGAGCTACTATGCCCGATAACGATGAAACCACCAGGTATGGCTCTATATCCATATCAATCAACCGAGGTATCGTAGCGATTGCATTATTGGTATGCAGAGTTGATAAAACTAAATGACCTGTCAGGGAAGCACGAACTGCAATTTCTGCAGTTTCGGAGTCTCTAATCTCTCCAACCATGACCACATCCGGATCCTGTCTTAAAATCGAGCGCAGCCCTCTTGAAAAAGTAAGTCCAGCTGAATGGTTGACCTGTACTTGATTAATCCCCTCAATCTGATACTCCACAGGGTCCTCGATCGTGATAATATTCTGGTTTTCAGTATTTAAGTGATTTAACGAAGCATATAAGGTAGAAGACTTCCCAGAGCCCGTTGGACCAGTAATAAGTATCAAACCGGAAGGCTGTTCAATCATACCCATATACCGCTGGAAATTTATTTTGTTAAAACCAAGTTCCGATAAACGATTAAGTAAACTGCCTAAATCCAGTATCCGAATGACAATTTTCTCTCCAAACACGGTTGGCAGTGTGGAAATTCTTAAGTCTACAGGGACAGAGTTAATACTCGTTTTTATTCGGCCATCCTGAGGTAATCGGTTTTCAGTAATGTTAAGATTTGCCATAATTTTGATTCGTGCGATCAAAGAGTTTTGCATCGGTTTGCGAACCGACCTTTCTGTCCTTAACAAACCATCTACTCGATAACGTATGTAGACCTTAGTTTCCTGGGGGTCAATATGGACATCACTCGCTCTCATTTGCACACCCGTCTGCAAAATCTGGTTTACTAGTTTGATAATGGGTGCTTCCTCCGGGTCTATATTCGGTTCTGGATCCTCGGCATCTCTTATATTGTAATATTTATTAATGGTTTGAATAATTTCGTCCTTTTTAGCAATAACAGGAGCGATTTGAAAGCCCGTCGAAATTTGCAAATCATCAATGGTATAGTAATCCATCGGGTCGTTCATGGCCATTGTCAGCTGGTTGTCTTCTCTTTTAAGCGGCATCACATGGTTGCGGATGGCAAAGTCCTTGGTTACTAAATTCAGCAAATTCGTGTCTACGGGGTATCGGTAAAGCGAAACATGCGGGACCCCTAATTGAAATTCTAATACTTCAATCAGCTGCTGTTCGGTGATCAGTCCACGTTCAAGAAGAGCATCCCCCAGCTTTTGCTGTGCTTTCTTACTTGTTAAAGTTTCTTTAATTTCTACTTCAGATACGAGCCCTGCGTCCTTTAAAATATCGCCGAGTCTTTTTCTCTGCATTCCATTCACCCTCCTTCCCTACTTTTGTATTGGGTTCTTATCATACTCGCCTTCCCAGATTGGCGGAAGCTTATGTTTCTTCTCTTCATCCTGAGCATCCCAAGAGTCCGTTTCGTTACTGCTATTGGATAAACTGCTGGAATCCTGAGAGGAGCTCTTCGGATCCGTACTTGAGGAAGCTGAGTTCCCTTCGCCTTCCACCCCATGCCGCAGTTCTACCCGGTCATTAGGCGGGTAATAATCTGTGGATATTTTTACTTTTTGATCTTCCGTCTCTCTAAAAACCTCCACACTTTTCCCTGGAGCTCCTTTTTGTTTCACCTGGATGTCCCCTTCAGGTACAAAGGATGATAAATGGACAACGATCCGTTCAGATATTTCCTTACTTCCTTCGATCACACTATGATAACTATGCTGCAGAGGATAACCAGAAATTTCTGCCTCCACAGTCGAACCATTCATGGAGAAGGACAAAATAAGCGGTGATGGATTAGGATTAGTAAAGATTAAATCCTGATTATTGGTAATATCCACACTAGCTTCTCTCCCGTAGTCGGCATAGGAAGGAAGATTTTCACTAATATGACGTTCTTTAATCACCAGATTTGTATCCAGTACAGCTCCGTAAAGGACGGTGGCTAATTGGTTTAAAGTCCGTTTATCTATAACTACAGCTGCTTGTTTGATGGTCTTAAGCAACGAAAAATCCTGATTTGGTTTAAGCGTTACTTCTTTCAATTCACTTACATAGTCTTCTAATTGTCCTCGATCATTGCTAGTGATGGAGAAACTGGATTGGGTTTCATATAAAGATTTAATGCCTGCAGGAATAAAGTTGTAGATTGAATAAGTCAGAGGACCGCTTTTCAACCGTCCGGCATCGGATAGTAATTTTTCTTTTAGTTTTTCCAGCTGTAGCTTACTGTTCACTTGGTCAGATAAATGCTCGGTAAGAGCTTGAGCAAAAATAGGGGCAAGAGTGACTTGGATATTTTGTGCGTCTCCATTGCTCACATTTGCTATCGTCTGCGGGATATGAAAACGAAAATTCTCAGAGCTTATTTCTACAGTTTCTTCAGGAAGAACCAACTGCAAGGAGGTTTCCTGTTTCCAATTATTCACCTGCTTTTCTAAACGGCTCTCTGCCTGATCTTCCGTCAAACCTTCAATTATTTCCCCGCTAACGGCTGTGTTGGGTGCATATACCTTTGCCTCTCCAAATGCAAGCTCCCACCCAAACACGCCGCCATAAGTAAAGAGCAGCATAAAAACTACCATTCCTGTTAATAATCCTGCTCCTTTCAGATCGCTCATTCTATCAGCCGCTCCTTATTGTTCAAAATCCATTTCAGGAATTTCAAATTCGTCCATTTCTATTTCAGGTGAATCCTTATCATGCTGGTATCGATGGCCAGACGCCGTCCGATTAGAGACAAGTTCTAGTTCCTCTCCATACCATTCCTCTTTGCTTACAAGTGGTTCTTCTGCCGCCTCCCTGTTAGAAGGTACAAGGGAGAGATCTTTACGAGCTTTAAGTAATTCGTCTTCTATGTCCTCTGGCTCAACACCTACCTGCCAACGATCTTCTATGTCTGTGTTCAAACCTTCAGCAGGTAATGAAACCGTTTGATTTAATGAGGGTTCAACAGCAGCTTCTGGTTCTTCTTCTGATATTTTCGGAGAAGTCTCTGCAGCTTCCAGAGCTTCAGAGACTTGATTCCTGTCCTTCACGGTTTCCATTATTTTCATTGGTGGCGTAATCAGAGAATCTTGCCCTGCATCTTCTCCTTTTTTATCAATATCAACTACTATTAAACGAGGTCTCACCAGGACGTAAGATAAAATCACTATGGATATCCCCAGTACAATGGACTGCCAGACAGCGAACGAGAATGTGCTTAGCTCAATCATTAACGCAGATAAAAAGGCTGCAGAACCAAGCAAATATTTACTTCTCCTTGAAAGATATTTTCCGTACTTTTTCATGATTGGAAAAAGCAGCAGAGAAGATATAAGTAAAAAAATAAATTTCATAGAATCGACTCCTTTCGCCAGCTTCCTCCAAAAAAATGTTTCTGAATCCTATGTAATAGTCGCCTCATTGGAGCAAGCCTCACCTCGTGCTTTCTTCCGTTTGCGAAAAATCTAAAATGACTTCACCCTGAAGCAGCTTATCTCTATCTCCAGCTGCCCCCGTGCTCTCATAATGAATAGTGAGTTTGTGATTGGCCAAGTCATTAGTTAAAGAAGCCTTTACTTGATACGAATGAGTTACTGAGTCTTTACTTTCCATAATCATTACCACCGGTCTTCCCCATTCTTGCTGTATCGCATTTTGTACTTCTTCTTGAGTTGAATGCTGTGAATTTATTTTTTCGATACTTTGAATAAGCAATTCTTTTCCCATGGCTGCTAAATCTTCTGCCTGCACCGTTTGTTGAGAAACAGCTACTTGTTTACCAGTTGAGGTAATTTGAAAAGCAATAACCGTCGTAAGGAGACCCACCACCACAATTACAAATAGCACGAATACAAGTGCCGCTCCATTTTCATTTTTTAAACGGCTCATGATGACTCTCCGGTTTCAGGAATATAATGGTACGTTTCCGTGATGAATTTTTCGGTTCCATCCTTTAATAGTTGATAGATTTCTGTGTGCAGGCGCACGACTAAGTCACTTTCATTCGTACTTTGACAATACTTTACTACTGGGTAATAGGTTTGATTTTGGGCAGAGGTATAATATAATCGATGAGAATCATCTAATTCCCACTTACCCGCCTGCATGACTTCTGACCTAGCATTTTGCGGCTGTATTATGTAATCCAGGTCAAGCGCAGCTGCCTGGCTGCAAGGAGGAATGTTACTGCCCATGTTCTGATAAGTTTCAGTCATGGAACCTGTATAGTACCCGATTTCTTCAGCAAGGTGAATAGCATCAAGTTCATTTTCTACTCGATCGGCAAACAGTGCGTATTTCCCAAAAACAGCAAGAAATATCATGATAACAATACTTAATAGGGAGAGAGCAGCTAGTATTTCGACTAAAGTCATCCCTGTTTGTTCTTTATACATATCAACACCACTATTATAGATTTTGTTTAAAAGGAGGCATGTTTGTGAATAAACTCTTAAATAATAAAGGAGTAACGTTAATCGAATTGCTAACCGCTCTCGCCCTTTTTGGCATAGTAGCAGCGATTACAGTGAGTGTACTTGCCCAGTCCATGCATGCCAGTGGTACAGTGGAAGACAATGTCCAATTGAAACAGGAAACCAATCTCCTGCTCACCGCAATTCGCGAAAAAACAAACCAAAGGCCGGCAAATATCTGCCTGGATTCTCCGACTGAATTAACGATTAACCATGAAAATCTACTCACTTTCGACAATTTCTTAATAAGTAAATTATACATAGAAAACGGCAAAAATACATTAAATGAATCAGAAAATTGTATAAAAACTTCCGCTGAAAGTCCTATATCAGTTGCTATTACAACATCTACGAAGGAAAAAAACCCATCACAAAGTTATCAAATATCTACCATTATACCCAGTCAAACGGCGGAGGAACTGGAATTATCCGGTGGAGATTCTAAAGGGGATAATAACGACGACAACGGATTACACATCTTCACTTCAAGTGAAGAGTTCGATACGGTTCAAGAAAGTGACGGGCTCCCTTATACAGAAGTTACGCCTAAGCCTCCGAATTGCAGCTATTCCGGGGCAAGTAAGTTTTACCGGACAACATTTGCTAATTGGGGAGGTGTTTGCGAACGTGCAGATTTCGACAGAAGCGTACTTTCTTTAGAGGGAATGACGGTTAGAAATGCGAACTTGAATATCGGAGAGAATTTTTATAATCGAAGCGACACTGTTGTTGATAATTCTCTCTTTTCCGTTACAGGAAATATATTATTCCAGGGGAACTTTACAACTTATGGACAAAAAGATCAGAACACGATCGAGGGCTATAATATATACTTTAAACAACAGACTAACCTGTATAATGATTTTCTAATTCAAGCGAAAGGGAGTCTGCGCTTTGATCGTTCCACTTCCATAAACTCGAGTGGAACGATCAATAGTGAGGGTTATCTATTCGCAAATGATCACTTCTTAATTGGAAATACTACCCGCCTTTCTATTAATAAAGATGCGATATTTAATAAAAGCTTAAAAACCTATTCCAATGCAGAATTAACGGTATCGGGAAACCTGCTGGTCAAAGACTCCTTAGTTATGGAAAACAACAGCAGAATTACCATTGGAAAGAATGTTGTTATTTCCTCTAAGGCGACTGTAAATGGGTCATCTATGATTATGGCCTACGGAAACATTACATTTGAGGGCCCGGCTTACTTTCAAAACCAGACCGTAATCGCTTCCGCTGGAGATATCATCTTCCACAACACAGTGGGATGGAACGACAACGAAAATGAGCTTATCTGTGCAAAAGGGAAAGTCGTCGGCAAGGAACATATTCATGGTCCTCACACTATACGTGAAGGCAGTGAGTGTACATTATTTAATTAAAAACAAAAACAGGGAGCAGCATGAATAATCATTCTGCTCCCTGTTTTATGTTGTCATAGCTTGCGACGCGGTTTCTTCCCTTTTGCTTAGCTCCGATGTACATAGCCCGATCGGCATGACGAACTAACCCAAGCGGCCCTTCACAATGCTCCGGATAACTTGCGACCCCCATGCTGGCAGTAAGTGAGATAAGCTGAGGAGTCTTCCGAGGCAGAATGTGGTCGAAAGATAGAAAGGGATCTGCTTTTATAGCGCCTAACAGACTTTCTGCTGTCTTCACGGCTTCTGCTAAGGGAAAATCAGGCAGTAAAATAACAAATTCCTCCCCGCCATATCTTGCTATCAGTCCTTTACCTTCCAGGTGGTTCTCCAGCCTTTTTGCAAGCATACGTAATATTTCATTTCCACTCTCATGACCATAAGAATCATTGATTTGTTTAAAATGGTCAATATCCACAAGAATAAGCGAAATAGGAGAGGAATAATTCTTTGTCCGCCACTGATCAAAAGTACGTTGTAAGTAATTCTCAAAGTAACGGTAATTATAAAGCCCGGTTAAAGAACACCGTTCACTTTCCGCTTTTGTCTTTTCATAATGTCTGGCGTTTTCCATGGCAACGGCAAGATAGTTAGCAAGGATATTTAAAATCATAAATTGGTATCGCATGAACGCCCTTTTTTTAAGCGAGTAGAGAGTGAGAACGCCAACTATTTCTTTATTTCTTTCAATGGCAATGGAAACTACACTCTCTGCTTTTCCAGGAGTGTATTCATTTTCCAAGTGCTCCCATTGCATTTTTTTCCTATAGTCTTTGTTTTGACCGGTTTTCCAAGTATCCCCACTGATGCTTGTGCCTTTCCTTAACTCGATCGTATTAAATTTAGTATCTCCGCTGCGGTCAAAGTAGCGGATTAGCTGCAGCTTGTCCGCTGAAACGACATCAAAAACATACAAATAGTCAATAGGTAGCAGATGAGATATTCTTTCTACAAACAAATCAAGGACCTGGGTCACGCCTAGCTTGCCTGTAAGCTCCTGACCAATCTCACTCGTTCTCTGCAGGTAAACGTTAACTTGTCTGCTGTTATGATAAAGCATAAGTATGCCTGAAATAAAAATAAACGGCAGGCCGACTAAAAAGACAGCATCCAAACCGATATCTGTATATACAGCATACAACACTAAACCAACAGGAGTGACTAGAATGGTAGTAACCACTTCCCAGATACTTCCCCGGTCTACCCATTTCACTTGTTTGTGGTAAAGATATTTACTTATCATCTTAATAAAGCAGTGATTCATAATGAATTGAAAAAGAACGTAAGCCATTAAGGGGATGACATCCTCAATCGTATCGATGGCATCCTTACCATGCTCTCCACCTAAAAGATGATAAACAAAGGCACTGCCAATGGATAGAACCAGAAACATAAGCAAATTAATCGGCAGGCGGTGAATTTGCGATTTTTCAATACGCACCTTCATAAATAAAAAGAGGATGGCTAACTGCGTAATGACCAGTTCGGTTACTAATCCAAAATATAAAAAAACAGCAAGACTAATGCCATGGGTGAAAAAGACAGGATGGTCCCCTGCAAGCAGTGGAAACAGGGCTACTATTCCAGCTAATAATGCAAAGGATATAATATCTATTTCATTCCCATGAAAAGGCGGTTCCATATTAAAATAAAGTAGTCCAAGACCAGCAGGCCAAACCAACAGCCATACGAACCAAATGACAAGCTTTTTTTGCTTCGTCATTTCCGCACCCCGTTTCACAAACACCGCTATAACACTTGCTTCAAAATATGATTAGAAAATTCAGATAGTTATAATATTATCATAGTCGTTCGTTAGATTCAAAATATTCCCTAATTTTAGAAATAAAGTATAAAGAACCTGTAATTAGAAATACATCTTCCTTGTGTAAGTTAGGGATAATACTCTCTATTGCTTCACATGGGTTTTCAGAAACATGTGAGTAAGGCAGCGGGGAATGGCTGCACAGCTCTTCTCCAGTAAGGGCTCTGGGAAAATCAAAGGAAGTAAACCATGCTTCATCAATTACTTCTTTAAGCTGTTCCAGCATTTCCGTTACGGGCTTATCTTCAAGTGCAGCATAGAGTAAAAATATTTTTTTCCCTTTGTAATGGTTTTTCAGTGTGTTTACGAGAGCTAAAGTTCCCTCTACGTTATGCGCCCCATCAATAATAATTGCTGGATTTTCTTCTATAATTTCAAACCTTGCCGGCCAGGAAGTTCGATGAATGCCTTCCTTATATCGGGATCGATCCACTATCTTTCCCATTTGTTTCATCACTTCAACCGTCTGTAAAGCCAGAGAGGCGTTCTCTACTTGATGAGCACCCATCATAGAAGATAGCAATTCTTCCGAATGAAAGTCCTTGTTGTAAAAGTAAAAGTGCTCGCCTTGAGCTGAACTGTTTAAATGATTAACATAAAAGTCTTTATAGAGTACTGTTAAAGGAGCCTGCATTTCCCGTGCTTTAGATCCAATAACCGACTTCGCTTCCGGCTGCTGTACCCCTGAGATCACGGGCGTCCGGGATTTAATAATACCAGCTTTCTCTACAGCTATTTCTTCATAGGTATTTCCCAGTATATTGACATGATCTTTGCCAATGTTCGTAATCACTGAAATTATAGGTTGTATGATATTTGTAGAATCATACCTCCCGCCAAGACCCGTTTCGAAAATCACATAGTCTAGCTTGCTATCTGCGAAATAAAGCATTGCCATTGCTGTAATGATTTCGAATTCCGTGGGTTCTCCTAGAGGCATTCTTCCCAGTTCCTCTGCTAACGGTCTGATTTTCTCTGTCAGCGCTGCAAGTTCCTGGTCACTAATAGGTTCCCCATTAAGGCTGATTCTTTCATTAAAACGGATAATGTAAGGAGAAGTAAATGTCCCTATTCGGTATCCTTGCTCCTGTAATAAGTGTCTGAGGAAAGAGACGGTAGAGCCTTTTCCATTCGTTCCAGCCACATGAACCGCTTCAAACTTTAATTCGGGACGCCCAAGCTTTTCCATCATCCAGCTCATGCGTTTTAACCCAGGTTTAACTTTAAATTTCTCTCGTGAATGAATCCATTCGAGTGCATCTTTATAATTCAACACGACCATTCCCTCTTTTCAAAAAGAGGAGAGTATTCCTTGTGAATACCCTCCATCATCCAGTTATGCTTTTAATTCTTTAATTCTTGCTTCCACTTTATTCCGTTTATCTAGATAGTCCGTTTCTTTTGTCCGTTCTTCCTCGACCACATGTTCAGGAGCCTTTTTCACGAATCCTTCATTGGCCAGTTTCTTTTGAACTCTAGTAACTTCTTGGTTCCATTTATCTCGCTCTTTTTCCAGCCGTTTAATTTCATCGTCAATGTTAATCAATCCTGCAAGCGGCAAGAAGAGCTCTGCTCCGGTTACGACTGCTGACATCGCTTTTTCCGGTGCCTGCAGATCGATGGCGATGCTTAACTCACTTGGATTACAGAAACGTTCTAGATAGCTTCTGTTCTTCTCCAGCTCTTTCACTACTTCTTCGTCTTTCGCCTGAATCAGCAATTGGATTTGCTTAGACATCGGAGTGTCAACTTCAGAGCGTATATTGCGGACAGACCTGATTATGGATACAAGTCGTTCCATTTCTTGAACGGCTTGCTCGTTATGGAATTCATCTCGGACTACCGGCCAGGATGCCTGCGTAATTGATTCTCCTTCATGAGGAAGGTGCTGCCAAATTTCTTCTGTAATAAACGGCATGAATGGATGAAGCATCCGCATGATTTGATCCAGCGAATAGGCAAGAATAGAACGAGTCGTGTGAATTCTTGCTTCATCCTCTCCATAAAGCGGAATCTTTGCCATTTCAATATACCAATCACAGAATTCATCCCAAATGAAGTTATACAAATGACGTCCTGCTTCTCCAAATTCGTAGCGGTCAATATTTTTCGTTACTTGTTCTATTGTTTGATTCAATCGGGTGAGAATCCACTCATCTGCTACCGACTTTTCCCCAGAGATATCAATGTTTTTAAATTCAAGGTCTCCCATATTCATTAAAGCAAATCTGGAAGCATTCCATATCTTATTGGCGAAATTCCATGTGGATTCTACTTTTTCCCACTGAAAACGTAAATCCTGTCCGGGTGAGGACCCCGTTGATAAAAAGTAACGGAGGGAGTCCGCTCCATATTTATCAATAACATCCATCGGATCTACACCATTCCCTAGTGACTTACTCATTTTCCTTCCATCAGCATCTCTCACCAGGCCATGGATCAGCACATCTTCAAATGGCCGTTCGCCTGTAAATTCAACCGATTGGAAAATCATTCGGCTAACCCAGAAGAAAATGATGTCATACCCTGTGACAAGAACGTTGGTCGGGAAGTACTTCTTAAAGTCTTCCTGATCAAGATCCGGCCATCCTAATGTGGAAAACGGCCAGAGCGCTGAAGAGAACCAGGTATCTAATACATCTTCGTCCTGTTCCCAATTTTCAACATCTGCCGGTGCTTCCTTGCCAACATGAATTTCTCCTGTTTCTTTATGATACCAGGCAGGAATTCTGTGACCCCACCAAAGCTGTCGAGAAATACACCAATCTCGAATATTCTCCATCCAGTTTAAATATGTTTTCTCAAAGCGGTCAGGTACAAAACTAACTTTGTCCTCGGAGCTTTGCAAATCAACGGCAGCTTTGGCCAGCGGCTCCATATTAACAAACCATTGCGTAGAAAGGTAAGGTTCTACTACTGCTCCGCTTCGCTCAGAATGCCCTACAGAATGCAGATGATCTTCTATGTTAAATAACACACCTTGCTCTTGAAGATCCTGGATAATCTGCTTACGGCATTCAAACCGATCCATCCCTTGATATTTCCCTGCGTTCTCATTCATGGTTCCATCTTCATTCATGACAAGAATCCGCTCTAGATTATGACGGTTACCAATTTCGAAGTCATTAGGATCATGAGCTGGAGTGATCTTCACGGCTCCAGAACCAAACTCCATCTCTACATAATCATCCGCCACAATTTCAATCTCCCTGCCGATAATCGGCAAAATAGCTTTTTTCCCAATTAAATGCTGGTATCGCTCATCTTTAGGGTGAACAGCAATGGCGGTATCTCCAAGCATCGTTTCGGGACGAGTAGTAGCAATTTCTATGAATCCATCTTCGTCTTTAATTGGGTAACGCATGTGGTAAAAAGCGCCTTGGATATCCTGATATTCCACTTCAATATCAGATAGAGCTGTTTGTGTAGCTGGATCCCAATTGATGATGTATTCGCCGCGATAAATTAAATCTTTCTCATACAATTTAACGAAAACTTCTTTAACAGCCTCAGAAAGTCCTTCGTCCAGCGTAAAGCGCTCACGAGAATAATCGAGTCCGAGCCCCATCTTTTCCCATTGCGTACGAATGAATTGAGCATACTCTTCTTTCCATTCCCAGGATTTCTCCAGGAATTTTTCACGCCCCAGTTCGTGTCTGGACTGACCTTGTTCTTTTAATTTCCCTTCTACTTTGGCTTGAGTAGCGATGCCCGCATGGTCCATTCCAGGCAGCCAAAGTACGTCATAGCCCTGCATTCGCTTTACTCGAGTAAGTATATCCTGCAGCGTTGTATCCCAGGCATGGCCTAAATGGAGCTTACCCGTTACATTAGGCGGCGGAATCACTACGGTATAAGGTTCTTTCTTCGTATCTCCTTCTGCTTCAAAGAACTTCCCGTCTATCCAATATTGATAGCGATCCTTTTCAACGGCTGCTGGATCATATTTGGTCGGCATTGAAAGATCTGTTTCCTTCATTTTGATCTTCCTCCTTTTAGTCTTTTAAAAATACAAAAAATCCCTTCCATCCAATAAAGGACGAAAGGGATTGATTTCCGTGGTACCACCTTAATTTGCAGCATATACTTATTCTGCACACTTAAAATTATTAACGGCTTCTAACCGGCTTCTTCTACTGTTATCCTTTCAAAGAAGCTGCGCATCCAGGGCGACCTTCTACAACCAACAAACCTGGAAAACTTTCAGCAATTGTTTTCCTCTCTAAAGGAGTTGATCATATACTCTTCCCTTTCCTGGCATTTCACGTATAGGAGTTCTATTACATATTGTATATAGAATTCACTATTTTAGTCAACTGTTTTTAAAAAAATAGGCGGTTCCTAACATGAAAGGAGGTGAAAGAAATGAGCAGATTTTACAGATACCGTTTACCTCCATGGTGCAGATACTGGTTATTTCTCATCGAAACAGCGCTCTTACCGATTATGATCTACCAGCTGCTCCGCACCATATTTCTACCTACAACGATAGACGTTTTTTTAACAGGCATTATTATCGGCCTTTACCTTGCCTTTCACTTGAAATGGATTTAGCTGGGAATGTACACGATTTGTCCAGGAGAGATACTTTCTCGATTTGCATTCATCTTCTCTAATTTGCTTAAAGAAATTTCATACCTTTCGGCTATAGTTGCCAGCGTTTCATCCTCCTGGACAATGTACATTTTCATTTGAGTATAAGAATCTTCTCGATTAGGAAATAAGTGTTTAAATATTTGCTTAATGCCATGCACACTCGCTTTTTCATCTGAAGACTCCTCTTCAGATGAAGCGGAAGATTTATTAGCAACAGATGAAGAGGAACTCGATTCGATGACTGTATTCATTTCCCAGCCGCTTGTACTTTCATCTGGTTCCTGGAAAGCTTCTTCGTTCTTCTCTTCCTTACCAAAAAACTCGTTAAACGTCTGCGTCTTTTTATAAGTCCACCGACCACTGCTTTCATCCGCACCTTGGTGAGACTGGTCATCATTTAATGAAACAATCGGCGTTTCCCGCTGATCTACGGTTGGTCTTTCCTGCGTATTTTGAGGATGGTAATTCACGGGTCCAATGGTCGTTGATTCATCAAAAGTTTCATCTTCATCCGCAATTTCATTGGTTTTGGGCTGTCGGATTCCATTGATATTCATTTGAGCCTGTAGACGCAATTGGTTTGTGGCAGGCAATTCATAATCAAAGTTTTCTATTTCCACCAGAACGGTATTTACATCGTGAACTCTTTCATTCGGAACCGTTATCTCAACTGGAAAAGAATGAGAAAAATAATGAACTCCCTCTTCGCCTCTCTCTACTTCGCTGATGACTCTTATTGATTGCACAGTGGGAATTTCCTCATATTGATTTCTTTCCTGGTCAGGAAGATATTCTCCAGTTAATTCAACGGTCCCAAGCAGCCGTACTTCATTTTGCAATTGTTCTATAGTAATTTCCGGTTCCAGGGAAATGCCTAAAAGTTCCCTTACACCCTGTCCTTCCTTAAACCATAGAGATTCATCTAATTGAAATGAAAATGCTTTATTTTGCATTTTAACGTCCCCTCCCTTATAAGGTGAAACTCAGCCATCTATTACAACTTATGCAAGAGGCATGGTTATATACATAGAAAAGGAGACAACGGCTGACGGGAACCCTGAAAAAAATGATCCTTTATAACGAAAATCAAAAAGGGTGGCGAAACCCTAACTTATTGTAAAACAAAGCAAACCCGAACCAATCTAGAGGTTCGGGTTTGCTGATGGAATATATATTTTATTTCAGTTTACAGGGTTGCAAATACTTTCTTCGCTGCTTCAATGGTTCTTTCAATATCTTCGTCCGAATGAGCCGCAGACAGAAAAAGCCCTTCAAATTGAGAAGGGGGAAGGAAGATTCCCTCTTCAATCATACCCCGGTAGTAACTCGCAAACATTTCTAAATTAGATTGACTGGCAGTTTCAAAGTTGGTAACCGGCTCCTGATTAAAGAAGAAGCCAACCATAGATCCGGCACGGTTAACGGTAAATGGAATATTGTTTTCTGTCGCTGCTCCTTGAAATCCTTCCATTAAACGGTCAACTTTTTTGCTGATTTTTGCATATTGATCTTCTGTCATAGCAGAAAGGGTCTCATAGCCAGCAGTCATTGCCAGAGGGTTTCCAGATAATGTTCCCGCTTGATAAATGTCACCTACAGGCGCTACACGTTCCATAATCTCTCGTCTTCCTCCATAAGCGCCTACTGGAAGTCCTCCGCCGATCACTTTACCTAAGCAAGTCATATCAGGAGTGACGTTAAAGTGGCCCTGGGCACAGTTATAACCTACCCGAAATCCAGTCATCACTTCATCGAAGATTAGAACGGTGCCATTATCTTCTGTGAGAGTGCGTAAGCCTTGCAGAAAGCTCTCATCTGGTGGCACCACACCCATATTACCTGATACAGGCTCAATAATAACGGCCGCAAGATCATCTCCGTATTGCTCAAAAACGTAACGAGCACTTTCTAAATCGTTGTAGGGTACTGTAATCGTATTTTGGGCAATCGATTCAGGAACGCCTGGAGAATCCGGGAGACCTAACGTCGCCACTCCAGATCCTGCTTTAATTAACAGCGAATCTCCATGACCATGGTAATTCCCTTCAAACTTCAGGATTTTATCGCGCCCAGTATAACCACGGGCCACACGAAGCGCACTCATCGTAGCTTCTGTACCTGAGTTCACCATTCGAAGCATTTCAATAGAAGGAACGCGTTCAGTCACTAGCTTGGCTAATTTATTTTCGATCTCAGTCGGTGCACCGAAACTTGTGCCAAGTTCAGTTGTTTTCTTTAGAGCTTCGACTACGCGATCGTCTGCATGCCCTAAGATGAGCGGGCCCCAGCTTAAGACATAATCGATATACTCATGCCCATCAATATCATAAATTTTAGATCCTTTTCCTCTTTCCATAAAAATAGGATCCATATTTACAGAGTTAAACGCCCGTACTGGAGAATTTACTCCCCCTGGCATCAAGTTTATGGCTTCTTTGTAAGCTTCAATGGAACGCTCAAATTTTTTCAATTCCTACCATCCCTTTCCGATCTAAAGATTAAGATTCACTAAGCCATTTCGCTGCATCTTTGGCAAAGTAGGTAATAATCAAATCTGCCCCAGCGCGCTTCATGGCTGTTAGTTTTTCAAGTACAATCGCTTTCTCATCCACCCACCCATTTTGGGCAGCAGCTTTAATCATGGCATATTCGCCGCTTACATTGTAAGCCACCAGCGGCAAACGAAAGCGGTCTTTCACTTCTCTCATGATATCAAGATAAGCAAGAGAAGGTTTCACGATAAGAAAGTCCGCTCCTTCTTCCACATCTGATTCAGCTTCCCTGATGGCCTCTAGACGATTGGCCGGGTCCATTTGGTAAGCTTTACGGTCACCAAACTGCGGAGTACTATGCGCAGCATCACGGAAAGGTCCATAAAAAGCTGAAGCATACTTCACTGCGTAACTCATGACAGGAATTTGGCTGTAACCTGCCTCATCTAATCCCTGGCGGATTGCAGCTACAAAACCATCCATCATATTAGACGGAGCAATAATGTCTGCTCCCGCCTGAGCTTGAGTAATAGCCGTTTTCGTGATTAGTTCAAGAGATTCATCATTCGCAATATCTCCGTTACGCACCACTCCGCAGTGCCCGTGGTCAGTATACTGACATAGGCATGTATCCGCTATAACTGTAAGTGAAGGGACTTCTTCCTTGATTTGGCGAATCGCTCTTTGCACGATGCCTTCTTCGTTATAAGCTTCACTGCCTGCTTCATCTTTTTCCTGGGGTACTCCAAACACAATCACTGATTTGATCCCTAAGTTCACCAGCTCATTCATTTCTTCGGTTAAGTAATTAAGCGATACTTGATAAACTCCCGGCATGGAAGGTACTTCATTCTTAACATCATTTTCTTCCAGCACAAAAATAGGGAAAATCAAATCGTCTTTAATTAAGTGGGTTTCTCTCACTAGCGCACGCATATTATCTGTGCTGCGGAGGCGGCGGTGACGTTTAAACTCTAATTCTTTCATGATATTAATCTCCTTTATTGGAAAAATAATTAATTATTTGGTCTACCATATGGGAGAGGGTATACTGCTCAGGAATATAGATTTCTTTAAATCCCATTTCACGTGCCCTCGCTCCTGTTGTCGGACCAATACAGAAACAAGGAAAACTCAGCGCTTTCTTCATTCCCTTGCCGAGCGCCTCAATAAAAGCATCTATCGTTGAAGGACTGGTGAACGTTAATGCGTCCACTGTACTTTGCTCGATACATGTATGAATTAGATCCTGACTATCTTTTAATGGTAGCGTATCATAAACAGTCATTGTTTGAAAAAACACCTGTTTTTCCTTCAACATCCGGGGAATTTCTTCCCGAGATTGATTGCCGCGGATAAAAAGAATGCGTCCAGGATTTTCATAGATGCTTAAGAATTCTTTTACCAGCTGCTGAGCTTGGAATTTATCAGGAATAAAATCAGCTATTATGCCATAATCGGCAAGTATTCGGGAAGTTTTTCTCCCTACCACGGCCCAGTTGATCTGCTTGGGCAGCACCTTTTCTCTTTCAATTAATAGATCGAAAAAAAACTTCACACCATTAGAGCTTGTCACAAAAACCCAGGAATAGTCGTGAAGTTTAGAGATGATATCATCATTTTTTTCTGATGAATGACTTTGAAAGGTGAGCAGAGGGGCTTCAATAGTGCTGCCCCCTGCTTGTTCTATTAATATGGACAGGGATTTCGCCTGGGATTTACCTCTAGTATTAAGAATACGTTTCCCTGCAAGTGCAGTCATTATTGACCGAACTCCTCTTTCGCCCGGTCCACAATTTCCTGAGCCCCTTGTGCTTTTAAACGCTTCGCTGCCTCTTTACCTACTTCTAGAGGATCTTCACCGCTAACCGTTTCTTGTAAAATGGTTTTGCCATCTGGAGTGCCCACCAGACCAGTTAAGAAAATTTCTTTTCCTTTCCGGTAAGCATAGCCACCAATAGGAACTTGACAGCCACCATTCAAGTCTTGAAGAAATTTCCGTTCAGCTTTAACCGTAACTGCAGTATATTCATGATTGATCTTCATAAGATAGTCACGAAGTTCTTCATCATCTTCTCTGCATTGGATAGCAAGGGCTCCTTGTCCCACAGCAGGAACACAAACATCCGGCTCAAGATATTCCGTCACTAGATCATCGTCCCAGCCCATTCTTTTTAATCCAGCGGCTGCAAGGATAATGGCGTCATAGTCTTCTTCCTTCAGTTTCCGTAAACGTGTATCAATATTCCCTCTTATCCATTTGATTTCCACATCTGGTCGGACTGCCTTAATTTGCGAACCTCTTCGGAGACTGCTTGTTCCTACCACAGAACCGGTTGGAAGATCTTTCAGGAGAACATTTCCATTAGAGACAAAAGCATCCCGGTGATCTTCTCGCACAGGAATCGATGCCACTGTCAGTCCTTCAGCAACTTCCCCCGGTATATCCTTCATACTATGAACAGCCATGTCAATTTCTTTATCATACATCGCCTGTTCAATTTCCTTAATAAATAAACCTTTTCCGCCTACTTTGTTTAAAGTAACATCAAGGATTTGATCCCCTTTCGTGGAAATGCGCTTAATTTCAAATTCATAAGAAGGATCCAAATTTTTCAGTTGTTCGATAACCCATTCTGTCTGAGTGATAGCCAGGTTGCTTTTTCGTGATCCAATGACGATTTTTCGCAAAATACATCCTCCTCAAGGTTTAAAAATGAAAGTTCGATAATGATCCAAAGAGCAGAAAATTAATAAGTAAAAACAAAAATGCAGCCGTATTAAATATGGAAATTGTACGTCCCTGATATCCCTTTACCACCCTTAGAACTAAATAAATAATATAAACGAGCAAGACGAGAAAGGAACCTAATGTTTTAGAATCGTACCAATAAAAAACGTCCGGCGAAACATATCCCCAGGTAACTCCTAGAATAATAGCTATAACTAGCAGAGGGACACCGAGCATGATAGCTATATAGGAGAAATAATCAAGTTTTGTTAAATCCCCTAATCTAAAAAGCTTCGTATTCCATTTTTTTTGCTTGAGCAAACGATACTGCAGCAAATACATAATCGAAAATACGAACGAAAAAGTGAAAAAAGCGTAAGATATAAGCGCAAGACTTATATGCACCACCAGCATTTCATTCACCAAACGGACGCCTTGCTCAGCAAGATCCGCTTGGGCACGTGTGGAAATATGCAGCAGCATCACGAGAAATCCGAGTACATTTGTAAAAAAAACCAGAAAATCCACGCGGAATAACCGGTTAATCAATAAAGAAAAGGTTACTAAAATCCATGCGTAAAAATAGAGACCTTCATATATATTCATAACAGGAAAATTGTCTTTAACAAGAACCTGACTCAATAAAAAAAAGGTTTGCAGCAGCCAAACCACACTAAGTAACCAGAAGGCGGATCGATTAGCCTTCCGGTTGGTTTGAATAAAATCTATGAAGTACCCGATTAAACTAAGACCGTACAGTAACAGCACGAGTTCATAAATCCACTTGAAATCCCACATGACAAATTCCACCCTTATGAATTAGCAATCTGGGCGATTGAAGAAAAGGAGGTTTCCTCTTCAGCGTTCTGTACTGCACTTCTATTCTTTCTTTCCTGTTCCATAACTTCCTGCTCAACTTCTTCACTAATGCCAAAGATCTTAGTGAATAACTCCAGATTTTCTTTAGAATCTGGCTTAGCCGCTAATTCTTTCGCCTGCTGAATCGGTTCTTTAAGCATTTGATTTATGATACTTTTTGTATGCTTGCGGAGCACTTTCTTTTCACGCTCTGACAGTTCAGGAATTTTTCGCTCAATGCTCTTCATCGTTTCTGCCTGGATTCCAAGCGCCTTAGAGCGGAGAGCAGAAATAACAGGAACGACACCAATGGTTTGAAGCCATTCTTTAAATTCCACGATTTGTTCTTCAATCAACAAGTCTATTTGTTCAGCAGCCTGTTTTCTCCGTGCCAGGTTTGCATCGACAATTCCTTGTAAATCATCAATGTCATACAGGAAAACGCTCTCTAAGTCTTCCATGGCAGGGTCTAAGTCCCGCGGTACAGCAATATCCACTAAAAATAGCGGCTTACCTTTACGCTGACGATGAATAGGCTCCATACGATCCCTGGAGATCACATATTCGCTCGCGCCAGTAGAGCTAATGACAATATCAGCATCAATCAACGCCTCGTCTAGATGATCCATCGTTGTAGCCAGTCCATTAAACTGATCTGCAACTACCTCAGCTTTTGATAACGTACGATTGACTACTGTGACTTGTTTTACCCCTGAGCCTTGAAGATTTTTTGCAGCTAATTCACCCATTTTTCCGGCACCTAAGATGACGATATGCTTATGAACTAAATCACCAAATATCTTTCGGGCAAGTTCAACAGCTGCATAACTTACGGATACAGCATTTTCACCAATTTCAGTATCCTTATGAGCTTTCTTTGCATTCGTAATGGATTGTTTAAATAACTGGTTAAAAATTGTACCCGTAGTTTGGGCCTCCTGTGCCAAATTAAATGCCTGCTTCATTTGTCCAAGGATCTGCGTTTCTCCAAGTACCATGGAATCTAAACCGGCGGTCACTCTCATTAAATGTTCCATTGCCCCGTCGTCTTCCATAATAGAAAGATATGGAGAAAAATCCTCCTTATCCAGCTTGAACCAATCAGCAAGAAATTGTTTTATATAATACCTGCCTGTATGAAGCTGGTCGACAACAGCATAGATTTCCGTACGGTTACATGTAGAAATAATCACATTCTCCAGGACACTTTTCTGGACGCTGAGACGCTGCATCGCCTCCGGCACGTGTTCGTCAGAAAATGTAAGCTTTTCTCTAATTTCCACAGGGGCTGTTTTATAATTTAAACCAACAGCTAAAATATGCATTTGATCTACCCCCAATTAACGTCCTCACTCTTTTACATATTGTACATTATAACATGAATTTCATATAAGCTTTCTGTTAAAATTTGAACAGATTTTGAAAGTATTGTGATAGGATGAAATTATATGATGTCTATTTCAGTTTCTAATAATAAATATAAATTAAAGATAATCCGTCTGTAATATACCAAAACCAGCGTAATATCGCAAGAAATCGACTTATGTAATGATTGTTCCTGGAGGTTTAGAATGAAAAAACAGAATTTGCTCACTGGATTTTTACTAGTAGGATTTGGGATTTTTTTCTTGCTTCGACAGTTTAGTATTTCCCTCTTTCAGTCCTATTACTCATGGCCGACTTTACTCATTATTATCGGCGCTGCTTTCCTAATATATAGTTACACAGCAAAGGAATATCAAAATATTTTCATAGGATCTCTACTCTTACTGCTCGGCATTCATTTTCATGGATTAACGCATTTTTCTTTCTGGGTGGACCACTGGGCCATTTACCCGTTGATTATTGGAGTTTCCTTTTTATTAAGGTATACCAAAACAAAATCCGGTCTCTTTCCTGGCCTTATTTTAACTGGACTTGCCGTATTTGCGTTGGCAGCGAATCCCGTCTGGTTACACTGGATGGCTCAATTCGTTATCTTATTGGAGAAATTCTGGCCGATTGTACTTATTGCTATTGGTATGTATATGCTCATACGTAAAAAGTAAGACAAGCCGCTCTATCTGTATGAGCGGCTTGTCTTTAGTTTTACAGGATCGAACTTAGAAACGCTTGGGTTCTTTCTTCCTTAGGATGATCAAAAATCTCGTTCGGCTCCCCTGTTTCCACAATTTTCCCATCATGCATATAGACGACTCGATCTGCGACTTCTCGCGCAAACCCCATTTCATGAGTCACAACAATCATGGTCATCCCTTCCTGGGCGAGCCGTTTCATGGTTTGCAGCACTTCACCTACCAATTCAGGGTCTAATGCAGAGGTGGGTTCATCAAATAACATCACTTCAGGCTTCATGGCAAGAGCCCTGGCAATGGCTACTCGTTGTTTCTGACCGCCGGATAAACGAGAAGGATAATCGTCAGCTTTGTCGCCAAGACCCACTTTTTCCAGCAGCTCTCTGCCTTCTTTCGCAGCTTCAGCCTTTGCCAGCCCTTTCACCTGTATCGGAGCCTCAATCACATTCTCCAACACGTTCTTATGGGGAAAGAGATTAAAATGTTGAAATACCATGCCAACTTTTTGTCTAACCTTGTTCAAATCATCCTTTTTTGGATCTACTTCTTTCCCTCTAATAAAGATATCTCCACTGTTCTTCATTTCTAAGAAGTTGATACAGCGCAGCATTGTACTCTTTCCTGAACCACTCGCTCCTATGAGTACAACAACTTCACTTTCGTCCACGTTGAAGTCTATATCTTTTAATACATGAAGATCTCCAAACGATTTGTTTAATTTATCTACGCGTACCATTTCATTTTTTTTCACCAAGCTGTATGTCCCCCTCTGTTAATCACTAATTGACATTTTCTTCTCAATTAAACTGACCACCATCGTCAGCAAGAACACTAGAATTAAGTAATATACCGCACTGACGAGAAGCCAGGTCATGTAATCAAACGTGTTTGCTCCCCTCGTAGTGGCTACCGCAAATATTTCAGAAACCCCTATAAAGGCTGCTAGAGAAGAGTCCTTTAACCCAATAATAAACTGGTTGCCAAGCGGTGGCAATGCCCGACGAAATGCTTGGGGCAGAATAATCCGGCGCATTGTTAAGGAACTGCTCATACCTAAAGAACGGCCAGCTTCCGTTTGCCCTTTCCCAATCGATTGTATAGAACCTCGGAATATCTCAGCGATATAAGCACCATTGTGGAAGGCGAGCCCTAGTGCCACGGACCAAAATCCACTTATCATCCAAATACTTGTAAGTCCATAATAAAAGACGAAGATTTGTACAATTAACGGAGTCCCGCGTACGATGTAAATGTAAACATTTGCGATCCAGCCCAACACTTTCAGATCAGAGATTTTTAAAAGGGCAAAAAACAACCCGATAAAGATCGCGATAAAAATTGATACAGCTGTTAAAGCAAGTGTCATTTTTGAAGCTTCTATAAATATTCCCTTACTATTTATAAGTGCCTCCCAGAAACTAGCTGACAAATACAAATAACTCAACTCCTTCTCCATTTAAAAAGAGCACGCTGCACGCGCGCTCTTTAGTGAAAATGATTAACCAAATTACTCAGGCTTCGTGGTGATATCGTCTTTAAAATATTTTTCACTAATTTCTTTAAGAGTTCCATCTTCACGAAGGGTTTTTAAAGCGGCATTGATGTCTTCAAGTAATTTATCATTTCCTTTAGCGACGGCAATGGCTTGTTCACTTCTTTCAATCATATCTTTCGCTTCAATCTTAAGTCCCTGCCCTTTCGCTTCTTTCCCTGTAAGGAAGTCCGTAATAACCGCATCATGTCGGCCTTTAGACAAGGATTGCAAAGCCACAACATCACTATCATAGGTCTTCACATTATCAGTTACTTCTTGTGCAAACTTCGCGTAAGTAGAGCCTTTAGATACTGCAACCTCTTTGCCTTTTAAATCATCAAGACTTTTAATATCGCTTCCAGGGCGAGTGAAAACCTGAGCCCCTGAATAGTAATAAGGCGTCGAGAAATCGACTTCCTTTTGGCGTTCAGGTGTAATGGTATGGCTGGCAACTGCGGCATCAAAACGACCGGATTTTACCCCTTCCACAATCGCTGCAAACTTAAATTTCTGCTGGTTAGGTTCTAAGCCCAATTGTTCGGCTACAGCATTCGCTACATCAATATCAAACCCTGTCATTTCCGCGCCCGATGTCATGCTGAACGGACGAAATTCTCCAGAGGAAGCGAAGGTGAATTTACCTTCCTTTACTAGATTATAATCAGAAGCGGATTTGCCTGAATCTCCTGAAGTATCTGATGTGTTGTTAGAGTCGCCAGAACTCTCTTCTCCTTCATCACTGCTTCCGCATGCGGACAAAGCAAAGATGAGTAGAGAACTCAACGCAATCATAAAAAGTAATTTTTTCATGTCTACCAAATCCTCTCCTTAGACTGTTGTAACTTATTTGTAACAATGCAATATACTTCATTATATCTAGTAATCTGATTTTTCCCAAAATTAACTACAAATGAAATTAAGCGAAAAAAGGCCAATTTAGTTAATGAATTGCGAAAATACTGACTAATCCTTATAAATCCCATAATTTACTTTAAATTATTCGATATTTGTAATATTTTTTCCATTCTACTCTCTAAACAGCACTTCTTTTTAATGTAAACATAGATCAGAATCATCATTTTCTCTTAATTATAGAACAAAAGAGAAGAGTTTAGCTCCCTCCCGAACTAAGCTAGCTGATCCAAGAGGCGCTAGGCGCTAGAGCTGCACGGATATTCAACACACAAAAAGTTATCAACCCCCCATTCATCTTGCATTTCATAAGCGACAAAAAAAGCGTGGAATCAAAAGATAATACTTTGATTCCACGCTTTTATTCATTCAGACAGGTTATTCTCCTGCCTCTGTTTTCCATTTAAATATTGCAGCATTGTTCTCCAAGCAAGATCTTTGCCTTCGCCAGTTTCAGCAGAAAAAGGAATAAGATTATCTTCATCTTCTATTTCCAAAGTCTGAATGATGGTCTTCAGCTGCTTTTGCCGCTGGCCCTTTTTAATCTTATCCAATTTGGTAGCGATCACCATCACGGGCAATTCAAAATGCTTTAAATAATCATACATCATTTGGTCATCTTCGGTGGGTTTATGACGAATATCAACGACTAGAGCTGTCGCTCGCAATTGCTCTCTTTCTGCGAAATATTCTTCCATCATTCTTCCCCATTTAGCCCGTTCTGATTTAGAAACCTTGGCATACCCATACCCAGGAACATCTACAAAATGAAATTCTTCATTAATAATATAAAAGTTCAGCGTTTGAGTTTTTCCAGGTTTGGATGAAGTCCTCGCTAAATTTTTCCGTTGGATCATCTTATTAATAAAGGATGATTTACCTACATTCGATCTTCCTGCTAAAGCAATTTCAGGTATTGGATCTTTCGGATACTGCTTTTTGCTTGCCGCACTGATCACGATATCCGCATAATTAACTTTCATGTATTTCCCCCACTAATGCTTGATCTAGTACTTCATCTAAGTGCTTAACTGGGATAAATGTAAGTTCAGAACGAACACTCTCCGGAATTTCCTCCAGATCCTTTTCATTATCTGCAGGAATAATAATGGTAGTTAATCCTGCTCGGTGCGCACTTAATGACTTTTGTTTTAAACCACCTATAGGCAGAACTCGTCCTCTTAGAGTGATCTCCCCAGTCATTCCTACTTCTTTTTTAACCGCTCGTCCGGTTAAAGCAGAAACAAGAGCTGTGGCCATCGTAATACCTGCTGAAGGACCATCTTTAGGAGTTGCTCCCTCAGGCACGTGTATGTGAATATCATTTTTCTCAACAAAATCCACATCTATGTTCAATTCTTCTGCCCTTGAACGAATATAACTAAATGCTGCTTGTGCTGATTCCTTCATCACATCTCCTAGCTTTCCAGTTAAAGTAAGGTTCCCTTTCCCTGGATAGATCGAGACTTCAATAGATAAAGTGTCTCCCCCGGCAGCGGTATAGGCAAGTCCGGTAGCAGCTCCAATTTGATCTTCTAATTCAGCTTGTCCAAAACGGAATTTTGGCCGCCCTATGAGCTCTTCTAATTGTTTTTCAGTAACTACCACACGCTGCTTCTCACCTGATACAATAATTTTAGCAGCTTTTCTGCAAATATTTGCAAGTTCACGTTCCATTCCACGTACTCCTGCTTCTCTCGTATAAGTTCGAATAAGCTTTAGCAGAGCATCTTCACGAATTTGCAGCTGACTTTTCTTCAAGCCATTTTCTTTAATTTGCTTCTGAAGCAAGTGCTCTTTCGCAATGTGAAGCTTTTCTACTTCTGTATATCCGGCAATAGAGATTACTTCCATACGGTCCATCAACGGACCTGGAATAGAAGTCATGGTATTAGCGGTGGCAATGAACATCACCTTGGAAAGGTCATAGTGCTCCTCGATAAAATGATCACTAAAGGTAGAGTTTTGTTCAGGGTCGAGAACTTCAAGCATAGCAGAAGATGGATCACCACGAAAATCACTAGCCATTTTATCAATTTCATCTAACAAGAAGACGGGATTTACAGTTTCTGCTCGTTTCATACCTTGAATAATGCGGCCCGGCATCGCGCCGATATAAGTTCTGCGATGACCGCGGATTTCAGCTTCATCACGTATCCCGCCTAAAGAAATTCTTACAAATTTACGATTGATCGCCCGCCCGATTGACTTAGCTAGAGAAGTTTTACCAACCCCTGGCGGACCAACTAGACATAGGATGGGACCTTTAATCGACTGGGTTAATTTCTGAACGGCTAAATATTCTAATACTCGTTCTTTTACTTTTTCTAATCCATAATGGTCCTCGTCTAAGATCTTCTCCGCATGCTTAACATCTAGGTTATCCTCTGTTTCCGAAGACCAGGGAATAGATACTAACCACTCAATATAATTACGAATTACAGAGCTTTCAGCAGAACTTTGAGGTACTTTCTCATATCTTCCCAGTTCTTTTTCAGCTATTTTCTGAACACGCTCAGGCATATTGGCTTCTGTGATTTTTTCTCTGAGGCTTGCCACTTCACCCGATTTTCCATCTTTATCTCCGAGTTCCGATTGAATCGCCTTCATTTGTTCCCGTAAATAATATTCTTTTTGTGTTTTTTCCATGGACTTTTTAACACGCTGACCAATTTTCTGTTCAATTTGCAACACTTCGCGTTCATTGCCAATCAATTCTATCAGCTTTTGCAATCGTTTCTTAACGTTTTTCGTTTCCAGTATGCTTTGCTTATCTTTAATCTTGACCGGTAAGTGAGAAGTCACAATATCCGCAAGATGACTGGGATCATCAATATCAGATACGGTATTAAAAGTTTCCTGGCTTACCTTTTTCGATACTTTAACATATTGTTCAAACTGGCTCATAAGAGTTCGAGTTAAGGCTTCTTCTTCATTCTTATCTTCATGTTCATCTTCAACTTTGCTAATCTTAGCCTGGTAATATTCCTCGCCCACGTCCATTTCGTCTATGCTTGCACGATAGAGACCTTCAACTAAGACACGGTTTGTACCATTCGGCAGTTTAACCATCTGTTTTATTCTTACTACTGTGCCGATCGTATACATATCTTCAGATGATGGTTCGTCAATATTAACCTCTTTTTGCGATACTAAGAAAATTTCATTATCATCTACCATCGCCTGCTCCAGTGCCTGTACAGACTTCTCTCGGCCAACATCAAGATGGAGGACCATAGATGGATATACTAATAAACCTCTTAGTGGAAGGAGGGGAATTTGAGTTTTTTGTTTATCTGTCATTGCTTGCACACCTCCGAGTAATGCGGATTCGTATTCTCATCATATATAAATACACTTAGAAAGTAAAACATAAGGGTGAGCATTTTCTCACCCCTGGGGATCTCATTTCTATAACAGAGCTCGTTATATGTATTATGACCTGTATGAACCCTTTCATGCCATCTAAAAGACAGTCTAAAGATAGCAGAAGCCGCGCTACAGTTCGCGTAGCGCGGCTATTAGCAAAAAAGAATTCAAACAATTTCAGGAAGTTCAGGCACTTTCCTTCGGCGTTTCCTGATCGTCTTCTTCTACAGTTCCGTCAGTCAGAACCAACTTAGGACGTCCGTTTTCAGCAATCACTGTATCTTTTGTAATAATACATTTCTCAATATCATCACGAGATGGCAGTTCATACATGACGTCTAACATAATTCCTTCAATAATAGAACGAAGACCACGGGCTCCTGTTTTTCTTTCGATGGCTAAGCGGGCGATCTCACGAAGTGCATCCTCTTCGATCTCCAGCTCCACATGATCGATTTGGAAAAGTTTCTGATATTGCTTAACAAGAGCATTCTTAGGTTTAGTCAATATCTCAACTAATGCATCTTCATCCAGCTGTTCAAGACTGCCAATAACCGGAAGACGGCCGATAAATTCTGGAATTAGACCGTAGCTTAGCAAGTCCTCAGGAAGCACTTTAGTCAAGAGCTCTTTCTTCTCAGATTCATTTGTTGCCTGTTCTGATCCAAATCCAATCACTTTACGTCCGAGACGACGCTTAATAATTTGGTCAATTCCATCAAATGCACCACCAACAATAAACAATACATTTGTAGTGTCAATTTGAATGAATTCTTGATGAGGATGTTTACGTCCACCTTGAGGCGGTACGCTTGCCTGCGTCCCTTCAAGGATTTTAAGCAGCGCCTGCTGCACACCTTCACCTGACACGTCACGAGTAATGGACGGATTCTCAGATTTACGAGCTACCTTGTCAATTTCATCAATATAAATGATCCCTTTTTCTGCTTTTTCCACATCATAATCAGCAGCCTGAATCAGTTTAAGAAGAATATTCTCAACATCTTCTCCAACATAACCTGCCTCAGTTAAAGACGTAGCATCAGCGATCGCAAATGGAACATTCAGAATGCGAGCTAATGTTTGAGCAAGTAAGGTTTTACCGCTCCCTGTAGGGCCAAGCATAAGAATATTACTCTTTGCTAATTCTACATCGTCATTTTTCACGCCGGCATTAATACGTTTGTAATGGTTATAAACCGCTACAGACAAGTTCTTCTTTGCCTGATCCTGACCAATGACGTAATCGTTAAGAATTTCACGAATTTCCTGTGGTTTAGGTACTTCTTTAAATTCTACTTCGTCTTCATTTCCCAGCTCTTCTTCAACGATTTCCGTACAAAGTTCAATACACTCATCGCATATATAAACGCCAGGTCCTGCTACCAGTTTACGTACTTGATCCTGACTCTTACCGCAGAAAGAACACTTTAACTGCCCTTTTTCATCGTTAAATTTAAACATTTATTTCACCCCTTAATAAAATGACGCAATAGCTGCGACTGAAGTTAAGATATGACTTAAGCGATTCAGTTCTTTTGCTCATCATACCAAATTAACTCCAAACAAAAAAGTAATACCTATTAGAGGAGTACGATATCTATTGCACCAACCTCATTATGTAGATATGTGATGGATAAGTCAAACGATAGCATATCCTTACTATTATATGTAAAAAGTGGGTTGTTTCATTCACAATCCCTAAATTTTCTAAAATTAAATTAACTCTTCTAAGTTAAATATAGGAGAAGACAAGGCGGGGTTGGCAAAGCCTTGTCTTCTCAAGTAATTATTCAGATTTACTATTTTCAACTAATACATCAATCGCTTTACGTACTTTAAGGTCTTCTTTGATCATATCTGTATTGCCGCCAAGCATTTGAGTCAGCTGCGCTACATCTGTTTGATAGGTAGAAGCCATAGTTTCAAGTTCAGCATTGACGTCTTCATCAGAAACTTCAACGTCCTCTGCTTGAGAAATAGCTTCAAGCGTTAAGTTAGTTTTCACACGCTTACCAGCATCTTCCTGCATTTGTTCACGAAGTGCATTTTCATCCTGTCCAGTGAACTGGAAGTACATATCTTTCGTCATACCTTGCATTTGAAGGCGCTGTTCGAATTCGCTGATCATACGGTCAAGTTCTGTGTCAACCATAGACTGTGGAACATCAACCTCTGCATTTTCTGCAGCTTGCTGTACTAACGTGTCACGCTTGTGGTTATCAGCTTCTGTTTTCTTTTGTTCCTCAAGACGCTCACGAGTTTTCTTAGTAAGCTCATCTAAGGAGTCTACTTCTTCATCTACATCTTTAGCAAACTCATCATCAAGTTCTGGAAGTTCTTTGCCTTTAACTTCATGAATTTTAACTTTGAATAATGCTTCTTTACCTGCAAGATCCTCAGCGTGGTACTCATCCGGGAAAGAGACATTAACGTCCGCTTCTTCACCGGCTTTTTTCCCTACAAGCTGTTCTTCAAATCCAGGTATGAACGAACCGGATCCAATTTCAAGAGAATAGTTATCAGCTTGACCGCCTTCAAAAGCTTCTCCATCAACAAATCCTTCAAAGTCCATAACGACTGTGTCGCCATTTTCAATTTCTCCGTCCTCTTTAACTACCAATTCTGCTTGACGCTCTTGAAGTTGTTTTAATTCGTTATTTACATCTTCATCTGTAACATCCGTACTAAGCTCTTCAACTTCTAAGCCTTTGTATTCACCAAGCTTAACTTCAGGCTTAACAGTGACTTCAGCAGTGAAGACTAAATCTTTTCCCTTTTCAATAGTTTTCACATCTACTTCTGGCCGATCCACCGGTTCAATTCCAGTTTCTTCGACAGCATTTGAGTAGGCCTCAGGAAGAATAATATCAAGCGCATCCTGATAAAGTGATTCTACACCAAACCGTTGTTCAAACAATTTACGAGGTACTTTCCCTTTACGGAACCCTGGCACCTGTACTTGCTTAACTACTTTCTTAAATGCTTGATCAAGTGCCTGGCTGAACTCACTTGCAGGTACCTCTACGGTAAGAGTACCCTGATTGCCTTCTTGTTTTTCCCATTTTGCTGACATAAAAAATTCCCTCCAACATCTATCATTCATTTTCGTCCGAAGACGATTGATAATTGATTCTATGACTCTTATACATACGAATCTAATTTGCAACCATTACATTATAACATAAAGAATTCCGCTTTCAACTGATGTGATAGGCAGGCAATAAAATTCAGTATTTTCGCTCATTCACTGTCCTGCAATAATCAAATAATGCTGTTCGCACAGTTCAATTTCTTCTTTATATAAGGAGACATCTCCCTCGTCTTCCTTAGAGGAATATGGAAGTTGAAGATATTCATGTCCCAGCTGTTTTAATGCTTCCACTACTAGAGGAACTTCGTTTTCGTCTGGATACAGAGGATACCTTACATAACAATAGTGATATAACAACTGATCCAGCATTTCATACATGGTTGGATTGCTTTGTTCTATAGCCCCGAGTCTCATTTGAATTTGTTTTATCATATACTCAGACTGCAGAAGATTTAATTCAGAAGGAACAACCTCTGCTGTTTTTCCAAATTTAAATACAGTTACAGGTTCTTCAATTTCACTCTCCCGAAACCATTCAATAACCGCAGTCTTAATAATAGGATGCACAGCTTCCTTCATTAGAATGGGTTTAAACATGGAAATGTATTGGTCTGCAGATTGTTTATGGAGCTGAGCAACTGCACGCCATTGCTTATGTAAGTCCTCTTCTTCAATACCTTTAAAAAAATCGTGAACGAGCTTTTCTCCTACTTGTTTGTTCGTATCTTCAAGCAGTTTTCTGCTTACCTCATACATTTGCCAAAGCTGAGTACGGTTCTGATGAGGGATCTCTTCGCTTTTAAAGACTTCATCTAATAAGTCAACGAGTTCCTGATACCGGTTGTCCTGAAATAAAATCGTTATGTATATATGTAGATACTCGAAATAATGATCTTCTTCTATTTTCATCTGCTGCTTACATAAGGACTCTGCTTCTTCGTAATAACCCAGCTCTATCCAGCTCATTAATAATCCAGTAATTGCATCATGGCTTGCTGCTTCATACTCTAACAGCGGTTGGAGAGAAGCGACAGCATCTTGGTACCTTTTTTCATTTACCGCTTGCAATCCCTCTTTTTCAAGCCTGGTTCTCCATTTTGGGAAAATCACTATATTCCCTGTCTTATTTTCCATAAGCCACCCTTCCTATTACCTGTAGTCTAATATTGCAGGTTCTCTCTATTCTTACCTAAAACGTATTATATCAAACATTTATTCTATACAGGTGTAAATCTGCTTTTGCAATAAATGACAATTCCTTCACTATACCGGCATTTCCACAGCTAAATACTTTAAGATGAATGGCAAACTCTCTCGACTGAAACTTTTTACTTGTATCTATTGGCCTATTATTATACTGGTCACAATTTCTAATCTTAGAGAGCACACTTCTCTTATTTATCAAAAACAGACAATATAAAGGATCCACCGATTTTTTAAAAAAGAGGCTGACCCCTGATTTTAAAAGCATTTATCGCAGATAATTATCTAGTTATATGCAGATCATTTATTCACTGAATTTGTTGAAATAGAAATTTTTTTGGAAAATCAAAGGTTTTATCTATAGAAAACATGTTTATTATTTCTTTCAAATCGCCAAAACAGTTCTAAATACCCATGTAAAAAATTTTTTCTTTGTTAAAATAAGTAAATGTGTATTAAGAAAAATAATTTCATGTTAAATCAAGGAGTTGTATAAGTTGTCATTGCTGGATGATCAAACCCTACTGGAAGCTTATCTTGAGTCTTTGAAACTGCAATTAGATAAAGATTTCGTTTGTCTTTTAGCAGAAGAAATGGACAAGAGATCCCTTGAACTACCCACACACTAACTACGAACTTCACTAAATATAAGCGGTTAAAAGCGTTATGGAGTTCAGGCTCTATGACGCTTTTTTAATCACTTGATGAGTTTCTTTCGCTGACAGGTAATTATCCTCTGCCTAATTCATACCATTAAACCCTCTCTTTTTTAAAAATCATCAGGAGTTTTGCACATTTCAACAATTATTTTTAAATTTTTCGAATTTTTTCCCTATTCTTGTTATTTATTGTATATAATTACAATTGAAATAACATTACTAATTGATTTATGCCAGAAATCAAAGTTTGATAGAATTCACTACTAATTATAGGAGGGTATTCATGAAAAGAATCTTATGCGGCCTGTTCTTAGTTTTATTATTTGTTGCTGGTAATTCCCATTCATCCCTAATCACTAAAGACCATGTCAGTTTAGCAGGTGGAACTGTCCAGCAGAGTTATGATCCTGGCGACCCCGGAATGGGATAAACCCTAGGGATTAGTGAGAGCCGGTCTTCTGAATAAAGCAGGCCGCTCTTTACACCATCTTTTTCCATAGAGCATCAGAGAGACAAAATTTTATTCTTTCCAGAAGACAAAAAAGATAATGGTTAGCATACCAATGATACTTATCGAAAATAGACTGATTATGAGAAGTGTCTCCCAATGAAACATTGGTATGTCACATCCTTTTTATAATTCAGCATAAACAATTATGCTCTAATCTATTCAACACTTAAAAAAAATTCTCTTCAGACCAACATAGGACTAAGATCGACCGCTGTCCGCTGAATTTTTTAAGAAACTCTCCTGCATGCAGACAAAGCTGCTTCTTTCCTCCTCTAATAATCAGAAAACCACGCAATAAAAAGAGCGGCCTGCGAATTAATACCATATTCGCTACCTCTCTATATCCTTTAAACCTCTAAACTGCTCATAACTTGATTCATTTATGGAAAAGTTGATTATGGTGGAACGGAAGTAACTTTTCTCCTTTGCTGAGCTTCAAGCTTTCGGAGTTCTATGATTAAATTTTCTTGTTCCTTAGAAGTTATTTCTATGAACTTAATACCATAGTTTTTTGATTTTCTGCTAAGGTGCTCTTCTTTCCTTACAATGCAGCCATTGAATTTGAGATCTTTATTTCCTAGCTTAAAGCAGACTTCCACTTTAATTTTAAGATGAACTGGAAGGTTGTAGGGACAAGTGAATTTCACTCCGGTGGTGCTAATGTCTTTTATGTTACCTTTTATAATCTTACCAATTAATTTAGTAAAATCTTCATTTTCAATTTTCTTTAATATGAGAAAAGATTCTTTAGATGGGATTTCTAACCGAAAGTTTCCCTTCTGGTTAATTTTATCCCTTTTCATTAAAGAGTCTCTATCTTTTTGAATGGTTAAATTGTTAACTTTTCTCTTTTCCTTTACTGTATGTTCTGATATATGTAAAGAATGTGCAATTTCCTTGTTTAAGGAGCCATTAACCAAAAACGAAAAGATTTGTTTCTCCTGTGAGACAGCAAAGACATGGATAAGTAATTTCCTGCAACGCTAAACAATAATAAGAGCAGATCTCCTTCAGCTAATTCCTCCCCTCTCTTTGTATACTTCGTCCCAGAAGCTGTAGAAGTATTTTACTAAACAGAATCTGCATCTATGACTCAAGATAATCCATACAATCAAATCAAATAGAAATCAAAAAAACACTGACTCTCTTGATTATCAAGAGAGTCAGTGTTTTATAAGTTAGTGTCCCAAGAGGGATTCGAACCCCCGACCCACAGCTTAGAAGGCTGTTGCTCTATCCTGCTGAGCTATTGGGACAAAATATAATAATACGTAGATATGTATTGGAGCGGGTGAAGGGAATCGAACCCTCATCATCAGCTTGGAAGGCTGAGGTTTTACCACTAAACTACACCCGCACTAATATTGGTTTAATAGCTTGGTTATTTCCAAGCTCTCAACTCTAGTAGTATGCATAGCAGCTTCATCGCTAAAAGAAACTTACACGTTTGAAGTCTCGCTCTCTGCGTTGGTATTTCCTTTAGAAAATAGTTATTTTACTAGCTTCCCCTTTTTTGAGGACAAGGATTATTATAGTAAGAACTCAATGATTTGTCAATAGAACTTGCAGCAAATTTTTAATTCTTCGCTGCAAGTGATGTTTCCATTGATAATTCTGTAATTGGATCTCCGTTGACATGGTAATATTGCAGCTTTACTAGCTCTAGGTTTTCCCATTCTAAAATAGCATAAGTAGGTTCTTCACGATCTCTTGGCAGTCTGCAGCTTCCGGGATTAATAAATAATTTATTATTTACTTTTTCGGCACCTGCCATATGAGAATGTCCAAAGCAAGCCACTTGTGCTCCTGTCTCCTCTGCACGGTAGGAGAGAGGCATTAAAGTAGTTTTCACTTGAAACAGATGGCCATGGGTCACCAATATAGTCAGGTCACTTATAGTGACAACTTGCTCGTTTTTCATATCTGGTTCAAAGTCGCAATTACCTTTAGCATAATAAAAGTCTTGGAGTTCTTTTGAATGAGAAGATAATTCGGAATCACCGCAATGCAGCATGGCATCCACCTGATTGGCGTGCCGCTGCTTAATTTCCATCAATTCATCTGTTAACCCATGACTATCACTGATGATCAGTACACTTGGCATGATGGATCACTCCATTTCCGCTTGTTGTTTTATCCAATCTTCTAATTGAAGGATAGCATGTTTTCGATGACTGATCGAATTTTTTTCCTCCGCAGTATGTTCAGCTAACGTCCGCTTTGATCCTTCTGGAACAAAGATTGAATCATAGCCAAATCCATTATCTCCTCTTTGATCCAGCGTTATTCTTCCTTCACAGAACCCTTTTTTGATAAATGTATCTTTCCCTGGACGCGCTACAGCTGCTGCGCAGACAAACCTGGCAGCACGGGCATCTTCAGTAGAACCTTTTAATTCGCTGAGTACTTTTTCGATATTCTTTTGGTCATCCTTCTCTTCCCCTGCATAACGGGCTGAGTAGACACCAGGAGCTCCATTAAGTCCATCAATTTCAAGACCTGAATCATCGGCAAGAACGGGGACGTTATACTCCTTAGAGATGGCTTCTGCTTTAATGGACGCATTTTGTTCAAAGGTGGTGCCATACTCCTCTATATCTTTAATTTCCTCATCAAAATCTAATAATGACTTAATTTGAACTCCATATTTAGAAAACATATCACGAAATTCTTTGACTTTACCTTTATTTTTTGTGGCGATAATAAGTTCTTTCATTATTTCCCTGCTACTCCTGCAGATTTTTTCTTTGTGATTACTTCTGCCCAATCTCCAATGGCATCTTTTTGAAGTCTGACAAGGTTTTCTACACCTTCCTGAGCAAGGGAGAGCATGGTTTGAAGCTGGGTCATAGTAAAAGTTGACTCTTCTCCCGTACCTTGCAATTCCACGAATTCACCTTCACCCGTCATAACAATGTTCATATCTACAGCTGCCTTGCTGTCTTCTTCATAACAAAGATCGAGGATTTCTGTTCCATCAGCAAGAACTCCAACAGAAATTGCCGTCAGAAAGTCATTAACCGGTAGAGATTTCAATGTACCTTTTTCTACCATTTTTCCAAAGGCAAGAACCACAGCAACAAACGCCCCTGTAATGGAGGCTGTGCGGGTACCTCCATCCGCTTGAATAACGTCGCAATCAACCCAGAGAGTACGCTCTCCAATTTTATCTAAATCTACAACAGCACGCAGCGCCCGTCCAATCAGCCGCTGAATTTCCATCGTTCTGCCTGAAACTTTTCCTTTAGATGATTCTCTTATATTTCTTTGCTCAGTAGCCCTTGGAAGCATCGCATATTCAGCGGTAATCCACCCTTTGCCTTGTCCTCGTAAAAATGGGGGAACCCTGTCTTCCACACTGGCATTACATATAACTTTTGTATCTCCGAAGCTTATTAATACGGACCCCTCAGGGTGCTTAACGTAGTCTGTTTCTATTGTAATGGAACGTAATTCATTGACTTTTCTCTGATCGTTTCTCATGAAAAAGTCCTCCTTTTTCTTCACCTTTATCCTAGCCCATCTTAACATACATTATTTATCCATAGTAGTCGCTTCGTATTGTAAAAGTCCTGAGAATAAAAAAAGCCACTATGATCTCATAGTGACTCTGCCTTTAGGGTTAATTTCTATAAGCTTTTTGCTGCTGTAATATCTGCACGAGTTACCGGTTCTGTTAAAGGCTGGCCGGATTCATTGAACACTTCATCCGCACCTTCCACCTTAATTTGTACCGCTTCTACATCTTTCATTTCCGTTAAACTTAACACTAAACTAGACAAAGCTTCATCTGCTATGGCTTTAGGCTTATCACCGCTTAGTATACCTTCATTAAAGGTTAAAGTTAGTACCCCATCTTTTAAGTCCGTGCTAAGCAGTTCAGCTTCTTCATTAAAAGGCTGCTGTAAAGAAGTTCCGAGTTCCGGCCCGTCTAGTAATGCTTGCACGACCGTTTCATAAGTATCATCTGCCTTCTTTACCCGAGTGGTAACGGGAACATCATAAATTTGCTGGTCATTCTGAGATGGAAAATACACCGTCACAGCTTCACTATTAACTAAATCCGTCTGGTCGCCGACTTGGATGTTGATTCCATCTGAACGAGAAACCCCTTCAGTGATCGGGGAACCATTCACCGGCATGGTATTTTGCTCTTTTCCATCTATCCAAAGCTTTAAGCGCTCAACGTTGTCAAATTGAGTCAGGGTATATGTGAGAGCCTGGAGGATTTTCTTTTCATCTTTAGGCGCATACTCTCCAAATTCTTTTGAAACATCGACAGTTAATGTACCGTCCTTCAAATTTATTCCTTTTATTTCAGTTCCCGCTGGCAGAACTGCCTGAAACCCTTCAGGGAGAAGTTCCGTTACAGGGCCATCCTTAACCATGTATTGCAGGGATTGCAAAGCAACCTCCTTTGAGGCAGGTAATTCCAATGTCTGAGGTACAACCAGTCCTTTTGAATCAAGCAAGTATATGTCACGGGATACTGTGCCTTTGCTTGTTTCTTCTCCATCCGCCTTTTCTTTGTCAGTTTGTGCTGTTGTGCTATCCATATCAGAGTTACTAACCGCTGCTTTATCCGGTGGAGTATCCATTTTCTCTAAACTCTGCTCTCCTTCAAAAAAACAGCCAGATAGTAAGCCTGTGCTTAATAAGACCGCAATCGATAAAGGCTTGATCCCGAGCGATTTCATACGATTCCCTCCTGTGATAGTTTGTACTACCATATATACGAGCCTTCGAAAGGAATAGACCAAGGAATTCATGAAAAATACGAAAAGCTCTGCTATTTAATAATAAGCAGAGCTTTTCACGTGTTCTAATTCAACTAATTCTAAGAACTGAATAGGATCTTCAAACCAACGATCCGCAACCAGACGAAATTTCTCCATGTCTCCGGTCGTATAAAATTCATGAACAGGAATGTCATTTCCTGCTTCTAACTCTCTATGGTAAGCAAGAATCAGACTAGCTTCCCGTGCAGTTTCTTCTCCTGAACTAATAACCTGGATATGACTGCCCATTTCACGTTGAACTAAATGTTTAATCAGTGGATAATGAGTACAGCCCAGAATTAAAGTATCAATGTGATTCATTGCCTTTAAAGGACTCAGAGTACGAGCAACGATGTCCTCTGCCTCCGGACCTTCTAGAATCCCGTTCTCTACCATTGGAACAAAAGGCGGACAGGCAAGCCCGTTCACACGAATAGTCTGGTCAATGGTTTTAAGAGCGGATGGGTAAGCACCGCTTTGGATCGTTCCCTCCGTACCTATAACACCTATCCGCTTATTTTGACTCACTTTGATTGCAGCTCGAGCCCCTGGTTCAATAACACCAATTACCGGGATAGATAATTGCTCCTGAAGCTCAGTAAGAGTGTAAGCTGTTGCTGTGTTGCAGGCAATAACTAACATCTTTATATTTCTTTCCAGTAAATGATTCACCATCTGCCATGTAAACTTTCTTACTTCCTTTTCCAATCGCGGGCCATAAGGACAGCGTTTAGTGTCTCCCAAATAAATAAACTTCTCCTTAGGCAGCTGCCTTATTAATTCTCCCGCTACTGTTAAACCGCCGACTCCAGAATCGATCACACCAATTGGCTGTCGCACAACTATCCCTCTTTCCCTACTCTTCCGTTCCTAGCATATTTTTATGAAGGACTTGTAATAACCGGTTCAAGGTTTCTACATCTTCTTCCGGTACATTTTTCAGCACACCTTCTAAATAATGCTGACGTTTCTCAATGACTTCATGTATAATTTGCTTTCCTTTATCAAGTACATCAATTCTTACGATCCGTCGATCTTTAGGATCACGAATTCGTTCGACTAATTCATTCTTTTCCATTCGATCAACAAGATCTGTGGTTGTGCTGCAAGCTAAATGAATGTGGCTGGAAAGTTCACCGATAGTCATATCCCCTTTTTCCAGCAGCCATTGTAAAGCAACAAACTGAGGAGCAGTTATGGGATAATGATTTAAAATCTCCCGGCCGCTTTGCTTAATGATCCCTGCTATGTACCTTAATTCTTTTTCGACTTCAGCAATTTGGGGTGTCGATTTGATCATTTTCAGCACTCCTAACGAATTTAATCTGTAATTTTCATTCTCACGTTAATGGAGATAAATATCAAGGATAATTTATACACCTGACAAAAAACCCTTTCAGGTAGCGAATATTCACTACCTGAAAGGCATGCCTCTACCCTTTAATCAAATTTCCTGCTGACTGATGTATTCTTTCTAAAGTTCGAGTTCACCCATTCGAAGCAGTTCTACAACTGCTTGCGAGCGTCCCTTTACCCCCAGTTTCTGCATGGCATTTGAAATGTGGTTACGAACTGTTTTTTCCGAGATAAACAGTTCATTGGCAATGTCTCTTGTCGTTTTGTCCTGTACCAGAAGCTCAAATACTTCTCGCTCCCGCTTGGTAAGAATTTGCGTTGGCCGATAGCCGTCCTCCTTCACAAGCGTACCCCTCCTTGTTGTCCTGAGCCTTATAGAGGGGAATTATTTAGTCAAAATATCGTATGACTTCAGCATCCGCCTTGTGCCGGCAAATTATGATTTTGACACAAGCCCTAGTTCCTGAGCTTTAAACAAAGCCTCCGTTCTTGATCGTACGTTTAGTTTATTAAATATTCCTGTCAGTGTATACTCTACACTTCGCTGTGACATATGCAGAGCCTGAGCGATCTCTCGGTTGGTATATCCAGAGGCCACTTCTTTCAAAATGGATTGTTCTTTTTCATTGAGGGAAAGATTTGTCCCATCAGGAGATTCTTTTAGATCACTTATACTCGCTTCCGAGCGCCTTAGTTGTTTGAACAAATGTAAAGGAATAACTACTTCATCTCGAAGGGCGCATCGAATCGCGGTAACTAACTGTTCACGGGTCGCTGTTTTACTGACAAACCCATTTATATCTTCTTCCACTAACATATTGAAGTGGGTACTCAAATCAAAGCCTGTATAAATCAGGATGGTAAGATCAGGATAAGTGCTGCGAATGCTTTTCGCTAATTCTACACCATTCATACCTGGCATATATAAATCCAGGAGTAATATGTCATAACTCACTTTATCCAAAAGCACTTTCGTTTCTTCACTTTCTGAGATCACATCAACCTTCATATCTTCTTCTTGTTCCAACATTGTTTTCGTACCTGCACCAACAGCTGGATGATCATCAACAATTAATACTCGATTCATACTTGAACCTCCTTATTCACCGCGAACGGAAAGGTTATGGTCATCTTAAAGCCTTTACCCAGGGCTGTATTGACCGTTAACTGACCATTAAGTCCGTTCACTCGCTGTTCAATCCCTGATAAACCTATATGGGAAAATAAATCTCGCCGAAAAGAAAAATCCATTCCATTACCGTTATCAGAATATAATAACTTCACCTGTTCTTGGTCGTTGGATAAGCTTAATTTTACAATTTTAGCATCGGAGTGCTTAACTGCATTAGTAAGAAGCTCCTGCACGATTCGATACACCGCTAATATTCTTTCCTGATCAAGCTCAGCATCAAAACCAATATTTGTAAAGTAGACAGTGAAATTTGAACGTAATTGATATTGGTTGATTAGATTCTTAAGAGATTGCACCAAACCTAATTCCTCTATAAAAGCAGGTCGAAGCTCATTACAAGTTTCGCGAATTAAGTGAATGCTATCCAGTAAGGACTCCTTATACATCGTTAATTCCGCTTGCAAGGTTGTAGAAGCAGACCTATGACTGCTTATTAAATCATCCATCTTACGGTATAAATACAATTGTTCCTGCAGAACAGTATCGTGTAAATCAACGGAAAGTTGTTTTCTTTGATTCTCTGCAATGGTGAACAGTAATCTCGAAAGCCAAGTAGGATATTGCTGGGTCTGATCGTTTCTAAGTCTTCGCAATTCCTTGACAAGATCCTCGATTAAGCTCATATTTTCAATCGCAATATTCGCATTATGAGAAATGGTCTGAAGATAAGTTTTCTCATCACGGTTTAAAGTAGTAAAATCTTTTTTCCCTCGGCACCAAATCATCGTAAGCTTTTCTAAAGAATAGCCTACTATGACTCCAAATCCTCTATTCGTTTCTATTATCGTGCCAATGTCATAAGTTTGTTTATCCAGCTGCCCGTCAAGATCTTGTAATATATCCGCTGGAATTTGCTCGTAAACGCAATAAACATTCTTGTTATTATGCTTTGAATATATATAGATTTCTTTTACATATAACACATTTCTAATTTCATCACTTAAAACTTTCATCAGATCCACGGCATTCAACTGGTTCTTCATATCCCTGGATATTCGGTGCATACTTTCATGATAACTATAGCGGGCAGCAAACAAGAAGCGCTGCAGCTTAAAGTCTAAGACTTCTTTTAAAGATAAGAAGCTAATTAATAACAAGTGAATAAACAGATAGATTTGTAAATAAGTAATCGTGTTTAATGGAATCCTTGCTATAAATCCACAGAAAAGAGCAATCACAATACTTGGAATGATAGATAATAAAAAATAGTATCTTAGCCGGCTCATTACAAAACTTATATCGATCAGCCGTTCACGTGTAATCAAATACATAAACGTGACCGGTAATGCGATTAGAAATATAGCCGCTATCTCCAGCGGGACAATTTCCTCCTTAAACACCAGCGCTGGCAGCAAATAAAGCCAAATATAAGGAAAGAAAGCAATCGTCATCCCTACACTCATATATTTAAAAATTGTTCCATATTCAGAAGTCCTGTGCAAATAAAGACCTCTGTAAATTACAAAAAACAAGATCAAGTAAAGAACAGACAAAATATATGCTGGTACAGGATTAAAGCTGTCTGGATAGTGATGAGAAAATAAAAAGAAGCTTTCAAAACCTGAGACAATCAGTACCACAGCATATAAAAAGTATACGAGTTTCTTCGAGAACCACGAAACTCCCAATTCATTAAAGTAGTTATATAGAAAGTGAATGAGTATGACCGGGGAAATTAAGAAAAGTCCCGTATTAAGAAAAGTACTATATAAATCATCTCTTACTGCCCCGCTGTTGCTTATATATCCTGTAGCAATCGCTAGGAAGAATAAAGTAAGCTGGTGAGCAGAGAATCTCCTGGGAACACGCTGGTGAACTAAATAAGAAATCGCTAAAACGGCAAGAAAAAACAACCCAGGGATAATAATATATAGTGCCCAGTGGACTGGACTTGCTTCCTCAATGTTTGGAAAGGATACAGTCTGTCCATTTTTCTCTAAAGTAAAGGATTTCGCCATTTCTAATTCGTTAAACATATTTACTGTTAAATGGTCATTCGGAGCCTTCCCATTTACAGAAATCAGGGAAGCGTCTAATGGCAGATTATGCTGGGCAGCCCAGCCTTCTCTGTCTATGGAAGCTATCGACCATTCTCCATTGCTTTCTTCCAGGTTTATCCCCAGGAAAGGGTGAGTGACCGCGATCATAATAAGATAACCTGACGAAAGAATAAAGAACAATAAGACAGCAACCTGTTGCCATTTAATACTTTTCATACCTAAACATCCACCTTTATTCTAATCAGTCATGTCTATTATACTATGTATTGCTACTCATGCAATTTTAGTTAATTCATAGAAAAGACCGCTGCACATGCTGTGCAGCGGTCTTATATGAATAAATGAAATTACACTTGATTGTCACTGCCAAAGAAGCTCTTGAAGGATTCAATTGCTGTATCGCGATAAAGAGCAGCAATGGAAGTAGTCAATGGAATTCCTTTAGGACAGGATTGCACACAGTTTTGGGCGTTTCCGCATCCCATAAGTCCTTCAGAATCCATAATGGTCTGCAAACGTTCACTCTTATTTAATGCACCAGTTGGATGGGAATTAAACAAACGAACTTGAGAAAGTGGAGCCGGACCAATGAAATCAGATTTACTGTTCACGTTAGGACAAGCTTCTAAACAAACACCGCAAGTCATACATTTAGAAAGCTCATAAGCCCATTGACGTTTACTCTCCGCCATTTTAGGTCCTGGACCTAAGTCGTAAGTTCCATCGATAGGTACCCATGCTTTAACCTTTTTCAAGGAATCGAACATTTTGCTGCGATCCACTGCCAAGTCACGAGTTACAGGGAAAGTAGACATTGGAGCGAGACGAATAGGCTGTTCCAACTGGTCTACCAGGGCAGTACAGGATTGTCTCGGTGTACCATTGATGTACATGGAACAAGCTCCACAAACCTCCTCCAGGCAATTCATTTCCCAAAACACAGGAGATGTTGCTTCTCCGTTAGAATTTACCGGATTACGACGAATTTCCATAAGAGCAGAGATTACGTTCATATTCTCACGGTATGGAATTTCGAAGGTTTCTTCATACGGAGTCTGATCAGGCTCATCTTGACGAGTAATGATAAACGTAATCGTTTTATTTTCGCTCATGATGATTTCCTCCTTTATTTGCTCTTAGAATAATCACGTTTACGCGGCTCAATTAGCGACGTATCAACGGGATCGTATCGGAAAACTGGTTTATTATTTTCTTTATCATAGCTTGCAACGGTAGTCTTCAGCCATTCTTCATCGTTACGATCCGGGAATTCCGGCTTGAAGTGTGCTCCGCGGCTCTCATTACGGTTAAGCGCTCCTTGAGTAATAACACGGGCGAGCTGAAGCATATTCCAAAGCTGACGGGTAAACATAGCTCCCTGGTTGCTCCAGCGAGATGTATCATTAATATTGATACGCTTATAACGATCCATAAGCTCTACAATTTTCTCATCTGTCTTTTTAAGGTTTTCATTTTCACGGACCACTGTTACGTTATCCGTCATCCATTCTCCAAGTTCTTTATGGATTTGGTAGGCATTCTCGTCGCCATCCATACTCATAATAGCATCGAACTTTTCCTGCTCTTCTTTAAGTCTTCTATCAAATAATGAAGAAGTCATATCATCGGAGATTGTTTCCAGACCTTCCGTGTATTTCACTGCGTTTGGACCTGCAACCATTCCTCCATAAATAGAGGACAACAGAGAGTTTGCTCCTAAACGGTTTCCTCCGTGCTGTGTATAATCACATTCACCCGCAGCGAAAATTCCTGGAATATTGGTCATCTGGTCAAAATCTACCCACATGCCGCCCATTGAATAGTGTACGGCAGGGAAAATCTTCATTGGAACCTTCTTAGGATCTTCACCTACGAATTTCTCGTAAATTTCAATGATTCCTCCAAGCTTAACATCCAGTTCCTTAGGATCTTTATGAGATAGATCCAAATACACCATATTTTCACCATTAATACCAAGCTTCTGATTCACGCAGACATCGAATATCTCACGTGTTGCTATATCACGTGGCACCAGGTTCCCATAAGCAGGATACTTTTCTTCTAAGAAATACCATGGTTCTCCATCTTTGTAAGTCCAGACTCGTCCGCCTTCACCACGAGCTGACTCACTCATAAGGCGAAGTTTGTCATCCCCAGGAATGGCGGTTGGATGAATTTGAATAAATTCACCGTTCGCATAGTCAACGCCTTGCTGGTAAAGAGAAGCTGCAGCAGAACCTGTATTAATGACAGAGTTCGTTGACTTTCCAAAGATAATTCCTGGTCCCCCAGTAGCCATAATCACTGCATCAGCAGGGAAGGCTTTAATTTCATGACTATTCAAGTTCTGGCCCATAACTCCTCGGCCGACTCCTTCGTCATCTACAATGGCTGAAAGAAACTCCCAGCTTTCATATTTGGTAACAAGCCCGTTTACTTCGTGTCGGCGAACCTGTTCATCTAAAGCATATAACAACTGCTGTCCAGTCGTGGCACCAGCAAATGCCGTGCGGTGATGCTGCGTGCCTCCGAAACGACGGAAATCTAACAGTCCTTCAGGTGTCCTGTTAAACATTACGCCCATCCGGTCTAACAAGTGGATAATGCCCGGGGCAGCATCACACATCGCTTTAACAGGAGGCTGATTGGCTAAAAAGTCCCCGCCGTAAACTGTATCATCAAAGTGTTCCCACGGTGAATCTCCTTCACCTTTTGTGTTGACGGCGCCGTTAATACCGCCTTGAGCACATACAGAGTGAGAACGCTTTACAGGTACTATAGAGAGCAGGTCAACATGCACGCCCTGCTCTGCCGCTTTGATTGTGGCCATTAGACCCGCAAGGCCTCCGCCGACAACAACTATATTTCGATTCGTCATGATATAAGCTCACTCCTTAAACTTACTATATATCGAGTTGTTCTTATGGTAGAAATTACATACCGAATGCAAACTGAATCAATGTACGTACTCCAACGTAAGAGATTGCTACAAACACAATAATGCTTGCGTAGGTCATTATTAATTGCGAACGAGGAGAAACAGTAATCCCCCAGCTGACAAAGAAAGACCATAAACCGTTAGCGAAGTGGAAAGTAGTGGAAATAACACCTACTATGTAGAACCAGAAAAAGAACGGCTCAGTAAGGATATCTTCCATTAGCTGATAATTAAGTTCCGCCCAGCCGAAGGTTATTGCAATACGTGTTTCCCATACGTGCCATGCAATGAAAATCAACGTTATAATTCCGGTAACGCGCTGGATCATGAACATCCAGTTTCTGAAGTAACCAAAATTGGATAAGTTGCTTTTGGCTGTGAATGCAATGTAGACTCCATAAATTGCATGGAAAAGTAAAGGTAAATAAATTACAAATACCTCCATAATAAAAAGATATGGTAAACTTTCCATAAATTCTGAAGCTGAGTTAAATGATTCTGGTCCACGAATTGCAAAATAGTTCACAGTCAAGTGCACAAGTAAGAAGATCCCTATGGGTACGACTCCTAATAGTGAGTGTATTCTTCGGTTAACGTATCCGCGTGTTCCTGCCATGTTTACCCCCCTCAAGATGAATAACATTAGAATTGGGTACACTCTCAGATATTTAAGCGCTTTAAAAGCGCTTAATTATAGTATGGAAATTCCCCTATTTTCCACATACCTTCTGAAATATGTACAATTTGTAACACGTTTATTGTACTTCTATCCTGTGATAGCGTCAAGAATCCGCATCTAAAAATGCTCAAAAATACACATTTATTTCCTATAGCTTCTGTGGAAGAATTATTGTTGCACCATTAGGGAATTCAAGCGATAATAAAAGGAGAGAAAGGATGAGCGTCTTGAAAGAATCAACTAAGCTAGATCTTCACAACATTTCGTCGCTGGTAGCTACAGGGGCAGGCTTTGATTTCCTGCGTTATTATACTCTGCCAGACTTTCTGGGGAATGAAGCCCCTTACCTCCTTTATTACATGGGGAAGAATATGGCCAGACAAACCTCCCTACATACCTTTGACGAACTTTACGAATTTTTTCAATACATGGGTTGGGGAGAGCTTACCCTGTTAAATGAAAAGAAAAAAGAGATGGTTTTTCAGTTATCCGGTCATATCATTGAAAAACGGTTATTCCAGAAATTATATAAAGTGGACTTTCGTTTAGAATGCGGCTTTCTAGCTGAAATCATACAAACGATTACGGAAAATACATACGAATGTTTAGAAGAAATAAATGAGAAGGAAAAAACAGTATATATTACCGCTATGAAAGGGTAAAAAAAGAGCCGGCTCTTATTCTTCTTCCACCGGCTCTTGTTCTTGATTTAAATGGACTAAAATCGTATTTGCTACGGGTTCTGGAATGCCCAGCTTCGTAATATCCCGGGACTCTGCCTGACGGATTTCTGTTACTGATTTAAAGTGTCTCAAAAGGAGCCTCCGCCTTTTTTCTCCCACTCCTGGAATTTTATCCAGCTCTGATTGAATTGCACCTTTACCTCTCAGCTGCCTATGAAAGGTGATGGCAAACCGGTGAACCTCGTCCTGAATTCTCTGAACGAGATAAAATTCCTGAGATTTGCGGTCGAGATCCACGACTGCCGGTGGTTCTCCATATAACAGTTCACTTGTTTTATGTTTATCATCTTTTGCCAGGCCGCATAGCGGAATATCTAATGCAAGTTCGTTTTCAAGTACATCTAAAGCTGCACTCATTTGCCCTTTCCCGCCATCTACAACAATTAGATCAGGCAAAGGTAATTGTTCTTTCAGCACGCGCTGATACCTTCTGCGAATAACTTCCCGCATCGTTTCATAATCATCCGGTCCCTCTACACTTCTAACCTTGTATTTTCGGTACTCTTTCTTGTTCGGTTTGCCATCGATAAATACTACCATGGCTGAAACCGCATCTGCCCCTTGAATATTCGAATTATCAAAAGCTTCTATTCGGTGAGGAGTTGTGATATTCAAATGATCACCAAGTGTTTCCACGGCTTTAATCGTTCTTTCTTCATCTCTCTCAATTAAAGCAAATTTCTCTTCCAGCGCGATATCAGCATTCTTCATCGCCAGCTCTACCAATTCCTTCTTCCGTCCCCGCATAGGGATGCCAACCTTTGTATCCACTACACCTTCAAGCACATTCACATCGGTAGCAACCGGTACCAGAATTTCTTTCGGATATGGATGGTTTTGATGAAGATAAAATCGTCCGACATAACTCAGGAATGTTTCTTCGGCATCATCAAAAAAAGGAAACAAAGCTACATCACGTTCGATAAGCTTTCCTCTTCGCACAAAGAACACCTGAACACACATCCACCCTTTATTATAGGAATAACCAAAAATATCCCGATCCACCTGGTCATTTAAAGTCATTTTTTGCTGCTCCATAACGGACTCAATATGTTCAATCTGATCTCTAAGTTCTTTGGCCCGTTCGAAATCGAGTTCCTCGGAAGCCTCCATCATCTTTTGTTTTAAATCCTTCTTAATTTCTTTATGTCCGCCGCTTAAAAAGGAAGTAATGCTTTGGACAATTTCCTGGTTCGTTTCTTTACTGACGGGAAATTGACAAGGACCCAAACACTGGTGCATGTGATAATATAGGCAAACTCGATCCGGCATAGTGTTACATTTCCTTAATGGATAAAGTCGGTCAAGCAATTTCTTTGTTTCTCGGGCAGCGATTACGTTCGGGTAAGGACCAAAGTATTTACCCTTGTCCCTTTTCACTTTTCTTGTAACGATTAATCTCGGGTGCCTCTCAGCTGTCACCTTAAGATATGGATATGTTTTATCATCTTTTAATAAAACGTTATACTTTGGATCGTATTTTTTAATTAAATTCATTTCAAGGATTAACGCTTCAATTTCAGAATTAGTCACAATGTACTCTAAATCCTCAATTTCCTTGACTAAACGCTGGGTTTTTCCATCATGTGCTCCTGTAAAATAAGAACGAACTCGATTTTTTAATACCTTTGATTTTCCCACATAAATAATGGTCCCCTGGCGGTCTTTCATCAAATAACAGCCGGGCTGATCCGGCAGAACGGCTAATTTTTCTTTAATAGTTGAATTCATTGGGACTCACTCCAAATTTCTTTGATGTTCCTATTAAAACGTACCATATCAAGGAAATTTTATACAGAAAAAAGCCACACTGCAGAGCAGCGCGGCTTAATAAATCGCTGAATATGGTGATTTAAGAATGTTTAGAAATTAATTCAGCAAGAGCTTCTTTTGGCTGAAAGCCGATCACTTGATCCACTACTTTTCCATCTTTAAACAATAGAAGTGTAGGAATACTCATTACGCCGAATTTACCAGCTGTTTCCTGATTTTCATCAACGTCTAATTTAACGATTTTAACTTGGTCGCTCATCTCTTCATCCAGTTCTTCAAGAACGGGAGCAATCATTTTACATGGTCCGCACCATGGCGCCCAAAAATCGGCTAAAACTAAGCCGTCATTTGTTTCTTCAGTGAAGTTTTGATCCGTTGCTTTTACAATTGACATTATAAATTCCTCCTCGACCATTTAGTCTGTATAGAGTATATCATCTTCTATTTTTTGTGACTAACAATTTGATTATACCCGGCATTTTCAATAAATAAACGGAATCAGGACCTATAAACAATTGGAACCGAAACAAAATTGTTTCGGTTCCATGAATTATGCATTCACATTCAGTTCTTTTAATTCCTCAATTAATTTAGGAACCACATCAAATAAGTCTCCAACTATTCCATAGTCAGCCACATTAAAGATGTTGGCTTCCGGATCTTTGTTAATCGCAACAATTACTTTGGAATTGGACATACCGGCTAAGTGCTGAATTGCTCCAGATATCCCGCAGGCAATATACAAGTCAGGGGTAACTACTTTCCCTGTCTGGCCGATTTGCAGCGAGTAGTCACAATAACCAGCATCACATGCACCGCGTGAAGCCCCGACCGTTCCGCCAAGAACATCAGCAAGTTCTTCAAGAGGCTCAAAGCCTTCAGAGCTTTTGACTCCTCGTCCACCTGCTACAATTACTTTAGCTTCTGAAAGATCGACCCCTTCAGATGATTTACGAATAAGTTCTTTAATAATGGTACGGATCCCTTTGACCTCAACTTCTTTAGCATTTACTTCACCGCTAAGAGAATCATCTCGATTTAATGGTGGGATATTATTTGGGCGAATGGTAGCAAATACCAGTCCATCGGTAATTTCCTTTTTCTCAAAGGCTTTACCTGAATAGATAGGACGTGTAAAGACAATGTTACCGCCTTCATTAATGACTTCAGTAGCATCAGAAATTAATCCTGTTTCAAGTTTACTTGCAAGTTTAGGTGTTAATTCCTTCCCTATCGAAGTGTGCCCCATAACAATACCTTCTGGATCCTCATCTTCTAACACAGCAGAAATGGCTTGGCTGTACCCATCGGCGGTGTAAGTTTTCAATTCATCGTGCGAAACGGTAACAACGCGATCAGCTCCGTAATATACCATTTCTTTACCGGATTCCTGTAAGTCTCCTGATCCACACAATACACCTATTACTTCTCCGCCATCACTAATAATTTTCCCTGCAGCAATGGCTTCAAATGTAACGTTACGAAGGGAGCCTTCACGTGCTTCCCCGATCACTACTACTTTTTTACTCATATCGATTCTCCTTTCCAGACATTCATTACAGTACTTTTGCTTCGGATTTAAGCAGCGAAACCAGCTCTTTTACCTGATCATCAATTTCACCTTCGAGAACTTTCCCTGCCTCTTTTTCCGGCGGAAGGAAAATTTCTGTCGTTTTCGTTTTAGGTTCTACATCATCTTCTTCAAGATCCAGATCATCAATTTCAAGCTCTTCTAATGGTTTCTTTTTAGCTTTCATAATTCCAGGCAGAGAAGGGTATCTTGGTTCATTCAGTCCTTGCTGGCAAGTGACAAGCAATGGCAGAGAAGTTTCAACCTTCTCTACATCACCTTCCACATCCCGCTCGATGTTCGCTTTATCCCCTTCTATTTCAATTTTAGTAATAGTTGTAACGCAAGGCATATTTAATCTTTCCGCCAAACGAGGACCTACCTGACCGCTGGCTTCATCGATGGCTACATTCCCACCTAGGATAATGTCTGCCTCACGTCCGTCAAAGAAAGCTTCTAGGATTTTCACAGTAGTAAATTGATCCCCGTCTTCTAGATCATCTTCCGTATTAATAAGGACCGCTTTATCTGCCCCCATGGCTAGTGCAGTGCGAAGCTGTTTCTCAGCATCCTCTTCACCAATTGTGACCACAGTAACTTCACCACCGTGATCGTCACGAAGTTTTATCGCCTCTTCAACGGCATATTCGTCATAGGGGTTGATAATGTACTCGGCCCCATCATCCTCAATTTTCCCATTGTTAATTCCAATTTTCTCTTCCGTGTCAAAGGTTCTTTTTAACAAAACATAAATGTTCATTCTCTTAACCTCCTAAGCTATTGATCTTTGAAATTTGGTTTTCTTTTTTCAATAAATGCTTGAATACCCTCTTTAGCATCCTCTGTGCCAAACACTTCTCCAAATGCCCGGGCTTCTGCTTCCACCCCATCCTGAAACTGACTGGTGTGCGCAAATGGTATCAAACTCATCACATGATGGATTGTCGGTCCGCTTTTGGCAGCGATCTTCCTGACAAGTTTTTCTGCTTCAGAAAATAACTCAGCATCAGGAAAGCTGTTATTGGCCAGTCCTGCTTTTACTGCCTCTTCTCCTGTTATGGGTACCCCAGTCAAAATCATCTCATAAGCTTTGGCTGCACCTACATATCTTGGAAGACGCTGCGTACCGGCAAAGCCCGGTACGATGCCCAGGGTTAATTCTGGAAGTCCCAATTTTGCCTCATCGGAGACATAGCGAATATGACAGGACATGGCTAATTCAAGACCGCCGCCCAGGGCTGCCCCATGAATGGCAGCGATTACAGGAATATGAAAATTTTCTATTCTGCTAAATAGCCGCTGCCCTTTACTTGCTAATTCTTTATAATCAGATGCCCCTTGAAACGAGGTGAATTCCTTAATATCTGCACCTGCAGAAAAGAATTTGCCTTCCCCTTTAATGAGAACTGCTTTCACAGAAGAATCATTTTCAAGTTTATCCATAATGGATGATAAATCATTAAGTATAGTACTGGACAATGCATTTGCAGGCGGACTTTCAATTGTTAAAAACGCTACTTGATCTTCCACCTGATAATCAATCGTTGACAATGCTAACCTCTCCTTTAGCTTGATGGTTCAGATAAGCCATGAACGAGTAAAGTGTGAACTTCTTCTGCCTGTTCCACTATGTTATACCGCTGCTCCTTCATCACCCAATTCGTTACGGTTTCATCTAATGTGCCAAAAATCATTTGACGAACGAGCCGGGGATCCATGTTGCGGCGGAACAAGTTTTCTTCCACTCCTTCCTCCACAATTTGGTCAATCACTGCTAAGTATCGTTTTAAGACTTCATTAATCTTTTGACGAAGTTCTTTGTTTGACTGACGTAATTCCAGTTGTGTAACGATAGCAAGATGATGATCAGCAGAAAGCTGTTCGAAATGCGTTTCTACCAATTTAAGAAGTTTCTCTTCTGCAGTCTGTCGTGCATTGGTTTCCTGCTCAATTTTCTCTATAAACTGCCCCATTTTATCCTGGAACAATGAAACAAGGATATCTTCCTTGTTTTTAAAATAAAGATAAATGGTACCGTCCGCCACTCCAGCTTTTTTTGCAATTTTTGAAACTTGTGAGGAGTGATATCCATTTTCAGCAATCACCTCAACAGCAGCATCTATGATTTGTTTGTATTTAGGTTTATTTTTTTTCATTATTATCGCCTGCCTTATGAATGTTGAAAATGAATGAACGGTCATTCATCTATTATTCTAACTACAGATTTTCATTCTGTCAACATTCATTCCCAAGCGGCCGTCCATGTTACTGGACAGCCTCGGAATCTTCCAATTTTCGCTTCTCTTCTTCGACTAATGTTCTTCTTAGTATTTTGCCAACGGCAGTCTTTGGCAGATCATCTCTAAACTCATAGATTCGAGGTACTTTATAAGCGGCCATCTTTTTGCGGCAGTATTCATTAAGCTCTTCCTCAGTTATCCCGCTTCCTTGTTTTTTCACAATAAAAGCTTTGACAGTTTCCCCACGGTAAGGGTCCGGCACACCAACTACAACTGCCTCTTGAACGGCTTCGTGTTCGTAAAGGACTTCTTCTACTTCGCGGGGATAAATATTGTAGCCCCCAGCTATAATCATGTCTTTTTTACGGTCGACGATGAAAAAATACCCTTCTTCGTTCATATATCCCATATCCCCAGTACGGAACCAGCCATCTTCACTTAGCACTTGTGCCGTTTCTTCAGGTTTATTCCAGTAGCCTTTCATCACTTGTGGTCCTTTCACAGCAATTTCCCCAATGCTGCCAATTTCTGCTTCCTCATTCTCTTCAAGCTTGATTATTTTCGCGTCGGTATCGGGCCATGGCACACCAATGCTTCCACTTACTCTTCTTCCCCAAATGAAATTGGAGTGAGTAACAGGAGACGTTTCTGTCAGGCCATAGCCTTCTACTAGTTTACCGCCAGTTATTTCTTCAAATCGTTCCTGGACTTCAACTGGGAGAGGAGCAGATCCGCTCAGACAGGCCTCTATTGAGGAGAGGTCATACTTCTTCAGGCGTGGGTGATTTAAAAGAGCAATATAAATCGTTGGGGCACCTGGAAACAAAGTAGGACGCTGCTTTTCAATTATTTTCAATACATCTTCAGCTTCAAATTTAGGCATCAAAATGATTTTGGAACTCATCATAATAGATAAATTCATCACTGAGGTCATTCCATAGACATGAAAAAAAGGTAATATAGCAAGAACCGTCTCTTGTCCCTTTTCACTCTTATAAAGCCAGTTTAACGACATTTGAGTATTTACGACTAAGTTATAGTGGGTGAGCATTACACCTTTAGGAAATCCAGTAGTACCACCTGTATATTGAAGTAATGCCAGATCTTCTTCAGGGTCAATATCTACCGGCCTCACCTGCCCGCTGCTCGTTTCTAAAATCCGGTTCCATAGATGCGTATCTGTGGATTGCTCCGCCTTTACGAGGACTTTTGCACTTTTACGCTGGATAAATGGATAGATTTTATTTTTTGGAAAGGGGAGATAATCCTTGATTCCAGTCACAATAATATGATGAAGAGAAGTTCTTCCTTTTACGTAAACGGCCTTAGGGTAAAAGGCATCAAGACAAATGATCATTTTAGCCCCTGAATCCTTAACTTGATATTCGAGTTCTCTCTCCATATACAGGGGGTTGGTTTGAACGACGACTCCTCCTGCCATAAGTACAGCATAATAGGCAATAACTGATTGCGGAGTATTAGGCAGCATAATGGCAACCCGGTCACCTTTCGCTAAACCAATCTCCTGCAGATAACCAGCCAGCAAACGAGTCTGCTTATTAACTTCCCGATAAGTTAATTCTTTCCCCATAAAATAAAGCGCTTTCTTTTCTCCGTAAAGAGCAGCACTTTCCTCTAAAAATTCATGCAAAGGTCTTTTCTCATATTCCATAGTTGTAGAGATTTCTGGAGGATAATGCTTATGCCATAACCGCTCTGAGATGGTCATACGAAACGCCTCCTTTAATAGATCTTAAGTTTTATTATAACGGTTTCTATCAGGATTTGAAATATTATTTAAAATTTTGGAAAAATTAGTAACAAAAGCGGAAGTGCCCCGATAGCCCCGACAAGCATAAGACAAGCGGCGGAGGGGAGTGACCTTCCTCCCCGCAGGCGATTGACTTATGACCTCGAGGGGCTGGGCGCTGCAGCTGGATGTAACAAAAGCGGAGAGAAGCGTTTAGATCCTCCGGGCTAAGTCAGCGGCTGCAAGAGGGATGACCTCCCCCTCTGGAAGCCGATGACTTAGAACCGCATGGATCTGCGACTCGCAGCTGGATGATCAAAAGCGGAAGTGCCCGATAGCCCCGACAAGCATTAGACAAGCCGCGGAGGGCATTGCTCTTGTAACTCTCACTGACCAGCATAACAGCTGAATAATATCATATTTACAAAAAAACCCGAATCCAATGGTTTCGGGTTTTCTTAATCAGATATAAATAAGGTTCCTGCTTCGCTCTATATTTTTTCTATTAGCCCATGTCACATCCGTCTTCACCTTGAACTGTTCTTTATTTATTTCTGCCTCATTTTCTACACAAAAAAATATAATACACCGATGATAAAAAACAGAGCAGCAACCACAATCAGTACTTTAGCCAATGTTTCCATTTCACTCACCCCTTATATAATGTTCGCACCGATCACGTAAGAGAGTCCTACGGAGATTACGAGTGAAATAAAACCTACAGCACGATTATCTTTCGTAATTTCATCATCTATACGGAAAGAAGGAGTTAAAAATTCGTAAATAAAGTAACCAAATAATAATAGTAAAAACCCAAACAAGCCCCACCCCATTGTTTGCAGCAGTGAATCATTATGCTGAATGGAAAAGCGGAATATGTTAGCAATCCCGAAGATTTTGCCGCCTGTTGCCATAGCTACTGCCATGTTTCCCGCCTTAATTTCCTTCCAGTTGTTATAGGAGGTGACAATTTCAAATACCGTCATAAATACAACTAGGCATAGGATAACTACACTGTATCGGGCCGCTGTTTCAACTAAAGGGTATTCCCAAAAACCATCCATAGTTTACTCTCCTTTACCTGCACTTAACTAAACTCTAAAATTGTAACGCCGCTTCCGCCTTCATTCATACCTCCGGCTCGTTGACTCTTAATAGAACGGTGGTTTTTAGCAAAATTTTTCACTGCCGTTCTAAGCGCACCTGTTCCTTTACCATGAATAATAGATACTTGCGGGTAACCAGCGAGTAGAGCGTCGTCGACATACTTTTCTAATCGATTTAAAGCTTCTTCATATCTTTCTCCTCTTAAATCAAGTTCTGTTTTGACATGATAGCTTTTTCCTTTGACCGTAGCCATTGGCTTTTCTTTGTAAGGCTGTTCAGCTTTAACAAACTGCAGATCTTTTCGTTTTGCTTTCACTTTCATAACGCCTACCTGAACTTGAAATTCATTGCTGCCGACTTTCTCCACAATTGTTCCCTGCTGATTTAAAGTGGTTAATTTAACTTCGTCACCCGGTTTCAATTCTCGAGATTCCTGTTTTTTCACTGGTTTCTGCTTCGGTTTTTTACTAGCAAGTTCAGGTCTTGCTTCATCGAACATTTTTCGAGCTTCAATCCATTCGTGTTCTTTCAATCCGGCTTGGTTTTTCATATTGCGGATTTCTCCAACAATTTCTTCCGCTTCCTGCCGTGCTTTTTGAATGGCTTTTTCAGCTTTTTCTTCAGCTTTTACGTAGAGTTTATCCCTTTTCTCCTCAAACTGGTTCCATTGGTTCTGCAATTCCTTATGAAGGTCCTCAGCTTCCTGCAGTAAATGCTCAGCTTCTTCATAATCTCGTTCAGCGCCTCTTTTCGATTCTTCCAAAGAAGCGATCATATTCTCAACACTTTGAGAATCTCTCCCAACATGTCCTTTAGCCGTTTCAATCACATGTTCATCCAGTCCAAGCCTGCGGGAGATTTCAAACGCGTTGCTTCGTCCGGGGACGCCAATAAGTAAGCGGTAGGTGGGTTTTAACGTCTGTACATCAAATTCTACGGAAGCGTTGACTACTCCCTTTCGATTATAACCATAAGCTTTCAGTTCTGGATAGTGCGTAGTGGCAATTACTCTTGAATTTCTTCGCACCACCTCATCTAAAATGGACATCGCTAGTGCAGCTCCTTCTTGAGGATCCGTTCCAGCACCCAGCTCATCAAATAATACTAATGAACGGCTGTCTACTCGCTTTAATATATTGACGATGTTAGTCATATGAGAAGAAAAAGTAGATAAGCTCTGTTCAATGGACTGTTCATCTCCTATGTCCGCATAGACTTCATCAAATACAGCAAGTTCACATCCATCAAGAGCAGGTACTTGAAGACCTGACTGGGCCATCAGGGTACATAATCCAACAAGCTTTAAAGTAACAGTCTTACCGCCTGTATTAGGACCGGTAATTACAATCGAAGTAAAGTCTTCACCTAATTCGATATCATTAGGGACCACTTCATCATCATCAATGAGCGGATGTCTTGCCTGCTTCATTTTGATGCGTCCCTCATTGTTCATCTTGGGCATAGAAGCTTTCATCTGGGTGGAAAGCTTTGCCCTTGCGAACATAAAGTCTACCTTACCCAGGATCTCAACATTGCTGTACAAGAAGCTTTGATCAGCTGCAATCGCTTCAGAGAGCTCCTTTAAAATCTTTTCAACTTCTTGTTTTTCCTGAACTCTTGCTTCCTGGAGTTGATTATTTAAATCAACTACGGCTTGAGGTTCTATAAACAAGGTAGCCCCCGACGAGGATTGGTCGTGAACGATTCCGCCAATAGATCCTCTATATTCCTGTTTCACAGGCAGCACATAGCGCTCATTTCTGATTGTTACGATTGCGTCTGAGAGCATCTTTGACTTTGATTTCGTAAAGGTGTCCATTTTATCACGCACCCGGCTTTCATAGGTGCGTATTTTCGATCGGACAGATCTTAACTTCTCAGAAGCTCCGTCCATGACTCCTCCATGATCATCAATGCAGCTGCGGATATGATGCTCCAAGTCAGTTAGAGGGACTATTTCAGTTACCATCTCTCTTAAAATCGGCATTTCTGGTTCTTCCATATCTTCAATAAATCTTTTTAGCTGCTTCCCGCCATAAATGGTACTCGCGACATCGAGACATTCCCCTGCACTTAATATCCCGCCAATTATTGTTCTTTTAATGCTCGGCTTGATATCAAAAATGCCCCCTAATGGCACATGACCTTTTAATCGCAGAACTTGAGCTGCTTCATCGGTTTCTTTTTGCAGCATCTCTACCTCTTCCAATTCAGAAGATGGCTTTAATGCCAACGCCTGTTCTTTCCCTAAGGAAGAAGCTGCTAATTCTATAAGCTGTTCTATAATTTTTTTGTATTCTAAAACTTGGAGGATTCGCCCGTTCATGTAGAAAGTCTCCTTTGTTCCTTTTTAGGTATGTGCTAATCTGTCCATTAGTTGTTTCTTAGTCCAAGTATTGAGGACCGTTTCTTTCTTCAGCCACCCTCTTCTAGCCGTTCCCACACCGATTCTCATATGTTCCAGCATAGAATAATTATGCGCATCGGTATTAATAGCAATTTGAACTCCTTCTTCTTGCGCCTTCATCAGCCATTCGAAGTTTAAGTCCAATCGATTTGGATTCGCATTCAGTTCCAGAATGGTTCCCGTACCCTTCGCTCGCTCTATCAGCTTCTCCACATCCACCGCATATCCCTTACGTCTTCCGATTAACCGGCCAGTTGGGTGAGCAATCATATCAACATGCGGGTTATCAAGCGCCGCCTGCATTCTGTTCATAATCTGCTCTTCAGTTTGCTGAAAACTAGAATGGATAGAAGCAATTACAAAATCCATATCCTTCAGAAAATCGTCTTCAAAGTCCAAACGACCGTCTGGCAGGATATCCATTTCAATCCCTGCAAAGATATGAAAATCATCCATCGATTCATTGACGTTTTCAATTTCCTCCCGCTGCATCCGCAGTCTTTTCTCATTCAAACCGTTTGCGACTTGGAGGTATTTAGAGTGATCCGTAATCGCGATATATTCGTACCCTTTTTCTTTACTTCTTTCTGCCATTTCTTTAATAGACTGGGCACCGTCACTCCAAGTAGAGTGCATATGCAGGTCACCCTTAATATCCTCAAGAGAGACCAGAGAAACAGGATCTTTAAATTTCTCTACCTCTCCATAGTTTTCCCGTACTTCCGGAGGTATAAAGTGAAGGCCAAAATGGTTGAAGAAATCTTTTTCACTTTTAAACGTCTTTACTTCACCCGTTTTAGAATTTTCAACTCCATATTCGCTGATCTTTTCATCCCGGGTTTTAGCAAGCTGTCTCATCGCCACATTATGATCTTTCGAACCAGTAAAGTGATGCAAAGTAGTAGCAAATTCATTTGGTGCTACGATCCGAAAGTCAATCCCTACGTCATATTTTCCCTGAACGACGATAGAGACCTTGGTTTCTCCGGAAGCTACCACTTCTTTAATATCCGGAAAAGTTAATAATTCATCTCTCGTTTTACCCGGATGCTCAGAAGCAATGATAAAATCTATGTCTTTTGCAGTTTCCCTCATTCTTCTTAAACTACCGGCAAGTGAATACTGTTGAAAGGTTTTCCCCTGTTTTAGGAAAGCTAATACCTTTTCTGAAATAGGCAGCATCATGGCCATCGGTAGCCGTTCCGGGCGGGAGTTTGCCTCTTGCAGAGCTTTAAGGATCTTTTCAGCTGATTTCTTACCGAACCCTTCAAGATTCTCTACTTCTCCATTTTCAAGTGCTTTTTTCAACGTATCAGCGTCCGTTACTTCTAATTGGTGGTAAATTTTAGAAAGCTTTTTGCCACCCATGCCAGGAAGATCTAGTAACGGAACCAACCCTTCAGGTACTTCTTCCTTCAACTGCTGCAGTGTTTCTGACTCTCCATTTTCCAGATACTCCTCTATAACCGCTGCAGTTCCTTTACCAATCCCTTTTAATTTGGTGAAATCCTCGATTTCATTCAGCGAATGATCGTTACGTTCAAGTGCCTGCGCGGCTTTTCTATAGGCAGAGATCTTGAAAGGATTCTCCCCTTTTAATTCTAAGTAAACAGCAATGTCTTCAAGTAAATGGATGACTTTCTTTTTATCAATAGCCATTAGTTCATCGACTCCTCTATAATATAAACTGTGAATGTGTCACCATCTTCAACAGAAAATAGCCGCCATGATCGGAATCATAGCGGCTATTCTTCGGTCGACTATTTTGTATGGACAAGTAGTCCGGTCTCTTTAAAATAACCCAGCCACATGGTCAATCCAAAGTGTTTTCAACTGATTGGAAAACACGGGTGTGTGTTCAATAATAAACTGGGCCAAAAACGAGTGATCAATGGCGTTCTGAACACTGACCAATGGAACAAGCGCCGCAATGTATAACAAAACAAATATTATTACATAATTCTCCACGAATCCTAATATTCCGCCAAGCAAACCATTTAAAGTGCTCAGCACTGGTAAATCGGCGACAAAATCAAGCATGGAAGCGATTATATGAAGGACAACTTTCACAGCAAAGAATATAATTGCAAAAGCAATCGCATTGTAGAAGGCTTGCTCCAGTGGCAGACTGTCAAGAAAAACTGCCCAGTCCGCATTTTCGGGGAATTGCGGGTATGGAATCCACAAATTCAATTTAGGCGCTAAATCATCATAATATAATGCAGCTACAATAAAAGCAGCTACAAAACTGATTAAGTGAAACAACTGAAGTATAAAACCGCGTCTGAGACCGGTAATAACTCCGATAAATAATATGAATAGTAATAGTAAATCAATCATGTTTAATTGTCGTCCTTTTTCTCCAAATTATCAATATAATTCATCAGTTCAGTACACTCTTCTTTTAATTTTATGTACTCATTCATTGTGTTAACGGCAGTAAGTACAGCTAATTTAGAAGTGTCCAAACTAGGGTTGGCATCATGAATTTCTCGCATTTTCTGATCCACAAGACTAGATACCATTCGGATATGGTGCGGCTCTTCATAACCAACTATAGTGTAAGATCTATTGTTAATCTCCACTGTAATTCTTTTTTTCTCTTGGTCTGACTGCGACACATCCATACCCCCCTTAATTCTCAATCCTAAAGTTAATAGTAACATGAAGCTGTTACATTAGGAAACCATTATGGTTGTATTTCCTTAATGTTCTATTTAATATTGGAATTTGCTATACTAACACTATAATTTCGGTTAAGGGAAGGGGCAAATCATGCCACAAGTTGTACTTAAATTAACATCGCCTGTCATTGCTCAAATGAAAAAGCATTATAGCAGCCAACTAAAGCCTGCACCACAGCATGCCTCCTTCGCTGCCAAAACGAACCATTGCAGCATTACCGCTTATCAATCAGGAAAGGTATTGTTTCAAGGCAGCAATCCAGAAGCAGAGTCTTCCAAATGGGGAGCACCAGCTGTCAGTTCAAAACCTAAAGCTGCTAGTACCCACGGGTATCATCCTGCCCCGTCACTCTTTACAAGTTCTCACATCGGTTCAGATGAGGCAGGGACAGGAGATTACTTTGGTCCGGTTACTGTTGCTGCTGCGTACATTAAATCTCATCAAATCGGGCATTTGAAAGCCATTGGAGTGAAAGATTCCAAGCACTTGAATGACCGGCAGATTACTGAACTTGCGAAAGAAATGGTTCAGATGAAAATTCCTTACAGCTTATTAAGGCTGAATAATAAGAAATATAATCAGTGGCAGAAAAAAGGCTGGACTCAAGGAAAAATGAAAACAATTCTTCATCACCAGGCATTAAAAAAACTACTCGACAAAATTTCACCTGATAAACCAGAAGGCATCCTGGTCGACCAATTTTCACAGCCTGATGTTTATCAAAAGCATTTAAAAAGCGAAGGACTAGAGTTGCAGGAGAATATCTATTTTATGACCAAAGCTGAAAGCTACTCTATTGCAGTAGCTGCTGCCTCTATTATTGCTCGTTCCGCGTTTGTTAAAGCCATGCATCAGTTAGAAATGGATACTGGTTTATCTATACCCAAAGGAGCTTCTCCAAAAGTTGATCAGGCAGCTGCTGAAGTCATTCGTCACTACGGTGAAGCAAAACTTGACGAAGTCGCGAAGGTACACTTTGCTAATACAGATAAAGCCAAGAAACTCGTTTGAGAAAATCTATAATTGCAATAGTTACAATTAAACAAATAAACTCTTGAAAAAAGATATTTCCAGTAGAAAACCCGTACCTTTTTAACATCAAAGGTACGGGTTTTCATTGTTTGGAAATATTAGAAGGGACCGCTCCGCTTCTAATGGTGGTGCTTTTCTTGGGTGTTCATGAAATTTAGAATCTTAAACGATTTTACCCGCGTAACTCTGCACCATGGTGCTCTTTTACAGCATGAAGAATCTTTTCATGTGCCTCTTCTACCTCTTGATCCTTCAGGGTTCGGTTCGGATCAAGGTATAATAAATTGAAAGCCAGTGATTTTTTGCCTTCTTGCAAATGCTCTCCTTGATAAACATCAAAGACCTGCACATCTTTCACAAGCGGAGTACCGGCTTCTGATATGGTTTCTAAGATCGCCCCAGAAGTTACTGATTCGTCTACCACAAGTGCGATATCCCGGCTCACAGATGGAAAACGCGGAATGGTTTGGAAGGTTTCTTCTTTATGATAATGCTTGAAGATTTCTTCCAAATTCAGATCAAATACGTACGTTTCTTTTAATCCAAATTCCCGCTGGAGTTTCGGGTGCACCTGCCCAATGAACCCAATGACTTTCCCTTGTAAGGATACACTTGCTGTTCTCCCAGGATGCATGGAGGCAAGCTTCGCAGTACGATATGTGAATGGAATATCCAATAACTCGCTTAATCCTTCAATAATCCCTTTCACTACGAAGAAGTCCACAGCTTTTTTCTCTTGCTGCCAAGGGTGGGACATCCACTCGCCGGTTATTGCTCCGCCCACCCGTAATATTTCTTCAGGCTGCTTAGTGACGGTGGATTCTTCACTGACAAATACAGTTCCTAATTCATAATAAGCAAGGTTTTGCTGTTTCCTAGCCACGTTGTAGGACAAAGATTCAAGTAATTCAGGAAGCATACTTAACCTGAGTGTACTGTGATCTTCACTCATTGGCATAGCTAACCTCACTGGACTTTCGGCTTGTTCACGAATGTCAGCGCTCACCAGTAAATCTGCTTTTCGCTCATTGGTTAAAGAATAAGTGATCGTTTCATCAAGTCCAGCACCTTCAAAGTAAGCCTTTATCTTACGTTTTAACTGCTGATCAATCGTAAGCCCCCCTGCTTGAGAAGCCCCTGCAGGAAGGGTATAAGGAAGGTTATCATAGCCGTAGATCCTGGCTACTTCCTCGAGCATATCTTCGAATAATTCGATATCTCCTCTGCGTGTAGGAATATGAACTGTAAACTCTTCCCCATTTTGCTCAGCATTGAACTGAAGTCTACGCAGAATGTCCGCAATTTCTTCACTTGTAATTTCCGTTCCTAATCGGTTATTAATTCGATCCGTCTGTATTTTTACTATTTTTTCAGTACGGTTTAATTTGTCAAAACTAACCGGTCCATTTAATACTGTCCCATTTGCATATTCTGCTAACAATTCACAGGCACGTTTCCCTGCTCGTTCGACACGGTTAGGATCGACTCCTTTTTCAAACCTAGCGCTGGATTCACTGCGAAGACCATGCTCTTTCGAAGCTTGACGGACAACACGCGGGTCAAAATAAGCAGCTTCAAGTAAGATGGTCGTTGTATCGTCTTGAACTTCGGAAGTGGAACCGCCCATAACACCGGCGATGGCTTGAGGCGTTTCACCATTTGTAATAACTAAGTGATCCTGCGTCAAGGAACGTTCCTGTTCATCAAGCGTTTTAATCACTTCTCCATCGTGAGCTCGTCTAGTCAAAATCTGTTTAGAATCGAAGCGGTCATAGTCAAAAGCATGAAGAGGCTGACCGTACTCGAGTAGAACGTAATTCGTAATATCTACAACATTGTTGATAGGACGAATACCAGCAGCTCGAAGACGGTTCCTGATCCATAACGGAGAAGCCGCTACTTTGACATCTTTGATAATAAAAGCACCATAGTATGGATTTGCCTCTTCATCTTCCACTTCGACAGAGATATAATCCTCTGCCTTTTCCTCAGCGGTGTTCACTTGTTCTTCTTTTAAGCGGTAAGTCCCATCGATTGCCGCTGCTACTTCATAGGCCACACCTGCCATACTTAATGCATCAGAACGGTTGGGAGTTAACCCAAGCTCTATAATGGTATCATCCAAATTTAATACAGAAATCGCATTTGCCCCTACTTGTGTATCCTCTGGAAATACGAAAATTCCATCTTCAAATTCTTTAGGTACATCCTTTTCGTTTACGCCAAGCTCCTGTAAAGAACAGATCATACCATTAGATGCTTCCCCACGCAGCTTGGTTTTTTTTATTTTGAAATTTCCGGGCAGAACAGCTCCCGGCGCCGCGACTGGAACTTTCTGTCCAGAAGCAATATTGGGTGCACCACATACGATTTGCAGTGTTTCCTCGCCAATATCCACTTGGCAGAGGGAAAGTTTATCTGCATTGGGGTGCTGCTCACAAGAGCGCACATAACCTATGACAACTCCCTCAGCTTTCTCAGCTATCGGTTCTACGCTTTCTACTTCGATCCCTGTTTTAGTGATAATTTCTGCTAATTCTTCCGGTGAATATTCGCTGACGTCAATATATTCCTGCAGCCAATTTAATGATACAAGCATGTATAATCTCCTCCCTTACGCCTTATGGTATTGTTCTAAGAATCGGATATCATTTGTATAGAAGTTTCGGATGTCATCAATTCCATATTTCAGCATAGCAATCCGCTCTGGTCCCATTCCAAAGGCGAATCCTGAATAAACATTCGAATCGTACCCAGCCATTTCAAGTACATTTGGGTGGACCATACCTGCACCCAGTATTTCTATCCAGCCAGTCCCTTTACATACGGAGCAGCCAGTTCCACCGCAGACTTTACAGGAAATATCCATCTCCACCGATGGCTCTGTGAATGGGAAAAAGCTGGGACGAAGACGAATATCACGCTCATCACCAAACATTTGTTTAGCAAATGCATTCAGTACGCCTTTCAGATCACTCATCCGTACATTTTCATCTACTAGCAATCCCTCTAATTGAGTGAACTGGTGAGAGTGTGTGGCATCATCTGTATCGCGTCGGTACACTTTACCCGGGCAGATCATCTTTACTGGTTCTTTCCCATTCCTCTGCCCCATAGTTCTTGCCTGGACGGGGGATGTGTGGGTGCGTAACAGCAGCTCTTCCGTAATGTAAAAAGAGTCCTGCATATCCCTTGCCGGATGGCCTTTGGGCAGGTTTAGTGCTTCGAAATTATAATAGTCAGTTTCTACTTCCGGCCCCTCTTTAATTTCAAATCCCATGCCGATAAACATATCCTCAATTTCTTCCACAATGCTCGTTAAGATATGAGGGCCCCCAACTTCAACCGGGCGCCCCGGCAGTGTTACATCGACACTTTCTTCTTCTAATTGTTGATCCAGCGCTTCATCTTCCAGTCTTTCCTGCTTTGAATCGAGAGCTTGAGCAATCCTCTCTCTCACTTCATTAGCCAGCTGGCCAATCACAGGACGCTCTTCCTTAGAGAGCTTTCCCATACCTCGCAAAACTTCTGTAATCGGCCCTTTTTTCCCCAGATATTCTACACGCACATCTTTTAAGCCTTGAACATTTTGTGCCTGGCTTACTTTTTCAAGCGCCTCTTGTTCTAATTGCTGTAAACGGTCCTTCATTTTTTGACTTCCTCCTTTTATGAAAAATAAAAAAAGCCCCATCCCTGAAAAGGGACGAGACTTTGTATTGATCGTTTCGCGGTACCACCCTTGTTGACATATAGCTTATATGCCCACTCATGAGTTCATAACGGATGTAATAATCCGGACCAATGGTTATTGATCAGCTCCAGAGTGAAACTTCAATCCTTGCTACGATCGAAATGCTCCCAGTCCATGGCATTTCGTCCCTGAAATCGAGTCTGCAGAATTTACTAGCTCCTTCTACGCATTTAACTATTTAACTGATTATATATTATAGAGAAAGATTGCGTCACGTGCAAGCTTATCCTCTAAGATGATACATTAAGACAGCACCGGCAATGGCAGCATTCAATGATTCTGCTTGACCATAGATAGGAATGTAAATTTGTTCGTCAGCGAGCTCTATAAGTTCTTCTCTTACACCATTTCCTTCGTTTCCAATAATAAGTGCCACTTGACGAGGAGTCGCTATTTCTTTATAAGAAACAGCATTCGTTAAAGAAGAAGCAAATACTTTCACTCCAGATGTTTGTAATTCTCTAACAATTCCCTCCAGATCTCCTCGCACTACGGGGATATGAAAGATCGAACCTTGGGTAGCGCGAACGACTTTCTCATTAAAAGCATCGACGGTTCCATTTCCAAGAATGACCTGTTCGAAGCCGGCCGCATCTGCCGTGCGAATCAAAGTCCCGAGGTTGCCAGGATCCTGGACCCCATCAATAAGCAGCGATAACTGGGAAGGTTTGTACTTTTTCTCTTCAATGGATACAACGGCAGCAATTCCCTGAGGAGTTTCTGTTTGAGCAATAGCGTCGAATACTTGAGTGCTTACTTCCGTCCATGGCACTTCTTCTGGCATTGTAAAGGTGTAATCCTCCCGAACCATTAGTTCCTCAATCTTCCATCCGCTGCGAAGAGCTTCTTCCACTAAATGGTCCCCTTCGATAATAAAGCAGCCCATTCGTTCTCTGAATTTTCGTTTATGTAATTTTTTCCATTCTTTTACTTTAGGATTATTGATGGATGTGAGCATATTCAACCCTCTTTTGCTGAAGTTTCTTATTTATCATACATAGCATAACCTTAAATGGTCAAACTAAATGTGAAAAACGAAAGCTGGCGATCCTTCCATTTGCGTGAATTATTCGCTCCGTGCAAATGTTCTTCAGGTTATAGCCAGAATCGATTACAAAGGAGGATTCATTACATGGACCTTAATTTAAGAAAAGCTATACTTTCTAACGTTTCTGAACATAACCAGGAACAGCTGGAAGCTACTATCGTGGATGCCATTCAAAATGGCGAAGAAAAAATGCTTCCTGGTTTAGGCGTTCTTTTCGAAATGATTTGGAAAGAGGCAAGTGAAGATGAAAAGCAGGAAATGCTGCAAACTCTAGAAACAAGCTTGCAGCAACAACAGGTATAATAAAAGCCAACCCATAAGCGGGTTGGCTTTTCCCTTTAATTAAAGGTAATTTCTTTTACTGTATTATTATCAAGCTTCTTAATAACTTCTACAATTAATTTTACAGCATTTTCAAAGTCATCGCGATGCAGCATGGCAGCATGAGAATGAATATAGCGCGTTGCAATCGTAATGGATAATGCCGGTACGCCATCATGGCTAAGATGGATCGAACCGGAGTCAGTTCCTCCTCCAGCAAGAGAATCAAACTGATAAGGAATTTCTGCTTGTTCTGCAGTTTCCACGACAAAATCACGCAGTCCTTTATGGGAGACCATAGAAGCATCATACAAAATAATCTGAGGACCCTCTCCCATTTTACTTGAAGCATCCTTGTCAGAAACGCCAGGAGTATCTCCAGCAATCCCCACATCCACACCAAAAGCTATATCTGGATTGATCATATTAGCAGAAGTCCGTGCTCCGCGAAGTCCAACTTCTTCTTGTACGGTTCCAACGCCATATACAGTGTTCGGATGTTTCTCACCTTTTAATTGTTTCAATACTTCAATGGCAATCGCACAGCCAATTCGATTATCCCAAGCTTTTGCAAGAAGCATTTTTTCATTTTTCATTTGGGTAAATTCAAAATAAGGGACTATAGAATCACCAGGTTTCACCCCGAATTCCATCGCTTCCTCTTTGCTCGAAGCCCCGATATCAATAAACATATCTTTAATATCTAAAGCTTTCTTACGAACTTCAGGAGGCAGTATATGTGGAGGTTTAGAACCAATGACTCCTGTTAAGTTTCCTTCACGCGTCATGATCGTCACACGCTGAGCAAGCATGACCTGGCTCCACCATCCCCCAACAGGCTGGAAATAGATAAACCCGCGGTCATCAATGCGGGTCACCATAAAACCGACTTCATCCAAGTGACCGGCAACCATAATTTTCGGTCCTTTTTTATTTCCTGTCTTCTTAGCAATTAAGCTTCCCAGGTTGTCCGTGTAGACTTCTTCAGCAAAAGGCTTAATATACTGCTCCATTACATTCCTGGCTTCTCTCTCATTGCCGGGAATACCCTTAGCGTCTGTAAGCTCTTTCAACATTGTCAAAGTTTCATCTCTTTTAACCATATGTATAAGTTCCTCCCTCTTAGATCTCTACTCGATATTATATCTCTTTTCTTAAAAATTCACAAAACTTAGGTTTCCTCAATAGCCTTGATCTTGTCGTTCAAAGTTTACTTCATTTTTCTTGTGATAAGACTTTTGGATCTCTTCGCTGTTAAATCCCAGTGTCTCGCCAAGGGTTAAAAATTCTTTGAACATTTGTTGATAGCTCTCGTTATCAAGCCTATTACGAAAACGTTCGATACTAGAATATACGCTCAAAAAGGCTTCAAGCTGACTGTATTCTCCACCGACCTGCTCTAAGCTAAAACGGAATCCTAGATCTAGTCCTAGTGATAAGATAAAATGTAATCCATCAACGTATTCTTCAAGGATGACGGTTTTAGAACTTGGCGCTTTGCTGCTCCAAAATTTAAAACATCTCGTTTCGTTGGCAAGCTCACCAACCTCTACTAAAAGAGCTAGTATTTTATGATTAATCAAGTCTGAGGTTTGAAGATTATGGTTAGCAGTTATGTACTCATCGAGCTGTTTCTGCCGTTCATATAAAGTGATCCAATTCATGAAAGTGATCCTCCTTTTTATTTCTTATACTTAATGTATCATTTTTTGAAACGAAACGGCAGTCTGATACGTACACTAGCTATCAACCCATATACAGGGAGACGATTTTATGATCATTCTATTATTTCGCTTATTGTTACTGGCAGCGATTGCCTTTATTATCTACACAGCCTATAAATTTGTTGTGAATCCCAAACGAAAACTGGACCTTGCCCGCGACAAAAAGGACTTCTATTTTCATGATAATAAGGAGAACACGAAGCAGAATTTCTTAATGACTTATAAAGGATTTGTTTTTGAAGGAGAAAAATACTTAGGAGCAACAGATCATTCCTTTGAGGTAGTAAACGTGAGTGTCAGCGCCCATAATCCTGAACGTCTTCAAGGACTTGAGCGAGAAGATATTTATTTTCTTGAAGAGGAAATCCTCATACGCTATCCTTACGCTTCGATCGAATGGAAATATCCAATCAACCGCTTGATTATCCACCCATTAAAAAATGATGAGTAAGAGGGTTCAGTTGGAGGGTTCCTTAAGCTCAAGACTCTCCCAGCAATTAAGGGCCTGAAGCAGAGACTGCCATGCCCATGTATAAGGAAAAATGACATCAGCTATTAGTGTCCGAAAATGGTGATATAAATTAAAACCCGATCCTATGGAAATCAAAGGATCGGGTTTGTTTATGATGCCTATTGCTCTGCCGCTTCCATTTGCTCATAAGCTCAACTTGCCTGAAAAAAATCATTCCAGAGCACCACTTCATATTTCTTCCGTGCAAAGTAACATAATACCGCCAATCCTCCGGAAAATAAGAGCATCATTGGAATAGAGAGCAGAGTTAACCATTGCCCCATCGATGTATAAACAACAGCAAGTGGAAAATTTGCCATTAAAGAAGATTTTGTATAATCTTTAAAATTTGTACTTGTTTGCATCAGGCAATAAGACAATAAATGAAAATGGATAAACGGAATCAAACGTAAAATAGCTACTTGCCTGACCGTTAAGGAAGAATGTTTTTTCCCCCATCGTTTATACATCGCCTGCAGTCTGTTAAATCCAGAAGGAAGCAGCCGGATTAGTCTGTAAAAGGCTAAACTTGATAACATCGTACCTATTACAGAGTATGCGGTACCAGCTATGGGTCCAAATAATACTCCGCCTGTAATACATACCAGCATAACCGGGATAAATAAAAAAGGCCGAAGTAAGTGAATTGCAATAAATATCAGCGGTGCCCAGGCGTCTTGCTGTCCTACCCATGCTAAAACTGCAGATGCTGTATCGCCCATGTAATTCCCCTCCTGCCTACAATATATGACAGGAAGATTATAGATAGAACTTAGCACCTATGTAACACAGGAACAGCAGATGAAGCAGAGCAAGCAGCGGAAATCCCACCTTGAAATTTGTATGTTTCGTTTTATGATGGAATATTCTCATAGCTAAGGTTCCACCTATCGCACCGCCAAAAGCAGCCAGCATCCATAATGACTTCTCTTTAATTCTCCAGGCATCTTTTCTCGCTTTACGTTTATCCACTACCATTAGTATAAAAAGCCAGCACGTAAGTACGAAATAATAGAAAAATAATGCTTTTACGCCAATTGTCACTGTAATGACCTCTCCTTTAACAGACCCTTCTTATTTACTGCTTTTATTTTATTTTAATTTCTCCAATAAAAAAAGCCATTTCCAACCGAACGGAAATGGCTTTTCAATCATTCATTATTTATTTATTAAGTGCAGATTTAGCTTGATCTGCCAAACTTGTGAAACCTTGCTCATCATTAATCGCAAGATCTGCAAGCATTTTACGGTTCACTTCAATTCCAGCAAGCTTAAGTCCGTGCATTAGACGGCTGTAAGAAATATCATTCATACGGGCTGCAGCGTTAATACGTGCAATCCAAAGCTGACGGAAATCGCGTTTTTTCTGGCGACGGTCACGGTAAGCATATTGACCTGATTTCATTACTTGTTGTTTTGCAGTTTTAAATAGTGCGTGTTTTGAACCATAATAACCTTTTGCTAGTTTAAGGACACGATTACGACGTTTGCGTGTCACTGTTCCACCTTTTACTCGTGGCATGGGAATCCCTCCTATTTATGTTTCTTAATTAGTCTTTTGGAAGCATATGCTTGATGCGGCGGTAATCTCCTGCAGATACCAAAGCTTCTTTACGCAATTTACGCTTCTGTTTCGTTGATTTATTCGCAAACAAGTGGCTTGTATAAGCGTGGGAACGTTTTACTTTACCAGTACCTGTTTTTTTGAAACGTTTTTGAGTACCCTTGTGGGTTTTCATTTTAGGCATAATCAATTTCCTCCCTTAAAGTAGATCTCTTACTTCTCATTTAGAGGAGTAAGCATCATGAACATATTTCGACCTTCCATTTTTGGTCTGGTCTCAATTTGAGCTACATCTTTGCATTCTTCAGCCATACGCTCAAGAACGTCCTGACCCAGCTCTTTGTGGGTAATCGCACGTCCGCGGAAACGGACAGAAGCTTTCACTTTATCGCCTTTGGTTAAGAACTTGCGAGCATTGCGCAGTTTAGTATTGAAATCATGCTCTTCAATTCCAGGGCTTAAGCGTACTTCTTTAATCTTAATCGTAGTTTGATTCTTGCGAGCTTCCTTATCTTTCTTTTGCTGCTCATAACGGTACTTACCATAGTCCATGATACGGCAGACCGGAGGCTTCGCATTTGGTGCGACCATAACAAGATCAAGATTTGCATTTGCAGCAATATCCAGTGCTTCATTGCGGGATTTAACCCCAAGCTGCTCACCGTTCACATCAATAAGTCGTACTTCACGAGCACGGATTTTTTCATTAATATTCACGTTATCCTTGCTAATAACGAGCCACCTCCATTGTATATTAGAAACCTTATAAGATCTGTCATCGACAAGTGATTGATTTAATCCCATTAAAAAAAGTGTCGGCACATACTGCACCCACACATCTCCTATAGTTTACAAAGGATAAGTAACCTGCCAACTGCTTAGTGCGTCGATCAGGTGAGAAGCGGGTGCTTCTTCTTGTCTCAGATCCGTTCATTCAGTTACCTAAATTATCATAGCATGCGTGATGATTCATGTCAACCGCCTTGTTGCTATTCATCAACTCTATTATAAGGATATAAGATACTAAACAATAAATCAACCAGATGAATAAAATAGTCAGCAGGAAAGTCCAGTCCTTGAAAAATATGATGCACCGACCACCTTCGCATATTCATGCGGGCACAGCCCAAAATGAAGACTCACAAGAAAGCGATAAGGACGGACGGTGCAGCACTTAATGCAACCAAAAAGAACCCAAACCAATGTGAATCACTGGTTTGGGTTCTTTGGTGAATAAAATTTCTTTGTCTAGAAGCAGCCTATTTTCTTAACAGTTTCTGATCAATCTCATTTCTGATTTCTTCTATGAACGTTTGAACAGATTTTGTTTCAGAATCTTGTTCCCCGTATCTTCGTACATTAACTGCATGATCTTCAATTTCGCGATCCCCCACCACTAATTGGAAAGGTATTTTTTGTGTTTGAGCTTCGCGGATTTTGTAACCGATTTTTTCATTCCGTTCATCCACTTCAACGCGGATACCTGCTTGGCGAAGTTCATCTTCAAGAGACTTAGAATAATCCAAATGGGCATCAGCAGAAACAGGAATGATTTTAGCCTGCACAGGAGCCAGCCAAGTTGGAAACGCACCTTTATATTCTTCAATTAGAAAAGCAACAAAACGTTCCATTGTGGAAACGACACCTCGGTGAATAACAACCGGGCGGTGATCCTTACCATCTTCCCCGACATAAGTCAGATCAAATCGTTCCGGAAGGTGGAAATCAAGCTGGACAGTCGATAAAGTTTCGTCTTTACCTAGTGCCGTCTTAACTTGCACATCTAGTTTCGGACCATAAAAAGCAGCTTCACCTTCCGCCTCCACATATTCCAGCTCCATGTCTTCCATTGTTTCCTTCAGCATCGCCTGGGCTTTCGTCCACATTTCATCATTATCTACATACTTCTCTTTATCCGCAGGATCACGATAAGAGAGGCGGAAGTAATAATTGTTAATACCGAAATCATGGTAGACTTCTTGGACAAGACGCACGACGCGTTTAAATTCATCTTTTAATTGATCTGGACGGGCAAAAATATGGGCATCATTTAAAGTCATTGCCCTTACTCGCTGAAGTCCCGCGAGCGCACCTGACATTTCGTGCCGGTGCATCGTTCCCAGTTCAGCAATACGCACAGGAAGATTGCGATAACTGTGCAGTTCATTCTTGTATACCATCATGTGGTGCGGACAATTCATCGGCCGAAGAACGAGATCTTCATTATCCATTTCCATCGTTGGGAACATATCATCTTTATAATGATCCCAGTGACCACTGGTTTTATATAAATCAACACTGCCAAGAACAGGAGTATATACATGGTTGTAACCAAGACGTTCTTCTGTATCCACGATATAGCGTTCAATTGTCCGGCGTATGGTAGCTCCTTTAGGCAGCCAGAGCGGCAATCCCTGCCCAACTTTCTGACTAACAGTAAAGATATTCAATTCTTTGCCCAATTTCCGATGATCCCGCTCCTTTGCTTCTTCAAGCATGTGCAGGTATTCATCTAAGTGAGCTTGTTTTTCAAAAGCTGTACCGTAAATTCGTTGAAGCATTTTGTTGTCACTGTCTCCACGCCAGTACGCACCCGAAATATTCAAAAGCTTAAAGATTTTAATTTTACTTGTCTGAGGTACGTGAACGCCTCTGCATAGATCGAAGAATTCTCCCTGTTTATATATAGTAAGGGGTTCTCCTTCAGGAATAGCATCTATCAGTTCTAATTTAAGTTCATCTTCAAGTTTGCGATACTTTTCTTTTGCTTCCTCACGGGAAAGTTCAATTCGTTCTACTTCTAAATTTTCATCCACAATTTTTTGCATTTCTTTTTCTATTTTCGGCAGATCCTCCGGAGTAAGAGATTGATCCATATCAATATCATAATAGAAGCCGTTCTCAATCACGGGTCCTACTCCAAGGTTTACTTCTCCATACAAACGCTTAATTGCCTGGGCCATTAAATGAGCTGTAGAATGACGAAGTACCTCGATACCTTCTGGATTTTTATACGTGAGGATTTCGATTGCTCCATTTTTATCTATAGGACGTCTTAAATCATAAGGTTCGCCATCTAATTTCACAGCGAGTGCCTGTTTCTTTAAGCCTGGAGAAATGGAATGAGCAATTTCTTCTCCTGTGGTCCCTCTTTTAAATTCCTTTACACTGTCATCAGGAAATTTAATTTGAATTTGATCCGACATCTTTGACAACTCCTTTTTTAGAAAAATAAAACGCTCGTCCCTAAGCTCTGCAGCTAAGGGACGAGCGTTGTCACTCGCGGTTCCACCCAAAATTCCCGTGTGATTATACACGGCTTCATTCATCCTTAACGCGGACCTGACGCTGCTTATTACTAAGGTTCTTTTCACAAGCAGAGCTCCGAGGTGGTAAACAGCTAAGTCATTAAGAAGGAGCTTTCAGCCGATGACTCCTCTCTCTTTCCTTGCGTCTCTTAGTGTTCTCGTCCTCATCCATGCCAATATAAGTGTAATATGTAGGTATTATAGCGGTTATTATGGATGAAAGCAAGCTTTTTAAAAAGGAAAATCTGAGAGACGTTTCCACATCGCTTTCTCTTCAAAAATACTCATTAATAATTCAAGCTTTGCTACCCCCTGGCGATCGGAATAAATTACGAGCAGTTGAGGAGCGTGTACCAATGCCGGAGTAATATCCCAGTCTAAAGGAAGCTCAAGTATGGAAGGATCCGGGTACTGCTTCATGTAAACAGATGTTTCTGCTTCTCGAAGTTCATTTCCTTCATCATGATAGTAACGAAACCCAGATTCGTCTTTAAGATGGAGAACTTGTACCCCTGTATCACGTTTATGGATTCTTTGCCTCCAAGTATCCACGAGAAGCTGGTGGCATTCTTCTAGTTTATATTCATCAAGCAGGTGACCAGTGTAATCTACAAGTGTGGAATGGATCGCTTTTAATACTGACACACTTAATGTATCAAAATCCAAGTCTTTAAAGTCTTTGATAAATTTTTTTATATAGAAGTGCAATGAAGAAAAAAGGGAAGGGATCTCCACACCAACAGGAGGAGTTCTTTCGAATTCTTGAGCGATTTCCATTACTCTTCTAATTTCATGCTCATCATTATAATGATAAGTATATTTTAATACCCCTTCGATCCATCCCAGGAATTTACGTTCCTTAAACACTTTCATAAAAGCATTCGTTATTTCATCATAGTCTTGTCCATCGTAAAACCCGACCTGTATATGTGAATCATATTCGTTAACCGATAAAACTGTTTTCGATTTAGAGAAAGCCCTTTGAAATAGTACAGCATCCAAACGGTTAGAAAAACAAACACTTACCAAAACAGTTCCCCCTATCCCCGCGTATCCTGACATAATTTATAAAAAAGCACGTCTTGTTGTTTAAAAACGGCTCATCGTTTTCAAAAGAACCACTCGAAAAAAATTCATCAAATGATTCATCTTATATTTATGTTCACGGGAGAGGAAACATGCCGGTTATGCTTACTTTATTATCCTCTGCGATTTCTTCCTTTCACAGGAACTAATTCACTTAATTGGCGAATTCGTTCAGTTATCCTTTTGGCTTTGACCTGGTCAATATCACCCCGGTTACTGGTCATTAAAACTTTCTCCAATTCTTCCAGGCTGTAATTGGAAGTAAAGAAAACTGGCAGCCTCTCCATCATGCGGTACTGTAGAATCGATCCGAGAACTTCATCCCGAAACCAGGCAGACTGAGATTCCGCTCCCATATCATCCAGCATGAGAATGGGGGTCTTTTTAAAGGCCTCAATTTTTCCATTCATTGAATCATCTTTAATCGACGCCTTCATTTCTCTTACAAATTCCGGCATGTAAATGATCATAGAGGCAATATTTTTCTTACTTAATTCATTAGCAATTGCCCCAAGAAAATACGTTTTTCCTACTCCAAAAGGGCCGTGAAAATACAGCCCCTTTGCTGGCAGTACGTCTCCCAGGGACTCTATGTAATGAACAGTCTTTTCCACGGCTTTCCCTCGGTCAGGGTCTTTTAAATCCAACCGTTCCAAAGTTGCTTCCATAATTTCCTTAGGCATATGCAGACTACTGACTAAGGAACGCTGATGATCTTGATGCTCTTTCCTTCTCTGACGCTTGCATTTATCATAGGCAAGTTTAATTTCGTCATTCTGTACTTCTACTCTAGGTACATAGCCTGGAAGAATATTGATACATTCATCTCTGGAAGGGCACTTCTCACAATCCTTTGATTGTGTTTGGTATTCGTACAATTTAATCAAATGCTTGTCAACCGCTTCCATTGAAATAGATTTGTGTTCTTTTAATAATGTCTGAATTTCAGGCGATTTCACGACTTCTTCCTTCATATGCTGTAAACGCTGCTGAAACTGCTTATGGTTACGCATCCATTTCTTCATGGACTCCTGAATGGGCTCCATAATTTTCACCACCTTTGCTTTACTTTCCTTTACTCGTAAGTTTTCTTATTCTTGCTTCCATTTCATTCGTGTTAACCTCTGAATCCCCTTCATCTTTAAGAGATTCCTGCTTTTGCTCATTAAACCATGAAGGAAGAACCTCCTTCGTTTGTTTCTTTCGATACGTTGACTTTTGATTTCCCCACTGCTGGTATTTCTGGTGCTCTGCCTTAGCGAGGTTCATTGCTTGTCTTACCGTCTGAACATTCTTTCGTGTCCAGTGACTCGCTATCTTTTCTAAATACGCTTTGGAAAGCTTCATATCTGTCTTTAATAAAACATAGTGAACTAGCACATTCATGACTCCAGGCGATAATCCCTGTTCGGTCATTACGTCTCTGATTATTTTCAAATCCTGGTCGCCAGCCTGGTTACCTCCAGCAAGGTCTTCTAATAGTTCTCTAGGAGAAATTTGTTCGAGCATGCTAATAAATTGGTCTTCTTTACTGGCGGGTTGCTCATGGTTATTTACAGAAACAATCTTGTCTCTTTGATTTAAATTGCTGCTTTGGGATATTTTAAAGGGATAGTCTTTTCTGAAATCATGACAAGCAGCTTTTAATTCCTCTACCACTAGTTGATTTTCTTCATTAATTGCCCAGGTTAATGCTCTTTCAATTTCATTGGACGTCAAATTGTATAATGTAGCTAATTGAACTATGGTCCGCTTATTTGTCCCTGTTAGAATCCGATCACTGGGAAACATTCTATCTTTTAAGGCTTGATGAAGCCATACAAAATCGACCTTTGATTCATCAATGACAGGTCCAGTTGCTTTTTGATTCCCTTCATGACTTGCTTTCAAATCCTGCGGGCCTGCTTTCATCATAGGAAGTTCACTAAAGACTTCCTCAAAGGAGGCGGTCACTTCTTCTAATTCTTTCCTTTGCAAAGAAGGGGTTAGAAGGCGCTGTTTCAATGCCTGATATTTATCTTCCCCTAATTCATGATGAAGCAGTAAAGTTAACATATCATCCATAAAGAACTCTTCGGCGGAGAAGGGGGGATTAAGCTGATACACATAAATCTTGTGCTGCTCATCTTTCTTAAGATAAGTTCTGAGCAGCCCAATCGCTTCCAATTTTTTTCTAGCTTTATAGATCTGATCAAGGGGTGCAGACAGATAAGACATAATATTATGATGAGACTGCGCATGGTCCTGCCCCTGGGTCGTCTCATATTCACTCTCCAGCAGCTGATATAAGGATATTGGCAGCCTTCCAATAAGCGGCTGGTATAAATGAGTCAATGTGATCCGCTCATCCTGCGGCGGCACTCCGGTTTTTGTTAAATAATAACCGTCTACTGGCAGTAATTTTCCGATGGAATGGTCCATTTGCTCCCCCTCCTTACCTGTTAGAAAAAGAAAATGAGCCACGTCAGGCTCATTCTTTATCCTCGTGTTTAATTAACTCTTTTAATTCATCAATAAATACGTTAATATCTTTAAATTGACGATACACAGACGCGAATCGCACATAAGCGACCTCGTCAATACTGGACAATCGCCCCATGACCATTTCCCCAATATCCCCGCTCGGCACTTCGGAGACGCCTCTGTTTCTTAATTCTTTTTCAATGTCATGTGTCACATTTTCTAATTCTTCTACTGCAACCGGACGTTTTTCACATGCGCGAATAAGTCCGCGCATAAGTTTCTCTCGGCTGAATTCTTCTCGAGTTCCTTCTTTTTTTACTACGATTAAAGGAACTTCTTCGATCCGCTCGAACGTCGTAAACCGGAAGTCACAAGCTTCACATTCCCTGCGCCGGCGAATAGCCTGTCCTTCTTCAATTGGCCGCGAGTCTAACACTTTAGTGCTTTTATAGTGGCAATTTGGGCATTTCAAATTCAATCAACTCCACATTCGTCATTTCTATCTATGATCTTGACTGGTCCAATGAAGGAAACTGGCGATCCAATTTATCATATAACTCCACAATGAGATTCCTGCTGAAACCAAAATCAATCGGCAAGCCGGATTCAGTAGTCACGGAAAAATCTACAGCTGTTTGAAATGGACGCACCATAATAATCGTAGCCACTACGAATGCGCGTCTTTTTCCTTTGTATTTCGCAGTGATCTCTCCGCGTTCTTTGGAAACGGCAATAATCTCTGACGGGGATGAAAATAGTTCTTCAACCGAACGAAACATCTCGTCTTTTTTCGCCTTATAATAATGTGATGTTAATGCTTGGTCCTGATGCTTCTCTAGTGTTTCGGAATGCTTACTGAAATATTTAGATATAAATGTTTTCACTTCCACAAATCCCTTCGCCAATTCGACATGATCTCCTATCATTTTAACATGTTTCTAAGCATTTAGAAAAGTTGATTGAGTCCGTTCTTTTCTATTACGGTAATGGAGTTATTTGACATTAACCCTGTACGATCAGATCACGAGGTTTCCTTATAAATAAAGAGTAACGAATAAAAGAAGCTTATTTATCATAAATCCCGAACCATTCATTGACATTGTCGGATTTCATAGACTCCGCGATAATTGATGGTATACAACTTCATGATCGGCAATTCCATAGACCATCTCAGTATTATCAAAACCTTCTGTGCATACAAAAGACCATTCAGAATGTCTGAATGGTCTTTTCACATCGCTTTTTGTTTAAAATTAAAGAGCACGAGATTGCTGTATTTCTACAGGTCCCATTCCTCTTGGCACCTCCACGGTTTCATTTCGTCCCGCTTCAAGCGCCTGAACTATAAATTCAGCAGCAACATTTGGATCTATACGGTCTCCGCAAGTATATACATCAATGCTTGCATAGCCATGCTCTGGAAAACTGTGAATGGTTAAATGTGATTCCGATATTATAACAACACCACTCACTCCATGAGGAGCAAATTTGTGAAAAGCCACTTCTCTGACTTCTGCTCCTGCTCTTAATGCGGCGTCAACAAATACTTGTTCAATGTAAGCCATATCGTTTAATTTACTTTCATTACAATCCCATAATTCTGCAATTACGTGTCTGCCCATTGTATCCATAATAGGATCCCCCTTTGTACATAGACTTCTTTGCCTTCTGAAATGACAGCCACGCACTACCACGGGGGAAAGTTAGTCCTGAGAGGTCCTAACCCTTTGAGTAGCCATGAAAATAATAGAAATTCAGAAGTTCACAAAAAAGTATATACGCTTTATCCCCAATTTGCAAGTAACTTTTTGCAAGTTGGTTCCTATTATAAAACAATTTGGGACTTACTTCCACCAATTAAGATACGCGCGCTGTCGTTTCTTGCTTCATTACAGAACCGACATATTTAGCTAGATCCACTACGCGGCAGGAGTATCCCCATTCATTGTCATACCACGCCAGAACTTTCACCTTCCGCTCTCCAATAACTTGAGTGGACAACCCATCGATTATAGCGGAGGAAGGAGAAGTAGTATAATCAATGGATACAAGAGGTTCTGTGCTATACTCCAGAATGCCTTTCATGCCTTTACTGGAAACATCTTCGAAGGCTTGATTCACTTCTTCAGCTGTAACCGTTGTTTTAAGATCCACTACAAGATCCACAAGGGATACATTTGGTGTCGGAACACGTAATGCCATTCCATTCAGCTTTCCTGAAAGAGAAGGGATCACTTCCCCTAAAGCTTTAGCGGCTCCTGTGGAGGTAGGAATGATGGATTGGGTGCATCCCCTGGCACGCCGCAAATCTTTATGGGGATTATCTAAGTTCTTCTGATCATTGGTGAATGAATGAACCGTGGTCATCAAACCATTTTCTATTCCGAATTTGTCCTCCAGTACTTTTACTACAGGTGCAAGACAATTCGTGGTGCACGAGGCATTAGAAATCACTTGGTGATACTTAGGGGAGAAAGTTTCTTCATTGACTCCCATAACAATGGTGGCATCTACTTCTTTACCAGGAGCAGTAATAATGACTCTTTTTGCTCCTGCATCTATATGAAGAGCTGCTTCTTGTTTAGTACGGAATTTTCCGGTTGCCTCAATGACAATATCAATCTTCATTTCATCCCAGGGAAGTTCCAAGGGATCTCTTGTGGAACACAATGCTATTAGTTTTCCATTTACTTTAATACTATTATCCAACGCTTTAATTTCCCCATCAAACTTGCCGTGAATACTGTCATATTTAAGCATATGGGCAATGGTTTCTGCAGGGTAACTCGCATTTACAGCCACAAGTTCTATGGAATCATCAGAAACCGCTTTTCTGAATACCATTCTTCCAATTCTGCCTAACCCATTGATCGCAATTCGTGTTTTCCCCATATTCCATCCCCCTATATATGATATACTTTTGAGTTAAATTTCACAATTAGTATAACACATTGTAAGCGTTTTTGTAGATAAGTTTACTAATTTTTAATTTTTATATAAAAAAACGTCAACAGCCCAGCCATTGACGTTTCCGTTATATAATTTCCCATTGCTTAAGTATTGCCTTTAATTGTTTGAAGCTTTCTTCCACAGAACCATTGTTATCAATAACGGCATCTGCCATTTCCGCTTTTTTCTTCACAGGAATTTGAGAGGCAATTCTCTGTTCAGCTTCTTCAAGCTGGGATTCATCCCGTTCCATTAATCGGTTTAGCTGAGTCTTCTCATCGACAAACACCACTAAAGTGCGGTCAGCATAATCCTCAAGATTACTTTCAAATAACAGCGGGATGTCCAGCACGACCGCTTTGTACTCCTTCTTGAGCTGCTCTCGTTTCCGAATCATTTCTTTACGCACCTCAGGATGCACAATTGCATTCAATTGCTTGCGTTTGTCAGTTTCTGCAAAAACAATTTGGCCTAATTTTTTCCGATCAATTGTAAGATCCTCCTGCAGCACTTCTTGACCGAATGCCTCGATGATTTTTTGGTAAGCAAGCTGACCTGGTTCCACAACTTCTCTGGAAATCAGATCTGCGTCAACAACAGGAATATTAAAATCTCCAAACATTTGCGATATCGTGCTTTTTCCACTTGCGATACTTCCTGTCAGCCCAATCACAATAGACATAGACACCACCCTCTCAAATTAATTTAATAATGCCGATCATAATTAGTAAAAGCCCAGGAATGATGGAAAGCTTATCAATTTTATTACTAAGCTTTGAGCCACTTAACATGCCCCCGAAAAGCATAAGACTCGTAGAAATCGAGATAAGTAACGATGTTAATAGAGGGGAAACTCCAATCAGCGCACCGCTAACTCCTGCCCCAAACGAATCAAAGGAGAGCGCTGCGCCAAGAAGTAGGACTTCTTTTCCGCGAATTCCTCCTGAATGATCAATATCAGCAGCTTCAGGGTCCTGAAAAACTCTGGCAGGCTGGGTCCATGACCTTTCCTTCTCCTGCTGATCTTCTGAATTTCGTAAATTTTGAATAAGGTAAAAGAGACCGATGGCTATCAGAGTACATGCTCCGATTCGGTTTGCATACTGTTCTGAAATAAATGGCAGGACCAGTTCTCCTAGGTAGGATGAAAATAGAAAACAGCTTCCTGAAACCAAACCAATTGTAATAACTCCCCTGGCTGTTAGCAATATCTTCTTCATCCCGATAATGCAGCCTACCCCGAAACTATCCAGGCTTAAAGCAATAACGAACAACAGTGTAAATGCAGCAATCCCCAATCCCAATACACCCCTCATATAAAGCTGTAGGGTAGTATATGTGAGGGTGAGCTTGGGCCGTTACTTCTGACAATTCGGGCAGATGTGTGTGCCTCTGCCGCTTACTTTACGTTTCACAATGGAGGCGCCGCAGGTAAGGCAAGGTGTTTCCTGCTTACCATATACACGAAGCTGCTGTTGAAACATACCCATTTGGCCCTGACCGTTCAAATATGAACGAATCGTGGTACCTCCCTGGTTAATTGCTTCCATAATGGTTTCTATACTGGCATCGCGTATATGTCCCGCTTCCACAAGGTTAAGCTGATTTGCCTGGCGTTCTGGGTTTATCCGAGCTCGGAACAAAGCTTCATCCACATATATATTTCCAAGCCCGGCTACAATAGATTGATCTAATAAAACGGATTTAATATTTCTTGTGGTTTTTTGCAGCTTGCGGTAGAAATAATCGACGGTGAATTCGGAATCAAAGGGATCCGGTCCAAGTAATAATAGAGGTTTATTCTCTAATTCTTCACCTTTTCTAAATGCATGCATCGTTCCAAATTTCCTTACATCCTGATATCTTAATTCGGTTCCGTCCTCAAAGTGAAAGATTACATGAGTGTGTTTCGGAATTTCTGCTGTAGATGGCTGGACGTTATATTTGCCTTCCATCCGCAAATGAGAGACAAGAGATAGATCATCCAGCTTAAAGATTAAGAACTTTCCTTTACGCTCAATATCCTGAAAAGTCTGCCCTGAAAGCCATTGGGTAAAATCCTCCGGGCCTTTTGGACGTTTAATAATATTGTCCCAATAAACAGATACATCTGTAATAGTTTTATTTAAAATCAATTGTTTTAACGTTTGTCTGACAGTTTCCACTTCCGGCAGTTCCGGCATGACTGTATTCTCCTCACTTACTTTGCATCGTACCACGTCGGTCCATAGGAGTAATCTACCTTAAGCGGAACATTTAATTCTACGGTTTGTTCCATCACTGACGCTACGACTTCCTTTAATTGTTCTACTTCTTCTTCAGGTGCTTCTAGTATTAATTCATCATGAACCTGTAATAAAAGAGTAGCTTGCAACTTCTCGTCTTTTAACCGCTGATCTAAATCCAGCATAGCTTTCTTAATAACATCTGCAGCGCTGCCCTGAATAGGCGTATTCATTGCCGTTCTTTCCGCAAAACCGCGTTTATTAAAGTTCCGGCTTGTAATGTCAGGCAAATACCTGCGGCGGTTCATAAAGGTAGAGACGTATCCTCGCTGCTTTGCCTCTTGTATAGATTCTTCCATATACCGTTTAACTCCAGGATAACTTTCAAGATAACGATCGATAAATGCCTGGGCTTCTTTACGGCTGATGCCGAGACTTTGAGAGAGACCATAGTCGCTAATCCCATAAACAATACCAAAATTGACCGCTTTTGCTTGTCTCCTCATCTGGCTTGTCACTTCTTCACCACTGACCCCAAACACTTCACTAGCTGTCTGCGTATGAATGTCCTGCCCTTCCCTAAAAGCAGCAATCAGCTTCTCATCGTTGGCAATATGAGCAAGGACCCGGAGTTCAATTTGGGAGTAATCACTGGCAAACATAACCCAGCCTTCTTTTGCAGGAATAAAAGCCTGCCTTATTTTCCTGCCTTCTTCCAGCCGGATCGGAATATTTTGCAGGTTGGGCTCAATGGAACTTAAACGCCCTGTTTGAGTGAGGGCTTGATTGAAGCGAGTGTGTATTTTTCCAGTTTCTTCGTTCACAACTTTTAATAACCCTTCAATATAGGTGGATTGTATTTTCCCTAATTGACGATAGAGCAGGATTTTAGGAATAATTTCATGCTTATCTTCCAGCTGTTCCAGCACGTCTGCTGAAGTAGAATAGCCGGTCTTCGTTTTCTTAATAACCGGAAGCTGCAGCTTATCGAACAGAATCGGACCCAATTGTTTAGGTGAGTTTAAATTAAAGGATTCTCCTGCAAGTTCATATACCTCTTGCTCAATCGTTTTTAACCGGCCCTCTAATTCCTCTTTCATCTCTTTCAACCGACCAGCGTCCACCTGTACTCCATGATGTTCCATTCGTCCTAAAATAAACGCTAACGGCAATTCAAGTTCATTGTATAATTCAAACTGGTTATTCTTTTTCAATTCTTCTTCCATAGAATCCTTTAGTTTATAAAGCAATGAAGCTTTACGAGCTACGTGTTCATGCAGGATTTCCACATTTTCCGGACGCTTTAACTTCGCACCTTTGCCGTAAACCTCTTCGTCGTACTTTACAGCCGATTCTCCCATACGATGACTGATCGCAGGAATATCATGATGGTTTTCGGAAGGATTGGCAAGATAGGAAGCAAGAAGTAAGTCAAAACTAATTCCCTTCGCGTTAATTCCATAACGCATGAGTGCAACTAACGTCCGTTTCGCATCAAACACCCATTTTTCCTTGGAAGAGTCTTCTGCCCATTCTTTAAAAGCTTCTGACTTTACTGCGTCCTCAATTTCTATTACATATTTTTCTGATTCATTCACAATCGCGATCGTTTCAATAGGGGCTTGGTGATAATTATCAGAGAGCATTTCCACCACGAGTACTTCTTTACCTGTAAACATGGCCCGGTTCACTTCTTTCACAACAGAAACATCCATCTCTTCCCAGTTCTCATCATTTGTCGTCTCTTCCGTATTGCCTTCGATACGACCGACTAAGGATTGAAAACCGAGCTCTCTAAAAATTTGTCCGACTTCGCGGCTTTCATAACCTGGGTAAGCAAGGTCCGCAAGTTTAATTTCTATAGGAGCTTCCCGCTCAATAGTCACAAGTTTCTGACTCATAAACGCTTCTTCTCTGTGGGTTTCTAATTTTTCCTTAAGTTTCTTGCCGCTGACCTCATCAAGATGATCATAGACCTGTTCAAGCTTATCAAACTGATTTAACAACTTCACTGCCGTCTTTTCTCCGACACCAGGCACCCCCGGGATATTATCAGAACTGTCTCCCATCAGTGCCTTAAGATCAATAATTTGGTCTGGGCGGACCCCCATTTTCTCCTCCATGAAAGCAGGGTCATATGTATCTACATTAGTAATCCCTTTTTTAGTTAAGCTTACCTTTACTTTGTCTGTGACCAGCTGAAGCAGGTCCTTATCGCCAGAAATAACCTTCACATCATAACCCTGATTTCCCGCTTCTGTTGCTAAAGTTCCGATAATGTCATCCGCTTCGTACTGGTCTAATTGATAATGTGGGATTTTAAAAGCTTCCAGGAGCTCTTTCAAGACAGGGAACTGCTCAGACAGCTCAGGAGGGGTTTTTTGTCTCCCGCCTTTGTATTCTGCATATGTTTTGTGCCTAAAAGTTGTCTTACCTGCATCAAAGGCCACTAATATATGCTCAGGCTGGTCTTCTTCCAGCACCTTTAACAGCATGGTCGTAAAACCGTACACAGCGTTGGTGTATACACCTTTATCGTTATTTAACAGGGGTAATGCAAAAAATGCCCGATAGGCAATACTATTTCCGTCTATTAATACTAGTTTCTCTGCCATTATGTTTCACTCCTCTTATCCCGCCCGAACTCTCTTTAAGAAATGATTTCCGCATCCTATTTCTCAAAAACCGGCAAAAGCGTCTTTTTATCCATTCTACCATGATTCAGGCAAAGAGGAAAAAAGACGCTTTCCAGGTTCATTTATAACCTTGCAGCAATTCAGTGTAAGGAGAATCTTCTGGAAGTACAATCGTTGTATCTCCATTCACCGTCTTCCTGTACGATTGCAATGTACGGTAGAGTTTGTAAAATTCAGGATCTTTTTTAAACGCCTTATTATAGATTTCTGCAGCCTGCTGGTCTCCTTCGGCATGTATTTTCTCTGCATTTGCCCGGGCAGTGGCTAACATTTCTTTCACTTTACGATCCGTTTGAGCCATGATCCTATTTTTATCTGCCTCCCCTTGTGATAAATACTCTTGTGCCTTTTCTTCCCGGTCTGTTACCATCCTGCGAAAGATCGTTGCTTCATTGTCCTGCGGTAAATCAATTCTTTTAATGCGCACATCATCAACCTTAATCCCGTAATTATCACGTGCCAGCAGTTCATTGACTTTATTGGTAATATTTTTATTCAAGGCTCCTCTGGATGTCTCCTTTTCATTAATGACTTCTGACTTATCCATCTTTCCTAACTCTGTACGAACAGTTGAAAATATAAACTCTCCCATTCGCGCCTCCGCATTAGTCATCAGCCTGGCATTTGAAATCATCTTCTCAGGATCAGTAATGCTCCAAATGGCATAATTATCAATGATAATCCGCTTCTTATCCAAAGTAGTAATCTCTTTTTCAGCTACATCATAGACCATTTTTCTTTTTGATAGGGCAGATACTTCCTGAAGGAGAGGAACTTTAAATTTCAATCCGGGAGTATCATGTATCTTAACGACTTTCCCAAATTGCCGAACCACCTTATATTGTCCTTCCTTCACAATAATAACGGAGCTGAGAGCTAAAAAAATCACACCTGCAATTATAAGGATAGTGATTCCTGCTTTGATATATTTTCTATAATCATTCTGCTTGCCTTTAGCGGCATATTCATGATTCTCACTCATTATCTTCACTCTCCTTTGCAGATGAAGAAGGCGGGGTAATGGTTTGTGATTGCTTTGGATTTAAAGGCAGATATTTTACTGTATTCCCGTTGTCGTTCAGTATATAGACGTTGGCATCTGGAAGTACTTCTTCCAGAGTTTCCATTACTAGACGTTCGCGTGTAATGTCTTTATTAGATTGATACGATTGATACAAAGCATTAAATCGTGCAGCGCCTCCCTTGGCGTCTTCAATTCTTTCTACCTTGTCACCTTCCGCTCTTTCAATGATGGCATCTTTCTCTCCCAAAGCTTCTTCTACTTTTTTATTACGATATTTATCCGCTTCATTCTTTTTACTCTCTTTTGTCTCTTTTGCATCCGTAACTTTTGTAAAAGCTTTCCGAACTTCCCCATTTGGCAAATCTACTTCCTGCAGTTTTACATCAAGAATGGAAACCCCTATCTTATAATCATCCACTAGTGAAACTAAAATATCTCTAACCTCATTTTCAATATCCGCTTTACCGGATGTTAATGCCTGATCAATTTCGCTTGTGCCAATCACTCCCCTTAAAGAAGAAGAGGTAGCATTAAACAATATTTGCTCAGGGTCATCGGAAGCAAATATGTATTGCTTTGGATCCGTTATTTTCCACTGGACCACTAAATCCGCCTGGACGATATTATTATCCCCCGTGATCATCTGAGCTTTATCTTTCCCTTTCGAATTACTTTCCCCAGGGTAGCCAAAGTCCAGGCTGAAGGTTTCCTTAGAAAGCTTCTGAACCTCTTGTACCGGCCATGGAAGTTTAAAATGAAAACCCGGCTCAGTAATTCCATCCTCCGCTTTGCCAAAGGTAATAAGTACTGCTTGTTCTGATTCATCTACGGTATACCATGTAGTAAGCAATATAAATATAAGCAACACAGCTGCGATTACTAACCCTGCCCACTTATAAATCTGACTCAGACTCATGACTTTCTCCCCTTCTTTTTATGTAGTGATTTAAATACGGAAAGAGGGGTTTGATTGTTTCAAATAATTAACAATTTCCATAAAAAAAAGCAGAAGCTTAATCAGCTTCTGCCTTAAAAGAGAAAACACCTTGGATGAAAGGGTTTCATAGAAATCATATCAATCGAATATAAAGACTGCTTAAATTTTATATTAAATTTAAGTAAATGTTTTAGGTAATTTCACGTTAAAAGTCGTCCCTTCATCAACGACACTTTCTACCGTAATGGTTCCATGGTGAGCTTCGACAATATGCTTAACAATGGCCAGACCCAGTCCGGTACCTCCTGAATTACGGCTTCGCGCCTTATCCACACGATAGAACCTCTCAAATATTCTCGAAATTTCTTCTTCTGGTATACCTACTCCATTATCAGAGACAGAGATCAAGACCTGATCCTCAAGTTCTTCAAAAGAAATATTCACTTTTCCTTTTTCCGGAGTATAATTGACCGCATTGGTTAATAAGTTCATAAACACTTGCTTCAGCCGACTTGAATCACCCTGGATCCGGGTTTGACCACCGATTTGAGAATGTAAGTGAACACCCCTTTTCTCGGAATGCTGTTCTACGATCGGCAGCAGATCATTCAATAGCCGCTGTATGTCCACTTGTTCAATCGTCAAATTAAAATCTTCCCGTTCCAGCTTAGACAGCTCAAGAAGATCTTGAATCAATGATTGCAACCGTCCGCTCTCTTTAAGAATAATTTGAAGAAACTGCTCAAGCATAGCTTCATCTTTCATAGCTCCGTCCAATAAGGTTTCTGAAAACCCGCGAATCGATGTAATCGGAGTTTTTAACTCGTGAGAAACGTTAGCTACGAAATCCTTACGCATCTGTTCTAAATGTTTCAGATCCGTAATGTCATGGAAAACGAGCACGATACCTTTCCAATTCTTTCCACCACTAAAAATAGGAGCCCCAGTTACTTCTAAGTGTTTACGATCAATACGCATAGGAAGCACAAAGGTTTCACTCACAGTTTCCTCAAACATATAGATTTTTTGGACAGTTTCGTGGATGGCAGTGAAGGGAATGGAATCATGATATAAATGACCTATGTACTGCTTACTTTGACCGCCAAAGCTTTCCAAAAAGGCTCGATTTACAAGTAAGATATAACCCTTTTCATCAATGAGTACTAGCCCATTCCCCATATTGCTAATTACAGCCTCCAGCTGATTTTCCTGCATTCCCTTTTTACTGGTCATTTCCTGTAGATTTCTTGCAAGAATATTTATGGAGCGGCTGAGCTGTCCAGCTTCACCAAAATGCCCTTCATACGTCCTGGCTTTATAATTTCCCTTGGCAAGTTCGGTAGCTACATTTGCTGCCGATCTTATAGGGCGGATGTATTTCGAAAAAATGTTATAGCCGATCAGAAAAATAATGAAGAGTCCTGCTACAAGAATAAATCCTATTATTAACCAAATATTCTTAGTAATATTCGTCAGGGAATTCACACGTGAAATAAGAATCAGTGTACCGTCTACTTGGTCTAAATCGATCATAAAGGGATAATAGAATAAACTATCTACTAACTCGCCATTTCGATCGCGGTTTGGCCTTGCACTAACACGTTTAAGGATTTTTTGCTTTTCCTTCTCGGTAACCACCGGTACGGCACTGACGGTATCCATAATTACCTTGTCATCCTTAGAAATAAAGATCATTGCCGTGTTGAGCTGCTTACTAATATCATACAGCTGTTGTTTGCTTAACTCTCCATTTTTTTCATATTGTTCCACATAGGTGGAAAAATACTGACTTTCAACTTCAATACGCTCTTCAAATATATTAATGAAATAATTTCGAGTTAATTGTGCTAACAAAACACCGAGACCTATCATCACTATTACGATTAAAACTGTATATGTGAGCAAGGGTCTAGTTCTGGAGTTCATTTACTTCGGCTCCTCCAATTTGTAGCCCAGACCACGGATCGTTTTAATGTATGAAGGCTTCTTTGTGTCCGGTTCGATTTTTTCACGCAAATGGCTGACGTGCACGTCCACGATTCGCGTGTCGCCCGCGAAATCGTAATTCCACACCGCACTAAGCAGCTGATCTCTCGATAATACTCTTCCCATATTTTGTGCCAAATAAAGGAGCAGCTCAAATTCCTTTGGAGTGAATGTTAAACTTTCCCCCTTAATGGAAGCTTCGTATTGTTCTGGATAGATAGAAAGATCGGCAATTTTAATATGCTTTTCTTCTTCTTCCTCAGGTTCTCTGATCATCCTTCTTAAAATGGCCTTAATTCTCGCCACTACCTCTCTCGGACTGAAGGGCTTAGTAAGATAATCATCGGCTCCTAATTCCAGCCCTAACACTTTATCAAACTCGTCATCCTTTGCAGTCAGCATTAAGATCGGCGTGTTTACCTGTTTTTGACGAAGCTGTTTACATACTTCCATCCCATCCATACCAGGGAGCATGACATCCAGTACAATCATATCAAACGACTTATCAGAAGCTTTTTCCAGTGCCTCTGTTCCTGTATACGCTACATCAGTTTCATAACCGGCCTGGTCAATATTATATTTAAGTAATGTAACGATAGATTCCTCATCGTCTACGATCAAAATCTTTTGGGACATTTCACTCACCTCAGCTACTTATTACTTTCCATTATCATCATACAACGAACAATTAAATTTGAATACGTGTGTTCATAATCTTTACCAAAAATTAATAAAACCTACTATAAGTAGTATGTATAAAAAAAGAAAAATTATTGATAACAAAGGTGAAGAGGAGCGTTTAGATCCATCGGGCTAAGCAAGCGGCTGCAAGAGGGGCGACCTTCCTCCTCTGGAAGCCGATCGCTTAGAACCGCGTGGATCTGCGACTCGCAGCTGGATGATAACAAAAGTGCAAGCGCCCGGGAGACCCGACAAGCCTAAGATGAGCGGCGGAGGGGAGTGCCCTTCCTCCCCGCAGGCGATTAGCTTAGGACCTCGAGGGGCTGGGCGCTGGAGCTGGATGATAACAAAAGCGAAGAGGAGCGTTTAGATCCATCGGGCTAAGCAAGCGGCTGCAAGAGGGGCGACCTTCCTCCTCTGGAAGTCGATCGCTTAGAACCGCGTGGATCTGCGACTCGCAGCTGGATGATCAATAGCGCAAGCGCCAAGAGTGTCAATGCAGGCGGTAATAGAAAAAACCTCAAATTTATCAAATTAAAAAATCGAACCTGGATATTGGGTTCGATTTTTTCTATGAATCAATTTACTTAAGCAAGCTGCTTTTAACCATTAATAAAAGTTCTCTAATGAATTGGCATTCATAGAATTGGGATGATAAGGAGGCTGGACCTGAACGGTACCTTTAACAACTTCCCCGCCTTCTTCATCGTACCCTCTTACTTGTAAGGAAACGATATGTTCTTCTACGTTAATAGAAGAAATCTCTACGTTAAACCGTACTTCAGCATAGTGATATATAGGCTTAGGGTAAGAAAGTTCCTGCTGGATAATATGACTCCCCTGTCCTGGTAAATGCATAGATACGATAGAAGAAACCATTCCGAAAACCATTACCGTAGGCACGATCGGACGCTTAAAAGGCGTTTGTGCAGCGTAATCATGCTGGATGTATAAAGGATTGGCATCATCTGTTAAACCTAAATACATAAGGAGGTCCCGATCTTCAACTGTAAAAGACGTCGTGAAAGAATCACCCACTTGCAGATCGCGAATCTTCTTCCCTAGCTTTCTCTTTTTCCCTAACATGAACCCCACTCCTTGTAAGCGTTTACTTTGATTGATGAAAAAAGATTCGAGGACAAGCCTCGAATCCCTCATCTTTATTTTAATACATCCAGCACGTTTTTAACAGAAGCAGCAGACTTATCTAACTGCTGTTTCTCTTCTTCTGTTAATTCCAGCTCAATGATTTCTTCGATGCCGTCCCCGCCAAGAATAGCAGGTACGCCAAGGTAGATTCCTTCATAGCCATATTCTCCTTCGAGATAGGCAATAGCTGGAAGAATACGCCGCTGGTTTTTTAAAATCGCTTCGGCCATTTGGACAAGAGAGGCTGCCGGTGCATAATACGCACTGCCGTTACCGAGAAGGCCGACGATTTCTCCTCCGCCTTTTCGCGTTCTTTCAACGATCGCGTCCAGTTTCTCTTGTGAAATTAGTTTCTGCAGGGGAATACCTCCGGCAAATGAGTAGCGCAACAGCGGTACCATATCATCGCCGTGTCCCCCCAGCACAAAGCCAGTCACATCTTTAACAGAAACATTTAACTCCTCTGCAACGAAAGCACAGAACCGAGCTGTATCAAGTACACCAGACTGACCGATTACTCGGTTTTTTGGCAGTCCAGCTTCTTGGAATACAGAGAATGTCATGGCATCAACCGGATTTGTCAGAACAACAATATAGCAATCAGGAGAATATTTAACAATTTCCTTAGTCACACTCTTCATAATTTTAGAGTTTGTGTTCACAAGATCATCACGGCTCATCCCCGGTTTACGAGCGATACCCGCAGTGATAATGACTAAATCCGAGTCTTTAGTATCCTCATAATTTGAAGTTCCTTTTACTTGGGCATCAAAACCTTGAACAGGGCTTGCCTCAAGCATATCCAGGGCTTTTCCTTTTGTTGGATCTTCCATATCAGGAACATCCACCAGGACTACATCGCCTAATTCCTTTTGAGCAGTCATAAGAGCTGTAGTAGCTCCTGTAAAACCTGCACCGATTACCGAAATTTTATTTCTGCGAATAGCCATAACATTCCCCTCTCTCCAAACGTATTAGTCCATATTCTTAATTAATGCGTCCCCGAATTCAGAGCACTTCACTTCTGTAGCGCCTTCCATCATACGAGCAAAATCATACGTTACTGTTTTGCTTCCAATAGTTTTATCCATGGATTTAGAAATCAGTTCGCCTGCTTCTCTCCATCCAAGGTGGTCAAGCATAAGAACACCAGAAAGAATAACAGAAGAAGGATTAACTTTATCCATCCCTGCATACTTAGGGGCTGTTCCATGTGTAGCTTCGAAAATTGCATGTCCAGTCTCAGAATTAATGTTAGCTCCTGGTGCGATTCCAATTCCGCCTACTTGGGCAGCTAATGCGTCAGAAACATAGTCACCGTTCAGGTTCATGGTCGCTACAACATCAAATTCCTTAGGACGAGTAAGAATTTGCTGAAGGAAGATGTCTGCAATAGAGTCTTTTACGATTAATTTTCCGTCAGCTTCTGCTTTATCTTGAGCTTTATTCGCTGCATCTTTGCCTTCTTTTTCAACAATGCGGTCATATTCAAGCCAAGTAAATACTTTATCACCGTATTCTTCTTCGGCTACTTCATATCCCCATGCTTTAAAGGAACCTTCAGTAAACTTCATAATGTTCCCTTTGTGAACAAGCGTTACATTTTTGCGGCCTTCCGTCAGTGCATAATCAATCGCTGCACGTACAAGACGCTTTGTACCTTCTTCAGAGATTGGCTTAATACCGATACCAGAAGTTTCAGGGAAGCGGATGTTAGTTACACCCATTTCGTTCTGAAGGAAGTCAATTACTTTCTTCACTTCTGGAGTACCTTTCTGCCATTCGATGCCTGCATAGATATCTTCAGTATTTTCACGGAAAATTGCCATGTCTGTATCTTCAGGGTGTTTTACAGGTGAAGGAACTCCCTCAAAATAACGTACAGGACGAAGACAAGTAAATAAGTCAAGTTCCTGACGAAGCGCGACGTTTAAAGAACGAATTCCCCCTCCAATTGGAGTTGTAAGAGGTCCTTTAATTGCGATTTTATAATCACGAATAGTATCAAGAGTCTCAGCAGGAAGCCATTCACCAGTCTTATCATAAGCTTTCTGGCCTGCAAGAACTTCCTTCCACTCGATTGATTTCTTTCCGTTGTATGCTTTATCTACAGCTGCTTCAATAACGCGGCTGGCTGCAGCCCAAATATCCGGTCCAATTCCATCGCCTTCGATAAAAGGAATAATCGGACGATCAGGTACATTTAGTTCTCCGTTTTGTTCTACTGTGATTTTTTGAGATTGTGTCAAAATAAACCCTCCTATAAGTTCATAAAGTTCGTTTCATTCTATGGGATGGATCATCCTTTACTATCATACTTTATAATAGGATGAATAAAAAGTGCAGTGATCAATCAATGTTTCAGAAATTTAGCGTTCTTCCACCGGAGTATACGTCTGACCTTTTGGCCCTGCGTACTCTGCACGTGGACGAATAAGGCGATTGTTTGAGTACTGTTCAAGAATATGAGCTAACCATCCGGAAACACGGCTTACAGCAAAAATCGGTGTAAAGATATCGTGTTCAATTCCAAGACTGTGATAAACAGAAGCAGAATAAAAGTCTACGTTAGCTGGCAGCCCTTTGTTTTCTTTAATATACTCTTCAATTTTCACACTCATATCATAGTATTTAGATTGTCCAGTAAGCTCAGTGAGTTCGCGGGACATTTCTCTCAGAAACTTAGCACGCGGATCGCCGTTACGGTATACGCGGTGACCCATACCCATGATTTTTTCTTTATTTTCAAGTTTCTTTTCGATAGCAGGGATAGCATTTTCTACAGAACCGATTTCCGTAAGCATTGCCATTACTCGTTCGTTTGCCCCGCCGTGCAGTGGTCCTTTAAGAGCGCTGATTGCTGCAGTTACTCCAGAATAAACATCTGAGAGAGTGGCTACACATACTCTTGCTGTAAAGGTAGAGGCGTTAAGTTCGTGGTCCGCATGTAGTACCAGCGCCTTATTGAAAGCTTCCACTTCTATATCTTCCGGCTCTTTCCCATTTAACATATATAGAAAATTCGCTGCAAAACTTAGTTCATTCTTAGGAGAAATAGGGTCTTCTCCTTTACGAATTCTAGCAAAAGCCGTAACTACTGTCGGGATTTTCGCCTGAAGACGAAGAGCTTTACGCTTGTTTGCTGCTTCATCCATTACATCTGCTTCAGAATCAAACAATCCAAGCATAGATACAGCAGTTCTAAGCGCTGCCATTGGATGAACGGTAGATAAGTCATAGGATTTCAAGTGATCTATTATCTCTTTAGGAACATCCATATTTGAAATTAAATCTGCTTTAAATTCATTTAATTCATCTAGTTTAGGAAGTTTTTGATTCCAAAGAAGATAAATAACTTCTTCAAAACTAGAATTTTCCGCTAAATCATCAATATCATATCCCACATAAGTTAGCTTATCGTCAATTATGGAGCTGATAGATGATTCTGTTGCTGTAATTCCTTCAAGACCTTTAGTTGATGACATACAATCTCTCCTTTTTTAAATGCTGCCTAAGTCCCTGAAATAACTGCAGGGATCTGTTTACAATGACTTAAATTTAGCTCAGGAATGAATCCCCACGAATAATTATAAAGTATTCTAAGTTGAATGTGAATTGAAACCGGTTAAATCAGGGATATTTTATCAAATAACCATAGATTTGCTCGGATTCTGCATTCTGAATTCCCCGCTTAATTATACACCTTTTCAGGGTTAACTTTAAACCATTACCATATACATTAATACGAGAGGAGGAGGAGAACGAATGGACAAGCTTAAACGGGATCAGTTTCTCCGGTTAGCTTTTGTAGTAATCATTGCTGGAGCAGCAGGATATCTCGTCTGCTATTCCTGGCTCTACTTCTCTCCCTTTTTAATTGCTTTTGTATTTGCCTGGCTGATTCAGCCTTATGTAAAGATGATGGAGGAGCGTTTTCACTTCCCGAGATGGACGGCAGTAATTCTCTTCATGCTGCTGGGGCTATCGTTAGTGGGAGGGTTAGCGGTTTTGTTTATTGCCGAAATGGTAAAAGGTATTCAGTACTTAGCCGCAGGTATGCCGGTTAATGTGCAGGATTTCATCCATCAAGTACTGGATTTATGCACTGAAATTATCACTCCACTCCTTCATAAGTTTGAAAAAATGTTTCATTCAATGAATCAATTACAGCAGCATTCGGTTGATTATTCTTTAACGTTGCTTAAACAAAAAGTCAGTACATCAGCAGCTGCTCTTATCCAGCATTTGCTTGCCGTATTCACGAGAGGTCTGGCCAGCATCCCAAACTCCCTCTCGGCCATATTAATCGGCACCTTAGCTGCGTTCTTCTTTTGTAAAGACTGGGAGATCATCAAGTCTGCAGCTTATCGGCTGCTTCCGCCACAATTCCTCACCACTGGCGGGGCGGTTATCACTGATTTAAAAAAGACAATGGCAGGAATTGTTAAGGCTCAATTTATACTCATGATAACCTCTTCTATTATTGTCCTAATTGGGCTTGTTATTCTAAAATTCCCCCATCCTCTGCTGCTGGCAGTAATTTCAGGATTTGTTGATTTTGTTCCTTATGTAGGAACTGGGATTATTTTTATCCCCTGGATCTTTTACGAATTTTTGACAGGATCTTTTGACATAACCATTGGTCTCTCTCTGCTTTATATGACACTTGTCATTGTAAGACAATTACTTGAACCAAAATTGTTAGCCGAACACTTTGGTGTTCCCCCCGTTGTTTTGCTTATAGGTCTGTTTGCCGGTTATCAGCTCTGGGGTGTTTATGGCATCTTTCTAAGTCCGGTCATTATTGCCTTTCTTAAAACCCTGCATACTACCGGGGTCCTGGGCGAGGTGTGGAAATACATTTCAGGCACATAGACAGGTCATAGGAAATGCCGAATATTAAAGGCGTATATGTCATAAAAAACAGGAAACTTCTCTAACTACGTAATTTCCAGGAGTTGGACAAAGCGTTACCAGCGTTCTAAATACAGAAAACCCGAACCAAGGGAAATTCAATGGTTCGGGTTTTCTGCTCTATGGTATTGTCATAGTCTCAATAACTACCCTATTATTTGCGGTAGATGGTGACCGTACCTCTATCCATCATTTTCATAATCATTCTCTTTAAGAATCCTTTAATTGGTGTTCTGGTCCCGGGGATAAGCAGCAAAAATCCTATAGTGTCTGTAATAAACCCTGGTGTAAGGAGAAATGCCCCCCCTATAAGAATACATGCACCATCAAGAAGAACATCCTGAGGCATCTGTCCTGACTGCATGGACATTTGGATATTTCGAATAGTTTCCAATCCTTGCTGTTTAGCTAACCAGGCACCAATAACTCCAGTAGTAATTATTAACAGAATAACCCACCATGGGCCGATCCAATTCCCAGCCCAAACTAGCACGCCAATTTCCAGCGCTGGTACGATTATTATTAAGAGTAATAACCAGCGAAACATAGTATCGCCCTTTCTAAGCAAAGCTCATTTCCTTTATTATAACCGGAAGACAGCAAGTATAAAAGAATAAGACAGAGAAGCTCCTAACGAAAGCTCCCCTGTCTTACTTAAAGTAAAGAATTATCTAATTCTCTACTGTATAAAGATCTACCAAAATTTACAGTACACTTGCATGACCTTCATAAATATCTCCTCTAGAACTATCAATGGTAATGTCAGAACCATCCTCAATAAGTTCAAGAGCTTTCTCTACCCCGACTATAACAGGGATTCCAAGACTTAAGCCCACAACAGCAGCGTGAGACGTTAAACCGCCTTCCACTGTTACCAGGCCAGCTGCTTTCTCAATGGCAGGCATCATGTCTTTATCGGAACTATGAGTGACTAGAATGTCCCCTTCTTCTACTCTTTCCAGGGCATCTTTCGCGTTTTTCGCGACGATTGCACGGCCAAAGGCACTCTTTTGTCCTACTCCTTGGCCTTTTACAAGAACATCTCCAATAACATGAACCTTCATTAGATTAGTAGTTCCGCTTTCTCCAACAGGAACACCGCCAGTAATAATGATGCGATTGCCTCTAGAAACTAAGCCTGAAGAAATACTTTGCTCAATAGAGACATCAAGCATTTCATCAGTTGAATAAGAATGCGGCCCCATTACAGCGTAAACGCCCCAAACTAAAGAAAGTTTACGGTTAACTGCTTCACTTGCAGTAACAGCGACAATCGGTGCCATCGGGCGGTATTTTGAGATCATACGAGCTGTATGTCCACTTTCTGTAGGTGTAACAATGGCATTAACGTTCAGATTGATCGCGGTATGGGTAACAGATTGACTAATTGAATCTGTAATTGTCATGTCACTATGCTTAGATCTTTCACTTAAAATTTGTTTATAGTTCAGCCCAGTTTCAGTTTTGCAAGCAATATTGCTCATAGTTTGAACAGCTTCCACAGGGTAATCCCCAGCAGCAGTTTCTCCTGAAAGCATAATTGCATCCGTCCCATCGAAAATCGCATTCGCTACATCAGAAGCTTCTGCTCGGGTAGGACGAGGATTTCTTTGCATAGAGTCAAGCATTTGCGTAGCTGTAATAACAGGTTTACCTACCTTATTACACTTACGGATCAGCTGTTTCTGAACTAGCGGTACATCTTCAGGAGGAATTTCAACTCCCAAATCTCCGCGGGCTACCATTAATCCATCACTTACTTCAAGAATTTCGTCAATGTTATCGACGCCTTCTTGGTTTTCTATTTTAGGAATGATTTGGATATCAGCCGCGTTATGCTTTTCCAACAGCTCTTTAATTTCCAGTACATCAGAAGAACGGCGGACAAAGGAGGCAGCAATAAAGTCTACTCCTTGTTCAATACCGAATTCAATATCTTTAGCATCCTTTTCAGTAATCCCAGGTAAATTAACACTCACGTTAGGAACATTGACCCCTTTTTTATTCTTCAAAGGACCATTATTAAGCACAGTAGTCTTGATTTCGTTCTTGTCTTTAATGATTTCTTCAACTTCAAGCTCAACAAGTCCATCATCCAATAAAATCTTAGATCCTTTGTGAACATCATTAATAAGCCCAGGGTAAGTTACTGAAAAACGCTCTGCATCCCCTTCGATGTCTTCCATAGATACATAAGCGGTTGCGCCTTTTTCCAAATAAACTTCTCCATCTTTTAAAGTTCCTGTTCTAATTTCAGGTCCTTTCGTATCAAGGAGAATCGCTACTGTTTTCCCTGTAGCTTCCGCTGCCTTGCGAATATTCTTAATCCGAGCTCCGTGTTCTTCAAAATCTCCATGAGAGAAGTTCAGCCGAGCTACATTCATTCCCGCTTCGATGAGCTGGGTCAGTTTTTCAATCGATTCTGATGCTGGTCCTATGGTGCTGACAATCTTTGTTTTTCTTAACATTAATATTTCCTCCTCTTTCAAGCTACCGTGTAACTCTATCTCTTTATTATAGTAAAATTTCTAAATAGATAATTCTTTGGAAAGACGATACATGTCTAATCCAACTTGGTGATCTGTCTTCAATATTTCCATAATATCATGATCCACTAATTGATTCTTTTCTATACCTACCATTCTGCCTGCTTTGCCTTGAATGATTAAGTCCACTGCGTAGGCTCCTAACCGGCTTGCGAGAACCCGGTCTGCGGCTGAAGGTGAACCTCCACGCTGAGTATGCCCAAGTACAGTTACCCGAGTCTCGAGGTTTGCTGCCTCTTTAATCCTCTTGGCGAATTCAACTCCGCTGCCTACGCCCTCTGCCATAATAATAATACTGTGTTTCTTACCTCTGTCATGTCCACGCTTCAGGCGGTCAATCACATCATTAAACTCGTCCTCGACTTCGGGAATCAAGATACTCTCTGCCCCATCAGCGAGACCAGCCCACAATGCCAAATCCCCCGCATCACGGCCCATTACTTCAATAACGTACGTCCGTTCATGAGAAGTTGCTGTATCTCTTATTTTATCAATGGCATCTATAATTGTATTTAAAGCCGTATCAAAGCCAATCGTAAAATCAGTTCCAGGAATATCGTTATCTATGGTTCCAGGCACACCGATACATGGATACCCTTTCTCGGTAAGCTTCTTAGCTCCCATAAAGGTACCGTCTCCGCCAATGGCAATTAAACCTTCGATGCCTAGTTTTTTCAATTGCTCTATTCCCTTTTGCTGGCCCTCTTCGGTTTTAAACTCTTCACATCGTGCAGAGTATAGTTTGGTTCCACCGCGCTGAATAATATCTCCTACAGAACCTAGTTCCATTTTCTCGATATTTCCATCAATTAAACCTTGGTAGCCATATTTGATTCCGTAAACTTCGAGCCCATGATAGATCGCCTTACGTACCACAGCACGGATCGCTGCGTTCATGCCGGGTGCATCTCCACCACTAGTAAGTACGCCAATTTTCTTCATTCTCATCACCTCAAAAGATTTTCTTGTTAAACTGTCTCCCCATTCATAGATAAAACGAAACCTTTCTCTTATCAACTCCATCTATGTAGACATTTTAAAGAGTTAAGATTCCACGTTAAAGAATCCCTTTTTAAAATGATAGCGCTGCCACCCTGTTAAGATGCGAAAAGTCGCACGAAATTGGTGTGCGACTTCCTTACTAAAGATTATTCACTTTTAACGCATTCCATTATATATCAAGATACGTATAATCGCCAATATTTTTATACTTCAAAAAACGTTCTTCTTTTAATTGGGAGGAATCCAGGCTTTGAAGTTCTGTCAGGGCTTCTGAAAGTACTTTATCAATCCGTGCAGACTGAGCTTCAATATCTCTGTGAGCACCCCCGCGAATTTCTGGAATGACCTCATCGATGACTTCTAATTCCTTCAAGTCATAAGAAGTGATTTTCATACTTTCTGCTGCTTTTTTAGCAAGGCTAGAGTCCTTCCATAAAATCGAAGAAGCTCCTTCAGGGGAGATGACTGAGTAAGTAGAGTTTTCCAGCATATAAATACGATCGCCTATACCTAGACCCAGCGCCCCTCCGCTTCCGCCTTCTCCAATAACAATACAAATGATGGGTACAGACAAGCCGGCCATTTCTACAAGATTTCTTGCAATGGCTTCACTTTGCCCGCGTTCTTCTGCAGCTTTCCCGGGATAAGCTCCCTTCGTATCGATAAAAGTAACAATGGGACGATTAAATTTCTCGGCCTGCTTCATCAATCTCAAAGCTTTTCTATATCCCTCAGGGTGAGGCATTCCGAAGTTTCTTCGAATGTTTTCTTTCGTGTCTTTTCCACGCTGGTGACCAATGACCGTCACTGGTTCGCCCTTAAACTTTGCTATTCCTGATACGATAGCTTCGTCATCACCGAACAGTCTGTCCCCGTGCAGCTCCATAAAATCAGTGAATAGATAGTCAATATAATCAAGAGTGGTAGGACGTTCAGGGTGGCGTGCCATCTGTACACGATCCCATGGCTGCATCCGATCGTATACGTCGGTTTCCAGCTTTTCCAGTCGATTTTCCAGCGTTACTATTTCTTCGCTTAAATCCATTTCACTATCTTCGGTCAGACGCTTGAGCTCCGAGATCTTCTCTCTAAGCTCCATCACTGGTTTTTCAAATTCAAGCACATGCTTCATGATTTTTCCCCCCTGGGAGAATGAATATCAAGTACAGTCGTTAAGGTTGATTTTAAGTCATGACGATGAACCACATTATCCAGCTGTCCATGCTCCAGCAAAAATTCAGCGGTTTGGAAATCTTCCGGAAGTTTCTCTCGAATCGTCTGCTCAATAATCCTTCTGCCTGCGAAACCAATCAAAGCTCCAGGTTCTGCAAAATTGAAATCACCGAGGGAGGCAAAGCTTGCCGAAACTCCTCCAGTAGTAGGGTGGGTCATAACTGAAATAAATAACCCGCCTTCAGCACTGAGACGCTGAAGAGCTACAGAAGTCTTCCCCATCTGCATTAAACTCAATACGCCTTCCTGCATCCGGGCACCCCCAGATGCCGTAAATATGATGAAAGGAAGTTTTTCAACTCTTGCCTTTTCAATAGCATTCGTAATTTTCTCACCAACAACGGATCCCATACTGCCCATTCGGAAGCGGGCATCCATGACAGCAAGTGCTGCTGGATAACCATTTAAGGCAGCTTGACCAGTAACAACCGCTTCGTTAAGATCAGACTTCTGCCGATCTTTCTCAAGCTTCTGTTCATATTCTGGAAACCCTAGCGGGTTTGTAGAGACCATATGTTTGTCCCATTCTTGAAAGGAATCCGAATCAAACAAAAGTTCAATCCGTTCATAAGCATTAAGCTTGTGATGATGCCCGCAATGAGGACAGACGTTTAAATTTCGGATTAGTTCTTTTCGATAAAATATTTTATGACATTCCGGGCATTTTTGCATGAGCCCTTCTGGTACATCCTGCTTAGCTTCCTGACTAGGAATGGATGCATACCGCTTTTTCTTGCTGAAAAAATCTCGTAGCAAGGTGATTCCTCCTTTGGGACAAAGCTTCCTTCTAACCAATATACAGAAAAAATGTTAAAGAATATCTCTTTTTTTGTCGATGTTATTATAACATCTTTTCATTCACGCCCATATAAGGTTAAAACTTCGGATGCTTTACCTTTCTTCAATACTTCAAACATTTCCTCATACCAGGATGAAGAATATGTAACTTCATGAACACTATCTGCAAACCAGGTAATAAACTGCCACATAGACAGGAGAAGATCCTGATTACACTGTTCAAATAAAAAACGAAAAAACTCTTCATGAGAAGACCGGGTTATCTCGCCATCTAAAATAGCGGCGGCCACAGAAATTTGTTCGTTTGAGAGCCTTCCAGATAGCAGCATAAGGACTTCCTGCTCCAGCATTTGCTTCGCTGTCAGCAGCTCATCTCTTGTTTTCGTACTATTTAACAAGAAATGAGAAAGCAGCTCTACCATATGATATGGACGATACGCACGCATATACGTCCCTTCACCCCGCCGCGTTTCAATTAAGCCTAATAACTCCATTGCTCGAAAGGCTTCACGGATAGAGGAGCGTCCCACGTTTAATAATTCACTCAGCTCACGTTCGGAAGGCAGCCTGTCTCCAGCTATTAATTGATTCTCTTCTATATAGGACTTCAATTGCTGAAGAACACCTTCATAAACTTTCTTTTGTTCAGAACTGGCCAATTCCATGGAACACTCCTCCCGCTCCCTGATATTGGAAGACTTGGGTTGAATATGTAACCCGGAGAAAAATAAATCATTTTTCTCCAGAATGATTAATCTTCGTCGATTAATGTGAGCTGGCGGGTTTTTTCAGCTACTTCTTCTGGATCCACATGATGTCTCGCCACACCTGATTCCATGGCCGCCTTTGCTACACTTGCTGCGACTGCAGGGGCGACTCTTGGATCAAAGGGTGCCGGAATAACATAGTCCTCCGATAATTCTTCTTCACTAACAAGCGAAGCAATGGCTTCCGCGGCAGCTATCTTCATTTTCTCATTAATTCGTGTCGCGCGCACGTCCAATGCTCCTCGGAATATGCCTGGAAACGCAAGCACATTATTCACCTGATTAGGAAAATCAGAACGTCCTGTCCCAATCACTCTTGCTCCAGCTTCTTTGGCATCGTCCGGCATGATTTCCGGCTCAGGATTCGCCATAGCAAATATAATAGAGTCATCGTTCATATTCGCTACCATTTCTTTAGAAAGCAGCCCGCCGACAGAGACTCCAATAAATACATCTGCGCCTTCCATGACCTCTTCAAGCTTACCTTCTAATTTGTCCTTGTTGGTAATTTTAGCTACTTCATCTTTGACATCATTCATTCCGTACTCACGGCCTTCAAAGATAGCTCCTTTGGAATCGCACATAATGATGTCCCGCACGCCAAAATGATACAAGAGTTTAATAATGGCAATACCCGCTGCGCCGGCCCCGTTTGCCACGACTTTCACCTCAGAAAATGATTTACCTGTAATCTTAAGAGCGTTCATCAGACCTGCAACGGTAACGATCGCCGTTCCGTGCTGATCATCATGAAAAATAGGAATATTGGTCTCTTTCTTTAGTCTTTCTTCTATAATAAAGCAATTGGGAGCAGCAATATCTTCTAAGTTCACTCCGCCAAATGTAGGCTCCATTAATTTAACCGTCTGGACAATTTGGTCTATGTCTCGTGTAGCTAAACAAATAGGAAAGGCATCTACCCCTGCAAAACTTTTAAATAATGCAGCTTTCCCTTCCATTACAGGGAGCGCGGCTTCCGGTCCTATATTTCCAAGTCCGAGAACTGCTGAGCCGTCACTGACAACCGCTACCATGTTCCCTTTCATCGTATAATCATAGACGGTTTCTCTATGGTCGTAGATTTCTTTACATGGTTCTGCTACTCCAGGTGAGTAAGCAAGACTTAAGTCTCTCGCATTTCTAATTGGTACCTTTGAGTGAGTTTCAAGCTTTCCTTTATTAACTCGATGTATATGCAATGCTTCATCACGCAAATTTGACACGGAAACACGCTCCTTTATCCAAATTAAATACAGCCGTCCCGGGGTGGTCAGACCACCATCAGCCTCTTAATTATAACAGATGAGAATAGAGTGTAAAGAAATTCAAAAAACACGGACTAAGATATTAATCCCCTGTTTTATCTCTTGCCCTCACTGCAATTGAAGATGCTCCGAAGAATTGTTTCAATTGGTCCAGACACTCTCTGCTTATAGCTAAAGAATAACTTTCATCTAACTGGTAGGTTTTTCTCTGATCCGCTCGAAAAATGAGGACCGGTGTATTACCCGGGAAATACTTTGCCTGTTGATTTAAGTACTCCATAGCTTCTGTTTCACTTTGACTTTCTACCCGTATGAAAATTCTCTGCTCGGATTCTTGATGGAGAAGTTCTTGATCAAATGAAGAAAATTCATTGATCAGCATCTGTTTTCGATCATTTCTCTTTTCCATTTTACCCTTTGCCTGGATTAACATTTGCTCTTTCATCCACGGCTTAGCTGACCGATAAACCTCTGGGAAGAGTACGGTATCCATTTCGCTGGTTTCATCACTAATGGTAACAAAGGCCATAGGATCGCCTCTCTTAGTGCGGATTTCCTTAATAGTCTCTACCACTGCCGCTACTTGAAGACTCTTATTGTGGGTAACTTTATCGGCCTGCGCAAGAGAAATCCAGCCGTTCTTGCGCAATAAGGTTCTATGGGATTCTAACGGATGTTCTGACAGATAAGTTCCCAATACTTCCTTTTCCATTGCAAGCTTTTTCAAAATAGGAAATGGTTCTACTTGCACGGTGGATTCGCCGAATTCCAAGTCTGAACCGAAGAATCCCGGCTGGTCCTGAAATTCCTTAAAAAGCTCTCCTTGTTCCAGCGCTTGGTCTATTCCTGCTAATAAGCGGGCACGGTTTTGCTGTAAGTCATCAAAAGCACCTGCCAGAATTAACGCTTCTATCACTGACCGAGTTACAGATTTCGTAATTAACCTTAAACAAAAATCATTAAGACTTCTATACTTTCCTTGCTTCTGCTCTTCTGCAATCGCATGAGCAGCTTGAAACCCTACTCCTTTAACGGCGGTAAGCCCCATCCGGATGGAGCCCTTTTCGTCTTTACAGAAGAGGGAACTATGATTAATTGATGGCGCTTTCACCTTCACATGATTATCCCGAGCTTCCCTAATATATTGTGCAAGCTTATCCCGGTCCCCGAGATGGGCATTGATTAACTCCGCGAGAAAATAGGAAGGGTAATGGGCTTTCAGATAGGCGAGCCGGTATGAAATTAAACTGTAAGCTACAGCATGACTCCGGTTAAAACCATAATTCGAAAACTTCACGATCCATTCAAATAATTCTTCTCCCACTTGTGGCTCATAGCCATTTCTCTTACAGCCCGCAATAAATTGCTCTCTCTGCTCCTTAAGTACATTTGCTTTTTTCTTGCTGACAGCTCTTCGGAGGATATCTGCCTGTCCAAGAGTGTAGCCCGCTGCCTTCTGAGCCACTTGCATGATCTGCTCTTGGTACACTAATACTCCAAAGGTATTTTCTAAAATGGGCTGAAGATCTGGGTGGGGAAAGAAAATAGCTTCTTTCCCGTGTTTACGGTTTATATAAGTAGGAATATAATCCATCGGGCCAGGCCGATACAGGGCGTTTACCGCAATCACATCTTCAAATCGCGTGGGTTTCAGCCTCCGGAGCACGCTTTTCATACCTTGTGACTCGAGCTGAAACACCCCTGTAGTTCTGCCTTCTTGAAGTAATAAGTAAGCAGGCTCATCATCTAAAGGTATCTCTTCCACCTTAAAAGAAGAGTCTTTGAATTCCCTAATCCGTTTTTCAATTCTTTCAATAAATGTTAAGTTTCTTAACCCAAGAAAGTCCATTTTAAGCAGCCCGATGCTCTCCAAGTCACCCATAGCCATTTGTGTCAAATGGACGTTACTCTGCCCATTCATTAACGCTGTGTGGCTATAAAGGGAACGCTCAGAAATAACGACTCCAGCAGCATGAGTGGAAACATGCCTAGGCAGTCCTTCCAGCTTAGAAGCAATACGGAACAGCACCTGTAATTTTCTGGACTGACGAATATATTCTTTTAATTCATCGGAGGATTGAACGATTTTCACTAAGGAGGTACTGTTTACAGCTGCCACCTGCTTAAGAATGAAAGCAGCATCGTGATCATCAATCTCCATCGCCTTAAAAAGTTCTCTTAATACACTCCTTGCCGCAAACGTTCCAAATGTACATATTTGCGCTACGTGATCTCTTCCGTATTTATTTGCGACATATTCGATAACTTCATCTCGCCGATGATCAGGAAAGTCAATATCGATATCAGGCATGGTTACGCGTTCGGGGTTTAAAAATCGTTCAAACAGCAAATCGTACGCTAATGGATCGACCTGTGTGATATTCAATAGATACGCAACAATCGACCCTGCAGCCGAGCCACGCCCCGGTCCAGCATGAATCCCATTTCTCCTGGCATAATCTATAAAGTCCCAGACAATTAAAAAATAATCACTAAATTGCATAGAAGTAATCACCTGGAGTTCCTGATTCATTCTTTCCCTGGCTTGCGGCAGATTACTTGAATATTTAATGGGTAGGGCCTGTTCACAGAGACTGCGCAAATAATGCTCTGAAGAATCTGCTTCTTCGACAGGAAAGGAAGGAATTAAATGATGATCTAATGATAAGCTGACCTCACATCTCCGGCTGATCTCGCCGGTGTTCTGTATGACTTCCGGCCACTCTGAGAAAGCAGCTTCCATTTGCTCACTATTTTTTAAATAATAGTCAGAAGGGGCAGCCGATTGCTCCATTGACCACCGGATTCCCTCATCAATGGCTCTTAAACATTGGTATGCTTGCCCGTCATCTTTTTCTAAATAACGTACTCTTCCTAATGCTGCCCCTTGAATGCCTTCTTTTTCCCCCCAGTCTTTTAAATGATTCAGGAGTCTTCTTTCCGTTGGCCGGTCCTGTACGCCAAGATAGACATTCTCATTAGAAAATAGTTCATAGCATAGTTGTAATTGGTTTAATAATGCATTATCCTCTCTATCCACGAAAGCTCCTTCGAGGAAAGATTCGGGAGGCATTACAATAGCAAGCAAACCTGTACTCCATGTATGTAAAGATTCGAGGTCAATGACCGATTCTTCCATTTGAATATAGGTACTTATTTTTAATAAATTTTCGTATCCTGTATTGTTTCTGGCTAAAAGCAAGATAGACGACCTTGTACTTTCCAACTTGACCTCAGCTTTAAGTCCCAGGATAGGCTTTATGCCATGCTGTTTACAAGCTTTATAGAAAGATACTGCTCCGCTCATGACGCCTTCATCTGTTAAAGCTAAAGAATTGTAACCTAACTCTTTGGCCCTTCGAACTAACGGCTCAATCTTTATTGTGCTTTTCATTAGACTATAGCTGCTCTGTACTTGTAAATGAGTAAAAGACATAATCGTCCACCTTCTTTCTTTCTCTGATTATAGCGAATCTCCAATGACCAAGGAAAGCATCCTGCATAATCCGTCTACCTATAGAATAATTTTTCAATAAGAGACACTTAACACTCTCAGCGAAAAGAGGGACAAGATGGAAGATCGATTAATTATATCCATGACTCAATGCTTCTTTATCGCTTTTGGAGTAATTGCGGGAGGAACGCTTATCGGCAGTATCGGAAGTTTCCTTACTGGAGAAGCTCCCATGACTTCTATGTTCCGCATTGCTAAAGGCTTAAGGATATGGGCGATTGTAGCAGCCATTGGCGGAACGTTTGATGCAATCAGTAATTTTGAAAAGGGAATATTTGAAGGCTCTACATTTGATTTATTTAAACAAGTGATGATTATCATTTCAGCTATGGGAGGTGTCCAGGCTGCACTCTTACTCGTGGAATGGCTGCTTGGAGAGGAAGTGACCTAATGTATATCCCACCTCAACTTAGAAGTAAGGAGTGGCACCGCTTCTTTGCCGGAATTATACTTGGGTTGATCGCCGGCTATTTACTCTTCATCTTTATCCATGGAAAGCTTCATGAAAGTTATACGCAGGAAAATATAGAATTAAATTCAGAGCTTATTGAACTAGAAGCTAAATATGAAGGACTGCTCTCCAATGAAGGTGAGCCAGAGGATAAAGATAATAACCTGCTGAAGGTTGAAGAGATCACTGTGCACTATACAAACGCTAAGAAACTACAAGTAGATTTACTTACCCAGCACCAACTCTCTTCATTAGTCAAACAGCAGTTAGATTCCATTCCCGGTAAGGAAATTAAAGACGCTGCTTCGCAAACCGACCTAATCATAGCCGCAATTGAAAACAAAAAATTCGTAGTTGAAGATTTCACCTATCAGCTCATCGTCCGCCAGCTTATAGTGGGGCCAACACTGAAATTAAAATTAGACATTGGTTTAGAAAATTAACGAGAGAGGAAAATTCATTCAACTGAAAACCCGAACCAGCGGTCCGGGTTTTCTTATTTAACGTAAAATGAATTCACTAGTCCGTCCTGATATTTCACTGCATCGTCCGTCTCTTCCGCTTACCGTTCCCAGTTCGTGGATTTTCCATTACAGGTCTTGCTGAAAATCTTTACATACCTTTTTTAATTCTTCAGCAATTTCTTCTGTTTCTTCCCAAGAATAAGCCGTGGCTCCTGCTGCCATAGGATGACCGCCGCCATTATGGGCAGCAGCAATTTCATTAATAACTGGACCTTTTGATCTTAATCGTACACGAATGATATCTTCTTCCTCCACAAAAAACACCCATGATAATATCCCTTCAATATCTCCAAGTAAACCGACGAGTTGGCTCGTTTCGGAGGCGGTTAGTTCAAACTTATCTAGGGTTTCCTTCGACAAACGAATTGTACTGTATCCTTCCTCATGGACCGTAAAGTGCTGAAGAATGTAGCCTTTCAATTTAGCAACTTTTATCGATGTTTTGTAAAGTTGATTATAGAGCAATGGCCGGTCAAAAGAGTACGTGACTAATTCAGCTGCATATTGAAGAGTCTGCTTGGTCGTACTCGGAAAAAGAAACCGCCCTGTATCTCCAACTATGCCTGCATAAAGTAGCCGTGCTGCTTTTTCATTCATCTTGAACCCTTCCTGACAGATTTCCAAATATAAACTATATACCATTTCACAGGTCGAACTCGCATTAGTATCGACCCATTGAATATCGCCATATTCATCTACAACAGGATGGTGATCAATTTTAATAAGCTTCTTGCCATTCTTAAACCTCTGGTCATCTACCCTGGCCTGGTTGGCTGTATCACAAACGATAACTAAGGCATTTTCATAGTCTTGATCTTCCACTCTGTCCATCTCTGTTAAAAATAATAGTTCAGGATCTTCTTCACCTGTAACCTTCACTTTTTTTTCAGGAAAGCTCGCTTTAATGATCTCTGCCAGCCCCGCTTGAGATCCAAAAGCATCCGGATCCGGACGGACGTGACGATGAATGATGATGGTGTCAAACTGTTTAATTTCTTTTCCAATTTCCTGTTTATACATAATAAATTCCTTTCTTATCAGGTCTTTAATTTTTTCTCCTCCATTGTTTTCCTCTCACAGGTAGCAAAACTGCATAACATAGGCTACAATATGAATTATAAAAACAAGTTCAGGAGTCGATCATAGTGATCATTTTTTCAGCATGTATACTTATTTCCCTTGTGCTTTATATCTATTATAAGGTCATGGTAGTCAGAGCTAAAGACCCGTTAACACAAGAATACTTAAACAGCCGCTCGAAAATATTCCTAGGCAGTCTTGTAACTTTCTTCGGAATCAATCAGTATCTAGCCTACCAAACCCGTCTTTCTTTATTTATAGGAATTGTTTTCGTTATCCTTGGAATTATCCAATTCCGCTATGGCTGGAAAGCCTCCAAACATTACCAAAGAGAGTATTCAAAACAACAATCCTACTAATGAAAAAGCCGCTGCACGCTCAGCGGCTTTTTTTATCGATCAATTAATTGCGCCATAAGGAGAGCTTTACCAACGATCGAGCGATTATGATGGACTTCTACATCAACTTTTGCCAGTTTACGACCGACCTCTAATATTGTCGGTCTAATTTCAATATCACTTTCAAGCTGTACAGGCTTTATAAAGTATATGGATAGATTTTCAACGACTAGGTCACCTTTCTTATACTTCCTTAACAGCCTGCTTGAGGCTTCGGTAACTAATGAGGTGAACACCCCATAGGACATCGTTCCGAGCTGATTGGTCATTTGCGGAGTGACCCGGGTAGTTAATACGTAACTATGCTCATCATCTTCCACTAATTCCAGCTGTTTCGTTGCTAAATCATCAATCGTTTCCCCTACCTGCGGCTGCCTTTGCAGATGCTGAAGGGCTTTCAGTACATCCTGCCGGGAAATAATTCCTTGCAGTTTGTGCGCCGAATCTACTACAGGCATTAATTCAATCCCTTCCCACACCATCATATGAGCTGCATTAGCTAAAGAAGTATGGGTATGTACCGTCATCGGATTCTTGGTCATTACTTTATCGATCGTAAACGACTTACCTTTTCCAATGACATCTTTGGAAGTAACCACCCCTACTACCCTGTTATGAGGATCCACTACAGGGTATCTGCTATGAGAGGTTTCCTCGTTTAAAGTGTACCATCTCTCTACTGTATCTTTCGTTTGTAAATATTTCGATTCATTAAAATTGGTATAGATATCATCGACTAAGACAATTTCCTTCTTAATTAATTGGTCATAGATCGCACGGTTGATCATCGTCGCGACAGTAAAGGTATCATAACTTGTAGAGATTACCGGAAGTTTTTTTTCATCGGCCAGTTTTTTAACCGAATCAGACGTATCAAAGCCGCCAGTAACCAGCACGGCAGCTCCTTCCTTAACTGCCAGCTCATGAGCATTGGTACGGTTCCCGACAATTAACAAGGAACCCGCTTCTGTATATCGCATCATCGCATCAAGCTTCATTGCGCCGATCACAAACTTATTTAAAGTTTTATAAAGACCTTCCCTGCCCCCGAGTACTTGTCCTTCCACGATATTAATAATTTCAGCAAACGTAAGCCGTTCTATGTTTTCTTTTTTCTTTTTTTCTATGCGGATGGTTCCGACGCGCTCCATCGTACTTACAAGATCCTGATTCTCTGCTTCTTTAATGGCACGATAAGCGGTTCCTTCACTTACATTCAGCGCCTTGGCAATGCGTCTTACCGATATTTTACTTCCTATGGATAATGCTTCAATATGTTCTAATATTTGCTCATGTTTAGTCGCCATACATCCACCAATCTCTCTAACTGTACTAATAATTTTATCTATTATTGTTATTATACAAGTGATACAGTTGTTCTGCAATTTCTCTCTGCCCATTACAGAAATCTGCTTTAATAGGAACCAAGATGTATGGGGTGAATGGTACTGCAAAATACAGAAAACCCGAACCAATACAAAACACTGGTTCGGGTTTTCTAGTGCTTACATTCATTTTGCCCATGGCCAACTCCTATTGAATATTAAAGCTCAATGGATTCTCCAGGCTCAAGAGCCAATCCTTTACCTGGCTTAACTTTATCAGCGAAACCTTTTCCATCCTGATTTATCAGCTCGAAGGTGTTGTAGTGAATAGGAACAACTTGTTTAGCTTTCAGCCATTCAGCTGCAACTAGCGCATCATCTGGACCCATTGTGAAATTATCACCGATCGGTAGAAATGCAACGTCGATATCATTCATTTCTCCAATCATTTTCAAATCAGAGAATAATCCAGTATCCCCAGCATGATAGATTGTTTTCCCTTCGATAGTTAATAAAATTCCAGTAGGCATTCCCGTGTAAACGATCGTACCGTCTTCTTCCGTATAAGACGAACCGTGGAAGGCCTGAGTAAATTTAACGTGGCCAAAATCAAAGTCGCCGCCTCCGCCTATATACATCGGATGTGCGTTTAGTCCTTTATTTCCAAGATATGTGGCCAGTTCGAAAGGGGCGATAATTTGTGCGTTGCTTCTTTTCGCAATCTCAAAAGTGTCCCCCACATGGTCATTGTGTCCATGAGTTAACAGGATGACATCCGGATTTTGTTCATCTGCGTTTAGATCAGTGTTTCCATTTTCAGAAATATAAGGGTCAAAAAGAATCGTTTTTCCATTTGCTTCTACTTTCACTACGGAATGTCCATGATAAGATACTTTCACTCTACCACTCCTAATTTAGAAAATTATTATGACTCCTCACCTAATAGTTCTGCCAAGCTTCTTCATAAAGCTGAATAAGATGAGGGTCAATCAATGTGTTAGGTTTGAGGGAAAATTTCTTCCCTTCCTTGGATATGATTTCCCGGTCTTCATCTTTTCCAAACACTGTCATTGCTTTTAATAATTCATCAGTTAAGTAAGTGGTCGGCTGATTTATATGAATTTGATCAAGGTTGATCGGTTTGCGGCTGGCCATTACGAAACCCCAATTTCCGAAGCTCGGGATGTCGACATGAAAGTTTTTGGTGTACAAGCCGGTCGATTCTACCGTTTTATTAATCGTCCAGTACACTTTAGTAGCAAATACAGGACTTGTTGATTGGATCATTGCCGCCCCATTAGGACTTAAATGATTTCTAACCAAGGAATAAAATTCTTTCGTGTACAGCTTATTTAAACTTTCATTATTAGGATCTGGCAAATCCACAAGAATTACATCATAGAACCCTTGGGCCTTTTCGAGAAACTGAAAAGCATCTTTATGTATGATGTTTACTTTATCATTATGTAGAGAGTCCTTATTTAACTGAAGTAAATGGAAATTATTCTCCGCTAATTTTGTTACGGCTGGGTCCAAATCCACTAGAGTAATATCTTTTATTTCTTTATACTTTAACAGCTCGCGAACAGCGAGACCATCCCCTCCCCCCAGCACCAAAATATGTTCGGGATGGTCAGCATAAGCCATAGGAGGATGGACCAATGACTCGTGGTATCTTTTCTCGTCGGTAGAACTAAACTGCAGAGATCCATTCAAATATAGTCTTGTATCCCCTTCCTCCTTTGTTAACACTATATGCTGGTAAGAGCTGTCTTCCATATAAATAATAGGATCTTTATACAGTTTTTGTTCAAAAGAAAATGCTGTTTCTTCTCCAAAAAACAAACCGGCCACAAGTAAAATTCCTATCAGGATAGCAGCCGTTGTATGAAAGGCCATCCGCTTAATTTCTGCCCGGAATAAATATAAAATTCCCACAGCAACCATAAGGTTAATACAAGCCACAAAGAAAGCACTCTTCACCATTCCCATTTGCGGCCGTAAGTAGAAAGCAAAGAGCAGACCACCGATCAAACCTCCAGCATAATCTGAAAATAAAACACGAGCCGTGCTTCGGTTCAGTTCCTCCCCTATCTCATTAGCTTTACGTATGAGAATCGGGAGCTCCAAACCTGTCAGACCGCCAATGGTAAAAGTAATGAGGTATAAAAACAGTGCATCCGTTCCATCTGGCGCAAATGCCGTCATCCCAAACATCATAAAACTTGAAAATCCGCCAATAATGGCGACGAGAAATTCAATCCAAATAAATGTAATAATTAACTTTTTTAAGACACGTTCACTTAGACTTGCCCCCACACCCATACCTGTTAGAAATAAGCTTATGGTTAACGTGTATTGTTTTACCCCGTCCCCTAATATGTAAGACCCGAGAGCACCAAACAGCACCTCAAATATAATGCCGCAGATCGACACTATTCCTGAAGCCCAGTATATGAGGTGAGTTTTCTTCTGCCTTCCTTTATCCATGTTGTTCACTCCGATTGCTTAAGTTAAAATTTCACCGTTCGAAAAAGCCACCAGGATAATCAGTCCTAAGTGGCTTTTAAGCACTTATATTGTACTAAATAAATCAGGTAATAGAAGCTCCGATGACAAACGCCAGACCTATAGAAACCCCTATAGATACCATGCCGACCGCTGTATTGTTTTCCAGGAGCTTAGCTTGCACAGAAAATTTTCTTGTAAGGATTTCAAAGAGAAAGTACGCAATCATCTGGAGGACAATCCCGTAAGCTCCCCAAATTATCGTGTCCCAAATCGTCAAACTATTATAAATAGCAAAAGAGAGGATAATGCAAATTCCGATGATTTTTCCAGTCACAGACATAGCTACAGCCTGATTTCCTCTGCTGATCTCATCCCAATCTTTATATTTTGTAGTAACCCATTCAAAAATTAATAAGCCGATAAGTACGACGAAAATAGCAATCACAAAATATCCGAGTGTAGTTAGATATGGTTCCATTCAACATCCTCCTTTATTATTTCCCTGCTCCTGGTCCTCCGCCGCGTTGTGATGACCCGCGAAACGACCCCGTTGTTCCAGAGTTAAACCTGCCAGATTGCACATAACCTCCATAACAATTCCCTTGAGCCTTACAGGCGGACTTCCGTTTATTATACCAATTGTCAGATCCCAGAGCTCTATTCAAAATATAATAGGTCATTAAACCGTTGAAAAACCCAGGTGAATAATTATTTCGAACAAACTGATCGCTTGCTAATTCTATAAACACAACATCCTGCTGTTCCTGACTCTTTTGAAGAATGACGAAATGATCTGGATAGACCAGCACTTGTTTATCATCCTGTTTCTTACTGGTTTCTTCCGGTTCAATCTTATCAGCCAGAGCATCCGCTGCCTCTTTAAGAGTTAACTTTTGAGTAACATAGATTTTTGAAATTCCTTTGTCTGTCTTTACCGTATCCAATAATGGAAACCCATTTTCAATAAGTGTACTAATTGAAGAGGCATTGGAGCTGCTGATGGTGTCCAAAATTTCTGACTTGTCCGGCTCGGAAGGCAAATCTTTATATGTATTTTCCTGATAATTATCTGAGCCTGACATACCTCTCTGTGTCCCATTATCATTAGAGAAAATATTGAACAGCAAGAAAATAGCAAGGATACCGACAATAATTAGTCCTAAGTAACTTCTCACAATACTCCTCCCCTCAAAAAAATTTCCGTGCCTGACTATTTTAGTCAGGCACGAGAATCAATCCTTTTTATTCTTTATTCATTTTCTTTTTAAGCGCAGCTAACTCGTCATCTACACTATCTTCTTTATCCAGCTCTTCAAACTCATCATCTAATGAGCGATTAGATTGGGATAGATCTTCACTCGTTTCTGCTTCAGCTTCATACTGCATCACTTTTTCTTCCATACGGTCAAATCCTTGACGAGACTCATCACCGCCGATATTGGACATGGTACGATTCATCTTAGTTCTCGTTTTAGCAGATTCCGCACGTGCTTTCAAAGAATCTTTCTTCAGTTTCATTTCCTGGTATTCCTTCTTCATTTCCTCAAGCTTTTTCCGAAGATTATTGGAATCTTCAACGGCCCGGTCCCAGGAAGCTTTAAGCTGTTCCGCCTGCTCTTGATGACTATTCTTATCTTCTAGAGCACGGCGCGCTAGATCTTCATCCCCGGCTTCGATAGCTTTTTCTGCCTGCTTCATTCGTTTTTCTACCAGTGCCTGGGAATCATCATATTTTCGTTTCAGCATTTTTTCATTAGCAATTTGCTTGGCGACAGCACTTTCTGCTTCACGAATATCATTTTCCATATCTCTCATAAACTGTTCAAGCATTTTTACTGGATCTTCTGCCTTATCAAGCATGGAATTCAGCTCTGCACCCACGACAGTCTTTACACGATTAAAAAATTTAAACATTTAACTTCCTCCTTTATTATTTCGATCCGGCGATAATCTTAATCTCATAAGGTTCTATATCGCGGCCATAACTCACTTCCACTTCGCTTCCCCAGGCTTCCAAGCTTAAATAGGAATCTTCATTGGTGGATACGTAGTCTGCGTAGTGAGTACTTCTACCATTTATATTCTGACTTCTGCCTTCCCCTGTGACATCTGCTTCCCCTTCTTCATCTTTATAATAAGTCGTTCCCTCATAATCAATCTCTTTTGGAAACGGGGAGGATACAGGCAATTGAACTGTAACATACATTCCAAGTTCTAGTTCGTCATCCATCTCAGCGGACAGCCACTTCGTTTGATTTCCTTCTAGAAGCTGATAAGCATACCACTTATAGGAACCGTCGCGATAAGTGATTTTACCCACCACTTCATAATCTGCAAGATCGTAGGTTACAATATCTCCCACTTGAATATTCAGCGCTGTGCGCTCTTTAATTTCACTTTGTTCTTTTTTATTTGAAAAGAACTTAGAAAAGAATCCCAAGTGCTCACCTCTCCTCTATTTATGACCTCGGCACTTACAAGTACGGATGAGGTTATTCAATGGTTTCATATTTGTATTTATTTTAACAAAAAAACTCTGCAAAAACCTAGTGTTGAGGTTAAAGTCAGGAAATAATTATCAAACCTAGTTATCCATATTCTATAAAAGCTCCCAATTCTTGAAGACTCAGTTTCGAGACTATAGGGGGAGTTTAGGGGTCTGCGGGAAAAGGATCGCTTTCCGTGGGGCGGGCGCTGAGCCTCCTCGAGCACAGCTCTGTGGGGTCTCAGCTGTCCCGCAATTCCCACAGGAGATTCCTGTGGGATTTAGAATAAGGGCACTTGTATAGAAAAAAGCCCTCCGTTATGATGCATTTGTACAACCAAATACAAACATCAAAAGGAGGACTCCCCTTGAATCATAATCGGAATAATAAAATAAATCAAATGACCGAAGACACCCTGGTCATTGGAATCGATATCGCTAAGAAAACGCACTATGCATGCGCTTTGGACGATCGCGGACGCGAGCTTCAACGCCCCATTGGCTTTCATCAAAGTTTGGAAGGGTTCCGAGACTTTCACCAAAAAGTGAAAGGATGGCTCCAAGGTCACAAGAAGGACCGCGTATTGATAGGGTTTGAACCCACCGGGCATTACTGGATGAATCTCGCTTCCTACCTCATGGACGCAGATATTCCCTTCGTGGTCGTCAATCCCATGCATGTCAAAAGAACGAAAGAGTTTGATGATAACCTTCAAACGAAAAATGACCAAAAGGACGCTCGTGTGATTGGGAAACTTATGGTTGGTGGCCATTTTAGCTATCCTAGGATCCCAGAAGGGGTGGAAGCTGAACTCAGAAACGGTTCTTCCATGAGATGGAAACTTAAAGAGGAACAAGCCCGTCTGAAAAACCAGATGACAGGATGGTTAGACCAATACTTCCCGGAGTTTAAAACGGTGATTAAAGGCTTTGGTCAATTAGCTTGCGCCATGTTGAAGCACACACCTTTTCCTCAAGACCTTATCCAAAAAGAAGTCGAGGAACTTGTCCTGAACTACAAAGAAAAGGCAGGCGTACGTGCCCCTGCGAAGAAAACGATACGAGAAATGAAGCGTGCAGCGGAAGCATCCATTGGGCTTACAAAAGGGATGGAGATGGCAAGATTTGAGATCGATACCCTTGTCGACCAATTCCTTCTGATCGAACATCGACTAGAGGCAATCCAAATTCGATTGAATGAACTTGCTTCACAGCTAGAGGAATACGAGTACCTTGTCTCGATTCCAGGCATCGGAGAAAATACGGTCATTGATTTATTAGCGGAAACCGGATCTCTCAAACAGTACAAACACCCACGCCAACTCATTAAATTAGCGGGGTTAACACTTCGAGAGAACTCCTCTGGAACGCACAAAGGAGAGAAGAAAATTTCCAAACGAGGGCGGAAACATCTCCGCAGCCTTCTTTATCGTGCCATTTTGCCTTTGCTTCAGAATAACAGCGTATTTCAGGAATTGTATCAATACTACATTACACGTGCCCATAATCCTTTGAAGAAAAAAGAAGCAATGGTAGTCCTTTGCGGAAAACTATTAAAAATCTTTTTTGGTTTATCGAATCACCACGTTTCATTTAATGAGGACCGAATGAAAGAGGATCTTCACTGTCTCAAACAGGCAGCGTGAACCAACATTTATCGAAGAATGACCTCATAAGATGACATGGAGAAGCTGGCGCCAGGCGAGACGGGAGACTACGAGTCCAAGCAGGAGAAACAGGCCGGCCTCTGCCTTATGACGAGACCGAACGAAGGAATGTAGGCGCACGACGCCAAGAGACATGGGAGGGTACGTCCTCATAAGAAAGCAGAGATCCAAGATGCATCGCTTTATAAAAGACAACAACCTCTTTCAATGAGGAAACGCAACGCGTAACCATCAATGACTTATTTTTCAAGAAAAGGAATATAATGAGCTTAATTTCGCGCTTAAAAAAATTTTTCAACCGGTAAAAACAGCTTGTAACCCTTGATGTATCAACTTTTCCGGAGGGAGTCTCACCGTTTCCCTCCGCCCCCTTGCCATAATAGAATCTCGAAACCCCTTCAAGAAAAAGCGAAAATTCTAGTGTCAGCATACATGTCCCATGAGCATATCTCTTCTAATATGGAGGAAGTGATGATGCTATTCTTCGGGAAGAGACTTGTATCTCCATTGAATGGATTGTCGGGAAACTGTGCGTCATTCCCTTCCCTTCTACCTTGATTGGATGAAACGGAAACAAATAGTGATGCCCTTTCAATGATTGGAAAGACGGTCTGTTACAAAGAATAGTTAGTTAACAAGTAACTCGGAAGACATTGGATAAGGTCCGTTCATCAACCTATGGGTAGGGTGGCGGGGAAACGGTGAGACTCCCGTGGGAGAAGGTACTAGGCGAGATCCCACAGGGAGTGAAACGAGCGAGGAAGCTCGCCAGTTCCCCCACAGGAAAGCGAATCGTTTCCCCGCCGCCCTTACTCTTAATCAGGTAACGGGCATTAATTACCTCGAAATCGAGTCTTCCACAATCCTGCACTTTTCTGGAAGACTTGATTTCGAAATATTAAGATGTTCTCCACAAGCTGACTCTTCTAACCGTCACCATTCACCATCAGACGGAATCTAAATAAAAAAACAGCAGAACGGGTTTTGTTCTGCTGAATCTTCGTGGTGTATTAGATGTTTAGAATATCGTGAGCACTTGCATAATTAAGATTGTGCGCTTCAGCCACAGCCTGATAGGTTACATAACCTTCAGCTGTATTAATCCCCTTAAATAATGCCTCATTATCTTTACAAGCCTGCTTGTATCCTTTATTAGCAAGCTGCAAAGCATATGGTACTGTCACGTTCGTAAGCCCCATTGTTGACGTTCTTGGGACTGCACCCGGCATATTAGCTACGGCGTAATGAACCACTCCATGCTTCACATATGTAGGGTCATCATGAGTCGTAATCCGATCGGTAGTAGCAAAAATTCCTCCCTGGTCAATTGCCACATCAACAATCACTGACCCTTCCGGCATGGCCTTGACCATATCCTCGGTCACAAGTTTAGGTGCCTTTGCTCCAGGTATAAGCACTGCCCCTACAACTAAATCAGACTCTTCCAAAGCTTCCTGAATATTAAGCGGGTTTGACATTAATGTGTTAATATCTGAACCAAAAATATCATCCAGCTGACGAAGCCGCTCAGGATTCAAATCTATGATGGTTACGTCCGCTCCCAGACCCATGGCAATTTTAGCAGCGTTTGTACCTACGACTCCGCCGCCAATAACCGTAACGCGGCCGCGCCTAACCCCGGGGATTCCTCCGAGCAGTACACCTTTTCCGCCATGAGATTTCTCCAGGAACTGGGCGCCAATTTGAGAGGCCATCCTGCCAGCAACTTCACTCATAGGCGTAAGCAAAGGCAGGGACCCGTTAGGAAGCTGTACCGTTTCATAAGCAATAGCCACCACTTTATTATCAATTAATGCTTTAGTAAGTTCTGGTTCAGGAGCTAAATGTAAATAAGTAAATAGTATAAGTCCTTCATAAAAGTAGCCGTATTCTTCTGGAAGAGGCTCTTTTACTTTCATAACCATTTCCTGACTCCAGGCTTCTTTAGCAGTCGAAACTATAACAGCCCCAGCTTCTTGATATTGTTCATCTATAAAGCTGGATCCTTCTCCTGCACTAGTTTCCACAAAGACCTCGTGACCTGCATTCACTAAAGAAATAACACCAGCAGGCGTCATTGCTACACGATTTTCATTGTTTTTTACTTCTCTTGGTATTCCGATTCTCACGGGCTTCCAACCTCCCATTTCATTCATTCAGGACACTAGTCCTTTTTCTTCGATTTCAACTATAACACCAATTAGATGCAGTGAATAGTTGAATCTAATGAAAGCCTTTTCATTGTAACAAAAGGACGCAGCTTTCCAAACCCCTTTTCCTTCTGTTGGAATTTTCAGTTTTCCTATCGATGTTTATGAATAACATCCAAACCGCCGGTTATTTCATAGATGGCACCAGTTGACATATCGGCATTCTCATCACATAAGAATTCTATCGTCCTTGCAATATCCCCGCCTGTCCCCGGTCTCCCTATGGGTGTATCAGGATCATGGACCAACTTCCCTTGCTCAATCGTTGCTTCTTTCATTTCGCCAGTAATATTCCCGGGGCAGATCATATTCGAAGTAATTCCAAATTCCGCTTCTTCAAACGCGATCGATTTTGTAAGAGACACTAATCCTACCTTTGCCGCAGCAAATGCTGACCTGTAAATCCACCCAGAAGCAGATCCAGCTCCTTGGAACCCATAGTTTATGATCCGTCCGAATTTTTGTTTTCTCATGTAGGGCACGACTCCTTTCAACAGAAAGAAGACGGAATCTAAATTCCCTCTAATCATAGCGTCCCACTCTTCTTGAGAATAATCCATTAATTTTTTCCTCTCAAATATATACGGTCCTGCATTATTAATTAAATAATCCACGCGTCCAAACTTTTCTATTGTTTCATTTATCAATCTTTCTATATCTTGCCGTATTGTGACATCCACCTTAACAATATGGATAACAGACGCATATTGAGGGTATTCTTCAAGCAATTCCATGGCCTTTTTTTTGTCAGAACGATATGTGACCGTAACTGATCGTCCATTCTTAAGAAAGTTTTCCGTCACTTTTTTTCCTAAACCTTTAGTTCCTGCAGTAATAATCGCATGTCGCATTGTATGGTCCTCCTTATATTCAATTGCTTGCAGCAATGCTCGCTTCAATATTTACAAGCATGGAAGGTTTTTGTACAATTAGTTCGTTAAAAGGAGCGTGTTCAGCATCGGGAAAGCACAGATTACTCAATATGAATTGATTGAAACTTACGGGTTAGAACCCGTCCCCCCTCATAAACAAGTCACACCCTGGTACCGCTTTGCTTTTATTCAAATAGCTGTAGCTGCAAATGCGGGGAATTTCTTGATTCCTGCCCTCGCCATACTGGAAGGGAAATTATCTTTCTGGGAAGGCGTACTTTCCACATGCTTTGGTGCCCTTTTAGGTTTTTTATTTGTTTCTCTTCTATCTCTACCCGGTTCAAGGCTGGGAATACCAGCTCAGTATGCAATTCGCACCATGCTCGGAGTGAAGGGAGCACGTTTTTTATCTTCACCTATTCGAAGTTTAACTTCTTTATATTGGTTTAGTGTTCAAACCATTGGAGGAACCTATGTCATTCAACAGCTGGTCGTGCGGTTAACAGGAAATGAACCTCCCTTTTTACTTTTTTCTATTCCGCTTTCCATGTTAATGGCAGCCCTGGCGATTATAGGGTTTGAGGCAGTAAAAAAAGCAACCACTTATTTTCTGCCTATTTTAATACTTGGAGAACTAGCCATCCTCTATATATACTTTACTACTCCTGAAACTCAGACAGCTGGGTTCGAGCCTGCTCAAGTAAATGGATCTATTTCCAGTATGTTTTTATTTGCTAGTCTTGCCTTTGTGCAGTATGTGTCTGGAGTAAGTGCTGCAGCTGATATGACTCGTTATGCTAAGACTCCGCTGCACGGTTTATGGGGACTGCTTGCAGGGAATGGCATTGGCTTTTTTATTACCGCATTTATCGGTTGTTCTTCTGCCTCCTTATTCCATAATATCAATCCTTATGTATCCTCAAGCAATCAAACCGACTCTCCGGTCCTTATTGGTATTATTACCTTAACTGCCATCATCTCCATGGTATCTATTAATATAAGTAATGCTTATACGGGGGGTTACAGTTTATTAAATACCTTTAGCGGACTAACTCGAATCCAGAGTGCGGTATTATTTGGTCTCTTTGGGATCATCTTGAGCGGCTTCCCTGATCTAGTAAATGAAGCAGAATCCTATATATCCCTCTTAGGAGGACTTGTGATTCCTATTTCAGCAGTGATCTCCAGTGACTTTCTAATCGTTAAACGTATGTACTTGGATCAAAAGGCTTTATCACATTTATCCAAGTCCTCTGGCATGAATAAATATGCCTTGGGAAGCATTGGATTGGGGTGTCTGGTTTATTTCAGCTTACCTCATGAATGGTCCCCTGGATTTCTAACCTTTATTCTGTTATTTATTCTCTATCCTATTGTTATGTACAAACGAAACTGGACCTAATCAGGGCAACCCCTTCCTACTCGGACGGGGTTCTGTTGTTTACGTCCCAGCTACCGGATGGTTCTCCCTGCTGCTCTGCTTAAAAGACTGTTCTCACCTATTCTATTACATCACCTCGCCCGTAATATTCACAAAATTCTCCATTTTATCCCGTTGGAGCTGGTCTATCTTTCCTTTACACATGGTATAATAGAATTAACTTAGTGAAGGGAGAGTCCATAATGAAATTTGAATATAAAGATATTGTGGTGGCTGTAGATGGATCAGAAACTGCTGAGGTAGCCTTTAAGAAAGCTATTGATATCGCTAATCGTAATGATGCGAAACTGATATTATCTCATGTTGTAGATACACGTGCTTTCGCTACCGTAGAGGCGTATGACCGGTCTCTCGCCATTAGGGCAGAAAAGTACGCAACTGAACTGCTGAATAACTATCAGCAAAAAGCAGAAGAAGCTGGAGTTACCAATGTCGTGGTGGATATCGATTATGGCTCTCCTAAAGTGAAGATCGCAAAAGATGTGGCTCCCAAATATCAAGCAGATCTAATTATTTGCGGTGCCACAGGTCTCAATGCGATGGAACGTTTTTTTATCGGAAGTGTTTCTGAGCATATCACAAGATACGCCAAGTGTGATGTACTAGTTGTACGGGAGCATGATGCCTGATTGAACATTGAACTCCTCATCTACACAAGATGAGGAGTTCTTTAATGGCCTTTCTTCAGCTCTGCTGCCACGTGTGTTATTTCTGGGATAATTAATCTCCTCATAGCTAAATTCACGGCTCCAGAAGAACCCGGGGTCGAAAAAATGGCCGTCTTGCGGGCAACACCTGCCACTGCTCTTGATAACAGTGCTGCAGAGCCTATATCCTCGGTATAACTTAGCATTCGAAACAGTTCTCCAAATCCAGAGATCTCCTTATCAATGAGTGATTCCACCGCTTCTATCGTTACATCTCTTGGAGCGATTCCAGTCCCCCCATTCGTAACAATCACTTCCACCTCTTCGTTTTCAATTCCTTTATGTAAAGCTTTTTCTATAAGTTCTCTTTCGTCTTTCACGATAATGTAACTGCTGACTTTATGGCCATGTTCTTCCAAAAAGTCTTTTATTAATTTACCGCTCTTATCTGTATTCTTATCTCTCGTATCACTCACCGTTATAATCATACACCTTACACTTTCAGGAGCATTTCTTTTATGATCCTTAAGAGCCATCTGAACTCTCCTCTCCACTTTTTAAATAGCGGTACTGATAAAATCTCATAGCAAAATCAGTTACATGCTTAGTTAACTGATAATTTGAATAAGAGCCAATTGCTACGCTGATCAAAGGGATTCCTTGAAAGAGCTTCTTCCTAAACATCAGAATGAATAATGATTTAAAAGTTTGTTTGAAAGGCTGCTCCAGCCACGTTTCATTAGTTAATTTATCATTTCCTTCGAATAAATAAGGGTCATTATTGTTTCTTACTTCATTCACCAATTCTTCCCAAGCGAAAGACTGCATACGTTTAGGCAGGGTGGCAGCATGAAACACTTTCAAAGAAAGCATCATTTCATATGGGTGATTCATTTCGTGTCCAAACGTCAATCCTATTAACTGTACTGCTCTTAAGTTCAATACCATCATAAGTGGAAAATCTACACCTAACAGAAGCCACCCTCCTGTACCTGTTAACCCGCCCTGGGTAAAAGAATACAGCCTTCCTCTTGCTACTTGCTGTTCTGCAATATACGTTAATTGATCAATTGTCAAGTTCTGTAAGTCGTTAATCTGGTCTATATCTTTTTCGAATATCCGCCCGATTTTTAGAATCCGCTCTCTAGCATCATTTTGAAAAGAAGTCCCCTGTAAGAAGGCATGCGTGTGAAACAGCCAAGCATCTAATTTTGAAAAGAACTTTTGCTTAATACTTTCATCTAGACGATAAAACCTTTGGTTCACCCAGTCATCATAAATCATTTCAAAATCGTTTGCCTGATAGCCTTTCGTGTGATCAATCCATTTCCTCAAATCATTTGCGATTGTTTTCCGGGACAAGACCACCCACTCCTTCAAAGGTTTCTTTACTTAATTGTAGCCTTAAATATGAAAGAATAAAACTAAAAAACAACCGGGCACCATCTGCCGGTTGTTTTAAATACGTTCTATTATATCTCACCCTTAACCCTGAAGTGAATAAGTAAGGAAGCTTCTTCTAAGAACACGTCTAGATGGTTGAGCCATATCATCTGATAGGTCCTACTGTTAGAGTCCTTTAAGAACGGTATCTCTAGCAATCATAACTTCTTCATTTGTAGGAATTATCATTACTTTAACAGGAGAGTGAGGATAGTTTACAAACGTTTCTTTTCCGCGGACTTTATTTAAAGCTGGATCCCAGTAAACTCCCATAAACTCAAGTCCCTTTAACACACGTTCCCGCATGGTTGTACTATTCTCTCCAACTCCAGCGGTGAAAATAATTCCATCGATCCCATGCATACGGGAAGCGTAAGAGCCGATATACTTATGAATCCGTCCAGCGAAGACTTCTAGAGCGAGTTCAGCACGTTCATCACCCTGATTCGCTTTCTCTTCAATATCTCTTAAGTCGCTAGAAAAACCAGAGAGTGCCAGCATACCGCTTTCTTTATTCAAAACGTTCATTACTTCATTAGCCGTCTTCCCGGTCTTCTCCATAATGAACGGGATTAAAGCTGGATCAATGTTTCCGGAGCGTGTCCCCATCGTTACTCCTGCCAGTGGGGTGAACCCCATAGAGGTATCGATCGACTTGCCGCCTTCAATAGCCGCTATACTTGCCCCATTACCTAAATGACATGATAATAAACGCAGCTGTTCTACTGGGCGCCCAAGCATTTCTGCTGCCCTTTCCGATACGTATTTATGGGAAGTACCATGGAAACCGTACTTACGAATTCCGTACTTCTCATAATATTCGTAAGGCAAACTATACAAATAAGATTGTTCAGGCATCGTCTGATGAAAAGCCGTATCAAAAACAGCCACCTGAGGAACATTTGGCAAAACTTCACGGAAAGCGTGGATCCCTGTTAAATTAGCAGGGTTATGAAGTGGTGCCAGGTCGGAAACATCTTCTATTTCTTTGATGACTTCTTCATTAATTAAAACAGATTCACTGAATCGTTCGCCGCCATGGACCACACGATGTCCTACTCCGTTAATTTCGTCTAAAGAAGCGATAATTCCCGATTCGGTTAATTTCTCTAAAAGAATGTTAACTGCTACAGCATGGTCTGAAATTTCTGTAACTAGTGTATCCTTCTCTCCATTTACTTCTATTGTAAATACAGCCTCATCCATTCCAATTCTCTCAACTATGCCTTTAGTAATCACGTTTTCATCCGGCATTTCGATTAATTGAAATTTCAATGAAGAACTGCCTGCATTAATTGCAAGAATATTATTCACCATTGTTCATCCCCTCAAAATAGGTTCATATAATTATACCAGTTACCATTTAATCACCCGTTTTGATCATTTTCAAGGCTAAACAGTTATGGTATCGTTTACTTTTTATATTCTTTATTTTCTCATTATTGTGCCGCTTTATAGTCCTCAAACCACTGGTTCATTTGAGTGATGATGTCTGACATAGCGTTTGGATCTTTGAAAGAAGGAAGTTTTACTAGCAGCGCCTGTTTAGGAGGCTTAGCGTTTTTACCTTTTTTCTGCAGAATTAATATACTCTTTCCATGCTTCTCATTTTTAAACAGAGAATCAGATAACTGCAGCATGCCAACTATATGGGCATGTTCCCGCAAAAAAGCTTGTAAAGCTTTGGACTGATCTCCGTCAAATAAAAAGTTTGGCACCATAAACATTAAGTAACCGCCGTCCTGAACATACTTCAAACCCTGCTCGATAAATAAATGGTGAGAGTACGAATGACCTTCCTCCGCCTTTAACTTGTAATTAGCTGCCTGAATATCATCAGGGTAGTATCCCACAGGCAAATCAGCTAATACAAAATCGACAGGTTCAAGTAAGAAGGGACGAAGACTATCCTGATGGAAGAATTCAATTTGATTCTTTTGTAAGTTTGCATTGGCAAGAGCCAATTGAAGCAGCGTCTGATCCACTTCACTCCCGTAAGTGGAGAGCTTCATATCAAGCTGATTCATAACAGAAGTCAACAAATTGCCTGTCCCGCAAGCAGGATCAAACAGCCTAAGCTCTTCTTTTCCCTCAAACAGCTTTGAAGTCAAATATCCCATAAACATGGCTACAGAGTCCGGTGTTATTAAGTGCTGCTGCTGAGTGGCTCCTTTCATCCCCTTTAAAATGGCAAGCTGAATTGATTTACGAACTTCTTCTTTTTCAAATTCATCCGTTTTAATTCGAGTCAGTTCGTTGTTGAGGGTGGACTGCAAATCCTTATCCATATCAGCAAAAGGCTTTCCATTAAATAATACGTCTAATCCTTCTGCAACTCCTTCAAGATAAGTAATGTTCATGCTCTCTGAGATCGCAGTTGATACTTGATCAATCCATTCATATAATTTCTCTACTTGTACCTGCTTCATTTCGCTCCTCCTAGTCAAACCTATATTCAAAGAAAATGACGCATTATTTAAAATGCGTCACTCCCCATTCAATGATTTGTTTGTTCTATCTCTACCATATCGAATTCGTATAAAATATTCAAGATTTGTGATGCTAAGCAGCTGATTTTGCCGCTTCTAAAGCACCTTCATAGTCAGGGTGATCCGTAGCTTCCTGAACATATTCAGTATAAACGACTTCATCATTGGAGTCGACTACAAATACTGCCCTGCACAGTAATCGCATTTCCTCCATCAGCACACCGTAAGCCTCTCCAAAAGAAGCATAGCGATGATCAGATAAGGTAGTCACATCATCGATTCCCGAGTTACCGCACCAGCGTTTTTGAGCGAATGGAAGATCCATGCTTATGGTTAAAACTTCAACGTTTTCCAGTTCATTTGCATCTTCATTAAAACGCCTCGTCTGGTCATTACATACCCCGGTATCAAGTGACGGAACAACACTAATTAATTTAATGCATCCATTATATTTAGAAAGTGTCACTTCATTTAACTTATTATCCAAAACTTTAAAATCCGGGGCTTGATCCCCTTTTTTTATTTTCTTTTCTGGCAATGTAACAGACTGTTCTTTAAAGGTGAAGCTGGTCATTATTTGCCTCCTAAAGTAAAGTTGGTGACAAATTCATTATGAAGGCTATACTAGTTAATGTCTAACGGATGCCTTCTATAACACAGGGTTACAACTATCCATAGCGAAAATGAAATGGTAAACTATCAACTAGGAATTACATAAGGAGGAGCTTCTATGACCAGTGACAGAAGGAATTTATACTTTTATTATCACCCTCATGAAGAATTAAACGAAAAACTACAACCGATTTTTCAATTAGCGGAAGAAAATAATTTTAAAATTGTGGATGACTCTAAAAATGCAAATATCATTATAGCCGTCGGCGGTGACGGTACATTTCTACAAGCCGTACGGAAAACCGGCTTTCGACAGGATTGTCTCTATGTAGGGATTAAAAGAGAAAATGAAGCAGGACTTTACTGTGATTTCAGCATTAATCACTACAATGAAATGGTCGATGCCATGATCAACGCTGAAGTTGAGGTGCGGAGATTTCCAGTGATTGAGACGACGATTAATAATGAGTCCACCTTTCAATGCTTAAATGAGTGCAGTGTCCGCTCCACTCTAATTAAAACGATTGATATTGATGTATTTATTGATGATATCCACTTTGAAACTTTTAGAGGCGATGGACTTATCGTAGCTACTCCGACCGGGAGTACAGGATATAACAAATCGGTAAATGGGGCTGTCGTGGATCCTAAAATTCCATGTTTTCAAGTGAGCGAGCTTGCTTCTTTAAACAACAATCGTTTCCGCACTTTAGGATCCTCTTTCATCCTTGGCTCAGAACGAAAATTAAAACTTCATGTACAGCAGAATGGAAATGATTTTCCTATTGTAGGAATGGATAATGAAGCTTATTCCATCCGTAATATTCGTGAACTGACTGTCCAAATGAGCCAGAACGTCATTAAGACAGTAAGATTAAAAAATAATTCTTACTGGGAAAGAGTCAAGCGTACTTTTTTATAGATTGGAAGAGGAATCATTAACTTCAATTAAATGCGAACAGAAAGCCCGAACCAATAGAGATTCTTGGTTCGGGCTTTCTGTAAGTTAAAAATCTTTTGTCTCTACTTTTCTTTATCTTTGATACATGATTTCTTCATCCACCACAGTCATCGTTACCGTAGCGTCTGCAAGTTCATGAGATTTCAGAGAAAACAAGTCCCGGTCCAATACTGTGAAATCCGCTGCAAACCCTTCTTCAATCAGCCCGTGGCTGTCTTCTTTCGAGATCGCAAGGGCACTGCCTTTCGTGTATAAGGAAATGGCTTCATAAACGCTTAATCTTTCTTCGGTTTGATACACTTCATGATCGTATGTCGCTCTTCGGTCAACTGCTGCCCTGATCCCCAGGAGAGGATTTATTTCCTCAATCGGTGCATCCGACCCGCCAGCACAAATAATTCCCGCATCCAGTAAAGTTTTCCAAGAGTAAGAAGTTTTCAGGCGCACATTTCCTAAGCGATCCATTACCCAAGGGAAATCCGAGGCCACAAATGTGGGCTGAATATCTAAGATCACATCCATAGTGGTAAGTCGTTGAATGAGTTCCGGGCGGAGAATTTGCGCATGAATAATCCGGTCCCGCTCGCCCTTAACAACAGGGTGTTTATCGATAACGTTTGCTACCGCTTCTACAGCTCCATCACCAATTGCATGAACAGCTACTGGCATTTTGCGTTTGCGGGCCTGTTTTACAAGCTCGGTCAGCTGTTCCGCCGTATGAATAGCAACCCCATGATTGCCAGGATCATCACTATATTCTTCTACCAGCCAGGCAGTCCTTCCGCCAATAGCACCATCGGCAAAAATTTTCATCGCTCCTAACTCTACAAATGGAGTCCCTTTCTTAAAGCCAAGCCCTTCTTTATCCATCTCTTCAATGACCCCATGGTGGACAAGTAGGTGGGCTCTGAATTTCAAGTCTTCCCCATCGATCACATTTGTAAATGCCTCAAAAGTCCTTTTAAAACCGCCATAATAATTCAGATCTTCACTATGGCCGCCTACTAAGCCATACGTATGCATATCACGGACAGCTAGTTCTGTCGCCCTGTTTAAGTAAGCTTCTGTAACCTCAGGCATTGCCCTTTTAATAAGTTCCTGCGCCTGATCATGGAAAAGACCGGAGGGTTCTCCATTTTCGTCTTTTACCACCACTCCCCCTTGTGGATCTTCTACATTTTTATTAACTTGCGCCAGTTCCATAGCTTTTGAGTTCGCCAGAAGGGCATGACGGCAGACACGGGTGAGCATCATGGGGTGATCGGTAGAGATTTCATCAAGCTCGTCTCTATGTATAATTCTCTTTTCTTCCCATAAGTTTTCATTCCAGCCATCACCAATAATCCATTCGCCTGGCTCAAGCTGTTCTGCATGCTGGCTCAAAGCCTGTTTAACTTCCTCAGCAGATTTCATAAATGACAGGTCCAAGCGCATCAGTCTCTCTCCATGACCGATAATATGAAGATGGCTGTCAGTAAATCCTGGGTACATTACCGCTCCTGTTAAATTAAAGTCTTCATCAATCGCATCTTTAAATTGATTATATAAATCCTGCGTATCTCCTGCTTTTACAATCTTTCCTCCTTCAGTAACCACAGCTTCCACCCAGTGACCTTCTTCCTTCATCGTATAAATCTTACCACCATACCATAATTTCATATCCAAACCCTCCCTGAAATTTCCTGTTAGCTCTACCATAGACTAAACCCAAAAAGAAGTCATCAGCTTTGCTTGTAATTATATCAAAAAAGCGGAGAGGAGCTGTTAGATCCTCCGGGCTAAGCCAGCGGCTGCAAGAGGGATGGTCTCCCCCTCCGGAAGTCGATGACTTAGAACCGCGTGGATCTGCGACTCGCAGCTGGATGGTCAAAAGCGGAGAGGAGCTGTTAGATCCTCCGGGCTAAGCCAGCGGCTGCAAGAGGGACGGTTCCCCCTCTGGAAGTCGATGACTTAGAACCGCGTGGATCTGCGACTCGCAGCTGGATGGTCAAAAGCGGAAGCGCCCTCGGAGACCTGACAAGCATAAGGCGAGGGTGTGCTAAAGAAAAAACCCGAACCCATATAATATCAAGGGTTCGGGTTATCATTCGAATGAAATTTTTTATTCCGTCTTCTTTATAGTAATTCATCAAACTCATTTTCAATTTGATCAGCTGATTGATTTTCCTTAACTTGAATGACTGCAGTTTCATCCAATGCCTTTTGGATATCTTTGTTGAAATCTGAATTCGATTCATAGTATGTGGATTTTTCACGAGTCGGTTTAGTCTTAGGTGCTTGCGGAACAAAAACCGTACAGCAATCCTCATATGGTCTAATAGATATATCATACGTTCCAATCTTTCTTGCGATTGTGATAATTTCTAACTTATCCATTGAAACCAACGGACGTATAATAGGATAATTGGTTACTTCATTTATAGCATTCATGCTTTCCATAGTCTGGCTTGCTACTTGTCCTAAGCTTTCTCCAGTGGTTAGTGACAAGATGCCTTCTTTGCGAGCAAGTTTTTCACTTATTCTCATCATCATTCTCCGCATGATTGTCATGCTGTAACCTTCTGGCATTTCGCGCTGGATCTTTTGCTGAATTGCTGTGAAAGGAACCACATGAATATTGATCTTATGCCCGAATTTAGATAGTTCGCCTGCCAGGTCTATCACTTTTTGTTTGGCCCGTTCACTAGTATAAGGCGGGGAATGAAAATGGATTGCATCAATTTCCACACCTCTCTTCATAGTTAAGTAGCCGGATACAGGGCTGTCTATCCCTCCTGAGAGGAGCAGAAGAGATTTTCCCGTTGTCCCAACCGGCAATCCTCCTGCTCCAGGATAGTCCTGGGCTGTCACATAAGCTGCATCGGTTCTAATGTCTACTTTTATTTCAACATCCGGATGATGAACATCTACGGTAACTCCGTCCGTATTTCTCAGCACATACCCTCCCAGCAATGGATTTAAATCCTGGGAGTTAATAGGAAAATTCTTATCTGACCTTTTGGCAGATATTTTGAAACTTCTCGCACCATCAGCTTCTTCAAATGCAAGAAGGACTGCGCTTTTTAAATCCTCTTCATTCTTTTCTACCCTAATCGCATAGCTCATACTGTGAATACCAAAAACTTCCCGGCACTTCCCCATGACTTGCGAGGGATCTTCACCATTTAACAATACGTACATTCTATCCCTTGTTTTCTTTATATGTGTGTTAGGAAAATTCTTTAGTTTCGTTTTAAGATTTCTTTGTAATATGGATTCAAAATGGTTCCGCTTCTTTCCTTTTAGCGCCATCTCTCCATAACGGATTAGTATTCGATCAAAATTCATAAGGACCTCCCCATTGTGGGTTGTAATTCTTGAATCGCTCCATGTAGCGTTTCAATAAATGTATTAATTTCCTCGTGTGTATTTAAGTAAGACATGCTTACTCTTAATGCCGAAGTTGTTATTTCCTGATCTAAACGGCAGGCTTGAAGTACTGTACTCACATTGGGATCTTTAGATGAACAAGCACTTTTAGTGGAAATATAGATCTCCCTTTCCCCTAATGTGTGAATCAGCACCTCTGGTTTAAAGCCCGGGACAGAAAAATTCACGATGTGAGGAGCAGAACGGGCAGGAGTATTCACGTTGACCCCATGAATATTCTGCAGCTGATTCTGCAAACTTTCTTTTAACTGCAGAAGATGTGCTCCAGAAGTCTTCCGCTCTTCTTCTATCATCCTCAGTGCTTTTACAAAAGCGGTGACGCCTGGAAGATTCTCGGTACCCGAGCGATAGCGTCTTTCTTGCCCTCCTCCATGAAGCAGCGGAAATAAACTGACATGACTTTGAACCACTAACGCACCTGTTCCTTTTAATCCATGTATTTTATGGCCTGAAACAGTGCACAAATCAACCCCAAAATCCTTGATGGCTATGGGTATCTTGCCCATACCCTGGACATGATCAACATGAAAGAGGATCGTAGGGTAGTCTTTTAGCAACTTACCTACTTCCTGGATCGGCTGAATTGTTCCCAATTCATTGTTAACTGACATCAGGCTCACTAAAATAGTATCTTTTCTTATGGCTTGCTCTACGTCTTTTGGGTTCACACGGCCTTCGGAATTCACATCAAGATAACTTACTTCGAAACCGAGGGATTCCAGAGCACGGAACGCCTCCAGTACAGAAGGGTGCTCAACGCTCGAAGTTATTAAATGCTGTCCTCTTGTTTGATGCATAAAGGCAGTACCTTTAATCGCCATGTTATTCCCTTCGGTGCCGCCAGAAGTAAAGATAACTTCTTTTTCATCTACTTGAAATACAGAGGATGCTTGTTTTCTTGCTTTTCCCAGCAGCCTTTCAGCTTCACTTCCTAAACGGTGTACAGAAGATGGATTACCAAAATAATTCATCGACACTTTATGATAGCTATCTAAAACTTCAGGTAAAGGTTGGGTAGTTGCACTATTATCTAAATAAATCATAAAGGATAACTCCTTTTAAACATTTTCAAGTTCATTATATTATCATACCATGAGACCTTACTAAATATCGATCTTCACTCTCCATATCTCGTTCCGTTTTAATTAAATAAAAAACTGGCCGCTGCAGGTTTATCCTTGGGCCAGTTTGGTGACTAATCCTTAATATTTAATTCGTCTAACAAAGTATCAATACTCAGTTTCCCGTCCTTGCTGAGATCCTCCACCCACTTCTCGCTAATTCTATTCGTGCCAAGTACAGTTTTAACTGTGGATTCAGCGGGCTGCGCTACCGTTTTTGAAAAGTGAGAATCAAGTTTCTTTTCATTTAATGGCTGTTCAAAGGTGACCGACATACCGTGATCCTCCACTTGAAAAGATTCAGACGGCACCCAGAAAAATAGAACAATAACGGTTGTCCATATTACAGCACCAGCTATTCCAAGAAGAATCAACAGCCATTTTTTCATAGTTTACACTTCCTAAACAAAAACTTCTTCTTCCTCTTCTAACCGAGCCAGTGCCTTAGGATCAACTTCCTTAATGGCGGAAGAAGCTAGTTCAACCGCTCCGTCATAGTGATAAGATCTAAACTCTTTTTCAGCCTCTAACAGCCGGGCAGCAATTATTGGATACTGACTTCGGTAGCGATTTCCGTATTGAATTAAGCGTTCGGCAAGGTATGCTTTGTCCAGCAATTCTTTTGCATCTATATGAAGCTTTTCCGTTAATTGCTGTGCGGCATCAAGTCTGTCCTGCACTTCTGTCATATCAAGCGGCTGTTGCTCCAGACTTAAAAATACTTCATCCACTTTATTACTCGCTTCCCGCATCAGTTCATAAGCATCTGCAGGGATCCCAGGAATATTGCTTCGTTTTAAACGTCGATGTGTATCTATAAGCAGCTGTTCCATTGTCTGGATTTGATTCTTTGCCTCAAGTTCGTCTTTTCTCAGCATATGAATCCTTTCACTAAATGCCTGATGCTTAGACTTCAATTCACTCAACTGATCCTTAAACTCTTCAAGTTCATTACGAAGTTCGGAAAATGCAGTTTGCCCATCTTGATATTTATGATCGAAATTCAAATATTTCTTCTTTAATTGTGTAAGCCAGCTGCCTAGGGTACGGTACGTCTCCACGTCCTCGTCTTCCAGCTGATACGCAATCTGAAGCTCTTCCATCTCTTTTTCCGTAGTTTCAAGGACCGTCGTCAGCTCATCTAAATGAGCACGGTAAGAAGGCTGCTGTTTTTCAACATAGTTATGAGCGATCGCTTCGGTTTCAAGTTGACGGTACATTTCCTGCATTCGCGTTTCAACTTCATCAATAATTAAGTCAATATTCTCTTGTTTCCCTTGTTCCAGTTGAGCAAGTCCTTCGGTAAGCTGTTCTTGAAATGTATGTATTTCCGGCTTGAAATCAAGGTAAGCGATCCTGTAACCCTCGTTTTCCATATCTTCCATCCCAGTTAACAAGTCATTTAGCTGTTCAGGCAGCTCATTCTTAACTTTTCTGTATCTATCAGGGAAATATTCTATATCCTCATGCAATTCTTTTAAGTCTTCTCGAACCGAAGCTACTAAATCCTTCGCTTCCAAATAATCCCCTTGCATTGCAAGGTTTTCATAGATCTGGAGTTTACTTTGCAGCTCTTCCACCCGTTTTTCGAAAGTTTTAACCGCAGGTCCGAATTGGTGACGGTTATGCAGCAAGGACTTTGAAAGTTCCAGTAAATCAGGTTCAACCGCCTCAATTTCAATTCGGCTGCTCTTCTCTGAATCAAGCAGGGTTTCCAATTCTTCAAACATCGCTTCAATATCTTTTTCCACTGCGAGCAGCTTTTGTTCTGTAAGGGATAAAGTCTTCTTCACACGGTTAAATTGATAACGATCAGCTGCCTCTTCTACATCAAATAGATCTTCTTCAAGGTTAGGCAGCTCTTTCGTTAAAATTTGGTCCCAACGATCCCGCCACGCTTCGAATTTCTCTTGGGTTTCTCCGGATAAATTAAGACTTTTAACTCTTGACAGTTCTTCCGTAACGCTCCGATTCATAATGTTCATTTTCCAGCTTTCTAATCGATCGACTTGATCATAGACTTTCTTTCGCCAGATTAGTCCAGTAATGATCAAAGCAATTAACAATAAAATAGCCCCAATGATGTACCTCATAAATAGCCTCCTTACAATATGCACGTTCAATGGAAAGATAGCGTTCCAAATGAAATTCAGTTGTATATTATGATACCATGTAAACAATCATTTTGGCTAAAATATTTCAAAATAATTAGCATATTGACAAAAAATTCTAATTCAAAGGAGGAACTTTTCGTGTTTGACGGTCATATCCATTCTCCCTACTGCCCTCACGGGTCCGCAGATACCCTTAAAGCTTATATCGAACAAGCCATTCAATTGAACTACCATATGATGACATTTACTGAGCATGCCCCTCTTCCAGAAGGATTTCACGACCCTGTACCATCCAAAGACAGTGGAATGGATCGGTCCTTCGTGGAACCCTACCTGAATGAACTGCAGAAACTAAAGAAAGAATATCAGCAGGACATTACCATTAACGCAGGGTTTGAAATCGATTTCATTAAAGGCTTTGAAGAAGAGACGCTTCAATTTCTTAATACGTATGGACCGGCAATGGACGACGGGATATTGTCTGTGCATTTTTTAGAGGGGAAAAAGCAGTGGTACTGTATCGATTACAGTCCTGAAATGTTTGAAGAGACGGTAAAGGACTTCGGGTCATTGGAGAAAGTCTACCAAGCTTATTTTCAGGCACTATCTCATTCAGCTGAAGCATCCTTAGGACGTTACAAGCCCAGCCGGATTGGCCATATGACACTTGTGAAAAAGTTTCAATCCCTGTTTCCTTCTCCTGAAACCTGGGAAGGAATGGCCGCAACGTTTCTAGAATCAGCTCAACGAAACAGAGTCACTTTAGATTATAATGGGGCAGGAGTAAGCAAAACTTACTGTAAGGAAAGTTATCCTCCAAAACACATAGCGAAACTCGCAAGTTCGATGGGCATCCCCCTGATTTACGGTTCAGATGCGCATACATCCCAAGGCTTAAAGCAAGGGGCCGCCCAAATCGATCAAGCATTGCTCACACGTTCACTGTGACCTGCTCGTGCTGCATAGATTTCCGCTGCATCATTAAATGACTATACATTTCTACAAAATGGTCAATCGATGCTTCTGTTATAAACGGATCTCTAAATTCCTGAGGCATCATAAATGGGGCATTTAATAATCCTTTAAGCTGTAATAGACATAGTTTCTCTTTAAAGGTAACTTCTATTGGATTTACTTTCTGAAAAAGCAGTTGAGTAAACAAATGATTTTCTTTAGCCAAATAGGTGACTAGCATTTCTCTGGCAAAAACTGTGTTTAATGATAATTCTCTATATAATAAACAGGAAAGTTGATAATGCATTTGTTTATATTGTAGAATTCTTTTCACTAAGGATTCCATTCGCCCCTCTTTACAAAAGGACAACTCCTCTTCCATCATTTCAAGGTATGGCTCGAAATAATTAATGGCCAGCGATTCAAACAGGCCTTGTTTACTTTTAAAGTAATAATTAATGAGTGACACATTTACCTTTGCAGCACTTGCTATATCTCGAACGGAAGTCCCATTAAAACCATTGCTGTAAAACAAACCACAGGCAACATCCAAAACCTTTTGGCGAGTTGAGGTCTGACGGTTCATAATATTTCCCTCCTTAGGGATGATATTCTCCCTTATATAAGAAATTCCTTCTTATAATCGTGCACCAATTCCCGACAAGATCTTAAAGAGAATTGTCGAAAAACTAAACCAGGAGGTCATTCTATGTTTCAATCTTCTCATTACACAGGTACTAAGGAAGAGAATTATCAGCTATTAATTAAACAGCTTCACGCGCTCTGTACAGGAGAAACAGATGACATAGCTAATCTATCTAACGCTTCTTCTTTACTTAATCAATTCCTTGAAGATGTAAACTGGGTGGGATTCTATCTTTGGAAAGAAGATCAGTTAGTTCTCGGCCCTTTTCAGGGACTTCCAGCCTGTGTGCGCATTCCTTCTGGTAAAGGTGTATGCGGGACAGCTGTAAAAGAACATCAGGTTCAGAAAGTGGACGACGTGCATTCATTCCCGGGTCATATCGCTTGTGACGCTGCCAGTCGATCGGAAATTGTCGTTCCGATGATCAAGCAGAATGAGATTTATGGTGTACTAGATATAGATAGTCCGACTGTAAGTAGATTTGATGAACTGGATGTAAAATATATTACCCAATTTGCTGAAGCTCTGGAAACCTATATTTAACCATCCCAAAACCCCGGAGAGCTGACTCTCCGGGGTTTTCCTTACCATTATGTCCCTATATGTATGACATGGTCTGCTGAAGAAAGCGGTCTTTCAGTCTTCAAATAGAAATCTTCTGCTTTCCAATACCTATTTATAAATTTGCACATATTTCTTCGGGTTGTTTCTTTCTCTCTTCCGAACCTTTTCTCACGAGAACAGTTCAAGTAAACTAAGTAATCGAAATATCCCCTCCATTCTTTCCTTTGCAAAAATACTCCCTCAATTATAACTACACATGAATCAGGCAGAAATATCGTTTCCATTGTCTGCTCATCCTCTTTGTCATTATATATAAGCAGCTGAAGTCTCCTAGCTTTTCTAATCTTTTGGAATAACTGCTTCGTTACCTGGTCGATCTCCCACTGCAGATAATAATATTCATACCACTCAGGATAACCCGTACGGTATCTAGATGTGGAAGCGGTAATTAAATCATCAATATGAAAAACATAAACGGGAACGTAAGCAGAGGAAAGCCGGCGGGTTATTTTTTCGACGAGAGTCGTTTTCCCTGAACGGCTCAAACCATCTACTCCCAAAATAAACCTCCTTCCCTCTTCTTTGTTTGTCATCCATTTCATTAAATTTAAAAATTGCCCCTTCATTTTATGACCCTTTCTTTAAATCACATATTTAATAAATCTAATTATTCTATTAAGCCAAGATGAAAATATAAACGAGCCTGATTCCGTGAAAACCATCATTACTATAGGTTTCGCTGCAGGAATTAAAGTTAAAAGGCGACGGAATCAGGAGCTTCCCCTGCCATAATGATTTGATTCTTACCAGATCCCTTAGCTTTATAAAGAGCATCATCGGCTTGCTGAACAATTCTTTGGCTTTCCGGACGTTTCTCTGCCGTCCAAGAGGAGATGCCGCAGGAGACGGTCACGGAAGGATTAGTGACGACTGAAATTTCTTCGCGAATATAATCTGTCATTTCAAAAGCTTTTTCAAAAGAAAGAGAAGGTAAGTATACAGCAAGTTCTTCTCCTCCCCATCGCGCTGCCAGGCCCTGGTCTCCGACAATCTTTTTTATGGATTGAGCCACTTGGGTTATGACCGCATCCCCCACTTGATGACCATAAGTGTCATTAACCTTTTTAAAATTGTCAATATCAATCAGGATAAAATGTCCCAGCTCATCTTGCTCCAAGTATTTATCCATACATTTATCTAAATAATTTCTTGAATGCAGTTTTGTTAAGTAATCTGTGATGATTGTTTTTTCCAGTTCTTCTCTTAACATAGAGTTGGCAAAAGCAAGCGTAGAATGATGGACAAGAGATTGGAGCAGTTTGAAAGAATCAAAGCTGAAGAAGTAGGGCGCTTTTTTGAAAACTACAGCTAGACCGTTCAATTGGTCATGGGCCATCATCGGTACTGCCATAATAGATTGGTAAGGACACTCTGCTTCGCCTGTCTTAGCAGTATAATCCCCTACAAACAGAGGCTCCTGTGTTTTGCCGGACATTCTGCTGATCCCATAGATAAGGTGCTCAGCTTTCTCTGAAATAAAGAAGGGAGAACTGCCCTCTAATACCGTATAACCTTGCTTGTCATTTTCATTATTGAAAATTAGAAAACCTACTTCATCTGCCTGGAAGGAAGTTTTAATTTGAGATGCCATATAAGATATTTTCTCTGTCAGCCTCATGTTGGAATTTAATTTATGAGCGGTTTCATTTATCAGTTGAAGATCATCAATCAGACTCCGGGACTGCATGTATAATTTGGCATTTTCCAGAGCTTTTCCGGCAGTATTTGAAATTAGCACAAAGAAATCAATGTCCTTTTGGAGAAAATATAAATAGCTGGGCGCCGCTACTTCCAGTACTCCATAGATCCCCTGCTTCCCTTTCAATGGAGCATATAGAAAAGACTGCATTTCTGACTTGCTCTCTTCTATTTGAACTTCTCCAGTTAAAAACGCATGGGTGCTTGCTTTAGAAGAGGCATCACGTTCGTACGTCAGTTCTCGAACAGGGAGTTCACTGTCACACGCGTAACTTTGAGATAATAATAAATAATAATGAAATTCCGGATAAATCTTCCTCAATGTAGCGATAATTTCTTTTAATACTCCGTCCATATCGATGGAAGAATGAAACTTAGCGGCCACATTATAGAGCAGTTCGTACTTCTGTCCTTCTTCTATGGAAGAATAACAACTGACAGCATGATTCACACATCTCGTAATTTCTAACGCCAAATCATTTAAAAGCGAATGAGGCAGTGAGATCTCTTCTTTAAATCCCACCCACATAAATCCTAAGCATCTATCATCTGAAAAAAGAGGTAGATGATACGCCTCGGTATACTCTTCCTGCTTAGGAATAGAAAGCAGCTCATTAGAAGACAGGTCAAATAAATTCTGACGGGGAGTACCGCGAAAATCTTTTAAACTCAACGTTTCGTGGAATTTTTGTTTCATTTCCTTACGATCTGTAATTAAATGATATCTTCCCTTCCATTCATCTAACTGGTACAGGACAGCGACATCCGCTTTCAGAAAACTGCACACTTTATTGCTTGCTTCTGTCATAAAAGTACTGTAGCTTATATTTGTATTGGTGGTAAACAGTTCAAACATATCACTTCTCAGCTGATTTAAATCTTTATTCTTTTGTTTATTGTCTCCCATATGCATCTCACCTATCATCCATCATAATTGAGTCTATTATACCACTACTATATACCCTCTAAATATAATTATATGCTGATTATACATAAATAAATCTATTCTTATTTTAATAAACTATCCGAATGTGATGGAATCCCTTGACTTAATCGCTCAAAAAAATTATAATGGCATTTGTGTAAAATAAATGGCAGCCTATGTGAACCGGCGTTGTCTTCATTTTGTTCCTCTTGATTAAGAGGTGCATCGTGTAACTCTCTGCTGCTGGAGCGATGGTGCATGAAAACATAATGAGCAGCGTAAAATGGACACACCTGTTTTTATTTTATGCAAAATAAAATAAAAAGGAGGAAATACCTATGGCACGTTACACAGGATCTACCTGGAAAAAATCCCGTCGCTATGGCATTTCTTTAAGCGGAACTGGTAAGGAGCTAGAAAAGCGCCCTTACGCACCTGGACAACATGGTCCAAATCAACGAAAAAAACTATCTGAATACGGACTACAGCTTCAAGAGAAGCAGAAACTTCGTTTTATGTATGGTTTAACTGAGCGTCAATTCCGCCGGATGTTTGAAGAGGCAGGAAACATGAAAGGGATTCATGGTGAGAACTTCATGGTTCTACTTGAATCTCGTCTGGACAACCTCGTTTACCGTCTAGGTCTTGCTCGCACGCGTCGTCAGGCTCGTCAGCTAGTAAACCACGGACACGTAACTGTAGATGGAGGACGTGTTGACATTCCTTCCTACCGCGTTGCACCTAACCAAGTTATTGGTCTTCGCGAAAAATCTCAGAACTTAAACGTAGTAGAAGAAGCTGTTGAAGTTAACAACTTCGTACCTGAATATTTGTCCTTTGATGGTGACAAACGTGAAGGATCTTACTCTCGTTACCCAGAACGTTCTGAACTTCCAGCTGAAATTAATGAAGCGCTTATCGTTGAGTACTACTCTCGTTAATAGCTTCTCAAAAAGCCGCCTTATTGTAAGGCGGCTTTTTTCTATCTTTCAACTGAGTATTTTCTGCTAAATAAAAACCCGAACCAATGGTTCGGGTTTTCTGCGGATAAATTCGGCTTTATCCCCTGTAGTGGATGAGAAAGTATTTTTTCTTGCCTCTGCGGATAATCGTAAATTTGTCTTCAATTCGATCATTGGGTGAGATCATATAAGTTAATTCTTGATTCCGTTCCCCATTTACATAAATAGCTCCATTCTTAATGTCTTCTCTTGCTTGACGTTTAGAAGAAGAAATCCCGGCATGGACAAGTAAATCAATGAGTCCCGGTGATAATTCCTCGGAAGTGTAGGCAGGTACATCCTTAAAGCCTTGCTGGATTTCCTGACCGGACAGTGCTTTAATGTCACCATTAAAGAGGGCTTCTGTGATCCTTTCCGCTTGCTTCAGTGCTTCTTCATTATGAACCAATTTAGTCATTTCTTCAGCCAGCCGTCGCTGAGCCGTCCGTTTCTCAGGATGCTGCTCTACTTCTTTTTCCAATTCCGCAATCTCTTCCATAGTCAAAAAAGTGAAGTAGTTGAGGAATGGAATGACATCCCGATCATCTGCGTTAATCCAGAATTGGTAAAATTCGTACGGGGATGTTTTCTTCGGATCAAGCCACACAGCCCCTCCTGCCGTTTTTCCAAACTTTGTACCGTCGGCTTTGGTAACGAGCGGCATGGTAATTCCAAATGCTTCTACCTGTTTCTCCCCAGCAGCAGACCGGCGAAGCAATTCTAGCCCCGCGGTAATGTTTCCCCATTGGTCACTTCCCCCAATTTGCAGCGTACAATTTTCTTTCTCATATAACTTTTGAAAATCTAACGACTGTAAAATCATGTAGCTGAATTCAGTGAAGCTGATCCCTTGTTCAATCCTCGATTCTACAGAATCTTTGGCCAGCATGTAATTGATTCCAAAGTGCTTCCCTGTATCACGAAGAAAATCGATGATGGTCATTTGGGAAAGCCACTCGTAGTTATTCTTTGAAACTGCCGCATTATCCCCTTGGTCAAAATTCAAGATCTTTGCAAGCTGTTCCGTTAATTTATTACTGAAATGTTGAACAACACTTGCTTCATTCAACTGACGCTCTTCTGATCTGCCACTAGGGTCTCCGATCATCCCGGTACCGCCGCCTACTAGAGCAATAGGGCGATGACCTGCCTGCTGAAAACGTTTCAGCATCAAAGCAGGGAGTAAGTGACCAATATGCAGACTGTCGGCCGTAGGATCAAATCCACAGTATAACGTTACTTGTTTCTCGCTTAAATGTTTGGCCAAGCCCTCTTCATCCGTTATTTGATTAATCAGCCCTCGTTGTTTTAAATCTTTTAGCAAGTCCATCACTGACACTCCTTCTTCTCTATTCTTTAAAATGCCATCTACCGAAACACAAAAAAGACCTCTCCCTATAAAAGGGACGAGGTCTTGTCGCGGTACCACCCTTGTTGCACAAACATGTGCCACTTGTCTCGATAACGGCTCTTCACACCGTCTTCTGATCCAATTACCAGAAGATTGCTCCAGATCGTAATTCAAAAACAAATATGCACTGACTCCCACCATCCGTCAGTTCTCTGTACCATGGATTTGTTTTCTACTTCAATCATTCAACGCACTAGTATTTAACTATGTATTATATTTATCACAATCCAAATAAAAAAGCAATGAATTCTGCAGGGGAAAGATATCTCTTAATGGTTGACTATGTTATAATATACATTGGATTTTAGGAGGTATGTAAATGGCAGATAACAAAAAAAACGGCAGAAATAAACTGGATATAAAAGATTTATGGAACAAAGGCAAAATCCAAAAAGGAACCCGCATTACTTACGATGTGGTATGGAATATCATCCTATTCTTTATCATCATTGGAGTCATCGGGCTGTTTTTTGCAGGCGGTGTCGGCGCCGGATATTTTGCTTCTTTAGTTAAAGATGAACCTTTGCTCAGCAAGCAAGAAATGCATGATGACATTTATAACTATTCAGAAACGTCGAAGATTTTATTTGAAGACGATTCACTTGTCAACAAAGTCAGGTCCGACCTTTATCGCGAAAAGGTTCAATTAAAGGACGTCAGTGACCACGTGAAAAATGCGGTGATCGCAACGGAAGATGAAAACTTTAAAAACCATAATGGTGTGGTCCCTAAATCAATTATGCGGGCCATTGTACAAGAAGTGACCAATTCTTCAGTTAAAACCGGGGGAAGTACTCTTACCCAGCAGCTTGTTAAAAATCAAATCCTCACTAATGAAGTTTCCTTCGAACGTAAAGCAAAAGAAATGCTCCTTGCTCTCCGTGTAGAAAAATTCTTCAATAAGGATGAAATACTGGAAGGATATTTAAACATTGTACCCTTCGGCCGAAATTCTAACGGCGAAAACATTGCCGGAGTTCAAACGGCAGCGAAAGGTATCTTTGGAGTAAAGGCAAAAGATCTTTCTGTAGCTCAATCTGCATTTATTGCCGGACTGCCTCAATCTCCTTTTGGCTATACGCCTTTCAACAATGATGGCTCGATTAAGAGCAAGAAAGGGCTGCAGCCGGGTATTGACCGTATGCATGAAGTGCTTGAACGCATGCATGATGGCGGTTATATTACCGACAAGGAATATAAGAAAGCTATGAAGTTTAAAATCAACAAGGATACCCTTGCTAATCAGACGAAATCTTCCAATCTATCATATCCTTATATCACCACCCAGATTGAAAAGCGGGCAAAGAAAATTATGATTGAGCAGCTCGCCAAAGATAATGGGCATACGATGGATGACTTAAACAAAGACAAACAGTTAAGAGAAGAATACACCACATTGGCGGAGCACAAGCTTACTGCCGGCGGCTACCAGATTCACACCACTATCGACAAAAAAGTGTATGATGCCGTCCAAAAAGTCAAAAATAACTATAATCGTTACGCTCCTGACCAAACGGTCCCGATTTACGATAAAAACGGGAATAAAACCGGAAAGACAGAAACTCTTCCTGTTCAAGTAAGCAGTAACATTATTGAAAATTCTACTGGGAAGATCGTTGCCTTTATCGGCGGACGGGACTATAAAGAAGAGCAGTTAAATTTGGCCGCTGATTCGAAAAGGTCTAACGGAAGTACGATGAAACCGATTCTCGTTTATGGACCAGGGATAGATATGGGAGCCATACAACCAGGCTCAGTACTTGCTGATGTTCCATACACTTATCCTGGCACAAGTCAGGAAGTTCATAACTATACCGGAAGGAACCACGGGTTCGTCTCCGCCAGGTATGCTTTAGCTAAATCCTATAATGTGCCAGCTGTAAAGGCATATTCGAAAATTATCGGCAAAGATCCTGCTACCCATTATCTAGAAAAGATGGGCATTACCACTTTAAGAAAGTCTGACCATACCAACTATTCCACTGCTCTCGGAACAGTACAAATTACCAACGAAGAAGCAACCAATGCTTACGTAACCTTTGGGAATATGGGAAAATTCACAGATGCTTATATGATCGAAAGCATTACCACCAATGATGGGAAAACCTTTTATAAGCATAAAAGTAAGAAAAAAACGAAAGTGTTTAGTCCGCAATCGGCATATCTCACGATCGACATGATGCGTGATGTTCTAAAATATGGTACAGCCAGCGGAGTTCCGGGACAGCTGAGTCACCCAGGCGTAGACTGGGCTGGAAAAACAGGAACCTCTCAGTTCTACAGAGACACCTGGTTTATTGCGACCAATCCGAATGTCACAGTGAGTATGTGGATGGGTTATGACCACGATGCTGATTTCTCAAATGTTAGTAGCTACAGCCAGAGAAACACAGGACTGTGGGCAGATGTCGTGAATGCTGTAACCGATATTCGTCCTGACCTTATGGCTCCTAAGAAAGATTTCCAAAGCCCAGGAGGATTAGTCCGGAGATCTTACTGCGCTACATCCGGCTTGCTCGCTTCTGACTTATGTTCAAGTGTAGGCTTAGCTCGAAGCGACATCTATAATGCAAAGTACGCTCCTACTAAGGTAGATGACAGTTTAATAAGCGGCGACTTTGTGAAAGTAAATGGTAACCTAGTTGTTGCAGGAAACAGTACTCCATCTGAATTTATTATTAATGGCGGCGGAGTAACTTTGAGTCCGAAATTTATAAAAGAACACAATTATGATCATCCAGCGATCTTAAGATCCCTGCTCCCTAACACAGGAGCCTGGAATAATGTAGCTCTGCCTTCTTCTGGTGCTTCTTCATTTTCTTCAGGAGTAGAGAATGATGGTCAAGCGCCAGCCGCTCCAAGCTCAGTTTCGGCGAATTCTTCGACGATCAGCTGGACAGGCTCAGGAAGTAAAGACGTAGTAGGCTATCGGGTTTACCGCGCTTCAACTCCAGGAGGATCTTTTAGTGTTGTAGGCAGCACGACTGGGACTTCCTTAAGCTATTCAGGTAGTGAGGGCATTTACGCAGTTCGTGCAGTCGATTACTTTGGTACCTCGTCAGGGCTCTCTGGCACGACTAAAGTTGGAAATCCAGGCGCGCCCGATCCAAAATCAGATCAAGGAAGCGACTCTAAGTCGAACAAGGAAAAGTCTTCTGGAGATCAGTCCAGCTCTGGCAATGACTCTGGATCCGGTAATGATTCCGGCTCTGGCAATGACTCTGGGTCCGGTAATGATTCCGGCTCTGGCAATGACTCTGGATCTGGTAATGATTCTGGATCTGGCAATGACTCTGGATCTGGTAATGATTCTGGATCTGGCAATGACTCTGGATCCGGTAATGACTCTGGGTCCGGTAATGACTCTGGGTCCGGTAATGACTCTGGGTCCGGTAATGACTCTGGATCTGGCAATGACTCTGGATCCGGCAGTGCAGGGGCTGACTCTCAAACCTCAAGTACTAATAGCAGTTCTGGAACAAACTCAAACAGCCAGTCTGCTAATAATACAGGCGATACTAACTAAATTTAAAGCTAAAGAATTCCTTTTAGATGGAAAATCTCATTTAAAGGGACTGAGACAGAAGTCTTTTTAGATATTATTAAATCCGAACGATGATGAAATGTTAGCGCATTCCTCTATCATCGTTCGGATTTTTTGTTTTGCATGATCCATTATTTCCATATGAACTTTACATTGCTATCTTAATTAGACTCAAATTATCTAAGAAAAGTTAGTTTATATCAGCTAACCTTCTTTAAAGTATAAATAAGAGAATCGTACAGTTGTCCTTCCATAACGAAATCACTCTTTAATTTAATTCTCTACAGTTTCATGTATAATGAAAAAAGACAGAATTTTACCTCTATTTGTAAGGTGGTGGATAAATGATTCACACGAAATCCTATTTTAGCAGAACCGTGGATACGGACGTTGGCCCTGTAATTATTGAGGGACCTTTATCCTCAACAGAGCTTAGTTCTTATGAATTTGATAGTAAGTTAAATGCCTTTCGTCCGTCTGCAAAACAGTTTGACGCCCTCAGAGAAATTGCTGATTTTCCAGAAGGCAGAATTATTATTGCGAGACATGAAAGTCTTATAGTTGGCTATGTAACTTTTCTCCATCCTGATCCCCTGGAGAGATGGTCGGAAGGAAACATGGAAGACTTGATGGAATTAGGGGCAATAGAAGTCATCCCTTCCTTTAGAAGCTATCGAATTGGGTCAGGGCTCATCAAGCTTGCAATAAGAGATGAGTTTATGGAAAACTACATTATCATTTCTACAGAATATTATTGGCACTGGGATTTAAAAGGAACACAGTTAAATATATGGAGTTATCGAAAGGTCATGGAGAAAATGATGGGAGCGGGAGGTCTTACCCCTTCTCCAACGGATGATCCTGAAATTATCTCCCACCCTGCCAACTGTCTGATGGTACGAATCGGCAAAAATGTACCTGAAAGCTCTATTAAACAATTTGACCATCTGCGATTTCTAACTAGAAATAATATGCGCGATGCTAGGAGGCAGTAAAAGGTGCTGGTTGAAGAAATAATGAAAAAAGAAGTGATTACACTTACTCCGGAGGAAACGATTGAAACCGCCTTAAAGCTTTTAAATCAACATCATATTAGGCATATTCCGATTGTGGATCGAGATCACAAAGTGATTGGGATCGTCTCAGACCGCGATGTACGAGATGCTAGCCCTTCTACTTTTGAAACAAAATCGCAGGCAGAAGAACTCATAAATCCTATTGAATCAATAATGACGAGCCCAGTAACTACCGTTCATCCTCTTGATTTTGCGGAGGAAGTAGCGTCCATTTTTTATGAACAGGAAATTGCCTGTGTCCCTGTCACAAGAAACAATAAGCTCGTCGGCATAATTACAGAGAAGGATATGCTCTATACTTTAATTCAATTAACGGGCACTAATGTCCAGAGCTCTCAAATTGAAGTGAAAGTAATCAATAAACCCGGAATACTGCCGCAGGTTACCCAAGTATTTGGAAAGCGAAAAGTAAATATCAGCTCTGTTCTTATTTATCCTTATAAACCAGATCCAAAGTACAAGATTATTGTGGTCCGTATTCAAACAATGAATCCTCTGCCGACAATTGAAGACTTAAAATCGGAGGGCTATGAAGTACTATGGCCCCAAATGCCAGGGATGGAATCATGAGCTGCAGCTCCGGTTTTGTTTTTTCAAATTCCTTTACTAGTTACCGTTTCCGAGACGACCATCCTTTCAACCAAATGAGAGTGGTTCTTGCAAAGGAACTGCTAGAAGCTTCTGGAGAATTATCGGCTGCTCAATTAATAGAGCCGCGAAAAGCTACGGATGAAGAGCTTTCCTTAGCTCACAGCCGAAGATATATTGAAGCGATTAAGCAGGCAGGAGGAGAGGCACTATCCGAGGAGGAAGCATTAGAGTTTGGAATCGGAACGGAAGACACTCCTATGTTTAAAGGCATGCACGAGGCATCAGCGTTACTTGTCGGTGGAACGCTGTCAGCAATTGATGCCGTATTAGAGGGAAAGGTTGACCACGCCTTAAATTTGGGAGGCGGATTGCACCATGGATTTGAAAGAAAAGCTTCAGGCTTTTGTATCTATAATGATGGAGCAGTAGGAATTAAATATATTCGAGAAAAATATGATTACCGCGTCCTGTATGTGGATACTGACGCTCACCATGGCGACGGTGTACAATGGGCATTTTATGACGATCCCAATGTCTGCACCTTCTCCATTCACGAAACGGGCAGATATTTGTTTCCCGGGACAGGAAACGTCAATGAACGCGGTTTGAAAGAGGGATACGGCTACTCCTTCAACCTCCCGATAGATGCTTTTACTGAAGATGAATCCTTCTTGCACCTCTATGAATCTGCGTTTAGAGAGATTGTGGAATATTTTAAACCCGATGTGATTGTCACCCAGAACGGGGCGGATGCTCATTTTCTTGATCCGTTAACCCACCTCTGTTCTACGATGAAAATCTATCAAAAGATTCCTGAACTTGCCCATGAATTAGCTCACCAGTATTGCGGTGGAAAATGGATTGCTCTGGGCGGGGGCGGATATGATATTTGGAGAGTGGTTCCAAGAGCATGGTCACAAGTATGGAAAGTTATGAAAGGAGACTCTCCATTCCATGGGCCCCTTCCAGAAAAGTGGCTTGAGAAGTGGCAGCCCCAGGCACCTGTCACTCTTCCCAGTCAATGGAGTGATCCTGATGGAAGTTATAAGCCCATACCTAGGAAACAGGAAATCACGGAGAAAAATGAGCAAATTCTTGAAAAAGCTTTACAGTTCATCCGGAACCAAAAGAAATATAATACCCCTTAATCAAGAAACGAGTCTGTTATTTCCGTGGCACTTCTTGAAAAAGGGAGATACATCATGCATAAGAAAAACGCGTGAAACCAAGTAAGAATATGGTTTTACGCGTTTTTTTATTTACCTATTTATCAATTCTTCAGTGATTTGATACTGATGCAGGGTCTATTTATTGCTATGTATGGATTATCCCTTATAATCGGGATCGAGAATTACAATTTCTACTCTTCGATTTTTCCTCCAGTTTTCCTTGGAAGTATTAGGAGCTACCGGGCGTGTATCTCCGTATGCCACAGCAGTAAAGCGACTTTTCCCCAGCCCTTTAGTATGAGATGTTAAGTAACGAATCACACTGCTTGCCCTTGCCCCGGATAATTCCCAGTTTGACGGATAGCGAAATGTAGAGATCGGCCGGTCATCTGTATGTCCTTCTACTTTTACATCATTGGGAATATGGTTGAGCAGCGTTCCTACTTTCGTTAAAAACGGACCGCCTGAATGTAGAATTTCGGCTTCTCCAGTTTCAAACAATAACTGTTCTTGTAAAACTAAGACAACTCCGCGTTTCGTTCGGGTAGCAGAAATAATATCATTTAATTGATTCTTATTAAGGAATTGATTAACCTCTTGCATGACATTATCCAGCTCGTCTTTGCTCTCATCCTGATCCTTTTGGTTTTCTGCCAAATTGTCAGGATTTTGATTGGGTTCTTCAAACTCGTTATTCTTTTCCCCATTTTCTTGAATCTTCGTTTGTTCTGTTGGATATTCCTCTTCGACCGGGGATGGGTAGAAATCCAAGATCATCCGATTTCTGAATGACTCAGCAATGGCGTTGAATTTCACCAAATTTATTTGCGACATGGAAAAGAGCAGGATAAAAAATACTAGAATCAAGGTAATCATATCAGCATACGTTGTCATCCACTTAGGTGCACCATTTTGATTCTTTTTCTTGCGTTTTCTAAGCTTCATTGGCAGCTTCTCCCAATGGTTCTTCCTGAGCTGCTTCATCTGCCAGCTTCTTATCCTCCTCAGACAAGAATGCGCTTAATTTCTCTTCAAGAATCTTAGGGTTCTGTCCAGACTGGACACCGATGACACCTTCTATAATGACTTGTTTCATAAATAATTCCTGCTCGGTTTTATTTTCAAGTTTGCCCGCCATTGGAATGAAAACTAAATTGGATAACAACGTCCCATAAAAAGTGGTTAACAAAGCGACTGCCATTTTAGGTCCGAGCGTTTCAGGACTTGTCAGACTCTCTAGCATAAGAACGAGACCAATCAAAGTTCCTATCATCCCCCAGGCAGGAGCATATTCTCCCGCCTTCTCTAAAATGGCTCTGCCTCTTTGATGTCTTTCTTCCACCGCAACGATCTCAGCATTCATTATATCGTTAATAACCTCTGGTTCTATTCCATCTACGGCAAGCAGTATCCCTTTCTTTATAAAAGGATCTTCAACATCTTCAAGTTCTGCTTCCAGTGCCAAAAGGCCTTCTCTCCGAGCGCGTTCAGAGAGCTTAACAAACAGGTTAATCAACTGCCGGAGATTCATATCCTGCTGTTTAAACGCCTCTTTTGTTACACGAAAAGTTAATTTCACTTCCGATATATTAAAGTTTACAAGAATGGCGGCGATTAAACCTCCGAGCACGATGACAATCGAAGAGGCTTGTATGAAAGAAGTCATCCCACCAAATCCAGCATTGGACATTATACCAAATATGACCATAATGAAACCCAGGGTTATTCCAATTGGCGTTAACAAATCTCGCTTGTTCATAAATCTCTCTCCTCAATTTCGTACAGATACAGTCTATTTACTATATCGGCACTATTTTGATTGAGTTGAGTTTCTTTCGACAATTCTATGAGGTAAAATCACATTTTGTTCATCTACTTCTTCTTTATTCATGAATTTAGTTAACAGTCTCATGGCGACTGCACCAATATCGTACATAGGCTGAACCACTGTTGATAGTGTAGGACGAACCATGGTTGCCAGCCGGGTGTTATCGAAACCGAAGACTTCCAGATCTTCCGGCACGCTCAACCCATGATCCTGAGCACCATGGATAACCCCAAGCGCCATTTCATCTGAAGACACAAAAACCGCTTTTGGACGCTGGTTTAGTTCTAAAATCTGCTCCAGTGCTTCAATTCCAGAATCATAGGAATAATCCCCCGATACAATCCAGTCTTCTGTATCATCGAATCCGTATTCTTTCATTGCACGTTTGTACCCTTCAAGCTTCTGATCATTAACATGAGTATTCTCAGGACCAGATACAAAAGCTACCGGCTGATTATTTCGCGCCACTAATAGCTCTGTAGCATCATAAGCCGCTTGCTGATAGTTGATATTAACTGCAGGAATTTCGCCGGTTTCATCAACTGTAGCAGCCAACGCGATCGGTACAGAGGAATTTTTAAACTCGCGGATGTGGTCTTCGGTAATTTTCCCGCCCATAAATACTAGACCATCCACCTGTTTTCCTAGCATAGTATTAATGAGATGAAGTTCTTTATCTTTATTCTGGTCAGAGTTGCTTAAAATAATGTTGTAGTTATACATAGTAGCAATGTCCTCAATACCTCTTGCCAGTTCGGCAAAGAAGATACTGGAGATATCAGGGATGATGACCCCTACTGTCGTTGTCTTCTTACTAGCCAATCCTCGTGCCACAGCATTGGGACGGTAGCCAAGACGCTCAATGGCATCATGTACTTTCTTCCTCGTCGCTGGTTTTACGTTCGGGTTGCCATTGACCACTCGTGAAACGGTTGCCATTGACACATTTGCTTCTCTTGCAACATCATATATTGTTACGTTCATTCCGAATCCTCCCTTGTCCGATTTCCATGGTACGAAATATTTAATAAAATAATCATACGATAGTTCATTGTGTTCCGCAATGTTAGTATGTCTTTTGTACTTTTAGAATACCCTTTCCATTATAACGGATTCTTCCTTCACACAAAAATAAGTTAGGCTGGTTCTCCAGCCTAACTTTATTATCCCCGGCTCGTTATTTAGCAATCACTTTAGTTAATTGCTCCATGAAATCATTGAACATCGGGATATCCATTTGCTGTGCTGAATCAGAAAGTGCCACTGCAGGATCAGGATGAACTTCTGCCATAACTCCATCCGCTCCAATTGCTAAGGCTGCCTTGGCTGCCGGGAGCAGGAGATCCCTTCTGCCGGTAGAATGGGTCACATCCACCATTACTGGCAAGTGGGTTTCCTGTTTCAGGATAGGAACTGACGATATATCTAATGTGTTTCTCGTTGCTTTCTCGTACGTTCTGATTCCTCTTTCACATAAGATAATCTTGTCATTTCCTCTTGAAATGATATATTCTGCGGCATTAATAAATTCTGAAATAGTAGCAGACATCCCTCTTTTCAATAAAACAGGCTTATTAACTGAGCCTGCCGCTTTAAGAAGTTCAAAATTCTGCATATTACGAGCGCCTATTTGAATAACATCCAAGTATTCTAATGCTTCCTCTAAGTCAGCAGGGTTTACAATTTCTGAAACGACAGCTAAATCCTGTTCATCAGCTGCTTTTTTAAGGATTTTCAAACCTTCCAAACCCAGACCCTGGAAATCATAAGGAGAAGTCCTCGGTTTAAAGGCACCTCCACGCAGTAAATTCAATCCTTGTTTCTTTACGGCGTCAGCCACTGTAGCCACTTGTTCGTAGCTTTCTACTGAACAAGGTCCCATAATAAAGTGCGGCTGTCCATCACCAATCCGTTCACCTTTTATTTCAATGATTGTATCTTCAGGTTTTTTCTTTCGCGAAACCAATAAGGCTTTACGATGGTCATCTTGTTGAAGCTCAAGTGCTGCTTTGAAAATTTCTTTAAATAAATGGACAATTGTAGAATCCTCGAAAGGTCCGCCATTATGTTTGGATAATTGGTCCAGCATAACTCTTTCCCTTACTGGATCAAACCGATTCATCCCTTGTTGTTCTTTAATTTGGCCAATTTCCTTTACTAGATCACCGCGTTTATTGATTAAATTCAAAAGCTGCAAATTTACCTCATCTAGTTGTCCACGCAGTTCATCAAGTTTCTGATTACTCATTGTCCATCCCCCTCTGTTTTGTTTAATGAAATGACAAAATATGATACATTCAAAGATAATTAGGGATAATTATAGCTAAGATTATCGCACTTGTCACCCTTCTCAACAGATTTTATAAATAAGAAATTTAAGAAAATTAGTTTTTGGAGGTACATAACCGAATGAATGAAAAATTATTTGCCCTCGATATTGGCACCAGATCAGTCGTTGGCATCATTCTAGAAAAAGTTGGCGACTTCTATCGTATAGCTGACCATATTACTGAAGAACATACTGAACGATCCATGCTTGATGGTCAAATACACGACGTAGTTGCCGTTTCTCAAGTGATTACCAAAGTTAAAGAACGACTTGAAGTAAACCATGGTCCCTTAAAAAAAGTTTGTGTAGCTGCAGCCGGACGTGCTCTGAGAACGAAGAAAACGGAATTCAGTCAAGATGTTTATCAACAGCCGCTTATGACTCGTGAAGATATTATTCATCTTGAATTAAATGCTGTGCAGCAAGCTCAATACCAGCTTGCCCAGAAGACGGAAGAATCCCAGGGGGCTGATTACTACTGTGTCGGATATTCCGTACTCCACTATCACATTGATGGGCAGAAAATCGGCTCTCTTATCGATCAACAGGGACAGATAGCTCAAGTGGAGATTATTGCTACCTTTCTGCCAAAGGTGGTGGTAGATTCATTATTATCAGCATTAGGTCGTGCAAAATTAGCAATGGAAGCTTTAACTCTTGAGCCTATCGCTGCCATCCAAGTGCTCATCCCGCCTTCGATGAGAAGATTGAATGTCGCCTTGGTGGATATTGGCGCGGGAACGAGTGACATTGCAATAACAAATTCGGGTACGGTTATCGCTTATGGAATGGTTCCTTCTGCTGGAGACTCAGTAACCGAAGCCATAAGCGACGAATACCTGCTGGATTTTCCTGATGCAGAACGAGCAAAGAGAGAATTGACGACAAAAGGATTTACTTCTATCACTGATATACTGGGCTTAGAATCTACTATTCAGTACGCTGAGGCAGTAAGTAAAATTGAAGATTCTCTAAAATCACTGGCTGAGCAAATTGCAACAGAAATTCTACAGCTTAATCAAACTGCTCCCAAAGCTGTTATGTTAGTAGGCGGCGGCAGTCAAACCCCGGAACTTTCTAAATATCTTGCTGAATCCATGGGGGTTCCGGCTAACCGAATCGCTATCCGCGGTATAAGAGCTATTCAACAATTAGAGGATCATGAACAACTTCCCCATGGACCAGAATTAGTTACTCCCATCGGAATAGCTATCGCGGCTAAGCAAAATCCAATTCAGTATAAGAATGTGATTGTGAATGGGCAGACCATCCGTTTATTTGATATGAAACAATTAACCGTAGGCGATTGTATTTTGGCAGCCGGCATTGAATTATCGAAGCTTTACGGGAAACCTGGGGAGGGTTTAATGATCGAGCTGAATGGCAAGACTTTGCCTCTCGAAGGTGCTTTGGGTTCGCCACCATGTATCTTGAGAAACGGTACTCTTACCTCCATAGAATCACCTGTGAGTGAAGGTGACCACATTGGCATCGAGCAGGGCAGACACGGGCAGACTCCCGATTTAACGGTAGAGGACTTGATCGGTGACTTCGACCGCCTTCATTTAACTTACAATCATGAGTTCTTCTCATTTACTCAGCCAGTTGTGTTCGTTAATGGCACATTAGTTCAAGCAGACTGCAAAGTTAAAGATCAGCAGCAAATTGAATATTTCCCAGTAACTACATTAACCGAATTAAAAAAGGTACTGACCAGGATAAATAAGTGGGTGGAGCCCGCTTCCTCTTCCCATTATGTGAGAGTCAATCAGCACTCCTTTGAACTCACACCTGCTATCGCCCCTCTATTGATTAATGGAGAATCAGGAAAAATGGAAGACCTTATTAAGCATGAAGATATAATTGATACGAAGACGAACCGCGGTTTGCCCTTAAGAAGCGTTTTAGAGCAGCTGGACAAGCCTTTTCTTTACGAAATAGAGGTATTCTTTAATAACAAACCAATTAGTCTTAAACAAGCTTTGTGTGAAGTTAAAAGAAATGGAGAAAATTTATCAGAAGAGGATCTAGTCTTTCCAAATGATCGTCTGATTATCACTGAAAAAGAAAAGGAACCATTTATTTTTCAGGATATATTTAAATGGACAGATATTCAGTTATCCTCCATACCAGCCCGCTATAAAATATATCGAAATGAAACTGTCTGTACCTTTAACGACACTATTGTTTCAGGCGACCGTTTATCTATAGACATGAAGTATTAAAATGATCCCCTCCCGCAAAACTTTTGCTCACCAAATGAATTGAAGTAAAAGAAATTTATTCAGCAGAAAACCCGAACCAAAAGGAAACCATGGTTCGGGTTTTTGATATTCAAACTTGGATTGAACGACAGCTTCATCTGATTATAAACGGGAGTGCAGCTGATCAGAGGTGATAGAAAAGTGACTTTCATGCCATGTAACCTGCTGGTCTTGAAAGTGCAGGACTTGGGGTGATTCATGCTTAACATTAAATCTTTCCGCAACTTTTTTTGAAAGATCTCTCGACTGCTGAATATTTAAAATACAGCAGGGAAAATCGGACTGTTCACTAAATTTCTCATACTCACTCTTTGCCTGTGCACTGATGGGGCAAGTTAAACTGTGTTTTAATAAGAAAAAAGCACCTTGGTTTAGTTCTTCCTCTAACTCTTCTTCTGATTGAACAACTTTCAAGTCCATAAATATCCTCCTTACCTAATACCTAATGCAGCGACGCTGGCTTTATCCAGCTTCCATCTATAATCCAGTAAATCACGCATGCCAAAAGATTTTCTTATGGAACTAAAATGATAACAAATAGATAAGCATATTGAAAAATATATCGACTTATCTATCCAAAAAAATGGTGGAAACCACTAAGGCTTCCACCATTTATTATTAAAGATTATTAGTTGTCGTGGAGTCTTGCTGTTTTTCCAGTTCCTGAGCAGCTTCTTCGATTGCTTCTGCAACTTCTTGTGCTGCACGCTCAGCTTCCTCTTCGTCGCTGTTTCTAAAGTTCTTGACTTTACTTTGAATATTCTTTGTAGAATCCTTTACTTTAGAACCTAACTCTTGAGATTTTTCAGAGACATTTTTAGTAAAATGGGAAGACGATTCTACTGCGCGGTTTTTCCAGTCTCCGCTTTTTTCATAAGCTGTGTCTTTCCATACCCCAGCTTTTTCTTTCCATTCGCTTGAACTTTCATTCAGATTATCTCTTAATTCACGGCCTGATTTAGGGGCGAACAGCAAAGCAACCGCCGCTCCTACTAAACCGCCAATTAAAGATCCAAGCACAAAATCTCTTCCGTTGTTATTCCCTGTTTTATTCTGTTCTTCATTCATTTTTACATTCCTCCCAATAAGATATTTATTTCTTTGCTTTTTTCCACAAATTGATCGCTACTTGTCCCCACTTCATGGCTTGAGCAGCGTTATCAGTATTATCATTCACTGAAGAGCTGATCCCTCTGGAAATGGAGCGCAGAGATTGATTGAATTCCTGTACGGAATCCCCAATTCCTTTCACACCATCAACGAGAGTATTCAACTTTTGAGATTTTTCCCCTACATCTTCTGCTAATTTATTTGTTTTATTTAACAAAGCTGTAGTTTCCAGGGTGATTCCTTCCATTTGCTTTTCTACGCCTTCTAATGTATCTGCCACATTGTTCATGGTTCGGCGCACAGCCATTAACGTTCTTGCCAAGAAGATAACTAAAACAGCAAAGGCAGCTGCTGCAATTAAAGCTGCGATGTATAATATTATTATCATATCCCCCAAGACACTCCTTCACCTATGTATTTATACAATTTAGTTTATTCCCCAAAAGGGTATTTTTAAACGTTTTCTCTTGCTTTATGGTTATATTCGTTAAAGCATTGCCAATTTCCTCTATATTTTACAGGATTGTAAATATTTCTATGCGTTCTCCTGCTTACATAAAAAAAGTGCGAAAGGCTTTCCTCCCGCACGTTATGTTTATTAATTTTCTTCCTCGTATGCCTTTTGAAATTTCTGGATGTCTCCTGCCCCCATAAAGAGCAGTACCCCATCAGAATATTCTTCCAATTGTTTCGTATCTTCCAACTCCAAAAGCTTCGAATCAGGAATCAATTCCTGCAGTTGATCAATGGACATCTTCCCGCTGTTCTCTCGGGCAGAACCGAAGATATCACATAGAAAAACGTGATCCGCAAGTTTGAGACTGTCGGCGAATTCATTCAAAAATGTTTTAGTACGTGTAAATGTATGAGGCTGAAAAATAGCTACTACAGGACGTTCTGCATACTTTTTTCTAGCCGAATCAATCGTCGCGGTAATTTCGATTGGATGATGAGCATAGTCATCCACAAGAATTTGGTCTTTCCACTTCTTCTCAGTAAACCTTCTTTTAACCCCTTTAAAAGTAGACAGTTTACGAATCTGCTCAGGCTTGATATCTTCATAGTGACAGATAGCAATAACACTAAGAGCGTTTAAAACATGGTGGTCGCCAAATTGCGGAATTGTAAATGATTCATAAAAAGTATTACGAACAAACACATCGAACGTCGTACCGAATTCATCTTCCGCTACGTTTTGAGCCTGAAAATCATTTGAATCTGCAAAGCCATAATACAATACAGGTACGTTCGCATGGATATGCTGCAAGTGTTCATCATCTCCACAGGCAATGATTCCTTTTTTCACTTGCTTCGCCATTTGCTGAAAAGCTTGAAATACATCTTCAATGCTCGTAAAGTAATCGGGATGATCAAAGTCAATATTTGTCATAATGGCATAGTCTGGTTGGTATGCCAGGAAATGCCTGCGATATTCGCATGCTTCAAAAGCAAAATATTGACTATCTGCATGACCTTTTCCTGTTCCATCACCAATTAAGTAGGAGGTTGGGTAATTTTCAGATAGTACATGGGCCAACAATCCAGTCGTGGAGGTTTTCCCGTGAGCACCTGTCACTGCTATACTTGTATATTGCTGCAGCCATTCTCCTAAAAATTCGTGATAACGATAGTAAGGGAGGCCAAGTTCTTTAGCCCGTACAATCTCTTCATGATCATCAGAAAAAGCATTTCCCGCAATTACCGTTAAGCCGTCCTCAATATTTTCTTTTGAAAAAGGCAGAATTTCTATATTTCTTGCTTCCAGAGTTTCCTGGGTAAAAAAACGTTTATCAACATCTGAGCCTTGCACCTGCTGTCCTGAATCATGCAAGATTTGGGCGAGCGCACTCATTCCTGTTCCTTTAATACCAATAAAATGGTAAGTCGTCATAAACAAGAACCTCCAAAATAAAGTGGATCACTTTAGTATAGTATATGTATCTTTTCTTAAGTTGCGATTTAATTAGCAGTGATAAAAATACCCTCACCTGTAAGAACGCCTAACTATCTTATCATGGATTTCTACTGATAAAAAGCATCTCTTTTTATGGTGCCATAATACCAAACGGAAAAAGGCACTGCTTTACCATCAAGGGTGCCTTTTGGGTTAGTTCTGTTCAACATACTCAACATATTCTAAACGCGGGTTCGGTTTGTATCGGCGTCCTTCTTTAGCTTCTGGTTCTCCGTTTACAAGAACATTATCACCGGTAAAGCCCATACCGATTTTCAACAAGCTTCCTCCTACCCCGTACATGTCGACAGGGACTTTCTTTTCTTCAAACGAACGAATTCGCTCTTCCGTAAAACCGCCGCTGACTACAATCTTCACATGTTTAAAGCCCTCTTTATCTAACGCCCGTCTTAAGGCAAATACAAGCTCCGGATTTACACCCCGGGGGTCAAATGTACCCATCAAATGCTGGTTGCGAAGAAAGTACTTATCTACGAGAGCTCTTGATGTATCTAAACGGACTCCCTTAAGTTCATCACCAAATTCTCTTGCTACTTTCAAGGAATCTGTGATGACATCATTGTTATAATCAACAAGTGCCATTAGCTGATCTTCAGGAAATTGGGCTTGATAAGCTCTCGAAGCTGCCACTACATCTCCTCTGAACATTTGAATCAGGGCATGGGGCATCGTTCCCATACCTTCTTTCCCCCACCATTCATTCATCGCATGTGTTGCCTGAGCTGTAGAACCGCCGATGGAAGCAGCGTAGCCATCACCCGCTTGCTGAGTATAGTGATCATCGCGATCACCCATAAAGATAATCGGTTTTTGTTTACCTGAATACCTTGCAGCCTTTACAACGTTATAAACATTTGTAGCCACGGAGGTTCGTCTTGCTAATATGCCGTCAATAATACCTTCTAAATATCCAAAGTTCTGATATGAACCAGTCACCGTAAGTACAGTTTCAAAAGGGCTGATCTTATCTCCATCCTTAAGCGAATAGATCTCCAACTCTTCGGGTTGATCTGCAAATGTGTGGATAAGAGCAATCGTTTCATCTGTACCGCACAGAACTCCATGATTTTTTTGAAAGAATTGCATCGTCACATGATTCTCGGGTAAGTGGTGTTCCACAATTTCTTTAGTTTTCAGAAAATAAACGGCGGAGAACCAGCCTTCTCCGACTCGCTCATCAAATTTAAATGTTTTATTTGTTAAACGGGAAATTTCTCCGTTTAATTTTAGCTCAATTTCCTTCATGATTTTTCTCCTTAGACATTTGGATCGTTTCATTATATACATATTTCATCATATAGAACAAACTCAATTTTCACAAGAAATATTGATTCAGCTGCTTTTATTCTTAAGTGTAGCACAGCTCCATTAGATTATCCTTACCTTCCGTTACGCTCCAGACCCAGTCATTTCTTCTATTTGCTTCTGGTTCAGTAGAATATCTCTCGGCTTACTTCCTTTTTGTTCAGAAATTATACCATACTCCTCCATCTGATCAATAAGTCGTGCAGCTCTATTATAGCCCACTTTGAATCTTCTCTGAAGAAGAGAAGCACTTGCACCGTTTTGGTCCACCACAAATTGAACAGCTTCGTTAAACAACTCATCCGTTTCTTCTTCAGTAGAAACTTGCTTAATTAGTTCATCTTGTTCAAATAAATACTGAGGCGGGGCGATTTTTTTAATATAGCCGGTAACTCGCTCAATTTCATCATCAGAAACAAAAGCCCCCTGAATTCTTCTAGCCTGTCCAGAACCATTTTCTACAAAGAGCATGTCTCCCTTTCCAAGTAGCTTTTCCGCTCCTCCGGAATCAATAATAGTTCTTGAATCTACCTGAGAAGAGACACTAAACGCTATTCTTGTAGGAATGTTTGCTTTAATTAATCCTGTAATGACGTCCACTGAGGGGCGCTGGGTTGCTACTAGCAAGTGGATTCCGCAAGCACGGGCTTTCTGAGCAATTCGGCAAATAGAATCTTCAACATCCTGCGGAGACACCATCATTAAGTCGGCAAGTTCATCGATTACTATTACCAGATAAGGAAGCTTTTCATTTGCTCTATTCTGTTTAATCATTTTGTCATTGTAGCGCTCAACGTCTCTTACACTCTCTTCAACAAATTTCTCATAACGCTCTTCCATTTCTTTTACGGCCCATTTTAAAGCCGTAGTTGCCGCTTTTACATTGGTTATCACCGGCGAAACTAGGTGAGGCAAGTCATTATATGGGGCGAGCTCAACCATCTTAGGATCGATTAATAGAAATTTCACATCTTCATGGTGAGCTTTGTAAAGCAAACTCACTAAAATCGTATTTATACATACACTCTTACCTGAACCTGTAGCTCCAGCAATAAGACCGTGCGGCATCTTTTTGAGATTCGTGACTACCGAATCGCCGCCAATATCTAGCCCTAGTCCCACGGATAAAGGAGAAGCGTCATTTTTAAAAGCTTGGGATTCAAAGATTTCCTGCAGTCCAACCATTTGAGGCTGAGTATTAGGCACTTCAATACCGACCGCCTGCTTACCAGGAATTGGAGCCTCAATACGAATATCTCTCGCTGCCATACTCAACTTAATATCATCGGAAAGATTAGTAATTTTACTAACTTTGACCCCAGGTTCAGGCTGCACTTCGAAACGAGTCACAGTAGGCCCTTTCATTGCGTTTACTACTTTTGCTCTTACGTGAAAGTGCCGTAAAGTCGTTTCCAACAATTCCATCTGCTCCCTGACCCATGTTTCATCTTCATCAGAACGAACCACAGGATCTTCAAGTAAATGAAGAGGCGTGGAATAGGTGACTCTTTCATCTTTTATTTCTTCCTTGGTTTCAAGCGAAGTCACATTAGTAGCTGCCTCCTGCTTGTTATCCACAGTTTTCTTCTCCCCTACTTGCTGCTGGTCTCTAGTCCGTTTATCTCTCGGAGTCATCAGCACATTGAATGGTACATGGCGTTTGTTAGTTGAATTTTCTTTCGGGAGCTCTTGATTCCCAAACTCCTGCTTTTCCTCACGTACCTCTGTTTTCTTGCTCACTTCAAGATCTTCTCGTGAAGTTTCTTCAACTGCAAGCTTTGAGTCCCCCTCTGAGGGAATTGTCACAGTTTCATACTTTTCTACCATTGATTTTTCCTTGTGCTGAGAAACGTCACTTGGATCCTGCTCCTCTAGAGCGCTTGTATGTTCGAATTCCTCATCCTTAATAGGTTCAGCTCGTTCCAACTCGAGCTCTGCCTCACCTTCTTCTAACTCTGGTTGTTCCTCAAGGTCGAGCATTGGAGCGGATTTGTTTTCTTTAAACTCCGATTCTTCCTCAAAGTCAAGCATCGGTGCTGCTTCGTTTTCTTCAAGATCTGATTCTTCCTCAAGGTCCAGCATCGGTGCTGCTTCGTTTTCTTCAAGATCCGATTCTTCCTCAAAGACAAGTTTCGGTGCTGCTTCGTTTTCTTCAAACTCTGCTGGTTGTGCAGTTTCAACACCTAATACTTCATTTTCTTTTGCTGTATCACTATTCTCATTATTATCTGCTGCTGGTCTTTCCTGGACCATATTATGAGTATTTAAAAAGTTTAAAGAATTTTCTTCGCTCTCTTTATTTGCAGTTTCCTCTTTGAATTCTATCGATGTATTTATTGAAGAATTTGTAGCAGGAATGGCATCCTCTTTATGAACCCCTGACGCCTCCAGAGAAGCTGCTTCTTCTCTTATTTCCACTTCTTTCTCATTGGATTTCTTTGCACTACCCATCTGTCCTCTTAACCGCTTTCTAAAGTCCTGCCACTCTTGTTCATCATGAGAATAATGAATTTTGTCTTCTACTACCTTAGAAACCTCTGTGTCTTTCTTCTCTTTTGTCTGCCTATTGTGGTATCCATAAATAGGTGAAGGAACCTCTGTCGGCGTAAACGGGATCGAATTAGTTTCCGGCAGCGGTTCTTTTTTCGGCTTTTTGTTCTGTTTAGGCTTCTGGCTGAAGGATGATTTTCGCTCCGATGTGCTTGTGTCTCGCTGTCTCGATGGTCTTGGTTTTTGAGTCTCAGAAGGTTTAGATACAGGTTCTGATTTATGAAGATCAGGGATAACAGGAAATCTAAATTCTCCTGATTTAGGGTATTTATAAGTCATTTTTGTTTTGGCATTTATTTCATTTTGAATCGTTCTTGGCTTATAATCCTTTTGATCGCCTCTGGCTACTCTAGATTTTGGCTGACCACTCTCGCTATTTTCCTCTTCAAACATTTGTTTGAATTTGTTTTTAAATTCCTTCCACACTAATAATCACACTCTCTCTCTAAGTACATAATTGTATGTGTTTATTTTCATTTTAACAGGTTTTCACAGCTTATTGGTTTACAATCCGTTTAAATATTTCGGGATAATCCAACAAAAAAAGCAGCGACCTCCTAAATTGGAGAGAACGCTGCTCATTTCCAGCAGGAATTAAAATTCATAAACATCGCCTGGCTGGTAGTTTCCTTCCAGAACTAATATCCCTTTTTCTTTAGGTGCATCAGGGAGATTAAGCTCTTTAGCTGAGCAAATCATACCACTTGAAGGTACTCCTCGAAGCTCAGCGTCTTTAATTTTCATTCCGCTTGGCATAACTGCTCCTGTCTTAGCAACTACCACAAACTGACCTTGGTCAATATTAGGAGCGCCGCATACAATTTGCAAAGTTTCATTCCCTACATCCACGTGGCACACGCTAAGTTTGTCTGCATTTTCGTGAGCTCCTTTTTCTTTCACAAACCCTACAACAAACTTCGGACTTAAATCAAAGTCCAGTGAATCGTCCAAACGCTGCTGCTGAAACATCTCTTTTATTTGTGAGAGTAGTGCTTCAGTTAAACGAATTTTCCCGTGATCTGCCAGGTTAAAATGGGCAGAAGCGTTAAAGATGTTATACCCTAAAAGTGTGCCATCTTCCTCGTTCGTAATCTTAACAATGTCACCATAAGTTTCATAGGTAAAGGTTAATCGGTCTCCATCATTAACTGGTATGATTAAAACGTCACCGACCCCCGTTTTGTTGTAAAACACATCCATATTCTAATCTTCCTTCCTTGTTTGATTAGGTTTCTTTTGAGCGAGAATAAAAATGGGTTCCAGCTGCTTGTCTTCATATAAGAAGGATAAGGAAGTTACCGGCACGGTACCTTCAGCGAAAAACTGCATCGCCATCTGCGCCAAAATGTCATAGCCTTGCGGGTTTTGCACATCAGCAAAAATAATCACATCTTGGTGAGGAATACTAATTGCTAATTCCCCTTTGCACTCTGCTTTAAGTTCCTCCAGTAATACTTCATTGAGTATGCGGCTTGCATCATAGCCGTCCTTTGTAGAGTGAAAATAGAAATCATTTCCATAAACCGTATCTTTCTTCATTTTTACAGGAAGAGAACGCACATTGAAACTGGCTACTTCTTTAATTCTTTCCTTCGTCCAGTTTTCTTTTTTTAACATATTTTCATCAATTAGCTGGTAGGACTTACCAAGATCAAGAGCATAATATATTCTAGTTTCAGCAGTATGATCTGTATAAATCAAGGTTTTTCCTGTTTCCGTCTGATCGGGAAAAGAAGCTGCCCGAATTACAGGAAAGATGTTTTCTTCTTTACCTGTCAGGTAATGCGTTTCGTTCATTACTTTGAGAGCTTCCTGCACATGATCCTCTAGTTCATCGATCGCCTCTTCTCCTCGAGATTCGAACTTAGCTATCACGTTGGGGAGGGTAATGGTAATGCCTTTACCTGTTTCTTTCCATTCAATTCTAAACGTGTCTTTATCACGGTTATACTTTGTAGTCCATTGTTCATTAGCCAAACGTTCTTCTAATTTTTTCTTCATTTTAATACTTGTCATTTTCATCGTGTTTTCCTCCTTTATTCAGGGGAAGAAATTTGCTCCGTCGTCTATTTTAGCATATCCTGCTTAAATATGACGGTTCTATATATTATAGACGAAGACTGAAATAACTATAAAGAAAAAAGCTGTGCCCAAGCACAGCTGATTTACCTGTTAACTTTATTCATGAACTCTTCAATTTCTTCCCTTGATTTACTTTTCTTACTTACAAACCTGCCGACTTCTTTTCCTTCTTGAAACGCTAGAAAACTCGGAATCCCAAATACATCGTACTCGGCACATCTATGAATAAATTGGTCTCTGTCCACATACACAAATTCCCAATCCTGAAATTCTTGTTCTATCTCCGGAATGACAGGATCGAGTACTCGACAGTCCGGACACCAGTCTGCGGAAAATAACAGAACAACCTGGTTCTCATTCATCAATTTGTTTAATTGGTCATCTGATTTAAGAGTGATCATCTACATTCCTCCTCAGTCATTTTAGCATATCATCAATCATATTCAATTTTCATGTCTCCTGGAGCAATCCACCCTTTTTTTCTAAATCCCCAAGCGATTAAGTAACTTAAACATGCAGGAGCGAGCACGTGAAGTAATAATATCGTCCAGAATAACTGCCAGCTGAATCCCATGGACTGAAAAGTCATGATCTGACCTACAAACCCGCTCGTTCCCATGCCGGCTCCAGGTGCGTTATTCTCCAATTTCAGCCAAACTGTAGCTATTGGTGCTAAAATGGCTCCTGTCAAGGTAGGGGGCAATAAAATGATAGGCTTCTTTACAATGTTGCCGACTTGCAGCATTGAAGTCCCAATCCCTTGTGCAAGAAAACCGCCAAATCCATTATCTTTGTAGCTGATAGTGGCAAAACCGATCATCTGGGCAGCACAGCCAATCGTCGCAGCTCCGGCAGCAACTCCGTCTAAGGATAGCATGATTGCAATAGCTAAACTAGAGATTGGAGCTGTAAGAGCAATGCCCATTAGTACAGCCACGACCACTCCCATAATAAAAGGCTGCTGAAGGGTTGCCCAATTAATACCCTCCCCAAACCATGTCATAAAATGATTAATAGGCGGGCCGACAAATGCCCCCACCAAGAATCCAGCTGCAATGGTAACAAAAGGAGTTAAAATGATATCTATTCTTGTTTCTTTGCTTATAGCTTTCCCGAACTCCGCTGCAATTAAAGCAGACACGTAACTTCCAGCTGGCCCGCCAAGATCCGCTCCAAAAGCACCGCTGAATAACGCCGCAAATATGACCAGAGGCGGCGCCTGCAGACCATAGGCAATCGCTACTCCTATCGCGCCGCCCCATATTTTCGAGTCCATTGCAAAGGTCCCCATTTCTATTAAGGGGTCTCCTATTGGCGCATATCCAATTTGCTCTCCGACAGTTTTTATAATCAACCCTATAATTAAAGATGAAAAAAGTCCTAGTGCCATATAACTAAGGGCGGTGATCAAATACGTTTGTACAGAAATGTGAATCCCTTTTCTATTTAAGAATGCTTTCATACATATCCCTTCTCTCTTTTAATCCGAATTATATTTTACACAATAAAATAACATGTGTAAATACACCGTGACTTTATGATTATTTAAGGCAGGATACACCGTTATTTTGATTGGTTTCTCCTATTATCGGTATTGTTTTTCTAGACCAATAGTTCTATAATTAGAATTCATATAGAGCTAGTAATTAAATAAACCTATTAAGGAGGGACAAAGTGAATACAATTAAAAGTCGTGTTCGACTCATATTAATCTTATCTTTAGTAAGTATCGTGATTCTTATTGGCTTCTCTACATATTTTTTTAATCAGCAGTCTAAACTAGCCGATAAGAGTCGTGAAATTCAAGGAGCACTTATCCACAGTCAAGAAATTAATTCGCAGATGTCACGAACTACGAGAAAACAAGAAGCATTTCTTAATGACCCAAAAGAGGAAAAAGCTAAAGAGGTGAAGGCAGGAATTCAGCGGGTCGAAAAATTAGCATCTACAAGTTCTGATACTTATTCTCCATACCCTGACATTTCTGATGCATTTTCTAAAATCAACACGAGTGCTTCGGAATACGAGAAGGAATTAGACCCTCTTGTCAATATGTTTCGGCTTGTAGGTTTTTCAGAAAATGAAGGAATGTATCAATACATAAGTAAATCATACAAAGAATTTAAAGATTCCATTAATCGATTAAACCAGCCTGCCTTGATGAATACGCTTCTCGAAATGAAAATTAATGAACTTGCTTACTTGAATAACCCCACAGAACCCAACTACTCCTCATTTAATAAGAGTGCAGACAACTTCAAAGAGAACATTGAGCAAGTCAACTTTAATGATGAACAATCCGCGCAGTTAAATAGAAGCTTACTTAAATATAAACAGACTCTTAATACAATACATGGCACCTTCACTCAAGCCGGCGAGATAAGTTCATCTTTTGAAGACATATCCTCAGACGTAGCTAACCATGTTAATCAGGTAATGGCGGCGACAGAACAAATTAATAACAAGACTGAGGAACAGCAAGCAAAAATGAAAAAAACCTTGATGATTTTACTTGCTATCATAGGAAGTATTGCTTTATTAGTCACCTTCATCACAGGTATTGTATTAATTAAATCTATCTCAAAATCTATAAAAGAATTAAAAAACGGGGCATCTATCATTGGAGAAGGGAACCTATCTTATCGAATTGACCTTCATTCCAAGGATGAGATGTCAGAACTAGGCTCTCAGTTTAACAGTATGGCTGAAAAAATGGAGCATTCAGTTAAGAAACTCTTGCAGGCATCCGGCGTATTAAATACTTCGTCTGATCATCTTGCAGCTGTATCAGATCAGACGACCACTCAAGCTGAAGAAGTGAATGAAGCGATCAATCAAGTGGCAATCGGTTCCCAGGACCAAGCTCAGAAGATAGAAGAAAGTACTCAATTAATTGAGCAAGTTGAAAAAGCAATTCTTCATACAAAGCAGGCAACACAAGACATTGACGGCCGTCTGCATGATGCAGATCAAGAAGGCAAGGAAGGTTTGACTACAGTGGATGAATTAGAGAAAACCTCTAATTCATTTATAAACTTAGCTACTCATATGTCCTCTGAGGTCCAGTCTGCTACTAAGCAATCCAATGAAGTCAATAAAATTGTATCCACCATCGAAGACATTGCAGATAGTACAAATCTTCTTGCCTTAAATGCTGCAATTGAGTCGGCAAGGGCAGGTGAAGCCGGTAAGGGCTTTGCTGTAGTGGCTGATGAGGTTAGGAAACTAGCAGAACGTTCTAAACAAGAAGCTCAAAGCATACACCGTTTAGTTAGTCACATGTCAGAGCAAATGCTCCGCCTCTCTTCAGAAGCAGATAAATTTGAACACTATCAAGATTCACAAAATCAAGCTGTTTCCCAAACAAAAACAGCTTTTCACCGTATTTCAGGACACGTTCAGGATATGAATACCCAAATTATGCAAGTGAAAAATGCAGTTGAAGGCGTAGAAACCGTAAATGAAGATGTGAAAAATAAGCTCCAGGATATCAGTGTGATATCAGAAGAAGCAGTAGCAACTGCTGAAGAAGTGGCAGCATCAAGTGAAAATCAACTTCAATCCATTGACCAGGTACACCAGTTAGCAACCGATCTGCAAGGTCTTTCCCAAGAGTTGGAAGCGGAAGTCAGCCAATTTACTATTCATGAGCCTGAGGAAACGGAATTGGAGTCTGATGAGAAAGAATCTGAAGGCAGTAACGATGATGAATGGGAAGAAGAATTGAAGGAGACGGAGAGTGACTACCAGGACGAACGTCTTTCTTCTTAATTATGGAATACAGAAGAGGATAAATTCCTAAAAAATGAAAAAAACGTGAAATCAGACGAGCCATGTCTTGATTTCACGTTTTTTTCATTTTCGAGGGAAACGGCGATAAATGATCCACTTCTCTGGATCTGGATGAACTCTTTTTAAAATGGATAGACCTGGTGATATTCATCATGAGTGCCGCATTATCTTCCAGTTCACTTTTCTTCGAATACGTGGTTATCTTGACGCCACCCTGCCCTACTTGCAGTTCGTACTTGTTCTGCTTATTTACAGGCAGAACTCGCACGTATCCAAAACGATCCTCATCCTTAAATGATTTTAACAGCAATCGATTTTCTTTTTGACCAGCAGAGTGATAGTTCAATTGACTGCTTTCGTCTTCCATAGAATTATAGAAAACTATGAACGTTTGTTTATCTCCCTTAGATAAAATAATATTATTGGCGTCTTGTTCTTCCACTTTTACAGCTGAAGGTAAATACATGGATATAGTCCCTGTTTTAATATTAGAAGTGGGTGTCTGGTCTTCAAAAGCCTGCTCAGCTGATTTCCAAGTTTGCTGTACTATCTCTTTTTCAGAAGGGAACATGCTGCACCCTCCTAAAAAAACACTTAAAAAGAGTAATAGTATTAGTTTCCTGCGCACTCCTTATACCTCCCTGTTATGAAACACCTTCTTCTCAAATGATACTATGTCTTACAGCTATGGCAAGTAACATTTATTGGTTCAAGTCCAATTGCTGGACAGCGCTTCCATATTATGTACATACTGTTCATGAATAAGTTTTAGAGGAGGCTGAAGGTATGGAACTAACTGTCTATTTAGCTGGTCAAATTCACGACGACTGGCGTGAAAAAGTAAAGGAATTAGCAAACCATCGTGATCTTTCCATTCAATTTACCGGCCCTCAAACAAATCATGAGCGCTCAGATAACATTGGGGAAGATATCCTTGGAAAGCAGCCTGATCAATTATTCCGTGATGATGCCGCATCAAGTATAAATAATTTTAGAACTCAAGTGCTGCTGCATAAAGCAGATGCCGTCATCGCGTTGTTTGGCGAAAATTATAAACAATGGAATACCGCTATGGATGCGAGTGCTGCTCTACAGCTAAGGAAGCCGCTCATCCTCGTGAGGCCGGAATCACTCATTCACCCGCTTAAGGAACTATCCAATCAAGCAAATGTTACCGTAGAGACTATCGAACAAGCTATTGAAGTTTTAAGCTATCTCTATGAATAGCCAACCTAAAATATGAGAAACAAAGCAATCCCCGAACCATTTTCTATTGGTTCGGGGATTGCTTTGTTATTAAGAAAAAATGAAGCTCTCTGCAAGTCCAGCGACGCTTCCTATCTATTATGTTAACGATCTTACTACATTTGGTTTTCCCGCGATTGTGCTAGTATTCTCTCGGGCATCTATTGGTCATAACGCCATTGACCCGTGAGAAGTTTAACAATATGAATGAACATTTCTGCTCTCTCAATTTCTCCATTCGTAAAAATCCCTATGGCGCCTTCATTCTTTCTTACATTTTCTTTCTCTGTAAATTGATCCATGACTTCTCCTAATTCCAGCCCTTTTTCTAACCCCTGCTTGATTTGGTCAGGTAGACGGATTCTAGCTCCACTCGCGGTATAAAGATTCTCTTTCCGGTCAATTAGAGCTCCCCAGTTACAAAGATAAAGATCTTCTCCAATTTCCATAACTCCACCCTCAAGACCGATTCCCAAATCAGCTTTCTTCATCGTCACAGACTCCCTGGCTCTGTTTATAGCACCTTCTAATGTTTCTTCATCAGAGAAAGGCTGGGCAGAAACTTTCGATTCCACATCCACCCCTATGACCTCATCTTCAAAAAAAACATTTTTAACAGAATCTATTTTTGTGGGATTTTGTGACCCTATATAAACTTTCATTCTACTAACACCTTTCTCTTCCAGACACTTTCCCCTATATTAGCATAAAACCAGACAAACAAACATGGTGTTAGTTAAATTGAAAATGGTTGATAACTAAACGTTTTTCTTAATTAATTCAACCGTATTTTTATCTGTATTCTTGACAAGATGAACCAGCAGCTCTTTCGCAGCCGCATAGTCATCAACATGGATAATAGATGAAGATGTATGGATATAGCGAGAGCAGATTCCGACTACAGCAGAGGGCACCCCATTATTGGAAATATGCACACGGCCGGCGTCAGTTCCTCCTTGAGAAATGAAATACTGATAAGGAATATCATTAGATTCTGCTGTATCTAAAATAAAGTCACGAATACCGCGGTGGGTGACCATCGATTTATCTAAAATTCTTAAAAGTGCCCCTTTGCCTAATTGGCCGAACTCTTTATTGTCTCCGCTCATATCATTTGCCGGAGACGCATCTAAAGCATAGAAAATATCGGGATTAATCATATTAGAAGCGGCCTGTGCCCCTCTTAAGCCGACTTCTTCCTGTACAGTTGCTCCAGAATAAAGTTTATTAGGAAGCTTTGTCCCCTGTAATTCTTTTAACAGCTCAATGGATAGACCGCAGCCATATCGGTTATCCCATGCTTTTGCCAATACTTTCTTTTGATTAGCCATAGGAGTGAAGGGACAGATAGGAACAATTTGCTGACCTGGTTTAATGCCCAGAGTTCTTGCATCCTGGCGATCGTCTGCTCCAATATCAATTAGCATATTTTTCATTTCCATTGGTTTCTTGCGCTGTTCTGGTGTCAGATTATGAGGAGGAATGGATCCTATGACCCCAACGACAGGTCCCTGCTCGGTAATGACCTGCACCCTTTGGGCAAGAAGCACCTGATTCCACCAGCCTCCAAGCGGCTGAAAACGCAGCATCCCATTATCAGTGATCTGCGTGACCATAAACCCAACTTCATCCATGTGGCCAGCAACCATTACGGTCGGTCCTTTTCCATTACGAACTCCAAATACACCACCAAGACGATCCTGCACGATTTCATCCGAATACTTTTCTAATTCCTGCTTCATAAAATGACGCATGTGATGTTCATTTCCTGGTGCTCCTGGCAGCTCTGTTAATGTTTTAAATAATTCTTTCGTCTCTTGATTCAATATGTACAACTCCTTTTGTATGCCTCTTCTTCTATTTTAACGGAACATTGAAAACGTTTCTACAAATCAGATTTAAAGTTTTAATTTCCTTTTAACGGGAATATTTAGTATAGTTTAATAAGAATACTGATGTGAGGTGATGGTTAGATGAATTGGAAAAAAGTCGCAATAGCAGCAGGTGTTGGAGCACTTGCAGGCTATGTTGTTAAAGAACAAGTAGGAAGCAAACAAGGAGTAACCCCTGAGAAAGCATTAAAGATTGCGAAAGAAGCTTTTAAGAAACAGGGACCGATAAGTGGTTCATGGATTTATATGAAACCAGAAGACCTTAACAAAAACGGTATTAATTATGAAGTATACCGTGGAGGAGTCTCTAAGAACGAAGATGGACAAACGACTCAATATGAATTCTTTATCGATTCAGAAACAGGTACAATTGTAGATGTTACTGAAGAAACTGCTTAACATGAAAATCCCTTTGGCCGTAATGCCAAAGGGATTTTTTTAATTATTTATAGGAATGGGCTGCACGGCCTAACTCGTTGATTCTTTCTCCATTTTCATTAAACTGCAGCGCACGATATTCTGCATCATGATAGAAGACATACCATGCCTGTCTTTCGTAGCCATACCCCATCCACTTCTGCTTTTCGTGTACAGAAGTCACTGGATAATCATCATAAGCTAATGCCCATAGGACATTTTGATGGGCGTGGGTAGGCATGATATCTGCCATATGAATAAATGTTTCTTCCTTATCCTCAAATAGGATAATGGAATGCCCCTCACTGTGACCACTCGTGTGCACCATTTTCAATCCTGGTAAGATCTCAGTGGATTCCTGAAAGGTATGTACTAGCTGCTCAACTGGCTTCCAATTTATTTCCCAGTACGTATTTGCAGAACGGATATTTGGATTTTTCATTTCGTTCCATTCTACTTCGCTCGTGTGAATAGTGGCATTAGGAAAAGCGGGTACCAGTTCATTATCCTCCCACATCGTAAGTCCGCAGGCATGATCAAAGTGAAGATGAGTCATTAAGACCATATCAATATCTTCACGGGTTAAATTCACTTCCCTTAAAGAAGAATCTATATGTGATTCTTCCAGCACACCAAAATTTCTGAGCTGTTTGTCAGTCAGCTTATCATTTCCAATTCCTGAATCAATAAGTAAGATCTTGCCATCTAATTCAAGCAGAATCGGATCGGTTCTTAATTCAATCTGATTTTTTTCATTTACCGGATACTTCTTACTCCATAGCGGCTTAGGAACAACACCGAACATTGCTCCCCCATCCATATGAGTAACACCGCCATTCAGCCATGTTAATCGGGCTCTGCCAATAGTTAAAGATTCCACAAACTACGCCTCCCTTTGCAAACTATAGGATCAGTTTATCATAGAAAGGCGGGTTGTAAACGCTATCAGCTTTGGAATCTTGCCCGGCAACGGTAAATGGGCTGGCCTTTTGCTGAAAACTTTTGCTCATATTCTGTGGAAATATTCAGCGGATCTTCCTCCTCGTGTAAATCTACCGAAACATCTTCTAAAATCATTCCATATTCCGAAAAGCTTACGAGAGAGTATTCAAACAAACCTTTGTTATCCGTTTTAAGAGTAATTTCGCCGCCAGGAACGAGAACATCTTCATACTGACTTAGGAACGTATGAAAAGTAAGCCTCCGTTTCTCATGACGATTTTTCGGCCACGGATCAGAAAAATTTAAATAAATATGGTCAATTTCATTAGACTGGAACAGTTCACGAAGATCATTAGCATCCTGATTCACAAGCCTCACATTTTCCACGCCTGCCTCAAGTACTTTCTTTAACGCACCTACAATAACGTTTTTCACCAGCTCTACGCCGATAAAGTTCACATCGTCATGCTGATCCCCCATACCTGCAATAAACTGACCTTTTCCAGATCCAATTTCTAAATGTAACGGGTGATCAGGCTCAGTAAATAACTCTTTCCATTTCCCTTTCATTGAAAAGGGTTCCTGAACCACAATATGACTATTTTCTCTCAAATAGTCATCTGCCCAGGGTTTATTTCGCAAACGCATGAATCCGATTCCTCCTTCATTATCGTTAAAAATGGTACCATGAATACAGCCAAAAATAAAAGTTTTTATTAAAATGAAAGATTTTGCTCGTATTTGTGATTATATCGCCCTAACTATAACCTTAAGCAAGATATATGAAAGGAATGGCGAATCTCTCTGTAAATGTCCCGAATTACAACAGCACTGCTCATTTGGATTGTAAACGCTTTCTCATATATGATTATATATGTGCTAGAAAATAATAAATTAACTGGAGTGATTATTGAATCTATGAATCTTATTCGCGGAGTTTTTGAAATGACTGTACTAGCTGTCTTCTCAGTATTATTTGCTGGTTATGCCCTATTTATCTATCCTTTTGAGAAACTGAGTGAAATAACAAATCCTGAAGTACGCGAAAAGAAACTTAAGTATGCTCCAGCTTCCCAATAAACAATTATAAAAAACGCTGCTGATTCAATCAGCAGCGTTTTTTTAAATGATTTGGTACTTCACCATTAAGTGTATTAAATCTTCTGTACGAATAGCTGCTTCCTCATATTCTCCTCGCATCTTGTGCCACTGAATAAAGGAAAGCCCTTGAGACACCGCATACCAGATCATTCGTTCATATAAATGTTCATCAGGCACCGCACCGTACTGCTCAAGCCACTGCTCCCAGTTTTTTTCAGGGATATATGCATGCAGCAGCATTCCTAAATCTAATGCAGGATCAGCAACCATAGCATTATCCCAATCAATAAGATAAAGCTGATCCTCTGCAGAAAGAAGCCAATTATTATGATTGGTATCACAATGACACACCACGTGAACATGATGCTCTACCTGCTGAACTCTGCTTTCCAGGAATTTCATCGCCTGATGGATCTCAAGACGGGGATCCACTCGGTCAAGTATCTGCTGATTATCTTTTAAATCCTTTAGTATTTCTTCCGGAGTTAAAGGCTGTTTCCCCAGCCGCATTAACATATCTAAAAGTTCAGTAGAATGATGGATTTTACTTAATAAAGCTGCTACTCTTGGGTGCTTCATTGATTCAGTGTTTAGTTCATGACCCTCTAACCACTCTTGAGCGGTAATCACATCGCCGTTTTCCAGGCGTTTGGTCCAAACAAGCTTGGGTACGATTCCTTCAGCAGAAAGCACAGCAAGAAACGGAGAAGAATTACGTTTTAAGAATAAACGTTTTCCTTCTGTTTGAGCATAATATGCTTCTCCTGTCGAACCTCCTGCAGGGGTTATTGTCCAATTATCTCCAAGTATATGCTCCAACCAATTCACCTTCAATTCCTCAAATCTTCCTGTGATTACATCACGTAGTTATTCTATCCTATTATATCGTAGTCTTGCTTCTATCCATAGTCAATGTTTCTTCACCTGATTAAAAAATAGTCTATCATTTAGACTAACTCATTTCTTTAAGATCATTCAAGAGTTAGCTCTTACCCACTCAGCACTTTATAGTATGAATCTGATTTTTCTATCCTGCAATGAAAACATCTGCCTGCTTCCCCATCCACCTGGAAGGGTATAGATGAATCTGATCGAATAACGACAGACTCAGCATCTAATTCATATACTTCCTTTAACTTCGTATGCTTCCCTATAAAAACGCTGAAAAACAGCAGAAACATTTTCCATTTAGCCATTGGAGTAATAAGAATTACTTTGAATGAAGAGCTATTTAAATCAGCTGTGGGAGCAATTTTCATCCCTCTCCCATAATAAGGATGGTTAGTAATCGTGAGTAAAGCCGCTTCTTTTATTAATACAGGTTTCCCGTCCAATTCCAGTTCAAAGTGAATTGGCTTATATTTTGGAAGTACTTTAAAAAATGACAGCAGATAGGTTAATGACAGCAAGTGCATCCGCCGCAGCCATATATTCTTCTTCAATTGGCAGGCAGTCGTTACTATACTGCCATCTAAACCAAAGCCGATGCTGTTCACAAACAACCGTTTATGAAGAGGTCTTTTGTGATTAACCAGATATGCTCCAAACCTTAAGTTATGCACGGTAGGATCTTGAACGATTTTTCGAAATAACGCAATTTCTTTATGAATGTTATGGATTCCCCGATGAAAATCATTGCCAGAACCAGTGGGAATGAAAGCTACCGGAACTAGAGGATACCACTGAAGACCATTCATCACTTCATGCAGCGTACCGTCGCCTCCTACAACGAGGACACCCTGAATAACCCCTTTATATATTTCCGCTGTTTGTTCAGCAATTTCTTCCGCATGACCAGCGTATTTTGTAATAAATGAACGGCAGTTCTTCTGTTGAAAATACCGGTCTTGTTGAATATTCTTTAATAGTTGTAATGCTTTGCCGCTTCCCGATTCAGGATTAACAATTAATATATACATGTGCCATTTCTCCTAAATTTCCATCATATCATTATGCAAATGTGATACTATTCTATTATACTATTATTACCAAAGGAGGTCTTTATGAATGGGAAACGATTGTCAATTTTGTGGAACAAGTCTGCAGCTGCCAAAATGCGGCGGGCTGATCATTAACCGTAAAACTTTATCAAAAGACCAAGTCCCTCGAAACCTCTCTGTCCAGCATCAAGATGAAGAGGTGTTGATCTTAAACTATCAGTCTCTCGAGGAATTGCAATCTTCTTTAGCCTTACTCTTCAGCGAACAAGCTCCTTCTTACTGGGTACATATCGGTAATATGGCTACTTCGAGAACTTTCCCGATATCCATTCAACACTTGTATGAACGTTTAACCCACCCTGATTTAGCCGGCGTCATTCACAATGAAAACTTCACTTCCCATCTCCAGCCCATTGTGGATGTGCACAGCAATGAATTATTTGGTTATGAATCACTGCTTCGAACTACAGAGCAGAAAGTTCATCCAGGAGATCTCTTTTCTTTTGCTCACAGGGCAGGATTACAATCGATGTTAGATCAGAAAGCCAGGCGTTCTGCAGTAAAGACGAAATCACAGTATGTGGAAGCTGGAAAGAAGATGTTTATTAATTTCCTGCCCTCTACCATTTATATACCAGAGTTCTGTTTAAAACATACCTTTCAAATGGTGAAAGAATTTAATGTAGACCCTGCTGATTTAGTTTTTGAAGTAGTGGAAACGGAGAAAATCACCGATGTAGACCACTTGAAATCTATTTTAGATACATATAAATCTTCTGGAATGAAAGTAGCTTTAGATGATGTAGGTTCCGGATACAGTACGCTTGAAATGCTCAGCTTAATCAGACCCGATTACCTAAAAATCGACCGTTCCTATGTTCAAAACTGTCATATAGATTTGCAAAACCAGGAATTTTTATTCAAAGTGATGGACCGGGCCGGGTCTTTAGGCATTAAAGTACTGGCAGAAGGAATAGAAACAATTGAAGAATGGGAATGGCTGAAAACACTAGGAATTGATTATGCCCAGGGTTACTTCATAGGAAGGCCACAGCCGCTTCCTGAGACAGAACTTATTCTTCCATAGCCTCCGCATCAGCTTCCTTATCCCACTCCGGACGTTTAATAGAATGGCTTCTGGAATGCTGGAGCAATACTTCGGCAGCTTTTAATTGACTATGTTTTAAAGGTGAAGCTGTATTCCTTTTGTCATAAAGCCATTGGGAGTACAGTGTTTGATCAATGTATGTAGTATGAAAGGGCACCTGAGCTTCCTGAAATGTAAGCTTCGGAGCTAAAACAACCTTTTGATAAGGAAAATCAATTCCATATTTACTTAATACACTTTTTACAAATGTTTCCGTTCTGTTTAAAGCAATCATTGGACTTAAAAGTTTCTCTTGAACTTTTCCCCGCTGCACATACCAGTTGTTATGGTCGGAAGGGATCACAGCGTCAGCATCGGGGATATCTAAATAATGAATAATTTCTATACCTAATGGACCAACCATAATCGTCTCCGCATCCATCTTTGCTTTTTTCATTTCAACAACAGCTTCATACATGAGCAAATAGGTATCAGGAAATCTCTGCAAAAAGTACTTTAAGCGTGCATCCTGATAATAAAGTTTATCTACAAATGATTTATGCAGAAGTGTAGTCGATGCCCATTTCAACTGAAAGGGAAGCAGTCCATCTAGAAAGTACTGCTTTAGTTCGGTTAAACTTTCCGGCAGTTTTTCACTTTCTTTGGCAGTCGCCTCTTCTGGAAGTTCAGATGCATAATTTCTTTTTCGGCTGAATAGCCGTTTCCAGCCGGATGATTCATTCTCCGGCTCCTCTGCCTCTACCTGCTTATTTAAACTTCCCTGATTCCACATTTGGTGCATGGTTTTCCAATTCTCTCTCTTTAAGCGGATATACTGACTGGGGTATTGATAAATATTTGTTTCGTAACGGGAAATGTAATCGAATAACTTAATCAGCTGAGCCAAACTATACTCACTCCTTATTGTGCAGTGGAAACTCGGCAACCACCTCATATTTAGGTGTCCGTGCCGGATGAATGCGATAGAGGATCAAATGAGAAATCTCCTGTTGGTAAACTTCTCTAAAAACAGAAGGAAAAGAAACGTCCTCCAAAGGAGTACCGGAGACCCATTTTTTAGCTAAAGTAATGTGAGGAGAATAAGGTCGTTTCTCTCTTTCCAGCCCAGCCTTCATGCCCGCTTCCTCGACTTGCTGCTTGATGACCGCAAGACGATCACTTTTACTTACCTTTGCATGAACCACTCTTGGGTGAATGTTACTTCCGAAGCTGCCAATAGGTCCAATGGTTTCTGAAAAAACAGAGGGCCAGTTTTGAATTTCAAGACTCTTATAAAATGCCTCTAGTGTATTATCGGCACAATCGCCGAGGAATTTCACTGTTATATGGAAATCGTCTGGAAAGGTCCAGACTTTATAATCCGCTTTCTTCTTTAATTGCTTCTGCCAAAATTCTAGACGATATTTAACATCTTCATGTACTGGAATACCTATAAAATAATGAGAGTTTGACATTAGGATACCTTCTCCTTTAATGAGTGATTAGAAGTCGTTTGTTGAACCACAATAAGCAGAACAATTCCAAGAAACGTCATCAGAGAGAAGAAACCATACATTCCGTTTACGTCCCATACATCGATAAGTACACCGCCCATAAAGGTAAAGAAGGCATTTCCAATCCCATTTCCAACTGCAGAGTATAAACCTACTGCGGTAGCTCGTACTTGACGAGGGGCAAGCTCACGAACGAGAATCAATGCAGCTGGGATATACAAGCCAACAGATACACCCTGGACTATCGTAGAAAGATAGACGACTGTACTGGAAGGATCGAAGAAGTACAGCAGCCAGCGTAAACAGGATACCGAAGCACTTAACAAAATGACATGCAGAACCCCCATTTTATTGATCACTTGCTGAGCAAACTTCATGAACGGAGCTTCACTTCCTGCCGCAAGAAGAAAAGCAATTCCAACTCCAGATAACGTCCCGCCTACAGATAAAATGAAGGTACCAAAATAGTAATTATTTGCGAGTACGGGGCCGAAAATTAAAAAGTTAGAGAATAAGAAGAGCAGAAAAGCTTTTTGCTTCATTAAGATTCCTATCCCCGTCCGAAACGAAACAGAAACTTCATCCGCTTTTCCAGGGAATTGCGTAAGAGCAATCAGGGCAAAAATTAAGCCTGCGGAGAAGAAATAAAAGATCCAATCTAAAGACCCTGTCTGATCCGTCACTCTTCCTAAAACAAATACAGAAACAGCAAACCCAATAGCTCCCCATAAACGGATATTTCCATACTCTTTTCCATTAGACTGAACAAAGCTTAATGACAAGCTATCTGATAAGGGAACAATCCCAGACTGAAACAGCGCAATAACAATAATACCAATGAGAAGGATTGGAAAAGGCTGAAGAATGGGATAGAAGAACCCCAGACCAGCAGCCGCAATGGCGGCTACCATTAATAACCGCTTTGGTCTTCGTGTATAATCACTTAACATTCCCCAGATAGGCTGAATAAAGATCGTAATCAATGGCAGTGCAGCTATGATAATTCCAATTTCTGTATGGTTCAGTCCCTTTTCTTGTTCCAGGAAAACTGATAGTAAGGGAAACAGTGATCCAAATCCAAAAAAAACAAAGAAATAAAAGACTTGAATATATCGATATGTTTTTTCTGTATGCTGTACCTCCATAGATAACGACCTTTCTGCTCAGTTAATTGGTTAATTCATAGATACATGCTGCGTAGATTGCAATGGCTTTAACCATATCCGATATCCTCACATGCTCGTCCTTTTGGTGAGCAGTATCCGGACTATCTGAAAACATGGCTCCAAAGGCAACTCCAGTTGACAGGGAGCGGGCATACGTTGCCCCGCCTATTGATATAGGCTGTTCATTTGTTCCCATGGCCTCATTGTAGACTCTGGTCAACGTTTGTAAAAATGGATGCTCCTTCTCTATATATAAAGCTTCCAAATGATCATAAAGTTTAAATGTATACGCCAGTGGGGCCGGCAGCTCTTTAAGCGTGTCCAAGATTATTTCTGGTTTTGCAGTAACAGGATAACGAAGGTTTATCCCCGCCTTGCATTGTTCATTCATCTTAAACTGCAAGAAACCCAAATTCAGTGTTAATGGTCCTGATACCTCATCCTCCATAGAAAGCTCAATCTGTCCGCCCGTAGCGTCAGAGAAGCTATCAAATAAAAAACCAATAAGCTGCGATTGATCTATAGGCAAACTCTTTAAGTAACGAAGCAGTTCAGAAAGAGCATTTATCCCCTGCTGAGGGTTGCTTGCATGGACGGCTTCACCTTCCATATGAATCTGGACTTGTTCTCCGATTCTGTGAATTTCCCCATTCGCCTTACTGTTTTTTATGAATTGTTGAAAGCCCTCTTCGATATCCTCATTCGTCCGTATCGACGCATCAGCTTGATCCGGCACCATATTCAATCGTTCGCCGCTTGTGATTGCTTCTAAAACCATTACATCAGAATATCCTTCATCTCTTGAAAGGTCAAACTGAAAGTAGAAGTCCATCAACCCCTTTTCAGCGTGAATAACAGGGAATGAGGCATCTGGAGAAAATCCAAATCCAGGCATTTCCTCGTGTTTAAAGTAATAGTCCATTCCTTTCCAGTCTCTTTCCTCATCTGTGCCTGCAATCAGCCTTACCCTTTTTTTGGGCTTAAAACCCTGGTCCTTCAACAGCTTCATAGCTATATAGGCGGCCATAACTGGACCTTTATCATCCTGAGCTCCTCTGGCATACAACTTTCCATCTTCAATCGTTGGAGTAAAAGGAGAATATGTCCACCCTTCTCCTGCTGGTACTACATCTAAATGACCAAGAATGCCTATAAGCTCTTCTCCTTCTCCAAACTCGATATGGCCGGCATGTCCATCCACATTCTTCACATCAAACCCATCAGCTTCACCGATTTGAAGCAGAGTATTTAAAGCTTCCTGAATCGCTTCACCATAAGGAAACTGTTCACTTTCCTGATAAACACTAGGGATTTCCAGAATACGGCTCAGTTTGTCTAAATATTCTTCTTGATAGAATTGACTTAACTTATCAAAATTCATAATTTGTCCCCTCTTTCAATAATTTTCCGATAGGTGATATCATCACATACTGCGTAAAGCTCAGCTTCAGCAGGAAGCGGTTCATCAAGTTTACGGTTTATGGTCAGATCATTCCGGTCAGCGATTAAAGTGGCACCTTGATCTAGCAGCGTTTGAAAAGCGTCCCGATAGGTTTTCCACTCCCTATTTAATGGAATATGATACAAATCATCTCCGACTGACCTTCGAAGTAATTGACTATATATACCTGAGACCCCTTTTCTAAAGGCAGAACGAACGGCAAGTGAAGAAATGGTTTCGTTTGAAATAATAAACTCATCTACACGAGCATGCTGAAAATTTTGAATGTGATTTTCTTCCATTATTTCTACAATCGTATGGACTCCGGGAGCAATCGATTCAATGGTTGAAGCAATCAATAATGTTTTACCGTCAATAATTTGATTGTTCGTTAAACGGTCCTCGGCGAATATAAGCACTGATCGTGCCTCTTTAACATTCGCTTTTTTTAAAGTTTCCTGTTCAGAAGCATTCCCTTGTACATAGTGAATATTCTGGGTAAGCATTGGGGCTTCTTTCAGCTCATCAATAATTACTATTTCTGCTTGTTCCAACGTCTCTACCATTTCCTTCACGGCATAACTCGCTTTCTGAGACCATCCAATAATAATAAAATGCCCTGACCCTTTATACACAATATCACCTTCCAGACGTTTTTTTCGAAAGACGGCAAGCCCGTCGATGATTTTTCCGATCACAACCCCAATAAGGCCAATCCCGACAATGTACAGGATAATCGCAATGACCCTCCCAGCTATCGTCACTGGATAATAATCTCCGTAACCTACTGTCGTCACCGTGGTCATTACCCACCAAAAACCATCGAAGAATGTCGGAAATGTATTATTTTCAACTACGACGATTAAAATAGAAGAAATCAATACGAGTGCAATACTGGAAAGAAATAGCACTACGTTATTTATTTCAACCATTTTCAGAAACATTTTTCTTAAAACTGCCAATGATTCAGCCTCCTAACTTTAAAATGGTGTAAATTTAGTGAATTATCTGTAAAATTAGCGCAGCATTGTGGCGAAACGCAGAAGTGTGTTGTAAAATGTAATCAACTTCATAGGATTGACAGGCTCACAGATTCCAACGAAATAAGGAGTGGTTTTTTTGAATCATCCATCATCCCGTATGCTCAACCGAATTAAAGCTGTTTACCTTTACATTAATGATCAGGGAATAGTGACTACAAATCAGTTAGCAGATGAGTTTGGAATTACAGACAGAACCATGCAGAGGGACTTAAGTATCTTGGAATATAACGGTCTTGTTTCGAGTCCGAACCGTGGAAAGTGGGCAGCTACTCAAAAAAAAGTAAAAATTTCATAACTTTATGTATAGATCACCCGGGTAAGCCCGGGTGTTTTTTTATCCTGAATTGGTAATGGAAAATAAATATTCTAGTTCCTCGTCCTGAAGCTCTCGATATTCACCAAGTTCCAGACTAGAGTCCAGGTCCAATTCTCCCATTTTAATTCGTTTCAAATAGGTCACTCTTTTATCTACGGATTCGAACATCCGTTTCACCTGGTGGAACTTACCTTCTGTAATAGTAAGTTCGATTTCAGAAATCGTATCTGAAGAAAGAATTGTTAAGGATGCCGGTTTCGTAACATATCCATCATCAAGCTCTACACCTTCCGCAAATCGGGCAATATCTCCCTCCTCCACTTGACCTTCAATCCGTGCAAAATAGGTTTTACCGACATCTTTTTTAGGTGAAGTGAGTTGATGAGAAAGCTTTCCGTCGTTCGTAATCAGGAGCAGACCTTCTGTGTCTTTATCCAGCCGCCCTACAGGAAAGGGTTTGAATACTTGATCTTCAGGCTGCAGAATATCAACTACTGTCATATCATTGGCATCTTCAGTAGCTGATACTAAATCTCCAGGTTTATTCATCATGAGGTAAATATACTCTCGATACTCTATAACTTCCCCAAGTAAAGTTATCTGATCATTCTTTGGATCTACATGTGTCTTCCCATTCTTTTCGGCTTTTCCGTTTACACGGACGCTTCCGCCTTTTAACAATGTTTTTACTTCCTTACGGGTACCATAACCCATATTGGCGAGCAGTTTATCTATGCGCATGCGATTCCCTCCTTAATTACGTTTCAGCCACTTATCTAATTTAGAAATTCTGCCTCCCATAATTCGCTCAAGCAATGTTGTTTTATAGGCAAGAAATAAGTAGACCAATCCTCCCACTGCTACACTAATAATTAGAATAACCAGTGCATGGACTCTGTTATTCATCGGGTCCATACCTAAACTCATCGTCCATTTGACTGCCCACACAGCGAAGCCCATGACGGTGGTTAGGATAGAGATTAGCAGCGTGCGTTTGAATAGTTGCTTGTAAGAAAAGTTTATGGCTCTTTGAATTTTATACAGATTCAGAATGACTGCTGAGGCTACTGCAAGCCCCGTGGCAACGATTGCCCCTTTGGCTCCGAGCATAAGCACCAGCCAGGAGTTTGTGCAAATCTTAATTAGCAAGCCTGTGCCCAGGCTGATGACAGCAAAGTTCTGCCGATTAATTCCTTGTAAAATCGACGCAGTTACGGTGTAGAGAGCAAAGAACAAACCGACAGGTGCATACCATCTTAACAGCCCGCCATAATAATCTAAATTGTCCACTCCATAAAATGTGCCATAGGCTTCATATGCTACAATAGACAAGCCGATAATAGCAGGTAGAATTAATAATGCCACAATTTCTAATGCTTGATTAATCTGGCGGAACAATTGGGCTCTTTGATTATTGGTAAACGCTTTGGTGATTGCAGGCAGAATAGCGAGAGATAACCCTATTCCTAAAGTAACAGGAATAATGACCAGCTTATGGCTAAGAAAATTGATCGCTGAAATTGAACCATCTGCAAGGTCACTTAAGCCTGCCGCTGCCATCGCATCATTGAAGGTCATCTGATCAACAAATTGATAAAGCGGTGTGGCTATCCCAACAAGGACAAACGGACCCGCATAACCTAAAAGTTCTTTGATCATCGCCCCGTTTGAAACTTCTTGCGTCTCGCCCTGCTGCTCAAGCATGCGGTCCAGATGCGGTTTTCTTCTTTTCCAGTAATAAAAAAGTACTGCAATAGAAGCGACACCGCCAATAAAAGCTGCAAATGTGGCAAATCCTACCGCCAAAGTAGTCGCACCATGAAGGATATCAAGGATGATGAAGACGGCAGCTAGTAGAAAAACGATGCGGACAATTTGTTCAATCACTTGAGACACCGCCGTGGGAGCCATCGATTCATTTCCCTGAAAGAACCCGCGGACAATACTCATGCTGGGGATAATGATTAAGGCAAAGCTAACCATCCGTATAACCATCGCGGTATCCTCAATGCTTTTTTGCGTCGCGTCATTCGCTAATGTCCAGATGGCCATTTGATGAGAACCGAAAAACAGGATCAAAAAGGCCACAATACCTGAAACGGCCATCAGCTGCATTCCTGTTTTTAAAATTCGCCGGCTTGTCTGGTAGTCACCCAGAGAATTATACTTAGATACAAACTTCGATACAGCAAGTGGTACTCCCAAGGTAGAAACACTTAGCAGAATGTTGTATGGTGTATAAGCATAAAAATATAGATCCATACCGCTTGGATCTACCATTTGTGCAAATGGAATCGTATAAATCATACCTAAAAGCTTAGACAGAAATGTTGCCCCTGTCAAAAGCATTGTACCTTTTAAAATTTTCGACATATTATTAGATTCACCTTCAATTTTATTGTAGATTCGACCGCATCTATTTTATCATAAATAGAGACAAAACAACTGATTTAGGTTTAAAAAGAAAGGAAGAACCTCATGACATACCAGGTAATAGTAATAGGAGGCGGCCCTTCCGGATTAATGGCAGCCATCGCTGCAGCTGAACAAGGGGTCAAAACTTTATTAATCGATAAAGGAAATAAACTTGGAACCAAGCTTGCAATTTCTGGTGGAGGAAGGTGCAATGTGACCAACCGGCTTCCTGAAGAAGAAGTGATCAAACATATTCCCGGGAATGGTAAATTTCTTTACAGTCCGTTTTCCGTATTTAATAACTACGATATTATCGACTTCTTTGAAGGGCTTGGAGTAGCCTTAAAAGAAGAAGACCACGGCCGCATGTTTCCGGTCAGCAATAAAGCAAAAGACGTCGTTAATGCCTTGCTGGACCGTTTACGAGAGCTGAATGTAGAAATACGCACAAAAACCCCAGTAAAAGCTATCCATTACGGTGAGCAGGAGCACCAGGTTATCCTGCAATCTCAAGAGAAAATTACTACCCGATCAGTCATTCTAGCTGTAGGTGGAAAAGCTGTTCCCCATACGGGCTCCACTGGTGATGGTTATGCATGGGCAAAGAAAGCCGGTCATACCATTACCGAACTATTTCCTACAGAAGTCCCTCTCATTTCCAATGAATCTTTTATTAAAGAAAAGGTTTTGCAAGGCTTAGCCCTAAGAGATGTAAATGTATCGGTATTAAATAAAAAAGGGAAAGCTATCATTACCCACCAAATGGACATGCTGTTCACTCATTTCGGGTTATCTGGGCCAGCAATCCTTCGCTGTTCACAATATGTTGTAAAAGAGTTTATGAAAGGACATAAGCCGGTCTTAATCGAGATCGATTGTCTCCCCGGTCAGAAAGACCACGACTTACTGCAGCAGCTTCAAGCATTAGTGGAAGAACAGCCCAAAAAGTCATTTCGAAACTTAGTCAAAGGAATGGTACCGGAACGACTACTGGATTACTTGCTTCAAAAGGGTCAGATTGTTCCTGAAGATAAAGCGGGGAACATTTCAAACCAGAAGTTACGAGACTTTACTGGAGACCTAAAACACTTTCAAGTTCAAGTTCATGACTCACAGCCTCTTGAAAAAGCTTTTGTTACTGGCGGTGGGATCTCCATTAAGGAAATTGTCCCAAACACGATGCAGTCAAAACTTATGGAACGTTTGTATTTTTGCGGAGAAATTCTGGACATCCACGGCTATACAGGCGGTTATAATATTACAGCTGCCATGGTTACCGGACGTGTGGCCGGCATGCATGCAGCCTGGGAAGCCATGGGATGACCATATAAAAATCGAGAAACAGTTTTTTAACTGCTTCTCGATTTTCTTTGTTGATATTCACTTTCCCGTCCCAGTTCTTTATTTAACAGCCATTGCATAATCTCCCGATCCTCAGTTGATAAGACAGGATCTCTCGGGTCCCAATCTAAATGATAGATAATGTAAAATCTCCGGATTCTGCGAAAATAAATAACAGAGTTAGGAAATTTATCAAAATAGCCGCGCACCATTTTCCTGCGGGAATAACTCCATCTGAGAAGAACGATAAATATTCCTCCAAACCACCATGAATTCTCTCATTATCCAATTTTCATTACCAAATAAACACTAATGCCATATAAGCAAATAGAAAGCCGCTTATTAAATACAAGTAACCATAAACTTTTACTGGCTGGTATCGTCCTGTAATACCAAATACTCCAACGACGGCTAATAAAATCATTATGGCGATTAGAATGATTTGCTGAACAGAAGAAATTGCTTCTTTATAAGATAGTAAGTAAAATCCAATGGGTATGAGAATAAGATAATAAGCGTATTTCCAATTGAAATATGTATCTCTCTTTCTTTCAAGTTTAACCATTTCTTCACCTCGCTGTTTGTATTCTTTTTTGGATATGTTATTACTTTTCAATTATAGTTTACAGCATTTAGCAAACTTAGAAAATACTTAGCAGCAAAACATAATAGCAGTAGAAAAAAGTCAAAAATAAAAGCCCTGGATAAAATCCAAGGCTTTTGATGACGTGGCAACGTCCTACTCTCACGGGGATCGACCCGACTACCATCGGCGCTGAAGAGCTTAACTGCTGTGTTCGGCATGGGAACAGGTGTGACCTCTTCGCCTTCATCACCACATCATTAAGTTTGAGGTGAACCCTCAAAACTGGATAAGTCAACATTCAAACAAGAAATTTTTCATCGGTCTTTTCACTTTTTACGGTCTAGCTGCAGCTCCTAGATCCTCGTGATCTAAGCGATCTCTCATCCAGGCTGAAAACCACAGCCTTTCTGCGAGCTTGCTTAGCCAGTCGGATCTGGACAGTCGCTTCCGCTTTTCAAGATAGATAAGCCATCGATCCATTAGTATCCGTCAGCTCCGCGTGTCACCACGCTTCCACCTCGGACCTATCAACCTCATCGTCTCTGAGGGATCTTACTTACTTGGCGTAAGGGGAAATCTCATCTCAAGGGGGGCTTCATGCTTAGATGCTTTCAGCACTTATCCCGTCCACACGTAGCTACCCAGCTATGCTCCTGGCGGAACAACTGGTACACCAGCGGTGTGTCCATCCCGGTCCTCTCGTACTAAGGACAGCTCCTTTCAGATTTCCAACGCCCACGACGGATAGGGACCGAACTGTCTCACGACGTTCTGAACCCAGCTCGCGTACCGCTTTAATGGGCGAACAGCCCAACCCTTGGGACCGACTACAGCCCCAGGATGCGATGAGCCGACATCGAGGTGCCAAACCTCCCCGTCGATGTGGACTCTTGGGGGAGATAAGCCTGTTATCCCCGGGGTAGCTTTTATCCGTTGAGCGACGGCCCTTCCATACGGTACCGCCGGATCACTAAGCCCGACTTTCGTCCCTGCTCGACTTGTAGGTCTCGCAGTCAAGCTCCCTTGTGCCTTTACACTCTGCGAATGATTTCCAACCATTCTGAGGGAACCTTTGGGCGCCTCCGTTACTCTTTGGGAGGCGACCGCCCCAGTCAAACTGCCCACCTGACACTGTCTCCGGACCGGATCACGGCCCTGGGTTAGAATGTCCGTACAGCCAGGGTAGTATCCCACCAGCGCCTCCACCGAAGCTAGCGCTCCGGCTTCTAAGGCTCCTACCTATCCTGTACAAGCTGTACCAACATTCAATATCAGGCTACAGTAAAGCTCCACGGGGTCTTTCCGTCCTGTCGCGGGTAATGCGCATCTTCACGCATAGTATAATTTCACCGGGTCTCTCGTTGAGACAGTGCCCAAGTCGTTGCACCTTTCGTGCGGGTCGGAACTTACCCGACAAGGAATTTCGCTACCTTAGGACCGTTATAGTTACGGCCGCCGTTTACTGGGGCTTCGGTTCAACGCTTCGCTTACGCTAACGCATCCCCTTAACCTTCCAGCACCGGGCAGGTGTCAGCCCCTATACTTCGCCTTGCGGCTTCGCAGAGACCTGTGTTTTTGGTAAACAGTCGCTTGGGCCTTTTCACTGCGGCTCCTCGGCAGAGGAGCACCCCTTCTCCCGAAGTTACGGGGTCATTTTGCCGAGTTCCTTAACGAGAGTTCTCCCGCTCACCTTAGGATACTCTCCTCGCCTACCTGTGTTGGTTTGCGGTACGGGCACCTCTTTCCTCACTAGAGGATTTTCTTGGCAGTGTGAACTCAGGAGCTTCGGTACTTTAGTTCCCTCCCCATCACAGCTTGACGTTGCCGGACGGATTTGCCTATCCGACCGTCTCACTGCTTGGACGCGCTCATCCAATGGCGCGCTCTCCTTATCCTCCTGCGTCCCCCCGTCGTTCAAACGGAAAGGAGGTGGTACAGGAATATCAACCTGTTGTCCATCGCCTACGCCTATCGGCCTCGGCTTAGGTCCCGACTAACCCTGAGAGGACGAGCCTTCCTCAGGAACCCTTAGGCTTTCGGTGAAAGAGATTCTCACTCTTTTTTCGCTACTCATACCGGCATTCTCACTTCTAAGCGCTCCACCAGTCCTTACGGTCTGACTTCACGGCCCTTAGAACGCTCTCCTACCACTGATCTTACGATCAATCCGCAGCTTCGGTGGTGTGTTTAGCCCCGGTATATTTTCGGCGCAGAGTCACTCGACCAGTGAGCTATTACGCACTCTTTAAATGATGGCTGCTTCTAAGCCAACATCCTGGTTGTCTAAGCAACTCCACATCCTTTTCCACTTAACACACACTTGGGGACCTTAGCTGGCGGTCTGGGCTGTTTCCCTCTCGACCATGAACCTTATCACCCATGGTCTGACTCCCAGAACAAAGTCGTTGGCATTCGGAGTTTGACTGAATTCGGTAACCCGATAGGGGCCCCTCGTCCAATCAGTGCTCTACCTCCAAGACTTTATATTCTGAGGCTAGCCCTAAAGCTATTTCGGAGAGAACCAGCTATCTCCGTGTTCGATTGGCATTTCACCCCTACCCACACCTCATCCCCGCAATTTTCAACTTGCGTGGGTTCGGACCTCCAGTCAGTGTTACCTGACCTTCATCCTGGACATGGGTAGATCACACGGTTTCGGGTCTACGACCGCATACTCATTCGCCCTATTCAGACTCGCTTTCGCTGCGGCTCCGCTTCTGCGGCTTAACCTTGCATACGGTCGTAACTCGCCGGTTCATTCTACAAAAGGCACGCCGTCACCCATTAACGGGCTCCGACTACTTGTAGGCACACGGTTTCAGGATCTCTTTCACTCCCCTTCCGGGGTGCTTTTCACCTTTCCCTCACGGTACTGGTTCACTATCGGTTACTAGGGAGTATTTAGCCTTGGGAGATGGTCCTCCCGGATTCCGACGGAATTTCTCGTGTTCCGCCGTACTCAGGATCCACTCCGGAGGAAGAAAGGTTTCGACTACAGGGCTGTTACCTGCTCTGGCTGATCGTTCCAGATCAATTCGTCTACCTTCCTTCTTTGTAACTCCAAAGGAGTGTCCTACAACCCCAGAAAGCAAGCTTTCTGGTTTGGGCTGATTCCGTTTCGCTCGCCGCTACTCAGGAAATCGCGTTTGCTTTCTCTTCCTCCGGGTACTGAGATGTTTCAGTTCCCCGGGTCTGCCTTCCTCTACCTATGTATTCAGTAGAGGATGCTATTCCATTACGAATAGCGGGTTCCCCCATTCGGAAATCTCCGGTTCACAGCCTGCTTACGGCTCCCCGGAGCATATCGGTGTTAGTCCCGTCCTTCTTCGGCTCCTAGTACCAAGGCATCCACCGTGCGCCCTTATTCACTTAACTATCGTCGTGAAAAGACGTTTAAAAAATTTCGATGTTCGTTGAATGTCTTGTCATCACTAGTTTCATCCTGCGATAAAACTATGATTAACTTATCCAGTTTTCAAGGTTCACAGCTGAAAGATCGTTTGATCTCTCAAAACTGAACAACCAACCAAGTACGTTTCCTTAATGTCCAGCTTCAGCTCCCAGACCCTGGCGCTCTAAGCGATCTCTCTTCAAGGCTCGAAAGCCTTTCCGATAGCTTGCTTAGTTCGTCGGGTCTGAACGGTCGCTTCCGCCTTTCATAAATCCTTAGAAAGGAGGTGATCCAGCCGCACCTTCCGATACGGCTACCTTGTTACGACTTCACCCCAATCATTGGCCCCACCTTCGGCGGCTGGCTCCAAAAAGGTTACCTCACCGACTTCGGGTGTTGCCAACTCTCGTGGTGTGACGGGCGGTGTGTACAAGGCCCGGGAACGTATTCACCGCGGCATGCTGATCCGCGATTACTAGCGATTCCGGCTTCATGCAGGCGAGTTGCAGCCTGCAATCCGAACTGAGAATGGTTTTATGGGATTTGCTACACCTCGCGGCTTCGCTGCCCTTTGTACCATCCATTGTAGCACGTGTGTAGCCCAGGTCATAAGGGGCATGATGATTTGACGTCATCCCCGCCTTCCTCCGGTTTGTCACCGGCAGTCACCTTAGAGTGCCCAACTGAATGCTGGCAACTAAGATTAGGGGTTGCGCTCGTTGCGGGACTTAACCCAACATCTCACGACACGAGCTGACGACAACCATGCACCACCTGTCACTTGGTCCCCGAAGGGAAAGCCCTATCTCTAGGGTGTTCCAAGGATGTCAAGACCTGGTAAGGTTCTTCGCGTTGCTTCGAATTAAACCACATGCTCCACCGCTTGTGCGGGCCCCCGTCAATTCCTTTGAGTTTCAGCCTTGCGGCCGTACTCCCCAGGCGGAGTGCTTAATGCGTTAACTTCAGCACTAAGGGGTGGAAGCCCCCTAACACCTAGCACTCATCGTTTACGGCGTGGACTACCAGGGTATCTAATCCTGTTTGCTACCCACGCTTTCGCACCTCAGCGTCAGAAACAGACCAGAGAGTCGCCTTCGCCACTGGTGTTCCTCCACATATCTACGCATTTCACCGCTACACGTGGAATTCCACTCTCCTCTTCTGTCCTCAAGTTCCCCAGTTTCCAATGACCCTCCACGGTTGAGCCGTGGGCTTTCACATCAGACTTAAGGAACCGCCTGCGCGCGCTTTACGCCCAATAATTCCGGACAACGCTTGCCCCCTACGTATTACCGCGGCTGCTGGCACGTAGTTAGCCGGGGCTTCCTCGTTAGGTACCGTCAAGGTACCGCTCTATTCGCACGGTACTTGTTCTTCCCTAACAACAGAACTTTACGATCCGAAGACCTTCATCGTTCACGCGGCGTTGCTCCGTCAGACTTTCGTCCATTGCGGAAGATTCCCTACTGCTGCCTCCCGTAGGAGTCTGGGCCGTGTCTCAGTCCCAGTGTGGCCGATCACCCTCTCAGGTCGGCTACGCATCGTCGCCTTGGTGAGCCGTTACCTCACCAACTAGCTAATGCGCCGCGGGCCCATCTGTAAGTGATAGCAAGAAGCCATCTTTTAACCTCTCCTCAGGTGAGGAAAGGTGTTACCCGGCATTAGCCCCGGTTTCCCGGGGTTATTCCGATCTTACAGGCAGGTTGCCCACGTGTTACTCACCCGTCCGCCGCTCGTTCCACGAGCATCACCTCCGAAGAGGATCTGCTCGCTTCCCGCGCTCGACTTGCATGTATTAGGCACGCCGCCAGCGTTCGTCCTGAGCCAGGATCAAACTCTCCATAAAAGTGAAAAAGTTTGTCTTGCTCATTTGCACACCGAATGTGCTTTGTTTGAATTCCTTCTATATAATAGAAAGAATATCTTGACGTACTGGTTGGTTCGTTCAGTTTTCAAAGATCAAGTGCTGCCCTTATCGACAGTAAATAAATTCTAGCACAATTCGATAGATTGTGTCAATACAAAACATAAAATCAAAATTAAAATTTTACTTTGACTTAATAAAACTATTTCCTGCTTAAATAAGCAACGTTTTTAATAATACACCCTTAAAAATAATAAGTCAACATTCATTTAATAATTCTTCTAGATTAATAGTTTAGTGGAGTAAAAACCCCTAATCTAGCGGAATCCTTCAAAAACAAGAGAGCCGGCAAGAAAGCACTCTCTTCATTACCCAAAGACTATTATAAATTGCTAGACAATAAAAAACCGAACCACTGTTAAACATGGGTCCGGGTATTTATTAAATATTTTTTAATCCCGCCTTTTTAAGAAGCAGGCTTAATATAATAGATGGAAGCTGGCCGTTTCTTATGAATCAACTTAGCAGCTAACTTTGCCCCGCGTTTATCATCTGTAATTAACAAAATTTGTTTGGTGCATTCAAAACGTTGATTAAGCTGCCTTGGCAAATAGCTTAATGGGATGTTTTCAGCACCAGGATAAGGAGCTCGATATGAAGCAATGTAATCTCTTATATCGATGACGCAATAATCTTCTGTGCTGAACTCTTTATCTTTCATAGGTTTAATTGAAAGTCCAAGAACTAATCGTTTAACTAGGATAGTTACAATAATTGCTGCAAAAATCAGAATCAACCATTCCATTTTCAACCTCTCCTAGTAAAACACTAGCTCCCCGTTCCAATCCAGCATTCCACCTTCTAGATTATGGACTTTACGGAAGCCTTGAGCTTTTAGATATTCGGAAGCATTCATACTTCGTTTGCCAGAACGGCACACCATTACATATTCTTGTTCTTTATCGAGACTGTCCGTAGACTCTGGAATTGTTCCTAAAGCGATATGCTTAGCAGTGGGGATCATTCCCTGGGCTACTTCCTCGTCTTCCCTTACATCTATAACATTAATTTTCGAATTATTATCCAAGAGCTTTTCAAGTTGCTCAGGTTTCATTTGATTAATTTCACTCATGAGATTCCCCTCCTTATTTAATCTAACATGACCTATTTTATTGATTTATTTATCCAAGTCAAGAAAATGGCTCATACTACAATTGAATAGTGACAAAAGAATTTATTTCATAAGCAAACCCGAACCATTTCTTCTCATTGGTCCGGGTTTGCTTGATTTAGAAATACAGGATGTTAATGCTTCTAATTATTCCTGTTGAATATCCCATCCTTGAGTTCTAACTTCCTGTTCATCGATCAAGTTACTGAAGGCTTATACGTTCTACCTTTAATTCGCGACTATATTGACAAGTTTTCCAGGTACGACGATGACTTTACGAACCGTTTTTCCTTCCAGCCATTCCTGTACTTGGTTATTCTCAAGTGCCGTTTTCTCTAAGTCTTCTTTTGACGCTTCTTGACTAACTTTAAGTTTAGCTCGAACTTTCCCCATAACTTGAACAACAATCTCCACTTCGTCCTCCACAAGTTTAGAGGCATCATAGTCTGGCCATGGTTCATAACTAATGGTTTCTTCATGACCTAATTTGTTCCAAAGTTCTTCAGCAATGTGCGGTGCTATCGGGGAAAGCAGCTTTACGAAACCTTCTGCAAATCCTTTTGGAATCTCTTCTGCCTTATAACCTTCATTGACAAAAACCATCATTTGCGAAATCCCTGTATTGAAGCGCAAAGCTTCAAAATTGTCTGTAACTTTCTGGACCGTTTCATGATATACCTTATCAAGAGTACCGTCTTCACTATTAGAATGAATCTTTGTTGACAGTTCACCCTCTTCAGTAAACAAACGCCAAACACGGTCTAGGAACCGTCTTGCTCCATCAAGGCCATTCGTTGACCAGGCAATCGAAGCATCCAGCGGACCCATAAACATTTCATATAATCTAAGCGTATCCGCTCCATGAGTAGCTACGATATCATCCGGGTTAACCACATTCCCTTTAGATTTGCTCATTTTTTCATTTCCTTCACCCAGAATCATACCCTGATTGAATAGTTTTTGGAACGGTTCTTTTGTAGGGACGACGCCTGCATCATAAAGCACTTTATGCCAAAATCTTGCATACAGCAGATGTAGTACCGCATGCTCGGCGCCACCAATATACACATCTACAGGCAGCCATTTTTTCAGCTTGTCATAATCCGCAAAGACTTCATCATTATGCGCATCAATGTAACGTAGATAGTACCAGCAGCTGCCTGCCCATTGCGGCATAGTATTCGTTTCCCGGCGTCCTTTCATTCCGGTCTCAGAATCCACGACGTTCACCCAATCATCGATATTCGCAAGCGGAGATTCTCCAGTACCAGAAGGTTTAATTTCAGTCGTTTTCGGAAGCTCGACTGGAAGCTCTGATTCAGCGGCTGGCGAAATTGATCCATCTTCCCAATGAATAATAGGAATAGGTTCACCCCAGTAGCGCTGGCGGCTGAATAACCAATCTCGCAAGCGATACGTCGTTTTCTTCGTTCCTTTTTGATTTGTTTCCAGCCATTCAATGGCTTTTTCAATGGCTTCTTCTTTTTCAAGACCGTTTAGGAAATCAGAGTTTACATGTTTCCCGTCACCTGTATAAGCCTCTTCTGCAGTATTACCACCCTCCACTACCTCTGTAATGGCAAGGTCATATTTCCGAGCGAATTCATAGTCCCGCTCATCATGAGCAGGAACAGCCATAATTGCTCCACTTCCATAACTCATCAATACATAATCAGCTACCCAAATAGGTAACTTGCTGCCATTAATAGGATTGACTGCATAAGCTCCTGTGAAAACGCCGGTTTTATCTTTCGCTAAGTCCGTACGTTCAAGATCGCTCTTATTTTGAGATTTCTCAAGATAAGCTGCTACTGAATTCTGCTGGTCTTCGGTGACTACATCTTTCACTAATGGGTGTTCTGGCGCAAGCACTGCATAAGTTGCTCCAAACAGCGTATCAGGTCTAGTAGTAAACACATCAAAAGAAAGTGAATGACCTTCAATGTCGAAAGTGACTTCAGCTCCTTCTGACTTGCCAATCCAGTTACGCTGCATATCTTTAATGCTTTCCGGCCAATCAAGTTCCTCTAAATCATCAAGTAAGCGATCTGCATAGGCGGTGATCTTTAACATCCACTGTTTCATCGGACGGCGCTCAACCGGATGGCTGCCTCGCTCACTTTTTCCATCAATGACTTCCTCGTTTGCAAGTACTGTTCCAAGAGCAGGGCACCAGTTCACAGCTACTTCATCAATATAGGCAAGACCTTTTTCGTAAAGCTTAAGAAAGATCCACTGTGTCCATTTATAATAATGGGGATCAGTCGTATTTACTTCACGATCCCAATCATAGGAAAAACCAAGCTCCTGGATTTGCCTGCGAAAGGTTTGAATATTCTGCTCAGTGAATTCTTCAGGATCATTCCCTGTATCCAGAGCGTACTGTTCTGCCGGCAAACCAAACGCATCCCAGCCAATTGGATGCAGCACCTCAAATCCTTGCATACGCTTCATTCTAGAAAGAATGTCTGTTGCTGTATATCCTTCCGGGTGGCCAACGTGCAGGCCGGCACCGGATGGGTATGGGAACATATCAAGGGCATAAAATTTCTCTTTATCTGACTGACTATCTGTTTGGAAAGTCTTATTAGAAAGCCAGTAATTCTGCCATTTCTTTTCAATTGTCTTATGATCGAAAGCCATTTTCTTTCCTCCTGTTCTCTCTCTTAAATATAAAAAAAGCCTCTCATCCCAAAAATGGGACGAGAAGCTTTATTCCCGCGGTACCACCCAAATTAACGTGACCATTCACGTTCACTTGAAATCGATAACGGTGATTGAAACCGGCAAAAGCTACCATCTGAGTTCACTTCTGCGACATCCAAGGCGAGTTCATAAAGTTCAAGGTTAGCTTTCACCGACCGCTAACTCTCTAGGACTTGAAACTTTATTACTACTCCTTTTCCACGTCTTTGCATGTATAACCGTATATTAATGAAAGAACCCCTCTTTGTCAAGCTGAGCTCGCTTCTATAACCATAAGGAACCCTCATCACCTTAAGCTAAAGGTCGTGTGATCGCAGCAGGCAGATGTTAGAATTAAGATGCATCCCTTGCTCAACTTCCACCACCTTCATCTACAAACTTGAGGATGGGAAATTTATCCATGAAAAGGAACCTAGACTGATGACCTTAAAAAAAGTATTACCTTACGCACACGCGCTAATGAAAGAAGCTCTAAAAGAAGGAGACATCGCTATCGATGGTACATGTGGAAATGGACATGATACGGTATTTCTTGCAAATCTGGTAGGGGAAACTGGCCGCGTATATGGATTTGATATTCAAGCACAGGCCATTGATTCAACGAGCCACCGCTTAAAAGAGAATGGAATAGAAGATCGAGTCCAGCTGGTTCAAGATAGTCATGGAAACTGTATGAAATACATTTCTTCCGCTCATTTATCTTCTTTACAGGGAGCGATTTTCAACTTGGGCTATCTCCCAGGCGGCGATAAATCAATTGTTACTACACCGACGGAGACTATCTCATCGTTAAAACACTTACTCGCTAATTTAAATAAGAACGGCCTCATCGTACTCGTTATTTACCACGGACATCCTGGAGGGCGAGAAGAAAAAAATGCCATTCTTGACTTTGTAAAGCAACTGGATCAAAACTCTTTCCATGTGCTGCAATACAATTTTCTTAACCAAAGAAATAACCCGCCATTTGTTGTTGCCATAGAAAAAATTAAAGCCTGAGGACCTACACAGGCCGCTCCGGCTTTAATTTATGGTACATTTTCGTATTAAGATAAAAGAAGGTGGCTTTCTTTCCGCTTACCTTCAGCAGATCCTTAACAAAGCTCTTCGCATTGGAGAGCCTGCCTACTTTACGATCAGCTAAATACATACCAACCAGACCTGTATGGATCATGTGGTGGAACTTCGCATCAGGAAGTTTCTGAACTTCTTGATTCGTCTGCTCCACAAAAAACTTGAAGCGGTTCTTCATTTCTTCTTCGTGAGCATAATAAGAGCAAAAGTTTAAATCCCCTTCTTCAAGGTCTTCCTGCTGATCTATATAATAATCAAGCAGAATGTGAAGTCCCTGCATAAAAGGAAAGTAACTCTTTTCTATTTGTTCAGCCAGCGGCTTATCCATCGCTCCTCCCAAAGTATAAGAGACGAGACAGAATATCCCTAATGTAGATCCCGTACAGGCAGAGAACTCATACCATTCCAGGTTTGGCCAGCTTGCTTGATGGTTTTCAAACCATTCTTTTAATCGCGGAATCCGTTCTTCTTCAATTACATGTTTATGTACTTGAAGATCATTATACAATCCACCCAGCTTAACTGTATGGTCAGATACAAATGAATAGGTGTCTGAGCTTTTCAGCACCGTTTGACAAGTGTTTACCAGCGCATGTAAATAACCCCCATCATCCTTATCAGCACGATAATAATAATAGTCTTTCAGCGCATTTCCTGGTGTTAAGGCATCGGTCATCGCCTGGTGCAGCATACGAAAGTCTTTGGGGTCCATGGAAGTACTGCGGTCGCACAGGTTATCCAAATAGTCGCTGATTGTCTGATAAGCGACGATAAAACGGATAGCTTCCTCCCACTTTTCACCTGCCAATAATGCGTAAATAGAACCCCCTTCACAATGAAAAGTTTTCTCTTTAATGCTGGCCAGCGCTTGGCTTCGTAATTCCTGGTTCGGGATGGTCTGTGCTTTATTTATCCACTGATCTAATTCTTGATGGACGCGTGGGAATATCGTTCGATAAACTCGAACCATCAATTTAACTGAATTGTGCGGAACTTGTCCAGACAAGATAGATCCTCCTATCTATGGTTTAATTAATTGTTGTTGTAAGAACTGCAGAGTGTATTGGTAAACTTTTTCACTATCTGGCTCATTAAAAAGTTCGTGATAAAAACCTTCCCATTCTTTATAGGTTTTTTCTTTTACAGCTATTTTATGAAACCACTCTAGTGTTTTACTTTGATCGACAATATAATCCTCTCCCGCCTGCATCACTAACAGCGGTACATCCGGAAACTGATCAATATAATCAAAAGCCTCTTGAATTGCCTTGCGAAACTCACGATACCACCTTACTGATACGCGATCAAGAATTAATACATCTTCCTGATCCCTGGTGCTCACCGTCTCGTTCCTTGTTACTAAGTGAGGATTTAAAGGAGATTTCACTCGTAATGATGGCCAGATTGCATTTAAAATATGCGATATTACTTCCATAGGTTTGGATGGTCCATTCATTATTCCCGCTGCAGGAGACGAGAGAATGACTCCGGAGACGGAGGGTTTCAATTCTTCCATCGCTCGTATCACCGCAGTCCCGCCCATACTATGACCTAATAGGAATAAGGGAACTTGGTCATCCGCTTCAAAAATCCAACCTCTAATGGTTTGTATGTAAATATCAAAACGTTTAATATGACCTTTTAATCCCGGAGTATCACCTTGCCCAGGAAGATCACCATAAATAACGTTAAAGCCATCCTCATGAAATCGCTTGGCAAGCTCATGGTAACGCCCTGCATGTTCAAATGCACCATGGACAAGAATAATAGTACCCACAGGGTTATTGCACTTTACTACTTTTTTCATGACTTCTTCCCCTTAAAACAAAACTATATTTGCTATACTGTACATAGTCATATTATAAGGGGGTTTATAATGATTTGCGAATATAAAGGAAAGATGCCTCAAATTGACCCCACTGCCTTTACCGCTGAAGATGCGGTCATCACTGGGGACGTGGTGATTGGAAAGGGTTCGAGCGTTTGGTTTAAAACCGTCATCCGAGGGGATGTTGCTCCCGTCAAAATAGGAGAACAAGTCAATGTCCAAGATTTAAGCATGCTCCATCAAAGTCCAGGCCAGCCATTAATTATTGAAGACGGCGTAACCGTTGGGCACCAAGTTACTCTTCATTCTGCCTGTATTAAGAAAAATGCCTTAATTGGTATGGGGTCCATCATATTGGATGGGGCAGAAATTGGAGAAAATGCTTTTATCGGTGCTGGCAGCCTTGTGCCTCCAGGGAAAGTGATCCCAGCTAATACACTTGCATTCGGCAGACCAGCGAAAGTGATCCGGGAATTAAATGAAGAAGATTATAAAGAACTCGACCGCATCCGGCAAAGTTATGTTGAAAAAGGGCGCTACTATAAAGAAATGTTAGACAGGTGATCTGCTTCTATGAGCACTTTTTTATTACTATTCAGTTTATCTGCCGCGATATATTTATCTATGCATTCCCGAAAGCTTGTGCCCTCCCTTAAAAGGAAGGCCTTGCTTTATAGCCGGTTATTTTTCTTAGTGAGCGTTTGTATTCTACTCTATTTCTCCTTTGAATACCATTGGGCAGCTAAGAGTAAAGCATTCTATTCTGCCTATATCGCTGGTCAGGAAACCGAAGCTTTGTCCAGGGAGGGGAATGATAAGAACCTGCAGACAGCAGAAGGCGAACCACTCTCTTCCTCTATTCAATTGCATGTCCCCCTTGTAGAGCAGTTCCCTGAATTGCCCCGAGGCTGTGAGGTCACCAGTTTAACTATGCTCTTTAAGTTTAATGGTGTCGAAATGGATAAGCTGACTTTGGCAGATGAAGTTAAGAAGAACCCTGCAAAATTGCATATTTCAAAGGGAGAAGTGTACTATGGTGACCCAAATGATGGGTTTGTGGGAGATATGTACACGTTGAAAAATCCAGGACTGGGAGTTTATCACAAACCTATTTTGGAGCTTGCTCAAAACTATTTTGATGAAAGAGCAATCGATTTTACCGGCCAGGACTTTTCTCAGCTATTAGAGTACTTAAATCAAGGGCAGCCGGTTTGGGTGATTATTAACTCAGATTATAAAAAGCTGAAAAAATCCTATTTTCAAACCTGGATCACTCCAAATGGAAAGCAGCAGATCACAAGAAAAGAACATTCCGTTGTGGTGACTGGATACGATAAGGATTCTATCTATTTTAATGATCCATTAAATCGAACAAAAAAAGCACCCATTAAAAGCTTCAAAGAAGCATGGGTGCAAATGGGGAAGCAAGCAATTACGATCTCGAAGCCGTAAGCTTGCTTCTTGTTTTATCTTCTTCCATTAAATCTTCTAACGGAATTTTTCTTTCGATATAAATTTGGTGCCACAGCATAAACATTAGGACTGTCCAAATCTTGCGGCTGTAGTCGCCTTTCCCCTGACAATGGGCTTCCAAAAGATTCAGAATGTATGGCTTGTCAATAAGATAACTCGTTTCGCTTTCTTGAATTAACGTTCTCGCCCATTCATTCAATTCATCTTTTAGCCAATGACGAATTGGGACAGGGAAACCAAGTTTTTTACGGTCCAAGACATGATCAGGAATAATCCCTCTGGAAGCTTGCCGTAAAATACTCTTCGTTGTACCATCAGCAATTTTAAGATCTACTGGAATTTCCCTTGCGGCTTTAAACACTTCTTTATCCAGGAAAGGAACACGCAGCTCAAGAGAATGCGCCATCGTCATTTTATCAGCTTTCAGGAGAATATCTCCGCGCATCCAAGTGTGGATATCTATATACTGCATTTGGTTAACCAGATCATATGAACCCGCATTTTGATAGAGAGATTCAGTCACCTTTTGATAAGGCAGTTCATGACGGTAGTCTTTAAGGAGCGCTTGTTTCTCTGCTTCTTCAAACATTTTAGCGTTTCCGATATAACGGTCTTTAAGTGGTGTGGTTCCCCTTTGTAAGAAGCTCTTTCCTCGAACTCCTTCAGGCAGCACGTCCGCTACTTTTCCAATCATCTTCTGAAGGGTGCTGGGAATATGCTGAAATGCTTTCAGTGACTCCGGCTCACGGTAAATATTATATCCACCAAACAGTTCATCGCTGCCTTCACCGGAAAGCACAACAGTGACGTGCTTACGTGCCTCACGGGCAACAAAATAAAGCGGCACACAGGCAGGATCAGCTAATGGATCATCCATATGATACATGATCTTAGGAAGCTTCTGCACATATTCTTCTGGTGTAATCATATAAGAAATATTCTCTACATCTAATTTTTCAGCAGTTTCTTTCGCTACATCTACTTCGGAGTAGCCTTCTCGTTCAAACCCTACGGAGAAGGTTTTAATATTAGGATTAAATTGCTTCGCCATGGCGACAATAATAGTAGAGTCAATGCCTCCAGACAGAAAAGAACCTACAGGAACGTCACTTCTCATATGTTTATTTACCGAATCAAACATCACATCTTGAATCTTGCTGATCCAATCAGTCTTGCTCATTAATTTAGGCTGAAAGGTTGCGTGGAAATAGCGATGAAACTCGATAGATTCTCCCGGCTTCTTAACGAAATAATGACCAGGTTCAACTTTATGAATACCTTCTGTTAAGGTCATCGGTTCAGGTGCAAATTGATAACTTAAGTAATGCTGAAGCGCATCCGTGTTCACTACTTCATTTTGTTTAGCCACGGTCAGGCTTTTTTTCTCAGAAGCAAAGAACATTCCATCTTCTTCGGAAGCATAAAAAAGCGGCTTAATACCGAACGGATCTCTTGAACCATAAAGCGTTTGTTCCTGCTTGTCCCAAATAAGGATAGCAAACATACCTCGTAATTCCTGAAAGGCACGTTCTCTTTTCTGATGAAACAGAGCTGCAATCACTTCTGTATCCGATTCGGTTGCAAATGTGGCACCCTGCTCTATTAACTCTTCTCGTAGTTCTACATAATTATAAATTTCCCCGTTAAAAACCATCCAGTAACGGTCATTTTCATAGCTCAGTGGCTGGTGACCACTTTCAATATCAATAATGCTTAATCTTCGAAACCCAAAGGATATATAATCATCGTGAAAGAAACCTTCATCATCAGGTCCACGATGAGTAATTAAATCATTGCGATATTTGAACGTCGCTTGTTGTTCGTCATCAGGGAGGGAAGGAAGATCTCTAATCATTCCAATAAATCCACACATAGACGTTCCTCACTTTCTTTTTTGCTGTCTAAACTTACGAGTCAAAATTATACCATAAATCAATTACCTCTTCGAGAGCCTATATTGGTCATTTTATGTAATATTCCCTAAAAAAAACATCGTTCTTGAAATTTACCCAAGAACGATGCGAGTATTTATTGGTTTAGATAACTGTTCAGCTCTTCTGCTTTATCTGTTTTCTCCCACGGAAACTCAATATCTGTTCGGCCAAAGTGCCCGTAAGCAGCTGTTTGGCGATAGATTGGACGTCGAAGATCAAGCATTTTGATAATTCCGGCAGGGCGGAGATCAAATAAATGACGCACTGCTTCGACAAGTGCCTCTTCAGAAACTTTTCCTGAACCATTAGTATTGATGGAAATTGAAACTGGCTGAGCTACTCCGATCGCATAGGCAAGCTGAACTTCACATGAATCTGCCAGCCCGGCAGCTACAATGTTCTTGGCTACATACCTTGCCGCATACGCTGCGGAACGGTCTACTTTAGTCGCGTCTTTCCCGCTGAATGCTCCCCCGCCGTGACGAGCGTAGCCTCCATAAGTATCCACGATAATCTTTCGACCGGTAAGGCCCGCATCACCCTGTGGCCCCCCGATGACAAAGCGCCCTGTAGGATTAATAAAGTACTTTGTTTCCTTGTCAATTAATTTTCCTGGGACTACGGGCTCGATTACGTGTTTTTTCAAATCAGATTGAATCTGCTCGAGCGTAATTTCTTCTGCGTGCTGAGTAGAAATAACAATCGTATCTACCCTTTTCGGCAGATCATTTTCATCATACTCGATGGTCACCTGTGTTTTACCATCCGGTCGCAAATATTCAAGCGTTCCATCATTGCGGACATCGGATAACCGTTTAGATAATTGGTGAGCAAGCGAAATGGGGAGAGGCATAAGCTCTTTTGTTTCATTATTTGCATAACCAAACATCAGTCCTTGATCCCCAGCGCCAATTGAGTCAATTTCTTGATCGCTCATTTGCCCTTCTCTAGCTTCATACGCTACATCTACTCCGCCGGCAATATCCGGGGATTGCTCGTCAATAGCTGTCAAAACGGCACAGGTGTCCGCATCAAATCCATACTTAGCCCGGGTGTAGCCAATATCTTTGATAGTCTTACGCACAATTGCAGGAATATCTACATAAGTATTTGTGCTAATTTCACCAGATACGAGCACAAGACCTGTGGTTACCGTGGTTTCACAAGCCACTCTTGCATTAGGGTCGTTCTTTAAAATTTCGTCTAAGATGGCATCAGAGATCTGATCACAAATTTTATCAGGATGACCTTCTGTTACGGATTCTGATGTAAATAACCGACGATTGGCTGACATTCTCTAAAACTCCTCCTTCAACATGACACGAATAGTAGACGGAACTCTTTACCAGTATGTGTGTAGAAACTAACAAGTCTTCATTTATATGTGGAACATACGTCCATGTCACCACCTAATAGAATAAACATAGGTGTAGCTGTCTTACACAGCCGTGACGAATATTTCCCTTAAAAAAAGAAAAAACCCTTCCTTACTAGAGGAAAGGGGCTGCATCCTTTCGCTCTTATCGTCCAAGTAACTGGGTACCAGTCCTTGCTTCAGGTTAGCACCGTGCCATTAACAAATGACGGGTTGCCGGGTTTCAAAGGGCCTGTCCCTCCACCAACTCTGGATAAGAGAGTTTCCGTTCGAAATTATCGTATCGAAATACCCTGTTAATGTCAATAAAACCACTATGAACGATGTTTATTGTGGTTTTGAAAATTTATTAACCCCTTTATCCCCTGAGGCAATAATGATCTTATTCTATAAGGAAAGAAAGGTACAGGAAGTAACTGACATACAACAGGGTTAAGAGTATAATGAGGATACAGAATCATCATTAACAAAGAAAATTATGTTTTTGATTATTAGTATGGATTATTAAAAGCAATGTGTTATACTAATGGTCAGAAAAAACTCAATGCTTTATTTAAATTTTTTATAAAGGCGGGAAGACACATATGAGTGCCATTAACCAAATGTCTGAATTGAACCAATTATTAGCAGAAGAACATGTACAGCACCAATTATCAGTACCACAACTGGTAAAAAAGATTCTTTCCCGTAATGAGGGTACCTTAACTGATCAAGGCGCTATTCAAGCCACTACTGGTGCTTATACTGGAAGATCACCCAAAGACAAATTTATTGTTAAAGATGAAGACTCCGAGTCAAAAGTAGACTGGGGAAATATCAACCAGTCTATTGATGAAGATACTTTTGTAAACCTGTATCATAAAGTCCTAGAATACTTAAAAGACAGAAACGAATTATATGTTTTCAAAGGATATGCCGGCGCTGATAAGAAATACCGCCTTCCCATTCAAGTAATCAATGAATTCGCCTGGCACAACTTATTTTCACGACAAATGTTTATTCCATTAGAAGAGGAAGATAAGCAGGAACATGAGGCTGAATTCACTGTAGTCTCGGCCCCTACCTTTAAAGCCGAACCCGAAATAGACGGCACTAACTCTGAAGCTTTTATTATGGTCTCTTTCAAGCACCGTATTGTTTTAATTGGCGGTACGGAATATGCAGGCGAAATTAAGAAATCTATTTTCTCAGTGATGAACTATTTACTGCCTCAAAAGAACATACTCCCTATGCATTGTTCAGCAAACGTGGGGCCAGAAGGAGATGTGGCCTTGTTTTTCGGACTGTCCGGCACAGGTAAAACAACGCTGTCTGCAGATCCCGGACGCCGCTTAATCGGGGACGATGAACATGCCTGGTCCAACCACGGCGTATTTAATATTGAAGGCGGATGCTACGCAAAGTGCATCAACCTTTCAAAGGAAAAAGAGCCGCAGATCTTTGATGCGATTCACTTTGGTTCTGTACTTGAAAATGTAGTACTCGATGAGTCTTCTCATGTCCCTGACTATAATGATACTTCGCTGACAGAGAATACGAGAGCCGCTTATCCATTAGAGCATATTCAAAACATTGTGCAGCCAAGTATTGCCGGTCATCCGAATACGATTATTTTTCTTACAGCAGATGCTACAGGGGTGCTGCCTCCTATTAGTAAACTTACTAAAGAACAAGCTATGTACCATTTCTTAAGCGGTTACACAAGTAAACTTGCAGGAACGGAACGTGGAGTTACTTCTCCTCAAGCAACGTTCTCAGCATGCTTCGGTTCCCCATTCCTTCCGCTTGCACCCTCTGCTTACGCTGAAATGCTTGGGGAAAAAATTGATCAGTTTAACTCTGATGTTTATCTCGTTAATACAGGCTGGACAGGTGGAGCCTACGGCGAAGGTGAACGCATGAATCTCTCTTATACTAGAGCAATGATTCACGCGGCACTTGAAGGCGAATTAAATTCCGTAGAAACATATCAGGATCCTGTGTTTGGATTGAATATTCCAGCTCATTGCCCAGGAGTTCCAAGCGAAGTGTTAATCCCGAGAAAGACTTGGAAAGATCCTGAACAATATGATTTAAAGGCCAAAGAATTAGCCGGGAAGTTTCATAGCAACTTTAAGAAATTCACTAAGGCAAGTTCTGAAATTAAGCAAGCAGGACCTGTTTATCAAGGATAAAAAATTTATGATTTAATCTCTTCACATTTTAAAATAAGAAGGCAGGCAATCATGAGATTGCCTGCCTTCTTTGGTTAGAGTTCATTTTCAATTTTCGTTTGGATGTACTCCATGCATTGCGGAAGCACTTCATCCTTCATCATAAAACTAAAACGATCATTAGAAGCCATGGTTTCCGGCAGCCTTTCAAATAAAACGGGACCAAGCGTTTCAAAGTAATGCTCCTGTACCACTAATTCTGAAATCGTAGCAAAATATACATTCTTAATAATCGTCCCGCCTTTGCCGGCTACATGATATTGACCAATGTAGTTCAAATCAAGAACTTCTGCACCTGTTTCTTCTTTTACTTCTCTAACGGCCGCTTGTTCTGGTGTCTCTCCTTCTTCAACTTTACCACCAGGAAATTCAATCCCACGATCCTTATGCTTTGTTAGTAACCAGCGGTTCTTATACCGGCAAATGACCCACACATGTTTCGGACAACTCGAAAATGGATGATCTTCAAATGATAGCGTAACTTGATTTCGGTAAAAATCGTAAAATGTTTTCATGTTTGATCAACTGCCTTTTATTCCTGATTAGCTGCAATAGACCTTTTCATTAGCAACTACTTACGTAAGTTCTGAAACGTCTTTATAAAGCGTACCATAAGCAGATCTAAATACAAACCTGGAATTCCTTTTTGGTTTACTTTGCTGATACTGCTATTATTCCTGTAATCGAATTAGTGTAAACCCTAAAGGTGATTATTGTATATAATGAAACTTTTTTCCTTTTCACTCGTATATGTTACTAGAGACTTCTTTAAAGGAGGATTTGATGAAACATAAATTAATGCTGCTCATGTCAGTCCTATTGGTGATTGGATTAATGGGCGCCTGCTCCAGTACGGAAGGGTCAAAAATTGCAGATATTTATTCAAAATCAACCGCGGCAAGTAAAGATCTTAACAGCTTTTCCATGAAAGCAGATTCGGTTCAATGGGTCCGAATGGGCGATATGGAAAGCAAAAAGACTGTAAACGGGAAAGAAATACCCGGGGGCTTACCTATGCAAACCACCATTGATGCAGATATCCAGATCGACCCTGCCGCTTTTCACCAACATGTAACTTCGATGGGCCAGACCACAGAGCAATATTATACGGAGGATGGTTTTTACATGTCCTCACCTGGCAATGAAAAGTGGATGAAAGCACCAAAGGAATATTTGGATCAGTTAAACCAATTAGCAGAGGCTCAGAAGACACCTGCTCAACAATTGGAGAAGCTGCAAGATTATGTAGATGAGTTTGATTTAGATCAAAAGGATGGTCAATACATTCTTTCCTTCCATTCAGAAGGGGAAAATGTAAAAGATCTCCTTAAAGATACGATGAAAGAAACATTCCCTGAAGGAAAACTTCCGAAGGACCTGTTGGATAACGTAACTATTAAAAATGTAGATTATACGTTTAAGATTGATAAAGAGTCCTACTATCCCACAGCGATTGATATGGAAATGAATTTTACTATCGACGATCAAGGCAAGAAAACTCACATCAAGCAAACCCTTAATGGGATATATAGCGACTATAATCAAATTGGAGAAATAAGTGTTCCAGATAAAATTCAAAAATCTGCCAAAGAACTCCCCGACATGCAATCCCTGCTAGACCAGTAAGATTCGCTTGTTAGTAAGAACAAATAATGCTTGTAGAGAAGGATTCTTTTCTCTACAAGCTTTTTTGCGATGATCTGACAGCTCATCCAAGAGTCGTACGAAGGAAATCGTAAAGTTTCTGAGGTGTAAAATGAATTTCTAGATATTTTCGATCATCTACTTTCATTTTACTTTACTTCCTTATTCAGTAAGATCCTCCAAAACACCCATCTCTTCAATTTGCTGTCTCGATTCTTCATTTCCTAGGTTATAAATCATTCGAAATGCAGTCTTCATTCCTTCATCATATTCATCATTAGCTTCATCTAGATGATAAGGTACAGCAGTGACATGAGATCTGAAGAAAGAACGCATATCTGAATTATAAATTTCCTCAAACACTTCACGCAGCGCCATTACTTCTTCATTACTAGCTTCGATAATGAAATCATCATTATTTGCATCATGATTAATCGAAATTTCCCTTGTGCCGATATTTACGTAATATTCCTTTTTATTCATAATTCAACCCTCCTGCTCTTTATTGTGAGCAATTGGAGTCATCCTTATTACAGAATCAATGAATTTGAGTGCAACATCCAATAGCTTTCGATCTACAGGGTGATGCTTCAGCCCAAGGGAGTTTACCATCCGACAGCTGACCGAGTGATTTCGCGGGCGACTACAAGCTGTCGTAAGTAAGGAAACTCCTCTAAATGTTTCCCACTCCAGACCTTCAAACATTGCGGAGAGCAAAACAATCATACATAGCAGGTAAATGAGAGCAGAAGTAATTTCTAATGATAGGACTTCACATAGTTACTAATACTCAAAGAACGAAGAAATTCTTCATCCACTTCCACTCCAATCCCTGGTCCTTCTGGGACAGCAATTTCTCCATTTTCTACTTGGATCGCAGGGGTAACTAAATCTTTATAGAAGTACCGGCTGGAACTTGAGAGATCGCCCGGAATCGAAAAGTTTTCCAAGGAAGAGAGCGCTAAGTTATGGGCTTTAGAAATACCACTTTCGACCATTCCTCCGCACCAGACAGGAATTCCAGCCTCCCTGCTTAAATCATGAATGCCTAAAGCTGCAGTTAATCCCCCGACACGACTGATTTTTATATTTAGAACCCGGCAGCTCCCCAATTCGATCGCCTGCTTAGCGTCGTGGAAAGACGCAATTGATTCGTCCATACAAAGAGGTGTAGTTAATTGTGATTGCAATTTCTTGTGCAAATAAAAATCTCCCGCTTGAAAGGGTTGTTCAATCATTAACAACCCCAGTGTATCCAGTGATTTTAAATAAGGAATATCTTTTTCAGAGTAAGCACCATTTGCATCGATCATAAGCGGGAGCTCAGGGTCTATCTCCTGAACTCTTTTTACCAACTCTTTCTCTTTTCCTCTTTCCACTTTAAGTTTATACCTTTGATATCCGCTGCTTTTCAAATAGGAAATATCTTCTGCCAGATGGTCTGATAAACTGAGAACCGCCCCTGCTTTTACGCTATTTCTCACTCCGCCAATGAGTTCCTTAAGACTTTGGCTTTGCTGTTTACCGTATAAATCCCATACTGCCCCTTCTAAGCCTGCCTTTGCCATTGGGTGGCCCTGAACATAGGAAAGCTTGTCCGCAAGTTCTCGAGGGTGCAGAAGCGCCTCAAAGTTTAAGTCAGGCAGCAGGATATCCACCAGCACATGCCATGCTGTCTTTACCGTTTCAGAAGTATAGAAAGGCGTCGAGAAGGCGGTCACTTCCCCCCACCCCTTACGTCCTTGCTCATCTTCTGCTTCAATAATGATTAATTCTCGATTAGTGATTGTCCCCTGATGCGTTACAAATGACGTCCTCAATGGAAGTTGGACGAGATGCAGTGTAACCTGTTTAACATTCATTGATTATTCTCCATCCCCGAGAGTGTCAGGCAATTTTCTTCGAAGAATTTTATTAGAAGCATTGCGCGGCAGTTCTTTAATGACGTGAAATGCATGTGGAATTTTAAATTTTGCCAGGTGAAGGGTGCAATACTTATACAGCTCTTTCACATCTGCTTCTGCCTCTGGTTCCATGACTAGAAAAGCTACTGGCACCTCACCCCATTGATTATCCTGCACACCGGTGACTCCTGCCTCTTTAACACCGCGGATACCGGCAAGAACACTTTCAACTTCTGCCGGATAAACGTTTTCTCCCCCTGAGATAATAACATCCTTCACTCGGTCTACAATATATAAGAATCCTTCTTCGTCCAAGTAACCAAGGTCCCCGGTTCTAAACCAAGGGCTTTGCCGTTCTTGACGCTTATAATAACCATCCGATACCATAGGTCCGCTTACTAAGATTTCTCCCACTTCTCCCGGCTGTTCTGCCTCCACAATTAAATCAGCTGTATGAAGGGCTTTACCAGCGGAGCCCACTTTTCTAAATGCGTCTCCGGGACTCAAAGTTGAAATTTGCGAGCTCGTTTCAGTCATGCCGTACGTTTGGAAAACCGGAATGGATTTGTAATGTGCTTCTTCCAGCAAAGGCTTTGGTGCAGGACCGCCGCCCAAGAGCATGCAGCGAAAAGCAGAAGGATATAAACGTTCGTCTAAATTATCCAATAAGCGTTGCAGCATTACAGTCACCACGGAAACGATGGTCACTTGATTATGGAGAATCTGCTGATTAACCTTGTCTTCATCAAATGAGGCAAAAAGACTTATCGGCATACCATAAATAACGTTTTTCATAAGTATGGAAAAACCACCCACATGAAAAACTGGCAGACACAACAACCATTTATCATGAGAAGATAACCCTAAATTTAAAGCGGAGGAAATCGCACTGAACCAATGGTTTCCATAGGAATGAATAACTGCTTTTGGCTTCCCCGTTGTTCCTGAGGTGTACATCATAGTAAATGGGGTCGCTAAATGCAGCGTCGATTTCAATTCACTTTCCTCGTGAAGCCTCGGACAATCCTCCAGAATGTGAAAATCCCTTTTTGTTAAAGAGGTGGTCCGAATAGATTCCTTTCCTTGTTGATAAAGGCATTCTTCCGCAAACAAAAATGTCACTTCGGCATCGTCCAATTGGTAAGCAAGCTCTGCGGGGGTTAAACGGGTATTCAGCATAACCCCTACAGCCCCTATGTAGCTAATAGCGTGAATGAAGATGGGCGCTTGACGAGAGTTCGTCACCAAAAGGGCAATATGGTCACCAGGTTTCACCCCTAGTTCCTTCATCCCTGCCGCTGCCTGCCGGCTTTCCTTTCTTAATTCTGCGAATGTGAGGACTTCTCCATTCTCAAATTCAATTGCGGGACGATCCGGATTCAATTCAAATTGTTTTTCGAGCCAATGAGGAATGGTTTGATTCATTCAAATTACCTGCCTTCTTTATTTCTTAAATAAAAGGGCTTACCCGAGTTGGGCAGCCCTTGGAAAATCAGTATTAAATTAAGGGAAACGCGGGAACTTATCAAAATCAGGTTTGCGTTTTTCCTTAAAGGCATCGCGGCCTTCTTTCGCTTCATCAGTAGTGTAATACAATAGAGTCGCGTCTCCGCCCATTTGCTGAAGCCCTGCTAACCCATCTGTATCGGCATTAAAGGAAGCTTTAAGGAAGCGGAGCGCAGTAGGAGATTTATCAAGCATTTCCTTACACCACTGTACCGTTTCCTCTTCAAGCTTGTCTGTAGGCACCACAGTATTTACTAATCCCATATCTTCTGCTTCTTTGGCACTGTATTGACGGCAAAGGAACCAAATCTCACGGGCTTTCTTGTGACCTACGATTCTGGCAAGCAGTCCTGCTCCATACCCTGCGTCAAAGCTGCCCACTTTTGGACCTGTTTGGCCAAAAATAGCATTTTCAGCAGCAATAGTTAAGTCACAGATAATATGTAAGACATGACCGCCGCCGATGGCATAGCCTGAAACCATAGCAACTACAGGTTTAGGAATTACACGAATTAAGCGTTGAAGATCAAGTACGTTCAAACGCGGAATGTGGTCGTCTCCAACGTAACCGCCATGACCTCTTACTTTTTGATCTCCCCCAGCACAGAATGCTTCATCTCCTGCACCCGCAAGCACAATCACACCAATGTTGGAGTCATCACGTGCGTAGGCAAATGCGTCGATAAGTTCATGCACCGTATGAGGACGGAAAGCATTTCTTACCTCAGGACGATTAATCGTAATTTTAGCAATTCCTTCAAACGTATCGTATAAAATATCATCGTATTCGCGTTCGCGAACCCATTCAAAAGCCACTATAAATTCCTCCTTACTTTCTAACAATCGTTTAGTTAACCCGGACTTCACCGGTACACCTTTATTGTAACACGAAGTCATTTACAATTTTAGCGAAAAACTCTGGATCCTCAAGATGGATGGCATGACCCGCCCCTTGCACTTTCACTACTTTCGAATTAGGCAGCAGCTGCTGCATTTCCTTGTTGATCCTGACAAATTTCTGATCTTCAGTTCCAGCGACAAGAACCACTCTTATGGAGATATCCTTAAGATAGGCCCACATAGATGCTTGCTTTCCTGTTCCCATTGAAATAAGAGACTGAATCAGCCCCTCCTTCTGATGCTGTAACCGCTCAGACCGGACCTGCTGCTTTCTATTCAAAGATAGGTTTCTCTGTGTCTCGAACAGCGGGATGTTTTCCCAAAAGGAGACAAATGTTTCCAATCCCTTTTCTGAAATCATTTCGGCTAGACCTCTGTCTTTTGCCTGTCTGTCAGCCTGCTCTTCGCTAGACTTCAAGCCCGGAGACGCGCTCTCTAACAAGAGTCCCTTTACTCTTTCAGGATAGAAAACAGTAAAGGACAATGCCGCTCTTCCCCCCATAGAATACCCCAGTAAGTGCACTTTAGGAATCGATAACCGGTCAAGTAAGTTATCTACATCATGACAGAATTGTTCCATCGTTACCTCACCGATCACCCCGGTTTTGGCATGACCAGGCAAATCAATCCGGATGGTTCTTACATGATCCGGCAGTCTTTCCATCAAATCGTCAAAAGTATGCAGACTGCCAGTAAATCCATGAAAAAGCAATAAAACCGGACCTTCTCCTTCATCCTCAATCCAGTACGTATGATAATTAACCGTTACATACATAGGTTAGATCCCGCCCCATTGCTCTATTTCTTCTTTAATACTTCCCCATTTGGCTTTATGGAAACTTACGTGGTCATCTCGGCTGGTGATTACCTCGACCACGGAAAGTCCCTGCTCTAGATAACTGTCTTCTAATGCTCTTTTATAATCTTTCCAGCTTGTTACCTGACGATGGCTGCCACCATACATCTCCACAGCTGATTTCAAATTAATCCCAAGTGGTGTGCCAAATACTTCTTCAAAATGATCTTTATGATTCACTTGTGGCAAATAGGAGAATATTCCCCCGCCATCGTTATTAATCACTACAATCGTTATTGATAAATTCTTCTGTTTGGCAATCAGTAAACCATTCATATCATGAAAAAAGGAAATATCACCTAAAAGCAATGTGACCTGCTTCCCAGAGGATGCAGCTCCAAGGGCAGACGAAATAACCCCGTCAATGCCATTTGCTCCTCGGTTTGCCATGATTTTCACCTGTTTTGGAGTAGACATGAAAAAACTGTCCACATCGCGAATCGGCATACTATTACCGACAAAAAGGATAGAATCATCTGGAACGGCTTCTGATAAATACACCACAGCATGTCCTTCGTTAAGATCATTGTCCGGCTCAAGAAGCATTTGATTTTTAGCAATGACATTCATTTCTTTCCATTCAGATAGCCAGTTAGAAGTCACGCTTCCTTTACGATAATATTCTGCCAGGCTTCTGCAAAAGTCTTTAGGCTCTGACCAAATAAACTGCGCTGTTATGCCTGCAGGCTCACGGAAGCTCGAATAGGCATCTACAATGAAATGTTCAATGGCATGATCATATTGGCGGATCCACTGTAAATACGCCTTCGAAACTGGCATAGCTCCAAATCGAATAATATAATCTGGCTGCCATCGATCTTTAACTTCCTGTGATTTAAGTAAAGAATCATAGTTCTCTATAATATTGCGTTTATCATGCTTTCCCGTTCTCAACTGCGACAATGGATCAGCAAAAACCGGGACTCCCAGCCTATTGGCTAATTCCGTAATAGGCTCGGCCAGCTCTTCATCAGTCTGTGGACCGCACACAATTAATCCCTTCCGATCGGTACCTAATTCGCGGTACAGGTCTTGGATTTGGGATCTGTCTGCACAAACGGTACCCCTCCATGCTCTCGGAATCGGCATTGCGTCATTCCGCCACAAACCTTCAAGGTTAAAATCAGGGATCAGCGGCTCTCGGAAGGGGAAATTCACATGGACGGGGCCAGCATGGTTCGCCAGACTTTCCTCGACTGCACGAGCTGCCTGCCGTCTGGAATAACCGGTCTGGGAAAGTTCCGGCAGTGCCATATCATGATGCCATTTCACATATTTCCCATACATATGCGATTGATCTATCGCTTGAGGTGCACCGACCTCCCTTAATTCATGCGGGCGGTCCGCCGTAAGAACAATTAATGGGATTCTGCTGTAATAAGCCTCCACAACTGCTGGGTAATAATTAGCAGCCGCTGTGCCTGACGTGCAGACTAAAGCTACAGGCGCTTGCTGCTCCTTCGCCATTCCTAAAGCAAAGAAAGCAGCAGAACGCTCATCAAGATTAATCCAATGCTTGATGTTTTGATGTTCTGCAAAAGTCATAGCCAAGGGAGTAGAGCGTGAACCAGGTGAAATTACTACATTTTCCACTCCCGAATAGACTAATTGGTCGACAAAATGCGTCACAAACTTCGACAGTGCCTGGATATGATCCTCCATCACAATCCTCCTAAAACAGACAGCATTGGTTTTAATTTAACCGCCGTTTCCTCGTATTCGGCTTCAGGGTCAGAATCTTCCACTACTCCGCAGCCTGCAAACAACGACGCTTCACTCCCCTGAATAAGTGCCGACCGTATCGCTACCGCAAACTCTCCGTTATTCGACCGGTCGAACCAGCCGATAGGTCCAGCGTACCAGCCGCGATTTAAATATTCATTCTCTCGAATATAAGTAACCGAAGCTTTCTGCGGCATTCCTCCAAGCGCAGGTGTTGGATGTAACCGCTCGACCACATCAAGAAGCGTATAGCCCTTTTCTAATGTTGCCCTTACAGGGGTATAAAGGTGCTGTAAATTACTCAGCGGGTACAGGACAGGGGCCTTTGGAATCTCGACATTATAACAGCAAGCTTCCACCGCTTCCCTGATCATACGCACTACAAATTCATGCTCCTGTCTATTCTTAGGATCATGATAGAGCTGCTGTCCCAACGCATGATCTTCTTCCGCATCCTTTCCTCGAGGGGTGGTCCCGGCTAAACAAGTTGAAACGAGCTGCTGGTCTTCTACTTTCACCAGGCGTTCAGGAGTCGCCCCTATGAAATAATCGCCTCCGCTTTCCACTGCAAAAATATAGCTGTTCTCCTGGGTATTTACTAATTCCCTGAGTACTGCAGCAATTTGGACAGGCTCTTTAAAAGCCACTCTTAATTCACGGGCCAGCACTACTTTCTCAAGAATACCCTGCTTGATATCATCGGTAGCGCGCTTCACAGATGCTTTCCAATCTTCCGGATTTAGTTCCGTAGAATGTAACCGTTCAGGAAGGTTTGGCACACCATGTATCTCTTTTAGCAGCTGTGCTCTTTGTTCGAGAATTTGATGAACGATTTGCTGTTCATGATCTTCCGGATAAATAAGCACCGTTGTTGTAAAATAAGATTCTCCGTTCCTGTTGGTTAACAAAAAAGCCGGAATCGTCATTTGACTGTCAGGAAAAGATTCCCAGGGGGTCTTTTCCTCTTCAGCCGAATCAAAACTAAATCCGCCCAAAGCTACGACACCTGTACCTTTCTGCTCAAAAGGATCGTAAACAATTGCTTTATCTCGTAAATCATTCCAGGTTTTCTGAAGTTCATGAAAACGATTTTGACTCGCTGTAAACATTTGGCTCGCACAACCCGAGCCGGCCATCACAAAATCTTCTTCTGCACTGCGCCAAAACACGCGGTGCCGATCTACTTGTGCAGCATTATGAAAAAATGTAAAAGGGTCAGTTGGATCAATACGATCCACTACACTCACTAACTGCGGCTGCCCTTCTTGGACCGCATTTGCTAAAGCATCCTCAATAATCTCTTCAATTTGAGGGACTTTTGTATGAAGCATATTCATTCCTCCCAATTCATAAGGGACGTATTCCAGAAAATCCTTTATAATGAAACTATCATCTAATTTTGTTTTTCTTGAATCCCGTATATCTTTCTCTATTTTATTCTCTTTTTTCGCTTGACTCAAGAAATCACACCTGTTTATTGTATATTCTTCTTGGATTGACACTCCAAGTCAGTTTCCCTAAACTTAAGTTGATATAATATTACTAGTCTTTACAAGGGAGAGAAACACCCATGAGCTCTTTGCCAAACCAAAATATGAAAGCTTCCTTGAATGAACGAGAAGGATTGCAAGTATGGTGGAGGCTGTTACGCCCTCACACATTAACGGCTGCATTTGTACCGGTCTTTGTCGGGACGATGCTCGCTGCAATTGATCAGTCAATTAATTTCTGGTTATTTACAGCAATGCTGCTCGCCTCTATCCTCATTCAAGCAGCTACGAATATGTTTAATGAGTATTATGATTTCGTCCGCGGGCTGGATAATGAAAACTCCGTAGGGATAGGTGGTACGATCGTTCGGGATGGAATTCGTCCACGTACGGTATTATGGCTTGCCCTCAGCTTTTTTATGATTGCTGCCTTACTGGGCTTTTATATCTGCGCCGTTTCCAGCTGGTGGATAGCTCTAATCGGAATTGTTTCGATGTTATTTGGTTATCTTTATACTGGCGGTCCTTACCCAATTGCTTATACTCCCTTTGGGGAAGTCACAGCAGGTTTCTTCATGGGAACCATCATAATCGGAATAAGCTATTACATCCAGACCCTGACAATAAACAGTGAAGTGGTCATCGTTTCCATCCCTGTAGCTATTTTTGTAGGTTCTATTCTATTAGCCAACAATATTAGAGACAGGGTCGGGGATGCAGAAAACGGCAGACGGACCCTTGCCATTCTTTTCGGACATACCGGGGCCGTTACTCTGCTCGGAACTCTGTTTACACTTGCTTATGTACTAACGCTTGTCTTTATTTTGACTGGTATGCTTCCTATCTGGTCTCTCATTACTTTATTGAGTTTAGGAAAAGGTGTGAAAGCTGTGAAAGGTTTCGCCGGCAAGTCAGCGCCGCTTGAAATGCTTCCTGCCATGGTTTCCACTGCGAAAACCAACACCATCTACGGCTTGCTATTAGGTATATCATTACTTTTGCAACTCTATCTGCCAATAGGATAATATTTTAGTAAAGAGGATGGTGAGAAACCATCCTTTTTTTATACAGGTTTTATAAAATATTCACAGGGAAATAATAAAAAAGGAATGATTAAATGGATATTTCAATGAGGAACACTTTAATGGAAACGTTGGGAATGGAAGTGGTTAAAGCAACACCAGAGGAAGTTCAAATCCGGATGCCGGTGGACCAGAGAACTCATCAGCCTATGGGCTTTCTTCATGGAGGTGCAAGTGTTGCATTGGCGGAATCTGCGGCAAGCATCGGCGCCTATATGAACGTGGATCCCTCTGTCCAGCAAGTCTTCGGAATGGAGATTAACGCCAATCATTTAAGAAGCGCCCGGTCAGGAAATGTAATTGGGGTGGCTGTTCCCTTACATATCGGGAAGAACACGATGGTTTGGGAAACGAAAATAACAAATGACAACGACCAGATGATTTCCATATCCCGGTGCACCATTGGGGTTGTCCCTCTTAAGAACTCCTGATATATAGAAAGGGGAAAAAGATATGCTTTCAGAAAAACAAATCAATGAATTTAAACAACAGTTAGAAGAAATGAAAAGAGAAGCGGAAGAGGAATTAAAGGATTACCGCAAAGAACAAAAAGAAAGTGATTATCAGAAGGATAATACCGGAGAGATTTCCAGTGTAGCTGATCATCCCGGTAACCTTGGGACAGATCAATTTGAAAAGGAAAAAGATTTAACTTTTTATGAACAGGCTCGCGAACGATTAATGGAAGTCAATGACGCTTTAAAACGAATTGAAGATGGCCGTTTTGGCGTAAGTGAAAAGAGCGGAGAACCTATTCCCGTAGAGCGGCTGGAAGCCATACCAACGGCAAGGTTCAAAGTAGATGAGGTGGAGGAAGGACGGTCATAAGCCGTTCTTTTCTTCTGTTATGAGACTGATAAAGTTATTGCTCGTATTTATTCTCATTTACGCCGCCTTCGCTCTGGCGGGGTTTTTGTTCCCCATTGATCAGTCGTGGTATGATTCGCTTGATAAACCTGCCTTAGCACCGACAGGCACCTTTATCGGAATGGTCTGGAGCATTTTATTTGGTTTAATTGCGCTTGCTTATACCTGGACTTTCCACAGAGGAGGATCCTTCCGCCTGCCTGCCGGACTATGGATACTTATCCTTTTGAATTATATCTTTAATCAAATGTTCAGCTACTTCCAGTTTTCTCAAAAAGACTTACTATTTGCAGCTATCGACTGTGGGTTTACGGCCTTAACCACTATTTCTTTAGTCCTTGTGTTTGGAAAAATCAGCAAACTGAGTACCCTGCTGTTACTTCCTTACATGTTTTGGACTTTATTCGCCACCTACTTGGCGTTCAAATTCTATATGCTAAATCCAAATATGACTATGCTCCAATAAAAAAAGCGCCGGATTCGGCGCTTTTTTCAGGCAGCAGAGGATGACCGGGTCACTCTCTGCTCTACCCATGGTTTTAACTTCATGTAGAGCGGGGTGAACAGCGCAGCTATGATGACGCCCTTCAATGCGTTAAAAGGAAGAATAGCGGCTGTAATCGTTGCCCATTTCACTTTAGCACTCATTTCTTCCATGCCCATAAACCAGCTGTATGCCGGTAAAATAAGAAGATAATTTAATAGGCTCATGCTGACCGCTGTAATAACAATACTGGCGGTTAATCCCAGTATCAAACTTTTCGTCGTTTTAAATTTATGGTAAATCACCGCAGCAGGTACTATGAAAAGAATTCCCGCTGTAACATTGGCCATCACCCCGACTGGATCAGAGGCTCCGGTGTAAATGAAAAATAAGAAATTTTTCAATAGTTCCACAGCAATTCCGGCAAGCGGTGTAAATAAAACAGCCGCTATTAAAGCCGGGATTTCACTGAAGTCCACCTTTAAATAAGGCGGCAGCATAGGCAGCGGAAAGTTTATCAGCATTAGAACCATTGATATACTGCCCAAAAGTGCAATAAGAATTAATTTAAATAATTTTGATGATTGTCCATAACGGTTCACCATCAATCTCCTCCTTCATCCTTCCATCGATTCACATCCCAGATGAAGGTGAGCTTACCTACGGCATACTAAAAACCCTAAAGCACAATCAGGGGCTTTAGGGTTGGTCGTTAACATCCATAGGAAAACAAAGGCAGAAATTTCACATACTCTGCCTGTTTCGCTCGACATCTTCTCCCATCCAGACTTTCACTGTCGGTCCCGGATTCTCACCAGGTCCACCGATTGGCTGAGGCCAAGCGGGTCACGGACTTAGAGTGCAACACTCCTCACCGTCGGTCGGGAATTTCACCCTGCCCCGAAGATGGAATCGATATAATATTGTACTTTTATTTTATAGGCAGGATGGAAAAACTGCAACTCATTTGTTCCAAAAGCACTAGTTTAGTCTTCTAAAGGGTTTAAACTTTCGTTTCCGCTCATGTTCGCAATCATTTCTGTAAGCAGTTCAATCTCCTCGTCCATATCCTTGATACTCGCCGTTTCAACTGGAGAATGCATATAGCGCAGCGGTAGAGATACAAGACTGACCGGCACCCCTTTCCCTGTTAAACGCATACGATCTGCATCGGTGCCTGTGGCTCTGGGTGTCAATTCGTATTGCACCTTCATAGAAAGTGATTCTGCCGTTTTCTCAAGCAGCTGATTAATTTTTCTATTTATCGGAGCGCCCTTTGCAAGTACCGGTCCACCCTCTAATCGAATATCGCCGTGCTTATTTTGGTTAACTCCTGGGTAATCGGTAGCAAACGTTACATCACACGCAAGCGCTAAGTCAGGCTCTATTGCTGCCGCTGCAAAATAAGCACCGCCCATATTCGTTTCTTCATTCACAGTACTGACTGCATAAACACCGACATTAAGATTCTTATCGGCTAATTTACGCACTACTTCCCCAACGATAAACTGGCCGGTACGGTTATCCAGTCCTCTTCCTGATACATAACGGTCCATGAGCACTTCTGGTGAACGTTTATAAACAGCGAGGTCCCCAATCTGAACGAGCCCCTCCATCTCTTCTTTGGATTGTGCACCGCAATCAATAAACAATTCTTCCAGGTCAAAATCACCTTTCAGACCCCCGTGATGCTGGGCATTCACACCAATTACTCCGGTAATTGTTTTTTTGTATCCCAGGACGGTCACCTTCATTCCTACTGCTGCCTTTGGATTAATTCCGCCCATCTTATCAAAATGCAGGTATCCACGATCGTCGATACGATTTATAACCAGCGCAATTTCATCGCAATGCCCAGCCAGCATAATTTTAAAATCTGCCTCCGGATTCAGGACTGCCATTGCATTGCCAGCATGATCTGTTCTAATTTCATCGGCCACTGGCTTCATTTCCTCTATCCATCGCTTTTGAATAGTCATCTCCATACTAGACGGTGATGGTGTCTTCAGCAGCTCCATTAAAAAATTCAAACGTGATTGATCCATATGTAAGCCCTCCTTTAGGTTCATTTTTAATCATAACAAATCCCAGCTTCATTCTGCAGTTTTTTTTAAAAGTGCATATTCTCTCCGGACTTCGGGAACAAGATCAAGTATGCAGGTTTTAGGAGGGATTATTGATGAATTTGGAAGATTGGTTTCTTAAAGGAAAGACAGCTCAAGAATACGTGGATTCTATGGATCATCACAAAGAAGATCTGGTCTTTATATATGAGAATTTCGATGTTTCCACGAAGGATCATCCATTCTTTGAACAGCTGCAGAAAAGAAACTTACGCGCCCTGATTTTAACGGAAGACTGGTGCGGAGATGCGATGATGAATATTCCTATCTTCTTAAGGTTAGCAGAAGCAAGCCACATCCATACTCATTTCTTGCTAAGAGATGAAAATCCGGATTTAATGGATCAGTATTTAACAAATGGCACCTCACGTTCCATTCCAAAGATTATTGTAATCAATTCAAAAGGGGAGGAAATTTGCAATTGGGGACCCAGGGCACCGGAACTACAGCAATTTATTGATGAATCATCAGCAAGTCTTCCCCAAAAAGATGATGAAGAGTTTAAAGCAAAGCAAAAGGAAATGCTCCGTTTTGTAATAAAGGCTTACCGTGGCAATCAGGATCTGTGGAATTATGTGTATGAAGATCTTAAGAAAACACTGAAATATTAAGAAACCTAAACTTGCCTGTAATCGCCGGGCGAGTTTTTTTATGTTTGAAACCTTTTTTTATTGCCATAATGAATAGAAAAAGGGAGTGAGTATGAATGCAGAGTCTCATTCGAGTCTATTTCCGTATGCCTTTATTTTTAAGACTGCTGGGAACTGTTTTATTATTAATGATTCTCTTTGGGTTTATTATTCATACCCTTGAACCGGATAGTTTCCCCACCATTTTTGATGGAATATGGTGGGCCTTTGTTACGGGATCTACTGTGGGGTATGGTGATTACGTTCCGCTTAGCACGGGCGGCAAATTGACAGGAATCGTTTTAATTCTAATGGGCGGAGGTCTTGTAACTTTCTATATGGCTACTTTGTCCGCTTCCACTGTAAAGCATGGACAGGCCCTCAGTCGCGGGGAAATAGCGTATAGAGGTACAGACCACGTTATCCTCATTGGCTGGAATGAACGTACGAGACAATTAATTGACATGATCCTTCATCAAATGGACCAGGAAAAGATTGTCCTAATCGATAGCACTATGAATGAAATGTATGAGCGGCTTTCTCTCGTTCATTTTGTTAAAGGGGATGCGTCGAATGAGGAAACATTGGAGAAGGCGAATGCGAAGTATGCTCGAATAGCAGTCATTACAGCAGACCCTTCTAAGAAAGAGCAGCAATCAGATCAATCTGTAATTCATCAAATTGTTGCTCTTAAGGGCCATCATCCTCAGCTCTTTATCATTGCTGAAATACTTACCGAGCGTCAAAAAATCAATGCACAGCGGGCAGGGGCTGATACAGTCATCCGTTCCAATGATTTTATGAGCAGCTTATTTTACCATGAGTTGTATCGTAAGGATCCAGCGCAGCCATTTCAGCTGCTTTTGAATTTGTTAATTTCACGGCACTTCCATGAAGAAGTGATCGACCATGCTTTAATAGGAAAACCATTCATTACTGTACTTGCTGATTATCTTAAAGATGGCTCTTTGATCATAGGCCTTCGCAATGACCAGGACGTAACATTTAAACTCGATCAGGATACCACTTTAAAAGAAGGGGATCGCTTAATCTTCCTTTCCCCGCTTAGAACTTAAATTATGTTCTACTTGGGAAAGAAGTTCCCGTCCCATTTGAATATACTGCTCAGGAACTTTTCCATCCTTGTCTTTAGGTTCTTGGAATTGGTCAAAAACGGCACGGAAGTTACCTTCTTTAACTTGATCATCTAGACCATCCTGATAAATATGGGAAAGTACAAATGGCTCGCTTATTCTGATTAAAGAATTATCATCCGGGCTGTCTAACGTACCCGTCGTTACAGTGAAAGGAATACGCAGAAAATGATACCCTTCATCATCAGCTAATAAGTAGTCATAGTATCCATGTTCATAATCCCAGTTATCAGATAGATGAAAACCAAATGTTTTTAGTTCTTCATCTAGTTCACTCATTGAAAAAACAGAATCAGTAAGCGACGAATTTAATGAAATCACTCAAATCTCTCCTTTTAGCTATATCTTGCCCAAAAGAAAAAACCTCAGGCTGTCCATTTTATGGATGTGCCTGAGGGGAACATTTTATTATTTACAGCCGTTTTTCGAGCTTTTGTTTTTCATCTTCGAATCCTGGTTTACCCAGCAAAGCGAACATGTTCTTCTTATACGCTTCTACACCCGGCTGATCAAATGGATTTACTCCGAGAATATAGCCGCTGACTGCACATGCCTTCTCAAAAAAGTAAGCAAGGTAGCCGAATGTAAAGGAATCACGCTTAGGAACATGAACAATCAGATTTGGAACTTGTCCATCTGTGTGGGCAAGCATCGTTCCTTGATAGGCTTTTTCATTTACCTGATCTACTGTTTTTCCTGCCAGATAATTTAAACCATCAAGATTTTGAGCATCCTCTTCAATCGTAATATCAGAAGTTGGTGATTCTACATGAAGGACAGTTTCGAATAAATCCTTCCGGCCGTCCTGGATGTATTGACCTAAAGAATGCAAGTCTGTAGAAAAGTTAGCAGAAGCAGGAAAGATCCCTTTTTGGTCTTTTCCTTCACTTTCTCCAAACAACTGTTTCCACCACTCAGAAAAGTATTGTAAGGATGGTTCATAGTTGACCATCATCTCAATCGTCTTCCCTTTGTTATAGAGCACATTTCGGACTGCTGCATATTGATAGGCAGGGTTTTCCGAGATCTGATCCGAGCTTAATTCTTTGCGGCTCAAGTCAGCCCCCTTCATCATTTCATCAATATCAATTCCACTCGCTGCTATAGGAAGTAAACCGACTGCGGTCAGAACGGAATAGCGCCCGCCCACATCATCTGGTACCACAAAGGTTTCGTAACCTTGTTCGGATGCTAAGGTTTTTAGAGCACCTTTTTCTTTATCTGTGGTCGCATAAATTCTTTTTTGGGCTTCTTCTTGACCGTATTTCTCTTCTAAGAATTTACGGAAAATCCTAAAAGCTATCGCGGGCTCTGTGGTAGTGCCGCTTTTTGAAATGACGTTAATCGAAACGTCCTTATCCTTTAGAACGTCAAACAGCTCATTGATATAAGGTGCACTAACGCTGTTTCCCACAAAGAAAACTTGCGGTGTATCACGCTGTTCAGAAGGTAATTCATTATAAAAGCTGTGATTAAGCATCTCAATCGCCGCACGAGCTCCGAGATAAGAGCCGCCGATTCCAATGACTAACAGAACATCAGAATCTGACTTTATCTTTTCAGCAGATTTTTTAATACGGGAAAACTCTTCTCTATCATAGTTTTCAGGCAAGTCCAGCCATCCTAAGAAATCACTGCCTGCTCCAGTTCCTTCGTGCAATGCCTCATGAGCTAAAGAAACAGCCCCTTGCATATACTCCAATTCATGTTCCCCAAAAAACGGAAGCGCCTTTTCATAATCAAAACGAAGATGTGTCATGGATTCTCCTCCAATATTTTTTTATTAAAATAAGTAAGCCAATTTCACTTTATCGAAACCTGACTAGCAAATCAAGGAAACTCATTATTGTAAGCGGATTCAATTACTGAAGAACCATTAGATATTAATCAGCCCATCATGATTTTACTCCAAGTATAAAGAAACACATAGGAAAGTGAAGTTTCCTTCAGTATAAAAAAAAGAAGTGCAGGGACCTCCTGCACCACTTTTTCAAGCATTATTTAGACATGACTAAGATTTTTTCTACATCTTTACCTTCAAGCTTACTAAAGTTTCCGAAAGCTCCGCGATTCATAGCCCGATCCACAATCACATCAAACTTGTCATCCTGGATATCATAATCCGCAAGTGTTTCAGGTGCTCCTAAAGAGGACCAGAAAGAGCGAAGAGCTTCTATGCCTTCAAGGGCAACTTCACGATCCGTCTTCCCTTCTACATCCACGTTAAATACTTTAGTGGCCATGCGGACAAAGCGCTTCTCATTCACTTCGACATTGTGTTTCATCCAGTTCGGGAACAGGATTGCAAGTCCACCGGCATGCGGAATATCGTAAACGGCCGAAACCGCATGTTCAATATTATGGCTTCCCCAGTCTCCGCTATATCCCATCTGAAGCATGCCATTTAACGCGATGGTTCCTGCATAAAGAATCGTTTCACGGTGTTCAAAGGACTCTAAATTGTCAAGAAGTTTAGGTGCTGTATCAATAACGGTACGCAATACACCTTCTACCATTTCATCCTGTACAGGAGATTGTGTTTCGTTATGGAAATATTGTTCAAATAAATGACTCATCATATCGACAATTCCATAAATCGTTTGATCACGAGGAACGCTCATTGTATTTTGCGGGTCAAGAATTGAAAAGGTTGGGAATGTGTAAGGAGGGAATCCCCATCCGTACTTTTCATTTGTTTCCCAATTGGTAATTACTGCTCCAGCATTCATTTCGGATCCGGTTGCAGCAAGGGTAAGAACTGTACCAAAAGGCAACGCTCCTTTTGGAGAAGCTTGTTTAGTTACAAGCTCCCAAGCATCACCATCATACTTTGCTCCTGCTGCAATCGTTTTTGTGCAGTCGATTACACTTCCACCTCCAACAGCTAAGATGAAGTCCACATTCTCCTGTTTACAGAGGTCTACACCTTTTCTAACCGTGCTTAAACGTGGATTTGGTTCTACACCAGAAAGCTCTACAACTTCTACCTCAGCTTGGTCCAATTGGGCAATAACCTGATCATAAATACCGTTCTTTTTAATACTTCCTCCTCCGTAGACTAGAAGGACTTTTTTTGTATGTGCAGGAAGCTGGTCTTTCAATGCTTCCACTTGGTTTTTCCCAAAAATTAATTTTGTAGGATTGTGAAAAGTAAATGCATCCATGTCTTAAATTCTCCTCTCGATTTCCTGTTATTCGTTTTATATTATCCATAATTTCTCCTCTATTCTCAAAAGAAACGGCTTATGTATATTTTTATTAATATAGCTTAAGCTAGGACTGTTCATTACAAATTATAGGAGGGTAAACAATGAACTGGATTCAACGTACAGCACTTTTGCTAATTATTATTGGAGCAATCAATTGGGGTTTAATTGGTTTATTCCAATATGACCTGGTAGCTGGCCTATTTGGCGGCGGAGAACAAAGCGGAGCTTTCGCACGTGTTATTTACACACTCGTAGGGATAAGTGGACTTATTGCAATCTCCCTTTACTTCTCCCCTGCCGCGGACTACGAAGAAGCACCTAGAGCAGAAACTACGGAGTAAGATAAAATTCTGCATAAAAAAACCCGGCCATTCAGCCGGGTTTTTCACTATTATTTACGAAATTTTTCGCGGTCGTCTGATTGTTTAATCCAGTCTTCCAGCTTATCTTTCAAAGAATTAAAGCCAGCAGAAGAATCTTCTTGCTGTTTCACTGCCGCTTGTTTCCTAGGACGACGTTCCTCTTTCTTAGGGGCTTCCTGAGTAGCACGAATAGAAAGAGAATATTTATTGCTTTTCTCATCGATGTTCAGAATTTTAACTTGTACTTCGTCACCTTCATTTAAATGCTCATTAATGTCCTTAACAAAACCATGAGTCACCTCTGAAATGTGCACGAGTCCTTGTACTTGATCATCCAGTGCAACAAATGCACCGTATGGCTGAATGCCTGTAACTTTACCTTCTAAAACTTGACCTTCTTGAAACTTCTCTGACATGCTATACAACTCCTGATATATATATTATTCGTTTCTTTTCACGCAATAAATGATTTTATCACAGATTCTCTTATTTAGCAAAGGAATCTAAAAAAACAGGGTTTTCCACCTTAAGAAAACCAGAAATTACACAGGATGTATTATTAATTTAAACACCCCTGACTTCTGCTATACATAAAAGGAATCTTTCAATAAATTTATATGCACACGACAACGGTAAGATGGTAAAGGTTAAAAATTATAAATATAACTGAACTTCCTTTCTCTGAGGAACAGTACGAACCAACGTCTCCTGGCAATAAAAACAGATTAATGAAGCTTTTTATTCACCTTGGGCAACAAGCTTAATTGCAACCCCTGAATCTACTTTTATGAATATTATTCTAAAAAAAATAAAATAATAGGTTTAAACTCTATTATTTATGGCAATACCTATAAATGTAAGACTTTCTCGTATTCCCCCTGTGTGAGCAAAGCGTGCGATCGCTTTGCTTTTTTTTTGCCAAAAATACCAGACGGGAAACAGCTTATTGGGCAGATTTTTTAAGATTCGATATGATAGACACAAGCCTTGGAATAATTGGAGGGATCATATTGAGTAGATTTACAGAAGTTACACCTAGAAAAGGGACCAGATCTGTCAAATGGGATATGGCAGAAGACCTTTACCAAGATAAAGACATTCTTCCCATGTGGGTGGCCGACATGGATTTCCGCATTCCAGATACTGTGATTCAAGCTCTGGAAGAAAGGGTGGCTCATGGAATTTTTGGATATACCCTGCCAGACAACCAATTAAAGGAGCAGGTTACCCGTTGGCTTCAGCACAGACATCAATGGGAAATTCAACCCGAATGGATTACATACAGTCCAGGGGTGATCCCCAGCCTCCATATGATAGTTCAATCACTGACAGAGGAAAGTGACCATGTATTAATTCAAACGCCAGTTTACCCCCCTTTTTACAGTGTGATAGAGCAGCATAATCGAAATTTGGTTAAAAACCCTTTAGTATTGGAAAACAACCAATACACTATTGACTTTAAAGACTTTGAAAATAAAATAATCGATAATCATGTACAATTATTTATTCTTTGCAACCCCCATAACCCGGTCGGACGAGTATGGTCAAAAGATGAACTGACTAAAATGAGCGAAATCTGCCTGAAGCACAACGTAAAAATTGTAGCCGATGAAATTCATGCAGATCTAATATTTAGTGAAGCAAAACACATTCCGATTGCTTCTCTTTCCCACGACATCAGCGACCAAACAATTACCTGCTTGTCTCCAACTAAAACCTTTAACTTAGCTGGACTGCAGGTTTCTTATTTAGTAACTGCAAACCAAGCGTTAAAGGAAAAAGTAGAGAAACAATTCAAAAATCAGGGTATGGGGATGTTAAATACACTTGGAATCACTGCATTAGAGGCAGCTTACTCGAAAGGTGAAGAGTGGCTCAGTGAACTGCTAGAGACCCTGGAAAATCATAGAAATTATGTGGCGCAACGCTTCCACGAAGAAACCAATGCTATTCAAGTTATTCCTGCTGAAGGAACCTATTTATTATGGCTGGACTGCCGTAACCTCGGCTTGACGCATACAGAACTTAAATCATTTATGCAGAAACAAGCAAGAGTAGGATTGAACGATGGTGCCTCTTTCGGAGAAGAAGGCGAAGGGTTCATGCGCTTAAATATTGCTGCGCCAAAAAAAATAATAGAAGAAGGCGTAAATCGGATTATTAAAGCAGTTGAAAATCATTCCTAGCAAGGAACTTTAAAATAGTTAGTACAAAAAACCCGGACCAATATAACGTGAATGGTCCGGGTTTTTCTAGTGAAAATATTTATTGAAGTCAGTTACATTTTTTGAAGATCAGTAAATCATATTACCTTCTCTTTACTTACTGCTTTTCTTTTGTTTTTCCATTGGTTCTGTAGGATCACTGGTTTCATTCTTGTCCGCATCTAAAGTGATTTTAGCACATGCAAATCTTTCACCAGAGTCACCGGCCGGCTGTGTCATTCCATCATCCACTCCACTATGAATGACCAGGGAGGTACCTTCCTTACGAAGAAGAGACTTCTGCCCATCTTTTAAAGTGGCATCAGCCAGCATTACTTCCGCATCCACCATGCCCGATGAGTCCGCTTCAATATTAGGAAGATCCCCAGCATGGGCACCTTCTGCATTCATAAGTCCATGGAGCTTAGACATCGGATTGAAATGATTCCCCGCACTTGTAAAGTCTGGTGCTTTACATTTAGGAAATTCATGAACGTGGATGGCATGAGGTCCTGGCTCCAGCCCTTCTACCTTCACTTTCACTTGAACGCCATCTGACATTTCTTTCAAAGTAGCCGTCCCTATCTTGTCTCCCTGTCCGTTATAGAAAGAAGTATTTAATGGTGACCGTTTATCTGCACTACAGGCGGAAAGAAAGAGGCAGATGATAAATCCAATCGGTATAACTCTGTTCATGGAGCACCTCCGTGTCTGACTGAATACTTAAGGCTAGTGTCTCCATAAAACAGGAAAAATATAATTTTAACAGCAAACAAAAAAGGCCGCGCTGTTCCTAGTAGCGCAGCCTATTCAATGTTCGTGGTGCTGTTCAGCAGCAGACGTATAATTCTCATCTGATTTCTTTTCTTCTTTCCGTGAAGCGCGGATAATGAGATACATAGTGAGTACGGCACCCGCCATGAAAATGAGCAATGATATAACGGCTGGGATATATTCCGATTTGTCTTCTGGAAAATACAAAAATTCCATCATAACACGATCACTTCCTTCCCTATTCTTTTCATTATATCAAAACTTCCATTTAGAAATCACTTCTTCACGATTTCTTCACACTTATTATCTTTGTTACAATAAGAAAAAAGGAGGTTCGCCGCATGCCAGAGCATAACATTGGGGACATCGTCAAAGCTCATTATAAATCTGGAATTTATATAGGAGAAGTAGCAGAGGACAGAAACCGTTTTTATTTGGTTAAGGTTTTAGCCGTTGACAAGCACCCGATGCAAGGGGATTTACATAACCCGGGTAAAACGGAAGAGGTGTTCTTTCACCAGCGCAAAGCGCTCAGCTTCCAGGAGAAAGCGAATGTCCAGAAGGAAGCTGTTCATCCATATGAAGGAGAGGTTCCAGAGTATGAAGCTTCTTTGAGGGAATCTGTGGAGCAATTGAAGGCTAAGCTGACGAGACGAGAGACTGAATTTAATGAGTTGGCGGTAAAACGTCTTGCTGAGCTTGAACATCAGTATTTTGGTTAACAATCTCAGGCAGGACAACTAGATTTTTTCATCAATAATGGCATAGTCAACTGAAATTTATTCACCATAAACCCTCGAACTTAATGGTTCGGGGGTTTATGTATTTAGCGAGGTATTCAGCAGCAGCTGTCCACCTGCTTCGATTTCCGCGGGAACTGGCACTCGGAGTTTGAGGAATAGGCGGTGCTGTTAAGCTTCGGACTCTTTATTCACCGAGGTACTTTTAAATTCTTCTTCTTTTTCACTGGTTTTCCATATAGTTTATTAGTAATTTTGGAGGCTTGTTCAAACAGCAGCATTCCGGTAAAGGCAGCTGCTACTATATATATTCCGCTGAAAACTTTTAGCATACCTGCAGCAGCCCCGGCAATCACTACCGAAAACTCTCCGCGGGCACATAAAGATAATCCAGCTCTGAGAGAAGCCCGCTTTGATATTCCATACATTGGCCCACCTAAAACACCGACCAAAACTTTGGATAAAACAGACCAGACAACAAGTATGAGTAAAAGTCCGGCCATTGGAATCCCATTTCCTAATTCAATAGTTGTCCCAAAATACACAAAAAAAGCAGGCAGCATTAAATCCCGCACAGGGAAAACGGTTTGTTCTACTTTTTCGACCTTTCCAATCTCCGCCAGCATCATCCCTGCCAAAAAAGCACCCAGGACCTCTGATAAACCCAGGTAAAGTGCAAATCCTCCATAACCTAAAGCAATGCCGATTAATAGAGCGATTTTAAAATCTTCATCATCAATCCTGTCCAAGAAAGCTTCAAAACGCTTAAATAGTGTTTTACCAAGCAAGATCGCTAGTAAAGCAAGTCCTGCTATCTTTCCGGCTAAGAGCAAAAAGGTGACCGCAGTTAATTCTTCGCCTGAATGTATGCCAAAGAGAACCGCCACAATAATTGGCGCGGCTAAGTCTTCAAAGATAAGAAGAGCAAGCATGAATTCCGTTTCCGTATTTGCCATTCTCCCCCGGTCATCCAGCAGTTTAGCGGTAATCGAAGAACTTGTAGCGTAGCATAAGCCACCGATTAAAAAACTTGAAAATAAATCAAGCTGAAATAATAAGGCAATTCCGGTAGTGACTCCTAGACTTAATCCGATATCTAATAGTCCAGTTGGCCAAATCCGTTTAGCAATGCCTCCGAGCCGTTTAATATTAAATTCCAGACCCAGCAAAAAGAAGAGGAGTACGATGCCAATTTCACTGGCGAAGTGCAGCAATTCGCTATCCGAGACCAGATCCGACAGGAAAATTCCAAGCAGGATATACATGACGACGTTGGGAAACTTGATTTTAATACTTAAAAAACCTAAGTAGAAGATAAATAGCAAAATCAATCCTGCGCCAAGCAGGGCTGGAAATTCAGTGGGCACTGATGATCATTCCTCTCCTTTACACAAAGCAGATAAGCTGTCAATTTGGTCTTGCTTTCCAATGGTCATGATGACGTCGCCAGGCTGCAGGCGGGTATCCGCTTCAGGAATGGCAATCGTTTCGTCTCCTTTAACGATGCCAATAATAGTTGCCCCCGTCTTATTTCGGATCTCGGATTCTTCAATGGTTTGAAAAGCAATCGTTGATTTTTCTTTGAGCTCCACCCAATCTATAACAATTTGGTTCTTAAAGATTTTCAATTTGTCGGCGTCTACAGGCTGATAAGTCGCGCCAAGCAATTGCGCTCCCAGCTCCCGAGTTTCATCTGAAGTTAAATCCATAGCAAAATCTGCTTCTTCACTGTCCGCCTCATCAAAAAAGTATAATTCACGCTTTCCAGTGTGATGGACAATTAAAACAAGCATACTGTCATCGCCGGTTATAAGAGAAATCTTCTGACCGATGCCCGGCAATTTCGAAATCGATATATTCATTTATTTCAGCTCCTTTTTTTAGCAGGTGTACGCCCAAGGCTTCTATTTATTATGAAACGTTTAATATGAAAATAAACCGCAAAGCTTTGTATCGCCCCCACGGTCTTTCTTACACTGATTTGAAACGAGTTCTTCTTAATCAATCTGAACGCTTCTCTTCCTTCATTCTTTATTTTACCAGTACGAATTTCTAATACAAACCTTTATATAATGATGATTTGTTTTCTTTATTTTGGTGTGGTAATTTTAAATAGCTTAAATAATATAAGGGGGTTATCTAATGAGTACACACATTGGTGCGAATCCTGGAGATATTGCTGAAAAAATTCTACTGCCGGGTGACCCGCTCCGTGCAAAGTATATTGCTGAAAATTTTTTAGAAAATCCAAAATGCTATAATGAAGTCCGTGGCATGTATGGTTATACCGGCACTTATAAAGGAGAACGTATTTCTGTACAGGGAACCGGAATGGGTGTTCCTTCAATTTCCATTTATATAAATGAACTAATGGAAAGCTATGATGTTCAAAAGCTAATCCGAGTTGGTACATGCGGAGCCCTGCAAAAAGACGTGAAAGTGCGTGACGTGATTCTCGCCTCTACCTCCACCACCGATTCTCAAATGAACCGTATGGTCTTTGGCGGTATTGATTTCGCTCCGACCGCAGACTTTGGGTTATTAAAAAATGCTTACGATGCTGGAATGAATAAAGGGCTTAAACTTAAAGTCGGTAATGTGTTTACCAGCGACAGTTTCTATCGTGACCAGGCAATGGATTTATTCAACCTTCTCGCTCAGTACAATGTACTGGCCGTGGAAATGGAAACGACCGCTCTCTATACTCTAGCTGCGAAATATAACCGGCAGGCGTTATCGGTCTTAACTGTAAGCGACCACATTCTTACTGGAGAAGAAACCTCTTCGGAAGAACGGCAGACCACATTTAACGAAATGATTGAAGTTGCTTTAGAAGCAGCGATTCAAGACTAACGCGATTCACCCGTTCTCTATGAGATAACGGGTGTTTTTCATTTTTGATTAATTTTTTCAATTTCATCTAAAGGGATAAAGAGAACTGAATCTCCGACTAAGACCTCTGCGTAGCAGGATTCCACCTTCTCAAGCTGTCCCCGAAAACAATACTTCTTCGTTTGAATGATTAAGTGTTTTCCCGTGCACTGCTTCATAGTGCTTAGCAGCCACGTATCAATACTTCTGCTTGTTGAAGGCGATGTTCCTTCGGGCGGAACTGCATATTCTGGATAAGACATGGAAAGCCCTCCCCCAAACATAATCTTATTTATCCTATACATTAGTATTGAGTTTGTTTGGGCTTTTCAACCATAAACAATACTGTGGAAGTGCATGCTGCTTTTCCTCTGGCGAATGCTTAATTGCTAGAAGAAGTGGTCTGCACTTTAATAACTGAGGCCATGCAAATCGACGCAGGCAAATATAGAAAGTAAAAACCCGGACCTCTGCAAAATATGGTCCGGGAACTCTTTTGTATAAAATTAGGATGGTCCAAAACTTTGGAAGCTTACCTAACTAAGAATATAACCAGCTAATGTTTTTGCCATCACTCCTGTTGGTCCCTTTGGTCCAAGTGCATGAGAAGCATCTGCCACAGAGGTTCCCGCAATATCTAAGTGAACCCACGGAGTATTTTCAGCAAATTCTCCTACGAAAGCTCCTCCCATTATCGGGTGGGCCATTCTCGTGGGGGAATTATTTAAATCGGCAATATCGCTATTTCGTACTTGGGCTTGATAATCCTCATTATACGGAAGCTGCCAAATAGGTTCTCCCATGGATTCCCCAATGGACTCGAGTTCTTTAAAAAGATTAATATTGTTAGTCATAGCTCCAGTCATCCAGGAACCCAAAGCAGTAACTACTCCGCCAGTAAGAGTGGCAACGTTTATCACGCGATCAGCTTTGTTCTGTTTGGCATACGTCACGCCATCCGCTAGCGCAAGCCTGCCTTCCGCGTCCGTATTCAGCACTTCGATGGTTTTCCCGCTTAATGAAGTAATCACATCATCTGGCTTGAAAGCGGAGCCAGAAATCATATTGTCTGAGGAAGGAATAACAGCTAATACATTTTTGCTTGGCTTTAGTCTTCCAATCGTATCCATGGCACCAAGTACAGCAGCTGCACCTCCCATGTCCCCTTTCATACCAGGCATACCGGTTTTAGATTTAATCGAATAACCGCCTGTATCATACGTAATACCTTTTCCTACTAAAGCGGTAACATCTTCCCAGTTCTCTAAGCCTTGATATTTTAACACGATCATTTTAGGAGGCTCAGTGGAACCCTGATTCACAGCCAACAGAGCTCCCATCCCAAGTTCCTCCATATCTTCCTTCTCTAAAATTTCTGCTTCAAATCCATAATTGTCTGCCATGTGAATCGCATACTCCGCCATATCTGTTGCAGTCAGAAGGTTGGCAGGCAGATGGACGAGGTCTCTTGCTGTATTTACCCCTTTACCAAAAGCAAAACCAGTCGCTGCGGAGCGAAGTAACACGTGTTCTTCGTCGGTACTTATGAAAGTAACATGTTCTATCGCAAGGGAGCCTTCCGACTTTCGGGTTTTATAATGTTTGAGTACACAAGTAGATGTAACCATCGCTTCAGCAATCATCTCCGCACACTCTTCCATGCGAAGCTGATCAGGTTTTAAACTATCCATTGCCAGAGCTGCTTGAGTAATGCCATCCTGCTGCAGCTGTTTAAATAATCGGCCTAGAGCTTTACGATAAGTAGAGCGTGTCAGTTGATCACTCTTTCCTAAGCCAATAAAGTACACGCGTTTTGGCGAAAGGATTCCTGCAGGCAGTAATTTGGACACTTTCTGCCTATTACTGGAAAGGTCACCTTCCTGTATGTAGCTGTCCAGCTGACCATTAAATTTCTCGTTGACTTGATGATATGAATCCACCTTCTTATCATCCTGAAATAAACCGATGATCAAAGCTTGGTCTTCCTCGAATAATGTTTTTCTAGTTGAAAACATCTAAACACCTCCAGTTCAAAGTATACTAGAAACCTTAATCTTTTTCTTACTTTAACTGTTGGGAACGACATTTCAAAGGACTTTCCTTCTTTGAATGTGATATGATATACATAGAATTTTTCATACTCACCTCTTACGAACACGGATGAATTTCCATTTTATTTTGGGCTGGAAAGGATGTCACCATGCTGAGTTTATTGCATAATTTCCCTTTGTGGGCATCGATTGCTGCTATTTTCTTTGCACAGCTTGTAAAGATCCCCATCCATTTTTTCGCATCAAGAGAGTTTACACCTGGCCTTGCTTTTAGTACAGGCGGTATGCCAAGCAGTCATTCAGCTGCTGTCACAGCTCTTGCAACCGGAGTCGGCATACAAGAAGGTTTCGACTCTGCCATTTTTGCTGTTGCCTGCGTATTTACGATCATTGTGATGTTTGATTCCACTGGTGTACGCCGACAAACCGGCGAACAGGCGATCATGCTGAATATTTTATTAAAAGATTTCCAGAGGTTTGTAGATGAAGCTAAAGATTGGGGAAATAAAGAACAGTTTCAGCGTAAAGCGGAATTGAAAGAACTTCTCGGACACCAGCCTATCGAAGTTTTTTTTGGTGGAGTCACTGGAATTTTACTTGCTTTTATCCTGCATTCAATGATTTATTAATAGGTCAGAAGCCACAGCTCTGACTGAACAGAAAAGCGTGACATCAAGCTGAAGCTCTTGATGTCACGCTTTTATTTGGAGAATGTTGAAAGACAGTACATTACTTTCAGACTCTTCTATCATTCTTTAAGGATTTCATTACGAAACACCTGTAAAGCCTGATTTTCATTCAATTGATTAAGATCTTCGGCAGTTAATTTCCCCGTCCCTCTTTTAATCACATACACTTCAAGTGTTTTCTTTCCCCAATTATCAAATACAGCCTCCACTGAGGGGTAATAAAGATCAATTTTGTTGCCTAGTATGGCAGAACCGGTATCCGCTACGACTCCATACCCATAATTCGGAATAAATAATACTGTACCAATGGGAAACACTCTAATATCTGCTGCAATCGTTGAATATAAATCACGCTGTACAGGAACTCCTGAAAAAGTAATCCCATACTCTGGATGCTCAGGCGTTTTTCCTGTAGATTCAAAACCTGCTGTATAGCCTGTGGCCGTCACGGTCTTTTTGGGATAATTGGATAGAGTCAAAGTATCCTTAAGTGAACTGTATCCTGCGGCTGCAGCGGCAGAACTCTGTTCCTCTTTAACTGCATGGTCATTCTTTTGCTCCTTGTTTTGGGCGGTCCTCACAGCTGTTTGAATAGAAACAGTCCTGTTATTACTGGACAGCCAATCATCCAAATCTGTCACTGATAAATTTGAAAGATTTGCTATTGTATTATATAGAGTAGCTGTCAATAACCCAGCTATCATCATGTGGTAAGTGCGCCTTTTCATGATCATCACCTCTCGATGTAATCATGTCCAACCACTTGCCTAATTATACAAAAAAAGTCCGATCCTCTGATCTAAGATGAGAGGATCGAACAGTGAAATGGACTAAAACATTTGATACCCGCTTTTTCTAAGAAAACGAATGACCCATCCTGCTCCGATGGTTCCTAAAAAGCCACTGAGAAGGATTAATATATCCACGATTTTCAAATGAATTAAATGGTCAAACACGGTAGGAAAAGCATATCCAGGATCAGCAAAATACTTGCTGAACGCAAAGTCGTCAATGATTAACAGTACAATAATTGGATATACATAAGCCATTAACCAAGAAGAACGTAAAATCATGTTAATAAGAAAGGAAATCCCAAAAAATAGCACAAAAAAGAGCAATATAGAAACGAAAAACTGTACGATGTTCAAAAACGTTTCCCCCTGTAAATTTTATCTATGTACCCCTCATCCACCCTATATTTTATAATTCATCTTTAAAAAAAGCAAAGGCAGATCATCTGCCTTTGCTTCGTTAACCGGTGTCCTATAAATTAAAAAAGTTTAATTTGCCCTTTTTCAATACTAAACCGATCCCGCCTAATTTAAGAAGATAGCGATTATCGATCACCTTCTTCATAGCTGAGGCTGACCAGCCAAAGAGTTTCTTGTCACCAAAGACTACCCCTATAGCATCTTTGCTGCCAAGAGAAGCTACAGTTCCTTTAAGATCCGGAGTAAAGGGGTCTAAATGGGTCTGTCCCTGAACCAACCGTTTAAGGTTAGCTGCCGTATGCTCTGCCTGCTGGATAGCAATTTGAGCAGTTGGGGGATACGGACGATTAGTTTCTTCATTAATAATAAGTGCACAATCCCCTACGATAAATACATCATCATATTCAGAAGGACGGAGATCTTCCCGTACCTTCACTCGCCCGCGATTAGCTTCTATTCCAGATTCTTCTACCAGTGGATTTCCGCGAACCCCGGCAGCCCAAACCACGGTATTTGTAGGAATTTCTTCGCGCTGATCGTCTTTTTCGTAAATTAATTTATCTTCTGTTACTTCTTTGATCATGGCGCCGATCCTGAACTCTACACCTTTCGCTTCAAGCCTGTTCATCGCATATTCCACCAGCTCTGGGTCAAATCCAGGCAATGCGGTTGGAGCCGCTTCTACTGTAATGATACGAACCTTTTCCCGCGGGATATCATATTCCTTGCAAAGCTCGGGTACACGGTTAGCAAGTTCACCTGCAAACTCGATTCCTGTGAAGCCTGCCCCGCCGACCACTAAGTTTAGACGCTCTTGCTTTTTCTCTTTCTCATTGTTGTACTTGGCAAAGTTGTATTCGATATGCTGACGGATCAGGCGGGCACTGTTAATGCTTCCAATCGTAAACGCATGTTCTTTCAAACCAGAAATTCCGAAAGTTTCCGCCTCAAACCCTAATCCAATAACTAAATAATCATAGTCAATTTCGCCGTTTTCTAACGTGACTTTCTTGTTCTCAGGATGAATAGCAGTTACTGTATCCTTTATTAAATTCACCTTCCCGGGATCCACAACATCTTTAATTTGAATACGGGTACGATCATGGTGAAGCGTGCCTGCAGCATTTTCATGCAGCCAAGTGGTTTGATAGTGATAACTATGCATGTTCACCAGCGTCACGTTGGCTTCGTTTACTCCTAAGCTCTTTTGAAGTTTGACTGCAGTAATCATTCCTCCATAACCTGCACCTAGAATGACAATAGTAGGTTTCTTCATCATCATCACTTCCATCTCTTAGTATTTAATTACCAAACAGGCATCAGGTTAGCTTTCTTTGGCATTGTGACTATATTCACACAGTACGTTATAAAAAAAAGCCAATCTATTCCTATACGAATGGTCCTGCCGCCCTAGGTTTTTCTAGTCTTCCCTTATTCCTTATTTTCGGCATTTTCAACTTATATTCTTTAGCTAATGTAATACTACTTATCAATACCCGAAAGTGCTTACACAATAACATTGTTCCCCTGAATATGGATTTTATGATAGAATGAAAAAATGTAATCATAACGAACAGGGGGAGAACTATGAATGATAAAGTTTATGATATAACTGTCATCGGTGGTGGTCCCGTAGGTTTATTCACCGCTTTTTACGGCGGAATGCGGCAAGCCAGCGTTAAGATCATAGAGAGCCTGCCACATCTTGGAGGCCAATTAACTGCACTATATCCAGAAAAACATATATTCGATGTCGCAGGATTTCCACGGGTGCGTGCCCAGGAGCTTGTCGATAACCTTAAAGAACAAGCAATGGCGTTTGACCCAGCCATTGCACTAGAAGAAGCCGTCGAATCCATAGAACGCATGGAGGATCAATCCTTCAAATTAACGACAAATCAAGGCGTTCACTACACTAAAACAATTATTATCACTGCCGGCAATGGTGCTTTCCAGCCTCGTAAATTAAAAATGGAAGGCACCGAAAAATACGAAAATTCCAACCTTCATTATTTTGTAGATGATATGAGCAAATTTGCAGACAGAAATGTCATGATCTGCGGCGGCGGGGATTCAGCAGTGGACTGGGCTCTTATGCTTGAGCCTATTGCTAAGCAAGTTTCCCTGGTGCACCGGAGAGATAACTTCCGTGCTCATGAACACAGTGTAGAACAGCTTAAAAATTCAAAGGTCAGACTGCTGACTCCGTTCACACCTGAAAAGATGATCGGGGAAGATCGAATTTCTCAAGTGGTACTTCAAGAGGTCAAAGGGGACAAAGTAGAAACAGTAGATGTAGATGATCTTATTGTGAACTACGGCTTTATTTCTTCCCTTGGGCCGATTAAAGACTGGGAACTGGAAATTGAAAAGAACAGCATCGTGGTAAATTCGAAAATGGAAACGAATATTCAAGGCATATACGCTGCAGGAGATATTTGTACGTACCCTGGCAAGGTGAAACTCATTGCTTCAGGTTTCGGGGAAGGTCCCACAGCCGTAAATAATGCCAAAGCTTATATGGATCCAAATGCCCGTCTTCAGCCGAAGCATTCCACTAGTATGTTCACTTAAAAAAACATCCTTACACGTACAGAAAGCCAGCCAATCAATAGGCTGGCTTTTCTTAATCACTCTTCTGGAGAGGAGTCTTTCCCATTTCTCCGGAATTCTATAGTAATATATTCCTTTACTTGGTTGGATACATGTACCCCGCCGATGACATATACAAAAGTAATTAACAAATGTTTTGCATTTTCATCGATGGTGCCTGAAAGAATATACTGCTGCATAGAAATGATAAGCGTGATAAAAAAACCAAGAATAATAGCACTAATTCTGCTTTCATCTGCTGAAAAACTTTGCATGAGAAATTTTTTCATAAGGAAACTCCCCCTCTTTTCCTTTTAATTAAAGGTATGCAGAGCGGGGACATCCTATCTCTTTCTAATCTTAATCTCGAAAATTTAAACGCAGAAAATCCCGCTGAACAAACGTCACATTCGTTCAGCGGGATTTGTATTTCCAATCATTTAACTGTAACCAAATAAACGATCAGTTTTTTTAACAGTTAGGATCTGGAGTACCTGCATTAGTTGCGGTTTTAAAGGAAGAGCCACACCCGCAGGAAACAATCGCGTTCGGATTATCGATTGTGAAACCTCCGCCCATCATGTTCTGTTTAAAGTCGATGGTTGTTCCTTCTATAATGGCAGCATCTTGTCTATTAATTACAACTGGAATTCCATGTGCTTCCTCAGTAACATCAAGTTCTTCGTTAATCTGATCTTCGAAGCCCATTGAATAAGACAATCCGCTGCAACCTCCACCTTTAACACCGAAGCGAAGACGTACTTCTTCAGAATCTTCTTCCTTCATCATTTCTTTAATTCGGTGACTAGCCGCTTCTGTAATGTTCAGAATCATCCCGAGCCTCTCCTTTCTAATCTTACTGTTAGTATACTAACCAGCCTTTATATTATCAAATGTTTAATCTCTTTCTAAACTAAGTAAAACAGTGATTCGATGGAGAACTGCCCTTTAGGAAGTACCTCCTCTGACTAAATCCTCCAACCCTATATACATATGCCTTTCAGTCAAAAAAAGAATTTCCATTCATCTTAACTGGAAATTCTTACTTAGCTGCCTAACTGGCTGCCATTTTATAAGGAATGGTGTTGTTTTACAAAGCTGACACCCTTTACAGGTGGGGATTCTCTTCCAGATATTCGTAAATATTATCTACAAGCTTTTCAGGTGTTTCAGCCATTACACGTTCTCCTTCGACTAAAGCAAACAAACCGTATGAACAAAGACCACAATTACTTAAGCAGCCATATTCTATTACATCGAGGTCCGGATCTTTTTCAAGCACTTCTTTTGCTGCCTGTGACCCACTTACCAAATTATTTATACAAAATTCAATCATTGGATTCACCCATTGTCTCTCCTTTGAATGAAGAATGAATCCCCATACTGCACCTATTTTACCATACGTTTTCATCGATCGTTAATTAAATACCGGTAAGTTCTTGTAATCCATGCTGTTCTAATGCCTGATAAACGGTTTTTAAGCGTGGTATGCCTTCTGCGACGATTTCTCCTTCCACTACTACAAGTGGATAAAACAGTTCATCATTAAGAATTTGATTGACAAGTTCTTTATGCTTTTCTTCAATTCCTGATTTGTGGATATCAATATAGTGATAAGTGATGTCTTGATTGCCATACTTTCTTGATATGGCAGCTTGCAGCCACTCATAAGTTTCCTTTGCTCCTGGCGCATTCACACAACTTGGACATTTAATCTCTGCTCCGTAAACATCCAAATGAATCCTCTTATTTCCCCCCATGGTTTCCCTCCTCTAAAGCTCACTGCTCTTTTCTTTTATTTTACAAAAGATCTGAAAAAAGATAAAATGAAAATGGTTCTCAATAAATATCATGAGACAATTATAGATTTTTTCAATCAAACGTTTTATAATGAATTATATAGAAAGGGGAAGATTGAACATGCATGAACAAGTTCAGGAAGTACTTAATAAACTTCGCCCATTTTTACTGCGTGATGGAGGAGACGTTGAATTGGTAGATGTTGAAGATGGAATCGTCCGTCTGCGTCTCATGGGGGCTTGCGGAAACTGCCCAAGCTCAACAATCACTTTAAAAGCCGGTATTGAACGTGCTCTATCCCAGGAAGTCCCGGGAGTTTACGAAGTAGAACAAGTATTTTAATGATTGTCAGGATACTCCGCCAGCTTTTACAGCTGGCGGATTTTTTATACCGGCGTGATCGGTGTATCGCCTTTCAGTACACGCAGTACATTATCTAAAGCTAGTTCCATCATTTTCGTTCTGGTCTCAACACTCGAAGACCCAATGTGCGGAAGGCAGACGACTTGATTAAGCTGTAGAAGAGGATGGTCCTTTGAGATCGGTTCATTCTCAAACACATCTAAACCTGCTCCTTTTATCTCTTTCGATATGAGGGCGTTATACAATGCCTTCTCATTCACTAATGCGCCTCGAGAAGCATTGATAAATATTGCGTCATTTTTCATATGCTTGAAGGCGGCTCGATCAAACATATGGTGTGTTTCATCAGTCAACGGGGCGAGACAAACAACGAAATCCGCTTTCTCCAATAATTGCTCCAAGCTCACATATTCAGCTCCAAGCTGTTCTTCAGCTTCTACATTTCTTGACCGGTTATGATAAAGAATCTCCATATCGAACCCTCTGCCACGTTTAGCTACGGTTGTACCTATCCGTCCCATTCCCACAATTCCCAGGGTTTTATGGTGGATATCGGACCCCGCCATCAGCATAGGTGCCCAATATTTCCAGTCTCCATTTCTTACATATTGATCTGCCTCCACAATTCTTCTGGCTGCTGTCATTAACAGTCCAAAAGCCAAGTCAGCTGTAGTATCGGTTAAAACATCAGGTGTATTGGTTACTTCAATGTTATGCTTTCTTGCGCTTTCGACATTGACATTGTCATATCCAACAGCCATATTTGCTACGATTTTTAAATTGGCTGCTTCGTTCAGTAAAGAGTCATCAATGGATTCTGTCAGCATGGTCACTAGACCATCCGCTTCTCTTGCTTTTCGTAAAAGGATCTCTCTCGGTACTGCTTCATCTGTTTCTTCCCACATATCAATTGCCAATTCCTGCCTGTAAGGTTCGAGAACCTTCTCAGGAAGTTTTCTTGTAATAAAGATTGACGGCTTGCTCATCGATTCGTCCTCCTCTCAAATTAATTTCAGTTTACCATAGATCATTCTTTTTAAAATACGAAGGTCTACTGTCACAATGAAAGCGATTTATTGGTATAATAATAATACCCCCTTTTAGTTTTTTTCATAAATCAGGGTAAATTATACTAGTCAAGTAAATAAGGGAGGCAACGATTATGGCAGAGAACAAGAAAGTATCCGCACTTGAGAAAACGGCACGTGAATGGTTAACTGAGCGCGGCGTCACCATAGACGATATGGCAGAGCTGGTGCACTATCTTCAATCAAAATATCATACCAATCTGACCATGGAAGACTGCCGCTTTAATGTAAATCAAGTATTAAAAAAGCGGGAAGTTCAAAATGCGATTCTCACTGGCATTCAGCTGGATAAATTAGCAGAACAAAATAAATTAGAAGAACCTCTTCAAGCTACAATAGCAGCAGATGAAGGCTTGTATGGAGTGGATGAAATCATCGCCTTTTCGATTGTAAATGTGTATGGTTCCATTGGATTTACTAATTATGGCTACATTGATAAGCAAAAACCTGGAATCCTGCAGAAGCTTAATGATAAATCAACTGGAGAATGTCATACCTTTCTTGATGATATTGTAGGTGCCATAGCAGCCGCTGCTTCCAGCCGTTTGGCACATAGTGCTGTAGGCGATGAAGAAGACGAGGAAGAAGAGTAACCGCGCAGATCCCGCGCGGTTTTTTAATTTTCTGAAACTTATAGATTTTTATTCCGTATGTAAGCTATAGTAGTTAATAGATTACATAGTTGGAAAGGAATGTATTTCATGGATTTTTTTAAAAGAAAATGGGTTTGGCTTGCCCCGGTCATTATAATACTGGCGGGAATTGCCTTATTATTTACTGATAATTATCAAAAAGTGACTGAAGCCCCGGAAAAAAACTGGAGTAGAGAAATCAATCTGGGAACGACGCCATTTGCTTCAGAACCCTCGATTAATACTTCTGCGAATGGAGATGTAACGCTCACTTATTTAACTACCGATGGCGTCACAAAGAAAATATATAATAACGATTACAATTTAAAGAATAAAAGTACATATCAGATTCCTGTAAACAAATTCACACAAGTTTATTTAAAGGACACCACTTTTCTATATTCCGACTACTACGCCCTATATAATGGAAAGACCCACAAAAAATTGACAGACATAGATCAATTTATCTCGACTGACAGCAGGGTATTCTACCGTAAAGATAATCAGCTCTACTCCCTGGAAACCGACAGCTTAAAGTCTCAGCCTATTTTAAAACTGGAAAATGAAAATGCTTCTATACACGCTTACCAATCCGGTCAGAGAACGTACCTGATGAAAAATTCAGTCGATCAAAAAGGGAATCATATCACTTTCTATCAATTAAAAGATAATAAAGTGACGACTCTCGGAAAATCCAACTTCACATTAGATGATTCCCTCGTGGCTAAAGATTTACAATTTGCGATAAAGGACAATATCGTCAAAGTATTAGTTACCGCTTTACAGAAACAAAACATGAGCGGAACGCCACAGAACCAATATTTTTATGCTTCCACTCCCATGAAAAAACAACTGAATTTAACTCAATTATCGATTAAGGATCCGCACGGAAGCAGTAATTTAACTGAACTCGGGGACATTAAATTGAGATTGAAAGACGGTCATACTCAGCTTCTATTTAAAGCATTTGGCAGAACCGCAACTCGTTATAAAGAATCAAAACAGTTTAACATTTATAAGGCAGCTTTAAATGAGACTGAGGTAACAAGTGTCATGAGACTGAGTAATACTCCAAGTAATTCTGTGAAACCGATGTGGATCAATAATGATACGATTACTTGGCTGGATTTAACTGGCGACCAAAAGGAATTATTTTTATCCTCCTCCCAAAAAGAAGTTATTTCAAAGGCCCAGGGGGTTCACAAAAGAAACTTATTGAATGCGTTAGGGAAAACAGCAGGTATGCTGTCCCTCAGTTTTCTTACCATAGTCATCGCTTTTCTTTGGTTCATTTGGCCGTTAATTTTTCTTGTAATTATGATGTTTAGCAACAATAAAGCGCTTGATAATGATCACCCCTGGGTATTTTACACAGGTATCTTTATCTATCTTGCTGCTACGCTGCTATTTAAAGACCGTTTGTTTACTCACTCCCTAATGAATAGTGCTCCTGACTACCTCTCTTTCACGGGAAGCTCGTTTATCTATCTGTTAGGATTTGGTGTACTAACCTATGCTATTCTTATGCTTGGCTTAAAGAAAAGAGATTGGTCAATTCCTATTCAGGTGACCTATTTTGTGGGTATTCACATTGCCTTTATTATGGTATTCTTCGGTCCCTACTTAATATAAATTCAAAAAAGCAGTGAATACAGCAGAAACCCCGAACCATAGGTTTACTTTGGTTCGGGGTTTTCCTCGTATCATGTCAGTTTTGTTCGGATGGGAAAAGTTTCAAGTTTCCTTTGTTTGTTCATTTCCGTCCTGGTTGTGGGTTTGCAGCCATTCATTTAAATTTTTTGCTTTATAAGTTGGCTGCTCTTCTTGATTACGAATATCCTCGAAGGTACTTACGCCTGTCTCCACCATTAACGTATCTAGTCCTGCATGAATGCCGGCCAATATATCCGTATGATAGTTATCTCCTACCATTAACACTTCCTCTTTAGTAGTCCCCATTTTCTTTAAAGCTTGGTCCATAATCGTGGACTCCGGCTTACCAATGAACGTAGGTTCAACGTTTGTACTGACAGAAATAGCAGAGGTTATTGCTCCATTCCCCGGGAGCATCCCTCTTTCTGTTGGAATGGCAATGTCTCCGTTTGTGCTGATTAATTCTGCACCGGTTCTTACATTTAAACAAGCTTTGGCAAGTTTTTCATAATTGACTTCTCGATCCAGTCCTACGATGACGTAATCGGCTTCTTCCTCTACAAGTTGTAAATTCTTTTCAGCTAGAGCATCCAGTAAGCCTTCTTCTCCAATAGCAAAGATCTTGGCTCCTGGTTTCTCAGAGCTTATATATTCAGCAGTCGCCATACTCGTCGTAAATATCTGTTCTTGTTTTGCCTGGATATCCAATGATTGAAGCTTCTCAGCTACTTGTTGAGCATTTTTGGAAGAATTATTAGTTAAAAACATGAACGGCAGCTGTTTTTCGATAAGATGATTCACAAATTCTGCTGCTCCTTCAATTCGATCGGTTCCTTTATACATCGTTCCATCTAAATCTAAAAAATAAGCTTGATATGGTTTCATTTTTTTCTAAAACTCCTTTACCTCTCCGCATTAAAAAAAGCCCGTTATGACGAGGCTTTTCAGCAAATATTGTCGAGTGTAACACGCGATTTATTTACCTATCTATTATATTCGTTTGAGTAATACGGGTAAAATAATAAGGTCTCAATCTTTGGAGAAAGCACTGACGGGGCCTAATTCATTATCTAAGTATGTTCTGATTCTTGTCGGAAATTGCTTTAATGCTTGTCCATGTGATTTCCACACCGCTAATATCTCTTGATGATCGACGGACACGTAGTTCTGAACCACCATTTTTCTCAACTGGATAAAATGCTTGTAGCTGTCTTCTTCTTCATAAGGCAGCACCTTTTCGTCCATCATAATATCAATAATATCATTATAACTGCCGGGATCACGCATAATAAACCCATCAATCATCATGTTACCTACATCAATGATCGATTCTGCGCTGATGTGAGTTACCCTTTCAAGCATTAAGAAGTCTTTATAGGAATGAAAAGATTGCTTATCAAATTGATTGAAAATTTTTTCCATATAAGCTAAAATTTCTTCAATTTTTTCTCGATTTACAAAATACATGATTTAACCTCCACTCATTGGTACGCTCTTCTCCCTTCACATGATAACATAATTTTTATTACGAATGAAAAAGGAGATAAAAGCCAGTCTTGTCTATGGTAAAATATAGGAAAGCGTTCAACTTCTAAGGTCTAAACCAGTTGTTTATCGAGCTGTGAATAATGGATAGGAGTGGTGAAATGGTTAAAAGAAGTCTTCTCCATGATGCATCTGAAGATACAGTCACTCGTTTTGTAACCTTTACTGCAGGAAATCATCGCTTTGAACTAGCATTATTAGTGGCGGATTACTTTGATGACCAAACGTTGGTGATTGATCTCTTGGGAACTCGGCATGGGCTAATCGATAAAGATAACATTCACCAGACGGGGCATTTAGAACATGTTTTTCAATTAAACCAGATGGAAGCAGAACAATTAAGAAGCTACTTAAATGACCTTCTGTGAAGAATAAGGAGGCTTTCTTTGGAAAAACTAACCCAAAGGAGGTTTTTTAGTATGGGCGATAAAGATGAAGAATTTTATTCTGATTTTGCGAATGTAGAAGCACAGCGTAATTATCTCGTTCCCGAACAGCTTCCCGAAGGCGCCTACGGGTCTCCAAGAAATAAATATAAGCCCGTTTCCAATAGAAAGAGTGCCCCATGGACAAACAAACAGCGCTATTACAGTGCTTTCAATTACGAATACAAAGCCTTGCATCAGGATCTTCCCCGCCAGGAAGATGGAGCTCACCCCACTCATGACGAGCCCGAGCAGGATTTAAAACCCTCAGAAGAAAAAGAATAACAATAAAACCGGCGTAAAATCAGCGCCGGTTTTATTGATCTATTCGCTTTAATACAAAATAAGCACAGCCAAAGTTGCAATATTCATACAAGTAATCTTCCAAAGTACTTATTTTCGTATCGAAAGTCGCTTTTGAGTTCTGGTCATCATAAAACCCTTTTAAACGTAGTTGACCATATCCCCAATCTCCAACGATGAAATCGTATTTACTTAAAATATCGCTAAAGCGTCCCTCGAGTTCTTCCTCTTTATAAGCTTCTCGATAGTCTTCAAGAATTTCGTAGGTTTTCCCTAATATTTCCACCACATTCATCACCTCTTACGTTGTACTAAGTGTATCATATTTAATTCCATAGAGAGAAATACATATCGTCAAATTTTGTATTTTTCTTTAAAATCGGTTCAACCTAATGAAAAGACCAATTAGGAGGAAAGAACAATGAAAAGCAAACTTTTACCTTTACTTTTTGCTGTTGTCATACTCATCTCAGCCGGGTGTGCCAATGAGAAAGTGAAAAATGCAGATAATAAAATAAATCAAGATGATGCGCTTAATGGAAATTCCATGGATAGTTATAATGACAAGCTAGTGGACGGACAAGTTGGTTATGTCCGGTTTAAAAGTACGCAGCTGGATCAGAAAAAAGAACAACGTCGTAAAATTAAAGTGAATCGTGAGCAGGTCGCTGATATGATTACCAGGATGATATTGACTTATGATGGATTTGAAGATGTCGCTACTGTAGTAACGGATAACGAAGTGCTGGTCGCCTATAAAAAACCGGCAAGCGAAGACCGCAATATGGCAGCTGATATGGTTCAAAAAACCGCCTATTCCCTCGTCCCCAGTTTCTACCATGTGTATGTGTCAGATAACCCTTCTGCTTTTGGAGACATTCAAAGCATAAGCACGTCTACCGTTTACGATAAAAACTATAACAGCGTCATTGAAAGCATAATTAAAAAGATGAAAAAAGCTCCTCAGGGGCAAGTTCAGCAAAATAACAATAACAAAATGAACATGAGCGGAGACATGGAAAAAAAATAAACCTTCCTTTCTTTTCCTATCATAACCGTCCGCAAATTTCACAAGCTAATGGTATCAAATAATCTGTAGGTGAAATAAAAATGAAGTACATTGGATTCCTTATAGCTGCAGTATTATCTTTTATTATCTTGCCGAATTCTGTGGTTCAGGCTGATCAGGAAAGCTCAGCAAGAATGGCACTTTATAAAAAAACGGCAGCATTAACTGACATTCCGTGGGAATTTATCGCAGCAATTGATCAATACGAGCGGCAGATTCATACAAACCGTAAAGAAGGACGCGTGACAGCGATTGAACCTGATCCTATGTTCTGGACTGGCAGTGCAGGAGAAATGCCAGCAGCTATCTTCCCAGAGGGCTGGGGCGCTGATGGAAATGGTGATCAAAAAGTGCAAATCAATAATGATGAAGATGTACTTTGGTCGATGGCATCCTATATTAAATCGTATGGTACGACCCCGGATGATATTAAAATTGCTTTGTGGAATTATTATAAACGTGACCTTACTGTGCAAACAATCGTAAACACAGCGGAAGTATTCAAGAAATTTCAAACCGTTTCCTTAACAAAGCGTGATTTCCCTGTGCCCACTCAAACTAACTACAGTTATAAAAATACGTGGGGGGACGCCCGGGGATTTGGTGGGAGACGCATTCACGAAGGGACAGATATTTTCGCCAATTATGGTGTACCTGTAAAATCAACTACGTATGGTGTAATCGAGATGAAGGGCTGGAATAAATTTGGCGGATGGAGAATTGGCATCCGAGACATTTATAATATTTATCATTATTACGCTCACCTTAATGACTTTAAAGAAGGAATGAAAATTGGAGATGTCGTACAGCCTGGCGATGTGATCGGATCCGTAGGGGCATCTGGATATGGTCCTCCCGGCACCTCTGGAAAGTTCCCACCGCACCTCCATTATGGAATGTATCAGGATAACGGAAAGAACGAATGGTCATTTGACCCTTATCCTTATTTAAGAAAATGGGAACGTATGGCCAAAAATTAAAAACGGGAAGGCAGTTCATATGCCTTCCCGTTTTCTTAATCGTTCCTTAACTACTGCATTAATTTATTTCTTAGTTCAACTGGCTTTTGCCTTTCGAACAGCATGAATAATACTTGCTGCCAGGCCACCCCAAATAATTACAACTGTAATGATAAACATAACAATAGCCATTAGCGAGCAACCTCCTTATTCTCTTCCTCAGCTTTTCTTTGATATTCAAGTTCATCATGCGGCCATTTTTTAATGGAAAGGAGCGCTCCCACGAATATAGCACCAATTGCCACAATCCAGCCAAAATTAAATAAGAAATCGATTGGATAATCCGCATAAGCAGATTTAACCTCTCCCCGTAAATTCTGCACCATCATATATCCTAAAACGATTGGTGTAATGACCCCTAAACATAGGCGCCACCATCCACCTAAATGAATGTCAGACACTTCGTTTGCATGGGCTTGAAATCCTTTGAGTCCGCGTGCAAACCAGGCGAGTGCTACAACTTCAAATAATCCGGAAAGTGCAATGCCGTAATTATTGATGAAATGGTCTACAGTATCTAACAGGCTAAGTCCGCCTTTTGTAGCGTAAGCAAGAGAAATAATTGCTGACAGTCCGCCTCCTAAGATCACAGATTTAATTCTGGAAATATTGAATTTTTCGGAAACAGCTGCCACATAAGTCTCTGTAATAGAGATCAGAGAGGACAGACCCGCAAGTACAAGGGACACGAAGAACAAAACTCCGAACAGTCCTGGAATTCCTGGGATTTGACTAATAATTTCCGGGAATACCATAAAGGCCAGCCCAATGCCCCCGACACCTTTCTCAGTTGCCAGTTCACTAACACTCATCCCATACGAATGAGCCATAAAACCAATTGCAGCAAACACTCCAATACCAGCCAAAATTTCAAAAGAAGAGTTGGCAAAACCGGTAATAAAAGCATTATTTGTGATATCAGATTTTTTAGGTAAATAAGAAGAATACGTAATCATAATCGCAAATGCAATCGATAAACTGAAGAAAATTTGTCCATAAGCTGCTACCCAGACTTGCGGATCAGCAATCTTGCTCCATTGAGGCGTAAAGAAAGCGGAAAGACCATCTGCAGCACCTTCCAGTGTCACAGCGCGAATAACAATAATCAGAAATAAAACTAACAAAGCAGGAATGAAAATTTTGTTTGCCGCTTCGACACCTTTTTTAATACCGCGTCCAAGAAATCCTAATGTAATGACCCAGACAGCAAGCAATGGCAGAAGAACCTTCGGTACTAATCCACCGAATTGTCCTGGATCCACTAGATTTAAGAAATCTCCTACAAAAAAGTTCGTCGGATCATCGCCCCAACTTAGATTTAGTGAATAAAAAGAATACATGATTGCCCAGGCAATAATTACCGAATAATACGTGGAAATGACAAATGCAATGGCAACCTGCCACCATCCCATCCATTCAAATCCTTTTCTTAATCTGCCAAAAGACTTAGGTGCAGATCCTCTAAACTTGTGTCCTACTGTGTACTCTAATACAAGAATGGGAATTCCCGCTGTAAGCAGCGCAAATAAATAAGGTATTATAAATGCTCCCCCGCCGCTTTCATAGGCTGTAGCCGGAAAGCGCCATATGTTTCCGAGCCCGATTGCTGACCCCATTGCTGCCAGCAAAAACCCGACTCGCGACCCCCATTGTGCACGTTGTTCCATGTGAAAGACCTCCCTTTATTATTGAACTCTTCTGCCAAATTACTATCAAACCAGCTTAGCAGAAGAATGATTCAAATATTTATTTATTTTCTGATTATTTATGCTTAAATTATAACCATCCCTCATAAGCTTGTCAAAATAATATTTGAAATATTAGAATTTAGAAAAAATAACAAAAAAAGGATAGACGCTTGTTTAACGTCTATCCTTACCTATTTAATGGGTGGGAGAAGTTGTTTTTTTACCAGTATTAAAAGCATGAATCATAATACCTACACCCAAAACTAACAACAATGTAATGCCTAAAGGAAGCCAGATTTGACCAGTAAACCCTAACACTAGGTAACCAATGGCAGAAGCTCCTGCCGCTAGACCTGCATAGGGCAATTGAGTCATAACATGGTCAATATGATTGGCTCCTGCGCCAGTGGAAGAAAGGATAGTGGTATCCGAAATTGGAGAGCAGTGATCTCCAAAGACCGAACCAGCCAGTACAGCGGACAATGCTGGTAATACTAATGTTACATCTGTAACTGCTGCTATTTCTCCAGCAATCGGAAGCATGATCCCGAATGTTCCCCAGGAAGTACCAGTTGCGAGTGCCATAAATCCTGAAATAATAAATATTAAAAAAGGCAGAAATGCAGGGTTAATCGATTCTTCACTAAATTTACCTGCCAAGTACTCTCCCGTACCTAGCTGGCTGATAATATCTCCAATCATCCAAGCAAAAACTAAAATATATATTGCCGGAAGCATCGCCTTTACTCCCTGCCAGGTGACATGGCCGACCGAAGACTTTGGCTCTGCCTGGATGGTATAAAGTATAGCTGCTGCAGCAACAGCAAGGATTCCGCCTATGAACAACGAGATATTTACATTGGTATTAGCAAAAATAGAGAGAAGGCTTACCTCCTCCGGGGAGCTCTTTATGCCAGTAACCAACATTGACCCTATCGTACCCAAGACGAGAATAACAATAGGCAGCACGAGGTAAATCATTTTCCCGTTCTCATGCTCTTTAAATTCATCATTCAAATCCCCTGGAACATCACCTTTCGCAGGGTTAATCAGCTTCCCTGTTTTCTTAGCGCGGTCTTCATGTTCTTTCATCGGACCAAAATCCAATTTCATGTAGACGGTTAAAAAGACAAGTAAGAGTGCTGCAAACACATATAAATTTGCGGGAATCATTCGTACGAAAGCTTCTAAAGCGTGGTATTCTGTAATTTCATTTGCAGCTAATATGCTTCCGATCGTTCCAATAATATACGCTCCCCAGCTGGAAATCGGAGATATTACCGTAACAGGTGCAGAAGTAGAATCAATATAATAGGCGAGTTTTGCCCTGGAAACTTTATATCGATCTGTCACAGGTCTGGCAACTTGTCCTACTGCCAAGGCATTAAAATAATCATCAATAAAAATAATAATACCAAGTACCACAGGGATCAGCTTAGCTCCTCTGCGAGTCTTAATATGGCTTACCGCCCACTTCCCAAAAGCCTGACTGCCTCCTGAAGCTGTCATGAAAGCAGTGGTAACCCCTAGTAAAAGCAGAAAGGACAGTAAATAGACGTTCCCGGTATTTAGAGCCCCATCACTAACAAAGATCGCAGCAAATTTAGACCAAATCAGCTCGATCCCTTTCCAAATGTTAAAGGTTGTGAGCATAAATGCTCCAACTAGTATCCCAGCCCCGAGGGATAGGATAACTTTCCTGGTTACAACCACAAGAACCAGCATTAAAATTGCGGGAATAAGCGAATAAATAGTTCCTTCCATAATAGGTTCTCCTCCGTCATATCAATGATGTGATGACCTGGAAGGCTACTGCGGATAAAATGAGGGAATGAAAAAGACAATGATAGAAAATAACTTATCATTGCCTAGAAGCAATTTGGATTATCCTCCATTTCGATCTGTAGCTCTCCATGCATCGTGAAGCATGCATGACAGTGTATTTCTTATTCAGATATACACCAGTATCATTTGTCTGACAAACAAACCAATACTTCGGCAAGCCTCCCTTTCCTCAATGGTATTCGTCGTCACACTCCCATTGCCTACTTATGAAACCCGCACCTCTACCTCATCGATTTGATAAGGTCACGCATATTAAATTCTTTGCCATTTTATCAAGTAAAAGTATTTATTGCAAGGGATCCATTGGGTAAGAAAATGGCGTAGATTCCCCATTTTTGCCCATACCATTATAAAAATTCGGCACTTTCCCCAGAATTGTACTCGTATCAATTGGAATATCTGTAACTACAGTCGTGGTTTCAGAAGAAAACGGAATAACAATTCGTACGTTTACCTCAATATGAATAGCAAGTTCAAAAAACGCAGCGTTGATTCCGTACTCCGTAAGTTTACTTTGGAAATTAGATTGAACGTCACCAATAACACGAAGCTGGACAGGAACCTTAGGACCAAGGTTGGCCAGCAGGGAATTATGGGAGGCTTGGCCAATCGGAATTTCTATTAAAGTTGCTGGCTGCTTCCCTAAGTCATCCTGAGTTTGATCTGGATCGATTTCTGGTTCTAAACTCGTATCTTCCATCGGTAATTCATTTAATTCCATTCGCTTCAAAAAGTTCTGAACCCGATAAGTTGTATTTCGAAGCACCCGGTTTACGACTACAGAATTCCAGCCCATGTACACAATATTCCCATTATCATCTTTCTCCATCTTAACTAAATCGTTAAATTGCAAGTCCTCAGAAATCTGCTTATTTACAGCTTCATTTATGGCATCCCTTGCTAATTGCTGGGTCTTCGTTTCAGCAATTCCTATTAGTGCAGGAGTAATTCCCCTGTTAATAAACCATAAGCTTAAAGCAGTAAAAACTATGAAAAATAAAAAGGTCAGCACAATTTTCTTCCCGAGTGAGGCTGGGCGGGTGACGTTCTTATTTCTTTTCATATAACAACCCCTCCTGAACTATCTATATGTCTAGAAGGAGAGGTTTAAGCATGAACATAGCTAAGTTATATCACAATCTGTAATCATAATATTTAAATGTACAGACAAGTCTACTTCATATTTGTCACTGACCAACCCGCCGCTATCTTCCAATATTCTTACCACCGGCCTGTCACAAAGGTGAGGATTCTGCCGGGACACCACGCCGCTTCTCTCGTCACTTAATTTCACACTAAGACCATTAGGATAAACTGCAATACACCTTCTGAATGCTTCTACCATACCTTGATCGAACAACGTTGCAGAACCCGCATACAGCACCTCTAGACCTTCATGGGGAAGCTTAGCGGATCTATAGGTGCGATTGCTCGTTACCGCATCAAACACATCTGCAATCGCCAGGATCTTTCCATACACATGGATATCGCTCTCTTCTATTCCTCTAGGATACCCTGACCCATTCAGCCTCTCGTGATGCTGATAAGCACAATGAGCGGCTACTAACGGAATATTTGCGCTGTTTCTTAATATCTCAAAGCCAGCTTCCGCATGTTCCTTCATAATAGTGAATTCTTCATTTGTAAGTTTGCCGGGTTTTAATAAGATGTCTCGCGGAATGGTCATTTTCCCCACATCATGCAGCAATGCTCCTAGACCAATTTCCTCCAATTTCACTGCAGGAAGATTTAATTCCTTCCCGAGAGCCAAAGAATACAAAGTCACATTGAGAGAATGAGTAAATATGTAATGATCATAAGTGAATATGTCAGAAAGAAGAGAAAGCACTTCTTTCTTCTCTTGTAACTCATCCATGATGGAACGAACCAAACCCATCATCTCACTGCCCATTTTATCAAACATATAGCCCTGCTCCATCTGCCCGCTTGCTTGCAATTCCTGAAATGAATCTTTAATGGTCTTAACCGCTCTGATCCGTAATTCATCTGACAAAGGATATGGCCTGTTAATATCTGAAGTCTCCAGATCGTCTATATAGACGTAGGTTACTGCATAATCATTTAATCGTTCTATAAAAGATGCGGTCAACCTGAATCCCGCCTGCAGCAGAACTTGCCCTTTACCATTGCGGATGGCTTCCCCTAGTATATCTCCTGGTTTTAATGCTTTTACTGCAATTAGTCTCATATAGATCTCCTCTGTTATAGTAATCATCGTCTAGGTCGAGATACCTATGTTATATAATATAGCATGAGGATATAAATTAAAATATCAAAACAAAAGCCTAACCCTCCCAGGAGTTCTGACAAGTAAAAGACCAGCGGCCGAATGAAGGTGGATTACCCCCTTCCAATCGGCCGCTGGTCTTTTACCTTCTTTTTCTATTTCCCCGCTCACAACAATCGACGTTAAAAAGCTGCCTGGTTTGAACTGCGCCTTTCCGGCAAAAAGATTCCTGACAGACAAAGATCACCTCAAAGCAGACAGCTTTTAGAAAAGAATCTCCACTTTCAATTATCATCGCTCATAGACTTCAGGGCTTCAGTTAACACATCTCTTAATAGTTCCGGCATATAATACTGCTTCTTCGCAGAATACGCAATCTCAGGAAACAGCCGGCCAAAAGTAAAAGTGTCAGCTGTAGCTAAAGAGTAAGTTTGTTCTCTTTTAATAGGAACTCCATTCATAAGCACCTTGGTTACGTGCAATTCTCCTTCAGCATCTTCCACCGTTGTAATATCGACCCCTGAAAAAATCATTTTCCCTATGACTTCTCCGCGAAATCCCAGCCCCTTCAATTTTATTTCTGTTAACTTTTTCGTATGAGCTACGCGAATAACTTCAAGAATTTCGTCCCCTTTTAACTCCACCTTGCAAGGATTCATGGGATGCGGACAAATCCGATGAACATCCTGATAGGTAATTTCCCCGCTGTTCAAATGATCAAGAAGAACTCCTGCATTCAGCATGGCCAGGTCTGCTCCCGTCCATTTTTGCATTTCGTTAGTCAGCTGTTTCATTAATGGAGTTTCCTGAAACCACGCAATATATAACGGTTCTTTTAAAATGGCGACTGGCTCTTGTAAATGAGACAAAGCAAATTCGCGCATAGTTTGTACTCGCTTTGTTACTCCTACATCTTTTCGCAAATTTTCTGTGGGGACGGCATAAGCTTCTTTCTTTGTTAATAACTTTTGCTCAAAATCCCATTCTAAGAACACTTCTCCGAGGTGAGTGCCATGCTTGCCAACAGCCGTCAATAAAGAGGTGTTATTATATTCGCCGTTTTGAAAAAGATGATGCGTGTGACCTCCGACAATAACATCAATCCCTTTGTATTTTCTGGAAATTTCTTCATCATCATTGACTCCTAAATGAGAAAGCAGTACAACAATGTCACTCTGGCTTTTGACCTCATCAATAATTCTGTCTAACGCTTCTAAAGGGGGTTCGACCTCCCACCCAAGCATTTGGTAAAAGGTAACAAAGGGAGCTGTCAGACCAATCATCCCTACTTTTACTCCCTGGTTGGTTTCCAGTACTTTATAGGGTTTGAGCCATTCGGGCTGCGGATCTTCTTTTGAATACAAATTTGCACAAACTACACTAAACGATGCCTCATCATATAAGGTAAATAAATCTTCATGGGATAAAGTAATGCCCTCATTGTTTCCTAAATTCGCAAAATCGTATCCTGCTTCGTTCAACAGAGTCACATTTCCTTTTCCCATCAGTCCTTCTGCTATCGGGTGGAAACGGTCCACATGGTCTCCATTATCCAAGAGCCAGAATGTTTCATTGTTTCTTAAATGCTTTTCTTTCTGCTTATTAAAATACCCAATGATTTGCGGCCAATTTTCAAAATGACTATGTAAATCACTTGTATAGTATAAATATATTTTTTCTTTCATGATCCATCAGTCTCCTATCCAATCCCTTGCCAAATAAGCCTAATACCCATAAGAATAAGTAAGATTCTTAATAACCATTCTACTGCCTGTCCATTTAATTTTCGATTCAGCCACGCACCTGCACTCCCGCCTAAATAAGCCCCTGGAATAAAGGATAATGTATGTCCCCATTCTACATGACCAAGAATGACGTGTGTAGCAGAACTGGAAATACTGGCAAAGAAAATCATAAACATCGAGGTTGCTGTCGCAATATGGGCCGGAAAAGCAAATAGTAAAATCATGGCAGGAACCATTAGTGATCCGCCGCCTATGCCTAGTAACCCAGATAATAACCCAACAACAAATGCCAGAACTAAACCACGGCCAATCGGCATTGTATAAATAAACGTCTCCCCATCCAATTCTTTTTCCCGCTTTATCCCCGGTTTATTCGAGTCAGCCGTTTTATCCTTACTTCTCGGCAGAAAAAAGAGTAATGAAACAAGGATCATGATCGCACCAAACACGAGGGAAAATAAGTTAGAGTTTAAAAACTGGTTCAGCCACGCACCTAATATACCTCCGGGTACACTTCCTGCCAGCAGAAAAAAACCTATTTTTTTATCTACTCTTTTGTGACGAATATACGAAATCGCCGCCGCCATGCCTGTAAAAATCATTACAACTAAAGAAATGCCTACAGTCGACTGCGGGGTAACCCAGTTAAAAGAATCAAAATGGTCGCCAAGAAATAAAAGCGAAGGTACTAAAATAACGCCTCCGCCTAATCCGGCGACGCTTCCTACAAGTGCGGTTACAAATCCAATGACAAACAATAGGGTGACCATCATACGAAGCATTCCTTTGCTCTTGATAAGATAATATTATAGTACCACGATTTATATGACGAAAACATCGTATGCGGGGATTCCGTAACTAAATCTTTACATAAAGAAACTGCACAGATCATAGACATCTGTGCAGTCCCATATTTAAAATTCAAAGTCTTAACCAATAGAACCTTCCATCTCGAATTTAATCAGACGGTTCATTTCTACTGCATATTCCATTGGAAGTTCTTTCGTAAATGGCTCAATGAAGCCCATGACGATCATTTCTGTAGCTTCTTCCTCTGAAATTCCTCGGCTCATTAAATAGAACAACTGTTCTTCAGAAACCTTAGAAACTTTTGCTTCGTGCTCAAGAGAAATGTTTTCGTTCATGATTTCGTTGTATGGGATTGTATCGGAAGTTGAGGCATTATCCATAATCAACGTATCACATTCAACGTTAGAGCGAGCTCCATCTGCATTACGACCGAATTGTACTATACCTCGATACGTTACTTTACCACCGTGTTTGGAGATTGATTTGGAAACAATGGTGGAAGAAGTATTTGGCGCCAAGTGGTGCATCTTAGCTCCTGCATCCTGGTGCTGCCCTTTACCTGCCATGGCAATGGATAACGTCATTCCACGAGCCCCTTCTCCTTTAAGGATTACAGCAGGGTACTTCATCGTCAACTTAGAACCAAGGTTGCCATCTACCCACTCCATCGTAGCATTTTTATCAGCTACAGCACGTTTTGTAACCAGGTTATACACGTTATTTGCCCAGTTTTGAATGGTAGTATAACGGCAATATGCATTATCTTTAATAAAGATCTCTACTACTGCACTGTGCAGAGAGCTTGAAGAATAAGTTGGTGCTGTACAGCCTTCTACATAGTGTACAGAAGCACCCTCATCCACAATAATCAACGTACGCTCAAACTGCCCCATATTTTCAGAGTTAATACGGAAGTAGGCTTGCAGCGGAGTATCCACCTTAGTTCCCTTCGGCACATAAATGAAGGATCCGCCGGACCATACAGCTGAGTTTAATGCTGAAAATTTATTATCAGAAGGAGGGATTACTTTACCAAAATACTCCTTAAATAGATCTTCATTTTCTCTAAGAGCAGAGTCTGTATCCTTAAATATTACACCTAGATTCTCAAGATCTTCCTGCATGTTGTGATAAACAACTTCGGATTCATACTGAGCAGAAACACCCGCTAGATATTTCTGTTCTGCTTCTGGAATTCCTAGACGATCAAACGTATTTTTAATCTCTTCCGGAACTTCATCCCAAGAACGTTCAGAACGTTCAGATGGCTTAACATAGTACGTGATATCGTCAAAATTCAGTTCAGATAAATCCCCGCCCCATTGAGGCATAGGCATTTTATAAAACTGTTCTAAGGATTTCAAACGGAAATCAAGCATCCACTTTGGCTCTTTTTTATAATTAGAAATCTGTTCAACAACTTCTTTAGTCAAACCTTTTTGAGTACGAAAAATAGAAACGTCTTTTTCATGAAAACCGTATTCGTATTCCCCAACTTCTGGCGCTTTTTTAGCCATGATTAAATACCTCCTTTTGGTATAACAAGCACTTAAGCCTGCTCTTCCTCATCTACGCCTTTTTCCATGGCTTTCCAAGCCAATGTAGCGCATTTAATCCGGGCAGGGAATTTGGATACTCCTTGCAGAGCTTCCATATCTCCCAGGTCGATATCCTCTGTTTCTACTTCATTCCCGAGCATCATTTCAGAGAAAATTTCAGACATCTTCATAGCTTCTTCTACTGATTTACCTTTAATTGCCTGGGTCATCATTGATGCAGAGGACATACTGATGGAACAACCTTCACCATCAAACTTAGCGTCTTCCACCAAACCATCTTTCACCTGAAGCTGCAGTTGAATTCGATCCCCGCAAGTTGGATTATTCATATCTACAGTCATGTGATCTCCTTCAACAGAACCCTTATTTCTAGGGTTCTTGTAGTGATCCATAATAACTTGACGGTAGAGAGTATCTAAATTATTAAAAGACATCACCAAAATACTCCTTTGTTCTTTTTAATCCTTCAACTAATCGATCAATATCTTCTTCAGTATTATATAAATAGAAACTCGCTCTAGCCGTGGCAGACACTTCCAGCCATTTCATCAATGGCTGAGCACAATGGTGTCCTGCTCTAACGGCAATGCCTTCAGCATCAAGAACGGTTGCTGTGTCATGAGGATGAACGTCATTCAGATTAAATGTAATTAACCCGGCCCGTTCTTCGGGGCCATAAATAGTTAATCCATCAATGGTCTTTAATTGCTGCTGAGCATATGCCGTTAGCTTGTGTTCGTGGGCAGCAATTTCTTCCAGACCAATATCATTAAGAAAATCAATCGCAGCACCGAGTCCGATAGCTCCTGCAATTATAGGAGTTCCGCCTTCGAATTTCCAAGGAAGTTCTTTCCAAGTAGAGTCGTAAAGGTTTACGAAATCAATCATTTCGCCGCCAAACTCTACAGGCTCCATTGCTTTTAAAAGAGCTCTCTTTCCATAAAGTACCCCAATTCCAGTTGGTCCACACATCTTATGAGCAGAGAAAGCATAGAAATCACAGTCAAGATCCTGCACATCCACCTTCATGTGAGGAGCGGCTTGTGCGCCATCCACTAACATAACTGCTTCATGCTGATGGGCTATCTCTGCAATTTCTTTCACTGGATTTATCGTACCCAGCACATTAGAAACGTGCATAATAGCGACAATCTTAGTTCGATCTGTGATTGTTTCCTTAACATCCTCAAGGTTTATTGTTCCATCAGATTGTAAAGGCATATACTTTAGTTCTGCACCTGTTTGTTTGGCTAGCTGCTGCCAAGGTATCAGGTTACTATGGTGTTCCATTGGAGAGATGACAATTTCATCGCCTTCTCTTACATTCGCACGACCATAGCTGGAAGCAACTGTATTAATTGCTGTTGTAGTGCCGCGAGTGAATATAACTTCTTGAAGACTGGAAGCGTTAATAAAACGTCTTACCTTTTCCCGGGCCCCTTCATATTCATCGGTAGCTCTGGTGCCCAAGGTGTGTACTCCGCGGTGAACATTAGAATTGTAGCCCTTATAATACTCACTAACTTTCTCAATGACTGAAACAGGCTTTTGAGAAGTAGCAGAAGAGTCTAAATAGACGAGCGGGTGACCGTTTACTTCCTGATGAAGGATCGGAAATTCATCACGAACCGCTTTTACATCCATTAATAAACTTTCCTTTCAATGACTTGTGTCAACTGACGTTTCACCGCTTCGACAGGAAGCTGATTAACTACTGGCGCTAGGAAACCATGGATAATTAATCGTTCTGCTTCGAATTTAGAGATTCCACGACTCATTAGATAATAAAGCTGTACAGGGTCCACTCGTCCTACGGAAGCTGCGTGACCCGCCGTTACATCATCTTCATCAATGAGAAGTATCGGATTGGCATCACCACGTGCATCCTTACTCAGCATTAATACACGAGATTCTTGCTCGGCATTTGATTTCGTTGCCCCATGCTCAATTTTTCCGATCCCGTTAAAAATAGCAGAGGACTTATCTTTCATTACACCGTGCTGAAGAATATAACCTTCAGACCCTTTGCCAAAGTGAGTAATGTTGGCTGTGAAGTTCTGTTTCTGAGTTCCACGGCCAATAGCTACAGTTTTAGCATTGGAATGAGAATTATCCCCAACTAAGTGAGTAATATTTTCAGATACTGTGTCCCCTTCGTTCATTTGTCCAAGCGCCCACTCAATCGTAGCATCACGATCAGCCACACCGCGGCGGTTTGTATAAACCGTTGTGCCAGCTTCAAAGTTATCTACTGCTCCGAACGATACGCTGGATCCAGCTTTAGCAATAACTTCAGTAATAATATTTGCAGAAGTTTTTGCTTCTTTATTTTGAGAAATGTAGTTTTCTACATAAGTTACGGAACTATTTTCTTCAGCCACTACTAACACATGATTAATAAGGGAAGCTTCTGGATCTTCCTGCCAGAAAATTGCCTGCAATGGGTCTTGTATTTCTACGTTTTTAGGAACATATAAGAAAATCCCACCATTCATTAAAGCAGCATGCAAAGCAGTCAGACGATGTTCATCAATGTGAACAGCATCACTCATATAATATTTCTCGACTAAATCACTGTGTTCTTGGATAGCAGTACCGATATCGGTGAAAATGACTCCTTGCTCTTTAAGCTTCTCATCCATAGTCGCATAGGCAACTGTATGATTACGCTGAATAACAAGATTCTGCTGTTCTTTTTCTTTATCTAAAAAGTCTTGAATATCGTTAGGCAATTGGTTTAAAGATTCAATTTTTTCACCTTTAACCTCATGCTTAAATTCCGTGAAGTTCCATTTGCTGATATTTGTTTTATCAGGCTTAGGTAAAGGAAGTGCCTCTGATTTCTCTAAGGCGCTAAGACGAAGGTTCTTCATCCATTCCGGCTCATTTAAACCTTGAGAGAATTGTGTCACATAATCTTTGTCGTATGGTAGTGAGACTTCTACAGTCATGTTATCCCTCCTATCGTTATTACGCTTGTTGACCAATAGTTTCGTCTTCGATGCCAAGCTCTTGCTTGATCCAGTCGTACCCTTCTTCCTCTAAGCGTTGAGAAAGTTCAGGACCTCCGGATTTCACAACACGACCCTGCATCATAACGTGTACTTTATCTGGTGTGATGTAATTTAGAAGGCGTTGATAGTGTGTGATAATCAGGCAGCCAAATTCGTTGTCGCGCATTTGATTGATGCCTTTGGAAACAACTTTAAGTGCATCAATATCTAGACCAGAATCAATCTCGTCCAAAATAGCAATTGCCGGCTGAATCATCATAAGCTGAAGGATTTCATTACGTTTCTTCTCACCGCCGGAAAACCCTTCATTTAAGTAACGCTGAGCCATATTTTTATCCATTTCAAGTGTGTCCATCTTCGCATCCATATCTTTAATGAATTTCATTAGAGAGATTTCATCGCCTTCTTCACGATGAGCATTAATGGAAGAACGAAGGAAATCGGAGTTTGTAACACCGCTGATTTCACTTGGATACTGCATAGCTAGGAATAGGCCTGCCTGCGCACGCTCATCTACTGCCATTTCAAGTACATTCTCGCCATCAAGCAAGACTTCCCCTTGAGTTACTTCATATTTAGGGTGACCCATAATCGCGGAAGCTAAGGTAGATTTACCTGTTCCGTTCGGTCCCATTACTGCGTGAAATTCACCGCCGTTAATTGTAAGATTTACACCTTTAAGGATTTCCTGACCTTCAATTTCAACATGAAGATCTTTGATTTCTAGAGTTGATCCTGCCATAAATAATACCTCCAGTATCTATTTGTTATTATTGAATGTGTGGTTAATAGGAAACAAAAACCATTCTCAATTTATTCTCATTACAATCTTATATCATTTCGAAACTGATATCAACTTTTTTCCTTTCGTTCGACATCACCCGACATCCTCATAAATTGACCTCTAAATTCTAATGATATCAGTTTTTTTTCAGTTCTTACAAGAAAAAAACAGGCGGCCGATGCCACCTGTTTAATAAACATTTATCTATGGAGCTGTCGATCGACTTGCGCAATCATCTTTTGACTCTTTTCGAATTCATGTTGGCGCTTCTGTTCAACTTTTAAGCGGGTATCCAACTTTCTGCTGTACTCAGCGAAACTCATGTTATGGGCTTGATGCATTGCCTTTTCCATCTCAGCAGTATAATTCAAATTCAGCAAGTCACTGATAATAAATCAACCCTTTCAGATTTTTTACAATATTTAGTTTATCACAGAACTTTACCCCCACCAATCTCTGAATAAACTAATTTGGTGTGTCTTATTGTAAAAAAAACGGCTGTATGTGAAAATCCAGACAATTTGATCACTAATCCTTTTATTTACTGATAATTGCTAATGTACAGAATCTTTCAAATCTTGAAAAGCATCCTGTACTAGCGTTACTGCCTGGCTCAGTGCAGCGCCACCTCCGAAAGCAGCAGCAACTCCACATGCCTCCAGAATTTCTTTTTCCGTTGCCCCTTGATCTACACATCCTTTTGTATGGTAAACCATGCAATACTCGTCCTGTGCCACAATACTAATTCCCAATGCCATCAACTGTTTTTCTTTTTTCGAAAGCTCTCCATCTTTAAAACAAGCTTCCGAAAACTGGCTGAATTGATGAGCTACATCCGGCATAACTTCAGAGAAATGCCCCATTCCTTCTTTATATTCCTGTAAGTACATCTTTGTCCAATTGACTTTCTGTTCCTGCATAGATAAAACCTCCTGGAATAAAAATAACGTAACTGCGGTTAGTATAAACCGCAGTTACGCTTTTTATGCCTTATTCGGAGTCACTTCCATCGACAGGGACGACTGCTCCATCATACTTCTCTTTAATAAAGTTTTGGATTTCATCAGAGTGAAGCACATCGACCAAAGTGTGCAGAGCTTCAGAGTCTTTATCCTTACTTTGAGCGGCAATCACATTTACATAAGGAGAATCTGCTCCTTCAAGTATAAGCGCATCTTCACTCGGATTAAGATCAGCTTCAATTGCATAGTTTGTGTTGATAGCTACTAATGCATCTTCTTCGCGTTTATACGTTTCTGGAAGAAAGGCAGCTTCTACTCCGGCATCAAACTTTAAGTTCTTTGGATTTTCGACAATGTCATCTACTGTGGCATCTACCTTATCGACGTCCTCATCCAGCTTGATTAACCCTTCTCTTTCTAATAAGGAAAGAATCCGACCGTGATCGGCGACCGAACGGCTCATAATTACGGTCGTACCATCCTTAATTTCATCTTTTGAGGAAATATTTTTAGAATAAATACCCATTGGTTCAATGTGAATCCCGCCAAGGTTTACAAAGTCATATCCATTTTCTTTTTCCTGGGCTTTCAAATAAGGAATGTGCTGGAAGTAGTTCGCATCAATCCGGCCTTCATCAAGGTCTTTATTAGGAAGAATATAATCTTGATATTCTTCAATTTTCAAAGTGATTCCTTTTTCTTTTAACAATGGTTTAGCTTTCTCTAGTACTTCTGCATGCGGAACACTTGTTGCCCCTACAGTAATTACTTTATTGTCATCTCCACTGCCGCTGCTGGCAGAATCCTCTTCATCTGATGTACCGCACGCTGCTAAAACAAAAATGAACAAAGCAGCAATCATACCAGTCACTATTTTTTTCATAAATAATCTCTCCTCTTCCTTAAAATATTTATCTTTTATCTAATTTGCGGGAGATGAAATCTCCAACAAATTGAAATACAAATACAATTAAAACAATTAAAATGGTACAAAATAACACAACGTCAAAGTCACTGCGCTGGAAACCATAGTAGTATCCAAAGTCTCCCAGACCGCCTGCACCAATAACTCCTGCCACGGCAGTATAACCAACCAGTGCGATAGCAGTTACTGTTATTCCAGAAATGAGTGCTGGCATCGATTCAGGAAGCAGCACTTTAAACACGATGCTGGAATATTTAGCCCCCATTGATTTAGCAGCCTCCACTACACCTTTGTCCACTTCTTTTAATGCAATTTCAACGAGACGTGCATAAAACGGTGCACCTCCTATAATCAGCGCTGGCAGAGCAGCATTAGGTCCACGAATGGTACCCACTAAGAAATCAGTAAATGGGAAGAGCAGAAGAATCAGTATAATGAAAGGAATAGCACGAAAAACATTGACAATTGCAGCAGTAATCCAATTTAGTGTTTTGTTCTGCCATAATCCTCCGGGGCCGGATAAGTAAAGTAACAGACCTAACAGCAATCCCAGAATGAACGTTCCTGCCACAGAAATCACTGTCATATAAATGGTTTCATTGGTGGCTGTAATCATATCTTCTAAATTTACATTAGGGAATAATTGACTAAACATGCGGACTCACCTCTACTTCCACAGAAGTTGAACGACAATACTCTATTGCTCGTTTTATTTCCTGCTCTTCCCCAGCAAATTGAACAAATAAAGTTCCATATGCCCCTTTTTGAGTTTGAGTGATTTTACCGTGCAGAATATTAACGTCCACTTTAAATGATCTGGATATTTCACTGATCAATGCTTGGTTAGTATTTTCTCCTATGAAGTGCAGTTGAAGAATTTCTCCGGTTTTATAGGTGTCATTAATAAGATTTAACGAATGCTCCCTTTCCGGGTCACCCATTACCTGATCGACGAAACGCTTAGTAACTTTTTCTTTTGGATAAAGAAATACGTCGAGAACATCTCCCTGTTCAACAATTCGACCACTTTCCATAACTGCCACTTGGTGACAAATTTTGCGAATTACATGCATCTCGTGGGTAATGAGAACAATCGTAAGCCCTAACTTTTCATTAATATCCACCAATAAATCCAGTATCGAATCGGTAGTTTCAGGATCAAGGGCGGAAGTTGCTTCATCACAAAGAAGAACTTTAGGATTATTAGCAAGAGCTCTTGCTATCCCCACTCTTTGCTTTTGACCACCGCTCAATTGGGAAGGATAAGACTGACCTCTTCCTTTCAAACCGACTAAATCAATCAATTCTTCCACCCGTTTATCTCTTTTGGCTTTAGTCATACCCGCAATTTCCAAAGGAAAAGCAATATTATCATGAACGGTTCTTGACCAAAGCAGATTAAAATGCTGAAAGATCATTCCAATTTCCTGGCGTGCCAGCCGAAGCTTTCCTTTGCTCAGTGAAGTTATTTCCTGGTTGTCTATTCTAATACTCCCGGCTGTTGGATCTTCCAACCTGTTAAGCAGGCGTATAAACGTACTTTTACCCGCTCCGCTATAGCCAATCACTCCGTAAATTTCTCCCTTTTCAATCTCAAGGTTTAACTGATCTACTGCTTGTACGTCCTGGTCTTTCGTATGAAAAACTTTAGACAATTCCTTAATTGAAATCATAGTTTTCCTCCCCAATAAAAAAGCCTTTCTGCTTGAGAACAGAAAGGCGAAGTTTATCTTCAGATTTGTCTGTTCTCTTATCCGCCAGAGCTTTACATGCTCTGCAGGAATTGGCACCTTTTTGAGTTTTCATAACTCAACGGTTGCCGGGTATCAACGGGCCCGTCCCTCCACCACTCTTGATAAGAGATTTTAATTTATTAACTTATTATCACTTTAATTCGATTAAGAAGCACAAAAAGGATTCTAGCATCATTCTTAATTATCTGTCAACTAAAAGGTTATTAATTCTTCCTCTGTCCATATTTAACTGATTTATTAAGAGTTTCAGTTTCCAGACACTAAAAAAATCCCTCCTTAAATAGAAGAGACTTCTCTTGTTCTCTTCTCATCTCTCAAAGCATAAAGCTTTGCTGGAATTAGCACCGTATTATTCAACCGGTTGCTGGGCTTCAAAGGGCCAGTCCCTCCACCTCTCTGGATAAGTTAAGATGTCGCTATTAAATTATTTCATATGTTAGCATGGGAGAATAAAGGCGTCAACATTAATGAAAAGGAGAATTCACATTGGCCCATGCACCACTCTTTCAATTACCTTATATTAACTCAAATCAAATTTACCAATTAGAAAACGATTTAGGAAAAGTAATCGTTCTTACCTTCTGGGTCTCCTGGTGTCCTGACTGCGGGAAAGATATGCCTAAGAAAGAACAGTTGTACCAATCCATGGATAATGAGAAAGTGAAAATGATAACGATCAATGTCTCAGGGAGAGAACGAGATACCCAAGAAGGTCTGGCTTTCGCCAATAAATTCATAACCCAGCCGACAATAAAAGACCAGACCAGAGAAGTTTACGATCTATACCAGTGTGACGGGGTTCCGACTACTGTAATCATCGATCAGCAAGGTCAAATCTCTGCCCAATTTGGAGACCAGAGTTCCTTTTTCGAGATTGTAGAAGCGATTGGAAAGTTACTTGGATAATAAGAATAAGGATTCTAAAAATAATACATTTCGGTAATTTCCCGTAATATCAATGGTATCCTTTGAAAGAGCCGTTAATTTACGATTTCCCTGAAGGATCTCCTGAACGATTTCGGGAGTGGAGGTTAAATGGATTTTACCGTATTGATCTTGCTTAGCACCTAATTTGACACCGTTTTGGTCTATAATCAAGCTGATGTTATGCACAGGCGGGGCGTTGACCTCGAGGGTCACTTGCCTTTCTCTCCAGCTAGGCAGCAAGTCCTTCCTCTGATTGACACGTTCCATCCAAGACTCGATCATTTCAACCATAAAAAAACTCCTCCTTTAATCCTTGTAAAAAGGTTTCGTTATCAGGAGGGGTTTTTCCTTTAACCACTAAAGAAATTCGCTCGTCATTTCCCGGGAAATTCAATTAAATAGTTACAAAATCAGCAGTTTTCTCATACATAAAAGGAACAGAGTGAAAAGCATACACCTTCTCTTTCAGCTTTCCATGCTGGGTAACTAGAAGGCAGGGAACACTTTCTACTTGGTAATCCTGCATAAGAGCAGGGTGTAAAGAAGCATTTAATTCATAAAAAACCTCTTTATCATAAGATAGCTCAATAGTAGTCAGCATTTTTCTTGCCAGATGACACGTTCCACAGAATGGACTGTGAATAAATGTAAGTGCAATCGGTTCTTTGGTTAATTGGCTGTTCACTTCTGTGTTGTCCAGTTGCTGCATTTTCTTCCTCCTAAATCAAGTAAATCGGCTTAACGATAAAGTGTCTGCTTAATAAAGCCCGGGCAAGCTCAGGCTCTGGTGTAGCAGCTACTTCCCTAAACGCTTTATCAATATAAATATGATCAGCATGGGGAAGTTCCTGAGTAAGCATTTTCCTTAATTTGTTACCAGAATCGTCTTCATCCACCAGAATAAATACCATTCGGTGGTCCAAGTTATAGTCTAAAATAAGCTCTTCCATACGTTCTACGCCAAGTGTCCCGTGTGTACAAATAATTTCTACCTCTTCATCGAGGATTTTTTTTATTTTCTTTTTATCGGTAATTCCTTCAACGATGACTATGCGATCTTCTTTCATTACTCTCACCCACTATATAGAAACAGACCATGCCAAATAAGGGCATGGTCTGAACATGATTAATTAAGTATTTACGATCATGTCAGACAAGGAAGCTGATATTGCCCTGCCTGTACAAATTCTTCTTAAAAGAATGCCATCGCCTTAGAATTAATCTTCGTTAATCATTTCTTCATACTGTTCAGGGGACATTAATTGATCCATTTCTGAAGATTGAGTTGGCTCAATAATAACCATCCAAGCTTTTTCATACGGGGATTCATTAACGAATTCCGGGCTGTCTTCCAGCTCTTCATTAACTTCTACTACTTTACCGCTTAGAGGCGCGTATAATTCTGATACGGTTTTTACAGATTCCACACTGCCGAAAGGTTCATCAGCTTCCAGTTCATCACCAATTTCAGGAAGCTCTACGAATACGATATCGCCAAGCTCCGATTGAGCAAAATCCGTAATTCCAATCCGTACTTTTTCCCCTTCTTCTTTTACCCACTCGTGTTCTTCAGAGTAACGCAGATCTTTTGGTAAACTCATTAAAATCCCTCCACAATTAAGATTATTATTAACAACAAATATTAACATAAAAGCTAATCGCTTTTATTTCCAATGTTCTGCTCATCCCCACATGCTTTCGAACTGATCCTGCTTAAAACCTACCGTGACCTTTTTCCCGTCAGTTAGAATAGGACGTTTAATCAGCATTCCATCGGAAGATAACCATTCAATCATTTCTTCCTCGGAAGCTTCAGGCAGTTTTTCTTTCATGTTTAGCTCTCTGTACTTTTTTCCGCTCGTATTGAAAAATTTCCGAACAGAAAGATTACTCTTCTCTACTAACGATTTCAGTTTCTCAGCAGTCGGGGGATGGTCAACAATATGTATCGCGGTATAAGCAATGCTATTGTCATCCAGCCACTTCTTTGCTTTCTTACAAGTACCGCAATTAGGATACCAATAGAAATCTAATGACATATAACTACTCTCCTTACCGAGTCTTGTCTAATATTTTACCATACTGATTGGAGTAATTTCACAGAAGAATGTGGATTAAATAAAAGTTTTCTTCATTTGTTTTCTAGTATGAACTAAAAAACCTCTCGTTATGAATGATCATAACGAGAGGTTTATCCCCCAGATTAAACGATATACTTCTCGGATTGGATCAGATTCGCAGCGATCTGACGTTTAACCGAAATAACATTCGTCGGTGTATGACGGGTTAATTTTCTGAGCGCTCCCAGCATCATCCTTAATGAGTCCCCTGTTTCAGCAGCAATAAGGGTTTCTTTTGCGTGCGCCTCAATCCTGTTAAAAGCTTCCTGCACGTAAACTTTCGTATACAGCAGTTTTTGCATATTTTTCTCTTCACCAGATTTCTGAATGGCTTTATCCGTGCGCAAGATCGCTGATTCCATATTGTAAATTTCACCTGTAATATCGGCAATATTCACCAGCAGCTCTTGTTCGTTCTCGAGTTTCTCCCCATATTTCTGCGCAGCTAATCCGGCTGCTAAAAGGCCTATTTTCTTGGCATTTTTCAGTAAATATTTTTCTTGTTCCAGCGTTTCATCCCCAGGTTCCTCAGGCATCATTGTCATAATTTCCTCCTGAAGAGCCTGAGCTTTCTGCAATAATGGCAATTCACCTTTCATCGCTTTTTTAAGTAAGTTGCCGGGTACGATCATCCGATTAATTTCATTTGTTCCTTCAAAAATACGGTTAATTCTTGAATCCCGATACATACGCTCGACTTCATATTCCTGCATGAAGCCATACCCACCGTGAATTTGAACAGCTTCATCTACAGCGAAATCCAGAAGTTCCGTACCAAAAACCTTATTCAAGGAACACTCGATGGCGTACTCAGCAATTACTTTTGCTACGGCCTGCCCATCCTTTAATTCCTCGTCGGTTAATTTACCCATACTCTGTTCGAACAAACCTACTGTTCTGTAAACGGCACTTTCGTTTGCATAAGTGTTACTTGCTACAGACGCAATTTTTTCTTGTATTAACGGAAAACTTGCAATAGGAGTCTTAAATTGCTTTCTTTCTTTCGCATATTTAACGGATAATTCTATTGCACGCTTCGCACCGCCTACGCCTCCAATGGCCAGTTTATAGCGGCCTACATTCAAAATGTTGAAAGCAATCACATGTCCTCTGCCGATTTCCCCCAGCACATTTTCTACGGGCACTTTGGCATCCTCTAAAACAAGGGTTCTCGTTGAGGAACTCTTGATCCCCATTTTCTTTTCTTCCGGACCAGTAGAAACTCCCGGGAATTCCCGCTCGACAATAAATGCCGTGAACTTCTCTCCATCAATCTTCGCATACACGACAAACACATCTGCAAAAGCCGAGTTGGTAATCCATTGTTTTTCACCATTCAGGAGATAATGAGTACCTTCTTCATTTAATTTCGCTGTTGTCTTTGCCCCTAGTGCATCAGAACCTGAACCTGGTTCCGTCAATGCATATGCCGCAAGTTTTTCCCCAGTGGCGAGTGCAGGGAGGTACTTATTCTTCTGGTCTTCATTTCCAAAGAAAACAATAGGAAGAGAACCAATCCCAACATGAGCTCCATGAGTAACAGAAAAACCGCCCGCTCTGGAGAATTTCTCTGTAATTAAGGAGGAACTGATTTTATCCAGTTGAAGTCCGCCATATTCTTCCGGGACATCTGCCCCTAACAGACCTAACTCGCCGGCTTGTTTCAGTAACGCAACGGAATGCTCAAATTCGTGGTTTTCCAGATTATCGATTTTCGGAACCACTTCTCCTAATACGAAATCTTCAGCTGTTTTGGCAATCATTAAATGCTCGTCTGTGAAGTCTTCAGGTGTAACAATGTCATTCGCGGTTAAATCCTCAACGATGAAGCCGCCGCCTTTAATCATTTGTTTAATGTCACTCATTTTTATTTCCTCCTAATTAAATAAGTTCAAATACTCCCGCAGCTCCCATGCCGCCGCCAATACACATTGTAACTACACCAAACTGTTCATTTCTTCGTTTCATTTCGTGGATCAGACTTAAAGTCAGCTTTGTACCCGTACATCCAAGCGGGTGCCCAAGGGCTATCGCTCCGCCATTCACATTCACCTTTGCAGGATCAAGTTCTAATGCTCGAATGACCCGTAAGGATTGAGAAGCAAACGCTTCGTTTAATTCAAACAAACCAATATCGGATAGGTTCAAACCTGCCAGCTTTAAGGCTTTAGGAACCGCTTCAATCGGACCTACCCCCATAATTTCCGGCTGCACTCCTGCAACTGCAAAGGAGCGAAACTTCACCAGAGGCTTTAACCCTTCCGATTCAGCTTTCTCTTTATCCATTACTAAAACGGAAGCTGCTCCATCACTCATTTGGGAGGCGTTACCAGCTGTTACGGAACCTCTTACAGTAAATGCCGGTTTTAACTTGCTAAGAATGTCTGTCGTTGTACCTGGACGTACCCCCTCATCCATAGAAAAGACTGTTTTGCTTTCTTTTACTTTATAATCGCTGCCTACTTCCCGATTAACGACTTCCACTGGGACAATTTCATCCTTGAATTTACCTTCTTTAATAGCTGCAGCAGCCCGTTCATGGCTTTGGGCAGCAAAGGCGTCTTGATCCTCCCGGGATATGTTAAACCGAGTGGCTACTTCCTCCGCAGTATGCCCCATAGACATATAATATTCAGGGGCATTTTCTACTAAGGTTATGTTTGGTTTAATGACGTGCCCGCCCATGGGAATGAGACTCATCGACTCAGCTCCTCCCGCAATCGCGGTATCACTGTGGCCGAGCATTATTTTTTCACAAGCATAGGCGATACTTTGCAGTCCAGAGGAACAGTAACGGTTAATAGTTATCGCCGGTACGTGATAATCTAATCCAGCTAAACCTGTTATATTCCGTGCCATATTCATCCCTTGCTCTGCTTCGGGCATAGCGCACCCGATAATAACATCATCAATTGACCCGTCATAATTACCCGCTCTTCGTAGAGTTTCTTTTATCGTTATGGCCGCAAGATCATCAGGTCGTGAGTGTGCCAATGATCCTTTTTTTGCCCTGCCGACCGGAGTTCTTGCTCCTGCTACAATAACTGCTTCCTTCACGGCATTTCCCCCTCTGCTTTTAATTACGTAATGGCTTTCCTTTTAACAGCATATGCTGCATACGAGCTTGGGTTTTAGCTTCCCCAACGAGACTTAAAAAGGCTTCTCTCTCTAAATCTAATAAATACTGTTCATCTACTAAACTTCCTTCTTGAATGCGTCCTCCCGCTAAGACGAAGGCTAATTTCTCCGCAATTTTCAAATCATGTTCGCTTGCGTACCCGCTTAGCGCTAGTGATTTCGCCCCTAAAAGCATCGTTGCATAACCTTGCTCCCCTGTTACCGGGACGCGTGTCCTTTTAGGTGCCTGGTAACCCGAACGAGCCAGGCCAAGTACTTTTTGTTTCGCATCGTGCAGCAAATGATCTCCATTTACACTGATAGCATCTTTGTTATCTAAGAAACCATTTTCTTTGGCTTCTTCCGCTGATGTTGATACTTTAGCCATAGCAATTTTCTCAAAAACGGTATTCGTGATCTTCTGCAGGTCAAAATCAACCCCCTGAGGCACGTTTCTTAAGTGCTTCAAATACAGTTCCTTATTTCCTCCACCGCCTGGAATCAGACCCACACCTGCTTCTACAAGCCCCATATAGGTTTCCTGAGAAGCCTGGATAGCAGCACTTGGTAAACAAACCTCGGATCCTCCTCCAAGTGTCATAGCAAATGGAGCTGCTACAACAGGCTTATCAGAATATTTGACTCGCATCATAGCATCCTGAAACTGTTTAACGACCATCTCTATTTCAAAAAAGTTAAAATCCTGAGCTTCCATTAGGATCATACCGAGATTAGCCCCTACGCAGAAATTCTTCGCCTGGTTTCCAATCACCAGACCCTCAAAATTCTGATCAACATGTTCAATCGCAAAGTTGACCATTTGGATAATATCCATTCCGATTGCATTACTTCTAGAATGGAACTCCAGGCCAGCTACTCCATCTCCAAGATCTATCAAACTTGCGCCGGCATTTTTCTTAATAACTTCATTCGTTTCTTTAAGACGTCGAAGATTTATATTTTTCTTATTAAACGATAAGGACTCGTAGTTTCCGTTATGGTAGAAGTAAACGGTTCCATTTTCTTCTTTATAAAAGGAGGAATTTCCTTGAGACAGGAACTGCTCTATCCAATCCGGGATAACTTCTCCTTCCTCCTTCATTCTTTCTATAGATGAATCTGCACCGATAGCGTCCCACATTTCGAATGGACCTAATTCCCAGCCAAATCCCCACCTCATGGCCCGGTCAATGGAAGGAATATCGTCGGCAATTTCTCCATAAAGGTTCGCGGAATACAGCAGTACCGGTTTGACTATAGACCAGATTAAGTCCCCGGCCCGATCTCCTTGAGCAGAAACAAGAGCTTTCAATTTTTTCCTTGGACCTTTTTCCTGTTTAGCTAATTCTGTAGCTTTCGTCTTCAGTTTTTCTCGCGGTTCATATTCTAAAGATTTAGGATTCAGCTGAAGAATTTCACTTCCTTTTTCCCCCTTTTTCTTTAAGAAGAACCCTTGACCGCTTTTCGCGCCGAGCCATTTGTTCTGAAGCATTGTATTCATGAAATCCGGAACTTTGAACGCTTGTTGTTCTTCTCCTTCTACCTGATCATGCACATTCTTGGCTACATGGATAAACGTGTCTAAACCGACTACATCCAGCGTTCTAAAAGTAGCACTCTTAGGTCTTCCTATTAGGGGTCCAGTTACTGAATCAACTTCCCCGACACTGTACCCTTCTTCAAGCATTTGTTTAACAGTGATCAGTAAACCGTAAGTACCAATACGATTGGCAATAAAGTTTGGTGTATCTTTCGCTTCCACCACCCCTTTACCAAGTACATCTTCACTAAAAGTCTTCATAAATTGAAGAACATCGAGATCTGTATCTTTAGCAGGAATAATTTCTAAAAGTTTTAAGTATCGTGGAGGATTAAAGAAGTGAGTACCCAGGAAATGACTGCGATATTCATCACTGCAATCCTCTGCCATTGCATTAATGGAAATCCCGGACGTGTTGGAACTGACGACGGATCCCGGCTTTCGATACTGATCTATTTGAGCATGGACTTTCTTTTTTATCTCCAGGTTTTCTACTACCACTTCAATGATCCAATCAGCCTCTGCAAGTTTGGTCATATGATCACTCATATTCCCAACCTCAATAAGTTGTAAGCTGGATTGGCTTGTCAGCGGTGAAGGCTTCTGTTTCTTCAGTGCTTCCTTATTTGCAGCAGCAATTCTGTTCCTTACAGCTGCATCCTCTAAAGTTAATCCCTTTTGTTTTTCACCCTCTGTAAGTTCACGAGGGACTATGTCCAGCATTAATGTAGGAATTCCCACATTTGCTAAGTGTGCCGCAATGCCTGCTCCCATTACTCCAGAACCAAGGACTGCCGCACGTTTTATTTTTCGAGTCATGTGATCTCCCCCTGTCGTTTTTTGAATGAATACTCATTCATTTTATGGTTAAAAAAATATATTTCTACAAATTTCAATCTCTAATCTAACTATAAAATATTTTCAGACATTTCGCAATCCTTTTTGTTCCGTAAGCAGTAATTTTTTTCCTATTTGATCAGAGCTTCCAATTAGAGAAGCTCTGATCCCTTTTTATTTGCCAATAACTCCTTTAAGTACAAAGGCAACATTGGCCGGTCTTTCAGCTAACCGACGCATAAAGTAACCGTACCAGTCATTTCCATATGGCACATACACACGCATTTTGTAACCTTCTTTCACCAGCTCTTCCTGTCGTTCTACACGAATTCCATAAAGCATCTGAAATTCAAACTGGCCTCGTGGAATATTCATTTTCTCAACAAGCTGTTTGGTATATTCAATAATGGCATCATCATGGGTAGCAATTGCTGTATAATTTCCATTTTCAAGATGAAGCTTAATTATTTTTTTATAATTCTCATCCACGTCCGATTTTTCGGGAAAGGCAACTTTAGGCGATTCCTTGTATGCCCCTTTCACTAATCTCAGATTAGGGTGATATTCATTTAATAAGGCAACATCTTCGGCAGTACGGTACAAATAAGCTTGTAGGACCGTGCCGATATGATCATAATCTTTTTTCAGTTCTTTAAACAGCTCCAGCGTTTTCCCGCAGCGAGCCTGATCCTCCATATCAATCGTTACGAACACATCATGCTTCTGTGCTGCTTCAAGAATTTTGCGCATATTCTCAAGCACTAACTCTTCTGAAATATCCAGTCCCATTGACGTCAGTTTGAGAGACAGTTGAGAATCAAGGTGGTGTTGAGCGATGGCGTTAATGGCTTCGATACATTCATCTGCTGCATGACGTGCCTCATGTTCACTATCTATAAATTCTCCCAGATGATCGATCGTAACGGCCATCCCTTTTCTATTTAAAATCTTTATGGTCTCTACTGCATTAGGAACTGTCTCTCCAGCAACAAAGCGACCGGCACCAAAACGCAGCCCGTACCTTTTTGCTATTTTGGTAAAAAATCGATTTTTAGAAAGAAATAAAAAGAAGTTGCGAAGTACATTTTCCATACTAAAAAACCCTCCTGATGCCAAGGTCAAATTAAAGATATCATTCTATTTAAACTATCCCAAGTGAAAATTATGAAAATTAAAACTTGTAACCGATCACAATTTATATTTTATCACCTTTTATAAAAATTGGGTATCCATCTACTTAAATATTTCGACATGATTTTATATATATTTCCATATTAAGGTCACATATTTCTCATATTTAATGCCTCAGCGGGCATACTATTCGAGAATTTCCAAAGGAGGATGAAACCATGTCACCAAATCAAAATCACATGCAGGAGGCACAAGCAATGTCTCAAGTACCAAACATAGTCAGCACGAAAGATCAGCTCTATATTTCTGATATGCTGTCTTGGAACTTGAACGCTTGTAAAAAAGCTCACTTCTTTGCCCAGAACTGTCAGTCACCTGAGATCCAGTCAGCTTTAGAAGAAGCAGGACAAATGCACCAACGTCATTACGATAAAATTCTTATGCACTTAAACTCGCAAAACCAGCAACCCAACTGAGGAGGCCAAATGATGAATCAATCTGCAAGTAAAATTCAAAACCCTGAAACAACCGTACCTAAAACACCTCAAATGAACGAACGTGATTTTATTAATGATCAATTAACAACAGAAAAATACATGACCAGTTCCTATAACATTGCGCTCAACGAAGCAAGTAACCAGGCTCTATATCAGGATTTAGCGACAATCTTTAAAGAAACCCAGGACTGTCAAAGAAACCTGTATAATTTAATGTTTAAAAATGGCTGGTACGCAGTGGAGCAAGCTGAACAAACCAAGGTGCAGCAATCCTACCAGCAGTTTACAGGCTACAAATCCCAGCTCCCTTATTCTGTCCAATAATTAATCAACTGGGTAAATAAATACATGAGAGTAAAAAACCCGAACCAGTGAGATTGGTTCGGGTTTTCTAAATATAGCGATAAGAAGGGACCGCTTCGTCCTACGCTTGTTTCCTACGGTCTACTCTCACTTTTGATTTTTCTTTTAATAGAAAAGCGTTGATGCTCTAGACTTCTTAACCTACTGGCTCATACCCTTGAGCTTCAATGGCTTCTTTCATTAGTGACTTTGATACATAGGATTCATCATAAGATACGTCTACTTTCCCGCTGCTGACGTCAACTTCTACACCGTAAACGCCTTCGAGTTCCTCAAGAGCACCTTTCACTGCCTTTTCACAGTGTTCACACGTCATTCCATTTACTTCTAATGTTAATTGCATTCTTGTTTCATCCTTTCTTGTTGATTTACCAATATTCGATAGACTTACCAGCTATAAACTAATGGTAACTTCTGTTTTCAACTTTCTTTCTCATGTTCTATATAGTTTATTCCACATTTTATAGAGAACCTAACATGCTTAAAGCAATCGTTGAAAAAAATCTATATACTGCCCTTACTTTCCGGAACGGCTACGGCAGAGGCAACAACATATAAAATTGCTCCTACGCACAATATTTAAGTAAATATTACAAGATCATACCATTGTCTAATGTTTAAGGAGTCCGCTCATATCATGAGTATTCAACCATATTTCCCTAAACCTAAAAGTGGTGCAGAGACTTTATCTCTGCACCACTTCAAATTAATGATTATTCTTTAGGAAGATACGACTTCTTCGATCACATGCATTTCTTCATGATCAAGAAGGTTTTTATTAATAAATTCGTCCGCTTGTTTATTCATGTTTTCCTGCAGATCTTTAAGTTCCTCTTTATCACCTACTAAATAAAAGCGCTCCCAGCCATATTCCTTAGCCAATTTATCAATTTTTGGAGCTATACTTTTATACCAGCGATATCGATTAGCTTCAAAGCGCTCGTTAAATTTATCCTGCTTGGAGCTTTTTGCTCCGCCAGAACCCATGGAAGCTTCAGCACTATGAGGACCTTGGTGCTGTTTCCAATCCTCAGTGTCCAGATCCAGTTCTAATACCTGCGTATCATTCAATGAACCAAGCTCCGCATCAATAAGCTTTATATGGTTTTTCTGAGTCAGGATAATGCCTGTTTTAGGAAAAGACTGATGCATTTCTTTTAATTGATCAAGAACAGGACTCTCTTCCCAATAAAATTCGCTTCTTACAGGCATTTGGAACCGCTCGGCAAACCAAACGGATTCATCTGCAGTGGCAAATATAACCACACTTTTTGCGAAATGCTGTTCATTTTCTTCTACAAAATTTTGGACCTTTTCTTTTACCGCCCAGAAGTTTCTCTTTTCATCTGAGTCTCCGTCTTCTTGTAAATAAGATTCAAAATTATTTAATCCATTTTTTAAATGTATTTTCCATTCTCCGCCTTGCTGGTCAGGGTCAGAAGGGTCGGTGTTTAAATACATGGTGAACACACGCTGTGGTTTTTCTAAGTGAATTTGTTCTAGTTTTTTGATTTCTTTATTCATATCCATAATCGAACATCGACTCCTTTTTCTTCTCTAAAATTATTTCTACATAATATGTTTCCGGAATTTATAATCGTTAAACTTCAAAATTAAAATTCCACAAAAACATATTTGTTAAGACATCACATGACCAAGCAGAGAATAACGGAGCTCCAGTTAAACAAAAAAAACCCGAACCAGCAAAATACTGGTTCGGGTTTTTAGCAAATGGATAACTATTCTTTCGTCCATTCGTCGATTAGATCCTGATGTTCATCGATCCATTTTTGGGCGCCTTCTTCAGCTGAATCAGCTTCGTTAACGTCACCCATTAGACCTCCTAATTGATCATCATTCATCTTAAATGTATCAAACCATTTAACGACTTCAGGATTATCATCTTTTAAGCCTTTACGCGCTGCATAAGAAATATTTTCGTTATCACCATAAACATTTTTAGGGTCGTCTAAGAATTTAAGGTCCATATCAGCAAATGCCCAGTGCGGCTTCCAAAGGGTTACAAGTACTGGTTTCTTATCTTCAATAGAATTCTGCAGCTCGGCAGTCATGGTTGGACCAGAAGATGCGGCTAATTCATAATCCAGATCATACTCTTTAACGGCTTTCTCAGTAAGAGCCATGATACTTGAACCTGCATCAATTCCAATGATTTTTTTGTCTTTAAATTTGTCTGTCGTTTTAAGGTCTTCAATTGAATTAATATCTTTCATGTAAGTAGGAACTACTAGACCTAGTGTGGTGCCTTCATACCAATCCTCACGCCAGTCAATATCATCCTTGTATTTCTCATAAAATGATTTATCTGTGTTAGGCAGCCAAATTTCCATTCCTATGTCAAGATCACCAGAGGATAATGCTTCATATAAGAAGCCTTTCTCCACTTTTTTCAATTCTACATCGTAGCCTTTATCCTCAAGCACTAACTTCCACATGTTTGATACTGCTACGTTCTCAGCCCAGTTATTCATACCAATGCTTACAGTACCTTTATCTCCGCCGTTGTCTGAGCTTCCACTGTCACCACTGCTTTCTGAATCGCCTGAGTCAGAATTACCACAGGCAGCCAATACCAGCAGTGCTCCTAAAAACACTGCAGGAATCCATTTTCTTAAGTTTTTCATGTGATGTCCTCCTTAAAGAATTTTATTAAGTATTAAACTTTCGACCTAGTCACATTTCAGTATTATAGCATAAATAAATTCAAGTTCAAACAATTTAAACTGTACAAAAAAATCATTCTGCACATTTTACTAATAATCCATCCCAGTCAGTTAATGATCTGGGATGGACGTCTATTGGAGGTTATCTGTTTCGATTATTATTCTTACTATGCGCACGAAGGTCGGCAGCTTGTGCTCTCTCGATTGCTTTCCAATCCTCTTCGTCGGCTAGCTGTGAAGAAAACTCAACATCTATTCCAGGATGCTTCTGATCCTTAGGAGTTTGTGGTAAATTATATTTCTTTTTACCTTTTGAATGACGATGTTCATCTCTTCCCATTGGAAGTCCCTCCTTTGTACTTAGACAAGATTAGTGTCTGTATTAACAAAGGAAATATTCCACCCATAAATTACAATTTTTTTATAATGCTTTACTAAAATAACAAAATAAGCAGACCACCAAACAACCCGAACCAATGATTTATTATGGTTCGGGTTGTTCAATTGAACTATACAGCTCTCGCAGGCGGACTGAGCATCCTGCCTTTCTTGTCTTTATTCTTTAATAAATTGCTCGAAAATATATCCAAAATCCTTGATTTGAAATTCGGCTTTTGTATGGACCAGCCAGTCAAATGCTGTTTCATTGATTTGTTTAAATTCATTGGCAATATTTCTTTCCTGACTGCGGCTGTGCAGTAAAGTGTCAGATGCGTATTGAAGACTTTGTTGAGCATAGCTCGTGAATGTTTCATTTTCTAAAGTGATTTCTGCTATTTTTAACAAGCTTTTATAAAGATCTTTTAGATCCTCGATGTATTTTTTATGAACATCAATATCAAATTGTACTCCACCGAGATGGAACTTGATTTCAATATCCAAGTCAATTGTTCCAGCAGTTTCGAGCTCAACGCCAGAGAAATGATGAGTGTTGTATGGATATCTTCTAAGCGTTCTTTTCTTACTTGCCGCACTGTCACCGTCTACGTGAATCAAGGATTGGTTCGTAAAGCAGTACTCATCTGCCTTTGATTTAATGAGGAAGTAAATTTTTTCCCCGTCTTCGTGCATAACATAATCATCCGCATCTACTTTGTCGTAGTCCTCAGGAGAAACGACACTGCCAACCTCACTAAGACCTAATGCATCTGAAGCTAATTTTTTAAACATAAACTTTAATTCCTTCCTTTATACGATGAAATGTAGTTATGCGATTACCCTTTATCTTGTTATATCCTCATCCAGCTATTATTTTCCATAAATAACCCCCAGGTCCATCTAAAGTGATAGCACTGGGGGATATGAATAAGTTATACTTTTTCTACTACCACAGTTTTCTTCTCTCGGAAGTATTTCTCTCCATCTTCTGAAGAATGTTCAAAGAAACCATTAAAAGACTGGGTCACTTTATATTCTCGTTCCGGTTCTGAAAATAGCTGTGATTCATTATTTGAAATAAGAACCACATCTGTTGTTGACACAAAACTATCTAATTCTTTAGCGGAGTAATTTCGGCCTACTTCTACTTCGCTTAATCGACTTGAACTCATTCTATCTAACCACCTTTCCCTTTTTAACGGCAGTTCCCGCCTTATACTGGAATCAAACTTCCTTCTGTAGAAATCCGCACCAATATTAGGCAGGGATTAGATTAGAATCTTAGAAGTAAAGTCCAAGCGATTGAACGGATAAAATTATTGGAAAATAAAAAACGCAAGTGGGTGAGCCATAGTTACTGCCGATCCTTCAATTGCTGTTCTGCTCTTTTGATTAATTCACGCACCATACTCCCGCCAATGTTTCCACCAATTTCTCCCGCTTCCTTTGATGTCAGCTGCCCGTTGTAACCTCTTTTGAGAGGGATGCCTTTTTCTTTAGCGATTTCATACTTTGCTTCTTCAGGTCTTTGCTGATTGGTCAATTGTGCCTTTAATTCATCTAAACCTTGTCTCGCTTCAGGCACAAGAATTTTATTTCTTCTGCTCACCATGGTCACCTCCATCATTCCTGGCAGCTGCACCGCTCCCATTTCCAGAAATAACTTTACCACTATGAGAGATAAGAGAACCGTTTTCGTCTAGAGAATCAATTTCAGCATCATACGTCCCTTCAGTGAGGGTGTCCGAAACTTGTTCTTTCGTAATTTCTAATCCTTGTTTAGCATCAACTGCATGATTTCTGCGATCATTGTTTTTCATTTATTCTTTCCTCCTCTATATTCTTTATTATCTTTTGCAACTTACCTTAGATTAAACCAGTCAAAGATGACAGTTTACCCCCTGTATTTCCATAGATATCATGGATAATTCACCTGTTGATTGGCACACTATTTATAGGGGAGGTGCTGAATATGAGTCATAAGAGCAATGCAGATAAAAAGAAGACCCCGAAGACAGTTAATCCTCAGGGTTTAAGCGAAGATATTCAAGATCAGCAGCCAAAATCACAGTTAGAGCAAGAAGCAAAAAAGAGTACCCACAAATAAAAAAGCTGACTCCTTTGAGTCAGCTTTTTAACATGGTTTCCGCCAGGCTTAAACAATCGGTTTTATCATAAATTTGGTAGATGGTTTGAGAAAGTCTGATCGGATCTCCAAAGAAGAAACGTTCATAGAGCGTCTGTCTTCCGCCAAAGGAACTTAAACATAAATCCCACGCCAATCTAAATAACTTCACTTTTTCTTTCCCGTCCAATTCAACGGCCTGTAAATAGTGAATAAGATCTTTCCCTATGGGTGACTGAAAATCTTTTTCTGTCGGAATCGTAACTATCCCACTCGCTGAAAGCAACTGGATGATCTCAATAAAACGCGGGTACACTTCCTGGAAGGTATTAACCGCCACATATAGTGGTTCTCTTTTGGGAATGCACACCCCTGACTTATCCGAAACAGCCCGCTCTTCTGAACTTAATAGCAGGGCATTGATCATTTCGAGCCCCTTAATAATTTCTGTGACCTTTCCCTGTACATGCTGATACTCACTTATATTAATCGTGTCTACTACCATTTGAGCGACACCCAGCACTAGTTCGGTCTTAACCGCCTGCCTGGAAACAATTTGGTGAAGCGTGAAAGGAATAAATTTTCCTTTGATATAAAAGTCATTCGCGACTCGTATGTTGTCATGAAAGAACACTCGGTCCCATGGCACACAAACGTCGTCAAATATAACAATACTATCAAGTTCTTCAAATCTTGAAGCAAGGGGAGAATTAAACTTGGAATCACTGCTAGTAAACGCTTCTCGGCAAACAAACTTTAAACCAGGGGTATTGCTTGGGATAGAAAAAGCGTAAGCAAAAGAATTATCCTGCACTCCCGGAGCAGAAAAGACAATTATTTCGTCGGTAATTCCTCCCTGTGTGGCAAGGAGTTTTGCCCCTTTAATGATTAAGCCTTTCTCATCCCGTCCCACTATTTTAGCATTTGTTACATCTTCTTCTAAGAAAGCAAGCTTTGATCGGTTTGATTGTGGATTAATAAATGTATGGGTGAAGGATAAATCATTCTCTCTTGCAAAGTCATAAAACTTAAGAAGATTCTCTGGGAAACAATTGGGTTGACCGGTAAGTATGTCTGTTGAAGCTGCAAATGCTGCTAACACCGTATTCATATAATCAGGACTCCGTCCCATTAACCCGCCAGAGTGGCCAGCCCATTGCTGAATCATTTTCCTTCTTTTCCTTAAATCTTCTTTGGACGTTGGAATCAAGAAAGATGTCCCTATTTCACTTCCTGTGTTTTCAGAGGTGAAAGTCATATGTGGACCTGAAGAGTGCTGAAGATCGTATAGTTCGGATTGACTTTTTATTACTCCTCGGAAAGCTGGATGCTCAGAAATATTACCTGTCACTTGATCTCCATCGATCCAAACCTCTGATTGAAGGGAATCCAGTCGCTTTCTATAAAAATCACCAGTAATGGCTGGCATGATATCACTCTCCATTGTGGATGCCGCAATTTTTGTTGATATCATACCTTATTAATACTTTTCGAAAGTGTGAAACCTAAATGGGCTCCGTCTGCTATCAACCGTCCGTTTATTTTCATCGGGAAAATGGAAGTCAGCCGCACCACTTAAAGTAGAAGGTCGGATTGGAATACTTCTATTGGTCATAGGAAAACCCGGACCAATGACTTTACATTCGCCCGGGCACCAGTAAAACATCATATTTAGTATTTTGTCTGCACAATTTTAATTCCACAGAATGCCGTTTAACTAATTACTTGATTTAAGAAAATACTTGAGAAATTTTTTGTACTTCTTCCTGAGATAATTCCACATCCAGAGTTTTTAAATTATCCACCACTTGTTCCCGGCGTTTTGCTCCAGGAATGACAGCATCTACGGAATCCTGATGTAGGTACCAGGCGAGCACTACGTGGGCAACATCCACTCCCTGTGAATTTGCAATGTCTCTAATTTGATCCACTTTTTCTAAATTACGTTTGAATTCCTCTCCCTGGAATAAAGGGTTTTTAGAGCGAAAATCATCAAATGTAGAATTCTTGTCATATTTCCCTGCTAATAACCCTGAGGCTAAAGGAAAGTAAGGAACAAAGGTAATGTGATTTTCTGAAGTGTAAGGAAGCAGATCTTTTTCTGCATCTCGCTTAAATAAATTATATTCAGACTGAAGCACATCAACATAACCATCTTTATTTGCTTCTTTAAGTTGATCTATAGAGAAGTTAGAAACACCTATCGAACGAATCTTTCCCTGATCTTTCAATTCTTTAAGTGCTCCTACGGCTTCATCTTTAGGTGTATCTTCATCTGGAAAGTGAATATAAAATAAATCAATATAATCCGTTTGCAGCCTTTTCAAGCTTTTATCTACCGCATCCTTTAAGAAAGAAGGATGATTGTTAAACACAACTTCTTCCCCGTGGAATTCATGAGCCCCTTTGGTTGCAAGCACAATCTCATCTCTGCTTCCGTATTCTTTCATCACTTGTCCAACTAATTCTTCTGAACGCTCAGGTCCATAAATATAAGCCGTGTCTAGAAAGTTCATCCCGTTTTCTAAAGCAGTTCTCACTACATTCTTACCTGCGTCTTCATCCAGGTTCGGATAAATATTATGGCCCCCCACAGCATTTGTGCCAAGACCAATTGGATTGACCACTATATCTGATTTGCCGAGATTTGTACGTTTTTTCATTATTTCATCCCTCTCTAGAAAAGTTCACATATAGCTATACCACCTCTAGAGTTTCAGAAAACCTTCCCGTACAGTTCTCAGTGATCGATTATACTTAAACAAGCATGCCCATAAATTGTTTGATAACAGGGGAAAGCCATTTCTTTTTTAAGAAAATCATTTGAATTAATAAATTCATTTCTTCTGTATCAAAAGATAAAGCAGAAAGCGAGCCGTTGTTAATTTCTTTGCTCACCGTTAATTCAGGGAGAACTGCGACGCCCAGGCCGTCGATCACACATTGCTTAATAGCTTCAAGACTGGTGAAAGAAATAATGGACTTCGGCTGAATACTGTTTTCTCTGAGCAGCTTTTCTAAAAGAACACGATAGGCACAGCCTTCTTCAGTCAAAATGAGTGTTTCTTCTCTTAACTGTGAAACACTTATCATTGGCTGCCCTGTTAATTCATGAGAAGGTGGAACGGCTAGGATCATTTTCTCTTTTCGAATCGGTATTGAAGTAAGATCAGGGTGCTCAATTTGATGATCCAGCATGATAGCCAAATCGAAACTCCTCTCCAATACCCCTTGTTTCAGGTTAGGGCAGAGACCTGATTCTAGTTGAATCTTTAAGTCTGGATGCTTGGATTTTAGTTGTTTGATGTAGGGCGTTATGAAATAAGCGGCAAGAGATTCCACCGTGCCTAAACGTAAGATTCCCCCAGCATTTACTCCTTGGCTGATTCTCTCCTCAGCTTCATCCATTAACTGGGTAACCTGCTTCACATAATCATAAAGCTGTTCCCCAGCATGAGTCATCCTCATCCTCTGCCCTGCCCTTTCAAATAATTTCACCTGATAATGTTCTTCCAGCTTTTTAATCTGAGTGGTAACACTTGACTGAGCATAACCCAGTTGTTCTCCAGTCTTTGTGTAGCTCCCGAATTTCACAACCTCTTTAAATGTGTAAAGGTAAGAAAGATCCATCTTATTCCTCCATCAAAATAATTCATAGTTACTATTAATAATTATAAATAACTCCAATAGCTATGACAATGATATACTATCCTGTAAATGAAACTAAGGGGTGTTAAATAGATGAAAATTCTAACTTTACTTGGAAGTTCAAGAAAAGGAGGCAACACAGAACATTTAGTAAAAGAAATTACGGCAGGGTTGAAAGTTACTACCATTCATTTAGGAGACCATCATATCGAACCCATAGTAGATATGCGGCATACAGAACAGGGTTTTTCACAGATAGAGGATGACTACGAGGAACTTCTGAAGCAGTTTCTTTCTCACGATATTATAATCTTTGCTACCCCCATTTATTGGTTTGGAATGTCAGGTCAAATGAAGGTGTTTATTGATCGTTGGTCTCAATACTTGCGGGATACAAGGTATAATATGAAAGAAGAATTAAGCAAAAAAACTGCCTATGTCGTGGCAGCAGGCGGGACAGACCCTAAAATTACCGCTCTTCCTTTCATTCAGCAGTTTAATTATATTTTTGAATTTGTTCACATGAATTTTGAAGATTATATTATCGGGAACGCTGTTAAACCAGGGGAAATTGAGCTGGATGGTCCTTCTTTGACTAAAGCAAAGGTCTGGAACCGGAAATTTGCTCAGCTTCAAGCCAAATTGTAAAATTTAAATAGATATCGAACAAATGTTCTTGTTATCCTTCAGAATTTCATTTAAGATAAAATAGACAGGATTAAAGAATGGAGTGGTTAACATGAATCATCAGGCGACACCTTACTTAACATTCAGCGGCAATGCCAAAGAAGCTCTAGGTTATTACAAAGTAATTTTTAATGGGGAAGTATCAGGAATTCAAACATTTGGAGAGGCAGATTTCGACACTCCCAAAGCGATGGATGATTATATCATGCATGCTCAATTTCAAAGTGGTGCCTTGTTCTTTATGGTGTCTGACTCTTTTTCAGGACCTTCCCTCACCATAGGAAATCACATCTCCCTTGCTCTTGAATTAGAAAATGAAGAAGAAATTCGTTCCTTATATGACCGATTTACAGAACGCAGCACACCCCTAATGGAACTTCAAGACACATTCTGGGGCGCAATCTATGCTAAAGTAAAGGATCCTTATGGAGTAATCTGGGATTTGAATTATACAAAAGAAGGTTAATCCTTACTGCTGATTCAGGAAAATTGATTATTCGTAGTGGGAATCGCATAACAATGGTCTCTAAATGGATAAAGCGAACCAGTTCAGCGGTTCGCTTTTACCCCTTCATTTAAATGTTTAGTACAATTAAGTGTTTCACCTATATATTCTCCACCTTGGCAGCGCAAAAGGCTTAATGAAGTATTTCCTATATGCTCATCTGCATTAAGCAAAAGCCCCATTTCATTTAATATGATTTTGATAAAACCGCCATGTGTGACAAAAAGAACCTTTTTATTTTCGTACTTGTTCCTCCACTCATGAACACTTTCCATCCCTCTTAAAACAACCGTATCAGGCTTCTCTATCCCCATATCTAACTTCCGCCAATCGGTTCCCCATTGGGAGATCCTCTCTTCTTCAGTTGTTCCTTCAATTTCCCCCCCGCTGACTTCCCGCAATCGTGGATCTATTTGCAGCTCCAATCCCTTGGACAGGGAGGCAATGATTTCTGCTGTTTCCCTAGCTCTAACTAGATCACTCGAAATTAGATAGTCCCAGTTTTCGTTTCTTAATCGATCTGCTAACAGTAAAGCTTCCTTTCTTCCTTCTTCATCTAATGGGATATCTGCAGCTCCCTGAGCTCTTCCTTCTTTATTCCATGATGTACTCCCATGTCTTATAAACCCTAATACAGTCATTTATTCCCACCTCTTTCTTGTTCAATAGTAATACAAATAGCAGTCCATTACACTACCCACCGGAAATAAATTCACGATGACTAATGTAATTCGGTGAACTCACAGAGACCACAGAGAGGGTGTACCACGTGCTCAGAATCTCCTGAGGGATTAAAGCTTTTTGTTCTTTCTAAGGGCTATATGTTGTGTCCCAGTAAAGTGGAGCAGAAGAATGAACGGTTAGCTTCATTGAGCGTAAAAACACAGAAAACCCGAACTAAAAGTTCAGGTTTTCTGGTGAACAACATTCATATATTACAACCGGATTTTATAATATCCTCATGATTAATCTAATTCTAAATCGGTAACGGCCCCTTTAGCAGAGGAAGAAACCAATCGAGCGTATTTAGCAAGAATACCGGTTCTAAACTTAAGTTCCGGCTGCACCCACTTTTGTTTACGGCGTTCAATTTCATTATCAGTTACATCAAAGTTAATTTGCTGCTTGTCACTGTCTATTGTAATGGTATCGCCTTCTTCTAATAATCCAATAGGCCCCCCAACAAAGGCTTCCGGTGCTACGTGTCCAATAACAAAGCCATGCGAACCACCTGAGAAGCGTCCATCAGTTAAGAGTGCTACTTTACCGCCAAGTCCTTTCCCGACAATCATTGCGGTAATCGATAGCATTTCCGGCATTCCTGGTCCGCCTTTAGGTCCAACATTTCTAATGACGAGAACGTCTCCTTCTTTAATGTGGTTCTCCTCAATTGCTTTAGTTGCTTCCGCTTCGCTATCGTAAACTTTTGCCGGACCTTCAAATCGACTTATTTTCTGACCCGACATTTTGGCAACGGCGCCCTCAGGAGCTAGGTTTCCTTTAAGTAAAACTAACGGTCCACTCGGTTTAATAGGTTTGTCGAAAGGAAGGATGACCTTCTGTCCTTCTTTAAGAGATGGAGCTTCTGCCAGATTTTCCGCTATAGTCTTGCCCGTTACAGTCAGGCAGTCACCATGAAGAAGCCCGTGTTCATGAAGAAGCTTCATCACAGCTGGTACCCCGCCGACTTCATATAAATCCTGCATTACATACTTTCCGCTCGGCTTCATATCTGCAAGGTAAGGTACATTTTGCCGGATTCTCTCAAAATCATCGAGAGCCAAGTCTACTCCTGCCGAATGAGCCATCGCTGTCAGATGCAGAAATGCATTGGTAGATCCCCCAAGAGCCATAACAACTGTAATCGCATTTTCAAAGGCTTTCTTTGTCATAATGTCACGTGGATAAATATCCTTTTCTAATAAGTTTACAACCATTTCTCCCGCTTGACGACATTCCGTTTCTTTATAATCATTTACTGCAGGTGTAGAGGAAGAACCAGGGATACTCATTCCAAGTGCTTCAACAGCGGAAGCCATTGTGTTAGCTGTGTACATTCCTCCACAAGCTCCAGCCCCTGGACAGGCGTGACATTCAACCTGGTGAAGCTCTTCATCCTTAATTTTACCGGCCTGATATTGCCCGACGGCTTCAAAGGAAGAAACGATATCAATATCTTTACCATTTAATTTTCCCGGCTGAATGGTTCCTCCGTACACATATACGGCAGGAATATTCATTCTGCCGATGGCCATAACACAACCTGGCGTTGTTTTATCACATCCGCCAATAGCTACTACACCATCCAGTCGTTCTGCATTTGTTACGGTCTCTATTGAGTCAGCAATAATTTCCCGGCTTGGAAGTGAATAATACATTCCCTCATGCCCCATCGCAATCCCATCAGACACTGTGATCGTATTGAAAATCATCGGAGCACCGCCATTTTCAGATGCTCCCTGTTTGGCTTCCCTCGCTAACTGGTCAATATGTACATTACAAGGGGTAACTTCACTCCACGTACTTGCTACTCCTATCATCGGTTTTTTAAAATCTTCATCTTCAAAACCAACGGCTCTCAGCATGGAACGGTTAGGAACACGATTAACCCCTTCACTAATTACCTTACTGCGAATTCTTAGATCTTTTTTCTTATCCATTATTTCCATCCTTTCTGCAATTTTCCATAAAACATATATTAGTCGAAATTTAACGAATATTAGATCGGCTTACAATGATGATACTAATTTGTGAGGAGCTTCGCAATAAGTATTCAGAAAATAGGAAACTTTCTTTTAAATAAAGCGCTTTCTTCTACTATTATCTTTTAACATGATCCATTTAATTCTATATATTTCCATATAAACAGACATTGCAGATGAAAGTCTTATTGAAAAGATTGAGCTTCCTGTAAATTTTTTTTAATCCACCACCTCAGCTAATGCTATTTCCTTTTTCTTTCCATTCCTTAACATTACTTATATCTAAAACAAACCAATGTTTATATATCGCTTAAAGTGGAAATATAAGTAATATATTTCTTGTATCCGCTGTAATTTATAGATGAGATATTCAAGTGAAATAAAAAAACATGGAAAAATAGGCAGAAAGGACTTTTTAAATTTTCTGTTAATTGTTATAATAAATTTAACAAACGTTCACAAAATAGTCACAATACGTACATGATGTTGTAAGCGTTAACATACACTATGGTAAGGAGTGAAGGATAATGGATGTAATTTTGGTATATGTTTTCTTAGCGAGTATGACTCCTCTATTCTTATGGATGGATCACCGAAAATTAGCACTCATTCAACTGCCTTTGATTGTGGGCATGTGGGCTTATTTCGTGGTTGAATTTGGACAATTACAATTAGGTGCTTTTGGTTACTGGGCATTGCTGATCATCTTCTCTGCAAACATTCTTTTAGCCCATTACGCCATGTACCTTGTCTTATATAAAGATGTACGAATTCGGAAACGTATCAGCCAGGCACCTAATATGCTTTCAAGAGTATTAGAAATGGATACTCAAAAGGCAAAAGCTAATAAGGAATCTCGTTAAAAGAGGTTTAAAGCTGCTAAGTTAATCTTGGCAGCTTTATTTATGTTTCTTCATAAATAATGCAGGCAGCTTACTTTTTACTAGAAACGCTTATAAAATAAAAAAAATGCGTGAAATCAAATGTAAACCATTGATTTCACGCATTTTACTTGTCTATGTAAAGTCAGGGTGGAGCAGATATCTCCAGCCTGACTCTTTTTAATTACATTGGCATTGACATGATCGAGCGAATAACCCAAATCGTACCAATGACAATAATTACGCCGACTCCGGCACTGTAAAACATGGTAGCGACCTGAGTCTGTCCTTCACCTTCGCGGACGTGCATAAACATAAACAGCTGAACTCCTGCTTGTAAAATCGCAAGTCCAATAATGCTCCACACTATGGCTGAGACAGATAGATCTGTATAAAATGCAATCCAAATAGCAAATAGAGTAAGAATAATCGAAAATGCAAAACCAACTACGTGACTCCAAGGGAAATGATCGTACTTATTTCCTGCCATTTACATCACCATCCCCATTAAATAAACTGTCGTGAAGATGAAAATCCAAACAACGTCCAAGAAGTGCCAGTACAAGGAAACGACAAACGCCTTTTTAGCAGTTTCAGGTGTTAATCCTCTTACGGCAACTTGGATAAGGATTGAAATCATCCAAAAAGTCCCCATTGTTACGTGAAGGCCGTGAGTACTTAGTAAGGTAAAGAAACCAGACCAAAATCCACTCGTTTGCAACGAGGCACCTTCATGAACGTAGGTGATAAACTCTTTAATTTCAAAAAATACGAATCCATAACCTAAAAGCAAAGTAAAGATGAACCAGATCATCATTCCTTTTACACTTCTGCGTCTCATCTCATGGATAGCTATTCCACAGGTAAAACTACTCGTAAGCAGAAGAAAGGTCTCAATTAATACTCCTTTAAGTTCGAAGAGCTCTTCAGGAGGCGGCCCGTCGCCTATCCGTCCATCTAAAACGAAATAGGCAGCGAAAAGCGTACCGAACAGGGCGATTTCTGCTCCCAGGAATATCCAGAACCCTAATATATTCAGCCTGCCGGTTTCCGATTGATATTCCAGTGGCTTATTTGGATCGATTGGTGTCGCATGTCCTGACATACGTTACGCCTCCTTTCCTTTGAGCTTATGCTCAATTTCCTTAATTTTTTCAACACTCACATGGTATCCTTCATTCTTATCAAACGAACGGATGATCATGCATGCAAGAATACCTATCAAACCAAAGATTCCCATCCAGATCCATTCAAATACTAAACCGAATCCACCAATGAAGAAGAAAATGGACATAATGAAAGGCACTCCGGAATTACTTGGCATGTGAATCTCTTCGATCTCTTCTTTGTCGACATCGAATTTTCCTCTGCCTTCTTTTTTCATTTCCCAGAACTCATCACGATGTTTCACTTCAGGAATTTTAGCAAAGTTATAGAACGGTACGGGTGCTTCTGTGTACCAGTCCAGTGTACGTGCATTCCACGGATCGCCAGTCTCCACATTCTTTTCGTAGCGGACACTATAGTAAATGTTGTAAAGCAGAACGATGAATCCGACACCCATCAGCAAGCCTCCAAAAGATGCTACTGCATTTAATGGGAACCAGCCGGTATCCCAAGGGTACGTGCTGATACGTCGCGGCATACCTGCAAATCCTAAGAAGTACATAGGGAAGAAACAAACATTAAAGCCGACTACAAAGAGCCAGAAGCTCCAGCGGCCGATTTTTTCGTTTAGTTTGTATCCAAATACTTTTGGATACCAGAAGTAGAGGCCGGCAAAACATCCGAACACGGTACCAGAAATCAATACGTAGTGAAAGTGAGATACTAGGAAATACGTATTATGGTACTGATAGTCCGCTGCTGCCATCGCAAGCATAACTCCAGTAACACCGCCGATAACAAAGTTTGGAATGAATGCCAGTGACCAAAGCATCGGCATGGTAATTTTAATTTTTCCTTTATACATGGTAAACAGCCAGTTAAATATCTTAACACCCGTGGGTATGGCAATCAGCATTGTTGTGATGGAGAAGAACGAGTTAACGGCTGCACTGCTCCCCATTGTAAAGAAGTGGTGAACCCATACGATAAAGCTTAAGAAAGCGATAATGATCATTGAATATACCATCGCTTTATACCCAAACAAATTCTTACGAGAGAATGTACTGATAATCTCTGAGAAAATACCAAATGCAGGCAAGATTACAATATAAACCTCAGGGTGTCCCCATATCCAGAATAAGTTCGCCCATAACATTGGCATACCGCCGGCAGCCAGTGTAAAGAAGTGGGCTCCAAAGATACGGTCAATGGTCATCATTGCTAAGGCAACAGTTAATACTGGGAAAGCAAAAATAATCAAAATACAAGTGATGGCAACTGACCAGGAAAACATTGGCAGTCTCATCATCTTCATACCTGGAGCACGCAGTTTAAGAATCGTAACAAGGAAATTGATTCCCGTCAGCAACGTACCAATACCTGCGATCTGCAGTCCTAATAGATAGAAGTTCTGACCTGGCCCAGGGCTTAAGTTATTTTCAGCAAGCGGGGTATAAGCAGTCCAGCCTGCGTCCGGTGAACCCCCAATTACGAAAGAGATATTAAAGAGCATCGCTCCCATAAAAAAGGTCCAGAAACTTACCGCATTCAAATAGGGATAAGCTACGTCACGAGCCCCTATTTGCAATGGTACTACTACGTTAAATAACCCAATTAAAAATGGCATCGCCATAAACAGGATCATGATTGTACCATGGGTCGTAAATATTTCATTATAGTGAGTCGGATCTAAAAATTTAGAATCCGGTACAGTTAATTGGGCGCGCATTAACAGCGCATCTACACCGCCGCGGAATAACATAAGTACAGCAGCTAAGATATACATGACTCCCAATTTCTTGTGGTCAACAGTCGTAATCCACTCGTCCCACAACCATTTCCACTTTTTAAAATATGTTAGTACGAACACGATACCGACCATAGTTAGTACGATCGATACGTCTGCACCTAAAATTAATGGATCACCGGTGACAAAAAATTCGTCTAATTTCATGTTGTTTCGCCTCCACTCTTAATGAGATTCTTCCAACTGAGGGTCTTTGGCTTTTAATTTCTTTCTAACTTCCACAGCATACCCAGGCTGCTTCGCATGATCGACAAACTGCAAATGAGTAGAGGAATAAGTGGATTTCTTCACAAGGCCTTCCAGCAATAATTCATTATATTTATCTTGCGTAAGTTTAGGAGCATTTTGCTGTTTATCTTTCACCCATGATTGAAAGTCTTCCTGGGTATCCGCATGCACCTTAAATGTCATTTTTGCGAAGTCTTCACCTGTAAAGTTTGCATTTCGTCCATCGTATACGCCTGGATGATCTGCCTGTAAAATCAGCTCATTCAACATACCAGCCATGTTGTACTCCTGTCCGCCCAACTGAGGGATCCAAAGAGCCGCCATGGAGTCAGCTGATGTTAATTCAAATTTCACTGCCCGATCTTCAGGAATATGAAGGTAATTAACCGTTTCAATCCCTTGTTCAGGATAAGAAAAGAACCATTTCCAATCTGCGGATGTAGCTCTAATCACTAAAGGATCTTGATCCTTAGAGCTTACGGGCGCTTTTTCCAATTTGTAAATTGTGGTTACAGTTGGAACAGCAAGTAAGATAACAATAACAATCGGGATCGCCGTCCACAGCAGTTCCAGCCATTTGTTTCCTTCTATGTCTTCTGGGTCGCCGTCTTCCATGCCAGGACGTTCACGATACTTCACTAAAATCACTGTGAAAAGTACGAAAACGGCAGCAACAATAATAAGCATTAAAATAATAGACCAATAGATTAGTCCTTTTTGTGCGTCAGCTACCGGCCCTTTTGGATTAAGTACGGGCAGTGCACTACAGCCAGACATAAAAAACAGAAACGTACTCGTGATAAAGAACGTTTTAAGTAATTTCACATTAAGTCACCTTCCTTTTAAACTGAATCCTCACCCACTATATCAGATATTTCATCTAGATAACATTAGATTAATAGGTTCGTACAAGTCTTATAATAACAGATTCTTTGACAAGATTAGCGTATTTTCTCAAATGTGTCATCAAATTGTCATCCTTTCTGAAAATTCGGTAGAAAACAAACACAGCCGTGTCTTTCCCGTTGTTTTCGTTTCTTAAACTTTCAGGAAATATGCAGGATCTGGTGCTCGATTGTAAAACGAGGATAACATTTCCGTACGAGGAAATTAAATCAATGTATACTGTGATTTCTCTTTCCTGCTGAGTTTTCTGAAAGAGTTTTAAAATCTTTTTTCATCCATATTAGGCTGTGTTGGATTGAAACGTTCTTTTCCATTAAACATAAATTACTGGTAAGCGGCTTATAAATGCATTGGGAATCCTTTCAATTTTAGAAAAAGACTTTGATTCAAAGCCAATTTGTTATAAACTTCATTCATGTACACGACAAAGAAATAGGAATGGTGTAAATGGAAAAAAAGCAAAAAATATACGATGAATTGCTAAAATTAGTTAAACCTGAAAACGTAAAAATGGATGAACTTCTCAAAGATCACTTGTACACAAAACTTGGTGGAACGGCAGATTACTTTATCACACCTACAACTTTTGAAGAAGTTCAAAATGTGGTCAAATTCTCTAATGAAGCGAACGTCCCTTTTACTCTTCTTGGAAATGGTTCTAATTTAATTATCAAAGACGGCGGAATCCGAGGTATGGTCATTAACCTTAAGCATTTAAATGGCATCTCGGTGGACGGAGGTACACTAGTAGCCCAGAGCGGGGCGAGAATTATCGACGCTTCCCGGCATGCATTGAAGGAAAAATTATCCGGTCTTGAATTTGCCTGTGGTATTCCGGGTACTGTGGGTGGCGCTCTCTACATGAATGCTGGAGCCTACGGCGGTGAGATAAAAGATGTATTAGATTATGCGTATGTCGTAGATAAACAAGGAAACCTCGTGAAAAGACTGGCGTCGGAACTCAATCTAGATTACCGCACAAGTAATATTCCAGACAGCGGCGATATAGTCCTTGAAGCTACTTTCCACTTATCACCGGGAGAATACGAAGATATTAAATCTGTGATGGATGACCTGACAAATAAGCGGGAGTCTAAACAGCCGCTGGAATTTCCTTCTTGCGGAAGTGTTTTTAAACGACCGCCAGGCTACTTTGCCGGTAAATTAATTCAGGACAGTGACTTACAAGGGACAAATTTTGGAGGCGCAGAAGTTTCTACTAAACATGCTGGCTTTATTGTCAATAAAGATAATGCCAGCACCTCAGATTACATTTCCCTGATTGAACACGTACAGAAAACAGTGAAGGAAAAATTTGGTGTTGATCTGGAGAGAGAAGTAAGAATCATTGGAGAAGATCTCGAATAGAAAAAAGGAAACAGATATCAGATTGATTCACGAACGATCGACCGTCTAGGTGTGGCGAAATTGGGCCTGCAGAAAACGAAGCAGATGGACAAAGAACCTCTTCCTGTATCGCAAAATACAATAGAGCAAGAGAGATAAATCTTCTAGTGATTATTAAATCCGAACGATGATGAAATGTTAACCACATTCTTCCATCATCGTTCGGATTTTTTTGTCCTGCATGAGCCGGGATTTCCTGCCGGTTCCACAGGAAGTATACGTATGTTTTTCTATTTTATTATGAGGGCTACGCGGATGAACAAAGAAGAATGAATTTATCTGCTCCTTGCCTTTCATAGAACAGGAACTGTTTTGATGAATCTTTTACTGCATTGCTTCCGTAATTCGATAATGATCAAGATTAATCTCTGTTTTCTCACCCATGGCGAGCTTTGCCAGCTGTTTCCCTAAAAATGGGCCGCTGGTTAATCCCGACGCTCCAAGACCATTGGCAGCAAACAAGCCTTTTACCCCCGACACTTCTCCAATAACAGGTAATGAACCTGGAGTGAAGGGACGAAAACCTGTCTTCGTTTCTTCGTACGTACATGCTGCGAAACCAGGGGCCACTTTCAAAGCTTTTTCCAACACCTGGTGCACTCCACCCATTGTAACCCGCGTGTCTTTCCCATCATTTTCCTGAGTAGCCCCTACGACAATCTTCCCCTGCCCAAAAGCGAGAAAATATTGACCATAAGGAGGCATAACAACCGGCCAGCGGCTTGTATCCGTATCTGGAAGCCGCAAATGAACAATTTGAGCTTTTTGTGAGGTTATTTGAACTTTCATTCCTAAAGAAGCGAATAATTCCTTTGCCCAAACCCCTCCGGTCACAAGCACATGATCTGCATATTGGATAGATTGATCCCCTAATGTCATGCCTTTAACTCTTCCATTTTCCGTTATAAGCTCGGCATCACTATGGATAAATTTTGCTCCGTTTTTTTGTGCGCCTCGCAGCAGTGCATCCCGCAATGCTGCTCCATTGACTCTGGCACCTCCGCTGATATGTAATGCAGCATATTCACCTGATAACGGAGGGAATAAGGCTTGCGTCTCTTCAATAGAGAGTTTCGAAATATCCCCCATTTCCGGAGCTGTTTTTCTTCTATCTTTTGCTAGAGCTAATTTATCATCAAGCATCGACTCTTTAGAAAAGATATTAATGGCCCCAACTTTGGAATACCCAGTTTGTGTTTCCCCTTCTTCCTCCAATTCCTGAATTAATGCCGGATAATATCTTGCCCCTTCTGTAACAAGATGATACCAGGCAGAATTCACTCGCTTAGTTAGCCAGGGACAAACGATGCCTGCCGCCGCCTCTGTAGCTTGACCAGCATCGTTGCGATCAACAATGGTCACTTCGGCCCCTTGTTTAGACAAATGGTAAGCGGTTGATGCCCCAAGTATTCCGGCACCTGCTACGATATACTTTTTCATAAAGTTCCCTCCCGCATTCGTTATCAGCTATTTTACTTGATCACAAAGTGGGACTCAAATAAGACTCTATGAAGTGGGGTGAAAAAACTTTTCGTTCACAAGAGTTTCTATCCCTTCATCCTGTTGACAAATGCAGCAAAGGAATCTATTTCAATTAAATTCTGGTTACAAACGGTGCTATCCTTACAAATATAGTTTCCTCTTTTTACAGTGCTCTGGGACGAACTCCGTGTGGTTGCTGTGAACATCCCTACCTTTTCATATCCATTGCAGATAGAACATATTCCTGGCTGCCTGGATGGAGTGAAAACCCCTGATATGCCCGTAATGTTACCGGCTTCTTGAAATACTATATACTTTCGATTAGAATTCAAATCATTCCATCCCAGATAAGATAATTCCAAGTGATTCACTTTACTTAAATCAGGAATTTGCAGCTTCTTCACCTTAGGAAATAATTGTTTAAGTTCCTCTTCGCTTAGTTCGGGAAAAGGAATGACATATTGCTTTAAACGCGATAAAAACAGCACAGCATCTGCTTGATCCTCTACTTGCTGAATTTGATTAACCATTCCTCTTTGCACCTGATCGAGATTCCTGAACAGACCCACTGACTTTTCCTGGGTCATTGATTTTAGTGCATTAATTACACCTGTATCATTTACCGAAGAGTGGGCGTGAAGAAGATCGCTGGTCTTTTCTTTAATAAAATTGTATTGATCACTTCTAATAAAAGCATTCAAAGTAAAACCTCCATTCTTATCACCATCTGCCAATATCATTGGCCATTCACTGCCGTTCATACTTAGTACCCTTCTGGTTTTTGCTCTAAAACCTTTCCGTCATAACCGTGAATATTTATCATTCATTTTCCCTGCCAAATGTATTCTCCTCCCCTACAGCTGTTTTCAACAATTTATGAAGGTATTTCCACCTGCCTATAACCGAAACCCTGGAAAGAAATGCGCAAATCTATTTCAGAGTAGGATTGGTGCAAGAAACTTCATATTTTTTGGAATATTTTGATATAAATGTTTAATTGTCTGAGAACTCGGTTACATAATAAATGTAAATAAAACTAAAAAAAGGAGACGGATAACAATGGCTGATCGCTACAAAACTGGTGAAAAAGCACCTGAAAACGGCACGTATGAATTTGATGGTTTAACGGATGGACGCAAAAAGAGTAATCCTACAGACGATGAGAGTCAAATTAAGCTGCAAAGCGGCGACACATTCCCGCCTCTTCGTTCAAGCAAAGAATCAGCTTACTGGAAGAAAGTAAAATAAATTCAGCCTCACAGTGTGTCTATCCGTACCGGAAAGGCACACTGTATTTATTTCACAAAAAACTCAAGTTCCTTCATAGAAACTTGAGTTTTCAAAGAAGTATTCTGTTATTTCAAAAGTTTATCTTCAAAAGGATAATCTGAGAAATTTTCAACTCCATCTTTCGTAACGAGAAGCTGTTCTTCAAGCTTAACTCCTTCTTTACCCCCTTCAGCACCAATATAGCTTTCAACTGAGAGCACCATATTTTCCTGTATTGTTCCATTGTATCCTTTTTCTTCAAAGTCCTGCGGGAATACAATGTACGGATATTCTCCGCTCAGTCCGGTACCATGGGCAACCGTAAAGTAACGATTGGCAAAAAACTCGTCAGGAATTTTCCAGCTTTTATCGGCGTATTCCTTAAAAGTCATTCCAGGTTTAAGCAAATCAATATTATGCTGAATTTGCTCATAAGCGGTTTGGTACAGATGCTTTTGTTCGTCACTAGGTTCACTGTCTCCGCAGTAAAAAGTTCGGCTAATATCCGTAAAGAAACCAAAGGGACCGTTCATATCCGTATCAAAGGCGACGAGTTCACCTGCCTCTATCACTTTATCACTGCACTCCTGGTACCAAGGATTGGTCCGATACCCAGAGCTCAGTAGTCTGGTTTCCACATAATCCCCTCCATGTGCAATATTTGTCTGATGAAGATGGGACCAAAGTTCATTTTCAGTGATACCCGGCTTTAGAGCTTGCTGCATACGAATCATACCTTCTTCAGCTGTACGGACTGATATTTTCATTGCTTCAATTTCCTGCTGACTTTTTATACTTCTGGCATGCTCAACAGGTTCCTGTCCATCAACGACTTCCACTCCCAATTTAGCCAGTTCAATTGCTCCAACTGACGGAATATAATCAACGGCTAGTTTCTTGTTATCACCAGCATGCTGGTTAAATAAATCCGCAATTTCTTTCGCCCATTTTCTCGCATTGTCATAAAGGTTTTCACCAGAAGCCACATAAGATAATGTAGTTGCCGGCCGTACTTCATCTATCGTTTCTATTCCATCTGAAAGATGCTCACAATTTGGAAAATCAAATAATGTTACGGGACCTTCTGTTGGAATAAAAACATAGCGAGCGGGATTTCGAAGCATAAATACCTGCATGTTTCTGCTTCCAGTAGCATACCTGAGGTTGACCGGATCAAAGATCACAATTCCTCCGTAACCTAGGGATTTCAACTGCTCTCTCACTCTTCCTAATCGATACTTACGCATACGGACCAAATCAATTTGAGTTTTATCATGTCGAATACTTGTTAACTTGCTCATTGTACATCCTCCTCGGTGAATATGAATAAATATTTCAAGAGACGTCCTCCACCTTAGATATTACAATAAGTTATAACTTGTTACAACACGTTGGGTGATTATCGTCCAATTTCCACCTGGTAATGGAAGGAACGAGTAATGTATTTAGTACGGCTATGCTCTATAGGAAGATCTTCCATTCCTATTGTTGTTCTAAGAATATCAATAAGTGCTTCCCCGGGGATCAGCCCTAATAAATCTGCTTCATACTGAGTAGCGTTTGAAGCAGATACACTTTCTTTAATGTTTTTATAATGAATATTCTGCTCTCCCAGTTTTGGAAAAATATCGAATGCCCCTCCGGCAAATTCACTAATCTTGTCGCTAATTTCCAGTGGTACATATAGCTGCTGGTACGCAATAGGCAGACCATCCGCTATTCTCAGCCTCTCCATGAAAAATACATCCTGATTCGTTTGCAGATTCAATTGACTTTTAGCATAATGATTCTCTTTCAGTCTTTCTGCTCGAAGAACTTTTACAGACATTTCATTTCCAGTCTCATGATGGAAGATCCCTGGATTACTCATGTTTTCCTGCGGTACTTCTCGAACTTTTGTCGGCGCGCCTCGACGCGTTTCTAAAATTCCATTTTGTACAAGATCGCGTATCGACTGACGAATTGTCGTCCGGCTAACGTTAAATAGTTCCATCAGCTGACTTTCAGAAGGGATAGGTTTTCCAGGTTTCCAAATGCCTTCTCTAACATTGGTCACCATCTTATTCTTTATTTGTACATACAAAGGTAATTTTCTCTGTTTTCTAGTCATGGGGTCACTCCTATTTCAACCAGGTTTCCTCTATATTCTAATCAAGTTCCACTCATCATGCCAATTTGCCCCGCAAATTCTCAGATATAATTCTCCTTCTATAAATATTCCATTCATTAAAACCTTGGGATCCTTTTATACTAAGTATCCCAAGAACAAAAGTAGCGGAATCTGCTGAGGTAATGAAGAAGATAGCAATAACAAAAATGGTAATAACGTACATAATCGTTCTTAATGGAATAAGCGAACAGGGATTGAACGAATTAATACGGCCCACCACTTAGAAAACGCAATTGATTTGTATTCAAGAAAAAATAACCCACAGCGATCAAAGCTGCGGGTACCGCAATATTTCTATGGAAGACTAGAGCTCTTCGGCCATCTCGGTCAGCTTGCTAATCGTTTTCCAATTTCTTATTGTAGCGGGCACATTCATCTTAAGAAGATTATTCGCCAGCTTTGAGTTGCGAACACTCTGACTAAAGAGAAGATAAACATTCCTTCCATCTATAGAACATCGATCATACTCCGTTTGAAAAGATAGCAGCCAGTCTGTCTTTGCATTAGCAGGCTCTTCCCCAAGCAGCCCCACGTAAAGACTTTCGCCAGCAGATGTTAACTGAGCCTGAGTAATATCTTCCTTCGTAAAGGGACACCGTTCTCTTACTCCTTTTATTTCCTCTACAGTCCTTATAACTACCGGCACAGCTAAGTTAAAATCAGTTTGCAGTGTACCTTCAATCAACTTTCCAAGGAATCCTTCGTTTTCATCCGAACGGAAAATGATGTTCCCGCTCTGGATATAGGTAACAACTTCATGCAAGCCTGCTTCTTCTAAAGATTGTCTTAGTTCTGCCATTTTAATCTTATTTCTTCCGCCTACATTAATCCCTCTAAGAAATGCCAGATACGTTGTCAGTTTTCATCACTCACTTCCTGTTTTTATTTTGAGGAACGATCAACATTCTCCTTCCCTTCAAATATAAATAACTCTTCAATAGAACAATGAAAATGCTGAGCTAATTTATGGGCCAACACGAGAGAAGGATTGTATCTGCCTTTTTCAAGAGAAATAATAGTCTGTCTTGAAACATGAAGCTGCTCTGACAGGCCTTCCTGAGTTATGTTATAATCCATGCGTTTATCTTTGATTAAATTCTTCAATCGCTCACCTTCATCCTGAACTTCGATTACTGTAAAGTCTACTTTACCTCAATAACCCATGTCAATTTCCTATACCCCTATTCTTTAGAATTGTTAGAAGATACCCCTATCACTTTTATCAGATGACCTTTATAATAAATAAGGATGAACTATTGAAGGAAAAGGTGTTTTAAACATGAGCTTATTAACGGTTAATAACTTGAGTCACGGATTTGGAGATCGTGCTATCTTTGACGACGTCTCTTTTCGGTTACTGCAAGGAGATCATATAGGACTTATTGGAGCCAACGGGGAAGGTAAGTCTACGTTTATGAATATAATTATAGGTAAATTAGAAGCGGATGCTGGAAAAGTGGCCTGGTCGAAACATACTAGAGTAGGTTATTTAGATCAGCATGCGGATCTAAAACAAGGGATGACTATACGAGATGTTCTAAGAACTGCCTTCCAATATTTATTTGACCTAGAAGCAGAAATGAACCATCTCTTTGCCAAAATGGGGGAAGTTGAACCCGAAGAACTTGAAGACCTTCTGGAAGAAACCGGGCGCATTCAGGACTCTTTAACCAATAATGACTTCTATACGATCGATGCTAAAGTCGAAGAAGTAGCTAATGGTCTTGGGTTAAATGATTTCGGATTAGAGCGTGACGTTTTTGATTTAAGCGGCGGTCAGCGCACCAAAGTACTGCTTGCTAAATTACTTTTAGAAAAACCGGACATTTTACTGCTGGATGAGCCGACGAACTATTTAGACGTGGAGCATATTGAATGGCTGAAAAACTATTTACTGGAATACGATCATGCCTTTATTCTCGTTTCCCACGATATTCCGTTTTTAAATAGCGTTGTAAACTTAATTTACCATATGGAAAATCAACAACTTACCCGTTATCCGGGAGATTATAACGAATTCTTACGGGTTTATGAAATGCAGAAACAGCAGCATGAAGCTGCCTATAAGAAACAGCAGAAGGAAATCGCAAATTTAAAAGATTTTGTAGCACGAAATAAAGCAAATGCAGCAACGAGTAAAATGGCTACCTCCAGACAAAAGAAGCTGGATAAAATGGACGTCTTGGAACTGGACTCTGAAAAACCAAAGCCTTCTTTTCAATTCAAACAAGCACGTACTCCAGGGAAATACTTGTTTGAAACAAAAGAACTTGTTATTGGATATGAGGAACCTCTCTCTCGCCCGTTGGATTTAGAAATGGAACGCGGACAGAAAGTGGCATTATCAGGAGCGAACGGTATTGGGAAAACGACCTTGCTGAAAAGTATTCTTGGAGAAATATCTCCAGTATCCGGCTCGGTTGAATTAGGCGATCATCTTCATATTGGCTATTTTGAGCAGGAACTTAAGGAAACAAGTCAACGAACATGCATTGAAGAGATCTGGGAGGAATTTCGTCACTTGACCCAGCAGGAAGTAAGAGGTTCCCTTGCTAGGTGCGGACTTACAAAAAAACATATGGAAAGTAAAATTCAAGTGTTAAGCGGTGGAGAAAAAGCTAAAGTAAGATTGTGTAAATTAATGAATAAAGAAACCAATCTTCTGGTGCTCGATGAACCCACGAACCACTTAGATGTGGATGCTAAAGCAGAACTAAAAAGAGCTCTTCATGAATACAAAGGCAGTGTGCTACTCATTTCACACGAACCCGAATTTTACGAAGGCATAGTCACTGATATTTGGAACTGCGAAGACTGGACGACTAAAGTATTTTAAGTAAGTGATTTAGAAACAGCAATTTTTTAAGAAAAGATCCGAACCCTGTTTTTCCAGTGGTTCGGATTTTTTTATTTAACATAGTCACTGCATAGGTCCTTATTTTCCGCAAGAAGCTGTACTTTTATTGCTCGCTTAATTTCATCAAGTAAATATCTCTTACTACATTCCCCATTTTTCTCATCTTGTTATATTCACCGTTCATCAAATCATCGACCACAATCGACCTGCTTATATAAACAAAACAAAGAAATAACATAATTAACACCACCAGCAGAACAAGCAGACCTGTAGCTTCTTCTAAACTATGGGTACTCATGGTAAATACAAAAGTAAGATACTGGATCCAGATTGGCCCGAGGATTGCTGCGATAATCCCTCTGTTGATAAAGAAAGGGGTTTTCATTTCTTGCGCATTCTTATCAATTAATTCGATGAGAAATTCAAATTGCTCTGGCTTGGTAATTCCTTTCTCCTCTAAGCACTGCGCAAATTCTTCTCTCCTTTTCTTAATCACGTTTCCAGTGGTTTCCCTATTATGTACCTCCTTTGAGATTCTTTCCATTTCATGATTTAAATAAGGGATGAACAAAGTAATAGGAAGCGGAACAAAGAACATCAGCCACTCATTACCGCTCCATAGGGAAAGGTAGATTAAACTAACAAATAGGACAAGAATCGTTACCAATAAGAGAATGACGTGCCATTTTTTCATATATCTCAGGTAAACATTATTAAATGACATTTTCTCCTTATAAATGCTGAATAATTCATAGATCATCCGACTGTCCCCTTTTATATTCCTTTTACAGTTTCATTGAATTCCTTACTATAGGAAGGGTGTACCCAAACTTCCACAGTTTCGGTTACACCCTTCTTAAATCAGGTCTCCTTCTCCTGGATTACAAAATATATCCCGTTCTTTATGAGTAATCACGATCATGATACTTGTCAGATTTATTTCTAGGAGAAGGGATATCAAGTAAAACCCTTACGATACCGATGACGACAAAGAGTATGACTATCCCTATGACCATACCCACATCCAGCACCTCCTTACTCTACTTTTTCTATACATGGCCTTTAGATTCCTTTCAAATTTCAAGTTAGAATCTCCAGCGATACAAATCCATTCCAACTGGAAAGATCATTGAACTTGCTCATGACCTTCCATACCGAAGAAGTTATCCTATACTCTATTAAATAAAAGATAAAAGGAGGAGGTTATAAAAAAAGTCTGTCAACCATTATTAAACCCGAACGGTGAAGGGATTAATGCTCCTTCATCGTTCGGGTTTTTTCCTGCCAGTTTGATTGAGGATTTCTTGATCCCCATATTATTAATAGGGCTTCCCGATGAACAGGAAGAAGGAAGGGGAAAATAGAAACCATTCCAGCGTAGGAAATACACGGAGACTTCGGCGGGAGGAAGCCATAGGTGGTGCCCCGCAGTGCGCAGCATGAGGAGGCCCACCAGCCGCCCGCGAAAAGCGGAGTGTATTTCCGGAGCGGCCATTCAGTGTAAACCTCAGCCCTCCCCTAATTGTTCGTCTTTAGATAGGGGGCATTTCCTTATGTCCCAGCCTCTTTAAAAAATTAATTAGCAATCTTCTCCTCATCTTTTTCTTCCAATCTCTGTTTCTTCGCTTTCCTGAAATGCAGCAGTTCATAGAAAACAGGAACAATCACAAGAGTAAGTACAGTTGCACCCGTCAACCCGCCAATGACTACTACTGCCAATGATTTAGAGACAAGGCTGCCTTCTTCTGTATGACCAAAAAGGAGCGGAAGCATAGCACAAATGGTAGCGATTGCTGTCATGATTACCGGACGCAATCGAGTTCCGCAAGCTTCAATTATGGCATCTCGAATGATCATATTTTGCTCATTTTGCTTCACTCGATCAATCAACACTATGGCATTGGTTATAACAATTCCAATCAGCATTAACGCTCCAATCAAGGCTGTCGCATCTGCTGGAACCCGGGAAATCAAGAGGCCAAGCACTGCTCCAATGGAGGCAAGCGGCAGTGTCATTAAAATAGCAAGGGGCGCCCGCAGCGTTTTAAACGTAAGGACCATAATCAAGTAAACGATCAGTATGGAAGCTAGCATGGTAATTCCCAGATCTGCGAAATCGCTGGACTGCTGCTGCGCCGCCCCGCCTTTATCAAGAGATACACCCTTCGGTAAGTCCATGCTAGTCACTTTCTCATCAATGCTTTTTGAGATGACAGATAACTCTGCAGGCTTTACTTCCGCAGTGAGTCGTACATATAAATCTCCATCCTTATGAAGCACCGTACTCGGTTTATCTTCCATAGAAATATCTGCGACTTGAGAGAGCGGCAGAAGTCCAGAACTTGTGGAAAGTGTTAAGTCTTTTAAATCTCTGAGTGTTTCAGGGTTACCTCCCGCATTCAGATAAACAGGGGTGGAGTCATTATCCAGCGTAATCGTTCCAATTGGCTGGGGATTAATCAGAGACCTGATTTCCATGGACGTTTGCTTGGCGTTGACTTTCTCTGTATTAACCTTAACGGTATAGATCGGGGTCGTCTTTTCCTGATTGCTGGTTACTTTCTTTACTCCATCCACTTGTTTGATCTGGCTGATTAAATTTCGGGATGTTGTTAATAGTTCTTCCGAATTATTGCCAACCACATCATAAGTGATCGTTGAGTTAGAGGAACCTCCAAACATAGAAGCAGGCGAAGCAGTAATCGTTACGTTTTTTTCCTCTTTCTTAGCTTTATTCACTTTATCAATAAATTGGTCGGCGTCTGCATTTTCTTTCATAATCACCGAGAAGGAAACCGTGTCCGGATCACTTACTTCTCCGTATTGGGCAGCTTCAGCACTGGATCCATACTGAGTGATAATAAATTTGTAGCCGCCGAAATCGGATAGCTTATCTTCAAAGTCAGTCATACGCTTCTTCAGCGTCGTTTGCGGAGTATCGCTTGGGAAGGTCATATTTACCGATACAAAGGAAGCATCATTCGCACTTGTTGCCGCTTTTGGCAGAATTGTATAAAGTGCAATTGAACCGGCTAACACGACTATGGCCAGTAAAATCGGGACAAATTTATGATTTAATGACCATCTCAACACGCTGATATACCGTTTCGGTGTCTGATGTGCTGGCAGTGTAGTATTCTTAAGCATCCCCCTGCTTAGGAGCGGTACCACTGTTAAGGCAACCAGTAAAGAAGCAAGTAGAGAATACGTAACCGTTAAACCAAACGGAAGCAGAAATGCCCGTAACGAACCATTCACCAGCCCCATCGGCAAAAATACGGCGACAGTGATCAACGTGGAGGAGGTTATCGCCCGCGATACTTCTTTAGTCGCCTGCAGCACGTTTGCTTTGGAAAGGGTTTGATTTTGACTGCGCCGGAAAATATTCTCAACCACTACGATACTGTCATCAACGAGTCGGCCGACCGCAACAGCTACCCCGCCGAGGGTAAGAATATTTAACGTAACGCCTGAAAGCCACAATAACAAAAGTGTTATGCACAAAGATAATGGGATCGAGATAACCGTGATGAGCGTCGGCTTAAACTTTCTTAAGAAAAGAAGAATGACGAGGGTAGCAAATAGAGCACCTAGTGCTACTTCACGCACCATACTGTTCACGGAGTTTTTCACCATGTCGCCTGTGGTAAATAAAGTAGTGGCCTCAACCCCGCTAAAATCACTATTAATTTTCTTCACTATGTTTTTCACTTGCTCTCCAGCGGTAACGGCGCTTGCATCATCTTCCTTAAATAAAGTTAGTGCAAGAGCATCTTTACCGTTGATCCTTGTAATCATATCTTCTGATTTTACTTTTTTAACGGAAGCTATGTCATCGATGTGGACAACAGGGGCATCTGGAGTCTGCATAGGAATAGTCAGTTCTTTCAATGCCTCTAATGAACGAAGGTTATCTGTAACATTAATCGTACTTTGCTGTCCATTGATCGTTGCATTTCCGGCAGTTGCTGAAACATCCTGCCCTTGAAGAACTCCCATCACGGCGTTCACAGGAATATGTAACTTTTCCAGTTGATCATGATCGAGTTTAATCTCCACTCGAGAACTGCTTTCTCCGGCTGAGCTGACTTGCGAAATACCTTTCTGGTTTTCAAATAAAGGCATGAATTCATTTTTAACTTTTTCTACGTTGCTCTTGGTCAGACCTCCATCGAAAGTTAAAGATACTTGACCAATTGGAATCATCGAAGTATTCAGCTGGGAAATTTGCGGCTTAGCAACTCCTTCCGGCAAATTGATGCCGCTGAGCGAATCCTGAACATGGTTTTTCGCTTCCTTCATATCCGTTTTGGAGTCAAAATTAATCGTGACTTGAGAATAACCTGCACCAGTTGTGGAAAGGACAGAGGTTTTCCCATTCACAGAAGAAACCGATTGTTCCACTGGTTCAGTAATATTCTTAGCCATTGAACCTGCATCGAAGCCTTGCCCAAGGGTCACGACGGTCACTTGCGGGTTATCCGCTTCAGGAAGAAACTCCATAGGCAGCCGGAAATAGCTGATAATGCCAATAATTAATGTAATGATTACAAACAAAGCCATGGCCGCCTTGTTTCGAAAAGCCCAATTGGTTAACGTTTGCATGTTTTACCCTCCTAAATGAATCGTTTGATTACTAAAAGAATAGGATGACCGAGACTTTAGCATCTTCTTTAAAGGTACTCGATTATCCACAAATGAACAGCGGACCCTGGACCAATCTTTTACTAAGCCTCTGGTCTTAGAATACATGAGTCCGCACATGACTCCCGGCTTTTAAAGTGAATGTCATGCCTTAAATCCTCCTCTATTCTGTACTTTAACTAACCCCAAATTTCATTTTACTATACGAGATCATTTAACATGATAAATTTTCCAAAAAAGTTTATCACCTTTTAGACCTAATTAAAAAGACTTGTTTATTATCCATAATTATACTTATGAAATTCAAAAAATTTACACCCTGGCTGGTTCAACCAACCACCAATGAAAGCATGTTCAATCTATTAAAAGAACCTTTATGATACAATGATTTCAACAGGAGATAGAGAGGGGTCTGACAAGCAATGAATAGGAAAAATGTCCGTCTCCATTTCGTACACGCTCTTACGTTCACAGTTCTCCTTAGTTCAGGTCTATTTCTATACGTGACACCAACTCGAACATGGTTCAACGAAATTCATTTCCCATTAGTCACGACCCACTATGTAAGCGCATGCATTTATCTTCTCGTGATCCTCTATGGTTCACGCAGACTGCTTCATTATATGAAACCCAGACCCTTACTTAAAAAGTATAACGGCGGCTTGCTGTTGATTTTTGCAGGTCTTTGGATTCTTTCAGGGATAGCCATGTACGCACAAAGCTCCCTGCCAGTTTTTATCCGAAATAACGCCGTTATCGTGCACGATTGGAGTACATTTCTGTTCATTCCCTGGGCTCTTACCCATAGCCTGGGTCATTTCTTCCAGATCAGAATTCCATGGCCGAAATGGTGGAGAGGAAAGGCTCAGATTCCTGATGCCATTCAGGAAAACCAACTAGAGCGCAGAGATTTCATTAAATTTTTCGCTGTTGGACTAGTGTTTATTATGATAGGAAGGTACGTGAAATGGCTGATGCCTGCTCTGTCGATCTCCACGGATGAAAATAAGAGAAGAGGCTATTTCAGGATTTATAATGTCACCAATGACACTCCCCGCTATACAGAACAAGAATGGAGTTTAACTATTGATGGAGCCGTTAATCAGACGGCGACTTTAAAACTAGCAGATGTTCCGCGATTTACCTCCACTACCCTTGTAGACGATTTTCATTGTGTAACCGGCTGGAGTGTTCATGGGGTGGAATTAAAGGGGATATTAATAAAGGATTTATTTAAGGAATTGAACCTTACTACCGACGCTTCCTACATTACTGCCTATTCTGGAGATGAAACCTATTATGATTCCTTCACAGCAGAACAACTATTGGACGAAGGGGCAATGCTTATTTTTGAAATGGATGGAAAACCTTTGAAAAACGCGCAAGGGTATCCGTGCCGTTTGTATCACCCGGGAATGTATGGATATAAGTCTGTTAAATGGCTGAATCGGCTCGAGTTTACGAACGAACGTGAAAGAGGCTATTGGCAGAAGAGCGGAGGGTATGATTTAGATGGTTATCTTTAGACCCATTAAAAAATGGCTGATTCCTCTGGCAGCTATTTTTCTAGGAACGGCAGCAGGTTTTGTTTTTTTTCCCAGTCAGCAAGAATACCACTATAAATCCTGGCAATCGGAGTTAAACAAATTTTCCAATGAAAGCTACCAGGTGAGCACCGGCTACAAGCTGGATGGAAAACTTGCTTCAGAAAGTACAGGGGCCTGGTCAAAAGAACGGTCTGAGTACAAAGTCAGCACCCCTGTCTCTGATGAATCCACCTTTACTTTTACGGTTTTTTTTAGTAAAGATCAATTTTATGTTCAATCCGGCGGTGACTGGAATAAAGGCCAGGCTCCCCATCGGGTACTGAATGAGCTTGCCCCTTTAGATGATATGTTCGAATGGAGCAAGACGGTCTTAAAAGAAGCAGACGAAATTAAGCAAATTAAAAAGCAGGGAACAACGGTTTATACAGCCGTCTTCCATGCTTTTGACAAGCTCGATTTCAGAGGGATTATGCTTGAGGATCAAAAAGACAGTACACTAGTTATGACCGTTAAGGGTGATCAGCTTTCATCCATCGTCTTCCATTTAAAGACGAAACGGCCTGAAGACATTAACGTCCTGCAATCCTATCCTGCTGCCATCAGCTATGACATTCACTTCTCCCCTTACAGCGGACAGATTCCTGATGTTCCTGAACAGGCCCTGCAGGCTCCTCCGCTAGAGTAATGAAAGCAGCGGTTCATTTCTAAGACCGCTGCTCCTATCATATGGTCCTATTTAGGAAGAACCACCCTAAAGCGCGTTCCTTTCCCCAGAGTACTATCTACTTCAATATGCCCTTTATGAGCCTTTACAATATAGTCAGCAATCGATAAACCTATCCCATTACTCCCCATTGTTCTTGATCGAGCTTTATCAATTCGATAAAATCGATCGAATATTTTTCTCCGGTGCTCCTCGGCAATTCCTACTCCCGAATCGATGAATGACAGCCGTACTTTCTTTTCTGACTCAGACAGCTTCACTTCAATACTCCCCTTCTCACAGTTATACTTCACCGCATTGTCTAGGAATAGATAAATTAACTGCTGAATCCGCTGCTTATCACCGATAAATCTAACGTTTTCTTGCAAATCACCTGTTATAGACAAATGATGTTCTTCGGCAACTTTAGAGAAGGAGCGGACAGACTGGGAAATAAGGTCCGTCAGATTAAATTCTTCCTTTTCCAGGACTAGCTTCCCCGAGTCTGAGCGAGCTAACAGCAATAAATCATTTACGAGACCTGTCATACGATTCACTTCCCCGGACATATCGTGAATCGTCTGTTTTGAGAAATCCGACAGTAGATGATCCTCTTCTTCAACGACTTGAAATCCAGCGGATAAAATACTAAGCGGCGTTCGAAGTTCATGGGAGGCATCGTTCACAAATTCACGCTGCCGTTCTGCTGATTTCACAATTGGCAGAATAGCTCTGCCCGCCATAAAGAAGGATAAGATCATAGCTGCAAACGTAAAGAGAATCGTTAATAACAACAGCACTACAAAGAGACGCTTTAAGACCTCTTTCTGTTGAGTAATATCCATGCCAGTGAACACGTACCCATCCCCAACAGGCTTTGCTGCCATTAAATAGTCGCGGCCTGCTTCATCTTTTTCCACTATCACCTGGGATTCCGGGGTCCAACCCTCTATCAGCTGGTCAATATGATCTCCCTCTTCTTTAAGGACGTTTCCATTTGAATCCACCACGGCAAATAATTTAACTTTCATCTCCCTGTCATGGGACTCATTAGACTCATGCAGCAGATGGACAATCGATTCATCTGAAATCATTTCTGTGACTTTTTCTTTTTGATCGCTTAACACGGACCGGGAAACCGTCACATAGGCAATCACCACAAATAAGAGAAGGAAGATCATCGTAAGGATGGCAAACAGCCACATTAGACGCTGTTTCGTTTTCTTGGCTACGGTATTCATACTATTTGATAGCCTACATTTCTCACACTTTTAATTTCCTGCTCTGCATTCGCTTCTCTGAGTTTCTTCCTAGTTAGCTTTACCAGCGCATCCAAATTGTTGTCCGTGACGTCTGCATCTACTCCCCAGATTTTAGAAATCAGCTGCTCTCTTGTCAGAACTTGTCCCGTATTGGTCATCAGTGTTTCTATAAGCTGGTATTCTTTATGTGTCAGCAACACCGGCAGGTCATGAATTTGGAGAGTGTGAGCTCCTCGATTTAAAACCAAAGATCCTACCATAATAGTATCTTCCTGCAGAGGTTTATTCGAGCGTCTTGCTAATGCCCTGATTCTCGCAAATAGCTCATCAAATTCAAACGGCTTCACTACATAATCATCAGCGCCTGAATCAAGACCCATCACTCGATCATCCACACTATCCCGTGCGGTCAGCATTAATATCGATGAGGTACACTCCTCTTTGCGAAGTGCTTCACATACCTCTTGGCCGCTCCACCCCGGCATCATCCAGTCCAGAATAATTACGTCATATAAACCAGTAGCTGAATAATCATAAGCGGACTCCCCGTCTGTGACCCAGTCAACTTGATGAAATTCTTTTTTTAACATATGAACAAGAAGACGGCCCAGCTTAAGATCGTCTTCTGCTAATAATACATTCATATTAGTTTATCCTTCCTTTGCTGCATGCCGACCATTTTGCTGAAGTGCTGAACTCAGCCTTTTCCAAAGAAATGCGGCCATGAGAATGACCGATGTACCTCCATATAGAAGAAGAATCGCTTCGCCATGGTCTGATCCAATGAAGAGTCCATGAATTAAAGCCAGTAGGTAAGCAGGCAGTGAAAATAGGTGAATTTTTTTCCATAGTGAACGTTTCACTCTTTTCATCATATCGGATGAAAGCAGAATTAGAAAGACTCCATAGAGCGACAGCGTTCCTAAACCAGCCAGGAAGCGATGCTCATCGGACATAAATGGAACAAATACTTCATACCAGTGATAATTCACGTAGTGATCATAAAGCAGGATCACACCATGAAAGATAATGACGAGAAACCCTATCCAGCCAGTAAATTGGTGAAAAGGATATAAATAGCCTTTCCACGATTTCGGAGTGCTGGGAGAACTATGTAAAAACCCAGCCAAAATTGAAAGAAATAGTAAGCCAAATGAAGTTAATCCTGATGCTCTTGCCCATTCCCAAGTGGTAATGACCATGCCGTCCTCACTCCTTTACAGAATCGAAATAAATGTTCCGTCCTATATATCTGTTTTTTCTGATTGACGATAAGGGCAGCTATAGGGAGTTCTTTTTCCTTTATCCAAGTTTGGGCATCCTCTGCATGAATCATACAAAGGACTTTCGCATAAACTTCAGCTTCTGCTGCTGTTGGAGCAAGTACAGTCGCCTGAATTACATCAGACTCTGGGTTTTCTCCCGTTTTTCCATTCAATATATGATGACGTTCCCCGTGTTGAGTCTTCCAACGGCGATGTAATACATTTGAAGTCGCTAAGGCACCTTGCTGCATGACAAACTGAGCAATATCTGTAGAAGGGTCAAAAGGATTCATAACTCCAATGGTCTCTGGTTGGGTGAAAGAGAAACGCATGTCTCCTCCAGCATCGATAAAAATATTTTCACCTTGAGCCATGTGAAATGCTTGATCAGCACTCCACCCTTTAACAACGCCGCCTAGATCAATATGAATATCTCTCACTTTTTTGACTAGGGGCTGATCGTGATGAAGTAACAACCCCTTGTCCTTACAGAATTGCCGATCAGTCTGCGTTGCTATCCCTTCCATTCGATCGAAAGAACGGTCATAGCCAAGCGAACTCATTAGCTGGCCCAAATACGGATTAAATAGCGAATCTGTTTGAGCCATGAATGCTTCTGACTTTAGTAATATTTGATAAAATTCCTCTGAGATAGAAATCCAGTCTTCGGAAACGGGCTTTTGATTTAATATCGATAATTCGCTATCCTTCAGGAACCTTGAATATCTTCTTTCCACAAGAGTAAACCATGCCAATAATTCCTCTGTATTGTCTGCTTCCAAATAAATATCCGTACCCATTCCAGAAAAATTCATCCCATTATTCATGAATGTCTAGTCCTCCGCTCCGATGGGGCCATTCCCTGAGGGTCTTCAATCCCACTACCATCAAAAGAATTATCATCGTTTTTAAAAAAGTTTTGAGTATCGTTATTTTCATCCGGATTAGAGAAAATTGAATCTTCGGAGTGGGTAGGTTCTTGCTGTTCAGCTCCCTGATTACTGACTCCCTCTACCTGGTGATTTTGAACAAATCCTATAAATGAAGCAGCCATAACAGCTGAGGCAATGCCTGAGAACCATTTCACGGTCGTTCTTTTTCTCATCATTTCTACCTCCATACAAGTTTCTTAACTCTAAAGTATCAAGACAAAATGAAAATCAGCTGAAAAACTCTCCAAAACCTCCTGAAATATTTTAGAGCAGAAAAACCGGATGAGGAGAACGCTTGCTGATTTTTTCTCTACTTCGGCCATTCATCACGGCGATATGGCGAGTTCTTGCTGAAGACTTATGATTCTGTTTGCGGGAAGTATCAGGAAAGGGATAGGAACTGGAACGGAGATTGTTTTCCTTGCCGCAATGCCGGGAACAAAGTTCTACATGGAAAAACTGACCAGAAAACACTTCTGGGGTTTTAAACTCAATAGTAGAGAATAGAAAGGATGAACGAAATGAACATAAACGGGAATACTATTCTAATTACCGGCGGAGGATCAGGGATTGGCTTGGCCCTGGCTGAACGCTTTTTACGAGAAGACAATGAAGTTATTATTGTGGGGCGGAGAGAAAAGAAATTATCTGAAGCTCAAGAAAAGTATCCCGAATTGCATATTAAACAATGTGATGTAGCTGATCAGAAAGAAAGAGAAACTTTATTTAACTGGGTAACCTCCCATTTCCCAGATCTAAATGTGCTTGTTAATAATGCAGGCATGCAGCAACGAGTAAATCTTAAAGAAGAAAATGACTGGGCACAGTCCAAAAATGAGCTGACTATTAATATTGATGGACCTCTGCACTTATCGATGCTCTTTACACCGTTTTTGAAAAGCAAACCGGATGCTTCGATTATAAATATTACTTCCGGACTCGCCCTGTCACCTGGAGCCTGGGTGCCGGTGTATAGTGCTACGAAAGCTGCACTCAGTTCGTTTACACAATCCTTAAGATTGCAGTTAGAAAATACGGACCTCTCCGTTATCGAAGTTCTGCCTCCGGCTGTTAACACCGACCTTGGCGGTGTAGGACTGCATACATTTGGAGCTCCCCTGGATGATTTTGCGGATACCGTATTTGAAGAATTGAAGGAAGGAAAGATCGAAATTGCTTATGGAGATTCAGCTAAGAGGCTGCATGCTTCAAGAGATGAACTAAAGGAAGGGTCTAAGCAGGCATGGCAAGGATTCAAGAAAAATAATCCCGGCTTTTAACTTGTTATTCTTTAGCTATGTGCCTGTAATACCACCAAGTCTTGCTGCGTACCACAACTTGACTTGGTGGTTTTTTCAGCAGTATGAAGAAGTCTCCGTTACCCGATGATCAAAAAGAGATACTTCATGAATACAAGCCAGCCCAAACTGCTGAGGCTTAAGGCTAGTACACTTACTGTTAAATAAGGCCAAAGCTCTCGTGTTTTTTTCGTTTTCCGTAAGAAGAAGCCTGATACCAGGATACTTAACAAAAAATATCCTCCTAAAGTAAAGGTCCAGCCGTTATCATAGCGAAAAGGATCTCCGATTAACACCATCGATATAAAAGCTAAATCTATTAAAAGCATAAGAATTAAAATAAGTCTTTTCATCCTGCCACCCCCCCCTTGATTTTGAGCCCTAAACATGCTGACTGCTTATGTAACTTTCTATCCTAAATAAAATTTCAGTTATCTTTTCATATACCGGTATAGTCCGAAAAGAAGAGGGGAATCTATCAACATATCAATCCCAGCAGACTTAAGTGAAACAGCAAAGTCACCTTTCCCCTTTTCCCGGGGTGAGTCCATGTCCCGCTCTATTTAGCCAACGAACGTCCACCTACACGGCTTATATTCTAAAAAAAAGAGGCAAATATCAGAAAAATCCCAGCCGCTCCTCCGCCGACTGCCTTGATCCATCTGAATATATCTAAGCTCCCTTGTTACTAATTATCTCTTATCACCAGCTCAATTCATTTCCATTGAACTTGTAATCTCCACATGCTTCAATGCCTGCGATGCCAATCTGTCTGCTTCTTTATTATTTTTTCGCGAAATAACTTCATATTCAGGCTTTATGCCTGCTTTGCTTAATTTATCCTCCACACGGTCTGCCCACTTTGATAATTCTTCCTCTAAACAGGGCCACTCTCCAGTTAATTGGTTAATAACTACTTGAGAATCACCGATGAATGTAACGGGTAAATGATGAACACCTAACAGCTCTAACTCGTTTAAAGCCAGGTGGAGAGCAGCATATTCGGCTTCGTTATTTGAATTCAACTCGTTTACTAAAGCATTCTTTCTTAATCTGAAGGACTTACCATGTTGATCATAGTAAATTACGCAGCCTAAACCTGAACTTCTTGTCTTTAGGTCATATCCCCCATCAAAATAGATCCTTATATTGTGTGGCTCTGTTTGAATCCCTTTCATATAGGCTTTTAATTCTTTCAAAGTCCACGGTTGATCCTGGCTGTCTACAAAGGTTAATTGTTTTGCCCGTCCCGTTCTTTCTATGTCTTCAGCTAGTAAAATCGCCTGACCTGCCTGCATTTCATCTGATAAAAAGTTGGTTTCTGTACTCTTTAAAGATTTGTAAGTCCATTCAATTTTCACTTTCATATGATCCCCGCCTTAAGAACAAAAGTAGAAGAACAGTAGCATAGGAAAAAGTTTTTTCCGTCCTGTTTTCCCTGAGTTTATCCTGCTTTTATAACTCAACTTACCTAATCCTATTTATATTTCCTCAAACACGGACTTTGTATAAGCGAGCTTTAATCCAGCTCTCTCCATATTATTCTGACTTACACTTCCGAACCTTGCTTGGCCAGTAATTAGACCACAGTTTAGCTGCCGGGCTGTTTGGACCCTTTTTTGGATCAATGCGGAATGGATACCCTTGTTTCTTAATTGCGGCAGAGTGGCAGAAGCAGCCAATACGGCCGTCCTTCCTTTGGTAAACAGCACTCCAATTCCAGCAGGCACGTCTCCTAAAGTAGCTAAATAAAAAAACCAATGCTCGTTCCTATGTAACACTTTATTATTGGCAGCGATCGAATCCTTCAAAAAGGCAGGCATTCCAAAACCTTGTGTATAAATTTCAGCAAAAATATCAAATTCATGTTCCTTTAACGGTCGAATCGATAGTTGAGAATTTACTTCCGCCTCTTTATTACACGCTTCCAAGCAGGAGCTATAGAGGACCGAATGAAATGAGCTTTGAGAAAATCCATTCCTAGATAAAGTCCGAAATAATGGGAGGGAAGCTTGAGCAGGTGTGATCTCGAATCGGCAGGGGATTTCTTTGTAATTATAAAACGCTAAGATCTCCTTGAACTCATTCAGATCATTCTCATTAAAACCTTTAACTAGGTTAAAAGCAGGACCAGGAATATTCTTCACCGTAAAAGCCGTGCAATCTCCGAACTTCTTCATAGCAGCATCCATTGGATTTCCTTTCATCTGCTGAAGGGCCTTAAGTCTTGAGGCGAGAGACTCTATTTCGGACTTATCGATTTGTTCAGCTAAATTTTTAGTGAGGACTATCGCCATTTATGCACCTCTTCCAAGAAAGTTCATCTCATCCAATTATTTCAAAAATCAGTAAAATACACAATACTCTAACTGAAAGGATAGAGAGACAATCGCTTAGATTAAAGAAAGAACCCGAACCATTAATAAGCTCTGGTCCGGGTTCTTGGTCGTTCGACTAAAAGAAAAGATTAGCTTTGTTTCATTCCATCTATGGAATCAATACAATTTTACCTAATTTTCCTGATTCTTTGAAATACTTCTGGGCATCTTTAGCTTCATCAAGGGGGAAAGTCCGGTCAATCACTGGCTTAACTTGCTGGTTTGCAACAGCATCCATCAACTTATTAAAGTCTGCTCTTGTACCTAAAACAGATCCAAACATCGTAATATGTTTCAAATACAGCGTTCTAAAATCAAGCTCTGTCTGTTGACCGCCTGCCGAACCAGACGTACAGAATTTCCCGCCTTTTTTCAGGACTTGGAGCGACGTGTGGAATAAAGCATCCCCTACTACGTCCAGAACAGCATCGATCGAACCCCCTCCCACTTCAAGTAACTCTTCTTCCAATTTGTCTGAACGGTAAGAGAGTACATGCGCGGCTCCGAGTTCTTTCATTTTATCTTCCAGAGAAAGGTCGCCTACAATAGCGATGACTTCCGCTCCAAAAACGTTGGCAGCGATCTGGACATTAAGAGAGCCGACACCACCATTAGCCCCTGTAACCATCACCGTTTCCCCCTGCTTAGGGGCAACTTGCTCCACCATATGCCAAGCGGTTAGACCGCTCACAGAAAAAACGGCACTCTCTTTATAGTCCTGCAGCGGCATAGGATTGCAAAGTTCCGCCGGCCACACCACATATTCTGCATAACCTCCGTCATATTCAGAACCTATAAACGACATATCCTCTGAGATATGTTCATACCCTTCTTCTCCAGTGGAGGTAAACGGAAATAATACGACATCATCTCCACTATTCAGATCGGTGACATGACTGCCGGTTTCAACGATCCTACCCGCAATATCCGAGCCTGGAGTCCGTGGAAAGTTTACTCCTTCAGGACGCCAGCCCGACTCTTCCCCCGTTCCATATGCTCCTTCTCTCATCCAAATCTCGGTATTGTTAATGGCACATGCTTTAACTTGAACCAATACTTCATTGGACTTAGGTTTAGGAATGTCTTTCTCCACTACTTGCAGTTGATCCAGACCCCCATAACCCGTTACTTGAACGGCTTTCACATTAATCACTTCCCTTGTTTTTTTATTTAATAGCCCTTTGGTTTCCATTACTTATGCTTCTATATTCTCATATATATAATAGAATGAGAAATCTTTAGTATCCCCGCAGCTGGAGAAAAATTTTCAGTAAAAAGAAAACCCCATCCAATTTTCACATGGATCGGGTCAAACTTAAAAACTGCATGAAATAACCTCATCACAAGAACCATCTATCTTCTTTCCATGTAAAATCACATTCTAAAGATCGTGTATGCTCTTTAGCTCTTCTGGTTTGGTAAGGTATTTTCCCCATAAAAAAACCACCAATATATGTATTGGTGGAGACGGTGGGAGTCGAACCCACGTCCGGAGATATCGGCACTCGGGCTTCTACAAGCGTAGTTGATATATTATCATTCGCTTCCTCTTCAGCCTACCAACAGGCTTCCGAGGAGCTAGCCCGATTAGTCTCTTCGTTTCTCCTCAGGCGGTGGAAAAACGCGTAGTCCGCTTTAGTTTGAGACCCTTCATCTGCCACACGGACAATGCCAGGAAGGATCAGCTATAGTCTACTTACGCAGCTACAGCTAGGTTATTGTTAGATTCGCCAGTTATATTTAGGCAAATGACGTTTTACGAGCCGTCGCCTCGACTTGCAACCCGAGCTCGACCTATCCCCGTCGAATCCGTAACGTCCCCGTTAGGATTAAAGGAAGAGAGAATCAAGCTCTTTTCCAATGCCGCAATTAAGCGACAAGATTAATTATAACATAACTATCATTTTTTTCAACCAATGCATTATTTTAAGCTGTCTTTGATCGCTCGATCTATTTCCCTGTTTACCTGTTTGCGCTTTAAATCTTCACGCTTATCATACTTCTTCTTCCCTCTGCCAAGTCCGATAAGAACTTTGGCTACCCCGTTTTTAATATACATTTTAAGAGGGACGAGAGAATACCCTTTTTGCTGGGTTTGACCGATGAGCTGATTAATTTCTTTTCGATGTAAGAGAAGTTTGCGCATCCGGGTAGGGTCATGATTGTAAATATTCCCTTGCTCATATTGCGAAATATGCAAGTTATGCAGAAAGACTTCTCCATTATTAATCCGTGCAAAGCTGTCTTTTAAATTTACCCGGCCATTACGAATGGATTTAATTTCAGTCCCTTGCAGCACAATTCCTGCTTCGAAGGTTTCTTCAATAATATAGTCGTGACGTGCTTTTTTATTTTGTACAATGGCTTTTCCATTTCCTCTTGGCATAACGGCTTCCTCCTCTGCTGCGTGACTTTTATTGTACCAAATGTAACCGTGGTTTCCAATTCCGAGCTTTTTGAGATGCGAGTGAGATCAATGGACGGATCGAACTTAGTTGTGAGACTATATTTCTGAAAGATACGGAAAAGGAGATATTCTATGGATCCTCAATTGGGAGAAATAAGACCGCTGTATTTGTCTGACTTCACCAGACTATTACAGATGGATACTGGTATCGAGGACGATTACATTATTCGGATTTATCCAGACCTGGTGACAGCTGATAACCATACGCTGTTGGGATTGTTTCATAAGGAACACTTACTTTCCATTGGAGGATACAGTCTGTTCGGCAAGGATAAATTCGCTATGATTGGACGGCTGCGTACGGACAGACGGTACGCGGGCCAAGGTTTCTCCACTCAATTAGTAAAGAAGCTTGTGCAGCTTCTTTCTGAGGATAGCAGGGTATCCTGGGTGGGAGCCAATACCCATGTGCATAATAACTCCGCAAGAAAAGTACTCGAAAAAGCAGGGTTAGCTTCTGGTCATGTGATCCATTCCCTGGTGCTGACCAAGCCTGGGCAACTTATGGGTCACAAAAATGGGGAGGTTTGGAAGGAAATCAACTCTCTACAGGAGAAGAAAGATTTGCTTGTCCCAATGGAGAGAAACAGACCTGACATTTTCCCTTATGAATGCTATTATCCGCTGCCCTACCATCACGCCCTTTTCACGGACAATGTGCTCCGCGAATCCTGTTTCTATCTGTCCACTGATAAACAAAGGTTTGTAATTATAAAAACGGATCAAAAGAAATATAGCTATTCTCATGTAAAGTACTTTTGGGATGATCATTATACTCAACCAGGCTTCTTTGAAACGATCTGTCATCACTGGAAGCAGCATCCTGATAACTATGGATGCTGGATTGACTTTTCTCCCATAGGATTCTCCCACATCCCTGACCTAAGTCCCTTCGACGTCCAGGAACCCTGGGTGCTCTACGAAAAGTGGAAATAACCATAGAAAAACGCGCCAGCTGAAGCGCGTTTTTCTAATGTTTAGCGATTACTTCTTCTTTTTACGGCCTTTTTTGGGTACACCTTTATTTCTGTAAAAAGGTTTATTGCCTTTTTGTTTATTCTTTTTCTTATTTTTTTTACGATCCTCTGGACCTTTAGAATTAATTTGCTTAGGACGATCACGCTTAGGGCGTTCTTTGCGCGGTTTCATACCGTCTATTTCAAAGTCAACGACACGTTCATCTAAATTAACATTCGTCACACGTATGGTCACTTCATCTCCAATACGATAAATATTCCCCGTGCGTTCCCCTATCATGGCATACTGTTTTTCCTGGAAATGATAGTAATCATCAGTCAGAGTGCTGACGTGAACGAGTCCTTCTACCGTATTTGGCAGTTCGACAAACATGCCAAAGCTGGTAACTGAACTAATGACGCCTTCAAATTCTTCACCTATTTTGTCTTGCATAAATTCAGCTTTTTTCAGATCGTCTGTCTCGCGTTCTGCATCGACCGCAGCACGTTCCATTTCAGAAGAGTGGCGGGCAATCTCAGGCATCTGATCTTTCCAGTGCTTACGAGTTTGATAATCAAGCTTATCTTCCACTAAATAAGTTCGGATCAGCCGGTGAACGGTCAAGTCAGGATAACGTCTGATCGGCGAAGTGAAATGAGTATAAAACTCTGTTGCCAGACCAAAGTGCCCAAGACTCTGCGGGTCATATTTTGCCTGCTGCATCGAGCGAAGCATTAGTTTGGAGATAATCATATCTTCCTGCGTACCTTCCACTTCCTCAAGCACCTTCTGCAGCGCCTGCGGATGGACTTTTTCAGAAGTTCCTTTTACCGAAAATCCAAGGTTTGCTACGAATTCAAAGAAATGCTGCAGTTTGCTCTGATCGGGATCTTCGTGAATCCGATGAATGAATGGAACTTCCATCCAATGAAAATGCTCGGCGACCGTTTCGTTTGCAGCAAGCATGAATTCTTCAATTAAACGCTCCGCGACGGAACGCTCACGAAGTTTAACATCCACTGCCTTCCCTTCTTCATCCACGATGACGCCGGCTTCTTTGAAATCAAAATCGATGGCTCCTCTTCCCATCCTCTTTTGACGGAGAGTCTTTGCAAGAGCTGCCATTTCTCTAAACATGGGTACTAGATCCTTGTATTTCTCCATAAGTTCCTGGTCGTCATTTTCCAGGATTTCATTAACGTCTTTATAAGTCATTCGCTCATTGGTTTTGATAACACTTTGGAAAATTTCATGCCCGACGACCTCGCCGTTTGGATCAATTTCCATTTCACAAGAAAGTGTCAGACGGTCTACTTGCGGATTTAACGAACAAATCCCATTAGACAGGCGGTGCGGGATCATTGGTATAACTCGGTCAACTAAATACACACTGGTCGCCCGTTCACGAGCTTCTTTATCAATCGGTGAATTTTCCTGCACATAATAGGTAACATCGGCAATATGAACACCAAGCTTGTAGTTGCCATTATCTAATTTCTTAACGGTAACCGCGTCATCCAAATCTTTGGCGTCAGCGCCATCAATGGTGACAATGGTTTCGTCCCGCAAATCACGACGGTTTTTAAGTTCTCCTTCACTGATTTGATCAGGGGTGTCCGCTGCTTGTTTAAGGACTTCATCGGGAAAATCTAATTTAATGCCGTGCTTATAGATAATGGAAATGATATCAATACCCGGATCATTTTTATGTCCGAGAATTTCCACAATTTCCCCTTCGGCACTCATTCTTTCTTCTGGAAACTTAGTGATATTAACAATGACCTTGTGCCCATCAGCGGCACCATTGGTCTGTCCTTTAGGAATGAAAATATCATTAGGGATTCGCTTGTCATCGGCAATAACAAACCCGAAATTACGACTTTGCTCATATGTTCCGACTACTCGGGTTGTCGCCCTCTCTAATATTCGAATCACGGTTCCTTCCGGGCGCTGACCCGATTCATCACGTTTCTCAATACGGACGAGTACTTTGTCATTGTTCATGGCAGAGTTTAAATCGGAGTGATGCAGATACACATCATCTTTATCTTCTTCATCTGGAATAAAGAATGCAAATCCCTTTGCATGCATCTGAATGCGTCCTCGGATTAAATTCATTTTTTCAGGCAGTCCGAACCGGTTCTTACGTGTACGAACTAATTCACCTGCTTCTTCAAGGGAGTTAAGAGCTTTAATTAGGTCCGTAAACTCCCCGCTGTCTTCTAGATTTAAGGATTCTTCCAGCTCTTCTACGGATAACGGTTTGGATGCCGTTTCTTTGAAGACCTGAAGAATTTGTTTTTCTAAATCATTTGTCATCTATCTTACCTCCTGTAAGTGAAAGACAAGAATTTGAGCTTACGACCAATCCAGGGATTCCAAGAAAGCGAGGATGTCCTCATGGAGCTGTTCCTTCTCTTTATCCATAGTAATGACGTGGCCGGAATTCTTGTACCACTTTATGTCTTTATGATCGGATTCAACCTCGTTATAAATATAGTTGGCACTTTCCGTATTGATCATTTCATCTTGTTCTGCTTGCACGACCAGGATAGGGGTATAAACTTGATCCACTTCATCATGGACATTGTTAATGAATTCGCCAAGCTGATGAAACATATCTTTGGATTCATCGAGTAATTCTTGTACTTCCTGGTCGATCGTTTCCTTATCTTTGCCTTCAAGCTGTTTAAATTGACGAGCCTTGAACTCAAAGCCCTGGGTCAATTGCTGTTCATTATCAAAAAACATGGGAGAACACATCGTTACAATTCCTTTTATCGGTTCAGAATAGCCAAGCTTAAGACTAAGAACTCCTCCTAAGGATAGTCCAGCAACCGCAATCTTTTGGTATCCTTTCTCCCGAAGATGGTTTAACCCTTCCTGAACATCGGCCCACCACTCTTCAGGAGTAGCGTCAACAAGCGCTTCCGGCTCTTTTCCGTGTCCTCGATAAATAGGAGCGTGGCTGGTGTAGCCATGCTTTTGTAAAAAACGTCCAAGCATGCGTACATCAGCAGAATGTCCGGTGAAACCATGTAGTAATAATACCGCACGCTCGCCTTCTTCAAACGTAAACGGCTGTGGCTGTTTTATATTCATTTCGTTCTCTCCTTACTTCATCTATTTCCATATTTAATAATTTCATTCGTTCTTCACAACGCTTCTATTTTATCAGAATGCCGTTTATTCCTCATAAGATGTGCATGGAACAAGAAAAGCCGCGCTTTAATCAGCACGGCCTTGTTCCATTTATATACATCTATTAAAGTACATAAGCTACAAGAAAAGCCAGCACGAAAAACAAAACTCCAGTGACTACGGTCGTGCGATGCAAAACCGCGTCGATCCCCCGAGCTTTTTGTTTACCGAATAACTGTTCAGCCCCTCCGGAGATTGCTCCAGAAAGACCGGCACTTTTACCTGATTGCAGCAGAACAAGAACAATCAAAGTAATGGTATCAATAACAAGCAACGTAATTGCAACTGTTTCCATAATGGGTCTCCACCTCCTAAACCGCACAAATAACTATTGTTAAATGTAGCATAAAACCAAGGGTACAGCAAGAAAATTCCGTGATAGGACATAATGAAAAGAGTTGGCTCTGCTCTTTTCTGCCCTAGGTCGAATTCGTTCTTTCCCAGCACTTCTGAATCTGATGCTTTTCGATCAATAATTGAAAGTTTATGAATGTTTTTGAATGATTTTGGTTGATTTATGTAAGGGCTTACTTTATGATAGTAATATAGAAGCACGAAGGGAGGAGGATCTGTGTTAACTCCAGAACGTCACCAGCTTATCATTAACCTTCTTCACGAACGGCACACAGTAAAAATGAAAGAATTGGTACAACACACTGAATCATCCGAGTCCACCATTAGACGGGACTTGGACCAGCTTGAACAGGAAGGTCACCTTCGCAGAGTCCATGGAGGAGCTTCGTTAAGGCAAAGTACTATGGAAGAGCCAAGCGTCGGAGAGAAAGTCACCCAATACCATCAGGAAAAGGCGCTTATTGCCAAATATGCTGCTTCCTTGGTACGTGATGGAGATTGTATTTTTATCGATGCAGGGACCACCACTTATGAAATGATCCCGCATTTATCTGACAAGGACATTATTGTAGTCACCAATGGACTCAATCTTCTTGATCTGCTCACAGAGCATCGAATAAAAACGTACGCTTTAGGCGGCTATGTTAAACATAGAACGCGGGCGGTCATTGGAGCTTTAGCCGTGCAGAATCTTCATCAGTACCGTTTTGACCAATGTTTCATGGGTACCAATGGGCTCACTGGTGATGACGGCTTTACGACTCCCGACCCGGAGGAAGCTGCTATTAAGACCACGGCCCTTACCCTGTCTCAGGAAAAATTTGTACTGGCCGATCATTCAAAGTTTGGAAAGGTAGCGTTTTGTAAAATTGCCAGTCTGGAGGATGCAGACGTTATAACAAACTACCAAGGACCCCTACTTAAGCATTATCAAGAAAAAACAAGCATAAAGGTTGTGACGATATGATTTACACTTGCACCCTCAACCCTTCCATTGATTACATCATGAACGTTGAGCATTTCGAGGCGGGAGGTTTGAATCGGGCGAAACAAACATTTTACTATCCTGGCGGTAAAGGGATTAACGTATCCCGTGTTATGAGCAGATTAGGTGTCCCTACGACTGCTCTTGGTTACGTTGGTGAGTTTACGGGTAAATTTATTACTGATTTCTTAAATGAGGAAAACATTAATCATCGCTTCATTGACACCGGTCAATACACGAGGATTAACGTGAAGCTTAAAGGGGATAAAGAATCAGAAATCAATGGGCCAGGGCCGGAACTTAATGAAGAACAACAAGAAAAGCTGCTTGATCAGATTCGCTCTTTAACAGGAGAAGATATGTTAATCCTTGCAGGAAGCGTTCCTTCTTCCCTGCCCTCTGATTTTTATTTAAAAATTGCTGATATTTGTGCTTCAACTGGTGCTAAATTGGTTGCAGACACTTCAGGTAAGGCGCTGGAACAGCTGATGGGCTATCAGCTAGTACTTCTGAAACCCAACCACCATGAACTTGGCGAACTTTTTCAAACAGAAATAAACACAAAAGAAAAAGCCGCTGAGTATGCAATGAAATTGGTCGATAAGGGAGCAGAACAAGTCATCGTTTCTATGGGTGGAGATGGAGCTGTCTATGCTGATCACGATTGCAAGCTGTTTGCAAATGTCCCTAAAGGAAAGGTGAAGAATTCAGTAGGAGCAGGCGATTCTGTGGTTTCTGGATTTATTGGAGGACTGGCACTAGGCAAGACTAAAGAGGAAGCCTTCAAATACGGCGTGGCAGCGGGAAGTGCCACAGCTTTTCAAGACGATTTATGCGAAAAAAGAGACGTATACGAACTTTTGGATGAGATTAAGGTTTCACCTATTAACTAAGGGAGGGAATTAATGTTATGAGAATTACAGACCTATTAACTAAAGACACGATCCTGTTAAATATGACGGCTTCCTCGAAACCGGAAGCCATTGATGAACTTATCGGAAAATTGGATGAAGCAGGAAAACTGAATGATCGGGATCAATTCAAACAATCCATTGAAGAGCGGGAAAGTCAAAGCACAACGGGTATTGGTGAAGGGATTGCCATTCCCCATGCGAAGACTTCTGCGGTAAAAGACCCTGCCATTGCTTTCGGACGTTCTCAAGAAGGACTTGATTATGAATCCTTAGATGGACAGCCAACGAATTTATTCTTTATGATCGCTGCATCTGAAGGTGCTAACAACACTCACTTGGAAACGCTGTCCAGCTTATCCGGCTTTTTAATGGATAAGAATTTCCGCCAGAAATTAGAAACGGCCAAGACGGAAGCAGAAGTCATTGAAATTATTAATGCAAAAGAAGCAGAAGAAAATGACGAGGAAGTAGAATCCGGCGATGCTTCCGAAAGTAAAATCCTGGCAGTTACTGCCTGCCCGACTGGAATTGCTCACACGTACATGGCAGCAGATAAATTGAAAGCTACAGCGAAGGAAATGGGCGTCAATATTAAAGTACAAACCAACGGATCAAGCGGTGTTAAAAACCGGTTAACAGAAGAAGATATCCGTGATGCCGATGCGATCATAGTGGCTGCAGATACGAAAGTGGAAATGGATGTCTTTGATGGCAAGCCAGTCATCGAAGTACCTGTTGCCAAAGCTATTCACGAACCGAAGGAATTAATTACAAAAGCCATTAATAAAGATGCACCGATCTATAGAGGGGATGGAAAGAAATCCTCCGATTCAAGCGATGGCCAGCGCTCTGGTTTCTATAAACACTTGATGAACGGTGTTTCCAACATGCTTCCGTTTGTCGTAGGCGGCGGGATTCTCATTGCTATTTCATTCTTTTTCGGGATTAATTCAGATAACGCCTTTGCAAAAATGCTGGGCACCATTGGCGGCGATAACGCCTTTTACTTGCTCGTTCCCGTATTAGCCGGTTTTATCGCGTCTAGTATTGCCGATCGTCCTGGTTTCGCTCCTGGTATGGTTGGTGGTTTGATTGCTATCACGCAAACCGTTGAAGGCGCCGGAAACGGATCAGGATTCCTTGGCGGTTTAATTGCTGGTTTCTTAGCTGGTTATATTACGCTTGGTATTAAGAAAATGTTAGAAGGATTACCGGCTGTACTTGATGGCTTGAAAACGGTACTCTTCTATCCTGTTCTTTCTTTATTCGCAACTGGTATGATCATGCTCATCATCAACCCGTGGTTAACAAGTATTTACACTGGTCTTTTCGATTTCTTAAATGGCATGAGCGGTGCCAACCTTGCCTTACTAGGCATCATTGTTGGCGGTATGATGGCTGTTGATATGGGTGGTCCTGTAAATAAAGCGGCTTACACTTTCGGAATTGCCGCACTAGACGCAGGAAACTACACGTTTATTGCTGCAGCGATGGCTGGCGGAATGGTTCCACCGCTTGCAATGGGACTAGCTACCACATTATTTAAAAAGAAATTCACGAAGCAAGAACGCGAAACGGGTAAAGCAGCCTACCCACTAGGAGCTTTCTTCATCACAGAGGGAGCCATTCCATTTGCGGCAGCCGATCCGATCCGAGTTATTCCTTCCATGGTTGTTGGAAGTGCGCTCGCTGGTATGCTGTCCATGCTGTTTCACATTGGTTTGAGAGCTCCCCATGGCGGTCTGATTGTCGTTCCATTAATTGAGGGTGGACTTATGAAAATGGTACTTTATTTGCTCGCTATTATTATTGGAACAATTGTCAGCGCAATTATTGTAGGATTCTTGAAAAAAGATGTAGAAAAGGCTTAAAATAATAGAGTTAGGGTAACTCACAAACAAGCAATTATTAAGAGGAGGAATAAACCATGGTAGAAAAAAGCTTTAAAATCACGTCAGCGGACGGGGTACATGCCCGCCCTGCGACCGTACTAGTGCAAAACGCAGGAAAGTACGCATCAGACATTAACCTGCATTACAAAGAGAAATCTGTAAACTTGAAATCCATTATGGGGATTATGAGTCTGGGTATTCCTGCTGGCGCCGATGTAAAAATCTCTGCAGAAGGCAGTGATGAACAGGAAGCCATCGATCACCTTGCCAGCACAATGCAGAATGAAGGGCTGGGGGAGTAATTATATGACACATCTTCAAGGGATTGCAGCTTCCAGCGGTATTGCCATTGCAAAGGTTTACCGTCTGGAAACTCCAGACCTTACTTACAGCAAGACTGAAATCCAGCAGCCGGAAGAGGAAATCAAACGGCTTCATGATGCCCTTGAAATTTCCAAATCTGAGCTTGAAAAAATTAAAGAACATACTCTGAAATCACTGGGTGAAGAACATGCAGAAATTTTTTCTGCCCACTTGCTTGTCCTCAGCGATCCAGAGTTGATTCAGCCGATTGAAGATAAGATTAAATCTGAAAATGTAAACGCTGAAGCCGCTTTAGATGAAACCGCTAATATGTTTATCGATATGTTTAAAAATATGGACAATGAGTATATGAAAGAACGCGCCGCTGATATTCAGGATGTAACTAAGCGCGTAATGTCGCACTTGTTAAACGTAACTTTCCCTGATCCAGCGCTTATTAACGAGGAAGTCGTTATCGTTGCAAACGACCTTACTCCTTCTGACACCGCCCAATTAGATAAACAGTTCGTCAAGGGCTTTACGACTGACATAGGCGGCCGTACTTCTCATTCCGCAATCATGGCTCGTTCTCTTGAAATTCCTGCAGTAGTTGGAACGAAAGAGATTACCGGCAAAGCCGGGAAAGACGTTATGATTATTGTCGACGGCATTGATGGAAACGTCATCGTTGACCCTTCTCAGGACCAAATTGAGTCCTATAAGCAAAAACAAGCTGATTTTGAGGAGAAAAAACAAGAGTGGGCCAAGCTTAAAGACGAACCTACCGTTACTTCTGATGGAGACCATGTGGAGCTTGCAGCCAACATTGGTACACCTGAGGATGTCGCAGGCGTATTAAACAACGGGGGTGAAGGTGTCGGTCTTTACCGTACTGAATTCCTTTATATGGGCAAGAAACAGCTGCCTACGGAAGAAGAACAGTATGATGCCTATTCATCCGTACTGAAGCAAATGGGAGACAAACCAGTGGTCGTCCGCACGTTAGACATAGGCGGAGATAAAGAATTGGATTACTTGGATCTTCCTGATGAGATGAACCCTTTTCTTGGTTACCGTGCGATTCGTCTATGCCTGGAGCGGGATGATATCTTCCGTGTTCAACTGCGCGCTTTACTAAGAGCAAGTATTCATGGAAACTTGAAAATTATGTTCCCTATGATTGCTACGCTGGAAGAATTCCGTCAGGCCAAAGCAATTCTAAACGAAGAACGTGAAAAATTAATTAGTGAGGGTTATGAAGTTGCTGGGGACTTTGAAGTGGGAATGATGGTGGAAATTCCAGCCACTGCAGTCATCGCACGCCAGTTTGCTAAAGAAGTTGATTTCTTCAGTATTGGCACAAACGACTTAATTCAATATACAATGGCTGCGGACCGCATGAACGAGAGAGTCTCTTATCTCTACCAGCCTTACAATCCAGCGATTTTGAATTTAGTTAATAATGTTATAGAAGCAGCTCATGCAGAAGGAAAATGGGCAGGTATGTGTGGTGAAATGGCCGGAGATGAAATCGCCATTCCTATCTTATTAGGTCTTGGACTTGATGAGTTCAGCATGAGTGCTACCTCTATCCTTCCAGCCAGAACCCAAATTAGAACTCTATCTAAGAAGGATATGGCGTCTTATAAGAAGCAGCTCTTATCTATGGGAACCGCTGAAGAAGTGGTAGAATTCGTTAAAGAAAAGACTCAGTCCCAGTAAAGCGTCTTCTAACCTTAGGATAAGCGGATGGTTCTTGTTACTTTTTCAGCACTTTACAGAAAGAAGTGTGAGTATGCCATTACCGATTCTTATCATTATTTGTATTGGGATTGTGGTAGCAATCGCTGCTGCTTTTGGATTTGCGGTATCTAAAGGATACCAGTATAAACATACTGTAGATCCCTTACCCACTAACAACCAAGACGAAAATATCGAACAAGATAAAAAAGCTGACACTCACGAATAAGAGTGTCAGCTTTTTTTATGGATAAATGGCTTATTTATTATTTGTATTTTATTTTCCATAGAAGTTCTCTCTTTTGGTGCAGGGATTCGGTTAGGATATCCCATTTGCAGAACAGCGACAGGTTTATGCAAGGAAGGATCTAATCCAATTTGAGCGATAAATTTCTCATCCTTTAAATAAGGACTAGTCGTCCAGAGGACTCCTACCCCCTTCTCCCAGGCAAGGAGTTGCACATTTTGGATGTACGCACATACAGCAGCGTAATCTTCCTCAAATTTATGTTTATCCTGATCGCGCTCTAGATAGATTAACGCATGATGAGGAATACTCAAAAGAAAATCACGAATACCTTCGCACATTTTTTGTTTCTTTTCCTTGTTATAAGAAGCGAAGAAACCAGCGCGTTCATAGCTTTCAAGAACGAGCTCCGCATAATCCTTTCGTCCTTCATCTTGATATAACTTCACATTCCAAGGCTCTTTCATACGATGAGTAGGTGCCCAGGCCGCTGCAAAGAAAATATCAAAGAGCTTACTTTCATCTACATTCTCTGCTTTAAAATCGTGAATCGATCTACGGCTGCTGATGGCTTTTCTGATTTCCATTACTTGATTCCCCTATATTTAACGAAATGGCTTTGACAGTTGATAGACCATAAAATATCCCCACTCTTTCATAAAAAAGGGAAGCTTTGTTTCAAGAGTCTGATAGGCAGAATATTTTGTAGGTACGCCCTCAACATTCTTCATGTCGTCATCCTTTGCAAGAGCCACAGCTCTCTTAAGATGATACCGGTCACTGACAAGCAAATAAGAATGAATTTCTTTATTCGTTGCTACCTTCTTAGCATTCATAAGATTATCCTCTGTTACAAACGATTGATTCTCAAATAAAATCGCTTTTTCAGGAACGCCATGTTCCATAGCATAGGATTTTCCCACTTCCGCTTCAGAGGATGCAGCATTTTGACTTGCCCCTCCTGTGAAAATCAGGTAATCCACTTTGTTCTTTTCGTATAATTCAATCGCTTCTTTCAACCGGCCTTCAAATACGGGACTCGGCTTTCCATTCCACTGAGCTGCCCCAAGAACAATGGCCGCATCTGCTTCAGGCAGATTTTTGTTATCCCCGTATGTCCATATACTAAAGCCCGTCCACCCTGCGTAGATGATGAGTGCCACCAGTCCTAGTACAATTAATTTCTTCATTGAATGCTCTCCTACTCTTCGATGTCTTTCTCTATCATATCATAGAAAAAAGCCTCTCTGAATCATCAGAGAGGCTCAATAAAAATTTTTATTTATTCAAGTTGTAAAAGGCTTTCTTCCCTGCATAGGTCGCTGTGTCAAGCAGCTGATCTTCAATTCGAAGAAGCTGATTGTACTTAGCAACGCGGTCCGTACGAGAAGGTGCACCCGTCTTAATTTGCCCTGCATTTGCTGCTACAGCAATATCAGCAATTGTGGCATCCTCTGTTTCACCTGAGCGGTGAGAAATAACAGCCGTATAACCAGCTTTTTTAGCCATTTCGATCGCCTCAAATGTTTCAGTCAGCGTTCCAATTTGATTAACTTTAACTAGAATAGAGTTGCCAACGCCTTCTTCAATTGCACGGCCAAGCATATTAGTGTTGGTTACGAATAGGTCATCCCCGACCAGCTGAACTTTATCACCAATGCGGTCTGTAAGGAGTTTGGTTCCTTTCCAGTCGTTTTCATCCAAGCCATCTTCAATAGAAATGATTGGATATTTATTGACTAGCTCTTCGTACCAATCCACCATCTCTTCAGATGTACGAACGACACCTTCACCTTTTAAATTGTACTTGTCATCTTCATAAATCTCTGAAGCGGCAACATCCATAGCAAGTTTAACTTCTTCACCTGGTTTATAGCCAGCTTCTTCAATCGCTTCAATAATAGTCGAAAGTGCTTCTTCATTAGACTTAAGGCTTGGAGCAAATCCACCTTCATCACCTACGCCAGTATTGTAGCCTTTGGATTGAAGAACCTTCTTAAGGGAGTGGAAAATTTCTGCTCCCATACGTAGGGCTTCTTTAAATGTTGGAGCTCCTACAGGCATGATCATGAATTCCTGGATATCTACGTTGTTATCGGCATGCTCTCCGCCATTCAGGATGTTCATCATTGGCGTTGGAAGCGTAGCTGCTGTAAAGCCGCCAAGATATTTGTAAAGAGGAAGTCCAACCACTTCAGCTGCTGCATGAGCTACAGCCATCGATACGCCTAGGATTGCATTGGCTCCTAAGTTCCCTTTATTTTCTGTACCATCCAGCTCGATCATCATTTTGTCGATGATTACTTGCTGAGTAGCATCCATTCCAAGAAGCTTCGGTGCAATTACTTCGTTTACGTTTTCAACGGCTTTCTGAACACCTTTTCCAAGGTAACGTCCTTTGTCTCCATCACGAAGTTCTACGGCTTCGTATTCACCTGTGGACGCACCACTAGGTACCATCGCTGTACCGAATGCGCCGGACTCTGTATATATTTCTACTTCAATCGTTGGATTACCGCGAGAGTCTAAGACTTCACGAGCATAAACGTCTGTAATATATGGCATTTCTAAATCTCTCCCTTATTTTTTGATTAATGATTTCCCGGTCATTTCTCCCGGTTGTGTTACATCCAGTAATTCAAGCAATGTTGGTGATAAATCACCAAGAATTCCGCCTTCACGCAATTCAACACCATCTTTAGTTACAATGACAGGAACAGGATTCGTTGTATGAGCAGTCATCGGATCACCCTCAGGGGTCGTCACCTCATCAGAGTTTCCGTGATCTGCTGTAATAATCGCATGTCCGCCTTTGTCCTGGATTTTATCCACGATCTTACCTAAACACTCATCCACCGCTTCAATGGCCTTTACAGTCGGTTCAAGCTTACCAGAGTGACCTACCATATCAGGATTGGCAAAGTTCAGGATAATCGCATTGTGCTTATCGGCATCTAACTCTTTTAATAGAGCGTCCGTCACTTCATACGCACTCATTTCCGGCTGCAAGTCATACGTCGCTACTTTTGGAGAATCAATAAGGATGCGCTCTTCCCCATCGAACTCTTTTTCACGGCCGCCGCTCATGAAGAACGTCACGTGCGGATATTTTTCCGTTTCAGCAATACGTAATTGTTTCATTTGGTTGGTTTCGAGTACTTCCCCAATCGTATTCTTTAAATCATGCGGCGGGAAAGCTACTTTACTATTAACCGAGTCACTATACTGTGTCATACCCACAAAGTGAAGGTTCTTAGGAGCATTATCTCCACGATCCATTTCGTCAAAATCATCATTCGCAAACATTCGTGAAATTTGAATAGCACGGTCCGGGCGGAAATTAAAGAAGATTACGGAATCTTCATCTTCCATTTTTGCAACCGGCTGACCTGAATCATCTGTGAGAACAACGGGAATTACGAATTCATCATAAACCTCTTCTTGATAAGAAGCGTCAACCGCCTCAATAGGATCTTTGAAGGCCGGGCCTTCTCCATAAGCAATGGCTTTATAAGCTTTCTCCTCGCGCTCCCAGCGATTATCACGGTCCATCGCATAGTAACGGCCGGAAAGAGTTGCAAATTGGCCAACGCCTAATTCATCCATCTTGTCCTGTGCTTGTTTAATATAAGTCTTGGCGGATTGCTGTCCAACGTCACGGCCATCTAAAAAACCATGGACATAAACTTTATCAAGGCCTTCTTTTGCTGCCATTTCCAGGGTAGCAAACATATGCTCAATATGGCTGTGAATACCGCCATCAGAGAGAAGTCCAAAGATATGCAAGGCTTTATTCTGTTCTTTCGCATGACGGACAGCATTCAGAAGTACTTCATTATCGAAGAAGTCACCTTCTCGAATAGAAAGATTAATTCGAGTAAGACTCTGATACACGACGCGTCCTGCTCCAATATTCAAGTGGCCGACTTCAGAATTCCCCATTTGACCTTCAGGCAGTCCAACCGCTTCACCGCATGCCTGCAGCTGAGAATGCGGGAACTGATTCCAATAACGATCAAAATTGGGTGTGTTTGCATGTTTGACAGCATTGCCTTTTTCTTCATCACGAAGAGCAAAGCCATCGAGAATAATTAGAGCGGCTAGGTTTTGGTTACTCATGCTTACCTGCCTCCACTAATTTTAGGAATGAATCAGCTTCAAGACTTGCTCCGCCTACTAATGCACCATCAATATCTGACTGAGATAGAAGTTCTTCTACGTTAGCCGGCTTCACACTGCCGCCATATTGAATTCGTACAGCTTCCGCCGCATCAGTATTTACAAAATCAGCAACGACTTTTCTAATATGCGTGCATACTTCATTCGCCTGTTCTGAAGTAGCTGTGCGGCCAGTACCAATCGCCCAAATCGGTTCATAAGCAATAATCACTTTGGCTGCTTGTTCATCTGTCAGGCCATCCAAAGCTTTTTTCACTTGGCTTTCCACATGATCCATAGTTTGGTCAGCTTCACGCTGATCAAGTGTTTCCCCAACACAAATGATAGGAGTTAGTTCATGGTTGAAAGCGGCGTGTACTTTTTTGTTCACTTCTTCATCCGTTTCCTTAAATATTTCACGTCGTTCAGAGTGGCCTAAAACTACATACGTTACGCCAAGTTCTTTAAGCATAACGGGACTTACTTCACCCGTGAAGGCTCCCTTTTCTTCAAAATGCATGTTTTGCGCGCCTATTTCCAGCGGTGTACCTTTTGTTTCTTCTACTAACTTTTGCAAAAACGGAAATGGAGCACAAATCACCGATTCCACTTGGTCTGAAGAAGGTACTTCATTTTTAGATGTTTGAATAAAGTCCTCTGCTTCTGTGTGAACTTTATTCATTTTCCAGTTACCTGCTATCACTTGCTTACGCATGTAATCATCACCTCTCCTTAATTATTTATCATTAAGCAATGCTACACCGGGAAGTTCTTTACCTTCCATAAATTCCAGCGAAGCACCGCCGCCTGTTGATACATGATCCATAGAGTCAGCATAACCGAATTTCTCTACAGCTGCTGCGGAATCTCCGCCGCCTATCACAGTGTAACCTTTCGTATCGGCTAACGCTTGGGCTACGGCCTTTGTACCATTTGCGAAGGTTTCAAGTTCAAATACACCCATTGGTCCATTCCAAATCACTAACTTGGAATCTTGAATGACTTTAGCATATTTTTCTCTTGTTTTAGGCCCAATATCTAGCGCTTCCCAATCTGCCGGGATGCTGTCAATAGCCACTTCTTTAGTATTGGCTGAATCTGAAAAGTCATCTGCTACAATTACATCTTCCGGCATAAGGAAGTCGACACCTTTTTCTTCAGCTTTCTTCATATATTCTTTCGCTAAATCAATCTTATCTTCTTCTAATAAAGATTTACCTACTTCATGGCCCTGGGCTTTTACAAAGGTATAAGCAAGTCCGCCGCCAATAATCAAGTGGTCTACTTTATCAATAAGATGGTCAATAACACCAATTTTATCTTTAACTTTTGCTCCTCCGATAATTGCTGTGAAAGGACGTTCCGGATCAGAGAGCGCTTGTCCTAAGACATTAATCTCTTTCTCCATAAGAAATCCAGCTACAGCAGGAAGATGTTCAGCTACTCCTGCAGTGGAGGCGTGAGCGCGGTGTGCGGCACCAAAAGCATCGTTAACATATAAGTCAGCCATATTAGCAAAGGCTTGAGCTAATTCAGGATCATTTTTCTCTTCTCCTGCATTAAACCGCACATTTTCAATTAAAAGAACATCGCCATTTCCCATACCGGAAAGAGCTTTGTTTACTTCTTCTCCATACACTTCATCCGTTTTGGTAATCTCCTGCCCAAGCAAGTCGCTTAAACGCTTAGCAACAGGGTCCAGACGAAGATCTTCTACTACTTCTCCTTTGGGACGGCCTAAGTGGCTTGCAAGAATAACTTTCGCTCCATTTCCCGTCAAGTGCTTAATTGTGGGAAGGGCAGCTTTAATTCTTGTATCATCGGTCACTTCTCCATCGCTCATAGGAACGTTGAAATCAACACGGCAAAATACGGTTTTGCCATCAACTTCTACATCACGAATTGTTTTCTTGTTCATGATTTCGACAACCTCCTTGGTTTGTAGTCAGGATTGGCCCTGCCCATTATGTACGTTTCCACAAACCAAGCCTGTGAAAACGCGCACGAGCAGGAAGCATGAAAACATGGATAAAGGAGGAGGACCTGAGACCTCCTCCTTTCCTATAGTGTTCGCTCATTTAACGTTCGTTTGCCGGCTTACAGGCCTTTTTCTTTTAAGAAAACAGCAAGATCTACACAACGGCTGGAATAACCAAATTCATTGTCATACCATGAAACAACTTTCACCATGTTGTCTTCTAGAGTAATAGTAGAAAGTGCATCGATGGTTGAAGAGTTTGTATTACCATTGTAATCGCTGGAAACTAGAGGCTCTTCACTGTAACCAAGGATTCCTTTAAGGTTTCCTTCAGCTGCTGTTTTAAGAGCTTCGTTAACTTCTTCAGCAGTAACATTTGTATCAAGTTCAGCTACAAGGTCAACGATTGATACGTTGGCTGTTGGTACACGCATTGCCATACCGCTTAGTTTTCCTTCAAGCTGAGGAAGAACTTTCGCTACTGCTTGTGCAGCACCTGTAGTTGTTGGGATGATGTTCTGAGCTGCTGCACGGGCACGACGGTAGTCTTTGTGCGGCAGGTCAAGAATTTGCTGGTCATTCGTGTAAGAGTGAACTGTAGTCATCATTCCACGTTTAAGACCGAATTTATCGTTAAGAACTTTCGCGTATGGTGCAAGACAGTTTGTAGTACATGAAGCGTTAGAAATTACATGGTGGCTGTCTTTGTCGTATTGATCTTCGTTAACACCCATAACCACTGTAAGGTCTTCCTGCTTCGCTGGAGCAGAAATGATAACTTTTTTAGCACCTGCATCCAAGTGTTTCTTAGCATCTTCACGCTGTGTGAAACGACCAGTTGATTCAATAACTACTTCCACTCCAAGATCGCCCCAGCCTAATTGAGCTGGATCTTTTTCGGAAAGTACTTTAATTTCTTTTCCGCCAACAATCAGGTTTTCACCATTAACCGTTACTTCTTGATCAAGACGGCCATGAACCGTGTCATACTGAAGTAAGTGGGCAAGCATATTCGCATCAGTTAAATCATTAACTGCTACTATTTCTACCTCATCGTTTTTTTGAGCGGCACGGAAAACATTACGTCCGATTCGTCCAAAACCGTTAATACCAATTCTTACAGTCATGCTAAATTCCTCCTTGGATTAAATACAAAATTTTATATTAAAGGGAAATTCCCCTTATTAACGCGTTGGCAGCACCTTCATCAGTGATCAGGACATTACTTTGTCCCGGCTGAAAATAAGATGCAATAGCTTGTGCTTTAGAGTGACCGCCTGCTACGGCAATCACCTGCTCCGTATACTTTAAATCTTCCAGTTGAAGACCTACCGTTCGAACCTTATGAACGATTTCACCTTCCATATTGAAATAATATCCAAAGGCTTCCCCTACAGCTTTGCTTTCCTTTATCTTTGTCAGCTGATCAGCAGGAGTTTTCCTTCGTTCTGCCATTGTAATAGCATCCCCTACGCCGTGAATCACAATCTCTGCGTTTCTAATAATGTCTAATACTTCTTTAATCGCAGGTTCTTCTATAATGGTCTGATAGGATTCTTCACTTAAAGGATCAGGAACATACAAAAGCCGGTAATCTCCTCTTGCTTTTTTGGCCATCTCTGCACAAATCGTATTAGCCTGGTTTTCTACTCTTTCACCAAGCCCCCCTCGTGCAGGGACGAAAAGACAATTTTCTGCTTCTTGCAGCGGCGGCATCATTTCAGCAACCGCAGCCATCGTGCTGCCACCAGTAATGGCTACTGCCTGCCCCGGTTCAATTTGCTTTTTTAAGTATTGAACGCAAGCTTTTCCCATTTCTTGTTTAACCCAATGCAGTTCATCACTGTCACCGGGAACTACAATAACGTAGTCTAGGTTTAATTTATCCTTTAATTGCTGCTCTAAAACCTTTATCCCTGTGATCTCTTTAATAAACTCCGCCAACTGCTCCAGAATGCTTTGTCCTTCATAAGTTAAATGCATTCCTTTGGAAGTAATGGCAACAGCACCTTGGTTACTAAGAAAGTCCACTTCACTGCGGACCGTCCGCTCTGCCAAGTCGAGATTTTCAGACAAGGTTCTGCGTCCCACAGGCTGCATGAGCTGAATATAGTACAGCATTTGATATCTGCGCTGCATAATTTCCAGCACCTCAGGAAATAATTTTGTTTGTAGATCAATTAAAGCTCTCATGGAAATGCTCCTTCTATAAGAAATCCTTATACTGGGCAAATAATGTCCCGGTCAGTCATATCATGTCCCACTCGGAGCAAAAAAATATCCTTTTCACCATTAATATTAACAGTGTAAATTAAGGTGCGCAAGTCAAACGATGACGGCAAATTATTGTAAACGTTCTCTTAGTGAAGACAAATTGATCGAGCGGTAATCCAGCTCTTCGCCATTAATAATGACCACTGGAATCTCTAGCATATACCTCTGCAGTAATTCCTCATTCTCCTCAATATCGACCTCCGTAACCTCTATTTCTGTTTCCCATTCTGCCATTGCAATTAACGTCCGCACTTCTTCACACAAATGACAGCCCTTCCGCATAAGCAGCTGAATGTGATTCATAGCCCCGCTCCTTTTAACTTTTTCCTTATCCTTGAAGCCGGAATACCCATACTTTCTCTATATTTTGAAATCGTCCTTCGCGCACATAAAATGCCGTAATTGCTCTGCAAATCCTTAGAAATCCGCTCATCTGAATGTGGTTTCTCCGCCTCTTCTTTTCCTATCCATTCCTTTATAAAATGCTTCACTACGCTTGAGGAAATAAGTTGACCGCTGCTCATGGGAACACTGCTTGAAAATAGGAACCCCAGGGGCAGGACGCCATTTTCCGTTTGAATATATTTGTTAGAAATCGTTCTGCTGATAGTAGAAACATGAACATTCAGTTCATCTGCTACATCTTGCTGGCGAAGCGGTTTAAGCATAAACAGTCCATTTGTAAAATACGCCTCCTGATAATCCAGCAGCCATTCAAGGATATTTGTAAAAGTAGAGGATCGGTAGGTGACCAGCTTCTGCAGCTGAATCGCTTCTTTATGCTTTTGCTCAATATAGGCTGCTGCTTCCTTATCTGAATAAGCATCAAACGCTGACGCATTCAAACTGACCTGCGGAAAACACCAGGAATTTAAGGAAAATTCCACTTTCCCCTGTACCACATAGATAAACGCTTCTGGAACGATTCTCTGAGTTCCTTCTGAGATCCATCCCTGGCCAGGATGAATCGAGCAGTCTTTCATCTGATCCAAAGCTTCATACAACTCATCCATTGTGCAGTGCAGACTTGTCTGGATACGGTCAAAATCAATATTCTTTAAGTCTGAAAAATAGTCTTTAACAATCTGAACGGCTAAATGAGCGTTCTTTTTCCTCTGCAATTGTAGAATGAAACACTCTTGAATTCCTCTTGCTCCTATCCCTAAGGGTTCTAGTTGATGGAGAAGACCACAGGCGGCTTCGAAAACTTCCCTGTTACCATATCCAAGTTTATCCCATTCCTCACCACTAATGGTAAGGTACCCTTCATCATTTATGTAATCAATTAAATGGACGGCGACAGCTTCAAGCTCTGCACTAGCTCCAAGCTCTTTAATTTGAAGTTTGAGCTTCTCTCTGCCATTCGCTGAATATGCCGTCTCTCGTAGTTCGTACCCATTAGACTGCATTTGAAAGTCTTGCGAAGAATCTAAAGGTTCTAATAGAGGATTGTCTAATACTTCTTTTTGAATATATTCACGGAGCTCAATTCCAGGCAATTGTAATAGATGGACGCCCAGCTGCAGCTGCTTCGTCAGCTTCATCTGGACAGACTGCTCTTGCTGTAGTTGCTGCTTCAATCGGCACGCCTCCCTGAGCCATTATACCATGAGTGATAACGCTTTCTTAGGCAAATACAAAAGAAGGACACACTTAGGAAGCGTGTCCTTTATTATCATAAAAACCATGGTCAATTTTTAATTTACGTTCTTCTAAGAAAAGTGATAATTCTTCGCCCGCATACTGGTCAGGGGCGCGCTGTAGAAGTTCGTAGTTAAAAGATAACTTTTGCTGTTGTTGCATATCAAACACATGTATTCTTCGATCCTCAGAAACTCTTTCAGTAGACAACATTTTATATCGGATAATGTTGGTCATAATAACCTCATTTCTTTATCCTAAAGCAGAAACAATACTTTCATCTCTAAATTACTTTATTATCATAACACAATTCAGCCCTTTAAGAAACTACATTAACATAACTTTACCAAACATTTGTTTGTCATAGTTTCGTAGTCTTTGTGTAATAAATGTAATTCTATTTCGCAGGGGCTCAGCGCTTCCTTACTTCTTTGAATTATTATTCAAATATACCCTATATTTTGAAATGAAGCATCTTTCTGAAATTCTTCAAGCATTCCTTATTTATTAAACAAAAAAACTCCTAAAAGGTATCTATGTACCGTTTAGGAGTTTTTATCAGTATGTTTCGCTTGCTTAGCGCGCCCGAGAGGATTCGAACCTCCGACTGACGTAGAACCGGAATCTACCGCTCTATCCAGCTGAGCTACGGGCGCAAAATGACATGCAAGGAATATTATACGAAGAACTCAGGAATTTCGCAAGCCCTTTGAGAAAGAAAGTTTAATAAATTTTTTATTCCAGATAATTGGATAAGGGTGAAGCTGTACGCAAAATTAAAACACTTTCAATTTCACAGAAAGTATCCCTGCAAAAATGTCGTATTTCCTCAATAAATGATGAATTTAACCTCCTATGTTTATCCAAAAATTATTAGGGAAAGATGGTATAAGGAAAAGTGAGAAAAAGGACAGACATTTTGTTTGACCTTTATTGACCTTAATTGTATGATAAACATATTCCATCATAATTAAGTGATGAAAAGGAGGAAATTACATTGAATTTAGTTCCTACAGTAATAGAACAAACAAACCGCGGAGAACGTGCATATGACATTTATTCCCGCTTATTAAAAGACCGTATCATTATGCTTGGCAGTGCGATCGATGACAATGTTTCGAACTCCATTGTGGCGCAGCTTCTTTTCCTTGCAGCCGATGATCCGGACAAAGACATCTCCCTTTACATCAACTCTCCGGGCGGATCTATCACTTCCGGAATGGCTATTTTCGACACGATGCAGTTTATTAAACCTAACGTTTCTACGATCTGCACAGGTATGGCTGCTTCTATGGGAGCATTCCTGCTTAATGCCGGTGAAAAAGGCAAACGTTATGCCCTTCCAAATAGTGAAGTAATGATCCACCAGCCTCTTGGAGGAACTCAAGGTCAGGCATCTGATATTGAAATCCATGCAAAGCGTATCATTAAAATGCGCGAGAAATTAAATCAGATTCTTTCTGAACGTACCGGTCAGCCTATTGAGGTTATTGAACGTGATACAGACCGGGATAACTTCATGTCTGCTCACGATGCTGTAGAGTATGGCTTGATTGATAAGGTTATGGAGAAAAAAGGAGAATAATAGCTGTAACAAAAACGCTGCGATTAGATCGCAGCGTTTTTATATTGAGAAACTATGGTATCGTTCTCTTATTTCTTATGTTCATTTTTTCACATAAAAATCAATTATGTTTCCTTAATAAAGTCGATGAGTTCTTCCATCGCGGATTCTTCATCGGTCCCATCTGCAATGATCATAATCTCTTCTCCATGACCCACAGCCAGGCTCATTAAACCCATAATACTCTTAGCGTTAATTCTTTTCTTATCCTTCTCAATAAAGATATCTGCTACAAAGCGATTCGCTTGTTGAACAAATTGAGCTGCTGGTCTTGCTTGCAGTCCTGTCTCAAGCTCCACTTCCAACGATCGTTCAATCACTAATTATTCTCCTCTCTCCAACGAAATACTCTCTTTCGATAACGTATTCATAGTTAAATATGGAAAAACGCCCTCTTTTTTGAAAGCGTTTTATATTTGTCATTATTATAGCATGAATCTCAAAAGAATACATTAATTTTGAGAGTTTTCGGTCACTTCACCTTTACGGACTTTGTCAGCAAACTCATCAATCTTCCGGAGCCTGTGGTTAATCCCGGATTTACTAATGGTGCCTCCAGAAACATATTCTCCTAATTCTTTTAAAGAAACGTCCTGGTGCTGGAGACGAAGGGATGCAATTTCCTGCAGCTTACCCGGCAGAGCTTCCAAACCAACCGTTCGTTTAATAAATTTAATATTCTCAACTTGTCTGAATGCTGCGCCGATCGTTTTATTTAAGTTCGCTGTTTCACAATTTACTAAGCGATTCACTGAATTCCGCATATCGCGTACGATGCGCACATCTTCAAACTTAAACAATGCCTGATGGGCGCCAATGTTACTAATCAGCTCTGTAATCTTATCTGCTTCTTTTAAATAGGTAATGAACCCTTTCTTTCTTTCTAGTGTGCGAGCGTGCAGCCCAAAGCTGTTCATTAACTCACATAATGCCTGGTTATGCTCTGGATCAGAAGAATAGATTTCCAAATGGTAAGAGGATGTCTCCGGATTATTGACTGAGCCTCCTGCAAGGAAAGCTCCGCGCAAGTAAGCTCGTTTACAGCAAGTATCCTGTAAGTATTTAGCAGGAATCTGCGGATTTATCGATAAAGGACCAATCAGTATTTCTAAATCCTCTAATACTTTGTCCGCATTTTCCGTCATACGGACTATATACACATTGTTTTTCTTCAGCCGCATTTTTTTTCGTACCAGCAGTTCTACTGGATACAGATACAGCTTTTTAATCAGCATATAAATGCGCCTTGCTATGGCAGCATTTTCTGTTTGAATATCTAAGAAATACTCTCGATTAGACATAGAAAATGTACCATTCATACGAACAAGGGCAGCAAGCTCCGATTCAAGACAGCATTCATCTGCCTCAACATTCGTTAATTCTTTTTTTATTTCTGAAGCAAAAGACATACTAGTACACCTCCTCTAAAACACAAACGACAGACTAGAGCATCGAATAAATTAATTGGGCAAGTTTCGTCGTATCATGCCGTAACATGGATTGACTCTGGTCAATAATATCTTCTTCTACAATCTTCAGCCCCATATTTTTAATGCGGTCAATATCGTAGACGACCGGCTCTGCATTTTCCTCTGCATAAACCTTTCTGACACGTTTCGCTATGGGAACGTTATGGACAATAATAGAATGGATACAATCTTCTCCAATATGGTCAAATAGGGCCTGCACGTGATCGGCAGCCGTATAGCCAGATGTTTCGCCTTCCTGCGTCATAACATTACACACGTATGTTACTTTGGCTTTCGTTTCACGTAAAGCTTGCCCTATTTCTGGAATAATAATATTGGGAAGGATGCTCGTATATAAGCTTCCTGGAGCAATCACTATCAAATCTGCAGCTTTAATCGCTTCGATCGCTTCCGGAAGCGGCTTAACAGGAAGCGGGCTTAAATAAACCCGCTTGATTCTTTTATTTTGCTGAGGGATGGTCGACTCTCCGGTTACCACCGTTCCGTCGTCCATTTCTGCATGAAGATTCATCGAATGATTAGCTATCGGATAAATACTGCCCTTTACGTTTAAAACCCGGCTGATTTCTTTAATTCCATGATAAAAATCTCCTGTCATAGAAGCCATGGCTGCTAACAAGAGATTCCCCATTGAATGTCCTGATAATCCGTTGCCGTTTTTAAAGCGGTGCTGAAATAAATCAAGGAGCATAGGTTCCGCTTCTGATAAGGCTGCTACCACATTGCGAATGTCTCCGGGTGCCGGAATTTCCATTTCTTTTCGTAAACGGCCAGAGCTCCCTCCATCATCAGCAACAGTCACGATCGCTGACAAGTGAATGGGAAAATATTTCAATCCGCGAAGAAGTACCGGCATACCCGTTCCTCCCCCTATAACGACAACACGAGGTTCGGTTGTATTGGTCATGAATTATAAACCCTTTCTTTTTTCAATATCTCGGTGAGTGACATGGGTTACAAAATCACTAGAGAAATATTCACTTAAATACTCCGCAATGGCAACTGAGCGGTGCTGTCCGCCGGTACAGCCAATAGCTACAACGAGCTGGCTTTTGCCTTCCCGCTTATACTGGGGAAGCATAAATTGCAGGAGATCTTTCAGTTTAACCAGGAATTTCTGAGTGTCAGACCATTTAAATACATAAGAGGCGACCTCTTCATTGAGTCCTGTCATCGGTCTCATGTGATCTATATAATGGGGGTTAGGCAGGAAACGGACATCGAACATTAAGTCCGCATCGATCGGAACCCCATACTTAAACCCAAAGGAAACCATTTGAACTGTAAATACCTGCTGTTCCTGCTCCCGGTATTTCTCGAGAATCATTTCTCGAAGTTCCTTTGGTTTTAGACTAGTCGTATTGATGAGCGTTTGTGCGCGTCCTTTTAATTCATCAAGCATATTTCTTTCTCTACCAATTCCTTCAAGCGGCAAGCCCTCTTTAGCTAAAGGATGAGACCGCCTTGTTTCTTTATAACGGGAGACAAGGGTCTGATCATCTGCATCCAGAAAGAGAATGTGTTCTTGCAGCCATTCCTCCTGACCGAGCCTGTCCAGGGCATCAAACATAGAATCGAAGAACTCACGCCCGCGCAAATCCATAACTAAGGCTACATTTTGAATATTGTTAGTTGAATCCTTCATAAGTTCAAGAAATTTCGGCAGTAAAGCTGGCGGCAGATTATCCACACAGAAAAAACCTAAATCTTCAAAGCTCTGCACGGCCACCGTTTTACCCGCTCCGGACATACCCGTAATAATTACAAGTTGTGTATTTTTCGATTGTTTGGCCATGGCTATCGCTCCTTGTTATTCAGGTCGGGATGGATCTAAATCCTGATCAATCAGTTTAAAATCAGTGGTATAGACGAAGGTTCCATATATTTGTTCATCACTTTCAAGAATGTGCTTAAAAATAAACCGGTCTCCTTCTGCCATTGGTTTGTTCAGCACTTCATCAACAGGGACCCACTCCAGCTGGCCCTCTTCGCTCACTTCTAGAAGATCTCCTGTATAGTCAGTACTATAGAAGGTAAACATCATCCATTCCTGCTTTGTCACCTGCTCATCACGCATGACAAAAGTAAAAGAACCTCGCAGTTCAGGATTATCAACGGTCAGCCCAGTTTCTTCTCTAAACTCTCTAACGGCAGAATCCTTAATATTCTCACCGGTTTCCATCTTACCGCCAGGGGCTACATACCACCCTCGGCTTGGCTTTTTTAACATTAAAACATGATTATTTATTCGTAAAATACAATTGGATACACGCTGCATGTTCGTCACCTCATTTTCTCTCTAGAGGGCATCTTTAACCATTATACAATGAATATTCATATCCCTACAATATTATGATTACTTATTCAAAAAATGAACAAAAAAATGCACAGGTGAAATCACCTGTGCCTAATAGAGATCTATCTATTAAAAGGGGGTCAATTAATCACTTACATTGTACCCTACAAATATTTCATAGGTGTTACAGCATAGTTAAGATGAAGTTACTTTTATTATTTTACAACCTTCAGCTCTTCAAGAAGGTTTTCAATATAATGCTGAGCTGACTGAGCAGCTATACTTCCATCTCCTGTTGCTGTTACAATCTGCCGCAATTCTTTCTCACGAATATCTCCTGCAGCAAATACCCCAGGCACTTTTGTTTCCATCCGTTCATCCGTTTCAATATAGCCTTGTTCATTAGTAATTCCAAGACCCTCAAAAGGTTTACTCAATGGAATCATTCCGATGTAGATAAACGTCCCATCGGTCTTAAAATCATATTCTTGATTTGTCCTCTGATTACTCAGCGTCACACTGCCCACTTTTCCATCTTTTTCATTAATGGATGTCACGACTGTATCCCAGATAAAGTCGATTTTATCGTTATCGAAGGCACGATCCTGCAGAATCTTCTGGGCACGAAGCGCGTCACGGCGGTGAACAATCGTCACCTTACTTGCAAATCGTGTTAAATAAACACCCTCTTCAACCGCAGAGTCACCTCCGCCGACTACAACCAGCTCTTTGTTACGGAAAAAGGCGCCATCACAAACCGCACAGTAAGAAACTCCGCGGCCGCCTAGTTCTCTTTCCCCTGGCACGCCCAGCTCTTTATACTGAGCTCCAGTAGTAATGATGATTGTACGAGCTTTAAATTCTTTTTTTCCTGCAATGATCGTTTTATATTCTTTTCCATCAATTACTTCTTTAATGTCTCCGTAAGCATATTCTGCTCCGAATTTCTTTGCGTGCTCGAACATTTTATTAGAAAGATCAGGACCAAGAATACTTTCATACCCTGGATAATTCTCTACATCTTCCGTGTTTGCCATTTGACCGCCAGGCACTCCTCGTTCAAGCATCAAGGTGTCGAGGTTGGCGCGGGAAGTATAAACCGCCGCTGTCATGCCTGCGGGCCCGGCCCCTGCGATAATCACATCATATATGCGTTCTTCCGTCATCGATGATCAACTCCTTGTGATTCCAATTGACTCAATTTATTTTCCTACCTTATCATATTAAATCTTAATTTAGGCGTCCATTATTCTGCTCTCCATCTATGAAGACGAGATTGCATTCAACTTTCATTCCAAGGTCCGCCTTCTTCACTGAGTTTAGGAAATTTCTGGCAGCCTTTCTCCCAAAGTTGAAGCGCCTTTGAAGGATTTCCTGTATGGTATATAGCAATGCTGTACCACTTAAAATAAACACGGCGTTTGACCACTTGTTTATTTCCAAGCTTGCGAAACCGATCAATAGCTTCATCATAATAACCTGCGCGAGTCAGAATTTCTGCTACCGCTAGTTTTTGCTGATCATGCATAGGAAATACATTTCTTAAGCGATTTACATGGACCATCGCCTGGTCATAATTTCCTTGAAGCAGTAAAAACTTCGCCAAGTTTACGTGACTGTGGATATTTGTATGATCATTTTCAAGCCACTGTTTTTCTAAATCGAGAGCTTTCTTTTCATTCCCATTTTTAAATAAAGCATAGGCATACTTATGCTGAGCTAATGAAAAGTCTGGGAATAATTGCATCATTTCTTCCAAAACAGCAAGCGCCTGTTCCCACTCTTCCTGTTCTAAGTGGTAAAATGCTGTTTCTTGATAAATAAGCAGCTCATCTTCGTCATCGAACGCCCATTCATCTTCCTCTTCTTCGTCCTCAAGAGAATTCAGCATATCTAATAACTGCTCTGCTGCCTCGTCAAACTCTCCATCCTCTGATTTCTCGATGTAGAGCTCTACATATTTCTTTGCATCATTTAATAATCCAAGGTGTGCATAGTTATTGGCAAGTAAATAGTAGCAGTCGACGTACTCTTTGCCAAACTTTGCCAGCACCTCTGTTAACAACTGATTTGCCGCATGATAAGAGCCAACTTCCGTATAAACGACCGAAAGCTGGCATTGATATAACGGTTCATCAGGAGCAGCTTCCATAGCTTTTTTAAGCCATTTTACAGCAGCAGTGAACCGGCGCTTTTGAAAAGCCTGGATCCCATGCGTGAAATAAAAGTTTCCAGTTGGCAGAAATGGAATCACATTTGTATTCTCTTGGACTGCTGTGCTCTTTGATGATATTGTCATGACGGCCCCCCTATTTCCGTTTCAAATCTCACTAATTAAGCAGTATAACATACTATCGCCTAATGAAATAGGAGGAATTTCATAGAACCCTGTCGAAATTACTGGTGACGCTCTTCAAGAACTTTAAACACTTGTTCTAAAGTGACGCCGCGATCTGTGAGGAGTAATAGTAAATGGAAGAGTAAATCAGCGGATTCCATTGAAAGTTCTTGAGGATCATCATTTTTGGCTGCAATAATCACCTCTCCCGCTTCTTCTCCAATTTTCTTAGCGATCCGGTCTACGCCTTCCTGAAACAACTGGGACGTATATGAACCCTCTGGCAAGAGCGTTTTACGTTCGGCAAGCACTTCTTGCAGTTTATCCAGAATTTGATAACGATGTGACTCTATTTTTGCAGAAGTTTCCGTCAAATTTTCAGAAAAGCAGCTGTAGCTTCCTGTGTGACAGGCCGGGCCTGCTGGAATGACCTGAACAAGAAGGGCATCTTGATCACAATCATAATGAAGACTTGACACTTTTTGTGTATTTCCAGAGGTTTGCCCTTTATGCCACAGCTCTTGTCGAGAGCGGCTGTAAAAAACCGTTTCCCCTTTTTCTAACGTAAGCTTAAGGGATTCTTTATTCATATAAGCTAGTGTCAGGACTGCTTTAGATCGAGCATCTTGAACTATAGCGGGAACGAGTCCATCTTCATCAAACTTAATCTCCTCAATATTCATCGCACAGCCACTCCTTTGTCCTTTAAGTATTCTTTTACATTTCTTACAGAGGTTTCTTTATAATGAAAAATGGAGGCAGCTAAAGCAGCATCGGCCTCTGCTTCGGTAAAGACCTCATAAAAATCTTCCGCAGATCCCGCTCCTCCTGAAGCAATAACTGGTACATTCACTACTTCTTGAACAGCTTTCAGTAAAGGCAAATCAAAACCGGATTTTTCTCCGTCTTTATCCATCGAGGTCACCAATAGTTCTCCGGCCCCCAATTCCACTGCTTTCTTTGCCCAGTCAGCGATGAGCCATTCTGTCGGTGTCCGGCCGCCGTGGGTATAGACTCTCCAAGTGCATAATTCTTCATCATAACGAGCATCGATGGCGACTACAATGCACTGGCTGCCAAAGTAACCCGAGCCTTCTTGAATTAATTCAGGGCGATTAACAGCGGCAGAATTTAAAGAAACTTTATCCGCCCCATTTCTAAGGGTTTCCTTAATGTCCTCTAAAGTACGAATACCTCCGCCGACTGTGAAGGGAATAGCAAGTTCTGAGGCAACTGAGCGAACTACATCAATCATGGTTTTTCTTCCTTCATGAGTAGCAGAAATATCTAAAAACACGAGTTCATCCGCTCCCTGCTGGTCATATACTTTGGCTAATTCCACTGGATCTCCCGCATCGCGGATATCGACAAACTGGATACCTTTCACGACTCGTCCTTCTTTGACGTCAAGACAAGGAATAATACGCTTTGAAAGCATGTTAATCAACCTCCGCTTCGAGGGCTTGCCTCAGACTGAATTGCTTAGTGTAGAGCGCCTTCCCTACGATCGATCCAATCACATGATCCTCACGGTGTTTTTTTAACTCTTGCAAATCGTCCAACCCCTGTATTCCGCCTGAAGCTATTACGTTCACCCCAGTGACTCTTCCAAGCCTGACAATTTCTTTGACGTTTGGCCCTGATAACATGCCGTCTTTCGCGATATCCGTGTAGATGAACGTTCGGGCACCGGCGTTTGCTAGTTCGAGTCCTAAGTCTACTGCCTGTATTTGCGATCGTTCAAGCCAGCCTTCCGTTGCCACGTATCCATCCCTGGCATCCAGACCAATCACGATTTGACTGCCAAATTTGCTTAATAATTCTTTTGTGAGCTCCAGGTTTCTAACAGCTAAAGAACCGATAATAACCCGGTCGACTCCCTGCTCAAGGTAAAAACGCACATCGGCTTCTGAACGAATACCACCGCCAATTTGCACGTGGCTGTCTAAATCCCGGGCTGCCCTTATTACATGTTCCGCGTTTTTTCTCGACCCTTCCTTGGCTCCATCTAAATCTACCATATGGATCCAGGAAGCTCCCGCCGCTGCAAATTCTTCAGCTATTTCGTACGGATTTTCTCCATAGATTGTTTGTTTATCAAAATCTCCCTGCTCAAGCCGCACACATTTCCCGTCACGCATATCAATTGCTGGATAGATTGTAAAACTCATGACAATTACTCCTCACTGTTTAACCATTCGTTTACAAAAATTTTCAAGCAGTTTCATTCCAGCTGATCCACTTTTTTCTGGGTGGAACTGGCTGGCTGCTAATTGGCCTCTTCCTACCACAGCTGGTACCTGCTGATGATAATCTGCCGCCGCGTATAATATAGAATCATCCTCTGTTTTCACCACATACGAATGGACAAAATAGACATAATCTTCTCCCACATTCGTAACAATAGATTGGCCGGGCTGATAAATCTGTAATTGATTCCAGCCCATATGCGGCACCTTGTAAGGGCGGTTGTCCGCATCGATACCAGAAAATTTGACAATATTTCCGGGGAAATAACCGAGGCCCTTCGTGTGACCGCCTTCTTCACTCGACTCGAATAACAGCTGCATACCTAAACAAATCCCATAAAGCGGCACTTCTTCCTCCACCTTACGCTGAATAAATTCGATAAATCCATGCTCTTTCAAAGCTTTCATTGCATCTGGAAATGCTCCTACGCCAGGGAGAATATAGCCATTACAATCATCGATCAAATGGGGCCTGTTTCCCAGCTTATAGGGTACATTCAAACGCTCCAGTGCTTTAGAAACACTAAACAAATTACCCATGCCGTAATCAATAACGCCAATCATTTATAAACTCCCTTTCGTGCTAGGAACTCCTTTTACTCTGGGATCTACCATAGTAGCTTCATCAAGAGCCCGGCCGAACGCCTTAAACATCGCTTCGATAATATGATGCGTATTATGACCATGGTGAAGCACAATATGCAGATTCATTCTAGCCTCTATTGCTAATTTCCAAAAAAATTCATGAACATTTTCTGTGTCAAAAGTTCCTACTCGCGCACCAGGAAGTGCGGCTTTCCATTCAAAATGGGGACGGTCACTTAAATCCACAGCTACGGTTACCAGCGTCTCGTCCATAGGCAGCGTCATTGAACCATAACGCTTCATCCCGTGTTTATCGCCCATAGCCTGGCGTAATGCCTGGCCAAGACAAATGCCAATATCTTCGGTGATATGATGGTCATCGACTTCTACGTCACCATAACCTTTTACGGATAGATCAAACAAACCGTGCTTTGTAAATAACTCCAGCATATGAGCAAGAAAAGGAACTTGAACATCTAACTCAGAGGTGCCTCCGCCATCAATTGAGAAATCTAAATGGACGTCCGTTTCCCTCGTTTTCCGTTCAATTACCGCTCTTCGTTCCTCCGTCATTTCCATCGCTCCTTACGCATTTCCACTGCCCTGGCATGAGCTTCCAAGCCTTCTAATCGTGCGAAACGGGCAATTTTATCTGCATTCTTTTGTAATGCTTCCTCACTATAAGATATCACACTTGATTTCTTAACAAAGTCATCCACGTTCAGCGGACTAGAGAATCTGGCGGTGCCATTAGTGGGGAGGACATGGTTGGGTCCTGCAAAATAATCTCCGACTGGCTCACTGCTGTAAGGCCCTAAGAATATGGCACCCGCGTGTTTAATTTTACCCAGCTGATTAAAAGGATCCTTTGTAACCACTTCTAAGTGTTCAGGAGCAATTTCATTAACGGTTTCCACAGCTTCATCTAAATCATGGCATAGGATGATCATGCCAAACTTATCTATACTAGCTCTCGCGATCGCCTCGCGCGGCAAATTGTCGAGCTGAGCTTCGATTTCTTGCTTCACCTCATCCGCCAATGAACGGCTGGTGGTTATTAACAAACTGGAAGAACGGGCATCGTGCTCGGCCTGGGATAACAAATCAGCAGCGACTTCTTCTGCGACTGCTGTATCGTCTGCCAAAATAGCGATCTCGCTTGGACCGGCAATCATATCTATATCTACATCTCCAAACACTTCTCGTTTTGCTAGCGCAACAAATATGTTCCCCGGTCCGGTAATTTTATCTACCGTCGGGATCGTTTCCGTTCCATAGGCAAGGGCTGCGATAGCCTGCGCTCCGCCCACCTTATAAATATGTTCAATTCCTAAAATATGAGCCGCCAACAGTACACCATCAGGTACTTTGCCATCTTTACCGGGAGGTGTGACCATGTAAATATTAGTGACTCCAGCTGCTTGGGCAGGAATAATATTCATGAAAACAGAGGAAGGGTAGGCCGCTGTACCTCCGGGAACATACACCCCAGCAGATTCAATCGGAGTGATTTTCTGCCCTAGGATCGTACCGTCGGTTGACGTATCAAACCAGGAAGTGGAAATTTGCTTTTCATGAAATTTGCGGATATTATCGGCAGCTTCTTGAAGAATTTCCACAAACTCCCCATCTAATGCTTGATAGGCAGCTTCTATTTCTTCTGGCTGCACCTTCAAGGAGTTTAAGGACACACCATCAAATTTTTCGGTATAGTGATATAACGCTGCATCGCCTTGATTCCTAACTGCCGAAATAATCTCATTTACACTGTCCCGCTGATCTTCTGTCCCCTGATCGACCCTTCGTTTTATCGAGGTGAGCTCTTCTTTATCTATTATTTTCATGAAGACTTCACCTCCATAACATCACTCAAATTCTGGACCATTTCATCGATTTCAGCGCTTTTCAGCCGATAACTGACCGGGTTCACAATCAGCCTGGAAGTAATGTCAGCAATTTTTTCATACTCTGTGAGTCCATTTTCTTTAAGCGTCCGTCCAGTGGAAACAATATCCACAATCCGGTCTGCCAGCCCGATTAGTGGGGCTAATTCAATTGAACCGTTAAGCGGAATGATTTCAATCTGCGCTCCTTTTTCTCGAAAATAATCAGAAGCAACTTTAGGGTACTTGGTCGCAATTTTTGGTGCAATTCGGCTAAGCGGCTGATTGGGTAGACCAGCAACTGCAATATAGCAGGGACTGATTTTCAAATCCAGAACTTCATACACATCTCTATCCTGTTCAAGCAATACATCTTTACCAGCAATTCCGATATCGGCAGCCCCATATTCTACATAGGTGACCACATCCATCGGTTTAGCCATCATAATTTGTATGTTTTGCTCAGGAAACTCCAGAATCAGCTTTCTTGATTTCTCTGATTCAGCTCCTAAATCATAGCCCGCCTGCTTCATTAAAGCTGCCGCTTCTTCATAGATCCGTCCTTTTGGCATGGCAATCGTTAAAGGCTTATTCATCCTGATCGTCTCCCTCCGTTAAATTGATCGTTTTAACCAGGTCCTGTTTGAAAGCATCTAAGCTTGGAATTTGGTCTAAATGCTGCAACAGTACTTGATAACCTAGTTCACGGAGTTCCTTAGCTTTTTGAATGCCTTGCGCATGCGTATCATCATCGAAAATTACCGCTACACGCTCATCTTGTTCTTCTTGTTCATTCAAAGCTTCCACAAGCCGTTCCACTCTAATCGCAAAACCCGTGGCAGAAGCATTCAATTCAAAGGTTGGCAGCAGTTGGTCATATCGGCCGCCGTTACAGAGCAAGGCTCCAAGATTAGGAGCATACCCTTCAAACAAAATGCCGGTGTAATAATTCATATGGCTGATTAAATTCATATCAAAATGAATATACTGTTCCACCTCGTAGTGCTTCAATAAGCGATATAACTGCTTCAGTTCGTTAACCGCAGAAATACAAGCCTGATTTCTTGCCAGCGATTTACTTTGGTCGAAGATCTCTTCCCCGCCCCTTAACGTAAGTAATTTCAGCAATGCCTCCTTCGATTCCTGCGGCAGCTGAAGAGATTTAACCTTTTCCCGATAACCAACATAATTTTTTCTATATAAGTAACTTAATAACGATTCAATCGCTGCTTCATCGTCTGCCATAACATCATAGAAGAAATTCTTCACATAACCTATATGTCCTACAGTGATGACAAAGTCTTTTAAACCAGTTTCCTTTAGGGATTCTACCAATAATGCGATCACTTCTGCATCTGCATATGAGGACTGGTCGCCAATCAATTCTGTTCCTACTTGTTCGAATTGGGCAGGTTTGCCGCCTTCTGTCTGCTGAGCACGGAAAACAGGACCATCATAAGCCAGTCTTAAAGGAAATTCCGCATTTTTTAATTGTGAGGCTGCCACCCGCGCAATTGGTGCTGTCATATCAGGGCGGAGTACTAGAGAATGCCCTTGCTGATCTAGTAATTTGAATAGCTGCTGATCAAGAGTAGCACTTACTTTCCCAATGGTTTCATGGTACTCAAGCAGCGGGGTATCCATAAATGAATAGCCATACGATAAGATGGACTCCGATAATTGCTGTCTGGCCCTTTTCTTCTGATTATAAAAAAAAGGAAGCGTATCGCGCATTCCTAATGGTTTTTCAAACATAAGTCTTTTCCCCAATGAAATTCATTCCTTTCGACAAATCCTTTAGCTTGCTAATATGCTAACAAAATAAAGAAACACCGTCAATTGCTAGATTTCTACTTATTATTCGTTCCCTCTTTCATCATAGCAGAAACAACGACCAATAGATGATTCTTTAACAGGGACAAATGATTTTATTCACTAGAAAGGTGCTGGATAAGGAAATGCTCTCGAAACACAAAAAATCCGAATGATGATGGAATTATGTCGTTACCATTTCATCATCGTTCGGATTGAATAATGCCTAAAAAACTTTTGTACCCGCCTCTTTCTCAATTCAATGTTCAAAGAAGGTGCGGTTTCGCTTCCTGTTTTTCCTATCAACTTTCAATTCTGAATTTCGTCTCAATTGTCTTTCAGCGTCAGTTGGATAATATGTAACTGGCATTTATGATTGATGGGTTTGAATTAAATAAATAAACGCGAGTAAGGAATAAGGAACTTGTTCGTTTACTTTCCATTCAATTAAACTCCCAGGCAACCCCTCAAATTGTTGAGCTGCTTCCACAGAAGTAGCTCCCTGCTTTAATACAGCCCACGCCACCCCTTTTTCGTCTTTAATTATATAATGAGCGAGATACGAATTCCCTTCAGCAGACCAGACCGGATAATGTCCTTCCATATATTGATACATTCTTTGTCCTGTTGCTTTATTCTTCGATTGTTCTGCATAAGCAATATACTGTTGATTCTGATCTTTTACATAGCCTCGCCATTTAAAGCCACCTTTCTTCTCAAGCGAGTAAACCAACCTGCCCTGCTCATCCATCATTTTATAATCTACTGGAACGAGAACACCGCTGCCAATGATCCCAGTAAACAGTCGAAAAAAACTTCTTAGAAAGTATTCTTCTTCTTGTAATTCACTGTATACCTGTTTATCCAAGCTATAGAGCCGCTCTGGTACACGATTGCGATAATCTGCCCCTAAATACATCTGCTGAGGAAGCCTTGCTATTTTCTTATGTTCTTCCTCGCCGGGAAGGATGCTGATTGCTGACTTGGCTCTTATAAAATCCTTTCGGGATGTGAGTAATAAAGCTGTCCCAGCAGCTCCAAGGGCAATCCCATAAATGACTCCCAGTACTATAGTACTTATTTCCGCAAATATCCCAATAATGAAAAAGAGGGAGATGGATACAAGAATAATTCCAAAGAATAATTGCCGCCGAGCATCCTGTTTAATCATCGTTTGAACATCTGCCACCATAATCACCTCCACAAGTATTCATACGATTATCTAAGATCAGAGGTTTCAATCATACTAGAAAAACTTAGAAAAGGGAGCATTTTCTTTCCAATTCGAACAGTTAGTATTAGATCTATGTGACAGCTTTTATAATAAAAAAACCCCGAACCAATACATTGGTTCGAGGTTTTCAGCGAAAAAATTCTTATCTCAGCTCGGATTACACATATTCGATGGGTTCTACCGCTTCTTTAAGAAGCTGATTTAATTCTTCCGTATACCCTTGTTTTTGCTTATCTGACCACTTCAGCTCCTGGGCCATATAATCGATCACACTGTCTTTATACTTTCTGACAAACTGGATGTTAAAGAATAATGCTCCCGTTCTGCGGACAAAGAAATCGACTGGTTTGTAAGTGAGTTCATATTTCAAAGCATACACAAGCTGTGCAAAGACAATCGGATCAATATTATATTGCTCAGCTTGCTGCTTCTGTTCTTTATAGATCTTAAATACCGTATCTACATTAGAACCGTACAAGTGAACAAGCTCTTCCGCCTGACTTTCAGTAAGTCCAATCGATTGGCCAATTTGAGTACGTTCTTGTTTGAATTTCTCAAATCCTTTCGATCCGTTTACTTCACCGCCGGATATAGGCATATGCTTAGTTTCAGAATCGGAATATCGAATGCCGCACTCTTCCATAAGCTGGTCCCGGACTAAATCTACTGCAGTCTGAGCCATTTTACGATACCCGGTTAATTTACCGCCTGCCATAGAAATTAATCCTGAATCAGAAACGAAGATCTCGTCTTTCCTGGAAATTTCAGAAGGATCTTTTCCTTCCTCATATATAAGCGGACGTACACCAGCCCAGCTGGATTCCACGTCTCCCTCGGTGACACTTACCTCAGGGAACATCATATGAATGGCCTCAAGAATATACTTCCTATCCTCGGTGGTCATCGTTGGATGAGAAACTTCACCTGTGAATTTGGTATCTGTCGTACCCACATAGGTTTTTCCATCCCGAGGAATAGCGAAGATCATCCGGCCATCCGGAGTATCGAAATAGACTGCTTGCTGCAATGGAAAGTCTGACTGATCAAAGACCAGGTGCACCCCTTTAGTTAATTGCAGGGTTTTTCCTTTCTTAGATCCATCAATTTCGCGAAGATCATCTACCCACGGACCACCGGCATTGACAATTCTTTTAGCTTTCACGTGGTACTGTTCACCGGAAACAGTATCTTCAATTTTAGCGCCATGAATCGTTCCTTGATCGTTATAGATGAAGTCTACTACTTTTGCATAATTGGTCGCCAGAGTTCCGTGTTCTACTGCTTTTTTCATAACCTCCAGCGTCAAACGGGCATCGTCGGTTTTATATTCTACATAAAATCCTGCGCCTTTAAGACCGTCTTTCTTCACTAGCGGTTCACGTTTCAAAGCTTCTTCCGGACTCAGCATTGTCCGTCGTTCGCCTTTTTTCACACCGGCCAGATAGTCATATACTCGCAAACCTAAATTTGTAGAAAATGGTCCAAAGTTTCCTCCCTCGTGGAAAGGAAGCATCATCCATTCAGGAGTCGTCACGTGCGGTCCATTTTCATACACAATTGCCCGTTCTTTCCCTACCTCAGCAACCATTTTCACTTCAAATTGTTTCAAATAACGCAGGCCGCCATGCACAAGCTTCGTGGACCGGCTGGAAGTTCCTGCGGCAAAGTCCTGCATTTCCACAACCGCCGTCTTCATTCCCCTGCTTGAAGCGTCCAGGGCGATGCCAGAACCTGTGATTCCACCGCCCACTACTAATACATCCCATTCCTCCTGGGCTAATTTATTAAAATGCTGTTCTCTTTCGTAGCTCGAAAATTGCTTCATAGTATCTCTCCTTCAGTTATTAATCAAAAAATAAGTCGTCTGATACGGTTATTCCCTATTTCCGGTATGATTATGTGTTGAATTATATGCCAAATGCTCTATCTGCATATCAAAAAAAAGAGACCACGAACGTCCTTTATAATTTGTCATTATAAAGCGTCGCGGTCTCTCCGTATCTCCGACCCACAATCATTAACTTATGGGTTGATTATATCAAAAAGACAAGCAAAGTCAAAAGATAATCATTTCCGTTAAGGCTTAAATACTCGGGTTGCTTCTACAGCCTTCTGCCAGCCTTTATAAAGATCCTGGCTTTTTCTTTCATCCATATGAGGGTCAAAATTTCTTTCGACTTTCCACTGCTTGGAGATTTCCTCGCGATCCTTCCAGAAACCAACAGCCAGTCCTGCTAAATAAGCGGCTCCAAGTGCTGTAGTTTCATTAATCTCAGGACGTTCTACAGGGACATCCAGGAGATCACTTTGGAATTGCATTAGTAAGTTATTCTTTACTGCGCCGCCATCAACACGCAGTTTCTTCAAGCCAATGCCGGAGTCTTCCACCATAGAATCTACCACATCTTTCGTTTGGTAGGCTAGTGATTCAAGAGTCGCACGAACAAAGTGAGCTCGTGTCGTTCCTCTGGTTAAGCCGAACACTGCTCCGCGAGCTTCACTATCCCAGTAAGGAGTTCCCAGCCCTACGAAAGCAGGTACCACATAAACGCCGTCGGTTGTATGGACTTCCCCAGCAATTTCTTCACTTTTAGGGGAGGATTCTATCATATTCAAACCATCTCTCAACCATTGAATAGCAGAACCGGACACGAATATACTTCCTTCAAGGGCGTATTCTACTTTGCCATCGAGCCCCCAGGCGAGTGTCGTCAGCAAGCCATTGTCCGATTTAACAGCTTCTTCGCCTGTATTCATCAGCATAAAACCACCGGTGCCATAGGTGTTTTTCGCCATTCCTTTTTCGAAGCAGGCTTGGCCGAACAAGGCAGCCTGCTGATCACCTGCCACCCCTGCGATCGGGATCTCTTTTCCAAAGAAGTGATAGTCAACCGTATGGGCATACACTTCTGAGGAAGGCTTTACTTCTGGCAGCATGCTTTTAGGAACCTCAAGGATGTCAAGCAGCTCGTCATCCCATTTCAGATCAAAGATGTTATACATTAATGTCCGGGAAGCATTCGAATAATCTGTAACGTGAGCCTGCTTGCCGGAAAGCTTGTAAATCAGCCATGTATCCATCGTTCCAAATAGCAAATCGCCATTTTCAGCTTTTTCTTTTGCTCCGTCTACGTGATCAAGTATCCACTTGACCTTCGTCCCTGCAAAATACGGATCCAGTAGTAACCCGGTCTTATCGCGGAACGTATCATTTAAACCTTGTTCTCTTAATTCATTACAGATTTCCTGTGTTTGGCGTGATTGCCATACAATCGCTTTATGAATGGGCTTGCCCGTATTTTTGTCCCATACCACAGTTGTTTCTCGCTGGTTCGTAATTCCGATTCCAGCAATTTGATCGGGTTCAATATCTGCTTTAGTAAGAACGTTCGCAATACAAGAGAGAACAGATGTCCAGATTTCGTTCGCATCATGCTCTACCCAGCCAGGCTTAGGAAAGAATTGTTCAAATTCCTTTTGGGCCGTTTCCACAATCTTGCCATCCTTATTAAAAAGAATGGCTCTTGAGCTGGTCGTTCCCTGGTCGAGTGATAATATAAATTTTTCCATAACAAAATTTCCTCCTATTCTAGAATAACTAAGCTTGTTGTACTTTCTTCAGCTCTGTCTGCATAGAGGCAAATAATATGATGAGGATGAGAACCGTAGTGATCCAAAACCAAATGTTCGCATCAGCTTTAAAGATGGCCTGATAAAACAGCCCCCCATAAATTCCGCCAAGTGCAGGACCTACAACGGGCACCCATGCATAACTCCAATCTGAAGTCCCTTTACCCGGAATTGGCAGAAGTGCATGTGCAATCCGCGGGCCTAAATCCCGAGCTGGATTAATCGCATATCCTGTAGTGGCACCAAGGGACATGCCAATAGCTACAATAAGTAATCCGACAATCAAAGGATTCAAACCTTCTGTAAAGTCATTAGCTCCAATAAACAAAATCCCCATAACTAATAAAAAGGTTCCGATAATTTCACTGACCAGATTAGAGATCGGACTTCTAATCGCCGGGTCCGTACAAAAGACAGATTTAATTGCCAATTGGTCCTCTGTATCTTTCCAGTGAGGTAAGTAATGAAAGAAAACAATGGCTGCCCCTATAAATGCTCCAACCATTTGAGCGGTAATGTATTCAGGAACTTTGCTCCAGGGGAAATCCCCAACAGCAGCCAAGCCCAGGGTTACGGCTGGATTAATATGAGCACCCGTAATATTGCCGACCGCATAAACCCCCATGGCCACCGCCAGCCCCCAGGCAATCGTAATCAGCACCCATCCGCTGCCTTCCGCCTTCGTCGCCTTCAGGTTAGCTCCTGCGATAACGCCGCCGCCAAGAATGATAAGAATCATTGTTCCAATAAGCTCACCCATGAACTCCGTCAATTTTTCTCCTCCCCTTCCGCATCATGAAAAACACACAAGGCTCGTTACCCTTGTGTGGATCATTGGCTCTCACGCATGTGTTACTATGTACTCGGGCCTATCAAATTAAAATCGCCATAAGTCCGAATGTGAAGTAGACACAGCGGCAGCACCTGCATCAATCGCCTGGCTGACTTCTTCATTGGTCCTTATCAGTCCGCCCGCAATGACCGGTACACCCAAACGATCATTAATCTCTGTTATCATTCCCGGTATAATCCCTGGCAAAACTTCCACATAATCAGGCTGAGTTTTGTGAATCAGTTTCATATGATGGTTAATCGCCTGACTGTCTATTAAAAATAAACGCTGCACGGTACATAAATTATATTTTTTCGCCTGCAGAATCACTTGTGATCTTGTGGAAATGATCCCATCTGGCTTCACTTCCTGACCAAGAAACTCCATACCATAGTCATCCGCTTTTAATCCCTGGATAAGGTCGACATGGACAAATATTTTTTTACCTGCCTTACGCCCTACCTTGACAAGTTTATTTAATAACCCCAATCGGCTGTCCAGTAAAATGATATATTCAGTGCTGCTTTCAAGAAGACTCTCAAAATCCTTAATTTTCTTAACGGCTGGAAGAACCTGCTGATTTACACTCATTGGCTTTCCTCATTTCCTTGAAATGGCATGCCTATTTCTCCGCGCGTTTCCATTTCTTCTTTCGTATAAATAATCTTCATGGGGTTTCCACCGGCAAATACCCCAGCCGGCACGTCCTTGTGTACAAGGGTTCCCGCTGAAACGATTGCCCCGTTCCCTATCGAAACCCCGGGCAAAATCGTGGTATTGGCCCCGATCATTACTTCATCACCAATATGAACTTCCCCTAAACGGTATTCTTTAATCAAATACTCATGAGCTAAAATTGTGGTATTATAGCCAATTACACTATTGCGGCCGACCGTTATTCTTTCAGGAAACATGATATCGACCATTACCATTAAGGCGAAGGCCGTTTCTTCCCCAATCTTCATTTTAAGAAACGTTCGGTACAGCCAGTTTTTCACACCAAGTAGCGGTGTATAACGAGCAAGTTGAATGATGACAAAGTTTTTCACCACTTTGAAAAAAGGCACGGTTTTATAAATGTGCCAAAGTGAATTTGCTCCTTGAACTTTGTATCGTTCTGTCTGCCTCATAGCTTAACCTCCTGTAATCTTAAGTAAGTCGCTCATATGGTCAAGCATAAAGTCCGGATGCAGCTGATCAAGAACTTCTCTCCCTTTCACAGTCCACGCTACTCCGGCCGTTCTGGTTCCCGCATTCTTCCCGCCTTCAATATCATGAATATTATCTCCTACCATGAGCGCTTCACTCGCTGCAGAGTTGAGCTCTTCCAATGCTTTGACAATAGGTTCGGGGTGAGGCTTAGCATTGGTTACGTCGTCTAACGTAATAATCGTATCAAACAGACCGTCAAGCCCAGTTAATTCCAGGCCCATTGTAACCGTAGTCCGCATTTTTGTCGTTACAATCCCCAGCTTGAATCCTGCTTCTTTTAAGCTCTTAATCGTGTCTACTACTCCTTCATAAGCTTTTACATAGGCGTCATGATTCTCAATATTATGCTTACGATAGGTATGCATCAGCTCATCTGCTCGGTCAGGATCAATTTTATCCATACTATCTTTTAAAGGAGGACCGATAAAATCCAGGATTTCCTCTCTAGAATACGGACGGTTGCCGTATTGCTCAATGGTATGGGTGAACGAGGCAATAATTAATTCATTGGTGTCTATTAAAGTTCCATCTAAATCAAACAGTATCGTGCGGATAATCATTGGTTAAATCCTTTCCTTCCGGTTATCGGTTAATTGATAAGAAAACCTTTCTTACTTTTTCAATAAGAAAGGTTTTCTCAGTTCTATTCTTTATTTTACTTTCTTTCCGTTATAATATTTATCTGACATGTTCGTTTTCCGTCGGTAAAAGATGATGGCGATAGATACGATTACTAGGACGATGGAAATAAATTGTGCCATTCGGATATGGCCGACAAGATATAGGCTGTCCGTTCTCATGCCTTCAATAAAGTAACGTCCCACTGAATAATAGATCACGTAGCTTAGGAATACTTCCCCGCGACGCGGATTGAATTTGTGCCGTAATATTAACAACAGCACTACACCCAATAGGTCCCAAAGCGATTCATAAAGAAAAGTCGGGTGATACATCGTTCCTCCAATACACATTTGCTGAGTAATAAAATCAGGTAAATACTGCATGAAGTTATTGTAGAAACCTTCAGTCACCGGTCCCCCGTGTGCTTCCTGGTTCATGAAGTTTCCCCATCGGCCTATCCCCTGACCCAGGAGAATACTAGGGGCAGCGATATCAACAATTTGCCAAAATGAAATTTTCTTCACTCTCGTATAAATGACGGCAGTAAGGGTAGCGCCGATCAAGGCACCATGAATGGCGATGCCACCTTCCCAGATAGCAAATACATCCCACCAGGGTCCCCCTGTATACCGATCTAATTCAAATAACACATAGTAAGCTCTCGCACAGATAATGGATATCGGAATTCCATAAACGACAATATCAATAAAATAATCTTTATTTAACCCCAGACGTTCCGTTTCTCTTGTGGCAATTAACAATCCCAGAAAAGCTCCTGTAGCGATAATGACGCCATACCAATAGATATTTAGTGGTCCTAAGTTTAGAAAAACGCGGTCTAATGCATCTGGTGTACAAGTCATGATGTACCTCCTCTATTCCCCGTTTGTTTGTTCCTGATCAATTACTTTAGTCAAGCGATCAGAAAATTCTTCAGCGGCGTTTACTCCCATTCTCTTCAAACGGAAGTTCATCGCTGCTACTTCAATAATTACGGCTAAATTACGGCCCGGCCTTACCGGTACAATAGCTTTTGGGATTTCTACATCCATAATTCTCATCGTTTCTTCTTCTAGGCCGAGACGATCATATTGTTTATTTTTCTCCCATAATTCAAGATTAATGACCAGTGTAATTCTTTTATAGCTGCGAACGGCACCGGCTCCGAACAAGGTCATCACATTAATAATGCCCAATCCACGAATTTCAAGCAAGTGCTCAATCAGGGGCGGACTATTTCCGATGAGGGTATCGTAGTCTTCCTGTCTAATCTCCACGCTGTCATCGGCCACTAGCCTATGTCCCCGTTTAACAAGTTCCAGTGCAGTTTCACTTTTACCTACACCGCTTTGGCCGGTTATCAATACTCCAATACCATATATATCAACCAGCACCCCGTGAATCGCTGTAAATGGAGCAAACTTGGTTTCAAGGTAATTCGTTAACCGGCTAATGACTCTTGTCGTTTTGTAAGGCGAACGCATTAAAGGAACACCGGCTTCTTTAGCAGCAGTAATCAGTTCAGCTGGAATTTCCATACCCCGGCTGATTACAATGCCAGGAGTAATATCGGTGCATAATTTTTCTGCACGGTCTCTCCTCTGGTCTTCGTTTAGTTCATTAAAATAAGAAAGTTCTGTTTTTCCAAGCAGCTGCAGGCGCTCCTTAGGATAAAATTTAAAGTAGCCAGTCATTTCTACCCCTGGCCGGGAAATATCACTTGTATGTATTTCTCTATGGACTCCGTCTTCTCCAGCGACTAAATCAAGATTGAATCGATCGATTAGATCTTCTGTTCTCACCTTGCTCATTGCTGATATGCCTCCTCTTTATTCCATCAATCACTGTCCCCTATTGTAGCACTTTTTAATATTTCTTGGGTAGTATTCATAAAGTGTTCAAGTATCGGTTTGTTTTAATGTCTCTCCTTATTCGGTGATTTTGTATGTAATTTTTGTTTTCTTGAAGACTCAGTTTCGAGATATTTTGAAGATTTAAACGATTTCCGAAACGGTTAACAGTGAGTCGAGGTCGGGGAAATGACTCGCTTTCCATGGGCCCTGTGGGATCTCACCTGTCCTATCCTCCCATAGGAGTCTCCCCATTTCCCCGACCTCTTTATAATTATGGGGAGAACGGAAATATCAAAAGGATTGTACTAAAATAAGCAATCCCTTCATGAAAGTAAATCAAGGGGAACAATATTCTTTATCCCATCAAATGAACATTATAAACAGGAAAAAGTAAGTCGTTGGTCGATCTCTTTCAACTGAAGAATCGGGTACAAAGAAATCTTTTAAATTTCCAACTCATTATTAGATGGTAACTGGTAATGATTTCGAGAGAATCATGAGGCAAAGTCCGGAGGGGGACGAGAAGACTCCTGCGGGAGAAGCATGACAGGGGAGACCCCGGAAGACGAAGTCTGAGGAGGCTCAGCGCATGCCCGCGGAAAGCGAATCGTCCCCCGCAGGGCTTTAACCACGCAATAAAGTCTCGAAATCGAGTCTTCCAAAATCCTGTATGTTACTTAAATACTTGATTTATAACAAGGCTTCGTTTTCTATAGAGGTAATTATATTTCCAAAAAAAGAAGCTCCGCTTAAAGCAGAGCTTCTAAAAGGCTTATTTCATATCCTTGATTAAACTATTTAACACAAGGTTAATCAGCGAAATAACAATCGCTGCCAAAATGGCTGTGCCAAATCCGGCAATTTGGAAGGTACTGCCGAGCAAGGCGTCCGTTAATAACAAAGTAATCGCATTGATGACGAATAAAAACAGCCCCAGCGAAATAATGGTAATGGGCAGTGTAAGGACCACCAAGATTGGACGTACAATGGCATTTAAGATAGAAAGGATCAATCCTGCAAGTAAAGCTCCGCCGATTCCCTCGTACGTGATTCCTTCAAATAATTGACTTACTGCAATGATAGCTACTGCGTTTACTATAATATGCAATAACCAGCTTTTCATAAGATAAACACCCACTTTCCAGCTGAGAGTTCTTCGTTGTATTTCTACATTTCTTTCGCAGGTATTAAGGTTACAGAACCTGTTTTCGTCTCTGCTTCTACATGATATGCATGAGGGTATTCTTCAAGTGCTTCGAATTCCAATTGTTTACTAATGACTTCTTTTTTATTTTGGATAATTTTGTAGTTTTCAAGTCGGCAGTCAATACTGCCAAAGCGCGTTTTTAAATTGCCGTCTATGCGCTGTTCCTTAGGCAGATGTACAATAATGCTTCCCGTGGTAGTTTTGAAAAAGCCGGTCTCCGTATGACTGCCGTTATTTTCTACGACCACACTGCCAGTTACTGCGGACGCATGATTTTTTGTGAAGTCTCCCTCCAATTTAATGGAGCCGTTCACCGTGTCAGCTTCACATTTATTATAGGAACCGTTTACGACTTGGATCGAACCATTTACGGTTTCCATTTTACAAGTTTCTCCACTCATATCATTCAGGCGGATAGAGCCATTAGAGGACTTGGCCTGCCAATGATCACTCTCAAGACCATAGGCATGAATGGAACCATTAGACAGCTTCGACTTAATAAATTCATACCGGCGGTTGGGGACAAAAAGCCGGACGAGGGTTTTCATCTTTTTAGAAGGGCTGGAAAGTCGCAGAACACCATGACTGCTGTCAAATTGGCTGTCTGCAAAGAAGCGCTCACGAGCTTCCTCTTCGTCCTTAGTTTGATAAACCTTCACACGAAATTCAGCTTTTGCAAAATCCTGGTCCCACGTTTCTACATCTAAAGCGCCATTTACGATCGATACATCGATATCATTAAAATCAGCAGCTTGAATCTCTTTTACATGCTCAAACGTAAACGCTTCCCCAAAGGAAAGATCAAAATCAACATTTTTAATTTTTTCATAAGCTTCTCCGATAAAATCTTTCACTCCGTACTTGCGAGTGGTTCCGGCATCAGCTGCTGGACCTTCTTCCTCTATGGCACTAAGAAGCTTAGCCCCTTCTTCTGCAGAAACTATTCCTTCTTCAATCATCTTTAAAATTCTCATGCGTTCTTCTGACATCGCTATCTCTCCTTTATTCTGCTCTAACCTAAGCATTCCCTTAACTTTCCTTTAAAAAACCCAAAAAAAAGGACACCTGAAGACAAGCAAAGTCTTCTAGGTGTCTGAGTAAATTCATTTAAAAGAAAAACGGTAGAAGCGTTCTTTCTTCATCCGAGCTTCTTGTTCGGATTTTTTATCATGGTTCTCAATCAGACTCAACACTCCATCTGCTTGAGACAAATGAGCTTTAATGGCGGCAAGCTTTTTATCCCAGTAGGGTTCAATATCATTCAGGATATCGGGCTCGCCTAAGTCATCTTCGTGCTGATTGGATATCGCATGCATCCACACTTCTGGACGCTGCTCCGGATTCATTTGTTCTACAGCTTTCACAACTCCAGCTCCTAAGGCATCGTGGTCCGGATGAACCGCATAGCCAGGATAATGGGTAATAATCAAAGAAGGCTGAAGATCCTCAATTCTTTCCTGTAAATGCCGGGCGAGCTGATCAATCGGTTCAAATTCAAGAGTTTTATCGCGGTACCCTAATAGCTCCACTTGAATGTCCAATTTTTTTGCTGCTTCTGCGAGTTCATCTTTTCGAAAGGAAGATAACGTTTCCCGATTAGCAAATACGGGATTCCCCATGTTTCTTCCCATCTCCCCTAACGTGCCGCAGAGATAAGTGACAGGGATACCTTCTTCCCTAAACTTGCTAATGGTCCCCGAGGCCCCGAAAGATTCGTCATCTGGATGCGGAAAAATAACAACGACATGCTGATTACTCATTATGATCGCCTTCATGTGAAAAAGGTGTTTCGCTTATCTCCAGCGCTACCATTAGGCGGCCTTCTCGGTCATGACCAGCCATAAGCAGCCGGTCTTTATCATCAATTTCGTAATCGGTCACACCTTCTGCATAAACCCATCCTAAGTCCAGCTTCAGCCCCACGCGAAAGGATCCGCCTGTGCTGACAATTTTACCATGTTGATAGCTTACTTGAGCATTTCTTATGAAAGCACCTACATTATAGGCTTCTTCATCAAAATGGCTGGCATAAGCTCCATTCGTTGTTTCAAGGTGTACATACACTTGTTTATTAGCTAATTCATTAATCTTACTTTGCACTTTATCCTGTTCTATTAATTTCATCATAGAAACCTCCCGTTAAACATCTCTTGTTTAACGATACTTTAAAACGAGTCCTACCGTCAAAACATCTACTTGCTCGATACCTTTTCTTTTGCTTTCACCTTGTTGTCCATACGCTTTCGATCTCTCTCAAGAACGGGCTTCAAATACTTGCCGGTGTAAGATCCTTTCGTTTCCCCAATTTTCTCTGGAGTACCTGTAGCGATGATTTTTCCGCCTTTTTCTCCGCCTTCAGGTCCTAAATCAATAATGTGATCAGCTTCTTTAATCACATCAAGGTTGTGTTCAATGATCAATACACTGTCCCCATTTTCGACGAGCCGCTGAAGCACTTGCAGCAGACGGGAAATATCATCTACATGTAAGCCAGTCGTTGGCTCATCAAGAATGTAAAAGGATTTACCGTTGGATCGCCGGTGGAGTTCGCTGGCAAGTTTTACCCGCTGTGCTTCCCCTCCAGATAAAGTCGTTGCCGGCTGGCCAAGCTTAATATATTCCAGACCTACGTCTGCGACTGTTTGCAGCTTTCGTTTAATCTTGGGAATATTGGCAAAAAAGTCCAGAGCTTCTTCAATGGTCATGCCCAGCACATCGGAAATGCTTTTTCCTTTATACTTAACTTCCAGTGTCTCTCTGTTATAGCGTTTCCCATTACAAACTTCACAGGGAACATACACATCCGGCAGGAAGTGCATTTCAATCTTGATAATCCCATCACCGCGGCAGGCTTCACACCGTCCGCCTTTAACATTAAAGCTGAATCTGCCTTTTTTGTAACCACGAATTTTCGCTTCATTCGTCTGGGCGAACACGTCACGGATATCATCGAAGACACCGGTATAAGTTGCCGGATTGGAACGCGGCGTGCGTCCAATTGGTGATTGGTCAATATCGATCACTTTTTCAAGCTGATCAATTCCCTCTATCGTTTCATGTTTCCCTGGCTTTTGTTTACCGTTATGAAGCTTCATGGATAAGGTCTTGTATAATATTTCGTTAATTAAGGTACTCTTGCCTGATCCGGATACACCGGTTACGGCTGTAAACAAGCCCAGCGGAATACGAGCGTTTACTTTTTTCAAGTTATTTTCTTCTGCTTTTTTAATGGTCAGATAGCGGCCGTCCGGCTCTCTCCGTTTAGCAGGCAGCGGGATAAATCTATCCCCAGACAAATACTGCCCAGTTAAAGACTTCTTACTGCGCATAACTTGTTTAGGCGTCCCCTGGGTTACAATATGTCCGCCATGAGCGCCCGCTCCTGGCCCTATATCAATTAAATAGTCGGCAGCAAGCATCGTGTCTTCATCGTGTTCTACGACGATCAGCGTGTTATCTAAGTCACGCATCCTTTTTAACGTACTAATCAGCCGGTCATTATCCCTCTGATGAAGTCCGATGGAAGGCTCGTCCAGCACATAGAGAACGCCGGTAAGAGCTGAGCCGATTTGCGTTGCCAGCCTAATTCTCTGCGCTTCACCGCCGGATAAAGTTCCTGCCGAACGCGAAAGAGTCAAGTAATCCAAGCCAACGTTCGCAAGGAAACTCAGCCGCTCACAAATTTCTTTAAGAATCATGCGGGCAATGGTTCTTTCTTTTTCCGTCAGTTCTACGCCTTCAAAGAATTCTTTAGCTTCCGTAACCGAGAAGTCTGTGGTTACACCGATGTGCTTTCCATTAATCCGAACAGCTAACGCTTCTTCATTCAAGCGATTTCCCTTACACTTCGGGCAAGGCTTCTGGGTCATATATTTTTCCATTTGTTCGCGAATAAAGTCAGACCCCGTTTCTCTGTAGCGGCGGGAAATATTGGGGATGACTCCTTCAAAGAAGATTTCATTTTCCCGGACTTTACCGAAATCATTTTCATAACGGAAATGAATTTTTTCTTCTCCGCTGCCGTATAAAATTCGTTCTAAAACTTTCTTCGGAATCTCTTTAATCGGCTGGTCCATGTCAATGCCATAATGATTGCACACACTTTTAAGCAGCTGAGGATAGTACTGAGAACTCGTCGGCTCCCAGGCAGAAATGGCGTGCTGATTTAAAGATTTGGACCAATCGGGAATCACAAGGTCGATGTCCACCTCAAGCTGGGTACCCAGACCATCACAGCGGTTGCAGGCGCCGTAAGGACTATTAAATGAAAACATCCTCGGTTCTAATTCACTTACAGAAAATCCGCAAATCGGACAGGCATGATGTTCACTGAACATGAGTTCTTCTTCTCCGATTACATCTACAACTGTATGGCCGCCACCTAGATTCAGAGAGGTCTCTAAGGAGTCGGACAAGCGGCCTTCCACTCCATCCTTCACAACAATTCGGTCCACGACAACTTCAATAGAGTGTTTCTTGTTTTTCTCTAAGTTTATTTCCTCGGAAATTTCACGCATTTCCCCGTCTACCCTCAGCCGGATATAACCTTCCTTCTGCAGTTGTTCAAAAACCTTCACATGTTCACCCTTACGTCCAGATACAACCGGGGCCAGGATTTGCATTTTCGTTCGTTCGGGATATTCAAGAATCCGGTCGACCATCTGCTGAACGGTCTGGGAACTAATCTCAATTCCGTGGTTTGGACATGTGGGTCTGCCGATTCGAGCAAACAACAAACGTAAATAATCATAAATTTCCGTTACCGTACCTACAGTAGAACGGGGATTTCTGCTCGTAGTTTTCTGATCTATAGAGATCGCCGGTGATAATCCTTCGATGGAATCTACATCCGGTTTGTCCATTTGCCCTAGGAACTGGCGGGCATAGGCACTCAGAGATTCTACATACCTGCGCTGCCCTTCAGCATAGATGGTGTCAAACGCAAGCGAAGACTTTCCTGACCCGGATAGTCCTGTCATCACGACTAATTTATTCTTAGGAATATCAATATCGATATTTTTTAAGTTATGTGCTCTGGCTCCTTTAATGCTAATATGCTTGCTGGCCATAAAGTGCTCATCCTTCCGCTTTTAGTTCCAAAATAATATCTCTCAATTCGGCTGCCTTCTCGAAATCCAGATCCCTGGCAGCTTGTTTCATTTCTGTCTCGAGGTTATCCACTAATTCTCCACGCTCTCTCTTGGTCATCTCTGAAGGTTTTTTCCCTGTTTCATAAGATGCCTCTTCTTCAGCAGCAGAGGTTGCTTTAATGACATCCCTAATCTCTTTGTTAATCGTTGTCGGGGTAATGCCATGCTCTTCATTATAGGCGATCTGCTTTTCACGACGCCGGTAGGTTTCATCAATAGCAAACTGCATAGATTTCGTAATTTTATCCGCATACATAATCACTTGGCCGTTCTCGTTACGAGCAGCCCGGCCGATCGTCTGAATTAACGAGCGGTCAGAGCGCAGAAATCCTTCTTTATCTGCATCCAAAATCGTTACGAGCGAAACCTCAGGAATATCCAACCCTTCCCTTAATAAGTTAATTCCTATTAATACATCATATTTGCCTCTTCTTAAATCACGGATAATTTCAATTCGTTCAAGGGTTTTAATTTCAGAGTGTAAATAAGCGACCTTAATGCCAAGTTCCTTTAAGTAATCCGTTAAGTCCTCTGACATTTTCTTCGTTAAGGTAGTGACCAGTACTCGTTCCTTACGTTCACTGCGCTTATTAATCTCTCCGATTAAATCATCAATTTGACCATGGATCGGTCTAATGTCTATTTCCGGATCCAATAAACCGGTTGGACGGATAATCTGTTCAGTGACTTGAGGTGTATGGTCTAATTCGTAAGGGCCGGGTGTTGCGGACACATACGTAATCTGATTGATATGATCTTCAAATTCTTCAAACCTGAGCGGCCGGTTGTCAAGAGCAGACGGCAGACGGAATCCGTGGTCGACGAGCACCTGTTTACGAGCTTTGTCCCCGTTAAACATTCCTCGAACCTGCGGAAGGGTAACGTGGGATTCATCTGCCATAATCAGGAAGTCATCTGGGAAATAGTCAAGCAGAGTATAAGGAGTGGCTCCCTTTTCTCTGAAAGTTAAATGCCGGGAGTAGTTCTCGATACCCGAACAAAAGCCCATTTCATTCATCATTTCCAAATCATAGTTGGTCCGCTGTTCGATCCGCTGAGCTTCCAGCAATTTATTTTCATCCTTCAATTCCTTGACGCGGACGTTTAATTCTTCTTCTATATTTTTAATGGCTTTTTTCAGTTTCGCTTCACGGGTGACGAAGTGAGAGGCCGGGAAGATGGCAACATGTTCACGGTCACCAACGATTTCCCCTGTCAGCACATCCACTTCTCTTATTCGATCAATTTCATCGCCGAAAAATTCAACACGCATCGCATGGTCTTCTCGTGAAGCAGGGATAATTTCTACTGAATCCCCTCTCACTCTAAAGGTACCACGCTGAAAATCGATGTCATTTCTAGCGTACTGAATATCTACCAGGTTACGAAGTAATTCATCACGGTCTTTCTCCATGCCGGTCCGAATCGAGAGAACCTGGCTGCGGTATTCGTCAGGAGAACCCAGGCCATAGATACAGGAAACACTGGCTACTATGATCACATCGTTCCTTTCAAATAATGAGGACGTTGCCGAGTGGCGGAGTTTATCTATTTCATCATTAATGCTCGCATCTTTTTCAATAAACGTATCCGATGATGGCACGTAAGCTTCCGGCTGATAATAATCGTAATAGCTTACAAAATATTCGACTGCATTATTAGGAAAAAACTCTTTAAATTCGCTGTATAATTGACCTGCCAATGTTTTGTTATGGGCAATAATGAGAGTTGGCTTGTTCACTTGCTGGATCACATTAGACATGGTAAACGTTTTACCTGTACCTGTTGCACCCAATAATGTCTGATGCTTTTCACCTCTATTGATGCCGTCCACAAGCTCTTTTATAGCTTTAGGCTGATCTCCCTGCGGCGAATAATGGGATACCAATTCAAATTGATTCTCCATGACGACCCCTCCGTTCCTAACTAATTCATCATTAGTTTACCACAATATTTTAACATTCTAACATGAAACGAACAAACATTCGGTTTCTGAATTTGAAGAACTTCGCGAGCTTTATGAATTTCAGTTAAAAAAGAAAACCTGAACCGTGGCATTTCAACGGTTCAGGTTTTCTGCATTCTTCCATAAATAGAGGCAGCTCATCAACATTTGCGGTCTTATCGTCTGCTTAGACGCATAAGGTTTTCCTTGTGCCTAATTAACCCTCATCTTCCACTATCCACCTGTTCTCGGTACAAGTTACTCTTGGTGTATCTCTTCTTCATTAGCAATGAGTATCTGTCCTTTTTTCTTGTCATGAAGCAGCGTTTGTAATATGACCGTCGACAGTTTACTTGGAGGATAAGGTTTAACTAAGTAGCCTTCTACTTTAAGTTCTTGTTCCGTATTTGATTGATTCAATGCGCTTGATATAAAGATAGGCAGATCCTGTAAATGTCCGCAGTTTTTAATGCCAGCTATAACCTCCCAGCCAGTTACATGGTCCGCTAAGGTAAGATCAATGATAAAGGCATCAGCCTGAAGAGTGGGAAGGACGTCAAGAACAGACCTTCCTTCATTGTAATGAGACACTTTCAAGCCGGCATCTCTGAGTTCATCCTTCAACAAGTCCGAAAGACTAAGATCATCTTCGACTAATACTACATGGGGCACGTTTTCAATGTCCCCCTGCTGACTAGTAAGGTTTTCGTGCAGAGGCAGGGTGACCGTAAACACACTTCCTGAGCCCTGCTCAGACAACACGGTAATTTTCCCGTGGTGGACTTCTGCAATTTCTTTACTGATTGCAAGTCCTAATCCAGTTCCTCCGATTTTCCTCTGACTAGAGTTATCAATCCGGTGAAATTTCGTGAAGAGCTTTGAAATCTCAGGTTCAGGAATCCCTACGCCTTCGTCCGAAATATGGACATACACATTCTTTTTATCATTATTTACGGCCACGACGATTTCTCCTCCATCTGGAGAAAACTTAAGGGCATTACTGATCAAGTTCGTAAACAACTGAATCATTTTCTCACGGTCCGCATGCACGCTGGAAGTGAAGGAATCATTAGAGTAGATTAATTCGTGACCAGGGTGACCAATTTCAAAACCTTCTATCAGTACTTTCATCAACTTCATCTAATTCAAACACTTCCTGTTTGAAGGGTTCCCTGCCGGCTTCCATTCGTTGCAAGTCCAGAAAATCATTGATTAAATTGGTTAATCGTTTCGCCTCGCTGTGTATCGTTTTCAAGTACCTTTCCTGACGCTCAGGGGTCAGATCCCGCTGAATCATAAGCTCAGTGTAACCTAACACACTAGCAAGTGGCGTCCGCAATTCATGGCTCACTGTAGCAACTAGATTTGTTTTCATTTGATTTACTTCAAACTCCATCGTGATATCTCTAAATACAAACAGCAGCCCCACTTTTTCCTCTTTTCTGTAAATGGTTTCGGTGTAAACATTAATCATCCGGGTTTCTTCCCCTGATCGAACTTCCATCTGCAGATTTCCCGTCGGATGAAGGTGAGTAAAGATTACTTCATTACAAAATGCTGCAAACCGTCCGCCGTCAACAATATGAGGGCAGACTTGACTCAGCCATCCATCAAATTCCTTTCGCAGCCAATTATGCTGATCAGGAAAACGCAAACCAAGAAAATTCAGCCAGTTTTGATTGTACTGAACGAGACTGCCTTCTTCATCTACAAATAAGATTCCTTCATTAACATTATCGATAATATCCTGATTCAACTGTCGATTTACTTCCGTAACTTCAAATGAATCCAGCCGTTCAATCGACAAGGACGCCCGGTCTAATATAGAGGCCATCGCTTCCATCTCATAATCCTGGTAAGTCTCACCGATCCGAGTAGATACGAGAACAGCGATCAGCTTACCTGTAGACCCAAATACTGGTAAATGTAAATCATAACTCTCCGCAGGTGGATAATATCCCGCTTCTGATGGTCTGCTGCTGCGCTGTCTGACGAATGGAGCTTGGAGCTGAGACAATCGCTCAATCACATAAGTAAAAGCCCCCTTCACCCCATTTTCGAACACAGCAGCTTCAATGCCAATCGAAGAATATTGCTCCGATTCGATTAAAAAGAAAATGCCATGATCAAAACTGTACAGTTCTGCCAGCTGCTGCAGAACTCTTTCTAGAAGCAGCTTCTTGCTCATCGTCGTGGATAGGGACTGATTCATGGCATTTAATTTCTCCACCGTGCTTCTAGCTTCTTCTGTTTCAGCTAACGATTCTCTCAGCTGTCGTTCAGCTTCTTTTATACTGGTAATATCCTGCTGAATAATGATGTACTGTTCGATTTCCTGTTCATCATTTACGTAAGGAACCACCGTCGTCTCCCCATAGAAAACGGTGTTATCTTTTCTTGAACAGGCAAGCTCTCCTTTCCAAACATGACCATGATCAACCCCCTCAAAAGCTTCATGAAAAGGCTGATTCAAAAGGTTTTTAGACAAGCTTAAGAAAGATTTCCCTTCTAATTGGTTTTCTGTTAAGCCGGTAATTTCGCTTAGCTTCTCATTCGCAGAACATATGTTACCTTCTTTATTCAGGGTGGCTACAATCGAAGACTCATTTAAAGCTAAGTTAAGATTTCTCAACTCAGCTAAATAGTCTTCGAGAGTTCCCTGCTGAGCGACCAGCTCTTCATTCTGTGCGGATAAACTTTCTTCTCTTTCATTGATTTGCGTGGCCATTTCTTGAAAAGAACGGTGTAAGACGCCTATCTCATCTTTACGGGCAATTGTTTGTAATTGGTATGTATTTCCCGCTGCAAGCGCCTGAGAAGCACTGGACAATTCGAATAACGGCTGTCCTATACCCTTGCTCAAATTCCGTGTTACCCAGTATAAAATAAGGAACACAATTAGAATAAATCCAATTAATGCATACGAAATCAGGTCCACCTGCTTAATGAATTTATCATTCTCATTAGTTAGACTTTGCTGCGTTTTGGCAGAAATAGTGTCTAAATTTGTGATTAAGTGATTGATCTCGGCTGTCGTATCCGAAAGACTAATTGTCCTGATCGCTTCATAATCCCCCGACTCTACATACTGGGTCACCTTTGGGATCAAATCTTCCCAGTAATGATTAACAAATAATTTGAGGCTGGATATTTCCAATAGTTCCTCATCTGTCCAATCACCCTTGTTAATCTCTGCAATATGATCCAATAAGTCTTTGGAATAGGCACGGGATTTTTCCAGCTCTTCTTCGTTTGAAAAGGCAATATAGCCTCGCACGCGTGAAACCATTTGGTTATAATCTTCCTTAATCCTATTAATAGTGTCGCGTTTATTCTGCAATTGTTCACTTACCTGGACATGATGAGCTTGATTAGCATTCTGAAAATATACTAACAAAGAGATGGCGGATAATATGACAAGAAATACTATCATCATGACTAGAAAGAACTTTCTTCTGATCGAGGATTTAAAGTATTGGATCATTCAAGAATCTCCTTAACAAGCATCAGTAATTCAGCAGGGCTGAAGGGCTTGCCCATAAAATATTGGATACCCGCGCGCTCTGACTCTTCAATGTCATTGGTCTGTGTCTTAGCAGTAAGCATGAGAAGCTGAGTCTTCTGCTTCTTCTCTTCGCAAATTTGTTCCGCGACTTCAATTCCGGTGAGTCCCGGCATCATAAAATCCAGAATCACCAAATCAAATTTGTCCTTTTCTATCAAGTAAAGCGCCTGCTCTCCATCTTCTGCTTCTGTAATGGAATATCCTTCGTCCTCCAGAGTATCTGTAATCAACATACGAAGAATCTCTTCATCGTCGACGACTAAGATTTTCTTCATCGCCGGACCCCTCCTTTGTGCCTGTTCACGATTCTTTTTAACCGAGCAACAAGCTCATCTAAACTAAATGGTTTAGTGATATAATCATCGGCACCGATCTCTAAGGCTTTAATGATATCGGCATCCTTTTGTCTTCCAGTCAGCATCACTACAATGGTGTCCTGGTCTCTCGAGCGAATATCTCTCAAGACCTCTGTGCCGTCCATTCCTGGCATAACCCCATCAAGAAGTACGACGTGTTTTCCATTTGAAGGTATGTTCGCTTGAAGAAATATTTCACCTGTTTTATAGGTGCTGACAATCACTGGTTTTCCAGCAAAGGTTAGTTCTTCAAGGCGGTCGGCAAGCATTTCTCTTATAATAGAATCATCATCTACTATGGAGATGTGGACTTGATCTTCTGTACCTGTTCCAAGATAGGGATCCAATTCTGGATTATATTGATTCACTTGTCCTTTTCCTGCTCTTTTTCCTTTATAGAGTGCCAAGTCCGCCTGAAGAATTAAGTCCTCAACCTCTTCCTCTGCATTATACTCCGTCACTCCACAAGTAAAGCTGATACGGAAATTTTCACCTTTAGCATGATGTTGGATATTCTTGAATGACATCAGCACCTCGTTCATTCGTTTCACAGCGTCCCGCCCACTAATGCCCGGCATCAAAACAATAAATTCTTCTCCTCCATACCTTACAACAGCATCTTCCGCTCTTATATTTCGTTTCAATTCCTGCGCAAGCTTAATCAAAACCTGGTCGCCAATCAGGTGTCCATAGGTATCATTCACATGCTTAAAATTATCTAAATCAAGCATTACAAGAGAGAAAATTTCTTTACTCCGGTAAAATTCCCTTTTTTTATGATTCAGCCAGTCATATAAATAAGTCCGGTTAAACGTGTTGGTTAGTTGATCCGTAGTGATCTGCTTCTTTAATGCCTGAATGTGAAATAGTCGATTTCTGATCATGGCATGCAGCACTTTAAAATTGATAGGTTTTGTCACAAAGTCAAGAGCATGCGTCAGATAAACTTTCTCGGCCAGTTCCTCTGAACAATCGCCGCTAATGATCATAATTGGAGTTAATATACTTGTGGCGTGCGAGGAGATATGATTCATAACGTCTAAGCCTGTGAGACCATTTAAGTGATAATCGATGATCAAGTAATCAGGCTTTTGATCAAAGAACAGCTGCATCGCTCTATCTTGAGTCGTTGCCATTAATACGTTGTAACCAAGTTCCTCCAGATTTTCTCTTAGGAACTGTAAAAAACCTAAATCGTTTTCTAGTATCAGTATCGTCGCTCTCTCTTGATCGAGGAATTTGGAAGTTAACTCTTTGTTTACTGGCAAATCAGCATCTAAATCTATGTATAAAAGAATGGATTGAAGGAACTCCGTCCATTCCTCCTGATTCCATAGTACTAAAGATTTCTCTTTCACTTGTTTGCTTAATTGACGTGCCGCATCCGACATCCTATCTAATCCAATCGAAGCTGCCGTACCTGTGATGGAATGTAACAGCTTATAGATCTCTTGTTCTTGAACCCCGTTCCGTGCTGTCCACTCGTGTATCTTTTTCGAAAGGTTCGCAAAAAAAAGCTTTTGGTATTTTGCATTTTTTTCCACATTTCCACTCCTATTTTAATACCCATACTTCCTATTCTACTGTTCATTATAATCGTTTTGGAGTGTTTTTTGGTGGAATTTATGTAAAAAACCCGCTGCAAACTCTCTGCAGCGGGTAAAAAGTAATTATTCAAAGGCTTGGTCGTATTGATTAACTTCAAAAAGATCCGTTATTTCAATATCCGGATTTTTGTCCTTAAACCATCGTAATGAGAAATCATTTTTAAATAATACGAGCGGCTGTCCTTCACGATCCTGAACTAGCATATTCCTCTCGTCAAATAACGATTCATCCACCTGGTCCGGGTTCAGCCAGCGGGGAATGCGCTCTCCCATTGGCGTTAATTCAATTTCCACGTTGTATTCATTTTTCATGCGGTATTCAAATACTTCATACTGAAGTTCACCAACAGCTCCAATAATGTAATCTTCAAAACGATACCGTTTAAACAGCTGGATGGCACCTTCTTGAACCAGCTGTTCCAGTCCTTTTTTGAACTGCTTAGATTTCATTACATTTTTCGCTGTGACTTTTTTAAACAGCTCTGGAGGGAACTGAGGCAGTTCGTCATATTGAAAATTCTGCTTACCTGTGACAATAGTATCACCGATTCGATATACGTTCGGATCGTAAATCCCAATAATATCTCCCGCATACCCTTCTTCTACCGTTCCTCTGGAGGAAGCTACAAACTGCTGAGACTGGGCCAGTTTAAAGGTTTTCCCTGTTCGTGACAGAGTTACATTCATGCCGCGCTCAAACTTACCAGAACAAATGCGGACAAAGGCAATACGGTCTCTATGCTGTGGATTCATATTGGCCTGAATTTTAAAAATAAACCCTGAAAATTCCTCATGCTCCGGTGAAACAATCCCTTCAGTAGACCGTCTCGGTGCCGGCTGAGGGGCCATATCTATAAACGTATTAAAAAAGGTTTCTACACCGAATGGAGCAAGAGCACTCCCGAAGAATACAGGAGTTTGATCGCCTTTCATCACCTTATCCATATCAAAGGTATCTCCCGCTTCATCGAGTAAAAGCATTTCGTCCTCTGCCTCTTGGAAGGTGGCGTTTTCTTTAATTTCAGGGCGCTGATCCAGATCCTCGTAAGGAATATATTCTTCCTTCTCGTTCCCAGTGTAGTGCACGAAATGTTCTTGATTTCGGTCAAACACGCCGAGGAATCTTTTTCCCATTCCTGCCGGCCACGTCATGGGATAAGTTTCGATGTCCAACGTCTGTTCGATTTCTTCCATTAAATCAAATGGCTCTCGTCCTTCACGGTCCATTTTATTAATAAAAGTGAAGATAGGAATGCCGCGCATTTTACACACTTTAAATAATTTGATGGTCTGGGCTTCTATCCCTTTTGTTCCATCGATCACCATGACCACGCTGTCAACAGCTGTCAGCGTGCGGTAAGTATCCTCACTGAAATCTTCGTGACCTGGGGTGTCCAGGATATTGACCTGGTAATCTTTATAAGGAAAGTTCATGACACTGGACGTTACTGAAATTCCGCGCTGCTTCTCAATTTCCATCCAGTCAGAAGTAGCAAACTTGCCAGATTTCTTCCCTTTAACCGTTCCAGCAGAACGAATCAAGTTCCCAAATAACAGCATTTTTTCCGTCATCGTCGTTTTCCCGGCATCCGGGTGCGAAATAATTGCAAAAGTTCGACGTTTTTTCATTTCATCTAAATAATTCATCGCCATATCCTCCAGTACTTATATTCAGTTGGCTGTAAAGTCATTCAGGCAGGATATACGTATCACATTGGCCGATTCACTCCATAAAAAAGCCGCTCACTCCAAGAGCGGCCTGCCAGATTTATAAAAAACTTCTACCTTGAAAGGTAGCACAACCACCCGCGAAAATCAATCCTCCGCCTGTCTCATTCTCCTTATATTGGATAAGCACAGCATAGAATTGGATACTATAAACGGGTATAAATAAATACTTTCTAAAACTAGTCCGTTTTATAGGAAGATAAACAAGCCCTTAACCTGTTATAATGAAAAAAAAGATAGTAAGGATGCCAGTTATGCAGTCATATTTATTACAACCTAATGATATTAAGAAAATTACCGGACCTACATTTTATCAGCGCGGCAAGCAGTATTATGAAACAGGGAAAGTCTATGGTCTCGCCCATAACAGCGCCATTCGTTCCTGGCGGGCTGTAGTGACGGGCACTCACGATTATGAAGTGCGCGTTTTCTTTTTTGAAGATGATGATTTGGAAGCCACCTGTGAATGTCCTGCTTATGAAAGCTATTACAGCTGCAAACACATAGCGGCGGTTCTTATTGCGATCCGCGAATGGGCGATTAAAGAAGCAGCACCTGCGTCTAGTGAGCCAGCCATTTCACCGTCTAAAGTGATGACTACACATGATCGTTTATTTACGTCCAGGCTTTATGAATCTTTCCGCCAAAAACGTGAAAACCGTTATAGTGGCCAGGGGAAGAAAACGTTAAATATCGAATATATCCTCCACATCCAAACCTTATTAGGTTCCAAAAATCTTGGACTCGAACTGAAACTTGGAGAAAACTATTCCTATGTAATTAAAAACATTCGAGAACTGCTGGAGCATATTCAGCAGCAGAAGCCTTACCGCTTTTCTAAAAAGTTCAGCTATGACCCGTCAGAGCATCAGCTGTCCTCAGAAGATAATGCAATCTTCCAGCTTCTCTATCAGGCCCATGAACAGGAGCTATTCTATGATCGGCACTGGAATCAATCCGACCATAAGATATTGCCTATTCCTCCAGCGTCCGCTCGGGAATTACTGCCTATGCTTGCAGAACAGTCGTGCAGTGTAATGAATCGAGGCAGTTATGAAGGAAAAGTTGAGCTTCATGCTGATTTTCCTGAACTTGCTTTTTACATTTCTGAAGAGCGTGGACACTTTCATATGCACATGAATAAGTTAAAAAGCTTTGATTACTTAAGCCCTTATCACCTGTTGTATAAAGAAGGCTCGTTCTATCCGGTAGACCGTGAAAAAGAGGAAGTTATTCGGACGCTCACCTCCCTGTTACCGTATAATTCAAATGGTAACCATACCGTGAGCCACGAAGACATGCAAGGCGTTGTCTCCCATGTACTTCCTGAGTTAGAAACCATCGCCACTATCGAGCTGGATGAAGCCGCTCAGAAAAAGATTATCCAGGAAGATCTGCAAGCAGAAATTTACTTGGATTACAGCAGCTGGACGCTTACCATCGAGGTGAAATTCAAATACGGGGACTCCCTCATTAATCCTTTTAAAGAGAAGGAACAGCAGCAGCTGATCATAAAAAGAGATACAGAAATCGAACAAGCTATCATTCAAATTATTGAGGATGCGGAATTTAAGTTTGATGGAGAAATTGTTTATATTGAGGATGAAGAGGTCCTTGACGAATTCATGAGCGAATTTCTCCCACGGCTGCAGGAAGTAGCCAACGTCTATTTGTCCTCCTCCATGAGAAATATGCTGAATCAGCAGGAACGTGCCTTAAAACCGATGATTGAAATTGAACAGGACGGAAGCTGGCTGGATATCAGCTTCGGCATTGATGGGATTAGTTCCAATGATGTTACCGAAGCCATGAAAGCAGCGATCGAACGAAAACGATATTACCGCTTATCAGACGGAACGTTATTGTCGCTCACTACAGATTCATTTGAGAAATTCCAGCAGCTGGCGTCAGAACTTGATTTAACGGCAGGAGATATTGATAACGAAACGGTAAAAGTCTCTCAAGCGCGCAGCCTTCAGGTGGATCATGTCCTGAATCCAGGAAAAGAAGAGCGTAATGAGAAATTCTCTGAGCTCGTTACCCATTTACAGTCTCCTCAGACGTTTAATATTGACCCGCCTGAAGGATTGATGGCGGAGCTTAGGCCCTATCAGTTGACGGGATTCCGATGGATGAAGACACTCGCCACTTATCAGTTAGGCGGTGTGCTTGCTGATGACATGGGACTTGGAAAAACGCTTCAAACCATCAGTTTCTTATTGTATGAAAAAGAGCATGGCGGATTACAAAATCCAGTACTCATTGTCGCCCCTTCCTCACTTATTTATAATTGGCGAAAAGAAGTAGAAAAGTTTGCTCCAGATTTATCAGCCACCGTTATAACCGGCGATAAACTTTCACGTGAGGAGGCAGTAAACGAAGCAAAAAACAGCGATTTATGGATTACTTCTTATCCACTGTTACGTCAGGATGAATCGTTGTATAAAGATCAAAGATTCCATTCTTTAATTCTAGATGAAGCTCAAGCCATTAAAAATGAAACGACGAAGACCGCTGCAGCAGCCAGAAACATTAAAGCCAAGCATCGTTTCGCATTAAGCGGCACACCGATTGAAAATTCATTAAACGAGCTATGGTCTTTATTCAGAACAATTATGCCTGGCTTTTACAGCAGTAAAAAGAAGTTTCTGCAATTAAAACCTGAGAAATTGGCACGAATGACTCGTCCATTTATATTAAGAAGAATGAAGACTGAAGTGCTAAAAGAGCTTCCAGATAAAATTGAAACGGTTCAATATTCAGAGCTGACACGTACCCAGAAAGAAGTCTATCTAGCTTATTTGGAGAAGATCCAACACGATATTCAGGAAACCATCGCTGTTAAAGGGATTCAGCGAGGCAAGCTGGAAATCTTAGCCGGACTGACTAGACTGCGGCAAATCTGCTGCCATCCTTCGCTTTTCCTTGAAAATTATGAAGGCTATTCTGGAAAGCTTGAACAGTTGAAGGAACTTAGTCAAGAACTAAAAGAAGGCGGTCACCGCATGCTGATCTTTTCCCAATTTTCAAGTATGCTGACGATTCTGCACGATCAATTATCGGCGGAAGGACTTGACAGCTTCTATTTAGACGGAAGGACTAAGTCAGATCAGAGAATGGATATGGTTGAACGGTTTAACCAAGGGGAAAAAGAAGCCTTCTTTATTTCTTTAAAGGCAGGTGGAACCGGCCTCAACCTTACCGGAGCTGATACTGTCATTCTCTATGATTTATGGTGGAACCCAGCCATTGAAGAACAAGCAGCAGGGCGTGCTCATAGAATTGGCCAGGAAAAAGTCGTCCAAGTGATACGAATGATTTCTGAGGGCACTATTGAAGAACGGATTTATCAGCTGCAGCAAAAGAAAAAGGATCTCGTTAATCAAATTATTCAGCCGGGTGAATCTATGCTGACTTCCTTGACAGAAGAAGAGCTTCAAGAATTGATTTATTAAATCGTATCAAGGCAGATGAAGAGCCCACGGAAACAGAAGCACGTGAACGAAGCGGCACTTTTATGGATCGCCGCACAAAGAAAACCCCAACCATTAAAAAATGGTTGGGGTTTTCTGATGAATATATTTTTTTCTCATGCAAAATCACAGCGGGTTTTTTTGCTGCTTAAACCAGTAGCTTCCCATAATAGAACCACCAATGACCATCGTAATCGTAGAAATGATCATATGGATCGATGAAGCAAGAATGATATTACCTGTGATAACGATCACAAAGCCGACCACCGCATTCAGTATAATACTGATAAAGTATAACCAGGCCAATGTCACATGGTATCCAAATTTGGAGGCATAAATCACGAACCATAGCGCGGCTACAAAAATAACGACCGTTGCAACCCAGTGAAGAGAGTAGATCATGTTGGCCATATTTTCATTAGTGACTAAGTACTCTACAGCAGGAATGTCCATCATCACATTACTTGCCCGGCTGTGTTTAAAGAAAGCACCTAAAATAATTTGGACTAAATAAAGAAGATAGCCAATCATAAATGCCTTGTAGCTCATGGAAACTTTTTCTCTTTCAATTTGCGAAAAGCTAGTCTGCCGCTCATGTAAACTATACGTAAGCAGTACTAAGTCAAGAAGCAGTGCCTGGCTGAACGTAACATCAAATGTCGTAAAGCCTGGAGGAGTTCCTAACAAAACATTAAACCCTCCAACCAGTGATTGAAGAACCAAAAGCAGTAAACTCAAGACGGAAAGAATTAATACCGAACGCCGCTTGCGATACTTGTACAGAGCACCGGCAGCATTAATTACGGTTAGAAAAACTAGTAGCGGCACCATCAGACGGTGCGAATATTCAATAATCATACGGTAATTCGTAAAGTTCGGAAAAACCGATCCTTTACAGACAGGCCACGTTGTTCCACAAGCATCACCGGAATTAGTAGCTACCACTACATTCCCAAGTATAAGTGCCAGAAACGTAACGAAGGTTGTCAAAATAGAAAATTTCTTCATGGTCTTACCCTTTCTCTATTTAAAATAACGATTAATCTTAGCATCTCCATACCAAATCATATCATGAAAACTAAACAATAGAGAACGGAAAAGATAAAACTGCCCCATGAACTTTTTGTGAACATGTCGAATCATGTCTACTCAAGAGACTCCTGTCCCCTTTCTCTCTAGGCCATTTGTTTATAGAAGAAAGATATGGGGAACCCGCAACTTGAAAGGAGAGTGGTGATTTATGAGCTACAAAGCCTATGTATTTGATGCTTATGGGACGTTATTTGATGTCCATTCAGTAAAAGATAAAATTCATGAGATTTTCCCAGATAAAGGCGAAGTCATTAGTCAGGAATGGCGAAGCCGGCAAATTCATTATTTTCTAGTAAGGCAATTAATTCAAGGGTACGAGCCATTTGATAAGATTACCCAATGGGCTTTATTGGACGCGCTTGCTTATAGCGGCGAAGAGGAAGAAGAGGAAACCGTTAAAACCCTGATGAAGCAATATGAAAAACTGACTCCCTATAAGGAAGTCTCCACTCTAGCTAAAAAGCATGCTGAAAAAAAGTTCACCATCTTCTCTAATGGAACTCGCGATATGCTGGAGCCCTTGTTAAGATATAATCAGCTTACTCAAATGTTTGGATTACTAAGTGCAAATGATCAACAAATATACAAACCTCACCCGAAAGCTTATCAATATGCTCAAGATGAACTCGGCGAAAAGAAAGAAGAGATTCTATTTTTCTCGAGCAACCCCTGGGATATTGCCGGAGCTGCTCAATTCGGCTTTCATACAGCTTGGGTAAACCGAAATCAAATGAAATGGCCGGAGCTTGGTTCTCAACCCGATTATATTATTCAGAACCTTAATGAAATACCGGACTGACTAACCAAAAAGAGCCTAAGACAGAATTAGCAAATATTAAACCCGAACGATGATGAAATGTTATCGACATCTTCCATCATCGTTCGGATTTTTTCCTGGCTGATGCAAGGATTCTAGACGTTTCCACAGAAAGTATCCTTACGTTTTCCGTTTTATTGCTTTGTCTCTACAGATGAACAAAGGAGAATGGAAGCGAAAAATATCAACCATTCCAGCATAGGAAGTACACGGAGACTTCTGAGGGAGGAAGCCATAGGTGTGACCCCGCAGGGCGCGAGAAAGCACACCAGACGCCCGCGAAAAGCGGAGTGTATTTCCGGAGCGTTCCTCCAGGGTAAACCACTGCACTTCCCTTAATTTCGTCTTTATATTGGTAGCATTTCCTTATGTCCCATCCTCTTTAAACTAAATCATCATATAAATAAATTTGATCTTTTCCTTTTTTCTTCCCAGCATATAGTGCCTGATCCGCCAATCGGAATAACCCTTCCATCGTTTCACTGTCCGACGGAAAACTGGCCACGCCAATGGAGAACGAAGACAAAATAGACAGGCTGCCTACCTGGTAAGGAATACGCAGACGGTCTAATAATCGCTGGGAAATTTCTACCGCCTGCTCTTTTCTGGACAGGTTATTTAGTAAAACCGCAAACTCATCTCCTCCGATTCGCGCCACCAAATCCCCTTCTCGTATCCACTTGCTCAGCCTCTCGCCCACAGCTCTTAGAAACTCGTCGCCTTTGTCATGACCATACTGATCATTAATTTGCTTAAAGCTGTCCCCATCTAAATAAAGAAGCGCCATGATCGTATGATTATGCTTAGAATTTTCAATCAGGTTCTCCATTTGATCTTCAAAAAATCTCCGGTTCGGCAGATCAGTCAAATAATCATAATATGCAAATTCCTTTAACTGCTTTTCATAGCTGACTTGTCTTGTAATATCTCTGGCCACTAATACAATATGGCTTACCTTTCCGTCTTCAGAAAGAACGGGATTCCCCCTGCAGTCATGCCATATCCATTGACCCTGGTCATTTAGCAGGCGAACTTTCATAGTAAAGGAATGAGATGAATTATTAAATTGCTTAAACAACCCAATGACCTCTGGCAAATCTTCTGGATGAAGAAACTTCACTACTTTATCAAAATCCATACTTAATGGATCTATCCCCATAAGCTGCTGATGAGAGGGAGAGGCATACATAATGTTTCCTTTAGGAGAAAATACCGTGATTAAATCCTGAGAGTGATTAGCGATTAACTGAAACTTTTCTTCGCTCTGTTTCAGCCTGTCCAGCGCGTATTTTTTCTCAGTAACATCTTCAAGCACCGCATACATCCCTACTTTTTGCTGGTGATCTAAAATAGGTACAAGGAATACATTCACAATGCGTTCTTCACCAGCTACTTTAAAACAGGTTTGAAAAGAAGTCTGTTCCTCTAGAAATCCATTAATATGACTCCTGACTTCCTCCAGCTTGTCCTCCGGAATCCATTGCAGAATGGAAGTGTGCCACAGCCTTTCCTGGCTCGTATTCAACATAGTAAGAGAAGCTGGATTCGCTTTTAAGATATCTCCGGCGCTGCTAAGCCTTAAAACAGGGTGAGGATTGTATTGAAACAATGAATGATAACGATGCCGACTGCCTTCCAATTTCCGGGCAATTTGCTTTTGCTCGGAAATATCCCTGATAATCGAACTTACTGCGATCACTTTGTCCTCTTCCCCATGAATGGGAGAGACGGTAATTTCCACCTCTACTTTTGTTCCATCCTTACGTCTGCGCACCGTTTCAAATGATGAAGTATAGTTTCCATCTACTGCTTTTCTGAGCAGCCCATGCGCTTCCGGCTGCAACTCTTCTGGAATGAAAGGAAAATGAGTATCTTGCAATTCTGACCGCTCAAATCCGTACAATTTTTGAAAAGCGGGATTAAATTCCTGCACTTTTCCTTCCATATCTACAATCAGGATAGCATCAGCCGTGTGTTTCATTAGAGAATGGTATTCCGCATTAATCCGTTTAAGCTGCTTCTCTTTTTCTACTAAATCTGTAATATCTCTGGTAATGGCTAATATGTGAGTGACTTGATGATCCTCATTCTTTAATGGTGTGAGCAGAGTATGACCGTTAAAGGTAAAACCATTCACGATCATCTGGTCTTCGTATGTATGAGGGCTGCCCGTATTTACCACTTTCTGATATTCCTCCGCAAGATGTTCTGCTTTCTCTTTCTCAAGAATATCTTCCATCCGCTTTCCCTCCCATTTCGATTTAGGAAGGAGATGATATTTTTCCGCTGAACGGTTGAGATAAACATAAGTAAATGACAGGTCCTCTTCTACTGCCATCAGAAATATAAAGTCTGATATTCCATTCATTAGCGTGTCAACCATTTCTCCATAGGGAAGCTGAACGGAATCCTTATCAAAATTCGCTTTAAATAAATCCTGCATACGCCCCATTCGTATATCTCCTCACCTAATTACTAGTTCTAAAGATCTATTATCTAATTCTATCGTACCATGTTACTAATGATTCTACACTATCCTGCAGAGATTAAAAATCAAAAATCCTAATAAAAGGAAATTTACACTATTTTTACACACCTGCAATTTATTTTAGCAAAACAACGCGTTAAATCGATATAGAATGAGCATGATTCCAATGTAAACGCTTAACTGACCTCGTTTTGACTAATTTGATCATTGAGAAATCAATCCATTTCTTTTTATAATTAACAATCAGAATATTTAAAAAATATAAACAAGGAGTGACATACTATTAAAAATTTAGTAGTCGAAAATGAAAGAGCGATTTATTCTGTAACCGGAGAAATGGAGTTAGGAAAAATTAGCCTTATGTCACAAAAGGAAGTCAATCAAGCCATTCAAAAAGCTGTCTCTATTCAAAAACAGTGGAAAAACTATAATCTTCACGATCGGGCCAGGATTCTGCATGACTGGGCTGACCGTTTAGTGGAGAAGCAGGAAGATATTGCTTCCATGATCTCTCATGAAGTAGGTAAAGGGATAGCCGCAGCTAGAAAAGAAGTTGTTCGTACAGCGGATTTAATTCGGTATACAGCAGAAGAAGGAGTCCGAGCTCAAGGCGACATCATGAGAGGAGACTCCTTTAAAGGCGGCTCCTCTTCAAAGCTTGCTATGGTAGAACAAGAACCTTTAGGCGTCGTTCTAGCCATTTCTCCCTTTAATTATCCAGTGAATTTAGCCGCTTCAAAAATAGCTCCAGCTTTAGTGACCGGCAATACTGTCGTCTTCAAACCGGCTTCTCAGGGAACTTTAAGTGGGAAACTTATGATCGAAGCTTTATTAGAAACCGATATTCCTAAAGAAGTCATTCAATTCATTACAGGTAAAGGCTCTGAAATTGGGGACTTTCTCGTCACTCATCCAAAAATAAATATGGTCACATTCACCGGCAGTACAAAAACCGGTCAGGCAATTGCGGAGAAAACCAAAATGATCCCTGTTGTGCTCGAATTAGGCGGGAAGGATCCAGCATTAGTACTTAAAGATGCCGATCTTGACCTTGCTGTTAAACAAATTGTCAGCGGTGCTTTCTCTTATTCCGGTCAACGCTGTACAGCGATCAAACGTGTACTCGTGCAAAATGAAATTGCAGAGGATTTAGTCCAAAAGCTTAAAGTAGAAATAGAAAAACTTACGGTAGGCAGCTACAAAGAGGAAGCAGACATTTCCCCGCTCATTAATGAGCAGGCAGCGGATTATGTAGAAGAATTAATTCAAGAAGCTGTAGAGAAAGGGGCACGCGTAGCCGTCGGAAATAAACGTAAGGAGAATATCATCCATCCTACCTTGCTTGATTTCGTTAACGAAGATATGCGAGTGGCCTGGGAAGAGCCGTTTGGTCCTGTCCTGCCTATTATCCGAGTGCAGACGGAAAAAGAAATGATCAAACTTGCCAACCTTTCTGAGTATGGTCTGCAGGCAAGTATATTCACGAAAGATGTACAAAAAGCGATCGAACTCGGCGCAGAATTAGAAGTCGGCTCTGTTCAATTAAATGCTAAAACGGAGCGCGGCCCCGACCACTTCCCATTTATCGGGGCGAAAAGTTCAGGGCTAGGATCTCAAGGGGTGCGGAGAAGTATAGAATCTATGACAAGAGATAAACTGTTTGTTCTCAACCTATAAATAGAATTCAAAGATAAACGCTCAGCGTGCAGTGAAGCCAGTCACTTCTCTGCACGCTATTTTTTTATGAGTGCTGTTCGAAGTACCCAGCTCTCAAAAACGAAAATACTGCCTCTACGAAAGCTTCTTCTCTAACACAGGAGTTGACCTCGACTTCCTCGAAAGGATAAATCCTGTAAAAGACGCAAGAATCTGCTGAAACAGCATCCCCACTATAACAGGTACGGCCACAGGTGCAGGAAAGTAAGTAATCGCGATAACGGCTCCTCCGCTGATATTTCTCATCCCGCTATTATAGGTTAACGAAACGATAACATCCTCCTGCTGCTTAAATAATTTTCCGGCAGCATAACCTGTAGCATAAGCAAGAATGGCTAATGCCAGAACCGTACCGCCTATGGCCAACAGTTTCCCATTGATTTGTTTAAGGAAAGGCGCAACTCCTGAACTGTTAATCGCTACTACAATTCCAATTCCTAATTTAGTAAAAGGTGACAGGGCGGCGCTTAACTTAACACTCGTTTGCTTCTTAGTAAATTGATTCACAACCATCCCAAGAAGAGAAGGGATTACAATCATCCAAATCAATCCAGACATAATATCCGCAACGCTCATTTCTACTGCGGTCCCGACAAATATTCTAAGTACAAAGGGGACAACGAAAGGAGCTAGTAAAGTATCTACAAGAATGATGGAAAGAGTAAGAACTACATTCCCTTTATAAATCGAAACCCAGATTAGAGTAGTAATCCCCGTAGGAATAAGAAAGGATAAGATTAATCCTGTCACTGTATAAGAATCGCCTGGAAACAGTATGCTTCCCGTTGCTAAAGCAAGCAGAGGCATGAAAACATGGAGGACAAGTAAACATACGACAAGAGGCAGAGGATGCTTGAGAACTTTCTTTAAGTCCGTGAAGTTGGAATTTAAACTTCCGGAGAAAGTCATAAAAGCAAAGATCCAAGGCACTAAATATATGAAGGTATCCAGCCAGCCTGAGAAAGTAACCCCAAGCACTACACCGACAGGCGTGATAAAGGGCATGATTTTTTGCAAATATACATTGATGGATTGCAGCATCAGTCTAAACTCCTTGTGTACGCATTAATATTGGACAAAAATAAAGGCTTCTTAAACAATGTAGAAAAGGCTCGCTTGGTTATAATCATGATTATAGAGTGGTTAGAATCGTTTTTGGTGACTTGGATGGGGCTGTTCACTCATAATACGATGGGTGGCGCAGGAAATGACGAGACTCCCGTGGGAGAAGGTGCTAGGCAAGACCCCACAGGAAAGCGAGTTATTTCCTGCGCCACCCTACTCTAATTGTTAGTAACGGACCCAAACAACTCGAAATCAACAATCCTTCCCTTATACTTAAAGACTTGATTTCAAATAAACATTAGCTCCATTCCTATATTAAAGGGACGCTTGCTGTTCTTTAACAATCGGCACATGTAAAGTAATGAATAGGATCACAAACAACATCATTGGCTTCCCATTCCGCATTATAAAACTATTCTACATTCTATCATGTCACATGATTCACTGCTCCGTTGAAGAATTGAACAACCACTAGCCCTTCCAACAAAAAATGCCAGAAAAGGCAGAGCCCCTCTGGCATCATTATTTATAAATTTTCGGGCTTAGAAGATTCATTTCCTGCCCCATGTTCAATATAATCTTCTTCTAAAACAGTGTGATCTTTCATCGTCATTTCTGATTCCTGGGCTTCACGCTTTCCTCTTCTTTCAAAGTAAATCGCAACCGCAATGATTGCTGCTGGAATTAATAACCACAGCCAAACCATGGAATCCCCTCCTAGGGTTTAATTGTCTTACAATTAGTATATTCCCCGTTTAAAGGTTTATATGCGATTCTAACAGGAAACAGGCAGGTAGTTCGACGTCTTGTAACATACCCTGAGGTTTTGAAATCAAACTGTAAGCTGCACCCCAACCTTTGAACTACTAGGAGTTCAAAAATAGACTTTTTCTTTAAATAAAAATAAAGGATTCTTCACTTTTCCATACTCAGAAGCATGTGGTCGGTCATCACCATCTTCATAACCGTAATCCACCATCCGGTTTCTATTTAAACACAGTTTAGTCATTTCTGGTTTAAAGAAGTTAAACAACTCAAACCTTTCATTTAAATGTGGAAATCGTTTTTGATAATTCAGGATGGACTCAGCAAGCAGACTCCAGAATTTCTCTTCCGATAAGTAATGGTGATTGATTAGAATATGACTTAAATAGCGTAGGTGACAAACAAATAAGCCCGTAAAAATGAACTGAGTTAAGCCTTCCGGGGGTTCACTTCTTAAAACGCATTTCAGATCGTACGGTAATTCTCCTAGTTCCGGGAATGCTTGATCGGTGATATTCACATCATCGACGAAATCCTTTATAGCGAGCCGGTGCGGCTTTCCATCTTTCAGGACTAAAATCGTATTTTGGCCATGCGGTGAAAATACAATCCCATACTGATAGAGATAATGAAGAAGCGGATCCATCACCACTTCAAATAATTGACTTATCCATTCCTCAGTTTCTAAGCCTGAAGAATTGATTAAACTAGTCACGTAAGGTTTATCGTTATGATCTTTATGGATTAAGGCAGCTAGAGTGATGGCTTGCTCACCTTCTTCAAGATAAGTGTATATGCTCTCCCTCCAAATGGTACCCAGCATTTCATGGTATTGATAAGGAGCGTTTTTCACCTGGGTGAAATGTGTTTGATCCACATTAATGCTTGCATTTTCCCCTGGCATAATCGCCCTGCACTCCTCTTTTAGAAAGGAATCCTGCTCAAAAATGCCTTTAATTAACTCCGTAACTCTAGGTGCCGCTATGGTCCGTTCTGCCGGAAGACCGCGGTAGACAAGAGTATTTAATATGCTCATCGGCAACTTAACATGATGTTTTTTAACTGCACTTCGATTCACAAATGTTCTAATGGATTGCTGCGGAAGGTAGATATCATCTCCTTGTCCAAGTGGTATCAGGATGTTAGTTGCCAATTCCTCAGGAAAGTTTAAAATCAGAATATTTTTCCACTGCCACTCATGGACGGGTAAAAAGTAATATTCTGCCGGATCTTTTCCCGCTTCCTGAACCTCATTTGCAAAACGATTCTGTTCCTGCTGACTCAATTCCTGATTTATTAAATCCGGATAGTTTAAACCAGCCACGGATCGAAACTCAGCATAACTGCGATGGACAGCAACCCAGCACAGCCGGATTTCCTCTTGCTTCTCTGGAGCATAAGCTAGATAGTCGTCATATCCAAAGCCAATTCTTCCTTTGTTATAAGTAATCCAAGGATGGCCTTTCATAAACCCTTCTAATTCAGCGTAATCCAGCTGAATCAATTCATCAGAAGATTTGGCAGTCCTCTCCTGATGATGAGCGTCTGCTATTAAAGTCGCATTCAATTCCTTGATCAGGTGGCCCGTTGTTTCAGAGGACATGTTAATCCATTCCTGTAGATCAGTTAACAGTTCAATTGCACTGCTTGCATCTCTAATGCCAGCCTCATCCATCACTTGGATGGTCTGCCCCCTTACATCATAGCTGTCGAATAAACGCCGAGCTGCTTGAAATCGATATTTTTTCTTAGGCGAGATCGTTAATTCATATACAAGTTCCTCTGCCCTGTTGGCGACCACTTCAGGATGAATCATATCTTCATACATGTACTCTGAGAGCATTTTGGCTTGTAATTTTTGATTGACCTTTTTCCAAGATGAAGGTTTAAGAGTATCTTGAACATCTTTTTTGAATAACATTATATCCCTGCTTTCCTAATAAAAATAATTGAGTGTACCGTTTTATGAATAAGAAGTGACCGAAGAATGTTTGTTTGCCTTATTTACTCCGAAAGTTTGAAAGACATTCTTTAATTGAACCGGGTACACTTCTCTGCCTGCAATTTGATTAATAATCACTGCATTTCTATAAGCTCCAAGCCCCAAATCAGGGGCTCCTACTCCGTGAGTATGAAGCTCTCCGTTTTGTATAAAGATTTCACCTTCCGCATGGATTTGATTCTCTAAACGGTAGTCTTTCTTAATGAAGTACCGCTCGTGTTCATCTTTAGGTATCCACTCTTCTAGTTCGTTGAGAAAATCGGGAAGGGCGGGCCGGTAACCGGTACCCAGAACCACGATATCTGCATCTGCTGCGACCTTCTCTTCTTTAATTGAGTGCAAACCACCTAATCTCCAGCCTGTGTCCGTTTTATTTATACTGGTGATTTCCGTCATTGCTTGCAGCTGAATATTTGGGGAAACGTTCCCTATCGACTGCTCATATAAATGATCATAAATTTGACCAATGGTTTCTGCACTGATTCCCTTATAAAGAAGGTCTTGGTCCTGGATTAACTGATCCTTTTTGGATGGAGTCAACTGATAGAAAAAATCTGTATAATCGGGCGAGAAATATTCAAGCCCAAGCTTCGAATACTCCATTGGGAAGAAACCTTTAGAACGGGTATACCACTGTAAATTTCCTTCTCCTTCCTTTTGCGTTTTAGCCACATCGAGGAATACTTCTGCCGCGCTCTGCCCAGAGCCAATGACCACTACAGATTGGTCGCTGTCCCACTTTTCTTTGTTTGCCAGATAATCGGAGGTATGGCACACCGTAGAACCCAAATGCTGGCGGAATGGTTCAGGAACTGCCGGCACCGTTCCAATTCCCATCACCACATGCTTGGTTAAATATTGCTCCATCTCATTCGTTTGGGGATTCTCAGCCGATACTTGATAAAGAGTCTGGCCATCCTTTTCTATAGGAAAGACTTTGCTTACGTTCCTGCCAAATCGGCAGGACGTCAGCTGTTCACTTACCCATTGGCAGTAATGATTATATTCTTTTCTAGGAATGTGAAATTTTTCTAAAAAATAAAATTGATAAAGTCTATGATGTTCCTGGAGATAATTTAAAAAACTATACTCGTTCTTCACATCCGCCATGCTGACTAAATCTGCTAAAAAAGGCACCTGCAGCGTCGTTCCCTCGATCATCATGTTAGGATGCCACTGAAAGTTTGATTCTTTTTCCAAAAATAATGAATTGACTTCTGGGACTGATTCTAATAAAGCAGCCATACCTAAGTTAAAGGGTCCAATCCCTATGCCGATGACATCGTAAACGTAGCCAGATGAATAAATGGAAGGTTTCATATAACAGCCTCTTTCTTTTCAAAATCGTGACGGTGACAAAACATGAGCAATCCCTGTTTGTCTGGCAAATCGATTTGTTTAACAGGCTTAAACCCGCACTTATTAAAAACATGGATCATCTTCTCATTGCGCACGTCAGGTTCGGCTATGATTTTCTTTGTTTGCATGACTTGAAATTGAAAACGTACCATGGCGCGAAGTAAAGGAAGTGAATAACCCTTTCCAAGAAACGCTTTCTCACCTATTAATAAATGCACACCTTGATCATAAGCGGAGTTGGAATAGGTGCGCTCTACCACATCTCCTTTAACCCAGTAACATTCCCAATAACTCATAACTTTTCCGTCTATCATTCCTAAATACAGTGACTGATGGTGATCAGCCAAAGCCTTTTCTAAGTGCGATTTAAAAGGTTCAAGCGGTATATTCAAATTCCAAAAGGGAGAAACATGCTGCTCATTCATCCATTTATGAATTTGTTCAAGATCCTCATCCTTTACTTTACGAAAAGCAATCGTTTGCTGCAGATGTTTGTCATAGCACTCAAAATCATAGTTCATAGCTGCATTTCTCCTTGGTCACCAACGGATTATCGACCTTTGTGTAAATAGACTGCGATTCCATCGGCCCTGTCAGCTCGTCCATATCATACATACGGGTCAACAGGTTCGCTTTACATGGGAGCATGGGCTCTTCGAGTAAACTAGTCAGCAGTCTGGACGAGGAATGTGATTTCAACTTTTCTCTTACTACATCCAGAAGTTTGTCTTCTTCAATAAGCAGGCTCGTACCAAATCCGTTGATCAATCCAAACAAATGATTATAAAAGAAGTAATAGCGAAGCCGTTCTTCAGCTACCTCATCGTCACAAATCGTGTCACTTTTTTCATTTAAATCCGGCAGTAAATCTTCCAATTTTTTTGCTCTCGATTTACAAAAGTAATATCCTTGATTATCTCGGTAATAAAAATTCTCCGGATAACCATCTTTCAACTGAATGATTGAATTTTGCTGGTGAGCTTCTAAAGCAATCCCATAGTTATCAAACAACCATAGAATAGGTTCCAGAGAAATATTTAGATAATTGTTAAACCAATCTAAACTCACTTCTTCCAATGAGCGTTCTTCTCTTTGAGCAATCCCGCTAATTATGGAATGAATTCTAGAATCACTGTCGTAAGCTGAATCATGGACTAGCGCAGCAATCAACGTGGTTTGATCGCTGTTTTCATAAAATGGATTTTCTCGAATCACTACCTCAAAACCCGAAATTTCTTCCTTCATTTGAAGATTCATATAAGCGGGATCTTGAATAAGATGAAAATGTGGGTAGGCCAGCTTTAATTCACTTCCCAAATTTGTTTTTAATAACTTAGAAACCTCTACCCCTCTAGCAAGTTCCTTCGGTTGATTCACTCGCAGTGAATTGGTAATTTTAATCGGGACAGAAAATTTGTACATGAATTTAGACTCAGGACTGTAAACGGTTCTAAAGGAAGAGGTTGCAGTAAAACATTTCCCTATGGAACCTACATCTTGTAACGCCCCAGATGCCAAATGTTTCTGAACACTCGGTTTTTCCAGTAAAATTGGCACCTGCAAAGGATGAACTGGAATAAGCATGCGCTGGTTTATTCTAAGCTGTTCAATCCATTTCGCATCCACCGATTCTTTCATATCTTCTAAAATCAGGTCAGATGCAGATAGAGACAGGGCAGAATCCTGGACTACTAATGACGGATCTACACTGAAATAGTGAAGCTGAAAACGACCTTTATGTTCAGGAGAGTAAAGGATGTCCTCTCGATCTGTTAGTCCTTGTTTACTTTTGGGTGTGGGATGAAGCAAATGTCCGAATAATAAAGACTGCTCTGCCTCAATAAAGGTAAATTCCTCTCCCGTCAATTCCGTTCTGTCACTTATACGCTGTTCCACATACTTATGGATCTTTTTACAGCTTAGAATGACTCTATGCATAAGTTCATCTTCTGCAAGCTCCTTACCCTGTTCAATTAACCACTCTTTTATCACCAGTGTAGTTAGAGTGACGTAATCAATAGACAGCCAATCTTCTTGCCCAGCCAACTGGTAATAGAGAGGAAATGCCAGTAAATGACGTCCAGTTAAAGACCAGTACTTCACCGGTATCAGCAGCTTAATCTCTTGCCTTTCCAGTGGAATACAAATAATTTTTTCATGGACTGCTGTTTGTAATAAATGAGAGGGTCTTTCGGTTTCCATGTAATTATTAGTCTCGCGGAGATAACAATTGATAAAGCTTTGAATGGTTGCTTCTTCAGCTATTTGCTTCGTATTCCTCACGCTTACATCACTCCGTTCACTATTTCATTTCCGGTTCTTTCAATTTCCCGGATTACTTCCCTCATGTCCTTCTTTGTCGTACGAGGATTTAATAAAGTGAATTTTAAATAGACCTTCCCTCTTACCGACGTTTTTGAGATAACCGCTTCTCCCTGATGGAACAAGGTTTGCTGAATGGATCGATTTAATTCGTTCAGATTAATAGAATCATTGGCCCGATATTGAAATACAACAGTACTTAGTTCAGGATCACCATTTTCAACGACAAAATTATTTTTTCTTCGTAAATATTCTGCTGTATATTGAGTAAGTTCGATCGTGTCATCCATCATGCTTCCTAATAAGTTTGTTCCCAGTGTTTTAAGCGTTACAAATACCTTTAACGCATCAAACCTTCTTGTGGTCTGTACCGACTTATTCACAAGGTTTACAATTCCCTCCTGGTCATCCTCCTCTGGATTTAAATAATCCGCATGATGGGAAAGATAGCGGAAATTTTCCCGGTCTTTGAGAAGAAATAATCCACAGCTGATCGGCTGGTAACATAACTTATGAAAATCCAGCGTAATCGAGTCGGCCAAGTGAAGACCAGCAATTTTCTGATCATAGGAATGGCTGAATATCAGTCCGCCTCCATAGGCTGCATCCACGTGCAGCCAGAGGTTATGTTCCTCAGCAATTTCAGCTAATTCTTCAAGTGGATCGATACTTCCAAAATCAGTCGTCCCACAGGTAGCAACTATAGCGATAGGAAGCAGCTGTTCTTCTTTAAGCTGATTCAATTTTTCTTTCACTTTTGACTCCTTCATCCTGTGATGACTGTCGCAAGGAATAGGAATCACAGATTTCTCGCCCATTCCCAGTTGAGATGCCGATTTCTGTACAGAGAAATGCGCTTCTTCAGAACAAAGGATTCTCATACGATTCCACTGAATAGGAAGCCCGTCTTTTTGTACATTGTGCTGCCAGTGTGATTGACAGTAGGCATCTCTTGCCAGCAGCATCCCCATATAGTTTGACTGAGTTCCGCCACTTGTAAAAACGCCATCTGAGGATATGGGCAAGTTCATCAGCCTGGCCAATTGCTGGACAAGGGCCTCCTCCATATAAGTGGCTGCTGGACTTTGATCCCATGAATCCATGGATTGATTCAGGGCACCAATCATTAATTCTGTTACCACCCCTGAAATAAGAGGAGGACAATGCAGATGGGCTAAACTTTTTTCATGAGATATGTGAAGACTATTCAATAATACGGGATCGAATAGTTCATCAAGTGTGTGTTCTAACGTTTCAGTCTCTTTAGACAAAGTCATGATTGAATGGAGTTCCTTCTGAATTTCCTCAGGAGTTTTCCCAACGAATGGCTTGTCAGCATGTTGGAAAACTTGCTCCAGTTTATCCCGGACGATATTTACGTGCTCTCTAAATGACTGGAGTCCCTCATACCCTTGATGAAGAAAAAAAGGATGATAAATAGGTGATTCAAGATTGGGATGGTTCTTTTTATAGTCAGTTATCATGGCTTACACCCTCAAGGAAGCTTGAACCGCTTGTCTAAATATAGTGATCACTTCATCCACTTGCTTTTCCGTAATGATTAATGGGGGAAGGAACCGAACGACTGCTCCATGTCTTCCTCCCACTTCAAGAATCAAGCCGCGCTTAAAGCATTCCCGCTGGATTTGACTGGCCAATTCGGAGTTAGCAGGATAGCTGCCGTTTGATGATTGAGGTTGGTTAGGATCCACCATTTCCACACCGATCATTAAGCCTCTTCCACGGACATCCCCAAGTTCGGGGACACTTTCTTGAATCTCCTTTAGGGAATCGAGCATATAATTACCCATAGCTTCTGCGTGCTTTTCCAACTGGTTATCTTTCACATACTTAAGAGTAGCTGCTCCTGCTGCCATCGCCATTTGGTTCCCTCTGAATGTTCCTATATGAGCACCTGGCTCCCACGTTTCTATAGATCGATCATAGATGACTACAGAGAGCGGAAGACTTCCTCCAATCGCCTTTGATAAAACAAAGACGTCCGGAACAATTCCTGCATGTTCAAATGAGAACATCTTACCCGTTCGGCCAATCCCGGTTTGCACTTCATCAATAATCAATGGAATTCCGCGTTCTTTCGTTATTCTCCTTATTTCTTGAAGCCATTCAATAGGAGCAGGAATCGAACCCCCTTCGCCTTGAACGGTCTCACATATCACTGCTGCAGGCGGTAGGATTCCACTCTCAGGATCATCAAGCAAATGTTCAATATACGCACTGCTGAGCTGATGACCATCCTCTCCCTTTCTGCCAAAAGGGCAGCGGTATGTATAGGGATAAGGTAAGAAATGAGTATCCGGAATAAGTCCCTGGACATGTTGTTTCGGGCTTAAATTGCCGCTGATGGCCATCGTGCCATGAGTGGATCCATGATAACCGCCTTGAAAGGTGAGAATACTTTGTCTTCCTGTCGCTGTCTTAACTAATTTTAAAGCGGCTTCTATAGCATCTCCTCCAGTAGGACCGCAAAACTGGATTTTCGCACGATCACGAAATTGATCTGGTAAACTCGCAAACAGTTCATCTACAAAGTTCTCTTTAACCGGTGTAGTGATATCCAAAGTATGCAGCGGCAACCGGTCTTTAATGACTTTTTCCATTGCCTCAACCACAACGGGATGATTATGGCCTAATGCCAGTGTGCCAGCCCCTGCCAGACAGTCTAGATATTTTCGCCCTTCCACATCTGTGATGTACATGCCTTCCGCTTCCTTAATAGCTAATGGAATCCTCCTAGGATAAGATCGAGCATTTGATTCTCTTTTTTCTTGCTGTTCTAGTAAATCTTTATTTTTCAGGTTTATGGAATTGATCAATTTTCTCTCTCCTTACTAACTGTTTTTCTTTCAACGTTATGTTAATTGATAATGATTATCAATGTCAATAGTAATTGAAAATGGTTATCAATGATGGGATTATTTTTAGTTCCTTTGGGTCATCTTTAAAAATTGCTAAAATCATTGACTTATCAGCTTTTGATAGATTAAAGAGTAAAAGTGAAATTACTTTAGCAATTTTTAAATTAAGCCGAAAGTCTCCGGCAGTTTTTGTAACCATTTGTTCGATTTGATGAACAACTGGAGAAGCTCCATGATTGAATCACGTATATTTATTTTCTGTTCTTTCCTTAGTCAGGGAAATGCCTAGACTGCTATGGACAGGAACGTAAAAAAGAGGCTGCATTGGCATGCAGCCTCTTTCAATGAAATCTAGAAAAGAAAATATGAAATTAATATAAATAGAGTGTTAATAAGGATACGGCAACGCCAAGCAGGCCGCACATAATACTGTAAGGAAGGTTTCTCAAGACAATTTGATACGGATTCATCCTTAACCCCACTGAAGTAATGGTTACAATCAGTCCATACGGAGCAGAAGGAACCGTAGCAATCGCGCAGCTGGCTAACAAAATCGTCAGTGTCACAGAAGGAAGAGCGCCCATTAATAATTGGCTCACTCCGCCAAAGATTCCCATCGTAGCTAACGGATGGACACCAAGGACCGTCATACAGAGGAATGCTGCTTGAATAAACAGCATGATCAATAAGGGATGTCCTTTTAAAGCAACAATCGGATCCTGCAAATATTGCAAATACGGGGAAGCATTTAAAGCTTCCGTTAGAAAAGATAATGTTAACAAGAGAACAATAAAATTATTTAAATGGTTCGTCTGCTGCTTCCAAGTTGGAAACCCTATATTTAAGAAGCTTTTTCTCCTTTTCATGAGCACGGACCAGATGAATGCAAACGGGAAGATCGCCACCGTTACTGAAAATAAGAAAGCGAAATGAACCACATTAGCCAAAAAGACCACCACAATTAAAAATAAGACAAGCGCCACAATAAATTCTACTAATCTCTTCTTGTTTTCTCCAAGAGATTTAGCAGCAGCTGTCTGCTGTGGTACTTGATGTTTTCGAAACATCATCTTGCCAAGCCCCGCATCGAAAATAAATCCAAGAAGGGCCACAAGCAGCATCCAGGGTAATACTTGTAAATAATTTGCCCCGGTAATAAAGATCGACGTGGCGAGTAGGATTTCAAGAGGACTCCACAGTAAAGCCAGCGAATATCCGCGAAGCGTTGACATCGCGATGAAGCTTTTCCTTACTTTTGATTTCACACCCTTTAATTGATTTCTTAGTAAATCCTGAGAAATGGCTGCCGAGGATAGATTTAAAAACGCGGCAAGGGAAACCATCGTCACTTCACTACGGACATACAACGAGCCCATCCCTTTTACGTTTCCTCCAAGTAATGCCTGCAGCAGCTTATTGTATCTGCCTGCTTTGACCACACTATTCATCCACGGCAGCATGGAAATTAAGAAGAGCAAGCCCACATTCCCGGAAAAGAATGCCGGAACCTCGGTTACTTTCACGTCACTGGAAAGAAAGAAAAAAGTACCAAAAGCAAGCAAAATAAAACCCAATATTTTGAACACCCGGTCTGCTCCTGGAAAGTTGATGACGACCATAACGATTCCCAGGATCCCAATAATGGAATAGAGCAGAGAATCCGCCCAAAATATATGAACGACATTTAATAAGAAAACGATCGAGTAAAAGATGTATAAATGATCAGCTATTTTAAAGTTCCGCACAAAGATTCCCCTATCAGTCGACGACAAACAGCTTTATGTTCGTCTTTTTGTAAACGCGCCTCTTCCATTTAGTCAATGAACTCATCCTATCGATAAAAGTAATTTTTTTCAAGAAATTCACTTCCACATGAAAATAATTTTCCTTTTATATAAAGAACTCATCTACTATTCTGATAGGAGAGTCCTAAACGATAAAACGTACCCCTTATCTGTTCATCCAGATAAGGGGTACGTTAATACTGCCAATACATTTAAAATTCAAAAGATAAGCTGTAATTTACTGTCATGCCTGCAAGTACAAACTCCCCTATCCCTTGTCAACATGGATCAGGAGGTTCGCTGCTGTTGCACAACTTCCTTAATAATGCAGCGGCCCTTGCCGTGAGGAATACACATAGGCGTTCCAAACAGCGGGTCTTCTCGGACGTCACAGTTCATCTCAAAAACATCCTGCACTAATTGACAGGAAATGATGTCTTCGGGTTTCCCTTCCGCATATACAGATTTATCTTTGAGAGCGATGATGTGATCTGCGTACCGGCTGGCAAGATTAATATCGTGGAGCACCATCACAACAGTCCGGCCCTGTTCTTGGTTAAGTTCAAATAATAGATCAAGAATTTCAATTTGATGAGCCATATCCAGATAAGTCGTCGGTTCATCCAGCAGGAGGGTATCAGTTCCTTGTGCAAGCGTCATGGCAATCCAAGCGCGCTGTCTCTGTCCACCTGATAAGGAATCAACAGACCGGTCCCTCAATTCGTCTGTATTCGTTGCTTTCAAAGCTTCATTTACCGCTTCTTCATCTTTTTTCGACCATTGCTTCGCCCAGCTTTGATAAGGGTAGCGGCCTTGCTTAACTAGCTGCAGTACAGTCAGTCCTTCAGGAGTAACTGGAGATTGCGGCAGAATGGCCATCTTTTTGGCTACTTCCTTCGTCCGCATTTTCGCAATATCTTTATTATCAAGGACAATATGACCGGATTGTGGTTTCAGTAATCTGGACAAGGAACGAAGGAGCGTTGACTTTCCGCAGCCATTGCCTCCGATCAGAACGGTCACTTCCCCTTTAGGAATTTTAACATCCAGTGAATCGATGATGGTCGAGTCTCCATAGCCTAAGGTCAAATCTTTTGCAGTCAACGTTTCCATCTGTCTCTCTCCTTTTATGAACGCTTGCTTGTATAGAGTAAATAAATGAAATAAGGGGCTCCAATAGCGGCTGTAAACACACCTGCAGGTACTTCGACTGGTAAAAATAAAGTACGGCCGATAAGATCAGCTCCCATAACGAGTATAGCACCCATGACAGCTGAAACCGGTATTAAGGCTCCGTAGGATGAACCCACCAGCCTTCTGGCTATATGAGGAGCCATTAATCCAACAAAACCTATTCCGCCGGCGAAAGCAACTGAGATTCCAGTTAAGCCGGTAGACAAAATTAAAAACAATATACGATCTCTTTCTAAGTGAACCCCTATCCCTGAAGCCGTTTCTTCTCCTAGTTCCTGTGCATTAATTCTCCTCGCTACTATCATCGATAACAGAACTAAGAACACAACCACAGGAATGATTATTTTTACCTCGTTCCAATTTGAACCATAAACGCTTCCTGTCAGCCAAATATTTGCCTGGGAAGCTCTAAAGATTGGACCAAGAATCATAAGCATAGTAATTAACGCCTGGGTAAGGGCAGATATCCCAATCCCAATTAAGACAAGCCTCATCGGTGAGACTCCATTTTTGTAAGCAAACAAATACACCAATACTCCTACTAGTATAGCACCTAAAAAGGAAGCAAGCGGCATCCAGCTGATGCTGACGGTCAAAGCATTGTCGTCATTACTAAAGAGTGCAAGAAAAGATACGACCCCTACTCCTGCCCCTCCTGTTAATCCAATGATATCAGGAGAAGCTAGAGGATTTCTAATCATACCTTGTAAAATTGCTCCACTTACAGCTAAACCTACACCTACAAATAAAGCTGTTAAAATTCGCGGCATCCGGAACATATTTACGACTAAACGGTCCGATTGATCGCCCTGCCCAAAGAAAACTTTCACCACATCAATTGGATTAACAAACAATTCCCCTAAAGACGAGGATAGTATAAACAATAGAATTAAACCGAGGGTCAGCCCTCCGAATATAAAGACAGCTTTAGGATCAAATAATAGTGAAAAGCGGTCTTTCTTCGTGCGCAGCGTTTGTATTCGTTTCATTTCACGGCCACCCCCCTGCGCGCAATGAAGATAAAGAATGGGGTGCCGATCATCGCCGTCATGACCCCTACAGGGACCTCTTCAGGCATGATCACATATCTGGCACTAATATCTGCAGCCAGCAGCAGGATGGCCCCTAACAACGCAGCATATGGAATAACCCAGCGATGATCCTGCCCTGCGATTCTTCTGGCAAAATGGGGCACCACGATTCCGACAAATCCAATCGGTCCTGCGATGGCAACGGCTCCTCCGGCTAACAGGATAATTAAAACACCGGCGAATGCCTTGATCCAGCCCGTTCGCTGGCCAAGTCCCTGAGCCACATCTTCTCCCATTAACAGGACGTTAATATGCCGGCCGATAAAGAACGAACCGATCCATGCGAGGGTAAGATAAGGAAGCACCGGATATAAGTAACTGAGCTCCCTTCCCTGCACAGAACCTGCCAGCCAAAACAGCACTTCATCGAGCGCTTTCTCATTTAAAACGAGCATTCCCTGGGTGAAAGAAGAAAATAATGCCGCAATCGCTGCCCCGGCTAAAGTAAGCCGAACAGGCGTAAGCCCCTGGCTGCCAGCAGCACCTATTCCATACACCACTACCGCTGCAAAAGCAGCCCCGGTAAAGGAAATCCACGTCATCCCCTGCAAGGATAGAGAAGGTAAATAGGAAATGGATAAAACTACAAAAAATGAAGCTCCGGCGTTTACCCCGAAAATCCCTGGTGACGCCAGTGAATTCCTAGTTAAAGCCTGCATAAGAACGCCGGCGATAGCCAGAGAAGAACCTACACATACAGCGAGGATAGCCCGGGGCAACCTTACTTCTCGGATAATAATATGCTGGTTAGACTGATCAAAATGCATGAAAGCTCTATATACATCGGCTAAGTTCACATCTGTGTAACCTAATCCGACACTCGCTAAAGTAAAAATAATGAGGAGCAAGATTCCTGCTAAAATCCCGATTCCCTTTTGTTTTGCCGATTTTAACACCATAAACTATATCCTCTCAAATCTATAACTCTTAAACTACTTCTATAGTATAGTTTATTTGCAGCCTGTTCTAGTGTCAATGATTTTGAGAATCATTTTCAATTTGATTACAGTTTCTTTGCAAAATCTGTTGACTTATTGACGGATTTTCTATAGTCTACTAACTGTAAATGATAATCATAATCAATTAGGGAGTTGCTTTTATGACAAAAAAATACTTATTGCCTTTCCTGATGCTGCTGCTATTCTCACTTCTGCTAGCAGCATGTGGAGAAGATTCTAAAGATACATCGAGTGAAGACCAAAGTAGTGGAAATGAAGGCACCGATGAATTTGAACCTTACACGATAAAACACGCGATGGGAGAAACTACCGTTAAATCTGAACCTAAACGTGTAGTTGTCCTGACTAACGAAGGAACAGAAGCACTGCTTGCCATGGGAATTAAACCGGTTGGAGCCGTTAAATCCTGGACAGGAGATCCATGGTATGACCATATCAGTGATCAAATGGAAGGTGTAGAAGTCGTTGGAGACGAGTCCAACGTAAACATTGAAAAGATTCTTTCCTTAAAACCTGACCTCATTATTGGAAACAAAATGCGTCAAGAAGATATTTACGATAAGTTAAGTGCCATCGCACCAACAATTTTCTCCGAAACACTGCGTGGAGAATGGCAAACAAACTTTATGACTTATGCGAAAGCTTTAAACAAGGAAGATAAAGGACAGAAACTGATCGACGATTATGACCAGCGCTTGAAAGACTTCGCTGACCAGGCTGGTGATAAACTTAACCAGAAAGTATCCGTTATCCGCTTTATGCCTGACCATGTACGTATTTATCATAAAGATTCTTTCTCAGGAGTCATTCTTGATCAAATCGGCTTCAACCGTCCAGAATCCCAAGATAAAGATGACTTTATGGAAAAAGCGACGAAAGAAAGAATTCCAGCTATGGATGGGGATGTAATGTTTTATTTCACTTATGATACTGGTGATGGGGCAGCGAATAATGTGGAGAAAGACTGGCTGAACGATCCATTGTTCCAAAACCTCGATGTAGTGAAATCCGGTGATGTTCATGAAGTAAGCGATGCGATTTGGAATACAGCTGGCGGTTACATTGCTGCTAATCGCATGGTAGATGATTTAGAAAAATATTTCTTAGATGATGAACAATAAGTTTTACCATAGAAGAACCACACCAGCGAGTCCGGTGTGGTTCTTTCTTCGATTTGGAACTCTTTCAAAAGCCCCTTTTTGGCAGCGTATAGGGCTCTTAAACCAGAGAGATACATTAGTCGCTTAATTTAGACTGGAATGAAATTCAAATGCTGTTGTACCATAGATATTTTTAAAGTGTTTATTTAAATGAGTTAAATCTGTAAAACCGCATTCAGCTACGGCTGAGTATATATCACCACTTTTCTCTATCCTCTGCTTGGCATACTCTATTTTGGCGTTAAGATAGTACTGATAAGGAGAAATTCCAGTATGTGCCTTAAAAAATCTGATAAACTGATATTTCGACAAACAGAGCTCCTGAGATATTTCATCCAGTTTAAGCCCCCTATCTAAATGGGCATGAAGAATATCTTTGGCTTTCTTAATTAAGGTATGATCTTTCTTCAATTCTGTAGAAAGGTCTGTTTGAATTAGACGATCAGCTAAAGATAAGAATAATTCACTGCAAATGGCCTCATCTTTATCCACTAAGATCGCCTGGGCAAGATTTATAATGCTTTGCTTAAGTCGCTTATCATATAAGATTGGAGAAGGAAAACGCACCATTTCCTTCATCTGAAGAGCATCTAGAAGCAATTGCGGCTTAATATACAGCATCACGTAATCAAGGCCAGTCTCATCATGGGCCATTCCGTCATGGGCCTGTTCAGGGTTAAACAGCATAACACCTTTCGGATAAGACATTTGCACATTGCCATCTAAGTGATAACGCTGAATACCACGAATGGTCACCCCTATGGCATACTCTTCATGCGCATGTTTTTTATAGGAAAATTCATGAATACTTGCTGACAATGCGGTAATTTCTGCCGATTTTTTATAAATGAATTTCTCCAATTCATTCACCTCTCCATTCACTTTCCTAAATCCACAGCATAATTGCAGAATAAGCTAGAAACAATGACATGATTACATTCACAGTTTTATTGTACTTCTGCAGGACTTGTTTGAAAATAGTACCAAAAAGCAACCAGGTGGTGAATGCAGAAAACCCAATAACTGTTATCCCTATAACCCCGGCCGCCATGGCAGATTTCGAGACATAATAAGGTAAAATGAAGCTCGGAATCACCGTCATGGTAAATAGAACTACTTTAGGATTTAAAAATTGCATCAGAAAGCCGGACACAAATGTACCCGCTTGATTTTTATTTCCCTTTGAGTTATCCATTCTAAATATTTGATACGCCAAATATAACATGTAGCAGCTTCCCACCATCTGCATGACTAGTAGGATTTTAGGAAGAATCGTCATAAGTACCGTATTCAATACTGTAGAAATAACTAGAAGTAATCCGAACGCGATCGTTGCTCCCCACGTAAATTGCATAGCTTTTCTCGTCCCTGAATGATGAGCGGTAGATACTATCACAATATTTGTCGGTCCGGGAGTAAAAGTGATCATAATACAGTAGATTAAAAAAGATGTAAGATTCATAGAGAAACTCCTTCCCAAGCGTTCTCATGTAATCTTACATCTATTTGTCCCTGCCTTATAGTAGATTATTGCAGGAGTATAGAATGCTTCTTCTCATAGAGGTGCAAGTAATACCAAGCGTCGATGGAGTGAGTTATTCTTCAGGAATCGCTAGCATCGTGTTCATCCAATACCCCATTCACATTTCGGGATACCCCCAGTCCATTCCTTGAATTCTCTACTCAACAGCAGAGAGTTCTTGAGCAAACGCCAGCCATGATTTAAATTAATTAAAGCATTTTTTCATTGCTGTATTTACCCAATATCTCTCTACCGTTTGTAACGTCTCACCAAGAATTAATCTGTCTGTTATTAATCACATCGGCCCATCTAAAAACAAATGCCGCCTCTTATCCCCCTCTATTTTGATAAATCTTATTTACATGACTACAATCTAAAAAAAACTCTCTGTAAACATCATTACCATCATAATCATTCCTTATCTGGTTAAACTATGTGTAGTAAATTTGTGGAGGAGCGTCGCAGGTGAAGATTGCTGATATCTTGATCATCATAGGTTTTGTAGTAATTGCAGTGATCATTCTTATTGTGTTAATCGGTGGGATTTTTCTTTTAGTTACGGATCGAAAGCAGAAGCAGCATCCGATTCTCAGGAATTATCCGTTGATCGGCAGGGCGCGTTATTTCTTTGAGAGTATCGGCCCTGAGCTAAGGCAGTATTTGTTTAATAATGATCTTGAAGGCAAGCCCTTTTCACGGGTAGAGTATCAGCATATTGTTAAGAAGGCCAAGTACAAACGTGACGTCATTGGCTTTGGTTCACAGCGTGATTTTGAGGAGCCTGGCTTTTATATTCGTAACTCATTGTTTCCTAAATTGACAGAGGAACTCAAGATGGACCGGGAGACTAAGGTGACCACGGACCGTTATCTTCTATTAAATGAGCCATTATTTGCACAGCGCGATGAGAAGCTTGAGAAAGAAGAGTCACCGGTTTATTTATTGGAGGAAGAAGATTCAATTGTGATCGGCGAACAGACGAGACAGCCGTTTCGGATTAGAGGGCAGATCGGGATGTCCGCAATGAGTTTCGGTTCCTTAGGGGATCGGGCGATTACAGCATTGTCGGAGGGATTAGGAATTGCGAAAGGAACGTGGATGAATACCGGGGAGGGAGGTTTGTCCGATTACCACCTTAAAGGCGGAGTTGATATTATCATGCAGATCGGACCAGGGTTATTCGGTGTCAGGGATAAGGAAGGAAATTTCAGCTGGGAAGCGTTAGAGGAAAAGAGCCGAATCCCTGAAGTAAAAGCGTTTGAGATTAAACTTGCCCAAGGTGCGAAAACGCGCGGCGGACACATAGATGGTGAAAAGGTTACCGAGGAAATCGCACGCATCAGAATGGTCGAGCCTTTTAAGTCGATTGACAGTCCGAACCGTTTTCATGAATTTGAAGATCTTCCTTCTTTGTTTGAATTCTTTGAAAAGGTTCGTAAACATACGGGGAAGCCAATCGGTATGAAGGTTGTTATTGGCAGCAGGCAGGAAGCGGAGGAACTGGCGAAGACAATAAAGGAAACCGGGATGGGTCCTGACTTCATCACAGTCGATGGCGGTGAAGGAGGAACAGGTGCGTCATATCAGGAATTAGCAGACAGCGCCGGACTGCCGATTCGCTCTGCACTTCCGCTTGTCGATCATGCCCTAAGGCAATATGGTGTCAGAGACCGATTGAAAATTATTGCCTCTGGGAAAATGTTTTCACCTGACCGTGTTGTCATTGCACTCGCAATGGGCGCGGATCTCGTCAATATCGCCAGAGCTTTTATGATCACGGTTGGCTGCATCCAGGCACTTCAATGCCATTCAAACTCGTGCCCTGCCGGAGTCGCAACCACAGACCCTGAACTGCAAAAAGCACTCGTCATCGATGAGAAGAAATGGCGGACGGCAAACTATGTCATATCCATGCGCAAAGGTCTCTTCCGTCTGGCTGCAGCATCGGGCCTAGATACCCCTACCAAATTCACACGCGATCATATTGTCTACCGGGATGAAAAGGGACGGACGTGGTCATTGGACGAGATTTATCAATCGATCTATAAACCTGAAAATATTAATGATATCTCCTAGTAAGGAAAGAAGGTTAAGTATATGAAAGCATCGGAACTGTTGATAAAGTGTTTGGAGAATGAAGGGGTCGAGTATATTTTCGGTGTGCCAGGTGAAGAGAACATTGATTTAATGGATGCGCTCCTTGACTCCCCCATCCAATTTATTTTAACGCGTCATGAAACAAGTGCCGCATTTATGGCGGCCGCATACGGCAGACTAACAGGAAAACCCGGCGTTTGCCTGGCAACACTTGGACCAGGTGCTACTAACTTATTAACCGGTGTCGCGACCGCAAACATGGACCTCTGCCCGTTAGTTGCCATTACGGGTCAGGCCGGACTAGGGCGCCAGCATAAGGTTTCTCACCAATACTATGACATCGTCTCTGTCTATGCCGGGGTTACGAAATGGAATGCCCAGATCAAAACGGCTGCAAGTGTTCCGGAAATTGTGAGAAAAGCATTTAAAGTTGCTACACAGGAAAAAACCGGTGCTGCCCATATTGAATTACCGGAAGACGTTGCAAAAATAAAGGTGGAAAGCGCCACCCTAAGCATCGTTCCGGAAAAGCTCTCTGAAGCAGATGAGCCAGTAATAAAAGACGCTGTCAAGCTGATTGAACAAGCACAGCATCCAATCGTTTTAGCAGGAAATGGTGTAACGCGAGGGGATGCAGCAGAGGAACTGAGGGCGCTTGTGCGAAAGGTAAACCTCCCAGTTGTCCATACCTTTATGGGGAAAGGCGCCGTTCCTTGGACCGATGAACGCAGTTTGTTAACGGCGGGGATCGGAGGCAATGATTATATTACCTGCGGGTTTGCTCAGGCGGATTTAATCGTTGCGATCGGATTTGATATGTCGGAGTACGCACCAAAAAACTGGAACGCTGAAGGTAAAACGCCAATCCTTCATGTGGACACAAAAGAAGCAGAAATTGATGCATGTTATCCTGTCCGATTGAATGTGGTCGGGAATATTAAGGAGAATGTAAAGAATCTTACAAATGCGTTTGCAGCGAAAGAAAGGGATTTAGCTTGGGTAGCGAATGTCCGTAAACAAGTACTTTCCGAACTGGAATCATTTAAAAATGATCACTCATTTCCTGTGAAACCGCAGAAGATTATCTCTGATTTGCGGTCTGTGATGGCGGAGGACGGGATTGTGATTTCCGACGTTGGAGCTCACAAAATGTGGATGGCGCGGATGTTCCATTGTTATCAACCGAACACGTGTCTAATTTCGAACGGCTTAGCTTCCATGGGTGTCGCTGTTCCGAGTGCGATTGCTGCGAAAATGACGGCACCGAAGCGTCAAGTCGTTGCGGTATGTGGGGATGGTTCGTTTCAAATGACGAGCGCTGAATTAGAGACGGCGAAGCGTCTGAACCTTCCCATCGTAATTCTTTTATGGCGTGATGAAGGCTATGGCTTAATTGAATGGCATCAGATGAAAGCCTTTAACCGCTCCTCCCATATTAAATTTGATAATCCTGATTTTGGACAACTGGCAAAGTCTTATGGCTTTGAAGCGATAAAAATTGAAAAAACGGAAGAGTTGAAGCCTGGATTAGAGAAAGCGTTGGCAATGAATAAGCCTGTCCTGATCGATTGTCCAGTTGATTACAGGGAAAATATGAAGCTTACAGAAAAACTGGGACACATTATTTGCTGAACGGAGGAAACGACATGAAACTTGGTTCAATTATTAACGGACAGGAACGAAACGAAGATAGCCGGGAGACGCTTGCCGTCACGAATCCGTATACGAATGAAGAAGTCGCGGAATTGAAACTTGCTGTGAAAAGGGACCTTGACGACGCAGTAGCTGTAAGCTATGAGAAGTTCCATTCCGTGATGAAGCGGATGCCTGCACACGAACGTGCTGATATTTTACGTAAAGCGGCAGACTTACTAGTGGAAAAAACGCATGATTTTGCGACCAACATTAGTATGGAGGCAGGCAAGCCGATGAAGTATTGCCGCAGTGAAGTTGAGCGGTCGATTCAAGTTCTGCGTTTCGCTTCTGAATTAGCGAAAAATATTACCGGCGAAACTCTGCCAATGGACGCTGCGATCGGCGGGGAACACCGGGTAGGCATGGTCAAGCGCGAGCCACTTGGTGTTGTTGGTGCGATCACACCGTTCAATTTCCCTTTAAACCTGTCGCTGCACAAACTTGCCCCAGCGCTTGCGGCAGGGAATACTATTGTGTTTAAACCTGCCGAAAAGACACCGGTGTCCGCCTATATGCTCGTGAAGCTGTTCGAGGAAGCCGGATTGCCTGACGGTATCATCAATTTACTAATTGGAACCGGGGAAGAAGTAGGTTCTCCGCTTGTAACGCATAACAACGTCCACAAGATCAGCTTTACCGGCAGCCTTGCCGTAGGTAAAAAGATCAGGGAAACAGCGGGATTTAAAAAAGTCACCTTAGAGCTCGGCTCAAATTCGCCAAATATTATCTTTGCAGATGCTGACTTGGAAGAAGCAGCAACTCAATTAGTGAAAGGCGCTTTTTCCTTCTCGGGACAAGTATGCATATCGGCTCAGCGAATTTACGTGCAAAAAGATATTTATGAACCCTTTCTCAAGTTCTATATTGAAAAGACTCAAGCACTCACAATCGGCGACCCAAGTAAGGACGAAACTGACATCGGGCCGATGATTAATGAAGAAGAAGCAAAACGGGCAAAACAGTGGATTGATGATGCCGTTTCTAAAGGAGCAGTTATTGAAACGGGCGGTAAACGCTTAGGTCCGGTTCTAACCCCTACGATCATGACCAATGTCGATAAAAACATGAAAATTATTGCTCAGGAAGTATTCGCTCCGATTGTATCGGTCATTCCGTTTGAGACGGAAGAAGAAGTAGTCAGCTATTCCAATGATTCCATATACGGTCTGCAGGCCGGTGTGTTCACTAATGATATCAACAGGGCATTGCGCGTTGCTGATAGACTTGAAATGGGCGGCGTCTGGATCAATGATATCTCCACATACCGCCAGGATAACCATCCGTATGGAGGTGTGAAGCAAAGCGGCATAGGGAGAGAAGGCGTAAAATATGCCATCGAAGAAATGACCGAAATGAAATTCATCGGCATTAAAATCAAGGAACAAAGCGGGAGTCTGAACAATTAATTTCCCGGAAATGCAGGAGTGAATAGGAATTTATTATGGTCTATTTATTCTTTTACCCTTCACGAATTCTTGGCGATTCGCCAGTAAATAAAATTCCCAGTTCAAAATGTTCCCCTTCATAAATCGAGCGCTGCACATAGCGGTTTTCTCCATTCAAGTCCAGCACTTCAAGCCTGCTAAAGGCCCCATTGTGCTGGAGGGCCTGGTAATATTCTGTTTCGTCCCTTACTGTCAACGAGTTCACTCGTATCACGACTTCTCCCGGTTTAATGCCCATCTTATGAGCAGGTGTCCCTGGAATTACACCTAACACCTTGAGTCCTTCTTGATGAGCAGAGAAATAGGAATGACGCTCATCATGAAGGCGATGAAGTATATACAGAAGTTCCCTGCCAATTATACTTATTGCAATCGCCAATAAAGATAAAAGCGGGATAGAAAGGCTGGCTACGGAGGAAGCCAGAACAAGCAGAGCCAGGATTAACGTTCTTCTCCCAAGTGCTTTAGAGGCTTTTACTGGGTCTTGCCCTTTCGCTAACCATTCCCACCCTGTAATGAATGGAATAAGGACAAGGCCAAAGCTGCTTCCGCCGAGCGAGAACAACGGCCACCAGGGAGCAAATGGTTCAATCATACCTCCTGGGATTAAGGCGAAAAAAGGAATGATCATCATTTTTCTTACACGATGCTGGCCAATCCATTTCCCTCTGTTCCCTTTCCTCCGTTCAGGATAAGTCTCATAGGTGGAAACCCTCAGCATTCCAATTGCTTCTACTAATAGAAGGATCGCTAGAAGGACCGCTAATCCAGAAAGCGGAATAGCCGATAAATCCGCGACCCAGGCATTACTCTGTACAGATGCAGGTAAATAGGGAATGGAAAAGAGAAGCAAATAAAGAACTCCAATCACGTAAGCGGAGGAAAGATAGGTAAGTCTAAGAGGTAAACTTAACAGCAGAGTGACGGCAAATAGCAGCAGAAGAAAAGGATAAGATAATTCCAGACCTGCTATTATCGTAAAACCACTAATCACCACCCCGGCCGTAAGAGTAAGTCCCCAAGTCCCTTTCCATTCGGTAAATGGATTAAAGATTCGCGTTCCAAAGTCTTTTCTCTCTTTCTTTACGCGATGCTTGGATAAAATGAATAATAATATAAATGAATAGTAAAAAAGCGGCTGGGTAAATATTCGCCCCACCCCTTGTAAAAATTCTAACAGCCAAACCTGCAAGACAATTCTCCTTTCCTGATTATCACGAAAAAATCCGCAGTCTAGAGACTACGGATATAGTTCGCGATACAACTCATGAATCCTGCTTATTTAAAGAGGACATCCAAGGCTTTTTTCATTTGAAGATCATTTTTATCGTCTCTTACTTCTGTTACGATTTTTTCTTCAATTTTGCCGCCGGTTTTTTCATCTATGTCCCCGGTAGCTTTTATGCCTTCATCTTGCTGAAAATCCTTTACTGCTGCTACCGTTTCTTTACTAAAGTAACCATCTGTGCGGCCTGGCTCGTATCCAAGACCCTTCAGCATTTTTTGCAGATTTTTAACTTTATCTCCGGTTTCATCATACGTAAGCGTATCTTTAATCTCTACAGGATTGGTGTAGAAATAATCCGGCTCTTTTACTTTTACCGTAGGCTGAATCCCTTTTTTATGAATCCAGTTACCATCAGGAGTTAACCATTTAAATAGAGTAAGCTTAATGGTGCTTCCGTCTCCCATAGGAATCGCTTGCTGGACGGTACCTTTTCCGAAACTCTTCGTACCTACTAGATCATATCCGCCTGCTTCATTCATCGCGGATGCTAGAATTTCGGCTGCAGAAGCACTGCCTTCATCCATAAGTACGTTAATTGGGTAATCTTTCTTCTCTTTCAAATCAGAATAGTATGGTGATTTTTCTCCGTTACGGTCTTCCACTTGAACGAGCGGCTGATCCTTAGGAATAAATTGTTTAAGAATTTCCTGAACATCCTGCAGCAGCCCGCCAGGATTTCCACGAACATCAATCACTAATCCATCCATGCCGTCTTTTTCAAGTTTGGTCAATGCTTTTTTAAATTCGTCTGAGGTATTCTCTGAGAAAGTGGTAATTTCAATAACGCCCACTTTTTTTCCGTCTACGGTTTTCGTATCAGAGTAGACCGTGTCGAGCGGAATATCATCGCGGGTAATATCAATATTTAGAGGGTCTCCGGTTCCCGGACGATCAATCTCCAAAGTAACTTCACTGCCTTTTTTACCGCGGATTTTAAGTACGGCATCATACAGATCCATACCCTCTACACTTTTACCATCTACCTTAAGTATTTGATCGTTAGGTTTTAACCCGGCTTTCTCTGCAGGAGAGCCTTTAATTGGAGCTACGATCGTGACTTTGTCATCTACCATGCTGACTTCAGCGCCGATCCCTTCAAAAGAAGATTCTATAGTCTGATTGAACTGTTTCATAGTGTCCTTATCCATATACACACTATAAGGATCATCCAGTGTATCCAGCATGCCCTGAATCGCACCTTCAACTAATTTATTCTGATCAATCTCTTTCACATAGTTATCCTTGATCACACTATAAGCTTGTTCGACTTTCTTTAGATCTGTATTTCCTATGTTTTGTAAAAATTCTTCTTGTTCTTTCTCTGATAAACTGCCAAAGTTCTTTGTGTCCTGATCGGCGTTAGCTATCTGCTTAGATTGAGATACGGAATTCTGATCATCGCCAAAATACTGAATTCCTATATATGAACCCGCAGCCCCTACTAATACCGCAACTGTTACTAACAACGCAACAAAACGCGGCTTTAAATTCATCGCATTCACCCTTCTGCATTAAATTTCCTCGATAGTTCTATACTAGCAAAAAAGGCACCTCACCGTAAATGAGCGATGCCGACTAATCTAATTTATGACTTGGATTAGAAGAGCATGTCCTTTTTATCAAAAAGAATAAATTTTCCTTTCCCGCCTTTTCTATCTTACTCTTTTTCTACAATCTATTCCACTTTCAGGAAATATTCTTCCTGCTATTTCAACTGGTCATTTATCCGAGTGTTTCCGTTCATCAATAACTGACTAAAACAAGAGGCTGGGACATAAGGAAATGCCCCCAATTTGAAAACGAACAACTAAGGTAGGGCAGAGGTTTACTCTGAATAGCCGCTCCGGAAATATACTCCGCTTTTCGCGGGCGGCTGGTGGGCCTCCTCGTGCTGCGCACTCCGGGGTCCCACCTATGCCTTCCTCCCGCAGAAGTCTTCGTGTATTTCCTACGCTGGAATAGTTTTTTTAAACTTCCTTCTCCTGTTCATCAGGGGAGCCAGATCAAGATAAATGGGAAACGTATAATACGTCCTTTGTAAACGTCAAGAAATTCTACATCACGCCGGCAGAAAAAAACCCGAGCGATGAAGGAACGTTCATCCCTTCACCGTTCGGGTTTAATAATAGCTGACAGACTTTTTCCCAACCTCATTTACGAGATTTATTTGTAAATCATAATTTCTGCTGCAGATTTGTCATGAGCTTCTCCGATAACCCGGAATTTCAATCCATAAGTCGGAATATCTCTGCCCGCATCCACAACACGAGGACTAGAATAATCTTTCCTGTCGTCAAACAGTGGATTACGTTTAGTAAAGTAATCTCTTAAAGTCAATCCAAAAATATCCCTGTAGTCTAAGTACATTTTCTCTGTTTTATCAAGACTAAAGGCTGCATCGTGAACCTGGTAACGAGTTTCTGCTACAGTGTGATCACTCCAGTAGTTCGTATGCTGATCTGCATCTACCACGCCAAGGAATCCTTCTCCTGGATGAATTCCAGTCCAGTTGTTATTGTAAGCATCGTCTATATACCATACCACCAGACCTGGATCGAAGGACATTAAGCTATTACCACGGCGAATATGGTCCAGCCCTTCATCAACGCCGTTATGAGATCTCCATTCTAATAGATAATACTGGTCAGATAAGAATTTCCCTGTATCTTTTGAAAAGCCATCGAAGGTAAAGGAAGAATCTTTCTCAGCATCATCAGAAAGGACGGAAGAACCATCAGCAGTCACTTGAATGTCATCTACATACAACCCTGGAAGAGCTAATCCTCCATCGGTTACATAGCGGAATCGCAGCTGAATGTTTTTCCCTGTGAAATCAGAAAGGTCAAAGCTTGCATCCACCCAGCCATCTGAAGTCCCATCAATGCCATTACCTAAGTTAGCACCGGCCCCAGCTGGATCATCATTGTTCGTGATGTTTCCTTCAATATTGGTCCAATCCTCTCCGTTTTCAGAGACTTGAACATAAGCGTAATCGTAACCTTTTTCAATGGAATACCATGTTTTAAAATTTAAGGCCGCTTCTGAAGCATTGGTTAAATCAACTGAAGTCGTCATGGAATTCGTTAAACTGTCTCCGCTTCCGCTAAAGTACTCGTAGTCCCCGCTTGCTGGTGTATTAACGATGTTTTCCTTTTGAGGAAGATCAACACGTACAGCGTCATTATTCGTTCCTTTGGTAGAAGCTTCATCCAAAAGAATCTCCTTACCTCTCCTTGTAACATCATCAGCGTTAATGGTGTCCCCGCTCAGCCAATTGCCGCCATGCAAGTTCTGCAGCATTTCTTTCGCATAGGGGCTGAATCCGCTTGGTTCGGTTCCTGGCACGTCTCCGGCCCAGCTGCCGCTTGACATGATCGACCAGTAAGAGATGGGCTCCCCTAAACCAGAGTATTGCGTGTCATATTCATCAGGAAGGCCTAAATCATGGCCAAATTCGTGAGAAAAGACTCCCGCTGCGCCATCTTCTGGTTCAATGGTATAATCAACCGCAGCAATTTGGCCACCCCAATAAGGTACAGTCGCTTCTGAGCCGGGAACAGTGAACGGGCTGCCGTCGGCCTGAAAAGCAAGACTCCAGCGGTGAGACCAGATCGCATCAGCACCGAGGGAACCGCCGCCTGCTTCTTCCCCTACTCCGGAGTGGATCACCATTAAGTGATCAATGATACCGTCTGGTTCAGCCAAGTTTCCATCCCCGTCCAGATCATAGCGGTCCCACTGATCATAGTCTGCCAGATTTACATTTGGATCTTGTGCAGCTTTCGTTAAGGCTTCCTGAACAAGCTCTCTTGCACGGTGGTCACTGCCATCTGCAGTTGGATAGTTTCCTCCGTAGTAAGCAGCTGGATGATCCGCCGTATACCATCCGGCTACATCCCCATCCACGGTATAACTGCCGCCGGATTGGGCTTCATAATACTGCTTCATAGAAATTAAATTTTCACCATTCGGCCCTTTATAGCCATTTTCGCCAAAAATCATATTTTGAAAATGATCATGCGTGTAGTCTTCGTAGAACATGTCCGTCTCATCTTTCGTTATCGAACTCTTTTCATAATCTGGAAAATCAATGTTAAGAACAAGTACTTTATCTTCTCTTACCTCTCCGTTATAGGCTTCCTCCTTCACAGGAGCCACTTTATTCCTCTTCCCATGGCCATGCTTATTTCCTCTCCCGTGTTTTAAACCTTTTTCATGCGCTTTTTTCTTTAAGGCTTTTTCATGTTTCTTCACCAATTCTCCGGTATCTTCTTCTTTTGCTTGTTTCACAGTCTTTGATTTTAAGTATTTTTTCAACACTTTATTCGCTTGCTCTGGGCTTGCGTTCTTATTAATCTTACCTTCTTTCTTCAGCATTTCGATTAACTTTTCATCATTAGCAATCCCCAGATCGACCGGTGAGTTATATGTAGATTGGGAAACATCCTTTAATGCTTGCTCGGCATTCGACTGCTGTGCAGCAGAAGCTCCACCTGCCCAAGTACTCAGACCGATTACTAACGCCATTGCTGTCGAAGCGATCTGTTTCTTCTTGATAGACTTCTTCTTTTTCATCCAATTCCTCCTATGTAATAATGTGGAGTTATATGTAACCAAAATTTTCTAACTCCAAAGAAAATTGTACAAAATTGTTGGAAAATTGTAAATATTACATATTACTATTCTATGAAAACGGTTAAATTATCCTAAGTCCCTTTATTGCTTAACTCCGGTTATTGTCGAATAATCAATACTATTTGTTCATTTTTCCAATTAATTTCTCAAAATAATTGCAGTCAATAGATCATATTCACCTGCATCCTATAAGAATAAATTTTAGAAAATGCCTCTTACCGTGCTATTTGATCCAGGTAATATATCCCTTATTTTGTCATTATTTTGTTGCTGAATTTTTACTCTCTATTTTAATTTGCCATCCATATTTAATAGCAGCTTAAAACTCGTGTGGTGTAATAAAGGTGTAGAAAATTTAAGGAGGTATTTTATTATGAAAAAAAGAATCACACTTGGTTTATCGTTAGCTTTACTCGCTTCCAGCTCATTTACTGTTTCAGCTCATTCTAATGATGACCATCACCAGAGACATTATTTAAATCACGGGAAACAAGCCATTGCAAAAGTAGAATTTAACTCTATGGATGCCCCCACTGCGATTGATCAAATGATTAAAACGTACACAAAAGCCACAGTAAAAGTTACATATAAAGACGGCAGCACCGAAGAGCTCCCTCTTTCTTACGATCAATTATTCTTATCTAAAGACAAAGTCGTCTCGAACAAAGGTGAAAAAATTCCAGCGGGTACGCCGATTGATGTTAACGGAGACCCGATCATGGACTACAGCGTATCTGATGAGCCTTCCTATTACATCTCTGATGCGCCGGATGCCAACAGCCTGCTTACGATTGGAAATCAGGAGTACATGATTTCCCACTATGAATATGATTCCAAAAATAATGCAGGGGAAAGCGTCTCCGGTCTTCCAGCTTCCATGACGCTGACTCAATTAAACCGCGATAAGAAAACGGGTGAGTTATCAGTACAAGATGCCAGTAAAATTGATTTCTCTTCTGTCCACGGACTTTGGAATCCTTGTAACGGTTCAACCACGGACTGGGACACACATTTAGGTTCCGAAGAATATGAACCAGATGCACGTGCTTTTGAAAATAAGGATTCCAGTGCCTATAAAAATGTGCGAAGCTTTGCTGATTTCTACTTTGGCGACGCCTCCCAAGCAAATCCTTATTACTATGGTTGGATCCCGGAGATTTCAGTTAATCACAAGGGCAGCGCATCCGTAGTGAAGCATTACAGCACCGGCCGCTTCTCTCATGAGATTATGAAAGTCCTTCCTGATCATAAGACTGCTCTATTCGGTGATGATGGCAGTAACACAATGATGTTTATGTACGTGGCAGATAAAGCTGAAGACTTCTCTAAAGGAACACTGTATGCCGCTAAATTTAATCAAACAGGTACCCAAAATGGCGGATCTGCTGATTTAGATTGGGTTAAACTTGGCCATGCAAGCGATAAAGAAATTGAGAAAATAATCAATAGCGGAGTCCAGTTCAGTGACATCTTCGCTTCTTCTGATCATCCTAAAGAGGGCTATACCGCCATCAAGACCAATTCCAGCAGCGATGTGGAATATCTAAAGGTGAAGCACGGTATGGAAAAAGCAGCTGCATTCCTTGAATCCCGCCGCTATGGAGCGATCCTTGGGGCCACTTCCGAATTTAATAAAATGGAAGGAATCGCGGTTAATGAAGAAGCACACAAGGCTTATGTAGCGATTTCCTATCAGGAAGGCAGCATGGAGAAACAACAGGGAAGCGTACAAGACGATATCCAGCTTCCTAAGAAAGAGTCTGGAGTCACGTACGAAATTGATTTAAAAAACAACCAAAACGATTCCCTTCATCACTCCATTTCCAGTAAGTTTGTAGCAGCCGATATGCACGGACTTGTCGTGGGAGAAGATTTGAATACTCCTGATGCTTATGGAAATACAGCAAATCCAGACAAAGTAGCTAACCCTGATAATTTAACTTTCTCCGATGATATGAATACGTTATTTATCGGCGAAGACAGCGATATGCATACGAATAACTTTGTATGGTCTTATAACGTAAAAACAAAAAAGCTTTCCCGAATCCTTTCCGTGCCAGTAGGAGCAGAAGCTACTGGTCTTAACGCTGAAGAAGCAGGCAGGAATTCGCGCTACTTATTAAGCAACTATCAGCACCCGGGAGCTGACATCAGTGAAAAGAATATTACTGCAGTAGATAAAAGTGAACTTAAAGATGCGATTCAGAACAGTTTAGGTATTGAAGAAACTGGCGGGGTGGGGTACATTTCCGGACTTCCATTTGGCAGCATACATTCAGAGAAACTTCATGATCATGGCCATGAAGACGGTAAGCATGAGGACAGGGATAAACACAATCAAGAAAACCATAACCGAGGGAAGCATGAAGACCATGAGCACTGGGGACACGGTGATCAGAAAGGTTAACTTCTTCCCGTACAAATAAAATTCAATCACAAAGACCCAGCCCTTTTAATTGATGGGCTGGGTCTTTGTGATTGAATAATTTCGTGATCATTTAACTCTCTACCTTTAAATAGGTGAGCAGATGAAGCATTTCTTTCGCACCAATGCAAAGGCTCAGCCAGACTATACCAAACACATACCCTGCGGCCAGGCTGCCAGGTGACTGCATGTGAAGGTAAACTTTGCCGATTCCTATCAAAAAGAGTAATAATACAAGCAGACAGGTGATCGAAGTCTTTATCCACTTATGCTGAATTCTTACAAGGATGACATACGCAAACCAGCCATAAACAATGATAGAAATCAGGGTCACTTCGCTTGGAAAAGTACTGTCGCTTCCTAGATGAGCATAATCCTTTATAAGAGTAAAGAATAAGGGAAGAGCTTTCTCAAGCAGAAACCCTCCCGAAATAATGACCATACCAAAGAGAATATCCATCTTTTCTTCTTTCATATGCTTAAACCAGATCAAGGCTAAACCGCTCACAAATATGATGAGAAGAAATTGATGGGCTGCCATCCCCTCAATGAACTGTAAAACAGGTATAAACGCATCATTAAATATGGAGTCAATGATCATTTTAGTAATTTGGTTAAACCTGCCAAATTCGTTAGCCATGTAATCTTGAATTAATCCGATCATGAGAGCAAAGCTACCAATAAATAAGGCAGCTAATAAAGCTAACACCACTCGAATTCTATTGACTGTTGGCAGATAGGGGAGAACTCGCTTAAATAAATCGATAACAAAGACAAGGATCTTGTCCCCCTGTTGCTTTATCACTTGATATAAGAATAAAACAACGGCAGCCCCAAGTACTATAAATAGCAAGTACAGTTTCAGGTCGCCCTGATATTCTTCCCACTGCGGCCCGAGAATTTGACCGATCGTTATGAAACTTCCCACCCAAATTAAGGCTCCTGTATAAGCGAAAAACATGTACGTTTTAAACGAAACTTTAGTAATACCGGAAAAGTAACCCGTCAAGTGTCTAAGACCTGGTACAAAGTAGGCGAAAATAATGGTTTTCTGTCCGTACTTTTGAAACCACTGCGAAGTTTTGTGGAGTCGTTCGGGTCCAAAATGGAACTTTGCGCCATGCTTCTCAAAAAAAGTAAAGCCTGCTTTTTGGCCAATCCAGTAGGTCAGGCTCATCCCTGCGCTGCTGCCTAGAAAGGCGATCAAAATAGCAGCATAGAGATTCATTTCTCCTTGAAAGCTTAGAAATCCTATATAGGTCATTAATAACTCTGTCGGGATCGGCAATGCCAATAATTCAAGAAAAAGCGAAGCAAACAAAACGATGTAACCATATTGATTCACCCATTCCAGGATATGCAAACTACTCCACCTCCATTCAATTCTGCCTTTTTTTCGTAAACCAGTTCATGATCCACTCGAACATATATCCATTGGACACAAATACACTTAATAAAAGGAGGATAATTCCAAGCAAAGGAAAATTTAATACGCTCATGATGATAAATAAGCCGAAGAGGAGCATAAACCAAGGAGGACTGCCCCCAGTAGCTGATAATTGAAAACCAAGCATTTGGCCGAACGCTGAAATCATTACAAGCCAAAAGATAAGACAAGGAATGAGAACGAGTAATACAATAGGAATTCCAAATATCGATAAGATCAATAATCCAAATAAAAAGACAAGCAGAATAGTTACAACTGTACCTGTTAAGAAAACCCTGCCAAATCTTTCTCTAAATGTTTCAGAGACTTCAAAAACTTTCTGTTCCCCTAAATAGGCAATTAAAAAGGTAAGAAGTAATATAAATAAACTAAGCACAAGCTTGAATAAAGAGATACCTGCGACAGTAAGACCGCCAAGTAACAGACTGTTTAGTGAACGGTCGTTGAAGTTGAGGTGGAAGATTTCATCCGGTACATCGGCCCCCTGCTCCTGATAGATATCTCCCCCCAGCACCAATACATAGCCATCCAGCTTTGCGTGTTCTTTAATAGTAAGACTGCCATCGACAACGATAACGGCCGTCTGAACATGACCATCAAGCTTCACGTCTTTTCCATAGACGATCACGTTGTCCACCTTTTTATCTTGAGGAACGACAGTAGCTTTGTGGCTGATAATCGTACTTGCCGCCGATACATGGGGTTGAAACCCATACAAGGATAAGAGTAAAGCTCCCATAAGAATGATGATTACTTTTCTCATTGAAAGACGTCCTTTCTAATACTTTTCGACTAAATAATATCTTTGTACAACCACTGCTAATACTCCCATGAGAATAATACTAATCACTCCTAGAACTCCAAATAGATAAGGGAAGGTGCTTAAACTCAGCGCAGAAGCGTGCAATAACGTGTACGAGAACCTTAAGAGACTTGAACCCAGCGTCAGGCCGCCTGGAATAAAATGCAAGATGGTAAAGATCATCGCCATAAAGATCATCCCTGCTGCCACTGCTACTTGCACGCGTTTTGAACGATTCTCCTGTTCACTCGCCTGCAGCTCATTGATGATTTTATTTTCCAACGAGAGGGGAACGGGCACGTTTTCATAGGTATCCCCAATAAACTGCTTCGTCCACTTCAAATTCTTGTACTCTTGATAACAAGCAGAGCAGTCAGTTAAATGTTTCTCCACTAATTCTGCTTCATTTCTAGTAACTTCCTCGTCAATATAAGCACTCAGTAACTTTGAAACATGCTCACTCATTATCTTCCCCCCTCAACAAATGTTTTTTCAATTGGTTTCGCGCTGAATAGATACGTGACTTAATGGTCCCGACCGGCACTTTTAAAATCGTGGCCATTTCCTCATAAGTAAATCCTTGAATATCACACAAGCTGATAACAGCTCGATGGTCTTTGGATAACCTCTGCATGGCTTCCTCAATCGTCAGTTTTGTATTCAGGTGCTGACCTTGGTAACGCTGACGGTCTTGAAAGGTGAGATTTTCTTTCATTTTTTCATGTTTTTTTCCTTCACGCTTTTTCTTTTTTATCCGATCCATACAAAGATTGTGGACAATTCTTGTCAGCCAGCTTACAAATGCATACTCATTTTCCAGTCGATTTAGAGAATAAAAAGCTTTTATAAAGGCTTCCTGGGTTATATCCTCCGCCTCCATCCGGTCATTCATCATCGCAAAGGCATGGCGATAGACTTTAGCATTATACATGCCGACAAGATCATTGTACGCCTGTTTATCTCCAGTTTTAGCGTTATGAATCAGTCGATATAACTCTTCATTCACCATTCCTCAGCTCCTAAAAAGATAGAGCATAGCTTATCTAGTTCTACTTGTATTTCTTCATAGAGATTAGGATAAATGCAAGAAAGGCTATTCCACCTGCCCAGGGCAAGTAACTAAGCGGAATGTGATCTCCAAGAAAATACCCGCCTGCTGTAAACACTAGCCCCCAGGTAAAACTCCCAGCTGCACTAAGAACGATAAAAGGAAGAAAGCTTAAGCCGCTGGTCCCCGCTATATATGGACTTAGTTGTCTAAACCCTGGTAAGAAAAACGCCGTAAACACAAGCAATTTCCCAGAATTCCGGAAGTCCCTGGCTGCTTTTTCCCATCTTTGCTCTGTTAACTTTACATATTTCCCGTATCGATCAATAAACGATTTCCCAGCTTTTCTGCCAATAATATAGGCAAGCACCATGCCAATAACTGCACCTGCAGTCACACTTAATAAAGATAATCCAAAATTAAGCTGACCTTTGGCAGCAAGCATACCGATAAAGACCATAAACGTTTCTTCCGGTGCTGGTACTCCTATTATTCCACAAATCAACACCATTATAATAATCCAATAGCCAAATAACTGTATTTGCTGCGCAGCAAAATCAAGACTCATAGAAGGCTCGTTCCCATCTATTTATAATTGAGCAGCTAGGATAACTAGAATCCCCATGGTTATACAATAGAGGGTGAAATACCCCAGCTTCCCTTTCAGAACAACTTGTTTAAACCACTGTAAAGCAAAGTAAGTAGCAAGCACAGATATAATAAAGGATACAATATACGGAACAATCATCTGACTGCCATCCGCCGTATTAGTTAAATCACCCCAAGACATAATGACTCCCCCTAAACTAACAGGAAGGTAAAGCAAAAAGGAGAATCGGAAAGCTGTTTCTCGGTTCATCCCAATCGCTAGAGAAGTAACAATGGTTGCTCCTGAACGACTGATGCCAGGGATTAAGGCAACGGCCTGAGAGAGACCGACAAGTAAAGAATCCTTAAAAGTCAACTGCTGCTCTCCTTTATACCCTCTTAAATTTCTTATCAGCCAGAGCGCAGCGCCAGTAATAATTAATGCAAAGCCAATCACCGTCAATCCTTTAAAAAAGTTTTCAATCTGATCTTTAAATAATACTCCAATGATGCCTACCGGTATAGTACCTGCAATAACATACAAGATTAAATAAAAATCTGCTTTAGACGAAGGCGTTTGATGCCGTACATAATCCCATCCATTTAAAGTCATTCGGTAAAGCTCTTCCCGAAAAGCATAGAGAATAGCTAACAACGAAGCAAAATTCATTAACACCTCAAAGCTTAAACCTTCAATTTTCAATCCTAGCAAATGCTCCATAATGACAAGATGACCACTGGATGATATAGGCAATGGTTCTGTTATTCCCTGGACTAAACCAAGGAAGGCATACTTTATTATTAAATACAACGAATTCATTTATTCTTACTCCCATCCTGAAGACCTTTTACTCGTCTCTTTTAGTGATTATATTTTGAAGTCATTCTTTTCCATAAAGGAAAGCGATGCTGCTTTAAAGAGTGATCGATCACATAAGATGTTTGTCCCTCTTCGATGATCCTTTCAATGATGGAGTACACGACTTCGATTGATGACTCAAGCTGCTGGTTATAGTTTTCAACTTTTCGCAAGTGATCCGCAAGTAATCGCGGATCTGCCAGCACCTCCATAATTTGCTGCAGGTAAGACTTCTCTTTATTCAACTGAAAAACCAGTTCTTCTTTGGCAAGAAATTCTTCGTTGATTTTTTCCTGGCCAGGCAAGCTGGAATGAATAAAGATTGGCAGATGCTTTTTCAAAGCTTCACTAATGGTGATCCCCCCTGGTTTAGTCACGATGGCGTCACACTCTTCATACAACTTGTTCATCGCTTGTTTAGAAGAAAGATAGGGAACCGGAGTGACTTTTTCATGATTGAGATTGATAATCCTCTCATATAATTCACGATTGTTTCCGCAAAGAATCGTAAAGGCAGCGTTAGAGGAGTGGACTTCCTCTAAGAATTCAGCGATATTCCCAAGCCCGCTGCTTCCCCCGGCGACAAGGATCGAATAAATGGCTTTGTTCTTTAAAGTAGGTCTTTTTTCCGTAAATACTTCATGTACAGGAATCCCTGAACAGATGATCCGCTCTGGATTCACTCGATAACTCGTTTCGAGCTGCTTCTTAATCCTTAGATTGGGGACGACGTGATAATCAATCCCCTCTTTCCCCCAAATATCGTTAATAAAGAAATCTGTGTAAATGTTGATCACAGGAATATTTATCTTGTGCTTCATTTTCAAACGGCTAACAAAGTAGGAAGGGAAGCCATGAGTGCAAATAATTAAGGAAGGCTGTTCACGAATAATTAATTGCTCCATTTTTTTCAGAAACAATCTCTCGTACCAAAGATAGGGCTTTTTATCAGGTTCATTCGCATAAGAGAAATGGTGATAAGCCAGATTGTACGTGTTCGGAGAAGCTTTTATCCATTTTAAATAAAAAGACGCAACGCTTTTTTCAAGGAGAGGACTTATTTCTTTTAAGAAATCGACCTTTTTACACTCTACTTGTTCGCTGCGCCATTTCAAACCGTCTATGATTGTATCAGCTGCATGGTGGTGCCCAGAAGGCATCTGAAATAAAGGTAAAAATAGAATTTTATTCATAACTACTTCCCCCTTTGACCATAAGGTTTACGTTGGTCATCTAATCTTTTAAATTGATAGGAACTGTCCTTAAGTTTCAAAATGAATGCTTCTAAAGCATCTATCATGACAGCCGGGGCTTTGGAGTCAGCTCCCAGTGTCTCTCCGCAGTCATGAAGAACCACAATGCTCCCGTCTCTAACCTTGTTCAATAGACGAGACAGTAATTGTGTTTGGGACCCTGCTTTCCAATCCCCAGCAATTACATCCCACATGACCACTTGAAGATTTTTCGCTGCAGCAGGCGAAAAAAGATTAAAATGGCCCCACGGTGGACGGTAATACACCGGCTTCACACCGGTAATTTCTTCCAAAATGTGCCCTGTGGTCACTATTTGTTTCTTTAAGGAATAAGGACCTAAAATCCAGCTGCTCTTATGTTGATAATGATGAATGCCCACAGCATGTCCTTCCGCAGCCATTCTCCTGATCAAGTCTGGATACATCTGAGCCCGTTCTCCGACTACGAAAAATACACAGGGAACTTGGTACTTGTTTAATAGATCAAGAAGCTTAGGTGTGTAAAGTGGATCAGGGCCATCATCAAAAGTTAAATATACCCCGGGGTTCTCTTCCGGCGGCTGGATTCGTTTCATCGAAAACCTTCTCATGATCAAAGTAGGAAGAACCATATAGCAGGCTCCCATAAATACCAGGGCTTTCAAGTATTTTAAAGACCTCATAGATCTCAACCTTTCCTATGATTCTCTTTATAATTATGATGTACTCAATAGGAAAAGACGGCGGTACTCGTAAGAAAGTTCACCTAGATTATGTTTTTATAAAAAAAATCCCCCATACCCTGTTCGGGTATGGGGGAGGCTCGCCATTATTAAGCTACTACATCATAACCTTGCTCTTCTATTGCTTCCTTCATATCGGTTTCAGTCACCGTTCCTTCTTTAAACGTCACTTCCACTTTACCAGTATCTAGATGGACTTCTACTTTCTCTACTCCGCTTAACTCCTGAAGGGCACCTTTCACGGCACTTTCACAGTGTCCGCAAGTCATGCCTTGCACTTCTAAAATTTTTGTATTCATAGTACTTTCCTCCTTGCTTATACTTTTACCCGCTTCAGCCTGAGAGAATTACTAACCACACTAACAGAGCTGAATGCCATCGCTGCTCCTGCTAACCATGGAGCTAACAGGCCGGCTGCAGCAATCGGTATCCCTGCCGTATTATAAAATAGAGCCCAGAATAAATTCTGCTTAATATTTTTCATCGTTTTCTTACTGAGTTGGATCGCCTGAGGAATAAGAGTTAATTCCCCGCCTAGAATCGTTAAGTCTGCCGCTTCAATCGCAACATCTGTGCCTGTTCCAATAGCAATGCCAATGTCTGCGGTGGCTAAGGCCGGTGCGTCATTGATGCCGTCTCCGACCATCCCTACTCGTTTTCCCTGTTGTTTCAGCTGCTCGATATGGTAGGCCTTTTGTTCTGGAACCACTTCCGCTATGACTTCATCGATTCCTACTTCTTTGGCGATGGCCTGCGCCGTTCTTTGATTATCGCCTGTCAGCATGACTAAATGAATTCCCATTTCCTTTAGGGAGGACAGCGCCGTTTTGGCTGTTGGCTTCACTTGGTCTGCAACCGCAATCAGTCCTCTCGCTTTGCCATTAAGAGCGGCCAGCATGACCGTTTTCCCATCAGCTTCCCATTCTTCCATTAAGGACTGATAGGATTCAAAGCTTACTTCTTCTTGAGCAAGTAATTTCTTCGTACCAATTAACAGCTGCTGTCCCTGAATGACGGCTTTCACACCAAATCCCGGCTGAGCTTCAAACTGCTCGACTTCAACGGTGGGCACCTGATTCGCTTCTCCATATCGAACTATAGCACCTGCAAGCGGGTGTTCCGATTGCAATTCAGCACTGACCACAAGACTTAAAACTTCGTCATCTTCTGCGTTGAAATTCGTCACTTCCGGTTCGCCTTTCGTCAGGGTCCCTGTTTTATCAAAAACGATCGTATCTAAACGATGAGCCGCCTCCAGGTATTCCCCGCCTTTATACAGAATCCCCATTTCAGCTCCTTTTCCTGTCCCAACCATAATAGAAGTAGGAGTGGCAAGACCAAGAGCACAGGGGCAGGCTATTACGAGCACAGCTATTGCTGCTTCCAAGGCAGAAGCTAAATCGCCGGGCTGAATAGCAAACATCCACACGAAAAACATGACCAGCGCAATCCCAACCACAATAGGGACAAAGAAACCACTGATCACATCGGCTAACCGCTGGATCGGCGCTTTAGATCCTTGGGCTTCCTCTACCACTTGAATAATGTGAGAAAGAGCCGTATCTTTTCCGACCTTCGTCGCCTTCATGTGAACCGTGCCATTTTTGTTGATAGTGGCCCCGATCACAGGAGAACTCTCCTGCTTCTCAACCGGGATAGACTCCCCAGTAATCATCGATTCATCCACAGCGGTCTGTCCGCTCTCGATTACACCATCTACGGGGAACTTTTCACCTGGGCGGACGAGCAGCAGGTCCTCCGCTTTTACTTGTTCAACGGGAACTTTTTTCTGTACCCCATTTTCCAGTAAAGTCGCCTCTTTCGCCTGCAGATTTAATAAACTGGAAATCGCTTGAGTGGTTCTGCCTTTCGCAATAACTTCAAAATATTTACCGAGTAAAATTAAGGTGATTAAAATCGCACTCGTTTCAAAATATAGGTGAGCCTCTGTGGAAGTAAAAAGAGACCGGATTAGTTCAGCCAGACTATAAAAGTAAGCGGCACTTGTCCCCAGCGCAACGAGAACATCCATATTCGCTGAACCATTTTTCAGATTCTTATAAGCTCCTTCATAGAACTGCCAGCCGATAATAAATTGAACTGGAGTGGCCAGGACAAACTGAAGCCAAGGATTATTTAAAATACCGGGGAGGGGGAGACCGATGAAATGGTTAACCATCATAAGCAGCAGCGGCAGAGAGAGTACAGCTGAAACAATCAACTTCATGCGCTGCCGTTTAATTTGCTCTTCCTTATGAGATTGCTTATCCTCCCGATCAGCCCTCGGTTCGGCGTCATAGCCCAGTTTTTGAATTCTAGCAATGAGATCCTCAACTTTAGTCAGACCTGGATAATATTCTATATGTGCGATTTCATTAGCGAGATTAACAGAGGCTAGATGTACTCCCTCCATTTTATTAAGAACTTTTTCTATTCTAGTCGAACAGGCCGCACACGTCATGCCGTAAATATCCAGCTCCAACGTTTCTTTCAGCACGTCATAGCCTAGCTTGGAAATTCGTTCTTGGATATCCGATGATTTCACCTGATCTTGATTGTATTGAATTTTAGCGTTTTCCATTGCTAAGTTAACTTGAGCTTCTACGCCATCCATTTTATTGAGCGACTTCTCAATTCGGGTGGAGCAAGCGGCACAGGTCATCCCTGTAATACCGATGTTCACACTTTTTTCCTCACTCATGAGATGTTACCTCCTTATTTGGAGAATTGCTGGACGACCTTCATTAATTCGTCTATGGCTTCTTTTCCTTCGCCTTGCTTAATGGCATCCGCCACGCAATGGTGGGTGTGCCGTTCCAGTAATGAGTAGCCTACTTTATTCATGGCATTATTAATCGCTGAAATCTGTACTAGAACATCGACACAATAGCGATCATTTTCTACCATTTTTTGAATCCCTCTTACTTGACCTTCTATCCGTTTCAGACGATTTAAGACAGCTGTTTTCTCTTCGTCCGTTCTTGGAGTTACGGGTTTCTTTCCACTATCTTCAGGTAAATGATTATCACACATGGTGGATGCTCCCTTCCCTTACACATAATATACCCCTTTAAGGTATTTTAAATCAAACAATTAAAACATGAGGTTTTTTCTCGTTTAAACGTTTAACAAAATACATATACGGGGTATGTGAATACTAAATACATTGATGAGGTGATGTTCATGTTAAGTGTTATATCCTGGATCTTTTTAGCTATAGGCATATTGTCTTCCCTTATTATTTTAATGGATGTGATCAAACATCCACAAATGATGAAGGTTATGAATGTCGTATGGCCGATCAACGGCTGGTTCTTCGGGCCGATTGCCTTGTGGACTTATTTTAAATGGGGAAGAATTAAAGCACAGAACGTAGAGAAAGATGATAACCGCGGTCAGCCGGCAAAAGTTTTTGTTTCTACCAGCCACTGTGCAGCAGGCTGCTCGTTTGGCGATGCAGTCGGGGTGCCGATCGTCGCGCTGACGGGTATTATGATAGCTGGAACCACTTTATTTGCCCACTATACCGTAGAGTTTATTCTTGCCTATATATTTGGAATCATTTTTCAATTTTATGCCATTTACCCGATGAACAAAGAAGCTGGAGCTATGAATGCGATTAAAGAAGCGGTTAAAGCTGATTCGCTGTCGCTGATTGCTTTTGAAATCGGTATGTTCGGATGGATGGCCATTGTGCACTATTTACTATTTACCGAACCGCCTAAACCGCATGAACCCACGTACTGGTTTATGATGCAGATTGCCATGATCCTCGGATTCCTTACAAGCTATCCAGCAAACTGGTTCTTAGTGAAAGTCGGCATAAAAGAAGCGATGTAATACAGGTAAAAAAGCTCAATGGACGCGTATGCGCCTGTCCATTGAGCTTTTTTTATGGCTGCATTATAGATGACGAATGAACGCATTTTCCTTCGACTAAAGGAACTGCCTCTCCTCTACCAAGACCGAGGCTCAGGATTTGCCCTTTCTTAGTAAAATTCATGATAAGATGGATTCTAATCTTACTTCGTTTCAAACGTACGACTATTTTCTGCTGCATCGAGGGGAAAAATGACAGCTAAAGTACGAATAGAAAGAAAGCCTGCACTTAGTATCTAATCGAAGAAGGAGCGTCTCAGATATATGACTTTACCCACCCGCATTTTCTATCAAGAACATACTCTTACTAATGGTCTGGATACTCATAGGAACGAGAGGATCAACCCATGAAAACGACGATCTTTCAAAACAGTTTCCTCCGGTTTCTAGCTGTTGGAGTAGTAAATACGATTTTCGGTTTGTCCGTGACCTTTCTTTCCTTCCATTCAGGCGTGTCCTACTATATTTCAACCTTGTTGGGAACCATCGTCGGCGCTGTCGTGAGTTATCTATTAAACCGTACGTTTACGTTTAAAAGTACTACCTCGTTTAATAAAAGTGCGGGGAGATTCATCGTGGTTATCCTTATCTGTTATTTCTTTTCCTACTCGGTTAGTATTCCCATTATCCAATATGGGTATGGTTTTCTCCCTGCCTTCATGAAGCCTTATCAAGGAGACTTTACTATTCTTTGCGGGGCAGGGATTTATACGATCTCCAATTACTTGGGACAGAAGTATTTTGTGTTCTAGTTTGTCCCCCATTCACTAGAACGTTTACAGGTCCTTAAGAATTGGTTCTATTTTACTATTTTATAAATATTATTGTAAATTTTCTCTCTAATCTCTTTCTTTTTACTCAACTTATTTTGTATACTTTTAAAGAATCTTACATGTAAGGTGACTAAAGAAGGAGTTGCAAGGAATTGTCTTTCTATAAATCTAGTGTTCTATTTTTTATTTGTCTGCTGTTCATTGGAGCAGAGGCTGTCGGTTCAGTGGCAGCTGAAGCTGACGCCTCTGAAAGCAATCATGGTGCATGCCAGACAGACTGCCAATTTTATTACGTAAATAACCATTCTACTACATTAGTGAATGGAAAAAATAACAGCCGCTTCGCCCCCATTACCTCTCTGGTTGCTCAAAAAGCAGGAGGAACGATTTACAACTATTATTCGTTGAGCAAACCAGCGTCCAATGTGACGGAGTCCCGTTTGGTTTCAACCGATCCTCTGGTAGATGCTGAATCTCTGATTACCGTTCAAGGCGAAGAAGGATCCGAAGCGGTCACATTTATCGGCGGTGGAAATCTGCAATTAAAACAATTGATGAAAAAGCACCTCCGTCTAAATGGCTTTACCGTTAAAGAAAACTATGAAGCTCTAGCAACGGACAAGAAAGAAGTCTCTCTTACATTTACACAAGCCCAGGGAGAAGCTTTCTTAACTGCTGAAGGTGCCCTTTCCACAGCAGTCCCTTCCAATGGAACCGACGATCTTAATCAATATACCCAAGCCATTCAGGATGCTCTTAATGAATATCATACCGAGAAGAACGTCTGGATTTGGGACAGCCCGTCAGTAACGAAGAACCCTGAGGAAACCATGCAATTTCTTACCGATCAGCAGGTTACCAATATCTATCTCCATTTTGACACGAGAATTCCGGACCCAACCTATCATTCTTTCATTCAACAAGCATCCAACCAGGGAATCACGGTTCATGCGCTGATGGGACAGCCGAAATGGGGTCAGGAAGCCTACACCTCAGAAGCCCTGCATCGAATAGACCTTGTCGCGAAGTATAACCACAATGCAGCACAAAGTGAACAGTTCGCAGGAATCCACTTTGATATTGAACCCTACGTTATGGACGCATGGGATCATGATCGCGCAACGGTATTAAAAGAGTGGTCGGCTTCTGCAAAGGAGTATATTTCCTATGCCAAAAATAAAGGATTTATCATAGGGAGTTCCCTGCCTTTCTGGACGGATCAAAGTGCCGTTGAAGCTCATTATCCTGGCTTTTATAAAGAAATGATTGATCGTCAGGATTACGTCACGTTGATGGCCTATCGGAATAATGCTCTTGGATCAAACAGTATTACTCAGCTGACTGAAGGTGAGATGAAGTACGCCTCCTCTCCCAAAGTAGAAATTGGAGTGGAATTGCTGCCCAACAGTGTGGATTATTTAAGCTTCCATAACCGAAGCACAGCTGATATGGAAAAGGAACTAGCCAGTGTCCGAAATTATTATACTCAGCTTAAATCTAAAGGGTTTAAAGGAATGACCATCCATGATTATGAGGAGTGGAAAGCTAAGCCTGCCCTTCCATTCGGAAATACGGAAACAAAGTCATTCAGCAGAATAGCTGGCCAAACGAGGTATGAAACTTCGCAAGCCTTTACGAACAGAATCCCGGATCATTCGCTGGATACCGTAATTCTTACGGACGGCACCAATTACCCGGATGCACTCGCAGGCGGTGTATTAAATAAATCTCTGAACGGGGTCATCATGCTCGTGAATGACCGCCAAAGCGTGCTGCATTCTAAAATAGAAGAAACCAAAAGACTTCTACAACCCAACGGCCGCATTACGGTTCTCGGAGGAACTGGAGCCGTATCCTCGGCTATTTCCCAGCAATTTAATGATCTTGGTTACCCAGTGATCAGGATCGCAGGAACAAATCGGGTAGAAACCGCTATTCAAATTGCTCAGCATGTGACGGACGATCCTGCTCAATTATTCATAGCAGATGGCAATAACTTCGCAGATGCGCTCAGTATCGTCCCTTACGCAACGAAGAGTCAATCGCCAATCCTGCTTAATACATCTGACTCAGGTCTTCATAAAGAAATCATCTCCTATGTACAAACACACCCATCTGTCACTTCGGTCACGATTATAGGCGGACCCAATGCCGTGCCGCCTCAAGCAGAGACGATGTTAAAGCAGCTGGGTATTCATAAGATTAACCGGATTGCCGGAACAGACCGATCCTTAACCGCTTTAAAAATTGCCAAAACGTATTATCCACATGCGACGCAGGCTGGGATTTCCAATGGACGTAGATTTCCAGATGCTTTATCAGGAAGCAGATATGCTTATTCCCACGATATGCCTATATTGCTTACTGACTCAGATCGTGTAAACAATGATGTTGTGAGTTTCTCGAAACAGCTTCACCACTTTGTCTTTTTTGGCGGTGAAGGAGTTCTTTCGCCAGCTTTAAAGAGTACGTTTAAATAAATCAAAAAGACGACCTTCTCCAAGTATAGAAGGTCGTCTTTTTATACGCTGCTTCACCTTCATCAGTTAGAGATAGGTGTAACGAATGCAGCTTCTTATTTGTCCAGCCAACTCGTCAGGATTTTTCACTTCCAGAATTACAAACCTGTACGTATGTCCCACCAGTTCTATGATCAACAAGGGAACCTGATGTTCATATGAAAGGAAGTAACGGTAATCCTGATATTTAAAGGTTCCTTCATAAATATTAAGCGGGGAAATTGAGGTGCCTGGCACTCTTACTGTGCCAGCAGGCGGTTTAAAATAATCAACAGTCGCACTTTTAATCATATGATAAGGAATTGTGACATCTTTTTTCAACGCTAGCAACCTGATCCATCCAAGCTTAACTACTAGTTCCGTGTCGGTAAATTCCAGACTCCTTCTCATTCTAACTCTCCTCCAAAGTTGTTTAATAAGGTGTCCCTGGCTATTTATCCAATCAGTATCTATTCTTCTATTTTACTATATGATAGCGGATTTATGGAATTGCTAAATTTTAATAGTTTCTTCCAGACCTGTTCGATATTCTCATTGGCAATTCTGCAATTCTTAAAAACTGCTAAATTGTAAACTCTTTCAGAACAATATACGATAGAAGTGCATACGTCTAAAATAAATCTTTCAATCAGGAGGGAAAGACCTTTGAAGAACAGTTTATCTTTATTTTTGTTCCTGCTTTTTGCTTTATCCTTCGCTCATACATCGGTCCATGCGGCTGATAGTGGGAAGGTCGTCATTTTAGACCCCGGTCATGGAGGAGAGTACAAAGGAACCGTGGGTTATTCCGGTGATCAGACAGGATATGTAGAAAAGAAAGCTAACCTCGATGAAGCTTATCAAGTTAGAAGTGTATTAGAAAAAAAGGGCTACACCGTACACATGACCCGAAGCACGGATAAGGATTTCGGCTCCCCGGTACATACCGATTTAAGAAACCGGGTCAACATAGCAAATGATTGGGCAAAAGGAAATAATGATAATTCCATTTTTATTTCCCTGCACCATAATTCCGATGCCGTGGATCCTCACGTCCGAGGGTATGAAACCTATTATTATGACATTAATAATGGAGTGGACGAAGATTTCCCACCAGATCAACTGCAAATTAAGTATTCACCTGAGAGCAAACGACTTGCTCACATAATGCATCAGGAAATCTTGAAGGATGTGTCCATTTCTGAAGGACCAGAAGGGATTACAGGAAATGATTTATTTGTTACTAGGAATGCTCAGATGCCAGCCGTCTTAGTAGAGCTTGGTTACATGTCCAATCCACAGGAAGAAGCCCTTATTAAGACCGCCAGCTTTCAAGATCAAGTGGCTCAAGCCATTGGAAAAGCGACCGATAAATTTTTTAGCGTTTTTGAAGTGTATGATGATCAAAATAACCGACTGAAGATTTATACCCATAAGGAAGATGCTCTTAACTACGCTAAATCAAGAGAAAATGTGTACGTCTTTGATAAAATGAATCAAAAACGGATTTATAGTAATATCTCTCAGCGGTATGGCGTGTATCATGTATCGAACCCTTCCATTAATCATTGGTTTAATAACAAAGAGGATGCTCTTACCTATGCGGAAAACTGGAAACACACGCGGGTCGTCGATAATGATACCGGAGAAATTCTCTGGTCAAACTATCTTTCGAAGGACTTTATCGTTGAACACCCTAAAAATGGGATTCTTTCGAAAAACTATCAAGCCCAATCAGCCATCGATTATGCTAAGCATTGGAAGCATACAGCGGTCATCAACACGAAAACCGATCAAGTTCTCTGGACCAATTATTTAACGAAGAAATTTCATGTGAACGATCATTCTAAAGAAACGCTCAAGCAGTTTTACCACCAAAAACCAGCGGTAGAATATGCAAAAAACTGGGGAGGTACGGAAGTGGTCAATAGCGAGAATGATTCAGTGGTGTGGAAAAATCCCCAGGAAGGTAATTCCGATTCCTTTGAATCCACAGAGATTTCGGCCCATGCCAGGGAAACAACGGCCGTAGAGGTTTCAAAGGCCCTTTATCCTAATGGATTTCCACAGGATCATGCTTATAAAACGGTCATTCTGTCCACATCAACCGAATATGCGGACGCCCTTTCTGCTGCTCCACTTGCTGCTCAAAAAGGAAATGCACCGATTTTATTAAGCAGACCCAATAAAATCCGTCCTGAAGTTGTTAATGAACTCAAGCGTCTAGGTACGGAGAATGTCATTATTTTAGGAGGACCGAATGCCATCAGCGAGCAGATCAAACAACAGCTGTCTTCCAAAGGATACAAAGTAGATCGTATCGCAGGTAAAAACCGAATTGAAACGAACCAAAAAGTGAATGCCCAGCTTAATCATGTTCAAGGAGCAATCGTTGCCTCCAGCCACAGTTTTCCTGATGCTTTAGGAGCAGCCCCAATAGCGGCAATTAAAAATTGGGCCATCGTCTTAACGGACCAGAAGATGGATAACAAAAGCAAAGCCTTTGTTAACTTCAAACAAGTCGCCATCGTCGGCGGTTCCGGGGTTGTCTCTGACCAAGTAGCAAAAGATCTTATTAAACAAAACGGAAAAGACCGAGTAGTACGACTCGCAGGCAGTCAGCGTTATGAAACTCAGCAAAAAGTATTAAATTACTTTAGAGAGGATATCTCCTCTTCTTATGTTCTAACAGCGACAGGAGAAAACTTTCCTGATGCTTTATCTGCGTCTTCTCTCGCTTATAAATACAAAGCACCGCTCGTCTTAACCGATGATAAACTCGATCCGGCAACTGACCAGTTTCTAACCAAGTATGGTAATTCAAGCATAGTGAAGCACTTAAGAGTCGTGGGTGGAGTGTTAAAAGATCAAATCGTTCAACAGATCTCCAATGATCTTAAATAGTCATGAAAATTACCAGACAACGAAGCGGCAACAATGATAGCAAAACGCAGAAAACCCGAACCAATGTAACTATTGGTTCGGGTTTTCTCGTGACTATTTTTCTTTAAAAATTAATCATAGAAGTTGGATTGATCGCATTCGATTTCGCGTAATTCCAAGTTCCTCGGTGCAATTCAAAGTGTACGTGCGGTCCAGTTGAATCACCGGTGCTTCCCATTAAACCAATCTGAGTTCCCTGGGAAACATACTGTCCTTCTCCAACCAGCCTTTTCTCCATGTGAGCGTATACTGTAGTATAAATTTGACCATTGATCGAATGGGTAATGAATACGACGTTGCCATAAGTGCTCGAAAGGTAGGAACGGAAAACTTGTCCAGATGCGGACGCGTAAATAGGTGTACCTTCCGTGTTCGCAATATCTACGCCTGGGTGCATCCCATCATCCCTTGGACCGAAGTACGAGGAAATAATCCCTGTCGCCGGACGGGCAAAGTTTCCGCTTGCTGCTGGCGGAGCAGATACATGGGAAGCGCTTGAGCTGCTTGAACTGGAACTTCCTGAGCTGTTGGAGCTGCTTGACGAACTGGAGGAAGTGGATTTAGCCGCTTGAGCTTTTTCTCTGGCAGCTTTTTTACGTGCTGCTTCTTCCGCTTTCTTCTTTCTTTCTATTTCTGCTTGAATTTCGGACTCGTGTTTCTTCGCTTCGTCCATGGCTGCCTGAATGGAGGCCTGCTGCTTGTCCAGCAATTCCTGACGCTCTTTTAACTTCATCTTTTGATGACTAAGTTCGCTATTCTGCGCTTTTAATTTCTCAAGCATTTGTTCTTTTTCTGCTTTTTGATCAGCTAGCTGCGCTTTGATGGATTCTAGATCCTTTTTCGCTTGGACGAGCTGTTTTTTCTTCTCTTCTACTTTTACCTTTTTCTCTTGTAAAAGTTTCTTTTCTTTCATATGAGTGTCCATAATGTTTTTGTCCTGATCCATAATCGTGGTTACCGCTGAAGCACGATCAAGAAAATCGCCAAAACTCTGGGCGCCCATTAATACTTCCAAGTATTTAACGTCCCCGCCGTTTTGCTGAAGGGCACGCAAACGTTTCGTTAACAATTCTTCCCGTTTCTTAATACGTTTCTTTAATTCAGCAATATCCGATTCAAGCTGCTTAATGTCAGCTTCTGTCTGCTTAATTTCTTCTTGTTTTGCTTCGAGCTTTTTTTCATTTTCATCTAATTTATTTACCAGCTTCGTAATATTAGATTCTGTGGTCGACTGTTTCTTTTCGTTTTCAGCAATTTTCTCTTCGGTTTGTTCTTTCTTGCTGGAAACGTCATTTTTCTTATCCTTTACGTCTCCTTGTTTATCCTGGAGATCGTTGATTTCGCCTCTTACGTCATCTAATTTAGAATCGGCCGCTACATGCTCTGAAGAAGCAAGCAGTGAGGCAGCTATCAATAGTGTAGATAATACTGTCACATTGAACTTTTTCATCAGACCCGTTCTCCCCTTTTCCACTTATACTTTCAGGAATTTCCTAACACTCATCACGCTTCCCCATACACCGATAAAGGCACCGATCGCTAAGATAATTCCTGCGAGCTCCCATACAAAGGGATTGAAAGGAAGTAACTGGACAAAGTCAAATTTAATCTTGTCACGCAAATGATAGTAAAGATAGTAATAGCCGGCTGCGACCCCTGCAATGGGGATGATCGAACCAAGCACACCAAGCATCAGCCCTTCGATAAAGAACGGCCAGCGGATAAATCCATTGGTGGCTCCTACTAACTTCATAATTCCGATCTCTTTGCCGCGCGCTATAATCGTAATCTTAATCGTATTAGATATTAGGAAAATCGCTGTAAAAACAAGACCTACAATCAACGCTAATCCTATGTTTCTAGCATATTTATTAAATTGGAACAAACGCTGCACAATTTCTTCGCCATAGTCTACCTTATATACGTGGTCAAATTCTTTGATTTCATTAGCAATTGGAACAACGTCCGTTGGATTCTTCGGTTTAATCACATACGCATCATTCAGTGGATTGCTTTGTTTAAATAATTCGAATGCCTTTCCCTGATCTCCTAAACTATCAATCAGCTCTTTTAACTCTTCTTCTTTGGGAGAGAAGTTTATGCTTTCTATATCAGGGAGACCATTCAATTTATCCTTTAAGGTATTCGCTTCCTGATCACTAGCCGTCCGGTCGACAAGCACCTTAATTTCAACATCTTTTTCCACTTTGTTCGCGACTTCATTGAGATTCAGCATAACGGCAAGAAAGACACCGACGAGCAGTAAGGTTGTAGTCACCGCCCCAATCGCGGAAATGGTCATCCAGCCATTTCTCCAAACACTTTTTCCACCTTCACGAAAATGACGTCCGAGAGTTCTAAATTTCATAACCATACTCCCCTCGGGCTTCATCTCGTACGATCATGCCGTCTTCAATCGCGATGACACGTTTACGGATGGTATTTACAATTTCCTGACTGTGGGTTGCCATTAATACTGTAGTACCGGCTGAGTTGATTTCCTCTAGAATGTGCATGATTTCCCAGGAAGTATCGGGATCGAGGTTACCTGTAGGTTCATCCGCTATGAGCAGCTTCGGATGATTAACGATAGCTCTTGCGATGGAAACTCTTTGCTGTTCTCCTCCAGATAGCTCGTCCGGAATAAAGCGTGCTTTATTCTTCAAGCGGACCTGGTCGAGCACATCCATTACCCTGCGGCGGATATTTACCGGTGTTTCTTCAATTACTTCTAAAGCAAAGGCAACATTTTCATAGACTGTGAGTCTCGGAAGCAGCCGGAAATCCTGATAAACGACTCCGATCTGCCGCCGAAGCTTAGGTACACGCCGTTCTTTAATGGTCGACAAATTCTGGTCATTAATCATAACGGTTCCTTTGCTTGCTTTCTCCTCGCGAAACATAAGTCTGACAAATGTCGACTTGCCTGCCCCGCTCGGTCCTACTACATAAACAAATTCGCCTTGATCAATATGTACGTCTAACCCGTTTAAAGCCGTCACTCCATTGGGATACGTCTTATAAACACCCTTCATATCTATCATATTACTCTCACCTTTATCTCTTTTGTATCTACTTCATGATGCTGTGCATACATGTGTCTGTCTTAAGTCCGTAACCATTATAACATCTTAATTCTATTTTTTTAGACATAAAAATATTACATTTGTGTTTCATAAAGTTACTTACATTGATAAGATTCGTCAAATTTCTTGGAACCCCTTCTTTTTTCCTATATAAAAAAGCCCAACTCATGAGAGTCGGGCTTTTCCTAAGTATAAGTTACTTCTTAGCGGCTAGCCAGCTGGCGATCAATTCGCGGTCAGAGTCTCCCACAGATTGAGGAGGCATGCCGTTTTTTCCGTTTTTAATAATGTTTTGAATGTCATCAGCTGAATACTTCGCGCCTACTTTTTGTAACGAAGGTCCGTATCCGCCGCCCAGGTCATTGCCGTGGCAGCTAATGCAGCCATTTTGTTCGAAAGCTTCCTTAGCTGCCTTCGCATCCACATCAGAACTCGCTTGATCACCACTGCCGGAGCTATCATCCGTTCCTTGCGAAGAATCATCCTGAGAGGTTTGTTCAGACTGATCATTGGAACCTGACCCTTCCTCATCCCCTCCGCCGCTGCAGGCGCTAAGAACTAATAGTACGGTAAGAAATAGTGCAAATAATAGTTTCTTCAATAGAGTTCCCCCTAGCTCTGTAATTATCGGATAACACAGAGATATTATAACCTAGTCAGGATGTTTTGAAACCCTCGCCAAGCACCTCAGAAGCATTCATAGCCACGACAAATGCCCCAGGATCAATCACTTTGACAGTTTGTGTCAATTTAATGAACTCATTCTGCTGCACCACACACATAATGACCTGCCGTTCTCTCTCGGTATAGCCACCAGAGCCGCTTAATACGGTTACCCCGCGGTCAATTTCATGTAAAATGGCGCTTCTTACTTTTTCTACATCCTCCGTAATAATCATCACATTTTTCGAAGTGCTAAAACCGACTTGAACGAAGTCAATGGTCCGGCTGGTAGCAAATAATCCAATCAGTGCATATAAGCCTTCTTCTAAAGAAAATACAATCGCCGAAGTGAGTACAATCATTCCATCCAGCATCGCCACACTGATGCCCAGTGGAAAATGGGTGAATTTATGCAGCACCTGAGCAGCGAGATCGATTCCACCCGTGGACGCCCGTCCTCGAAATACGATTCCAAGTCCTAAGCCAACCCCCATGCCGCCAAAAATCGCTCCGAGCAGCGGGTTCGCTGTAGCCGGCTCCATACTGCTGGTCAGAATAACAAAGGCAGGCAGCAGGAGCGTCCCTACAAAGGACTTAATGCCGAAATTCTTGCCTAAGATCGAGACGCCAATAATAAATAGCGGAATGTTTAAAATCCATTGCACAACCCCCGGTTCCCAGCCGAAGACTCCTTTAGTAATCGTACTGATCCCGGCCACTCCTCCGGAAGCGATATTGTTCGGTAGTAAAAATATATTGAATGCGAGTGCCACAAAAAAAGACCCGACAATTACGAGTGCAAAATCGATTGCTTCTCGCATTTTTGGCGGCATCGGCTCTCTTCGATATTTTTTTGCCATCATCATGATGCAGTTCCCTCCTGTTTAACGTTTCACATAAGCCGATAGGAGTATAACACTAGGCGATAAGCCTGTAAACGAGAGCGAAATGCCGTGTTAATGCAGTAAAGCACTACTATTCAGTACTAGCCTGCCACGAAAGGAAGCGATTCATTCTCCGGCGAACTGCATAGAAAAGGCTCCCACGTGTAACCGTGAGAGCCTTGAAGTATTAAACATCCATTTGTGAACGAAGGTAAGCATCGATGAATTTGTTAAGATCGCCATCCATCACGCCTTGTGTGTTGCCCACTTCCATATTCGTACGGTGATCCTTCACCATAGAATAAGGATGGAAAACATACGAACGAATCTGACTGCCCCAGCCGATCTCTTTCTGTTCGCCGCGGATGTCATCCAACTCCTGCTGCTGGCGTTCAATTTCCAGCTGATAAAGCTTGGACTTCAGCATTTTCATCGCTTGATCCCTATTCTTAATCTGGGAACGCTCAGACTGGCAGGTGACGACCGTATTCGTAGGAAGGTGAGTAATCCTCACTGCCGAATCGGTGGTATTGACGTGCTGTCCGCCGGCACCACTGGAACGATAGGTATCAATTTTCAAATCTTCGGTCCGGACATCAATTTCTACCTCATCATTGAATTCCGGCATCACTTCACACGAAACAAACGACGTATGACGGCGGCCTGAAGAATCAAACGGAGAAATTCTCACCAGTCGGTGCACGCCTTTCTCGGCTTTTAAATAACCGTAAGCATTGTGTCCCTTAATCAGCAAGGTTACACTCTTCACGCCAGCTTCCTCTCCAGGAAGATAGTCCATCGTCTGTACGGAGAAGCCTTTGCTTTCTGCCCAGCGCGTATACATACGCAGAAGCATACTCGCCCAGTCCTGAGACTCCGTACCGCCTGCTCCCGGATGCAGCTCAAGAATGGCATTATTTTTATCATAAGGCTCACTGAGCAGCAGGGTTAATTCAAATTGATCTAAGTCCTGTCGAAGCTTCTGGACCTGTTCCTCGAGATCTTGGTGAAGTTCTTCATCATACTCTTCCTTGACCAGTTCGTAGGAAACCTCCAAATTCTCATGGTTTTCCTCATGATCTTCAAGCGTATGCACGAGGTACTTCAGTCCATTCACTTCATCAATCACTTTTTGAGCGGTGTTTTGGTCATCCCAGAACCCTGGCTCCGTCATTTGTTCTTCTAATTCAGCGATGCGGGTTTTCTTTTGATCGACGTCAAAGAGACCCCCTGAAGTCCGCTAAACGATTAGCTGTATTGTTGAGTTCATGGCGGATTTCTGCCATATCCATAACGATCACTCCTAGAAAATTTTCTATTGCATAGCCATAGTGAAAAGTAAAAGCCGCAGACCGGCACCAAAAGCTCACTGGCCGGCCAGTCGCAGATGACTGTTTCTATAAGAATATGCGTATATCATACTTTTAATAAATCCTTCGTAACAAGGGAAGACACTCTCCGGCTAGAGAGTGTCTTATCCACTGAATTATTTCCCGTGGCAATTTTTATATTTTTTTCCGCTGCCGCAAGGACATGGGTCATTGCGTCCGACGGTGTCTTTTTTGACAAAAGGAGTTCTCTTCTTACTTTCCTTGCTTTCTTCTCCGTCGTTAGAAACGGCTTTAGCTCCTTGAGCAACTTCTTCCCGTTCCAGATTGTTGCGGATCTGGGCTTTCATCACATAACGCGCCACTTCTTCATCGATGGTCGACACCATTTGTTCGAACATGCTGAAGCCTTCAAACTGATACTCGCGCAATGGATCGTTTTGTCCATAGGCACGCAGGTGAATTCCCTGACGAAGCTGATCCATCTGGTCAATGTGATCCATCCATTTCTGATCGACAGTACGAAGAAGGATGACTTTTTCAAACTCACGCATTTGTTCTTCGGTAAGCTCTTCTTCCTTCTCGTCGTAGCGCATTTTCACTTTTTCAAGGATGGCTTCCTGCATTTCGACAGGATCCTTGCCTTGCAAGTCTTCTACTGTAATGTCGCCTTCAAACAGCAGGTTCGCTCTCACATAATCAACAATAGAGTCAAGCTCCCAGTTCTCATCTTCTTCATCCGAAGTATGGGCCTCGACGCTGCGCTGTACAGCTCGTTCAATCATTTGCTCAATAATTTCACGCAGATTATCGGAAGTTAATACATCAAACCGCTGTTTATAAATCACTTCACGCTGCTGACGAAGAACATCATCATAGGAAAGAATCGTTTTACGAGCATCAAAGTTGTTTCCTTCCACCCGTTTTTGGGCAGATTCGACGGCTCTTGAGATCATTTTACTTTCGATCGGCTGCGAATCATCCATGCCGAGACGCTCCATCATATTGCGCATATTATCAGAAGCAAAGCGGCGCATTAATTCATCATCAGTCGCCAGATAAAATTGACTCATACCCGGATCCCCTTGACGTCCAGAACGACCACGGAGCTGGTTATCAATCCGGCGGGATTCGTGACGCTCCGTACCAATAACGGCAAGACCACCGACATCGGTTACTCCCTCGCCAAGCTTAATGTCTGTACCACGGCCGGCCATGTTGGTGGCAATCGTTACTGCCCCTTTTTGTCCGGCATTTTCAATAATTTCCGCCTCACGGAAGTGGTTTTTGGCGTTCAGCACATTATGGGGAACGCCTGCTTTATCCAAATACCTCGAAATGATTTCAGAAGTTTCAACTGCCACGGTACCAACCAGTACCGGCTGGCCATTTTCATGGCGCTCTTTAATGTCTTGCACTACCGCTTTGAATTTTCCATCCATCGTTTTATAGACAAGGTCTGGTTTATCATCACGAACTATATCCCGGTTCGTAGGAATGACAATAACCCTCATATTATAAATGTTCAGAAATTCTTCTTCCTCCGTCTTCGCTGTACCGGTCATACCGGAAAGCTTTTCATACATACGGAACAAGTTCTGGAAGGTGATGGAAGCAAGAGTCATGCTTTCATTTTGAATTTGCAGACCTTCTTTTGCTTCAATCGCCTGGTGCAGTCCGTCACTATAACGGCGCCCTTTCATTAAACGGCCGGTAAATTGGTCAACGATTACAACTTCTCCATCATCCACAACATAGTCGGTATCCTTCATCATGCTCGTGTGAGCCTTAAGGGCCTGGTTAATATGGTGTATTAATGTCACGTTGGCCAAATCAAATAAATTCTCAATCTTAAAAAAGCGCTCGGCTTTATTAATGCCTTCTTCGGTCAGCAGGACATTTTTCGTTTTCACATCATAGGTGAAATCTTCATCCTGTTCGAGCAGACGGACGAAGGAATTCGCAGTTTGATACAAGTCCGCTGATTTCGAAGCTGTACCAGAAATGATCAACGGGGTACGGGCTTCATCAATTAGAATCGAGTCTACCTCATCAATGATCGCAAAGTGTAAAGGACGCTGAACCATCTGTTCCTTGTATAACACCATGTTGTCACGAAGGTAGTCGAAACCAAATTCGTTATTCGTACCATAAGTAATATCCGCCGCATAGGCTTCCCGTTTTTCTTCCTTCGACATCCCGTTTAAATTCAAGCCAACGGTTAGTCCCAGAAATTGAAACAGTTCGCCCATCTCTCTCGCATCACGGCTCGCCAGGTAATCGTTGACGGTAATGATGTGTACGCCTTTACCTGTAATTGCGTTCAAGTATGCCGGCATGGTAGAAGCAAGGGTTTTCCCTTCCCCGGTTTTCATCTCTGCAATGTTCCCTTCGTGCAGAGCAATGGCTCCTAGCAGCTGGACTTTAAACGGGCGCATTTTGAGCACGCGTTTAGAGCCTTCACGAACAACCGCAAAAGCTTCTACTAATAAATCTTCTAATGAATCGCCTTTCGTATAGCGGTTCTTAAATTCTTCTGTTTTCTCGCGAAGTCCATCATCGGACAATTTCTCATATTCGGCTTCTAAGGCATCTATATTCTCTGCCATCTTTTCTAGACGTTTCAGTTGGCGGGTGTTTCCATCGCCAAAAATTTTCTTTAAAGTTCCAAGCATTGCAACCGCTCCTCTATTGATTCCCAATTCGGTTGAGTAGTATAATCCACTCCTTATCATAACACTAAGGGAAGTGTGCTGACAACAAAACGACTGTGGGTTAAATGCGCGTCTGCTGGAGTTCTGTGGATATTAAAACAGCTTATCTTAATACTTAGTTTCGAGACCATCTAGAGATTTCCGTTATGTTAATCATTATTTTAGAGGGCCGGGAAATCACTCGCTTTCCATGGTAGAGTAGAGAACTGATTTTAAAGAGGGAGATATCTCGCTCTCTCTTTTACTTTCAGCTCCCCCTCATCAAACCATACGTGAGGTTTTCCCTCATACGGCTTTCCGATGTTCTTCTTTCTTCGGCATTACGGAGACCCTAATCAGCTAAACGTACGAGTTTATGCTGGATTTGTTTCTTTACTTCCTCCAGATGACCTTGAAGCGTGCGACGCTGTCTTTTCTTGTTGTTAAATAAGGCTAAACGCTTCAAAACATACCAATCGATCCGATTCAACCATCTCTTCGAGACAGACGACAAGCCATAATAATTCTTGAATCCTTGTAACTTGCGGTTCAAGCCTTCAACTAATTCATGAAGATCCATGTGGAGCTTGCTTCTCGGTTCGTTGAACGCTTTGATTTTCGCTCGCATTTTCTTTATAGCTTCTCGCTTTGGGAAGTGAGACATGACATAGATCGTCCAACCACCTTTCTTTGCGGGCGGTGAGCTTCCTCGGGCAAAGCCCTGTGGGATCTCACCCTGCCCTATCCTCCCATAGGAGTCTCGCAATTTCCCGGCCCTCTTTATGGTTAAAAGGAGAACGGAAATGTCAAAAATGGCGGACCAAAATAAGTGCTTCTTATATAAGATAGAATTGGTTGTTACTATCATAATTTTTTATTGGTCAGAATCGGTTTCGGTGATCGGGATGGGGCCGTTCACTATTCAAACGATAGGCGGCGAAGGAAATGGCGAGACTCCCGTGGGAGAATGTGTCCAAATGTGGAATCGACCCGATAGACACGAACAGCATAAGCCGAGAATCAAAAGGAATGTGGTTTTTCATTCCGTTGATGAGCGGCTTATGTCTCGAGTGTCTGGGCGATGAAACTAGACGAGTTATTTCCTGCGCCACCCTACTCTCATTGTTAATAACGGCCCCCACCCATCTCGAAATCGAGTAGTACGAACAAAAAAGCAGTCCGAGGGAGGACTGCCTTTTTGCGGAGGCGTTTATTATAGGGGAATGGAAGGGGTAAAGCGGGGTGAATGTTCACGGACTAATTGATGCTCAATTCCTGACTGACGCTGATCCAGATCATAAATGCGCCGGTTCGTAACCGCCATCATGTCAACGAGCTGAGCGATCGTTTCCTCCTGCTGCTTCATGCGCTGGTAAAGATAGTCACAGTGTGAACATTTATAAGTATTCTTCAAGCTATCGCCTCCCTGGAAGGATAATACAACTTAGTTATACCACGTATGCGAGGATTGCCGAAATGTGAAGAAAAGGCTTTTCCTGTGCTCGAATTCTATGAAAACAGGCTTTTACTAAGCGAGTTTACAAGCTTCGTTCTGTCTGCTCCTCTGGAATCTCCGCCTTTCTACCTAAATGAACGATAAAACTAAAAAAGCACCCCTCAATAGAGGAGTGCTTTTATCCTGTGATCTTATCAAGTTTCGATTAAGCCGTATTTGCCGTCACGGCGTTTATATACAATGTTCGTTTCATCCGTATTCGCATTCGTAAATACATAAAATGCATGGCCCAGCATATCCATTTGCAAGGCTGCTTCTTCACTATCCATTGGTTTCAGATCGAAGCGCTTGGTTTTAACGATTTCAATATCAAAGTCACTTTCCTCGTGTTCCTCAAGCTGTTTTAGAGAAGCTTCTCTTTCTAATTCTGCAAACACATACTTCGGAGCACCTTCTTGGCGGAACTTTCGATTTACTTTCGTTTTATGCTTTCGGATTTGTCGTTCCAATTTATCAACCACAAGGTCGATGGCAGCGTATAAGTCTGTATTGTGTTCTTCAGCACGAAGAAGTAGATCCTTCATTGGTATAGTAACCTCGATAGTCTGCTCATCATTATAGACACTTAAATTGACGTGTACCTCAGAAGACGGCGGAGTATCAAAGTAGCGCTCCAGTTTGCCCACCTTTTTCTCCACATATTCCTTTATGGAATCCGTCACCTCTAAGTTTTCACCGCGAATGTTGTAACTCATCATAGAAGTGTCCTCCTTTCATCCTTATGTGTAATATATTCTACCATACCACACCCCATTCCTGCACAAACTATCTAAATATTTTGACGAATAAATGTCGGAAATTGTTGGAAACCCACGAAAGCCTTGTGATATTAGTATTTTCAGAAGTTTTAAGAGAGATATAATTTTGAATAAAAAAGACGGCAGATGCTGATATTTGGTACTTATTCGGACATTTTCAAGTCTTAAACTTAACTGGCACATGTTGTGCATGTAGAACAGAGGAAAAACTTTGCGAAAAGAATAGACTAGGAAAGACTTTCCGTATTCTCCCATTGATATCCCGTCATTCAATAAAATGTTAATCAAATGTAAATCATGTTAAAATGAAGTTTACACTACTGTTATCATATCTTTACAATTTTTCTATGAAAATGCAAAACTGCGATTAACTTGTTAATAGCGGTTACGGATAGAGGATCTATTGAAGGAGGAAGCTCATTGAAGCCATACTATCGTTTATTACCTTTACTGCTGGCTTATCTATACATTGCAGCAGCGGGCTACATGATCATTACCTGGGGAGTGTCCGGAGATTTTAATGTCGTTTTTGACTGGGCGCAATTTCACACTACATTACTAGTTCTCCTAGTCCTTGGAGCTTCGATACTCTTGTGGGTACTGACGCTTTGGCTGAGCAAGAAAGAGTTTATAACCAAACTATCACTCTCTCAAGCTTACGCCTACTTTACTGCTTTGCTGTTTTCGATCACAGTGGGGTTGGTTTCCGCTGGTATATTTTTAATCTATCAAATTGATATCAAACATCTAGTGGATACCACGGAATGGATTCAGCATAATTTAAGCACCTTTCTATTTAGTGCCTTTCTATTATCTCTGCTTACTTTCGGCTTAATGCTCGTTATCGGCGAGGCTTTTCTTACGTCGGGGATCGCTTTGGTGCTGTTCTTTATCTTCGCGATTACCAACCATTATAAGCTGATCTTTCGAAATGAACCGCTGTTTCCGAATGACCTGGTGCAAATCGGTCAAATGAAAGATGTCATTCCATTAATCAGTGATAGCATTTCGCTGCCGATTACGATCGGAATTATTGCGGTCTGCATAGGTTTACTCGTTCTATGGTTCTTTCTGCCGAAGATTAAGCTTAAACTAATCGCCCGGATCATTGTGCTGATCCCAGTAATCTTTTTAATCAAATCCTTTTTGATCTATGATGGTACTTTTGCAGAAAAATATTATTCCGAATATGCGAGCCTCATGCCCTGGAACCAGAACGCCAGTTACGATCATAATGGCCCGGTAATCGGCATGGTGTCTAACCTTAAATTGAATATTCTTGAGGAGCCGGACACGTATACGAAAGGTTCCATGGAAAAAACGTTAACCTCTGTTAAAACGGTTTCGTCCGCTTCGACTCAGACGGCTTCGTCCGTATTTGCTTCGATGCCGACACAAGCTGATTTGCCTGTGAAAGCCAATATTATTTTTTATATGAATGAAACGTTCTGGGATCCGACTAAGCTTGATCTGAACTTCTCTGAAGATCCATTGAAAAACACTCGCAAGCTGATGGAAAAATACCCTTCAGGCTCAATTCTCAGTCCGGCGTTTGGGGGAAATACAGCAAACGTAGAATTCGAGGCGCTGACCAGTTATTCCATGAACTACGTAAATCCGGGCGGTCTCCCTTATGAGCACGTACTGTCTCATAAAGACTATCCATCCTTTGCGTCTTATTTAGACCAGCTGGGTTACTTTACAGAAGCGATCCATCCAAACGGCGGAAATCTCTACCGCCGGCAAACCGTTTATCCGAATATCGGTTTTGATAAAGCCGAATTCATTGATGATATGAAGTATACGAAAAAAGACAACGACCGCTTTGTCTCCGACGATTCGGTCGTGAATGAAATCTTAGACGTCGTGAAGCAAAAGAAAGAACCTGCCTTCGTCCACGCGGTCACGATTGCGAATCACCTGCCTTATGGCGGGAATAAGTACAAAGATGGCACCTCCATAAAAGTATCAGGAGGTAACCTATCGCCCGATTCCAAAGAAAGAGTCGAGGTGTATTCGGAAGGTATTAAAAGATCCGACCAGACGCTCAAACGATTGGACGAAGAAGTCCAATCGTTAACAGAACCGACTCTCGTTGTCGTTTGGGGCGATCACCTACCGTCTCTCGGGCCAAACCTTAAAGCCTATAAAGAAGCGAACTATGGCAAAGGGAAAAAGCAATCGACCAACCCTGATTACTATGAAACGCCATTACTCTTTATTTCGAATTTCGATACCGGTCTTCAAAAAGACGTTGGCGTGATGAGCCCGATTTACTTTGCTCCCACCATCGTTCATGCACTCGATTATAAGAGCAACCTGTTCTACAACTATTTAGAAGAAATGAACAAGAAAATCCCGGCCTTCAAAGAAAACCTGTACATGCAGGAGAACGGACGCATCGTCAATTCGCCCGATGACCTGCCCGCTTCTACACAGAAGCTGCTGCAAAATTATCATGAAATGGAATTTGATGTGCTGTCCGGCGACCAATATAGTAAGAAAAAATTATATTAAGCATAGAAAAAGCTAGCCGCTGGGGCTAGCTTTTTTCTATGTATGTACCACGTGCATTTAGTGAGCAATGTAAGGCTTCACGAACAATTGCATTTGGTCGCGCCAGCTCTCATAGGCAGGAACAACCTTTTCAGCAAGCAGCTGACGTTTTTCCTCTTGCTTTTCCAGCTCAAACCAGCCCTTCAGATGCTCAATCATCGAATGGAAATCCTCAATCAGGAAATTCGCCTGATTGTCACCATCAAATAGCGTCACCATCTGCTCATGGGTGACACTCATCTGCTCAAAGGATAGCAGAACATCTTCAAATACCTGCTGCACTTCTTTTGGAGCTTCTTCGTTCATGTTCTCCTCTAAATATTCAAATGCCTCACTCGTCACAACGAGCAATCGATCGTATTCTCTCAGCATGTGATGCTGATCTGCAGTTAATTCTGACATTAAAATCACCTACTACTTCCTATGGTCCATAAACTTACCGTCATAGCTGGAAACACTTTGATAAGGATTCGTATACCGCTGATTGCTGGATTTCTTTTTCTTCATCGTTCTCATCTCAGCCTTCAATTCATTAAATATACGATCCAATCGCTGTTCCAGCTGCGGTTCCTTTTGGAGCACTTGATCAATTAGCTGACGCTCTTCCCGCGTGTTTGCTTGAGGTAATTCTTTCACTAAATGCTCACGTTCGTCAAGAATTTGATTTACTTTTTTCAAAAGATCCGTCCCGGTTCGCTTCCGTTATCTTTTGATCGAGCAAGGCTTCAAGCTGATTTGAGAGCTCAGCGAATTTCTTCCACTTCTCCATTAAGCGTTGCCGCCCTGGCCATACTGCAGTTTTCTCGTTTGAAGGATAACTTCCTTCCACGTATCTCTGAACTCAACGGCCATTCCCTGAACTTCATCAAGGATATCTGCATCATTTTTCACATTTGCTTCCATTAGACGACGGTTCATGTAGTCGTACAAAGGCAGGATTTCTTTCGAGACGGCATACTCTTGATTCATAGTCACCATCAGCTCTTGAATAATGTTTTGCGCTTTCTGGATATTCGTATTTTTCTTCTCGATTTCTTTCGCTTCCATCGCTGTTTTCGCGACTTTAATGAACTTAATGCAGCCATTGTAAAGCATTAAAGTGAGTTCCCCGGGGGACGCCGTTTCTACTGAATTATTTTGATAAGCCTGAATAGACATGTTTTACATTACTCCTTTATGATCCAAAACTTTGTGACAGATAGGCAGATTGTGAGTTCAGCTTGGAGATCGCTTTCTCCATGGCTCCAAATTGCGACCAGTAGCGGTCTTCAATGTCACTTAATCGGTCCTCAAAAGCATTCATGCGATCATCCATATTCCCTAACTGGCGGCCGAGTGTATAGCTCTCCTCGGTACTGGAAGTCTTCCCCGCTTTGCGCTCTATGTTATCCATCGTAGTAGAAATCGACGTCTTGAGCTTTTCCACTATCCCTTTTTCCGTGTCCGTACCGGCAAAAAGGTCATGAACGGCATCAGGGTCCTTCCGTAATGCTTCTCGTAAGTCGTCCTCGTTGATTAACAGCTTCCCTTTGTCCATGTAGTTAGCAGAAGTTTTAATTCCGATCTGCGAGAGCTGTGTGTACTCTCCACCCGTTTCTACATTGGAATACCAGTCCTGGCGCATCGAAGAAAGACCACCGCGGATATTAGCGTCACTATATAGCATCCCGCTTTTCGCCTTCTCATTCCAAAGCTCTATCTCTTTCTCGTCCATATCTTCCTTCTGCTTATCCGTTAACGGCTGGAAGTCCCGGTGACGCCTTTCATCCACCTGCTTATTCAGTTCTTCAATCATCTTATTATACTTATCTACAAACTTCGTGATCGAATCAACCGCTGAGTCGACGTCGTTTGAGACGTTCACATTCACCGGGTTGTCCATGACGCTGTTGAATTGGAAGTTCACGCCGTTTAAGGTGTAGTTATTATCATGGGTGTTGATGACCAAATCGTTGTTATAGACGAATTGAGCGTCGGTTCCGCCTTTTTCATTCAATTCCCAGGTACCGCTAGAATTGTCACCGTTCTTTAATCCAAGAGTATTGGAAAGAAAGCCAGCCGTTGAACCATCAAAGCCAATTTCAGCTCCTAAAAACTTAGATTGATCGGTATTAAAATCTCCCGTTTCTGTCCGTTCAATCATTACCTTGTCCGCACTTTGATCATAGAATGCCCGTACCCCTAAATCGGAATCGTTAATTTCTCCTAAAATATCATTTAGAGATTTATCCATTGTAACGTTAAATTCTTTGGAAACAGGTCCATCTTCTCCATAGGTTTCAATCGTAAAAGTTCCTGTCTGAATAGCAGTTTGTAAACTTACTGGATTGAGTAGATAAAGCTTTCGAAGGATCAATTTTATTTGCTGGATCTTTTGATAAGGAAGACTCGCTTAAATTATAGGCAGCTGTCGCAAGCTTCTTCACCTGAACATTATAGTTCCCATTTCCCGCACTAGCCGTAGCTTCCGCTGTAATCGCTGTTGTGGGAGAAGACGTTTTCTTCGTGTTATACGTCTTCTCAAGCTTCATATCTAACGTCATATTATCCAGCTCAAGCAGCTGCTTATTCACATCACGGTAAGCATCCCGCTGCCATGTCATCCACTTTTTGTCCTGTTCCATTTTGTCTAACGGCATGCGCTCCGCTTTCATCAGCTTGCTGACGATTTCATCCGTGTTCATTCCGGACGCTAAACCGCCGACTCTCATTAAATCACTCATGTTATCACCTGCTTATATTTTATGATCCACAATAATTCCAAGAGATTCCTCCATGGCCGCATAGAAATCGAGCATTTTCTTCGGAGGAATTTCTTTCACTACTTGATCTGTTTGACTATCTACGATTGTGACATAGTATTCTTCTAATTTTTCATGGTATTGGAAGCGGATCGACGTTTTGACTGGTTCTAAAAACTTGTTCATTCCCTCCACCGCTTTTTTAATATCTTCTTTATGAAACTTTTGTTCTCTTTGAGTTTGATCGTCTCTTTGTTTTTTAGTATCTGTCTTGTTCTCCTGAACAGATGTATGAAGCACTCGCTGTTTCGTATCTCTCTGGAGAAGTTGTGATTGGGTCTGTATTTTTCCTACGTCCACCTTCAACAACTCCCTAACCTATTCTGTTTCTTTTTATATCGGATATAGTAAAGAAATATTAAGGGCAAAAGAAAAAACCCTTCCTATTTGGAAGGGTTTTGAATGATTAATATTAACGTAGTAATTGAAGTACTCCTTGTGGCTGTTGGTTTGCTTTTGCAAGCATGGCTTGAGAAGCCTGAGCAAGGATAGATTCTTTTGTTTGGTTCATCATTTCTTTCGCCATCGTGCGAACATTTACTTTCATAAATGACTAGACTATATCTTCACCCTTTTGGTTTAAAAGGGGCCGGGCACTTCGGATCCACAATGCTGATGACCATTGTTTCACCTACGGATTTCATCATCATAGCTCTCGCTTTAGATGGTCTATCCTAGTCGTTGAACCTTCTCCACTCTTTCGAGACAGGAGCTTGGCTGCTGATTGCCCAATCTTTTCTTTTTTCAGCATTCACGCTTGTCGTTTCCAACTGCGTTGTAGCAAGAAAAGTTTCAGGGGTTTCCAGCAATTCACCCGATTGTAATCGCTAACCGTTACCAGTTAGGACGACTGTGCTTTGCTTAGGCAGCCAAAGCATAATCAACGTCACGGATACGAGATTCCGCAGCAGTTAGGTTTTCAGAAGATGTTCCAAGGTTGTTGATTGTATGATCTAAACGGTTTTGGTAATGCACCTAAGTTTTGAACGTTCAGCTGAAACAGTTTTAATTGCATCATTAATAGTAGTTATTGAAGCATTTGCTCCAGCTTGAGTAGTTACATCCACACTGTTAACTCCCAATGCATTTGCACTCATGTCATTAATTGCCAAACTAGTACTCTGATCTTCGTTAGCACCAATTTGAAATTTAACTGCCTTATCTAATACGTTCATTGTAAAAACATTATCTGTCAGCTAATCCTGCCCCTGTTTTTACATCAAACTCAAAACCGCCAATGTTTAATTTTTCTCCTGAATAAGAAGTAATTGGTGCATTATCAACTGACTTAGCTCCACTAAGGTCTATATCCAGATTAGCTTGAGTAACTGAAAAATCAATAGATCCATTTCCCGTGATATTATTTGAACTGAAATCAAAATCGAAACCACCTACGGAAACTGCTGCCCCGGTTGTTGAAACTCCAGTATTAGTAGAAACTTTTCCATCTGGACCTTGCAAAGAAATGTCAGCAGTTCCAGCATTAACGTTAGATACAGTTAAACTGTAATCGCCAAAATCGTTCCCAGACTTCACTGTTATATCACTATTTCCTAAACCAGATGCAGCAGTTTTATTAGTAATAGTGGTAGTTTCAGTACCGGCAGAATTAACAGTTAACGTATAAGTACCGTCAGAAATATCAGTCCCTATAGCTTGTACATCCGTAGGGGTGAAGGTGTTAGCCGTTACTGAATAGGTTTTTCCCATATCTCCATTTAATAATTTTTTAGTATTAAATTCTGTATCTGTTGCAATGCGTGTCAATTTCTTCTTTTAATTGATTCATCTCTTTCTGAATTTCACCACGGTCATCTGCAGTATTAGTATCATTTGAAGATTGAACAGAAAGTTCACGCATACGTTGAAGAATAGAATGAGTTTCATTAAGAGCTCCTTCAGCAGTTTGAATCATTGAAATTCCATCTTGAGAGTTACGTTGTGCTTGATCTAACCCACGAATTTGACCACGCATTTTTTCAGAAATTGCAAGACCTGCTGCGTCATCTCCAGCTTTGTTAATACGCATACCAGAAGATAATTTTTCCATTGATTTAGATTGTGCATTGTTTGCATGCTCCTAGCTGACGGTAAGTATTTAACGCCGCGATATTGTGATTAATTCTCATAAGTAAATATTCCTCCTTGAATTTTACGTTCCACGTCCTTGTGGAACAGGTTTTACAAAACAAAAAGCCGGCCGACTAAGTTGTAATGTTTTACATACCTTATATCGGACGACTTTTTGTTTGGTTTAATCTTTTTTATCATTTTTTAATAAATTCAAGAGATCCGCTGAAAAGTTTGCCGCTTCAGCATTCTCTTTCTGAATCGCTTTATAAACTTCCTCCCGGTAAACATCCAGACTTCTCGGTGCGTCTACACCCAGTTTCACTTGCCCGCCTTCTACCGATACAATCTTCACTTCTATATCGTCACCAATGCGAATGGATTCACCTGCTTTTCGGTTAAGGATGAGCACGGCGGCCACCGCTTTCCTGTTTTTGTATCAAAGGATGCTTAGTATGATACTCATCATTCGTTAAAATCACCTGACGCCCTTTTTTTGTTTCCGCATTGATGACAATCGGTGCCTGTAAATTAATCGTGGAAGTGTTAAAAGGATCCTTCAAGGTAAGCACATTATAAACCGCTACCTCTTCCCGTTTACTAATATTCAATTCATTTTTCACAGGTTCATCTAGATCAAATGCATAATCACTGTAAAACAAATAAGGATTCGTAATAATTAAGGCAATTCCAGCTTCATCAATCGGCTGCAAGGCAAAATACAACGAAGCTTCGTCTACTGGAAGCAGCGCATACGTTTTATATTGCTCAAGTCCAGGAATACCCTGTTCAAAACGGATCAGCTCATTGCCATCGACTTCTACCGTTCCAAAATGTTTCGTTTCTATCTTCATGGTACATCCATCCTTTTTTAAACTTTCCAATCAATATTCACGTCTGGGTATTGTTCAATGTTCATATTCACTTCACCTGGCTGATAGGAAAACTCAGGATCTCTTTGTTGAGCATGAATCACCGGGTCTTGTTTTTCAATAGAAATTTGAGTCGGGTGAGGAGTGTAGTGAAGATCGACCAGATCATAAGCAGGACGACCGCCTGGCTGCAGGTCAAATTCATAGTGAGAGTTTCGCTCAGCCTGCGCTGCGATCGGATTTCCTTTGTTTTCAATCCGCATCAATTCATCGCCTTCACTCGCTACCCGGCCGATGCCTTCCAATGCTAACTGTACGGATTCTGACGCCATTTCATCTGTACGGACAAAAATACTTTTCAAATCAATATTATGCCATGCTTTTGTCTGATCAATCGTCAGCTGTCCTGGACTTTGTTCAATCCGCATCTTCGCCTCTGGCTGCTCAATTGACATCTCCGCCTCCGGCTGCCGAATCGTCTGAACCGCATTTCGTGTAGAAATCCCCAGCCGCGCCTGGGTCGTCTGAATACTAAGTCTTGGCATCATCTTCCCTCCACCCCCTTTCCCAATTTTTAAAAATCACCCTATTGCTTTGAAGCACAAGAATTATGGATGATGAGAGATACCCGCTAGGTTCTCTCGCAATAATTATGGAGAGTTCCACAATCTTTCTTATCATCAACACAAATGTGGTCTATTTTGAAAAGATCAAGAAACTTCCTACATGCGAAATACTAATGAAATTAAGGTGGTTCCCTGAACAAAACTAGCAAAAGGGAAGGGAAACAGGGAATCTCCTGTGGGAGACGCGGACTAGATGAGACCACGGAAGGCGCATCCTGAGGAGGCTCAACCGACGCCCATGGAAAGCGAGCTGTTTCCCTGACCCTGATCTACTATTTCAAGCTGCGGAACCCTGCAATGTTTTTTTGAGAGTCACATGAAAAAGACCATCCCAAAAGAGACAGTCTTATCGTAGAAAGTCCATCAGCGTAGGCTGAATAATCCGTGATCCTACACTCAGCGCCGCACGATGCACACTTTCCTGCGTTTTTAAATTCGTAATCACTTTTTCAATATCCGCATCTTCATTATCAGACATCATCTGCGTTGCCGTTACTTCCTGCGTCTGCAGGCGGTCCTCAATCAAATCGACCCGGTTCATCCGCGCCCCAAGATCTGCCCGTGTATTCACGATATTGTTAATGTGCGTATCAAACGTATCTAAATACCCGTCCAAATCTTCACCGGTAGAATTCGGATCTTCCAAAGCATCCGCAAATTTGTCGAGATCATCAAACAGCTTCTGACTGAACACTTTGTCACCCGTTACATTCGCTTTAATCGATACTCCAGCGGATACGGCAATATCGACATTCGAAGAACTGCTGTTCACCGTGGTCGTATCCGTATCTACAGGCGCTTCTGTAGTATTCGCACCATTAAAGATATACTTATCGTTCACTTTCGTATTGGCAATACTCGCTAAGTGATCCTTCATCTGACGGATTTCTTTAGCGATATTGCCTCGCTGTCCGGATTCATAGGTGTCATTGCTCGCCTCAACGGTTAATTCACGAATCCGCTGCATCGCCTGAGTCGCTTTATCCAGGGCAGAGTCACTGTTGTCCATCCAGTTATGTACTTCACCGATATTCCGCTGATACTGCTTGACCTCAGTCAGCTGGGAACGATAATTGATTCCCTTCATCGCGACCACAGGATCGTCGGACGGTTTAGAGATCTTTTTCCCTGTCGACAACTGCTCCTGATATTTACCCATTTGACCGTAGCTGCTGCTCAAGTTACGCAGCATATTGTTCGCAAGCATCGATTGCGTTACGCGCATATGTCTTCCCTACCTTCCTACTCGTCCCATTTGATTGATGACCCGGTCCAGCATTTCGTCGACCATCGTAATATTTCGTGCCGCCGCATTATAGGCGTGCTGATACTTGATCATATTGGTCATTTCTTCATCCAAAGACACCGAACTGACGGACTGACGCGATTGATCCACCGACTGCTTCAGAGTCTGTGAGTTGTTAGACAGCCTTGACGCTTCCTGAGCATCTACCGCCATCCCGCCGATCAAAGATTCATAGAAACTGTTCAAGTTGGTTTCTTCTCCAAGCAGCGGATCGGACTGCTCCTGCACTTCCGCTAACGCCTGGGCATTATCACCATTTCCCGCAAAAGCTTCCGAAGAACTTGCCGCCGCAATGTTATCAAGGTCGTCCATTTCATCCGTAATGTCGATCGAACCGGCTAACCCCACCTGTACCCCGTTTTTCAATGTTGACCCTTCCAATGAGAAAAAGGCGGGCGGCGTATTGTTATTATCAAGGGTGTTCAAGGATTCACCGCTTGTCTGCACCTCATTAAACTGATTCGCAAACGAAGTCGCCATCGTATCCAGGTTATGAAGCATGGTTGAGTAAACGCCCTGCTCTTCGCCACTCCCGGTTGTGTAGCCGGCTGTATCCATCAAAGCACGTAATTTTCCCGGCGAGTTAAACGACTCGGCGGAGTAACTGGTGTTTCCCACCGATACCGAACTTGCCAGCGCCGGATTGTCTGCGGAATATTGGATGTCAATGTCCTGTACCGTATTATCGGCCCCGTTCACGAGCGTTGCTTTTGGAGAAAGGTTTTGACCATTTTCATCAACGAGTGAAATCGTTGCTTTCCCCATCGCCAACGGGTCAGCGGAACTCGGCGGGTCTTCATAAGAAACATTGATGTTCACAAGTCCGGACATTTGATCAATTAACCGGTCCCGCTCATCATACAAGTCATTCGGAACGTAGCCATGCGGTTCGACTTCCGCAATTTGTTTATTGATCGTATTGATTTGGCTGGAGAGCGAATTGATTTCCTTTTTCGTTACATCCGTTTCACTCTTAATATCCTTTTGCATCGTATTGATCGTATTGGATAAGTAATTAAACGTCTCTGCAACTGCTTTTCCACGCTGGCGGACGACGGAGCGTGCGCCGGAATCTTCCGGATTGACGGATAGATCCTGCAATGATTGCCAGAAACGGTCCATCGTTTTGGACAGTCCGTTCTCAGACGGTTCATTCATTACTTGTTCAAGCCGCCCCATCGCATTGGAGATGCTATCATAATAGCCCGTACGGTTATTTTCCCCGCGGTACTGATCATCCAGAAACTGTGTGCGGACGCGTTCAATCGAGCTTGCTTGGACACCGCTTCCGATCTGTCCGGCAATTTGCTCCCGGTTCCGTGCCGGTGCTGGATATGGGCTCGTCTGTTCAAAATTCACGCGCTGGCGGGTGTAGCCCGGGGTATTGGCATTGGCAATGTTGTGGCTGGTTGTATATAAAGCGGACTGCTGGGTGAAGAGGCCTCTCTTAGCCACTTCCAGTCCATTAAAGGTTGATACCATCGTGATTCTCCTCTTTCATTCAGGCTTTCGAATCAAATACAGAGCGCTTTTGTTCCGTATCTCCGTTCGGTTTCGAGCCTCCGCCGTAATTCAGGTTTTGCAAAGACGGCTGAAGCATGTCCAGTGATAGATTAATAAATTGCAGCGACTGTTTCGTAAGCTCAGCATTGAGCGTTTCCTGCTTCTTCAGGTCAGCGAGGACGAGAATGAAAGCTTCATAGGCAATCTGAAGTTTCTGCTGTTCTTCCCCCTCAGCGAGCTCGATCATCTCAGAAATGGTCGGATCACTCGCCCGGTAGCCATGGGTCTCATACCATGCCTGAACCGCTTTGATCCTCTGCTTTTCCACTTTATCAATCGCCTGAACATGCTTACGCTCAGCAGCAAGCAGCTGGCTGAGCGCATCCGTTTCATTCTGTTTTAAGACAGCTGTTTTCTTCTTAGATAAAACGAGCAGGCTTTCATGCAGCTGTCTTAGCTGTGTCATCGATGTAACGATAGGATCGATTGTCACGGTTATTCTCCTCTACGATTTGTTCGACCAGAAATCGAGCATCTTTTTCGCTGTTGCTTTTGCGTTCACTTGATAGTTCCCTGTGTCGATATCGTGTTTAATTTGGTCGATTTTCTTCTGTCTTGACGGATGGGTCTTTTCATTCCCCTGCATATTGAGTGCCTGCTTGGAAATTTCCAATCGGTCCTGCTGGCCGCTGCTTTTCTTCGGTTCCATTTGCTTATTCATTTGCTTTTGATAAGGATTGAAATTTGAATGGTTCGGGCCGTTAATTTTCATTACGCTCACCTCATTCCTAATATCGTTCGGTTAGTTGCTTCTATTATCGGCTTTTCATCTAAAAAGTTTAGTTCTTCTTATGACTGTTCACAGAATAGTAGGTTAGTCCTGAGCTTAAATTCTCTCGTTTCTTTTGGTCAATGGTCTGCTCCGTCTGATCGTAAGCCTTTAGACCTTCTTCTAATGTATTTTTACAGCTGCTGCATAAGCGATCCTCTTGTATGGATGCTCCGCATTTCTCGCAGGAATAAGCGAGTGCAGGAAATTGAGCGGGATGGAGCCGCCGTTCCTTTACAAATTTGCGGATTAAGTCCTCACTCACCCCAGTCACTGATGTAATATCCTCGACGGTGGCGGTCCGGTTTTTCTTTTGACGAATAAAACGATAGACCGTTTGAAAATCCTCTTCTTCTTGTTTTCTGCAATCCAGGCAAACCGTTGCGGTCCCTCTCAAAAAGATCGCATGACAGTTTGGACAATTGGCTATTTCCCCCATGAAAGTCGCCTCCTAAAGCTCTTTACTCATTATATCGACAACGCCGAGCAATTCCAAAGGGGATTATCGAAATAATGTGAGCGAATACACCTGCGTGCTGCCTTTTTTTCTCAAGAGGGATGCGGCGTGGCGTAGTGTGGTCCCTGTCGTATAAATATCATCTACTAGTACGACCGCTTCTGGAGGTGAGTCGATCAGAAAAAAGGGATTTTCGGAATGGACTCTGGTCTTCCGGTCTTTCTTCGCCTGCTTTTCCGTATGCCTTCGCTCAAGCAGATGGCACGGTTGACCTTTGACACGTTCAATTACGGCTTCCGCCTGGTTAAACCCTCGTTCGATTTCCCGTTCCTTACTTAACGGTATAGGAACAAGCGGAATAGCCTTGATCTTTGCATTAGTGAAAACCTTATGAAGCTCCTTTTCAAATGCCGTAATTAGCTGATAATCTCCGCGATACTTCCAGCGGGCGACAACTTCTTTAGCAAAATCGTTGTAGTGAAAGACAGAGCTGTTTCTGTTTAACATCCCTTGCCAGACAGGGTCCTTCTCCCAGCGTTCACAATCAAAACAAATCCCTTGCGAATCATTTCGCGAGCAAATTGGACAGCCCGTATTGCGAATTCGCTCAAACTTTTGGCTGCAGTGATCACAAACCCATTCCTTTTCTGGAAGTTTCCAAACATTCCCCCAGGTTACTTCAGGAACAATGGCGTTAAAACAAATCACACATCTCATGATTTCTTCCCCAATCGATTCATTTTGCTGATCGAGTTCACGGCATCAACCATGGCATTCGTTTTTCCACTATGAAAAAAGAGGACGTCACCTCTCGGATCATCCGGACTGCGGCCTGCTCGTCCCGAGATTTGCACCAGGGCGGCTTCGTCGAATACTTCGTGACCGGCATCCAGTACAAACACATCAACTGACGGAAACGTAACGCCTCGCTCTAAAATAGTCGTGGTCACGAGCATCCGATACCTTTTCTCACGGAAGGCGGTAATTTTGTCTGCACGGTCCGGATCTTCCGCATGAACAAAAGGGACAGCAGGGTCATGGGTGCTTAATAACTTTGCCACAGCTTCTGCTTGAGCAATAACCGGCACAAAGATAAGCAGCTGACGGGGGCTTTGCTGTTGTTGATCGATCAGGGTGAGAATGGAAGCAGGAAGCTGATGGTTTTCCATTTTTTTGCGCAGGGTGGGGAGTAATTTAAATTGAGGCACGGGCAGAGGATGGCCATGGAACCGTTTCGGAATAAACACGACTGGAAGTTTCTTCATTTGAATTCGCCGGCGCTGCTGTTTTCTCGGCGTCGCAGTTAAGTAGAGGACCGCTGCCTGCGGTTTAGCTGCTCGGTTGGCAGCATAGTGAAGGGAGGAATCCTGGTGGTAAGGGAACGCATCGACCTCATCAATGATCATCACATCAAAAGCATGCGCATAGCGGAGCAGCTGATGGGTCGTCGAGATCATCAGCTGAGCCGACCCGGACTTATCTGGGCTGTCTCCGTACAGAGCTTCGATGGGAACGTCGGGAAAAGCCTGCCGAAACCGGGGAAGCAGTTCTCGAACGACATCCGTTCTCGGGGTGGCGAGGCAGACACGCTTGCCTTGCTGCAAAGCGAGCGTCAGCCCAGGGAAAAGCATTTCCGTCTTTCCTGCTCCGCAAACAGCCCAGACGAGCAGCTCTCCGGAACCCTTTTCGACCAGCTCCGAAATTGCGGATGCGGCGACTTGCTGAGCTGGAGTCAACTCTCCTTGCCAGGCACATGGGGCTTCATAACGCGTCCAAGTTGAAAATGGGTGCCCATAATACAGAGGTTCACATTCCAGAACCCTTCCCATTTGGATGCAGCTGCGACAGTACCAGCAGCGCTTGCCGCACGCCGTATGAGGCAATTGTGCGAATTTGTAATTGGCCTGATTGCCGCAGCGACGGCATCGTCGGCCCCAGCGATGTTTTTCTACGGAAGGAATAGGAGTAAAATAGTCTTGCCTATGCCCAGGGGGAATTTCAGCTTGAAGCAATAGTTTACCAGCATATTGAGGGAGAGATTTTTCCGATTGAACCATAGGAATCCAGTCAAAGTCTGGAGAAAAATAGGAGCGGATCATAAGATCACCTTTCTTTGTGGGGAGGAAGCGGGGAGATCCGCTTCCAGATTAGGGGGAGTAAATCGTCGATCGCGGACAAATCTCTTTTTTTAGAGACGAAATCAAAATAGTCGCGGCTATCAAAATTTAAGAGGCAAATCAAATATCACTAAAGACAAAATCTAAGACTGCCGGTACCAGCCCATGCCGATCGCCCCTTCACCGAGGTGCGTGCCAATAACCGGGCCGAAATGACTCACGTACACTTCTACATTATCAAACTCAGCTTCGATCTCACGTTTAATCTGTTCCGCTTCTTCCAGCCGGTTCGCGTGAATCACACTTGCTTTTACGTGACCGCCTTCCCGAACCGACTCTTCAAACAACGTAAGAATCCGTTTCAAAGCTTTCTTTCTCGTGCGGATTTTTTCAAAAGGAACGATCTTCGTATCGACAAAATGAAGCACTGGCTTGATTTGCAGCAGACTGCCGACGAAGGCCTGCGCACCATTCAGCCGGCCGCCGCGGGCCAGATGAGATAAATCATCCGCCATAAAATAGGCGTGCATCTCCGGCTTCATTTCCTCTAAGCGAGCGATAATCTGCTCGGGCGTTGCTCCGTTGCTGGCAAGCTCTGCCGCTTCCAACGCATAAAACCCTTGCATTAAACAGCTCATTTCAGAGTCGAACACATGAACATCAAGATCCTCTACCATGTCTCCTGCTGCAACCATGCCCTGATACGTCCCGCTGATGCCGCTGGAAAGATGAACGGCAACGACGGCATCATAATCGGCCGCAAGTTCTTTCAGCTTCTCTGCCATCAAGCCGACGGAAGGCTGCGAGGTTTTGGGAAGTTCATTGTTTTCCTTCACCATATCGTAAAAGTCTTCATCGGTAATATCGACTTCTTCCTGATAGGTTTCGTGACCGAAAATTACATTTAACGGCACCATATGGATGTCATTTGCTTTCCGGACTTCTCTCGGAAGGTAGGCTGTACTATCGGTAAGGACCGCTGTTTTCATGTGCTTTCACTCCTTGTCCTACATAATAATTTCTACTATTCTATGTAACGATGATTCCCATATATTCTCTGTTTTCATTTTACATGATGGTCCGGGACTTTGCATTAACTATTAAGTTCGGTTCATAAAAATAAGAGCTCTGGAGAACAATACTCCAGAGCTCTTATTGTATAGATTATATGACTTCTACCCAGCCATTTTTAATAGCTGTCACAACAGCCTGGGTACGGTCGTTCACATTCATTTTCTGTAAAATGTTACTCACGTGGTTTTTCACCGTTTTCTCACTAATATAAAGAGATTCGGCCACTCCGCGGTTACTGTTCCCGTCCGCCAGCAGCTGCAGCACTTCACATTCTCTGCGTGTTAACAGATGAAGCGGCTTACGGTATTCGATCGTGCGGTAGGCATTGCTTCCTTTATTCTCAGACAGGCGGCGGTATTCAGCTACCAGATTATGAGTGACTTTCGGATGAAGATAAGATCCGCCATCGCCGACGACTTTAATCGCCTCAATCAGTGCGTCTGAATCCATTTCCTTAAGCAGGTACCCTTGAGCGCCTGTTTTTAAGGCATGTGTGACATAGTTTTCATCATCATGGATGGATAAAATAATAACTTTCAACTCTGGATAGCGGTTGATCAATTCAGCCGTTGCTTCCACACCGTTCTTGCTTGGCATGTTAATATCCATGAGTACCACATCGGGAGTATTTTGATCAATTAAGTCTACAGCCTGGCTTCCGTCATCGCCTTCTGCTACTACTTCAAAGCTTGATTCAAAATCCAGGATTCTTTTTACACCTTCGCGAAATAATTTATGGTCGTCAATCAGGACTATTCTGGTCGTCATGGTTTCTTCCTCCTATATCGTTACATTCCATTGGCTCAAAGTTCCCCTAAGCCTAACCTATTTCTATCTCTGTTTTGGTTTTTTTATCTATTTTTGGTGTCTTATCCTAAACCTAATTCCTATTATAAACGATTTACTTCTAATTACATAGGCAATCCTTAAAATTAACTATTTATTGGAATTTGGATAGTAACTATGGTCCCCTCACCGGGGCTTGAATCTATCGTAAGTTCTCCGTCTAACATATCCACACGCTCGCGCATGCCGACTAACCCAAAGGACTTATCCTTTTTCTCTGTGGGGTCGAATCCTTTTCCATCATCTTTCACGATAATCATCGTCTGGGTCGGTTTCATCTCCATTTTCACTTGGATCTGGGAAGATTCCGCATGTTTCACCGCATTTTGGACTGCTTCCTGAATTAAGCGAAATAAGGCGACTTCATATTTACTTTCTAATCGCCGTTCTTTGCCAATAGAAGCAAAGGAAATTTCCAGACTGTTGTACTCTTCCACCGTAGCTAAATATTTTTTTAACGTGGGGACGAGTCCTAAATCATCAAGCGCCATTGGACGAAGGTCGTAAATAATTCTCCGGACCTCGTACAAAGCTGAGCGCACCATAGACCGCACACTCTTCATTTCTTTTTTAGCTTCTTCCACACCGTATTTACGGAAGGTTCGCTCCACCAAATCGGAACGGAGCATCACATTGGCAAGCATCTGTGCCGGTCCATCGTGAATTTCACGTGAGAGACGGCGCCGCTCTTCTTCCTGGGCTTCAATAATCTTCAAGCCAAATTCCTGTTTCTCTTTCGCATCCTCGAGCGCCGCTGATACATGCTGGAAATCTACGGTTAAATAGTCAAGAACGACCGATATCTTTCCAGCCAGCGCTTCAGCGCGGGCAATCGTTTCGTCTAGATTACGCAAACGGAATTCAATATCATCCCGGCGTTTTCTAAGCTGTTTCTCTTTCTCGCGTTTCATGGACAGGTCCATTTGCAGACCATGTGTTTGTTCATAAACTCTTCTAATTTCATCTTCTGAATACTGTTGGAATTGCTTACTGACTTCAGACAAACGCATACGTGAGAAGCGGACCTTTTGTTCGAGCTTGTCCCCTTCATCAATGAGTGAAACGACTTGTTTTTTTATTTCAGTAAGTTCTTTATTTAATTTTTCAAATTCGTTTCGGGACTCTTCACCAATTTCAAATATTTCATCTTTGCTATTCGTGACGGTATCCACCATCTCATGGATGATATGGTCAAGTGCTTTGTCCCCAGTTTTACGATTGCTCATGACAAGACTCCTCCATCAATATTCACATACTCATTCGAATCATATAAGTCGTTTTATGGGGGTTACCCCGAGATTGTTTTCACAAGTAGAACGATTGGTCGATATCATTTGCTGGACGAACGACACAATTATATAATAATGCACTAGGAGGCTGAAGCCAATATGTTAGAAAACTATTTTACGGTAAAGCATGAAGGCAGTAAAGAAATCATCATTCAGAAATCCCGATTCATCGGATATGTGAAGCGCTGTGAAACGGAAGAAGCCGCGCAGGAATTTATTGCTTCGATAAAAAAGAAACACTCCGATGCCAATCACAATTGTTCCGCCTATATGATCGGAGAACAGAACCTTATTCAGAAAGCCCACGATGACGGAGAACCGAGCGGCACAGCTGGCGTTCCGATGCTCGAAGTATTAAAGAAAAAAGAGTTAAAAGATACGGCTGTTGTGGTGACTCGTTATTTCGGCGGGACCAAGCTTGGGACAGGCGGACTAATCCGCGCTTATTCCTCTACCGTCTCTGAAGCAATAAATGAGACCGGAATCGTGGAAAGACAAAAGGTTCATAAGATGAAAGTGAAAGCGGACTATACTCTGCTCGGGAAACTTGAAAATGAAATTCGCAACTCCCATTTTCACCTATCTTCCATTGAGTATTTGGAGCACGTGGAGATTTATACAGACGTAAAAAGTGGAGAAGAGGATGAATTCACTGCCTGGATCACAGATTTAACAAGCGGACAGGCGGACATAGAACCGCAGGACTATTCTTATAGGGAAACAATTATTTAAATGAATTATCTGATTTAGGTTTGGCGGGACTCCAATTCGTCTATTACTGTAGGTGTATGTTTTTTTACATCTAAGGCAGGATTACTGCATGAATTAGGAGGCTCTTATAGAGTTATGGCAAACGAAGAAAGAAAAGAATTAGAACGATCATTAAAGCCTCACTGGGTATGGGCAATCGCCTTTGGTTCAGCGATAGGCTGGGGAGCATTCGTGCTGCCGACAGATTGGATTAGTCAAGCAGGGCCAGTAGGTGTCATCATCGGCATACTATTAGGTGCTGCTTTAATGATGGTTATAGGGGTAAGCTACGGTTTCTTAATTGAAAAATTTCCGGTTACCGGCGGAGAATTTGCCTATGCGTATATAGGTTTCGGACGCCTGTTTGCTTTTATTGCCGGCTGGTTTCTCACCTTAGGCTACACCTGTATTGTAGCGCTAAATGCTTCAGCACTATCTTTGCTTGCTAAGTTTTTATTTCCCGATTTAGTAAAGCAAGGGTATATGTATACAGTTGCCGGCTACGACGTGTATTTCGTCCAAATTTTAATCGCTAGTTTAGCTCTTATCATTTTTGCTTTATTAAATATTCGCGGTGCCAGTTTTTCAGGACGAACGCAATTTGTTTTTAGTCTCATCTTAATTCTGGGAATTCTGTTGTTGGGAATCGGAGCCATCTTCTCTGATGGACCAAGCATGTCCAACCTGGAACCAGGATTTACTCCTGATAAATCGGCGATTGCCTCCATTTTGACGATTCTTGCAATCGCACCATTCGCCTATGTCGGTTTTGATAACATTCCGCAGGCCGCCGAAGAATTTAATTTCGAATCTAAGAAAGCGTTCGGATTAATTATCTGGTCGCTGCTCGCCGCAGGTCTTGCTTATGCGGCCATGATTACGATTACTGCAAGTACGATGCCTTGGCAGCTGCTGCTTACGCAAACCCAGAATTCCGTGTGGGGGACCGGAGATGCGATCCAGAGCTACTTAGGAAAAGCCGGCGTATTTATTATCGCCATTGCCGTTATGATGGGAATCTTCACCGGTCTGAACGGATTTTATATCTCTTCCAGCCGGTTAACGTTTGCGATGGGCCGTGCCCGCATTCTTCCTGATGCTTTCAGAAAGCTTCATAGTAAATACAACACTCCGTATGTAGGAATCTTATTTACGATGGCTCTTTGCCTCGTTGCTCCATGGTTCGGCAGACAGGCGCTGCTTTGGGTTGTGGATATGTCCTCGACTGGTGTGGCCATTGCTTACTTCTTCTGTACTGCCACGGCTTATAAGTTCTTTAAGTGGTCTGAAGCACAGCCGAGCAAGCACGCATCAACCCAGACTTCTCCTGGCAGAAAGCTGCTTTCTTTAATCGGGATGATCAGCTCGATTGGTTTCTTGCTCTTACTTCTCGTTCCTCAATCCCCTGCATCTTTAGGCAAAGAATCTTACATTGCCCTCGGGATCTGGATCTTGATCGGAGCAGTATTCTACTTGGCCAATCGCAAACGATACATTTCTTATGATAGAAAAGAAATGAACTATCTCATTTTGGCAAAAGAAGAAATCGATTAATTCGGTAGTGCCATGGGATAACATCAGTCCTAATTTCTCTTTAAAAGGGTTGTGCCATTAGGTAATGTCCTCCAATCTAAAAACGATGGACGGAAGTGCAAAGATTGGACCCGGCGTAAATTTCATTAAAAAAACCCGAACCATTGATTTGGTTCGGGTTTTCTAATGTGTAAAGTTGCCCTGGTACAGCTTTCTTTTAATTATTCATTTCCTGCCACGACAGCTAAATTACTTTCATTGATCTCATCAAGAGATTGACTGCCAGTAATCATCCACTTTTCCTTGTCATGATTATAAGTGAACTGATACTTCCAATCTTCTTCCCTAGATTCCGTTTCCACATTTTCAGGGTCACGATTGGCTGAGTAATAAGCTTTATCAAACGTCAGCGCAGCATCTACAGAGGCTTGGAATTTATCTTCTCCTTCTTTAGAGAAAGCAATGCTGTCCCTGTCAATTGCTACTTTAGCTACATCCCCTTTAAATTGCAGGTTGTTTGCTTGCAGCAGCGACAAAGATTCTTTGGCACTGTCAATATAGTCCTCATTCTGTATTCGAGTGAAAACCTCAGTATCTTGATTTTTCTGGGCTTTTACCCATTGATTGGCGTGTTCAGCAACCGCTGCTCCTAAATCTTCTTCCAGCGTTTTCTTTAAATAATCCTCGGTTACATCAGGACTCAAACCTTTAAAAGACATCTTTACCGTTTCTCCGTCTTCCATGGAATATGTATTGATCTTAACGTCGCTTACATGAGGTGTGCCTTTCTGGTTATAGCTTCCCGTCAGCGTGTGCTTCCCTGGAATCAGCCCTTTAAGTACATAATCCTTCTTATCTTTCAGCGTATTTACTTTCTTATCGTCCACATACAAGTCTACGTTTGGCAAGTTCGCTGTTACACTCACACTTGCCGGACTCAGTACGAAGTGGTAATCAGGGAAGAACAGCCATTTTTTCCCGTGTTTTTCCAAAGTTAGATAACGATCTTCTAATGCTGCTTGATTACCATTCTTAATATGACTGACGAGTGACACCATTGCTTCACGGTTTTCGTGATAATAGTCAATTAGTGATTCTGCCTCGTTCTCGGTAAACGTTTGGTCTTTACCTGAAAAAACAATTAAATCGGTAAGTTTCGCTGCATCACTGTTATTCACTGCCTTTTCCAATGCCTTCGTTGTATAGGCAGGAGAAGTAACCTTCTGAAGTATAAACCAGCCAGTAACTAAGAGAGCAACAATCAAAACGGCACTAATGAAGATCGTAAAAATTCTTTTCCAATCTCGTTTCTTATACTGCTCTGAGTCTTCTTCTGCATCATAATCATATGCATATTCCGATTGCTCGGCATTCATCCAGTCTCCCTGGTTTCTGGCAAAATCAGCCGGCTGCTTTTTTACTTTTTTTTCTTCTTGTTTCTTTGTCTGCTGAGTCGCTTTGCAAAACGGACACTCCTCGGCATCTGGGTATATAAGATTTCCGCATTTTTCACACTTTTTCATTCTATCCCCCCGGTTTCACTTTCCAACTATATATTACCATATTCGACACACAAACAGGACAAATGACTCACAATTGGCCAATAAAAAACCCACTTTAGAAGTGGGCAGAAATAGTGTTCACTTATTAATATTAATTAAAAATGCACGAATCTCTTCTTTACTCATTCCTAATTTCTTTGCTTCCTTCACCAAATCCACCCATTCAGCATCCAATAATTCCTTCTTAAACTGAGTTGTCAATGAATGATCCCTCCATCATTCATCCTTAGCAGCTCGGCAGTCTTAACTCAACTAATATAGACTAAAGAAGGAGTTGAAGACCCGTAGTTTTGCGTCCTTACCTTTCGATAAGTTTGCCTTTAAATAAGGAATAGAATAAAAACACAGAATAATCTGTTAATTAGTACCTTTATTCTACTGGAAAAAGAATGAAATGTATAGCATTTTTTTGAAATTATTATTCTTCAATTCGATAATTTGTGTGGGCAACTACTGTTCTTTCGAATTCAAAATCAATCTCCTCAAGATTTTCCATAATCGTCAAGTCCACAATGACAGATCTTTGACACTGGCTGGGAATGACTTTTCCCTTGAAAACCATGTCATTTCTCTCAAAGCTTACAATTTGTCCTGGATTTGCAATTCGATCATCTGGTTGTATCATGATAAGAATCCACCCTTTACAAAGTAATGATTACCCTAAACGCTGAATAATTTCATCAATAGCCACGTTCATATTATCTACTAATCCGTTATCGACACGGTCAATTATTGAAGCTAGTATTTCTTTCAATTCTTCATTTGTACACACATACTTCATCCTTTATATATAATTTGTATTTTAATAAAATTATATTTACAGAATATAATACTTCAAACGACATAAAAATACAAGTGTTAACAATTACCCGGATATGATTAAGAATAAACGTAAAATTACATTCTATTAAAATAGTAAAACCGTGACAGGAATTCCCATCACGGCTGCTGAGCCACTGCTATTTATCATTCATATCTTTCACCATATTGTGAACCTTCATTACTTCTTCATCAGGAATGATCAGGTAATAAATTCCATCTATCGTTTTGGAATGACCACTCATTTCATAGGAGGTTACATCCTTCCGTGTTGACCGGTAATTTAAAAATAAATTCTTCATATCGGAAAATTCCATATTGGTTTTCACATTGTTGCCAAGAACATCCAGTACGGAACTAATTTTGTTCACAGACCCTACACTGGCGCCTTTATCGATGATCGCCTGAATGACTTTACGCTGGCGTTCATTACGGCCAAAGTCTCCTCTCGGATCAAGATGGCGCATGCGAACATACCCCATAGCTTGTGCCCCATTCAAAGTAAGCTCGCCTTTTTTATAATGATAACCTTTTTTATAGTAGCCTTCATCGTACCAGTCGATCTCATTGTTGACAGTAATCCCACCGACAGCATCTACCATTTCTGCCAGTCCTTCCATATTGATCTTCACATAATAATCCAGATCAATATCCAGGAAATTTTCCACGGTCTGGATGGACATGTCTGTGCCGCCAAAGGCATACGCATGGTTTATCTTGTCCGTAGTTCCATGACCGACAATTTTAGTTCGGGTATCTCGTGGTATGCTGATGAGCTGCATCTTATCTTTCGCGGGATCGAGACTCATGACCATCAGCGCATCGGAGCGTCCTACGTCATTTGTTCGTTCATCGACTCCAAGCAGCAAAATATTTAGAGGTTTCTTTTCCTTCATTTTCTTTTTCGTCACATTCGTTTCAATAGATTTCACCGATTTATGAATATCCTTCTTCACGGTTTGTTTAGCATCATTGTAAATAGACAAGGCATAGGCTCCACCTGCAAGGCCAAGAAATACAATCGTTAATACTAAAACCTTTAACCATGTTCTTGATTTCTTCTTTTGTTTCTTTCTATCTTTTCTACTCGCCATTTTCACACCTCTACCATAATAGTTTCATCGTACACTTTAACTAATATATCATATTTTTTCAAAATTCCCGCTGATTCTATCAATTATTCAGGTTCTACTTCTGTTTTATTTTTCCCTCTTAGAGGATCATAGATTTTCTTTAAATGCTTGTGAATGTAGAGCGTAACCGGATCCATATTGGGCTGACTGCACGTAAAACGATAGTATGGTTCACCGTCTATTTCCTTATCCATAGAAGCAGAATAGGAACAGGAGAAACCTTTCATCTGGCTTTCTACATAATGCTGGGCTTCTTCGGGAGTAACTTTCGGGACTTGTTCAGGAGGCTGGTTATTCTCCACAGGGGCGTCTGCAGGCGTTTCTCTCTCATTAAAAAAACTACTCACAGCAGGGATCGCAGCAAAAAAAGACAAGACAATGAGCGTTCCGCCAATGTAGAGGAACGTGCTCCTTCTTTTCTGATTCATAAATGCAGTAATCATAGCAAGAACGGCCAGGGTCAGTAAAACAGCTGTTAAGTACTGCATACATCTTCACCCTCTCATACTATTAGACGGTCTCATATCCTGAAAGTTTCACTTTTTCACCAAAAAATTTGTTTGATCTACATTTCGATATTGGTGTTTGATAATAAAAAGAAGGCGTTCGTCATTCCATTTTAGCTCCCGATAGATGAACAAAATAGAGACGGTCTCATTGTTGAAATAGTAATGAAAGGTTTATGGAAACATTTATGAAGGATGAAGAAAGAAACCTCTTATTCATTCAAGGGATAAACGGAAACATAAACAGAAGTCTTATTCATCAATCGGCAAAAATTAATTGATCAATAATTAATTACAAAAGAAAAATACCAACGACAAAAAAAGCATGGCCTCAAAGTAAAAGGCCATGCTTACTGTTCATATTATAACCTGGCAAGAAACCAAGGATTTCTTAAATTCTCTTTATTGTAGACTAAAGGTTCAGAGGAATCCGCTACCTCCACTTTACCCCCAGCCGCTTCCACAATCGCCTGTCCTGCTCCCGTATCCCATTCCATCGTTGGAGCATATCTCGGATAATACTGAGCCGAACCCTCAGCAACTAAACAAAGCTTCAGGGAACTTCCTGCACTCAGCGTTTCTACATCACGCCCCTGGTCCTTGATCTCCTGGATAAACGCCTTCGTTTCCTCCGACATATGAGAACGACTAGCCACTACTTTCACTTGAGATGAAGATTGGCTGATCGGCATAGCTTGCGCCTCATTTCTAAACTCTTCAAGATTGGCAAGCTGACCCGCTTTCTCTGAAAACTGAGTCATTTTGAAAGCTCCCTGCTCTTTGTCCCCATAGTACATCGTGTCCAATACCGGTGCATAAATAATACCTGTGGCCGGATGCCCGTTCGTGATTTTCGCTATGTTGACGGTGAATTCCCCGTTTTTCTTAACGAATTCCTTGGTCCCGTCCAGAGGATCAATCAGCCAAAATTCACTCCATTGCGAACGCTCTTCATAAGACTGATGATTTCCTTCTTCGCTTAAAATAGGTGTATCCGGTTCCAATTCTCCTAAGGCACGGACTATGATGTTGTGGGATGCTTGATCGGCTTCCGTTAATGGGGATTCATCTGCTTTATAGTCAACCTCAAAGTCGGTATTGTAAATTTTCATAATCTCTCCGCCTGCTTCATAAGCAGCCTGGATCGCTTTCCACATCTTCAACCCCTCCTCTATTCTCTTGTAAAAAAAAGCATTGATTAGAAAATCAACGCTTTTTTTAAATATATTGGCTAAATTAAATCGTTGGCATTACAGTCACAGGTAAGTCTGACTGCGCTAATCGTTTAGATCTGCCGGTTATCTTTAAGGTGGTTCATAATATGTTCCACCGATTCTTCCAGCGTCATTTTGTCTGTTTCAATCACGATTTCCGGATTGTACGGCTCTTCATATGGCGCATCAATTCCGGTGAATCCTTTGATTTCTCCCGCTCGCGCCTTTTCATAAAGACCTTTTGGATCACGTTTCTCACATTCTTCTAGAGAACATTTTACATAGACTTCAATAAAATCGCCTTCGTCCATAATCTCACGAACGTGGTCACGATCTTCACGATAAGGGGAAATAAACGCGGTCAGTGTAACTAATCCAGCATCACTCATCAGCTTAGCCACTTCTCCAACGCGGCGGATGTTTTCCGTACGATCCTCAGGACTGAAGCCTAAGTTATTATTCAAACCGTGACGTACGTTATCTCCATCTAAACGATACGTGTGCGCGCCATATTCATAAAGCGCTTTTTCCAGCTCTACGGATACGGTTGATTTCCCTGAACCCGACAGTCCTGTAAACCATAGGACTGGGCTTTTGTGATCTTTTTGTTTTTGACGATCTTCCTTTGTTACTTTTGAATTATGCCATGTAATATTACTGGATTTCATTAGTAAACCTCCTACATATAAATCATATAAACAACTGATATGGCGGTAACCATAACAATTAAAGTTAGTGGTAATCCTGTGCGGACATAATCTTTAAAATGGTAGCCTCCAGGGCCGTAGACGATCAAATTGGTCTGGTAGCCAATAGGGGATAAGAAACTTGCCGATGCCGCAATCGCCACGAGAACGGCCATGCCGATCGGTTCAATTCCTGCCGCTGATGCCACTTCATATCCAATAGGAAACATAATGACGGCAGCAGCATTATTGGTAATCAGCTCAGTGAATAAGGTTAGTCATTATATAAATCGAAGCAAGAATCGCCAGCCCGCCAATGGGGGCGAGAGCATGAACAATTTGACTTCCAATCCATTCAGCTGTCCCCGTCGCCGTAATGACATTTCCGATCCCAAGCGCACTTGCAATGAGTAATAGCACTTGAAACTGAACGGAGTTTCTCGCTTCATGGGGAGAAATGACTTTTGCAATAAATAGTATACCGACAGCAATGACCATGGCTTTAAAGATGGACAGCAGCTGAAAGGTGACAAGGGCGATCATACTTAGCAGCACAATCAGTGCAAACCAGCCCTTCGATTCACTCTCATAAAACTTCTGTTCTTCAATAGGAGAAGTTGTATAAAAGTCACTGTGATCCACCTGCTGATCGAAGTCCGCGCCGGTTACAAGTAACAGCAGGTCACCCGCTTTAGGTGTAATATCGCCAATTTTACCTTTAACTCGTTCATCATTGCGGTGCACGGCCATAACCGCTGATTTATATTTTTCACGAAAACGGCTCTGTTTAATCGTTTTTCCAATCAGACTGGACTGGTGAGACACCACCGCTTCAACGAGCTGAGTCCCGTTTTGCTGAATATCATTCATGGAAAGGTCTGTACCGGTATCGAGCTCCAGTCCCTTCCTCTTCTGCAAGTCAGCGATCGTCGACAGCATGCCGGTAAATAACAGCCGGTCTCCAGCAAGAATTTTCGTCTGGCCGGTAACCGGAGTGATCCGGCTCGAGCCTCGAATAATCTCTATTAAATAGAGACCTTTTAAGTTACGCAGTTTCGCTTCTTCCACCGATTGATTTTGATAAGGGAAATCCTTGGTAACGACCATTTCACTCAAATAGTCTTTGGTATTCTCCTTCACCTTTTCAATCAGACTTTGGTTATCAGGCAGCACCCGCGGACCCGCGGCGATTAAATAAATCAGTCCCAGAATAGTAATCGGGATCCCCACCCAGGCTAATTGGAAAAAGGAAAAGCCTTGTGAATCCGTATCGAGCAGCAATCCATGCACGACTAAATTCGTGGAGGTCCCCATTAACGTAATCGTCCCTCCTAAAATGGCTGCGTACGAAAGCGGAATTAAGAATTTCGAAGGGGAAATATTATGCTCTGACGCCCATTTCCGAATAATTGGCGTAAGCGTAACAACAATCGGAGTATTATTTAAGAATGCAGAGAAAGCGGCAATTGGAACGAGTAATCGGACCAATGCCCCTCTCTCCGATTTAGATTTAGCCAAAAAAGTTGCCACGAGTCTTTCTACTAAACCGCTTCTTTCAAAAACTCCGGCTACGATGAATAATAGTGCAACAGTGAGCATACCTTCATTTGAAAAGCCAGACAAAGCTTGTTCAGGTGTCACATAACCCATCATTAAGAAAAAGAAAAGTGTAAAGAATACAATTAAATCTGGTCGGGCTATTTCAAAGAATAACCCGACCAGCATCAAAACGATAGCTATGATCACGACGATCATGGGAGCTGTCATTTATTGGTCACCTCTAGTTCTGTTTCATTCCTTTAATAAGGACATCAGCCACTTCCGGGCGAGAGAATTCTTTTGGAGGACGTTCTCCCTGGCGCAATAATTCTCTTACTTTCGTACCGCTGAGGTGTACATGATTTTCTTTATCGTGTGGACATGTCTTAGCAGAAGCCATGTTTTCACAAACTTTGCAATAGAAAGCATGTTCAAACTTAAAGATGCCAATGCCCAGCTCATCTTCTACTTCTTCAATCAGTTTCTGTGCATCATATGTGCCGTAATAATCACCGACACCCGCGTGGTCGCGGCCGACAATAAAGTGAGTACAGCCATAATTCTTACGTACAGTTGCATGAAGGATCGCTTCACGAGGACCAGCATAGCGCATAGCCGCTGGATAAATAACTAAGCGAACACGGTCTTCCGGGTAATAGTTTTTCAAAATGACTTGATAACTTTCCATTCTTACATCCGCAGGAATATCGTCTGACTTCGTTTCCCCAACAAGCGGGTTTAACAATAGTCCATCTACAGCTTCAAGAGCCGTTTTCTGGATATGTTCATGCGCTCTGTGAACAGGGTTACGCGTCTGAAAACCAACAATTGTTTTCCAGCCTAGATCCGCAAACAACTGACGAGTTTCTGCCGGATCTAAATAGAAATCTTTAAATTCTCCGTGGTCTGGACGGTTAAGAAGTGTAATCGGTCCGCCTAAATAAACGCTGCCTTTTTCGTATACTTTCTTCACGCCTGGGTGAGCCTCTTCTTGTGTGCCATACACATTCTTCGCTTCCAGATCCTTGTCATACGTATATTTCTCTTCGACTGTAAGTGTTCCGTAAACCACTTGGTCTTCACCAGTTAAGGCAATCTTTTCACCTATAGAAAAACGTTTCGCTTCTTCTTCGCTTACTGGTAAAGTGATGGGAATACTCCAAACGACTCCATTCGCAAGACGCATGTCTTTCACAACGCTTGTATAGTCCTTCTCGTTCATAAAGCCAGTTAACGGGCTGAACCCTCCGATCCCAATTAGTTCAAGATCTGAAATCGTCCATTTAGAAATCGTTAAGCTCTGCAAGGATTTCGCTTCTTCACGAGCTTGTGATGATTCATCCATACGATTAATTAATTCTCCGCCGTGAGGCTTGATTGCTTCGTGTTTTAATGTCATTACCATATCTATACCTCCAAAAAATTTATTTATGATTGTTATTTAAATTCCAACTGAGGGTCTTCCAATGGAATGGTACTGGACCCCGTACTTCTGCATTTCCTGCAAATTAAAGCAATTTCGCCCGTCAAACAAGACCGGGTTTTTCAAATGCTCATTAAACTGCTCCAGAGGATATTCTTTAATATCCTTCCAGTCCGTCATGATCACAGCAAAGTCCATATCTTCCAGTGTCTCATCAATGGAATCTTTATAAACCGTGGCCCCCGGTAGGTACACTCTTGCATTCTCGGCAGCAATAGGATCATACGCATACACTTCAGCTCCAGAATCCACGAGTTCGCGGATGACTTTGATGGACGGTGCGTCACGCATATCATCTGTATTCGGTTTGAAAGCAAGTCCCAGAACACCGACTTTTTTATTCGTCAGGTCAGGAACGAATTCCTTAATTTTATCCACAATGATTCTTTGCTGCTTTTCATTAGTATCAATGACGCTTTTAATAATCGCCATTTCGCAGTCTACACTATTCCCAATCGATAATAAAGCATTGGTATCCTTCGGGAAACAAGAACCGCCGTAGCCGACACCAGCATTCAGGAATTTCTCACCGATCCGCTGATCCATTCCCATTCCCTTCGAAACGTTCTCAATATTTGCTCCTAAGCGTTCACACAAGTTCCCAAGTTCATTAATAAAGCTGATTTTGGTCGCTAGAAACGCATTAGATGCGTATTTAATCATCTCTGCACTGCGGAGGTCGGTCGCTAGGATAGGAAGTTCAAAGTCCGCGTAAATCTGCTTCACGCGATTTAATGATTCCTCATCCTCTGATCCAATCACAATTCGATCCCCGTGGAACGTGTCATGAATCGCTGAACCTTCTCTTAGAAATTCCGGGTTGGAAACTACACTGACTTTGTAGTCCTCCTGTAAATGCTGGGTGATCGTTCTCTTTACGTGTTCATTCGTCCCTACAGGCACCGTACTTTTCGTAATAACGATCATATCTCTGCGCATAGACTCTGCGATACTCTTACACGCGTTATTTAAGTATTGTAAGTCTGCTGATCCGTTTTTTGATTGCGGCGTTCCTACTGCAATAAATACGAACTCATTATCGGCAAGTCCTTCTTCATAACTGGATGTGAAAAACAAGCGATTACGATCAATATTTCGTTTCATCATTTCATCAAGGCCCGGCTCATAAATGGGTGAAATTCCATCTCTCATGGACTGTACTTTCTTTTCATCAATGTCTAAGCAAGTAACTTCATGACCGATTTCTGACAAGCAAACTCCTGTAACTAAGCCAACATAACCTGTTCCTATGACAGATATTTTCATACAATCACCTAACTTTACCGATTTAATTGGTCAAGCTTACTTAATAATAACTGACGAACATCTTCCTTCAAATCATCACGATTTAAGGCGAAATCAATGGTAGCATCAATAAAACCCAGTTTATTCCCAATATCATAGCGTCTGCCTTTAAAGTTATAAGCCACTACTTTCTGGCGCTGATTGAGCTGCTTAATCGCGTCAGTCAGCTGAATTTCGTCCCCTTTACCTGGCGCAAGGGTTTCCAGTATTTCGAAAATTTCCGGACGAAGTACATAACGCCCCATAATGGCCATGCGGGAAGGCGCATCTTCTTTGTTCGGTTTTTCAACGAGATCGACAATTTCTATGGTGTCATTCGTTAAATCCTCACCGGCTCCCGGGGTTACTACTCCATACTTAGAAACAGAGTCTTCATCCACTTCTTGAACACCTACGACAGAAGCTTCAGTTTCTTCATATACTTCCATCAGCTGCTGCAGGCAGGGCTTGTCCGCTTCGACGATATCGTCTCCTAAGAGGATCGCAAACGGCTCATTACCGATGAATCGGCTCGCACAGGAGATCGCATGACCAAGACCTTTCTGTTCCTTCTGGCGAATGTAGTGAATGTTAGCAAGACCGGAAATGTCCTGTACCTGCTCTAACAATTCATGCTTTCCTTTTTCATAAAGCTTTTCTTCCAGCTCATAAGATTTATCAAAATGGTCTTCAATCGCCCGCTTGCCGCGGCCGGACACAATAATAATATCTTCAATTCCTGATGCCACTGCTTCTTCGACGATATACTGAATCGTTGGTTTATCTACAATCGGCAGCATTTCTTTAGGCTGTGCCTTCGTGGCCGGTAAAAACCGTGTGCCGAGTCCCGCTGCCGGGATAATTGCCTTACGTACCTTCATCTAACCCGCTCCTTCAATAATTGGTTACAGTTTATCACACTTACGCATTAAAAACCTAGTAAACTACTATGAAATCCTTATGATTCATTTATAAAATCCTCAATAATGGAAAACATTTTTTGCTTTCCGGATTGAAAGGGCAGCGGATCGAACGTATCGCTTTGCGATATGACCTCCGCCAGGCTCTCTCCTTCATTCCAAGAGAGAATATGTCCTTGCTTTAAGAACACTTCCACCAGTTCAAGTTGATGATCATCATTATGTTCTCCGTGCTTTTTCAAACGGGCAACTGCAATCACTCTTTTGCCTTTTTTCAAGCCGGTGGTCACAGATCCTGTTCCCGCGTGCGTAATGATTAACCGCGCACGGTCAAACAAGTCGTCCATTTCTTCATAGCTCACAAATGGCTTTAGTGTCATCGAGTCACTTTGGTACTTCGTATTTCCGCTTTGCACAATAATCTCGTCTTCGATGACCCCCGTTTTTTTCAGCTCTTCTACTTCCTCAAGCAAACGAGTGAAAGGCAGCTCATGAGTTCCTAATACTACGAAAATCAATAGATAGACCCCCCATAAACAGCTTTAGGATAAATCTCTTTCATGGATTCCCATTGAACGATAAACAAATCAGCAATCGGGTAAACCATGCGGCCGGCAAGTGTCGGACTGGAAGACTTCGCAAAGCTTTCAATGAATATCACTTTTTTTCTAAAGAGCTTAGCAATGTAGCACATAGGCACAGAAGTATGCACGCCTGTGGTAATAATAACATCAGGCCGTTCTCTTAAGAAAATGAACAGTGATTTAATTATATTGTAAGAAAACTTAAAGATATAACGAAATGGGTAGTTCCTTGCCCCGTACACTAAGAAGGAAACGGGATATTTGTCTTTAAGCTTCCGGGTGATCTCAGATTTCTCCGTTACTAAATGGTAATCATACTTCTTAAATAACGGTTCCAGCTGGAGTAGTTGGGTGAGATGACCCCCGATGGAGGAAATCAGCAATAACTTTTTTTTCTTCATTTAATTCGCTCCGATCTTCTGATAAATCTCCTGAAGCCGATCTACTAATACTTCCTGATCATTCTCACGGGCTCTCTTCTCTCCATTGTTGATCAACAGTTGCTGCAGATTCTTATCTTGAATGACTTTTTCTATACCTTCTGCAAGGGAGCCTGCATCTTTAGGATGAACTAGAAATCCGTGGTCATTCTGAAGTAAATAGGATAACCCGCCTACATCTGTACCAATGACCGGTGTGTGACAAGACATGGCCTCTACCGCTACCAGGCCGAATCCTTCAATATGAGAAGGCAGAACAAAGGCATCAGCGGCAGACATCCATAAAGCAACCTCTTGCTGAGGCTTGCCTCCTTGAAAATAAACATCCTTCATATTCTCTCGTTCAATGATTTCTTTCATTTGATTTAGAAATGCTTCCTGCTTCGGACTGCCCACTAAATGCAATTCCAGCGTCTCAATGTTCTGCTTTGCCTGCTTGTAAGCAGAAAGAAGCTCAAGCATTCCTTTAGCTTCAATAATATTCCCCACAAAGAGGAGCTGCTGCTTATCTTGGGATAGCCCTAATTTCTCCTTCGCTTCCGCCTGAGGGACAGAGGCAAAGATTTCTCGATTCACTCCCATACTCATCAAGCTGATTTTCGAAGGATTCACTCCAAACTCCTGGATCATTTCTTCCCGGAGCGCTTCTCCTACAGCAATGACGTGATCTGCCTGCAGCAGAACGCTCTTCGTTTGTTTATAAATAAACGGGCTCTTTTTGGGCATCTTATCGATATCCCCGCCATGAGCGGTAACCACCAGCTTCGTCCCGAACAGCTTCTTAAACCATAAGCCGAACATACCGCTTGGGAAAACGTAATGCACATGAACGAGATTGTATGTTTTCCCTTTCAACAGCAGTACCGATAGAATTCGGAGCATCCACTTGAGATACTTTCTTAGAACATTCTTTTTTCCCATACGAGGGTCCTTGACCGCAGCTATGTCGATATTCAGTCCTTTTCTTCTCAGTGCTTCCACTTGATTTTTGACAAATATTCCAAAGGTTTGGCTAATCCGTCCAGGATACATATTCGTTATGACCAGTACTCTTCTACTCATCCAATCCCACCAATTGAGTTGTTATGATACATGCTTTAAATTTTTTTCAGGTTTCGTTAATCGATATAAATAAGCAAGCAATATAGCTAAATAAATTCCCGATGCAGGAGAAGAAAGGACGTGACCTGCCATGAAGGCAGTACCCAGTCCTAAGCCGACAGATAATCCCACTAATATTGTTTCGGAATTAAATGTTTTAAATCTTGAAACGATCAGGTGCTTTAGAATAGAAACAGAGAAATATAAAATTGGAATGATTAAGATCAAAAATCCAAGTAATCCAAAGTTAAAGAACCAATCAATGAAATCCATCTCTATCAATTTAGGGGTTTCCTCATAATTCCCGCCACGTCCCATACCTAATACCTTCTGAGACACATTGGCTCTTTCATATTGACCCTCTACGTTTTTTAAAAAGTCATTCCTTCCACTGAGCAGTACTTTTCCCTGATCAGCACGGTTAGGAGAAGTCTCTATGCCGCCTTCCTCTGATGGTACGTCATCGTTTTGACCTATCTTCTGAACCTGTGAAATAGCGAATCCAAGGTTATTTCCGATAGCCGTACTTGGAACCGCTGCTATGGTAACGATGAGTAACAGAGGCAGCAAAATGGCATTCAGCCACTGCTTTTTCTTCCAAGCATCAAAGAAGGCTATTAGACTGGCAACTCCTAAACTTAACAGTAGCGAGCCTAATCCAACTTTTGTTCCAACCGTAAGAATTCCCCATATCGCACTCAGAATCAAAGGAATGAAGAGGAGTTTTTTCTTTATATACGACTTCTGCATAAAATATAAAATCATTATGGCAAAGCCCATACCGAGAATGGCACTTAGTTCATTCGCAGAAAAGAACCAGCCTGAATTTCCTTCCTTGGCTAATGCTTCATAACTGCTTTTTCCAGTGTCAGTAAGGGAAGCCAGAACCATCACTACGCCTATAATCGACATGCTTACAAACACATACTTTTGCACCGCATACTGCCAGTTAGTTTGTCTGCTGAGTGATCTGAACACGAAGTAATAAGTAATCAACATCATAATAAAGTAAACCGTTTTAAATATATAAACCAGTTCTATGGATAATGAGAAAGGATCTTTAAATATCACATTGTTGATAAACCCAGCGAGCATAATAATAGCTAAAGCAACTATATAACCAATGGCGTACTTTTTAGCTTTTGCATTTTTCGTTAATCCAATATATACCCCACCTAAGATCATGGAAAGGATCCGGATAGGCTCAGAAAGCGGCAGTCCCAGGAATGCAGTCAGATCCAGGACCGGCTGTAATAAAATATATAAAATGAAGTAAGCTTCCACCCATTTCATAAATTGGCTTGTGTTTCTCCCCATTAACATAATCTAGATTCCTCCATTATACTTTTACAAAGTTAGCATATTTCTTGTTTCTATATAACATAGGTTTCGACTTCACAGTCTTTCCTTGTAAATTTTCTTTTTCTGTGGGTGATTCTTATAAACCGCCCATAAAAGTGTTACTGTCCGGTTAGCTTGTTTAAATAAACGATGGTAGGGATAATTCTTCGTGCGTAAAGCATCAAACTGATCGATGAACTCGGACCGGGATAATTCAATAAATACTTCGGCTGCTTGGCATTTTTCTTTTACGAGATTTGTCTTTAACCGATTCAATTCCAGAAAACCATCAAAGGCTATCGCTTGAGAAGCAAATATATCAATGGCCTTCTTTTTTGTGTCGAATGTAGACGAAATATCTATTACACAGTTTATTTCATCAGGAGGAATTGGGCAATTGATTTCATACAAACGTAATGTTACTTCATTTTTTTTCCATTTTTTCAGGGAGTCACACAAGATTGCCGCTGTACCAATATGATCAGGATGGGCATCTACAAATGGCGTGCAATAAATTAAATCTGGATTTATATCTCCCAGAAGGGCTAATAATTTCTGTTGAGATTCTTCATTACTTTCTACTTTCCCATCAGGTAAATCCATATAATGAATGGCTTTCATTCCTAGTATTTTGTTCACTTTTTCCATTTCCTGTTTCCTCATAAGACTCAGTTCCTGTTTAGATAATTGACTCTCACTGCTTGAACCGTCCGTACTGAAAACACAGTGAACCTCTGCACCTTCCTCAATATGACGCCTTATCGTCCCCCCCACTCCAATAGTTTCATCATCCATGTGAGGAGCAAAAATAAGTACTTTTTTATAATCACCAGGAGAAGTTAAATTTATATTAGACTGATAATGCTTTTTAAGCACTGCCTTTGTAACCGGATTAATAATGGGTTCACCAGCAGACATTAATACTTTTTTTACATTCATTAAATAGGGACCTCCTTAACTCTTTGATCTTTTCAAAAATCGATTGGTGAAAATTTTCAGGGTTTCTACCTTGAACAGGATGACACACCCTAGATAAATCACTGAGCCTATAACAGCTACCATAATAATTTGAATCAAATTGCTCCAATCAGCGAGCATGTGAAGCGTTCCAAGGATCACTACTGCCATAACAGCAGAAGATAAAAAGATTTTTAAGTATTCCATCCCTATCATCTTCAATTTCAACCCATCTACGAGTTTTAGAAAGATAAGAAAACAGGTACCTACATAAAAAAGGGCCATAACTGAGGATGCCAATGGGATGCCTCGATAGCCGATCCAAGAAGAAAATAAATAATTGAGTCCAGCGTTTAATAAGATGGATAAACCGCCGACTATCATGATTAGATGACCTTTTTTCAAGGTATAGAAGCCTTTATTAACCACATTATGCAAACTAAAAAATATGACAGATCCTACATATAAGAATCCCACCTGACTCGTCGCTTTCGTAGCTTCTGGACCAAACTGACCTCTCTGGTAAAGGAGTTCCACAATATTCGGGAGCAGCATCATCATTCCTACTACAGCAGGCAGCAGAATAAAGAACATGGTTGTCAAACCTTGTTCGATACCTTTTTTGAATAATGCCTGGTCGTTGTTAGCATTAGCTTTAGAAAGGATTGGAAAAATAATCGTACCAATCGTCACTCCAAAGATCGCTTGGGGGAAATGAACTAGGTTCTTTGCATAGTTCACATAGGTAACAGCCCCTTCTTTAAAGTAACTAGCAAATACATTGTCTACGGCTAAATTAATTTGTCCAACGGCAACCGTCAAAGCTACAGGGATAAAGATAATGTAGAATTCCTTTACTTCTGGCCAGTCGAGCTTCCATTTAATTTTTGGAATCTGTCTTTTCCATAACAGACTTAATTTAAATAAGAGAGAAAGAATCGCACCAACTAAGTATCCATACGCTAGTGAATATACCCCAAATTCTTTTGAAAACAACACAGCTCCCAAAATCAAACCAAAGATGACGATCATTTGAGAGACCATCGATAAAGAGAATTTATTTTCTGCGTCAAACTGAGCTTCCAATACCGCATTCATACCAATAAAAAAGATCGCGGCAAAATAGATCATCGTTACTAAAATAGCAATATGTTCTGCTTCTGGTCTGAATTCGGGGAATAAAAGAGGGACATAGAACTTTGCCAGACCCGCCCCTAAAATAGAAATCACAAAGCTAATCACAATGGTCCCACTGTAAACGTGGTTTAAATGATGTTTTTCTTTTTGCTTTTCAAGTGCTTCTATATAACTGGGCACAAGAGCATTTTTCATCCCCGTGGTAAAAAACAGGATAATCATATTAGGGATGATAAATGCTGCTAAATAAGCATCAGCTACATAGCTGTCCCCGAAGTAATAAGCAATAACGATATCCCGAACCATTCCAGATATTTTTAATAGTAACGTCGCAAGCAAAAATAACGCACTAGCTAAACCTAATTTTGATTTCACACATAGGACCTCTTTCACTTCTAAATTCTTTTGATACGCCACCTGCAATATTATAACATTTATCACCATTGCAAAAGAGAATTTCAACAAAATAAACCCCTATTCCTAGATTGGAATAGGGGTTTATTTGTGGATTTCTGTAGAACCATGTTATTTTTTGACGCGGTCCAATACTGAAATAGACGTATACCCGTTGTCGCCCTTTACTTCTCTTGTTTCCTTAATCATACCTAATCCTTTGGCATAATAATCCGTTATCACCGTTTTACTTCCTGAACTTTCACTAGTTAAAGTCTGTCTTACTACATAGACGTGATTAAAAGTATCATAAGGAACTTTAACCATTTCATTCGTATGAATGACTTCCCATTGTTCACTGGAACCTTCCCCTTTTTTGTTCACATCTACAATTTTCACTGGTGGTTCATAAGGGTCATAGGTAGTTAATTGGCTTGAAGTATCTTTAGGATTCTGTTCCTGGTAAACAATCGATGCCCCTTCAGACGTCCATTTTAGTATTTGGAGAGTGATAATGTCTCCAAACTTCACAATACGCTGGACATGAGTGTTATTCACAGCAACGATATCATACGTTAGTTCGTATTCTTCATCTTGAATAAAAGTTTTCTTTAACCCTTCATTAGGGCGGTACTGGTTGAAACCTTTATTTACGTCTTCCTTAGTTGCTTCAGAGTCCTTTGACTGATCAGTTTGATCTGCTTGCTTGTCTTCACTGGACTGGTCTTTGCTGTCCTCATCTGTTGAAGAAGCATTTTCAGAAGTCTGGTCTTCTTTTGATTCATCCTGGCTGGTATCTTTGCTTGAATCCTTATCATCGCTTGACTTTTCTTCAGCATTTGCTTTATTTTTCTTCGAATCATCTTGTTTGGACGTTTCATCCTGGCTAGAAGCTTCCGATTGATTTTTAGATGATTCCAGCTCGTCAGGAGATGCGCTCTGGTTATTAGAGCAGGCAGCTAAAAAACACATTATTATTAATCCGTATAACCATAGCTGTTTCATGTTTTTATTCCTCCCCGTACCCTTTACTTAAGATAATTTGATACATTTTTTACGACGTTGTCACTGAGAACTCCGCCAATCACACGCAGGTTTTCAACCACATTCGAATTTCCATACTGTTGTAAAAAGGTTCGTGTAGCAGGATCAATATCCTTACCAATCAATACAAGTGGTGCATGGTACTTGACTGCAAGAGAAGAAGCTGTAAGAGCATCCGGGAATTTATCCCCTGTTGCTGTCAGCACGTAAGATGAAAAGATATCATCATTAAAGTAATTCAGTACTTTTTGTTGAGTTTCATATCGTTGACTTCCTGCAAGACGGACCACCTGATCTTTCCCATTACGTTCGATAAGCTGATCTTCAATCGAATTGGATACGACTCCTGTACCGCCTACAATAGCAAGGTTTTTAGAGCTTAAATAGTCTAAACTTTTGTCATCCATTTTCTTATCTGTTAATACAATGGCCCAATCATCAATAGCCGCTACCGGCGCTGCTCCCAATGCGTCAGGAAAACTTGTACTAGAAGCAACAATGGCACCATTCACATGATTCAGTTTTGCATTTATTTTCTGGTTGGTTTCAATACGATCGTTTCCGGCTAATCTATCAACTTGATAGCCTTTTGATTTTAATTGGCTTTCAATAATATGACTAATAGCATTTGATCCGCCTAAAATAATCACTTTCTTTGCTCCGAGACGTTTTAACTCATTTATCACTTCGGGACGCATTTGATCTGGACGGCTGAGTAAAATCGGGGCATTTCCCAATTGTGCTGCTAATGGGCCAGCAGATAAGGCGTCCGCATGATTAGAAGATGTGGATAGAATGACTGTCTTATCTGAATGGTCACTAGGAAAGCCATTCGGGTAAAGCAACTTCGAGACTTCTACTGCTGTTGTCTCCCGAACATGAGAAGACACTTCTAAGGTGTTAAATGAATAAGAGTTATCTTTTACAGGGTTCTCCCATACTACCGATCCATTATCCCATTGACCACCTCTGTACTATCCCAAGTCTTGGCGTATTCAACGGCTGGTACTTTATGGTAAAATTCTTTCAAAACCCCTTTGTCCGGGTGCTTTACATCAAATTTCTTTGATAGATAATTTGTCCAAAGAACTTCATGCGTTTTGGTATTTATTACAGATGTATGCTTCCATTGTTTGGCATAGTTAATGGCCGCCTGAGCTTGATAATTCTTTGAAAGCACACCATTAGACGGGTGCTCTACTACGAAGTCTTTGGATAAATAGTTTGACCAGAGAATTTCTCCCGTTTCATTATCTACCACTCTCGTATGCTTCCAATATTCGGAATAATCAAGGGCATCCACTTTAGAATAAAATAACTTGTTTATAGAAGAATTAGAGGAGTGATAGACTCCATAGCGCTTAGAAATGTTACTGAAGATACGCTGTTGGCTGCTCTTATCAAAAACGTAGACATTGTCTTTGGTCTTAGCGTAATTTAAAGCAGCCGACTTATCATTGAAAATTTCAAGACGGTTATTTTTATAATCATACACTTCATACACGGAGAAGAATTGATCGACCGCATCTCCTACCGCATCAGCAAATTGCTGTTGAAAGCTGTCTGACTTGATTAATTTCTCTTCTTGCGGGTTGGACATGTAACCCAATTCGAGTAAAGCTGATGGCATTTGTGCATTACGAGTTACATAGAGATCATTGCCTGTAATCCCCTGCGGTCCCTCCGTCATAGAAACATTATTTAAAACTTCACTATGAATAATATTTGCCAGCCGCTTGCTCTCTGGTGAATATTTAATTTGCATATCATCCGGTGGATAGTTTGGGTCAATTCCATTGTCTATGTCGAAATAATAGGTTTCATACCCACGAACTCCTGGTCCGTATGGAGCTGCATTATGGTGAATAGATAAAAAGATCGAATTATCATTATTACCTTCCGCCCATTTATTCGCTAATCCTATTCTGTTTCGTAGGTCAATATGTACCGGTGTACCGAAATCTTTATCATTTGTTCTAGTCATATGTACGGTGTATCCTTTATCTTCTAGAACATGCTGAATCTTATTTGCAGACTCCAAATTGGCTTTCTTTTCATAGTATCCTGTCTGTACTCCTGAATACCCTGAAGTACCCCCGTAAACTCCGCCATGACCCGGATCAAGAATCACGACTTTACCGTTGTCTGCCGCATCAACCGGGTGGTGTACAAACGAAAAACACAAAACTGTAAACAACATCACTAAAAAGCTTTTTTTCAAAACTACTCCCCCACTCTGAAAATTTTGAACGTACGTTTAGTACATTGTTTACTATATAATAGGAAAGCCCCAATTTCTACATAATCCTACAAGATTTTCTTAAAGATAAGTCTATGGAACTAACAAAAAAAGAAGGCTTTCATTATAAGAATGAAAGCCTTCTTTTTAGAGAATCAAGAGGAATGATCCCGAAATAATAAATAATACTCCAATTACTTTTTTCACCGTAATAACTTCCTTAAGTAAAAAGTATGACAAAGCCATAGTCCAAATGTACGTAATTGAAGTTAACGGGAAAACAATCGTATAGGGTAAATAATGGAGCGTTATGATGTTTAAAATGGCTCCCGTTCCATAAAAGCACCCGCCAATAAATAACTGAGTGATAAAATAACGATTTAGCGCTATTCCATGGCTTGTAGCTTTTTTAAAGAAATATCCGCCGATCGCACCTAAAAGTGTAAACAAAAGAACGACAAGAAACCACTTAATTGTCCCCACCCCCTATAAGAGCTGCACCGACGATAATTAAAAAAGTTCCTGCATAATTACTTTCTGTGATCGCTTCCTGTAAAATAATACTGCCTAAAAATAAAGCAAAGACATATCCAATACTTAATAGTGGATGAAGGACCGATAAGCTTCCAAAACGGAAGGAAACGATCATAAATACCGCACCTAAAAAATATAAAAAAAAGCCTAGGATTAATAATCCGTTAATCCCGCCCTCGGACATTTTCCAAAACATTTGTCCAAGGGCAGTCATTAAGGAAGCAAAGACCATTAAGGTCATGCCTAAACGATTTTCTTTTAATGAAATCAGGAATTTATTCATTTTGATCTACTCGCTTTGTATGGATTGTGAGAAAGGCGATGACAAGCATTAGGTAAAACACTAAAGAGTTGGCAAACTGATAGCGGAAGTCCTGTGCGGGAAGTCCAAGTAAAATAGTTGCTGTATTTAAAAGGACCGGTAAGATGATCAACAGTGATCTTGCCCCACTCTTGACGTATAACGCAAATCCCGCAAGAATAATGACAAACGTATAGGTAGCCGGCCGCCAGATTTCTTCTAATAAATAATCTTCGGTAGCTTCGAGTTCATTAGAGTGCTTCATGAATCGATTGACTAATAGGATTTTGCTTTAACCCTAATTCATTATGGACTCTTCTTGAAAAGGTATTCGTATATCCATCATCCGGCTGGTTGATCTGCCACACTAAGGAGGTTTGATCCAAGTAAGCTTCCACATATAAACTGAAATTTTCTTTCAATATAGCAGCCCAAGTTGATAGATAGAAAGGAAAATCTTCAAAAATCACTTCGGAATTATAAGGACCAGAGAATTTAATAGGATCAGTAATATAAGGATCATACTTTTCCTTCCAAACAGGAAGAGGCATAATTTCTCCTAGATATTGCTTTTGATCCTGTGTTAAGTGACCGTCTTCTTTAATGACCTTAGCCATTTGCTGCGTAGGTATACTTAAAGTTTCATTAGGATTAGCCGGCTTAACGTCCATCAGATTAAAAATCGGACCAGTGACTACAAAATAGGCAATTGCTACAACGCCCAGTGTGATAAGCAGCCTTTTAAAATAAGTGCGATAAGAAAAGATTAATAGAATTGCCATCACTACAAAGATAGGAAGACCATTATTTCTTAGAAAACTACTCCTAGAACAGTAAGCGCAAGCAGGAACAAGTGCCAATTGGACACGAGCCATCTCCCTTTTGAAGCAACAACATTAAACATCAAAATTGTAAATAGCAATAAGAAGGCGCTGTAAAGGATGTCTTTCCAAAGAATAATTGAAAATATTCCATTAATAGGCGAAATGGCGAACACAATGGTTATCAGCCAAAGCCATTTACTAGATACGCCGTTTCTTTCCAGACTAAACAACCCATAGCCTATAATAAAGGCAAGAATTACAATTTGAGATATTGCGATCATCGCCGGTGACTTCCAAATTAAAGCTAACAGCATCATGTACCACGTATACATCACCGGATGCCAGTTACTGAACTCATGGGTATTGAGCTGCCGCCAGTGAGAAATAGAATCGGGGCTCATATTACCTGGAAAAAAACCGATCAGATATACAGACCAAATTAATATAGCCGGAATCGCATAAAGAAGTATTTTCCACCGCGATACTGGTTTTAACTGGACTGGCATAGAATGATGCACAAGATAGTACAAGATGAATGAAACTCCTGCATAAATAGTTAAATAGGCAAAAATATACACGTAAGCTATAGTGATCCAAAGATTATCGTCCAGGTACCCCATCGGGCTCTTCAGACTGAAAAATAATAATAAAGAGAAAATCATTGTAAATGAAAAAATGAGAGGCCGTTTAAAAAATGTTCCATAAACCATTGGATTGTTAAGAAATTTTGAAACTGCCAGCAGATAAAATAATAATACTACTAGGAAGGTTATTAAAATTATCGGCCACGAAGTGTAAGTAAATGATTGATAGAGAGAAATTACCGCCACTGTACTTAGGATGCTCATAATAATTGCGGTAAGAACAGAAATTACTTTACGAAACATTACCATTCTCCCTTATCATCCTGTTTAATTCGATTTAGTTCGATTTCGTATTGCTTTTTAAAGTTAGCTGCTACCGTGTCAAATATTAATCCGCAGGCAAATGAGAGAACGGACAATATGATTAATCCTACAGCGAGAATCGCAGATGGAACTTTAGAAACAAAGGAAGTCTTTGCAAATTCTACGATGACCGGAATACCAGCCACTAGCCCGAGGATAAGAAAAACACCTGCCCATACGGAAAAGAACAGCATCGGTTTGTATTCTTTAAATAGTGTGAAAATCTTATTCAGCACTTTTATGCCGTCACTGAAAGTATTCAACTTTGATTCGCTTCCTTCTGGGCGGTCCTGATAATCAATAGGAATTTCCTTAATTAGAAACCGCTTATCTAAAGAATGAATGGTCATTTCAGTCTCAATTTCAAATCCAGGACTCATTACAGGGGCCGATTTTACAAACAAGCGGTCAAATGCCCGATATCCAGTCATAATATCTTTTAAATCACTTTTATACAAAAAGTTAATTAAGCCTCTGACCATATTATTCCCCAGATTATGAAACTTCCGCTTATTTTCTTCTTCGTATGTGCCGTTAGAAAGCCGGTCCCCGATGACAATATTGGCTTCCTGCTTTTAAAGCGGCTCTAATAATTGGTGAACAAAACGGGCTGGATAAGTGCGATCGCCATCGACCATCACATAATAGTCGGCCTCAATCTCCCTGAACATAGAGCGCACGACATACCCTTTTCCCTGTCTTAACTCTTTCTTCACATTAGCCCCGTGCTCACGGGCAACTTCTGATGTGCGATCTTTTGAATTATTATCATATACATAAATATCGGCGTCAGGGAGTTCTTTTTTAAAATCATCAATGACTCCGCCGATGGTCTGTTCCTCATTATAACAAGGAATGAGAACCGCTACCTTCACATTAACTAACCCCTTTTATCATATATTTCTACTTTTAAGCAACTCTACTACTATACCAAATCTTTCTCTTATACACTACCAATTTTCTATCACTTATCAAACTGAAATAGACTCTATTGGTCTTATAGGAAGTATTGGTCCCTAAGTTAATTCCAATCCGGGCAAGTTGAAGATTCTCAGATAATCTGACTATATTCCAGCAACCTGCCATTAAAATTATCTTTCAAACTACTATTCGTTCTACCACTGCTACAAAAATTTAAACATTTTCCATTATACCAAAGCCTGATTGTATCAGAAATCGGGGAGGTGAACATAACTGCAAATAATTTTATCGTTTAAAAAAAAAACCTAAAAATCAAGGATAACCTCTTCTTTTCAGGTTAAATGTATTTATAAGGAAGTCTCGTAACCAAATTCTTTCATTCTGGTTTCACAAATCGTTTCGATTTTCCTCAAATTATTTTCACCAAAAAAGTCCATTTTACTTACTTTTTTATTTCCGGCTGGCTGGTACTGGATATCAACTTTGGACGAGATATCATTTTTCGGAACTAAATCTAATTGTCGGGCAAGCTTCTCTATTTCGCCTTCTTTGTCTTTTACAAAGTCCTCGTAGCGAATGAGCAGCATATTATCCTTATGCTTGTTATAAATATCGATCGCATAATTCCATCGATGAGCCATCCACTCAATATAATTCTCACCTTGTATCCCCATCCAGCGGCTGTCAATTACACGTTCCCAGTCTTTCGGTGCCTGTGCTAACTTTTTTTGACTGTCTGGATCATCAATACGAGTTAAATCGCCATTAATTTTTACTCGGTTTAATATGCTTCGAATATTATCCCGCGGGTCCCGGACAATAAAGACAAACTTAGAATTAGGAAAATATTTAATAATATCTTCATACAGAAAAGTCAGCGAAGGTTCTTTAATTACTTCTTTTGAAAAATCATATTTATTTCTTTCCACAAATTCGGGGAAAGAAAGCTCTTGATTATGAAGTTTTATTTGGGTCGGTTCACAAATGTCAGGAAGGTCAATGGCAACTGTTTTGTCAGCTAAATCAGCTAACAATGCCCCTATGGCTGATGTCCCGCTTTTTTGATTTCCAATTACGAAAATGGGACTTTCATGAATGGAAGACGTCTTATTTAACCGTGCTCGTTTAACCGTATTCGGCAAGTGATACACTTTTCTTAGTAGTTTCTTCACTACAGTCACCTCAATACTTGAGGAAAAGTTGATCGTTCACTGTGGAATTATACCATATCCTATGGATAAGAACATAATTCTTCCTGACTACAGAAAGGTAAAGCTGAAGTTTATAGAATGAAAACAACTATCTTTTTATTTTCACGGATCTGATCCAGTGCTGAGGAGACCTTGGCCATACCAGGAGTAAACATTCAGTTAGTAGCAATACCATTGTTTATCTCAACTAACAAAAAACCCGAACCTATGTTCTTCAAAGGTTCGGGCATTGTGCTGAACATAATTCATTTGTGCCAGGCTCTTAGAAAACTATTTTTGTTCTAATTGACCAGATACTTTCTCACTAACTGCTCCAGGTCCGCCTAGAACGTGGAAGTTATGAATATTAAGATCTTTAATAGCTTTCTCAGTTGCTGCTGGAAGCTGGTCTTCTTTCACTAATAAAATGGAAGCATCTTGTTTTGCTGCTAGCACAGACCCTGCCAGTGCATCAGCAAATCCATCTCCTGTCGCAATGAAAGCTTTCCCTGTATGTGATTCCAGCTCAGTGGCAATGGCGGTTGCAGTTTCAAATCGATTGCTTCCGTTATAACGTTTGGCATTTGGAAGCATGTCTTTAACAGAATCAGATACCGCATTGGGTCCGCCTACGACCACGCTGTTATCAAAACCTTTCAAAGCAATAGACGTAATGTTAGGTAATTTGTTTGGTTTAGTTAATAGAATTGGGTAACCGTTTTTGGCAGCATAAGGAGCTGCAGCCAAGGCATCCGGGTAGTCTGTACCATCTGCTACCACTACTTTATCCGGGTTGCCGCCAAGACGTGCGGCAATGCTGGCTGCTGTCTTATAACGGGTATTACCATAGATTCGGTCTACGTTAACCCCCATGCCATCCAGCTGATATTGCACGTAACTTGAAATAGCACCTGTGCCACCTAAGATGATAACATTTTTAGCACCTAGACGATTAATTTCATCGGCTACTTTTGAATCCAGATCATCTGTTCCTGTTAGTAAGATAGGAGCATTTTTCTTATAAGCAAGAGGAGCACCTGCAAGCGCATCAGCGAATTTGTCTCCACGGGCAAGCACTACCGTATCTGCCTTGTCCCAGCCTTTTTTAGAAATTTCAATCGCTGTTTCCACGCGGTTAGTACCTTTTACTCGTTCGTTTACCTTTTCAATGCTGCGTCCTTCTCGTTCTGGAGATACAGGTTTATGGTTCTTTAAGTACTCTGTGAACACTTCGTAATCTACAAAATACAATTCATTCATCCGGCCATCATCTTTCGCTTCTTTAAACGAAGCATACCCATCGCCGCCATCTGCTACGAAGTTGTTCGTTGCAACAGTATAGGTAGCTTCTGGATCGATTGGCTGGTAACCGTCCTCTGTTTTGACCTTCGCGTCTACAATGCGCTCGCCTACATCTTTAGATAGGTCATATACATATTTCATACCTGCCACTTGGGCAAAACGACCGCCAACATTTTCATAATCGCTTACACTGTTTTCTAATCCTCTTAATAGTTCTGATCCTTTTAAATCTAAGGTTACGAGTGTATTACCAAAAGGCATAACGGTTAACACTTCACCAAGGGAAATTTCTCCCTGATCAATAGAAGCTCGGATCCCGCCGCCATTCTGCAAAGCAATCGTAGTATCAGGATCTGCCGTCTTAGCTTTTTCCAGCATGGAGTCCGCAATTAAATTACCAAGGTTCGTTTCATGCTGGCGCACATCGCCGCGCTCTCCATTCAAGGCAACGGTGGTATCGCCGGCTTTCTGCTCCTTCAAGTCTTCAATTGGCTGGCTAAGCTCGTCCAATAATTCTTTTGCTTCCTTGTCTTCTTCGATTACAGGTGTGGCATCTGGTCCAAGATCGACCAAGTTTTCATCCCAGCTTTTGAGAACTCCATTAGAATCAAAAGAAAGCTGCAGGTCACCTAAAAAGTCATCGTACTGTTCCGCTTGGACAACAATCGTCGGCTCACTGTCCGTCTTATAGGCAATAGCTTCATCAAGTTCCGTATGACTGTGACCCCCGACAATTACGTCAATCCCATCTACGGACTGGGCAAGCGTTTTATCGTAATTAACCCCCAAATGAGTCACGGCAATAATTTTATTCACACCTTCATCTTCAAGCATTTTCACAGTTTCTTTCGCTTTTTCAATATGATCTTCAAAACTAATGGTCGGACCAGGGGTGGAGAGAATTTCTGTTTCTTCCGTAGTAAGTCCAAACACACCCACTTTTTCTCCATTCACATCGAGTACAGAGGCTGGATAAATCTTACCATCTTCCCCCGGGGTGCCGATCTTGTCCATATAGAGAGGATCAAGGTCACTATCTGCACTGAAATCAATATTGGAACTTAATATAGGAAATTCAGCTTTTTTAATAAAATCAGCAAATCCTTTAGGACCGTCATCGAACTCATGGTTTCCCGGTACCATAGCATCGTATTTCATCATGTTCATAAATTTGACGTCAGCAAGTCCCTTGTATTGATTGTAATAAAGTGTTCCGGAAAAAACGTCACCAGCACTTAGCAGAATAGAATTCGCACGATCGCCGCGGATGTTTTTCACTGCAGTTACTTGCCGAGCTACATTGGTTAGGTGGGCATGCGTGTCATTCGTGTGCATGATGGTCAAATCAAAGTCTCCGGATCCCTCTGCTGCATGTACATTGTGGCCTGGAGCACCAAGTAGTGCGAGCGCTATGGCACCCGCCGATGCTGCGGTTGCTAAAGGTTTAATCATTTTCATAAAACCCATTCCCTTCACTTGTAAGTGTTTATTTATCCCCAAAATAATGGGTCGTACTATTGATCAAGCTTCTTTGCCAAATCTTCACTGACGGCATTCGGCCCGCCTAAAATGTGAAGATTCTTATACTCCATTTTCTCAATTAACTGGTTGATACTGTATGGAATATGGTCGGGTTTTACTAGCAGAATTGGTGCTCCCTGCTTAGCAGCAAGTACAGAGCCTGTCAAAGCGTCCGCGAAATTTTCCCCAGTTGCTACATAAGCATCCTTGGATGGCCCGACGAGCTGTTTTGCGATTTCTGAAGCTGTTTCATAACGTGTTGTGCCATTATAACGCGTTGGGTTAGGAAGTTTTTCCATTAACTCATTGCTAACAGCATTTTTTCCGCCAACCACTATCGTTTCATCGATTCGTTTTAATGCCCGCTGTGTATCTTTTGGAAGCTTTTTCTCTTTTGTTAACAGAATTGGATAACCGTTCTTAGCTGCAAACGAGGCAGCTGCCAGGGCATCAGGATAGTTATTTCCATCAGCAATAACTGCTTTTTTCGGATGGCCATCCAAACGTGCAGCGATACTTGCCGCTGTTTCAAAACGATTGGTTCCTGCTACTCGCTCAACAGAAAGACCAAGTCCTTCTAATTGATAACGCACATAATCGGAAACGGCTCCATCTCCTCCCAGGATGACAGCATGAGAAGCACCCAGCCTTTTAATTTCATCCTTAACTTCAGGTAATAGGCGACTGGTTTTCGTAAGTAAAATGGGAGCATCCAGTTTATAGGCCAAAGGTGTACCGGCAAGGGCATCCGGATAGGAATCCCCGCGGGAAATCACTACCGTATCTGCTTTCTCCCAGCCTTTTTTAGATATTTCAACAGCTGTTTTATGGCGATCCGTTCCATTGATTCGCTCTACCGTAGTACTTAGATCAAGCTGGGCTAATACAGGATCATGGTCGCTTGCCCGGCCGTCAGCTTCAGAGAAATCAGAATTGATGTTAACACTATCAATTTTCGTACGGTCGCTTAAATTATTGCTTACGAGGATGTGATCGAGAACTTGAGAGTTCCCCTGGTAAATGTAAGAATAACGCTCGTCTTGAGGAAGCTTATTCATCATGTCTGTCATTACGTCATCGGCCAACGTTTGAACAGGAGCAGAGAATTGGAAGTCATTTAAATCCCCTAATACGACAACGTTCGCCTGATCTACATTTTCAACAACTTTATCGACGAATTGATTCACTACTGCCGCTTGTTTTAAGCGCTGAACTTCACTACCTAAGACTACAGGCTGATCTGCACCAAATAAGGAACCATCGCCGCCTTTTGAATTGAAATGGTTAGCAATCACTACGACTTTCTGTCCTTGGAAATTAAATTCTGCAGCCAGTGATTTACGCGAATCTTCAAAGGCATCATTCTCAGGGTCGATACGACCAGGATTCAGGGTCAAACCTTTGTCGTTCACATCGACAGCTGAGGAAGCATCTCCGTGCGGTTTATCAGGCATAGTTACTCGATCAGGATTATAAATAAATCCGACACGGATGTTTCCGCCAGGCTGACCTCCGTCAGTTTTATCCTTAGGAGAAATATCCGTAAATTTATACGTTGGACCTCCATCAGCTTTGATCGCATCAATTAATTTCTGATAAGACTGATCCGCATCTACCGTACCATCATCCGTCGGTCCATTATTGTCCTGAACTTCTATAAGACCAATAATATCAGGCTGCTTTAAGTTATTATTAATAGATTGGGCAAGCTTGTTTACCTTATCCATTGAAGTATCAGCAGAAAAGTTTTCAATATTATAAGAAGCGATATTCAGGCGGTCTTCCACAGGATTGATCTTTGTGACTTCCCGCTTCGTACCTCCATCGACAACTTCCGGGAAAGTGCCTGTCGGACGGATTTTAAAGTTACTATAGTCATAGCTCACTACTCCTGTCACCGGACCATTAAGCTCATCACCCGTTTTAACGTTAACATCCAGACCATCGACGTCTATTAAGACGCGCTCTGGATTATAGTCGTCAGGGGAAATCAGCAGACCGCCGGCATCTGTCATTGCCTGGTCTTCACTTTTATTCACATATACAGCTACTTCATCATATTCCGGTGGAGAAGTAACGTGGGCATCATCCAGTTCCACTAACATTCCTTCTAAGCTTTCATAGAAATCGAGCCCATCCTCATTTGGATCAAAGCTTTTCATTCCATCATCTTCTATATTTTCTGTCGGTGGAGTACGGTCTTTTCCAAGTACAACTGCAGATGGAACTTTCTGATCTTCTGCCGTTACCTTAACGTTAGAAGCAGAGATTTCAGTTGTTAAAAGGTCATTAGCATCATCGTAGCCACCTTCTTTAAATTCCTGTACCTGACCATCGACTTCAACCTTGTCCCCAGTTTTAACGGAAGCGCTTGACGAGAATACATAAATTCCTTCAGATGTAGCAACATCGCCGTCAGGATCATCATCCTGCATAAAGAAACCTTTTGAATTTAATTTTGTGACAATTCCATCTACTTTAGCGACATTTTTATCTTTGTAGGGAGACACATGACCGGCTCCTTGAATATCGTGAATATCAAGGTTATCCAAAGATTTGAGCACCTTATAATTAAAGGAAGATACTTCGCTTACTTCGCCGCTTGACTTTACAGCTACTGCTTTAATCGTAGTGTCCTCGTCAATTGTAATCGCATTTGTGTATGTGGAACTAGTGGCATCAGGTTTGCTTCCATCAAGGGTGTAATGGATAACAGCCCCATCCTGAGGGGTTTTCAACGAAACCTTAGAGCCTTTTACAATATTCCCCGTGCCAGGGTCAGCGACTACTGAGAAAATTGTTTCGACGGCATCCGCCTGATTCCGCGGCTTAAGTCTATATTTGTCATAGGAGTAATCCACGACTCCTCCAAGCAGTTCATACTTTTTGCCGACCTCAAGATTCAAGGAGTCACCTTTCTCGACAACGAATTCCCCAGTGGTATCTTTTCCTAAGTAGTCACCTTTTGAATCTCTGCCTGTGATTTTCACATTTGAAAGTTCTACAAGTTCCCCTTCAATATCTTCGCCGTTCTCCTCACTGAAATTTGCCGCCTTAACACTCTCTGGCGTAGGAACTCCTTTATTCTCCACAACTGTGGATACTTGGTCAGAGGAGATTTCCATTTGCTCCATGCCATAATAAGAAGTAATAGGTCCTTGAGCAGAAATTTCATCTCCGATATTGACTTTAACTCCAGAAGTACGGACGACTAGTCCCGCTGTATCATCTTGTATGTAATAATTTGTAGCACCTCCGGATGAAAACGAAGCGGTTACTACACCTGTAACTTTAACCTGCTGGTCACTGCCTGCACTCTTTCTTGCATCGGCAATGGACTGTTCATCTACGGGACCTGGCGTTGAGGTCTGATCAGGGTATTTGCCTAAGTGCTTAAATGTATCTTTTGGATGGGTAACATAAGAAACACTTGGATCAAAAGCATCTCCAGGATCAGTATCTCCACTAGTGATCTCTACTTTCCTTGTAAAAGTCCTGTCTTGAGCGAATTTCTCCGTACTGCCAATCTGCCCTAAAGAATCTATCACTTTATCATTTTGCTTAATAACAACTACGTCATCACCATTAAAATTTATACCGCCATCAAACATGTCTGTAACACTTTTAATCTGTTCATCTACCTCAGGTCTGCTATTTGCTAAAACAAATACTTCCCCATCTGCCAATGTTCCACTTAACTGAATTGAAGATCCAGCTTCGGAAGAGCCGTTAGAATAAATTTCTACCGTTATCGTGCTTAAATCAATTTCATTGCCCGTTCCATTGTACAGTTCCAGTGCCTTATTATAAGAGCTGCCTTCTATGTACTCTGAAATTAGCAGCTTGTCCGGTGTTGGAGCAGCTGGAGCCGCTTTAACCGAGTATGCAGGCCCTGAAACTAAACTGAGAACTAATGAACTGATTAATACAGTATTAGTTCCACGAGAAAAAGTTTTCTTTTTCAAATGATTCCCTCCTAATGGTGTCGGATTAAATATTACATCCATAGTCATTATATAACAAAATATGTATAAATTGTGTAAATTATATTAATATTGGACAAATTCAAAGAAAACGTTTACATATTCGTTGTTTCGCCTCTTTAATTTTCCTAAAATGTACTTAGTTAGAATATAATTCACCGATTTCTTTTCCATAACAAATAACTAAAGGGAGTTTTATAAAATAAGTTGTTGATATTTCCCGGGAAATTTGTTTGGAATGTCGAAAACTTTAAACAATAGTCCACTAATCGACCTGCAACACATGGATAAACACTTTTCCCCTTCCCATTGGACGACAAAAAAGCTTGCAGAGAAAGTATTCCCTGCAAGCTCAATGGTCATTTGTTTAGTATTTGTTATTTAGATTCAATAGATTCGTGTTTTTTCAGAGTTTCTCTTAAAAAGCCTAGCAAATCTTCTTTAAGTTCCGGCCGTTCCAAAGCGAGCTCCACGGTTGTTTTAATAAAACCGTGCTTCTCGCCTACATCATAACGTGAGCCTTCAAAATCATAAGCAAATACCCGCTGAATTCCATTCAACTTCTCAATGGCATCCGTTAACTGTACTTCTCCTCCGGCACCTAAGTCCTGCTTCTCAAGGAACATCATTATTTCCGGAGTCAATACATAGCGCCCCATAATTGCCAGATTGGAAGGTTCTTCACCTTTTGGCGGCTTTTCAACGAATTTCTTCACCTGATAAAGACGGTCATCCTGTGTTTCAGGATCGATAATTCCATAACGGTGCGTCTGGTCATCCTCTACCTGCTGGACTCCGATGACAGATGAATGAGTTTCTTCATATTTATTAATTAATTGTTTAAGGCCCGGTTCTTCAGCACGAACAATGTCATCGCCAAGTAAGACCGCAAAAGGTTCATCTCCAATGAACTTACGTGCACACCAAACGGCATGCCCAAGACCTTTGGGCTCTTTCTGGCGAATGTAATGAATATCCACCTTAGAAGGCTGCTTCACCTTTTCCAATAGGTCAAATTTTTCTTTTCTTATTAAATTCTCTTCCAGTTCAAAGGAATAATCAAAATGATCTTCAATCGCTCTTTTACCTTTTCCCGTTACTATAATAATGTCTTCAATTCCTGATTCAATAGCCTCTTCTACTATGTACTGAATTGTAGGCTTATCTACAATTGGCAGCATTTCTTTAGGCATTGCCTTCGTTGCAGGAAGAAATCGGGTTCCTAAACCTGCTGCAGGAATAATTGCCTTTCTTACTTTTTTCATACTCTACCTCCCAAAATATCCAAACTAGGAATATTGTAACATAAAATTACTATATATTTCACAAAACTATTATTAATTGTTCGACACGAGTTAAATTAAAATAAAAGTTTGTTGGAAGCTCTGTAAACTTTGCAGACTATAAGTCCAATTCCCTCTCTTTCCAGACAAACAAAACCCTTTTCCTACTACAGGAAAAGGGTTGGAATTAAGTACCGTAATAATAATAATTCTGGTTTTTACGATCAACATCATTTAACAGCGTGCCAAGTATTCTTCCATTTGACTGCTCTAACATTTCCTTCGCGCGTTTCACCTGGTCAATTTCTGCTTGCTTATTACGCACTACAAGCAAGGCACCATCACAAATGTTTGAAATAATTTGGGCATCCGTAACCGCAAGAACTGGCGGTGTATCGAAAATTACCATATCATATTTTGGCCGGCAGTCTTTAAGGAGCTGTTTCATAGCTTTTGATCCAAGCAATTCAGATGGATTTGGTGGAATCGGACCGCAAGAAACAGTATCAAGATTATCAATATGGGTTTCGTTCGTAATTTCCTCAAGTTGTTTGTCACCAATTAAATAATTACTCAAGCCTACCGTGTTTTGGGTGCGGAATGTGTAATGCACCGTAGGTTTACGCAAATCTGCATCAACTAAAAGCACATTATTTCCCTGTTGAGCAAATACGATGGCTAAATTTGCGGTGGTTAATGATTTTCCTTCCGCAGGACCCGAGGAAGTAACCATCATCGAATTCAATTCAAAATCGACAGCCGAAAAGTTTAAATTCGTTCGAACCGTACGATATTGTTCCGAAATTGGAGAACGAGGATTAATATCGGTAATTAACGTACGCTTCATTTTATTAGACAGTTTTCTTTTCTTGTTGCGCATACTTCACACTCCTTTGCTGCCTGGGACTCATATTTCTATTAGTCTCTTTTGGGAGATCGTCCTCAATAATATGAGCAACAGATCCTAACACTGGCAAACCAATCTTTTTCTCTAATTCATCCTCTGATTTAATCGTGTTATCTAAATATTCTAGTAAGAAAGCAAGGCCTACTCCAACCATTAACCCTACGACTAAAGCAATCGCCATATTTAAATATGGTTTAGGGCTTACAGGAGAAGGATTACTCGCTATTTCTGCATCAGATAATGTAGTCACATTGTCTACGTTCATGTAATCAGGCACTTTGGATTTAAAAACGTCTACAATACTATTAGCGATGACAGCTGCCGTTTCCTGACTGGTGTCTGTAACCGTAACAGTTACTACCTGAGAATCCTGTTCGCTTGATACCTGCAATTTATTGCTAAGTGCATCTGCATCTACGGCAAGATCTGCGTCTTGAACGACATCCTCTAAGATCGCAGGACTTTTAATGATAACATTATATGTATTAATAAGTTCGACGTTGGTTCTAATATCGTTCACGTCAAATTGACTATTACTTTGGTTGTCCTTCGTATTTACTATAAACTGGGAAGATGCCTGATAAGTAGGGGTGAGTACAAAGTAACTTACAAGTGCTGCTATAACTAAAGCTCCGATCGCAAGTGATGCAATCATTAGCCATCTTTTCTTTAAAACCTGGCCAATTTCCTTCAACGAGATGGTTTCTTCCATTGATGTCCCTCCATTTGTAATAAATCTCACAATTCAATCGTTAATCATTATAGCATAAATCTACCAGTGATTTCGTCGAATTATAGATTTTTTTCACTATTTCCCAACTTCAACCAAAAAAACACCCGTCCTTGACTAGATCAGGGACGGGTGTCACAAGTATTATTTGAATGTAACTTTTATTCTGCTGCCAGCTTTTTCAGTAGCTCGTTCTTAACCTTCTGACTGACAGCATTCTCTCCACCAATAGCGACAATGTGTTTTACGCCATTTTGGTAAAGATATTTTTGCAAGTAATTATTTAATTCGGTTGGCAGGTTGTCTGGATGAGTCAGCAACAGTACGCCATCATTTGAATTAACTAATGGAGTAGATGATAACGCATCTGGGTACTTATCACCAGTAGATACATAGAATGTATCTGTAGAGTTGGCAAATTCTTTTAATACTTCTACCAACGTAGCATAACGGTTCGTACCTGCTAGACGAGTGGTTGAAGCAGACATACCTTCAATTTTGTTCTGAACGTCTTCAGATACGACTCCTTCGCCACCAAGTACGTAAACGTCTCTGCCGTTGAATACTTTTTCCATACCCTCTGGAAGTTCGTTTTTCTTCGTAAGCACAATCGGCATTTTATTGCTTCCTGCAAACGGTCCGGCACTTAGAGCGTCAGCAAACTTCTCACCTGTGGCTACAAATACACCACTGTCATTTAAACCAAAACCTAGTGATCCAAGTTTGTTAACAACTGCACGGTTGGTTTCATAACGATTGTCACCTGACAGGCGCTCAACATCATTTGCATCCATGCCCATGTCTCTTAATTGATCTACGACTTCGTCAGTTACAACTCCATCGCCGCCAACTATAAAGGCATTTTCGGCACCTAGACGCTTGATTTCTTTAATAACTTCATCGCTTAATGGTTCACCAGAGTCGGTTAAGAGAATTGGCGCATTCATTACATCTGCCAATGGTCCAGCGGATAATGCATCCGGGAAATTATTAGCGGTTGCAATAACCACTGCTTTTTTCTCTACCTCATTTGGAATACCATCTGGATACATTTGTTTAGAAACAGCTACAGACGTTTCAATTCGGTTTGTCCCAGCAACAGTAGTTACTGAATTGTCTTGTAAATAAACCGGAAGAGTTGTAATCGTTTCGTTCGTTTGAGCATCTTTAACAAAAATACCTGCATAGTACTGCTGGTTATCATCAGGGGTCACAATCTTGGCATCTGCCTTAATGTTCCCTGAAACAGGAATGTTGTACATTTTCTTAGGTACTGAAATGGAACCTACTCCATCCTCACCTGGATCTAGTACTTTAACTTCTTTTGTCATTAAGTCTACATTAATTTGACCGGAAAATCCGAAGACAGCTACACGATATTTTCCATCCGCAAGCCCTTTAAAGGAAACACTTTCATCGGAAGAGCCGCCTGCAGACATGGCATAATCCTCGTATTTTCCATTTTCTTTATTGAACTTTTGAACGTACAGATCTACGTCATCACTTGACACACCTGGATTGTAGGTGCGTACATCAAGAGATACGTTGTTCTTAATGTTTAATTCTTTGTAATAGTAATCTTTACTTGGGGCAGTAATCCTTTTTTCTTCAACTTTTGGTTTGCTGAATTCTCCTGCTTGTAAATAAACGTTCTTATCCTTAGCAAAATAATTCGTGAAGGATACCTGTTTAGTCAACGTTTTTTGTCCATCAGCCAGACCCAGTTTTAAGATCCCAGGTTCTTTCACCATGCCTTGTCCCATTGCTTTTAACTCAAAGTGGTTCATGGTTTGGTCTTCTTTCGGAGAGGCAGTTCCATAAACAGCAACTTCCCAAGTCCCTGGTTTTGGACTCTTATAAGTGTTTGTTTCTACACTTAATCCACCATCACCGTAGCCTGCATAGCCTTTGAATTCATTAACTTGTTTTCCATCTGGATCGAATACGATCATACGTACACGCCCTTGATAGTCCCCATTGTTTTCCTGCAGGGCACGAAGATCGAAACGAACTTCATCAATGCCTCGTTTTACATCAAAGAAGTAACTCTTCGTTTTAGAAGATTGGATCTGATCAGTCTTCTCCCAGCGATAATGATTATCCTGAGTAAATTTATTTGGCTTGACTACGGTCTGCGGAATTCTTGCTTCGGCATATGGAGTAGATGGATCATTCACTGTGATCAGACCATCATTATATCCCATTGCCAGCTTGCTAGAATTATAGGTTGCAGTAATCGTTTTCCCTTCGCCAGGCTCCAATGTTACTTGGTCCTGAGATAAGTTGAACCAATCTGCTTCATGAGAAAGCGTTAAGTTCTTCTTAACGTCTGAAGTGTTCTGCAATGTAATTGTTACTTCTTTAGGGAGTTCCTTATTGCGAACGTACAACCCTTTACCTCCAGAAACTTTCTCTCCGTAATTTACAGTGGTATCTACCGTTTTCATATCTTTAATGAAGTTATCTTTCAAATAATCGTAAGCATCTTGAACATTAACTAAACCAGCTCCCTGAGCAGCACGATTATACCCATCAAGAGGCTTTGCCGTCTGAATCAAAGCTTCACGTACTGTCTTGTAAGAATAAGGAACACGATCTTTTGTGGTCGCATTTCTTAATAAAGAAACGACTCCGGTAACATAAGGGGACGCCATACTAGTTCCCTGAAGTACGGTATAGCTTCCTTGCTGAACCGGATAGGTAGAATAGGCAGCACCTGGAGCAACAATGTCCGGCTTCTGCCCTCCATCTTCACGTGGTCCATGGGAAGAGAAGTACCAGAGCCCCTCGCCATCCTTGCGCTTATCATCTTTATCTTTGCCATAAGGGAAGTAACCGTACTCGGTTTCCCACATTTCACTGTTTATATAGGCACCAACAGAGATAGCGTTTTCAGAAGTACCTGGAGACCCGACTGTATCTAGTCCAGGACCCTCATTACCAGCGGCAATTACATACGTAATACCGAATTGTGCAGATAGTGTATCGATTAGAGAATTGTAGGCATCTGCTCCATCATTAATATCTGGAAGAGAACCTAAACTCAAGTTCGCTACATCTGATCCAAATCCTCCCATTTTCTCCGGGACAGCTGCCTCGATCATGGCATTCATAATAGAATAACTAGATGCGCCTTCGCCGGCACGGAAGACTTTTTGCCCGACAAGCTCTGCACCTGGAGCAACACCGTCCATGTCTGCATCGTAGATATCATCCGCTGCATCCTCTGGGGAATTTGCGGCCGTTATTCCAGATACATGTGTACCATGTCCGCCGCCTGTATCAGCAAAGAAGTTGATAGCTGGAAAGTTTTCCTCGGGTTTGGTAATATCTGGAGTGAATTTTTTATTAAAATGATTTAAACGGAAATTCGCTCCTGGAAGTTCATCTGATGGGTCTACATCAAATGAATCAGTAGCATCCTTAGCCAGAGGTGTTTCATCTGAAAAGTCATTATCAAGATCTTTATCCACATAAATTTGGCCATCAGCTAAAAGAACTCCGAATTTTTCTGTTTGGTCATCGTTCTTCTGACCATCAGCATTTAAATCTTCCGCCTCTTCAGGATCAGCGGCATATTGAAGTTCTCCGAAATAATAGGTATCATCTGCTGAGTCAATTCCTGTAGTATTATATGTACCTGATTCAGAGGTAGAGATTGAACCCCCTTCGTCGAATTGTTCATCAAAGTAAACTTCCCCATCTGATACATAGTCACCATAAAATACATTTTGCATCGTATAATCTTTTACGGCAACGATCTTCTCTTTACCGGATGTTGTTTCCTGGAATGCAGGGTGACCTGGATCGATCCCTGTATCGATGATGGAAATTCGAGTTCCTGTACCATCATATTTGTTTTTAAACGTATTTACTTCTGTCGGCTTATGCGTTTCAATGGTGGCAGGCTTTACGACTTCTGCTGCCTCTTGATCGACATTCGATTTTAAATCAGGATCTTGTTTTTCAACGGGTTTCATTGTGCTGTTTTTGGAAACCGCTGAAACATGATCAAGGTTATAGACTGAAATAACTTTCTCTGTTGGTATTTCTGCCAGGTATACATAGTTGTGTGAGTTTTGTATGACTTTTGCACCTAAATCTTTTAAAGTAGAGGTCATGTCTTTTTTACCATCTGAAACTACGATGAGAGTCTGGGTTTCCTGTTCACTTGTGGACAGCGATAGTAATTCTGAACTTAAATGTGGTTTAACAATCTTCTTCGTATCATTTAAAGCTGCTTCTGCTTTCGGAGCATAGTAGCCTGAAAACGAAGAAAATACGAGTGCAGCACCTGCCACTACGGTCAAGGCCGTATTCTTAATTTTCACTAATGATTCCCTCCCAATAATTTATACTAGAATAATTCTTTTGGCTCTGACCCCTCCTTTCCAAATTCTATCAAATTACATTACTTTTACATTATATTTAAAATTCTGTCATTTTTCAATAATTAAGAATTTTTTATTTTATCAAACTATTTAATTAGACAATTAAATATGCGAAGTTAGTAAAAAGAGCAGAATGATATGATATTATTCGACAAAAAACCCGAACCATTAAATTTTCTGGTTCGGGTTTTTTCAAATGTTCATCTTTACTAGTGAGTCATTACCTTTGATCCTTAGTACCTTTAATATCCTTTTAGATATCGGTCAATCGTCCAGGCTGCCTGAGTAGAAATAGCTCCCGGACCACCTAAAATATGATAGTTCTGACCATTATGGTAGTGAAGATAGGTAAGCTCCTGCTGAATAGTATTCTCTATTTTTTTCGGGGGGACAAGTAGAACTCTCTCCTTTTGCTTTCCTGCTAATGCCGCTCCTGTAAGTGCATCATTATATTTTTCTCCCGTAGCAAAGTAAAGATCGCCTTCGCTCGGAGAAAAGTGAAGAAGAACTTGAAAGCTCGTTTCATAGCGATTGGAACCATTGACTCTAGCCGTAGGAATTCCCAGATCTTCAGCAGTCGTTTTACTAATGGCTCCCGGACCGCCAATCACTATTCCTGAATTTATTTTTTCAGATTGAATATAGTTTTTTACTACATTAGGAATACTATTTTCTTTTACAAAAATGATAGGCATTTGGGCATTTTGAGCATAAGCTGCCACTGAAACTGCATCGGGGAAATTTTCCCCGGTTACTATAATTGCTTTCTCGCTGTTAAAGGTTAAGGTTTTATCGATAGCAATTGATGTTTTATAACGCGTGTCGCCTGCTACTCTTATTGTTTTCATACCATTTTCATTTAGTTGTTGCTTCACCTCAGAAGACAATGCACCGGGACCGCCGGTAAGAACCACATAATCAGTATTCAAACGTTTAAGTTCTTTCACATGCTCCGGAGTGATCTGATTTTTTTTAACCAGCAGAATAGGCGACTTCAATTGATTAGCAAGAGGAGTAGCGGCTAAACTGTCTGGGAAACGATCTGCGGTTGCCATCACGACGAATTTCCCTGTGTAAGATACCCCATTAGCTTTATAATTGGTCTCCTCTATACCATCCCAGCCATTTTTTGAAATAGCAATGGACGTTTCTACAGAGTTAGTGCCGGCAATTCGATTATTTTCATTGATAAGCTGCTTTGACCTGCCTGCATCAATCAATCCCTCGCCTAGCTGTGTTTCTTCTGCCAGAGGTTTGGCTCCCTTAGATAATAAAGTTTTTATTTGTTCACTCGTTAAATAAGGCGCTGCTGATTTTAAGCGGGCTGCAAGTGAAACAACAATTGGTGCCGCCATGCTCGTCCCATCTAAATATTCATAGCTGCCATCCAAATATGTACTATAAATATGGGCCCCAGGTGCGGCCAGATCAATATTGGCTCCATAATTAGAAAAATCTGCCCGCTTCAGTGTTCCTGTTTCAGTGGCACCTACAGAAAGTACAGAAGAAAATGCAGCAGGGAAAGTGGTACGGTCTACGTCATCATTGCCTGCGGCAGCAATAACGAGTACCCCTGCCTTTTTCGCGTATTCCACTGCCTCTTGCAAATACTCTGAATTTGAATAGCCGCCAAGGCTCAAATTGATGATATCAGCTCCATGGTCTACAGCATAATTGATCCCTTGTGCTACATCTGACATGTATCCTTCTCGCGCTTCTATCACTTTAATCGGCATGATCTTCGCACCTTTGGAGATGGAAGAAATGCCTATGCCATTAAAAGTACTTGCCCCCACAAGTCCCGCAATGTGTGTCCCATGCCCAAAATAATCTTCAGGGAGATTCCCTGGCTCTAACACGTTATATCCTTTGACCAAGCTGCCTTTCAAGTCGGGGTGATCTTCATCCACTCCAGAGTCAATGACAGCAACCGTCACCCCTGTTGAATTCTGGTCGTTGTACCAGCTTTGATCGATATTTACATCTTTAAAAAACTGAAACTGCTTAGAAAATAAGGGATCTTTTTCAGGTTCGCCCAAGGCATAAACCGGAGCATCCAGCTCTGCATATTGCACATCACTATCTTTTCTAAGTTCTTTAATTCTGCTGGATGCCTGTTTTTCAGCAACTTTTAATATGTAGACTTCACCATCTTTTTGAGGAGTCTTTTTCAGTACTTTTTCATTGCTCTGTGTATGTATCTTTTGATCATGATCCTGATTATATTTAACAATAATTCTCACTGTATTATCTGACTGCGCATAAACGGCACTCGTATAGAGGCAAAAGCTCAATACAATGCCAAACGTAACCAGAAAAAATGGAAGCCAATTTTTTCGTAACATCCCCACTATCCTCTCCGTTGAAATTACGGTGATTATAACACATTTAAAATTTGTTTAACCAGAGTGATTGGAAGGATTTACAAAAAACGGACTCAGAATTTTTCATCTGAGCCTGGACTTATAAGGAATTTTCTTTTTCAGTGGAGTTGGCCGTGTTTTCATCGTCAAGTGGCGTATCTATGCCTAAATGCTGTTTTAATTCATCTGCAGAATCCTTTAAACTTTGCTCATCCACAGAGTAATACCAGACTCCATCCAGAGTCATCGCTTCTCCTTTCAGCTGCATGGTATCAAATTGAAAATCATCTTGACTGAGAACATAATCTTTAAAGGTAACCAACTGATCAAATGACAAATTCGTTTTTAGATGCTTTCCTAAAGAATCAATCACATCTCCATAGCTGCCAATCGAACCGGTCTGGGAAGCTTTTTGAACAATCGCTTCTAAGAGGTTCATTTGCCGATTTCCTCTTGCTAAATCACTATCATACTTTCTAGTCCGAGCAAGTGCTAAAGCTTCTTCCCCGTTCAATTTCTGACTTCCTTCCTCAAGCACAATAGAATCTTTATTATCTTGACTGTTCTGTTCTTCTATATGGAAGGGCACATCGTAGCGGATGCCTCCGAGTGCGTTTACTACGTCCACAAAGGAATTAAAGTCCAATCGAACATAGTAGTCTACGGGTATATCCAGCATATTTTCCACAGTACTAACCGCAGCATCTATTCCACCAAACGCATGGGCATGAGTGATTTTATCTTTATAACCTACTTCTGGAATATACACATAGGAATCTCGAGGAATATTTAACATTTTGACGGAGTGATCTTCATTATTAAAGGTGGCTAAGATCAATGAATCTGATCTTGAACTCACTTCACCTTCAGGGTTACGTTTATTACTACTGTCGATTCCTACGAATAGAATAGATGTATTATCTATATCAGGATTAATAGAGGTCTGCCGTTTCTCTGAGGTTTCGCCACGAGCTAATTCCATTTGTGATTGCTCCGTCACTTGCACAGCTTTATTTGTCAGATATGCCGAATACCCCAGGGCGGAACCAACTCCAAAGAACAGTAAAATAATGGTCAGGCTTAAAATGATTTTCCACTTAGACATGATATGATTACTCCTTTAAGGCACTGTTTATAGACTATTCCCTCATTATTTAATTGTTAACATTTGGAAGGTTTAAAAAAGACATCCCTTAAGTCTGACTTAAAGGATGTCTTGAATATTAGGAAATACTATCTTTTATTTCGATCTCTTATAAAATTCAGTATCGGACGATAATCTTTGCCAATCAAACCTGTCATTTCAACAATTAACTCAATCATAATGATCAGGAACAGAATGACGAATGCTGCACCAAACAAGGTGGTCTGAGAGAAAATAACTGCAGCTAAGCTGAACAATGCACTCATTGCATAAATCATTAAAACAGTTTCAGGATGAGTATATCCTAAATTTATTAAGCAATGATGCAAGTGAGATTTATCAGGCGCTGACAGCGGTTTTCGCTGAATTGTCCTTCTCACAATGGCAAAAATCGTATCTGAAATTGGAACCCCCAGAATAATTACTGGGATGATGAAGGAAAATAGGGTTACGTTCTTAAACCCAAGCAAAGATAACACACCGATCATAAATCCTAAAAATAATGATCCTGTATCACCCATAAAAAGCTTCGCGGGATAAAAGTTGTAAATTAAAAATCCCAGCGTGCTTCCTAACATCATTAAGCCCATAAATACTACAAAAATATTTCCCATTGTGATGGCCATACCGGAAATAGTCAGTAAAGCAATGGCCGATACGCCAGCGGCTAAACCATCTAGTCCATCAATTAAGTTAATGGCATTAGTGATGGCAATAATCCAAATAATGGTGATTGGAATGCTTAACAAACCAAATTGTATTTCACCGCCAAAGGGTAAATTAATAAATTCTACTCTTACACCGCCTAATACGACAATTAACGCAGCCAGTAATTGACCGGATAATTTCAGCTTGGGCGACAGTTGAATTAAATCATCCAGAACGCCTGTCAGAATAATAATGCCTGCTCCAAAAATTACCGGGAGCGCATATTTGCTGTCTGGGAAAAATAAGATAAATCCAACCAGAAAACTGATAAATATGGCAAGACCGCCTAAGCGGGGCATTAATTTCTTATGAACTTTTCTAGCATCGGGTTTATCTGTAGCACCAATTTTTACAGCTAATTTCTTCACAAATGGTGTGATAATCACTGATAATATAAAGCAAATTAACAAGGCCTTATATTCCATAAGGACCCTCCTCAAAATTATTCTTTCCATTAATTCATGTAAACATTTGTGTTAGTTATTACCAAATGCCATACCTTGAATAATGCAAGGATTTATATTTTTTATTACGAATGATCTTCTTCTAAACATTAGACGTACCATTAAAGGTAATAGTTTCATATTTTTCATCAAATTCATGTATTTATTTTACATAATGCGACGAATAAACACAACAACAATCTCGCAACTTAGAAAATATTAAGGTATACCACTAAAAAGAATCCGTATCTCCTAGAGTAATCCACCAATCTTTCTTTCTATGAAACTTTCTTTTTAATAGTGGATCTTGGATTACTAGGGCTGCTGCTTCTTTACCAGGCTTAAATCCAGTTGATTGCAAAGCGATAATCGAGGCATCATTTGTTAAATTACCCCAGGTTTGAATAATGTCGCAATCACTCAAAAACTCAACGGCCGTCTTAAATAACTGGGGATATATGCTCTCATTTACAGTCAGCCAATCCAATATAAAGCCCATATTCACAGTTCCTTCTTTATAGGGGACGACAGCTTTCCTGATAATTACATAACCCTTTAAGCAGTCACCCTCGCTCAACGCGATTATACGGTATGTGCGTTCAGGGTGATTGACATATCTCCAATTTAAATATTCAGAGTCACGCTTTACCATCACATGCGAGAGCTTACGATTCTGTTCACTAAGTTTGTCGAACCTAGAATCACATCTTTCTACTTCTTCTACCGTAAAAGCAGCAGGTTCAGCAGCATTTTTCCTTATTCTACCTAATTTATTCCCTATATTGTGCAGTCTTGAAACATGGGACAATATGGGATGCACACATGAAAGTAGAGAAAACGGTCTTAAAATAAGGCGGAATTTTAATGCATCACCCAGCTCTTGAGCATTAGTATGTTTAATCAGACCCGCTTTTGCACCCGAAGCTGGAAATCCATATAAATACTCAATGCCTTCCTCTTCAGCTTTTTTTATCATTTTTGTGATTAATTGTTTGTATACGCCTTTTCCTCTAACTTTCGGGGAAACCATCGTATCTACTCGAAAACCTACTTTAGAGGTCACTCCGCTGATATAGGCATCCACTACCCACAAAGCAGCATGTCCCAATATTTCTCCCTCGTCTTCATAGATCACACACCAGGGATTAAATCGATTCGGCGCAGACTGATATTTCCAGTTCCAATGTTCCGCTGATAAATTTTTGCGGAAGACTTCTTTAAAGAGTTTTCTTATCTTACCTTCATCACCCGGCCGATAGGATCGAACAATCATGAGACCACCACGTTTAGTATATTCTTCGTCTATCATACCAGATGAAAAAGAGACAGAGTATAAAATTCTAAAAAAGTAGGGGCACCTATCTCTCTATTCATAGAATACGACAAGCTTCGTTCGTTTCTGACGGTATTTTCTTATAAAAAACGCCGGAACAAGCGTCCCGGCGTTACTTTTATCGTTTTAAATACGTTTCTATTTGATTTCGGGTTTTACTAGAAATGGCATTTTTACCGCCAATGTAATAAAGTTCAGGCTGTAAATCTGCTTTTCTTAAATATCCTTCGGTAACCTTAGGCAGGCTCTCTGTTTTTGTAAGAAGGATTGGGGAGTGATAATCAGCAGCTAAAGAAGATGCTGACAGGGCATCTACCGTTTCATCGCCTCTCGTAAACAAAACCTTATCCATTTTACTCTGATCATAGTATTTTTGGGCAATGGCAATACTCGTTTTATAACGGTCCGTGCCATACACGCGTGTAACTTTACTGGTTAACTGCTCAAGCTCGCTCTTCACTTGATTGGAGACAGGTGCAGTCCCTCCAATAATAGTTGCTGAAGAAATTGAATTTTCCTTAATAAAATCCTTCACTGATTGACTTAAATGATTTGATTCTGTGAATAAGATTGGGATATTCTTTTCCCCTGCGTAAGGTGCAATGGATAACGCATCTGGAGAATTCTCATCACCAGTCGTTACAAAAATTTGATCAACGCTGGTATGATCGGCCACCTCTGATGCTATAGCATAAGAGGTCTTGTACCTTGTTTCTCCAGCAAGCCTCTTAATATCACTGGCTGGAAGTAAATCGTGCACCTCTTGTTCTACACTTTTCGAAACTGCTCCATTTTCTCCGCCCAGCAAATAAACTTTCTTAGGTGAGAGACGGCTAAGTTCATGAGAAACCTCTGTTGGAAGTTGATCGGTTTCCGTTAACAGTAAAGGAGAACTGAATTCAGATGCTAAAACACTTCCCGTTAATGAATCAATTGGTAAATCTCCGCGTCCAATTACGACGGCTTCCGGTTGATTCCAATGCCAGCCGAAGTTTGCTAGTGAGGCACTCGTTTCATAACGGCGGTCTCCGGACAGCTCATAGCTTGTTACGTCATCTGTTTGGTTTAAATAACTGCCCGCCACATAACCTCTAGTACCGTTACTTGCTTGCACTGGATACCATACAAAGTGTGAGGTATTGCTTGCGTTCGACTTAAAATTCCCAGTTACGGTTACCTTATCACCAGCATTTAATTTCTTTAGAATCGTTCCGCCGGGCGCCGAACGTAAATTCAGATCGTTTACATTCACGTACGCTGTCTCACCCGATTTAAACGTGTGAGACTTATGAAGCGGTCCATTCATCTTTACATTTTCCAAACCAAAGTTTAACAATGTACTGTCTTGGGTAAATAACTTCTGGGTTGGAAAAGGAGTGACATCCACCAGGCTGTAATCGCGAATATTTTTGAAAATATCTTCCTGGTAGGCCATAGGACTATAAGGGTTGGTAATTGGATTATTCCGCTCTAATAAACCGTTATAAGCCAAAACAGCGAAATACCAATTTTCAATAATATCACGATCATTATCATTAACGGTTGGTATGTACGGATAACCATTGGAATAAGTATTGCTCAAATTAGAGTAGTTCCACTTACTCTGAAGGATTTTTATCCCTTCTTCGATGTTAAAGCGAATGTCTTCTTTTAATCGTTTAACGTAATTGTTCTTCGCCTGCCCCTCTTGTAAATAACGATAATCGGAAACTTGCATGATACCGATACCGATACAGTCATAACCTAGTTTGGCATTTGTGCCATCCCAATTATCACACTTACTTGAATACCAGCTTACTGGTGTATTTCCTTTCGACCAATACTGCTGCCAACCGCTCTCCTGGAAAGCAATGGCTTTCAGCACTTCCGCCGGGATGTCTGCCTTCTCTGCTTCTTCTGTTAAAATTCTGCTAATTTCTTGATAAGAATGATTCTTATAACGTTCGTTAACTTTCGTACTTCCTCCGCTGGACTGCGTAGTGATAGCATTCTTGACTGGAGTTTTAGTTTCCTGCTTTAATTTCACCTTGTCGCCATTAATAGTGAATTCAAGACTGGAAATGGAGCTTGGTTCTGATTTATTATCTCCTTGCTCATATGTTGGAACTGCTACTTGGACCTTGCTATTCTCTATGCTCAGTTGTGCTCTTGAATATGTAGAGGATTGATAAATTTTATCCACCTGGTCAGACTTAATGCTTAAAATTTGAAAGAAAAGTGCCTGTCCGCTTCCTTCCATTCGGTAAACAACAGCTAAATACTGCTGGTTATCTTTATTAATAATATAAAGATCAGACAGCTTCGCCAACTCTTCATTGGAATAAACCTTCTCCCCGTTATTCGTAATAATTAAATTTGCCTTCGATTTATTATTCACTTTCACTTCTATTTGATTGGTTAATTTAACCGTACTTTCTCCATTAGTAAAGCTGTAATGGTTTTCTTTAGAAGAGGCCTCCGCCTCACTGTAAGACATCATACATGCAATAAATAAAGTTACCAAAAATAATGAAATAATCTTTTTACTAGTATTCTTCATGTCTCTCATTATTCTCCCTCTCTTTCATCCCCTTAGATTAGTTAAGCAAATAGACAATATATGCGGCACTTCCAGCAGATCCTGAAATCTCCTCCCTTGCCAAAAATTACACTTATGACAAATAGTAGTACATTTTTATTACTTCTTCTACATTCTTTTCGGAAAAACGACAAAATTAAGTCTTTTTATCTAAGCGGATTTATCCCACTTATCTCTATTTTCGACACGTTTGTATCGGATGTTAATACCTGTTTTCAAAAAAAATAAGCCTTCTCTATTTGAGAAGGCTTACATTCATTACACAATGGTGCTCAATTTATCATTCACCGCTTGTTTTATGTCTGCGAGTCGTTTTTCACTATTTTTCCGTGAAGATGATTTCACTCCAAAATAGAACTTGATTTTCGGCTCCGTGCCGGAAGGACGAAGACAGAACCAGCAATTATCTTCTAAGATAAACTTAAGCACATTCGCTTTTGGAAGATTAATAGTCTCTGAAGACTGATCCTCCGCGAATTCTCTTGTCAGGGTAGTATAATCCTCTACGGATAGTACCTTTACTCCGCCAACTTCTTTCAAGGATTCATTACGGAAGCTGTCCATAATGTCCTGGATTTTTTCTGCTCCAGTCTTTCCTTCCATTTTAATAGACTGAAGATCTTCAAGAAAATATCCGTGACGCTGATATAATTCTTCTAAAGCTTCAAGCAGAGTTTTGCCCTTTGATTTCCAATAAGCAGCTAATTCTGCGGATAACATAGCTGCCTGGACAGCATCTTTGTCTCTTGCAAATTCTTTAATTAAGTATCCATAGCTCTCTTCATAACCAAAAATAAATTGGTATTCCCCAGACTCTTCATATTCTTTAATTTTTTCACCGATGAATTTAAATCCGGTTAACGTATCAAGACTTGCTACATCATAGGAGTCCGCAATAATCCTGCCAAACTCTGAAGTCACAATGGTTTTTATCATGATGGCATTTTCAGGGAGATCTGTTTTTTGAGATAGTAAATAATCCAGCATAAGGGCACCGGTCTGATTTCCAGTCAGCACCGCATACTCTCCACTCTCGTCGGGAACTGCAATCCCCATTCTATCAGCATCAGGATCAGTTCCGATCAAGATATCAGCACCGATAAGCTTCCCTTGTTCGATGGCCATAGTAAATGCCTGATGTTCCTCAGGATTAGGTGACTCCACTGTAGAGAATTCAGGATCAGGATCTGCCTGCTCTTCCACAATATGAACATTTTCCAGCCCCATTTGTTTTAGACCATTTTCTACTAAAGTACGGGCCGTTCCATGCAGAGGGGTAAAGACAATATTTAAATCTGAAGCTTGTTTGGTCAGCTCCGGATTAACATTAACGCTCTTTAATGCTTCCATATATGGGGTATCTACCTCTTTATCAATCCATTTAAGCAGCCCAGAAGCTTCAAGTTCTTCTTGACCTGCCGCTTCAACGGAAAGTTCATTGTCCACTTGATTAACAAAATCAATCATTTCCTTCGCCTGATCAGGAGGAAGCTGTCCTCCGTCTTCATTGTAAGCTTTGAAACCATTGTATTCAGGCGGATTGTGACTCGCAGTAATGACTACTCCACCCGCTGCATGAAGATAGCGGACAGCAAAAGATAATTCAGGAGTAGGACGTAATGAAGTAAATACGTAAGCTTGAATACCATGCCTTCCAAGAACACGTGCTGTTTCTACTGAGAATTCTTTAGACATATATCTGGAATCATAGGCAATGACAACTCCACGGTTTTTCCATTGTTCCCCTTTTTCACTTATGTAACGAGCCATTCCTTCTGCTGCACGCCGAATCGTATAGAGATTCATCCGGTTTGTACCCGGTCCCAGTTTCCCTCGCATTCCTCCCGTACCAAATTCTAGATTTTTATAGAATGCATCTTCCAGTGCCTGTTCATCACCGCTTAGCGAAACCAGATTTTCTTTTAAATCAGCGTCCAGGTCCTTAAATTGATCCCATCGGGCATATTCGTTTTTCCACTCCATTTCATCACTCCTATTAAAATTTTTTAATTTATATGTAATCTTTAGTTTAACATGTTTTCCACTCGCTTACATTTTTAAATTTTGATCTGCTTCTTGCTGTGGACACAATACGACTTAAAATTCCAAAAGCATATATCTTGGTAAATCCAGAAGACCCGGACCATAGAAGTAAATGGTCCGGGTCTTCCAATGAATAAACTACTACATGTCCAGCATTAGACTACAATGCTTTATCCATTTTAGAAATAGTGATCTCTGCTCAGCCTATTCCAAGAAGATAGGTGGACCTTTGAACTTGCAAAAAGCTTCTCATTCCATTTCAGTTCATAGCTCGAATAATCAAATCTATGAATGTGCTTATAAATTACTTCTGAGCCTTCATTTGTAAAAGTATAGAAAACGACCACCGGATGCTGTAGAGAATCATAGAAAAAGACAGGATTTAAAGAATAGCTGAATAATTCAAATGGCCATTCCCCCAGTAGATCAAGATGCCGGATACAGGAGTCATCTACTAAGCTCTTCACATCCCACCTTTCTCCCCGGCCGTTTGTGAAATGCAGAAGTTTATGGTAGCATATGGCCGCCTGAAGATAGGAAAGCGGAGATTCATCCCCTATTATTCCAGCCATTAAGCTCTTCTTTTGCTCGGGTTCCTTGTGGAAGAATGAGTAGACCTTTCCGTCATGAAGCCATAGATTCCAGCCGGATTTCACGATCAACTGTGAGAATTGGTGTACGAATGAATCTAATTTACAGATGATGCCTTCTTCATTTATAAAAGAAGGCATCCGTTTTCCAGCTACATTGGGTTCTGCAGCTTTTTTTGTAAAAAAGATTTTCTGTCTCATGCCCCTCCTCCTCAGCTAAATCAGAATGAATTTCCCATTTCCCGCGTTATGTGTTTTCACTTTCCATAAAATTCTTTATGTCCCTTATGCTGAGGCCAAGGCTTCTGGCTTCTTCTATAAGGACCAGCCATTCTTCATCTATTTGCTTCTGTTCACTAGAATCAGCCATATTTTACCCCTTTCCCAACAGGAGGAATTACTTAATGTCCTTTTGCTCATCCTGGTACTTATAGGTTAATAAATCCTCTAAAGACACTTCTAAAGTTGCCGCTAGCTTTCGCATAACGATCAAGGATGGATTTTTTTGAACTTCGCGTTCGATGTTGCTGATATATGACTTAGAAACCCCTGATTGGTTTGCAAGCTGATTTACTGACAGCCTCTTTCCTACTCTGAGTATCCTAATTCTTTCTCCAATGCCGCCCAAAGTTATTTTTCCCCTTCCTGGTACGTATCCACCTCAGTTAATAGAGAGAAGATCCCATTACTTATTTTTTCATTATTTATTTCAACATGTTCTTTATAACGAATATAATAAAAATTATAAATCAGGATTTACAAATTGAAAACCCTTAAAAATACGCTATATTTCTTTATAAAGAACACTTTCCGTCAATAACCTTATTTTTCCTTCTCTTTTCTCTATTTTTCTTTAAAGGACGCTGGGCCAGCTCCTGAATTTTTAATTTCTCAACTGTTTTATTTATGAATTTGGACGTAATTTCTAAATTCCACCGGCCCCATGCCTACTTCTTTTTTAAAAACTCTCGTAAAATAACTTTGGCTGTTGTATCCAAGGAGAATACTGATTTCCAAGACTGTGTAATGAGAAATACTCAATAATTCTTTTGCTTCTTTAATTCTTTCCATATTAATAAACTGAGAAATAGAATCTCCCATTTCCTGCGCAAATACACTTGATAAATAATTTGGATGAACCTGTAGTTCGCTTGCAATTACTTTTAAGCTGATGGGTTCCGTGAGGTTCTTATAAATATAGCGCTTCGCTCGCTCTACAATAGGAGATTTGATTCTGATTTTGTGCAGTTCCTGTATCCGTTCCAGATAAGACTTGACCATATATGTACCTAGATCTTTCATATTATTAATCGTGGATTGCATTTCAATGTAATTCGTATAGAAATCGCTCAATGAAAGAACTTCCAGCCTCTCCACCCCTGCTTCCATACAGCTGCGGGTTAGCTCAGCATTTAATACAACCATCCTGTTTTTTTCGGAACGCAATGGATCACTATTCACAATAGAAGTTTCGTACTTTACCCGGGAAAATTGATCAACCGCCCGCGGATCTCCTTCTTTAAACAACTTCATAAATTCCTTTTCCGTTTCATAAGAATGGGCTTGATCTCTTACCGGCTCCAGATTTTCTTTAAAAGCTCGTGTTTCAATAAACTCTCTACCGGAAGACAGAACTGACCTCTGAGATACGATCCCCGGAAGTACTCTCTCCATTGCTCGCAGTTGATTTAAAGTATAGACAGGCAGTTGTTTGTAATATTTCACTAATGTTTCTTCATAAGCAGCATCTAAGTTATTTTGGATGAGGACCTTCCTAACCTGGTTATGGCTGACTTCATCCATCACTACTGGGCCAACGCAAATGTAAATCCAATCTTCCTTATTTTCCAACAAGGGATAGACAAAGAAATACTGATAATTAATGTTTGAAAACAGCTGCACTCTCCAAGGTGTCTGTTTGCTATCTTCTAAACATTTTTCAATCGATTGACGAATAATTTTAGGAGGCCATCGAAAGTGATGTGGAAATTGAACAAGCACTTCAAAATGATGATTGCAAATAAAAGCCGGTGCCTTAAATAAAATGGCACTATCGCTTACTATTTGTTTGAACTGATAAAAGCTTGTCATTCATACTTGGCCTCCTTCAGATAATTTTAAGTCCTCATTAAATAATCGTGTTATATAAAATCACCTTTTGTTCCCTGAACAATTGATGCTTTAAAAATCAGGATTACTGGGAATTTCTAATGAATTCCTTCACTTCCTCTAAAGTTAACCCCAGTTCTCTTGCTTCTTCCATAAGTATGATCCATTCTTCATCTAATGTTTTTCTTACCGGCTGGATCCCCATAATACCCTCCCCTTTACAAGAAAGAATCAGGATCTTCATTGTATATCCTGGTTGCAGGGTCCTTCTTCCTCTATTTACTATCCCTCTTCATGTGTCAAATCTATTTTCCATTATAATACATAATTTAGAAATTTCTTTAACTTTTCTAATATGATTGCCAATATAATAAGATTTTTTCAGAATTTACTAATAAAAAGAATGTAAGAGCATGTCGATTGTCGTACATTTATGTATAAAGTATTTTTATTCAGAAAAAAGAGGAGGGTATTATGGTCAATACCCCCCCATCTCTTATTAAGAATAGATCCGCTTCCAAGTATCCGTTAAAGTCGTAAAGGCGGTCTGGTCTTCTTTATCAATTGCCTGATCAATTAACCGTCTTAAATTATTCTTTTCCAGCTCCTTGATAATCTCTCGAGTTTCTTCACTCTCTCCTGCCACTTCCTGTTCCTTGATAAAAGGAGAGATAATAGAATTTAGGCGAGCGAGAAAATCCGGCATCTTCAGCAAGTCACCCACAGAGACGTAAATCATATTTTTCCCACGTTGAAATACAAAAATATCAAATACATTATGAACACGATTCCGTTCCCGATCAATAATAATCTCTCTGGCTTCCATGGGTACAAATTGGTACAGTTCCTCATCAATTAATAGAGAGAAATATTGATAGGCTAACACCACTCTGATAAAACGCTCATCCTCTTTAACATAATACGGCTTAAGCATCTTAACCAACACTGGCCCCACCCCTTTTTGTTAAATCAGAATTTTCAGTATTTTATTCTATTATGCGGGATTTGTCAATAAAATGAAAGCGTTTTATTTGATGCAGGTAGAGTGTTTCCTAATCAGATTTTGTTTGGGGATGCTTTTGGACCACAATCGCCTGGCTCCCCATTTGTTTCCAAGCCCGTTCGAAATCGTCTCGGGGCAATTGCTGATTCTTTTGGCCATAAGGGTTGTTGATGTAAACATACCTCTTTGAATATCCGGTAATCACTGCACTGTGTACGCTGAAAGTCACTTTTATTTCTCCCTGGGGAGTGGACCAGCTTTCCCAATTATGCACAGGCTGAAATTCGGTATTGGTCATGATCCACACTGGAAACCCACGATCAATTTGCTGATACAATTTCTGTACAGGGTTTCCTGTTAAATCCTTAACAGAGTCTCCTGCAAATTCTTTGGCCAGAGTAAAGATTGGCCCATGATAAACCGATAGCCCCGGTCCATCCTCAAGGTTTCCCACAAAACCAGCGTTCGGGTTTCCTTTTAAACCATTGTTGTAAGTTAATGGCACCCTCGGCAATTGGCTCGCTGCTTCATTCTTTGATACATCGATCCCTGAATAATTTAAAATCATAGCAAGACTGGTGACTTCGCATCCATTGTACAGCCTTGGATCATCCATTTGATTCAATAAAGGAACATTCAGTGGGTTAGGATATTCAGGTTCTTTTCCAATGGCAATAATGGTCTGGTCATGCTCAGAATTTATTTTAACTGGATACTTCAGGCGATCCTTAATAAATGAAACAGGCAGATAAAATACTTCACTATCCACATAAATTTTGTTTTGTAGTCTATTTCCTGAGTTTAAGGAGATCCATTTCCCATTTTTAAAAATCCTTCCGCTATTCGCTGCGAATTCCCAATGATCAGAAGATGTTTGAAGAATCATTACGTTATCTAACACATTATAATCGGCAGAGTCTCCCATCATTCCTACTACAGTATCAGCAGGAAGATAATATTCTCCCTGAATTCGGTACATATCCGTCGTCTCTCTTTTCTTTCCCTGGACCCGGAGGAAGGTCTCTGTTTCTGGCTGGGCATATGGAGGAAGTTTGGTGATTATGGAGGCTGATGTCAATAACTGGGATAGATCAATCATTAATTGTGGGGTTTTCTCTTCAGAGAGTGAGGAAAAGTACTGCACGCTTTTTTCTTGAAAGCTATGAATTGACAGCCAAGGAAACAATCCGCTGAATGCAGTGCCCAGAAAGAATAATACCGGAATTAAACATTGCATAGAGGGCCTCCTCTTTTCTTTGATTAATGATCAGATTAATAAAAATAGTAAGAAAGAAGAGCAGCCTATGTAACAAAGAAGCTCTTCTTTCTAGAACAGACCTTTATTATTTGTTAGATTGAGACACAATTATTGAAGCCTTTCCGTCCAGAAGAAAATGATCGACCGTAGCTGGCACGATAAAGTGATCTCCTTTAGTAAAAGAGTGAGCGTTTCCGCTTATTTCAATTTTGCCATTTCCGCTGAGAACACTAACCAGCAGGTACGAAGTAGGTTCTATGACAGGACTTTTCCCATCCAATTCCCAATGCCAGACGGAGAAATAGTTTTCTTCAACTAATGTTTCTTTAGTTAACCCTGCTTCAAGCACTTGAGCTCTGTTTATCTGAGGATCCTCGTGAGGAACGTTGGTGACCGCAAGCGAACGTTCCAGGTGAAGTTCCCGCTTTTTCCCATCCTTTCCTACACGGTCATAATCATAAACCCGGTAGGTAATATCAGAGCTTTGCTGAGTTTCCAATATTTGAATTCCTGCTCCAATTGCATGAATCGTCCCGCTTGGCACATAGAAAAAGTCCCCAGGCTTCACAGAAATTCTCCGCAGCAGCTGATCCCACCTGCCGTCTTTCACCATCTCAGTCAATTGGTCTTTGGATTCGGCATGATGGCCGAATATTATTTCTGAACCTTCCTCACAATCTATCACATACCAGCATTCTGTTTTCCCATAGTTCTCTCCCTCTATCTCACGCGCATACTGATCGTCTGGATGAACTTGGACGGATAAATCTTTCTTCGAGTCTAGGATCTTAACGAGTAAAGGAAATTCTTGTCCTTCTTCGTTACCAAATAGTTCACGATGCTTCTCCCATGCCTCTGCAAGTGTTTGACCTTCAAGTTCTCCGTTGAGGATTTTACTCGGCCCGTTCGTATGTCCCGAAATGCTCCATGCCTCACCTGTTTCATGAGAGGGAATCGCATAATTGAAGATTTCTTTTAGTTTGCTTCCTCCCCAAATCCTTTCTTTAAATTCAGGCTGTAAAAAAATTGGTTCATTATACATGATTAGCACCCCATTATGTAAGATTACTAGATGCATTGTATCACAAATTGCTGGAGCATAGCCCACGCATCTATTGGTCTCACAACTCTATCGTGAACCGAGCGTTAACTTCACTATGAAAAAAACCCGAACCAATGAAAACTATTGATTCGGGTTTGCAGATGAATTTTTCCCAAACGGGATATGTAATCATAAATATGAATTACATGGTATTCCTAAAATACTTCTAAAGTGCTCCCTAATTTTAAACTCAATGTAATCCTCTCTTGGAAAAATTCTTTGTTTACTATTAAATTGCACATTTTCTTTAACTGCGATCTTCAACCCTTCTTTTAAGAAGTCTTCCTCCTTTCCTGTAACTCCCATTTCACTAATAATAAATAAAATCAGTTTTTCATATTTCTTAATATACTGAGAAAATATGATCTTACTTCCGAAAATCTCATCCATTTTTTCACCTCCTTTAATCCCGGGTATAATTGCTCATAAATTACTTATAGATCATTTTCCAAATTAAGTCAAGTAAGGAAATAAAAAGAATTTACGTCGGAAGGATAGAAAAAAACATTCATGAATTTAATAAACCTTGATTTTACAATGGAAATAATTAGGGTTATATAAATTTCTATATTGCACCACCATTATTATTTTTTTAAATTTAATAATGATTAGAAAATTTAATCTATCTGATAATTCAGTCTTGTAGTCTATTGTTATTTTCGTTACAATGTCCTTTATACAAAGAATAATGTACTTTTGAAGTGGACAAGGAGTGTGAAGAATGAAAAATACCATTACCGTGGGATTATTGGGACTCGGCACCGTAGGATCCGGTGTGATTGAAATTCTTAATGATCATAAAGAAAGCATTCAACATAAAACCGGAAGCCAAGTAACGATCAAGTCAGTACTAGTAAATGATTTAACTAAACCTCGTGAGCTTCCAGGGGAAACAACTCAGCTGACGGATCGTTATGAAGATATTACGAGAGATCCAGAGATTGATGTAGTCGTAGAAGTAATGGGTGGAATCGATCACACACTCTCCATTTTGCTAGAAGCAATTGAGCATGGAAAACATATAGTCACTGCTAACAAAGACCTAATGGCTCAGCATGGGGCAGAGCTGTTTGCTGCAAGTCAGAAGACTGGCTGCGATATTTATTATGAAGCCAGTGTTGCAGGCGGTATTCCGATTATCCGTTCCATTATTGACGGCCTTTCTTCGGACCGTATCCGAAAAATGATGGGAATTGTCAATGGAACGACCAATTATATCATGACGAAAATGACTCAGGATGGAACCGATTTTGATAGCGTATTAAAGGAAGCTCAGGAACTTGGATTTGCTGAGGCAGACCCTACCGCCGATGTTGACGGTCTTGATGCGGCCAGGAAAATGACCATCCTTTCCATCTTAGGATTCTCCATGCCGTTTAACCTGGAGGATGTAGAAGTTAAGGGAATAAGAGGTCTGTCTCTTTCAGATATTAAATATGCAGAGGAGCTTGGATATACCATTAAATTAATTGGAATCGCCGATAATGATCATACAGGCGTTTCTGTCAGTGTAGAGCCTACTTTACTTCCCTCCACACACCCGCTTTCCTCCGTTCATAATGAATTTAACGCGGTCTATGTTTATGGTGACGCGGTGGGTGAGACTATGTTTTACGGTCCAGGTGCTGGTAAACTGCCTACGGCCACGGCTGTTGTGTCTGATTTAATTGCCGTTATAAAAAATATCCGGTTAGGAACTTCAGGCAAGGCTTATGTCCAGCCGCAGTTCTCTAAACAAGTAAAGACAAAGAAAGAACAGCTGACGAAAAAGTACATTCGTCTTCACGTATTGGATCAGCCGGGAATGCTTATGGAAATGACAACCATTTTTGCCCAATACGATATTTCTTTCGATCAAATTATTCAGAGGGCTAGTGATCAAGATAAGGAACGGGAACTCATTATGATTACTCACCGGGTTAGTGAAGAAGACTTTGCTAAAGCCCAAAGTGAATTGCAAGAATTATCATCCGTACGCAGTGTAGATAGTATCTTTCGTGTTGAAGGAGGCGAATGATCATGTGGCAGGGTTTACTGCATCACTATGCTGAGTTCCTACCAATCAGTGAAAAAACACCCAAATTAACTTTATTAGAAGGAAACACTCCGCTGCTTCCTATTCCAACCATTTCTAAAGAGCTTGGAATTGAAGCTTATGTGAAAATTGAAGGAGCTAACCCTACTGGATCTTTCAAAGACCGAGGGATGGTTCTCGCCATGGCGAAAGCTATTGAAGAAGGATCGAGAGCTGTTATTTGCGCTTCCACCGGTAACACTTCTGCCTCTGCTGCTGCATTCGCGGCAAGAGCGGGGCTGCGCTGTATTGTCGTCATTCCAGATGGAAAGATTGCAGAAGGGAAATTGGCCCAGGCAGTTATGTACGGAGCGGAGATATTTGCGATTAAAGGAAACTTTGACCAGGCGTTAACAATGGTGCGCAAAATTGCTGAGCAAGAGCAGGTGACACTTGTGAATTCTGTGAATCCTTATCGAATAGAAGGACAGAAAACAGGTGCCTTTGAAGTATGCGAGAGTCTGGGAGAAGCACCTGATTTTCTTTCTATACCTGTCGGGAACGCGGGTAATATCACGGCATATTGGCGGGGGTTCAAAGAATATCATGAGCGGAATCATACACAGTTACCGCAAATGATTGGCTTTGAAGCCAGTGGTTCCGCCGCTATTGTTAGAAATGAGGTAGTGGAAAACCCTGAAACCTTAGCCACAGCCATTCGCATCGGAAACCCGGCAAGCTGGGGAAATGCCGTTGACGCAGCTAAAGAATCCAAAGGGTTTATCGATGAAGTAACAGATGATGAGATTGTGGAAGCGTACCAATTGCTTGCTCAAAAAGAAGGCGTTTTTGCTGAACCAGCTTCCTGCGCTTCCATTGCCGGGACGATAAAGAAGGTAAAAGCAGGGATCATCCCATCTGGCTCCAAAGTGGTCCATGTGCTTACCGGAAACGGTCTGAAGGATCCTGCTACAGCGATTCAGACTAGCCCGGTAAAACCCACAGTCATTGAAAATAACATTGAACAATTTGCTGAAGCGATCACTGGAGTCCGGTCATGAAGCCGTTCACGATAAAAGTTCCGGCCACCTCTGCTAATTTAGGGCCGGGATTCGATTCAATCGGAATTGCACTTTCTAAATATGTTACCTTAGATTGTCATCCTGCAGAAACTTGGGGATTCACTGTACCTGATAAGGACAAGAACTCCATTCCTGCAGGCAAAGACAATCTTATTTATAAATCAGCCCTGTACACAGCAAATTTATACAAACAGGAAGCTCTTCCGCCCTTCCACATCACTATGAGAAATGATGTTCCCGTTGCCCGGGGGTTAGGTAGTTCCTCTACCGCGGTTGTTGGCGGGATTGAAATTGCCAATCAAATTCTCAACCTGCAGTTAACTGCCTTTGAAAAGCTGAATATTGCCTGTGAGATTGAAGGTCATCCCGATAATGTTGCCCCTGCCATCTATGGAGGAATCGTTGTTTCAAGCTATGATGGAAATCATTTAGATTTTGTTCATTTTACCAACGGCTTGGATGAATTGACTTGGCTTGCCATTATTCCAGAGTATCACCTTGAAACCGAACAAGCTCGAGCCCTCCTTCCGCTTGAACTGAACTATAAGAAAGCTGTCCACGCGAGCGGCACTGCCAATGTATTAGTGGCCGCCCTTGCCCAGCAAAATTGGAAGCTGGCAGGAAAAATGATGCTGCAAGATCAATGGCATCAGCCTTATCGTAAAGAAATGATTCCGGGTTTTGATCAAGTCACTGATTTCGTCAGAGCGCAAGGGGCGCTTGGCTTATATTTAAGCGGAGCTGGACCGACCATGATTGCTCTATTTGACACGATCAGCCACAAAGCACTCCAGAAAATCAAGAAACAACTTCCTGCTTATGAGGTAGAAGCTTTGAAAATAAATACAACTGGAGCAGAGGTGAATATCAGCAACCTGCAATCCAACAGAATGGGACAAAATTAAAGGAGACATTGTCAAGCTGCCAGCTATCTGCTGATTACACTTACTCAAAAGATATCAGCTGTTCCCTGCGGAGCTTGATTGATCTCACAAACACATTAAACCCGAACCAATGTAAATGCATGGTTCGGGTTTTGTAATGAATAAAATTCTTAAGACTCCTCCCTACGAATATCCATGTTACTTAATATTTTTCTTTTATTTTGCACCAGCAATATATAAAAAATTGGTAATTTACTATCATTTTAATTTAAATGTTTGCATTTTCACTATTCAATGGAAAGTAATTTGTATACAATGTAACTAGATAAATATACAAAGGGTGATTTATAAATGGCGAAGAAGAGCAAGCAATATGAATACGATTTAAATGAAGTAAAACAACTCATTAAAGAAACCGACAAAAATTACCGAGAGATTTCTGCTGAAACCGGGTGTCCTTATGCTAGTGTGGTCTACCATGGCCGCAAGATACGCGGGCGGGTTAATCGTACACAAAATAGTATTTTAGAAGAGGTTCCGCAGACGTTTCTTCCTAAAACTGAGGAGACAAATATTCAGTCGATCGGCGGTGCCGGAACAACTCTGAATATCTCAAGGAATGATATTTCTATAGAGGATGCAGAACAAGAAGCTGCAAAGATGATTAACGCTGCAAGAGCATTAGGATTAAATAAAATTAACATTACCATTGAAAAATAAAATACTCTTCCAGGCAGCTTAACCGCTGCCTGGCATTATTCAAACGGCCGATTCCTCAAACCGCCTCAGAAATTCCAGCTGACTCAACTTTTTTTTAGCATGTCTTCCCCAGTTTTTCACAGCATCCCTTGTTACGTTTTCCAATTTAGCTATTTGTTCAATTGATAAATCATGAACAATAAAATAATACACCCATTTCCACTGATTTTCTGTTAATTCTTTTTTTACCTGGTTCCAGAAATATGTATCTGCTATTTTATCTTCTGTTATGTAGGACAAGGCATGGATTTCTTTCTCGATATAAGAGGTTTCATTAGCAAAACTCTTAGCACGCTTCCGAATTTCATCAATTAAACGATTTCTAATTTTCCAGCTTAAATAGGTGGAAAATTTACCTAGTTCAGGATTATATGTAAGATAAGCCTCCCATAATGCGAACAAGCCCTCGGCAAAGAACTCCCCAGCAGAATCAATGATTTGTAAACTTCTAATGTGATAATGAATAAGTTTATCATTTTCATAGACGATCTTTTCGAATTCTTCTTCATTCTTCATTAAAGTTACACCTCCCAAATTTATCCTTCTCATTCTATAATCGTATTAAAAATGGTTTTTGGTGTCATTTTTTTGTTAAAAATTGTTTTTTCGCCTTTAGTTCCTAATAAAAAATCCAAAAATAGCTTAATTTAGCGCAAATCAATCTCTCTTTTATTAATACTTTCCTGAAATAGAAAAAATAGTTTTTCTTTTTTGAATCTTTCGTTCATAATAATGAGTGAACACAAAATAATAATAGAAAGAGAGACCTATGGAAAAAGACTACCAATCCTTCCAAACTTATCACCCATACATTTACTTCGTCTTAAACAGACTTCGCATGCCCCGGCCGTATGATGACTTCATTCAGGAATCCTATTTTATTTATCTTCAATGTATCCAGCAATTTAATCCCGCACTTTCAAAATTCACCACTTATTTCACTCATCATCTTATCCACCACTTTAGAACCCTTCAACGAAATGACACTCAAAGACATCAGCAATTCAAGCAATTCGAAAACCATTGCCATACAGATTCCTATCAGCCCGATCTCATAAAGGAGCAAACCGTTTTCTATGATGTTTTCCACCATTGCGATTTAAATCGTCTTGAAGCAGATATTGTCAAACTTTCCCTCGAAGAGCATACAATAGAAGAAATCGCTTTACTTAAAGAAATAAGTGCTTCTACAGTCAAGAGAGCCCGCAAACGGATCAAGAAGAAAATCGAACGTCTTCTCCAGCCGGATAGTTAAGTTTGTTTTCATGCTGGAAAGGGAAATTATTGAGAAAGAGTAAAATGTAACGGAGGCGTTTTATTTGGATCAGTCCGCACGATCTCTTATTCCCTTGATGAAGATTTGGCTTGATGATACCCCAACTTCTTATACCCACGCTTTTATCGAGAGATTGGCTTATGAATGGATGGTAGAAATCGTCAATCCTTATCCGATTCCTCTAATGGAACATAAAGATTACGTGATGCAAATATCTTTCGAACAGAGTGATGGAGCCCAGTTTCACTCCATTAATCTTGAATCCTATGATGTCGAGGAAGGGAACGAATTTACAGTGTACCGCTTCTTTATGTACCAGCCTGAATAGAACCACGCTTACGGCTGGTTCTATTTAACTTTGACTTTTTCTCCTTCATCTTCTAGGCTTTAAAGTAACTCTTAACTACATAGAATTTGAAGACGCCTGCATAGACATGGTTCGAAACCATCTCGGAAAGGGGGCAGCTTATGTTTTATTTAGCTTTTGCACTTTTATTTACTTGCTATTTAATTGCCGGCTATTTTACTAGCCTGGATATTTCTACAGTAGCAGCAACTTTATCGGTGGCTTTAATACTAGTTAACCTTTATATGTTTGTGAAGGAAAGAAATAATAAAAAAAAGTCCTAAAAAAAGCTGTTTCCGTCACAGGAAACAGCTTTTTCTGCATAAGTGAATCACTAGGATTGTTTCACATTTCCAAGAGTAGAAATTAGGGGAATGGTACTAATTCACCAATCTTCCCCTCGTTTTTGCGAGAAAAACCTCAGGTCATCAAAAATCCTATGACCCGAAGATATTTAAAACATCATATTCCAAGTATTCTTCCCGACAATACCATCTACCTGTAAATGATGCCTTTCTTGGTAAGCACGAACTGCTGCCTTCGTTTTCTCACCAAATATTCCATCCGGGGCTGTTTTTACTGCTCTTTGTATTCTCTCGACATCCTTTCCTCGGCTCCCCAATTGTAATGGATTATCCGGATAGTCAACGAGTGGAATGCCGCGGTAGAATTTATCGGCATTTTCTATTTCGAGAATCGTGCGCTTGTCTGCTCTTCCATCTTCCTTAAGTTTATGATCATGTTGAAACTGTTTAACTGCCGCCACTGTTTCTGCACCATAGATTCCATCGCTGCCGAACTTTGGAAGCCGGTACCCCTGAGAGATTAATAGTTCCTGGATTTTTCTGACCTCTGGTCCATGAGACCCCTGTTGAATGGGGATTTCGGAGTTTTCACGAATAATCGCTGGCCTCTTCCCTTCACTTAATTCTCTCCATGACAACCCCTGAGTCAGCTCAAGATGAGGAAAATCCTTAAACGAACTCCAGTCCCCTCCCCAGGAAAAACCAAGATTTTTCGCTATTTGTGCTGTCTTTTTCCAGTCCTGATTGACTTCCCATAAAGCTTCTCTGCCGTCTTTACTTACGATAAAATAATCAATCGCCAGTCCATAATTGTGAACGCTTTGACCTGGTTCAGCGTGGGTTACGATTTTACCGCTTTTCCCATAATTCTTCCCTTTCCATACATAACCTGGACGGCCTTGCCCAAACAGGACAGCTTGTTCTGAAAAGGTCCGAAATCCGGAAGAAATTTGAACGGGAATTTGTTCTCGATAACTTTGCGAAATAACTTCCTTTGCTTTTTTCGAGACCAGGGGATGGACCTTCCCCATGTTTTTAATACTGCGGTCAATTAAGATTTTTTCGTCTATCATATCTTCTCCTCCTCTGTTATTATAATCGAACAGATAAGCAGAAAAGGTGTTATACCTCATTCATATATCTAGCCTATATAAGTTTTCAATTTATTAGAAGTACAGCAATCCACAAGAACCAATTGATAGGATCCTTGGACTTACCAGCTAAGGAAACGTAAAATGGAGATAGAAGATTTGAAAGAGGTGTAAATAATGAAAATTGAAGTATGGTCGGATTTTGTCTGTCCGTTCTGCTATATAGGAAAACGTCATCTTGAAGCTGCCCTGGCGGATTTAAATGGAAACGAACAAAGCCAATGTGAAGTCATCTACAAGAGCTTTGAATTAGATCCTAATGCAGCCAAGAACAGTGGACAAACCATTCATGAGAAATTAGCTGAAAAATATGGCCGTTCCTTTGAGGAAGCCAAAGAAATGACAAAAAATATGGAAACACAAGCATCGGAGGCGGGATTAGATTTTCACTTCGATACGATGATTCCAACGAATACTTTCGATGCTCATCGTGCGGCGAAGCTGGCAGAAAGTAAAGGAATTGGCAAGGAAGCAGCAGAGAGGTTTTTCTCGGCTGTTTTTAAAGACTCAGTTGATATAAGTGATCACGATTCACTTATTCAGGCCACTGCCGAAATCGGATTGGAGCAGCAAGAAATGGAAGAACTGCTTAACGGTACTCCTTTTGCAGAAGTCGTACGCAGTGAGGAAGCAGAAGCACAGCAACTTGGGGTCCAAGGCGTTCCCTTCTTTGTCATTAACCGTAAGTATGCCATTTCAGGGGCGCAGCCGATTGAAGTATTTAAGAATGCTTTAACAAAAGTGCTGGAGGAAGAACAAAAGTCACCTGCGTTTGAAGATTTATCAGAAACTAACGACACGGCATGTACAGATGACAGCTGTTAAGTTCCTAAAGATTAACAAATGAATGACAGCAGCTGCTCAGCCAACTAGTCGGGCAGCTTTTTAGAAAGAGGGATAGCTATGAAAAATCCGACGGTCAGTGTCGTTGGAAGTATCAATATGGACTTGACGGTATCTACAGATGTCATTCCAGATCAAGGTGAAACCGTACTAGGAAACCAATTCGATACCTTTCCTGGCGGTAAAGGGGCCAACCAGGCAGTTGCCGCTGCCCGTCTCGGAGCGAACGTGCATTTCATTGGAGCCGTAGGAGATGATGTTTTCGGCAGCAGTTTAACTAAGCATTTGCGCGATGAGGGGATTCATACGGACGGGATTGAGACGTTCCGCAATAAAGGGACAGGGACAGCAACGATCATTTTATCGGAACAGGATAATCGTATTATTGTTGCCCGAGGAGCAAATGCTGAAGTCACCCCAGAGTTTGCAGAGCGCTCCCGTTCCACTATCCTTAATAGCGATCTTATTCTGCTGCAGCTGGAAATTCCAATGGAAACGATCTCTTATATAGTAGACCTGGCCAGTCAGCATCAAATACCAGTCATCCTGAATCCTGCGCCTTACCAACCTCTAACAAAGGAAATCATTGAACAAGTTGCTTATCTTACCCCAAACGAAGCAGAGTGGCGTCAGTTAGCCAAACTGCCTGCAGCAGAGGCTGCCCTTGATAAAATGATCATTACTAAAGGACGGTATGGTGCAATATATTATGAAAACGGGGAAAAGGTTCGAGTGTCTGGATACCTCGTTGATGTTCAAGATACAACCGGGGCAGGCGATACATTCAATGGGGCTCTTGCTGCTCAACTGGCAGCAGGTCAATCGATTCAAGCTGCTATCGAATTTGCTAATGCGGCCGCAGCCCTGTCGATTACAAAGCTCGGCGCGCAGAATGGCATGCCTGACCATGGAGCAGTTCAAAAATTCATGCAGAATAAATAGCTGATCATTAAAATTATGACAGCAGATGCTAATTTCACAAGAAACCCGAACCGTTAATTAACTTCGGTTCGGGTTTTGTTACTTTGGCTTATTGATTCCAACGCATCGTCCTGCTTTGCTTCCTCTGGAATACTTAAATTTTTCCTATTTCCATCGTAAAGTTCCAATTATACACACCATTTGCCGGAATTCTCGATCCTCTGCCTATTTTTTCAGCAACATACACGTCATCATACATCCCTGTACACGGTTCTAGAGCTACGTTATAGTCTCCTCGATATCCGCCTCTTGTTTTCCAAACTCCTAAATAAGGCACTTTTTCTTGTGGAAAATGGTAGGTCAGCTTCCTGCCAATATTCGGCTGGACCAAGCCGCACCATCCCTCGGACAAAGGCTCGGTAAAATAAAACTTTTCTACCGTCCCATCATCCAATGGTTCGAGTTTAGAAAGATCTAATTTATCGTTGGTAGACATCGATGTTGTTATTGGATAATTATGATGAGTCCCCCACTTACCCAGATGTCTGGTTTGATGTTCTACATTAATAACTTGATCCATATCTTCAGGAACAGCGATCCTTGTCGTTTCATCAATATTCAACAAAGCATGGGGCGTCCATATAAATGGAAAATCCACTTCGCTATGATTTTCCGCTTGATATTCTATGCGCACACTGGCCCCTTCCAGAATCAAATTCTTGCTCAAGGTATAAGGAAACACAGGACTTTCTACTTTTAATTGGAGTCTCCCGTTATCTTCTGAAACTTCCCATGGCAGGGTCCATACTTCTCCATGATCCGGGATTTCCTTCCACGAAGCTGGGTGAGGACCTTGATCAATACCAGGGAACATTTCATCAAATCCACTGGAGTCAAATTTGGAAAAGTCCGCACCATATTCGGGGATTTCGAGTGATAACCCCGGAGCCTGATAGAGCCATTCATATTGAGCATCTTTATCAAACAGACGCACCATTTTCCCTCCGTATGAAGGAAGAATGGTGCATCTGATAGAATCATTTTCTATCGTTAAAGCAGGAATTCCTTTAAATGTATCTGTATGCCAATTATTTGTATTCATTCTTTCAAATTCCTTTCTCTTTCACTAGTTTAATAAATCGAAGAAAAGCTTCTCTTCCTTTTTCAGTTCGTTTAAAAACACCGGCGTGCTCTAATACTCTTGAAAAAGTACGACCAATTTTCTGCTGAATAGCATGAGCTGCTTCTTCTTCAGACAAGCACCCATGTTCCCTTACCAATTCCTTTGCCCAGGGGACGTGTTTAGCCGCCTTCTCGTCCTCAAGAGCTGACGAATGAAGCTCGCCTTCCCGTATATAGTGACTTACCGCTTCCATTTCGTCGATAAGCCGACCAGGCAAAACAGCTAACCCCATCACTTCAATTAACCCAATATTCTCTTTCTTTATATGATGTACTTCTTCATGGGGATGAAAAATTCCCAGTGGGTGTTCATCACTCGTCCGATTGTTACGCAGCACTAGATCAAGCTCAAAATTGTCATCACGCCTTCGTGCAATGGGCGTAATCGTATTATGTGCCTCTTTGTTAGAGCTCGATTTAATGTTGACCGACTCATCGTTATAGTTTCTCCAAGTGTTCAGGATCAAGTCGCCCAGTTCAACTAAGCTTTCCCGGTCCTTGCCCTGAAGCCGATACGCTTAATCCCAAAAGGATTATCGTTGGCGGAGGGATGGCAAATGCGGACCACTTCTTAATGAAGGGTATTAAGGAAACCATTCAAACACGCGGCCTGACAGCTAAAGCTAAAGACACGTCCATCGCTTTCTCTAAGCTCGGAAACTATGCCTCTGCAATCGGAGCTTGTGTATTGATCTTAGAAGATTTTTTTGTTAGAGAGAACTGAGGCACTTCTTAACAAGAAAGATACTGGTACAGAAGTCTTTTCATTATTAAATCCGAACGATGATGAAAGAATGTCGTTAACATTTCATCATCGTTCGTATTTTTCGTCCTGCATGAGCCAGGGTTTCTATGCGTTGCAAATTTTATTACTCTGTCTCCACTGGTGAAAATGGAGAAGAAAAATATATACCATCCCTGCCTTAGAAATACACGGAGACTTTTGAAAGAGGAAGACGGCCTGCCAATACATATGTAAATTCCTATCTCTTCGCTAGTTTAATAAGACCTCTTAGTAGAAAATAACCTAAGGCAAATGCTAAAAATCCTAAAACACTTACAGCAGCATCTTGAAATTCCATGTTGCCTCTGTGGGTAATTTTCTGTTGAATTTCCACTGCAAACACAAAGACAAGAACCATGGATAATGTAAATAAGAACGAAATGGCGGAAATGCTCCATTTGGCCAGTGCATGAAAAACTACTTCCACCACTAGCAGTCCGAGGATTCCCAGAATACCAATCACCCAGAAATGTAAGTCTTTATCTGTTAAATCCCATCCCATAGAGCTTGCAAACTGAATAAGCAAATCATGAAATGCATTTACAATATCCGCTAACAATATAATAACTTCTTTCATTTCTATCACCTGCTTCTCGCTTAATCCTCTCGTGCTGATACCATACCACATTTTCCCTTTCTGATAGAAGCCCGATAGTCTAAGATAAAGATAGTGGACATTCCTAAAACCTTATTCAAGAGAGGGGAATTTTATGTTTCATAGAGTTGTGGTTTCTAAAGAAAAGAAGCAATCACTTGAGCCATTAGGATCTTCAGCCCCTGAGGGTGTACCTGGAACATGGTATATCGGTGATCCTCCGGTAAATCCGGCATCCGATGCTTCTCCGGTTGTGTTTGTGCATGGATTAAACAGTTCCTCTAAGACGTGGGTCCAGGACAATGATATGGATGAACTGGCAAATAGTCATGGCTGGCGGACGGCCTTTGTTGATGTCTTTCCTGACAAAGATATGTTTGACAACGGGGAAATTCTTACTCAAATGCTCAAAGAGATCACGGATTACTTCAAAGAGACCGTGGTGATCGTCGCTCATAGTAAGGGCGGGATTGATACACAAACTGCCCTTGTTTACTTTGATTCGTCTGACTTTGTGGAACGCGTCATTACCCTTTCCTCTCCTCATTTGGGCTCCCCCTTGGCCGATTTAGCTTACAGCAGCTGGGCGGGATGGCTTTCAGAATCATTGGGGAATAAAAATGATGGAACCTACTGCCTTCAAACAGGGTATATGAGCAAATATCGTCTGGACACAGACCATAGTCCACTCATTCTAAATCATCCTTTTTACACTTTTGGTGGGACAGGGTGGGGTTCTTTTGGGACTTCTTTATTCTGGGGCGGCCTGTATTTAAAAAGTTACGGAGTGAATGATGGGGCCGTAACCGTCGACAGTTCCAGACTTTCTTATGCGAAAGAAATTTCCGTTCAGGATTGGAATCATTTTGAAATAAAACAAGGAAGCAGCACCTTCTCCTTATTTGAACCATTTCTCTATAAGTCCTATCCGATTAAACAGCCTTTAACTGCTGCGGCAGGGTCAACCCTCCCCTCCTCCATTTCTGATACGTATCTTCACGGAGGGAATTATCGCGGTTCCACTACTGAATATTTTCTAGTCGAAGACGACGTGAATTCCATGGTGGTCTGCTGGACAAGCGATCAGGACTCAAACTCTTTAACCTTAATTCACCCTGATGGAACAGCTGATGGTCAATTCGTTGTTCATAAGGATTCGGTGACCCCATTTGAAGGGGCTTATCATCATATGCTGTCTATCCAGCATCCCGCTCCTGGAGAATGGAAATTAACCGCATGCTCAACTGAAGAGAACTATTTATTATCAGTAGTTTATGATAGTTTGATCAATCAATCGCTCGATTTCCATATTGATACTCAATTTAATGCAAGCATTCATCCGAAGGGGTCCTTCGCGGTTCCTTCCATGTATAAGCAGCTGGAAGCTAAGCTTAAAGTTGATTTTTATAAAAAGGGAGTCAGTCTTCCTGATCAAATCAGCAGCTATCAGTTAACCGGAGTAGCAGCGAAGAACATCTCCGACTATGGAAAAGGGGTCTACAACTTAACAATTGATATTCATGGCAGGACACTTGCCAACCATAAATTTAATCGGACCATTATTAAAACTCTTTACCTGGATGATGCCCGCATCCTTCATAAAAGATAGATGAAGAGAAATTCAGAAAAGGTCAGTATTACGAAAAATCAACGATTAGAAATCAGAAAGCCTTGTCTCGAGCCCTTGCAAAGAAGTGACGTCACCTACTAGTAAATGACGATAACCCGAACCACGATAAATTCATGGTTCGGGTTATCTGTTAAACCTAATATTCTATTGCTCTGCTAGTAGAGCTGCACCAATGACACCGCCCTTACCTCCAAGGGAAGCAACGGTGATATTAATAGTGGGGACTAGTCCTGGATAGACGTAAGATTTCAATTTTTCCTTCAATGGAGTTAAAATTAAATCCTCAGATTTCATAACTCCGCCTCCCAATACAAAGATGGCTGGATTTACTATGTGCATAATATTCGCAAGCCCCATTGCCAGATAATCAATGGCTTCATTTACCACAATGGCAGCCTGTTCATCACCTTGAGTGGCCAAACGAAATACTTCTTCCGCGCCACCAGTTATATTATAGCGTTCCTCAGCAATTTTTCCGATGGCAGTGCCACTTGAATGACTTTCCAAAGATCCACGGTTCAGATTGCTTTGCTGATAACCATGGGGATCTAAAATCATATTGCCGATTTCCCCTGTATAGCCCTGAGCACCATCAAAGACTTTCCCATCGATAACAAGCCCGCCGCCAATCCCCGTACTAACGGTGATATAAAATACACTCTCATACTCTTTACCGCTTCCGAATTTCGCCTCTGCTAAAGCGGCAGCATTCGCGTCATTATTTAATTGAACTCTTGTTTCAAAGTGTGCCTCTAAATCATCTGTGATGTGAATATTATCCCAACCCGGTAAATTCGGCGGACTCAAGATAATGCCTTCTTTCGGATCAAGCGGTCCGGGAGCACCAATCCCTATTCCATCAATCGATTTATTCCCGCGAATTTTTTCAATCATCTGGATCATTTTTTCTTTCGTATGTTCGTATCCTTTTTCCGCTTCCGTTGTATCATGCAGAATTTCTTCAATCTCACCTTGTCCATTTATGATAGCCACTCGGACATTCGTCCCGCCTAAGTCAATTCCAATATGAATCCCCAATTTACAGCCTCCTCTAATAAGTCCATCCATCATCCTTCTATAGACTATTTTAACAGGTTTTAAAAATCGGTCCTAACAGTAAAGAGACAATATAGGAAAAGATAAAGAAAAATCCGCACAATTGACCAGTGATTTCATGATAAAAACCGGAAGCGTCGTTTCTATTAAAAAACAGAAAACCTGAACTAATGCAAAGCAGAAGTTCAGGTTTATGGTTGAGTAAATTTCTTTTGTGCCAGACTCTATACAGCTTAGCTGTTTTTATTTAAAGATAGTAGAGCCTTTCAGCATTTCAGGTTTTGCGCCGAGGACCAGCAAAAATAATTTAGGATCCCCAACTTTTCGATGTTTTTTCATCGTATCTTTAATAACAGCAACATCTTTATGGGAGGTTAGTTTCTTCACTTCTGACTGGTACAGAGAAAGAATCGATTCCTTTACATACTCAGGTTTATAAGGCGCAATTTCTTCCTCCATTAACAGAGAGCCCATAAAACCATATTTAATTTGAAGCTGACGAGTTAAACTCACGACATGAAGAAGCTGGTCGTACAGGTCCGGGTAATCCTTTTTTAATTGATCAAGATCCTCTTTTGCCTGATTGATTTCATTAAGACTGGCTAACGTTTTCAGCAAGGTAAGCCCCCTCCTCTTCCCAAGGTTTTTCCAGACCGATAATCTCAGTTAATTCTTTACTGTGCTGTCTTCTCACGCGCCGTGTTTTTGCTCTTTCTTTACCGGACTCGTATAAGAATTTCTCTTCTTGTGATTCGGGAGTAATGTCTGGAACTTGGACTGGCTTCTTATCTTCATCCAATGCGACGAAGGTTAAAAATGCAGTTGCCGCCATTCTTCTTTCGCCTGTAATCATATCTTCAGCAATTACTTTGCAGAAAATTTCCATGGAACGGTTTCCTGTATAAGATACAAATGATTCGACACAAACAGAATCTGATTGTTGAATGGGATGAAGAAAATCGATAGAGTCGGTAGAAGCCGTCACACATTCTTTCACCCGGGCATGGCGGCGTGCTGATAAAGTGGCATTATTATCGAGCTTCTTCATCAGTACTCCACCAAATAAAGTGTTGTAGTTATTTAAATCATTGATCATGACTTGGTCAGTATTTACGATTAAACTCTCTTTTGGACTTTTTGCTTGCATTTATGATCTTTCCTCTCTTTGATTGACTGATTAATAAGCTTCAAAAGCTTGCTATGAGTACAGTTTACGACTAGAACTGCGATATGGGAAATAGTTAATAATCATGTTAATCATAGACAATATCTATGAAAATGGTTACATAGATTCCCGGCATGCATAGAAATCAACGCATGAAAGACTAGACGTAATTTCAAAAAGGTTATAAAAAGATCACATCATTCCCGTTTTTTATTTTTTTCCATAAAAAAAAGAGAAAGTTTTAACCCTCTCCTTAATCATCAAAATGCTTTTTAATAAAATTTTCTTCCTCTTTATCTGATAACAGCCCGGTAGCTTTTCCGATAGAACCACCTTGAAGGTTCCAAATCGCATTGTGGGCTTCAACTGCATTTGAGAAATCCCCTTCACTCCAAGGAATCAATATATTCTCATATAGATCAGAGTGTTCAAAAGCATCCACTTCCTCCGCTTTTTTCAGAACCGCCAACATCCGATCAATTTTCTTTTGAGTAATCCTTTCTGCTCCCCATTTGCGATCTGCTTCTACTTTCTGATGACTCATTGCATGAATGGTCGCTTGAAACTGATCTTCGTCAGGTATTTCTTTAATATCAGCTTTCTGTACTTTCACATCATTCAATGACTTCTCATGGACGGGGACATCTGCTATATAATTTGTATTATCTCCCGCCATGGCTCCATTGACTATCTTAAATGCTCCAATTCCTACGCCTGCCATAAGTAACAGAGCAACGGGCACTCCTATAAATACAGTTTTTTTAAAACTCATGTAAAATCCGCTCCTCAAGTATTTAAGCTGTGAGTAATACGTTATATGCCATTCGTCTCATTTTCAAGTCAATCGGTAAAATTAGCCAAAAAAAAAGCAGATTAATCATACATCTACTCTTTCTCCTCTTCTCCTTTATTCGCTTACTCTGTAATTCTCCTTAAACCTCATTATGCACTGCGTTCCTTACATCTACAAGCGCACCTGCTTCCTAGTATATAAAAAGGAGGATTATACGTTTTTTTGTTACTTGAGCTGCTCTTTTATTATTTTCTAGTGAGTAAATCCTGGGTAAACTTCAACCATTCCTTTGTAGCGTAAGATAGGTATTGATCTTTCCGCCAAATAATCGCCAAATCCCATTCAATTGTAGGCTTTACGACTTTCACCGTTCGCACTTCTTCTTTTAATAACTGTGAAACACTGTAAGGCAAGATGGAGATTCCTAAATTGGCGGTAATCATTTTCCCAATAAAATCCCATTGAGAACTTTCTGATACCACTCTAGGAACGAAGCCTGCTTCTTTACAGGCAGACGTAATCCGATCGTTTAAGACAAAATCTTTATTAAACAAGATGAACTGTTCCTCATGGAGTTCTTCCAGTTTCACTTGTTTGCGATTCGCAAATCGGTGGTTAGGAGGAAGCACCACCTTCAGTTCTTCTTTCATGAACGAGAAAAAGTGAAATTCCTCCTGAGTGGGCAATACAGTAATCCCCACGTCCAGTTCTTCCTGATTAATATTCTCTTCAATCTTTTTGGCACCGTCTTCTACGAGCTGAAACGTAATATTAGGATACTCGCTGTGGAAATCTCCAAGAATTTGAATAAACTCTGCTGCATCCATAATAGGCGGAAGCCCAATACGGATGTGTCCCTTCTGCAGTCCGAGCAGATCATCAAGCTCGGTCTGAAGATTGTTAAACGCTTTATCGATAATTTGTGCCTGCTCTAAGATGACTCTCCCTGCATCGGTAAGGACTAATTTCTTATGGGAGCGGTCAAATAGTTCAACCCCAAGCTCCGTTTCTAAATTCTTAATCATTTTACTGATCGTCGGCTGGGTAACAAATAAATGATCTGCTGCCCGGGTAAAGCTGTTAAAGCGTGAAACTTCTATAAAATACTGCAAATGATGAATATCCATACAATCGTAACTGCCTCTTTTCCTACAATAGGTTATACTTAATAATAGAGAAAAGAGCCATTAAATTTCAACAGCTGAGGGCAGTTTGTTACATCCTTTCTTATTTAAAATCTCTATACCCTCTTGCCAACCATAGAAATTAGCTATAAAATCCATGATGACTGCAATGTTTGATATCATATAGACTCAGTCAAGTCACAAGCAAGGATAAGGGGCACAAAGTATGAAACGATCGTACTTATTAAATTTAAGCCATTTGTTTGATCGGCTTTCACCATTTCAAATTATCGTACTTTTTTACATATCTGCTGTAATGATTTCCACCCTGCTTGTCAGCCTGCCATTTCTCCATACGGATGGAGCGACGATCAGCTTCATTGATTGTCTCTTTACGGCGGTAAGCGCCGTAAGTGTTACAGGCTTAACTGTCGTACCCACTGAAAGTACCTTCAATACAGGGGGTTACTTTGTTATTATGTTCATTCTTCAGTTCGGCGGAATTGGAATCATGACGCTCGGCACCTTTATTTGGATGCTGATGGGGAAGAAAATTGGGTTAAAGCGAAGGCAATTAATTAAAACGGATCAGAACCGGACAACTTTCTCGGGGCTGGTGCGATTAATCAGACAAATTCTTATTATTGTCATTGCGATTGAAGTAGTGGGGGCTATAGTTCTCGGCATTTACTTTACGGAATATTTCCCTACTATTGGCGAGGCATTCGTTCAAGGGATGTTTGCTTCCGTAAGTGCGACTACGAACGCAGGATTTGATATTACCGGTTCTTCCTTAGTAATGTTTGAGCATGATTATTTTGTTCAATTTGTTAATATGCTGCTTCTTACACTGGGTGCAATTGGATTTCCAGTTCTGATCGAAGTGAAGGATTACTTAACGAAAAAGCCTGGTGATTTCTTTAACTTTTCCTTATTTACCAAACTTACGTCAACTACTTTTGGCGCACTGGTACTCGTCGGAGCCATTGCCATTTACTTTTTTGACCGAACGCATTTCTTTGCAGATAAATCATGGCACGAATCCCTTTTTTACTCATTATTTCAATCCGTCACTACGAGAAATGGCGGACTGGCAACTATGGATGTTAGTGAATTCTCTATTCCTACTTTATTAGTTATCTCTGTCCTCATGTTTATCGGAGCATCCCCAAGCAGTGTAGGTGGCGGGATCCGTACGACTACTTTTGCCATTATGATTATCAGCATTGTGGCGTATGCCCGCGGTAAAAGCAGGGTACGAATCTTCAAGCGGGAGATCGACTCAGAAGACATCTTCCGCTCCTTTATCGTCATTAATACGGCCATTATCATATGCGGGATATCGATCATCTTCTTAAACGTGCTAGAACCTCAATTTACATTGATTCAAGTCGCATTTGAGGCTTGCTCCGCATTCGGAACAACAGGATTGTCCATGGGAATCACACCTGATCTCCACACGGCAGGCAAGCTTATCATTATCGCATTAATGTTTATCGGAAGGATTGGGATCTTCTCCTTCTTATTCATCATTCGAGGGAAAGTAACAAAAGACAATTACCGTTACCCTAAAGAAGCCGTTATTATTGGATAATCATAAAGCCCGCAGATTCTCTCAAGAGAGTCCGCGGGATTTCGTATACCTAGATAATTTTGTCGATCAGTCCATACTCTTTTGCTTCTTCAGCACTCATAAAGTAATCCCGTTCCAAATCCACGCGAACCTTTTCCAAAGATTGCCCGGATCTATCAGCGATTATCTTTGTTAGATGTTCTTTAAGCTTCAGAATCCTTTTCGCAGAAATCTCAATATCTGTCGCCTGTCCTTTCACTCCACCTAAAGGCTGATGGATCATCACTTCACTGTTCGGCAGTGCATAACGTTTTCCTTTGGCACCGGCAAGCAATAGAACCGCTCCAAATGATGCAGCCATTCCCGTACAAATAGTCCTTACATCTGGTTTAATGTGCTGCATCGTGTCAAAGATAGCAAATCCTGCCGAAGTAGAACCTCCTGGGCTGTTTATATAAAGAGAGATATCTTTTTCAGGATCATTCGCTGATAAGAAGAGCAGCTGCGCGACAATAATATTTGCAGTTTGATCATTAATTTCATCACCTAGAATTACAATCCTGTCTTTAAGAAGCCTGGAATAAATATCATAGGAACGTTCTCCGTTTGTCGATTGTTCAATAACATAGGGAATTGCAATCATCTAGAGTCCTCCTTCTCCTATGGCTTAAGCAGCCACGAGGGAGAGGGTTGGGGTGTTGGAAAGTGTCTTAGCAGCAAACACTTCAAAGGCAGGCAAAGCTTGAAGGAGGCGGGTTGGATCATTAAGTTTTAATGCCTCATAGAACAGCGAATACACTTCTTCATTTATATCCTGATCGATGAGCTTTATTCCTTCGTCCTGTTGTTTTCTCAGACGATTTCTTGCTCTCATCAATCCAGCTTTCACCGCTTCTTCAGAACTGTCTAAAGCTTCGGCTATTTCTTTTGCCTGATATTGAAACGTTTCTTTTAGAAAAAAGATAACAGCCTGCTTTGGGGTCAGCTTACTAAGCAGCTCTTCTATAGACTCCATCCAGTCGTCACAGCTGAACTGCGTCTCGTTAGAAAATAGAGGCAGCGGAGACTCCCGCAGCTCTTCCTTCCTGCGCTTTCGGATGGTGTCTATCCACAAATGATAAGTCATCTTCCTGAGAAGAGCCATTGTAATATCGTGCGCAGGGTAATGCTGATAAGCTTTCGCGGCAGCCTCCTGTACTAAATCCTCTCCATCCCAATCGTTTTTGGCTAGAAACCGGCCGTAATGTTTCAATTGCTCATACCAATCATCTGGAAGCTTCGTACCTTTGCTCTCCTTTTGGGTTCGTGAATGATTCATTCTGCTCGACTCCTTTCCACCCTCTCATAATAACTAACGAATTCATGTATGAAAAAGATATGGGCAGTGGCACTTTTTTTCATTTTATCATGCTTTATTTGTAAGTATTCACAGAAGCTCCTGCCGAGAATAAAAAACGTGAAGTGATGCAATGATCACTTCACGGCGGTTACTTGATAATTTTAAAGAAGGCTAGTATAGCTAAAATCCAGAGCGGGATAGACAGGAGCGTCCCCCACAAACAGCCTTTCGCAAAGTTAGGTTCTTCCAGCGCTACCCTCTCCTCTCATTCAATTTCCATTTAAAGGAATTGTCTGTATTGTTCCCTTATGTAAAAAATTTTAATCTATCCTCTTTACTTTAGCTCTTATGGATATTTTTGATAGGGACATGTCACGAAAATTACGGTAATTATCTTGATATCAAGTCTTTAAGCAAAGTGCAGGATTGTTTAAGACTCGATTTCGAGACTTTATTGCGTGGTTAAAGCCCTGCGGGGGACGATTCGCTTTCCGCGGGCATGCGCTGAGCCTCCTCAGACTTCGTCTTCCGGGGTCTCACCTGTCATGCTTCTCCCGCAGGAGTCTTCTCGTCCCCCTCCGGACTTTGCTGTATTACTGTTCTCGAAACTACACATAACCCTCCATTATAGAGGTGGAAATAAAACATTTCATGGTGTGAAAGTACTGCTTTAACCCAGCAAGAGGTTGGTAAAGAAAATACATGTATCCGTTCATCCAGATATGGTTGTGTGGGAAATGAGCACCGTTTTTCCTCCTATCCATAGATGGATGAAAAAACCTTGCTATGAAGGAAAATATTTTACAGAATCGCTTTCACTTATGAAACAATGGGGAGAGCTAGACTTACTATATTAGGCGATTTAGAATTATCTAGTCCTTGTTTAGCAGGTACTTTTTATACCCATTTTTATATTTCCGTTCTCCCAATAATCATAAAGAGGTCGGGGAAATGGGGAGACTCCTATGGGAGGATAGGACAGGTGAGATCCCACAGGGCTTTGCCCGAGGAAGCTCAGCGGCCGCCCATGGAAAGCGAGTCATTTCCCCGACCTCGACTCACTGTTAACCGTTTCGGAAATCGTTTAAATCTTCAAACTGTCTCGAAACTGAGTCTTCAAGAATTGGGAGCTTTAGTGGAATAACTATACATTAATTTATTTCCAGCTAAAGAACCTCCTGCTATAGATAAGCAGGAGGTGCCATAGGTTATAAAACTTTACTTAAAAATTCCTGAGTTCTTGGATTCTGAGGATTGGAAAAGATATTATCAGGGACATCTTCTTCCATGACAATCCCTTCATCCATAAAGATTACTCGATGGCCGACTTCACGAGCAAATCCCATCTCGTGAGTAACGACAACCATCGTCATGCCTTCTTTGGCCAGATCCTTCATTACCTTCAGCACATCCCCTACTAGTTCAGGGTCGAGGGCTGAGGTAGGCTCATCAAACAGCATAATCTTCGGGTTCATGGCCAGAGACCGTGCGATAGCTACCCTTTGTTTCTGACCGCCCGAGAGACTTTCAGGATATACATGTGCTTTATCGCTCAGCCCTACTTTTTCCAGCAAAGGTAAAGCTGCTTTTTCCGCTTCACTTTTACTGATCTTTTTAATCTTTTTAGGACCAAGTGTTATGTTTTCAAGCACGGTCATGTGAGGAAATAGGTTAAAGTGCTGAAAAACCATCCCCACTCTGGACCGGACTTCATTAATATTAACTTTAGGATCTGTTAAATTATCTCCTTCGATATAAACGTCTCCACCCGTAACTTCTTCTAGAAGATTTAAACAGCGAAGCAAGGTGCTTTTACCAGAGCCCGAGGGTCCAATCACACACACCACTTCTTGTTCTTTAACTTCTAAATCGATTCCTTTTAATACTTCATTCGAACCGAAAGATTTATGCAAATCATTTACTCTAATCATCATTATACATCCAGTCTCCTTTCAACTCTTCTCAAATAAACAGAAGTTGGAATGGTAATGATGAGGTACATAATACATACCATGGTTAATGCCTGAAATGCAGCAAAAGTTTTCCCATAATACTGCTGACCCATATAAAGCATTTCTCCTACAGCTATTACAGAGAAAAGAGTGGTATCTTTAAGACTGATAACAAATTGGTTGCCGAGTGGCGGAATCATCCGCCTGAAGGCTTGCGGCCAAATAATATACCGCATCGTCTGTGCTTTCGTTAAGCCGATCGAGCGGCCGGCTTCATTCTGGCCTTTATCAATAGAGTACACGGCGCCACGAACTATCTCTGCAATATAAGCTCCGGCGTTGATGGCAATTGCAATAATAGACGCCGTAATCTTATCTATGTTCAGCTCTAATAAATCTGAGAGACCGAAGTAGATAAATAGAATCTGGGCAAGAATAGGAGTCCCTCTTACAACTTCCACATAGACCGTCGCCAGTCCATAAATAAGTTTATTATTGGATAAGCGCGCAAGTCCAAAGATAGCTCCTAGAATAAATCCAAAGATTAATCCGACAATCGTAATTAATAACGTGTATTTTAAACCCTCTAACAAAAAAGGCATGACCCTGATATAGTGAGAGTTGGCTATTGCATCCATCATCCCTTATCGCTCCTTGTGCATGTAGTAGGTATCTGTGAATGGTTTGATTGGAAAAGCGCAACAAGGGATTGCCTTGCTACGCTTTGCATTAGGTTGAATCTGTTACTCTGATTTCTTAGTATCGTATTTCCGTTCACCAAACCATTTTTCATAGATATCATCATACTTTCCATTATCGATAAGGGTTTGAAGAGCATCGTTAACATCGGGAGTTAATTCAGAACCTTTTGGAAAAGCAATCCCGTATTGTTCGCCCTGGAGCACATCCCCCACGGTTTTCAATTTGCCTTTTGCATCGTGATTTACGTAGTATTTTACGTTAGGTACGTCATACATAACGGCATCCACACGCCCGGACTGCAAATCCATATAGGCCTCTACAATACCAGGGAAAGTAACTACTTCGGCGTCTGGATGATTCTTATCTAAGTAATCCTCACTGGTTGTCCCTGAGCGGGTTCCCACTTTCTTACCTGCTAAATCGTCTTCCGATTTTATATCATTATTTCCATCTTGAACAGCTATGATAAGACCTGCATCATAATAGGGATCAGAAAAGTCAATCGTTTCCTTACGTTTATCAGTAATCGTCATTCCAGCAATCCCAATGTCAAAACGATCAGACTGCATTCCTGCGACCACACCGTCAAATTTCATGGATTGGATGTCGATATCGAATCCAGCTTCGTCTGCAATCGCACGAATTAAATCCATATCAAATCCTTCCATCTCCCCGGAATCCTCATTCATAGATTCAAACGGCACAAAGTTATTATCAGTGGCAACCGTATATTTGCTGCCTGAATCTGAATCACCACTGCTGTCCCCGCTGTCGCCACTGGAAGAATCATCGCTGGATCCACAGCCTGCGAGCAGGATAACAAATAAAATAGTAGACAAAATAAATCCAAATTTCATTTTCTTCATTCTCTATTTCCCCCTTTTTGTTGTCTCATTTTTATTATCTCAAAGTTTGCTACTATAATAAATATTCTGAATTCTCTCAATTTTAGTGTATTTCGCTTTATTTCCTGAAAAAATAGCAATTATTGCTAGATTACTAATAAATATGAGAAATTAGTCACATTTTCTCTATTTAGCTCTAATTTAGCACTTTAAAGTATAATCGTGAAAGTTTATTATAAGCAAATAGCCCTGCCTCCGTAAACCGGAAGCAGGGCAGAAAATTTATAAATATCTATGACTGATACATAAACCTCAGCATCACATGAGCGGCCAATCTGCTGGTAATATCGCGAACATCCTTTGAAGGATCTATCTCAACAATATCCATGGCTTTCACTTTAGGTTTATTCGCCGCGACGGAAATACTGTTCAATAATTCTCTACTGGTAAATCCTCCTGGTCCGACTGCCGGGCACCCTGGAGCAAACGCCTGATCCACAGCATCCATATCAACGGACAAGTAAATCATGTCTACCTCTTTGCTCAGTCGTTCGATTTCAGCAGTAATAATATCATTCAGCCCCGTTTTATCTACATCTGCCATCGTATATACATGAATTCCCTGGTCTTTGGCATAGTCTGCATAAGCTTTCGCATTTGAAAAATCACGTATGCCGACCTGAACAAGATTACTCCCCTGAAGCACTCCTGCTTCGAGCAGACTCCTGAATGGGGTGCCATTCGTCCTTCCCCCATCCTCTAGATTACGCAAATCATGATGCGCGTCCCATTGGATGACCCCGATACGGCCGTAGTGTTTATGAAAGGCAGATATCGACGGATAGCTGATACCATGATCTCCACCAAGCACCACATATCTTTCACAAGCGCGGGTTTCAAGCATTTCGGACACACTCACTTGCAACCGGTGCAGGGTTTCTTCAAGTGAAGTGGGATGGATCGCCACATCTCCATAATCAAGTAATTTCATGTCCGCATAATCCTCGTCTTTTTCACCGGAATACGTACTGAATGACCCAAGAGCAGAGCGAATTGTCCTTGGTGCTTCAGCGGCCATCGACAATGAGATCGATGATTTGGAAGAAGGCAGTCCAATCAGCCCTATCTCTCCTGTGTCTCCTGTTTCAAAGCTGGTCAGATTTTCATCTGCTTTCGTCGTATAACGATCCTTAAATCGTGTCGATCCCCGTGGTTTGAGATACTGAAAAGGCACGGCTTTCACCTCGCTTCCAAACAGTCTGGCCAGCCTTCATCACTAAGGAAGCATGGTTTACTCCATAATGATAAGGAATGTATTTATAATTAGGAACATCCCACAGCACGAGATCCGCTTGGCTTCCCGTCTTTAGGGTTCCTGCAGTTTTCCCTCTTCCGATAGCATGAGCCGAATTGACCGTTACCGCATTCCAAATTTCTTCCGGAGTCATCTTTAATTTTAATGCGGCAAGGGACATAATCATCTGGAGGTTTTCTGTAACACAGCTGCCCGGGTTAAAATCGGTTGCCAGCGCCACCGCTGCCCCGGAATCAATCATTGCTCGGGCATTCGCATAAGTATCTTTCCCAAGGTAGAAAGTGGTACCCGGCAAAAGAACAGCCACTGTATCAGATGCAGCTAAAGCTTTAATACCTTTATCGGATGCCGCTACCAGATGATCTGCAGATATTGAACCTGTTTCACATGCCAGTTCCGTTCCGCCTAATGGGTCAATTTCGTCAGCATGAATTTTGGTCTGGAACCCCAGTCTATGAGATGCTTCCATAAACTTTCGAGATTGCTCAATCGTAAATACACCCGTTTCACAAAAGATATCCGTGAATTCAGCAAGCTGCTCTTGTTTTATTTCTGGCAGCAGGTCAATCATCTCTTGCAAAAAAGCCTCCGGTTCTGCTTTAGACTCCGGCGGGATAGCGTGCGGACCCAAAAAGGTGGGCACGATATCTAGCACACCGCTCTGATTAAGCCGCTTTACAACTCGGAGCTGCTTTAGTTCTGTTTCTTTATTTAGTCCATATCCGCTTTTCGCTTCCAGCGTGGTCACGCCATACGAAAGAATCCGCTCCACAGATCGCTTTGCTTTTTCAAACAGCGCCTCCTCTGATTCGCTTCTCGTTGATCTGACCGTTGATAAAATGCCTCCTCCTTGTTTTAAAATATCAAGGTAAGGTACACCTGCTTGTTTTAAGGCCATCTCTTCTTCTCGAGAACCGCCAAATACCAGGTGGGTGTGGGGATCTACTAATCCCGGAGATACTACTTTGCCGTCTGCATCGATGACTTCCTGAGCGTCTACTTCTCCCACCTCTTCATCCGAACCGATCCACTTAATTTCTCCATCAGCGATAGCTAGAGCTGCTCCTTCTTTCACTTCTAATTGACTCATATGTTTGCCTTTAAGGGGCTGCTCAGATAACGCTGGTAAAATAAGCTGCCCGATATTTCGGATTACTGTATCATATGACATGGAAACCCACCTTTTCTATGTTTTATTTCATTGGAATATCAATATTATGTTGTTCAGCCATTTCACGAGCTGTATCGTAGCCTGCATCTGCGTGCCGCATAATGCCCATACCTGGATCCGTGGTTAATACACGTTCTAGCCTTTCTTTAGCAAGATCTGTTCCATCAGCTACGATCACCATACCTGCGTGCAGAGAATAGCCCATTCCGACTCCGCCGCCGTGGTGGAAGGAAATCCAAGACCCACCTGCTGCAGTGTTAATCATCGCATTCAGTACCGCCCAATCTCCAACAGCATCACTGCCATCCTTCATCGCTTCCGTTTCTCGGTTTGGAGAGGCCACCGAGCCGCAATCTAGATGATCGCGTCCAATCACAACTGGAGCTTTAAGCTCGCCTTTCCTGACGAGTTCGTTTATAGCAAGACCCATTTTGGCCCGTTCCCCGTATCCAAGCCAGCAAATCCGGGAAGGAAGTCCTTGAAACTGAACTTTTTCCTGAGCCATATCAATCCAGCGCAGCAGCTTGTCATTTTCCGGAAAGAGTTCTTTGATTAAACGATCCGTCCGGTAAATATCCTCTTCATCACCAGAAAGAGCCACCCAGCGAAATGGTCCTTTTCCTTCACAGAACAATGGACGTATATAGGCGGGAACAAAACCAGGAAAATCGAAAGCATTTTTGACTCCTTGATCAAAAGCCACCTGGCGGATATTATTGCCATAATCAAACACAATCGAGCCGCGTTTCTGAAACTCCAGCATGGACTCTACATGAGCCGCCATAGATTCAGAGGCAAGTTGAACATATTGCTTGGAATCATTTTTCCTTAAGTCCGCTGCTTCTTCTAATGTATAAGAAACCGGTACATATCCATTAAGGGGATCGTGTGCTGAAGTTTGGTCTGTTACTACGTCTATATTTACTCCGTTATTCAAAATTTCACGGTGAACTTCTGCCGCGTTTCCTAACAAACCAATTGACAAAGCTGCTCCGTTCTTCTTCGCTTCCTGTGCCCAGGAAAGAGCTTCTTCAAGAGAAGTGGTCATGCGATCACAATAACCGGAATCAATTCGCTTTTGAATGCGGTCCGGATCCACTTCTACAGTAATGACAACGCCGCCATTCATGGTCACGGCTAGCGGCTGTGCCCCTCCCATTCCTCCAAGACCTGCAGTTAGTGTAATTGTTCCAGCAAGCGATCCTTGAAAATGCTTTTCTGCGAGAGCGGCGAAAGTTTCATAGGTTCCTTGTAATATTCCTTGAGAACCAATGTAAATCCAGCTGCCGGCTGTCATTTGACCATACATCATCAAACCTTTACGGTCTAACTCGTGGAAGTGGTCCCAATTGGCCCATTTAGGCACAAGAACAGAATTTGAAAGTAAAACACGTGGTGCAGCTGAATGGGTTTTAAAGACTCCGACAGGTTTTCCAGATTGAACAAGCATGGTTTCGTCATTCTCCAGCCGTTTCAAAGTTGCTGCCAAGGCATCAAACGCATCCCAGTTTCTTGCTGCTTTCCCTATGCCCCCATAAACGACTAATTCCTCTGGTTTCTCTGCTACTTGCGGGTCCAAATTATTGTGAAGCATACGGAGCACCGCTTCCTGCTCCCATCCTTTACATTCTAACTTTGTACCGCGATTCGCTTGTAATTTACGCGTGGTCGACATAGTATGTTCCTCCTTCTATAGACTTCTTGATTTCTTTCCATGCAAAATGATCCCCTTTCAGCCATTCGGCCAGCCGTTCAATATCCTCAGAAAAAATGCGATCCTCGGTGATTGACGGCACCACGGTGCGTGCAGAGGAAAACAGTTTCTGTGTAGCTGTTGCTGCTTTTTCTACTCCGCGATATTCCAGTGCCTGCATGGAGCAGATGAGTTCAACGGCCAAAACACGGTATGCATTCGCTATGATTTGCGAAGCGTGACGCGCCCCTATTGTCCCCATACTGACATGGTCTTCCTGGTTAGCAGAAGATGGAATAGAATCCACACTTGCTGGATGAGCAAGGGTTTTATTTTCCGAAACTAAAGAAGCAGCGGAGTACTGCATAATCATCGCTCCAGACTGTAAGCCGGGGTTCGGGCTTAGAAACGCCGGCAAGTCATTGAGCTGCGGGTTCACTAATCTTTCAATTCTGCGCTCCGATATATTAGCAAGCTCTGCTACTCCTATTTTCAGAAAATCCATGGCAAGAGCGATCGGCTGTCCATGGAAGTTACCGCCGGAAACTACGACGCTCCCATTTTCGAGAATTAGTGGATTATCTGTGGCCGCATTCATTTCAATAAGCAGCTTTTCTTTCACATAATTTAAGCTTTGCATAGAAGCCCCGTGAACCTGCGGTATGCAGCGCAGCGAATAGGCATCCTGAACTCTCTTTTCTCCCTGATGAGTAATCAGTTTGCTCCCTTGAGTAATGGAGCGGATTTTATCTGCAGATTCGATTTGCTCTGGATAACCCCGAGCTGCATGGATAGCAGGATGAAAGGCATCGATAATACCTTCCAAAGCTTCTAAACTCATCGAAGCAATCCAGTGACTTTCCTGGGCAAGCTGTTCGGCTTCTAGATAATTAATAACCCCCATAGCTGTCATTGCCTGCGTCCCGTTAATCAGTGCCAGCCCTTCTTTAGCTTTTAACTGCAGAGGTTTCATTTGTAATCTATGATACACATTCTCTGTTTTTTCTCTTTTTCCTTTGTAATAGACTTCTCCTTCGCCAATCAACACCAGAGCAAGGTGCGAGAGTGGTGCTAAATCACCAGAGGCACCAAGCGACCCTTGACTTGGGACAACGGGATGAATGCCTCTATTGACGAGTTCGGCAAGTCTTTGAACGAGAACTTCTCGAACACCCGAATATCCTTTTAACAAAGCATTTAACCGTAAGACTACCATTGCACGGCCAACCTTTTCGGGAAAAGGATCGCCTACGCCGCAAGCATGTGAACGAATTAAATGAAGCTGCAGTAAATCCACATCACCATCGGCAATAGCCACGTCGCTGAATTTGCCGAACCCGGTATTTATGCCATAAACCTGATCTCCACGCAAGACAATATCTTCTACTACTTTACGGCTTTCTCTTACTCTATCTAAACTTTCAGCAGCAATCGTAACGGACTCCTGTTCAAAACAAATCCTTTTCATTTCTTCTAAATTTAAATCCCAACCATTTAATTCAACCATTTTAATCCCCCATTTCCTACAAAGCAGGCACTCTGATCATCAAGATGATCATTTGACTATGCATAAAAAAGAGACGACAATGGCATAGAAATACCACTGTCGCCTCCTCATAACTTATGACTATAGGCGCCATACTGTTTATATATGATTGATACCCAGTCCAAATGTCTCATGCTCTAAACCTTTTACCGGAGCTCCAATTGTTCCGTAAAAGGAAACTGCGATCCATTCGCCCTCGTTCGCATGTTCGTAAGGAGTGCCGCGAACGATTGCAAAACGCAGCCCCACTGTCCGCATCATATTCCCTACACCAAGCTGTCCACGCATGACTCCTTCAAGCGATTCTAAAATCGCGTGGTACAAGGAATGGGTTTCGCGGTAGACATTTTCTGCAATAATTCCATTTCGTTTAGCTGCAGTTTCCACTGCCGCAATCACTTTTTGAATTTCCATGGACCCTGCTTTCCCCTGACAATACTTTACCTCTTCTAATGCTGGAGAAAATGGCTCTAATTCATCGGGTGTAAGAGATGCAACAAGCATTGCGAGCTTTCCGATTTGAATCTTCTGTGTCATGAATTTCACCTGAAATCACTGTAATTTACTTCTCTGATAACTAGTCACTACCTTTATTGTAACCGCTTTCTGAAAGAAGTGTCAATCTTTCCTTCCCCTCTTGTATTAGTGAACCGAATTACTTTTTCCACCTTCACCGAATAATGTTTTCAAGACGCGTGAAGGCAGTGGGGACCGAACCAATTGCCGAAAATCAGAAAATCCTACTCCTACTCCTATTCCTGTTGCAACAGTTCAAGCACCCACTCACACCAATCGATTTCTTCCATATCCATCCGAAGCCTTCTTTTGAACAAAATAAACCTCCCAAACTGCGGTGAAGTTTTCTTCCTCAAGTCCCCTCCAAATTCTTCTTCCATCTCTTTCAGGACAGATTCGTGCTTACTAAGCAAACTCTTATACCTTTCGAGACGCTCCACAATTAATTTTTTCCCTTTTCGTTCATCGGTCAGCCAGATAGCGTACGCCTTAATCAAGAATTCGTCTCGTTGAATAGGTGGCTCTGGCTCGGTTTGCAACCAGTCTTTCAGGACATCCTTTCCACTATCTGTAATGGAATAAATTTTCTTATCGGGTCTTCCTTTTTGCTGAACTTGCTCAAAGGTTACCCATTCTTTTTCTTTTAATTTAGTAAGTAATGGATAGATTTGACTGTGCTTAGCCGGCCATAGAACATCTAACAGCATCCTCAATTCGTATCCGGAGCAGGGTTTTCTTACTAATAAGCTTAGCAGAGCATAACTAAGTGAATTCATATCATGATACCTCCTTATATAAATAATTATATATATAAATATTGACATAATAAAGGGTGAAATCCTATACTATGGAAAGATATTTATTAACTTCTATTATTGAAAGGACTGGATAAACATTGGCTTTACAAGAGAATATCCGTAAGCGCGGACGTGTCATTACCGTCCTCGCGACCTTTTTAGCGTTCATGGGAATCGGCGTGGTGGATCCGATTCTTCCCGTTATCGCGAAACAGATTGGAGCGAGCCACTGGCAAGTAGAAATGCTGTTTACTGCTTACATTTTTACTATGGCGATTATGATGATCCCCGCCAGCTTGCTTTCAGGTAAATTTGGAGACAAGAACATGATCAAGTTTGGACTGGCTGTCGTTACGATTTTCGCCATTTTATGCGGTTTTTCCGGAACGGTTGCTGAATTATCGTTCTTTCGGGCAGGCTGGGGATTTGGTAATGCGATGTTTTTCGCAACAGCCATGACATTATTAATTACCTTATCAAAGGAAATTAGTTCAGCTGTAGGATTGTATGAAGCAGCGATCGGTCTCGGGATGGCCGGTGGGCCACTTTTAGGTGGCTTAATCGGTGAAATTTCCTGGCGCTATCCGTTTTTCGCAACGGGTGGATTAATATTTATTGCCTTACTTCTTGTCATCTTCTTTGTTCAAGAACCAGAAAAACAAGAAAAACGCAAGGCACCCGGAGTGAAAGAAATGGGCCGTTTACTTAAATATAAACCATTTTCGCAAGGCGCTATAGCAGGAATGCTATATTACTACGGTTTTTTCACCGTTCTTGCTTATTCACCGCTCGTCATCAATTTAACAGCCATTCACCTTGGCTTTATTTTCTTTGGATGGGGGATTTGTCTGGCTTATGGATCAGCCGTACTTTCCCACCAATTAGAAAGAAAGTGGCATCCCGTCACATTAATCAAATTTGGACTTGCAGCTTTTGTTATTCTGCTTGCCTTACTATTATTTATTGATATCATTTGGCTGGAGATCGTGCTGATCATTTTATCAGGTCTCGTTTCTGGACTAAACAATGCTTTATTTACCAGCTACGTGATGGATATTTCCCCTTATGCGAGAAACGTAACCTCTGGGGTTTATAACTTTGTCCGCTGGTTTGGTGCAGCACTAGCACCGCTGCTCTCAGGCATTGTTGGCGAAAGTCTGTCAGCTCATGCACCTTTTGGTGTGTCTGCAGCAGTAGTACTCGTGGGACTACTACTCATGCTGATCCCAGTCAGCAAGCAAGTAAAGACTCACGAAAATGACACAGAAACAACGATTTTGTCCCGAGAAATTGTTCGTGCTCATAAATAAAATAACGGGAGGGAAAGACAATGAATAAATTTCTTGTCCCCATTGACGGTTCCGATCAATCCAAACGAGGATTGAAATCGGCATTAAAGCTTATCGAAGGTAAAGAGTCACAGACAAGATTAATCCTGATTCACGTATCCATTGATAGTGAACAGTACGCTGAAGCAGGTGCTGCTCTAAATGTAAATATCAATCAATCAGCAAAAGCGGAGGGCGAAGAACTGCTTCAACAAGCTCTTCACACCGTCCCTGAAGGTGATTTAGAAGTAGAGGTCGTCCATTTAGAAGGTCTGATCTCGCAGTCTATTATTGATTTTTCAAATCAGGAAAAGGTAGATTTCATTGTTATGGGAGGAGCCGGAGCGGGATCGATCAGTGAATCGATTCTCGGCAGTGTGAGCCACCAGGTCCTCCATCATGCCGATGCTCCTGTAGTTATCGTAAAATAGTGAATAAACCGGAAACTTCCGCCCCAATGAAAAAGAGCGTGGTATCAGATGATCCTGATTCACGCTCTTTTTTTCTATTTCGAATTTATAACGGCTGATCACCCTTTAAGATTCGGGGACCCTCCGTTGGCTGTTTATATATGTAATACACTTGCGCCCTATAATCGCAAGTAACAAATCCCAATAATCCTATACCTTGGTTTCTCTATATTTTACTTAGAATTAAGATGCCAAAAGTCTTCTTTAATCGGTAAGGGCCAAACAATTCTATCGGAGTTCTTGAATCTCTGGTGTTTACTTTTACCTTTTGGATCAAGGTATGATAAGTAACAAATCGCTTTAAAGCGTCTTCGGTCATCTGTCTGATTGGTTCAATCACAACAGTCTTATCGATCCGAATACTTACAGACCCTTCCATATTAAGCTGCCAATCATCTAATGTCAGACTGGTTAATTGTGCAATTTTGTCTTCATCCTTTCCATGATGTCTACGTCAAATTTCAGAAAATACCCCTACTCTTTTTATCTTTATTTTTCTTTTAGAAGAAGATATTTCCTTTATAATAAACACTTACTCCATCATTTTATCATGCTATGATTTTCCATGCTATTTTGAACCAATCTTAAATACCAGAATAGTTCTTTTGTCTCTCCTTCGTCTAATGGGTTTAACCGTTGACTATTTCACAGGATTAAGCAAGAGAAAAATTGCTGTAATCTATTATTCTTATCGATCATACTGAAAGCGTTTCAAGTGAACGAAGCGGTCACTTCTTTGAGTTCAAAACGCAGAAAACCCGAACCATTGTAAGTGAATGGTTCGGGTTTTCTGATAAATCCTATCTTTTATACTTGTCTCGCTCTTAGTGAATCCCTCTCATTAACTTTTGAATTTTCGGAGATAAAATAAGCAGGATAATACCAAGGGCAACAGCAACCCCACCAAGAATTCCGAAGTAAACAACTTCGGTATCAGCATTGTAAAACTTAACAATTTGAGCATTCATCGCCTGCCCGCCTGCACTCGTTAGGAACCAAAGGCTCATGGTCTGCGATGCAAACGCAGCAGGGGCTAATTTAGTCGTAGTAGACAATCCAACTGGTGACAGCAGCAATTCACCGACGACAACAAGGAAGAAACTGAGCAGAAGCCATAATGGACTTGCCAGGTTTTCTCCGCTTGTAATTGCTGGGATCATCATAATCAAGAAAGAGAATCCTGCAAATATAAGACCATAGGAAAACTTCGTTGCCGTGGTAGGTTGTTTAGATCTAAGGCGCAGCCATAACCAGGCAAAGAATGGAGCAAGAATGATGATAAACATTGGATTTAAAGACTGGAACCAGGAAGATTGAATATCAAGTCCTGCAAAATCAAGGTTCGTCCGTTTATCAGCATATTGTGCGAGAATGATTGCTCCCTGTTCTTGCAGCGCCCAGAAAACCATCGCAGCAATAAATAATGGGATGTAAGCAAGAACCCGAGACCGTTCGACTTCTGTCGTTTTTTTACTGCGGTACATTACAATAAAGTAAGCCGTAGGAATAGTAAGACCTAAGAAGCTGACTACATAGGTGAGGCCATTGATCGTGAGAATCCCCGTAGGTATCGTTACAGCTAGCAGTATACCAATGATGACTGCCCCAATTACGAAACGAGTGATTGTTTTTGATCTCTCGCTCTTTGTTAAAGGGTTGGGAACATTTCTTCCTGCCAATCCAAGACTGTTCTTCTTAGAAATAATGAAGGTAATTAGACCAAAGAACATTCCAATAGCAGCGATCGAAAAGCCTAAATGGAAATTAACTTCTTGTCCTACAGTTCCAACTATTAATGGTGCAAGCAGCGCACCGATATTTATCCCCATATAGAAAACACTAAATCCTGAATCGCGTCGATAATCATCAGGAGCATAAAGATCCCCCACTATATTCGAAACGTTCGGCTTTAATAACCCAGTACCAATAACGATGAGTACCATGGAGATGAAAAAGGAGGTTAAACCACCTGGGATCGATAATGCGATATGACCAAGCATAATAAGTACCCCGCCATAAAACACGGTTGAGGTAGATCCGAGCAGCCGGTCGGCTATCCAGCCTCCGATAATACCGGACATATAAACTAGCGAACCGTAAATCGCCATTATTGAAGCGGCAGTACCTTCATCAAGGCCTAATCCGCCCTTTGAAACTTCATAATACATATAAAAGATTAATAATGCGCGCATTCCGTAGTAGGAAAACCGCTCCCAAAATTCAGTAAAGAATAAGGTAAATAACCCTTTCGGATGTCCAAAAAATCCTTTTTGGGGTACGCTTTTCACTATTTCTTCTTTGGTGTAATTTGACACTCCCCGAAACCTCCTTGAAAATTAAACGACAAATTGTAAGCCTTCTCACTTAATATAATTTTCAAACAATTTGTCGAATATTGTCCTGACAAAGAGAAATTATAATCCTATCCATGACTGAAAATCAATTGTTTTAACCATATTCCAAATAGAGTTTATATTCTTATAAGAGTGAATTTTTATACAAATACGTACTTCCGTCCCTAAATCAGGAATTCAGACGATAGTTATCCCCTCTATACTCATTCTTTTGTCACCGAAATTCCCGATTGTTACATTTAGAAGACGAAGTGAATAAATATCCATTTCAAACTATTTCTTTTGGGTTTGACGTCCTTTCAAAAGGGGGAAGGTTACATAGGGCTTTCTATAAGGAGGGTTCATGATAATGGAGAAATCAAAACGATTACTAGCCAAACGTTTCTATAAACTCATGAAAAAACGAGCTGTGAAAGTTCTTAAAAATCCCGTCAGAACGAAAAAAATGATCGACACGGCCCGTCATAAATCAGAGGAAAACAAAGGACCGCTGACTCAAGTGTGGAATGAATTGCAGATGATGTTTAATCTAGTGAGAGACTGGAGAAAAGGAAACTATACACAGGTTCCTACCGGCTCTATATTAGCGATTGCTGGAGCCATACTCTACTTCATCTCACCAATAGATGCCATTCCAGATTTTATTCCTATCGGCGGTTATCTCGATGATGCATATATTTTAAAGCTAGTTTTTGATCAAGTTCAATCGGATGTCCAGGGTTATCGCAAGTGGAAATCTGAACAAGACCAAACGATGGATGACCCAGCTACTGAGAATCAGAAAGATGCAGTCTTTGAATAGAAACATAGGCAGGGACAAAAGTCTTTTAACCATTATTAAAACCGAACGAAGAGGAAATGGTAACGACATTTCCCCTCATCGTTCGGTTTTTTTGTCCCTCCTGATACAAGTTATCTGGAGCCTTTTCACTTCACTTAATGGTTCGTCTTTAGATTGAGGCCATTTCCTTATGTCCAACTCTATTTTAATGGATGCTTTTTTTAAATCTTCCTCCCCGAACCTCTGCAATATCAGCAATGGCCAGAAATGATTTATGATCGTGTTCATACACAATATCCTTAAGTTTGGCTTCTTCCAACCTGGTAATAACACAGAAGACGACCTTTTTCTCATCCCCTGTGTAGGCACCTTCCCCACTTAAATACGTTACCCCGCGGCCTAAACGATCAATAATTGCATCGCCAATATCTTTATAATTCTCACTTATGATCCACACCGATTTCGATTCATCTAATCCCTTAATGGTGACATCGATCATTTTATAAGCTACATAATAGGTTAACAGTGAATACATGGCTCGGTCCCAGCTGAAAACAAAGCCTGCACTGCCGAGGATAAACAAATTCACGAACATAATGATTTCTCCCGACAGAAAATGGGAGCTTTTTACTGACTAGAATAGCGGAGATTTCTGTTCCATCCAGACAGCCTCCATAACGGATCACCATACCCACTCCAATTCCCAGCACACATCCGCCAAATAGAGAAGCCAATAAAACATCTGAAGTGAAGGCGGGGACATCATGAAGAACGGCAGTAGAAATAGATAAAATAATAATTCCATAAATAGTAGAACTCGTAAATGTTTTGCCGATTTGTTTATAGCCAATAAAGAAAAAAGGAATATTCAAGACGAAGAGAAACAACCCAAGAGGGATGCTGGTAATATGGGAAACCATAATGGAAACTCCGACAATTCCCCCATCAATGACATTGTTAGGAATCAGAAATATCTCCAAACCGACCGACATAATAACAGCACCGAGCGTAATGAAAAACATCCGTTTGACGATTTCAGCCAGGGGTATTTTTCGGTGTTCTACTTTTTCAATGACCTGCTCTTCGTAAGCAATCGTATTGGCTTCGCTCATAACGAACCTCCCAATTTCTTTTCAAGAAAGAACGGCCTGCTCTTCCTGGCTTTTCCGTAATCTAATCCGCGGACAGGGCAAATGATGCTATTAAACAAAGTGGATTGTAATTTAACGAACATGGAGAATTTCCATCATGTACTAAGAGGAAAAGACATCAGTATAACTGGCAATCATCAGCAGAAAATAGAAGGAAGTATCAAAGAATGGTACAAAGTATTTTTTCAGAAAATTCAAGTAATTATATTATATCAATAAATCCTAAAAATAGAAATCCTTTCATGGTGGAGCATTGAGCACCTTAGTAACCTCTACCGTCAGTAGTAGATAAGAGGTTGCCAGGAGTACGAAGAGTGAAGTCTGCAGATATTCATAATTCCCCATACAAAAAACCCTGAGGATCATCATGCAGGGCTTCGGCTATTCTTATTCAGCTGTACACTCTATTATTAAAGGATCGTTCGAACAATCTTAATCCAACCAAAAAAGGAGCACCATAAAGGAACGCTTAATAATAATGACCACCTTAATCCAGTGATAAAATCATTTTCTTTAAACACAGCGATTCCCCTCCCTGTCTTGTCTATACCTTCACTATACCCAATACCGGAAGTCTTTATTACACGATAAGTGCCGCCTTCTTACAACGATCAGAATTTTTCAGATAAATAACTATCTTGCTTGATTAAAAAGCCCAATAAATGGAATACTTTTGTTAAGATGAGTGTAGGAGGCGTGATTAAATGAACTTACGGAAAATCAAGTTAATTATTGGACTTACTCTGCTCACGCTTATTTTGGCGGCAGCAGGTACAGCAGCCTATTTTCTTACGATTAAAGATTACGGTGTACAAGATGCTGAAGTCGACAGCCTTGTCAAAGACGATTATCAGCTAGATCAACCTGAACTGGCTGAGGAAACTTCTGCTCAAACGGCATCCGCCTCCACAACTGCAGATTCGAACTCCTCTCAGCAGTCTGCCAACAAGAAATTGTCCGTTAAGGAAATAAAAGCTGCCTATCAGCCGACGTTTGATGACTTGCAAACTCAGGTAAAAGACCGTCTCAAACAGTTAGCTGAAAAGGCAAAGAAAGAGTATAACGACAAGAAGGCAAATAACGAGGACATCTCTTATATGTATTTCCTTACGAAATATAAAAAAGCCTCAGATGAACTGGAATCTAAAACAGACAAAGCCTTTAACAAAGTGTACAACAACATGCAGGACGATTTAGTTGCCAATGGTCATAACGAAGATGCAGCAAATGAAATGAAAAGAAACTATGAGAATGAAAAAGATCGACTAAAATCAAAGGTAATGGCTACTGCGCTTAACAAATTTTAAGTTGATAAAAGATTCGTATTCACCTAAAAACCCGCACCATTGTATTTTATACTGGTGCGGGTTTTTTGTATTTTATTGTTTCAAGGACGGGGATGATTCTTCCACCTGTTTCACTTTCCTATGTCATGTGACCCTTCATCGTTTTCCCCACTCTCTTAACGAAAATGAGTGCTATTTTCCATGCCATCTTCGAATATGGTTTCCTCCCTTTCATTTGTAAAAAAATGTATGGTACTTATTCCCCGGGTCAGTTGTCTCTATGTTAACCATGCAAATATTGTTAAAATTATTAGAAAATTAGTAATTTTAGCACTAAAATCCAAAGCAGGAGGATGCCTTTCTATGAAATTATACTTATCCGTGGACATGGAAGGAATTACCGGTCTTCCGGATTCTACTTATGTCGACTCTCATCAACACAATTATGAACGTGCCAGAAGAATCATGACTCAAGAAACAAATTATGTCATAGATTCGGCCTTCAGAAATCAAGTGAAGGAAGTCCTCGTGAATGACAGTCATTCTAAAATGAACAATCTTCTCATTGATGAAATTCATCCGGATGCCTATTTGATTACTGGAGATGTAAAACCATTTTCAATGATGCAAGGGTTAGACAGTTCTTTTACGGGCGCAATTTTTATCGGCTATCATGCACGAGCTGCTCAGAGAGGGGTGATGTCTCACTCGATGATTTTCGGTGTCCGCAACTTTTTCATTAATGATGTGGCGGTTGGAGAACTCGGTTTGAATGCATACGTAGCGGGTTATTTTGGCGTGCCGGTGCTGATGGTGGCGGGTGATGATTGCGCAGCTCAAGAAGCAGAGGCTCTTATCCCTAATATTATTACCGCTCCAGTAAAAGAAACCATATCTCGCACGGCCGTAAAAAGTCTGACGCCTGTTAAAGCAGGCGAATTACTTGAACAGCGTACAAAAGAAGCCTTGCACAACAGTCAGAATGTCGCTCCTCTAGTACCCCCAGAACAACCTGTACTGCGAATTGAATTTATGAATTATGGACAAGCCGAATGGGCGAATCTCATGCCAGGAACGGAACTTGAACCTGGGACCACCATTGTGAGCTTCAGAGCCAAAGACATACTGGAAGCTTATCAAGCGATGCTAGTCATGACTGAGCTTGCTATGCGCGCAACTTTCAGCTAGGAGGAGAGTCTGGATGGCCGTTTACATATTAAAACGTTTTGCTCTTATGGTGGTGACCGTGTGGATCATTGCCAGCCTCACTTTTTTCTTAATGAATGCAATACCAGGATCTCCATTTAATGAAGAAAGAACGACAAATGCTGCCGTTCAGCAAAACCTTGAGGAACATTTCCACCTGAATGAACCACTTGCTGTTCAATATGTACTCTATTTAAAGTCCATAGCCACCTTTAATTTCGGACCGTCGATTAAACAACCGACAGAAACAGTTAATTCATTGCTGGGCCGCGGCTTCCCCATTTCTGCAGAGCTTGGGATCTGGACCATATTGGTCGCTCTAATATCGGGAGTCACTCTTGGTGTCTTCGCAGCTCTGAAACATAATGGCATGATCGATTATTTAGCTATGACCATAGCGGTTCTAGGGATATCGATTCCTAACTTTGTCCTGGCCACTCTGCTCATTCAGGAGCTTGCCGTGAGTCATCCGCTCTTCCCTGCCGCAACATGGAGCAGCCCTAAGCATATGGTGCTTCCCATCCTGGCTCTGGCTACCGGTCCCATGGCGATCATTGCTCGGCTGACCCGCTCGAGTATGCTGGAAACCTTAACGCAAGACTATATTAAAACGGCTCGGGCGAAAGGATTATCCCCCATCAAAATTGTCGTAAAACATGCTTTAAAGAATGCCCTGATGCCCGTCGTAACCATTCTTGGTACACTGCTTGCGGGAATACTGACCGGAACGTTTGTGATAGAGAAAATCTTCGCCATTCCCGGCATGGGGAAATACTTTGTAGAAGGAATTAATCAGCGGGATTATCCAGTCATTATGGGAACCACCGTTTTTTACAGTGTGTTTCTAGTCTTTATGCTATTCCTGGTGGATATTGCTTACGGCATTCTCGATCCAAGAATCAAACTACATAAGGAAGGAGGGAAATGACGTGATTCCTGCAGCCAAAGATGAACAAAAATCCCAATCTTCCATTCCTGATGAGTGGTTTAAACCGAAAGAAAAGAACTTAGGAGAAGCGGAGTCTGTAGTGCGCCCTTCCCTTTCTTATTGGCAGGACGCTTGGAGACGCATTCGCCAAAACAAGTTAGCAATGTCTGGGCTGGTTTTTCTGATCTTGCTCGGGATAATGGCAATTATTGGGCCGATGATTTCTCCACATAACGTGTCTGAACAAGCTTTAGCGAATCAAAACCAGCCCCCTTCCACAACGCATTGGTTTGGAACCGACAATCTAGGGCGCGATGTGTTTACACGAACGTGGTATGGAGCACGGATCTCTCTGTTTGTAGGACTGATGGCCGCCCTTATCGATTTTTTCATTGGGGTAGCTTACGGAGGGATTTCCGGATATAAAGGCGGAAGAACCGATAATGTAATGATGAGAATTATTGAAATACTGTATGGTCTTCCCTATTTACTTGTGGTCATTCTGCTTCTCGTTGTTATGGGTCCTAGCTTAACCACCATCATTCTTGCCTTAACTGTTACCGGGTGGGTGGGAATGGCCCGAATCGTTCGCGGGCAGGTACTGCAAATGAAGCATGACGAATTCGTGCTTGCTTCGCAGTCATTCGGCGCAAAAACAAAACGGATTATCCGTAAAAACCTGCTTCCTAATACGATGGGGCCAATTATAGTGCAGATGACCCTAACCGTGCCCACTGCGATCTTTGCAGAAGCGTTCCTGAGTTTCTTAGGTCTGGGGATTCAGTCTCCTTATGCAAGCTGGGGCATGATGGCGAACGATTCACTTGGAGTAATCTTATCAGGTCATTGGTGGCGTTTATTCTTTCCGGCCTTCTTCATCTCGGCAACGATGTTTGCTTTCAATGTCTTAGGTGATGGATTGCAGGATGCGCTCGATCCAAAGCTTAGGAGGTAAAAAAACATGGAAAAAATATTAACCATTCAAGATCTTCACGTATCCTTTGTAACCTACGGCGGGGAAGTACAAGCCGTTAGAGGAGTAAACTTGCATCTCAATCGAGGGGAAACCCTCGCTATCGTGGGAGAATCAGGATGTGGAAAGAGTGTCACCGCAAGCAGTATCATGCGGCTGATCCCTTCTCCACCCGGAAAGATTACTCAGGGGACAATAACTTTTAAGCAAAAGGATTTAACGAGACTGCCAACTAAACAAATCCGTAAGATCCGTGGCGTAGACATTTCCATGATATTTCAAGATCCTATGACCGCACTCAATCCAACTTTAACGATTGGAAATCAACTAACGGAGGGACTTAAGCAGCATCAATCCATCAGTTCAAAAGAGGCGCAGCAGAAAGCCCTGGACATGCTAAATCTCGTTGGCATCCCTAACCCGATGGAACGAATGAAGCAGTACCCTCACCAGTTCAGCGGCGGTATGCGGCAGCGGATTGTGATTGCTATGGCACTGATCTGTGAACCGGAACTCTTAATTGCTGATGAACCGACTACGGCGCTTGATGTCACCATTCAGGCACAGATCCTGCAATTATTTAAGAAAATCCAAGCAGAGACAGGGGTATCCATCATACTAATTACGCATGATCTGGGCGTAGTAGCCAAAATAGCCGACCGCATTGCAGTCATGTATGCCGGCAAAATTATCGAAACAGGAAATCGCAGAGAAATTTTTCATCATCCGCAGCATCCCTATACGCAGGGACTCTTGAATTCAGTCCCTCGCCTGGATCGAAAAGGCAGGAAACTGGTTCCTATCGACGGCACACCACCTGATTTATTTTCACCTCCGGCAGGGTGCCCGTTTACCGCCCGGTGTCCTCAGGCAATGGAAGTGTGCAGCAAAGTTTATCCTTTTCATTCTGTGCTTAGTGACACCCATGAAGTCGACTGCTGGCTTAAGGATGAAAGAGCTAAAAAATATATGGCAATCAATTCATGATGAGAGGGGAAGTCTTATGAAAAAATGGTTAGCGATTGTATTGGGAATCCTGCTAATTGGAGTGCTTACAGCTTGCACTACAGAAAGTTCAGGGGACAGTGATAATGATAACAGCAGCGATCAGGAGCAAGCGAGTGGAGATTCCGCCACATTAAACTTAAACAACAGCGAGGAACCTACCTCCCTTGATCCTCCACAAGGATTTGATTCTGTATCCTGGAATGTCCTGAATAATCTAATGGAAGGATTAACTAGGTTAGGCAAAGATCATAAACCTCAACCTGCTACAGCTGAAAAATGGGACCTATCTGATGATGGAAAAGTCTACACCTTCCACATTCGTGAAAATGCCAAGTGGTCTAATGGAGACGATGTTACTGCAGGGGACTTTGAATATGCCTGGAAGCGATTATTAAATCCAGAAACCGCCTCTCCTGCCGCATTTCTCGGCTATTTTATTGAAGGCGGGGAAGCTTACAACAATGGTAAGGGTTCTGCAGATGACGTCATGGTTGAAGCAGTGAATGATAAGGAATTAAAAGTTACTTTAAAAGCACCTACTGGCTACTTCCTTAATATTATTTCCAATCCAGCTTTCTTTCCGATTAATCAGAAGGTAGCGGAAGAAAATGAGGAATGGTATGCAGATGCCTCAAGCTTTGTAGGAAATGGTCCCTTCACTCTGGCTGAATGGAAACATGACAGCGAGATACTAATGAAGAAAAATGATCACTACTGGGACAAAGGTACGGTCAAACTTGATCAGGTTCATTGGGCGATGGTGAATGACGTTAATACAGAATATCAAATGTACAAAAGCGGAGATCTTGATTCCTCAGGCATTCCGCCAGAATTGGCCGATAAACTGCTCGATAGTGACGAAGTGAAAATTCAAGATCAAGCGGGTACGTACTTTTACCGGTTTAATGTCAATAAAGAGCCTTTTCAAAATAAGAAAATTCGCAAGGCATTTGCTATGGCCATCAAGCAGAAGGATATCGTTGATTACGTCACAAAGAATAAAGAAGAGCCAGCTTACGGATTCGTTTCCTACGGATTCACCAGTCCTTCTGGGGAAGATTTCCGCAAGCATAATGGCGATTTAGTTAAATACGATCCCGAACAAGCCAAAAAGCTGCTCAAAGAAGGTATGAAGGAAGAAGGCTATGATGAACTGCCGCCGATTACTCTTTCCTATAACACAAGTGAAGCGCATAAAGCGATCGCTGTAACCATTCAGCAAATGTTTAAAGAAACGCTAGGTGTTGAAGTTTCACTGGAAAACACGGAATGGAATGTATTTTTACAGAACCAGAAGGACTTAAAACATCAATTGTCCAGAAGCTCCTTCTTAGCTGATTATGCAGATCCTATCAATTTCTTGGAGAGCTTCATTACCGATTCTTCTATGAACCGTACAGGATGGTCGAATAAACAATATGACCAGCTGATCGAACAAGCTAAACAGGAGACGGATGAAGCGAAGCGCTGGGAAGATATGTATCAAGCAGAGAAAGTACTATTTGATGATATGCCGATATTCCCGATTCATTTCTATAACCAAGTCGTCTTGCAGAAAGACTCCGTGTCCGGAATTGTCCGTCACCCGGTCGGTTACCTGGAATTAAAATGGGCAGATAAAAAATAAAGGTATTTAAGAAAAGAGGCGCTTGCACAATGGCTGCGAGTCTGCCTCTTTTCTAAATGAGGAGAGATTTAAAAATGATTAAATCATGCCAATTACATAAAGGTGATACTGTCGGCGTCATTGCTCCGGCAAGTCCACCTGACCTTACTAGACTAGACAAAGCGATTTCCTTTCTTGAAAGTCTGGGAGTTAACGTGGAGCTGGGCTCTCACCTCTCTAGTACCTACGGCTATTTGGCAGGCAAAGATGACGAACGGCTGGCTGACCTTCACTACATGTTCGAAAATCCTGAAATTAAAGCGGTTATCTCCGCAGGCGGAGGCTATGGGACGAGCAGAATCGCGGGATCGATCAATTACAAATTGATTGAAAACAACCCAAAAATCTTCTGGGGTTACAGCGATCTAACTTTCTTACATACGGCTATCCGCCAAAAAACCAAATTGATTACTTTTCACGGTCCTATGCTGTGCTCTGATGTGGGGAAAGAAGATTTTGATTCTGTTTCTAAACAAATGTTCGATCAGCTGTTTCATCCTCAGCAGCTGCGTTACTCAGGGGATATTTCTCCGCTTGTGACGATCTCAAAAGGAAAAGCTTCCGGAGAAATTGTCGGCGGGAACCTTTCTTTACTTGTAAATTCCCTAGGTACTCCCTATGAATTAGATACGAATAATAAATTATTGTTAATCGAAGATATTGGAGAGGAACCCTACCGCATCGACTCTTTTCTTTGTCAGTTACAGCTTGCCGGCAAATTGGAGGAAGCTGCAGGCGTTATCATTGGGGATTTCAGTGACTCAGAACCAGCGAAACGGAGAGAGTCTCTACCTCTCGAGGAAGTCTGGGGCCACTATTTTGCCGCATTAGGAAAACCAGTTGTTTCCGGTTTTAAAATTGGTCACTGCCTGCCTCACTTTGCTATTCCGTTAGGAGCAGAAGCTGAGTTATGCGCCTTTAGTCAAACACTCTCCATCGAACCAGGAGTTACAGGAAAGGAAGCGGATTATGAAAATCCAAAAAATTGATACTTACCGTGTTGCCGTCCCTCTTCACACTCCTTTTAAAACAGCGCTTCGGACGGTGACTGTTGCTGAATCCATTTATGTGAAAATCACATGTGACAACGGCATAACCGGCTGGGGAGAGGCTCCGCCCACTCATGTCATCACTGGAGAGAGTCTCAGCAGCATCGAATATGCGATTCAATTTATGATTGAACCCGCTATAAATGGGGAATCCGTATTAAAACATGAATGGGTGTTTGAAAGATTGCAAACCTGCTGTGTCGGGAATAGCAGTGCAAAAGCTGCCATTGATATGGCCATCTATGACTGCCTGGCAAAAGCTTGTGATCTTCCCCTGTTTCAGCTCCTTGGCGGTTATCGGAGCACGCTTGAAACAGATTACACCGTGAGTGTAAATGACAAGGAACAGATGCTTGCTGATGCTCAGAATTATGTGAACAACGGTTTTGCGATTTTAAAAATTAAAGCAGGCAAAGATGACATTGAAAAAGATCTCGAACGCATTCGTACTATAAGTTATAGCTTAGGAAATCAAATTTCCATACGCTTAGATGCGAATCAAGGATGGACAGTGAAAGAAGCTATTTATGCGATTCGAAAAATGGAACAGGAAAACCTCCCAGTCGAACTTGTAGAACAACCTGTAAAGGCATGGGACATCGAAGGGTTAAAACAAGTGAAAGAACAAACTTCCCTTCCTGTTATGGCTGATGAAAGTGTTTTTTCTTTTTATGATGCAAAACGTGTACTGGAAACGAAAAGTGTTGATTTAATCAATATTAAGTTAATGAAAGCTGGAGGTATTCATCAAGCACTTAAAATTAATCATTTAGCTGAATGCTATGGAGTCGAATGCATGGTGGGCAGTATGATTGAAACGAAGCTTGGTATTACAGCGGCCGCCCACTTTGCCGCCAGCCAGAAAAACGTGACCCGGGTCGACTTCGATGCCCCGTTGATGCTGAAGAAAGATCCTATAGCGGGGGGTGTCAATTATGATAAAAGCACCCTCACATTTCCGGCAGACTCTGGACTTGGTCTTAAAGAAGTTCAGCTTGATCGAGTACTTTCTTAATATTCCTTAGGAGGTAAACCGATGACGAACACAACCGCTTCACGAACCACTTGGGTCGTCCAAGTCCCCGTAGCCACAGTTTGGACTTCCCCGGAAGCACCAAGAAAAATTGATGAGCCTGGAGTTTCCGTACCACCATTAATTAAGGAATGGTTAAGTAAACTCACTCACGAAACGAGACTCGCTTTAAGTGAGGAAAATTTAGTACAATCCCAGTTATTATATGGAGAAGAAGTGATTATGGATGATCAATCCGGTGAATGGGCAAAGGTCATTATCCCTACTCAACCTTCCATGAAGGATGAACGGGGCTACCCTGGGTATGTCCCCATCCGGCAATTGAAGGAAATTCCTGAAACCAATTGGCAGGGGGAAGGAATTGCTGTCGTGATTGCTCGGCACAGCATACTGCTCAACAGTCAGCGCGAACCAAAATTTGAAGTCAGTTACCTTACTTCTCTTCCCGCACTGGTGGAAGAAGGGGAATTGATTAAAGTATGTACTCCTGACGGTGAAGGCTATCTCCCAACCAAGGATGTTTCGCTCTACCCTTCTCGGGAAGCGATACCAAAAGGGAGCGGAGAGGATATATTGAAATCAGGGGAAGCTTTCGTCGATCTTCCTTATTTCTGGGGAGGCATGAGCTCGTACGGCTATGATTGTTCCGGGTTTGCCTATGCCATGCACAAAGCCCAAGGCTACGAAATTCCCCGCGACGCCTCGGATCAGGCGAAAGCAGGAGAAGAAGTTCCCCTTGATCAACTGCACCCGGGAGATTTACTGTTCTTCGCTTATGAAGACGGTTCGATCCATCACGTAGGATTTTATTATGGGGAAGGCAAAATGCTTCATTCCCCTAACACAGGGAAAAATATTGAAATCATTGATATCAATGGCACCATCTATGAAAAAGAACTTTGTTCAGCCAGACGCTATTGGGGGAAATTGGAGGAATAGCATGGAGAAACAGAAAACGCTAGAGGTGAAACATTTAAAGAAATACTTTCCTGTAGGTAAAGGAAAAACACTCAAAGCTGTCGATAATGTCAGCTTTGACATCTATCAAGGAGAAACATTCGGACTCGTAGGAGAATCAGGCTGTGGGAAATCAACCACCGGTCGTACGATCATGAATTTATATGATCGTACGGATGGAGAAGTGATCTATGAAGGGCAAAGCATCTATGAAATGTCTAGGCAAGACCGATTTCAGCTGAAACGGAAACTGCAAATGATTTTTCAGGACCCTTATGCCTCCTTAAACCCACGTTCTACTGTAGCAGAGATCATTGCAGAACCGATGGAAATTCACCAATTATTTTCTTCCAAACGAGAACGAATGAACAGGATTTACGAGCTGTTAGAAGAAGTAGGGTTAAATCGCGATCACGCCAATCGCTATCCTCACGAATTCAGCGGCGGGCAGCGGCAAAGGATCGGCATAGCCCGCGCTCTTGCCTTAGAACCTGAAATGATTATCGCTGACGAACCCATTTCGGCTCTGGATGTATCCGTTCAGGCTCAAGTCGTCAATTTACTCGAACAACTGCAGGAGGAAAAAGGCATAACCTATTTATTTATTGCTCATGACTTATCCATGGTACAGCATATCTCTGACCGGATTGGTGTAATGTATTTAGGGCACATGGTTGAATTGACGAGCAGTGATCAGCTTTACAGTCGTCCATTACATCCTTACACGCAAGCTCTTCTATCCGCTATTCCCATTCCTGATCCAGATATTGAAGATGAAAGAGAACAAGTGATCATTGAAGGAGAAATCCCCAGTCCCATCGATCCGCCAAGCGGCTGCGTATTCCGCACTCGATGCCCTATGGCCATGGATATATGTGCTGAAAAAAAACCCGAGTGGCAGGAAGCAGAGAAAGATCATCAGGTTGCCTGTCACTTATACAATGATGAAATGACTAACGATTCTCCGTTAAAGAAACACCATGATCGTGTTACGTTAAATATTCGCTAATTGCTGTAAAAACCTGAGACTGTACCTTCTTCTATCACTATACACAGAAACCCCTCATTTCCTTATAAGGAAATGAGGGTTTTCTGTGTTATTTCGTTCCAGCTTTTTTTCTCGTTCAGCCTGTGTGTTTCGATTCCATGCTTTCATCACCACTCGCCTTCCTCTTCTTCCATTGACTGCTGAGAAAAGGAACCAAGAAGGATAAGAAACTTAGAATTAATAAAGTCAGAGATATCGGCTGGGTCACAAATATCTTCCACGATCCCCCAGTAGCAGTCAGGGCCTGACGAAGAGACTGTTCCATCATCCCGCCAAGGATAAAGGCTAGAATAAATGGGGCGGCCGGGAAGGAGAATAACCGCATCAAATACCCGATGACTCCAAATGCCAGCAGTACATACAGATCAAACGTATTGAAGCTGATGGAATACACACCGATCAAACTGAAGATAATCACCAGCGAAATGAGTAACGGACGCGGTATCTTTAATAGTTTGGCGATATACGGAATCAGCGGCAGATTGAGTAACAGTAAGATAATATTACCAATATACATACTCGCTATTATTCCCCAAAACACATCGGGATGATCCTGCACTAACAATGGTCCAGGCTGGATTCCCATTACCATAAAGGCTCCGAGCATGACTGCAGTAGTTCCTGAACCCGGAATCCCCAAGCTCAATAAAGGAACAAACGCCCCGCTCGTTGCTGCATTGTTCGCTGTTTCCGGCCCCGATAATCCTTTAATCGATCCTTTACCGAATTCTTCAGGATTCTTGGCAATTTTTTTCTCCGTAATGTATCCAATGAAAGAGGCAATTGTAGCACCCGCTCCGGGAAGCACCCCTAAGAGAAACCCAATGATCGACTGCCGTGACATCGGCCCGCGCATCTCTTTCAAGTCACTTTTACTCAGCTTCAAGTTGCCGATATTAGACTGCTCGCTTAAGGAAGAATCTTTCCTATTAATAATCAAGGAACATACTTCTGCAAGAGCAAATAATCCAAGGGCAATGACTAAGAAATCAAATCCTTCGAGCAAATTGGGATTGCCAAACGTAAATCTTGAAGTACCCGTCTGGGCATCTATTCCGACAGTCACTGCAATAAATCCCATTGTTGCTGATATTAATGCTTTAACTGTGGAACCTTCCGACAAACTAGAGATGGCCGTGAGACCTAGAAACATTAAAGCAAAATATTCAGCGGGACCAAACGAAACGGCTACTTGAGCTAATGCAGGAGCAAAGAGCATGAGCAGAACGACAGACACCGTTCCTCCTACAAAAGAGGAAATGGCTGCAATGGCTAATGCCTTTCCCGCTTCCCCGCGCTGCGCCATCGGATACCCATCAAACGCAGTTGCTACAGTTCCGGAAATTCCTGGCGCATTTAATAAAATTGAAGAAGTAGAGCCGCCAAAAACAGCCCCGTAGTAAACCCCAGCCATCATCACCAATGCGGTGGAGGGATTCATTCCATAAGTCACTGGTATCATAATCGCAATCGCACTGATCGGTCCCAGCCCAGGCATCATGCCAATAAATGTACCAATAAAGACTCCAATAAAAACAAATAAAATTCCTTGTAGACTGAAGGCAACGTGAAAGCCTTGCATTAAACCATCGAATGCACCCATCTGTTATCCACACCTTTTAAAATGGTAATATTCCCTGAGGTAATTTAATTTGCAATAAGTAAACGAAAATATAGTAAAGTGCCGTAGGAAACAGCACAGAAACAAGCAAGTTAGAAATCCATTTCCGGTATCCTAGAAATGCAGAACAGCCAAATATAAAGAGTGCCGTCGTTAATAAGAAACCCAAAAATTCAAACAACAAAATATAAAGAAAAATAATGGCCCCAACAGCAAGGATCACCAAAATATCTTTCCCCGGGACATGCCGTTTTTCTTTTTGTTCCGTTGTTTCTGATGATCGATCAAAAAACAGCAAAACAGCTAATCCTAGAAGTAAAAACCCTAATACTTTGGGAACTAAATCAGAATCTACAGGTACATAGGGATACTTCTTGAGGTTATAGCTTAAATATAAATAGCCGGCTGCAAATAAAATTAAAAAGATACTTACCTTTTGATTTAATGTTCTCAGCATTTTGTATCACCTTCATATAGAGAAGGGATGACAAAGAATCTTTATCGTCATCCCTTCCTGATTATTTATTTTCCAAGTCCCAGTTCATCAAGCAGGCTGCCTAGTTCTTTTGTTTGCTGCTTTAAGAAATCCTTATATTCTTCACTGTCCATGTACATTTCTTCCCAGCCATATTTTTTTCTAATATCTGCAAATGCATCGGATTCACTGACTTCTTTAAATTTATCTTCATAATACTTAACTTCAGCTTCACTCATATCTTTGGGTCCGAAGAAGCCTCTCCAGTTTACGAAGGTCGCATCAATTCCCTGTTCTTTAGCCGTAGGGAAATCAGATAGAGTATCACCCTTTAACCGTTCTTCAGAAGTTATGCCAAGTACTTTGATCTTACCAGCTTTTACTTGTTCGACCGTTTCGGCAACACCAGCTGAATACACATCCGCACTGCCATTTAAAATCTGTGTTAGGGCTCCACCATCCTGGGCAGAAACATATTTAATCTTTTTAATATCCACACCAGCGGCCTTAGCTAATTTCACAAATTGCATATGGTCCATAGATCCTGGTGAAGAAGCTCCAACTACAGTGACACTGGAAGGATCTTTCTTCATATCTGCGAAAAGATCGTTCAGGTTGTCCCACTTGGCATCAGCTTTAACTGCAAAAGCACCATAGTCGGCAATCATGTTGGAAAGTGGTGTGAAGTCTGTATAATCCAGTTTAGACTGACCGTTTAGTGGAACAAAGATTAACGGAGGAGAAGAAACAAAAATGTGATTCGGCTTCCCTTTCATACTGTTAATATAAGCCCAGCCAATGGCTCCTCCACCACCAGATTTATTCACAACACCAATGTCATCCTTAATGATTCCTTCCTCCTGCATGACTTTAGCCACGCTTCTGGCTGTGGTATCCCAGCCTCCGCCTGCTCCGCCCGGCGCTACAAGCTCTATCGGCTGCTCAGGTTTCCATTCTCCATTTGAATCACTTGAATCCCCGCTGGAATTGGCGGACGAGTCATTGCTGCAAGCTGCCAGCATAAGCATAAGAATTAAAAGTCCAAAAATACTCCACTTCTTCATAAATCCCTCTCCTTTTTAGAATAATTTGAATGTTTATAATTAAATCTTAAAGGACTATCCTCACTATGTAACCGTTTTCAAAATTAGTTTCTTTTAAAAAATAAACCGAATAAAAATCATAAAAATTATTCCCCTAATGTAGAAGCGTCTGTTCTGCCCCGACCAGCATAAGACGAGCAGCGGTGTGAAGCGATCTTCCTTCACATTTCTGGCACTATCCTTTCCCCATACAACAAAAAAACTAGACTCCACTGATTGAAGTCTAGTCTTGATAAAAGTATTTTCGTTCTGGTCTGCCAACTTTCCCGTATTTAGTCTCCGCCTTTCCTTCTCCTACAGATATTAAATGTTCTAAATATCTTCTCGCTGTTGTTTTGGAAGCTCCCATATGATCGCTCGCTTGTTCTGCAGTGATTCCTTCACTTGCATAATCTTTTAATAGCTTTCTCACTTTTTTTAACGTGATCGTATCAATCCCCTTTGGCTCAGGCTGTCCCAATGGATCTCTTTGCTGTTTGCCTATAAGCTGGTCGACTATGCTTTGATCAAGAGTGTGATGATTATCAATGAGCTGCCGTTTCTCTTGGTAAGCTTCAATCGTAGACCGAAAGCGCTCCATTGAAATAGGTTTTATAATATAGTCCAGCACTCCGTAATTAAGCGACTGTGAGATCATAGCTTTATCTGTAGCGGCGGTTATCATGATAATATCAAGCTCATTCGTAATCTGTCTTATCTCATGCAATAAATCCGTCCCGAGCCGATCTGGCATATACACATCCAGTAAAAGCAGGTCAGGCTGCGTTTCTTCTACTAATTTCAGTGTATCTTCTCCATTCAGTGCTTTACCTGCAATTTCAATGTGATCCATTCCATGCAAAAATTTCTCATGCAGCCCAGCTACTCGAAAGTCATCTTCAGCAATTACAACTCGTGTCATCCTGTCTGCTCCTCTCTTTGCTTCTGGAGAAATATAGTAAAAGCAGTTCCACCTCCAGAAGGCTGGCTTATTTCAAATGTTCCACCTAACTCATCGATAATTTCTTTCACATTGGACAGCCCGTACCCTCTCTGGCTTCCTTCTTTCGTAGAAAATCCTCTAAAAAATATATAAGGCATTATGTCGTCTGAAATTCCCGGTCCATTGTCTGTAATCTCAAAGATGATCTCATTGCCGATATCTGCCGCTGAAAACTGCACATGTTTTTCCTGCTGATGACTTACAGCTTCAAAGGCATTATCTATTAAATTTCCTAAGATGGTAATTAACTTTGAACGATTAATATGAGGAGGCATCTCCTCTAAAAAGGTTTCTTCATCAATCGTAAAATCAACCTTCAACTCTGAGGCTTTACTTAGTTTTCCCAAGATAATCGCTTTCACTGTCTCATCCATAATGGGATCTAAACTTCTTGTATGAGATTGTGAGGTTTGAAATTCAGATTGAATGACATCCATAGCTTCTTGATAATTTCCTAACTGCAATAAACCTAACAGGACGTACATTTTATTTGTAAATTCGTGGGTCTGGGAACGCAGCCCCTCGGAATAGCGTTTCACCTCGGACAAAGCTTGAACCATTTCTCTTACTTCAGTCTTATCTCTGAAGCTTGCCACCACCCCGACAACTTTGCTTCCTTCAAGTAATGGCGTGCGATTAACAATAATGGTGCGATCATTTAATGAAAGCTCCCGGTCCTTTTCGCTCACACCAGAATGCAAGACTCGGGTCATCTCTGTTTTAGGAAAAACGTTTTGAATGAGTTTCTTTGTTACATCTTGTTCAATAGAAAGCATGTTTCTAGCGGATTGATTTATCATGGTGACTCTGCTGTCCTGATCAATCGCAATAATCCCCTCCCTTATGGAGGAAAGCACAGCTTCTCTATCACGAAACAAGGAAGCGATTTGATATGGTTCAAGCCCCATCGTGTCTTTACGTATGCTCCGGGTAAGTAACAGGCCACCGCCAATGCCGATTACTAAGACTATTATAGAAATACCAGCAATCTTCTTTAATTTCTTGATAAACGCTGTGTGAATGTCTTCAATTAAAAATCCAACAGAAACAATTCCTATTACTTTTCCCTGTTCATTCAGGATGGGAGCTTTACCTCTTAAGGAGGGGCCAAGCGTTCCGACCGCTCTTGATATGTAATACTCTCTCCCTTCCAAAGCTCGTTTATTATCTCCCCCCACCATTTTTTGTCCAATTTTCCATTCATCTGGATGTGCATATCGCACTCCCTCTTTATTTCCTACAACGATAAATTCGGCTCCTACTTGCTTCTGAACTCGTTGAGCAATCGGCTGAATGACTGAGGACGGGTTGGTCGTCTGAAAAGCTTCACGAATAGAGGGGATAAAGGATACCGTGGTAGCCACCTGGAGAGCAAGCTCGCCCATCTGCTTTTCCGTCTGTTCTTTCTCCCAATAAGCGAATATTCCGGCAAGAGAAATGATGATGATAATAATGAGCGTGAGGATCAGTCCGAGTATTTTAGTTTTAAGAGAAACCTGGAGTTTATTTTTCATGGTGGACAGCCCCTTATGAGAACGCTTTAATTTTTATTTAGTTTAACATACTATACTTAAAGCCTGAACTTGGAAAATGTTTAGAGCTACTATGATCCTCTTAATCTCTGTACGTTCCGTTCCGTTACCCTCCCCTCTCACCGGTCCGTCTCTTGCAGCATAACCTACTCCTAGAGTATTGAGCTCAAGGAGGATACACTATGGAATTAACTCTTTCCCATTGGATTTACGGAGTTTTCACATTGCTTATCATCATAACAATGATCTTCCGTAAAGGTGTGGTACTGCCGACTTTACTTGGAACGTTTCTTGTAGCCTGGGTTTTTAACGGCAATTTAGTCAGTGGGTTCACGGGTGTATTTATGGCGAATTTAGTGGCAGCGAAAGAACTTTTCAACATCTTTCTAATTATTACGTTCATGGTGGCCTTACTCCATTCGTTACGGGATCTTGGTGCTGATCGCCGCATGATTCAGCCGTTGCAGAAAATTATGGTGAACAGCCATATCTCTTTCTTTGTATTGGTTGCCGTCACATATATTATATCTTTGTTTTTCTGGCCGACCCCTGCTGTACCCCTTATTTGTGCGTTGCTCGTGCCTGCCGCGATTCGAGCAGGACTGCCAGCTATGATGGCAGCGGCAGCGGTGACCCTTGCTGGTCAAGGAATGGCTTTATCCTCAGATTATGTCATTCAAGTAGCGCCGGGTTTATCAGCTAAAGCAGCAGGAATTCAAACAGCAGGTGTTATGGATAAAGCTCTTATCCTTTCCCTCATAACCGGAGCTATCGCTATTGGTCTTGCTTACTTTCTTAACAAAAACAGCTTTAGAACGAAGCATGATCCTCTTAATGAAATGGAAATACGTTCCATGCAAGGACTCAAAGATGAAGGAAAGCATACCGAAAATGGTAAAAATCTAACATTATGGAGTAAGGTATTTGCTCTATTAGTCCCTATTTCTATGCTTGCAGTAATGATTTATATGGTTTACGCAAAACTTAATTCTGGAAGAATGGGTGGATTTGAAGGCGGATCCGGGGCGGCATTAATCGGAGGAGTTGCAGTAATTCTTTTACTTTTATCGACGGTAGCATTCGGAAAGCATCGTTCCTTAGATTACATTAGCGATCATATTACTGAAGGTTTTGTATTTGCCTTTAAAGCGATGGGTCCAGTCATTCCCATTGCCGGTTTCTTCTTCTTAGGCAGTTCCGATTTTGCAGGTGAGATCCTATCATCTTCCCCGGATGCAGCGCCGGCGCTGTTGTTTGATTTGGTCGAATCTACACAAAGCTTTCTCCCTCAAAGCGCCTTCCTAGCAGCTTTCAGTATCCTTATCATTGGGATTATTACTGGACTTGACGGTTCAGGGTTTTCAGGTCTTCCACTTACCGGAGCTTTATCCGCTTCGCTCGCCAATAGCCATATTGACCCGGCTGCCTTAGCAGCGATTGGACAGATGGGCTCCATTTGGACGGGTGGAGGTACGATTATTGCCTGGTCTTCTATGATTGCGATCGCCGGATTCTGCGGTGTCCCTGTAATGGAACTAGTGAGGAAGAATTTCTTTCCTGTAACGATTGGTTTAATTATATCCACGTGTCTCGCAATGGTTATTTTTTAGTTGGAAATAGATTCAGGATAAAAGTGAAAAAACGGATGCTTGGCCGTACTCTCGGTCAGATGGACGAAACGGCATCTTCATTAAATTCAAAACAAAGAAAACCCGAACCAATATTCATCATTGGTTCGGGTTTATTGATGAGTAAATTTTCTTGTTCTAAAGGCCATTTATATTAAGAATTATAGGCTTTGATTTTATCATGAACCTTTTGGATTTCCTCGTCAGGTACTTGATAGTAGAATATCCCATCAATTCTTTCATTCTGACCGGTCATTTGATAGGTTGTCAGGTTCTCTTTAGCGCTTCGATAGTTCAACAGCATATCTTTCATCATATCAAAATCCATATTGGTCGCCATATTATTGCCCAGGACATCCAGCATATCGGACATCCGACTGACGGACTTAATACTGGACCCCTTATCTATTATGGCTTTAATAACCTTCCGCTGCCGTTCATTTCTTCCTACGTCTCCCTTAGGATCCTCGTGGCGCATTCTTACATAACCCAGGGCTTGATCTCCATCTAACTGTATTGGTCCTTTTTCATAGTGATAGCCTTTTTTATAATAACCTTCATCATACCAATCGATCTCATTATTAACGGTAACTCCGCCAACAGCATCAACCATCTCGGTCACGCCTTCCATATTCATCTTCACATAGTAATCAAGATCAATATCCAGCAGATTTTCCACGGTGTTAATTGACATATCCGCGCCGCCATAAGCATACGCGTGATTGATTTTGTCCTTGGTTCCTGAGTGCGAAGAGTTTCCGCCAACTAAAGTAGCTCGCGTATCGCGCGGAATGCTGATCAGCTGACTTCGATTATGGGCGGGATCAACTGACAGGACCATAAGAGCATCCGATCTGCCCGAATCCCCCTCCCGTTCATCCACTCCCATGAGTAAGATATTAAGCGGTTTTTCATTTTTAATTTTCTCTTGAGTCTGCTCATGATCAATTGAGGAGACTTGTTTATGAATTTTGTCATTTACTGTACTTTTTGCTTCTGCATAAATGCTGTAAAGATAGGCACCGCCTGCTAAAAACAAAATGAGAAAACTAGTAAATATCACTTTCCACTTTTTCTTCAATCGTCTTTTTCTCCGTCTTCTTATGCGTTTCTGTTCCATTGTTTCACCTCGTTCAATAGATAGCTGTGATTAGACAATTTACTACAAAGTATTGCAATTTATTTTCCTATCATACCGCAACTAGCTTCGAATGTGAGTTACATTTTATTTAAAATCTTGTAACAAACCCTTCCATTATATAGAAATCTATTCAAGTTTCGATTTATTTGGACACTTTCATATATTATTTCCTGGGAAATATCTGAGGTTTTGTCGATAATAAATGTTTATCCTCATATTGTCTTATTTTCGGAAGAATCAGTAAACTAGTTTGCTAGTATTAAAAATATTGTTGTATAATGGTAAATGATTGGAAGCGCATACATTTTTCAGAGGAGGGTTTTTATGAGTGGTATTTGGTTAGCCATAGCTGGTGGTATTGTGTTTATTTTAGGTTATAAGTATTATTCCAAGTTTCTTGCAGAACGAATCTATCGTTTAGATCCAAACTATGTAACACCTGCTCATAAGTACGAAGATGGGGTGGATTTTGTTCCTACTAATAAATTTGTTCTCTGGGGACATCATTTCACATCCGTAGCAGGCGCTGCGCCGATTGTCGGGCCTGCGATAGCTGTTTACTGGGGATGGCTTCCTGCCATACTATGGGTGCTGCTTGGAACTATGTTTGCAGCAGGCGTTCATGATTTCGGAACATTAGTCTTATCTTTGCGCAATAAAGGTCAATCAGTAGGGACGCTTGCCAGCAAACTGATTGGACAGCGTGCGAAAGTGTTGTTCTTATTCATTATTTTATTATTAGTGTTAATGGTAAACGCTGTGTTTGCCTGGGTTATTGCTAAGTTGTTCATATCCTTTCCGGCAAGTGTTCTCTCGGTATTTATTCAGATTCCTTTAGCGGTTTGGATTGGCTACAGTGTTTATAAGCGGAAGGGCAACATGCTGCTTCCATCCATAGTGGCTCTTGCAGTAATGTACGCAACCGCAATTCTTGCGAGTTATGTACCGGCATTGCAGATTGATCTCGTTAAATACTTTGGCGGTGAGGGGGCCACATCATTATTTGGGATGGACGCCACTTCTCTAGCATTTTTCGCCTGGATCATCGTTCTTATGGTTTATGTTTACATCGCTTCCACCCTTCCTGTATGGAAGCTGCTTCAACCTAGGGATTATATCAATTCTCATCAATTAATAGTGGGGTTAGGTCTACTCTATTTAGGTCTCTTATTTACAAATCCAGAAATAACTGCTCCAGTAAGCAACAGCAATGCGGATACTTCATGGTTTCCGCTATTGTTTATTACAATTGCCTGCGGAGCGATTTCAGGATTCCACGGGTTAGTTTCCTCGGGAACTTCTTCTAAGCAGCTAAGCAATGAAAAGGATGCAAGATTTGTTGGCTATTTAGGAGCCGTTGGCGAAGGTGCCCTTGCCTTAGTAGCGATCATTGCTGTTATCACCTTCTTCCCTACAGCTGAGGAATTCCGTGCAACATACAGCGGCTTTACAGCTGCTAGTGATGCCGGGTTAGGAGTGTTTATTAAAGGGGCAGCTCAGCTTGCTGCCGGCTTAGGAATTCCGGCGGCGGTAGCTTCCACTATTGTATCTGTCATTGTAGTAAGCTTCGCAGCGACAACGCTGGATTCATCCGTACGGTTAATGAGATATATTATTGCTGAATTAGGAACGGAATATAAGATTAAACCATTAACAAAAGCCCACGTGGCCACTACAGCCGCTGTAGTTTCTAGCGCGGCCCTGACTATACTGCCTCAGGGACCCAAAGGATTCGGATCTGGCGGCTACTTGCTTTGGCCCCTATTCGGGACTTCTAACCAGCTGCTGGCGGGCATCAGTTTACTCTTGATATCTATATGGCTGAAGCGTCAGGGACGAAACTATTGGCCGACTATGGTTCCGATGTTGTTCCTCATGTTTGTAACTCTATGGGCCATGGTTTCGCAAGTTCTAACCCAATGGGCACCATGGGGTTCAGGGAGCGACTGGCTGTTGTTCAGTTTCGGTGCCATCATTCTTGTTTTCACCTTCTGGATATTATTGACCGCTTTTTCTGCCATTCGCAAAGGAGCGGACGACAGTGTCAGCAAGAGTGCTTAGAGCGCATGAACACGAGTAGGAAGGACCTGGAGCAGAATAAGGCGTTTATCCGCAATAAATTTATCATGCGTAAACCATTTATAGTTCCAGATAACAAGAAAGTCGTGCCACTTTGCACGGCTTTCCCATTGATCAGGAGGTGATCCCCAATGGTTGAAGTGTTAATTATCCGGCCGGAGAAGGAAATCGGGATGGGTTGCTGCGGGGGCATTTGTGATGATGAAGATGGGCTCGTCTCTATGAAAGATGCATTCGATCACCATAAGGAAGACCGTGAAAACCTTGGAAATTTATATAAAAAAACCAGGGACAAATACGGGAATGAAGTGTCCGTAACTTTCGTAGACCCGCGAAATTTACTGGCAATCAGCGTGTATTTTGTAAAAAGGTTTCGGAAACATCATATTTCTTTAGCTGAAGCAATTAAGCATTTCTTGTTGGATATTAAATACAATGCTGTGTTTGTGGATGGAACCCGCACAGACAATATAAGTAACTATGATCAACTGATCCAGGAAAGGCTGTATCATTATGAAAGATAAGAAATTCTCTTTTAAGCGATTAGCCGCATTTTATGATGAAGTTTTAAGTCTGCCTCATAAAATGGAAGTCGCACGAGAACTTAGGGACGAGGAAGATTTGTTTATGCTGCTAGTCTATTCAGATATGCTCGGCATCCCTAATCCTGCCTTTTATTATACGCTTGAACTTTATCCGCACATGATAGAGAAATTCCACGATTGGCATCTCCGCATGGGGATGGAAAAGTCGCCTCTCGATGGAATTCGCTGCTGTTAGAAAGGAGCTTCTTCATGAATACAGAAAAACAAAGCCCTCATATCCTCTTTGTCGGAGGGAAAGGAGGAGTCGGCAAATCGACGACTTCTGCCGCCCTTGCGCTTGCCTTTGCAAACGCCGGCCAGCGGACGTTAGTGATTTCAACAGACCCTGCCCATAACCTTGGGGACATATTTCATAAACCTCTTGGCCATGGCAAAACGAAGCTTGCTGAAAATCTCTGGGGCAGTGAAGTGGATCCAGTTCGTGAATCTAAACGATATATCGAAGGGGTAAAAGATAATCTAGAGGGTCTGGTTAAATCGAGAATGGTAGAAGAAGTTCACCGGCAAATTGACATGGCTGCCGCCTCCCCAGGCGCAGATGAAGCCGCTTTGTTTGACCGCCTTACTTCTATCATTTTGGAAGAAGCAGATCAGTTCGATAAAATTGTCTTTGATACGGCTCCTACCGGCCATACCATACGGCTGCTTACTCTGCCTGAACTCATGAGCGTTTGGATGGACGGGATGATTGAACGAAGGAAAAAAATTAACGATGATTACACTCAACTGCTCAATGATGGAGAGCCAGTGGATGATCCTATATTCGACGTTCTTCAAAAAAGAAAGCAGAAGTTCGCTGCAGTGAGGGATATTATTTTAGATGAATCAAGGACTGAGTTTATGTTTGTACTGATTCCTGAACGCCTTCCGATATTAGAAACAAATAATGCCCTTAACCAATTATCTAAGCACCGTCTTCCTGTTAAAACACTCGTCGTCAATAAAGTTCTCCCTGACTATGCTGATGGAGAATTTTTAGCAAAACGCCGGAAGCAGGAAAGAGAATATTTAAAGCAAATTGACGAAACCTTTACGAAGCAGAAAAAAATCAGGATTCCACTATTTGAGCAGGATGTTTCTGATATGGATAAGCTTTCAGTAGTAGCAGAGCATTTTCAGCCCTTTATTACTAATCCAGCTTACCAATAGTTAACGGAAGCTGTGCCCGTGGAAAGCGAAGTAAGTAGGTAAAGCGTTATCCTCGAATATCAAAACTCAGAAAACCCGAACCAATGTAAAATCAATGGTTCGGGTTTTCTAGCGAATAAAATCTTTCCTCTTTCTGTGGAAAGATTTCTTTGGCGCTGGACTTTATATGTTCACAGACTAAGAGAGCAGCTTTCCAAATATCTCCACGATCTGTTACAATTTATAGACTCATTGAATTCAAATGGTATATGCTAAAGATAATACATACATAAAGGAGCGGGACCACCGTGATTCGTAAGCGATTTATAGGTTATACAATAGCGATGACACTACTATCACTTCTATTATTTGGACTAGTAGAAGCTGCAATTCAATACTTCCCAATCAACATGAATGAGGAAATCCTCCGCATGGCCGCATTAGCGATTATTTTAGCCATTACAATCGGTCTATTTATGCACCGAGCTTCCTTTGGAGTCACGACTCCTTTGAAAAGACTGCTGGCATCAGCGAAGGAAATCAATGAAGGCAAAACAGACCAGTATATTGAACGTTTACGAAGAGATGAAATCGGACAGCTTGCGGAAGATTTTGAAACGATGCGTATCAAGCTAAACGAATCAAAACAGCTGGAAGCTCACTTTGAAGAGAACAGAAAAAAATTAATGGAAAATATCTCAAAGGATTTAAAAACACCGGTGACTTCGATAAAGGGATGTGCTACAGAGCTGCGGGATGGAGCTGTGGTATCTCAGGAAGAAGTCAGCCGCAACGTACAAACGATCCACACGAAAGCACTGGTGATCGATAAATTAATCGATGATCTGTTCTTATTTTCCCAATTAGATCTTGGAAAATTAGCGTTCCGTTTTAAGAATATTGATTTACGAGGATTCTTTATTGATATTATGGAAGAATTCGAGAAGGAGTGGGATGAAGTGTCCTTTACCTTTTCTGCCGATCAAGAGAAGTCCTTTGAAACAAGGGTAGACCCTGACCAAATCCGCCGTGTGATCGTAAGCATTTTGGACAATAGTTTAAAGTATATTGATAAAGCAGATAAAGCTATTGAAATTCATTTGGAAGAGAAGCTTGGAGAGATCATCGTGACTATGAAAGACAATGGACCGGGGATGCTGGATCAGGATCTGCCTCATATTTTCGAGCATTTCTATCGGTCTGATATGGCCAGGCATGTCGCACCAAGAGGCAGCGGCCTTGGACTTACCGTAGCGAAAAGAGTCATTGAAGAGCATGACGGCAGGATCACAGCTTCCTGCAGGAAAGGTCACAGCACCACTATTACCTTTACTCTGCCTAAGAAAATATAAATAAGCTGGCCGCTTGAGCCAGCTTACGTGATATAAGTATGCATTCACTTAGACGTTTAAACCATTTCCTTAATTAGTTTAAGCCAGCCAATAAAAGAACACCATAACGGGATACTGAGAAGGAGCGCCCATCTAAACCCTGTTATAAAATCATTCTCTTTAAACATTGGATGACCTCCATTCCGTTCATACTCCACGTTTACCTGTGGTGTTTCTATCATGACACAAAAAAATCCTGACGTATGTATGCCATACGTCAGGATTTTTTTACAATTCTAACCGCGTAAATATCTCTTTATTTTTAAGCGTCAGCGCCGATTGGAAAGAAATAGAACGAACCTGAAAAGATCTTAGCGATTCATTGAATCCCCCTCCAGTCTCGTCTAGTTCCTCAGACTCAAAACAGCGATTCTATTGGTAATATTTATACAACGCCTGAGTTCCGCTATCCGCTTCCCCATCTTTCGCTATTCGGTCATACATTTGCTTGGCAAGCTTAAGTCCAGGTAAATCAATCTCCATTTTTTCTGCCGTTTCAAGCGCAATTCCCATATCTTTAATAAAATGCTTCACAAAAAATCCAGGGGAAAAGTCTCGTTTAATAACCCGGGGCGTAAGATTACTCAGCGACCAGCTCCCCGCAGCCCCTCCGCTAATACTTTCAAGCAAGGTATCCGGGTCAAGACCGGCCGCCTCTGCGTAGACTAGTGCCTCTGTCACACCAATCATATTGGTGGCGATGGCGATCTGATTGGCCATTTTTGTATGCTGACCTGAACCCGACGGTCCCTGGAGAACGATTTGACTGCCCAATACCTCAAAGATTTCCTTTACGTGTTCAAAGTCTTCTTTATCTCCACCGGTCATGATCGAAAGCTTGCCATTCTTCGCACCGATATCTCCGCCAGAAACAGGAGCATCAAGCGTACGAACTTCTCTTTTCCTTGCTTCCTGGTCAATCTGTTTCGCCAAGTCAGGAGAAGAAGTAGTCATATCAATTAGATAAGTAGAAGAAGCAGCATTTTCAATCAAACCCTGTTCGCCAAAATAAACTTCTTCCACATCTTGCGGATAACCGACCATCGTAATGATAACCTCAGAATCTTTTGCCAGACTTTGGACACTATCTTTCCAGGTAGCTCCTTTGTCTAGTAAAGGGACTGCTTTTTCATATGTACGGGTAAATATATTAAGTTGATAACCTTCATCTAGTAATCTAGCTGCCATGCTTTTTCCCATAACGCCTGTACCGATGAATCCAATAACTGGTTTATTCATATTATTCCTCCTCTTTCTATTCATTTACCCCTATTATAAGAAAAACACACTAAAAAAGCCTGTTCCCTGCTTGAAAACAAGGAATAGGCTTTAAAGCTTTTTATTGTTCTAATGCATAAGATAACCAGGCAAGCTGCTGCTCATCTTCGAATGGGACAGGTCCTGTTCCACCTAGTATGACAAAACCAGGTATGCTGTTGTTCTTAATCACATTTTCTGTAGAGGTTGTTAACTGCTTACCCTTCACTAGAAGTAACGGTGCTTCTTCTTTTGCTGCCAAAGCTGCACCCGTTAAAGCGTCTGCAAAGTCTTCCCCTGTGGCCACAAATGCTTTATCTGTTTTAATATTTCCATATTTAATACTGTAGTCTACAATCGCTTTAGCAGTTTCGTAGCGATTCGTTCCATTTTTTCTAACTGGATGAGGGAGTTGACCTTCTACTTCCTCACTAACTGCATTGGGTCCGCCTGTTACTAAAGTATTTTGAACGCCTTTCAAGGATTCCTTAGTACTTGCAGGTAATTGGTCTGGTTTTGTTAATAATATAGGAATTTCATTTCTCGCTGCATAAGGAGCTGCAGCTAAGGCATCTGGGAATTTATCCCCCGTCGCTACTATTGCTTTACCACTTTTGGAACCTAATTCTTCTGCAATGGCTTGCGCGGTTTGATAACGATTAGTTCCGCTGATTCGTTCATTCGTGATACCGAGATCGGTTAAACGGTCTGCAATGGTTGGGAGAAGAGCGTGTTTGGATCCGCCTAATAAAATTACGTGCTCCGCCCCTAATTCTTGGATAGCTTCTTCCGTATCCTTCGAAAGTTCTTTTGAATTCGTTAATAATATTGGAGCGTTGAATTTGTGCGCTAATGGTGCTCCTGCTAAAGCATCTGGAAATTCGTCGGCACGCGTTAAAACGACCGTGTCCGCACCATTTTTCCAGCCGTCTTTTGCAATCTCTATCGCTGTTTCAATACGGTTGCTGCCTTTTAACCTCTGCGGGAACTGTCTAATTGCATTAGAGGTAATATAGCCCGAATTGTCCCCATACTTCACTTTGTAATACACAAAGTGATTGTACCTGTTTTCATTTTTCAAACCAACAACAGGCTTACTAGTGATCGTAACCACTTCATCCTCGATCTCTCGTCCACGATCATCACTTAAATTCTGCTTAAGATTGGCTGCGGGGATATAGTATTGCTGAGTTCCACCTTTATACATTTGAGTAGATTCCGTCAATAAAGGAGATGGATCATAATTCATTTTATTAAATGTAATATTTTCATTCGAATTACGATCATAAGAGAAATCATCCATCTGAAAAGGCAAGCTGGTTAGTTTATGATCCAGACTGGAATTTTCGATTCTTTGAAATACTTTATACTGATAGCTGTTCACGTTCAAGTTACCGTTACGATCAACCGGGCTGTTTACAGGCTTCAGACCATTGTAAGCCATCACTGGAAAGTACCATGACTCAATTTTATGGCGATCATTCTTGCCGATAGTCGGAATCGCCCCTTTGTCGCCGAGCTTCCACTTCTCATTTAGAACTTCCACGCCAGCATTAATATTATACTGGATATCATTCTTTAGCTTATCTTCATCGTAACAGCCGTTAGCTTCTGGAGTTTGATCATCGTTACAGATATTACTTGTCACCTGCATGATTCCGATGCCGCCATCGCTGCTTATCAAATCCTGATTCCATCCGTTACTTTCCACGAAGGCAATGGCTTTAACAACCTCCGGCGGAATGTCTGCCTCGTTCGCTGCGTCTGTCAGCATCTTATTAATCTCTTTAGTTGAGTGCGTCTCTGCGTGGGCTGTGTAGGGCAAGGAAAAAACAAACAATCCCGCCGCCGCAAGAGCACATACTTTTAATAATTGCTTAATGATAAAGTCCCCCTTTAAAAATGAAAGCTATTTTGCGTTTTTATAGATTTATTTGCATAAACCACCCTATATTTGCGCATTATAGCTTTTTATTTGCGAAAATACCGATACATTTTCTTAACAGGACGTAGGTCCTATTAGAACTATCTCTTAGTCTATCATTTATTCCATCAATTACCAACAACACCCATTAAAAGACCAGCATTCTAATGACTAGAATGCTGGTCTCTTAGGTTACGCCCACCACATCTCTGCTGGCTGTTCTTCAATAATAACGGATTTCAAATTCTTCACAGCCTGGCTGAATCCTTCATTTATAGACATGATCGGATCCTCATGTTCAATGCTAATCACATAATCATAGCCATACGTTCTTAATGCACTAATAATGTTAGACCATTCCTGAGTGCCATGGCCATATCCTACAGAACGGAAGGTCCACGCGCGTGTTTTCACATTGCTGTACGGCTGCATATCGGTTAGCCCGTACATGTTCACATTGTCCTGGTCAATGTATGTATCCTTCGCGTGGAAATGGTGAATAGCGTCTTCATTTCCCAGGATTTTAATTGCAGCAACCGGATCAATCCCCTGCCACCACAAGTGGCTTGGATCAAGGTTAGCTCCAACGGCAGGACTGGTTGCTTCCCGAAGCTTCAGCATTGTATAAGGGGTATGAACAAGGAATCCAGCGTGAAGCTCGAGTCCAATCTTCACTCCATGCTCCTCGGCAAATTTCCCTTGTTCCTTCCAATAAGGAATCAGTTTCTCATTCCACTGCCAATCCAGAGTATCCGAGTATTCACTCGGCCAAGGGGTGACGGGCCAATTCGGAGATTGATCTCCCTCGTGACCGCCTGGAGTACCCGAGAACGTATTCACCACAGGAACATCTAGTAAGCTCGCAAGTTTTACCGTTTTCACAAAATCCTCATGGCATTGATTCGCAAACTCTTCATCAGGAGAGATTGGATTCCCGTGACAACTGAAAGCGCTGATAGAAAGACCGCGGTCCTGAACTTTCTTCATGTATTCCTTTCTTTTATCTTCGCTTTCAAGTAACTCATCCACATTACAGTGAGCACTTCCTGGATAGCCTCCCGTCCCAATTTCCACTGCTTTTAAACCAGATTCTTTGGCACGGTCGAGCATCTCTTCAAATGATAAATCAGAAAACAATACAGCAAATACACCTAGTTTCATCCTGCATTCCTCCTACCTTATAATTTAATGCTTGTTCCTTTTTCGCTGCTTTCATAGATGGCTTCTATGAGCTTAGTTACTTTTAAAGCTTGCTCTGGTTCAACAATCAAATCTGCATGACCTAGACAAGCATCCACAAAGTTTGCCGCCTGGGCAACTCCTGGATCGTCCATTTCATTTCGCATCTTCACAGTACTGTCCCACAACTCACCATACTTAGTCTGATACAGTTCAAATGGATAGACGCTTAGCCCTCCGTCCACTCCGGAAATCGTTAACTTGGTTTCATCTTCTTTAATATTTGCTGCCCAGGAGCATTCAAATTGCATAGACAGCCCATTTTCAAAGGTAATATAACTCGTTACATGGTCATCTACATTAAACGATTCGTGATCAAAAGCCCCCCAGTCATTGACCTGGCCCGGCGTTTTACTCAGTCGGTCATAGGTTCGTCCCATCACCTCGACCGGCTTAGGATCGTCGAGCAGCCAGAGAGCCAAATCCAGCAGATGACATCCAAAATCAATTAAGCTGCCTCCGCCTTGAAGATCTTTATTCGTAAACACTCCCCAGCCAGGAACCTTTCTCCTTCTCATCGCCTGGACTCTTGTAACCAGTGGCTCGCCAATTTCCTGATTGATCATCGCTTTTTTCGCTACTTGAGCTTCCTGCATATGCCGGAAGTGATAGCCTATGGAAAGCACACTATCATAACGATTCGCTGCTTCAATCATGTAATTACATTCACTCGTGGACATCGCCATAGGCTTTTCACACAACACATGCACTCCAGCTTCTAGCGCAGCAATCGCGATTTCCGCGTGAAACTTATTCGGTGTACAGATGGTTACCGCATCCACTTCTTTAAACAAGTCCTGATATCGTTTAAAGGATTTAGGGATGTTAAATTTCTCAGCGACTTGCTGTGCCCTTTCCTCATTTACATCTTGGACTGCTATAAGTTCTACTCGGTTGTCTAAACTTTGATAGGAAGGGATGTGCCGTCCCTGCGCAATCCCTCCCACTCCGATAATTCCCATTTTCAACTTTGTCATTTGGCAACCTTCTCCAGGCTGCTGATTTGACGAGTTTCTCCTGACTTGAGTGCTCCAAGAATGACTTCTAGTGACTTCATGCCTTCCTCACCGTTTATGAGTGGTTCAAGGTCATTCACGATGCTTGCGACAAAATGTTCAACGACGCGTGAATTGCTTTGACCGCCGTCCTCATTGGACTGAATCTGTCCTAATTCATATTTAACCACTTCACCATTTGCATACTGCGCGACAAGGGAATGTACCGGATCATCTTCGAGGCGCAGGATAGCTTTTTCTCCATAAATGATCGTTGAGTTATCCTCCTGCGGTTTGTAGGCCCAGCTGGCAGTTAGTGTTCCAACTACGCCGCTTTCGCTTCTTAAAATGCAGACGGCGTTATCATCCACCGTAATATTTTCTTTAGCGTTATTTTCGATAAATCCGGCAACATCTGTAAATTCTTCTCCTAGCAGATAGCGGAGTAAATCTGCCTTATGCACGCCCAGATCCCCCATAGCTCCAATGAACGCTTGTTCCTTTTTAAAGAACCAGGTATCTTCTCCTTCGGCACTCCAGCCTTCAGGGCCGCCATGACCGAAAGTAGTGCGGAAACTGTAGATTTTGCCGAGTGCTCCAGCTTCAATTAGCTCCTTCGCCTTCTGATGAGAGGGTACAAATCGTTGATTATGACCAATCATCAGTTTCTTGCCACTTTGCTTCGCTGCTTTGATCATGTTCTCCGCTTCTTCTCGAGAAGTGGCCATCGGCTTTTCGCAGAGAACGTGACAGCCTGCGTTCAATGCATCAATGGAAATCATTGCATGAAAAGCATTCGGGGTACAAACGCTCACTGCATCAACCTTTTCTTGTTTTAAGAGATCTTTATAATCCGTGTACACTGCTGTAACACCGTACTTTTCCGCCACCTGCTCTGCTCGTTCCTCGACAATATCGCAGACGGCCGCAATTTCTACATCAGGATGAAGATCATATTCCACAAGATGACGGTGCTGTGCAATGCTTCCACAGCCAATAACAGCTACTTTAAAGCTAGACATTAGAAAAAACTCCTTTATTAATTATTAATGGTTTCAAGCGGCTGGGCATTTCCATAAACCGGTGCAGGGGTGCTCGTGTTTTTCACCCATTTGACACCATTTTTGATCACTGTCTGCACTTCTTTGTTGTAGTAGGTAGGATATGTCTCATGGCCGGGGCGGAAATAAAAGATCTTCCCTCTTCCTCGTTTAAAGGTAGCACCGCTTCGGAAGACTTCTCCACCTTCAAACCAGCTGAGAAAAACGAGTTCATCAGGGGCAGGAATATCAAAGTGCTCTCCGTACATTTCTTCTTTCTCAAGCTCAATGTACTCCCCAATTCCCTCCGTGATCGGATGCGTCGGATCCACTACCCATATACGTTCTTTCTCATCCGCTTCTCTCCATTTCAAATCACAAGACGTTCCCATCAGCTTTTTAAATACTTTAGAAAAGTGGGCCGAATGCAGAACAACAAGTCCCATTCCGTCAAGCACACGCTGCTTAACCTTTTCGGCAACTTCTTCGGTTACTTCTTCATGAGCCTTGTGTCCCCACCAGACTAAAACATCCGTTTCTGCTAGAACTTCATCAGTCAGACCATGCTGTTCTTCATCCAATGTTGCTGTTGTAACGCTTACATTTTCTTCATTTAAAAAATCGGCAATAACTCCGTGAATTCCTTCAGGGTAAATCTCTGAAACTGCTGGATTAGATTTTTCATGGCGGTTTTCATTCCATACTACGACGTTCATATAATCTCTCCTCTTTGGTTTATCATTTAACTTTCATCGGTTTACAGGACTCTCTCTCCACAATGCTTGCAGGAATAATGACAGGTTTTCTTACTATATCCGGGTGCTGTAATTGCTCGATCAAATTCCTGGCAGCTTCATAACCAAGCCTGCTGGACTGGGTATCTACCGTGGTAAGCTGCGGACGGGAAAGTCTGGTAATCATCGTATTGTTAAACGTGATCACACTCATTTCTTCAGGCAGAGATATATTTTTCTCTTGTAAAGCAGCAAGCACGGACAAGGCATTATAGTCGTCTGAGATCACTAGACTTGTTGGAGGATCGGACAGATTTACAATTTCGGAGACGATCTGATAGGAGCGGGTGGTTTCAAACTCAAGAGTCTTCATGTAGGGTTTATGAACTGGAAGATTTGCTTCCCGCAAAGCCTGTATGTACCCTTCCAATCGGTCACTTGTGACTTCGAAATGTGAATCTCCTCCGATAAATCCAATTTTTGTGTGCCCTAATTTAAGCAGATAATTGGCCGCTTCTTTACTTGCCTCAGTGTTATCATTGTCGACGTATAAGATTTCCTTGTCCCTGCCAGCCGGAGTGCCAACCATTATAAAAGGACAGCCGGCCTCCTTTAAATAAGGAACGACTTTATCGTCTTTCTTCGAATACAGTACAATGACACCGTCTACTCTTTTCCCTTGCACCATTTTTACGACATCTTTAAAAATAGCTTCCTCAGAATCACCGGTCGTAAGATTAATACTGAAATCGTTTTCATGACAGGAAGCACTGATCCCCCTTAATAACTCTGAAAAGAATGGGTTGTCCAGAGAATGACTGGAGGAATATTTCATTACAATCCCAATGGTCTGGGTCGATTTGCGGACGAGGACCCGGGCATTAAAGTTCAGGTGGTACCCCATCTCTTTCATAACCCCGCGAACTTTACGCTTGGTTGCTTCGCTAATCCGCGGACTGTTTGAAATCACTCGGGACACTGTAGAGGGTGCGACATTGGCTTTCTTGGCGACATCTTTGATTGTGACCGACATGCTCCCCCTCCTTGGAATAAGTGAATCCGCTTTCATAAATTATTAAAAAAATAGATCCATAATCTTTTCATACAGCTTGCGCATACGTTTGCACATTCCTATTCGTAAAAAGATTATGTAAATAATAACATGAGTACTTGGCAAGGACAACAGAAAGCTATCAATATTACAGAAAATTTAATAAACAGGATACTTCTCCAAGGAGGACTTTCCTAGGATTATTATCCTCGCTTGTTAATAGGAAGCTATTTGTAAAAAGAGGCGGATCACAACCTCTTTTTACAAATGATAGAGAGCCGCTCAAATTACAATGGGTTTGAGCGGCTCCTTATTATTTTATTAGATTTGCGCAATTACTGGCAATAGAATGTGGGAAGGGTATTTCTCTCCATGATAAATGACTTGTCTCGCCTGCTGCATTTCAGTACTTTCCAAAGTTGAACCTCCAGTATTAGGATTTACATCATACTGAGGGAAACTGCTTGAAGAAATCTCCACTCTAAGTGAATGTCCAGGCAAGAACACATTACTTGTGGACCCTATCTCAATTTCATACCGCTGAACCTCTCCAGAACTAACAGCTACCCGATTGATCCCATCGGTTAAATTATAGGCGTTCCCTTCTGGACAAACATCAATAAGTTTAGCAGTGAAGTCAGTGGATGGAACATCGGACGCAGCATAGAGAATTACTTTCACTGGACCGGTGACTTCCAATGGTTCTTCCAATACGCTGGAGGTGTAAACAAGTATATCTTCCCTGCGTTTCCAATCCTGTTGATCTACAGGACCGCTGTTCATTCCTAAATAAAACAGTGTCCCACCTCCTCTAGTCGACACAGGATTCTCCGGGTCATAAATGTAAGAATCATATCCCACAGACGAAGGAAGCTGAGGGGTTAAATTTGCCGAATACTGATGGGCATTTCCATCACTCGATAAATAATAGGGAGTATACTTCGTTCGAGCTAATGGCCATTCTTGTTCTCCCCGCCACTCGTTAACGCCCATAATAAACAGGTGGACAGGCTCTGTCTCTAGCTCCGTCTCTCCTTGATTTTTGAGCCATCGATCAAACCATTTAATGTGAAGTGACGTAAGACTTACTTTGTGGTCAATCGAACTTCCTGAACTTTGATTTCCAAAGAACCTCTCGCCAACCAGCGCTTGAAAATTCCCATGACTCCATGGACCAACAATAAGTTTTTGAACGGTAGAGGATTCTTTCATCTCCTGATAATTTTTTAAAGAAGACTCTAAAAAACAATCGTACCAGCCCGCTAAGTGGTAGGCAGGCAGATCCAAAGCCTTCGCTTCTGATTTCCTATGCGCTTCATCTATGATTCTCTCATTCGCATATAAATAACAAGTAAACAATTTTCCCAGGGAAGGATGAATATGAAGCGGCGGCCAATCTTTCATGGGTTTGTAGGAATACCAATCGAAAATTCGGTTCAGATCCTGGTGAATAGTTTTCATATGACTTGCAGGGTTCTGGATTCTATTTAAATAATCCGGAGCAACAGAATCCAGCAGCCAAGTAGTAAATAGTCCAAGATGAAAGATGCTACCCGTGGAAATGATAGCATCATAAAAATATCTTCCAGACATCGCTGGAAAAATAGCTTTTAATGATGGCGGCCGCTCTGATGCTGCGTACAGCTGCGTGAACCCGTAATATGACAAACCAAACATCCCCACATTTCCATCACTATACGAAAGGTTCGCCGCCCATTCTACCGTGTCATACCCATCCTCTGGCTCTTGAATAAAAGGCTGAAACTCTCCTTCAGAAGCAAATCTCCCCCGTACGTCTTGGATGATTACAACATAACCGGACCGTGCCAATTCTAGTGGATCTACATACCGATGAGAAAAGTCAGGAAGATTCTTGTTGTAAGGATGACGGGTAAGCAGGACTGGGTATGCCTCATTTGTTTGGGGCCGGTAAATATTAGAGTATAGAATTGTCCCATCTCTTAGTTTACAAGGTACATCTTCATCTACAATAATGGATGGATTTTCCATCATTTTTCACCCTTCTTTCTCCTTACTGAAAAGGTACTGTTTAATCCTGAAGAGGATCGTTAAATGTGAATCTACACACGTATTATTCCATTTAGGAGGAATTATGAAAGGACCTGCATATCACTATACAGGTCCTTTCTGTGCTTCTTATTTACCCATCATTTTATCGACTTTATCCTGATGGTTATTGATCCATTCACGAGCCACTTTTTCCGGATCTTTCCCTTTTTCTTCGATCTGGACGATCATTTCCTCCACATCGTCAATGGAAATACTCCAATTGCTTAAGAACTTGTAGGCATCAGGAGCACGATCTTTAAGCTTACTGTTCGTGATGACATGAACGGAAGAGGATTCAAAGTACCCTTTGTCGTTTTTCAAGACTTTGAGATCAAATTTGTTGAACATGCTATGTGGACGCCAGCCAAAGAAGACGACTGGTTTTTTCTGAGCAATTTTACGAGAAGCTTGGGCAATCATGCCGCCTTCAGAAGAATTCACCTGTTTCATATCAAGTCCGTAGTCTTTGATCATGTCGTTGGACTCTTCTGTGGCACTAGCGCCTTCTTCAATGCCGTAAAATTTGTTATTAAACTCATCTTCTTTTCCTTTTAAATCGGAAACAGAATTAATGTCTTTCATGTAAGTTGGAACAACCCAGCCAGTAGCGGCTTTCGGATAGCTGACGGCTGTATCATCTAATTTGTCACCAAACTTATCAAGATAAACTTTGTGCATGGGAAGCCATGAATCCATAAATACATCAAGATCGCCGCGAGAAAGACCCATGTAAACTCCACCGGCATCGGCTTTCGTTTCTTTCACCTTATAACCCATATCCTCTAAAATCAGACCGGCAATTTTAGTCGGAGGCACAGTACTTGTCCAAGGAGTCACTCCAAAGGTGATCGTCTCTCCCTTGCTTGATTCATCTGAAGATTTGCTGCTTGCCTCTTTGTCTGAGGAACATGCCGCCATAAATAATAATAAAGTTGTGATTACAGTTAATAATATACGCTTTTTCATTAGTCATTTCTCCTTTATCTTTATACTTTTCTTCCTAATCCTTGAGTAATACGATCGAGAATAATAGCTAATACAACGATTCCTAAACCACCTGTCAATCCGAGACCAACATTCACTTTAGAAATTCCTGAAAGCACGGTAGAACCAAGCCCTGGTGCTCCAATCATGGAGGCAATAACAGCCATGGACAGAGCTAACATGATTGTCTGATTAATTCCTGCCATAATGGTCGGTACTGCCATTGGAAGCTGAACTTTAAACAACAGCTGTTTAGAAGTCGATCCAAATGCTCTTGATGCTTCCACAACATCAGCAGGGACTTGTTTAATCCCTAAACTCGTCATACGTACGGCAGGGGGAGTTGCGAAGACAAATGTTGAAATAACTGCGGGTACGCCGCCAAGTCCAAATAATAGAATGGCAGGTATTAAATATACAAAGCTTGGCAGGGTTTGCATGAAATCTAAAATTGGACGAATAATTTTATCAAATACGGAATTCGTGGCGCTTAATATTCCTGCAGGCACACCGACGATAATGGATAAAATCGTAGAAACAATTACCACGGCCACTGTCTGCATCGCTCCATCCCATAGATTGACCGACCCTAGGTAAATACAGCCGATTAAAGTAAATAAAGCAATTCCTTTTCCAGCTGCTCTCCAAGCAAGTAACATAAGAACAAGAGTAATAATTTCTGGAGGGATCGCTATGAGCAGATTCGTTACTCCTGTAATGAACGCTCCCAGCGCAATGCTAATTTGATCAAAGAAGCCGCCCAATACAGGGAGAAGCCAACTATTCACAAATGTATTCGTCCATTCTTCTAATGGAAAATAGAAATAATTCATGATGCATCCTCCTCTGTTTGATCTTTACCGAGTACTAAGCCTGAAAGAATAGAAACTCTTGAAATGATCCCCATCAATTTTCCGTCTTCAAGGACCACAATCGGATATTTCGTCTCCACGGCAATTCCTATTAATTGATTGAGCGGGGTGGTAAGAGATGTTGTATCTACGTCTTCAATCAGAACATTTTCTAAAGGTGTACCGTTTTTATAAGCATGAATGGCGTCATCAATCGTCAGCAGTCCTTTGAAATTGTCTTCTTTATCGACGACAAAAATACTAGAGGCACCGACTTCTTCCATTTTTCTAACGGCTACACGGAGACCGTCTTTATAGGTGGTTAACACCTCAGGTTTCTGCATGACATGATTCGCTTCAAGAACTTTAGAACGATCAACATCTTTTACAAAGTTTGAGACGTAATCATTCGCCGGGTTTTCAAGGATTTCTTCCGAGGTACCGACTTGAACAATCCGACCATCTTTCATAATCGCTACACGATCCCCAAGCTTCAAGGCTTCATCCAGGTCGTGGGTAATAAATAAAATCGTTTTGCCTAATTTCTTTTGCAAATGCAGCAATTCATCCTGCATCTCTTTACGGATGAGGGGATCAAGTGCACTGAAGGCTTCGTCCATCAACAGAATGTCAGTATCATTGGCAAGTGCTCTTGCAAGGCCGACACGCTGCTGCATTCCGCCGCTTAATTGATCGGGATAGCTTGCTTCATATCCTTTTAACCCTACATCCAAAATTGATTTTCTCGCTTTTTCTTCTCTTTCCGCTTTTTTCATCCCTTGAATTTCTAGACCGTAGCCTACGTTATCCAGGACGTTTCTATGGGGAAATAGACCAAATTTCTGGAAGACCATTCCAAGCTTCTTCCTTCTTGTATCAATAAGCTTGTCCTGAGTCATTTTCGTAATGTCATCGCCGTCAATGTAAACTTCACCAGCTGTGGGTTCAATAAGACGGTTCACCAAACGAATCAAGGTAGACTTACCGCTTCCGGACAGTCCCATAATGACAAAGAATTCGCCAGGCTTAACGGCAAAGGAGGCTTGGTTGACCCCTACCGTTAATCCTGTTTCTTCCAGAATTTGATCCTTTTGTTCGCCTTTGTTTAAACGATCCAGCCCTTTATTGGGATGAGATCCGAAAATTTTCGTCATATTATTGACTTCTATCTTATTCATAAACATTCTCCTCTATATTCCTGATCAAGTGATGACTTATCGTCTTATGCCAATTTGTCTGCCCACTTGTTTAGGCGTGTCTAAATGTTCATGCGCTTTACTTATTTGCTGAATAGTATGAGCTACAGATTCAGGGAAGGGTGCCGCCCGGTTCTCTGCCGTGCTCATTCCCATTAACATTTGCTCACTGGTTGCAAGCGAGTCGCCCTGCCCGTTTTTCATAGTAAAAATAACGTGCATCCTTTTGGAATCGTAATCTAATACTTGAATGGAAACATTAATTACTTCCTGTTCATGCGCTTCCTTCAAGTAGCAAAGATGTGTTTCCAAAGTGAAAATCGTATATTCATAGGATCCTCGAGCTCGTTCATCTAAGCCAATGTAATCCATGAATTGATCTACGGCGTTACTGAAAACGGCGGCATAGGCAGCGTCATTCATATGTCCGTTATAATCGACCCATTCATGGCGGACATGATCCTGATAATTAAATGCAGATTCAAGCACATTCATCACTCCATCTTCTATTTTTTTACTCTTTAGCAAGACTTTTAGATGCTGGCCAGTAATCTTCCACTAAATCTAGTAATTTCACGAGGAACTCATTGCGTTTCGCTTCTAGCTCAGCGACTGATTCATCACCAGCATAGCTTTCACAGCCTTCAATGACACGTTCCTTTAGCTCATCCGTTAATTCTGGTGCCTCTAGCTTCGTCCAAGGCAGCTTAAGGGCAGGACCGAATTGTTCTAGCATGTGGCGCATTCCTTGTTCTCCTCCCGCTAAGTGGAAGGTTAAGAATGGTCCCATTTGTGCCCAGCGCAATCCTGCTCCATAAATAATAGCTGTATCGATTTCTTCCGTTGTCGCCACACCATCATTGACCAGGTGCAGAGCTTCGCGCCATAAAGCCTCCATTAAACGGTCAGCCACGTGGCCATCGATTTCGCGGTGAATAACAAGGGGCTTCATAGCTGCGGACTCAAAGAAATCACACGCTTGTTTGATGGTGGCGGAGGATGTATTCTTCCCTCCGACTACTTCTACAAGTGGCAGTAAATACACGGGATTAAACGGATGAGCGACGATGAATCGCTCTGGATTCTGCATACCGGATTGCAGCGTACTCGGGATGATTCCTGACGTACTGGAAGCGATAATAGCTTCCTGTTTACTATGAGCATCGATCTGCTCCAGGACGCTTTTCTTCAGCTCTTCACGCTCCGGCACATTTTCTTGAATGAAGTCTGCATGAGAGACTGCCTCTTCGATCGTCTTTGCAAATGTTAAACGATTCTGGTCTGCCCCTTCGGCAAGACCTCGTTCCTCTAGAGAAGTCCAAGCAAGCTGGACGGCATTCCGAGTACGTTCTTCGGCACCTTCTGCTGGATCAAATGCGATAACATCATAGCCTTGCGCTAGAAAACGAGCGATCCAGCCATTACCGATGACACCCGTTCCAACGACGGTAATATTTTTAATAGTTGTCATTTAGGATTGACCTCCCATGTATGGATTTCGAAGGTTGAATTGTTCGCGTGCTTCCTGCGGTGTCATAATATCTATGCCATTTCCGTGAAGCATTCCAGCTGCTTTATCAACCAGTTGTTCATTTTTTGCCATAACACCTTTTTTCAAGTAAATATTGTCCTCTAAACCTACGCGTACGTTACCGCCCATTAAAGCCGCTTGTGCTGCAATCGGCATTTGCATCCGTCCGATTCCAAAAGCAGACCAATTTGCGTTGTCAGGAAGACGATTCTTCATATATAGCATCGTTTCAGCGTCTGCTTCAGCTCCCCAAGGAATTCCCAGGCAGAATTGAAACATCGGATCGCCGTCAACCAGACCTTCAGCTATTAACTGTTTAGCAAAACGAATATGACCTGTATCGAAGCATTCCAGTTCAGGCTTGACGCCGCTTTCCTGCACAAGCTTCGCCTGCTCACGAAGCCAATCTGTCGGGCTTAGGTAGATCATATTTCCAAAGTTTGTACTGCCACAGTCCAGCGTGCACATTTCCGGAAGCAGTTCTCCAACTGGCTCGTGACGTTCTGCCGGTGTTTGCATATCCGTACCTTCTCCACCTGCTGCCGGCGTAGCTAGACTTGGAATAAAGTCACCGCCGCCTCCAGAAGTAATATTAATGATCACATCTGTTTCTGACTCCCGAATCCGGTCGACAATTTCACGATAATGTTCAGGATTATGGCTGATGCCGCCAGTTTTTGGATCCCTTGCATGCACATGGGCAACAGTTGCCCCTGCTTTAGCTGATTCAATCGCTGAATCTGCGATCTCCTTAGGCGTCACCGGAACATGAGGGTTTTTTTCGGTCGTATCTCCGGCCCCTGTAACGGCCGCAGTGAGTAATACTTTTTGAGTCATATTTACTGCCTCCTTCTGCTTAATTATCTATATAAAAAATTACTGTACCATCCAGACGGTTTGTTAATACATTCAAAACTGTACCATCCAGACGGTTTTGTTTCAAGGGGGTCTGGCCAAACTATTGAGGAAGTATTTTTGTAAAAAAGGCTTACAATTCAGTTAAACAGAGTGGTTTAGAAGACTGGTACAAGACCGGATTTTGCCCGCAAAAAAAAGCTCCACCCAGTTGGGTAGAGCCATTAAAGCGTTGATTATTCTTCTGTCAGAGCTTTCAATGTTCTATACACTTCATCTTTTTTCGTAGTCTCAATTTGATAGATATCAAATAGTTCTGATAACCAAATACCATCAATAGCCAGACGGATTATAGTAGCCTGTACGGGATCGAGTCCATCATTTTCAATCTCATGCTGCCAGTTAGAATAGGCTTCGCGAATGGGATGTAATAAATCAGAGTTAACCGCCTTTGCTGCCATCAGACCAGCATTCATATCCTTATTTTCATAACTTTGATTAAAAGTGACATCAAGAAAAGAACGGGTCCATCTCCCTTTTTTGACTGGGTCCGCTTCAGCATTCTCTCTGATTTTCTCTTGATAGTTGGCAGCCAAATGTTCAACCATTCCTTTAACTAATGCTTCTTTGGACGGAAAATGATAGAGCAAACCGCCTTTAGAAATGCCTGCTTGTTTGGCCACGGCTTCTAAAGTTAAATTGAATATTCCCTCTTCACTGACGATCTTTGAAGCCGCATGAAGAATTTCTGTCTTCCGAGAACTTCTGCCCATTCGAATCTCCCTTAACTTACAAATTTATGCTGTTAACTATACAAGCAGGACGGTATAGTTTCAACTACTTCTTCTATACCCCGTTCTCAATTACATATTCATTCTGCTAATAAAAATTAATGTTAGATCTTAGTGTTAGTAGTTATACGAGGGCATGATTAAAGGAATTCATTATTCCAGTTTAGCTCCCAATTCTTGAAGACTAAGATTCAAGATATTTGAAGATTTCCGTTTCGTTTGACAGAGTTTAGAGGTCCGGGAAATCACTCGGCCAGCTGCATCGCCCAGACACTCGCGTCATAAGCAGGAACATCAACGGAATGAAAGATCACATCCCTTTTGATGTTCCTGCTTATGCGTGTCGTGTCTACCCGGGCGATTCCGCATTTGAGCACTTTCCGTGGGCATGTGGTGAGCTTCCTCAGGCTTTTCCTTCCGGGATCTCACCTATCATGTACATCCCACAGGAGTCTCGCAATTTCCCGGACCTCTTTATGATTATTGGGAGAACGGAAAAATTAAATTCGGGAAAAATAAGCTAAGACAGATACAAAAATACAGACCATGTAGTTATAAATAGTCTATATAGGAAATTGGTTCTCTGCTTTAATAGCAAGCGACGGAAAAAACGTTGCACATTCCCCACACTACCTTTCTACATCTGGATGAACAGACACTTATTACAAATCAATGTATCCTTATAATCTACGACTGGACTTTAAACAGAATTTCCGCACCAAAACCGCTATACTAGCCGATGAGGTTTAGATTTCGAGAGCAGTAATACAGCAAGGGGCGGAGGGGAACGGGGAGACTCCTGCGGGAGGAGAGTGCAGGATGAGACCCCGCAGAGCGAACAGCTCGAGGAGGCTCATCGCGCGCCCGCGGAAAGCGAGTCGTTCCCCGCAGCCCCTACAATCTCAACAAATGTCTCGAAATCGAGTCTTCCACAATCCTGCACTTTACTTGAAGACTTGATTTCAAGCGAATTACCTGTTCTCGCATTACATTACCAAACCAGAGACTGTCTATTACCACAAGAACTAAGAATGAGGGTCCACAGTGAGTATTTCCTCCAAGGAAAAGTACATCACCCTTATATTAAATAGAACACCTAGCAGTTTGCTCGTCAAAAAACACAGAACACGCAGCGTAATAGAATTGACAATAAACTGTATTTAATCTGAATTTTCTTGTTATTTTCGCTCATAAACGGTAAAATATCTATTAAAAAGAGTATATTATTACTATCCATGTGGGATATTTAACATATTGATTTTTAATCAGTATGTTTTAAATATGTATTATATTATTGAGGGGGTATTTTATGAAGAAGAATTCTTTACTTCTTCTTGCCATTATGTTGGCTGCAGGTATATTTTTAAGCGCCTGTGGTGAAAGCGGCAATGGCGGAGGATCGAGCAGCAGTGACAGTGACGATGGCGGGGGAGAGAAAACAAACCTCACTATGGGAACTGGTAGTGTAGGAGGCGTGTACTATCCACTTGGTGGAGAAATGGCTAATCTCTGGTCTGATAATATCGATATGGACGGATTTGATGTCAGTTCGGTTGAATCAGGTGCATCTGTAGAAAACATCGCAAAGATTCAATCCGGTGATTTCCAGCTGGGAATTGCACAGAATACGACCATGCTTGATGCAATAAACGGAGAAGGTGAATTCAAGGGGAAAAAGATTGATAACGTTGAAGTTATCGGCTCTCTTTATCCTGAAGCACTGCAGGTGGTTACATTAGATTCAACTGGAATAAAGTCAATCGAAGACTTAAAAGGGAAAAAAGTAGCTATTGGCCCTCCAGGCGGAGCTACCCGTGCAGCAGCAGAATTGGTTTTATCCGCTTACGGACTTGAAGAAGGCGACTACAAAGCTTATGAAGAAGGTTTTGGCGACGCTAAGAGTAAGCTGCAAAATGGTACCATTGATGCTTCTTTTGCTGTAGTTGGGGTTCCTTCTTCTACTACTGATGAATTACAAGCATCCACGAAAGAAGTTAAATTCCTTAACATCGAAGGAGATGCTTTGAAGCAAGTCACTGAGAATAGTCAGTATGAAGCTTATACAGTAGAACCTGGCACTTACGACTGGCAGGACGAGCCTGTGCAGACAGTTACCGCCATGGCGCTATTGTTAGCTTCTAAAAATCAAGTAAGTGAAGACTTAGCTTATCAATTAACGAAAACTCTTTATGAAAATCAAGGAGATATGAGTATTGCTCAAGCTAAATTAATTACAAAAGACAGTGCCATGACCGGCGCGAAAGAACTGCCGTTTCATGCAGGTGCTGAAAAGTACTTTAAAGAAGCTGGAATCAAGTAAACAGCAAGAGGAAGAACCGGGCATTATTGTCCGGTTCTTTCAACTGATTACTCCTTTCTAGAGGGGAACGGAGGTTAGAATGTGACAGTTCAAGATTCTCAAGAAGTAAATAAAGATGACCTGATGGCGAAGTACGATAAAGAAAGCGCTTTTAGAAGAAACTTGGGCCCATGGGGATGGGTCACGCTCATTGTTGGCGGCCTCTTAACGATCTTTCAGCTCTACACAGCTTTCCGAGGCGCGTATGTTTCTTTAATTCAAGGTGCGATTCATTTAGGTACGGCATTATTTTTAGTTTTTCTTTTATATCCCGTCAAATCTTCTTTAACGAATAAACGGGGTGTTCCCTGGTATGATGCTATACTCGCTTTAATCGCATTATTTGCCAATTACTATATAGTCTTTAATTACGAACGATTGATTAACGAGGCGATTATTTTTGGTTTTACTTATCTTGATCAATTTGTAGCCACAGCAGGAGTCCTGTTATTACTGGAAGCGACTCGGCGTGTTGTTGGATTACCTATTGTAGTGATTGCCATCCTCGCCTTGCTTTATGGTTTATTCGGCCAGTTCATCCCCATCATTGGCCATGCTGGTTATGATTGGCCGACTCTGGCGACCCAAATGTTTTTTAGTTCTACTTCTATATTTGGGATTCCCATTCAAATTTCTTCCACGTACATTTTTTTATTCCTGTTCTTTGGGGTTATTTTAGTGAAAACCAATATCGGCCAATTCTTTAATGATATTGCCTTACGATTGACCGGCCGTTTTACAGGCGGGACTGCGAAGGCAGCGGTGGCAGCCAGCGGACTTCAGGGTATGGTCAGTGGAAGCTCAGTTGCGAACACGGTTGGTTCTGGTTCTTTCACCATTCCTATGATGAAAAATGCCGGATTTAAACCCCACTTTGCCGCAGCAACGGAAGCATCTGCCTCAACCGGAGGTCAGATTATGCCGCCGATTATGGGAGCTGCTGCTTTTATCATGGCCTCTTATACTGGGGTACCATACAACCACATCATTGTAATTGCCATTATTCCTGCGGTGCTTTATTTCTCCGGAGTCTTTCTTGGCACGCACTTTGAAGCAAGAAAGCAAGGAATTATGGGGTTGAAAAAAGAAGAGCTTCCGAAGCTGAAGCAGCTTATTAAACGGCTTGATTTATTTTTACCTTTAGTAATCATAGTCGGTTGCTTACTCGTGGGCTACACACCCACCTTTGCCGCGCTCTTTGCAATAGCTACCGCCTTAATTATCAGCTTTTTCCGAAAGGACACGCGAATGTCCTTCAAAGGAATTATTCAACTGCTGGAGGAAGGCGCAAGAGTAGCATTACCGGTTATTGCTGCCTGTGCGACTGCGGGGATTATTGCGGGGACTGTAACAACTACTGGACTAGGACCTAAAATCGCCGGCGGTATTATTGATCTGGCTCATGGACAGTTCTTCCTCGTTATGTTCTTTACCATGATTGCTTGTATCATTTTAGGCATGGGACTTCCGACCACGGCAAACTATGTAGTTACGGCCACAATGGCGGCACCTGCATTACTAGCCTTCGATGTTCCAGTCATCGCCGTTCATATGTTTGTCTTTTATTTCGGAATCGTCGCTGATATCACTCCCCCCGTCTGTCTGGCCGCCTACGCTGGAGCAGGTATAGCAGGGGCCAATCCGATGAAAGCGGGAGTCACAGCGGTCAAGCTGGCCATTGCAGCTTTTATTATTCCGTATGTCTTTGTCTCACAGCCCGTACTGCTCCTCCAAGGCGATGCCAATGCCGTCAACGTTTCGATTGGCGTCATTACAGCGATGCTGGGTATGGCCAGTATCAGTGCTGCGATGATTGGATATTTTGTCCGCAACGTGAACTGGTTTGAAAGAATCTTCCTATTTGCCGGCGGACTTGCGCTTGTTTATCCGAATTATATCGTTTCACTTGTGGGACTCGCCGTATTTGCGATCATTGCTTTGTTTCAATATCTTCATAGCAAAAAAGGCGGATCTGGCACACAAGAAGCTTCATTATCTTAATAACCAGGTGGTGAGTACAGAGTTCTAACTCTGGCTCACCACTTTTTTATAGGCGCACAAAAATTCCAGCCTGTTTTTATATGCCGGCAAGGTTTTGTATCCCCACCTTTTTTCCAGATTTCAAGCACCTTCTGTTTTTCAACTTTTAAATTATTTTGTAACAACAACCGGGCATTCTTCATATTTTGTGGGAGAAAGTGTTTCCTTACATGAAAGATAAAAGAAGAAAAATGTGAGAAATCGTTCTGTCCTGAGAATAGTGAAGTACGATAACGCCTGGAGGTAATAAAAATGAATGAATTTAATAATGAACTTCAGAATTTAAATGTGGGAAATTTCCAAGCTCAAGATCTAGTTCCGAATGAACAAGCAAATGCATATGGCAACAACTCGCGCTTATGTGTGTTTGTCTGCTTTGGATGTGCAGGCTGCGCCGGATGTGGCGGATGCGCTGGATGCGGTGGTTGTGCGGGTCGTTGTGCGGGATGTGCCGGTTGTGCGGGATGCGCTCGCTGTGCGGGATGTGCCGGTTGTGCTGGACGTTGTGGCGGTCCTGGCAGATGCGGAGGCTGTGGTCGCTGCGCTCGTTGATTTCCTGATTCATTATCAATCGTTTACTCTATGCCCTGCAGGAAGTTCCTGCAGGGTTCTTTCTTATGGTCAGACATATGAGGCGGTGGGAAGTACATAGAATTATAGTGGAAAGTAAGCTCTGTTCGTAAGGAGGAGTGAAATGACAACTATTAAACCTTCTATGTTATTGAAAGTAAAAAAGGGAACATTTTTCATGCCGGATTCGAATGGAAGTGTTTATTTCAGGAATAATGCGGGATCATTTCGTATGGAAGGAAGCACCATTTATCAATGGGTGGAGAAGCTGCTTCCTATGCTTAATGGCGAGAATTCGTTAGCAGCCCTGACAGGTGGATTGCCTCCTCTTCACCGTGACCGCGTCTACGAAATTACAGATGTTCTCTATAAAAATGGGTTTCTTAGAGACGTTACCAGCGATCTTCCCCACCATTTACAGCCGGAAACCGTCGAGAATTTCGCTTCGCAAATCGAGTATTTAGAAAGCTTCGGCGATTCTGCTGCCTGGCGTTTTCAGCACTACCGAGAACAAAAAGTGCTGGCAGTCGGTCAAGGATCCATGTTTATTGGTTTGGTTTCTGCGATGCTTCAATCCGGATTATGCCGCTTCCAAGCTTGTGTAACAGATGAGAACAAGACCAACCGGGCACGTTTAACGGAATTGGAAGCTTCCGCCAGAGAAAAAGACTCGGAAGTATCGATTGAATGGGAAGTGAAGAAGGATGCAACTTCCTGGGCGGAGAAGATAGATGCCTTCGATACCATTTATTATGTATCAGAAAACGGCGATACCGAAGAACTTCGCCAGATTCTTCATGCTTGCCAAGAAAAGAAAAAATTATTTATTGCCGCTTTCTTTCACAAAGGTGTCGGATATGCCGGCCCCATTATAAGTCCTGATTCCACTAATTGCTGGGAATCAGCCTGGCGCAGTATCCATCATTCAGAAAGGAACGAGGTGCTGGATAATTACCCAATTTCCTTGCCAGCACAAGCGATGCTCTCCAATGTCCTAGTGTTTGAAGGGTTAAAGAAGGTAACTGAGATCAACGAAGTTCACCATAACAATCACTTGTTTCTCCTTGACTCGGAAACTTTAGAGGGAAATTGGCACGCTTATAAGCCCCACCCCATCGTTAAAGGTAAAATTTCCGTCGATGTCGATAAAGTAGATAAAGAATCGCTAGAGCTTTATGAAGAAGAAGGAAAGAGAACTCAAAACGAACTCTTTTACTACTTTAGCGAGTTAACCTCCCGCCAATCCGGTATATTTCATCACTGGGAAGAAGGCAGTCTAAATCAGCTTCCCCTGTCTCAATGTGAAATTCAGACAGCAGATATAACATCAAACCCATCCTCCCTGTTTCCGAGTATTACTATTGCAGCCATGACTCATGAAGAAGCGAGGCGAGAAGCTGGATTAAAGGGAATTGAGCAGTATGTCTCCCCTCTAAAGAATGAGATTTCGACTGTATCAGCCGACCATTACGAGTGGAAAAATAGCGGGACTCCTTCTCTCTATTTAGGTGCTGGAGGTTCAGCCAGAGAAGCTGTTTACCGGGCGCTGAAGAACATGATCGATTTGGAAGGGAAAGAACTGGTTGAAGCTGGGAACAAAAGCGTAACTGCGCTGGAACTTAATGAGATAGACGACGATCCCTGCCGCTTTTATTTTCAATCGTTAACAACGATGAATAAAATTCCTGAACTCGCTCTCGGGGAAGATAACAACGGGTTTCCGGTCGTCTGGGTGAAATGGGAGGAGCAGCGCTGGCTGGGAAGTTCCGGATTTAATCTTACGCTTGCATTGCGTGAAGCGCTGCGTCTCGCTGTCATGCGAGCACAAAATGGAACAACCTCTCCTATTCCCAATGCTCCACTCGCTCATAACCTTATGTTTGAGGAAACCACTTCCCGATCTATCCCGGCTTTTGAAATGAACGACGAGCAGCTTATTCATTCAGTATTCCATCGGCTGGAACAAAATAACAAAGAACTTTCCATCGTAAAAGTTTTCATTAGTCCTTTCTCAGAAGATGGATATATAGACATCTATGGAGTTCTTTTAGGAGAGGGGGAAGGTAAATGAGCTCATCCATTACCATCGCTGGTAAAGGGCAACTATTTGAATTTGTCGTTCAGGAACTCAATTCTCTCTATGATCTCTGCCTCCTCCCTGATTTAAATAGTTCTCTACCCAAACACTCGAAATTATTGCTGGTACTTGAGGATGATTGGAATCCGGCCATTCATTACCAAGCCGAGCTGGCAGCACGGGATACCGGTGTGGATTGGCTTCGGGGTTTTGTTGCTTTTGGGGAAGGTGTGGCTGGTCCTTGGGTAAGGCCGGGCAGAGAAGGCTGCTCTCAATGTGCAGATACACGAAGAACCATGACCGCAAAAGACCGACAGGATAAATGGAAAATTCAGCAAACTTCATCTCAGCAACACAATCGAGTTCATGATGAGTGGATCTCTCCCATGGGTCTTCTCCAATTGGCACAGATAATCATTACGGAAACCAAGCGTATTATGAATGAAAAGTCTTCGCAGCTTGAAGGAGCTGTCCAGCTGATTAACATGAGAACTTTAGAGACTTCGCGGCACTCCATATTACCTGATTCTCTGTGCTATATGTGCAGCAATAGGGCTGAGGACTCCCCTGCTGAAGCGATCATCTCCCTTCAGCCCAGCCCGAAAATCAGTGAAGATAGTTATCGATGCAGGTCCTTGAAGGAATTGAGCCAATTTCTTTCAAAAGATTACCTCGATCCTCGAACCGGACTTTTGAATAATAAAATGATGGATGTGGAAACTCCGTTTGCTGATGTGATTGTCAACCTTCCGTTAATGAACGGGGACGAAGGGTCAGCTGGACGGACAAATTCTTATGCTGTCAGTGAAATGACAGCGATTCTTGAAGGGTTAGAAAGATCCTGCGGCATAGATCCAAAGGGAAAGAGAACGGTCGTTTATGATTCCTATAATCATCTCGATTCTGCCCTCCACCCCCTGCAAGTCGGTGTCCATACCCAAACTCAATACGCAGCGGAAAATTTTCCTTTCACCCCCTTCGACCCCGATAAAAAAATGAATTGGGTATGGGGATATTCACTGCAAAGTAAAACTAGTCTCTTGATTCCAGAACGGCTGGCTTATTACAGCATGGGCTGCGGCGATGGGATTATGTTTGAAACCTCTAACGGATGTGCGATCGGAGGAAGTTTGGAAGAAGCGATTTTCTACGGAATTATGGAAGTGCTGGAACGCGATTCCTTTCTTATGACCTGGTATGGTGAGCTTCCTCTGCCTCGTATTGATCCTTACTCTGTCCAGGACGAAGAGCTTCATTTAATGATTGAGCGCATGCGGGAGGTCGCAGGCTATGACCTTTATTTATACAATGGAACGATGGAACACGGGATTCCATGTATTTTCACGATCATAAAGAATCGCCATTCTCATCCAGATGAGCTGAATCTCATGTGCGCGGCAGGAGCTCACCTGGACCCGGTCAAAGCTGTAAAAAGTGCCATATCAGAAAGCATTGGAATGATTAAACCTTTGAATAAAGAGTTTAAGCAGAACAAAGAAACCTATAAAAAGATGCTTCATGATTCCTCACTCGTAAGAAAAATGGATGACCATGGGATGCTTTACGGTCTTCCTGAGGCAGAAAAAAGACTGCAATTTCTGCTTAATCAAGAAGGTCCGATGCAGACCTTTGAGGAAGCCTTCCATTGGAAGACGAAGCATTCTGACCTGACAGATGACTTAAGAAATATTTTAAAAGTCTTTCAGCAATTATACATGGATGTGATTGTGGTTGACCAAACGTCTTCTGAAATCAGCAGAAATGGTCTTCATTGTGTAAAAGTGCTGATTCCAGGTATGCTGCCGATGACATTCGGCCATCACCAAACCCGTCTTGCAGGATTAAACAGGGTATTGACGGTGCCAAAGGAACTTGGATATGTAAATAAGGTATTCACCATGGAGGAGCTCAACCCACACCCGCATCCATTTCCTTAACGGGGCAAGGAGGTACAGGATGGATCTTGACTTGTTCTTAAACCATTTACAGTTTCATAGTGATCGAGTAAATCCCCCGGACTGGGAAGTAAATTGGGAGGATGCTCCCCTTCCTTATAAACTCTATCGGCATTTACCGGGCACCCCCCTTAGTCGGGAAATTCCGTTTTCCATACAAGACTCGACGCTTAACCGGGACCTGGATCTGAATACCATCAGTCACTTTCTATGGTATGTTTCAGGGTTAACGCAGTACAGCCAAACGTCTTTCCCACCGGATATAGATGGGAAGGCAGAGACGATACAGTCCTTCCGTCGGTTTGCTCCTTCCGGCGGAGGATTATATCCGAACGAGTTATACATTTACCTGAAACTTGAGGAGTTACCAGCGGGAATTTACCACTATGACGTGGCCCATCATCGACTCCTGTTACTAAGGAAGGGCAACTTTGATTACTATTTAAACAAAGCTCTCGGGAACCGTACGGATGTGTCGAATTGCTTCGGAGCTGTTATCATCACCACTCAATTTTGGAAAAACTTTTTTAAATACCATAACTTTTCCTACCGTCTTCAAGGGCTGGACGCCGGAGCACTTGCGGGTCAGCTGTTAGAAGTATGTAAATGTTTCCACTTCTCTCCGGCTGTTCATTTTCAATTTCTCGATCAAGCTGTGAATCACTTGCTTGGGCTTAAGGATCAAGAGGAAAGCTCCTACGCTGTAATTCCAATTTCCGAGCGTAAATCTATAGTAAGAATTAGTCAATGCGGAGAGGAAGTATCAGCTTCCGAAATATGTAAGGACATCCCTTTAATTACCCCAGAGACCTATCAGCGTTCGAAAAACATTCTGAAGTTTCCAGCCATCTCACAGCTCAATCAATCCTCGATGATGGAGTCTTCCGGGACATTTTGCACATTAAAGCAACAGCAAGAGAACTATCACAGGAAACCGATGTTTGTCCTGCCTGATGTCAAAAGCCTGGACGTTGATTTATCCCAGGCAGCTCGAAATCGTTATTCACCAGAAATGGATTTTATAACACAAGAGGTCACCATCGCCCAGCTCGCATCTCTGCTTATAGAAACCGTAAATTCTTTCTTTTATAATAATGATTTGGATAGAGAAAATACGGAGACTCCGAGAATCAGCTTGTACGGTTGTTTGAATAATATTAAGGGCATTCCTGACGGCGCTTACTTGTATGACTTTTCTTCTCACTCTTTAATTCAAATTAAAGATGGCGATTTTCGGTTGCCCCTGCAGACAGGGATGACGCTGAGTAATGTTAATCTGCACCAAATCCCGATGTGCTTTCATATTGCCGGGGACAGAAGCCATTACAAAGATTCACTCGGATATCGCGGACACCGCATTCAGCATATGGAAGCAGGCATGCTCCTGCAGCGACTATTATTAACAGCAAGCTCACTTGGAATGAATGGTCATCCTTTATTAGGATTTGACGTGAACACCTGTGATCACATTTATGATCTAGCCGCCGCAGGTAAAACCACTCTCCTGCAGATTCCTGTCGGCTTCCACCGCCCCAAAAGCTGGTTAACCTCCAGTATTCAAGGATGAAATAAAATTGCCCAGTGCCGGTTTAATCCGGGGACAGAAGTCTTTAAACCAATAATAAATCCGAACGATGATGAAATGTGAAATGCTACCAACATCTTTCATCATTGTTCGGATTTTTTGTCTTTCATGAGTCAGGAATTCCAGTCGTTTCTACAGTGCGTCCTTGTAGCGCTGATAATAAGAATGCACGTTGTTCAGCAGCAACAGCTCTGTGTATAGATAACTCTTCATATTAAAATCATTAAAATCAATATTGGTCAATTCTTGAATTTGTTTAATTCGATAGTTCAACGTGTTTGGATGAATAAATAATTCATTGGCGGTCTGTTTTCCCTTTCCATTATTCGCTAAATACACTTCAAGCGTGCGGAGTAGATCGGTCTGCTTTTCTGAATCATTCTGAATGAGTGAGAGCAAATCATCACTATAATAATCTTCTGAGCTGTTTTTTTCATAAAGGGCAGCTAAATAGCGATAAATTCCAAGCTTCGAAAACTCTCTAGGCATAGATTCGGGCCTGGGTGTGATAAAGTTTGCGGTTTCTATCACTTCAAGAGCTTCCAAAAAGCTCTTTCGCATGTTAAAGAGCTTCGTATACTCTTTTCCTACTCCAATTAAGAAATTATAAAAATAATCTTCTTCCGTGTTGCTTTTCAATTCATGAATAAGCGCTCGGGAAAGATCTCTTGAAGAATACTCTTCTTTAAGCTCACCATGCAGAACAAGAATCATTTGGAATTCGGTTTTTAAATAATGCAGATCCCTTTTCCCGCCAAACTGCAGAACGGTTTCCTCAAGGTAATCCAGCAAAAAATTGTAGTGAGGGGCGGTTACAGAAAACACGACCACCGAAAAGCGTTCCGGCAGGGTAAGTTTCGCCATGGAAGCGTCATGACGGAATTGGCTTTCACTGCCGTATTCATGATGAAGCAGTTTCCATAGCAGTTCTTCCCTTCGTCCTTCTTTGGCGTTCACTCTTTTGTACACATCATAGATGAGTTTGCCTAAATGAGGAGTAATCTCTTCAAGGAAGGAAAGTTCATCCTGCTGCATAGGATCCTCTGATTCCTGAATCCAAATGTACCCCATGGTATGACCGAGGTGTTTAGCTCCAATCACCATCCGCTGATGAAAGCCAAGGTCCTCCATTGAAGCCACGCGGACGGGATCTGGATGCTGATCCAGCCGCTGAACAATGCCTTCCTTTTTCAGCCGGTCAATAATGAAGATGGGACATTTCTTTGAGAGAATTGTCTTTTGCTGAGTTAAGTCAAATTCCTCCATAGAGGAACTGTAGGAAATCAACTCAAAGTTTTTATTTTCAATAATGACGGGTTTGTGCAATTTTGAGCTGATCAGCTCGGTTGCTTTATGAATATCCTCAGCCTGGAGGATTAATTCTTTTACTTCCATTAAGATCCTTCCCTTTCCAAGGAGGCTGTTTTACTAAAGATTCCCCTGTATCTCCCTTTATTATAGCGATTTATACTGGAAAGAAAAAGGATAAACAAAAAGCTCTCCCAGTTAAGGGAGAGCTTTAAAAACCTATTCAATTGTTAATTTAGAATTTCTCAGAGATCGTCTTCGCCTGCATGTGAAGTGCTAGATAGTCTGGACCGCCTGCTTTAGAGTCAGTACCGGACATTTTGAAACCGCCAAATGGCTGATAACCTACAATTGCTCCTGTACAATTACGGTTGAAATACAGGTTACCTACATGGAAATCTCTTTTTGCTTTTTCCAGGTTGTCACGATTATCAGAAATAACCGCTCCTGTTAAACCATATTCGGTGTTATTAGCAATTTCGATTGCTTCATCAAAGTTCTTCGCTTTAGTAAAGCAAACCACAGGTCCGAAAATTTCTTCCTGCTGCATTCTGGAATCTGGGGCAAGATCAGCAAAGATGGTCGGCTGGATAAAGTAACCTTTTGAATCGTCTCCGGTTCCGCCAGTCACGAGGCGTCCTTCTTTCTTACCTACATCCATGTAGCTCATGATCTTATCATAAGCTGCCTTATCGACTACTGGTCCCATGTAGACGTTATCTTCTGCTGCATTGCCAACCGTAACTTCTTTGGTGAGCTTAGTGACACGATCAAGCAATTCATCATACACATCCTCATGAACGACTGCACGAGAACCAGAAGAACATTTCTGACCGGAGAAGCCAAAAGCAGAGACAAGGATCGCTTCTGCCGCGGTGTCAAGATTCGCTTCTTTATCAACGACCACGGTATCTTTACCGCCCATTTCAGCGATAACCTGCTTCAAGTGTTTTTGGCCGTGCTGCAGTTCAGCCGCACGCTTAATAATTCGAGTTCCTACATCGCGGGATCCCGTAAACGAAATCAGCGCAGTTTTAGGGTGATCGACTAAATAATCGCCCACTTCGCCGCCGCTTCCTGGCACAAAGTTAATGACTCCTTTAGGTAGACCGGATTCTTCCAGTACCTCAACGAATTTAGCTGCAATGACAGGGCTGTTACTCGCTGGCTTCATTACAACTGTGCTTCCTGTCACAATCGGTGCGATCGTCGTTCCTGCCATAATCGCAAAGGCAAGGTTCCAAGGTGGAATAACTACTGCCACACCAGTAGACGTATATACATAACGGTTCTGTTCACCAGGACGGCTTTCAACTGGCTTGCCGTCTTTCAGTTCCAGCATCTGACGACCGTAATACTCAAGAAAGTCAATGGCTTCAGCAGTATCAGCATCTGCTTCTTTCCAAGGCTTACCTACTTCATAAACAAGATAAGCAGAGAATTCATGCTTACGGCGTCTTATTTTATTTGCAGCGCGGAAAAGAATTTCTGCGCGTGCTGCCGGATCCCATTTTCTCCAGTCTTCAAATGCCTCCGATGCCGATTGAATGGCCTTTTCTGCAATATCCTTATTCGCTTTAGATACAGACCCTACGATTTGTTTCGTATTCGCCGGATTAGTAGAAACGATTTGCTCATCGGTACGAATTCTTTGACCGTCAACAAGCAAGTCATGATTTTTACCTAATTCCTCTTTTACTTGCTTAAGTGCTTCCTCGAAAGCTTTCTTGTTTTCCTCTACTGTGAAATCTGTGAATGGTTCATGTTTGTAAGCGGTTACCATATTGTCATTCTCCTTCCGAGTAGTAAAAAATTATTTAGTAAACATACCTTTTAGTGCAAAGGTAATATTCGCTGGTCTTTCAGCTAAGCGTCTCATAAAGTATCCATACCAATCTTCGCCATAGGGCAGGTAGACGCGTACTTTATAGCCTTCTTTTAATAAATTCAATTGAGTTTGATTTCTCATGCCGTAAAGCATTTGAAACTCAAATTGATCATTAGTGATTCCATGTTCTTTCACTAACTGCTTTGTATAATCAATGATGGCATCATCATGACTGGCAATGGCTGTGTAATTTCCATTTAAGAGGTTCTTCTTAATCAGCCCCTTAAGATTTTCATCCACCATTCTCTTATCCGGAAAAGCTACGGTGCCTGGCTCTTTATAGGCACCCTTTACGAGTCGGAGATATGGATTATATTCATTCAATTCCTCTACGTAATCTTCAGATCGGTAGAGATAGGACTGAATGACCGTCCCTAAAGCATCGTAGCGTGTTTTTAATTCTTTATAAATATCTAAGGTTGCCTTCGTACGGGAGGAATCCTCCATATCAATCGTCACGGTAACTCCATATTTCTTAGCTTCTTCCAAGATTTTTTCCATATTCTCTATGACTAGCTCCCTGTTAATATCCATTCCGAGAGAAGTAAGCTTGAGAGACATTTCAGAATTCAGCTGATGACTAGCAATAGCTTGAATTGTTTCTATCCCTTCCTGTGCCCGCGCTCTTGCTTCTGTTTCAGAATTCACGAATTCTCCAAGGTGGTCAACGGTTACCGCCAGTCCCTCATGGTTGAGTTGCTTAATTAATGGAATTGCCATGGGAAAGGTTTCCCCGCCCACAATTCTGTCCGCCCCAAACTTAGAACCGAAACGCTTGGCTAAGCGATCAAACGTACTATTATTTGAAAGGTATAAGAAGAAATTTTTACTTATGGCTTCCAAGACCATCACACCCTTTCATCCTCTTCTATATTCTGCAACCATGAGAGTGATTGGCAATTTTCAAATTATTTTATCTTGTAAGAAAATTATAACGATTAATGTCGACCTATGACAACGTGCTTGCACCACAATAATTACCGGCATCTTTTATGCTAAATATACAAAAGAAATAAAATTATATAAAAATAGTTTAATTTGAAAAAATAGGAAAAAGCCTATACCCCGGCGAACACTTTAGGGAATAGGCTTGATTTGAAAGTTCTTTAAAACACTAAAGTGCTCACTAAAAAAATCTTACAAAAACATTATTTTAACTAAAGCGCTTTCACTAAACCACCGTCAATGACCAAAGATTGGCCGGTTAAATAGGTATTTGCGCCAGAGGCAAGAAATACAACGGCTTTTGCAAATTCCGCAGGCTCCCCGTACCTTCCCATCGGAATACCCTGTTCCGATTCTTTCTTTAATTCCTCAATAGAAACACCAAGCTGACCGGCACGCTTTTCATCCAGTGAAGCCACACGGTCTGTCGCGATTCGTCCTGGTCCAACGGTATTGATTAAAATGTTATCTCCGGCAAGTTCTTGCGAAAGACTCTTCGCTAATCCCACAATTCCTGCACGAAAAGTATTAGATAAAATCAGGTTATCCAATGACTGCTTAATGGAGGAAGACGCAATATTAACAATTCTTCCTGAATCCTGCTTGCGCATGGAAGGAAGTACAGCACGGATCGTCCTGGTAAAACTTAATAAATTCAATTCAAAAGCCCGCTGCCAATCTTCATCTGAAAAATCATCGAACACCCCAGCTGGTGGTCCACCGGCATTATTAATTAAAACGTCAATGTTTCCATGCTTTTCCACAGCTCTTTCTATCAACTGTTCAATCTGCTGCGGACGGGTCACGTCGCAAACCATAAATTCCACGTGAGGATTCCCGCTTTCATTCTTAATTTCTGCCTTTGCTTGCTCCAAGGATTCCTGGTTACGGCTGGAGATAAATACGCGTGCTCCTTCTTTGGCATATTCCAGAGCGATCGCTTTTCCTAATCCTTTACTTGAGGCCATGACTACGACTGATTTCCCGTGTAATTGAAGGTTCATTTACTAACATCCTTTCTATTAAGCTGTTTCTTCTCTATTAGCTTATCATTCACACTGAAATTTTCATCAGGAAAAGCTGTTCACCAAAGGGAAAATGATAGAGGCTGTCTTCCCACATTATTTAACTGGTTTTCTATCATCAGCTCATATATCTACCCATAAAAAAACGGCCCAGCCAGGACCGTTTTCAACTTCTTATACGTATTGTAACTGCACGCGGTATTTCGTTAGCGTATCACGGATTTCTCTTTGCAGCTCCTCGGAAGGAAGATCCATAGGGAGGCGCAAATAAGGCTCAATCTTGCCCATCATGCCAAGCGCCGCTTTAACGGGAGCCGGATTCGTGTCTTTAAAAAGGACGTCATTCAGCTCCATCAGCTCATAGTGAAGATTCTGGGCCGTTTCCACATCACCCTCAAACCAGGCATCATGCATTTGAGCGACTTTGCCTGGCAGAACGTTGGCGGTCGCACTAACAGACCCTGCCCCTCCAATCGCCAGCATCGGATAGCACAGCAATTCAATTCCTGAGAATAAAAGAAAATCACGTCCGCACTTTAATAGTACGCGATTGACATGTTCGAAATCTTTATTGGATTCCTTTACTCCCACGATATTCGGGCAGTCTTTGCTTAATTGAGCAAGTGTATCCACATGAAGATTCTGCGCAGTTCTTCCCGGAATATTGTAAACGATAATCGGAAGATCGACAGAATCAGCTACCGTCTTGAAATGTTTATAGAGAGCTTTTTGGTTCGGTTTATTATAATAAGGAACAATAATTAAAGCAGCATCTGCTCCAATTTCTTCTGCTCTCTTCGTCATCCGCATCGTTTCCTCATGATTGGTCGAACCGGTACCTGGCACAAAAGGAACTCGCCCATTAATCGTTTTGTAGGCCGTTTCAATGACTTGCAGTCTTTCTCCTTCTGTCAGCGAACTCGGTTCTCCGGATGTTCCTGTCACCGAAATGGCATGCGTGCCATTTTCCAATTGAAATTCAATCAGCTCAGAAAGCGCTTCGTAATCAATATCAAAATTGGATTTAAAAGGGGTTACCACGGGAGTCATTGAACCTCTAAGCTTGGCTTTAATTTCTTGATAATCACGTACCATCCATCATCCTCCTTACGATAAGTGCATATTTTCACAGGCTGATACTTCCATATATTTACCTTCATAAAAAGCAAGCGGTTCTCCGTCTTGAATAGAAAGATTGATTACCTCTCCTAGAAATAGAGTATGGTCCCCCGCTTCATGAGATTGGTAGAGATCGCAGGCAAAACTGACTAAAGCGTCCTTTACCATGGGCAGACCCTCAAATCTTCCAAAAGTTACTTCTTTTCCGCTCTGCAGCTGGCCCGCGAAGATCATCGATGTTTCTTTCTGCTCACTATTTAAGATATTGATCGTAAATTTCTTCGCCTGCTTAATCATTTTATTCATTCGTGCGTTATCAGCAACCGATATGAGGATTAGCTTCGGATCAAGAGAAACAGACATAAATGCATTCGCCGTCATGCCGCGAATTTCCCCTTCTGCTTCTGCAGCGATGACGGTCACGCCTGTTGCGAACTTCCCCATCGCTGTTCTAAACATCCGATCGTCCATTATGATCACCCCTCTTTAGTTGTGCTCCATGCTGAGTTGCGCGCCTCACGTCACAAACGTTGGTTTCTGTTTCTTAAGCTTTGGTTCTTTTCCTGAAATCTTCTTACTCGTATGAACATCAAGCACATCAGAAGCTTCTTCAAACCAGCAGTCAGGAGCTTGATGACCCCAGAAGGTCTGACGCATCGGATCATCTAAATCCCAGCGAACTGGCTTGAAGTCAGGGTCACTTGTTAGATAATCGCCATTATACAGTTCAATTCGATGTCCGTCTGGATCTCTCAGATATAAAAATAATGCATTCGACAACCCATGACGTCCTGGACCACGTTCTATAGCTGGTCCGTACCCTAGGGAAGCAAGCGAGTCACACCCGTCTATGATATTCATCGGATCCTTCAACCAAAATCCGATATGGTGGAGGCGCGGGCCATAGCCATTCATAAACGCCACATCATGCACGCTTGGTTTGCGATGCAGCCAGGCTGCCCAAATGTGATCTTTCTCTCCTATCGTATATTCCGAACAAGCAAAGCCAAAGGTATCGAGGTAATAGTTGTAAGCCATCTCCACATCTGGAATCATGCAGTTAAAATGATCGATCCGCTGTACTTTCGCTCCCTTGTGATGATGGTATTTCTGAATCATCCGTTCTGCGGGCTCCATCTCTGCATAAAACTCTAACGGCAGACCCGAAACATCCTGAACCCTCAATGAACGCCCGACCGCTTCCTGTGATCCTTCTTCCATCCACTTTACTTCTGAGCCCTGTTTTTCAAACGTAGTGGCTAATTCCTCTAAATCCTGATCTGACCTTACTTTGTAGCTGATAACCTCGACGACAGGTTCGTCGGCTTTTTTTAACAAAAGGCTGTGATGATTGTGCTCTTCAAGTCCTCTGAAAAAAATATGACTGTTGTCAGAAGCCGTTTCCACAAAACCAAGTGCATCATAGAACGCTCTCGATTTCTCCAGGTCCGTAACATGTAATATGGCACGGCCGGCGCGGATAATATCAAAGGTCATGCTCTCTCCACTCCTTATACGTTTGTATAGTCAGGCTTTGACGTTTTCACTTTTTTCAGGAAATCTTGAATGTAGGCTTTATAAGGCTCTTTGTTAAATTGATCAAAATAGGTCATCCCCATTTTCACTGGGTCGCCAAAGAAATAGTATTCATAGTGGGTCTGCCGGCTGCCGAATGCGCTCATTGTTAAGTCCCAGGCCAGGCGGAACAGCTTCACCCGTTCGTAGCCTTCCAGATTCTTCGATTGCAGCGCCCGGTTCACCAGGGGTCCAATTTCCTCATGATGAAAGTCTGCTTCGGTTGGGATGCCCATCAGCCCGGAAGCCCCAAGAATACGAAGAATCTCTACAAGCCGGGGATACACGCGCGGATACCAGTTCCTGGCTGCATTTAACGCTTCAAAATCCGGTGTCATCGTTCCCCACTTATCGAGCTTTGCATTGTGTTCTGCTTTAAATAAATGCGACTTCATCGTTTCAAGAACCAGCATGATTTCTGTCCCTTTATCTTGCACATGCTGAAATTTATCGATGCCGATCGATTCCATCAGACTTAATACCACGCCCAGAACAAACTCTGTTTTTACCACATTTTTAGCAACAACTTGATGAGCCATATGAACAACCGCATTCGTTTCACTAAAGGTCCGGTTGCAGATGGAAGAATTCCCGCAGACAAAGACTTTTTCCCAAGGAACGAAGACGTTGTCAAAATACACAATGGCGTCGCCTTCTTCAAACCGGCTGGAGAGTGGATGGTCCCACGTGTTCTTCCCGTAATCGAAGGACTCACGGCTGATGAACTTTATGCCTTGGGTATTATTCGGAACGACAAAGGCAAGTGAATACGGATCATCTTTCTCTCCTGCCTGCTTCACTGTGGAAGGGAATACCAGAATTTCGTCTGTGATTCCTCCCTGAGTTGCGAGCAGACGTGCGCCGTCCACGACGATCCCGTCCGATTTCTTCTCCACGAGATGAAGCGCAACATTGGCATCCTTCTGTTCATGCTGTGCCTTCTGCCGGTTCACTTGTGGATGAATCAAAGTATGAGTCAAACTAATATCATTTTCTCTTGCATAATCGTAATAATTTTTCGCATTCTCGGAGAACATCGGATCATCTTCACCAAACAAATCGTTCGCTACGCCCATCGCCATAACTTCGGCATTTAAATAGTCTGGAGAGCGCCCCATCAATCCGCCGGAATGCCTCGCCCATTCCTGCATCGCTTCCCGCCGTTTAATAAGGTCATCAATTGTTTCCGGCCGGTAAAAGGTCATGCCGACCTGATCTCCTGTCTGAGGAGAGGTATAGAGCATTTTATCCGGTTTTTCGTATTGAAGATCATACAGTTCGGCCATCGATTGAACCACATTTTTAAAAGCGGGATGGGTAGTCGGATCCTCGACACGCTCACCGTGGATAAAAATATTATTCTTGGCATGCTTGAGTTTTTCTTTATACTGCGCACCTGTTTTAGCAGGCATAGTCATTCCTCCTTATTATTTTCCAAATTGAGGGATATGATGATCTCCCAGTGCGACATGGATGATTTGAACTTCTGTATAAAATTCAAAAGCATAATGACCGCCTTCCCGGCCAATTCCGCTATGCTTGGAACCGCCAAAAGGTGTGCGTAAGTCCCGTACATTCTGCGAATTGATCCACATCATCCCTGCGTTTACTGCCTGTGCCACACGGTGGCCGCGCTGCAAGTCTTTTGTCCAGACATACCCGGCAAGCCCGTAGCGGACATCGTTCGCATGCTCAATGACCTCTTTTTCATCCTTAAATGTCATCACGGCAATCACCGGTCCGAAAATTTCTTCCTGCACGACTCTCATCGTGGTTTCCGCATTCAATAAGAGCGTTGGCGCAATATAATTGCCACGGTTGTATTCCTCAGGGATTGTGCCACTAATAACCTGGCAGCCTTCCTCTTCCGCTAAAGTTAAATAATCTTTCACACTTTGGTAATGTTTAGGATGAATTAAAGGACCTACCTGCGTCTCTTCTTTCAGTGGATCGCCTACAGTAATGTTCTTCACTCTGTCTTTTAAAGCGGCAATAAATTCCTCAGCTGCATCTTCGTGAATGTACAGGCGGGAATTTGCTGTGCAGCGCTCTCCATTAAATGAAAATATCCCCCACGTACAAGCATCAATCGCCCGCTCCATATCCGCATCAGGAAAAACAATGAGTGGTGATTTACCGCCCAGCTCCATCGAAAATTGTTTCAGCGAGTCGGCGCCATTTTTCATAATTTCAGAACCTGTTTTCGTTTCTCCTGTAAAGGAAATCAGCTCAACGTCTTCATGAGCGACAAGCGCCGCACCAGCTGTTTCACCATAGCCGTGAACAACGTTAAACACCCCGTTCGGAAGACCAGCTTTATCAATAATTTCAGCTAACCGGTTCGCTGTCAGCGGTGACCATTCTGCCGGCTTCAGGATGACCGTATTTCCCGTTGCTAAGGCGGGGGCAATTTTCCAAGTTTCCAGCATAAAAGGGGCATTCCACGGGGTAATCAGCCCAGCGATTCCTACTGGTTTATGAATGGTATAATTTAAAAATTCATCATCCACCTGATAGGCGTCACCGACCAATCGGCTGCTGACCATTTCTGCGTAGAACCTGAAGTTCTGCGCTGCCCGGCTGACCATCTTTTTCGTCTGACTGATCGGAAGACCCGTGTCATAAGATTCAAGCGGAGCAATCTCTTCAATATGCTCATCAATTAAATCAGCGATTTTATAAATATAGCTGAGCCGCTCTTTCAATTTCATCCGGCCCCATTCGCCCTGGAAGGCTCTTCTTGCTGCTTGAACAGCTTTATGAATATCCTGATGATCGCCGGCGGCAACTGAGTTAATCTTTTCATTGGTGAATGGATTATAATTTTCAAAAGTGTTCTGATTTTCCGCATTCAGAAAGCGGCCATCAATGTACAGCTGAATATCCTTCACTTCCTGTATCACTCTCTTTCCAGCTTCATTAATGTCCGATAGGGTTAGTTCACTCATGATCATCCTCCTTATGATAGCGCTTTCTTTTTTCCGTAAAAAATTTGCAAATCCTGGTTAAAGTTTGTATATTCAAATTATCACACAGCTTTTTATATATTAAAAATATTTAAAAAATTTGATTTGTATAGGTTTTCCGTATGTATTTTCTTAAAACCGAAACGGAGTGAGAATGGTGGATATTAAGCAACTACGCTACTTTCGTACTGTCGCTGAAGAAGGTCAGGTGACGAAAGCTGCTAAAAAGCTCCATATGGCCCAGCCCCCTCTCAGCCAGCAAATGAAAATGATCGAAGAAGAGCTGCAGCTTAAATTATTTGACCGGGAAGGACGCACATTAAAGCTGACAAATGCCGGCGAAGTTTTATACAAAAAAGCAGGGAAGATCTTAAATGAATTGGAAGAAACGTTAGTGGAAGTCAGAGAAACAAGCGAAGGTTTGACCGGTACGCTCCATTTAGGTTCTACGAAGTCCTGCTTCTCCGCCTTAACTGAGCGGCTGACTAAGCTGCGTCAGGACTATCCAAAGCTTACCTATCAGCTTAGAGAGGGAGATACCTTCTTCTTAGCAGAGTGCATTAAGAAACGTGAAATCGAAATGGCCATTGTCCGGCTTCCTCTGGACGTGAATGAATTTGAGATGATCCCGCTCCCCTCTGAACCTTATGTTCTTGTCACCCCTGACTCATGGAATCTATTCTCTCCCAGCCAAAAAGAAATTGAAATTGAAAAATTACAAGGGCTGCCGTTAATGCTGCTGCATCGAATCAGCGGGACGGGCCAATTTGAGTTAATTGTAGAGGAATGCAAAAAGCATGGATTCGATCCTGATGTTATTTGCGAATGCCCGGATCCGACAATGCTTCTCTCACTTGCGGCTCATGGCGTTGGGGCAACCATCGTTCCTAAGTCTACGCTTGAGGCATTCTCCTTTGCCCATATTAGAAGCTATGAATTGAAGAATGCTGGAATTAAAGCCGAATCTGCGATCATTTGGCATAAGGACCGGTATTTGACGAAGGCGGCAAGAAGACTGCTGGATTCCTTTATAACCGCCAATGGACATCCGGCGCTGAGTTAACCTAAGCGCTAACCTTGCACTCATAGTTTACCAAACACCCAAAAGCGCCGAGTGATCTACAACCCGACGCTTTTTCAATGAACTATTATTTAAATCGACTATGAATATTATTCTGCTTAAATGTAGGATGCTGAAATTCTTCCAGTTCTAAAGACAAGGCTAAATAACTTTCCCGGTAAATATCCTCGAAATGAGTTTTCATCACTTCAAAGATCGCTTCACATGTCGCCTGTTTCACTTCTTCACTGCGCCCTTTGCCGATTTTAAACAGGGTATGAACAAACGCATCGTCTTCTTTCCCATCTGCTATCGAATAGCAGCTTACTTCATGAGCCCGGACACGTATTCCCCCGACAGGATACGTATCGCTCTGGTTCTCCAGCACTTGCCTTATCTTTGATAGCAAGTCGTGAATATTCGACCGTGCGGCAAGGTTATCGGTATATTCCACAATTACATGCGGCATATTGTGTCCTCCTCATTCAGTCGCTTCACCCGTGATCGTATTGATGAGTCGTCCAATTCCTTCAATTTCAGTGATCACTTCATCACCAGCTTTCGTATCAATCGTTCCTTTAGGCGTTCCTGTCAAGATCAAATCACCAGGGTTTAGCGTCATAAAACTGCTGATGTATTCGATAAGTACGGGAACACTGAAGATCATATCTTTCGTAGACCCCTCCTGGACAATTTCCCCATTCACAGAAGTACGTAAAGCAAGATTCATAGGATCCGTAATATCTGCCGCTTCCACGACCCACGGACCGAGCGGTGTACTATGATCCCGGTTCTTTGCCTTTAGGTTCGGACGATAATAGTTTTCGAGATAATCACGGACCGCATAGTCATTAGCAATCGTATAGCCGGAGATATAATCATAAGCATCTTCCCTGCTAATGTTTCTTGCCTGTCTGCCTATGATCACAGCCAGCTCACATTCATAATGCATATTCTTCACTTCTGAAGGTCTCAAGGTTTTACCTCGATGACCTATAAACGTATTCGGTCCTTTCAGAAAGATCAGCGGTTCTTCCGGTGCCTGAAACGATAATTCGCTCGCATGGTCAAAATAATTCAGCCCCAGGGCAAAGCATGTCTGTGGTTCCACAGGCGGCAGCCAAACGACCTCTTCCTCTGCTGCGATCTGCCCGTTCGCAAACAGAATTCCGCGCGAGGTTTCTTTAACTGTATGAATGACCCCTTCAAATGCCACTCGCCCCGCCTTCATTGACTGCCCTTCCTTGACAAGGATTCCCTGCGCACCACATTTTCTAAAGTTCCGACCTGCTCAATATGAATACGAATATGGTCGCCATCCTTTATATGAGGCGGGTTTTCAGGAATTCCGACAAGCAATGTGTCTCCCCGGTCTAAGGTCATAAATTCACTCACTTCGGCAAGCAGCCGGGATACCGAACGAATGAGATTAGCCGTATTATTTTCTTGTTTTTTCTCATCATTGACGAACACTTGAATGGTTAAAGCATCCGGATTGGTGACCGCTCCTTTTTCCATAATCCAGGGACCGGCCGGACAGAAACCATCTCGCGCCTTATCTTTGACCGCGGGCCGGAAAACACTTGTATGAGGAACACTTATATCATTGACCACCGTATATCCTAATACATAGTCAAGAGCGCGTTCTTCTTTCACCCGTTTAGCCTCCCTGCCGATCACAACTCCGAGACACGCTCCTGCTTCCAGCTCACCTACGTCGTCTGGTAACGGGATAACAGCTTGATGCCCAATGAATGTATTCCTCGGTTTAATATAGAGAATAGGCGCTTTGGGAGGAGATTGGTAAGGAGGCTGATGAAGAGTATCTCCCATTTGATCAATCGTGCCTTGATAATTAAGTAAAGTTCCATAAACCACACCCGAAAGCGGTGTATCCCACTCTATTTCTGAAGCTTTCTCAAGCGAATTTTCATCCACTACAATTTCTTCGACTTGCATCCTTCCATTGACCTTTCCCAGAGCTTTAGGCATTCCGTTCACTCCTAATCACTTAATAATTTTCAGAACTATCTTATAATTAAAAGTAACACTCCCTCTTCGCTATATAAAATATGGATAATGTTCGTTTTCCATATTAAAAAAATATAACAAAGTACGGTCGAATATGAACGAATGGAACCACTGACAAAATTAAATAAGCCACAAACTCTCTGTGCTTAAGAGTTTGTAGCTTATTTATGCCTATCGCAACATTTAAAGAGCTTTCCATTCATACAAAAGATCAGGAAGATTTTCTTCATTTTCGTTACCTCTGCCAATCACTTGAAAGCCATTTCGTTCATAAAACTGCTGGGCATTCTTATTCACTTCAAATGTGTAAAGGGTTAATCTCTTTGAACGCTCCTTCGCTCTCTCAAGCAGCTGAGTTCCAATTCCTAACCCCTGATAAGAAACATGAATGTAGAGCTGGCTGATCTCTGATTGATTGTAAGCTATGATCCCAGCCACTTGTTCATCCATCATTGCCAGTTCAATTTGAAAATCTTGAGGCAGGATGTGATTAAGGAAGTGAACATGATTGTCGAAACTATGAATTTCTCTTTGTCCAATCGCTTGGAATTTACTTTCCCTCCACATCTCCACTGTCTGCTCAGCATACTGAGAAGCATACGGAATGAAGTGGAATTTATTATGTTCCATCGGCTTTCCCCCATTCTCTTGTGAAACGATAGATCGCATCTCCAGGGTGAAGATTCACTTCAATAGTTGAACTCTTCTCTCCGCTTCAATTAGTTTGAATCGCGTTTGAGCCCCTGGCAATCTTCCATATTGAGGGGAGAAGTCTACTTACGTTTGACAGCATAATCTAATATTTCCTGATGTAATTCGTTCCAATCGTGATAAAAGATTTTGAATTCACTTGGATCTATGAGCTTTCTTGCGACCGACTCGTACTCGGCATTAAAAGAATGCCATTGGTCAATTTCCATACGATAATAAACTTGATAGCCTACTTTTGGATATGGACGATTTTCATCCCAGTTTGGATTAACATGGTGGTCCACTTCGATTTTCCCGAGAAGAGAGCAGCTGCCTGAAATGTACCCCTCTTCATAGGCTTCCCGTTTCATACATTCTTCAGGAGTTTCTTGAGCTTCCAGATGCCCTCCAGGAAAATCCCAGCCCCTCTTGGTTAAGTTCACTATTAGCAAGTGATCACCCTTGAAACAAAAGCCGTGAACACTCGTAATCAATTCGCTTGGAGGAAGATCTGAACCAGGCATCCAAGTCAACTTTACTGGAGCTTCTCCCCAAATTACGTATCTCGTTATCATCTATTCCCTCCCCCTAGAATCATCATAGCAAGGTTGAGTGGAAGAAGGGGCCTGAGAAGCACTCTTCGAACTGACTCGATTCAGCATATATTCAAGCAGGAAGAGATAATCCTTCTGATTCCCTGTGTTTTTAGCGAGCTCGGATAATTGCTCTAAAATGTACAAACAGTCATTTTCATACAGGCTGTAGTTATCAAACCCTAAAATAGTCTGGCGGGCAAATTCCCACAGATCTTTGTGTACTTTCTTATCCATCGTTTTACTCAGCAGGGAAACCATGGTTAAAAGCTCCGTTATAACGGTCGAGTTCTGATTGGCATACTCGCGAATGGAGGCAAACCCTTTATGAAGGTAATAACGAAAATCCTTTTGATTTAAAATGATCCGAAGCTGCTCTTCCTGGTCGTAAAGGCAAGGAGAGAAATTAGTAGACTCCCCAATGCTTTTCAGCAAATCGGTAATCTGATGCATCGTATTCGTCACGGTAAGAGGATCATTATGTCCTAAAGCTTTGATGGCTACTTCAGCAAGCTTTATTAATCCATACTCCAGGTCTTGAATTTCCGTTTGTTTGACCCCAATTTCTATCGCCTTAGTGTAGCGGTCAGGATTAATAGTATGACCGTCTTCCCAATAAGTCAGCAGGGGGGTTCCTTCTACTACAAATTCGCCAATTCTCACCTCAAACCTCAGCAGGCTGTTATCCCTTTTCGTCTGTTTAATCAGTCTTGAAAAGTCAGCCACCTGAAGATAGCCGGAATGACTAGTTTTTATCACTTTTCCTTCAGACTCAGACGGGAGGGATTCACTCTCTGTCTCTTTTTCAAGGCGGTAAGGCTTTAATTCATTTTCCAGTGCCCTCTGAACCGATTTTGACTTAGCATTCATATTGTAACTGATATTGTGAACCTGCATCCAAGTGGTTGTATGGTTGATAAAGTAGATAAAAGTCACAGCGGCTGTAATAGCTGTCAGAATAGATAAGACCGGTGTCGCGACGATATACTCCTCTTTTTCATGGGTCACGTATAAGAAATTTAAGAGTACATAAATGAAGCTGCCGTTAAATATACCCAGTACGTGCTGAGTCGCCCGATCACTCACAAAGTTTACTAGCATTTTAGAAGAAAACTGCCCGCTGAACGTTGTCAAGGCGACAAGCAGAGAGTTAATTGTAAATGCACTTAAAGTCAGCACCCCGCCGACGAGGGCACTTAAAAGCACCTGCAGGGTCTCTCCGCTGAAACCGATGGCGGTTGGCATATATAAGCTGACATCCACCACATAATCAAGATAAAAGGTAAAAGCGGATAATCCGACCGCTCCCACGATATACCAAAAAGGCATGAACCAAAGAGTTGATTTTAATTCACTCTTCCGCTGACGCCTCGACATCTTCAAATATTTCTTTATATAGTAAAAGAACCCCATGTGATCACCATTCTAACTTAATAAATTTAAATCTTCTATTTCCTACCCTGGAAAGAAATAGATGAACCTGATTTTAAATAGTTTTATCAAAAACAGGTAAAAGGATCGAATTAAGATCTGTAGGATTCTTAAGCTAAAAGACTGAGGACAGAAACACCGAAGTATTCGCTGCGTTTATTAGACAAAAGTCAGCCCAAAGAACAGTAACACAATCATTTTATCCACACCCAAATCATTTCTTAGAATTTCCTGACAGTAAAAAAAGCCCGCACGGATGCCGGCTTACGAATTATCACTTTAAATGGATGCTAAGCTTGGAACTAATCACACAAAGATTCAACTACTCTAAAAATACAGGAGATAAATTACACCAGCTAATAGAACGCGGTAAATGGCAAAAGGGATCAGTTTAATTCGATTGATTAATTTCAAGAAAAATCGAATAGACAAAAGTGCAAAGAGAAACGCGCTTATAAAGCCTATGAAAATAAATGGAAACGCCTCAACCGTGAAGTATTGGAAATTTTTTATCAGAGAGAGACCGCTGGCACCTAACATAATCGGTACAGCCATAATAAAAGTAAAATCCGAGGAAGCTCGATGACTCATTCCAAGCAATACGCCTCCTGAAATCGTCGACCCAGATCTGGAAAACCCCGGCCAAAGCCCGATACACTGAAATAACCCCATTCCAAACGCTTGCTTATAGGAGATCTGATCTACACTCATAGTAGTTATGATCTTGCTTTTTTGAATAGAATCCGCATACACCATCAACAATGCTCCAGCAGCAAGACCGAAGATGACGGTCTTAACGGAAAACAGATAAGTATCAATATAATCCTCAAATACAAAACCTAAAACTCCAGCAGGGATAATTCCCACGATCACTTGAGACAGTCTTAATTTTCTCCCCTGCTCCCGATGATCAGTTTTCAAGTGAAGCATTTGAGTAAACTTGTCTTTAAATATCACGACTACAGCCAGTATGGACCCCAATTGAATGACTATTTTAAAGGTATTGGCTACAGGTAGACTATACAGATCTTTAGAATGCAGCCATAATTCATCGACGATTATCATATGTCCCGTTGAAGAGACGGGAGCAAATTCCGTCAGCCCTTCTACCAACCCCAAAATCATGGATACGATGACTTCCCATAATCCCATAGTTTATTTCTCCCTATATTTAGTATATGTGTATAAACCGATCCTTATTTTTGAGCTTAATGGTATGGAACCCCATGAATGGTGTAAAAAATCGCCATGAACCAGGACTCGTCTTATTAAAGTCTATTAATGAAGTGGAAAAGTTATGATTCTAGGGATATGCCAGGGATGCTGCGGCTATATCCAGGAAGGATATAGCCGTCCCTTCATTGATTGCCAGCTAGAATAACCCGAACCAAGGTTAATCATTGGTTCGGGTTATTTGTGAGTTACTAGGATTGTATTAGGATTTAGAGTTGCTGTAATACTTTTTATTATCCCGTTTTTTCTTGTCTGCTTTCTTGCCTGACAAAAACCAGCCGCCTATCGCCATACACAATAATACGCCCCAAAAAGTTAATTTCCATCCCAAACTATGAGCGAAGTTCTCATTTAATATGCTCACTTCTTCATGAGACAGCGTAATAACCGCAAGCTTCACTCCAACCCAAGCGACAATTAAATAGGCTGTGGTTTCTAAGCTGGGCCGAGTGTCGAGAAGCTTCACAAACCAGGAAGCAGCAAATTTAATTAAAATTAATCCAGCAATACCAGCAAGCATCACAACGGCAAATTTCCCTCCATCCATTCCGCCGAATTTAGGGAGAGGAGAATTCGGAAGATCCAAAGCCAGGGCTACGGCAGCTAGAATAGAATCGATCGCAAACACCAGGTCCGCTGCTCCTATTTTAACGACGGTGGGCCAAAACCCTTTGCCTTTAGCGTTCTTACCTTCTGATGACTCACTACTGTCCGAATCTACAATTATATTTTTCACACCTAAGTAAATCAGATACACGGCACCAACGGCTTGAACCTGCCATACATTTGCAATAAACGAAATGGCGAATAGCGCGCCAAATCTAAATATAAATGCCCCTATAATCCCGTAATTTATTGCACGTTTCTTTTGGCCATCAGGTAAATGTTTAGCTATTACTGCTAGTACAAGTGAATTGTCAGCAGATAATAACCCTTCTAATCCTATGAGAATGATTAACGTCCAGCCGTATTCCAACCATATGGATTCCACTGCCAATTCCCCTTAATCAATAATATTGAATGCAGCATTCACTTTCATTTTTTATAAAAAATATAGATCTTTCCCATGATTGGTAAAGATCTAGTTAACATCAATACAAATCCTTTATTAAAACTAACAGGAATATATCAAGCCAATCAGGAGAAGTCAAATGATTTGGAATCTATGTTAGAGCACAGCTCCAGGATATTTTGACTTTGTCACTACAGCAATCTAAAGAGCATTTTTGAAAAAATGAAGACACCCTTTAGAGTGATTAATGATCACCCCTATTGGAATAAATGTTTCCAAACATGATCCCATTGAGATATCCTTTATTCATATAGACCTCGGTTAATTAGGTTTGCTGTAACAGGCGCACGTCCCAGTTCCCGTGCCCATATCGACAATTGGCCCATGTGGTGAATTTCATGAGCGGCTGTATGACGTATCACTTCCCCGAATTTATAGGTTGAAGTTCCTCCATGGAAATTAGGCAGTGTAAGGTCGAGATCTTCCATTTCGTCCGTCCATGACCTGATCCATGTTTCTACTTCTTCATGACAGCGGTTTGATAAATCACGCACGCTCTGTAAGCTTCTATACTCTTCAAAAGGGGGTTCCTGTGGATCTGGTTTCCCTTGCAAAACACTGCACCAGCTGTATTCAACGTCTACAATGTGAAATAAGGTATATAATATACTGCCAACCCCGCCTGTTCGTTCTCTTACTAATTCTTCTTGTGGAAGATCTTCACACCATGTAAACCAATCATTGCGAACCTGCCAATTGTATTCAAATAATTTCAGCACTATCATTCACCTCTATATTGAGCTATTTAAACTATGATTAAGTATTAATGTTCTCTATTCATGCTGAAAAACCTTTTTCGGACTCGTTAATGCCTTTTTTTATAAAAATTATTGCTCAACACAATAAATATCAAAAGGACCACACAGAATTCACTTATCCTACATAATAAGAGGGGGAGAGATATGAATATTGCATCTATGATTGACTGGATGGAAGACCGGTTGAAAAGTGACTTTTCGTTAGATGATCTTGCAAATAAAATGGGATATTCCCCTTATTATTGTTCCTTTAAGTTTCACCAAATAACAGGGGTTTCTATTAGGAGATATCTACTGCTTAGAAGATTGTACTTATCTACAGGGGATTTAGCCCTGGGAAAGAGAATCATTGATATTGCATTTGATTATGATTATTCTTCACAAGAAGCATTTAGCAAGGCATTTAAGTCTGTCTTTGGTATAAGTCCCGGAGAATATCAACGAAACAAACTGCCCGTTCAATCGTTTACTAAACTATCTATCCATAAGAAAGGGGAAGGATTAGTAATGGATTTATCTCAAAAAATGAAGGTGAATAAAACCTGGGATATGGCTGATGAACATGTCCTAAGTATATTAAATGGTCAAGTGATGTATGAGGAATTTAAGGAGAAGAAAATTATGGGGCATTCTGATTACGCTCCTTTTAATGAAGCGATGTGTGTAAACGCCACAACTCAAAAAATTTTTAATAAGGAATTCATAGAAACAAGAGCAATGGGACACCAGGAGACGGCAGAAGATTATATTAATAAGGTCATCAATCCCTTAAATAATCTCTTTAACAACCATTATCAATGTATGATCTTATGGTTTGGCGAAGACATGTTTTGTCAAATGAACCTTCTCACCCTTCTCGCTTACCTTGAACAGTCTAATTACACGGGAAGAGTTTTCTTACATAGTTTCAGAGAAGATGAATTTAAGGTACGCCAAACTGAACTTGAGCTCGGTCATTATTTTACTGTATATGAAGACGTACTGGTCAATCACAGACAAACATCTGTTAAAGTACTTCCCGTGATGTACCAGGCCATAGATCTATACTTAATGATGCTGAACGATGAGAATCCAGTAACAAAGTATATCAAAAAGAATAGAAACTTATCGACAGCTGAATTGCTTGCAAATTTATTTGCGCTTTTCCCGACTATCGGATATGGGGATTTACAATATAAAGAACTAATTCGAAATATTAAATAATCGCGTTCTTTCTTTGGTTAAGATCACGAAGTCTACTAAAATCGTTTGTTTTTATGTGAAAGACGATCAAATTTCTTTAAACGAATGTGAGTTGAAAAAAGTAATACCGCACAAAATATTGGCAGTACAACGAAGGTCTCCACGATAAATATAACTTCCGTATTGCCTTCAAAGAGGAAATAACCACTTACAGCGCCTAGCAAGATCATAAGTACTCCGCAGTTAAGAAACATTTTCCGGCTGTGGTTTTGAGCAAACTCCCAGTTATCTTGATTTTTTGTCGACAATGGAGTTCTGTAGCCATACCAGTTATTAATTTCTTTTGGGGGTCTTACGTACATGAAAAATCCTGCCGCCAGAAATAGCAATCCACATAAGAAAAGCACAGGAATATCACTTCCCATTCAATAATTTTGTTAGAAATATCATGCACAAATTAATTGTATAATATTTACATTCGTTTATTCAACTGTTCCTTAACTCTTTCAAGTTCTAGTTTTGCTTCATTTAAACTTTATGATGTCTATCCTTTCTACTGCATCCTGTTTATATTGAAAGATACCCCTAACCATTCTTTAAGGAAATTATTGTTTATTTTCGGAATTTTTGTTACATTGATAAAGTCAAAACTAAATACGCTTTAGACTGAGGTGCAAATAAGTTGGTTCAATGCTTATTTGCTTAAAAGGGAAATCGGTATAAATCCGATGCTGTCCCGCAACTGTATTTGTGAGCAAACTGGAATAACCACTGTTCTCCGTTGAGAATGGGAAGGATCCAGGGAGTGATGATCATAAGCCAGGAGACCTGCCTAAGTCAGCAAACATCAATACCTACGAGGATAGGAGGTGTTAAGTGCGAGTGAAAAGTATGGACGGACGTGTACAACCTGTACCTGATTAATCCATGCTCGAAATATATTGCTGTGCTCTTAACTTAACAACTTTCTTAGGAAGTTGTTTTTTTATTGTCTGCATTTCCATTTCTAAAGGTAATTTATTGGACCATCCCCATTGATTATTGTGTAAACCAGTTTAGATTGTCAGTCAAGATAATCCAAACTATGAAATTGAAAAACTTGAAGTGGCCATCTCTATTTTCCTTGAAGATAATTTACTGAAGGCCACCGGTACCTTCAAGGAATAATCAAAACATTTTTTGAAAACGTTTACTTTAAAGCGAGGGGGATTTTCTATGTTAGAAAAAACGACCTATAAACCAGGATTAGACGGTGTCATTGCCACAGAAACAAAGCTGTCTTATTTAGATGTGGATGCGGAAGAAATCGTCCTCCGCGGCTATGATCTCATTGAGCTGGCAAAGAATAAAAAATACCTGGATTTAGTCCAGCTTTTACTCCACGGCATGCTTCCTAATGACGAACAACGCTCTTCTCTTGAGCAGGAAATCAAAAAAGAATATGACCTGCCAGCAGGCTTATTTTCCTTATTCAACAAACTGCCTAAAGAAACTCACCCGATGGATGCTTTACGAACAGGGATATCCGCACTTGCAGGATACGAAAAAAATTTAGATGAACGCCGCGAAGTTGAAATTAGTAAAACCGCTCTCAGACTACTGGCAAAGATTCCAAACATCGTGGCGAATAGCTATCATATCCTTCGTGATGAAGCTGTTATCGAACCAAAACAAGAACTTCCTTATAGTACGAATTTCTTGTACATGCTCACGGGCAAAGAGCCGACACAAGCTGAAGCGGACTATTTTGATCAATCTTTAATGGTCTATAGTGAACATGAAATGCCGAACTCCACCTTTGCAGCACGCGTCATTGCTTCGACAAACGCAGACATCTACGGCGCACTCACTGGAGCCGTCTCTTCATTGAAAGGCAACCTCCACGGTGGAGCGAATGAAGCAGTCATGCACATGCTTTTGGAAGGAGAAACAATCGATGGATTCCGCCACCTTCTTTATGAAAAACTTAAGAATAAAGAAAAAGTCATGGGCTTCGGACATCGCGTGTACATGAAGAAGATGGACCCAAGAGCGGCTCTTATGAAAGAAGCGTTACGTGAGCTAGCTGCAGATAGAAAATGCGAGAAACTTTTTGAAATGTGCGAAGCAGGAGAACAGCTGATGAAAGAAGAAAAGAGTCTATACCCTAACTTGGATTACTATGCAGCACCCGTCTACTATCTGCTAGGGATTCCGATTGATTTATATACCCCTATATTCTTTGCTGCCCGTACTCTTGGGTTGTGCGCTCATGTATCCGAACAATACGCTAACAACAAATTGTTCAGACCAAGAGTTCTCTATACGGGACCACGCGGCCTGCACCCTTAATAACAAGCTGCCGGGCAGGTCCCGGCCTTCTTTTTTTAAAAAAACATTACATACTGAAAAGGTGGAGATAACTTATGACAGAAGTGAAAGTTAATACATCACAAACGACTGATCAAGTAATGGAGCGAATCGCAGAATACGCAGTTTTTGGAAAAATCACCAGCAGCGAAGCTTTAGAAACCGCTCAATACGTTTTGATGGATACGTTAGGATGCGGATTTCTTGCCCTGCGGTATCCGGAATGTACAAAGCACTTAGGACCTATTGTACCTGGAACCATCGTACCGAATGGCTCCCGTGTGCCCGGTACATCTTATGAGATGGATCCCGTCCACGCAGCATTTAATATTGGATGCATGATCCGCTGGCTTGATTACAATGATACGTGGCTTGCCGCAGAGTGGGGACATCCCTCGGACAACTTAGGTGGAATCCTCGCCATATCCGATTACATGAGCCGGAAACGAATTGCGGAAGGAAAAGAGCCGCTGAAGATGGATACCGTTCTTGAAAATATTGTGAAGGCACATGAAATCCAAGGGGTGTTAGCTCTAGAAAACAGTCTCAATCGTGAAGGTCTTGATCACGTTCTTTACGTGAAAGTAGCCACAACAGCGGTAGTAACAGCCATGTTAGGAGGCAATAAAGAAGACGTGTCGAATGCGGTCTCGCAAGCCTGGATCGATAACTCTAGTCTTCGCACCTACAGACATGCACCAAACACAGGCTCAAGGAAATCTTGGGCGGCCGGTGATGCAACAAGTCGCGGTGTCAGGCTAGCAATGATGACAATGAACGGAGAAATGGGGTATAGGACCGCCTTGTCTGCACCTTGCTGGGGATTCCAAGATGTCCTTTTCAATGGAAAGGAACTCACCTTGGCACGTCCATTCGATTCTTATGTGATGGAAAACATCTTATTTAAGATTTCATTTCCTGCTGAATTTCATGCCCAAACGGCAGCAGAAGCGGCGATTGAACTTCATGATCAAGTGAAAGGAAGAATTGCTGAAATTGATCGCGTTACCATTACGACTCATGAATCTGCCATCCGAATCATAGATAAAAAAGGGCCGCTGCACAACCCTGCAGACCGTGATCATTGTTTGCAATACATTACAGCTATTGGTCTATTGTATGGATCTTTGAATGCCGACCATTATGAAGACGACGTAGCCCGTAACCCTGAAATCGACCGTTTGCGAAATGTCATGAAAACCATTGAGAATGAACAGTACACCAAAGATTACCTAGATCCTGAGAAGCGTTCCATAGCCAATGCCGTCCAAGTGTTCTTTAACGATGGCACCTCTACAGAAGAGATCGCCATTGAATATCCACTAGGCCATCGCCGTCGCCGCGACGAAGGAATACCGCTTCTATTAAATAAATTTCAAAGTAATCTGAAAACACGATTTCCATTCCGCCAAGTGAATCGAATTCTTAATATTTGTGAGGACTATAAAGAGCTTACAGATACTCCTGTCAACACTTTCATAGAGCTGTTTAGAATATAAAAGATGAAAGGAGTAATGTGATATGTCATGGATCGTTGAACCAAGGTCAACCCAGCCCGAAAGAGCAGCAACTTTCAAACGTCTGATCGCTCAACCAGAACTATTAAAAATTCCCGGTGCCCACGATGGTATGTCTGCAAAAATCGCCAGAGACGCCGGTTTCCAAGCCATTTACTTATCCGGGGCAGCCTATACAGCTAGCAAGGCTCTTCCTGATCTTGGACTTATTTATTCGAACGAAATGGCTGAAAAAGCACAGGAGCTTATTCGTGCCTCAGACCTCCCCCTGCTCGTTGATATCGATACAGGATACGGTGGAGTCATTAACGTAGCCAGGGCGGCAAGAGAAATGGTCGAATCAGGCGTTGCGGGAGTGCAAATCGAAGACCAGACCCTACCGAAGAAATGTGGTCATCTAAACGGGAAAAAGTTGATTGAACCTGAAGAAATGATGCAAAAAATCCGCACGATCAAAGAAGTCGCCCCGACACTTGTCATTATTGCACGGACCGACGCCAAGTCCGTTGAAGGAATGGAAAAAGCCATTGAGCGTGCCAATCAATATGTGGAAGCGGGTGCCGATGCGATCTTCCCGGAAGCTTTCATGAGTGAGGAAGATTTTCGTCACGCTTCTTCCTCCATTCAAGCTCCCCTGCTCGCTAACATGACCGAGTTCGGGAAAACCCCCTATTTTACCGGTGAAGACTTCCACTCGTTTGGGATGGATATGGTCATTTATCCAGTCACCTCTCTTCGAGTAGCTGCAAAAGCTTATGAACGAATCTTCACTGAGATCATGAAGAACGATACTCAAAAAGATAAGCTTGAAGATATGCAATCGCGTGAAGAACTATATGAAACGATTAAGTATTACGATTACGAAGCATTGGACAAAAAGGTAGCGAAAACCATCCTTCCTGAAATAGGGAAAGAAAATAAGTAAACAAAGAGAAAGGTAGTTCCTTTCTCTTTGCTTGAGCCTTTTCTAATCTTCTCTCCAATTCAACATACTAGAGAAAACAAAAAAACACCGTTCCTTTAATAGTTTGCTAAAGGAACGGTGTATGTGTATGTAAAGATTATTTCCGCAGGGGGTTTAACTATGGTCTAAGTATATCATTTCAAAAATTAACTTGATCTCTCGTTGATCACTTTACTTTGCCAACGATATAATCATCCCGTTGAGTGGAAAAATCTATATTTAAAATAAAAAGTGCCTGGATTTATTTAACAGTAAGCTGTTTTATCCAAACGTGTAGCCATCAAATACCTTCAACCCTTCATCATTTAATACTTGTTCTACAACTAAAGGTTTTAGTGGGCTCTTGGCAAAGACTTCTTTACAGGAAATCATGATGTTGTCACCTGCTATACGTGCTAATTGGTCGTGCGTTACGCTGTATACCATTTTCCCGAGATTAGACCAAACCATTGCACCTGAACACATCACACAAGGCTCGCAGCTGGTGTATAGGGTATACCCCTCCAAATCAAATAACTGATTCTCTGAACAAAAATCTCTAATCAGTCCTATTTCTGCATGATAGGTAGGGTCTGAGTGGGTATGTACTTTGTTCTCTGCCATTTTTACAATCTCATTATTTTTAACCAGAATGGCACCAAAAGGTTCGTTTCCTTCTGCTCTCGATTTTGAAGCTTGTTCGATAGCTATTTTCATGAAATATTCATCGTTGTACGTCATAGAAGCACTCCATTTCCTATTGAATTCTCCATTATTATAAAGGATAAACATCTCCCCTGCCATCCTGGTTTCTATTAATACAGAGCAAAGGGATACCCTCCCCTTCAGATTTCAATTTCTTTTGCCGTACTTAAACTGCTCGCTAGAACTTGTCAATTTTCATAAGAAGTAGTTTGTTCCTCTATATATGGGGAAAATACCATCATGTAGTAAAAGACCAATAAACTATCCAGGCTATGAAGCGATCAACTTGTAAAGGAGTGGAAGCAATGGATTTGTTCTCAAATATCGGAAAAGTAGCAGTAATTACAGGGGGCGGCAGCGGCATAGGAAAACTGATGGCAGAAACCTTAGCTGAAAGCGGGGCCAAAGTCGTTCTTTTAGGGCGTACACTCGAAAAAGTAAGAGACGCCGCCGAAGAGATTCATTATGAAACCAATACAGATGCCACGGCCTATAGCTGTGACGTGACTAATAATGATCAAATTAGAGATGTACTAGCTCAGATCAATGATGAATATGGTTCGATCGATATTTTAGTCAATAACGCGGGCACTACCACCCGGGGAAATATTGAGGATCTTGATGAATCCGGCTGGGATAAAGTGATGGACACTAATGTGAAATCCGTATTCTTTATGAGTCAGGCGGCCTTGCCTTATATGAAGAAACAGGGATACGGCAGAATCATTAATACCGCTTCCGTTGCGGGAGATGTGAGCTTGTTTTTCAGTTCTGTTTATGGAACGAGTAAAGCAGGGGTCATCCATCTGACAAAACAACTCGCCGGGGAGCTCGCTGCATACAATATTACCGTAAATGCGATCAGCCCGTGGTTTTTCGAAACAGAATTTAATAAGAAGAGCCTTGAGGATAAAGACTTCAAAGAAATGGTTGAGAATAGGACTCCAATGAAGCGGGTCGGTTCGCTGGATGAAATAAAAACATCAATTTTATATCTCGCTTCCAGCGGTTCCAGTTATGTAACAGGTCAGAATATATTTATTGATGGCGGAATGACGTCGTTTGGCTTATAAGATAAAAATAGAGAGTTCATCCTGGCTCAGGTTGAACTCTCTATTTTTATAATTCATCCGTATTCAGAACAGTATAATTCAGCCAGACAGATCCATTTCCTACCGTTTTCACTTTATTCAATACCAGTTTCGTCACTCCCTCTATGTCTTTTAAATCGTCACAATCAAAAATTGAAGGAGTGTCTCTGCCGCCAATAGCCAGCGGAGCGATTACGAGACTTATTTCGTCGATCAGTCCCTGCCGTAAAAAAGCACCATTGATCGAACCGCCTCCGCTTAGACCAAGTCTGCGAAACCCGAGTGAATAAAGCTTAGCAAGGGCAAGTGATAGATCTATGTATTCCCCTTTCCCTGCCTGAACATAGGTGATTTCCTTTTCTTCTAGCTGCTGAAGATAATGAGCTGAAACATTTTCCTTAGTGACTACAATCAGTCCCTCTGTCTGCTGCCAATCTATCCTGCCCTTCCCATCAAAAACAATGTAGGCCTTTGATTTCTGAGGTTCGTATAAAGGTGGGTCAAGCGGAACCCAATGATCTCCATACACCCTCAGAGTTTCACTTCCCGATAGTAAACCGTCACAGTCCAATTCATCGTACAGCTGCTGGGTAATTTCATGGGCCTCACCATCCAATCCAGCCGCTGTCCATTCAGCAACATTTCGATTCGTTGAAGTCGTAATTCTTCCATCAATCGAAGAAAACACATTTAACACTACTAGTGGTCTAGTCAAATCTCCAGCCCCTCTCTATGAATCATTGTATAGGAAACTGGAAAGGAATGTCAGTCTTATTTTCAATCTGAAATAATATGCGTTATCCCAAGCATTCGTTACGACTTCTACATGGGAGGACCGCCTCTAAATGACTTTTCTCTTTCAATCGCTCTTTCCACTTCTTTTTCTTTCTCGGTAGGTTCTGCTTTTTTATAAGAACGGCGGTGAATCCGCTTCTTCTGTTTTCGCTTATCCATATAAATCATAAAGGCAACAAAAATAACAAGGAATATCCCCCATAAAATATATGCAAGCACTCTATATCCCCCTTTTATATCAAGTTATCACTGGAAAAAATGAATCATACCGGACTTACTGACCCCCGCCATCTCCATCACTTCCACCGCCCAAGTAATGATTATTGTCGGCGTGGTAATACGGTAATCCTTTATCAAATGCTTCTCCTCGTTTACTTTTCTTTGTTTTGTTTAATTCATCGCCGTAAAAACGGTTGGAATTAGATCCAACTACATTGCGTAAGAAACCAATGATCAGAGGCAGGATGATGAGTCCTACAATGACTGTCAGCACCAAGATACCATTCGATACAATAATGAATCACCTTCCTTTTAAGTTCTTACTATATGTACGACTCCATAAAGCGCTTTGTTTCATTTGAGAGAAAATTCAGTATTTTACTAGATGACAGATTTATGCTCATATCCAGTATTGAAACCATCTTATATTCAACTATTACGGAGTGTGATGGATTCATATACTGGCCAAAAGAAAAAAAGCAGGATCCCCGGTTAAGAGGCATCCTGCTTCATGAAAATATAGGTTATTAGTATAATTTTTGCAAAGCTTCCTTATTGAAAGGCAGCAAGTCATTAGCTCTGCCATCGCGCACTTTCTTAACCCATTCAGGATCCATTAACAACGAACGCCCAATGGCTACTAGATCAAATTCTTCGTTATCCAGCTTTTCAATTAAACCATCAAGGCTGGTAGTATTGGCACCTGCAAAGCTAGTGAATTCTCCATCTAGCCCAACGGAACCTACGGAAATCACTGGTTTCCCGGTTAATTTCTTCGTCCAGCCGGCTAAATTCAAATCAGAACCTTCAAATTCTACTTCCCAGAATCGGCGGGTGGAACAGTGGAAAATGTCTACGCCAGCCTTCACAAGGGGCTGCAGGAACTGTTCTAATTCATCAGGTGTTCTCGCAAGTTTCGCTTTGAAATCATTCATTTTCCACTGGGAAAAACGGAAGATAATTGGAAAGTCAGGTCCCACTTCACGACGGCAGGCTTCAATCACTTCAACGGCAAATTGGGTGCGTCCGGCAATATCTCCACCGTAGCGATCCGTCCGTTTGTTGGTGTTTTCCCAAAAGAACTGATCAATGAAATAACCATGAGCACCATGAAGTTCAATTCCATCAAAACCAATACGTTTAGCGTCTGCCGCAGCTTGCGCGTAAGCATCAACCATCTGCACGACTTCTTCTTCCGTCATTGGTTCTGTGATTTTTTCTCCATCTAAACTCAATCCAGAAGGTCCGACGGGAAGGGCTTCTTCATTGGGCAGATCTCCTTTTTTACGGGTCATTCCCACATGCCAGAGCTGAGGTACAATTTTCCCTCCAGATTGATGCACTTCCTTCACGACATTCGCCCAGCCATTTAAAGCGGCTTCCCCATGAAATTGAGGAATGCTGGCTCCTGAGACAGAGGCAGGGTGATTGATCCCGGTCCCTTCCGTCACAATTAAGCCTACGCCATTTTCCGCACGGCGGCGGTAATAGGCCGCTACATCTTCACCTGGAATTCCCTCGGGAGAGAATCCACGGGTCATAGGGGCCATCACGGTACGATTAGCTAACTCTAATTTATCACTCTTAAAAGGTTTAAATAATGGTTCTAACGATTTATTGGTTTCACTCACTGTTAGTTCCTCCTCTTTCCTTGATGCATTAAATATTATTGCAAAATCCATCAAGAAAGGAAAGATATCTGTTTACTGCGAGCCGATCAGCAAGCAAAGTCATTCTGGTAAACGTTTAGAGTACGCTTGACCTTAATCGTCCAAAGGGGCGAACAGTTAGTTATACCTTCATTTGTTCCACTGCTGAAATTTCCTCCTCCAGAAATTCCATTAACTCTTTGATCATTTCTCCTGAAAAATCGAATCGAATACCGGCTGCCTCGTAAATTTCATAAAGAGACTGGGTGTTCCCAAGGGCAAGTGCCTGTTTATAGCGGACAAGTGTTCCTTCCGGGTCTTCTTTATAATTTCTATACATTTGTAACGCTCCCAGCTGAGCGATCACGTACTCTACGTAATAAAACGGAACTTCAAAAATGTGAAGTATGAACAGCCACTCTTTATTGCGCGCATCCTCATAGCCGTTCCAATCAATCACTCCATCAGAAAGCTCGTGTGATAACTCGCCAAACTTAGCCATTCGTTCTTCCTGTGTGTGATCTGGATTTTCGTACATCCAGTGCTGGAATTGGTCCACACGGATTGCTGATGGGAAGAAAGTTACAATATCACGCAGCAGATCGAGCTTTGCCTGTTTCTGATCTTCTTTCGAATAAAAGTGGTCCCATTGATCGATCGAGAGAAGCTCCATTGTCATACTCGCAAGCTCGGAGGATTCCATCGGTGTGTTCCGGTCGTAAGATAATGGCAAGTGCCTTTTAAGATCATTATGGATGCAATGCCCCATTTCATGAAACAGCGTCATCATGTCGTCATGTGTGTGTGAGGCATTCATGAAAATAAACGAAAGCTCGGAAACAGGGAGAGGGGTGCAGAATCCTCCAGGTGATTTATTCCTGCGGGTTTCCAAATCCAGCATCCCTTTTTCATTCATCGTATCAATCAGTTCCGAGAATCTTGGTTCCAATTGACCAAGAGCTTTGGAAGTCCGCTCGACAAGTTCGTCCCGTTCAGTAAAGGGTTTCAACGGCATCCGGTCTTTTGGAACTGCACTCCGGTCATAAGGACGAAGCACTTCAACCCCTAACTCTTTTTTCTTCTGCTTTTTAATTTTTCCGGCAAGCGGCACGACGTAGTCACGAATAGAGGCAGCAAGCTGTTTGCAGTCTTCCGGTGTATAGTCGAACCTTTCATACTTTTTAAACATAAAGTCACGGTAATTGCTTAGTCCGCTATTTACGGCTTTTTGTTTACGCAGTTTCATGAGCTCGTCCATGATTTCCTGAAGCTCATTTTCTACAGTACTTAGGGTATGAAAAATTTTATCAAAGGCAGATTTGCGAACTTCACGATCGGGATCCTCTAATAACGGAAACAGCTCAGGTATTGTTTTTTCTTCTCCATTCCAATCGACAGATAACCCGCCTGTCAGCTCAAAATACCTGGTTGCCAGGCGGTCTTCCTCCACCTCAAGTTTAATGTTCTCTTCACGAAAAAGCTCCATCGCATTTTCCTTACTGCGTAAAAAACGTCCGTATTGCTTTGGATCTAATTCGTCTTTAAAAGGAGAGCTCATAAGCTTTTCATCTAGTTGGGCTGTATAGGTTTTAAGAAGGGGTTCTATTTGTTCCTGGTCGTGCTCAAATGCTTCTTTCGCTTGTTGATCCTGATTGTGCGCCTGAAAATCTATGTAATGCCCGTCCAGCGCTTCACGAATTTCATCATCAAAATCAGATAGGTTTTTCAGCCATGTTTCCACCTCTCTCCTTGATTGGAACGTTTCCTGAAGAAAAGCTTCCAGTTCCGCTTGAATTGCCTCTGTATCGTTCAAATTGTGTTTTTCTATGTAGATCTTACTCATTCCTATTCCTCCTTTTTCTTCCACTTTACCTATTCGATACAAGGAAGAGAAATCCTTTTACAACCCTTTTAATCGCTGTGTGCCCACCAGATCACAAGGGCGAGATACAGCGGGAACATCAGCACTCCGGCAATGATCATTAAACCCGCCGCTGGAGGAAGCTGTTCACCAGGGTTCGTTATCGGGAAAATAGAAACAAATAAAGCGGTAAAAATAAAAAAGTAAGGCAGCCACAGAAGAGTACACCAGTAATTCGCTTTTCTGCTCGTCATTCGATGCTTCAAAATAAGGTGAAAAGCAATGGTAGCAAGCACCACTAAGCCGGCATCTAAAATAAGAATTGAAATATTCATTCTGTCTAAACCAATTCCCGAGATCCGGCTCAGCCGGTAGACATTTCCGATCGATTGGATGCCAATAAAAAAGACGAAAGCGAATAACATGCTGAGTGCGTTTAGTTTAAGAAATAATTTCATTTTCTCACCTTTTCCATAAAAAATGCCTTGCCATCAGTTAAAAAGAAGATTTCCAATATAAAATCAACCCTGCAAAACGGGGCACAAAATGTCGGGTAACTAGAGTGAACCCCTGTTATTCTATTAGGAAAGGAGGTTATATTAGTGGATTTGCTTAAAGACATGAATACAGCAATGAAGTATATCGAAGAAAATCTTACGAACGACATAGATTTCAAGGAGGCCGCAAGTTTAGCTTATTGTTCCGAATATCACTTTAAAAGGATGTTTTCTTTCCTTGCTGGAATTACGTTATCAGAATATATCAGACGCAGACGACTTAGTTTGGCCGCATTTGAGCTTCAAAATAGCACTATAAAAGTCATTGATGCTGCGATGAAATATGGATACCATTCACCAGACTCCTTTACTAGGGCGTTTCTTAATTTACATGGTGTCACACCATCAGAAGCTAGAAACAACGGTCAGCAGTTAAAAGCATTTCCATCTATGACCTTCCAGCTATCCATTAAAGGAGGAAATGAAATGAACTATCGAATCGAACAAAAAGATGCATTTAACATTGTTGGTATAATGAAAAGAGTTCCCATTGTTTTTGAAGGAGAAAACCCGGTAATAGCTGCCATGTGGCAATCCTTGTCTATGGATAAAATAGACCAATTACAAAAACTCTCGAATGTGGAACCAGAAGGAATCATTCAAGCATCTACAAACTTTTCAGAAGGACGTATGGAAGAAAAAGGAGAGCTGGACCAGTATATAGGAGTTGCAACGACAGGGGAAGGCCGGGGAAGCTTTTCAAAACTTGAAGTTCCTGCCTTAACTTGGGCGATCTTTGAAACAACAGGACCATTTCCAAACACCCTCCAGGATACTTGGGGAAGAATTTATTCTGAGTGGTTTCCCTCTTCTAACTATCAAGTAACAGAAGGACCCGAAATCTTGTCCATTAAAAGTAAAGATTTAGCTTCTCCTTCAGTAAAATGCGAAATTTGGGTTCCAATTTCGAATAATAAAAGATAGCTTTGAACTGTAGTCCCAGTTCAACTTTATTTATCTATTCTTAATACAAGGGCGGGATGGTTCAATAAGAATGGTCATCCTTTCCCATAGCACGCGGGAGTTTCAATAACTTGATTTCGCAGGTGAACGGAGCCCGCCTCACTAAATACAGAAAACCCTAACCAAAGTCCATTTGTTAGGGTTTTCTGCTGTATCCTAGTCTCTTGATCCTTACTGACTTGCGTAATCATTATCAGATTCGCCAGAACTTGTTCCATTCAAGAAATTCTGTAAGTCTTCCTTTGTTTGTTCCTCGTTATGAGCAAGCACCAAACCAACTGGATAAGGTTTTCTTTCATCCCATACCTTGTCTTTCTCTGGTACTCTCGTCGTCTGAATGTCATCGGCAGGATTTAATAAGAAGTCTTTTGCCAGTCCCATGACTCTCCCGCTGCTCATATTGGTGTCAATATAAGGCTGGATATTTCCGATTAGACGGGGCGCTTTCATGATTCCACTAAAGGAGGTTAGTTTATCCTCTAATAATTTGATTACTTTCTGCTGTCTCTCCACCCGGCCAAAATCACCTTTATCATCATGCCGGAAGCGGGCATAGCCAAGCAGATCTTCCCCTTTAAGTTTTTGAGTTCCTTCCTGAAGATCCAGATCAATAGTTCCAGAACCATCTTTATACTTCATGTCTTCTTCTACATCAACGGTTACTCCGTCTGGAGCGAGAGTATCAGCAATTTGAACAAACCCATTAAAATCTACGATGGCGTAGTATTCTAAATCTACACCGAAATTTTCGGAAATGGTTTGTCTAAGAAGTTCAGGTCCGCCAAAAGCAAAAGCTGAATTGATTTTGTTATAGCCATGCCCGGGAATATTCACATAGGTATCTCTCATCACCGAGGCCATCTTAGCTGTTCCTTTTTCAGGATCATACTGAGCAATAATAATCGTATCAGAGCGTGCCGTTTCAGAGCCGCGCTGATCTGTTCCTAGAAGAAGAACATTTGTTTTGCCATCTACGCTCTTAACTCCTTTAAAATCATCCTTATATTGGCTAGTCGTTTCTGCTAATGCCTGTTCTTCATTTCCAGCACCCGATACTTTATTTTGTGCTTCATTCTTGCCTGCAATATATTGATAGCCTGAATAGCCGATAAGAAGTAATCCCATTAAAAAAATGAAAGCTAGAAATAACTTTATTTTCTTTTTCTTTCTTCTCTTTTGAACCTTGCGAACTTTGCGAGATTCTGTCATTCAAATCATCCTTTCTTTCAAAAGAGAGCTCTGTACATTAAGTTACCCTTATTTGATTCGTTAGTAAAGAAGAATTTTGTCAGAAAATCACTTCTCATCTCATTTAACTGTTAGCCTGCGGACATTCCTAACGAGAAAAATTTCCTACCTCATTATTATAGACGAATTTTATTTGAAAAGAGTTTTTTTACAACAAAAAATAAGCGTATTCCTTCATTAAAAGGACTGCGCTTATTTTTATGTTTAGATTATTTTATTTAAGAACACTTTAAATATCCGATGCTTTACCAGAGGATTCGTTTATCTTTTTTAAGAGAGAGCTTTCTTTCTGGAAACTGATCCCCGCTTTAAGGTCTTCATCTTCACGCGTTTCATGCCATGCCCAGGTATCTTTGATTGTTTTCTCTATTGCACGAAACTTCAGCCCTTTTTCAATGGCTTTTGTACAATCGATTCCAAAATCACCTTCTGTAGGAACCCAGAGAGGGACTTCCATCCAGGGCTGGACGTTTTCATTTAGTAGAAAAGATTCGGTGACCCACCGTGGTTCAGCTTCAGGATTAAGCACTGCTTGACAGGATTGAATGAAATGATTCATAGTAAGTTTCTGTTCCGGACCGGCTGCGTGGTACACCCCTGTCTCATGATTCTCAATCATGTGAATGATCCAAGCTGATAAATCGCGCACATCAATGAACTGTACCTTCTTTTCTTTTGGTTCGGGTACAATAAATTCCCCGCCCGCCTTCACTCGGACTGGCCAGTAGGTGAATCGGTCAGTCGGATCATCCGGACCCACAATTAATCCTGGTCTAATCATGAGTGAGTGGCTCTCACTCATGATCTCTGTGACAGCCAATTCACTATGGAATTTCAGTGACCCGTAATATTCATTACTCCCTCTCCCCTTCATTCCATTCGTTACGGTTTGCAGCTCTTCCTCCGTTAAAGTCATCACTTCTGCCGATTCTGTTATGTGATCCTGTTCAATGAGATGTTTGTAAACGGACATGGTAGAAATATAGCAGTACAGATTAACCTGGTCTTTAAGTAAATTAGCAGATTGAGCCACCACTTGCGGATTGAACCCGCACGTATCGATAACGGCGTCCCACGCTCTGCCTTTAAGCTGTTTCAGATCTTCTATGTTTTCGCGATCTCCATTGATTTGTTCCACACTTTTAAATAGAGTTGGGTTGGTTCTGCCTCTATTAAATAACGTAACTTGATGATTTCTTGCTAAAGCATTTTCAACAATGGATTTTCCAACGAATTGTGTACCTCCAATGATTAGCAGCTTCATAGGTATCCCCCTGTTTTACGTGTTACTTTACTCATTCCACCTTTTTCGCTAAAACCCTTTAAAATACGCCATGGAAATAATCAACGAACACCAGGTCCAGGAGCGCTCTCCCCATTTTTCCATCGGGACGCCCCCGGGTAACGGCCATGTCCTACTCTGCAGCGGCCTCCTTCTTCTTAGCAAAAACAAAGTACTTATTAAAAAAGAAGCTTGCTAATGCAGATAGATACATAGAGGCAAGCTTTGGAATGTTTGTCTCTAACCACTGTGGAAAGCCGTGGATATGATCAAATAACCATAAGCCAGCAACAAAGATGATATTCGCAATAAGCAGGCTGATGAGCGATTGAATAATAAAAGCGATAAACTGCCTTGTATTTTTCTTGGCTTGAAAGGTAAACTTTGAGTTCCATAAGTAGCTATTCATGACTGCCGTGCCATAAGCCAAGGTATTAAATAAAGTCAGCAGCAGCTTATTTTCTGTTGGAAAGAAATGCAGTAAACCATTAAGCACACCAATATCCAGGGCAGCACAAAAAAGCCCTACAATACAGTATTTTATATATTGAATGATGCTATCTCTATGACGATGATAAAAGTTCATAATTCCCTCACTTTATTTGTTAGCTCTAACCATTTTTTTAATTAACCTGAAACATCCCTTTAAATCATAACATTTTCACATACAGCAAGTCTGACATGAAGAACCAAATGAACACATCCATGCGAATCCAAGTCCAAACAGGATTTAAGTAGCAAGGAACTAAATCATCGATAAACATGAAGGTGAACGTCTGGTATGATGGTCTAAATAGATTCTTTAATCATTCAAGTTAAGAGGTGATCCTTGTGCCGCAGCCCCGATTCAAATTAAGCACGATTATTATAGGATTTGTCTGTCTGGTCGTGTTACTATCGCTTGTGATTACTGACCTATTAATTACAAACAATACAAGTGACAACATCGAGAAGGAACTAAGAGATAAAGCACGAATCGTTTCTAGCACGGCGGCAGAATCCCAAATTGTTAAAGAAGGATTGGAGGATCAATCAAAGGAAAGTAATATCCAGGATTACGCGATGGCGATTCAAAAAGCAGCAGATGTAATGTTTGTGGTAGTCATGGACATGGATGGCATTCGGAAATCCCACCCGGAGCCCGATCGCATTGGCAAGCACTTTGTTGGCGGAGATGAGAAACGTGTACTGCAAGGGGAAGAGTACATCTCCCGTTCCAAGGGTACACTCGGTGAATCGTTACGGGCATTCACACCCATCTATAATAAGAATCATAAACAAATCGGAGCTGTGGCAGTAGGAATTTCCCTGCATGCCGTTCAGTCCGCCATCCATCAGAATCAGAGGCAGATCTTCATTGGTTCGATTATTGGAATTCTCGTTGGGATTATCGGGGCTTTCCTTTTAGCCAGATACATTAAAAACAGTTTGTTTGGGCTTGAACCTTATGCGATTGCCCGGATTCATGAAGAACGAAACCAAATGCTCCATTCTGTTCATGAAGGGATCATAGCGATTGACAAAGACGCCACGATCGTTCTAGTGAATAAATCCGCTCGCCAAATTTTTCAAAAAGCGGGCTTAATGGATAAGGATCCAATTGGATTAAAGATCAATCAATTCCTGCCAGGCACCAGGCTCGATCGTGTATTGGATGAGCAGGAATCTGATCTCGATGAAGAACAGATCATTAATGGAGTCTCGATTATTACGAACCGTGTTCCTCTTGTAGTCAACGACACCGTAGTGGGAGCCATTGCGACATTTCGAGACAAAACTGAAGTGAATCAGCTGGCGGAACAGTTGACGGGAGTGCAAATGTATGCCGATACGCTGCGTTCACAATCCCATGAGTACATGAACCAGCTTCATGTTCTGCTCGGAATGATTAAGTTGAAGGAATATGACCAGGTCACCGGTTATATTAGTACACTCGTCGACCATCAGGCCTATGAAGTTGGGAATGTGACACGCCATATTAAAGACCCTGCATTTGCAGGTTTTATCATTGGGAAGATCAGTTTCGCCAGAGAGGCTGCTGTCACAATGACTATTGATTGCGAAACAGAGATACCAGCGCCCGAAGACCCTGCTCTGACCCATGACCTTATTACCATTGTCGGCAATTTAATTGATAATGCTATCGACAGTGTTAAGGAACAAGAGAATAAAAACATCACGATTACTCTTTCTTACATCGATGAACTACTTACCATTGTGGTAACTGACAGCGGACCAGGGATTCCGGATGAAATGCAGGAAAAAATATTCCTCAAAGGGTTCTCCTCTAAAACAGGTAAACATCGTGGTTTCGGCCTCTATCTAACAACGAACAGTGTTGATAAATGGAAAGGTTCGATTGAAATCGAATCCGCTCCTGATCAAGGGACCCGTTTTAGCGTAATTATTCCATACGAAGCAGGTGGTGAATAAATTGATTAAGGTGTTAATTGTTGAAGATGATCCGATGGTCGCCTCCTTAAACAAACAATATGTCGAGCAAATGGAAGGATTTACAATTACCGGCATGGCTGCCAATACTGAAGCTGCCCTCAGCTATATAACAACTACAGAAATTGATCTTATGCTGCTGGATGTTTACATGCCCGGATTGAACGGCATTGACTTTCTTAGGCGTATCCGGGAACAGGATCAGGATATTGATGTAATCTTAATCACGGCTGCTTCGGACCTTTCTCAGATTCAACAGTCATTAAGGCTTGGCGCTGTTGATTATTTAATCAAACCTTTTGAATTTGACCGATTTCAAAAAGCGCTGACTCAATACAAGACCAATTACCAGAAGCTTACGAATAAAAAAACCATCAGTCAGGAAGAACTAGACCAATTACTGCAGAAGAAAAGCAGCCGCACGGAGGCACCGGCTCCTCAGACCTTACCTAAAGGCTTAACGAAAAACACCCTGCTCACCATCCAGCAAGCCATATTGGATAAGAGTCCTGCCTCCTTCTCCACAGAAGAAATTGCAGAAGCAGCAACTATTTCCCGGGTGTCCGTAAGAAAGTATTTGAAATTCTTGACTGATCTCGGTTACTTGGAAGAAACCTTAATCTACGGTGTCGGCAGACCGATTTATCAGTATAGACTGAAAGATGAGCAGACAATCGAACCCTATATATAGTCGAAAGCAGCCATTTACGGCTGCTTTCTTTAATTACAATACTATTAATAATTTATTAATGTGTGAATTTCCTCTTAAAATTTATACACTAAACACAGTTATTTGAAAGCGCTTACGGATGAAAGTTAGCATTGATCAATTATTTTAGGAGGAATGGTACAATGGACCAAACAGCAGAGAAACTGAGAGAAGATCAACAACCGCACAACGTCACGGAAGTAACAAAGGAAAAAAAGCCTTTTACAATTTTCGAGATTCCGGTCTTATGGTTCGGCATTTTTGCAGTGATTACTTTAGTCAGCTTGTATACAGGAAACTTACCCGGCGGCATGATCGGAAGTCTACTCGTTATGATGATTCTGGGAGAGCTATTCGGATGGGTAGGGGATCATACCCCTATTGTGAAAACCTTCCTAGGAGGCGGCGCCATTGTGGCAATTTTCGGTGCTGCCTTTATGGTTTATGCGGGGCTGCTACCTGAATCGTCAGTTACGACAATGACTGATTTTATGAAGGATGGCGGATTTTTGAACTTCTATATTGCTGCATTAATTACTGGCAGTATCCTCGGGATGAATAAGAAGATTTTGGTCAAAGTAGGATTGCGTTACTTTATTCCGATTTTTGGTGCCATTATCGGTGCCGTGCTGATTGCCGGACTGCTAGGATCGCTTGCAGGGTTTTCTTTAAGAGAGGCTGTCCTTGTTATCACGATGCCGATTATGGGTGGCGGCATGGGAGCTGGAGCTATTCCAATGAGCCAGATTTACTCTGAAATGATGGGCAATGACCCAAGCTATTATATTTCTATCCTCGTTCCAGCGCTTGCTTTAGGTAACGTCTTCGCCATTGTGCTCGCCAGTATGCTTAATTTGTTAGGGAAAAAAGTACCCTCTTTAACTGGGAATGGCCAATTGATTCCCGGCTTTAAATACAAAGAAGAAAAGCAAACCTATGATATTCAAAAAATGGGCATGGGACTGTTAGCCGCGATTACCTTCTTTGCAGTCGGCGGTCTGTTAGGCGATTATATCCCTCTTCACCCTTATGCCCTAATGATTATTATTGTAGCGATTGCTAAGATTGCTGATATCATTCCAACAAGTGTAATTGAAGGCGCAAGCCAATGGTACAAGTTCGTGGCGAAGAACTGGACGCTTGCCTTGCTATTCGGAATCGGAATCGCCTATACTGATTTAAACACCGTACTTGAAGCATTGACCCTTCCGTATATTTTAACAGTGTTCGGAGTCGTAGCAGGTGCCATCCTTGGTGCCGGACTGCTAGGAAAGTTCGTTGGGTTCTATCCAATTGAAGCCGCGATTACCGCTGGTTTATGTATGGCCAATATGGGAGGAACGGGAGATGTCGCTGTTCTCTCCGCTTCCAGAAGAATGGAATTAATGCCTTTTGCTCAAATTTCTTCCCGTTTAGGCGGTGCACTGATTTTATTATTAGCGGGCTTAATTATTCCTCTGTTGTCTTGATAACTTTTAGAAAATGTGGTGGCCGTTTTGGAAGTAATTTTGATCGTATTACCCGCTTTTATCATCTTTGGAATTGGATACATTGGGCAGAAAAGGATAGGGTTTGACCGGAAGTCGATCTCAACCGCTGCCCTGTACTTAATGTATCCGTTCCTTGCTTTTCGGACCTTTTATCAGAATAAGGTCACCCTCGATTATCTTTATATCGTATTATTTTGCGTATCGCTGATGATTATTTTAATTGTCCTCGTAACCGTTATCGCAAAAATACAAGCGCAGACGAAACCCAAATCTTCTGCTATGGTCCTGTCCAGCGTATTTATGAACAGCGGCAACTATGGTGTGCCGATTATTTTATTCGCTTATGGCAAGGCCGGCGTCGATTATGCGATCATCATGATGGTCGTTCAGTCTTTGTTAATGAACACCGTTGGGCTTTACTATGCGGCTAGAGGCAGCAGCACTTCCAGTTTAAATATGAAGGAAGCAGCTGGGAAAATCGCCAGGATGCCGATCAATCATGCGGTTGTTCTAGGATTACTTGTCCAGGTAACGCATATAAAAATACCCGAATTTATTATGCAGGCGGTTAATTTGGTTGCAGATGCTACCATTCCAACTATTATGCTTGTCCTTGGAATGCAATTGGCTTCGCTAACAAAAGGAACGGTAAAATGGCGGGAATTGTCCACTATTTTCACGATTAAATTAATGATCTCTCCTGTCATCGCCTTTGGATTAACGGTGCTTCTTGGACTTAACCCGCTGCTTACCAGTATTCTGGTTATTCTATCTGCTATGCCAACGGCGGCCAACACGACTATGTATTCTCTCCAGTATAATACGGAGCCTCAGCTGGTATCCTACAGTACGCTCGTAACTACTTTGGCCAGTATTGTGACGGTTCCTTTTATGCTCTGGCTGTTCGGCGCCGTTTCCTAGCAAAGTAAAACATAAGTCTTTTGCCAATAGAAAATCCGAACGATGAGGAATGGAATGTTAACGGCATTCTTCCATCATCGTTCGGATTTTTTTGCGCAATTCCCTTGATGGTTCGTTTTTAAATTGGTGACATTTCCTTATGCCCCAGCCTTCTCCTTAATAAGGTTGGCAAAATATAAAAGACCAGCTAAGTTTCTTATTTGACTGCTACCGCTATGACAGTCTGCTCAGTGACATGGAGAACTACTGCTGTTTTTCGGACTGCTGTAACCATCCTTGCTCCATCCTAATGGGAAAGGGAGTTTGCCGTAACTTTGTCGATCACAATGATCAGAATAAATAGAAACATAAAAGCCGCCGCAAGCCATTCGTGGTAATAAGTTTTGGCTTGTTTATCATCCCGTCTCTGCTCAAACCCTTTAATCATCTCCCAGATCACGAAAAGGATATAAATCGGTAAGGCATGGAACATGTTAAATTCCTGATAATAAACGTTTAGCCCAATAAGCAAACCAAATGCCAGGAAAACCATAGCATAATCAATGAATTCAAATAATTTATTTCTGCCGCTTAGGACAAATCCTCTAGGTTTAATCCCAAGTTTTATTCTGAAATAAAATTGACCTACAGCTATGTAAAGAACAATCATAATTAGGGCAGAAATCACGATAGGATTCATAAAATTCTCATAAAAACCCCCTAAATGAAATATTTTGACTTAGCCCATACTATACTAAATATGGAAAAACGCAATCCTTCATCAAGGATTGCGTATATTTCACAGATAAGAGACTTCTGGCCATTAGCTTTTTGATTTAAACGTTTTACAATCCGTTTCTTCCATAGATTGGGTTTTCGCTTTATTGTGAGTCACCACATAGATCCGCTCTGCATTACATTGATTTCCTTCTCCCCAGTAGGTGCAGTTGTTTACTTCACAGAGTACATCTTTAGCCATACTTAACACCTCCGATCCTTAGTATCATTTGCAAAATGAAGTAAAAATAATGATCGAAGAGCTAAATTATTTCCCCACTAATGGCACAGCACTCTCAATATTTCTTTTACCTGCAATGTACTATAATTCTAAATGAGTGGATTTGAACGTTCCTGATATGTAATTCCATGCATAGCGGAGTCATGAGCTCAATCCCTTTTTAACAGCAGGGCTGAGAGGATGGCGAGAATAATCACACCTATTTTCCATTGTTTTTTCACGGAAATCTCCTCTGATCACCAGTTTATTCCCAATTTTTTCAAAATAAAACTACGAACATAATCAATTTCCATAATAAAGATGCTTTTCTTTTTGGAAAAGCATCTCATTATTTTTCTTTAGTTTTAAACCATAGTCGATGAGCTACTAAGTCTGTAAACTCTTGCTTCGAAAGCCTTTAAATTTAATGTCCTCTCTTCATGTGAATTAAATTCATAATTGCTTAGAATTAACTCTGCATTCCTCTTTTTATATTCTTCAGGTAATTTAAAATACGCATCTTCAGCAAACAGATTCGTGATAATAAGAAAGACTTCTCCGTTTAAACTTCTCGAATAAGCAAAAACTTGATCATGGGCAGGCACTACAAGCTGAAAGTCACCATAGATCAATGTTTGGTATTCTTTACGCAGCTGGATAAGCTTTTTATAGTAATGAATGATAGAACCTTGATTCTGTAAAGATCTTTCCACATTTATTTCTTGATAATTTGGATTCACCTTCAACCAAGGTTCTCCATCAGTAAACCCTGCGTTGCTCTCCGCAGACCACTGCATGGGTGTCCTGGAGTTATCACGACCGGTTTTCCAAATAACCTTCATAATCTCGTCATGCGATTTGCCTCGTTCTCTCTGATAATGATAATAATTTTTAATAGCCACATCATTATAATCTTCGACCGACTGAAATTGAACATTGGTCATCCCGATTTCCTGCCCCTGGTAAATAAACGGCGTTCCTTGCATTAAGAAATAAAACGTTGCCAGACATTTGCTGGACTCTTTATGATATTCATCTTCGTTCCCCAAGATCGACACCGTGCGGGGAAGGTCATGATTTTCGAGGAATAAGGCATTCCACCCTACCCCATTCAGACCTGTTTGCCACTTAGAAAAAATACTTTTCAAGGAATGAATATCTACCCCCTGGTTGAGATTATTCTCCCACAACCCTACATGTTCAAATTGAAACAACATGTTGAACTTACCTTCTTCTTCCCCAACCCAATTAGGCGCTTCGCCGACGGTGACCCCATTGGCTTCCCCCACCGTCATAATGTCATAGTTAGAAAAAGTATTCTTTTCTAGCTCATCTAAAAACCCATCAATTCCTTCTCTATTGCGGTGACCTTCCAACGAGGAGACATACTTTTCGTTATCAGGGTTTGGGAGGTCGGGAAAACCAGAGACTTTCTTGATATGAGAGATGGCATCAATTCGAAAACCATCGATCCCTTTATCCAGCCACCAATTAATCATGTCATACAGTTCATTTCGTACGTTTGGATTTTCCCAATTTAAATCGGGCTGTTTTCGTGAAAATACGTGCATATAATACTCATTGGTTAAAGAATCATGTTCCCAAATAGATCCATCAAAAATAGACGCCCAATTATTCGGTTCTTTTCCTTCTTTCCCTGGATGCCATATATAGTAGTCTCTATAAGGATTATCCTTGGAGGACTTCGATTCAATAAACCAAGAGTGCTCATCCGAAGTGTGGTTGATTACTAAATCCATAATCAATCTCATTCCCTTGTGGTGCACTTCTTCCAAGAGCTGATTGAAATCTTCCATGACGCCAAATTCATCCATAATTCTTTTATAATCGCTGATGTCATAGCCGTTATCATCATTAGGAGAACGGTAGATGGGACAAATCCAAATCACATCGATTCCTAAACCTTTTAAGTAATCGAGTTTTGAAATAACCCCCTGGATATCGCCGATTCCATCCCCATTAGAATCCATAAAACTCCGTGGATAGATTTGATATACGACTGCTTCTTTCCACCATTGCTTTTTCATAGTTCCATCCCCCAGCATTCATGTGTGATGTCTTTTCTATGCGAATTTTACTTAACCGCACCTTCTGAAACTCCTTTAATAATTTGCTTCTGAGCAAAAAAGTAAAAGATCACGACCGGAATAACAGCTATCGTCAAACCCGCTAGAGCTAAGTGCCACTGCTTCGTATATTGGCCGAAGAAATAGAACATTTTCAAAGGAATTGTCGCATTTGCTTCTCCTAGAACTAAAGATGGCAATAAGTAATCATTCCAAATCCAAATTACGTTTAAGATTCCTACCGTAACTGATATCGGTTTCAGTAAAGGGAAAATAATGTACCAGAATAACTGGAAACGATTCGCACCATCAATAATCGCCGCTTCATCCAATGATTTTGGAATTGCTGATAATGCTCCATGATAGAGGAAAATAGACAAACTGCAACCAAACCCAAGGTACATAAAGATTAACCCTGCCGCATTCAGCATATTGGCTTGTCCAAAGATAGACACTAAAGGGATCATGACAGACTGAAACGGTATTAACATTGCAGCGACAAAAACAAAAAAGATGACGCCGCTCATTTTACTTTTATTTCTGGCCAATGCATAAGCTGCCATCGAAGAAAATAAGATGATCACGACTATGCTTACTCCCGTTATGAGCAGAGAGTTAAACAGCGATTTCAGAAATTCGAGTTCTTTAAATGCATTGACAAAATTACTAAATTCAACTGATTGCGGAAAGCCGAGCACATCACTGAAAATCTCGCGCTTAGATTTAAAAGCATTAACAATCATTAAATAAAAAGGTGCGAGCCAAATTAATCCGAGGATCAGTCCGATGACTTCAATAGAAAATAACTTTTTCTTCTCGTCATTCTTTCTCATATTATAAATCCACCTCTCGCTTTTTATTGTAATAAACTTGAGTTAACGCAATAACAGCCACCATTAAGAAGAAGATCACAGCTTTTGCCTGGGCATAAGCCATTTGATTATCTGAAAAAGCCGTCCGAACGATTTCCATTGCTACCATTTGAGTCGAGTTATAAGGTCCGCCATTCGTTAAAGACAGGTTTTGATCATAAATTTTAAAAGCCATCGACAGGGTTAGGAACATGCTCACTGTGAAAGCCGGGGCTACTAGAGGAAAGGTAACCGTTTTAAAACGCTGGAAACTGCTGGCTCCATCGATTTTCGCGGCTTCAATTAATTCTTTCGGAATATTTTCTAAATAGGCAATGTAGATAATCATAATATAGCCAGCCATCTGCCAGACAGTTAGGATCACAAGACCCCAGAACCCGGTAGTTGTCGTAGAAAGCCAGCCCTGTAAAGCTTCGATTCCTAAAATATCTCCAATATTGTTAAACACATTCACGAAAACGAATTGCCAGATGAATCCTAATATAAGCCCGCCAATTAAGTTCGGCATAAAAAAAACGGTACGCAGCATATGGTTCGATTTAATATTTCTAGTCACTAACAAGGCAAGTAAGAGTCCAAGTATATTCAAAAGAATAACCGTTACAAAAGCAAACTTCACCGTGAACCAAATCGAATGCATGAATTCATCTTCGTGAAAAAGCTGGATATAGTTTTTTAAGCCGGTAAATTGGGTCGCTGTTAGCCCATTCCAATCTGTAAAGGAAAAAATAAAACCATAAATGAAAGGGATGACGACTACGATCCCTAATCCTAAAATTACAGGAGTAAGAAACAACCAAAACCAGGGACTGCGATTATTCATGTAAATCCTCCTATAACAAATAAATTTAAAGAAAGAAGGCTAACACGCCAGGGTCCTGCTCTGAAATGTTAGCCTTTAAATAGACAATCCTACTGTCTCATGTCTTCCCACTTGCTCTTCGAATCTTTTTCTAATTCATTCCAAGTCATTTCACCACTCAAGTACTTCTGAACATTGCCGCCGAGGTAATCTCCCCATGTGCCTGGATATCCAAGAAATACCCAGCCAGTCGTTTTATTATCAGAAGCATACTGATAAATTTCTTGAGAGAGAGGATCCGAAATCTTATCTGTATCAAATCCCTTATAAGCTGGGATAAATTTAAAGTCTTCTAATACTGCTTTCTTCCCAGCATCAGAAGTGTAGATCCAGTCGATGAAATCTTTTGAAGCCTGAATGACCTCTTTGCTGCTATCTTTATTTACCGCCCAATAATTAGGAATTCCTACAGGTAATTTCCCTTCAGACCCTTCTACTGGGATCGGCATAATTCCCATGCCTTCTTTCGCAAATTCTGGATCCATTTGCTGGACAGATGGATAGATCCAGTTTCCTTGTTGAATGATGGCTACCTTCTGAAGTGAAAAGTATTGTTCAACTTGTTGAGAGTAATCAAGGCTCAAGGTTGGTTTAACAGAGTATTTATTCTGTAAATCAATCATTCTCTGAAACTCTTTTCCTTTAGTAAAACTAACTTTATCTGCATTAAATGCAGTAAGAACTTTCTGATCAAATTCTGAAGCCAAATAAACATTTGATAAATGATTACCTGGCACCCACTTTTCTTTCGCTGGAAAAGCAAAGACTGAGTCAATACCGAGTTTATCTTTCTGACTATTTAAGGTCTCTACCGCTGTCTTTAAATCTTCATAAGAAAGAATGTCATCAGGGTGGATCCCTGCTTTTTTAAAGATGTCTTTATTGTAAATAAATCCATACCCTTCTTGGTTAAAAGGAAGTCCGTGCACTTCTCCATTTTTTGTAACAGGATCTAATGTGCCGTCCAGAGCTAATTCCGCTGCTTTCGTATCCGATAGATCCGCAAGATACTTTTCATAATTTGCAGCTTCTGTTGGGCCGGCAATACTGAAAATTTCCGGTTCATCACCTGAAGCAAATTTAGTTTTAAGGGATCCTGAGTAATCAGATCCTCCCCCTACACTTGTAATTTTAATGTTGACATCCGGATGTTCTTTTTCATATTCCTTAGCTAAATTCTCAAATTGATCGTTAAATTCCACTTTTCCTTGAAAAATCTCAATAGAAATCTGATCGTCGGAATTACTACTGGATCCCCCTGAAGAAAAGGAACATCCAGCTAGTAGTGCACTGGAAACTAAGAGCGATGAGACAAGTTTTTTGGCTTTCATGCAATCCACTCCTTTTTATGATATCGGTTTCATAAATTTTTAAAAAAATATAAAAACCCCAAGACAACCTCTTTCAACAATCTACTAATTTTGCTTAACCGTAGAGACTCAATCGAATATATGATATCGGTTTCATACATCAGTAAAAATTTTTGCTTCTTATTAGGTATGTTTTTTCCCTGCAAAATCATCTTCTTAAGAATTAATTTGTATTATACGTGAATATGATATCGGTTTCAACAAGAAATCTAAATTTTTTTCCTTGCCCTTAATTACGTAGAATCCCTTACAACTAATTCCACAGGTAATTCAATATTCTCAAGACTCACGTTTTTATCTTTCAACAATGTAATCATGCCCTCTACCGACTTCTCACCCATTTGATTAATAGGCTGACGGATGGTAGTTAATTTAGGATCGAGCATTTCTGCGATTGGCTGATCATCGAACCCAATAATTGCAATATCCTCAGGGATGCTCCAGCCATGATCCTTAGCTTCAATGATCAGTCCGGCAGCTATCTCATCGCTCCCCGTAAAGATAGCTGTAGGTTTATCATCCATCGCCATAATCTGCCCCATCACCCTTTTACCATCATCGATTGTATGCTTGTTAATAAAGATCCAATTGGGATTAACAGAAATACCCACCTCACTGAGTGCAGTTTGATAGCCCTGATTCCGATCCTTATCTTTGCCATCTTCTGCAAATAACCCGCCAGTACAGTAACCAATCTTTTTGTGACCTTTATCGAGTAAATGTTTGATCCCTATATACGTACCTTTAGTTTGGTCTAATCTGACAGTAGGTACATTAGAATGACTCAAATATTCATTACACAGCAGAATAGGACCGTATTGAGTATAGGGCTCGATATTTTCCCAATCATTTTCGATGGATGCCATAATAATGCCATCTACTTGACGGTTCTTTAATAAATTCAGAAAATATAACTCTTTCTCTGTGTTCTCATCACTTTGAAACATTAACACCTGGTAATTATTTTTGTAAGCGACTTGCTCTATTGAATTGACTAAATAAGAGAAAAAAGGATTTACGATTCTCGGGACAATGACACCGATCGTACTTGTCACATGCCCCCTTAACCTTCTTGCTGAGGGATTAGGAAAATAACCCAGTTCTTTCATGGCATCTTGAACAAGTGCTCTCTTTTCTTTTGAGATATAGGGATGGTTGTTAATTACTCTAGAAACAGTAGCCTTGGAAAGGCCAGTTAGCTTGGCTACATCCGAAATCGTTGCCATTTTACCCCACTCCAATCAAGTGTATGAAATCAGTTTCATGCTTTATTCTATCCTAATTGAAGGAAGGATTGCAATGACCCCGACATTTTAAGAGAGTCATAACCCTGTTCCTCCCTTCCGTTTAGGAGGAATAGGTCAGTTTACTATCCAATGATTTACAATCACATACTGTTTCTAATTTATGCTCAATAGTTTCACAAAAATAGAACGACTATTTATTATAAGGAGGTTTTACTTTTTAGGATTATCTTGTAGAATGAATTCCCATTTACTAAAAAAAGAACCCTTGAATGGATACAATTAATGAAAACAAGGAAGCAATAATACATACCCAGCCTGTTCCCTTTTTTTCTTCCTAAACTCTTCCATTCCCACTACCAATATCAATAAACCTAAGAAAAAATCCATGAACGGTTCTAATGTATAATTCTTAGTAAACAATCCATATCCTCCGATCAAAACAGCGAAGGCGGCGAATATGCTCTCGAAATATTTAACAATGAAAACCTTCCTTCTCTTCAACAATTTTGTCCTGGTTAAATTTATATATTGAAACTAGATAACTAAATCGTATCATCGTTCTCCACTTTTGAACGTAGTTAACATTAATCATCAAGTCGTTCACTTATAAGCATAAAAAAAAGACCTCCTGTTTATCAGGCGGTCTACAAAATTGTGCTCTGTCCATGCGATTTGAACTACTCATTCAGTTCTTGAAAACTTTTTCAAATGATCCCATATTACCTGTGTCGCATGAAAGTGCTCCATGACCTTACCCGTGAGTAAAGTGGATTGTGACTCAGGTCCTCCTGGCCACGTATGTCCGCTGCCATGGAGAGTATATAAGATCACTTTCTCATCAACGTCAGTCTGGACATAGCTTGTTTTCGTTCCCAACCGTTTCCCGGATGGAGATGGAGCAAGGATATCTTCTTGCTGTTTGAGTAACCGCGGGTTCCAAGAAGAAGCGAATAGTGCCCCCGTTTCTTCTGCTGATATCAGCTGATCAATCATATAGGCTTCTGTATAACGTCCGTCATAAGGGACAAACTGGTCTCCTGTTCCCATAACAAATACAAGAGGCATAGGTTTCTTCCAATTGATGTTTTCAGCAAGTTCCTGCACCAAAGGTCCCGCCACTCCTCCAACACCGGCAAATGTATCCTGACATTCGATGCCCAATTTTAGACTAAAGGCAGAGCCATTGGAGAATCCTTCCGCATAAATCCTTTGATTATCAATGGGATAGGTCCGTTTAAACCATTCAATCATTTCCAGAACGAATTCCACATCGTTAATTTGATGCTGGAAGGCGCTGTTTTTTCTCCGTCCTTCATTCCACTGCTTGCTCATCCGGTCATCCGGATCACTCTGCCAAGCTTCAGGGAAAACCGTAATGAACTGCTGCTGTTCAGACACCTCATGAAATTGGGTTAGTTTCATGTGATGCTGGGCATGGCTGCCCGCGCCATGGAAACAAAAGACCAAAGGGGCTGCCACAGGCATGATGCTGGGCAACTGATAATAAAATGTCCGTTCTTTTCCGCCGACCCACATGACTTCCTGATACAGTTGATGCACATTCACGGTTATCCCTCCTATTACCTTTTATTATAGCTTAATTTAGCAAAAAAAAAGGAAATTCCGCTCTGTAAATAGGAGCTATTTTTCACGTTCCTTGATTGGACTGGCCCCAGCTATACTTTGTGAATCGCTAATCCCTCGATGTCTTCGATCGCTTCCATCCACGCTTCATTGAAGCTTGGATGAGGATAATAAATCGAAGTCAAATCTTCCTCTCTTGCCACCAGTTCAAGAGCTAAGACTCCCTGAGTGATCAGTTCGATTGCTCCTTCGCCAACTGCATGAAAGCCAAGCAGTTTCTTTGTTTCCTGCTCACTAACCGTCTTTACAAACCCGCTTTTCTCTCCTGTTATTTCAGCAAAACCGTTTCCAGACAGCTGAAATTGGCCTGTTTGAATCTGGTAGTCATGTGCTTTTGCTTCTTCTTCCGTGAGACCTGCAAAAGCTACCGGCTGGAGAAAATGAATCACATGAGGAACGATCGACGATTCTATGGCACTATTATTCCCGGCACAGTTTTCGGCCGCTACTTTGCCCTGACGGATCGCTGTCGAAGCCAAAGGTACGTAACTCGCCAAATCCCCTACAGCGTAAATGCCTGTAACAGAGGTTTCCATGCGATTATTTGTAGCAATTAAACCATTTTCCTGCTGTTGAATACCTGCGGCAGAAATGTGCAGGTCCTCTACACAAGGAGCAGATTCCCCGGTTACGTACAAATGGGAGCCCGATATTTCTCTTTTTTCTCCACGTATATGCAAAGCTAACGTGACACCTTCAGAGGTAACCGTTACTTTTTCCACTTCTGCCCCTTTCACATATTTCATCTTCGCTTTTTTCATTTGTCTGCCAAGTTCCCTATTAATGGCCGAATCGAAGGGAAATTCTTTACCTTCTAATACGATAGTGACTTTTGAACCAAAGGAGGCAAAAGCCGCAGCTGCTTCAAGCGCCCTATAATCTGATCCATACACGAGCAAATGATTCGGAATTTCCTCCAGCTGATAGATGGATGCGGCATCCAGAACACGGCTGTGGTTTGGTTCCATTCCTTGTGGATACGCATAGGAGCTTCCCGTGGCAATGATGATATGATCACTTTCGTACAAATCAAATGCTTCTCCTCGTTCCACTCCGATTCGCTCCGAGGAAATAAAGGAAGCTGTCCCATGCACCACTTCGATGTCATGTTTCTTCAGCAAGGATTCCACACCGTTTGTTAACCGGCTGACGACGCTGTCTTTTTTTGTTTTCAGCGCCTGCATATCAAAAGTATAATCTCCGTTCAGTTTGACCCCTAATTCATCTAAATGACTCAATTTTCTAAGCTGGGCAGCGGCATGAGCAAACAATTTCGAAGGGATGCAGCCTTCGTTTAAGCACACGCCTCCCATTTTATTTTTCTCAATCAGCATTACCTCAAGACCGAGCTGGGCAGCACGGATTGCCGCATTGTAGCCGCCAGGTCCTCCGCCGATGACTATGACTTGCTTATGGGTTACAAATTCGCCTACGACCATTTATATCAACTCCACGAGCATCAAGTGCGGATGCTCGATGTAATCAATAAACCGATTCGTAAAAACGACGGCCTGGGAACCATCAGCCACGCGGTGATCAAAGGTTAACGTCAGGTTCATCATCTGCCTGATCACAATTTCATCCTCGATCACAACCGGCATTTTCTTCGTTTTGTGAAACGCCATTAAACCGGCCTCAGGGTAGTTGAGAATCGGTGTCGCACCGGTACTTCCCATCGGTCCTACGTTACTGATGGTGAAGGTGCCTCCCCTTATTTCCTGGCTGGAAAGCTTATTCTCCACCGCTCTCTTTGTTAAATCTTTCATTTCACGATGGATTTCTGTCATAGACTTTTGTTCAACATGTTTTAACACGGGTACGATTAATCCTTCTTCCGTTCCTGTCGCCAGCCCGATATGACAGGAAGGTTCCAAATGGATTTCTTCTTTTTCTTCATCCAGTTTCGAATTAAAGATTGGAAATTCCTGCAGGCAGAGCTGCAAAGCTTTAATAAAGAAAGCGGTGACGGAAATGGAACGGCCATCCTGCCTGGCTGTGCCTAGTTTCAACTGGCTTTTCAAATTTAACAAGTCGGTCATATCGACTTCATCAAAATGAGTCACGTGAGGGGCCGTATAAAGGGACTGCGTCATCTTCCTGGCGATCTGTTTGCGCCGCCCTTTAAACGGAATGGTTTTCACTGCCGGCTGTTCCTTCTCTGCGGCTAAAGGCTGCTGGTCTGGAACTGCCTCCTCTAGATCCTGCACCGATTCTTTTTGACGGTCGAGGAACGAATAGATATCTTCATCAAGCACACGTCCTGCTGGTCCTGAACCGGTAATCTTCTCAATATCGACTTCCTGTTCTCTGGCGATGCGCCGGGTATGCGGGGAAGCCATCGCACGGTTAACAGGCAGAGCTTCCAACGTCATCTGCTGAACAGATTCGTTTACTTTCAAAGAAGACACGGGTGGTTTCTCCTCAGCGGGCGGCTCTTTCTGTTCAGTCACCAGCGTTAAAATGGTTGTACCCACTTCCACTACTTCGCCAAGCTCGAAATTGATTTCGTCAACAATTCCATCAGAAGGAGCCGTTAATTCTGCCGTCATTTTATCCGTTTGAATTTCCACAAGCGGCGCGTCATGTTTCACGCGCTCTCCTTTTTTCACAAAATAATGAAGAATTTCTGCTTCATGCATCCCTTCCCCGATATCATGTAATTTTACATCCATAGTCAAAGTCCTCCTTTGGGCGAGCTGCTAATATGAAAGTGCTGTATTGATGGCATGAATAATTTTCTCGCTGCTTGGGAGGTATTCCTGCTCAAGCGAGTAGACCGGTACAGGAGTATCAAATCCGGTCACTTTTTGAATGGGCGCTTTTAAATAAAAGAAAGAAGTATCGTTAATCACCGATAGGATGTCGCCATTTACGCCTCCGGAAGAGGGAGCTTCATGAACGATTACGACCCTGCCGGTTTTATTCACGGATGCCTCGATCGTTTCTTTATCTAATGGGTACAACGTTCGTAAATCAATCACTTCGCAAGTCGCTTCATGCTCGCTTTCAAATTGTTCCACGGCTTTAACCGTATCCGGGACCATGGCTCCCCACGTAAAGATCGTGACGTCTTCCCCTTTTTTCACATAATCCGCTTTCCCAATTTCGATGGTGTATTTCCCTTCAGGAACCTCTCTCCTTGAAGATCGGTAGCTCCTCATCGGCTCAAGAAACAGGACTGGATCCGGATCCTCAATACTTGCAATCAGCAATCCTTTCGCATCATAGGCATTGGATGGCACGACTACTTTCAGTCCAGGGATGTGGGTAAATAATGCTTCAACGCTGTCCGAGTGAATCTCCGGGGCTTTCACGCCTGCTCCATAAGGCGCCCGGATCACCATCGGAACGGTATAGCGGCCCATCGAACGCTGGCGCATTCGAGTGGCATGGGTGATTAACTGGTTAAATGCCGGGTAAATGAATCCGAGAAACTGCATTTCCACAACCGGACGAAAACCGTTCACCGCTAAGCCGATTGATGTTCCCATAATTGCCGATTCGGCAAGCGGGGTATCGATCACCCGGTCTTCGCCAAAAGCTTCCAAGAGTCCCTCTGTGGCCCGGAACACGCCGCCATTCGTTCCTACATCTTCCCCAAGTACTAACATGGAATCGTCGGCTTCAAGCATCGTTTTCATCGCATCAGTAATCGCCTGCACCATCGTTAATTTCTTTACTTGAATCGCGGTTGTCATTTTGCCTGCCCCCTCTTCAGTACCAAGTGCTGCTCTCGCTGTTGTTCAATCGGCCATGTGGGTTTCTCAAACACATGGGAAAATAACTGCTCAATATCGGCTTCTGGAAACTCTTCCATTTCCTTCACGGCCTGATTTATCTCGTCAGTGATTTTCTGTTCCATCTGATCCAGCCAAGCTTTATCCCAATTATCTCCACTTCTCATGTAGTTCTCCAGGCGCAGGAGCGGATCGGTAGTCTTCCTTCTCAGATCACTTTCTGCCTGATCGCGGTACTTCGATGGATCATCCGCTGTTGTATGAGCCCCGTATCTCCAGGTTACCGCCTCAATCAAGGTCGGTCCGTTGCCATTTCGAGCCCGATCCACTGCTTTTTTCGTTTCCATGTACACTGCTATAATGTCATTTCCATCGATTCGAATTCCGGGCATTTCATAACTGAGCGCCTTCTGAGCAATCGTTTTAGAATTCATCTGCTTTTCAATAGGAAGACTGATCGCGTAGCCATTGTTTTGATTAAAAAAGACGACCGGCACTTTGAAAACGCTTGCAAAATTAAGCCCCTCATGAAAATCCCCCTCGGACGTGGCCCCGTCTCCAAAGTAGGCGATTGACACTCGATCAGTGTTTTTCTTCTTTTCAGCCCAGGCCGCTCCTGTAGCATGAAGCAATTGGGAGGCAATAGGTACGGCTGGCGGGAAGATATTTTTTCCTTCTGGCGGAAGGTTTCCCTCAATCCTTCCTACCCAGTACAAGAGCAGGTTTCTAAGCGAATGACCAAACGTCATCGTTGCCGCATGGTCTCGATAAGTAGGAAACATCCAGTCGCCAGTTTCCAATGCCAGAGCACTTCCTACCTGTGCTGCCTCCTGTCCTTCATATTGGACGTACGTGCCCATGCGTCCCTGCCGCTGCAAATTGACACATTTCTTATCCATCAAACGGGCACGAAGCATTTTCTCATAAAAAAGTTTCACAAGGTCTTCCGTCAGATCAGGCTCGATCTCCTTATTCAACAACTCGCCGTCTTCGCTGATATATTGAATAATAGGAAATTGGGTAAACATATCCAAAGTTCAACATCCTTCCTGTTGCTGATTTGTTAATCAATTTGGGCGATCAAGATTGTCTGCTGTAGTCTTTAATAAACGCCTGAAGACAATCGATAAACCGTTCGTTATCCTCACGCTGACCGATAGTAACTCGTATCATTGTTGGATAGCCCATTAAGTGACCGGGGCGGATAATAATTCCCTCGTTAAGCAAATATTCATACACATCCTCAGCCGCCGCTCCCACATCCACCATGATGAAGTTCGTTTGCGTAGGAAAATAGGATAAGTCCATCTCAGAAAATCGGGCGTTCAAATATTCCCGCCCTTCACGATTAAGACGAATGCTTTCATACAGAAAGTCATCATCATCGAGTGAGGCAGACGCAGCGGCATGGGCCAGCCGATTCACATTAAAAGGCTCCTTCACTTTATGTAAATGTCCGACTAGCTCAGGATCCATCAGGCCATACCCAATGCGCAGGCCGGCGAGCCCATATACTTTTGAAAAGGTGCGCAGAATCACCATATTTTTATATTGAGGAAGCAGGGGCAGAGTCTCCAAGTACTGAGGGTCGTCAGCATATTCATAATACGCTTCATCCATGACCAGCATTACGTGCGGGGGCACTTGGCTGATAAACTCACGCAGTGCTTCTTTTTCCACAATAGTTCCGGTTGGATTATTCGGATTGCAGACAAACACCATCTTCGTTTTCTCGCCAATTGCTTCTGACATTGCGGCTAGATCGTGGGTCCCGTTTTGCATATCGATTTCTACCGGCACGCCTCCTTCAATGATGACGTTCGTTTTGTAACGGGGAAAAGTGACTCCCGCCATCACCACTTCGTCTCCTTCATTAATGAAAGTGCGTGTTAATAGACGGATGATTTCGTCGGATCCGTTGCCAAACAGAACCTGGTCCTTGGAAATCTGAAGTTTATTCGCTAACTTTTCAGCAAGTAATGGGGAAGTGACCTCCGGATAGAGCGTAATTTCCTTCATTTCATTTTTCATCGCTTCTTCTGCTAAAGGAGAGAAGCCGAATGGGTTTTCATTGGATGCCATTTTAATAATCCTCGAAAGCCCCTTCTCCCGCTTTACTTCTTCAACAGGTTTCCCTGGGGAGTACATGGCAATAGTATCAATTTGCGGACGTGGGTGAACCATATGATATTCCTCCTCGATTTCAATAATCTGTCGGATACGAAAAAATTCTGCCTCCCTTATATTTTAGATTTATCAAAATCTTCCATCAAGAATGTCATTTAACGTGAGAACACTTTTAAGCACTAAACGATTTGGGATAAAACCGCGTGAAATCAAGGAAAAGTTCAAAATAGAGGACATAAAAATATTTCAATTAGATCTTCCAGACTCTGTCCATATAAAGCTTGTATATAACAGGAGTCGGTAAAAAGATTTAATTCACAAGAAAACCCGAACCATTTTTTAATCAATGGTTCGGGTTTTCTGGGTATTGCCCTCAATAAAGGTACCGCTTCGTCCACCTGGCCCGCTTCAAGTTTTCCCTATAAACTCTCTTATACTAAAGTACAGTTCTTCCGTGTGCCGTCCCGATTTTGCACAGTCTCGTTATATTTAGTTTCATCCATTATTAGTTAGAAACTGAATGGCCAATAAGATAATTGTTCCAAGATATGTTTAACAAGATTGATACCAAACATCGCAAAGACGAGAAACATAACGAAATTCACCAGAAGGAGTGCGTAATAAACGTCCAGTCCACCGTCGGAATTTTCCTTAAGCGAAAAGATGAGGAACAAGCTAGATAAAGCAAATAATCCAGCACCCACACCAAAGAGAAATGTGCTGAATACGGTCGCTGATAACAAGGCGAACACAACCGCGAGCGTTACAAGCCCCAGTGGCAGAACATTGAAGACCCCATACCTCGTTACCACTTCCTTAAAGGTTACCTTGGTTTTCATTAGTTTAGCTGCCGCAAAATTGATAACCGTAAATACGGCCATGAAAATAAGAATGTAGAAAAAGGGCTGGATGACAACTTGACCAAATGGAATATCAACTTCCATCCAGCCGTTGTTTAAGCTTCTAGCGGTGAAATAGGAAAATAAGGGAAGCAAAAAGGCGAGGAGCAGATTGGCGATTAACCCGTTCAAATAATCCGCTTCGATTACCTTTCTGCTTGCGTTCATTGGTGCCGCAGCAGCTGTCAAAGCAAAGGAATAGAACCGCCTGCCTACCTCCTTACCTTTTTGTATGTACTCCCCGCTATTTTTTTGGACCGCAACTACTGAAGCTGAACGTTGGACCGCTGGCTGAGCACCAGATTGATTCACATAAACGCCGCACTCTCCGCAAAACTTCGCTTGCTTTTCAATGATGGAACCACAATGAGGACATAGCAATGCTGATCACTTTCCTTTCTATGATGGAAGTACTTATGGACGTTTGTTCTTCTTCCTCCCTTCTTATAAACGAGCTTTATTTATCCTATCGTAAGGATCTTCTTCCTATGACAACTCGTAACTATATTCGTCATTTAATATTTTCGGACATAAAAAAAAGCCAGCCTGGTTTGCTTCCCGGCTGGCTTTACTGGTTATCTAAATTGTACTCACTCGCAATGAATCGATGGTGCTGGATTGCGGATACTTAACACGGTACTTTTGGTTAATCGCATGAATGAGAGGCTGCTTGATTTCCTCGTTATTGACGTTTTCTTCATTGATATTTTCTTTATTCTGTTTCACTTCAAAATTTATTTTGTGCTGTTTATAATGGATCGTTCCGGATATGACCATAGCTGGACCCCTTCCTGTTTTCTACCATTTTATCATGATTACTTGTATGGGATAAAACCAGGAGAAACCACTCTCCTAATGAATGAAATGTCATCACTCGTAATAGAGCAAAGAATAAAAATGCTTTCTTTACTAACACTATAAAAAAGGGGGCACCCATATGAAAATTGCGATCATTGGAGCTGGGCTCGCTGGACTTTCTTGTGCGTTGACATTGGAAAAACACGGACATTCTGCTGATGTATTTGAAAAACACTCAGACATTTCCTTCCAATATAAACTTGCTGAATTAATGACTCCGATTCTTCATAGACCTATCGATGATGCTGTGAAATTTTTCTCTGAGAAGCACGATATCCACTTAAAACCTACCACCAATGTCCAAAAAATATTCGTTCACTCCCCAAGTGAATCGGCATTCGTAGAGGGGAATTTAGGTTTTATCAATATGAGAGGGGATCATGCGGAAGCTTATGAAAAACAAATAGCTGAACAGCTGGTGAATACTAAAATCCATTGTAATCAAAATATAACTTATAAAGAGATCTCAAAAGAATATACCCACGTAGTAATTGCGACTGGCGACGTCCTGGACACTCAACAAATACAACCCATTGAAATTTCACTGGCTTCCACATTTGCAGGCGCTATCGTTCAGGGAGATTTTATTCCTAATGAAGTCCATACCTGGTTCGATAACACGCTTGCTCCTAAAGGGATGGTCTACTTTCTTCCACACTCCAAAAACCAAGGAACTCTTGTATTGGTATATCCGCAATACGAAGAAACATTGGTGAAGGATAAAAATAAGTATTGGAAAGAAGCATTGGTCCAAGCATCCCAGACTCTCAAGCAGAATTTAATCATTGAAGAAGAATTTTCATTAAAAGACTATAATGTCGGAAAAAGTAAATATCCGCGGATCGGAAATACTTTCTTTGTAGGAAACTGCATGGGAGCCATTACACCTTTTTTAGGCTTTGGGCAATCCAGTTCAATGCTTAGCGGAATTTATGCTGCCTACGATATTTGTGGACTTGGAGACTATGAAGAACTTTCTGCACCCTTATACAAGGATTATGAGGATTCATTGACGTTACGAAAGGCAATCGAACGCTTGAGCAACGACCAATTGGATCTTGTAGCAAAATCACTTCATGTTAAAACAATAGACAACTTAATAACTAAGCCTAATATGAGCATATTGAAGGTACTCAGCCATTTACTTAACCCTTTCATCCGATAAACTAAATGATCGGGTTTATCTAATTGCTTATCCACTTTTAATGAACACTTTTTATAAAAATTGCCGGTAATATTCATTCGAAAACACCACTTCAAACCCAAGCTTTCTATAAAGCTCGAACGCCCGCACATTGGAGCTCTTTACCTCAAGCGTAACCTTTTGATCGGATAATCGTCTCGATTCTTTCAGTAAATGCTGCATCAATTCTTTTCCAAGGCCAAGCCCTTGAAATTCAGGCAGAATACAGACACCGTAAATGGAGAGCATGTCCGATTCTACCGCAATGGCTCCCATGCCCACCGGCCGGTCTTGATAATAGCTGATAAACGTGTGCCGCTGTTCGCTGTCAAACGCACCTTTAATAAAATTCTTTGCCCCTTCGTACTCAATCCCAAAGGTTTGATGCTGAATATCAGCTAATACTTCCAGCTGCTGCCGCTTTGCTGGCAGGGTGCTTAATTGCCCTCGTTCTTTTGAAGCAGAATCCTGCCCCGATTTCCATTCCATTAAATACTCGGTAAATTCATGCTCAGCACCTTTTCCAAGAGCATAAGCTTGACCGCTCTTGGATTTACCATTAACGACATACAAAAGAGAAGGAAGATCATGCTGCTTCCAAACTCCCTTTACCGTTTCCACCAGAGAAGTAAAATATCCCTGTTTGCGATAATCCGGGTGAGTGAAGCCCATGATTTCCATTTCCGATTTTGCAGGGGCAAAAATCTGCAAAGCTGATACGAGCTGATTATCATCATGGATAGTAAACACCCAGGCAAGTGATGGATCAATATTCAGATTCTCAGCTAAGTATAGTTCGCTCTCAAAACGATCCGCGGACTGCACCGTTTCTTCCAGCTGGCGGATTTCTTTCGTTATAGCAGAAGTAATATTTACGTAAGATGTAAGTTTCATAGGCACCTCAAAACCATTTACTTTTTATTATAACGGTTCTGCTCCCAAAGCGACCAGCTAATTTTTATAATCCCAAAGTATCGTCCACTTTCCGTTTTCCTTTGCCGCAAACACATCTTGATATAAAGTGAAATTTCCAAATTCGCCATGAAAATCCTGGGTGACTCTCATCGAATACACCGTACCAATAGGCTTTGCTCCATCCGCCATTTTCCAATCTTTCAGCTTCTTCTTATGATTAATAGTAAAGGTGAATTTTTCACCGCCGAAATGCTTCAGCATGACATCTGATCGTTCTTGAATATATTGGTTTCGTGTGAATTTTTCTTTCATCTGAGAATGAAGCAGCTGCCAAGAATCAGAGAACTCCGCTTTTTGCTCATATTGATAAAAATTTCTCACTGTAACTGTAGCTCGATGGCCAGGGTTGGTAATGAAAAACATAAATAACAGGATTCCACCAGCCAAAAGCAAAATCGCTATAAAGACAGCCAATCCTTTACTCATCCAACCTCCCCCTTGTCTTTATTACCCTATGCACCATGCATCAGGTTTAGGAATGAAAGGGGGGAAAGCAAAAAAATCAGCTCTGCACGTAGAGCTGATTTCCTTACTTTTTATTCATTACGACTGACTGTCTTTCCACAAACTCTGTTGGAAGATTATAGGTTTGCTCCACTTTCTCACCAGCAAGCATTTGAAAAATCAAGTGGACAGCCAGGGCTCCAGCTTCATATTTCGGCTGCTTAACGGTAGTGAGCGGAGGGTTTACATATTCGGAAAGCTGAATATCATCAAACCCAATGACTGAAACATCTTCAGGAATACAGATTTTCTTCTCTGTGAAAGCTTGCAAACCTCCAATAGCCATCTCATCGTTGGCGTAAAAAATGGCATCAGGAAGGTCCTGCTGAGCAACTAGCATTTTCGTTGCTCGATAACCGCCTTCCCGAGTGAAGTCTCCACTGATTTTCAGTCTGGACTGGTAGGTAAGTCCGTGTTCTTTCAGCGCAGTTAAATATCCTTGAAACCTCTCTTCATTATCATGAGAGTTCCTTGGCCCGCTGACGTAGCCCACTGATTGATGACCTTTGTTAATTAAATATTCGGTTGCTTCATACCCTCCCTGCCGGTTATTAACTTCTACATGAATGACAAACGGGTGGTCAACGGAACGGTCCAGCACAACGATGGGAAAATCTTTTCTCGCTGAGGCTTTGATCACTTCTGTACTAATGTTTTGAGCGAGCACAATGGCTCCATCCACCCGTTTCTCTCTCAAAAATTTAGAAGCGGTCGATTTCTCCCCGCCTACCGAACTGCAGGCAATCAAGTCAAACCCGTTGGAAGCAGTGACCTCTTGAACGCCTTTAATCAATTCCGAATAATAAGGACCGGACATGTCACTTAAAATTAAAGCGATGGTATTGGTTTTCGTCCGTTTTAAATCAGAGGCAAACCCATTCTTCTGATAGTTTAATTCTTCAGCGGCCCGCAGTACTTTCTCTACTGTGGCGGCACTGACCTTTTCAATCCCGTTAAGAGCATAGGAAGCAGTAGATACTGCTACACCTGCTTTTTTTGCAACGTCCTTAATTGTCGCCATCCTACTCCTCCATCTAAGCAATTCTGTGCTTCTATTGTAACAAACGTGCTATTTAATCCCCGACATTGTAAAACCTTCCACAATATATTTTTGAAATAAAGAGAAAATGATCACAATCGGAACGACCATAAAGGCGGCTCCGGCCATTTGCAGTGCAAAGTTATTTGCATACTGCCCTTTTAACAAGGAGAGTCCTACGGATAAAGTGTATAAACTCTGGTCGTTGGCAATAATCAGCGGCCATAGGAAGCTGTTCCAGCCGGCAATAAACGTCAAGATCCCTTGTACAGCAAAGATGGGCTTTGCGATCGGCATCACTAACCTGAAGAAAATGTAAAATTCTCCTGCTCCATCAAGTCTGGCCGCTTCTATTAAATCAGTCGGAATGGTAGTCATAAACTGACGGAATAAGAAGATACTGAAGGCGACCGCAAGTCCAGGCAGAACGATCCCTGCCATCGTATTCGTTAATCCCATTGAATTCAATAATAAATAGACGGGAATCATGGTAACTTGTCCGGGAATCATCATGGTGGCAAGCACCAGATAAAAGATTTTCTCCCGTCCTTTAAAATTGAATTTCGCAAAACCATATCCGGCCATCGCATTAAAGAGTAACCCTAAAAAGGAGAAGATAACGACAATCAATGTATTTTTCAAATAAAGGAGAAAGTTCATATTCGTAAACAAGTTTATATAGTTCTCCAAAGTAGGATTCTTCGGCAATAAGGTTGGAGGAATTGCCAGCACTTCGCTTTCCGGTTTAAAGGAACTGGAAATCATCCATATAAAAGGCACGGAAACGATGATTCCGCCAAGAATCAGCAGCAGAATGACGACCGTTTGTTCAAGTTTACTTTTTTTAGTGGAAGCAGCCAATTGATTTCAACTCCAATCTCTTAATACTCCGTATCCGATTTTCTAAGTTTAAACTGAATCATAGTTACGATAATAATCATCGTAAATAATATGAAAGAACCGGCAGCGGCATAGCCAAATTCACTAAATTGGAAGCCTTCTTTATAAATAAATAACGCAACAGAAATCGTTCCATCCAGCGGTCCCCCATCAGTCATGACAAACGGCTCTTCGAAAAATTGCATCCAGCCGATCAAAGTCGTGATGGTAACGAAAAATGTGGCATAGCGCAGCAATGGCAGAGTCACATTAAACAAAACCTGCATCCGATTTGCCCCATCCATTCTTGCAGCTTCATAGTAAGATTTCGGTATCCCCTGCAAAGCAGCCAGGAAAATAATCATGTTGATGCCTATTCCTTTCCAGACGGCTAAAATAATCAACGATAACTTAGCAATCGTCGGCTCTTGAAGCCAAGGAATATTGTCGACTGACATCAGGGAGAGCAAGTAATTAAATAAACCATACTGGGTGTTATAAAGGTATCCCCAAATTACAGCTACAGCGATGATATTGGTAATTGACGGCATGTAGTAAACCGCTCGGAATGTATTAAAAATCCAACTGGTTCCATAGTTCAGCAAAAGAGCAATCGAAAGCGAACAAATGATAACAAGCGGGACCCCGATAACGACATAGAACCCTGTGTTAAAGATGGACTTTAAAAATGTTGGATCGGAAACGAGTGAGGCATAGTTCTCAACACCAATAAATGAGATTGTAGACCAATCAGCGAGTCCTTTTAAATTTAAATCAGTAAAACTGATCACAAAGGCAATGAGGATCGGAATGATACTGAAAATCGTTAACAGGATGACTGCTGGTGCTATGAACATATAAGGGTGCCGATTTTTAAATTTAAATGTGTTCATGAAAACCCACCTATCTGAATCGTTACATGGTATGAAGAAAACAAGTTCTTATAAAACAAGGAAGATGGCATGAAATACGAGCTTTATTTCACACCACCGCCTTGTACGATCAGCTTTTATTTGTTGAGGAGACTTTGTGCTTTCTCATTAAATTGTTCTAGTTCTTTATCGAGATCTGCTCCCCCTACGACTACACGTTCAATTGAACTTAAGAACTCTTGAGCAATACGTTCAAATTGTGGTGTTTGCAGTCCTGGGTTTGTATCCTTCAGCTGTTCACCGAACGTCGCGTACATAGGGTCTTCTTTCATTATCGGCTTATCCCATGCTTCTTTTCTGGAAGGCAGCGTATTGGAAGCTTTCAACCAATCAATTTGAGTATCCACTTTGGTCATATACGAAATATATTTCAGGGCACCTTCCACATTATCGGAAGTGTGAAAGACCGAGAAGTTGGCGCCGCCCATGCTTGAAGTATTAGACTCCTTCTTCGGCATAACAGCTGTCGCCCATTTTCCTTTCAAATCAGGAGCCTGGTCATTAATAATATTGATCATCCAAGGACCGCTGAAGAACATCGGTTTCGTTCCGTTCTTAAAGGCCTGGACAATATCTACACCTTCCTGTTTCTGACTGATGCCTTCTTTAAAGTAGCTAATATAATATTGGATCGCTTCCTTAAATTCAGGGGTATCAAAGTTCAATTCATTTTTGTCTAAGTTTGCTTTATAACCGTTTTCCCAGGCGAAGATAAATGGTGTGATCTGATCATTGCGGTCAATATCCAGTCCAAACTGCTTCTCTCCGCGATCTGCCAGCTTACTTGCTGCAGCTTTAAGTTCATCCCACGTTTTCGGAGCCTCGTTGTATCCCGCTTCTTTGAGCAAATCTTTCCGATAATAAAGTACGCGTGTATCTACATACCAAGGAATCCCAACGACTTGATCTCCATATTCCATTGTCGTAACAGAACCATCAAAGTAATTGTCCTTAGCAAAAGACGGATGATCGTCCATATACTTCGTCAAATCCAATAATGCCCCGGCTTCTGCAAATTCCGGCACCCATGTCGTACCTAATTGCAAAACATCAGGACCATTGCCGGAAGCGACTGCGGTAAGCAGCTTGTCATGTGCTGTATCCCAGGGAATCGCTTGAACCTCTACTTTTAAATCAGGGTTTTCCTTTTCAAAGTTCTTACTGAAATCCTGAAGTTTCTTCCCTTCTTCACCCATTGCCCATACAGTGATGGTATCGTCATCTCCACCAGAGGAAGATTTACTATCCGAACACCCTGCAAGTACACTCGATAGAATTACAACAGCGAATAAAGCCAATAATTTAGATTTCACAATATGCCCCCTTAATTTTGTTAGTTGAAACGTTTCGATAAACACATTGTACTTAATATTGAATCCGCTTTCAAGAACTTTTTTGATTTTTCGTGAATTTCAATTAAAACCTTACTAAATCAAGGAATAACTGTTGACTGAATAATTAAATGCACTTATACTTCTACCTACAATACATCGAAACGTTTCAATAAAATCGATTTTCGGAGGTAAATACATGAAGAATGCTCAATTAATGAATTTATTAGACCAAATGACTCTAAATGAAAAAGTCGGCCAGCTGGTGCAGCTTGCGACTCCTTTCTTTAAAGGCGCTTCTGACCGCGGACAAATTACTGGGCCAATGCAAGAGATGGGAATTAAAGAGGAAGATATCCGTAATACCGGTTCCGTGCTTGGTGCTTCTGGAGCGAACGAAATCATGAATATCCAGAAGACTCATATGGAAGAAAACCGCCTCGGCATCCCCTTGTTGATCATGTCTGATATTGTTCATGGCTTTAAAACCATTTTCCCTGTTCCGTTAGCAATCGGCTGTTCCTGGGACTTGCCACTTGCCGAGCAAAGTGCTGCTTTAGCGGCAAAAGAGGCAGCTGTTTCCGGCGTTCATGTTTCTTTTGCCCCTATGGTCGATTTATCAAGAGACCCGCGCTGGGGACGAGTCATGGAATCCACAGGTGAAGATACCTACTTAAACAGTAAATTCGCTCAATCTCTGGTTAGAGGGTTCCAAGGAAACTTAGCCAGTGACCCCTACAAGGTAGCTTCCTGCGTCAAACATTTCGCTGCTTATGGTGCCCCAGAAGGCGGGAGAGATTACAACACGGTAGATATGTCCGAGTGGATGCTGCGCGAATCTTATCTGCCTGCCTACAAAGCAGCGCTCGATGAAGGATGCGAAATGGTCATGACCGCCTTTAACATTTTGAACGGTGTTCCTTCAACCGGGAATAAAAAACTGATGAGAGATCTGCTCAGAGATGAGTGGAATTTCGACGGGGTATTAATTTCCGACTGGGGAGCTGTGAAGGAACTCATTCCTCATGGCGTCGCCCAAGATGAAAAAGAAGCCGCCAGAAAGACGATCGAGGCTGGTGTTGATATTGAAATGATGACCACTTGCTACACCAATCACCTGGGTGAATTAATTGAAGAAGGAACCATTAATGAAGAGATGCTCGATGAAGCCGTGCTCCGAATTTTAAAACTGAAAAACAAGCTGGGATTATTTGAAAATCCGTACCGGCATGCCAGCGAAGAAAAAGAAAATGAATTTATTCTTTCCGCAGAACACCGCAGTACAGCGCGCGATCTCGCAGGAAAATCCATGGTGCTGCTAAAAAATGAAAGCGTTCTTCCATTGAAAAAAGATGAAAAAATAGCCTTAATTGGCCCGTTTGCTGCAAGCAAGGATATTCTGGGTCCCTGGTCATGGGGAGGTTCTGACGCAGATACGATCACTTTCGAGGAAGGGGTCAAAACGAAAATTCAAAAAGAACAGGTGCTTATTTCTGAAGGCTGCGGAATAGAGAGCGGTTCTCAACAGCAATTGAACGAGGCATTGGAAAAAGCAAAGCAAGCAGAAGTGATTGTATTAGGCCTTGGCGAGCATTCCGATATGAGTGGGGAAGCTGGATCACGATCCAATATTAAGCTGCCAGAGATTCAATTAGAGCTCTTGAAAGAAATCAAATCTCTCGGCAAGCCTGTGGTCACAGTTCTGTTTAACGGACGGCCACTTGATCTTACCGATGTGATCGAGTATGCGGACGCCGTTTTAGAAGCATGGTACCCGGGTACCGAAGGCGGACATGCACTGGCGGACATTTTATTTGGAGAAGTGAATCCGTCCGCTAAGCTTTCCATGTCTTTCCCTTATTCTGTCGGTCAAGTGCCGGTTTATTACAACAACTACAATACCGGTCGCCCGAAAGATGCACCAGATGCTCAAATCCGTTTCGTTTCCCAGTATTTAGATGCACCGAATGAAGCGCTATTTCCATTTGGATACGGACTCAGTTATACGACCTACCACTACAGTGACCTGGTCCTTTCCCAGACAACTATTACTCCTGAAGATCACTTGAAGGTATCCGTGAAGGTGACGAATACTGGCGATAGAGCCGGAGAAGAAATCGTCCAGCTCTATATCAGAGACTTGGTCGGAGATGTGGTACGACCATTAAAAGAGTTAAAGGATTTTGTTAAAATTAGGCTGCAGCCTGGCGAATCGTCTCTGGCAGAATTTACGATTAACGAGGAACAGCTGCGTTATTATCATGCAGATCTTACATTTAAGAGCGATGCAGGAAATTTTGAAGTCTTTGCAGGCCCAGACAGCAAGAACCTTCAGTCTCAGATGTTCGAGTTGAAAAAGTAATGAAAATCGGACAGGGCAAAAAGAATGGTTGAATTAGGAAACGCGGTTACAAAACATAAAAACGAGGCAGGGACTGAAGTCTTTTAGCCAATAATAAATCCGAGCGATGATGAATTATTAACCCCATCATCGTTCGGATTTTTTGTCCTGCATGAGTAAACAAGCCAGCGGCCGGTGATTGAAAATTCGCTAAAACTATTAATATCCAATTAATGTTAATGGATAGATTTACATTCCGGTTTGAAAAGGGTATAAATAGGAAATGTAACGATCAACCTCCCTTTATCTATTTTTCACCGAAAGGATCTATCATTTTGACAATTTCTAAGACTAAGAAAATTATCCTATCCATTTTAGCAGCTGTGTTCTTACTCGGACTTTCCGGAGTAGTGACCTTGTTTATTTTAGGTCCCGGATTTCTGATTGCAGACAGTAACCCCAAGCCTTCCGATGCCATCATTCTTTTAAGTGGAGCTGATGATCGGCTGCAGCAGGCAGCTGAACTTTACCACGAAGGAATGGCTGATCAAGTGATTCTCACCAATTCCAACGAGCCTGCGACTACCCCCGAAGCGGCGATGGAGGCTGGTATACCCAGGAGTGCTTTGCTGGAAGAGCCGAATGCCACCAGTACATATGAAAATGCCTTATTTTCCAAAAAAATTATGCAAGAACAGGATTTACATTCTGCCATTATCGTGACCAGTGATTACCACTCCCGGCGCAGCAAATACACCTTTGAACAGGTGTATGGCGACGATTTTGACTTATCCTACTCGTTCAGCTCCTCTTATTTCCATCCGGAAGACGGACTGAATAAGCACGAGAACCGGACTGTTTTCACTGAATATGTGAAATTAATCGGCTATTGGATTCGGTTTCTGTTTGTATAAAAATCAGCCATGCAGCTTATCTTCCTCTGCATGGCTTTCTATTTAGATCCCTAATTGATCAAAATAGTCGACGGTCTTCATTTTTCCTCCGACCGGTCTCAGTGACCAAGTGTCCTCTAAATAAATCTCTGCAAGTCTAGTGAATTTCCCACCGTAACGGTTCGCCCATTCGACAGCAACGACGCTTTTTCAAAAAGCTTAATCAAGTCGAAAGTGGCGACCTCCCTTTTCGTTCATTATGCTTCTAGTTTATCATTGACGTTAACGTAAAGAGCAAGATAATATTGTACAACTTTATCCATTTTTTAGTAAGCTAGTTAAAAATGGAGAGGAGGATTCACATGGAAGAAAGGCCCGGATTCTGGGTGAGAGCGGTCGCAAATTTATTAGACGCCATTATTGTCGGAACTATATTCGGCTTGATGACGCTGGCCGTTTATGGAGAATTTCATAGGGATGAGTACAATTTCACGGACGTTCTAAGTCTCTTATATGTCCTTCTTGTTCCAGTGTTCTGGAAAGGTTATTTGATAGGAAAGAAGTTGTTAGGCATCCGTATTGTGAAAACATCCGGAGACAATGTAACGATTTGGACGATGCTGCTGCGCGGCGGGGTCGGCGGACTGGTTTATGGGGTGACGATTGGCATTGGTTTAATTGTCAGCGCGTTTATGGTAGGAATTCGCTACGATCGCCGCTCGATTCATGATTTTATTGCCGGTACATATGTTGCTTACGATTCAGAACGTTCCGTGGAAGTGGCTGAAAAATATATTAATTAAGAGGTGGATAAGATGCGCTCGGAACAAGAAATGATGGAATTAATTTTATCAACTGCTCATGAGGATGAGCGGATTCGCGCCGTTATGATGAACGGGTCCCGCGTCAATTCAAAGGCTCCCCGGGATAAGTTTCAGGATTATGACATTGTCTATTTTGTCACAGACCTGGCCTCATTTACGTCTGATCACTCCTGGGTGGACGTTTTCGGGGAACAGCTGATCATGCAGATGCCGGATGAAATGTTGCTATATCCGGAAGATCAGGATAATTCTCACCGGTTCGCTTACTTAATGAAGTTTACCGATGGGAACCGGATTGACCTCACGCTGATCGATCAACTGCCGGAAACCTTCGACAGCCTCAGCCGCATTCTATTAGATAAAGATGACCGCATGCCTGATCTGCCCGAGCCCACCGATGCAGATTATCTAGTAAAAAAGCCATCCAGGAGAGAGTTTTCCGGTCATGCCAATGAATTCTGGTGGGTCAGCACCTATGTCGCCAAAGGACTGTGGCGCCGCGAGCTTCCTTATGCAAAATCGATGATGGAAGGTCCCGTCCGTTCTGCCCTCAAGCGAATGGTCAGCTGGTATATCGGCGTCCGAACTGATTTCAGCGTGAGCGTCGGCAGTGAAGGGAAATATTTTGAACATTATCTTGAAGACGACGTTTGGAGACGGTATGCTGCGACTTATGCGGGTGGTGACTATGAATCGATGTGGGACGGACTGTTTGCGATGGGGGAGCTGTTTAGTGAGCTGGGCTCCGTGGTCGGGGATGCGCTTGGTTATGAGCGTCCGGTCGAGGATGAGGTCTTTGCCTATTTGAAGTGGGTGCGCAGGGATGCGGGGGACTGATTGAGGTTTTGGTTTCGTTCGCAATTATATATAGATTTTCGCAATAATATCTCATTTTTCGCAATTAAATGCGGATTTTCGCAATAATATTATATTTTCCACAATTAAATTCTTTTTTTCGCAATAAAACTCTTCCAATTCGTTCATACACAACAAAAAATTTGATAAGTCACGCCTTATCAGCAGGATTATGACGTAATAATGTCTAACTTATTAGTCTGAAAGGTGTGATTTCATGATTGTGAAAAGTAAAAAGTTCCCTCGCGACATAGAACAGCTTCAATCATTAGAACGAAGACTCCCTCCTGGCCACTCTCAGAGATTAGAAGTAGGAAAGAATCTCTCCATAAGGTTAGCCGGCTATAAAGGAGAAATATCTCTAAGATATCCACTTTCCTTTCTACCAGACGACTACCTCATATTTCAGGATCTACGGCTTAACGATGGAAGTCATTTTTTTCAAATCGATACATTGATTCTGACATGCCGTTTCATTCTTCTAATCGAAGTTAAGAATATAGCTGGTCATTTACATTTCGACCAACACTTCAATCAACTTACCCGCACTCTAAATGATGAACAGCAAGGGTTTGCCGATCCAATACTGCAAGTGGAAAGACATAGAAGACAGTTACAAAAATGGCTACATTTGCATCAACTCTCCACTCCTCCCATTCATTGCATGGTTACTAGCAGCAATCCTCAATCAATCCTCTCTTCTAATGACCCACATTTAAAGATGGTGGTTCGAAGTGAAAACCTCCCTGAAAAAATATCGGAGCTCTCAGAAACTTCGAGTAAAATAGTCCTAAGTAAATCACAACTAGATGCATTAATCTCCTGCTTACTTGACCATGATACTCCGCTTGTATTCGAACCGCTCGCTCTTTTCAATATTCATCCTGATGTTATTCAATGCGGAGTATTCTGTTCTTCATGTAAAAGTCTTTTCATGAAAAGAACTCACGGCGGGTGGAAATGTTCACACTGTTTCCACTATGATAAGCAAGCTCATTTAGCTGCCATAAGAGATTACTTCTTGCTTTTCGGCCCCACCATTACCAATCCAAAACTTCGCCACTTTCTGTGTATTGACTCGAAATTTACTGCCCACCGGATCCTGCTTTCATTAAGGACTGAACGAATTGGTGCAAAGAAAGGCACTCGGTATCGTCTTTTGTATGATGATTGAGCGGATTTGCTAGTTAAATATTCATTTTCGCAATAATAATTAATTTTTCGCAATAATATAGAAAAAATCGCAATAATACTCGTTTTTTCGCAATAAAACCCCCACCCCACAAACAAAAAATGCCCCGCTCCATCAGAGCGAGGCATCATCATATCATTCTATCCTTCCACCCGGTTCGTCAGCTTCCCAATTCCTTCTACTTCGACAACCACCTCATCGCCCGGCGACAGTGGACCTACGCCTGATGGGGTTCCGGTGTAAATGACGTCTCCTGGATTCAGCGTCATTACCTCGGTTACTTTCACGAGCAGCTGCTCGATATCGTGGATCAAATCATTGGTATTGGAGTTTTGCTTGGCTTCGCCGTTCAATACACTTTTGATCGATACGTGGTTAGGATCGAGGTCGGTTTCGATGACCGGGCCGAGCGGTTTATAGGTGGAGAAGGACTTGGCCCGGGTAAACTGGCCGTCTTTCTTTTGCAGATGCCGGTCGGACACATCGTTGCCGCATGTGTAGCCGAACACGTGAGCCAAAGCGTTTTCTCGACTCAAATTCTTCGCTTCTTTCCCGATTACGACGACGAGTTCTGCTTCGTAATCAATCCGGTGTTCACGGTTTGGCAGCTGAATCGTGTCGCCTTCGCCTATGACGGCGGTCGGGGATGCCATAAACATCATCGGCTCTTCTGGAATGGGCTTGCCTGTTTCTTCCGCATGAAGCTCGTAATTCAGACCAATTGCGATCAGCTGGCTCGGCTTCACAGGAGGCAGAATCTGCACTTTGCCAAGCGGACAGCTTTCCTCAAGCTTATTCACACTCCCTTGTATGTAATCCCCATCCAGCTTCGTTACCGTATCTCCTTCTAGTATTCCAAAACAAACGTCTCCGTCTTTGCGATATCTTAAATATTTCATCTTAATTCTCCTCTCTTCGTACTCAGCAACTATTTCGATATCTTTCTGCTTTTTTCCTTCTCTTTGATCGACAAATAATTTGGAAAATTTTCCAAAAACCATAGTTAGTTAGGCTGGAGAATGCGATAATGTTACTATATCCAGCAAAAGGAGTGGCTAAAATGTCTCAACATGCACTGTCCCAACTCAAAGGAGGCTGGGTTTTACTACGATCTATTGCGGTTATTTCCTCAAGCGTCGCGACTATCGTGTCCACTGTCCTACCCCTATTCTTATATTTCGAAATTCCTGCTTCCGAGCTTGTCAGCTTATTTTTCTTACTGATATTTGGTGCCTTCCTGATTCACGGGGTTCTTACGCACTCGCTAAATGACTATGTCGATGACCTGTCAGGAACCGATGCTCACAGCCCCGGCATTCTATCAGGCGGCAGCCGCGTGATCCAGACAGGACTAATTTCCTCCCAAGCCCTCTGGAAGTTTGCTAAGATTCTAATGCTTGTGCTCGGCATGGTCGTTCTGGCACTTGCTATTTTCGGCTATTATAAGCTCGCAATACTGCTTGCAATTGGATTATGGGGATCGATTTCGTACTCGCTGCCACCTTTCCAATTCAGCTATCGCCCATTTATCGGGGAATGGCTGTCGACCTTTCCTTCCGTATTATTTCTCGGACTCGCCGGGGCTTGGCTTGCCTTAGACCACTTTCCAGCATGGGTCCTGCAAAATGGAACCATTAACGCCCTGTTCTGTATTGCCTGGGTGATGGTCCATCACATTCCAGATCTGGAAGCCGATCAACAAGCCTCCCCGAAAAAAACTACGAGTGTCGTCTGGGCAGTGGAAAAATTCGGACTCGCCTACAGCCGGCTGCCTGCCCTGATCTATTTCGGCATGACTGGATTGTGCGGGATCTGGCTCGGCACAGAGCGAATTTATGGTGCACTAGGCATGGTCGTTATGGTTATTGCAGCTATAGTCCTGATAATAAAAATGGATGTAACGAATCATGAGCAAGTATCCTCTTTTGAAAAAATTATCCTGATTCTCGCCATGGTTAATGCCGTATGGCTCGGTATTTTTATTTGAAGAAAAAGCTGGCACCTCTAATGTGAGATGCCAGCTTTACTTTAATATCCCTTTGGATGCTTCTGATGCCAAGCCCAAGCGGTTGCTATAATATCTTTCATCGCCGTGTAGCCAGGCTCCCAGCCGAGCTCCCGCTTCGCTTTTTCAGAAGATGCCACGAGCTGAGCAGGATCCCCTGCCCGGCGCGGCGCCAGTTCTGCCGGAATTTCGTGACCGGTAACCTCGCGGGCCGCATCGATCATTTCTTTGACCGAAAATCCTTCGCCATTTCCCAAATTATAAACATTAGAGGGCTTCTCTGCGTTCAGACGATCCAGAGCGAGCATGTGGGCATGAACTAAATCGACCACATGAATGTAGTCCCGTATACACGTGCCGTCCGGTGTTGGATAGTCATCTCCGAAGATAGAGATATGCTCTCTTTGTCCGAGTGCCACCTGTAATATAATCGGCACCAGGTGCGTTTCTGGCAGGTGATCTTCGCCAATATCAAATTCAGGATGAGCTCCTGCCACGTTAAAGTATCGCAGCACTACATGCTTGATCCCGTGTGCTTGTTCTGCCCATTTTAGCATTTTCTCTACAGCAAGCTTCGTTTCCCCATAAGGGTTGGCAGGAATCGTAGGTGAATCTTCCAGGATCGGAACTTGATCTGGCTCTCCATAAGCGGCCGCTGTTGAAGAAAAGACAATCTTATCTACCTCGTATTCTGCCATTACCTTGAGTAAATTCATCGTGCCGTAGACATTATTTTCATAATATTTTAAAGGGTTCTCCACACTTTCTCCTACCAGTGAATTCGCTGCGAAATGCATGACGGCATCTATGGAGTGTTCTTCAAAAAGTGTGCGGATCTCTTCAATGTTTCGGAGGTCTCCTTTAACTAGAGTTGCCCCTTCTATTAGAGCTCCTTCATGTCCCGTTTCAATATTATCAAAAACCACCACTTGGTGATCGGCTTTGATTAGTTCAGCTACTGCGTGGCTGCCAATATAACCGGCACCTCCACAAACTAGTACGTCCATCTATCTATCCCTCCAATAATGTAATGCTATGCATATCTACCCCTATTCTATCATTCACACCGATGAAATTCCTTTTAATTTTATAGAATTATAGGAAATTCGCCCTTAAAATGGTAAGCTGATGGATGTGTTTTATCACTACATACTTTAGGAGGATTCAATGAAGAAACTTGCTTTACTCCCATTTATACTCATTTTACTTTTATCCCTTGTGCCGTTAACACAAGTCCATGCTGCGCCGGATTTTGAGCGCATTGCTGGAACAAATCGGCTGGAGACTGCCATTGAAGTTTCCAAAAAGGGCTGGCCGAACGGTTTGGACAACACGGACAAATCAGTCATTCTTGCCAGATCCGACAACCCCGCCGATGCTTTATCTGCGGCAAGCCTGGCTGGCGCGAAGGATGCCCCTATTTTACTGACGGCTCCAGGACATATTAGCAACATTGTTTTAGAAGAAATGGACCGCCTCGGCACTGAAAAAGTGTATGTACTTGGAGGAAAGGGAGCCATTCAAGGGGAAGTTGTCAAAACGCTGAATAAGCATAATTATTCCACCAAACGCGTTCACGGTACCAATCGCTTCGAAACTGCTGCAGCTATTAACAAGGAAGCCGGAACGTCACAGAGCAATAGAGCGATTATTGCCAACGGAAATACGATGGCCGATGCTCTGTCTGCTTCAGGAGAAGCCGCAGTCAATGGAGTTCCCATTTACTTAACCAAAGAAAATAAACTCCCTGTCTCCCTGCCCGACACAATAAAAAAAGTGTACATATACGGTGGACCCGGTGTCGTGAGTACACAAGTAGAGCAGAATTTAAAATCTGACGGATTCTACGTGCAGCGAATTGCCGGCCCTGACCGCTATATAACTAATTTATCTGTACTGTATGCTCAGGATTATAAAGCGGACACCTTTCTTCTTGTGCGTGGAACCTCAGCGAATAACGATAAGCAAGACTACCCGGATGCTGTTGTAGCTTCTGGTCTTGCCAAACGATTGAACGCTAAGGTACTATTATCCGATCCACAGGTCAAGAAAGATTCATTGACTTTCTATATGGAGAGTCATAACGCGAAAACCTACGTTTTAGGTGGTCCTGGTGCAATTGCCCAGCACGTCTCAGATTTCTACCAATCCATCGAAGGCACAGAGCCTGACTCTGGTAATGTCACGTACAGCAGTAATCAAGTGGATGACAGCAACTTGCCAACCAATGAAAACATGAAGAAAGTCAAAGATTTATATAAACAAGAACTAGACTTAAAAGTTCTGCCGTTAACAGAGAGTGGCTTTAAAGTATTTGAGGGAGATTTTTCAAATTTTTATGACGCCGACCATCGGCTCTTCTTCGGCTCCATAGATCCTTCTTATGATGACATCGCTGTTAAAGCCATGAAATTATTGGGATTAAGCTTGTCCAAAGCAGAAATTCAGCAAGGACTGGATGAAGCAAGGTCCTCTTCTCAACGTGTCAAAATTGGAGAAACGGTTTTCACAGCTGAAGCCAATAACGTCCAAGTAGGGTTTGATGGCTATAATTTTTCCAATTACCTAGAGAAAGAAAGTATCAACTCATTGCTTAAGAAATAACATCCAAATGAATAAATAAAAGACTCGGGTCGCTCAGAAATCTCCAGAGCGTCCCGAGTCTTTTTTTATTCTTCCGTCAGTCTCTTAATCTGATTATGAATATTACCGCTTGCTAGTCCGCCGTGAAAACAAATGACTTGGTCAATGTCATAATCAAGGAGTTTCCGCATGGACTGCAGAGCTGTATCCATATCAGGAGTAACCTGATCTACTGGCCGCTGTAGAAATTCATTTGAGCAAACCATTGCATCCCCCACAACCAGCGTTTTCCCTTCTTTTAAAAGCAGGCTAATGTGTCCCGGTGTATGCCCTGGTGTGGAAATCACTTTCATTCCTCCAAATTCAGGCAGTTCGTCCCCGTCTTTCAGCACTTTCGTAACCTCTGCTTTAGGCGGGTTCTTGTATAATTCCTTTACTTGATCCGGCAGCTTGTTCCATACTTCTTCATTCATGTTCTCCGGATCCGCTTTCATTAATCTCCGCGTACCTTCTATATAAGGTTGATCCGCTTCGTGAGCATACACTTCAATCGGATGGTCGGCCCTTTCTAATAATTCAGGAAGACTGCCAATGTGATCAAGATCCTGATGAGTTAAGATTACTGCTTTTAATTGATCCAAGGAAACGCCATTTTCGGTCATCTTTTCTAAAATTTGCTCAGACTGGCCAGGCATCCCGGTATCAATTAAGACAGCAGAATTTTCATCCCAGACGAGCGTTGGGTTCAGGACCGTTTCCTGAATTTCTAGTTCCAGCATAGCGACTCCGCTTGAAACCTTCATGTGATCACTCCTTTAATGGAAAATGATGGTCATCCCAGTTGTTTACCTTTTTTCTTATCTTTCTAAACGTAGGAAGCCGCTAGTCTATTTCTGATTAGGATACTTGAGAACAGTAGCAGCGCCAGTCTCAAGGCAGCCGGCATTGAAATTGGGGAATTTTACAAAATTGCTGAAAGCTTCATTTAATGGTATGGTTAAAGTAACAATTTAGGAGGCTGATCTATGCCAACTCCCACTATAATAATCAAAGAAAAACAAGAAACTCGTCAGCTTGAAGTTAAACGAATGGCGATTTACAAACAAACGAAAATTGTCGAAGCCGAAGATGAAGACCATCATACGTACTTTGTCTTTTTCTATAAAGAAAAATATTTAAATTTCGTCACAGCCAAGAAAATCAATAAGCAATCTCATGTGGCATCGGCTTTTAAAAAAGGAGTCGTATTTCACCCGCCGCACCCGTTTATTGAAACTGTCCTATCCTCCCATCCTCACTTTAAGAAACAAAGTTTTAACGATCTCTTTCGCAAGCTCCCGAAACAATCTACTCTTCAAGAAACAGCTTTAATTGCTAGTTATTTCGAATCCTTTATTAAAAAAGAAAAAATTGCTGCTCTCATTAAGTCTCTTTATTACCAGGAACGCCGGGATGGCAAACTTTTGTCTTGTTTTCGTATTCTCCACATTCTTAAAGATGTCGCACCCGACCACAGTTTACTGCACTCCTACTCAGGCGATATGAATTTCACCAAATATGCAGAACGTTATAAAGAAGGCGATCCTGCCATTTTGGCCAAAGATCCTATCTATGTAGAGAAGAAAATGTACGGATACAAAGATAATGACCAGGCCTTTCACAAGCTTGTGAAATTGTACAGTAAAGAAGACCGAGTCGTGGATCTTATTGCGCTTTATATCAACCGGCTTACTCAAACGAAGAAAGCAGACGATTTTCATACACTTCATGCCCTCATAGTGGATGAATTTAATGAAGAAGACACGCTCGTTATACTCGAGGATCTGTACCAGCGGGTTCCTGCGGTTAATCCATTGAAGCAAACAGTGTTGAATACCTATTTAAAACTTGGAAAATTAGAGAATGCTCTAACTTTAATTAACAAACACAAGCTGAAACTTAAGCCCGAGCAATCGCAGCAGCTCACCAATCTCGTCAAAGAGAATAAATCACTTGCAGGAGAGATCTCGCCCGATGGTTTACAGAAATTGACGCTCACTTTATTTGAAGCAGACGATGAGGAAGCTGCCGAGATCCTTCATCTGGCGATTACTTCGCTCATGGATGACCATAACCTGGCATCGATTCAGAAATGGTCAGAACCGCTGCGCAATCTGCCGGAAGCTGCACCTCTTTTGCAAAAGGTAGATGAAATGGCCGAGATTTCGGAAGACCCTAATCACCAGCAGCGTCTTGGGGAACTTTATCACTACTTTCATCAGCCAAAGCTCGCGATCGAATGCATGAGCTGGGATATGGAACTTCGTACAGAAGATCCCAAGCCGGTGCACTGGCTGGCGAAGCTTTATCACGAAGTAGGCATGGAAGAAGAACATAAGGCCTATCAGCAATTGTATATTGATATGGTGAAACGAGCTTAATCAAACATCCACACTCAGATAGAACTGAGTGTGGTTTTTTTTACGACTAAATTTCCTTTACTCACATCATCTTTTCAAAAGGAATTAAATGACAGAGACCTGTAATTTAATTGAAAGATTACCCCCCTGATTTCAGGGTATGGAATACTATTGTGAGATAATTAAAGGAGGATGAATTCATGAATAACCAAATCATAGGCGGCGTTTTTTCAAAAGTAGGAGATGCTGAGAGAGCTATAACGGAATTGCAGCATCATGGCTATGGATCGAATGACATATCTGTTTTTGCTAAAGATAAAAGTAAAGTGCATGTCTTAGAAGAGGAAATGGATACAACGGTCACATCCAACAAAGGTGACCGCGGTAAAAATGCTGGAAAAGGAGCAGGGTTAGGGGCTTTATCCGGAGGAGCTTTAGGTGGAATCGGCGGTTTAATTGCTGGGTTAGGTCTTCTCGCCATCCCTGGAATCGGACAAATCGCTGCTGCCGGTCCAATCGCCGCAGCCCTTACTGGTGCTGGAATTGGCGCAGGAGGCGGTGGAATCGTCGGCGCTCTCGTAGGTGCAGGAATGCCTGAAAGAGACGCTAAACAGTATGAAAACCATTTGAAAGAAGGAAAAATAATTGTAATTGTAGAAGCTACAGACAAATTACAAGATAAAGTTTATCGTACCTTCCTATCACATAAAACCGAAAACAAATCTATGTACCCTGATCATTACCAAGATAAAGATCATGATCCTAATCACGCTCATGAACACGATCATCATCATCCTGATAACGAGCATCGTTCACATTACAGTACGCATGCAAACCATCATGAGGACGAAAATCGAAACCCGCTAAAAGAAGAAATCCACACGGAAAGTACAGATCCAAACCATATGAATAAAACGAAGGAAACACGCAGAAGAACATCAGAGAGACATCACTCATCTCGCACTCACCGTTAATGCTCCTAAGTTGATCGTTGATTATAAAGAGGCTGGTAACAAAAGAATTTTATGCACAAGAAAACCCGAACCAATGTTTCTGGTTTGGGTTTTCTTTATCTATCAATAATTGAAATCCTCAAGTCAACAAGACCCTTTGTTTTTTCGGGGACAGACTCAAATTCTTTCGCTACATATTTTTACTTTGCTGAAGAAGTTTGGATTCTCCTGTCCGTTCCCATTCTTCTACTGTTTCATAGGCTACTTCTGGAGAATATCCCTTCCCCGTCAGCACTCCCATAAGAATAAATTCTTGAAGGATGTGTGTGGCATTTATCCCTCTTTTAACATCTTCTAATCCTTTCTTCACTAAAAATTCCGTGAATTGAACCCATTCATCTGGAGTTTTTCCATCAATAAGCGTAGTTCCATTGCCATGGTCGTGCCCTTCTTCTGCAGCCACTGCATCGGCTTTGGTCCTATGAATCGTCCCAAATGGATGATTAGGTGGAGCATAGATGGAGTAAAGTTTAAGCGGAACATTGCCCGTGTTGATTACATTATGCCACGTTCCTGCAGGTATCATAATCGCGGAATCATCATAAACATTTCTTCTAAAATTTAAATTATCTTTACTCTTACCCATTTGAACCATTCCCTGCCCTTGTTCAATACGTAAAAATTGATCAACGTCAGGATGGATTTCAAGACCGATATCTTCGCCAACATTGATACTCATTAAAGTAACTTGCAAATGAGTTCCTGTCCATAAAGCTGTCCGATACGTATCGTTTTGATTCGTGGCTTGATTGATATTAACAACAAGTGGGTTGGGTCCATAATCTTTTAAAGTAATGCCATCGCTGTCAGGAAAGCGAAAAGAATTAAATTGGTTTGCATACACTACCTCATTTGGCGTCCCGTATTCATAATGTCTTCCATAGGTGTACATAGGGGTATTCCCATAATTAAAATTTTGATAAGGATACATATAAGGAACGTAGTACATTTCACCCATCCTTTTCCAGTTTATAAAAGTATCCTATGCAACTGAAAAAGAGAGTGTACTAAAATTCAAGGTGACATATTTACAGGAAATATTTTCAGCTTACAACATTTATGTTAGATGGTTCCTACCCTGGGAACGAGATTTTGAACAAAAAACAAACAGGAAATTCATGCCGTAAGCACTTAAAAAAACTCAGTCTTGAGAAGTTGTGCTCCATCATAGATACGGTTAATTTCGTCAAACATGCTTTTTTTCACACCGATTATTAACGAAGTCATACTAATCCAGTAAAATTTCCCGAATATCTTCTTCTGTTAGGGTCGTTGCAACTTGTTCTTCCGGATCAATAAGCTCTGTGATCAAGGTCCGTTTTTTGGCTTGCAGTTCGTTCATTTTTTCCTCAATGGTGCCGCGCGCCACCAGTTTGATGACCTGGACTGTCTTTTTCTGACCAATGCGGTGGGTTCGATCGGCAGCCTGCTGCTCTACGGCAGGGTTCCACCACAGGTCGTACAGAATAACGGTATCGGCGCCGGTAAGATTAAGGCCGGTCCCTCCTGCTTTTAAAGAAATGAGGAACAAATCTTTTTCTCCGTGGTTAAATCGATGGCAGAGTTCTACTCGTTCTTCCGAAGGCGTTTCTCCGTCCAGATAGAAATAGGTTTGACCTTGCATGGCAAGCTCTCTGCCGATGAGCTTGAGCATTTTAGTAAATTGAGAGAAGATCAGGACTCTTCTTCCGGTTCGTTTTGATTCTTCGAGAATTTGCAGTAGCTGTTGGAATTTGGCTGAACTTCCTTGGTAGCCGTCTACAAAAAGAGACGGGTGACAGCAAATCTGCCGCAGACGGGTCAACCCTGCTAAAATTCGAATACGGTTTTTGCGAATAGTGTCTTTGTCGAGATGCTTCAAGGTATCCTCTCTGAGTTTGGCCAAATAGGCTCCGTAAAGCTCCTTTTGTTCGGGGAGAAGGTCTGATCGCTCTAATGACTCCCGTTTTTCAGGCAGCTCCTTTAGCACATCTTCCTTTTTTCGGCGAAGTAAGAATGGCCGCACGCGGCGGGCAATTGTTTTTCTTGGCAAATAGCTGTATTCCTGCAGTCCCTGAAACAGCTGCGGAAAGATAACATGATAAATTGACCACAGCTCTTCCATCGTATTTTCTATTGGCGTTCCTGTCAGCCCAAACCGGTGCTCGGCGGTAATCTTTTTCACCGAACGGGCGGTTTGAGTGACTGGATTCTTAAACGCCTGTGCCTCATCAAAGAACACCGTGTGGAACGTCTGCATCTGATACCATTGGATATCTCTTCTCAGCAGGGGATAGGAAGTAATCAGCACATCTTCCTTCTGGCTGTTCTTCTGTAATCGAGTTCTTTCTGACTTGTTTCCATCCAGGACCACGGCTTTTACTTCTGGTGAAAACTTCGCGATTTCCTGGAACCAGTTATGGGTTAAAGAGGAAGGGCAGACGATAAGAACCGGACGCTTCTGCTCGCGGATCTCTGACAGCTCTGAAACAATAAAAGTAATGCTTTGCAGCGTTTTCCCAAGACCCATGTCATCTGCCAGCACACCGCCAAAACCATAGCTGGCAAGCATTTTCATCCATTTATAACCGTGCTTTTGATACTCCCGTAAGATCTGATCCAGGGACTCTGGCACCTCAAAATCTAAACTGCCCGGATGGTTTACTTGATTAAGAAACTTGCGAAATGACTCTTCCACCGAGAAAACTGTGCTCTCATCAGCTTTATCCAGCAGTGGAAAGCTCTTTTCAACAGGGAGATGAAGACTCGTCTCCCAATCTTCTTCCTGCCCGGGAACTTCATTTAGAAAACGCTGAATTTCTTCGATTTCCCTTGTCTCAAGAGATAAGAGATTTCCATTACGAAGCCGGTAATATTTTCGCTTTTCTTCAATGGCTGCTAAAAGGTCTTTCATCTGATGGTCAGAAATACCGTCCATTTCAAACTTAAATTCGAGCCAATTGGTTCGCTCTTTTTTATTCAGTTTGACCTTTATGATGGGATGGGCCTTCTTTTTGACGATTCGATTTCGCACCGCCGTTGTAGCATAAAGCTGAACCATTTGCTGCAGCCTGGGAACGATATGATAGAGAAATTCATACTCCAGTGCATCATTTTGCATATAATAACCGCCGTCGGTCTTTGAGAACCCGCTGTCTTCCATAAGCTGAAGAATTTCTTCTTCCTTATCGATATCTCTGATCACAATCGGGCCAGCGGGAAGATCTCGGTTCTCCAAGGGCTGAATCACAACGCTCCCATAGTGAAATTCGAGTCCAGCCAACAGCCGGTTTTTCAGCCGATCTAAATATAGCTTCGCCTTAAGCGGCGTTTTCAGGTACTTCTGATAAAAGGCATTCGATAATTGGACGTGCCCGATTTTCTTTAGTCCGGGGACAATCTTTTCAAGAAAATCTTGAATACGGTCATGAGGAATTGGAACATGGTTTGTCTCATGCGCTGGAAGCATTTGCTGCAACGCGAATAACCGTTCACTATCTTCTCCTTCTAACTGAAACACCTTACCATCACACCAAACAGAACGATAGGCGTGCAGCACGAGCATCTGATCGAAGCCGCTGATGGTTAATTGAGCATCGTTCTCGCCGTTTTCTTCTAATTTAAACCGCAGCGGCGGAGTGCCATTCACGACGCGCACACTTTCATAGGAACGGCCATCCTGCTCAAGCTTGATGAGTGGATACTTGGTCAATAACGGAACCAGTCTCATCCAGGAGGAAGGCGGAATCAATAACGATTGACGGGTTGTGGTGTAGGAAGAACTGCTGGATTCTAAGAAGATTCTTTCATCATCGATCACTTGAATGAGCTGATGAATGACTTCATCCGCTTCGTTGGAAAAACAATATCGTACCGGATCATAAGTAAAATGGGCTGATAATAAATGAGGCACTCCGCGCTTTACATCATTTAAAAAGTCTCGAATGTGCGGCAGCTTTCTCCCATTCAGCTTAATCTCCATCTCCAGCAGGTCCTGCCCGCTCTCCACCGCCGCCGGTCTGCAGGTGAACTGGAGATCAAGCACCTCTCTATTTTCAAAATAGTGCTGCTGGCCGCTGGTTTGAGAGTTTTTTTCACGGAACAGAGTCATGAAACGATCAGTAAGCTCCCCTTCCTGCGACTGCTGCCGAGGCTGGCCAAAGGGTGAAATTTTCTGCTTTTGGAACTCCTGAATCGCTATGAGGACTGCCGCTATGTGCTGGCAGTCCTTTTGGAAATTCCCTAATGACGGACAGCTGCAGTTCCTATCGATCTCCCCCGCTGCATCCTTTGAAATAGTCACGTGAAAATCTTCTGCCCCATGAACCGTGGCTTCGCTGAAATGAGGACGATATTGACTGAAGGTGACTTTATTTGAGCGATAATATGAATCTCCTTTTTTAAAAGAAACGATTCCGCACAATTCTTTTATGATCTTTTGATTTACTTTGATTTCCATGTACTCTCGATCCTTTTTTCCATTATGAAAGGACGTGCATCCATATCGGTTGATTAGTATGGCTTCATTTTATCATAGAATGAGGCGATCAATGGAGAGCTCTGATTCCCTCTGTACAGGAAAGCGCGTCTCTATGAGGCTGAACACGGACATAGAAGGATCTTTTCAGCTACCGTCCTTACCGGTCATAGAGGAGGATGTAGTTGTATTCGTTCCTATCGAGTAAAACCGAGGGAGGGAACGCGCTGTCTTAGGGGTTCATTCATTTATGGAGGTGCTACTTTTCCTCACATAACCATACTTCTTCATTGGTGAATTCCGCATAGACCCTTTCATCACAGCCTTTGATAACGTGGTCGACTTCTTTTTCTGCCACTGATGAACCTGTTCGGACTTGAATGATATTTTCTTCTGGACGATCTTCTACTTTACCGAAATTGTCTACATAATACCCTCTTTCACTAGTCCAATTCCTCATCATGCTGTCATCCTGAGAGTTCGTCATTTCTCCATTTAATAAGCCATAGACTCCAATCATGGCACCTAACAGCAGACACCCCCACGAAGTGTATCGAAAGAGATCGGTTTGATTCTTGCGCCAACCGTCTTTTCGTTTAGCGATTACAATGAGGAAGATCATTCCACTCAGTAAAATAAAACCGCCCAGAGCCAGAAAAATCCAATTATTTGAGGAAGTTCCATATTCCCGTAATACTTGTTCCAAAATAACCACCCGCTTCCAAAAAGTTATAAATTTATTTCTCACGTTTTTCTAAACAGGCATCACCTCAACCTGGTCTAGAGTACAATCACCTTAGAAATAACTTCGATAACTAATGACCATAATGACTAGGGAAGCCGCAGTAAATAATAATGAACCGTAGAATATCACACCAACATCCAGCTTCCACACTACTTCCTGCTGCCGCCCATGCTGGATGTCTGTGCCGAAATTCGTCATTCGCGTATGCAGGCCGCCTGAGCTATTGAAGAATAATAACAGAGCAGATAGGCCAATTCCGATAAAAAATGCCCAGTCTTCAAATGAAAAATTGAAAATCAGACTGCTTGCCCATACCAACAGCCAAATAATAATGCCGCTTACTGTCGAAAACAAAACCGTTACTTTCATTTACAGATCCGCCTTTCTAACCAGTTGCATTGCCGATCGTCTCGACCTTCTAATATTTCCCTTATTACTAGTACGAATGAAATAGACAAAGGTTTCCTTTTATCTAATTATTGCAAAAATATGTTACTTTACGATCTCCTAATAGAATGGGCAGCAACCTTTCTATATGTTAATGGATGAGTGAGCGACTCCTTCTGACCACAGACTTTGATAACAAGGAAACCAAAGCTGTAGTTTAGAAGGACCCATAATATAAGATAAAAAAACCTCCAATTTCCGGATGTCAATCACCGGTAATTGAAGGTTTTTTGGGTCGCCCATAAAACAAGGTAACCATTCTTGTACTTTTTACTTCACTAGCTTTTCTTGGATATCTTTAAGCATCTTTGTATTAGCCACTGGACCTGTGTAGAGCCAGCTGGTTTTATCAGCTGAATATTCGTAAATATTGCCATTTTTCACAGCCGGGATGTTTTGCCAAATATTATCCTGCAGCTTCTTAGCGCCATCGCCATCACTGTTGATCAGAAAGATATGATCGGCATCGAGCTCCGCTAATTTCTCCAGAGAGATTTCAGACCAATTCGCGGTTGATTTATCGGCAATTTCCTTCACAACATTCGGCTTGGTTAGCCCAAGGTCATTGTACAATACGTCCCCGGCAGATAGTTGATCATTTACAACGTAAAAGGTATCTCCGACCAGCCAGATCGCTGCAACAGACTCATCGCCTATAGATTCCTGGACTTGCTGCTTCGTTTCTTCCGCTTTCTTTTCGTAGTCCTCTAGAACCTGGTCTGCCTCCTCTTCTTTTCCGAAGACTTCCCCTACACGCTTCAATTCATCTCTCCAGTCGTTGTTCTCCGCTTCACCAACCACATACGTCGGGGCGATCTTGGAGTATTGGTCGTATTTGTTTCCTTCAACCATACCTGCTGAATCCATCAATAAAAGATCGGGCTCAAAGCTAGCCACCGTTTCTAATGGAAGATCATGCGGCAAAGTCGGAACATCTTTAAGTGAATCCTGCAGATATCCCTGGACAGATGCTCCATCAGCAACGGACCATTGGGCAACAGGAGTAATATCTAGAGCCACTAGGTAATCCTCCAAGTAAGATGCAATCACTCGCTTCGGTTCTTCTGGAACCGTCACTTCATGTCCCATAGCATCTGTAACCGTGCGTTCCCCGTTCTCACTGCTTCCAGTTTCTTCTGTATCCTGGCTTTCGTTATCTTTACTCTTGTCTCCGTCATCGTTACCACAAGCAGTCATGAACAATAGTGTTAGCAAAGCAACTGCTATGTAAAACAACTTGAATGATTTCATTTAGTCTCCTCCTAAAAAATCGTTGTGTAACTTACTAACTTACTAGATGATAACAATTATCATTTTCAATTACAAGCACTTTTCATTGTTATTACAGTTTCGTCATATGGGACGATGATTGCCTAATCTGCCTATGTATAATACAATGATAATGTTTTTCAATTAACCTAAACTATTTTTCTATACATCTATTTTTTATGAGAGGAGAGCAGTCGATGCCGCGCTGGTCAGCAAGTAAAACGCCCAGAGACAACCGAACTATTTTGGCCACAGTGATCTTAACCGCTGGTCTCTTTGTCATGGCCCTATTCATGGCGATTTCCATCATGTATGGGGCAGCGGACATCCATCTGGAGACGATTTGGAAAAGCTTAACGGCATATGATCCCTCATCTTCTTCCCATCAAATTATCGTTAACCTGCGAATTCCCCGTGCGCTGGCTGCGGCTTTAATCGGTGCCGCGCTTGCTATATCTGGAGCCATCATGCAGGGCATGACTCGCAATGCGCTTGCCTCTCCATCAATTATGGGAGTCACGGCGGGAGCAATGTTCACCATGGCCATAGCACTTGCGATCATGCCATCCGCTTCCAGCTTCACGATGATGATGTGGGCCTTTGGAGGGGCTGGCTTAGGTACGGCAGTTGTTTTTCTCGTCGGATCGATATCAAAGTCCGGACTCACACCGGTGAAGCTTGCCCTTGCCGGAACAGCTGTGACCGCTTTGTTCACGTCTGTTTCCACTGCCATAACGATTCATTTCAATATCGCAAAGGACCTTAGCTTCTGGTATGCCGGGGGCTTGTCGAGTATTCAATGGGTCCACATTAAATTACTTGCACCGGTAGCCATTCTTGGGACCTTTATTGCTCTGTTACTAAGCAAGTCCATATCCGCTCTCAGCTTGGGAGAAGATGTAGCGAGAAGTCTTGGACAAAAAACCTGGGTAACTAAACTGACAGGAACAATCGTAGTGCTCATGTTAACCGGTGCGGCCGTATCTGTATCCGGAACTATCGGATTCATCGGTCTCGTCATTCCCCATATCACCCGATTTCTAGTAGGTTCCGATTACCGGGTGATCATTCCTTGCTCAGGAATTCTGGGTGGAATTCTGCTGATCATCGCGGACACCGTTTCTCGTATGATTAATCCTCCGTTTGAAACGCCAGTAGGTACGGTGACAGCTCTCATCGGTGTCCCCTTCTTCCTTTATTTAGCCCGTAATGATGGGAGGAATGCCACATGACCGCTTACAAGAAAAATTGGACAATTGCTATTGGCTTAATCATCGCTATTATCGGAACGATGCTCGTAAGCTTGAATTTAGGGGTCATGCACATTTCTCCTTCTGAGGTTTTTCAAACAATGACAGGAAGCGGCAGCAGCCAAAATCAAATGGTCCTGTTCTCTTTCCGCCTGCCGCGAATGTTCATCGCCTTATTAATCGGAGCTGGGATGGCCGTATCTGGCGCCATCCTTCAAAGTGTCACACAGAATGGTCTCGCTGACCCAGGAATCATCGGGATTAACGCAGGTGCGGGATTTTCAGTCGTTCTTTACATTTTCTTTTTTCAAGGAGCCGTCAGTGCCGTATCCGACTTCTCCGTCTTTCTCTTGCCGATTGCCTCATTATTAGGCTCCTCGGTGGCTGCGATCTTAATTTATGCAATTTCGTGGCGGAATGGCATTTCGCCGATGCGTCTTGTGCTTGTAGGAATAGGAATTAACAGCGCCTTTTCCGCTTTAATCATTATTTTCCAACTGAAAATGGATCCAAAAGATTTTCTGCGTGCGACCGTTTGGCTATCAGGAAATATCTCCGGTACGGACTGGACGTATGTATTGGCTCTGCTCCCCTGGATTCTTATTCTCATTCCGATGGCGATGATGAAAGCGGGCACCCTCAACTCTCTCCATCTCGGCGATGATATCGCTGCTGGATTAGGGGCACACGTAGAAAAAGAACGGAGAATTCTTCTTTTCATATCTGTTGCTCTTGCCGGAGCAAGCGTATCAGTGGGTGGAGGGATTGCCTTTGTTGGTCTAGTGGTGCCACACTTGGCAAGGAGAATCGTCGGTCCGATGCATGGAGCTCTTCTTCCAATCACAGCATTGATGGGAGCGTTGCTGCTGCTCCTTGCCGATACAATAGGAAGAAATGTACTGGCTCCATCAGAAATTCCTGTTGGACTGGTCGTATCTGTGGTCGGCGGGAGTTATTTTATTTATTTACTAATGAAATCCTAGCAAAATAGCCTGGGACAGAAGTTTCCCCCCATAATAAAATCCGAACGATGGTGGAATAGTAACAACCTTATTCCACCATCGTTCGGATTTTTTTCGTCCTGCATTAGTAAAGGTTTCTAGGCGTTTCCACGTACGATGAATAAAGGAGAATGAAAGGAAGATATTAACCGCTCTAGCGAAGGAAATACACGGAGACTTCTGCGGGAGGAAGGCATAGGTTTGACCCCGCAGTGCGAAAGCACGAGGAGGCAAACCAGCCGCCCGCGAAAAGCGTAGTGTATTTCCGGAGCGGCCATTCAGGGTATACCCTTCTTCTCTCTGATTCTCCATGCACTATGAAATGATTAAAATCTTTTATACTTTTGCTATGCAACCAAACGATAAATTACAACGTTTTTTCCATTTTTATATTCTTCTCTGTATAACCTAACTTTTCATATAAATCGCGGGCAATGGTGTTATGAGCAAAAACATGAAGACCGAGACGTTTTATTCCCAATTCCCTGGCTAAGGTTTCAACTTCCACCATCGCTTTTCTGCCAAATCCTTTACCCTGGTTCCCTTCCCAAATGTTAATGCTGTAAATGAATCCTTTCTCCTCAGATGTTTGCGCGAGCCAAACCACGCCAACTTCCCTGTCCCCATCTCGTATGGTATATAGATGATTGTTTTCCGTATCTTTTCCTTCGGGCAGAAGCGTTTCATATTCCTTTTCGGCCTTGCCGATTGCCTCTTCCGGATTCCAATTTCCAGACTTTACATGTTCGTCCGCATAATGTTTAATCGCAAAGTTTATATAGTTTTGAAATTCCTTTGAAGTCATTTTCGTCAATTTTACTGTCATTTTCTAACGTCCCTTCTTATGTAAAACTAAGTTTTTTTTACGAGAACTTCCCCTTCTTGATTCTTTTCGTTATCCCATATGATTTGAATTTCAAAGGTGCCTTCTTCAAAAAAATAAGGAAAGCTGATTCGAGTTGAGGCTTGCATAGGCAGCTGCTCTGCCTCCTCTACATTCACCCATACAGGATTTCCTTCAGGCGGGTTTTGAAGCAGCTCACCACGGAAGTCTTTAGTTATGTAATTAAAGATCATATATCGATCCCCTTTTTCGAGATTCACAAATTCATACAGCCCTTTGTATACAAGGTTGCTCACCTCTAATCCCGTCTCCTCTTTCACCTCTCGAATCGCCGCATCTACAAAGCTCTCAGGAAATTCCACTTTTCCTCCTGGAGGAATATATCCCTTTAGATGATCGTGCTGCCTATTAAGCAATAACACTTTTTCTTGGTCCTGGATCATACAAATCGTCCAGAATTTATAATGAATGGATTCTTCCATAACAATCTCCCCTCTTTAACTCTCACTTTTCTCGCTCTTCTTCCTCCTCCACTTTGAAGTGAATTAGCTCGTCATATTGGAAGTATCTCAATTTATTAATCCCAATAAAAATGGGGACAGTATTAATAGAATGGAGGTGAAAGTAAGGATGACAGAAAGCTTTCTCTTTAATTTATTTCTCCTCTTCCCTTTATACCAGCCTGTAAATTGAAGCTTGTTTCTATATAACACAAAGAGTAAGACCACTATTCCTAAGGCTCCCAACCACGAATAGGTTTCAGCTGCTTCATTAAGGGCGTAAATCTTGTCCATCATTACTGAACCTAAAGCGCCGAGAAACCCGACGATTACAATAATACGAAGGAGTTCGAATACTACTCTCATTCTCCCAATTCACACCCTTCTATCTATCATAAAAATCCATATGAGGTTTAGCATCTTTATAGTAATTCAAACGATCTTGCAAGGTACCACTGTGAAACTCAAATTTATGTCCATCAGGATCTGCAAAATAAATCGATTTCTTATCCCGGCTGTCTCTTTTCCGCCCTGACAAAATATTTACCTTCAAGTCTTTTAACTCCTGATATGCTTGGTCAAAATCACTTTCGTCTATTGAAAAAGCAATATGTGTATAAGATTGTGAAATTTCATTCCGGGGAATCTCGTTTTCTTCATTCAGCGCAAGCCAAAGACCATTAAGATCCAAATAGGCCGTGGTATTGCCTTTAACTAGTAACTTGGCATTTAACGCCTGTTCATAAAAATGAATGGAATTCTCCAAGTTGGATACTGAAAAAAGAAAATGGTTAATACCTTTTATGTTCATGAAAACCCTCCCCCCTTATTGGAAATACAGAAGACTTACTCTATTAATTCTTTGGAATAAATGATAGGGGCAGTATGTTTTTCAGCAACCTCGATTAAAGCCACTTTCACTATCTTTCCAAATAGGGTGGTATGTCTTTTTGAACAATAGTGAAAGGCTTCTTGTAATTTTCCCTGAGTTAACCTATTGGCTATGGTGCAGTGTGGTATCCAATGATCAGGTAAGTAAAGAGAATTTGAATCATCATGAAAACGTCCAAAGTCCTTGTGGTGGTTTGAATGAAGTTCATACAAACCTTTGGTAACCGTAGGGCTATAATACAAGGCTCCAGATTTAAGAAAAGAGCCAATTGATTTAAAATTAATATCAATTTTTGACTGATACTGATATGTCTCATCCATTTGATCGAAAAAATCTCCACGATTTAATTGGTTATAGCTCGCCAATGTAATATGAGGTATTCTGTCTTCTACTTCATACGCGTATGATGAAATCGACTTTTCTTTAAGTTCTTTCCATACGTTCTTGATAAAGCTTTCCGTTGATTGATCGAATGCAGCAATCAGTCCATACATTAAAAAACCACCTTCAATGATTCTCCCACTCCACATTTCGTAAAACCCAGTATTTATAAAACGATTTTTCCATTCATGAAACAATCGGTCTTCATTTAAATAGTATGAATTAACCATCATTCTTTTGTATGTATCAGATTTCTTTCGCATTGCCTTTCACACGAGTTTTAATCATTTGGTTATTTTGTATAAATATTTCGGATTGAATGATACTTGGCCGCCCCATAGCAACACCTTGAATAATCCTATAGCGATTCCAGCCTTCTATTATCGGAGGAAAACACTTATTTTCTGCTAAATACGCACCTAATGCAGATGCCGCTACACCAGTTGCCGGATCTTCGTCATAACCAGCTCTTTTCGGAAATTGCCGTGCCTGAACACAATTCTTGCTGTTTTGCTCTATGGCAAACGGATAGAACCCAGTCGTTCGGAATTGATCACACAACACCCAAAGATATTCAAAATTAGGTTTAAGGTGGTTAAGCGTTTCGACGCTTTTCAGGGGGATCATTAATTTGTATCGTGAAGTGGAAACGGATTGGATTGGGAATTCATGAATTTCATCGATCTCTATATTTAATGCTTTACATAAATCATCTTTACCCGGAGTTTCATCCATGAATTCAGGGGAGAATTGTTCGACACTAACATCCAGGTTTGTTCCTTTTACTTCCCACTCAACCTTCACAGGACCTACCAGCGTCTCTACCATAATCGGTGAGTATTTAATAATATCCTGGTTAACAAGAACTGTGATGCTGCCAATTGTCGCATGGATACACATTTCCATCTCATGTAAAGGAACAAAGAAACGAAGCTTTATATCACAATCTGAACGAGAGGACTCCAGAACAAAAGCTGATTCATGGCCAAAATCTTTTGTCATGCTTTGCATGGTATCGGTTGTTAAGTGATCTGCATTCAAAACAACCGGACACGGATTTCCCCCGCCATTTTCTAAAGAAAATACTGTGGTATGTATAACTTTATAATTCAATCTTCCAACCTCACTTTACCTGGCTTTTGATTCATTATAACATTCGTATTTCCTCTGCATTTCGCCTCTTTTATCGAGAAAATCAATCAACTTACTGGATAAATCTAAAAAAAAGAAGCTCATCTTTTTAAAAGGTAAGCCCCTTAAAAGGGAATTGGATCTTCATAAAAATTCCAGACTGAACCCTGCGTAAATTAAAATTGTAACTACTATAAATCCAGAAAAGAATAGTCCTTTCTGAAATTTCGTCCAATGCTTCATCCATCCCCATCGTTTACGATCTACATCCAGCCAAAAGAAGTCCACTATTACCGCTAAAACGATGACGATTAAAGCTGCGAAGGTACTCAAAGACAACCCTCCCAATTTTTTGGTAATTCAATTGTACTTCTTTTTTCCAAATAAAACCAGAAGATGAAATATTGGTTGGTCTGTTGATTACTTAGCTCCAAGGTACAACGTTTCCAGCACCACTTCCTTCACTTGCCCATCCAAGTAAACCTCATAAGCCTTTGCCTGAGGTCTTGAACTTACTACTTTACTTATTTTCTGATCGATGAAGTGAACGGCCGCTCCATCATCGACCGCGATTCCTCGATTAACTTGGCGGGCTGTTAATAATTGATGGTAAGAGGGTCTTCTGGCTTCTTCTCCGTCATAGTGGGGACAGTTGCTTCCCTTCAAAAATCCTAAGCAGCTTAATGGCTCTAATTCCCCGCCATAAGAATCCGTTACTCCTTCTTCAAACCAGCAAATGGAGCCTGCACTAATTCCGGCTAAAATAATCCCTTGCTCCCATGCCTTCCTGATGATCGTGTCCAATCCCCATTCCTTCCATAAGATTAATAAATTCCTTGTGTTTCCGCCGCCAACGTAAAGAATATCCTTTTCTAATAGATAGCTTTCAAGATCTCTTGATGGGGGTTTAAATAAGGATAAATGGGATGGATGGCAAAGCTGCTGTTCAAAAAAATTATAAAACCAGGAGATACATTCATCTGAGTCCCCACTGGCAGTTGGAATATAACAAATTTTTGGATTCGATTTTCCTGATTGCTTTAGAATATAAGCATCTAACAATGGGTTCTCCGGTTCTTCCGAAAATCCTCCGCCTCCTAGAGCTATGATTTGTTTCATGTTTGACTTCCTCTCAGATAGAAATAGCAGAAAGATCAACTTTTTTTTCCAAGTTAGAATAGTACGCTTTTAGACCATGAACCATCAAAAAGGTTTGTACCAAAATAACGCCTTATCAATGTTGTCATTGAATAAATGCCGGTAAACATCTACTCCGCCCAGTTTGAATCCATGCTTGATATAAAACCGGCAAGCACCTAAATTATCGTCCTGGGTTTCTAATGACAGACCAATCAGCTGGTTCTGTTTAGCCCAATCTTCTGCTTCTGCTAGTAACCGCTGCCCAAGACCCAGCTTTCTAAAATTCTTCTTAACAGCAATGTTCTCAATATAGCCGAAACGAGTAAAATCTTTAATGATCCTAATCTGGCCGATGCATTGCTGATCAAGGAAAGCTAATAAAATGACTTTGTCTTTACTGTTTATATAGTTCTCCCAATCTAACTGGTCATCAGGAAAACGGATTTCATGGGTCTCTTTGAACAGTAACTCTTCGATAGACCACTTTCCATCCTGGAAACTTGGTACGATTTTTCCGAAGATAGGAAACGAATCGTTGGCGGCATTTACATCTTTTATGTGGTCTTTGCTCATAGGGAAAATTTCAATCTTTTCTCGCATTCCCATGCCTCTCCCTCCCCGTTCATTTATCTTTTGAAAAGAAGACGTTTGATGGATCTTATCTGCCCACGGTGGTTGATCTCGTCTTCAAACACGTGAAACCACAAGTAATAGTTATTATAGGAAACCCCATTTTCCCATTGTTTCTCTTCCATTAACCAATCGTCGTCATGCTTTTCTAACTCCATGATGGTGTGTTGTCTGAATTGAGCGAGCTCATTTATATAGTACTCAAGCGGATAATCTCTTATCGCACTTCTGGCAGGTCCTCCAAGTTCAAGCGCTGTTTTCCATTTCTGAAATTCCGCTTCATTTAAGTCACGCTTCTCAAAGGAAATCACTTGGTGAACAAATTCAATGGAAGCGATATGCAATAATAATGCACCAATTGTATTAGCCCCCTCATCTGCTAAATAATCTAGATCCTCTTGTCTTAGTCCTTTAATTTCCTCTAACGTAACTGCTCTTGTATGCTCTAACATCGACATCAGTTCGCCCATTTTCTCTGAGCTCCCTCGCTTCGCTTTTATCCGGTAATCAATCATGTCTCCGCCTCCCCTTTGCGGTTAAATATAAATGGTGTAACTACAGCAACATCGCTGCATAAAGTCGCTCACCCAAATCAATGGTTAATGTAATAGTCAAAGAAAAAGGCAGACTGTTTATTCAGTTCTGCCTTTGCTGCACTATCTCCTTTTTTCAATGCCAAAATCGATTACTCGCTTTCTTCCGTAGATAACCAGACAGCAAGTCCAATCATTATTCCTCCAGTGATGCGGTCTAAATTCTTTTTCACTTTGCTGCTTAAACCAATACTTTTAAGCCGGTCTCCTATAGTGGCATAAACCGTGGCACAAATAAATTCAATCAGAATATAAACTGCACCCACCACTAGAATCTGCCTGCCAAATCCGCCAGAATCGGAAGAAATAAATTGCGGCAGAAAAACCGTAAACAATAGGAGTGCCTTAGGATTTGCAGCGGCAACCATAAACTCTTGTTTAACATATTGCCATACCCTTTGTGGATCCTCACCGGCTTGTGAATCACTGCTTTCTATTCGTTCATCCTCATATTCCTTTTGACTGGACAAAATCGTCTTAATCCCGAGCCAGCCTAAATAGATTACCCCAACCCATTTAATCATCATAAACACGAGGGTGGACGTTTGCAAAATAGCGCTCAGACCTAAAGAAACAGCAATAATCATTAATGCAAAAGCTGTAAAACGTCCGGTCACAGCTATAATGGCAGTTTTCGCTCCATTTCTTAAACCGTTTCGCAAGGAGAGAATTTGGTTCGCTCCCGGTACCGATGCCATCAGGAACGCCGCTGGGATAAGGGCAGTCCAATGAATACCCAATAATTTCCCGCTGTCTTCCGCTGTTAAATTGTTGATGAGAAGGATCGATGAAATAAATAGAAGGATAAACGCAGCAGTTATATAGATCGATTTCTTTTTAATCCTTATCCCTCCTTGGTTTGCAAGTTATTTTAATCATGAAGGTTTCTTGCCGGTGACCGCAACTGTATGAAACTGTCTTGAATTGGACCCTCTAATTAACGATACTTCAAGAAATCCAGTTGAATTGGCCATCGGAATAAATTCTTTGTCTAACAATTCCTTCACACCCTCCCATACCTCGCCGTCTGCTCCATCACTAAGCGTGATTATGAACGAGCCTCCGGGCTTTAGCACCCTGAATATTTCGGTTAATGACTTCCGTACGTCTTCCCAAAAGTACAGGGTGTGGATGCTGTACACTTTGTGAAAATGTTCATCGGGGTAAGGCAGATTCTTGAGATCCGCTTGTGTAAAATCAGCTTTCCCTTCGTTCCATGCTCTTCTATTTCTAAATTTCGCCGAGCGAATAACCGTATTGGACAGGTCTATTCCTGAGACATGACCAGCCGCCGTGTTCTGCAGAAGCAGCTTAATAGCTGAACCAGCTCCGCAGCCTAATTCTAACACTTTATCCTCGGGTTGAATTTGTAATAAGTCTACGGTCCACAAAGTTTCAGGTTGATGCTGACGGACCATTTTTTCACCGATATACGCCCCTATTATTCCTCTAGGGCTTCGATATTGGTTATCTATATAATTCTTAAACCACTTAGGAATCCTCATAGCTCACCCGCTTTGATTTCGTTTATAGTTAACTTCCACTAAGGTGTTCCCACCCCTTTAAAAAGAAACCTCAAGTCTCCCCTCATTAGTACGAACATTTCAGCAGAATTTTCCCCTTATAATTGCGGCTCTCCATTAATTTATGAGCTTGCCGAGCATCGCTTAAATTGAATTGTTTGGCAATTGGAAGCTCTACCTTATTGGAGGCAAATAAGTCTATTACTCTTAACGCCACAGGTGCTAACCGCTCGGGCTGATGCTTCCTGGTGGTTCCGAGGCTGAAACCTTTAATATTTCTGCAGCTGCTGTGAACATCACTTGTAGTGAAAGATCCTGCCTCGCCGCTGCTATTTCCAAATTGGACTAGCGTTCCATACAATCCTAAACATTCTAAGCTTTGCTGCGTAATATTTCCCGCCACTGAGTCAAAAATAACCGCCGCTCCCTGATGATTCGTCTGAGTTAATACTTCATCCGAAAATTGATCATAGGAACATACGATATCAGCACCTAAAGATTTCACATAGCTTTCTTTCTCAAGACTTCCTACCGTCCCGATGATTTGATGAATGCCTGCTAATTTAGCAAGCTGAACTAACATGGAACCAACTCCGCCAGCTGCACTATGGATCACAATTGTATCTGCTTCCTTCACTTGCCCTATTTCATGTAACAAAATAGACGATAAGATCGATACAGTAGGCATGGCTGCCGCCTGCTCAAATGAGAGACTGTCAGGGATTCTGTACACAAGCGATTCGTTTGCTGCACCATATTCTGCGTAAGAACCGGATGTCGGAAAAGCAATGACTCGTTGTCCGATAGAAAAGCTTGAACCTGGATAAACCTCCTCCACGGTTCCTGCAGCATCTAACCCTAGAACGAAGGGGAAACTTCCTTTTCCTTTATGGCCTTTCCTCTTTTTAATGTCAGCATAATTCACACTCGTGTAAGCAAATTTAATTAAAACTTCTCCTGCCTCGGGTTTCGGTTTTTCAATATCGGTATAGGTAAGTACATTTTCGTTTCCAAATTCGTTCTGAATAATGGCTTTCATGGCAATTTTCCTTTCCGATTATAGATAAAAAAACATCCTATTTCCTTACCTACTGAGAGAATACTCTCCCTTCATTAATTCCATTGAGTTTCTCGATCTGTTAGTACATTCCATACTCCCATCGAATATTCCTTGTTTAATGTGAGAAGTGGTTTTTTTATAGTTTTCTTATCTCCAAACTAAAAACGCCGTCCCCTCTTTGGGAACAGCGTCTTCATTGCTCGATCACTTCCAGCTAAAAAAACTTATGTATTTTTTCTATTCTGTTCCCACAGCTGATCTAATTGCTTTTCCATTCGTTTTGACTTTTCTCTTAGCTTCTTAACCATAACAAATAATAGTACGAAAGCTGTTGGAATTAACAGCATAACGATAAACATGATTACCTGGATAATCGCATCGCCGTAATTAAATCCACTTTGAGCGGCAGTAATAAGCAGAATAGGAACGCCTCCTTTTCAGTAGAATTCTATCATTAATCTACATTCGGCGGGAGTAATAATAAAGATCTAACTTTGTCCATGTATCCTCTAAGCAATCTTCCATGGAATTATTTCATTAAGTTAGCTAGGATGTAGCTATTGTCGATGATCAACAGCACGGCAATCACAAGGGCAGAGAACCCCCATACAACAGCTACGGAGCGTCTCTTCTTCTTTTGAGTACTTTTTTTATCGTTTAAGATCGAACAGGTTACTACAAATATTTCTGCAATCGCTATGCAAAACCATAACATAGTAAAACTTCCCTTCTTACACATTTATACTTTGCTGCCGTTTGGCTAATAAATACTTTTAAAGATTTCGACGATGATCCCTGATAGGAGAATCAAGGATGTCACCATATAGCCATATCCTAATTTTTTGTCTCCACCTTTTTCTTTTACCTTTTCTAATCCGTATAGTAAAAACATGAATACTAAAAATGCAAAAATATAATCTGTTGATAAATCGATAGGATGGATAAAAAAGTGGTAAAACGAAACGCTTAAAGCTACGATAGCTATTATGGTATTCAATTTTCTTAGCAATTTTAAGATTCCCCCCCTTTCTTAGAATTTCTAGATGTTTTCAAGGATCACTGATCGTTTACATAAAATCCGTAATTTCTTTTTATTTTACATAAATAACCATTATTTTTCTACTAATTCCCTACCTGAAATCTGCTTAATTGTTATAAAAAACCGCAATTCCTAATCCAGGAATTGCGGTGTAGTCTTTATAAATAGAACTAATAAAGCAGGATATGAGTGATTTTCGCTTTGGGATTCGTTTTCAAATAAGTTTCCCGTGCTTTTTCCTTGTGGGTGGCGAATACCGGCGCTTGTTTAACCACGCCTGATTTAGTCTGATAATAAATCAGATATTTATCCGTCATAGGAAGGCTCCTTTCTTCGTGAAAGAATAGAATTGCTAAAAGTATTCGCCCGAAGAATGAAAAATATACATGGATCTACCTTCATATTGTTCTTTTACATTTTTTTCCTATTATTAAATATTAATTTAAGTTGATAATAAGTGATAACTACAAATGCTAATAAAAGCGGTGATTCCCATTCTTTTTAATTTTACTGTAGGCTTTATAATCCCTTGGATGATAGTAATAATCATCTGTCGCAGAAATCCATTATTATTTTTAACGGCTGCTCCTTTTATCTCGCTGTTATCTATCACCTTTAATCAAATTGGAATGCAGACTGGGTTCTGGACCCTCCATCCTGAAACCGAGTATCTCATTTTCAATTCCATTAATATTGATTTTGGCTTCAATCCAGCATTCGGCGTCCTATTTACGTATTTAATTTATTTTAAACAATGGAAGCGATGGCTGATTTACTTAGGATTTCTGCTGTTTTTAACTGGATCTGAGGAATTGGCTCTGCTTTTTAATAAAGTAAGGTACGGAGATGATTGGAATCTTCTCTATACGTTTCTTACTTATTTACTAGGTCTGATACTTCTCGATGTTTATTTTCATTCCCTAAAGAAACTTGCACAAAAACTTTAAAGGAAATTTATCAGTTATGTAAACGCAGAAGGAGGGCAATCCCAATTATTACGAATGGAGTGCTCATGAAAAACAGTCCATATTTTTTCTGTCCTCCTCATAATAATAACGATACCCCAGGGTAACCCAGTACAGTAAAATTCCTATATTCCATGTCGCAGTGGCAAAGGCATTTATCACCCATAATCAGATCATAAATCACTCCAGCTGCAGCTCCTTAATAAGAAATAATACCAGCAATTCCCATGAATTCCCTCAAGTTATCCCTCCACTAAAATGACTGCCATTAGACGTTAATAATCTTCAATAATCGTTCAGTGTTCTCTGCAGGAACATGTTCTGATAGTCTTGCCGCCGCAATGATGGGCCCCCATTGAAGAATTTCTTCTTTCAGCAGTCCGCTCTGCTTACAATAAAGCCGTAGATACAGGTCTGCCCATTCCTCTGACAACTGAGAATAGAGAAGATACGATCGATAAACGTCGGCTCGGATATCCCCTGCACTTGCATCCACCCAATCGATAATAGACACCCTATTCCCACTCATGACTAAGTTAAATAAATGATAATCTCCATGGCACAACCTGGAATCATAGGAGTTTGACTCCACCTTGTTTATTAAAACCGCTTTTTGTTTGTCTTCCAGGAGAGGAGCAGATGAAATTTGGCGGCATAGCTTCTCAGGCATGGATTCAATTGCATCGGTTTTAACTTGATGAATAGCTTGATGCAGCTCCACAGAAAGCTTCATATAAAATTCCGCTTCTTTCTTATTATTGACTAATAAATCCCCGAGCGTGGTTCCTTCTATAAATTCCATAATAATCGCTTGTTTTCCAGCTATCTCTGTCACTTCTTGTACTTCGGGCACTGGAAGTCCGCAAGCATAGGCATGCTGCTGTTTGATGGCTTCCTTTTCAGCTTCTGTATCAGGCAAATGATTTCGAAATACTTTAACTGCTTTGTTCTCGCAGCGATAAACCTTTGCTGTATTTCCTACCGCTATGGGGGTACCTAAATTCATCGGGTGACTCCTTCCTTGCCTAATACATAATAGTCACTTTCTATACTCGATCAGCCAGCAATCTTGATAAGTCCCCTCGTGAAGTTCATGATCAGGGAGAATTCTAACTTTCTTAAAGCCACATTTCTGATAGCATTTTATCGCGCGCGTATTTCTTGTTTGAGGATCCATTACGATGCTTTTTGCTTTCTTAGTTTCGATTAAGTACTTAACCATTGAAGAAACGAGCAATGTTCCAATTCCTTGATTCCAATATTCTACTTCCCCTATGAATTGATCTGTTCCATAAGTTCGCTCCATCACTTCGAGTTTCATTTCTTCTAATTCATAATACTGAATATAACCGATTTCCTGTTCATTCCATTCGACTATGCATCTACTGATTTGATCTCCGCTAGTATAATACTGGTTTTTTATTTTCTCTACATCAAAAGGATTGTCCCTTCCTTCATAAAACTCAAGAACTGCTGGGTCGGAAAGCCATTTCGCTAATAAGGATTGATCTTTTTCTGCTAATTGACGAACTTTTAATTTTCCATTTTGAAAGAGTATATTTATTCTGACCCTCTCCTTTAGAAGTTCAGCTGATCCTTTCAACTGACTTTCATTTCCACTCTTCCTCTAAGATCGAGTAGTAACCCTGATCATTAACCTTTTTGTTTCGATATCCATATCCCGCCTCCATCTCACCCATCAAATTTCCCCCATGATGTCCATTCTAATTACGGGCGATTCGTCAACAAGCCCATGGAGCCCAGTATTATTTGGATGATGCTAAATATCATAAACTCAACTGTAGCTAAGTACCACTCGTCTAATAAAATCACCTGCGTTACCATACAGAAAAGAAACACCAGTCCCATAATGAAAGTAACTACAAATAAGCGATTTCTATTTTTTGAAAATCCATAAAAAGCAGCTATACCATTGCCCAAGCCAAATATTATCATTCCAAATACAGCTACACCGGCCCAATTATTAAAAGGAACATGACCAGCCCATTCCTCGGGAAATTCAGCGAAAATACCTTCGCCGGATAAGATTGTTATACTTGTAAAAACTGCTCCGGCTGCCAGACAAAAGTTAAAAATAGTTGAAATAATTTTCAAAGATTTATTAAGCATTACCTTCCCCCCTTATAATATAGGAAACCCATCCTGTTAGATTTACTTGCCGTAACCCTATTAATGAAGAGCTTAGAACCAATTCCACTACATGGTTTGTCCTCCTCATAGACCCTTAGAATCCCCCGCCCTGTTATTTCACAAAGGTAAATAGTCGATTTTTGCCTCTTTTTAAAAATTTCTATCAAATTTAGTGATCCAATCCGTAAATGAAATCGATTGCTTAGTGAATCCCCAATAATTACTCGGTGGTTCACTATCTGAAAAGGAGATGAGAAACACATGAAGATCAAACGAATTTTTGCGGTCCTTATGGCAGTAATGTTATTAATTCCATCCTTAGCGTTTGCCGCTGATGGAGAAAAAGACTCCACGCCTGTGCAGAGTCCTGCCGCTGACCTAAGAGCGAATTTAGGTCAATTATTAGCCACACACTTTGAATACCAGGTCCTTACTACTTTAAAACAGTACCAGGGAGCTGCTGATGCGGATGTCGCTCAGGAAATGCTTGAAAAGAATGCGGGAGAAATGAAAGCCGCCTTCAAATCCATCTATGGTCAAGAAGGTGCCGATCAATTTGCGAAGATTTTCTCTTCTCAATATGAAGACAGTGCCAATCTAGGGACAGCCTTCAAAAATGATGATTCCGATCAGAAAATGCAAGTTAAGCAATCATTACAGCAAGACTTTCCTAAAGAATTAGGTGCTTTCTTAGATACAGCTACTGGTGGAAACCTTCCAGCTGCAACTGCTGAAAAAGTACTTACCGCTCACGAACAAGATGTTATGAATGTATTTACCGCTTATATTAATGGTGATTATAAAAAAGCATATGATGCTTTGGACGAGGGTTACAAACGCATGTACACCATTGGTACAGCCCTATCTCAAGCTATCGTAAAACAAATGCCTGAGAAGTTTAATAACACCCAAGCCGTCACACCAGCTTCTGATCTTCGCGTTACATTTAACCAATTGCTAGGTATTCACTTTACCTACCAAACGTTAAATAGCTTGAAAAACCTTCAAGGTTCTGACGATGCTGATGTTGTAAATGAAAAACTAGAACAAAATGCTGATGAAATGACAGCTGCTGTAAAATCCATCTATGGACAAGAAGGTGCCGACCAGTTTGCTAAAATCCTTTCTTCTCAATATGAGGATAGCGCTGGACTAGGAACTGCCATGATGAATGAAGATATGGACAAAACGAATCAAGTGAAACAATCTCTTCTTCAAGATTTCCCGAAAGAGCTAGGTACTTTCTTAGCTGCTGCCACAGAAAATAATCTTCCTGCTGAAACAGCGACTAAAGTTCTAATGGCTCATGAACAAGATGTTATTGATGTCGTAACTGCTTATAAGAATGAAGATTATCAAAACGCTTACCAAACCTATGATCAAGGACTGAAACGCATGTCTACGATCGGTACAGCTCTATCTGGAGCCATTGCAACTCAAATGCCTGATAAATTCAGTGCTGAGAAAATGCCTTCAGAAATGCCTGATACCGGTATGGGCGGAACAGCAAGTAATACTGCCTGGGCATGGATGGCCTTTATTATTCTAGCTCTTGGCGGCGGTGCAATGGTTTACCGTAAAAAATCAACTGTGAAGTAAGATCAGTACTATCCTATATCAATTTATTGCATTGAGAGAGGGCTCTTTTCCCTCTCTCTTTTTTTAGCTGATTAACTCAAGAATTAGCTGCCTAGGTAGATTAATCTATTAGGTAAGAAATGAAGTATGCCTGCAAACAGGAAGAAAGTCTTTCCTAACAAACTCTTTTCTGCAGGTTCCAATAAAAAGAAGGGGTGTTTTGATTCCAATTATTTCAAAATAGTTACTCAAACTCAAGACAATGGAAAAATAAAAAATGCAATACTTTGAAGCAGCATTGCACTAATTCTATCGTATAATTCCGTTCCTTCTCCCATACTGAATCAGGCTTTCATAAGGATCTCCTGATAGACCCAGCAATTCACAAAACGCTGACTCAGTGTTATACCCTCGTTTTTTTAAATCTTTAACCTTATCTTTAAGGGCGGGGGTTTCCTTTAATAGTTCGAATTCAATTATCATATGTAAATAGGCATTCTGCTGGTGAACAGGCTGATGCTGTCCAAAGATCTCAACTTCAAAGTTTTGAAAAGTAAAATTAGCTTTGACAACTTCGCGTCCTCGGATCACTTTGTTCTTCATTGTAAAGCCCGCTTGATCCCCGTAATGCCTTCTAAGCCGTTGTTCAAACTCCTCCAGGTCTGTTACTTCCATGATGATGTCTAGATCAGAATTCTCAACATTAATACCCAGAGGGATTGTCCCACAAAGTACAGGATGATAGCTTCGCATTTGAGAGAAGATCCCTAATTCAGTAAGTCATACGATAAGCATCTTTTTGTTTGTTATTTCCTCTATTCATTTCTGCCAATAGATCCATCACCGAACCATCTCCTTTAAAAGGGAAAATTACCAGAAAGCGCCTATCATCATTTTACCAAAACACCATAATTTATAGAACAAAAAATGAACCCGCCGGACAATGCCGAGGGGTCCATTTTAGTATTAGTGAGCATGAGCATCTCCATCATCCTTCATCGCACAAAACGTTTCTTCTTCGTGCGGATGGTTGTGATCCTCGATTTGAATGGTCACGTGACCAATGCCAATATGAGCGAGATCATGTTCAATCGTCCGTAAGATTTGCTGGTGCTCGGAAAACGGAACATCTTCTTTTAGAACGAGGTGACAGGCAAGGGCATTCTTGCCGCTGGTAATACTCCACACATGCAGATCATGAAGATCAGCGACGGCATCTTGCTGTTTCATCGTCTCAATAACTTGATCAATTTCCACATTTTTCGGTTTGGATTCCATTAAAATACGGAAAGACTGCTTACAAATATTCCACGCGCTGAACGCGATAATTACGGCAATAATCAAGCTGATGATCGGGTCAATGATATACCATCCTGTAAAGTGAATAATAATTCCCGCGATAATGACCCCGGCCGATGCTCCAACGTCACCAATGACGTGCAGCAGGGCTGCTTTTACATTTAAATTATCTTCGTCTCCATTAAGTACAAAAATAATAATCAGGTTAACGACCAGTCCAATTCCAGCGCCGGCAAACATTCCCCAGCCTCCAACGTCCACGGGGTTAATGATCCGTTCTATTGCTGAATACAAAATCCAGATTGTAATGATGATCAATGTGAGTCCATTAAGAGCAGCAGCTAAAATTCCTGCACGCTCATACCCAAACGTCATCGTTTTATCTGCGGATTTCTTAGAGATGTGCAAGGCAAACCAGGCAAGTCCAATCGCCAGTACATCGGTTGCCATATGCCAGGCGTCTGCAAGCAGAGCAAGACTATGAGAAAGAATCCCGAAGACTAATTCTGCTGCCAAAATAATCATTGCAAGGAAGAACGCCTGTTTCATTTTCCCTGCGGGTGCATGCGAATGAAATAAATCACTATGATCGTGATCATGATGATCATGGTCATGTTCATGTTGGTGTGCCATTTCCAAATCCTCCTATATGATCATGTGTTCATATATAGGCTATACCCTAATTCGTTATAAACAAACACAATAAAAGTTTTATATGAATAAGTGATCATATATAACATAACATGCAGAATTAGGTCTTTCAAGTGACCTAAGAAATATATTCCGCTGTTCTTGATTGACAGAGAAAACTAAAGAAAAAAGGACTTCAACTTTTATTCCATTAAAAAAAGACGGAAAGCCGTCTGTCTGATTTGCTTATGAATAATTCTCATCCAGAAGGTTGACTGCAACATTTCTTACTTTATAAAAAGGGAACATCCGAAAACTTCACTGTTCCCTTTTTATTGAGTGGCTTCCCCCATCCAATTGTGGAACATAGACTGAGCAGGATTAACCACCAGTGTAAACACTGGCACATGTACCAGCAGCTGGTTCATAATAACAATGATTTTTAAATTGACCGGCAAAGGGCTGACCATACCATGTGTCGGGACATGGACCATAGGGGTTAAAATACCAAAGAGAATATTTTGCTGGCAGCTGGCTCCAATAATTTAAATTTTTTCTTGCCAATCTCTTCTCTACTGACCTCGCCCGATTATAAAATAGATTTCCCTTTTGTACAGCCTCGAAAGAGTAATTTCCTCCTTGGACCTGATAAATTACTTGTCGAATGGTTCTTACATCTGAAAAATCTAAACAGCTTGCTTTAGCGCGGTTAACGATAACATTCCCTACATATAACATTCCTTGTTGTCCTTCACCTTCAGCTTCCGCTCGCATCATCCTGGCCATTAAGGCAACGTCTGAATCTCGATAAGGTACTCTTGGCATTTTTTCACCTCAGAAATATTGTATGAAAAAAGCCTCCATTGATGTCATTAAATTAGGTGTTCTGGTTAGATTCATATTGGTTAATGAAGATCTTATATGTAATTCACCGTTAACTGGGAAATGAGACAAGAGTGATTGTTATTCTTTCACCAAAAGGTTAATTTTTATCCAATATTTGAAGCAGATAACTTCCAGCCCAAAGTAAAGCTGCAAACCGCGTGACGAAAAACATAGTAAACTCAAAGGAAGTTAGCTTTCTCTCACACTTTCGTTTTTTTAAATGTCTATAGTAAAAGTAAGAACATGCTAACAACAGTAAAATCGATGCTTGATGTAGGTTATCCAATAAACTAACCAATTCATTATCTCCTTCCATTTGAATGGTTACTCGTTCAGTTGCTTTACCCCTTTAAATATCTATCTTATTTGCCCAGCTTGCTCATTAGATTTCACATCTTTTCCTTCTTAAGTGTTCAAATATTTCTCCATTCGGAAGTCGGCCCACATTCGCCCTTGCCAAAATGTAAAGTCTCTTATATACCCAATTTCAGCATAGCCCATTTTTTTATAAAGACTGATCGCTTTCTTGTTAAATTCAAACACGCCAAGCTCAATTCGTTTCAGCCCCTCGTTCTTAATCTGTTCTTCCAAAAAGGAAATAGCTTGATAACCGATCCCTTTCCCTCTTCCTTCATTCTCTCCAATGGTTATCCCAATCCAAGCCGTCCCTGGTTCATTCTTGTATAGATGAGGAGGATCCACCATAAAGTTCATCTCACCAATCAGCTGGTCATCCAGATAGATTAAATAGATGTGATGATTTTGAAGTCGGTTAATCAGGTCCCGCTGACTAATCTCCGTACGGCGGTCGAGTCCTGATTGATCTTGATTTGGGCGCACCAATGGAATTAAAGTTGCATCATTCTCCCACCGGTTAATTGCCTTTACGATGCTCGGGGTTGGGGTGAGTAATCTTTTGAAATGAATGTCCATGGTATTAGTCCTCTCTATGTATGAAATTTGTTGATGATTCTACAGACGCTTTGATCCAATTTGTTTCCCAACTTTTTATGTCCATGCTGCAAACAGCGCTGCCACTATCCCGCCTCCAGTTATCACCATGAAGATTACTCCCCAAACTCGTTTATTCTCTTTAAAGAAATAAATATATCCGACGGTAAACCAGTATATCACTGTACCCAGAACCCAGTAATTTGTATGGGCGCTCCACTGGCCGCTTATCATATCAATGGCCAACAAGATCATGCTTACAATCAAGACACCTTCTCCCAATATCGTGATAAACCTTTTCACTTTTATACTCCTTCCTGACCTTCCCCTCCCCAAGGAAAGGTTACGAACTTTATATCATCATATTAACAAAATTCCGACTATATTAGACGATATTGTTAATAATTGCTAAGCTTATAACTATTGGATACAAATTCCCATTTCGTTGGAAAATAGTAAAAAGGGAGACAGTATATGAAATCATTATTATCATTTATCATAGTAACCTTTCTGTTATTAAGTGGATGTTCCTTAGGAAAGGCTGATGGATTAAACGCTTACGACAATACAAGTCTTCAAAATAAATTAAAGGATGAAGCTTATCAACCAAACCTGCCTGCTCAATTACCATTTCAAGCTGAAAACACCAACTTTGAACCTATTCCCACAACTGGAGATACCGAAGCCGTTTATAACTTTATATTCTCTGGAGAAGGAAAATCTATCGAATTAATGACCTTGAATGGCAAGTCTATTCATATGAACATGGAAATGAAAGAAGTGGATATAGGAAATCTTGAAGGAAAGTATGCTGAAAAGAAAATGGAACGATCAGGAGAAACGATAAAGTATTTAACTTGGAAGCAAGATGGAATCGTTTATAAACTCACTGCAGCTAACAAAAAATCAGAGAAAAGCATTTCAAAGGAAGATCTAATTAATACGGCGGAGTCATTCGAATAAAACCTCGTTTATTATAGAAAAGATATGGCCGTTCAGGAGTTGGAGAACTAGTGGTACTTCTATTCAGGCGGCGTACTTGATCGCAAGTACACGAAGCTGCGCTCATTCGCAATTAAATCATCATTTTCGCAATAATACTTCAATATCGCAAATATATTGGAGGAACCGTAAGTATAAAATAAGGTTCCTTCATTAGTTAAATACAAAATACCCAATAAATAGCAGCAAGATGATAACCACGACCATCAGCCCTGCGCCTTTCCAGCCCATTCCGCCTGCTAAATCCTGTAACCCGCCTCCGTTATAGGCGCTGGAACGATTTTTTCTTAAATCCTCTTGACGTAATCTTTCTCTTCTTTCTTCCGGTGATTCTTTATCTACACTCATATTCTACCTCCTATGTATTAACGAAATTTTCGCACTCTGCCAATAACATTCCTTTTAGTCCGCTGTCTTCAAGATTGGATATAAAAAGTACAACACTCCTACACTAAGCAGAAGGGGCAGTGAACTCCACGCCATCAGATGCTGGATCTTAACCCCCATTCCTAAAAACATAGAAGTCACAGCGTACGAAAGTGGAATTAAACCTAATGAGCCTGTACGAATCAAACTCATCACTCTTCCGACTTTCGCTTGATTTGCAGAAGATTGAACGAGGGAAATCAGTGGGATGTTGACTCCCGGATTCAGCATGCCAATAAAAACTATGATCATCACAGCTGTAAAAATCGAATGAATTTGACTAAAAACTAACATCCCCACTCCCTGCAAGGCAATGAAATATAAGGCATAAGACCCTCGCTTTCGCTGGATGTTCATAAGTCCTATGAGTACAGAACCAAGAATCATTCCCAATGTAAACCCGCCCTGTACATAACTAAAATCGATCGAACTTCCATGGAGGACTCCCTCTACGAATATCGGCAGTCCCATCATTAAAGGTCCCGATAGAAAAAAGTTTACAATAATCGTAATGATAAACAAAGCCCTTAATAGCGGAGATTTCCATGTGTAGCTGAATCCTTCTGCCAATTGAACTTTAAAGGTATCTCTGCCTTTCCCCTCGTTGTTCAAGTTATCTTCCCTAACTTTTATAAGGAAAACACTGTACCCGGAAATGCATAAGCAAAGACCTATCAGAATGAGAACCAAGCTATAACTCGTTACATGAATTAATATTCCTGCAAGGAAAGGTCCAGAAAATAAAGCAGTTTGGATAGCACCTTGAAGAAGAGAATTTGCTCTCGTAAGCTGATCGACTTTTACCACTTTCGGTAAAAGAGCATCTCTGGACGGTTCGAAAATCCCTCCGCAAGCGCCAAACAATGCTGCATTTACTGCCAGCATCCAGATGGGAACTTCAGATAAGAAATAGAATAGTACAGAAAGCAGCAGGGTTAAAAAGGCTAACGATAAATCTGAAACGCCCATAATCCTCGTTTGCCTGCCCCTGTCCGCCACCACCCCGCCAATGACCATGGAAAGCATCCGCATAGTCGTTAGACAAACTAATACAATCCCTAGTGACGCTTCCTTATCAAGACTTTCAACGACATACCAGGACTGAATAAACATAAACATAGATAGACTTAAGCTGGAAACCACTGTAGTCAGCAATAATAAAATAAACGATCTGGATTTTGTTAAAGGCAAGACAGCTTCACTTTCCAAGCGTTTGATATTATTCATACACTCTCTCCTTAAATAAATATTTCTACACGGTTAAAAAATACTTACCGTTAAACCAAAAAAAAGAGAATGACTTAAGATTCTCCTTTTTTCTTTTGAATAAACGGTTCCTCCACTTGTAATCCAAGCATGTGAAAGTAATAAAGCTTAGCGTCTGGTGATGGATCGGGTCTTTGCAGGGCAGCAAACTCTTCCATTAAATCGGAAAACTTCTGCTGCCAGGCTAAGAAGTCTTCTTCTTTCGCGTGAATTTCATAAGCGCTGGATCGATATTTCCACTCGGCAGGGTCCTTAGAGCCTGACTCCTCCTTTAAAGAATCTTCAGGAGCGGCAAGGATTCTTCGTTTCGACTGGTCCAGCATGCTGACCATCATCACTCTGACCGTTTCTGTCATATCAGAATAAGGAAGTAAAGATTGATCAGGTACGAATCCACCAGCAACCGCCTGATAAAACTTTTGCATGATCCCATTCTTTTCTTCTTTGTGGACGATGGCAATCAGGTCATTTTTTTCTAATTCCTTTAAGTGATAGTGAATTCGCGCCCTTGAAAGGTTAAACACTTCAGAAATCTGCTGGCCGGTCTTTGGTTTCTCCATTAAGCGAAGCAGTAATTCTGAGCGAAAAGGATCGGCTAATGCCTTTAACTGTTCGTGAGTCGTCAATAGCTTTATATCTTTCATCTTTGTTGTCAACTCCATTTACTCGGTAAAATTATTTTAACAATAGTATGGACGAAGACACCGATCTTGTCAATTCGGCGTCTTCCCCCCTTACATCCATTCATGTTTATGCTTCCTAACAAACTGAATATCTTGCTGATAGTGTTCCAGGTGTCCTTCTTTGATCATCTTCTGAAAAGCGGGAACTCCTTCTTCTGCTTTCCTTCTCATCGTTTTACACAGCCCTTCTAATCGAAGCACGACCATTTCTAAGGAATCATCAAACGATTCACCGTAAGCACTATTAAATAATTGAACCCTGCGTTTAATTCGGTCTGCATGCTGATTAGATTTATAATAAACTTTTTCACCTGTTGGAGTTACATAAAACCTGCTTAAAGGGCAGCAGGTATACAGCGTATAAGCGGCGTCCCATCCCCTAGGACCTGGCGCTGCTACATCAAAATCTATAATTCCTGCGGGTTTATTATTTTTAAATATGATGTTGTAGATCGCAAAATCATTATGACAGATTACTTCTTTAGGTTCAGGTGTGAGATCTAAAGGATGCCAGTCATCATCAAAGGTAAAGTCACTTACAGCATCATGGTAGTGCCGCAGCATTCTTGCTATGCCTGTCAACGCGTCATCTGACCACATATACGGTTGCAAGGGATAATTTCCTGCTTCACCTTCGATATATGATAAAATTTCCCGCCCTTTTTCATCGATGCCATAATATTTAGGCGCATAGGAAAACTCTTTGTTTTCCAGGTGCTTCAGCAGGCGGTGAATTCGGTGACTGTTGGGGTGTTGTTCTCGCCGGACGGTATGGCCGGAACGATAGACGTTAGTGACGTTTCCCCCTGTTAACCATTCCTCATTATCCACAGACCCACCTCCGTCTTTAGTTAAACACAAAGTTTCCGATTAATCCCAGGAGGATCATCAATACCATCCCTCCAACTATCACGTACCCAATGATCCTTATTCCCAAAGGCAGTTTCCCTTCGCCGGGTGCTGGAGTACCTTCATGCTTCTGCATGTGGTCCATGGCATCATTGAATGGTTGATTGTCTTCATTTTCACCTTTCAAATTCCCACCTCCCGCTCCAATCCATAGTTCTTCCACATGGTGTTACCCCAGTATCAGAAGCCGGCACTGGTCTATTCATTTGTGAGCATTTTTCTTATCACTCTTATCTGCCCTCGATGATTGATCTCATCTTCAAATACGTGAAACCAAATGAAATAATTATTGGACGAATGATGGGCCCATGGTCTGTTTTCGTATAACCAATCATCTGTTTTGCTTTCGAATTCTTTAAGTGTCCTGTGCCTGATTTCTTCAAGTTTAGTTAAATAATATTCCAGCGGCTGACCATTTATCTTATTTCTTCCCTCTTCTCCAAGGCTATAAGCCGCTCCCCATTCCTTTATTTCCTCTTCATTCGGGCAGCGTCCCTCAAAAGTTTCGATTTGAAATCCTTTTTCTACTGCAGCGATATGTAATAAGAGCGCTCCGATGCTATTTCCATCCTTACTTGGCAGGTAATCTAATTCCGAAGCGGTTAGTCCTTCTACAGCTTTTAAGGTGGTTCTTCTCGCATAATTCATTTGCGATACGAGATGCCCAATTTGCGGTGTGAACCCTGTTAACGGCTCTATTTTCACTTCCATTTAAAACAACTCCTTAAGATTTGATGAGATTTCGTCTGAAATCACGAATGACCTGAAGTCTTCATTTGGAAAAGGGGTTCTATTCACTTATTCGATTTCTTCACTTCATCTCCTTGTTACCTTTCTTATTTCCGCTCTTTCCAATGACAAAGATCTAAGACAGAGTTATTTGATTCCATAGTACAGGAGCAAGTAGCTTTAGCAGGATTAGAAACTGAAGAAGAAGAAAAACTCTTTGCTGAAGCCACGGTTAACTTTTTTGATGAAAATTCAGAAACATACAATGATTTAACTTCGGCACAAACCGAATTAGAAGAAGAAATTTAAGAAGTTGATACTTCAGAGTACAATAATTATGAGATGAAAGTTTCCGTAAAGGATATTTTAGATACAGCGTTTGGGGTTGAGACTGCACATGCCTTTCAAGTGAAAGTAGGTGTGAAATTTGCTGGGGCAGTATTTAATGGAGCTATTGGATTTGCTATAGGTGGTGGAGTAGGAGCCATTCAATCCTTTATCATAAAAAAGGGTAAAAAAGAAGCACAAAGATTGTTTACTAGAACTATAGTTAGTTGTCTAAAAGCATGGGGGGCACCAAAATTAGCTGCATCTGTAGGTATTTGTGTTACTGTAGCTTTAAATTACTTGGATGTTGGCACCCAAATTGCTAAACAACTTGATAAAAGAGATAAGAGACCTAGGAATGGTTGGATAGATCTTTATTAAATTTAAAGGATGATAGATTAGAATGAAAAACCTAAACAAATATGTTGTCCTATTTATTTGGGTAGTATTATTTTCATATTTTTATGACATGTTTATGCCCAAAAATATTCTTTATTTTATTGTAGAGTTACCAGTTCTTCTCTTTAGCGCTTTTTTTATATTAAATTTTTTTAACAAAAAAAAAGTTAAAAATTAATTATAAAAAAAGAATAGCCACTAGCTATTCTTTTTTTCAGTTTATTGAGAACGGTCGAGGTGTTAATTTATTCCCTTCATTATTTTATAGTTTTATTCGATGGATTTTATCAATCAATAGGCCCTTTCCAGCTTATTACTTTCAATAGGAGGACAATTTCTTATGTTTTGAGCTGTTGCGGTCATATATGCCTAATCGTAGCCACACATCAGCCCTCGACCTCTCGCATATCGAAAATGATGGAAATTCTTTTGGATCAGAAAAGCCAATAAAATAAAAAATGGCCGTTAAGGCATACCTCTAAAACAGGCTGAGAAAACCCAATCAAGAATCGGTTTTTCTGTGTATCAAGTTAACGCTTCATCTAATTGATTCGTTAACTGTATTCCCCATCAACCCATCCATTCTCTTTCCTCACCTATTTTTTAATCTCATTTATTGATTGAGTAAGCTCTTTAAATTTATGATCAAGCTCCTCATACCCTTTACTGCCGGGAGTGATTAAGCTCAGCCTGCCTAATACTTCCTGTCGTTCGGTTTCCAGGGTGAGCCGCAATTCCTCTTGTTCATCCAGTTTCTTAAATGATTCTTCCTCCTTCCATTGCTTTTTCATCGTCTGGTTAGAAATGATCAGCTTTGTATTGGTGGTCTTCTCCAGCAAATAGCGGTCATGGGAAACGATTAAGAGTGTGCCCTGATATTCCGTTAAAGTTGTTTCCAGCTGCTCTCTCGACGGCAAATCCAGGTGGTTCGTCGGTTCATCTAAGAGGAGCACGTCTTTTTCTTCTAAAATATATTTCATCAGCTTACATTTGACTCGTTCCCCCATGCTCATACTTGCGATAGGCTCTGTCCACTGGACCTCAGAGAATCCTAGATGCTTCAGCAAATTTCGCACGTGTCCTCTTTCTTGAAAGGTCTCCTTATCAAATAACTGTTCTGGCGTCTGGTCAAGAGGCAGGTCAAAGACTTCCTGCGTTAAATAACCGATATTTGCAGAGGGTGAGACCCATATCTCTCCTTTTGAAACGGGTTCTATCCCTTTGATCATTTTCAAAAAGGTCGTCTTGCCGCTGCCGTTCGCCCCTGTAATCGCCACCTTTTCCCCATGCTGAATCGTGAAACCAGGGCTTTTAAATAATGTCCCGCCTTCAAAGGACTTTTCTACATCTTTTACTTCAAGGAATCGTTTTCCTTTTTTAGCGTTCGCTTGTAAAGAAAAATTCACCTCGTCCTCAGAAGCAGGAGCATCCGCATTTATTTTTTCCAGTTCCTTTTCCAGACGCTTTTGCTTGGACTTCACCTGAGCATCCATTCGTTTAGCTTTTTTTCGATAATATTCCTTAGCACCATCCTGTTTAGTCGATTGGGCATGGGCAGACTTTGACCAGGAGGTTAACTGGCTCATTTGATCCTCCACCCGTTCTTTCATCTTCTGCTGCTTTTCGTATTCACGCTGCTGGGCAAGCCGCTTAGCTTCACGAAATTCAATGTAGCTCGTATAGCTGCCACTATGACTCAGAAGAGTTTTGTTTTCCAGCGACCAGATCTTTGTGACCACTTCATCCAGGAAATAACGATCGTGAGAGACGAGGATAATCGTGCCTTTAAAGCTTTGGAGCTGTTTAATTAGAAAGCGCAGACTCGATTCATCCAGATGGTTAGTCGGCTCATCCAGCAACAGCAGATCGGTATCCTGAGCAAGCCCTCTTGCCAGCCGTGCCTTCAGCTTTTCCCCGCCGCTTAACTCGGAGTACTTCCGACTGGGTACTTGCCACTTCTTGAGTAACGACGCCTCTAATGAACTGACCTCGGCAAAATGGTAAGACTCTGTTTCCTGCTCCACCATCGTGATTCTTAAGTGATCCTGCAGATGTTTGATTTGTCCTTCTGACGGGTGAATATCCTCGTTTAATACTTGCAGCAGTGTTGATTTACCTGCTCCATTCTTGCCTATAATGCCAATAATATCTCCCTGGTGCACATTCGCATCGATATCTTCCAAGATAGTCTGCTGGTGAATCTCAATCTTTATATTTTGCAGCTGTATAAGTTCTAACATAAACCATCATCCCTTCAATTTCAGGGAGAATAAAAAAATCCTCCCAAATAATTTTGGAAGGATTAGTCAAATCACATTTTTTCTGTATTCTAATAAGCTCTTCAGCCATACGGCTAAACAGTATATAGAAAAATGGGCAGACTAATCCTAAATTTTTTGCTATCTGAAATATAGAATTTCAAATATAAAAAAACGGATTAGTACTTCATCGGCCACCCATCATTCCTTTCGTCTGTAAGTAACTAACATAGTAACACTTTGTGCAATAAATTTACAAGTTGAATCTTATGTCTCTGGTGTATGATGCTTATGATTATTGAATCAGAGGTCTTTTAAAATATAGATGCCGGTTACTTGCGTATGGGTATTTTTCTTCGTAATGAAGAAGGTCGTATACCTGTATTTTCCTTCGATAAACGATGATTAATTTTAGTTAATTGATGAAATATAGCTAGTAATACACCTAAAATGGCACCTAATAGCAGAGTATCTCCAAGTCCTTCTGGAATGATCCCAAGGCAAAAGGCAATGCCTATACTAATCCCCATGTATAGAAAGACGACCATCGTTGTCCCTCCCATTATTTTTTTCAAAAGTAATGCAATCGACTATTCATTAGGTATAGTTCTCCCTTATAATTTTACTACGAATATTAGAGTTCTACATTACGATACCGAAATTTACTGGAATTTTCATCTATGATAATCTGAATAGGGCAATTAACAAAGGAGGGCAGATTTGAATACCAAAATAAACGCAAAACATAAATTTTTCGTCTACTTGATTTCATATTTCATAACGATTTTACTCTTCCCTTTTGTTCTGGGAATGAAAATAATCGATAATTTTTTCATTGAATACATAGGTATGGTCTCCATATATGGTATGTATGTTCTTCCTTTTATCCTGATCATTGCTATCCCAGTTAACCTTCTTAGTCATCAGATTACTTATGGAATTGCAAAATCTTCTTCACTGATTCACTTTCTCATTCACACGGTCACTGCTTTTTCCGCAGGATTATTAATCTTTCAATCAGTTACCATGGGGTTTAACACTTCATTGGTCGGCATGATTTTCTCTGCAGCAGATATCTGGCTTCAGAAGCGGCCGATCGGAAAGCCTGTGAAAATCCTCCTACTTTTACTTCCTCTTACGGTGGCTATTGGATTGTTAATTCCAAACATCCTCAATTACATGGAATTTGAATCCATTAAGAAAAAAGAGCAGCCAGTAGTTCATCTGACCGTCGGGGAACATAACACAAAGATTAAACATCCGACCACATGCTGGGATAACGATGACAGCAATGGATGTGCGATTCCAGATACTCCTTACTTAATCCATCAGGATCCTGTCAGTGCTCATGTATTCCCTGTGAAGGCTGCTCCTCAGATTCAAGTCGATCTATCCCCTGTGGAAGAACCCTTCGATATGCAAGTTTTTTTCTTAAAAGAAGGAACGGTACATGAAATGAAGGTAAACGGAGGGGATGCTACTCTTCCTGATTCTTTAAAGGCGCAAGTCGTTAGAGTAACAGCGACATTATCGGACTCTCGCAAGGTTTCTTTTTCTTTTGGCATTCAAAAGGAAAGTCACAGCCGAAACGTTGAACAGTAGAGCTCTTAAGAAAAACAGGTGGAATCAGCAATATCTGTAAAACCATAGAAAACCCGAACCAAGGTAAAATCAATGGTTCGGGTTTTCTGGCAAATAAATAATACTTTGGTCCACCCTTTTGCTTTTGTCTACAGGTCAAAAATAGAGTCTGGACATTCATTCCCGCCAATCATTCATTCACACAAATCATTCCACTTCCATATACAATACCAACACCATCGCCTATCTCTGCAAGCGAGATCCGTGGGAGCTGGATGTAGTGGTTTCCGGTGAAGCAATTGTTTCGATCGTAGATCCAGATACTAAACAGCTTCAATTGCGGATGAAGCGGAACAGAAAGAGATTTCGCTTAAAATCAATCACCGCACCGTCCAATATTAAACTTGATCAATGAATGGAAAAGAGATGAGAATCAAGATGACCAAATATATGGATTACAGCTCCCCTTCAGCTCAATTTGCATTTGATATGAATACGAGTCCCTTGTTTAAAAAAGATAACCAGAACTTCATCAATATTTTAGGCGTCCAGCAGATGAATACGCTGGAAAACTCCTCGTTGTTAGACATTTTCATGAGTAAAAGTAATGTCGTAGAGCCTCATTATCATCAAAATGCTTCCGAATTGGTGTACTGCATATCCGGAGCAGCTATCGTGTCCATATTCAACCCTTTCAATAAGGAAATACTTAACTATGCGATTAAGCCTGGGCAAGTTGCCAATATTCCACAAGGCTGGTGGCACTATGAAACCGCCACCCAAGATCAAACCCACTTGCTGGCTATATTTGATGCCCCTACCCCGGAAGTCATATTGGGGTCAGATATTCTTGCTTTTACGCCTGACAACGTGATGGCCCACACGTACTGCATGGATGAAAATCAATGGAAGAAAACCACAGCTCCCGTCCAGCCTTCCACCTATATTGGTCCTCCTAATAATTGCTCAAATAAACAGCCTGCTGAATCACAGAGCCGGTCTTACTCTCCTTATGCTTACTATAATCCACAGCGCCAGTAAAAAAGGGTGGCACATAAGGAAAAGATGAGTACAGAGGTTTATCCTGAATGACCACTCTGGAATGGTTAATATTTTTCATTCCACTCTCCTTGGTTCATCCTTGGAGACAGACTAATTAACGAGGAAACGTCTAGAAATCATGCACCTTAAAAAAATCCGAACGATGATGGAAGAATGTCGTTAACCTTTCATCATCGTTCGGATTTAATATTAGCTAAAAGACTTCTGTTCCAACCTTATTGTTTACATAGATTGATTATTTAGATTTACCATCCGGCGTTTCTATCATTTTAGACTTCAGGATTTGCGGCAAGCGCTTTAAGAATCACTGATTTCAAGGCAGGCGTTTGCTTTCGTAAATCCTCGAGCTCATAAACTCCTGCAAACAACTGGATGACCAGGCCATCGACAAAGGCCACAAGCACTGAAGCTCCTAATGGGGAGTGGACCAAAGGATAAGTATTCACCTTGTCTAAATCCGCCAGCTTCTTTTGTAAATGGTCGACCATTTCATTGAAAGCACCGCTGAATTTATACTGATAAATTTCACCTTGTGTATACCGACTCATCACCGACTTAATCAATTTCATATTTTGATGATTATAATCCCATGAGTCTGTTAGAAATTGTTCCACAAAATCTTCCACCGTTGTACACTTATTATTATCCAACGCCTCGATATAATCATCTTCCAGCTTCTTTAAAATGCTGTCCATATCTTCATGCGTGATTCGCTGCTCCATGAGATCCACCTCTACCTCTATTTTTCTATAAAAGGGGAATTCCCGACTGATGGAAACTAAAACATGTGATGTAAGTGAGGTGGTGGGACAGCTGCCCGGTTTACCACTTAGAAAGGTCCACACCTGCCCATAAATGGATGTTTCTGTCTAAGTACACCGCCGCTTCTTCAAACGTACCCGGGGAGTAATAATTAGGAATTTCTTCAGGTAATTCCATTTCTCCATTGAGTATGGATGCCACGTACGGATTTGCCTCTACCGCTTTTTCTAACGAAGTACTGACTTGACTTTGAGGCTTGTCTTCCAAAATATTCAGGAGCACCCGGGCGTAGTGAAAGTCTGCTGAATCATCACTGGGATACATAGCTAATAGCTCGTGACTATTCTTGAGGTCCCCTTTTTCTAAATAAAGCGTCATTAATTTGAACCGGATGCCTTGTTGATCTTGCGGATTGAAATGGAGTAATGAATCATAAGCGCCGATAGCTTTGTCAATTTCCCATGCTTCCTGGTAATAGTCTCCTAAGGCTTCCTGGGCCCGCAGTGCAGGACGTACTTCGATCGCTGCCCATAAGGACTCATTATCATCCTGCCCTTCTTTCCTAAGACCCGCGCGAAGACCCGTGTTCGCGGCATTCAGCAAACCGACTTCTTTTTCTATAGGATCCGTCATTGCTTGTGCTTGAAGGATTAAAGCATCTATATTTTCTTCATCATATGACAGCGCTTCTTGAACCAAGTGAGCTTTCATCTCCGGATCGTCCGTTTGATAAGCTTCATAAGCGATCATCTGAGCTCTTTCTTCATCGTTGGCAGGAACAAATGGCTCTTGATGCTGTTTATTCATAAAAGAATTTAACTCGTCCATAGACTGGAAATCATAATAGGCAAGCTTTTTATTCATTTCATACATGTGGCTTTCTGCCGCCACCTGTGTGCCTGGCTCTGTGTTTCTTGCAATTACAGGTACTGACCCTTCTTGGGGTACCGGCCATTTCATCCATTTTTTCATCCATTAAATCGAATAAAAACATCTTCAAATTCCTCAAATCTGCGGGCAATACTCCCAGGACTCACCCCATACTTTTTGGCGATCTCTTTTTGCGTGACAGACTCATCTAATAATTCAAAGAATGGAGTGAAGCGAATAAAATATTCGAGTGAAGCAGATAGCACCGCCGGCTTGCGGATCTGGGGAGCGTTCTCTTCACAGAACCTCAGCCAAAAGTTTCTGGCGGCTTGATAGCCATCGCTTGCCTGGATGACAGGATCAACGTACTGATCGAGCAGCTCTAGTACTTCCAATTCTTCTGGCTTTGCATCATACATTTCTTCTGTCCTGTCCGGTACATCAAAGAACCAGGTATTCACTTCCGTTAGAAATTGGATATGGAAATACTCAGCGGTGAAGGATTCACCACTTTCGGCCGCTCGTTCCTCCAGCTTCTTAAAGTAGGACTCTCCCCATTTTTTCCCGCCAGGAAGAGCAAGCGGAAAGAAGTTATGCATGTTTCCCCAGTTCATTAGGATGCCCATATAGTACGGAGCATCTTCCAGCTCGTCTGTGTCTAAAGGAATGCTTTCTCTTTTCACTTGATAAAGTTGTCCATCTAATTGGTCCTTTACGAGCAGTGTAGTTTCTGATTCCATCTTTTCCAATTTGAAAAAACCTGGGATCGCGTTGACCCAGTCTTCAAAAGCCTGCTTCGTCGCAGGACGGACGACTGTTTTCCGTTTTTTCTTTAAAAAGTTTTCAAACGGGGTTTCATTATTTTCCTGAACTTCAAAGACTCCCTTGTAAATAAGTCGAATCAAATAGATCATTTGTTCTTCATCGGTTTCAGGAGCTTGATAAGGAAGCAGATGGGAATACTGGTCCATCATCACTTCTTGAAATTGATGCAGCAGATTGATCAGTTCATCGTCAATCTGCTTAACAGGAAATTGAATCACATTCGACTTCCCGCAGCACTTTTTATATTTTTTTCCACTGCCACACGGACATGGTTCATTTCTTCCGATTTTCTCCACTGTAAGGCACCTTCTTTCTTGTTATACTTGTGCTTTCAAGAGATTAGTAATCCCCCGAAACACATAGGATCGCTGTTTGAACTCTTGCTTGCGAAGAAATCCATAGATTAGAAAAGCTTCTTCTAAGGAAACAAAAAAACAACAGAACATGACTATTGGTCCTGCTGCTCTTTCACCGTCAACTTATATTCGAACTCATAGAATTCCCCGTTCTTCTTGTCCCAAAAATTCCCGGGCTTACTCCCCATTTTCATCGGCTCTGTATAATAACCCATCTCATAAAGCGTTTCTTCATTGTGTTTAAATTGCAGTCTATATTCTGGCATACTGAAATCCTTATTGGAAGTGTCTACAGTTGCCGATTTGTTAAGTCCGTTCACAACATCCGCGATCACTTGCTGATCTGTGATGGTTTGAAACTCATCACTCGTATCCCAGCCCTGGACTTCAATACTCGTTACATTCTCTTTATCTAAATTAAAATCATTGCTCTGACAAGCCGTAAGGGATAATACACTTAGTAAGCAAAGGATAAAAAGGATTGGTTTATACACTCGCAGCCCCTCCTGTAGATTAGACATACTATCAATCAGTCGCTCTACACCTTAGCGTGCTCGAACAAATCTTCCTATCTCGCCTTCTATTATCCAGTATCCCTTTTAAATCGATAGACAATAAGCACGGGTAGGTATCCTTCCTCTTATTGTAGCTATGAATCGAACCTTACGCAAAAATAACTGCCGGCAAAGTGCCGGCAGTTATTCGAAAAAGGCTTATTTAACAGGGGCCGGAGCTATACTGCTTCGGGGACGAGCCGCTTTATACCATTGATAGCAAAGCAGGAAAATAATAACGGCATCAATCACATCTCCGCCATAATACATGAGCATTCCTCCCATTTCTGCTTCCCCTTTCATTACGCCAGGAGGGGGTTGAAAGTAAATGTACTTGGAAAGAACACCGTGACCCGCAAGCGCAATAATGAATACCACCGTCCGGTACACATAGCTGTAACGGTGTGGTACGGGATCAATATAAACAAAGGCAACGGTAAACAAGTACCCAGCAGCAAATACGTGAAAGTGAACGAGAAGGTGAAGCCATAGATGATGATGCATGGCGGAATAGATTTCCGTCGTGTACAGGACCCATAGACCGCCAACATTAAGTATAGATGCTGTAACCGGATGACTGATGGTCCGGACAGGAGGGCTTTTCAACACTCCGGTTACCTTTATAGCAAAGGGTTGTGGTAAAGTTCTCAGCAATAGAGTCATCGGGGCAGAGAGAGCTAACAGAAGCGGTCCGAGCATCCCCAGGAAGAGATGTCCGGCCATGTGGGCTTGGAAATCCATCATGGCCCTGCTCGCTAAAGGACCGGTAACCGCTGAGGCAGAAATCACGATTCCCAGACTGAACAGGACATACCGATAAACCGGCCAGTCTCTCAGATGAGATTTTCTATTTGACCAAAGGCCAGCAGCGATATATAAAGCAAGCACAATAACGAAAGCCACGGCCACCAACCCTTGATACAACACACTTTCTAATATTTGCTCAGGTCCATGCTCCATTTATGCAGTGCCCCCTAAGTGTTTCCTGCTGTTACGAGTCTGGTAGGTTAATAGAATCCCTGCAATGATAAGAATAATCGCAATACCATTCCAAATTAAATCATAAGGAAGAATATGATCCACATAGCGAATCTGATGGATCTTCATCAACTTATGCTGAATGGTTCCATCATATAGCTGGAAACATCCGGACCCTAACAGCTCTCCTCCCCACCAGCGCTTGAAATGAAAGGCCTGTCTTCTGCGTAAATCGGCCACGATAAACAAGCCCCCAATCGTGGCAAACCAGCTGAACGCATGAAAGAGTCCATCTGAAATCAAACCAACACTCTTCGTAGACTGATCGTAGAAGTGGTGCCATGCCAAGAGCTGGTGAAAAATCGTTTCATCTAAAAAGGCGGCCACTCCAATGCCAAACAAAATGCCCGCCCACGTATTTCTTGATGAGTAGTTCAACGCATCTGAACGCTCTGCCATCATAGGCCTCCTCTTTGGTAAGCTATTTTTTACCAATTTCCCACACATGCTTTTAATAAACACAAATTGAGGAGAATAAGCGGGAAGAACTAGAGATGGTCAATTATTGTAACAAAAAAAGAGTCCAGCAGCTGCTGAACTCTTCGTTTTTCAGGCCAATTCTTGTTCCGGATAAAACAATACTTTCACGTAATCCCCGCGCCGATGAATTAAATCATCAAATGTCTGCGGACCGGCTTCCAGACTCAAGTGATGAGAAATCATCGGCCGCACGTTAATCTGACCGGTACTCATATAGTGGAGCGAAGAACGCCATTCCTCACCAGGAAACGGCGGAGAAATCGCATTCCACGAACCCAGCACCCTCAGTTCATTGCGCACTATTTTCTCGAAATAAAACCGTTCAATAGTAATATCGGCATAGGGAATGCCCATGAATACGACTTCCCCGCCTTTTCTAGGGAGCGCGAAGACTTGGGCGGAGGTGACGGGCGAACCAGCGGACTCGACTGCTAGATCGACGCCGAGACCGTCCGTGAGTTCTGCAATTTGCACGTGCGCAGGTGTATTAAGGGAATTGATGCAAATGTCCGCTCCCACCTGCTTCGCAACCTCAAGTTTGGAATCGTCAATATCGATGGCGTACACTTTTTTCGCTCCAAAGATCTTCGCCCATTGGACAGCTAACAGTCCGATGCTGCCGCAGCCCATGACGGCAACTTCTGCCCCTGGACGAATGCTCGTCCGGTAAAATCCATGCGCTACGACGGAAGAAGGTTCAACTAAAGCGGCTGTATCATAATCAACATTGTCCGGAAGCGGCAGGATGTGAGTCTCAGGCAGCCGGACATATTCAGCGTAAGCTCCCGGATGACGCGCGCCGATCACAGTCAGACGTTCACAGCGGGAGAGTTCTCCTTTTTGACAGGGAACACATTTGCCGCAATAAAAGGTTGGACAGCCGGCCACCCGGTCACCAACAGCCATGGTAGTAACCGCGCCACCTACTTCTGTAACCTCGCCCGCAAACTCGTGACCGAATGTCATGCCCTCGACGTAAGGTCCAAGCTTCTTGTAACGGGAAATATCTGATCCGCAGATTCCGACCGCTTTCACTTTGATAATCACATCATCTTCATTTTCAATAACTGGTGCCGGCGACTGCTCAAATCGGATATCCTGTTCATTATATAAATTCAGAGCTTTCATCGTGCTCCTTCCTTTCTAGCTGGATTCTGCACGTTGCGGTTTCTTTCTGCTGAAAACAAGCTTCACAGCAGCAAGACCCACCACAACTGAATTAAAGATCGTCTGGTGCTCAAAGTAGAAATCTCCAATGCCTCTCATCGGTCCCAGCATGAAATCTAGCAATGTCTCTACCATCGTTCACCCTCATTTCTATAGAAAATTAACGCGCTCCACTATTAAAGTCTCGAGATAAATCTGTTCACTTTTCAGTCGTGATGACTGATTAATCTATCGGAGTGAGCAGCACTTTAATCGCTTCGCCGCTTTTAATCGCTTCATACGCTTTATCCCATTCGGTAATGTCAAATTCGTGGGTAACCATCGCCTTCGCGTTCACCCTACCATTGTTCATTAACTCCAGTGATGGTTCCCAATCTGCCGGCTTTTGACTACGGCTTCCGACCAGGCGGATTTCCTTTTGAATCACCTTTTCCAGGTCAAATTCAATTTCCGGCCGGGCAAAAATTCCCACCTGGCCGTACTGGCCTTTTTTCCGTAATAGATCAAGACCCTGCTTCGCTGCGGGCGCAGCACCGGAGCATTCGAATACAATGTCCGCACCATAGCCGTCCGTAAGTCCATTCACCAGCTCTTTCAAATCCTGCTTCTGCGTATCAACTGCATAATCGATGCCGATTTCTTCCGCTTTATTTAAGCGGACCCGGTCATTGGTCAGGCCGGTAATAATCACGGTTGCACCGCGGCTCTTGGCGACCTGGGCGGTAAATAATCCGATGGGTCCCGGACCAATGACCACTACGACATCACCTTCATTAATTTCCGTTTTCGCTACGGCATGGTGTGTACAGGCGAGCGGTTCGGTCATCGCCGCAGATTTGTAATCCACATTATCCGGCAGATGATGGACACTGTCTTTTCTCGCCACTAAATACTTAGCAAATCCGCCGTCCTGCTGGGTGCCTAATCCTTTGCGGTAGTTACAGAGATTGTAGTCGCCATTCTGGCAATATTCGCATTCGCCGCAAATGTAGAACGTGGTTTCTGAAGTGACGCGGTCGCCTGGTTTAAATTCAGTCACATCTTCTCCAACCTCGACGACTTCGCCGGAGAACTCATGACCGAGGGTAACCGGTACACCGACTTTATAGTGGCCTTCATACGTATGAATATCAGAACCACAGATGCCCGCATACTTGACTTCAATTTTCACTTCGCCTGCTCCAGGCTGCGGTATTTCTTTATCTTGAATTTCCAGATTCCCGAATCCGAGTTCCGTTTTCACAAGTGCTTTCATTTAAAATCCTCCTCTATTAGTTAAACAAGCTGAAGATACGATAAATGATCCAGTTAATAATGTTCCCGCCCTGGTCAATACTTGAGATTTGCGCGGATCCTTCAGGCATATCGAAGTTCGCGTTTGTCGCCATTTGGGTAAACATTGGGGCAACATCTGTCGCTACGTATAAGGAAATCGCAATCATGACGGTTCCCACAATCACCGAGTGCACAATGTTTCCGCGTGCCGCTCCGACAATAAAGGCCACCACAAATGGAATCGTCGCCAAGTCACCAAACGGAAGCAACGAGTTACCTGGAAGAATGACCGCTAGTACGACCGTCACAGGTACAAGGATCAGCGCCGTAGAAATCACGGATGGATGACCAAGCAGAACAGCGGCATCAAGACCGATATGAATTTCGCGTTCGCCAAAGCGTTTGGATAACCATTCACGAGCAGATTCCGATACAGGCATAAGACCTTCCATCAAAATCTTCACCATGCGCGGCATTAAGACCATAACCGCGGCCATAGACATCCCGATATCAATGACGTCACCAACGCTGTATCCGGCAAGAATTCCGATCGCTGCCCCTAAGAACAGGCCGATAAAGATCGATTCGCCGAACACGCCAAAGCGTTTTTGGATGGTATCTGGGTCGGCGTTCCAGTTTCTGACGCCAGGAATCTTCTGCAGCAATCGCACGAGGAAGATCCCTGGTGCATAAGAAATCGTACTTCCGGTTGCTATGGATACCCCCGGCAGTTCATAGAATTCACTGACCATCGGAGCCGTCCAGTCGGCTACTTTCAAACAGATCACCTGGAAGATAACAGCTCCGATTAAGGCTTGAACGATACTTCCAGAAACGGCATAGACCATCGCCGCCATAAAGGTGTAGTGCCAGAAGTTCCAAATATCAACGTTCATCGTTTTCGTAGTTTTCGTAATGAGCATAATGATGTTCACAATTAAACCAAGTGGAATGATAAATGCGGCAACAACCGAAGCCCAGGCAATCGAGGAGGAAGCTGGCCAGCCCACATCAATAACGTTAAGCTCAACGCCTAACCGGTCCACCATACCCTGAGCGGCAGGTCCTAAGTTATTTACTAGTAAATCTACGACTAAGAAGATCCCGACAAAGGCAACCCCGATCGTTAAACCAGAACGAAACGCTTTGCCCGGTTTCTGTCCGAATAATAAACCTAATAAAAAGATAGCAACTGGCAGAATAACGGTTGCTCCTAAGTCTAAGAAAGCTTGTATAGCATCAACAAAACCTTGCATTCTATTCGTCCTCCCTACGTAATGTACAGTATCCTCCCGGTTTCCCTGATTCAGAGAAACCGAGATTTAATCTGCTTACTTCTTCAATTCTTCTAGTATTTCTTGCTTTGTGTCTTCCTTGCCGATGCCCGTTAAGAAGGAACGTGCATTGATGACTGGGAACGGATATTCTTTCTTTGTCATCGCCGTTGTCACAAGCAGGTCAGCTGTATCCACATAACCGCCAACCTCTGCAATCTTTATCTGAACAAGATCAACCTGCAGGTTATTTTCCTTGGCCATATCTTCAATTGCTCCATTTACTACTGTGGACGTTGCAATTCCAGCACCGCATGCGACTAATACTTGTTTCTTTTTCATCATGAATCCTCTCCTTATAAAGGGTTTATTTTTTCAATTCTTCAAGAATTTTCTGCTTCGTATCTTCTTTGCCGATGCCTGTCAAAAAGGATTGGGCGTTAATGACCGGAAATGGGTACTCTTTCTTCGTCATCGCTGTTGTGACCAGCAGATCTGCTGTATCCACATAACCGCCGACTTCGGCAATCTTAATCTGAACAAGATCGACCTGCAGATTGTTTTCTTTGGCCATATCTTCAATGGCCCCATTTACCACGGTTGATGTTGCGATTCCTGCCCCGCATGCGACTAATACTTGTTTCTTCTTCATTATAATTGTCCTCCTTCAAATTTGAGTAAAGTTTAATTTCTCTTCAAGCAGCTGTTTGATGGCTGATTTATCTGTCTGCTTGACTAAGTAATGGAGCGTTTCCTCATTTTGGAATACTTCCATCAGCTTCTGCAGCAATGATAACTGGGAATGGGCTTCATCCATAGCAAGCATGAACACGAGCTTGACGGGAGTGGTTTCGCTCTCATCCCCCATAATGCCGAAATCGACTTCATTTTTGAGCACGGCAATACTAATCGTTTTCCGTTTCACATGCTCCACATCTGTGTGGGGAATAGCGACGGATAAGCCGGCCGTTGGAAGACCTGTAGCAAACTCTGCTTCCCGGTCGATAATTGCCGGGATGAAGCTTTCTTTCACGAGTTCTTTCTCGACGAGGTTTTGTCCCATCCTCGTTAATACTTCTTCTTTCGTTGTGCCCTCCACATCAAGGAGGATGATGGATTCATCAAAATAAATATCTGTCATCTGCAAAACCTCACGATCTACTTAGTAATCTCTGTTTCTTTCTCAATTGAATATTGATCTAAAATCTTGTGGATCTCTTCTACTGTATCTGCCTCAATCATCCGCTTACGGTCGGCTTCTGAACCAGCAAGCTTCATCAGCTGCATCAGCGCGTGGATATGCTGCTGTTTATCAACGGCCGCAATGACAAATACGAGATTGATCTTGTAATCGTCGGTGAAATGGACGCCCTGCTTCAGCCTAAGCAGACTCATGCTGACTTCATTCACCCCTTCATCCGGGGCAGCATGGGGGATGGCAATGTTCGGACCGATAATAATGTAAGGATCTTCCCCGGTGCGGTGAATCATGGCATCCACATACTCAGGATCCACCTCCCCGCTCTTCACCAGCGGCATAGCACTGATGCGGATTGCTTCCTCCCAGGAGGAAACTGACTGGCGGATCTTAATATGATCCGGTGTGATGAATTCATTCAAGTGAAGATCTCTGCTTTTCACCGTCTGCTTGACCGATGCTTCTTCATCTCGTTCGAAGTAGTTCTGCAGTTCGTTCGTTAACGTCTGTTCATTTTCAATAACGGCATGATTCTTAATAATATCGATCAAGTGATGAACGTTGATGTCATTCGGCATATAGCCGTGTAGCTCAAGCATCACTTGTTTCCGGAGCCGGTATTTCTCCTCTTCACTCAGAAATGGCTTCGAAATAAACAGCTTTTTCTCGGTTTCCAGTGACATCGGCGAAAAGACAAGGTCGTAATCTAACCGGTAGTCTATAAACTCCCGGACCGATAAAGAATCGAGAAATATGAAGCCAGGAAACAATTCTCTTAACTCATTAAACATCAGCTTCGACACGGAGACACCCTGCGGACAAACTACAATCGCCTTCACTTTTCTCTCAATACTCTCGCCCTGCCTGCGCATCCAGCCGCCGATCAGCATCGTAATATAGGTCGTTTCACTTTCCGGAATCTCTTTGCCAATAAAATCGGCAAGCGGACCGGTTGACCGTTTCACTAAATGATGCAATTCATTCATCTCTTTATTCATCACACTCTGCGAATCAATCGTATCCGTCAGCTGGTACTTAATCCGGTAGTAGGCAGGCTTAATATGCTGCTGCAGCTTCTCCATCAGCTGCTCGCGATCCTGCAGATAAATACAGGCACTCTTTTCAAATAAGCGCAGCATATTGTCAATGACCGGCAGCAGTTCCGGAGACGAATCATCGTCCGTAATATAGTCGGACCAATAAACATTTGTCGTCAGCAGATGGAGGGTAAAGAACAACCGCTCCTGCACCGGAACTTCCTCAGAATTGTGGAAAATAGCCTGGGCCGCCTGGTACTCTTTCGTCCCGGACAACTCTTCATATTTAATGGAAAAGTATTGAATCTTGTGCCCCTGTTCAATCCGCCGGAAAATTAAAATTAAAATCAGCGGCATAGTCGCAAGCTTCTCATCGGTGAATTTTAAGCTCAGCTTATTTTCCACCTTTTCAATCCGGCGCTTAAATTCCTCAATCTCGGCTGGTTCGATATTCGCAAGCTTCCTGACTCTGTCTTTACCAATGTTCATTTGCACCAATTGATAAGTAACGTTAATTAGCAGCTTCCGAATTTGAAACTCTTTACCTTCTAATACATAGCCGGCTTTTCGCGAATAACGAATCGTCAGCTCATAATCATTGAGGAAGGCCTGTACCTGCTTTAAATCACTAAGTATGGTGTTCTTACTAACCTCTAATTCTGCCGTAAAGTGATTAAGCGACAGTTCTTCCTGACTGCTAAGCAGCATCATCGTAATTAAATACACTCGCTGGTCTTCATTCAGGATTGCCGGATCGACAAGCTCACTCTCCTCTTCACCATTCAGCGTGGTAAACACGGCCTGATCAATAATAAAGTGACCTTTTCTCGTCCGCTCAATGACCGGGAGATTTTTCGCCTGCAGCCAGTCATTAATTTTGTTAAAACTGTAACCCAGCTGCCTGCGGGTTAATTCATATTTATTTTCTAAAGTTGTACTCGTTACACTGGGATGACTGACTAGCTCATCCAGAATATTCTTACTTCTATCATCAAGAGACACGGGCTCGCCCCCCTTCACAAATTCATTGTAGCACCGGGTATGCATGTTCTGAATCCGCTTTCATCACAAATGTACGAACAGTTGTTGTACATCATTTTGATTTACATTTTAATCCAATCACAATTTGTAATTTTTCGCAGATTATTAAATTCTACCAATTATGTTGAAATAAGGCATTCTTCGTGTAATTCTTCCATTAAAAAAAGCCTTGCAGACTACCTTCTCGCAAAGCCATTGACATGTATGAGGGATCTCGATAAGTGATGTGGTATATCTTTCATTATGTAAATCGAGTGCAAATTGACATTCGTTAACAAACTATTACACTATGTTTACATTAAATTTACAAACTAGTATAATTGTGAATGAGGTGTGATAAATATGAAAGAATTTGGAAAAAAACTATTAAGAAGTTCCTTTTTATACTTTACATTGATGATTACACTAAAAATCATCCTTGTTCGCTCGATTTTACTAACTGACCATAACCCGCTCCACAGCCTGTGGTTTGAGATGAGTTTCCTGATCATCTTTATCGCCGCTGCCGAGCTTATTATTAAAAAGGGGAAAATCATCTTTTACATAGCATTGGATCTCATTCTGTCCCTGCTATTTATGAGCATGCTCGTCTACGAACGATATTTCGGAACGATCCCTACTTATTATGATCTTTCTCAGCTTAACCAGGTGGGGAGCGTCAACGAAAGCGCTATGATGTTACTAAAGCCGATGGATGTCCTGCTTTTTGCTGATTTACTGCTATTTATAGTGATCTGGCTTTTCGCCCGGAAAAAATGGTCGTATCCGGCACGATTCAATTTCAAGCCTTTTATGTTCGCTTTGCTTGGTGCGGGTCTTGTCATCTCGTTCATCAATTTTCAAATGAGCAAGAATGAAATGATTTATGACAATGCTCTATTTGCTAAAGAAAACGGCTTTTTTAATGCGCAATTCGTTCAATATTTCCATGACGAAGAAGAGAAGAATACGATTTATGCCTTCGAAGGGAAAAATCAAAATGTAACGCAGGAAAAAATTGAAGACCTTAAAGGGAACGAATTTGTCCCAATGAAGGATCATCAATTCTTCGGAGCTGCGAAGGATCGGAATTTAATTATTCTTCAGGTGGAATCGCTGCAGGATTTCGTCATTGGAAAATCGATTAACGGCCAGGAGATTACTCCGAATATAAATAAGTGGCTTAAAGACAGCACTTATTTCGGCAATGTGTACCAGCAGATTGGTTCTGGAAATACGTCCGATGCGGAATTTCTTATGAATACATCAATCTACCCGCTTGGGAACAAAGCGACCTCGGAAGAAATAGAAGGAATGAAGGTTCCTTCTCTGCCGAGGATGCTGAAGGACAAAGGATATTATACGGTTACGATGCATGCGGATGATATTGAATACTGGAACCGGGATGCTCTCTATCCTGCTTTAGGGTTCAATGATCACTATTCGAAAGACTACTACGGAGAAGAAGATACCGTTGGCTTCGGTCAATCAGATGAACTATTCCTCAACCATTCGCTGGAAGCTTTAGAAGATCTGAATCAGAAGCATGGAAAGTTTTATTCTCATGTCATCACTCTGACCAGCCATACTCCGTTTAAAATGCCGGAGGATAAACGAGGATTAACGCTGCCTGATAAGTATCAGGGAACACTGACCGGAAATTACATGCAGGCTGCCCACTATACAGATATGGCCATTGGTAAATTCTTTGAACAATTAAAAGAAGATGGTCTGTGGGATAAATCCGTTATTGCTCTTTATGGAGATCACTCCGGCGTTCATGGCAAGCTGCTGGAGGACGAAGATAAGAAACTACTGAAGGAATTTACCGGTCAGCGCTACAGCTTTTTGTCCCGCTTTAATATTCCTTTCATCGTAGGTGCGCCTGGACTTGAGCAAGAACTTCCGAAGCAGGTCGATACTCTTGGCGGCCAAATCGATATGATGCCAACACTTCTTAACCTGCTTGGTGTGGAACCGGACACTATCTATTTCGGTCACGACCTTATGCATTATAAGTCGAACTTGCTCGGCATGCGGTATTACGTTGCGACCAGCTCGTTTTTCAATGACAACCTCTTCTATGTCGCGAAAAACAGCCGCTTTGACGCTCGAATCGTAGATATTGAGAAGAATAAGCGTGTAGAGTCCAGCTTTGACGATCCAAATCATGCGTTTCCGAAAGAAAAAGAAAAAGTGCTCAAAATTATGAATTGGTCCGATCAGTATTTTGATAGCTTCAGATAAAAGAAACCTATTCCGTCACCAATTAGACGGAATAGGTTTCTTTTCATGGAGAATCGACAAAAGTATGAACCTGTGGCCGTGCCCGCGGAAAGCGAAGCAGGTGGCTCCTTCGTTTATTTAATAACTTTCCGGTAATAATCGGTTTCCAGTATTTTTCTTGAGATATTAAACTTGTTGGATACCTCAGCGGATACTTCGTCTGCGTAGCCTGGATCCACCGTGACGCCTGGGGCCGGTGTGAACTCGTTGGTCACCGAGTTGTAACGGCCTTTATTCGTGATAAAGCTTTTATTTAAAAATACCACCAGTGGATCTTCTTCAGAGAAAATGTCTCGGCCCATTAACAGCCTGGAATCATAGGGAAGGCCCATCAGGTTGGAAAGCGTCGGAATGATGTCGAGACTAGAAGCTGGCTTGTCAATAGTGACGGGCTTCATGCCTTTGGTATAAAGAATAAATGGACTTTTGTACAGCTCGAAATTCTCTTCGACTTTATGGCCGGCGAGTTCATCAATCGTTTTCTTATCCAGCCCGTAAGGATAATGATCCGCACTTAAAGCAATCAGCGTTTTATCCGCCACTCCCGCATCTTCCAGCTTGGCAAGCAGATATTCTAAGGCGTGGTCCAGTTCAATTTGAGTTGCGATATACGCTTTTGCTTGTTCTGAGTACGGGAGATTGTCGACATATTTTTTGTTTTTCATCGCCATTTGGTTGCCCATAAAGTTATATTGCATATGCCCGCTGACCGTCATGTAGTAAGTGTGGAACGGCTGATTCTGAATATATTCCGGTACCGTCACCTGCATCATTTCCAGATCCGAAGACGGCCAGGTTTTCTTCATGTTCAACCCATTTCCAATTCCTTTGTACTCATATCCCATATTCGGATGAGACACTTCTCTGTGATAGTAGGTATAGGTATGGTCGTGATAGGCAGCCGTTTTATAGCCGAGCTTCTTCAGCTGATTCCCCATAGCAAATGGCATCGCGTTCTTCCCTGACTGATAATAGCTCCATACCCCGCTTTTCGGAATTAAGCTGGTGGTTGCTACATATTCACCGTCAGAGGTACTCACTCCCCATAAAGGATTGTAGAAATTCTTGAAGTTATATCCCTGATGGACAAGTTTATACAAGGTCGGCGTCACATCCTCACGAACGGCATAAGGCGAAAACGATTCCGCCGTAATAAGAATTAAGTTGTAGCCTTTATATTTGCCTGTATAGGAATTTTTTGAAGTCGGCTCCACATTCGCGAAGTATTGATCCATTTGTTTGATGTTCGGATCCTTCTCTGTCTGTGCGAGCTTTGTGAAGTCGATGTCCATCGTCTGGTATGCCTTGGCTGCCGGCTGGTATTGCCCATCCGCTGCCTCTTGGGAATGGGCGGAAGGCAGATGGGTGTTCAATTCAGGCGACCAATGAAAAACCAGGCGCTGAAAATCGATTCTCATCGTTGTGAGCAGCCCCAGCTGGACCGTCGAATGCACCGGTTCATAGCTGTTAAAGTACAAATCATAAGCGGAAAACGTTTGTTTCCCATTGATAGACACGACCGAAAGTGCAGCTGCATGCGCGAGTACAATACAGCAGCCTAAAATGATCCTCTCTTGGGCATGCAGCCTTTCAAAGGAGATATGTTTTTTCCCATAGGTTACTAGAAATAATACCGGGATGAAAAATACAAGCAGCCACGGCAGGCTGCGAAGAGTGATCAGGGCGGCATCCCTCCAGAATTCGAAGACCTGTCCCGCATTCCCCGCTGAATAAAGACTGTAATAGGTTTTAAAGATCTTGAAATAAACCAGCTGGCTGGCAAAGAACAGTGCCGTTGCTCCAAGGATGACGGCCATTAAAAGATAATTGGTTCTGCTTTCAAACAAGCTGCACAGCAAGTAAATAACCAAGGCGATAGAAAAGGAAAACAATAACGAGATCATCACGTTCCCAGGGGTAATATCCTTAGCTGCCGTTAAAATTTTTAAAACCATTTCCATACAAAACAAAGAAGCGAACACAAATAACAGGGCATATACCTTGTCCTTCGTCAGCATTTCAGAGGTTCATCCTTCCTTATGTACAAAGTGAAAGCGATCAAGGTAGTATATGCTTTGCAAAGTGTGCCTATTAATAAGTATGTTGAAGGCACTGAAAAAAACTACTCGAAGACAAAGACGGTATACCCAGGGAAAAACCAACAGGAGGAGCTGTTGGTTTTAGTAATTCTTGCTATGAGTCTACGCATGGAAAGTGATTAGTGTAATTTGGGTATATCTTATTTACTTATGTCAGTTACGAACCTGTAAGCTTCGAGTACAGCCAGTCAAAGGCTTTCCTGCCTCTTATTTCATGTTTCCCTTCAAATATGTCATAAGAAAATTGATCATCTCGTTCTTTATAAAATGGCTTTATTTTTCGAATCGACTCTTTCATGGAAGCGATTGGAAAACAATCATCTTTCGTCCCTCCTTCTACAAACAAGGGGCGTGGGGCAATCAACCCTATCAGTTCTGGCAGTTCTCCGACTTGTAACAAACCCGGGATATAGTTATCAATACAGTGCTCTTCTGCAAGAATACTGCCTTGAAAAGTGCTGGTAAACCCGCTTAATACAGTCGCCCTAATCCGAGAATCAAGGATGGAAGTTAAGGATGCAATAAGCCCTCCACCGGAAAAACCAAAGATTCCTATCCGATTTGAGTCCACACCTTTATTTTGATAAATAAGGTCCAGGGCTAATCTCGCTTCAAATGTTCTCAATCCTGCGAGTGTTTTCCCCGCTGCAAGCAAGTGGGTAGCAAGAGTATAACAGGAATTTTGATTGTCTGATAATTTATGTTTTTCAAGACGGCGGCCGCCAAAGCCAATCACCTCTGGAACGAATACTTTCATGCCCTTTCTTACTAACTTGACGGCAAAATGGTGATGCGGGCTTTCAACCGATGAATCCAAAGCTTCCTGCGTACCCTTTCCGTGCCCATGTATTGAGAGCACAGCGGGGAGTTTCCCCCTGACCGGCTTAGGAGTAAGAATATACATAGGTATAGTCATATTTTCGCTCGAAAGAAAATTCCACCGTTCTTGTATATACTCCCCTTGATCCAAACTTTCCTCTAAAACTGCTCTCTCCAGCTTAGGGGAATAAGTGAAATTTCCTAGTTTCTCGAGAAGCATCCGCTTCCTTTCTTCCACTGAAAGGGAAGCGGGTAAAGTTTGTTTATAAAGGATTTCTAGATAGGACTCTAAATCTGCCATGCTTTTTATCCTCCTGAGAAAAAAACCGGCTCAACTTTGGGTGTTGAACCGGCTCACATTTTCTATTTCAGTTCATCCATTTTCACATGGTCCATGTCTGTAAACGTATAATTTTCTCCTGCCATTGCCCAAATGAAGGTATAATTGTTCGTCCCTACGCCCGAGTGAATTGACCAGGGAGGAGAGAGAACCACTTGTTCATTTTTCACGATCATATGACGCGTTTCGTTAGGCTGTCCCATAAAATGGAAGACACGAGAATCCTCGTCCATGTCAAAATAAAGATAGGCTTCCATGCGGCGATCGTGAACGTGAGGAGGCATAGTATTCCACATATTGTTTGGTGCAAGCAAGGTCATGCCCATCATCAACTGGCAGCTTTGTAAACCGTCCTCGTGGATATATTTATAAATCGTACGGTTATTGGATTCAGCATCTGATCCCAACTTTTGTGGAGTCGCGTCTTCAATCGGCAGTTTCTTCGTTGGATATTTTTTATGTGCGGTTGCTGAGGCAAAATAGAATTTAGCAGGCTGAGAGGAATCAACACTTTTCAGTTCCACCATTTCATTCCCCAACCCTACATATAGACAGTCCCGCTTATTCAGTTCATAGGTTTCTCCATCGACAAGTACTTGCCCTTTGCCGTCGGAGATATTGATAATTCCAACTTCTCTTCGCTCAAGGAAATATTCCGTTTTCAACGTTTCCTTATCTGTTAGTTCTAAAGCAGAATTAGTGGGAATGGCACCCCCTGTAATCACACGATCATAATGAGAATAGACCATGTTCAGTTCCCCTTGAACAAACAGGGACTCCACTAAAAACTCACTTCTTAATCTTTCACTATCATATTGTTTCGCGTCAGTTGGATTGGTCGCATGTCTAATTTCCATTTTCATTCTCCTCTCTAAGATTACTAGTTTTATGAGCTCATCCAGCCGCCGTCGACATTTAAAATGTGACCGTTTACATAATTGGCAGCGTCGGAAGCAAGAAAGACAGCCACTCCCTGCAAATCGTCGGGTGTTCCCCATCTTCCTTGTGGAATACGTGAAGTAATATACTCATAGCGTTCTTTGTTATCTCTTAATGGAGCGGTGTTGTCTGTAGCCATATATCCAGGTGCAATGGCATTCACATTCACCCCTTTACTGGACCACTCGTTCGCTAACGATTTAGTCAAGCCTGCAACCGCATGTTTACTTGCTGTATAAGCAGGCACTTTCAACCCTCCCTGGTAGGAAAGCATAGAAGCGATGTTAATGATTTTACCGCTCTCATTTTCTAACATATGTCTGCCGATTTCACGACTTAATTGAAAGACAGCATGCTGGTTTACATTGATCACATCATACCAATCTTGATTTGAGAATTGCTCTGCATCAGCCCGACGGATGATTCCTGCATTGTTTACGAGAATATCAATACGTCCAGTCAGGGCTATCGCATCGCTGGCCAGCTTTTCTGGAGCTCCTTCTTCACTTAAATCAAAGATTAACTCGTGAAATTTTCCTCCAGCTGCTTCCACTTCTTGTTTCGTTTCCTGCAGATTTTTTGTTCCAACGCCAATGACCTCTGCTCCTGCCTTGGCAAGCCCTATGGCAATGCCTTGACCAAGTCCCCTGCTGGCACCCGTGACAAGAGCTGTTTTTCCATTTAATGAAAATAGCGAATCCATTTGGATGAAGCCTCCTTCGTTCGTTTCTCATTCGATTTGCACAATAATAACAACGTTGTTATTATTGTAAATGTAAAGGCTTACTTTGTCAATGATTGCTCTTTACTCCTGATCTAACACATTGTTTTGATTGGAGGAGAACTTTATAATGAAATTTACAGGTGGCACATCAAGACGGAAAGAGTAAGACAATTATTGAGCTATAAAAAATATGGAACCATTCATTAGTAAAGGTGGCACACGTATGGGAGTAACCATTAAAGATATCGCAAAAGCAGCGGACGTTAGTTATTCAACGGTTTCGAAAGCGCTGCGAAACAGCCCATTAGTAAAAGAACCAACGAAAGAAAAGATTATCCAAATTGCTAAGCAGCTCGGCTATCAACCGAACGTCGCTGCCCGCAGTTTAGTTTCAAAAAAGTCCTATACGATTGGCGTGATCTGGCCGACCATTGAGCGGGTCACTCATTCTGCTCTTATTACCAGCTTAAATAAGCAATTAGAAGAGCTTTCTTATACGACCCTTATTTCTATTAATGAAATGGAATTTGCTATTGAGACGTTTAATCGTTATCAGGTCGATGCCATCGTGGCATTTGATGAAAAGAACTCCAGTGAACCCGCGAATTCCACGGTCCCCATCGTCACCTACGGGCTTGCCCATCAAGACTCTCCATTTCCGACGGTGGATGTCAATCGAAGGGAAGCAATTTTCTCAGCTGCTGACTACCTCATTTCACATGGCCATCAACGAATTAGTTACATTGGAGCTATGCATGATCAAGATCATCTTCAAGAAGAAAAGGTCAGCGGTTTCACTAAAGCAGTTCTACACCATGGTCTTAAAGCTCATACATGTCCCATCGTTTATGTGAACGACTTAGAGCAGTATGACGGGTATGATGCAGCTAGAAATTTACTGCATAGCTCAGAAAGACCGACCGCAATCATTAGTGGCAGTCATGATTTGTCTAAAGGAATTTTACGAGCGATTCACGAACAAGAACTATCCATTCCAAACGATCTTTCCATTATCAGCTATGATAATATTCCAGCAACAGAGCAGTTTGAAATCCCGCTTTCTACAGTGGGAGTACCGCTGGAGACCATTTCTAATAAAATTGCAGAAGTATTGATGGATGTGGTAGAAAATAAAGATATCGACCATAGCATCTATTTAGAATCAGAACTAAATATTACGGCTTCGTGTAAGCCGATCGAGGAGAATTAAACCAATGAATGTTTATTTAGCAGGCGATTCAACGATGGCTGACTACCCTACGTCAAGCTTTCCCCAAACAGGTTGGGGCCAGATGCTCCCCCATTTTTTCACAAAGGATGTCTTCACCTATAACTTCGCTGCCAATGGGAGAAGTACGAAAAGCTTTCTAGCAGAAAGACGGCTGAAGGACATAGAAAGCAGAATCCAGCCACACGATTACCTTTTCATCCAATTTGGTCATAACGATAGTAAACCTGAAGCGGCAAGAAGAACAGAACCTTTCTCGACTTATCAAAGAAATCTCGAAACATTCATTGAAACTGCGCGAGCGCTGAAGGCGAATCCGATCTTTCTCACACCGATTCAAAGACGGAAATTTAACGAGTCTGGAGAATTGCTTCCTACACACGGCGACTATCCTGTCGCTATGAGAGAAACGGCAAAGAGGCAAGACGTACCGCTGGTGGACTTAACGACGCTGACCACCGAGCTTTTACAGGCGAAAGGACCAGAAGCCGCCAAGCAGTTGTTTATGTGGTATGACAAAAGTGAGCTTTCATATTTCCCAGAAGGCGTCCAGGATGATACCCATCTCAATCAAGAAGGGGCAAAGAAGATCGCTGAGCTTGCTGCCAATGGTCTTGCCTCCCTGTCCACACCTTTAGCTGAACATATTTTATTAAAATAAGAGATGGGCCAGATAGATCGTCATCGTCACCGTAATCATACTGAAAATTGTTGAAGCCAGCACAATCTGAGCGGCAAGCTCTGGCTCATTTCGATATTCCTGGGCAATGATCGCGCTGTTCACAGAGCTCGGCATCCCAGAAGAAATGAGCAGGGCCTGCGCCAGAAGTCCATCAAAATGCAGCACCCAAATAATGATTCCTGCCAATACCGGTCCTATGATTAAGCGGATAAAAACACTAAAGTAGACGACTAGCAATTTAAACTTAAAGGAAAGCTGTGCGACTTGTGCTCCTAAAGTAATCAACGCAACTCCTACCATCGCATTCGCAATATATTCGGCAGGCTTAAGCAGAAACAATGGTAGCTCTACGTGGCTGATGTTTAATAAAACTCCGATCGTCATCGCATAAATCGCCGGCATCTTCAGTAAACCAATCAGCGCCCTGAACTTTCCCTCTTCCACCGACCTTAACGAAAAGATTCCAAACGTGTACGAAAACACATTTTGCAGGGTCATCACAATCACTTGGATCGTTGCAGCAAAGGGATCATGCTTAAATGCGAGATCATTCACTGGAATTCCATAGTTTCCAGAGTTGTATAAGACAACACTATTTGTAAACACGCCTCGCACGCCTTGATTGTATTTTCCAAGTTTAGCAATCAGCTGGACGATCAAATATAAAAGTGAAATAAAGATCGCAAAAAAGAGAATGATCTTTCCTAAAAGACCAATTGAGAAAGAAGATTCATATAAGTTCACCAGTACAAACCCCGGACTTAAGAAGTAGATATTCAGTTTCGCAAGCGTAAACAAATCTAATTTAAAGGCTTTATGCATTAAAGCTCCGATCCCAATTAATAGAAACACCGGAATAATAATATTGAGAAAGATAAATACAATTTCCACCATAACCTATGCACTCCCCGCCGTGAAAAAAAAGACTGATCTCTCTCTTTATGAAAGAGTCAGCCCCTGTCTATGCCTATTAAGCCGCCCTGCTCTCCACAATTAACTCATCAATATTCTCAAAGCATTTCAACCCAATCCACATGTTCACATGGGCGAAAATGGTGAAGCCGAAGATTGGAATAAACCCAGGAAACGAAATGAAAAAATAATACGTGGAAAGGCACGTGACAATCATAAGAATTAAGTTCGTCGGTTTTAGAAATCCGATGACCAAAGCCTGCTTGATCGTGCCCAGGATCTTCAAGTTATAATGCACATAAACTGGAAGAATGTAAAGAAGGACAATAATAAACGCGAGACAGCATGCTACTAATACAAAGGATAGGATTTCATATCCTGTTCCTTCCGCCTGGCGAAAGAAATCAAGATCGTAAAAGCAAATGAATCCGATTGCCGTTAACAAGAGAGCTAAACTATTGGCACGAAAGAATTCCTTACGAAACGTCGCGAAAAACGTTCTCGCTAAGCGGATTTCAGTTTCTCCCTCAGCTGCTTTTCTGGACACCGCATAAAGGGCGACTGTGCTTGGACCTATCCCGAATACCACGCCTCCTAGTAACGTACAGCCAATCCACAGCAAATTTAACAAAGCAAAGTGGGTCACCCAATTACATAGAGCAAGAACCCCTGTTAATAACCGTCCGTTTTGCATACGTTTCAACCTCCTGACAATGGTTCAGCCTCCGGTTATGACTCTCGGATTAAACTAGGCTGATTTAATAAATTTTTAATTTTAATCGACTGCTTTTCTTTCACCGACTTCCACACCGCTTCCCCTGTAGCTACTGCATAAGCCCCGTCTTCACTTCCAGAAAGAATTCGATAGGACCTGGCTGGATCCTCGCCCATGAAAATATCTTCTTGAATGACAGGATCCCCGCCGCCGTGGCCGCCGCCGCGTTTTAAGACATTAATGGTTTCCTTTGACCCAAACAGCGGGAAATACTCGATCGTTTGTTCAGGCACAGGAAAAGGCACACGAGACGGAGCATGAAATTCGGTGGTTTCAATACGCCCCTTCGTCCCATTGATCGCCAGCCGGTACCCTTCATACGGAAGGGAGAAGTTAATCGAATAGCTGAGCAGCGCTCCTTGATCATACTTGACCGCAGCCGTATACGTATCTTCTATTTCTATCTCTGAATCAAAAATACACTGATCCGGACGATAGTTTGTGTAGCCGTCTTTCCTGGCTTCATCTGAATCAATATGATCATCCTCTACGACAGCACTGTCACTTCTTGAATTCCACCTCATGTAGTACGAGCAATCACGCTTAACATGGCAGGTCTTACAGTGACGTCCATCTTCTTTCAATGGATTGTATTCACTTTCTGGTCCATAGTAGTTTAAGTCTCCAAAAGCAAATACTTCTTCAGGTTTTTGATCCGTCCACCAATTAATTAAATCAAAGTGATGGCTTGCTTTGTGAATCGAAAGTCCGCCTGAGAATTCCCGCATGCGATTCCAGCGCTGAAAATAACTCGACCCGTGGTACGTATCAATATACCAGTTTAAATCAATTGAAGTGATGCGGCCGACTTTACCAGCTAAAATTAGTTCTTTAATTTTCATATGATAAGGGTTATAGCGGTAATTAAAAGTGACGGTTACTTTTCCTTTACTGTTCTTTTCAGCTTCCATGACCTTACGGCTGTCTGCGGCTGTAGTTGTCATAGGCTTTTCTGAAATCACATCCAAGTCGTGTTCCAGTGCTTTAAGAATATAGTGAACATGAGTGTCATCGCGGCTCGTCACGATGACGGTATCAGGGTTCGTTTCTTTGACCATTTTTTCAAATTCTTGTTCACTATATTCGGGCACATTTTCTATTTGAGGAAATGCCGACTTACATACAGCAAACCGCTTGGAATCTTTATCTAATAAACTGACAAGCTTGCTTGTAGAAGCAAAAGTATCAATCATCGGTCTGATAAACATATCATTGGCTCGTTTACTCACACCACAAACTGCAAATTTTCTCATAATCACAACTCCATTTTTCAAATAATTGGCCTTAGAGTTCAGGTAAAAGATGCTGCATTTCCAGACTGGCGAGCACGAAGGACCCAACACCATGTAAATCATTTGCCGTTTTAGGGCGGTTCACATAGTGTTCATAGTCTCCGACCCCAGTGCCAATGCAAATTTCCGGCATGATAAAGTTTCCTTCTTCATTGAACTCCATACGCTCTAACAAACCGCGATAGCCTTTAATTGCTTGTTCCTTGAAACTTTCGTCCACTTGCCCGCCGCGTATAGCCCGCGCAATCGTATAAATGAACAAGGCAGAGCAGGACGTTTCAATCCAGTTGTCCGTATGGTCTGGTTTATCTACGATTTGATACCATAATCCTGATCTATCATCCTGATAACGCACCAGGCTTTCTACCAGATCGCTCAGCGCTTGCTGAATTTCACCTGTTGCTTCATGGTTCTCAGGAAGAAAGTCCAAAATTTCGTTATAAGTAATGCCATACCAACCGATGGCTCTTCCCCAAAATTCAGGAGACTTCCCGGTTTCAGAATCCGCCCACGGTTGGGAACGCGTTTCATCCCACGCATGGTGGTATAACCCGGTTTCTTTATCCAACGTATGTTTGCGCATGAGCCGTTCCTGATTTAAGACCATGTCCAGCAATTCGGGCTCATTGTAAGCTTTGGCGTAATTCATAGAGAAGACGCCGCCCATATATAATCCGTCCAGCCACATTTGATAAGGATAGCCATCTTTATGCCAGAAACCGCCATCAGACGTGGTGTTTAAGGTAGGGAACATATTTCTCAGCTTTTTGGCTGCTTTTCTATAACGGGTGTCCTCATATTTTTGATCCAGTTCAAAGAGGAGGAGACCAGCCTGAATCGCATCCAGTTCTTTGCGGTTCCACAGGAAATTCCCATGTTCATCGATGTTATGGTCTACGTAAGCTTTAATATAGGAAAGATAGGAAGCTTCTCCTGTCACTTCTTTTAGCTGGCGCATACTTTCCAGGAACACGCCCTGGTGATAGTGCCATCTTCCATCGGGTGGTAATTCTTCCGGCCGGAAAAAAGCCATTAAGGAATCACAAGCCGCCTTTCCCCAATCTAAAGGGGTTTTTAATTTCTCTTGAACAGAACTTTGTTGATTGGAAACCATGCACAATCTCTCCTTAGAATTTATTTACGACTTCATACCTGTCGAGCTGATTCCATCGACAATGTAGCGTTGAAAAATAAAGAAAATGATAAAAATCGGCAGAATACTTAGAGTGGACATCGCAAACATCGCCCCCCAGTTGGTTACTGAGTTTGGATCCGAGAAAAGTTTAAGTGCCAGGGAAACCGGGTACTTTTGGGGTGTAGATAAGTAAATGAGCGGTCCCATAAAGTCATCCCATCTCCAGTAAAACGAAAAGATAGCTGAAGTCATCATTGCCGGTACAATCAGAGGCACGATAATACGAAAAAACGTATCAAATGTGTTACATCCATCTATTTTGGCTGCTTCATCTAACTCTGTGGGAATTGTGCGGATAAACTGCATAATCAGAAAGATGAAGAACGGGATCCCAAAGAAGGTTGGCAGAATTAACGGCAGATACGTGTCAATCCAGCCAAACTTATTAAACATGATATACTGCGGGATCATAACCATTTCAAACGGAAGCATCATCGTAAGCATCATGCAGATAAACCAAATTTTCTTGCCGGCAAATTTAATTCTTGCAAATCCAAATGCGATTAAAGTAGAGGAAGCAATACTTCCTACTGTCGCAATAATGGTAATGACAAAAGAGTTCCAAAAGAACTTACTAAATGAAATACCAGCAAAACCCTGCCATCCTTCCACGTAGTTCTCAAAATGCCATCCTTTTGGAATGAGTGATTTTGCATCCATAAATACAGTGGAACTTTCTTTAAGCGAACTACTGATCATCCAGACAAGTGGATAGATCATGATTAAAGAGAACACAGCCATTAATACATGCTGAATAATTTTTTTCGTCTTTTTGTTTTTCACTGCAGCTGGCTCCTTTCCTTATTTTCCATCCTCATAGTGCACCCAATGTTCAGAACTCTTGAAGATAATCGCTGTGAAGATCCCGATGATGACGAGCATGACCCAGGCCATCGCGGAAGCATAACCCATATCGAAATATTCAAACGCGCGCTGATACATATAAAGCACATAAAGCAGCGTACTATCCACTGGACCTCCGTTCGTCACGACAAAACTTGGTGTAAAGGCCATGAAACCTTGAATCACCTGCATAATGGTATTAAAGAGAATGACAGGTGTAAGCAGTGGAATGGTAATAATAAAGAATTGACGCAGCGGGCCGGCTCCATCCACACTCGAGGCTTCATAATAAGTTTTCGGAATGTTTCTCAAACCAGCCAGGAAAATTAACATTGAAGAACCAAACTGCCAGCCGTATAGCACTATTAAAGTCCAAATAGCGGTGGCTGGGTCTCCTAACCAGGAATGAGTAGGCAGTCCAATTGAAGAAAGAATTGAGTTAAACGCTCCATCATCACCGAACAGCTGACGCCACATAATCGATATGGCGATACTTCCACCCACTACAGAAGGTAAGTAAAGCAGTGTTCGATACAAGCCAACCATTTCAACAACCTTGTTCAAGGCTAGTGCTACCAGTAAGGCAAACACTAAACGGATCGGCACAGCCACTCCAGCATAGAAAAAGGTAACCTTCATCGAATGCCAGAAAGTTGGGTCAGCAGTAAACATGCGGACATAGTTATCCAAACCTATCCAGTTCGGCGTACCCATTAGATCAAAGTCAGTAAACGAGAGATAAAGAGAATACAAGATTGGAAATAGTGTTAAACCCATAAATCCTATTAGAAATGGGGATATAAACATATAACCAGTGAAATTCTTATTTCCTGTTCTCAATTTTTTATTTGGAGGAGCTATTTTCTTTTTCTTCTGCTGCGGTTTCTTCGCAGCGTGCTGAGGTTCTAATTCATCATGCATTTTCTTTTCGGGTATCACCACACTCACCTCTTTCAATATTTTCGAAAAGAAAAGGCCCTGACCAACGATCATCAGGGCCCACTCTCCCTCAATTGTTACCGTCCAAGAATGGTTTCTACTTTCGATCTAAACTGTTTGGCTCCATCTTCAGGTGAAAGCTGACCATACATTACTTTTTCATCAATCTTTTCAAGATCAGCCAGCACCTCAGAAGATTCAGGAGGGAAGTTAGAATCGATCGCAGAACTATGTTTAGTTACCATATCAATGTAATCAAATACTTTTTTATCCGTTTCACTTAAGTCGGAAGATAACTGCTCGCGAATATCCGGTTTAATCGGTACCCCGCGGTCGGATCCGCCAATTTTGTAAACTTCGATATTATTGACAAAGAAGTCAATGAACTTAGCTGCAGCTTCTTTGTGTTTAGAGTTTTCACTAATCGACCACAGCATCGCTGGTTTCAAATACATCCCTTGATCATTATTTTCCCCAGGAAGCAATGTCATTTTGAGTGGTTTACCTTCTGCGGCGCTGTCTAAAGCTGTAGCCTGGTTCGACCATCTGAAGTCAAAGGCAGCATCTCCGCGAACGATTAATTCGTCTTCCACACCTTTAATTTGCTGAATCGTTTCATAACCTGGAACCGCACCTTCTTCTTTCAATTTAAGGTTACGATTAAAGTAATCTACAAGAAGCTGATCATCATCATATCCTAATGCAGTGCCATCTTCGTTAAATAGTTTCTTGCCTTTTTCTCTCAAATAGTATTCAAAAAGGTTTTTCGGCTCCATCAGTCTTGCGCCGAATTTGTCAGTAGCATCATGAATTTTTCCAGCATATTTTTCGTAATCTTCCCAAGTCCATTCTCCATCGGCAAGCGTAGCAGGATCAATGCCCGCTTCCTTCACCATATCTTCATTGTAGAAAGCAGTCAGAGCGTTTGTACCAGTTGGAATTCCCAACAGCTTCCCGTCTTTCTTACCTGAATTCATGATCGTGTCATCCACTCCATCCACATCAATGGATCCATCTTCAACAAAGGGAGTAAGATCAGCTAAAAGTCCTTTATCAGCATATTGATTTAAGTATTCACCAAAGTTTTGCTGCATAATGTCTGGAAGGTTGTTCCCGGCTGCCTGAGCTGCCATTTTTTCAAAATAACCATCAAACCCAGTAAACTCGGCTTCAATTTTTATGTCAGGATTTTCTTCTTCAAACTTTTTAATGATTTCTTGAGTTTGGTCATGACGGCTTTGTGAGCCCCACCAGGACATCCTTAAAGTTGTTACCCCGTCATCACTTTCTTCACCGGAAGCATTCTCACTATCTGAACATGCCCCCAGCAATCCAATCAGCATGATCGATAGAAACGTCAATAAAATAAATTTTTTCTTCACTCTTTGTTACCTCCCCCATAATTTTTGAAAGCGCTTTCTGTTGATATGTTCATCATACGGTCTATCATTTTTCTAATAAATAGAATTTTCAGACATGAATGTATAAAAAACAGACAATCCTCTGAATTTTGTCATAATTCACTAGGTAAAGAAGAATATTTCTGCCGCATAGAGGGTATAGAATAAAATTAACCTTTCAAAAAAAGGATTCTCGACAAGTATAAACATGTGGATCGATCACACGTTTATTTTCTTCCCCCACATAGAAAAAAGCTTACAGGAAGTTTGCCCCATAAGCTCTCTATTTGTTATTTAAATAAGCCGTAGGTGTCACACCTGTCTGTTTCTTGAACACTTGTCCAAAATACCTCGGGTTATTCCCAAATCCAACCTCTTTCGCTATTTCGAAGATCTTTATTTCATCTGACCGCTCAATCATTTCAATCGCTTTTTCAATCCGCCTGCGTACCAAGTAACTGGAAAATCGCTCACCGATCTCTTTTTTGAAAAGTTTTCCTAAATAATCTGAATTCATATAAAGGACATCAGCGGCAATATGGGATAAGGAGAGCTCTTGATCGGACAGATGCTTCTCCACATACTCAATGACCCGGTTAATGATATTGCTTTGGGTTTGCTTCGTCCGCTCATAATGATAATTGGATATTTCACTTGCTGTCTCTTCAATAAACTGCTTTAACTCATGCAGCTTTTCGTACTCCAGGAAAATGCCGATTTTTTTCAAGTAATCATCCATATCTTCTTTACTCGCCTGCCGAATGATCGACATAAATAATTCGAGACAATGAGATTGGACCAGACTCACCTCATATTTTTCCTGCCATACTTCTTCAAAAAAATCGTTTAAATAGCGGAGCACCATGTTTGTGTTGCCGCTTCTTACGGCATAGATTAAGTCTTCATGGTCATACTGCAGCTCTTCGACCCTGGTTTTATCTTTCTTCATATCCTGCATGGTAATGATGCTTCCTTCAGCAACATAAAAACGCTGGGTCAGCCCGTTTAATGTTTCATTATATAACTGCCGCAACTGGCTGATGCTTCCATTGTCACTAACCGCCACGGTATAATCCATTGGATAAAAGCTGGAAAAAGATTCTTTTGCTTTCTCCAGACGGCTGATGACGTCCTCCAATGACACCATTTCTACTAAAATCACAAACTTATCGCCAACCGTTGTTTCCAGTGGAATCCGCTCCTCTCCCACGGCTTCCACGATTATTTTTTTCAGCGCCATTAAATGTTCATATTCATAATCGTCATCTATGCGGCCTACCAAAAGGCGAAATTCCTCGGCGTTAGTGTCGAATTTGAACACTTGACTATAATACTCCCAATGCTGGACGCCGTATTTTTTGTTCGTAATAAAATCCTTAAGAAATTGTTCTTTTGCTTTGGGCATTACCTGCTGCAAATGATGGTGCATATCGGTCAGAAATTGTTCCTTTGTTTCTTCTTCATCCAGTTCTTCTACGATTTGCTTTAGAGCCTTTTCAATTTTCTCTTCATCACTTGGCTTAAGCAGGTAATGTTTCACACTGGACTCCATAGCTGTCTTGGCAAATTCAAATTCATCATGCCCCGATAAAACAATAAACCGTATGGCCGGGTACTCTCGGTGGACTTTCTGAATCAGCTCCACCCCATTCATTCCAGGCATTTTAATATCTGTAATGACGATGTCCGGCTGCTGCTTCTTGATCAGTTCATAGGCCATTTGCCCATGACGGGCTTTAGATTCCAGTACAGTGCCACAGCCTTCCCAATCAACGATAGCTGCAATTCCTTCTAATATATTCACTTCATCATCTACTAAAAGAACCTTATACATAAGACCTCACCCCGTCACAAATGGTAGTAGTATTTTCACCTTTGTTCCCGTTCCAAACTCACTTTCAATATCAATTCCATACTCATCTCCAAACATCATTTTGATCCGTTCGTTAATATTATTTAATCCAATTCCTGAGCTTTTCGAACGAATTTCTCCGCGGTAAATCCCTTGAAGATTTTCGGCTTTTATCCCGGGGCCATTATCAGAAACAGCGATTTCAATGTCTTCACCTTTCTCGGTAATGGTCACCACAATCCGGCATTCATTAATCATTTCTTCTAATCCGTGCTGGATGGCATTTTCAATAATAGGCTGAAGTGATAGCTTGGGGATTTTCCCTCGTTCATAGGCTTCGGGAATATCAAGCGAGAAATTCAGCCTTTCTTCATAGCGGTACTTTTGAATCGTAATGTAATTATTTACAATCTCAAGTTCCTCTTTAATGGTGATCATTGGCTCCTTTTTACTAATAATGTTTCGCATCATAGTTCCCAGTGCATTCGCCATTACGGAGATTTTCTTCTGCTTGTTTACTTTAGCCAGCCAATTGATCGAATCTAGGGTATTATATAAAAAATGAGGGTTGATTTGTGCTTGAAGAGCTTTGTATTCAGTTTCATGGATCATCAACTGTTTCGTATAATTCTCTTTAATTAATTCATTGATGCGGTCTAGCATTAACCGAAAATTATCATGCAGCTCTCCGATCTCATCATCGTAGTATTTCTCCGGTAAAGGCGCTTCAAAGTCGCCCTCCTGTACTCTTTTCATGCGAGCGGAAAGAACTTTGAGCGGTTTTGAGATATTCATAGAGGCCCGCTTACTCACAATAATGATCAGAGTAAACATAAGCACAAAACATCCAATCATAATAAGTTTGATCATTGTAGTTTGTTTCGTAATATTGTCGTAAGGAAGAAGATGATGATACGTAAGCTGGGAAAATTGAGAGTGATAATAAGACAGCAGGTATTCCTTTCCGTCAATCTCCGTGGTTGTGTAACCGCTTCCTTTTTTCTCATTAGAGAAATCACTGAATTTCCAATCCCGATCACTGCTCTGGTAGAAGATCTCATTATTGCTGGTGATCACGAAATCCTTATTATCAGGTGAAAAATTTAACGTCTGTTTCACAAATTCATCCATATCAATGGATATAATTAATGTCCCCATCCGATGCAGATTAAGGTTCGCCTTTCTTCTAATCATCCTTGCTGAAGAAATTCCGTTTTCCTGATCAATTTTTGTCCAAATATTGGCTCCATTCGACTTCGCCAGCAGCTGACTAATTTTTTTGGAGTCATTAGCAAGCTGGGTATCGTAGCCCGTGGTAAACTTTTCGCCATATAAATCAATGATCTGCATGGAAGAGAAGTACTGTCGAGTGGAAGCATAGTTCAGCAGCCGTTCCAGTAATTTCGGTTTTGTCTTATAAGATTCAAAGCTGAATTTATTTTCATTGATGGTATGAAGATAGCTTTGAATGGCTGTATCAGTGCTTGCCTGAAAGGATAGATTTTCCACAAAATTCAATTCTTTATCAATGATTGAAGAGGAAAGCTGAAGCATATCGGCTGACTCTTCATAAATTCTTTCTTCATAAAGAGAAGTGAAATAGTGATACGTAATCATACCTAGCAGGCCAAAAATACATAATAAGAGGAGGGAAACAGAGAAAATTTTGTTTTCAATCTTAAAGTTGCTGTAAAATGGTTTGAATCTCACGTTCGCCTCCCCCTTCTTTTTATATCGAATTATATCATAATTCAGAAAATCTTAAATGTTTTTAAGGCGAAAGAACTAGGCAGACTGCTCCATCTCTTTTCTTTCCGCGAGGGTTAACCGGATCACAACAATACTGACAATCACCATTCCTACAAACTCTCCTAAAGAGGCTGCAATCGAACCGTTCACCCCATTCCAATTTGGAAAATAGTTGACAAGTAGAGCAATAGCGACAATGACGGTAACTAAATTCACAACTTGAGCGGCGGCCATTCTTTTCGTCTTCCGGTGCAGCATAAGAAAACCATTTAAAAAGTCTACCCAGGGGAAGACAAATGTTTTAATAATAAAAAACTTTAAAACCATAATAGTCGCTTCAGTCAATTCATGATTCGCACCCATGACCTCCTCCATAAACCACGTCCCCACAGGGGTATAGCATAGAATGACTAAAGCTATCGTAGGCAGAAGGCTAATCCCGACAATAAATTTAATCACCTTTTGTTTATTGACAAGGTACAACTGAAGAACTAGCTGGTGAGTGTACATAAAGAAGCTTAAAAGCATCTGCGTAATGCTAAACGCAAGCGCAAAGGAAGCGATTCCCATTTCAATGTTATTCGTATGAGCCAGAAACACATAAATGATCGGCACAAGAATGGTCTGGATGACGAAATAAAAGACGAGGGGCAAGTAAAAATTGGCAATTTCTTTCTTTCTTAAGGGCTTTCCTTTCTGTTTATACGAATTTTTTAAAATCCCTGTCCCTTTCCACACGCTGATCACGCATTCCACCAGCATGCCTACTAAGAATAATATAGCACCGCTCGCGCTGGTAATGGCATCAAAGTAGACGAATAAATAAGCAACCAAAAACATAATAACGAGTCGAATGACAACCATAATAGACAGCCATTTCGTTTCCAAGTGATTAATGATGATCCCCTGATATAGTCCGCGAATGCCTGAGAAAAGAATGACAAACAAAATGATCGCAAAGGTATTCGAGATCGTTTGGATCATATTTTCATCGGCATTAAACAGCTGTACATACACCCAGTCTCCGAAAGATGTGGACACCATTAACAGGCTGACTCCCAAGATGAGCACCATAGGAATCACCATAAATAATGAGAGAACTTTAAAAGCCTGCACATCTTTTACAAGGGCGGAACACGTCTGCCTGAACACGATGATCGGCCGTTCGATAATCCCGAATAAGGCGAAAGCTACCGCATAGCAGGCAATAATAAATGCCGCATGGTCCCCCCTGCTGAGTGTTCCATTTATAATCACATGGGTGATCGAAGTCAGGCTTGCTGAAAATCCTAAGGGAATAAAAAAAGCACTGAGCTGCTTGTACGACAATTGTCCATTTTTGCCTGTCAATTTTGTTCCCTCTTTCTTGTAAATTTGGTTCTGGTCAATCTCAGTGTTGATCTATGGAAGTGAAAAAAGTCAAGTCAGTTCTACCATAAAAGAATCCCTATTGTTGAAAAGGGTTTCGTTAATTAAATAAGAGAAAAGGGGGCCGGGAAACATCTCGCTTTCCGTGGGCGTCCGCTGAGTCTCCTCAGCCGTACCTGTACTCTTCTCCCACAGGAGTCTCGACGTTTCCCTCCCCCCTTTACGAACAATAGAGGAACGAAACCTATTTCTATTACAAAATGTCATGTGAACCTGGAAAAAGTTATTGATTCATCCGTTGATCTATGAAAGCCAATTTGCATGGCATGGGCTAGTTGAGAATTGACGGTACACTTTTCCAGCGTCAATACTTTCATTAATGGTTCCGTACATTTCCTGGACCATTGTCTTGTAATTTCGGAACGGAACCAGGTAGGTCTTATCAATAAAAAAGCACCAAATGATTAACAGCATCGGATAATAGAGCTGTAAATTTTGAAAAGAAGAGGGGATTCCCTCTTCTTTTCCTTATCTCACGTTAATTTGACTAGTGGCCTGAAATGGCAATCCTGACTGAAGATTTCCTGTAAGTGTTACTTTTTGATTTCCCTTTTCTAACATCGAAGCCAATTGGCCACGGGAAAATTCAATTTCAAGACTTCCCTTATGCTGCTTCTTATATTTATCCAATGGTTTCAGCTCCCCATTCACACGAATAGTAGAAACATCTACTTCATTTGCTGAAATTCCATCTTGCAAAGTGATGGAAACTTTCGCTTTCGGTCCATTTCCGTGGTGCTGCTTATGCTTCGGCTTTTTAATCGTGGATGGTTTCCACTCCGCCGCAGCTAGAAGATGAAAATCCATGAAATTTCCAGTGATTATATTCCCCTGCTCGTCTCGCTTAAATGGAAGATCTGGAGTTAAACTCGTAAAGTTGTCATCCGTAAGCACTACTCCCGAGGCGTTTTTACTGACTTCCCCATCGAATAAAAAGTTCTCATCAGATTCCAATTCTTCAGGGTACTGATCTTTATTTCCATCTTCCGTTTTATAGGAGATGAACTGATCAATCTTAAAGTCTTCCTGGATATTAGAATACGTCGTGAAATTCAAGTTACTTCCTCCGTTGTTAAAGGAAATATCATGGTCTGCACGAACACCCGGGTTGCTATTACTCGTAATGCCGTCCGCTCCATTATTAAAAGCAAGGCTGTTACGAATAATGTGAGGGACATGAATACCTTCTCCGCCAAGCTTGAAACCATTCTTGTCTCCGTCACCAACTGTTCCATCTGTAAGGGTTCCATTCCCATACGCAATGCTATCCTCAATCAACACCGCACCAATGGCACCCGTTCCTGCTTTCGTATAAAGATCCCAGCCATCATCAATGTTATGGTGTGAAATACAACCGCGGAACACGTTGTTTTCTCCTGCTGTTAATTTCGCTGCAAACCCATCCGCATTGTTATCAGATGGGTCGCGATTGTCAAACGACTCACTATTTAAAATAAGGTTGTCGGACGGCCAGTCTTTTTTTGCTTCACCCGCGTCCGTACGGCTGATTTGCAATCCAGTGCCTCCATTTTCATAGAAACGGCTTGCTTCCACGATATTGTGATCTCCTCCTACAGTAAATCCATGGGTATTTACTGCCGAGTGGGCAAAGTCGATACCTTTTACATGCCAGTAGTTTCCGCTTAAGACGACTCCTTCTGATTTTTTGTCAAAATCAATTACGGGAGCTGAGCCCTCTTCAGCAACCAGCGATTTCATAGCTCCTTTTCGTCCGTCATTGTATTTAGAGATTTCAAGTTTAGCGTCCCGAACATAGTTGCCGTCCGCAAGTTCAATGGTTTGACCTGGAAGAACGTATTCAATGGCCGTGTCTAAATTAAGCGGCTCTTCCTTTGTACCCGTTCCATAACTTGTCCCATCCGGGGTTACGTAAATCTTCTGACCTTGAACAAATGTTTTTCGCGTTACTGTAAAGTTCTTCACTTGTTTATGGTACGAGGTCAAAAATTGCGTATCATCAGGTACGAACGTCAAGCTGAAATTCGTGTTCTCATTGTTCGGCAGTTCGGTTGGAATGGAAAGCGGACTTCCTTCCTTGACTGCTTGATCACGGCTGATGACTTTAGTTCCTTCTTTTACTGTTACTCTGCCATCAACATTCGATTTTAACAGGAGTTCATAATTTTCATCAGACGTTTTACTCCGTGATAAAATGGAGAATTCAGGTTCGGTCGGTTCTTTAGGCGCCTCTACCTTTGGCGGGTCCGTGGCAGCTCCCGTTTTTGAAAATTGAATATGGCTTACTTCAATATCTGCTAGTCTCGCTGTGTAAAATCCTACATAAACTTTCGAATCCTGGACCGTTAAAATGTCTGGTTCAAAGAATATTTCTCTGTTGCCATCATTTAACTGACCTGTATAGCCACTATTGGTTTTGGACAAGGTTAAATGGTATTCTTCTGCAGGGTAGGTATTGCTAGTGGTTGGTTTTTCATCGTCCAGCATGACTTTTTGAATGCCGTTACTTCCTGCTCCGTCTTGAGAGGTAACGCCGTCCCGGATAAACAGCTGTGTTCCGTTTTTATCCTGCGTTCCTCCACTAAATCCGCCGATTGCTGCAATATTAGAGGCAAAGACACTAGAGTCGCCATTTTCCCCAATCGCATCACGAGCCATGATACCGAAAGATTCTTGCCCATCATGGTTCGGTTGTTTGGCATACCGATTCACCTTAATATCTGCGGATAGGCTGAAATTGTCTTCGGTTCCGTCAATTTCTGTGTAATAGTAGGTGATCCCATCATGGTCACCGGTGATTTTTCCGCCTCCTGGCTCGGCTACAAGATGAATGGTTCCATCATCACCGCTCTCCACATAGTTGGTATCCTCACCTGAAGACTGTCCAAATTCAATCGTTTTCCACTTTGGCTCAGTCTCCTCACGAACCGTGATGTTTAACGTAATGGGATCAAGATTTTCATTCTTCGGCGTAATCGTAATCGGATAGACGCCTGGCTCATCACGATTAACCTTGGAAGTATCCAGGCTGTATTCATCTTGATCCAGAGCCACTTGATCGCCGTTATCGTAAACCTCAGATACTTCTAAACCGTCTTGTTGAAAAGCTTCGCCTGTATCATAGGTGGTTTTCGGGTAACTGGTTACTTGAATGGTTTGAAGTTCCTTTTCTTTTAAGTTTACAGTAAAAGAAGTTTCGGCTCCTTTAAAGCTGACGACAATTTCCTGATCTCCTATCGTATCCGAGTTTAGGTCGGAAACGCTCAATTGATCCTTCAATAATCGCTTGGTTACCCCATCTGTATAAGTAGCTTCAACGGACAATCCATCCAGATTTAAAGCATCGCCAATAAAATACTGCGTCTTTCTTGGCAGTTGATTGACCGTAAGATTTTTTACCGATTCATTTTTTACATTAATGGTAAAGGAAGCGGATAAGTCTGGATTTTTATCTGAAGCAATTAAAACTGTATTCTCTCCAGGTTGCGTAAGCTGGGTATCAGCATCAAGCTTTTGTCCATCAATGGAAAGGTTGTATTGATCCGGGGACAATACTTCTTCTTTATACCCATTATCAAATTCACCAACGACTTCCAGTCCCTCTGGATCAAAGTCGTCTTGAACATAGTACGTGGTTTGAGCAGGGTAGTAGTGAATACTTAAATCTGTAAGTTCTAATCTTTTAATCGTCAGGTCAATGGTACTTTTGGCGCCGCCATATGTGACCGATATCGTGTTGGTTCCTGCTTCACTGCTGTCAAAGCCTGTTAAGATATAGTCGTCTTTGGTTAAGTCAGCTTCTTCCCCGTTTGCATAGACAGCTTTCACGCTTAGTCCGTCTGTATTCAGGGGCTCATCCACTAAATAGTCCGTTTTCATAGCGGATGCATCTACTTCTAAGTGATCAATCGGTTGCTCAACAACGTCGACATCTGTCTGGCTAAACGTTACCTTCCCATTACGGGCTACGTAAAACCCTACATAGAGATCATCCATAAAGGCATCATCGACTACGACTGTTTCACTCTGTCCATTAGAGGTAAGTTCAAATGTATTTCCGGACTTTTTAATAGAGAGATCATACTTTTCTCCTGTCACAGGCAGAGGGTTATTAGAAAAGACATCTAATTTTTTCAGTCCATCTTTATTGTAGAATCCTCTCATTGCATCATCGAGTGCTCCAACAGCTATGTAATGAGCCGCTTGCTTAGAGCTGTCTCCATCCTCTCCCACACCGTTTCGGAGCATTAGTCCAAACGATCGCTGACTATCAGGACTATAGCTGTCTGCATAAGCTGTGGTTTGAATTTCAAAATTATCATCGGCAGAAACTTCTTTATAGTAGAAAGAAAGCCCTTCTTCACTGCTCGCAATCTTCCCGCCTGAAGCATCAATCGTCACGGACTGATCTTCATTAAAGGCAGGGGGAGGATTTTTCTCTGCACTCGTGTTCGATCCAAATGCCCTAAAGTTCCAATCATCTCCCAGGCCGCCAGCGGCAAACGCGGTCGTAGGTATACAGGTGAAAAGTAAAACGAGAATGTAAGCCATTGCCCATCGGCTTTTCCATGATTTTTTCATCAAACCTCTCCTTTATCATTACTTTCTCCACTTACTGCATCATTTCCTGACTGACAGACACCTTAAATTTCGCTTCTTCACGGATTTTCTCAATGTAGCTTTTTGCTTCCAGCATTTGATATTCTTTTGCCGCTTCCATAACAAGGAAAGATCCAGGCTTGTATTGCTCCAATAGTTCCATATAGAGCTCGTAATTTAATTGACCTTTCCCCGGAACCACCGTTTGGATCTGCCCATCTTCTCGAACGAGCCGATCTTTGGCATGACCAGCAATGATTCGCGTGCCTAATAACTGAAACGCTTCTTTAATGACTTCATTTTGTTGATAAAAATTTTCTTCATGGAGCAAATTCCCCGGATCAAGAACCACCCCGAGATGGGAGGAAGGAACTTCTTTAAGCATCTGATCGAGCGACTTTGCAGTACCAATTAAGTGATCGTTGGCAGGCTCTATTCCGATATAGACGCCCCACCTCTCCGCCTCCTCTACAAGCTCTTCCAGCGTTCTTTTCAAGATCCGCCATTCATCCCCGGACAATCGCTCGGTCTGAATTTTTCCTACTTCTGCGGCCACCATAGGAGCACCGAAATATTTTGCATGACGAATCAGTTCCTTGAAACGGTCGATATTTTCTCTCCTTACTTTAGAATCTCCCTGGAAAAAATGAAGGTAGCAAGCTAAAACTGAAATCGATACGCCATGTTTTTCAAATTCTTTTCGTATATCTACAGCAAGACCGGGATTCATAATACCTGGCTTATGAAACGGATAATCATTGAAGGCCTTCCAAAGAGCTAACTGGACGTGGGTGAAGCCTTTGGTACCCACTTTGTAGGCAAGCTCTTTATACGGAAGTTTGCCGAACAAATGAGCCAGAACACCAACACTCATACTCTATCCCCTTTCCAAAAATGACTGAATTATCTTGTGATGACCTCTTTCTTATCAAGTAGCTGCTGAACCTCTTCCCACGTAAGGGCTCCCTCCCAATCTCCTTGAAACTGAGTGGCCAAAGCCCCAGTAATATTAGCCCGTTTCAACGCTTCGGGTAAAATTCTTTCAAGGGTAGATTCCCGTAAATAGTCGTCCTCATCTAACAGAGCTGATAGCAGTCCTGCCGCATAAGCATCTCCTGCCCCTACCGTATCTATCACTTGGTTCACTTCGTAAGCGGGTTCCTCGAAGATATGGTCGTTCACAAACCCGACCGATCCTTTCTCTCCTAATTTCATAGCCACAACTGCCGGGCCCATGTCTAAGAAATGATCTCCATATTCATTCACTGGCTTTTTGCCGAGTAAAAACTCTGCTTCCTCTACGCCGGGTAAAAAAATGTCACACAGCGGGATCTGCTCAAGCAGGACCTGTCGTGCTACTTCTTCCTCCCAGAGCTTTCTACGTAAGTTAGGGTCGAAGGAAATGGTCAAGCCTTGCTCTCTTGCTTTCACCATCACCTCTTTCATAAAGGTCACAGTGTTATCGCCTAAAGCTGGAGTAATGCCTGTAACGTGAAGGTGTCGTGCTCCCTGGAACCAGGTCGATTCAATATGCTCAGGTGAAAACCTGCTCGCAGCTGAATGCTTCCGATAATAATATACACTTGGATCCCCGGGAGTTTTCGCTTCTTTAAAATAAAGGGCTGTCGGAGCTTCCCCATCCTTTACGGTTTGGCTGACATCCACCCCCTCTCCGGCAAGGGTCGATAAAATAAGCTCGCCAAATGGATCCTTGCCTACACGACTGATCCAGCGCACCTTTTTTCCGAGACGAGAAAGTCCAAAGGCGAGATTAGATTCCGCCCCGCCTACGGATTTAGATAATAAGGGTGTGTACTTAATCGTTCCGCTGGTGTAAGGCTGAAAGAGCACCATACTCTCGCCAATAGTCACTACATCCGCTTGATTACCCATGAACGACACCTTCTTCCACTTTCGCTACATATCGTCTTGCCAAGTTCTCTATTTCTTTAAAATTCCCTTCCGCAATGAGTTGGTTATTAACCAGATTTCCGCCTAACCCTACTCCCATTACTCCATAGCGAAGCAGTTCTTGAATGTTCTCTAAGTTTACTCCTCCAGTGGCTATCATATTGATATGAGGGAAAGGGCCGCGAATATCCTTAATATACGTTACTCCAAGTGCCCCAACGGGAAAGACTTTCACTGCAGATACCCCTAGGTTCACTGCACGCATCATCTCGGAGGGGGTCATTGTCCCCGGCCAGACAGGAATACCCCGGCTCAGACAGAAAGTTACGATTTCCTCATCAAAGTGGGGGGAAATCACATATCCCGCTCCTGCTGCGTGGGCCTTCTCTGCTTGTTCTGCCGTTAAAACCGTTCCTGCCCCAATGCGAAGCTGGTCATGAAAGGATTCCTTTAATTCGGAAATGATGTCAAGCGCCCCTTCCGTATTCAGCGTCACTTCCAGAAACCTGACGCCCCCGTCGTATAATGCTTGCGCCACTTCAAGGGACGTCCCCCTTGGGATCCCTCTCATAATCGCAATAATTTTCTTTTCCTTTAACTCCTCATACAGCGTATCCATAAGTCTACTCTCCTTTTTAAAGCGTGACTCCTGATTTGAAAATGGCAATCTCACGAAAATCATTTTTTTCATGGTTCACAAGATCCCCGCTTGCCACTTCAATGATATAGTGGATAAATTCCTGCAATACTTCATCGGGATCGCGGCCTTCAAGCAGCTGTCCCGCATTAAAATCAATCCAATGTTTCTTCTTTTCATAAAGCTGGGTATTCGTAGAAATCTTCATGGTTGGTACAAAAGAGCCGAACGGTGTGCCTCTTCCTGTTGTAAACAGGACGATTTGGCAGCCTGAAGCGGCTAAAGCGGTGGAGGCTACTAAATCATTTCCCGGCGAACTCAATAAATTCAGTCCCCTTGTGGAGAGCGGTTCTCCGTATTTCAACACATCGGTCACTGCCGATGTTCCGGCTTTCTGGGTACATCCGAGAGATTTATCCTCAAGCGTTGTAATGCCCCCGTCTTTATTTCCGGGAGAAGGATTTTCATAGATAGGCTGGTCATGTTTGATAAAATATTGTTTAAAATCATTAATTAAATCGACTACTTTAAGAAAAACAGCCTCATCCTTCGCTCTTTCCATCAACAGCTTCTCCGCGCCAAACATTTCCGGAACTTCTGTCAGGACTGTGGTCCCGTTTTGAGCGACCATGTAATCGGACAATCTGCCAAGCAGCGGGTTCGCCGTAATTCCAGAGAAGCCATCTGACCCTCCGCATTTTAAACCAATTTTCAATTCAGAAAGCGGTACTTCTTCACGATGATCATCCTTGGCGTCTTGATAGATCTCATGCAAATACTTGACTCCTTCTTCAATTTCGTCGGACACATCCTGAGAAACTAAAAATTTTATCCGGTCTTTGTCATAATCTCCGAGAGACTCCTCGAATTCCCAGACATTATTATTCTCACAGCCCAGGCCAAGGACGAGGACGCCTCCTGCATTAGGGTGCTTCACCGCATTTCCGAGAATCGTTTTCGTATTCAAATGGTCGTCACCAAGCTGAGAACAGCCATAGTTATGCTTCAGCACTTGAATATTGTCAAACGGAGCAATGTCTCCAACCTCTGCCTGAAATAGTTTAATAATCTGTTCAGCAATACCGTTCACACATCCGACAGTCGGGACAATCCAGAGTTCATTACGAATGCCGACACGTCCGTCGCTCCGTTTAAATCCTTGAAAGGTTAAATTTTCTTTTTTAAACGGGTTTTCGGCAAAACGAGGATGATACTCATACTCGTCGACTCCCGCAAGATTCGTTTTCGTATTGGACGTATGCACCCAGTCTCCAAGCTGCACCTCTGTTTCCGTGTGACCGATAGGAAAACCATACTTCACCACGTCCTCCCCTTTTCCTAAGGAGGTTAAGGCAATTTTATGGCCCCGTGGAACATCTGAAGTAATTTCTACTTCCCGTTCCTCTACTTGAAACCGGGTGCCCTTTGACAAATCCTTAAGAGCTACCGCTACATTATCCTTTTCATTAATTTTCAAGACATCTTCCACAACTATCCACTCCCTTTATGCTTAAACCTTGACTTGGTGTTCTTTCGACTGAAACCCTAAATACCGTTCCGCATTTTCATAGGAAACGCCTTTAATAATCGGAGCGAGCAATTCATCATCATTAGGAACTTCGCCGTTCTCGACCCAACTCCCAATCAAGTCGCAGAGGATTCTTCGGAAATACTCATGACGAGTGTACGACAGAAAACTCCGCGAGTCCGTCAGCATACCGATAAATTGACTCAGCAGTCCAACATCTGCAAGCGTTTTCATTTGTGATAACATGCCTTCCTTCGTATCGTTAAACCACCATGCAGTGCCAAACTGCATCTTTCCTGGTATGCCTCCACCCTGGAAGCTCCCCGCTATCGTAGCTAATACTGGATTGTCTTTAGGATTTAACGAGTAAAGAACGGTTTTAGGAAGCGCATCCTCCCGATCTAACGCATCAAGCAGCTGCGATAACGGCTTCGCAATCTGGCCATCGTTCATGCTGTCATAGCCTGTATCCTGCCCTAGTTGATCAAACATGCGGGAATTATTATTTCGCTGGGCACTAATATGAAATTGCATAACCCAGTTGTGTTCTGCATAAAGCTTTCCTAAATAAGTCAGCGTCCGGGATTTGTATTTCGCTTCTTCTTCCGTACTCACTTTCTCCCCTTGGATCGCCTTCTTAAAAATTCCCTTCACTTCTTCAAGGGTGGTTTCCTGATAGAGCACTTCGTCTAATGCATGATCAGATACTCTTCCTCCCACTTCATGGAAAAATCGAACGCGATCCTCTAAAGCAGATAAAAAATCCTCGTAGGTATCAATGGTCACCCCTGAGGAGATCGCTAATCTATCTACCCAAGTCTCATATCCATCCCGATTCAGCTCCAGTCCTTTATCAGGTCGAAAGCTCGGCAAGACTGCCGTTTCAAACTCACTTTCTTTAATTAGCTGATGGTATTCCAAAGAATCAACGGGATCATCAGTGGTACAAATCACTTTCACATTCGACGATTCAATTAAATTACGAACTCCAAAACCTTCCCGGTTCAGCTGACTATTAACGGTTTCCCATATTTCAGGTGCCGTTTCTTCATTTAACGCTATATAAATATTAAAATAGCGCTGTAACTCTAGGTGAGTCCAAGTATAAACCGGATTTCCGATTGCCTTAGGGACAGTCCGTGCCCAAGCCAGGAATTTTTCATATGGATCTGCATCGCCGGTAATGTACTTCTCCTCTACACCATTTGCTCTCATCAGACGCCATTTATAGTGATCACCATCCAGCCAGATGTCCGCAAGCGTCTTATAGCATTTATTTTCATAAATCTCTTTCGGACTTAAATGACAATGGTAATCGATAATCGGTAAATCCTTCGCATAATTATTGTAAAGGTTCTCCGCCGTCTTACTGTTTAATAGAAACGTTTGGTCCATAAAGTTTTTCATTATATCCCATCCTTTTTTATAATCGATTTCTTACACGTGCCAGGTTTTCAAGCAAGTCACAAACAGCATTTTTCACCCCAAGATTCCGGATCGCTTCAAACCAGTGGAATATTTCTTCTGTGTAATTGGACAAATCTTCTTCCCACAAATCTGTCTGGCTTAGAAGTGATGTCACTTCTTCTTTGGACTGGTTCGTCTTCCAGAATGCGGTGAACTGTTCCAAGACTTCTTCATCATCACGAACTTTATATTCTCTGTTGTGATCAATCCCCATAAAGTACCCTTCATGAAGAGTATGCGGTCTGTAATAGTGAATTAGAGCGGCAAGTGAGAACAGCATTGAATCAGTCAGTGTCTCGGTATAGCGTTTCAAAGGGAAAACACGGCTTTTAAATTTCTGCACGGCATTTAAACCCAGATCCGCTAACTGATGTTTAACAAACGGATTTTGAAACCGCTCGATCACCGAGTCCGCAAACGCCTGCTTCTCTTCCGCCGCGATCGGAACGTTAGGCAGTATATCTACCTGAATGATATGTCGAACATAAGGGGCCATTACCTCATCTTCCATTACCTCCCTGACCGTCTCTAATCCAGAAAGAAACCCGACAGAGAACAATAATGTGTGCGGAGCATTTAACAAACTCACTTTTAAATCACGAAACGGTTTAACTTCCGCCCACTTCACATTTAACCCCGCTTGCTGAAAAGGAAGCTTATGTTCAAGGGCATGTTCAGCTTCAATTACAAAAAGGTGAAAAGGTTCACCCACCGCCATCAGTTTATCTTCATATCCTAAATGACCCTCCAGGGCAGCCGCATTTTCCCGCGGATAGCCGGGCACTATTCGATCGACCAACGTATTGCAAAATGAATTGTGGCGATTGACCCAATTTGAAAAGGCGTCCGGCAGTCCCCATTCCCTAGCAAGTCTGAGCACAATAGACTTCAGCAAGTCGCCATTATATTCCACGAGCTCGCAAGGAATAATTGTAAAGCCCGCTTCTGGATCGCCATCGGTATAAACAAAACGACGATACAGCAAGGCAGCCACCTTACCTGGAAAGGAAAGCGGTGATTCGTTTACCGGAAACTCTTCCTTCTTATAAGCAAGTCCTGCTTCCGTTGTATTCGAAAAAATAAACTCAATCGATGGCTCTTCAGCTAACTTTAATAGGGCATCCCAATCTTCATAAGGGTTAATGCTTCTTGAGATGGTAGAATTTACCTCAACCTCCTGCTTCTCTTTCCCATTTTCAATTCCTTGCAGAATGGTCGTATACAATCCGTCCTGGGCATTCAACTTAGGAACGACCTTGCCATGTGGTGTCGGCTGAATCGCAACCAGTCTTCCATTAAACAACTGCTGCTTATTCATCTTCTGGATCATCCAATTAATATACGTCCTGAGAAAATTGCCTTCTCCAAATTGAACGGCCTTCTCAGGCAAGTCTTTTTCTATTAAATTCAAGTCTGAGGCATCTATACTCTCTAATGAACTTACAGAGGTCTTCGTTAATACAGGCATGAACCGGGTCCCTCCTTACCGAAAATGAAAACGTTGTTATTTTTCTGTAAAAAATAAGGAATTTTGAATAGATTATTTGCGCTTCATAATAACAACGTTGTTATTAGTGTAAGAAGTTTCTGTGGAATTGTCAATGTATTAATCTAAACCTATCAGAAAATTCAAACATAATTATTTGATCAAAACCGCTTCAACTTTAAAACTGCCATCTGAACTTAAGAAACACTTTGATAAGATGAGGACTTTTTCACTCATTTGTTGTTAAAACAAATACTCAGCAAATCTTCCTGTCACCAGTAAGACAATGTCTCCAAGTGCTCCGAAACAAAAAAAGATGAAATAATAACTCGCTTTCGTAATCCTTTTATTAAAAAGCTCCTGAAAAGCCTGAATGAAGGTCTGGTCAAATTTAAACCAGGTTAAAATCCAGCCAATTAGTAAAAAGCTGACGATGGTCATGAAACCAATCCCTCCTCACATACTACATAAATCTTCCCCTCATTTTATCACAATTTGGTGTACTTAAACCTTGTTAACTTTCCTCTTTCTATCAGTCAAAACAAGACAACCCTCAAGTAGTTCTTTAGAAGATTTTAAGTTTGTCATTCCCCATAATATTGCCGATCCATTTCTATCTCTCATAACAGTAAAAAAACCAACAGGGCGGCCAGTTGGTTTCATCAATTCTCCTATTCTATTAGAGCATTACACACTTACCACTGTCATAAGGACTGCCAAAACAGCGGCAATAGTGAACGATCCGATCACGAGCCACCTCGGCGTTTGATCTGTCTTTAAGATATATTCGGTGAAAGTTGTGATAAGAAAAAGGGCAATTGCCGGAAGTCCTAGGGCATTAATCGTAATCTTCCCGCCCATCAACAGCATCAGGGCAATAAACAGCACTGCATAAGTGAAGGCGGCCATCGTTGCTGTCTTTGGGCTGCCGAGGACGCCATTCCGCTTGGAAGCAGATCTCAGAATCTCTTCATTTTTCAAAATAGAAAACCTCCTTAAAGATTATGATTCTAGTAGAAGCAGTTTCTTCTAATTCCGCTGATGCCGAGAATTTCTGCAGCCGCTCCTCCGGCAATCGCCATAAAGTCTTCTGAATTACCGGCTCCGACAAGTAATCTTGCTGTCGTTCTAACCCCGCCGAGTGCCTTTACCGCTTTATAGGCTTTAAACACAGGTACTACAGCCATGGTTATAAACGCCGCACATTTCGTTACTTGCCAGGCGTCTCCCCAAAATCCTTGAGGCAGCATTTTTTTTGAGCCAACGGCTGTTGTTACAACTGAGGTACCGTCAGCCTTAAACTTAATGGAAGAGGTATTCTTTGGGAGCTTCGCTTTTCCCTTATCCTCTAAATGAGAATTAACGGCATCCACATTGCGATTTTTTAAGTTCTTTACCGTGACGCTCTCGTTTTCGACCTTTACATTAGTCTTTGTTTCAAGTAAATGATCCTTTTTGATTTGTGGCAGTGAAACTTGAGAATCTGCGTTGCTGGCTGCAAGAGTTATCTTTGGAATCATCATACTAATCATAACCGACAGCGACAAGATCCTAATTTTGCTTCGTACATTCAGACCTATCAAGATACATGATTAACCTTACCAATTATTACCTAAACATGGCTCATATTTTCCTATCTTCAATAATTTTCTAAGAATTTTTTTTAAGAACTAGTTCCTATACATTTTTTACATTTAATTATGAGGCTATTTTCAGTGGCAGACCTTGAATCTAAAAAAAAGAAGCACCCCTCAGGTACTTCTTTAATGAATATTTTTCTTTTTAAATCCGCCGCCTTTGACATCGTGGATATCGCCAATCGCTAAAAAGGAAGACGGATCAATTTCATTAATGATGCTTTTCAGCTTGGCTTCTTCCAGACGGGTGATAATAATCAGAATTACTTTCTTATCGTCTCCCGAGTAGGCACCTTCACCGGTTAAGTACGTCACGCCTCGTCCCAGCCGGTCATTGAGAGCGTCGCCGACAAGATGGTGTTTATCGGTAATTACCCAGGCGAATTTCGAAGACTCCAGCCCTTCTGTGGTCACATCAATCATTTTAAAAGCGATAAAGTACGCAATTAGGGAGTACATCGCGTTGTTCCAGCCGAACACAAAGCCTGCACTGCCGAGAATAAAAATGTTCACAAACATGACGATTTCTCCGACAGAGAAGGGAGAAATTTTGTTAATAAAGATCGCTAGGATTTCACTTCCATCTGAAGAACCGCCATTTCTTACGACCAGTCCAACGCCAATTCCTAAGAAAATACCGCCAAAGACGGCCGCAAGCAGTGGATCTTCAGTGAACTTCGGCACGGGGATAAGCAGGGTTGTAAAGATCGCTAATCCTGTAATCGCAAGAATCGAAGTCACGGAGAAGGTCTTCCCCATTTGTTTGTAGCCTAAATAACAGAAAGGCAGATTTAATACGAAGAGGAAAGCACCCAGGGCAAAACCCGTGATGTGGTGAAGCATGATCGAGATCCCGACGATACCGCCATCGATAATGCCGTTCGGTACGAGAAACATTTCTAATGCGACCGCTTCGAGAGCAATACCGATCGCTATGAAGATCGTTCGCCGGATAATTTCTGTAAAGCTTAGTTTCCTGTGGGCAAGTTTCTGGAGAGCAGAGGGGTCTAAACTGTCATTCACTTGATTAGCACTTCCTTATTTGTATTGATTATCAGTTTTATTATCGAACCTTTATTATATCATGATAGGATCGATATCTCTTCTTAGGCGGCTCAAAGCAGGCATGCGTGTTATTAAAAGCAAAAAAAGCATGGAAGAATTCCCCCCATGCTTTCTCTTAAATACTATTATCAGTTGAAGAAATAGCGCAGCACTTCAGCCGTCTGCTTCAACTGAAGTTCATAGTGAAAACGATGAGGTGGAATCTCGGGTGCCACATAGCCTTCGTACCCCGCCTCCTGCAATGCCTTTTTTACTTTGTCCCAGTTGATATCACCCGCAAGTAATGGAACAAATCCCTCCATATTTCCTACAGACTGCTTGAAATCCTTCACATGAACATTCACAATTCTCCCTGCTGTACAGTGAATCCACTGTTCAGGAAATCCGTTCTGGAAAAGGTTTCCTATATCAAGATAGGCACCCACATTCGGAGAGTGGACCTCTTCAAGAAAACTGCTAAACTCAAGCGGGCTGAGTAGAAACTTGTTCCAGACATTCTCTATTCCTATCTTCACATTTACCTTTTCAGCTTTTTCAGCTAATTCCTGTAATGCTTCCACAGCTCGTGAATAAGCATCCGCATAGCTTGTTTCCTCTGTCACAATCCCAGGGACAACAAGGATAGATTCAGCACCACAGATGTCAGCGATGGTGAGCATTTTCTTTACGACTGATAGGCCTTGCTGGCGAATTTCCTGGTCCTCAGAAGTGAGTGGATATTTCCAGAGCAGATCCGTGGAAATGCTATACAGCTGAATTCCGTGTGCTTCCGCTTTTTCACAAACCTCTTCGATCTCCTGTTTTGTCGAGTCCATATGAAAGATATTCGGAGATTTGTCCTCCAGGTTCAATTCCACGCCTTCAAAGCCAAGCTCCTTTGCTTTCAAAAATATATCTTCGGCTTCTAAATCAGGGGGGAAACACCAGGCGTTGATACCTGTTTTCATAACGATGCACCTCTTTCACTTTTTTCTCTTGCTTCTAAAGCAGTTTCTAAGGTGCTGGTTACTTCGTGACGAAGAATCAGCGGCTGTCCAACTCCTTTAAAGCACTGGATGAAATGCTCCAGTTCTTTATAAAAAGGGTCATCATCCGCGAGCTCGTCCTCTGTCATAACGCGGGACTCACCGGTAATAGCGTTAAAATTCCACGGAACTTTGTTCCGGCTGTCGTACACCATTGTTCCTTCACTTGCGACCATTTCCAGCCGCTGATGAAGCTCCTGGGAGACGCTCGTCCACGTACCTTCCAGATGAATGAGCGGACCGTCTTCAATCTGCAGGAGCATCATGATTCCTTTGAGGGTATTCGCTTCATCAGAAATGAAATGGCTGGCTATGACCTCCGGCCTGCCGAAGTTCCAAGTGAGAAAGTCTAAGTCATGAATAATAAAATCAAGAAACAGACCGCCGCTTTTTTGCCGGTCCTTATACCAATCCTGCCCTGTAAGATTTGGATATTGAACAGACCTTGCCATGGAGATCATCTTCGGTTTTCCCAGACGATCGGTCTTCAGGAGTTGATGCGCCTCTTCGTACGGCTTCATAAACCGGCAGACTTGGGCAATAAACAGCATCACTCCCTGCTGTTCACAGACGTCATACATTTGGTTCACTTCTTCCACCGTTAAAGCGGCCGGCTTTTCACAAATCACTTGCTTCCCCTCTTGAGCGGCTCTGATCACGGCAGAACCATGCAGAAAGCTGGGCAGACAAATATCGACAGCCTCCACCTCCGCATCAAAAAAGACATCGTCCATATTTACAGATGCCTTCGCGCCAAGCCGATCTGCCAGCATGCCTGCCCGTTCCTCGTTCTGATCCACTACGTATTTGACTTGTACATCCTTCATTCTTTCATAAGCTGTTCCATGTAAATGAGCGATGTTTCCCGCTCCTATAATGGCTATGGAGTACACGATGAAACACAACCTTTACTCATTAGTAGCGGACCGTGCGTTTCAACTCTGCGGACTGATAGGCTGCCAAAGCAACCTCCAGAGCTTTCAACCCATCATTCCCTGTAATAAATGGGGTTCGTTTCTTTTCCACGGTTTCCAAAAAATCCTTCACTAATCCTTGATCCATATCATCGCCCCAGAATTCCCAGTTCACACCGTCCTGATTGTTGTAAACGTCGATCTTCTGATCAAACGCGTTCACAGTAAGGTTCCCCATGGTGCCGATAATTTCCAACGTAACATCGCCCCATGTCGGATAGGCATCGTTTCGCGACCAGCTGCAGTCAAGCGTTGCCACCACACCATTGGAAAACTCCATTGACAGCATCCCGCTGTCATCAATATCCTCTTTGGTAAAATGAGTGCCGATTTCTGCATAAACTTCGTTCACTTCTGCAGCCATAAACCAGCGTAAAAGGTCTACAACATGTACAGTGTGGTCTAACACAGCCCCGCCGCCTGATAACTTGCGATCGATAAACCAGTCCCCCGGATTCGTGCCGCGGTTTGTGGCCTTCACAGCTAGAATGTCACCAAGCTCTCCCTGGGCGATCATCTCTTTTGCCCGCTGAACAGGCGTACTGAATCTTACCGGGAAAGCAACTTGGAGGATGACTTCATTCTGCTCACATACGTCAATAATCGTTTGAGCACCATCTACAGTTGCCGCAATCGGCTTTTCGCAAAGAACATGCTTCTTTGCTTTGGCTGCTGCTGTTACGTGCTCGGTATGCTTCACGTTTTCTGACGTCACAATTACTGCATCCACATCTGATCTAAGTAATTCCTCATAACTCGCATAAAAGGTTGTATCAAACTGCTGGGCAGCTTTTATCCCTCGGTCAGCATCCTCATCAAACAAACCAATGAACTCAACGCCCGGATCGTTCTTTAAGGCAGCAGCGTAACTATAGGCATGACCATGCGCAAAACTAATAATTCCGATCTTCATCCTTTCTCACCCTTTCTCCAGTTCATGATTTTGTAATTTCACCGGTTCTCCTGTCTCACATGAATGCTGTGCAGCGGTCGCAATTTCAATGGCATAATAGGCGTCCTCAGCAGTGACAAGCGGTTCTGTTCCACTTTCTATACATTTGAGGAAATGCGCGAGTTCATCTTGATAAGGCGAAGAATGGAGCGGGCTCTCCGGTACTTCTACCCCTCCACCCGTTTTCGTGCTTTCTTTTTTCATTAACCGAACAGGACTTACCTTCGCGCTATTATAATCGATGATCCCTTGATCTCCCGCTACTTCAATGGAAGATGAAAAGCCTTGATGGGCCCAGGTCCCTTCAAGATGAGCGATGACACCATTTGTAAATCTCAGGGTCACCAGCGCATAGTCACGCTGATCGGCAAGCGGCAGCTTTTTTGCAAACACTCGCTCCACTTCACCGTAACACCCGCGCAGGTAATCAAAGTCATGGAGCAGCAAATCTAATAGTAACCCCCCGCTTTTCTCAAAATCGGCATACCAGTTCTCCCAGCCGACGGGAAACGCGCCTCCTCTCGTCGTGCGGACCACACCGGGTTTTCCGACTTTTCCTGATTCGACAAGTTCCTTAATCCGTGTATATTCAGGAAAGAAGCGAACAACATGACCGACAAACAAGCGTTTCCCATTCGTCTCACAGAAATCAATAATCTCACGCGCTTCCGCTGTATTTCTTGCTAAGGGTTTCTCACAAATAATGTTCTCTGCATAAGATGCGGCCTTTTCAACAAATTCTTTGTGCAAGTACGTAGGCAGGCAAATATCAATCACATCCACTTCCCCAACCTGCTCAATCGCTTCTTCAAACGAAGCGAAGGCCTGCGTTCTTACACCTCGTGCAAGCTCGTCCACTTTTTCTTTTCTAAAATCAGCAATGCCGACTAGCTCTGCCGCATTAATATTTGCATACGAATGGGCGTGTACCGTGCCCATGGTTCCTGCACCGATTAATAATACCTTCATGACCAAATCCTTCTCCTCTCTATTCCTTAATCGCTCCCGACATGAATCCTTTAATGAAATATTTCTGCACAAAGCTGAACATGACAGCAATCGGGAAGGTCGACATTACACTTGCTGCCATCATCTGATGCCAATAAACAATATTCTGTCCGGCAAAGTCCGTCAGTGCAAGACTAATGGGTCTTAAACCTGAGTCCGAGATAAAAATAAGAGGGATCAACAGATCGTTCCACGCCATAATAAAAGCGTAAATCCCTGCCATGGCAATTCCTGAGGCAGATAGCGGGACAACAATTTTAATGATGCCTGTAAACCGGGAACAGCCGTCCATCGCTGCCGCTTGCTCAAGCGTTTCGGGCACACTTTTTAAATAGCCATGCAGCAGCCAGACCGCCATCGGAAGCGTGAGTGCACAGTTGGTGATAATGACTCCGAAAAGGGAATTTAACAAATTGTAATTCTGTGCCAACTGATACAACCCTACAATCAACACAATCGGCGAAAACATTTGAGTTACAAGCACAAGGAACAGCATGCTGTTACGGCCGAAAAACGAGAATCTTGATATCCCATAAGCTGCAGGGAAGGCAAGCAGTATCGTGATAATCGCTGTTGATGAAGCAATAATTAAACTATTGAAAAACGGGGAATGAAATTGATAATCTCCGCCCCATACATCCGCATAGTTGTGCCATTGGGGAATGGACGGAAACCAATCCGGCGGCCAGTTAAAAATTCCATCATAGGTTTGAAGCGATGTGGACAGCATGATCCAGATCGGAAACAGCATAATAATGAAAATGACCCAAAGCGTAATATGCGTTGGAAGATTTCGCAGCTTGCTAGACATTCCTTCTCACCTCTCCTATTCCTTATAATTCTTCCTGTTTCATAAGCAGACGTTTATAAAGCACCGTAGATATCGTCAAAATAATGAAGATAACAACAGCTATGGCCGCTCCCATTCCTAAATTAAAGGAGCCGAACGACAACTGATAAGCTTCTACGATCAAAGTCTGCGTGGCATCCACAGGACCGCCGCTCGTCATCGGCCAAATAACCCCAAAGGAGTTGAACGTCCAAATCCCTGACATGGTCGTGGCCACTAAAATAATCGGTTTCATCATGGGCAGGGTAACGTGGATCAGCTTCTGAAACCGATTCGCTCCATCCATGCTTGCTGATTCATTCAGTTCAACCGGAATTGACTGCAGACCTGCCAGGAACATCATCGCCAAGAACGGGATCCCCAGCCACATATCCGTGATTGCGGTTGCTATAAAAGCCGATAACTTGTGACCCAGGAAGACATAAGGCTCTTGAATAAGGTGGACTTGCATAAGAAGATAATTTAACATTCCGAATTGACCATCAAAAATCCAGCGCCAGGTTACGGCGGCGACTACCATAGGAGTTACCCAAGGAAGCATAAGCAGAATTAAGTAAAACCTTTTGAACGCAATATCCTTTGCGAGTAACAGGGCAATTCCAAACGCGATTAAGGTTTTACCACCTACTGATAACGCTGTCCATAAGCCCGTTCGAACGACAGTATGCCAGAAAGAAGCAGAGGTAAATAACGTTAAGTAGTTCTCAAGACCAATGAAATGAACCCCTAAATCAGGGCGAGTCATAATATTACTTGTTAAAGATATATATAGAATTCTTCCAATTGGATAGGCAACCATAATGCACATAAATACAACCATGGGAAGCAAATAGAAGAAGGCGGATTTCTCAGGTGAGAAAAACCGCTGCATCCGTTTCTTCCCCTTCTTATTAGTGACAGCTGCAGAGTAGTCGATGTGGACCATTCCTTTCTAACAATAAATGGAGGAGGCAAACACTCACCTCCTCCATTACTGCTTATTTCGGGGCGAGCTTCTGATCTTCAATTTCTTTAGCGGCATCATCTAATACCTTCTGAGGATCTTCGCCATCCAGCGCACGTTGAACCGCGGTTGTAATAACATCCTGGAACGGCTCCCATACAGCAGGTGCAGGCTGTGGCTCACCATATTGAATCATATCGACAAAGGTAGAGAAGTAAGGGTCTTCTTTAAAGAATGAATCCTTCGCTTCTTCCTTCAGCATCGGCAATGAACCATTGGCTTTATCAAGCTTGGTTTGCTCGTCCAGAGAAGACATAAACTCTACAAACTTATACGCTTCGTCTGGATGGTCTGTTTTAGCAGAAATATAATTGGAGTCGGAAACAAGGATGTTAGCCATTTTTTTCCCTTTAGGAAGCAGGGCCGTTTTATAAGGAGTCTCCTTGTTATCTGGATCTACACCCATCAGTGATTTCCCCCAAGGTCCAATGACGTACATCGCGATTTTCCCTTCTTTAAATAGAACAGGGAGCAGTTCACGGTTGTATTCCACTGGGTTTGGCACAACTTTCTCTTTCGTATAAAGGTCGCGGTAGAATTCAAGGGCTTCTACCCCTTCTTTTGAGTTAAGGGTCACATTACCGTCTTTATCAAACACCTGCCCGCCATTTTGCAGCAAGTAGTTAAAGTACTGAGTAGTCGTGGACACATGGGCAGCCCCTGAAATGGCAAAGCCGTACATGCCATCATTTTCTTCCTGAACTTTTTTCGCAGTCGCAACAAGCTCATCCCACGTTTTCGGCGGTTCTTTAATTAAGTCTGAGCGGTAAATCAATGCACGGGCAGAAAAAGCTTGCGGCAGCGCATAGATTTCCCCTTTATACTGAGAAGACTTTTGCAATGCATCCGGATATTCTTTAATCTTGTCAGCAGCCATATCTGTTAATGGGAGCAGTCCATTCATATCCGCAAACGCCGTCATCCAGCGCGTTCCACCAGAGAACACATCAGGAGAAGAGTTTCCGTTAAAACCCGTTACGAGTTTCTGATAAGCATTATCCCAGCCTACTGCTTCAAGCTTGACCTTAATATTTGGATTTTCTTTCTCAAAACGATCAATCATTCCTTCTACTAGCTTTCTCGTCTCAGGAGTATCAGCACCAGGCTTTAAGTAGGTGATCGTCACCGGACCATCGTCGCCGCTGCTGTCTCCTCCTGAAGATTCTGAAGAAGAGTCACCCGAACAAGCAGCAAGGACTAATACAACGATGCTAAACATTAACCAAAGTAATTTCTTCATCTTACTCCACCCCTCTATGTTTTTATAAAATAAGGAAATAAAGGCAATTAAACAGGGACTTCAAAATATTCCTTCAAAGCAATGGAAGCAGCACCTTTGAGTTGAAAATCACCTCCTAAAGTAGTGGCTTGTATTTCTAATTCCTCCGTGAAGATATCAAACGCCAGCTGCTTTACTTTCTCTCTGACTCTTTCAATAAAATAAGAATCACTCGTAATCGATCCCCATCCAATTAAAATGACGTCCGGGTTAAAGAGATTTACAAGAGTGACAATCCCATTGCCCATGTAATTGATGGGTTCTTCGAGCACCTCTCTTGCCAGTTCATCTCCAAATTGAAGCGCTTTCAAAAAATCCTCTTGTGAAATGTCATCGACACTTTGTTTCCCTTCCAGCATCGCCGTCGGTTCACCCTTGTCCACCTTGTCTCTAATTCTTTCTTGAATCGCCGGCCAGTCTACATAATTCTCTAAGCAGCCCCGATTCCCGCATTGACATTGAAGGCCTTCTTTATCGATAGAGATATGGCCAAATTCGCCTGCGCCCCCCTGAGTACCGCGGAAAATAATGTCATCAATGATGATGCCGGAACCTATTCCGTCTCCCATTTGGACGTAGATTAAATTCTTTTTGTCCCCGTACTGACCGTAATTCGTCTCGGCAAGGGCCATCGCATTCGCATCATTATCGATCCAAGCGGGGAGTCCAAACTTATTTTCGATCATATCCTTTAAGGGAATGTCTTTTAAATTGAGTTTGGCATTATTCCGGATAATTCCTCGCTTCGAATCAACAATCCCCGGAACAATCAGTGAGACCCCAATGCAGTTAGAGACATCATCCAGGCTGTCCAAGTATTTTCCGATCAATTCCAGTGTTTTTTCAATGACTTGATGGTTCGCTTGAAAGTCATCTTCAACCAAGATCTTGTCCTTCACTTCCGCTTCAAGGTTCATTTGTCCGACTTCAATATGTGAATTCGTGATTGATACCCCTATCACAAACTTGTTGTCCGGGGCAAACTGAACATACACCGGTTTCCTTCCGCCACTCGATTCTCCCATACCTCCTGTGATGACAATTCCTTCTTCAAGCAGCATGTTCACCGCCGAAGTCACTGTCGTTGGGCTGAGCTTTGTCATCTTTGCGATCCCGCTTCTAGAAACCGGGCCGCTTTCTCTTATCGTCCTAAGTACAATATACTGATTGATCTCTTGCATTAACTTCAAACCGCCCGTTTTAATCATCGTGGCATCCAACTCCCATAAATCTTTCTCTAAACTTACTTTTTCCAGTGACTTTATTAAGTTCTTATTTTTACTATAGCACGCTATTCGATAAAATGGAATACAAATTTTCTAAAAATTTAAACAGTTTAGATCTTGGCGAATGGAGGCGAAGGAAATGGTTGCCGGTTAATCCAGTCGCATCAAAGAGTAGTGAAGAACTATCTTCTATAAGTGATATTCCGCGCTGCCTTTCTTTGAAAATGATCTCTGCACTTTTGCGTTAAAATTTCCCATAAATTATGAGATAATACGAACTGCATGACTGACCAAACTCATCATACTTCTACATAAAGATCACCGGGAACACACTGTTCAATAATAATAAGGAGGAGAACAATGCTGGAAGAAATCTCAGGATACGCCATAGGACTGTTGATTTTCTGCCCTTTCAACTCGATCATCCATGAGCTTGGCCATGTATTCTTTGTAAAACTCTTTGGGGGGAAAATCACCTCCATAGAAATTGGCTATGGAAACGTTTGGTTTCGTTTTTGGAAATGGAAAATCAGGCAGTATTTTTTCATGTATGGATCGATGACTTTCAAGGAAGACTCGCTAACCATAAACAACCGTGCGGCGAGGCTGCTGATTGATGCTGGAGGAATTCTCGCTAATATAGGTATGCTGATTCTCGTTATTTCTTTATTTAACCACTATGCCCCTGGAAGTTTTATCAAAGGATACTACATAGGTTTCACTGCGACACTATTGATCAGTGTGCTAATACCCTACTCTCTTCCTGATGGGACGGACAGCGACGGGAAAAGTTTGCTAAAGTATCTTTCTTAAAAGAGATGGGATAAAAGAGCAAAAGTCATAGAGGAGGATCATCCTTAGGATGGGCTTGGAAATCCTTTAGCTGACTGACCTGCTTTTTCCCACCTTACTAAATCTAAACGGCCGAGAGGTTCCAATAAATGAAACTTTCCACTAAAAACATAATTACCCAGTGTTAATCCCAGCCTTTGTCCCCCCCACTCCAACCTTGTCCATTCCTCATCAAGTCATTCTTCTTCGCTTTAGACAATTCGCATTCATTCCCTGCTTCCCTCTGCCTGCCTAATTCCCCATTTTGCCCTCTCCCCTTATTTAGCTGCCGCATATAAATACTACATCGATAACCTTATGAAAAAATACGAATAAAAAGGAGGTTCGATATGATATTCGATGGAAACCAAAACCGCCCTGCCCTCGCACAGACAGAAGATGATCCCTCCTGTGTACTTACCAATTTAATCAGTGAGGAAGTTCCGCAGTTGGGCGGCCGTGAAGAAAGGGTCTTTATGCTTCCGAACGGAGCGGAGGTCATACTCCAGCGTGTGAATATCCGTACTACCGGGACCGTTACGATTACGCTTGAAGATGACACTACAGGATCAGCTGATTTCACCGTTTGCGAAAGTTATTACCTTTGTGCACCTATGGGAACGGAAATCATTGTTCAGATCACTAATGCTTCTTGTCACATTTGCAGCATAGCGTTCAGTGAAGAAGGGACAGAAGTCAGTGTGGATATTGACTTTTGTCAAGACGTCCAATCCACAGCGTCCGTTGTCTTAGATATTGAAGCGTCTTTCTGTAATCCAAGAGAGCAGGTTGAGCGGTCTTGTCCTAATCCGACTCGTCCTCCACAGTGTCTAGTTCGATTCAACAACGAAAATGATTCTCTCAAAGAAGATTGTCTTGTTCCTTGTCCGATCCCATCCCACCCTTCTCCCCAGCAAGAAGAAAACCTTTGCATACGTACAGAAAATGTCTACGACTGGGTCCAAAATCGAGTAGATACCACCGTTACTATTACCCTTCCTCCTCCACTGCCTCTTTTCTGTGTTTATGAAATTACAGAGTTGACTGGAGAGTGCACGGATCTTGTCTTAGGTGATGTGGTTTGTTTTCCTTGTGAGTCACCATGCGACGAGACCCTCCAATGCTCAAACGACGGTTGTACGCTGGTATTAAGCTTAACGGACAATGCATGTGTGGATTGTCCGCCGGATGTTGTTACTCTTCCCCAAGGGTTCTCTTGTGAAGTAACAGACCTTTCCAGATTATATGAAGTAACTTCAGTCGAGGAGGAGTGCGGTGATCTTGTCGTAGGAAATCTCATCTGTTTTCCTTCCGAGGCACCATGCGCTGAAACACTGGAAAGCACTAGCGAGGAATGTATCGCCTTTCCGCCGGATGCTGTTAAATTCCCGGCAGATATTGCTTACAGCCATATAGGAGGAAGGATCTTCAACGTAGATCAGCAAACCTTCTACGACGTGCTCAATGCCGCCATTGATGATGCGAACTCAGGGGATACGTTAATCCTTACTCCAAGTGAATATACGCAGGATGCTGAGCTTATCGTTGATAAAACTTTGACCATTCGCGGATTTTCTGCGGGTCAGACGGAAATTGTATTCCCTCCTGCATTTACTGCTGAAACCGCAATATCTCTTCAGGCAGACAACATTATTTTGGAAGGATTGAGTATGTCTCGTACATCAACTGGAGTTGCTGATGAGACACTAGTCAGGATTCCTCCTCGAGGGATCGGTGACTATTACAGCGGTATTACCATTCAAAATTCGATTTTAACCGGTGGGAAACGTACGATGATCGTAAATGTCGAGGATTTCACTTTAAGAAACAACACCCTTAACCATACTGGAACCGAGAAAGCGTTAGAGATCCGCGGGGCTCTTGGTACGACTACGATTACAGGCAACTCCTTTATGGGTGGGGCTACTAGCTTAGGTGCCATCTACGTCCAAGGGGCCACACCTAATGATATATACTTCAGCGGATCGTTCATCATTGATGACAACACGATGGCAAGGCATTCGCAGTTTGTATTTTTCAGCACCGCGTCTTTTAATAATGTATCAATTTTTGTCCGCCGCAATGTCATTAATCATATGGATCGTGCTGGTAGCTCTATTATTTTTGAACCATTTAATTTCCCTGGAGTAGACACCATTCTTATCGAAGAAAATGATATTACAAATCCGAACACACAACGATTAGCGGTATATGTGGATTATAGGGATGGAGGTACGACAGCGCCTGACCCAGGGCAGATCCAGGTCATCCGAAACACGTTGAATGTCGCGACACCTTGGGGAAGAGCATTCGATACGGTTTCTCCTGATGCCCCAGTAGGATTTACGACCACTGGAGCGATGGTCGGCATGTCGCTTGCCGCCTTCGACTTAGTCGACAATGTGATCGTAACTTAATAGGTTTTGGCATAGAAAGATTCTAGAGAGAGCGCAGTATGACGGCCGCGCTTTCTCTTTTTAAATTCAGTGAAGTTATCAAGATTGACGATAAATGAAAACATAAAAATTATGATTCTAGAGTTTCAATCCGCTTAATAGAATTCACTGCCATGATCTGTTCGATCATAGACCTTCAAAAGCTTCTTAAATTCGTCCATTCTCTCTATCGAAGTTTCCAAGCGATGACAAGACTCTAATAGAGGAACAAGCCTACCACTCCCCAGCAAGACGCTTCTACCTACAGTTTCTTCCCCAGAAACTTTCATTCCTCTATCATGATAGGATAAGACTAGATAGATTCAACTCTATCTAGGAAATTGTAAAAAACGCTAATGAAATCAAGCTTCTCATCAAGGAAAGGAGCCACTCCCATGGAACTAACTGAACAACTCGGACAGGAAATTATCCATCGCTTATCCGCCTACATCACCGTGCCTATTAATTTGATGAACGCCCAGGGCATCATTGTAGCCAGCACGGATCCAACACGAGTGAACCAGCTTCACGGCGGGGCGCAGACGGTTATTGATACGGGAGAGCCGCAATTCATTACCGCTGGTGACCTTGACCGTTACTTAAACGTCAAGCCAGGAGCAAACCTGCCTATCTTTCATCGTGGAAAACTTGCCGGTGTCGTAGGTTTAACTGGGGAACCCGATCAAGTCACTCAGGCAGCCGGCATGACACAAGGGTCGGTGGAAATTGCTTTAGAACAAATCTTTCTCCAAAGACAAGCCTTTTATCAAGAGCGGCAATGGAGCCACTGGCTGCAGCAGCTGCTCTCTCAGGATGAATTTAATACGGAAGAACTTGCAAGAGAAGCAGAATATACGCTGCGGGTGGATGTACATAAAAGTTTTCGAGTAGCCATTTTTCAATCCAAGCAGCCTTTTCAGCTTTCCGAAGAGCTGCGCCAGATCCTTGATTCCCATGATCCTCTCTTCGTCTTGCCTTACCAGGAAGACATGGTGATCGCCCCTTTGCCTCAGAAGCATAAGGACTTACCTAAGCTCTCCACAGTAAAAATCAGTGTCGGCGAACCTGGCTATGCCGTTTCTGGAATTCGCCGCTCGTTTCAGCAGGCAAAAGCTTGCCTTGAAATCGCTGGAAGACTAGGGGAGATTGTCTATAGCGACGCTTTGAAAATGGAGCGATTACTTTACCGTAAAAACTCACACGTCTATCAGGAAATTACCGAAGTTTATCGGAGCCGCCTGTTTCAGCTCGAGCATTCCTATCTCCTGACGCTGGAAAGTTATTTCACCCATAACCTGAAAACGAACCAAACCGCCGATCACTTGCATATTCATCGGAATACGCTGATTTACCGGCTGGATCAAATCACGAAGAAGGTGGGCTTGGATCCCAGGAATTTTAGAGAGGCTATCCTGCTGCAAAGTATTTTAATTAACCAGTAATTTGTGCATTTGCACAAGTATCCGCTTTCTATTTTCTGAATTTTTGTTCATTTTATCAATTGTTTATCACAGCAAGATTCGTTTCAATTAAAGTAAGCAATTTTTTCTAGGGGGACCTTATATGAAAGTTTTATTCGCACCGGATTCCTATAAAGGGAGTTTATCCTCCGGGAAAGTGGCAGAAACAATGGCACGCGCCTTTCAATCGGCAGATCCCAGGTTTGAAGCGCTGTTGAAGCCCATGGCGGACGGCGGGGAAAATACGCTCGATGCTTTATCCAAAGCCGCTTCGCATACGAAAGTATCCATTACCTGTACGGGTCCGCTAGGTGAAAGAAGGGAAAGTGAGTACATTCACCTGGAAGATAACCGCACCGTGATTGAAATTGCTGCGATCGCAGGACTTCCTCTAGTTCCTGATGGCAAACGCAATCCAGATCTGACTACGACCTCTGGCATTGGTGAAGCTATCCGTCATGCCCTCGATCAAGGTCATCGTGATTTTATTATGGCGATTGGCGGGAGCTCGACCAACGACGGAGGCTTCGGCATGCTGCAGGCACTCGGCATGAAAGCGTTCGATGAACAGGATGAAGAAGTCGGCTTGTTTGGTAAGGATTTGTTTCGAATCAGCCGAGTTGATTTCACTACTCTCGATTCACGTCTTCAGGAATGCACGATTCAGGTAGCATCTGATGTGGACAACCCATTGACCGGAGAACGTGGCGCGAGCTATGTGTATGGTCCGCAAAAGGGGGCTGATCCAGATCAGATTGAAGCCTACGATCAGCAGTTAGCCATTTATGGTCATTTGGTAGAAGCGGCATGTGGAAAAGAGCTTATGCACTTGCCAGGAGCCGGAGCCGCAGGCGGACTCGGCTTTGCTTTTCTCGCTATAGGAGCGGAATTAAGGTCCGGGGCGAAGCTCGTCGCTGAAGCCATTCATTTAGACGCGGCCATCCAGGAAGCGGATATTGTGATAACGGGAGAAGGACAGAGCGATGAACAAACGCTCTATGGCAAAGCGCCTGGTTATGTTGCTGAGACTGCCAGCCGTTTCGACAAGCCTGTCTATTTATTGTCCGGCAGTTTAGACGGTGATCTTGCTCCTCTGAACCGCTTTTTCACTGGCTGCTTCTCGATCGCCCCCGGACCGAAGTCACTGGAAGAGTGCCTAGTAAACGCAGAAGATTATTTGTATCAGGCGACTCATCAGCTCGCCCGTGTTTTGATTCAAAATAAGTAAAGGAGTGAGCGTATGGACGGATTTGGACTTATTCTCGTCATTGTATTAGGTGTCTTATTTGTGATTGTGGCCACAGCGAAATTTAATCTTCATCCCTTTCTTTCCTTATTAATTGGCGCATTTGGCATCGGTATCGTGGCCGGGCTGCCGTTAAGTGATGTAGTAGAAGCCATTAACGGAGGTTTCGGAGGGCTGATGGGAGGCATCGGCCTCGTCATTGTCTTCGGAACGATCATCGGCGTGATTTTAGAAAAGTCAGGTGCTGCCCTTAGAATGGCAGAAGTGGTGCTGCGAATCGTTGGGGAGAAACGGCCGCAGCTGGCGATGAGTATTATCGGTTCGCTGGTCAGCATCCCTGTCTTCTGTGATTCTGGCTATGTTATTTTGTCCTCATTAAAGAAAGCGCTTGCAAATAAAGCGAACGTAACAGTGGCGTCGATGGCGATTGCCTTATCGACCGGTCTCTTTGCTACCCATACTCTGGTACCGCCGACGCCAGGACCGATTGCTGCTGCAGGCAACATAGGAGCAGAAAATTACTTAGGTACGGTGATTCTCTTTGGATTTATCGTCGCCATCCCCACCGTTATAGTTGGGTACATTTGGGCCATCAAGGCCGGTTCAAAGATACATATTGAGAGCGATGAAGATTCCTCGATGTATGATTACAATGAGGTCGTGAGCGGATTTGGCGATATGCCCTCCACTCCGAAGGCATTTGCGCCGATCTTCATTCCAATCCTGCTCATCGCCTTCAGCTCGGTGATTACTTTTGCCGGGTGGGAAGGCGGCATCTTCAGCTTCTTCTTGTTCCTTGGGGCGCCGGTTGTCGCTTTACTTGTCGGTGTGCTGTTCGCCTTTACGCTCCTTCCCAAATACGATGAGGAAACGTTAACCCAATGGGTAGGACACGGGATTAAAGAAGCCGCTCCGATTCTATTAATTACCGGAGCTGGCGGTGCGTTCGGATCCGTCATCAAATCGACCAGTGTGGCGGAAATCATCAAGGGCATCGGAAATAATGATCTTGCCTCAGGGGCGCTGTTTATCTTTATCCCCTTTGTCATTGCCGCAGCACTAAAAAGTGCCCAAGGTTCTTCCACCGCCGCCATAGTCATTACGTCCACCCTCATCGCCCCACTGCTAACGCAATTCGGTATTGACGGAGCCGTACCGCTGTCCCTAGTGGTCATGTCAGTCGGTGCAGGAGCGATGGTCGTTTCTCACGTTAATGACAGCTATTTCTGGGTGGTAAAAGAATTTAGCGGCATGTCGATCACCCAAGCGTATAAAGCTCAGACCATGGGCACGCTGCTTCAAGGTATCGCCGCTATTATTGTTACGTCAATCTTATGGTTTATTTTTGTCTAAGAACCAGCCAGGGTCACGCTGCCTAAGAGCAGCACCCTGGGTGTCTTTGTTACTAAAGGATAGGAACTCCCAGTTTCTCAGTCTCTGATTCTTTCACCAGAATCATCAGGTAATATTTTACAACCAAAACTCTTATATATTACTATTTAATTAACGAAACCATATTCTATATAAACACAGGCTGTATTTAAAAAGGAGATAAAGATGGATAACAATATCACGATTAAAGAATTACAGCATTATATTAAATCTAAAGATTTCCAACCCGAACTAAAAACCGCCTATTTCCAAAAACTCATTGAAGAAGTTGGAGAACTTTCAGAAGTGCTGAGGAAAGATAGACGACTGGCACAGGAAGGAACAATCAAAGGAACCATTGAAGAAGAATTATATGATGTCCTTTATTACATCTTTGGGATAGCAAATGTGTATGACATCGATATAGAGCAATGCTTCCGTTTAAAAGAAGAAATCAATAAAGAGAAATACAATAAATAACCGGAACTAATCAACCTCCTCATGTCAGCACTTAATTCCGGTTTACATTGGAGGAGATCGTATGTTTAAAAATGAAAAGTTAAATAGAATAATAGACATCACTGGGATCTTCATCCTCTTTGGCTTGTTCAGCATCTTGTATTTTCCTGAATCCAGCGATGGGAAGATCATGACCATCTTTTATATGGTGGTTGAGTTAGTTTTTGTCAGCAGCATTATTTATAAAGTCTACAAATTCAAACACTATAAAACCACTCATGAAAAATAGCTCGAATAGAAGAGAATGATAGGGGACCCTTAAACTCCACAAATTGATTGAATTGGATCCCCTTCTCTTTTTTGTTTGCATTAACTAATTAGAGATAAGCTCTCCGTTTTTATCAAGGAATTCTATTTTATAATCGTTTCCTTGAAGAAAATCTTTTCCTTCGCTTGAAGTGAAAAAATCTTTAATCTGGCTGTTCACATCGTCCATCACCTGCTCTTTATCCTTACTATTCGGACTCAAGGTAGTGCTGACAGCAATGGAAAATGTATGATGCGCAAGCGACGATCCTACTGTTTTTACATGCAATTTCTTCTGACCGGCCAGTGCAATCGCCAATGTGCGGCTAAGCTGACGGGCTTTTTCTCCTTTTGCCATTTTCTCTTTACCTAATACTTTCACTTTAACGTTATAGGACCCAAACTCGACGGTATCAAATTCTTTGGGAAGCGCAGATTTTAACGTCTCTGCATCCGTTTGAAATTTCCAGGCACTCACGGTAATAGTCTGGTCTGGAAAATGCACTTGGATGCCTTGGTATGGTATCTTTCTCTCTGAGAGAGCTTCTTCCACATAACTGCTTAAAACATCCGCAGTTCTGAAGCCTGGATCTGTTCGGGACCAGCCACTTGATGTCACATTTTCTATAGAAGACCCTTCCACATACCTGAAAATCTCTACTTTATATTCATCTCTATGATACTTTTCAAGCAGATTAGAAGCTTCTTCTTTGACTACAGAATGATTGTTTGTAAAAGCCTGTTTGTCTTCTTTCAATCCTATGGTAAAAGTCTTAGAACGAGGAATATAGAAAGCTAACCCTAAGGAATATCCTTTTTTCTCCAGGTCTTGCTTAATCGCCTTTTCTTCCTTTATAAGCGTTTCACTTTTTTTCTCCGGTGCAGATCCTTCTTTTTTTACATCTTGAACTACTTTGACTGAATAAGCATCCAGCCCCTTATCTTCCAAAAAATCCAGCGCTTTTTCATGAATCTTGTCTTTCATTCCTAGAAAGTAGGGATCGCTTCCTTTGACTGCAATTTCATATTCTTTTTTCTGATAGTTATCATCAATATAATAAATAGGATACCCCTCCGACTTCAGATAGTTCTCCATTTCGGAAACAAGAGGTGCAGGGTCTTTAGAATCGAATAGATATCCAATCAGAGGAAACTCCGCCATCACTTTGGATAATGAGGGAGATAGAAGAGTGGACCCGACCACAATCGTTAGAAATAACACGGAAGCGGCGATGAAATAAGGCATTCTTTTCTTCTTCTTTGGGTGATGATGGATGGAAGATTTGACCTTCTGTTTAATTCGCTCATGGGTTTCATTATCGAAATACTCATCTTGATAGTATTGTTTAGTGTTCTTGAATAAATCTCCCATCTACATCAGCCCCTCTCGTAGAATTGGATTGGACTTTAATTTCTCTCTCCCGCGTGCCAGCCGGGTCTTGACCGTATTCTCCTTCTCTTTCAATGCTGTACTAATCGTTTCAACGGATTGATCATGAAAATAGAACAGAACTAGAACTTCCCGATATTTCACAGGGAGAGAAAGCACCGCAGCCAATACCTGCTCCTTTTGATTTTGCTTTTCATAAGTGGTTTCCGTACTTTCGGTCTCTTGTTCCTTTTCAAAATATTTTAAGGGATATTTCAATTGGGCGAGCTTTCTCCGGCGCAGAATATCCTTGGCCCGATTCACGGTGATTCTGTATATCCAAGAGGAAAGAGCTGCCTCACCGCGAAATTGAGTCAACTGATGATACACTTTAATAAATACATCCTGTGAAATATCCTCAGCCATGCTTTTATCTTTTATATAGGAATAAGCTAGCAAATAAACGTTCCTTGAGTAGGCATCCATGATCTGATCTAACCAGGAGTTCAGCTCTTCCTTAGTAAGATCATCAGGATTGGTGTCGGATAAGTTTTCCATGCTCTTCCCTCC
>CAVTYY010000003.1:0-85547 GCA_963739045.1 uncultured Bacillaceae bacterium | reverse complement strand
GACCGCAACTCGACGGGACTATCGTGTGTCTCCACGGGGTAGGGAAGCGCAGCGGTAGGGCGACGTTTTGGAAGACAGGCGATAGGTATGGGCGCACAGAAGGGAAACCGATTCATGCATCGGATCAGTCGGCCATCACCGGCACTGATCGTCGCGATCATCGCGTTGATCGTCTCGATGGGGGGCACGGGCTACGCGGCCTTCACGCTGCCGCGCAACAGTGTCGGCACCAAGCAATTGCGAAGCGGCGCGGTTACCGCCGCCAAGGTCAAGCGCCATTCGCTCACGGGCGCCCAGATCAACCTCCGGAAGCTCGGACCGGTGCCCACCGCGCGAAACGCCGGCCGCGCACTGAGGGCCGGGACCGCGGCGCCCGTCGGCAAGGCCGGGGGTGCACTGGCCGGCAGCTATCCGAACCCCCTGATCGCGCCCGCCGAGCCGGTGCACATGGTCGGCGCCGCCGGCCAGCCGGCGTTCGACGTCGACTGGACCAACGTCGGAGCCGGCTTCCAGCCGGCCGGCTTCTACAAGGACCCGTTCGGCACCGTGCACCTGCAGGGCGACGTGCAACGGACGACCGGCACCGACGCCACGATTTTCCGGCTGCCGGCGGGCTACTGCCCGGTGGGCGGGATCGAAGACTTCCCCGCCTACGGGGACGGTGGCATCGCCGCGGGCGTGGCCGTGAGGTCGTCGGACTGCTCGGTCGTCTTCGTCGCGGGCCCGACCACGTTCATCGGGCTCGGCGCAGTCAGCTTCCGGGCCGCTAGGCACCGTCCGGCGTCGGCGTGAGCGCCGCACGGACGGCACCGCATTCGACAGGGTCCGGCGTCTGCCGCGGCGATCAGCGCCGCGCTGCCCACCCCGCCGGTGACGGCGGCCGCCGCGAGGCCCACGGCGGCCTTCAGGCGCCGCCCCAGCCGCTCAAACCGAAGCACGTCCCAGCCCTCGTCGCGCGCAACCCGCAGCAGTGCCGCGTCCGGATTGACGGCCACGGGATCGCCCACGGCCCGCAGCATCGGCAGGTCTGACGCCGAATCCGAGTACGCGTAGGACTTGGCCAGGTCGATGTGCTCGCGCCGAGCCAGGTCCTGGATCGCGGTGGCCTTGGCGGCCCCGTAGATGAACAGCCCGGTCGGCTCGCCGGTGTAAAAGCCATCCGCCACTGCCGAGAGCTCCGACCCGATCGCGCCGTCGAGTGCCAGCACTACGGCGAGCATCCCGGCGAGCTCCTGCGAGGCGGCGGTGACGATGTACACGCGGCGCCCGGCGTCCTGGTGCTCGTGGGCAACGGCCAGCACCTGGGGATAGATCCGCGGCAGGACGCCCGCGAGCACGTCGGCGCCGAGACGCTCGAGGTCGCGGACGCGGATGCCCTTCAACGACGCCGACACGCGATCGCGCAACGCATGAGTGTCGTCGTCGCTGCGCGCCCCTCAGGCGAAAGCGCAGGTTCGCCCAGCCGTCGGCGAGCAGCTGCCGACGACGCAGCAGGCCCGCCCGGTAGGCGGCACGCCCGAACTGGAAGGCCGACGAGCCTTCCATGAGGGTGCGGTCCAGATCGAAGAACGCCGCGCTCTGCGCGGGTGCTTTGCCGTCGCCGCTGTGGGCTTCGTCAGCCCGCATTCACCTCGACGATCACGGCGTCGCCCTGGCCGCCGCCCGAGCAGATCGCCGCGCAGCCCAGGCCGCCGCCGCGCCGGCGCAGCTCGAGCACGAGCGCGCCGAGGATGCGCGCGCCCGAGGCGCCGATCGGATGGCCGAGCGCGACGGCGCCGCCGTTGACGTTGACCTTGTCCTCGTCGATCCCGAGCATGCGGATCGAGTTCAGCGTGACCGAAGCGAACGCCTCGTTGATCTCCCACAGGTCGATGTCCTCGGCCTTCAGGCCGGCCTTCTCGAGCGCGACCTTGGCGGCGTTCGCAGGCGTGCGCGCGAGGTAGGGGAAGTCGTCGGCGACCTGCGCCTGGGCGACGATCGTGGCCAGCGCCTGCTTGCCGTTGCGCTTGGCCCACTCGTCGCTGGCCAGCACGAGCGCGCCGCCGCCGTCGTTGACGCCCGGCGCGTTGCCGGCCGTGTGGGTGCCGTCCTTCATGAAGATCGGCGGGAGCTTGGCGAGCGCCTCGAGCGAGGCGTCGCGGCGCGGCGCCTCGTCGACCTCGACCACGGTGTCGCCCTTCTTGCGACTTGATCGTCACCGGCACGATCTCCTCGGGCAGCCGCCCCTCGTCGGTCGCCTTGACCGCGAGCTCGTGCGAGCGCAGCGACCAGCGGTCCATGTCGGCGCGCGTCATCTCGAGCTCGGCGGCGACCTCGGAGGCCTCCTGGGCCATGTGCTTGCCGGAGAAGGGGTTGGTGAGGCCGTCGTGGATCATCGAGTCGATCGCCTTGCCGTCGCCCATGCGGTAGCCGAAGCGGGCCTGCTTGAGCATGTAGGGCGCGTTGGACATCGACTCCATGCCGCCGCCGACGCGCGACCTCGAGGTCGCCGGCGCGGATCGCCGTGTCGAGCATGCCGGCGGCGCGGATGCCCGAGGCGCAGACCTTGTTGATCGTCTCCGAGGAGACCTCCTTGGGGATTCCCGCCTTGATCTGCGCCTGGCGGGAGGGGATCTGCCCCTGGCCGGCCTGGATCACCTGACCCATCACGACGTGCTGCACCTGATCGGGCGCGACCTCGGCGCGCTCGAGCGCGGCCTTGATGGCGCTGCCGCCGAGCTCGGTGGCGTCGAGGCTGGCGAGGCCCCCGCCGAGCTTGCCGATGGGGGTTCGTGCGGCGGAAAGGATCACGGTCTTGGGCATCTGGATGGCGTTCTCCGGGTCGGGTAGCGGGGCCCCCATGCTAGTCAGGGTCCCCGTCTGTGCAGGCCGAGGCGACGACCCAGAATCCGTTCGAGACCGACGCGGACACGGTCGCGATCGGCGTGTTCGAGGACGAGGGCGTGGCCCACGACCTCCCCGGCGGCGAGCTCATGGCGCTGCTGGACAGCGGCGAGGCGCAGCGCAAGTTCAAGCGGCTGGCGGTAACGCATTCCGAGGGCCGCCGCATCGATCCTTGTCGGGCTCGGCGACCGCACCAAGTTCGACGGCGAGCGCGCGCGCAGCGCCGCCGGGGTCGTACAGGCCCGCGCGGCCGAGCTCGCCACGCAAGACCCTTTGCTGGGAGGTGCCGCACCACGTCGGCGACGAGGTGGTCGCCGGTCTCGTGCACGGCACCGCGCTGCGCGCCTACCGCTTCGACCGCTACAAGAAGGCCGAGGATCCCGACCCGTTCGAGCGGCTGATCCTCAGCGCCCACGACGACGTTTCGGAGGCCGTGCGCACAGCCGAGATCATCGTCCGGGCGCAAATCGCGCTCGCGATCTCGGCAACACGCCCGCCAATGATCTGACGCCCTCGGCGCTGGCCGACTATGCCTCTGAGCTCGCGGGCAGGCACGGGATCGAGGCCACGATCCTCGACGGGGACGCGATCCGCGAGCATGGGATGGGAGCGTTCGCCGCCGTGGCGCAAGGCTCCGCCCAGAGCGCGCGCCTGATCCGCCTGGATTACGAGGGCCCGGGAGCATCCGAGGCGCCGCGGCTCGGCCTGATCGGCAAGGCCGTGACGTTTGACTCCGGCGGCCTGTCGCTGAAACCGGCCGCGTCGATGTTCGAGATGAAGTTCGACATGTGCGGTGGCGCCGCGGTGATCGAGGCGGTCGGCGCGCTCGCCGAGCTGGAGGCGCCGGTGCGCGTGATGGGGATCGTCGGTGCGACGGAGAACCTCCCCGGCCCCGCGGCCGTCAAGCCCGGCGACATCGTCCGGGCGATGGACGGCACCACGATCGAGATCAACGACGCCGACGCCGAGGGCCGGCTCGTGCTGTCGGACTGCATCACCTACGCGCTGCGCGAAGGCTGCGATCGCCTCGTCGACATCGCGACCCTGACCGGCGCGGTGATCACCGCTCTGGGCCGGACGTACGCCGGCCTGATGAGCAACGACGACGAGTTTGCGCGGGCGGTGGAGGCCTGCGGCAGCAAGACCGGCGAGCTCCTATGGCGCCTACCGCTGCACGACGACTACGCCGCAGATGGTCAAGGGTCGGTACGCCGACCTGACCAACCTCACCCAGCGCCGCGAGGCCAGCTCGATCACCGCAGCCGAGCTGCTAGCCTAAAATGATCCTCTCTTGGGCATGCAGCCTTTCAAAGGAGATATGTTTTTTCCCATAGGTTACTAGAAATAATACCGGGATGAAAAATACAAGCAGCCACGGCAGGCTGCGAAGAGTGATCAGGGCGGCATCCCTCCAGAATTCGAAGACCTGTCCCGCATTCCCCGCTGAATAAAGACTGTAATAGGTTTTAAAGATCTTGAAATAAACCAGCTGGCTGGCAAAGAACAGTGCCGTTGCTCCAAGGATGACGGCCATTAAAAGATAATTGGTTCTGCTTTCAAACAAGCTGCACAACAAGTAAATAACCAAGGCGATAGAAAAGGAAAACAATAACGAGATCATCACGTTCCCAGGGGTAATATCCTTAGCTGCCGTTAAAATTTTTAAAACCATTTCCATACAAAACAAAGAAGCGAACACAAATAACAGGGCATATACCTTGTCCTTCGTCAGCATTTCAGAGGTTCATCCTTCCTTATGTACAAAGTGAAAGCGATCAAGGTAGTATATGCTTTGCAAAGTGTGCCTATTATTAAGTGTGTCAAAGAATCAGAAGAAATCTTATTATTCAATAGAATTAATGGTTCTTTCAAAAAAAATAACCAACGGGATGTCCTGTCGGTTTAGTTGAGTCTGAAAGAAATATGGCTCCTGTGAGATTATCCGGTCCGCTCATGGTTAAAAAAAATACTCGGTAAATCTGCCCGTTACCAATAAGACAATGTCTCCAAGCGCTCCGAAACAAAAAAAGATGAAATAATAACTCGCTCTCGTAATCGTTTTATTAAAAAGCTCCTGAAATGCCTGAATGAAGGTCTGGTCAAATTTAAACCAGCTTAAAATCCAGCCAATAATTAGAAAGCTGACGATGGTCATCGTGCTCATTCCTCCTAACTCTCTTACGAACAGTATGAAGATTTATACATATTTTATCATAGTTCTACTTGAACAAACCTTAAAAAACCAACAGGTCGCCCTGTTGGTTTTTACATTCTACTATCTTTATCTCGTTAAACACTTACCAAAGTCATAAGGACAGCAAGCCCAGCCGCACAAACGAACGAACCGACCACCAGCCACCTCGGTGTCTGATCCGCCTTCACCACATATTTCGTGAATGCTACACCAGCAAAAAGAGCAATTGCAGGGATTCCTAGGACGTTAATAGTAATCTTTCCTCCCATAAACAGCATGAGAGCTATAAATAGCACCCCATAGGAGAAGGCTGCCATCGTAGCTGCATTCGGGCAGCCTAATACGACATTACGCTGAGAATGAGGTTTCAGAGTATCTTCTTCATATTTCAAAATTGAAAACCTCCTAAACTAGACTAACAACCTTACCCATTACCTAAACATGAAATTATCCTATCTTCAATGTTTTTTTAGAGAATTGATTTTAACGAATGAGGACGAATGCATTCTTCACCTATTTTCATTAGTCTATTTTCTTTGGAAGTACTTGAAACAAAAAAAGAAGCACCGCTCAGGTACTTCTTTAATGAATATTTTTCTTTTTAAATCCGCCGCCTTTGACGTCGTGGATATCGCCAATCGCCAAAAAGGAAGACGGATCAATTTCGTTAATGATGCTTTTCAGCTTGGCTTCTTCCAGACGGGTGATAATAATCAGAATTACTTTCTTATCGTCTCCCGAGTAGGCACCTTCACCGGTTAAGTACGTCACGCCTCGTCCCAGCCGGTCATTGAGAGCGTCGCCGACAAGATGGTGTTTATCGGTAATTACCCAGGCGAATTTCGAAGACTCCAGCCCTTCTGTGGTCACATCAATCATTTTAAAAGCGATAAAGTATGCAATTAGGGAGTACATCGCGTTGTTCCAGCCGAACACAAAGCCTGCACTGCCGAGAATAAAAATGTTCACAAACATGACGATTTCTCCGACAGAGAAGGGAGAAATTTTGTTAATAAAGATCGCTAGGATTTCACTTCCATCTGAAGAACCGCCATTTCTTACGACCAGTCCAACGCCAATTCCTAAGAAAATACCGCCAAAGACGGCCGCAAGCAGTGGATCTTCAGTGAACTTCGGCACGGGGATAAGCAGGGTTGTAAAGATCGCTAATCCTGTAATCGCAAGAATCGAAGTCACGGAGAAGGTCTTCCCCATTTGTTTGTAGCCTAAATAACAGAAAGGCAGATTTAATACGAAGAGGAAAGCACCCAGGGCAAAACCCGTGATGTGGTGAAGCATGATCGAGATCCCGACGATACCGCCATCGATAATGCCGTTCGGTACGAGAAACATTTCTAATGCGACCGCTTCGAGAGCAATACCGATCGCTATGAAGATCGTTCGCCGGATAATTTCTGTAAAGCTTAGTTTCCTGTGGGCAAGTTTCTGGAGAGCAGAGGGGTCTAAACTGTCATTCACTTGATTAGCACTTCCTTATTTGTATTGATTATCAGTTTTATTATCGAACCTTTATTATATCATGATAGGATCGATATCTCTTCTTAGGCGGCTCAGAGCTGGCACGCTTCTCATTTTAAAATAACATGGAAGAAATCACCTCTATGCTTTCTATTAAATTCTCCGGTTTTCACAAATCACTGCGATCCCCAGTTTTGTCGAATCCATATGAAAGATATTCGTAGATTTGTCCCCAAGTTAAATTCCACTCCAGATTGTTCATTTAAGTTAAAATTTCCCAGAGCATATGAGATAATACGAACTGCATGACTGACCAAACTCATCATACTTCTAAATAAAGATCACCGGGAACGCACTGTTCAATAATAATAAGGAGGAGAACAATGCTGGAAGAAATCTCAGGATACGCCATAGGACTGTTGATTTTCTGCCCTTTCAACTCGATCATCCATGAGCTTGGCCATGTATTCTTAGCAGGATTTAATAATTAGTTTCTGAAACTTTCTTTTTAGTTTGGAAACCTTACTAAATCTAAACGGCCGAGAGGTTCCAATAAATGAAACTTTCCACTAAAAACATAATTACCCAGTGTTAATCCCAGCCTTTGTCCCCCCACTCCAACCTTGTCCATTCCTCATCAAGTCATTCTTCTTCGCTTTAGACAATTCGCATTCATTCCCTGCTTCCGTCTGCCTGCCTAATTCCCCATTTTGCCCTCTCCTTTATTTAGCTGCCGCATATAAATACTACATCGATAACCTTATGAAAAAATACGAATAAAAAGGAGGTTCGATATGATATTCGATGGAAACCAAAACCGCCCTGCCCTCGCACAGACAGAAGATGATCCCTCCTGTGTACTTACCAATTTAATCAGTGAGGAAGTTCCGCAGTTGGGCGGCCGTGAAGAAAGAGTCTTTATGCTTCCGAACGGAGCGGAGGTCATACTCCAGCGTGTGAATATCCGTACTACCGGGACCGTTACGATTACGCTTGAAGATGACACTACAGGATCAGCTGATTTCACCGTTTGCGAAAGTTATTACCTTTGTGCACCTATGGGAACGGAAATCATTGTTCAGATCACTAATGCTTCTTGTCACATTTGCAGCATAGCGTTCAGTGAAGAAGGGACAGAAGTCAGTGTGGATATTGACTTTTGTCAAGACGTCCAATCCACAGCGTCCGTTGTCTTAGATATTGAAGCGTCTTTCTGTAATCCAAGAGAGCAGGTTGAGCGGTCTTGTCCTAATCCGACTCGTCCTCCACAGTGTCTAGTTCGATTCAACAACGAAAATGATTCTCTCAAAGAAGATTGTCTTGTTCCTTGTCCGATCCCATCCCACCCTTCTCCCCAGCAAGAAGAAAACCTTTGCATACGTACAGAAAATGTCTACGACTGGGTCCAAAATCGAGTAGATACCACCGTTACTATTACCCTTCCTCCTCCACTGCCTCTTTTCTGTGTTTATGAAATTACAGAGTTGACTGGAGAGTGCACGGATCTTGTCTTAGGTGATGTGGTTTGTTTTCCTTGTGAGTCACCATGCGACGAGACCCTCCAATGCTCAAACGACGGTTGTACGCTGGTATTAAGCTTAACGGACAATGCATGTGTGGATTGTCCGCCGGATGTTGTTACTCTTCCCCAAGGGTTCTCTTGTGAAGTAACAGACCTTTCCAGATTATATGAAGTAACTTCAGTCGAGGAGGAGTGCGGTGATCTTGTCGTAGGAAATCTCATATGTTTTCCTTCCGAGGCACCATGCGCTGAAACACTGGAAGGCACTAGCGAGGAATGTATCGCCTTTCCGCCGGATGCTGTTAAATTCCCGGCAGATATTGCTTACAGCCATATAGGAGGAAGGATCTTCAACGTAGATCAGCAAACCTTCTACGACGTGCTCAATGCCGCCATTGATGATGCGAACTCAGGGGATACGTTAATCCTTACTCCAAGTGAATATACGCAGGATGCTGAGCTCATCGTTGATAAAACTTTGACCATTCGCGGATTTTCTGCGGGTCAGACGGAAATTGTATTCCCTCCTGCATTTACTGCTGAAACCGCAATATCTCTTCAGGCAAACAACATTATTTTGGAAGGATTGAGTATGTCTCGTACATCAACTGGAGTTGCTGATGAGACACTAGTCAGGATTCCTCCTCGAGGGATCGGTGACTATTACAGCGGTATTACCATTCAAAATTCGATTTTAACCGGTGGGAAACGTACGATGATCGTAAATGTCGAGGATTTCACTTTAAGAAACAACACCCTTAACCATACTGGAACCGAGAAAGCGTTAGAGATCCGCGGGGCTCTTGGTACGACTACGATTACAGGCAACTCCTTTATGGGTGGGGCTACTAGCTTAGGTGCCATCTACGTCCAAGGGGCCACACCTAATGATATATACTTCAGCGGATCGTTCATCATTGATGACAACACGATGGCAAGGCATTCGCAGTTTGTATTTTTCAGCACCGCGTCTTTTAATAATGTATCAATTTTTGTCCGCCGCAATGTCATTAATCATATGGATCGTGCTGGTAGCTCTATTATTTTTGAACCATTTAATTTCCCTGGAGTAGACACCATTCTTATCGAGGAAAATGATATTACAAATCCGAACCCACAACGATTAGCGGTCTATGTGGATTATAGGGATGGAGGTACGACAGCGCCTGACCCAGGGCAGATCCAGGTCATCCGAAACACGTTGAATGTCGCGACACCTTCGGGAAGAGCATTCGATACGGTTTCTCCTGATGCCCCAGTAGGATTTACGACCACTGGAGCGATGGTCGGCATGTCGCTTGCCGCCTTCGACTTAGTCGACAATGTGATCGTAACTTAATAGGTTTTGGCATAGAAAGATTCTAGAGAGAGCGCAGTATGACGGCCGCGCTTTCTCTTTTTAAATTCAGTGAAGTTATCAAGATTGACGATAAATGAAAACATAAAAATTATGATTCTAGAGTTTCAATCCGCTTAATAGAATTCACTGCCATGATCTGTTCGATCATAGACCTTCAAAAGCTTCTTAAATTCGTCCATTCTCTCTATCGAAGTTTCCAAGCGATGACAAGACTCTAATAGAGGAACAAGCCTACCATTCCCCAGCAAGACGCTTCTACCTACAGTTTCTTCCCCAGAAACTTTCATTCCTCTATCATGATAGGATAAGACTAGATAGATTCAACTCTATCTAGGAAATTGTAAAAAACGCTAATGAAATCAAGCTTCTCATCAAGGAAAGGAGCCACTCCCATGGAACTAACTGAACAACTCGGACAGGAAATTATCCATCGCTTATCCGCCTACATCACCGTGCCTATTAATTTGATGAACGCCCAGGGCATCATTGTAGCCAGCACGGATTCAACACGAGTGAACCAGCTTCACGGCGGGGCGCAGACGGTTATTGATACGGGAGAGCCGCAATTCATTACCGCCGGTGACCTTGACCGTTACTTAAACGTCAAGCCAGGAGCAAATCTGCCTATCTTTCATCGTGGAAAACTTGCCGGTGTCGTAGGTTTAACAGGAGAACCGGATCAAGTCACTCAGGCAGCCGGCATGACACAAGGGTCGGTGGAAATTGCTTTAGAACAAATCTTTCTCCAAAGACAAGCCTTTTATCAAGAGCGGCAATGGAGTCACTGGCTGCAGCAGCTGCTCTCTCAGGATGAATTTAATACGGAAGAACTTGCAAGAGAAGCAGAATATACGCTGCGGGTGGATGTACATAAAAGTTTTCGAGTAGCCATTTTTCAATCCAAGCAGCCTTTTCAGCTTTCCGAAGAGCTGCGCCAGATCCTTGATTCCCATGATCCTCTCTTCGTCTTGCCTTACCAGGAAGACATGGTGATCGCCCCTTTGCCTCAGAAGCATAAGGACTTACCTAAGCTCTCCACAGTAAAAATCAGTGTCGGCGAACCTGGCTATGCCGTTTCTGGAATTCGCCGCTCGTTTCAGCAGGCAAAAGCTTGCCTTGAAATCGCTGGAAGACAAGGGGAGATTGTCTATAGCGACGCTTTGAAAATGGAGCGATTACTTTACCGTAAAAACTCACACGTCTATCAGGAAATTACCGAAGTTTATCGGAGCCGCCTGTTTCAGCTCGAGCATTCCTATCTCCTGACGCTGGAAAGTTATTTCACCTATAACCTGAAAACGAACCAAACCGCCGATCACTTGCATATTCATCGGAATACGCTGATTTACCGGCTGGATCAAATCACGAAGAAGGTGGGCTTGGATCCCAGGAATTTTAGAGAGGCTATCCTGCTGCAAAGTATTTTAATTAACCAGTAATTTGTGCATTTGCACAAGTATCCGCTTTCTATTTTCTGAATTTTTGTTCATTTTATCAATTGTTTATCACAGCAAGATTCGTTTCAATTAAAGTAAGCAATTTTTTCTAGGGGGACCTTATATGAAAGTTTTATTCGCACCGGATTCCTATAAAGGGAGTTTATCCTCCGGGAAAGTGGCAGAAACAATGGCACGCGCCTTTCAATCGGCAGATCCCAGCTTTGAAGCGCTGTTGAAGCCCATGGCGGACGGCGGGGAAAATACGCTCGATGCTTTATCCAAAGCCGCTTCGCATACGAAAGTATCCATTACCTGTACGGGTCCGCTAGGTGAAAGAAGGGAAAGTGAGTACATTCACCTGGAAGATAACCGCACCGTGATTGAAATTGCTGCGATCGCAGGACTTCCTCTAGTTCCTGATGGCAAACGCAATCCAGATCTGACTACGACCTCTGGCATTGGTGAAGCTATCCGTCATGCCCTCGATCAAGGTCATCGTGATTTTATTATGGCCATTGGCGGGAGCTCAACCAACGACGGAGGCTTCGGCATGCTGCAGGCACTCGGCATGAAAGCGTTCGATGACCAGGATGAAGAAGTCGGCTTGTTTGGTAAGGATTTGTTTCGAATCAGCCGAGTTGATTTCACTACTCTCGATTCACGTCTTCAGGAATGCACGATTCAGGTAGCATCTGATGTGGACAACCCATTGACCGGAGAACGTGGCGCGAGCTATGTGTATGGTCCGCAAAAGGGGGCTGATCCAGATCAGATTGAAGCCTACGATCAGCAGTTAGCCATTTATGGTCATTTGGTAGAAGCGGCATGTGGAAAAGAGCTTATGCACTTGCCAGGAGCCGGAGCCGCAGGCGGACTCGGCTTTGCTTTTCTCGCTATAGGAGCGGAATTAAGGTCCGGGGCGAAGCTCGTCGCTGAAGCCATTCATTTAGACGCGGCCATCCAGGAAGCGGATATTGTGATAACGGGAGAAGGACAGAGCGATGAACAAACGCTCTATGGCAAAGCGCCTGGTTATGTTGCTGAGACTGCCAGCCGTTTCGACAAGCCTGTCTATTTATTGTCCGGCAGTTTAGACGGTGATCTTGCTCCTCTGAACCGCTTTTTCACTGGCTGCTTCTCGATCGCCCCCGGACCGAAGTCACTGGAAGAGTGCCTAGTAAACGCAGAAGATTATTTGTATCAGGCGACTCATCAGCTCGCCCGTGTTTTGATTCAAAATAAGTAAAGGAGTGAGCGTATGGACGGATTTGGACTTATTCTCGTCATTGTATTAGGTGTCTTATTTGTGATTTTGGCCACTGCAAAATTTAATCTTCATCCCTTTCTTTCCTTATTAATTGGCGCCTTTGGCATCGGTATCGTGGCCGGGCTGCCGTTAAGTGATGTAGTAGAAGCCATTAACGGAGGTTTCGGAGGGCTGATGGGAGGCATCGGCCTCGTCATTGTCTTCGGAACGATTATCGGTGTGATTTTAGAAAAGTCAGGTGCTGCCCTTAGAATGGCAGAAGTGGTGCTGCGAATCGTTGGGGAGAAACGGCCGCAGCTGGCGATGAGTATTATCGGTTCGCTGGTCAGCATCCCTGTCTTCTGTGATTCTGGCTATGTTATTTTGTCCTCATTAAAGAAAGCGCTTGCAAATAAAGCGAACGTAACAGTGGCGTCGATGGCGATTGCCTTATCGACCGGTCTCTTTGCTACCCATACCCTGGTACCGCCGACGCCAGGTCCGATTGCTGCTGCAGGCAACATAGGAGCTGAAAATTACTTAGGTACGGTCATTCTCTTTGGATTAATTGTAGCCATCCCCACCGTTATAGTTGGGTACATTTGGGCCATCAAAGCCGGTCCAAAGATTCATATTGAGAGCGATGAAGATTCCTCGATGTATGATTACAATGAGGTCGTGAGCGGATTTGGCGATATGCCCTCCACTCCGAAGGCATTTGCGCCGATCTTCATTCCAATCCTGCTCATCGCCTTCAGCTCGGTGATTACTTTTGCCGGGTGGGAAGGCGGCATCTTCAGCTTCTTCTTGTTCCTTGGGGCGCCGGTTGTCGCTTTACTTGTCGGTGTGCTGTTCGCCTTTACGCTCCTTCCCAAATACGATGAGGAAACGTTAACCCAATGGGTAGGACACGGGATTAAAGAAGCCGCTCCGATTCTATTAATTACCGGAGCTGGCGGTGCGTTCGGATCCGTCATCAAATCGACCAGTGTGGCAGAAATTATCAAAGGTATCGGCAATAATGATCTAGCTTCAGGGGCGCTGTTTATCTTCATCCCCTTCATCATTGCCGCAGCGTTGAAAAGTGCTCAAGGTTCTTCCACCGCCGCCATTGTCATAACATCCACTCTCATTGCTCCGCTGCTAACGCAAATCGGTATTGACGGAGCCGTCCCTCTTTCCCTGGTAGTCATGGCGGTCGGTGCAGGAGCGATGGTCGTTTCTCACGTGAATGACAGTTATTTCTGGGTGGTTAAAGAGTTTAGCGGTATGTCAATTACCCAAGCGTATAAAGCTCAGACCATGGGTACGCTGCTGCAGGGAATTGCCGCTATTATTGTCACATCGATTTTATGGTTTATATTTGTATAACATTCAGCCAGGGTCCTGCTGCCGTAAAGCATCGGGGACCTGGCTGACTTCTTTATCCTGAATCTTGCTTCTGCAGAACTAAATTAAGGTAAAATTTTACAATTGATAACTGATTGTATTACTATTTAAGGAACGAAACCATTATATTTCAGGTTAAGTCGTGACCTAAATTAAACACAGTGATTGGACGAGCACTGCGTTCAGTTGGATTGGAAGTTTAATATGTTTAAAAATTAGAAGTTGAATCGAATAGTAGATTTCATTGGAATCATCATTCTTTTTGGCTTGTTTAGCTTCTTTTATTTTCCTTCCTCCAGCGATGGTGCGGTCATGAGGATTTTTTATATCGTAGTTGGGTTAGGCTATGTCGGCACAATTATTTATAAAGCTTACAAACTAAGACACTATGAAACAACTAATGAATAGATGAGGACTGGACTAAGACAGGGACTTCCACAATTAGTAACCCCCTGGTTCTTGGTCCTTACCTTTGGAATATGATCCTTTTCTTAGGTTTTATTCTCATAGGTCTCCCATGCTCTTCCCTCCCTTTCTTCTCTTAGGACTAACAAGTACGCTATCAGGTTTCAAAAAAAAGTAAATTTGTCCTATTTTGGATAATTGATCACCTACAAAACCTTGATGCCTCAACTGGTTTGACGTCTTTCTCCCCAAACATTGAAAAAAAATTCCCCTCACCTTACATTTACAAGAAAATTTTTTTATGTATAATACAAACTAAGAAGAAATAATTTTTCAAAAATTTGTACATACCAAAGGAGTCGAATCGAAATGTCTTATTTAAAGAATGTTGGCGTTGTCGGATTAACCGTTATGGGTAAAAACCTTGCCCTGAACATCGAAAGCAGAGGCTATTTTGTATCCGTTTTCAACCGGACCTATGAAAGAACCGAACGCTTTTTGGAAAATGAAGCCAAGGGAAAGAATTTTAAAGGCAGCGAGAAGATTGAAGACTTCGTGGCATCTCTTGAAAAGCCCAGAACGATCCTCTTAATGGTGAAAGCCGGTAAGCCAACGGATGCGACCATTGACGCTCTTCTCCCTCATTTAGACAAAGGGGACATCATCATTGACGGAGGGAATACGTTCTACAAAGACTCCATCGAGCGCTATGAGCGTATGAAGGATTCCGGCATCAACTTTATCGGTACCGGCGTTTCCGGCGGCGAAGAAGGTGCTTTGAATGGTCCATCGATTATGGCTGGAGGTTCCAAGACGGCTTACGATCATATCGAACCCCTCTTGAAAGCGATCGCTGCCCAGGTCGATGGCGAACCATGTGCTGCTTACACAGGCCCAGACGGTTCCGGGCACTACGTGAAAATGGTGCACAACGGCATCGAGTACGGCGATATGCAGCTGATTTCGGAAATTTATTTCATTTTGAAAAATGTCCTGAAGATGGATGGAGAAGAGCTTCACGACGTGTTCTCTACGTGGAATCAAGGGGAATTGGACAGCTACCTGATTGAAATAACGGCTGAGATTTTCAAGAAAGAAGACGATGTGAATCAAGGAACCCTGCTGTTAGACAATATTCTGGATACCGCTGGACAAAAAGGAACCGGTAAATGGGCGAGCCAAAGTGCGCTTGACCTTGGTGTTCCTCAGTCGATCATTACCGAGTCGGTTTATGCCCGCTTCATCTCTGCATTGAAAAACGAACGTGTCGAAGCAAGCCAGGTTCTTGAAGGTCCAGAAGCTTCCGGCAATGAGCTTGCGAAAGATGAGGTTGTTGAAGAACTTCGTCAGGCGCTTTACTTCAGTAAGATCTGTTCTTATGCCCAAGGTTTCGCTCAAATGGGTGCTGCTTCCAAAGAGTACGAATGGAATCTGGACTACGGCAATATTGCGATGATCTTCCGCGGCGGCTGCATCATCCGTGCCCAGTTCCTGCAAAAAATTAAGGAAGCGTATGACAAGAAACAAGACTTAAACAACCTTTTACTTGATCCATACTTTAAAGATATTGCCAATCACTATCATACGTCCCTGAGAAAAGTAGTCTCTCTTGCGGCATTGCACGGTATCCCTGTTCCAGCTTTGTCCAGTGCACTCGCTTATTACGACAGCTACCGTACCGAAACGCTTCCTGCCAACCTATTGCAGGCGCAGCGTGACTACTTTGGAGCGCATACGTATCAGCGCTTAGACAAAGAAGGCACGTTCCACACGGAGTGGCAGGAATAGAATTGCCATAGAAGAGATTTTAGAGTACAAGGTTCTACCCCTCAAGCGTGAAAGTAACCAACAGAACTTCCTTATTCAGAGGGGGTTCTGTTGGTTTTTATTTTTTTGGAAGGACGGGATCGCCTTTCTTCTAGAAGACGATCAACCAAGAGCAGCTCCCCTTTCTCAGCAGAACCGACTTATGTTAAACTTCAATTATAAATAATTTCCAAATAGAAGCATCTTTTATCATGCGGGAGGTGGAGTTGACTTGATTCAGAAATGCCAAAATTGCGGCCAACCATTTAGTTGGACTCATATTTATTTATCCTTGTGGATGAACTATAAGCCTATCCTTTGCAAAGAATGCGGACAAAAACACAGACTATATTTCTATTCTCGACTAATAAATAGTCTTTTTATCATTCCAATTGCTCTCTTTATTCCTTTCGCTAATTCAAAGTTAGAACTTTCACAGCTTTTTATTGTAACCTTCGCTATTATTTATTTTGTTTTGACTTCTTTACCACTCCCTTATCTAATGAAATATAAATCAGTTGCGTCAGATCACTTCTTAGAAGAAACCAAATAGCATTAGACTACATAATAAACACCTCCGAATGATTGAATCTCTCGGAGGTGTTTTCCCAATTTCTGTTTGGTCGTCCCGCTTCTCGACGGTCTTCCTCTTAAATAATAGCGGTTATTTGGCGTTTTCATCCGGCTGGTGAATACCGAAAATATTTCCTTCGGTATCAATAAAGTATCCCTGCCAGGCCATTCCCGGCAGCGCATATTTTTCCATGGCCACTCTGCCGCCATGCTCCGTAACCTTTGCCGCAGTCTCATCGAAATCTTCCACGCCCAGAGTACAAGCAAAGCCATTCACTGCCTGGTTAACTTCTGGAGGGTGACCCTGACGCTGCATCAAGGCTCCGTTAATACCCATCTCACTTTCATCGCCGGTAACCGCTCCTTGATAAGGCATCCCTGCAAACTCGCTCCAGTCTTCAAACTTCCAGTTAAACACCTCACCATAAAACTTCATCGCACGATCCATGTCATCTACGTGAATTTCAAAATGAACGACTCTTCCCATAACGGCCTCCTCATGATTATGAATTTTGAATGAAACGCTTACATGTATTCAAGTATGTATATTCGATAAATTGTCTTAAACTCCTGCTTTATTTTCTCTTATCAAGATGCAATTATTCGACGAATGATATTTCGAATCCATACCATGAGCCCACTTGCTAATACGATCAATGATATGATGAAAACGATTGAAATGAAGGGCTGAATGTGAAAAGCATAAATTACCTTATCTATTTCATTAATTCCATGTGGATCTGTTACCGATGAAGAAGTAAAAACCGTGTGTTCTTTCCAATCATCCTCTAATTGAAGATAAGAACCTGTGGCTGCAGTGAAAAAGAAACTGTACATAAACACAGGGATCATTACTATAAATAGGATCACTCGTTTGGACTTAAACATGGTACCTCTCCTCGCGTTTTTAATTAAGTGTAATTTTACACCTAAAAAGATTAATTTACAACTCCGCACAAAAAAGCACAAACCATTATGGTCAGTGCTTATTCCTTGAATTTATGAACTTTTATTAATCTAACTAGTGGCTGTATTCCCTTCTAAATTGCATATACATCCCGATAAATAACGTTATTAACCCTGGCAGTAAATAAAGAAAACCAATTCCATAATAGCCGATTATGCTAGAAACGATTAATAAGATACTTCCCATTTTTTTATTTTTGTTGAGCATGGCCGCACCAATAATACTAAGCATTCCTGCGAATACTCCTAAGAACCAGATGTTTCCAAAGGTATATGAATCATCAATAACCGCAAATAACTGTGCGGTGATGGAAATTAGAATTCCGAGGACTCCTCCAATAGTGGCTAGATTCTTCATATTCATCATCCTTTCCTGTACCTCTTGAGACGATTGACCGCGCTAAAAGTTTCATTTTTTTATATATTTTTCCATATATTTTCTATCTTCTTATTTTCAAAACATAGAAGATGGTTCATTCCTTAGTGCGATTTCATACTAATGGAGTTGGACACAGCGTTATCTTCATTTAAAGAAACCACAAAAACCCGAACCCCTGTATAAAAGGTTCGGGTTTTCTGAGGTTTGTTCCGCCTCAGCGAAATCCTATACTTTGTCTGTGAAATACGTCCATGAAGTAGCTGCCGCTTTCGTTGCCTCTGTTACTTTCTTTAAGTTGTCCATCCGTCTGACTTCAGCCAATCGTGGAACGATGCCGCTCCGTCTTCTGCAAAAATGCGAATGCCATCCTTCCACGTCGCTCTGCCGCAGAGCACGCCGCTAAACTTGGCCTTCGAATCTCTTGCAAAATACAGGGTTTCAATAAACTGCTCGTTCGTCACGCCGCCGCTTAAATAAATAAACGGCACCTTGCTTAACTCCGAACATTTTAAATACAGGGCTGCCGCCTGTTCTTTAGTAAAGACAGGGGAATATTTCTCATGGTGATCGTAGCCTTCGATATGGTAAATTGCGACCGGCACTTCCACTTTCAGCAAATCAATGCTGTATTCTTCTTTCGAAAACTCTTCCATAAAATACTCAATAATGGCTGGCTTTTCTTTCGCAAACTCAGGACTCTTTGCATCCAGTCCTTGAGCGCTGTAAGAAACAGGCTCTAATATAAACAGAAGATCATTCTGCTTACATTCATCTCCGACTCGTTTAATCAATGTTTTCTTGATTCGATTAAACTTCTCTTCTTCTTTATGATCATAATAGACTAATAGTTTCAGGGCGCTGACGCCTTCGTTGACTAGGTCTTGAACAGACCATTCATCCACCAGATTAGGCAGACGGCCCTTCTCATTAGCATCATAGCCGGTTTTCTCATACGCCATAATGAGCCCGATGTCTTTGCTGAGCTTTTCAGTCGCTTCCCACCCATATTCGGGATCCAGTAAGAGTGAAGAAGATGAATTGCCCAGCACTTCACTGACCCCTGCTTTGAACTGCTGCAGTCCTTCTGCATAAGAAATACTTTCATTATAGCTGCGGATCATTTTGCCGAGCGAGCCTCGTTGATCCATAGCTGTTGCGATAATGATATTATTTTCATCCGAAATTTGCTGTAATCCTCGTTTTTTTCCTGCCGTTAATTCCATAGTTTTATTAACTCCTTAGTCTTGTGACCTTTATGTTTGGTTTGAACGTTTCGACATCCTGCATGTTGATATGAGGGAACCAGGAGAGACAATTGGAAAGAGAGTAAGCATTGGCGGTTTGCAATGCCTCTTCCATAGATGCCCCTTGATCAAAGGTTTTTATTAAGGCTCCGAGAAAAATGTCTCCTGAAGCAGTGGCATTCCGCGCCTCGATAGTGGGCAGTTCCACTTGATACAGCTGCTGATTTAATTTAGCCAGCGCCCCGTTTTTCCCTAGAGTGATAATCACGTTCTGAGCCTGGTCAAACTCGGCTACCATCGTCTCAAGCGATTGATTCTGTTCCTCCCCCTGGCTGACTAATTCTGTAAATTCGTGTTCATTTACTTTAAGCAGCCAGGGATTAGCGTGTACTCCATGTTCTAAAGGCAGACCGCTGCTATCGAGTATGCAGTGGGCCCCTTTTTCTTCAAGAGTTCGGATGGCGGTCTGGTAGAACTCAGGCTCCACGCCCTGCGGCAGTGAACCTGAGAAGATGACATAATCTCCTGGCTTCGTTTGAGCGAGTAAGCTGCTATACAACTCGTCCTTCTCTGCCTGGGTGATCGGAGGACCCGTTTCATTAATTAAATGGACTTCATTTCTTTGCTCGTCCACGATGACCGAACAAATTCTGGTGGTGCCGGTAATGTTCGTAATCCTGGCATCCATGCCCTTTTCACGAATGAACGATTGCAGAATATCCCCTATATAGCCGCCTAAGAAGGAATGAATTTGAAATGGAGGCGCTCCTCTCCTGCTAGCAGGGAACGGACGACATTAAATCCTTTGCCGCCTAATAAATCCATCGATTCTTTCGCACGGCTTACCCCGTCATGATTGAATTCTTTGAGTATAACTGTCCGATCAAGAGCTGGATTAAGAGCTACCACATGAATCATCCTGCATTCTCCTAACACTGATAAATTGGCCGTTTCTCATTCCTATCCTTTTACCGATCCTGCCGTTAATCCAGAAATTAAATATTTGTTTAAAAATAAAACAATTAATATCGGCGGAATAATCGTGAGGACGCCGGCTGCGGTCATGAGTCCATAATTTACGGCATTCTTCCCTACAAACTCGGTAATCAGCACCGGCAAAGGCTTGGACTGTTCCGGCGCAAAGACGAGCGGAATGACGAACTGGCTCCAGGAATTGAGAAACGTTAAGATCGCTACGGCAATTAATCCGGGTAAGGCCATCGGAAGAATCGTCCAGAGCGACCGTAACCTTGACGCTCCGTCTACGAGTGCCGCTTCCTCAAGCTCTTTCGGTATCGCCATGAAAAAGCTGCGCATTAACCAAATCGCCAGCGGAGCAAACGCAGAGGTATAAATGAGCGTAATTCCGACCTGCGTATCAATTAAATGCATGCTGATGAGAATCTTGTATAATGGGATCATTACTGCATAGGCAGGTAAAGCCATTGTCACTAAAACCATGCCGAAAATAATGTTCTTCCCTTTAAAATCCAACCTTCCGAATGCATAGCCGGCAAAGATCGAAATGATAATCACAATAATAGTGGCTCCAAGCGCAGAAATTAAGCTGTTCACAAGCGCATCTTTAAACTGTGCCCAAATGTTCTGCTGAGCGCTGAACCCTAATAACTGACTGTAATTTTCACCGCTCAACGAAAACGGAAAATATTTTATTGGCGTACTGGTAAGCTCCCCGGCTGGCAGCAGACTTGTACGTAATGCCCAATAAACAGGTGCTAAGGACCAAATCAAGATCAGAACGATTGATAATCGGAATCCTATTTTCTTCATCACCTTTATTTCTCCTTTCTTTCGTTCAGCCATATAATGTAGATCAAACTAATACCTAGCGTAATGAGAGTGATAATGAGTGACAGTGCCATTCCCATTCCCAAGTTCAATTGTCTAAAGGCAATTAAATAGTTCTGAATGAGGACGGAACGGGTATCGAGAGCTGATCCCGTCAGCACGAAGATCTCATCAAAGATGTTAATCGCGGCAAATGTCGCTTGCGTAAGCGCAATGGCAAGAGCCGGTTTGAGCAGCGGCAGCGTAATATGCCAGAAGCTTCTCACCGGAGACGCCCCATCTATCTTTGCTGCTTCATATAACTCACCGGGAATCGTTTGCAGCGAAGCAAGCAGAATCACGGCGGTCAGTGGAATCATCTTCCACACATGAACTAACGTGACGCAAAATAATGCAAAGTGAGGATTCCCCAGCCAAACCTGGCTTTCATGAATAATATGAAGTTTCAAAAGCAGATCGTTCAACACGCCGGTATTGGGATCATAAATCCATTTCCAAATGACCGCATTCACCACAGGCGGAAGTGCCCAGGGGATCACAACGGCCGCGAGCAATAATCCTCTGCCTCGAAACTTTTTCTTCAGTACCATCGCGATATACATCCCGCCGACCACTTCGCCGGCAATCGCTAAAAAGTAGTAGGCAGACGTATTTTTCAAGGTTCTTAACACCGTGGAATCCGTCAATAAATTAATATAGTTCGAAAATCCCGCAAACTTAATATTATCCGGCTCCATCAGGCTTAACTGTTTAAAACTATCCACTAGCGTTAATACCGCCGGATAGAATACCAGCCCGAACATGATGACAATGAGCGGAAGGACGAGTAAATAGGGAAAGATGACTTTTTTCATGGACATTTGGGTTCCCCCTTTCTTAGAAAAAGGGGGCTACTCCTAAGGAATAAACCCCCTCAACTATTCAGAAATCCCGGATTCAATAGTGACGTTACTAGTTATTCTCCCTGGATACTTTTCACGTTATCGGCAATATGGCTGATTCCTTCATCCACAGTCATAGAGCCTTTAGCAATCTGGTTAATCGTTGTGGCTACATCTGTACTAAATTTAGGGTACCAGGACGGTGTTCCCTGCTTAAATAAAGGTTCAACGGTTGGTAACACGTTTAGAATTGTGTCCCCGCCGACTAATTTACCTTGGTCGTTCAAGTCTTCTAATACACTTTGGCGATTCGGCATGAGCCCTAAATCGGTATACATTTTTTCCATTTGCTCTGGCTGCACCAGGAATTTAATAAATTCAGCTGCTGCCTTCTTATGTTTGGACGCTTTCGGAATTCCATACCCTTCCACAAGTCCAAAGGTGCGGGAGTCTCCATCTTTACCTGGAGTCGGAATCATTTTTACGTTTCCTGCTACACTCGATTTCGAGTCATCTTCATACAGCGACATGTTTCCGACCCATCCGGCTAAATCAATGGCAACCTTTCCGTTCTGGAAATTTGAAATAACATCAGTATCTTTAATGCCTACGGATGATGGGTCAATGACTTTATTCTCTTTCATACCGCTGATAAGATACTCCATAGCCTGGTAGCCTGCAGAGCTCTTGTCGGTAAATTGAGGATTGCCGTCTTCGTCAAACAGTTCTCCGCCAAAGGCTTTCGTCATTAAATACCACGGAGTTGCGGATCCTTCGGTAGCAGACAACGGGATTCCCATAGGATAATCCATGCCGCCATTATTCTTAATTTTCTCTGCTGCCTTCATAAGTTCTTCAGGTGTCGACGGGGTTTCAGATACCCCTGCGTCGTTGAAGGCGCTTTCATTCAAGTACGTAACGCGGAAGTCATTACTGTAAGGCATCGCGATATAGTTATCTTTATATTTAAAGATCGGCATCGTCGAAGTATCATCGATCGTTTCACTATCGAAATATTGATCAAGAGGCTCAAACCAGCCAGCAGCACCAAACTGTCCCACCCATGACCAGTCAAACTCTGTTACATCAGCAGGAGAAACACCTGCCGCGGCGCTCGTTACGATCTTATCGTGGATGTCGTCCCATCCCATAGTTTGAAGATCGACGGTTACTCCAGTTTCTTCTTTAAACTGATCCAGCATACTATCGGGGATTTTTGTCCATGGGGGCAAGAGGGCAGTGATGGTTGTACCTGAAATATCTTCATCTTCATTATTACCAGCACTTTCACTCGAATCAGATGAGTTACAAGCACTTAGGAAGACACTGACAACTAACAAAAGAGAGAGGAGTAGAGTGAGTTTTTTATTAATCTTCATATAATCATCCCTTAATTTTTTTAGTTTTCTTCATTTAAGCCCTTACATTTTTTCGGATAAATGAACCATTAAATTTGGGTATGTTTCTCTGGACTCTTGAGAAATAATGATGGAAGCCATTTTATTGGCGAAATCGAGTTTCTTTTCGACGGGCCAAGCTTTCCGGTTAGCGAACAAATATCCCATATCAAAGGTATCTCCAGCTCCAGTGGTATCTACAACAGGAACTTGATAGCCTTCGACGGTATGAACTTCTCCGTCAATCAAAGCCGCTGCTCCTTTACCACCAAGCTTTACAACCACTTCATTACAATAGTGGCCGAGGATCTTTATTGCTTTCTTCCAATCATCCTCTGCCGTCAAATGACAGATTTCCGTTTCATTCAATAAGCAGACGTCCACATGCTTGATCAATTCCAGCGTATTTTTCTTCGTTGCATCTTTCCAGCCGTGAGGATCCCACGATGGGTCAAAATAAATCTTCTTCCCTTGCTTCTTTTGTTCAATAGCGGCATCTAACGCGTCTACAACCGTGAACTTAGGCAGCAAGTAATTCCCGCAGATCATCACTTCCTCACAGGAAGACAGCAGATGTTGTTTCTGTTTATACATCTCAATGCCAAACTCATGGTGAGCACCGAGTACAGAAACAATCGCTCTTGAACCATCCTTGTGAACGATAACAAAGCTAGTGGGAGTCTGAAGATTTTCTAAGGTTAGAATCCCATCCGCTGGAATATCCATACGTCGTAACTCTTCCATCAAATACGCGCCTTCGCTATCTTGTCCAATCGAAGACAGGATCACCGGCGTAAGGCCGAGCGCCTGCAGAGCCATTGCCATATAGCCGGCCGTCCCTGCAACACGCCGCTCGTATCCTTCTGCCATCACTTCTGAATCCCACTCTGGTCTTGCTTCTAATCCTCCAACCACAACGTCTAAGTTAAAATTTCCGATGATTCCTACTGGGTTCACGTACAAACCTCCTATCCGTCTAGAACAACGACCTGGTTTAAATTCCTTGGTTTATCAGGATCTAAATTCAGTAATTTATTTCGGTAGTAAGCAACTAGTTGAAGGAATGGAAGCATCAGTACACTGCTTGCGTGATCGGAAAGGCTTGCCTTTAAATTAAGCTTCTCATCGGAACGGTAACCGTCTAAGTCATGACCGATCGTCAGCACTTTACCTTTCACATCTTGAATATCCTTCACAATATCCTGCTCATATTTGCGGATCGAGTTGTTCGCTAAATGAATAATCATGTATTCTTCTGTCACCACAGAGATGGGACCGTGCCTGAATTCTAACGGGTTATAGGCTTCACAAGAAACCTGGGTCATTTCCTTCATTTTTAGCATGCCCTCAGAAGCTAATCCGAAATGTCCGCCGAGCCCTAAATAGATAAACGACTGATACGCCGGATTCTCGCCGATCTTCTTGGCTAGTTCTTCTGTTTCTTTCCAGATGGCTGTCGCGGACTGAGGGATCTGGTTTAATTCTTCGAGAAACGCCTCATTGTTCGCAACGATTCCGGCAATGATTTGAGAGGTTAACAACAGATTGGTAAACGACCCGGTCATAACCACGCTTTTTTCCTGCACATGAGGTAAAACGATCGTATAGTTCGACAGCTTCGCTAAATCGCTTTCAGGATAAGCTGTGATGGAGATACACTCCGCCAGATTATGTTCCTGTACGTAATCAACCGCTTTCACCACTTCTGATGTGTTTCCTGATCTGGAAAATGCGATCAAGAGCACTTTTTTATTTTTCGGAAAAACAGCTTTGGGAGCTAGAAAGATTTCCGATGAAGGGATGGGTTTGGAAGAAATGCCTGTTAATTCTCCAAATGTATAAGCGGCTGAGATCGAAATGTAATAAGACGTTCCACAACCGGTGAATATAACTTCATCAGGCTGGAGTGCTTCGATTTTCGCTGAGATTTCTTCTCTATTTTCAAGCACTTGCTGATAGGTCTTCTTCCACGTTTCGGGCTGTTTATTTATTTCTGAATAGGTATAGTTTGATCCCATATTCAACCTCCTCGTTAGGGTTTTTAAATTTTCTAACAATTAAATCATACCATTGTGGGGTTGTTGGGTCAAGTTAATCTAAAAAACAATCAAGAGCTAAATAAGCTCCGTATAAAACCGGCAGCGGTCGCCACGAATAATCGAGCGGCAGAATTCCACAGGCTTGTCCTCTGAATTATAGGCAATACGATCCAGCAATAGCGCCGGTGATCCTTCTTCAACTTCTAAATACTGACTTTCATATCCTCGGATTAATACAGGCTCAAAGATCTCCTTCGCTTTCGTAACCAGCACGCCATATTTAGTCGCCATAAAATCGTATAAGGAATGATTGGACAGTTCTTCTTTCGTCATTTCCGGGATCATTTCTTTCGGAATATAAGAGGTTTCCAAAATGATCGGTTCATTGACTGTGCAGCGCAGACGAACAAGCTCATACACATACGCATCCTCAGCAATGCCCAGATGCTTAGCGATACTTGCTTTGACCTTTCTTTCATTCAATTCGATCAGTACATCCTTAGGTTCCAGTCCCTTTTCTTCTAATACCTTGCTGAAACTGTAAAACCCGGTAAGCGATTGTTCCAGCTTCGGTTTCGATACAAACGTTCCTTTGCCTTGAATCCGCTTCAGCATTCCCGCCTGAACAAGGTTATCCAAAGCTTTCTTCACTGTATTTCTACTCACTTCATACTGTTTAAGCAATTCATTTTCAGAAGGGATTTTCTCCCCTGCTTTCCATTTACCTGAGTCGATTTGTTCTTTAATAATCTCCTCTAATTGATAGTACAGTGGAGTCCGGTTATTTGGCTCGATCGTTTTCAATTTCTTCACCTCAAAATTTTATTGATTTTTATCTTTAGTTAAACGTTTATATTCCATTATACAGTCAAACCAACCGAATTTACACGATTTAAAATGAAAACAAGTCAACTTAACACCCAATGAAGCATACGAGAAATACGCCGGCAGACAAGAGGGAGCCCTTGATCCACCAGCGATTCTCATGTTTTACTTTCTTTATATTTCCTTTAATTACCATCTTAATTCATTCGTTTTTCCTTACAACTCTTCTTCACCCTGCCGCTGTCGGTCACGGGTATGGGTGAGTACTCGGTCAGTAAAAGCTGCAATACCGCTGATGACAGCTTCATTACGGATCGAGTGAACGAAATCAAAGGTATGCTCCGCCCCCGGTAATTCTGTATAAATCACGGGATGAGCAGAAGAAGTACGCAGATGCTGTACAAAATTCCGCGCACTTTCCACGCCTATCATCGTATCACGGTCTCCGTGAGCTACAAAAAACGGGGGAGCGTTCACTGCGCTATAGTCCACGGGGGAAGAGGGCTGTCCATTCTTAGAGCTTAAGGCGCCATAATAACCGTAAAGCGATATCGCTCCTGAAATGGAAGTATCAACACCTTCAAAGCCTGGCTGAAACGCAGCATCATTAGTCGTAAGGGCTGCCATTGCTGCCAAGTACCCGCCCGCAGAGTTACCAGCCACAAAGATCTTTGATGGGTCCGCATGATACGCAGCGCCATTCTCCCGTACCCAGGCAATCACTTTTTTAAGGTCAATGAGCTGATCTGGAAATTGAGCTCCGGGACTGAGTCGATAGTTTGCACTAATACAGACCCAGCCGCGGCTCGCAAAGTGATAAATAAGGGGAAGAGACTGACGGTCTTTCTTCCCACTCACAAACCTGCCCCCATGCAAGTGGATCAATACCGGCGCATCAAGCGGACGAGAACGATGCTGATAAACATCCAGCAAATTTCTTCTTCCCCCATCTCCATAGCTGATATTGGCGATCCGATTAACAACAGGGTTTCTTACAAGAAAGGGACCGAGCAAGGATTTTGCTGAAAATTTCTTTATCCCAGGATGTGCTGCAGATCTCCAATGGTCAAGATTCTCATCCAGTGCCCGAGTGACCACACCGGATGCTTTCACACCTCTCTTAATAATCAAGCCAGTACCTATCATCGCAGCTAATATTAAGGCGAAGGAAATCCAACCGAGCAGTGAATCTATATCCCCTTCAGCAAATGCTAACCATGTGGATGCAATCATGAAGAAAAGAGAACAGAAGGGCAATTCATTGAAAACACTTAAGAATAGACCCAGCGAAGGGAATGCTCCCGCCCATTTACGAGGAGCCAATGCGAAGCAGGTTCCTGAAACTAGAAACAAGGCAGTAATGAAATAACCAATGGGTTCAGACACATGACCACGATCCTTTCTGTTAATAGAAAAGTATGTGATACGTGAAGGATTTATTATGTAATTTCAGAAATTCCTGTCCTTTTTGAAGGACATCACGAACTCTTTTCAATAATGAAGAACACTCCCGGATCAGAAGTGTTCTTCATGGTTATAGAAACTAAGGATGGTAGGTTATCCTTGGTAAGCTTTCCGCAGCTCCGCAAGATCCAGCTTTTTCATTTGGAGAGTTGCCTGGCTCACCCTGGCTATTTGTTCCGGGGTCCCTGTACTCATAATCTTATCCATGTCTCTCGGAACGATCTGCCATGACAATCCAAACTTATCTTTCAGCCACCCGCATTGTTCGGATTCAGGAACCGCAGACAGGTTCTCCCAGTATGCATCGATCTCTTTTTGTGAATCACAATAGACCATAAAGGAGATCGATTCATTGAAACCAAAAGGATGGTCTCCCTCACTATCCATCGCCGCAAACCAATGATTCTCCAGCATGAAATCAGCGAACATCAGCGTATCTTCTTTGTCAGCATCCTCTCCGGGAGGATTGGGTTCACTGTGCCCCATTCTCGCATCGTTAAATATAGACAAATAGAAATCAATGGCCGCTTTAGCTTTTCCCCATTTCTCCCCAGCAAACATAAATGATGGAACGATCGTTGGACGCTCTTCTCCATCGGGGTTCGTAAGGATTAACTGCCAGGACAACCCGTATTTATCCTGAATCCAGCCATACTTCTCACTGAACGGATACTTGTCAAGCGGCATGAGCACCTGGCCGCCTTCCGACAACTTGTCCCAAACCTCGGTCAATTTTTCACTCGCATCGGCTTCTCGGGACGGATCAAAATTAACCATGAAAGAGATTGATGGATTAAACTTGAAATAAGGACCGGCACTGATCGCCATGAAATCCTGGCCCCACAACTTAAAAGCAACTAAATCACTGTCCCCTGAAGGCGTGTCGCTAATAACCAATTCATTCTTCACTTTCGAATCCGGAAAAATGGAAGCATAAAACGATGCCGCTTCCTTTGCTTCTTTGTCATACCATAAATGCGGGACAATGGTTTGCGGGGAATTGGTCATAACTGTTCCTCCTAATTGAACCATGATATTGGAAATGATTACTCTTCAGTAAGAATTTGAAAAGTGACGCCATATCTATCAGTGACATTGGCGAAAGCCGGACTAAAGGAAGTTTCGGTTAGCTCGACATTCACTTTCCCCTCTCGCTTAAATTCTTCAAAAATTTGTCGTGATTGTTCAGTATCTTGAGTCGTTATACAAATCGTAACGTGGTTCCCTCGACTAATTGGGACCCCATTCGTATCGGAAAGCATAAGATCGCTATCCCCTACGTGCAGTTTGGCGTAAGCTACTCGATCCTTCAAATGATCTTCAACAGGTTCAGGCATATCCTTATAAGTGGTTAGGGCAAGAAGTTCCGCACCTAAAACCTGTTGATAGTAATTAGCCGCTTCTCCAGCTTTGCCGTCGAGCACTAGAAAAGGCGTAAGTTGTGTACTCATGGTATTCAGCTCCTTTGATCTGTAAGAGATGAAAACTTTAGATAACGATGTACCTTGGTTAGATCAAACAGTTCTCAGCTTTCTGTGTTTATCCTATTTAATGTTCTAATCGACGAACTCAATTTCGCTTGCTGCTTTGATCTCAGCGAAACTTCTCAGCACGCGATTGTGGTGTTCAATAATTTGTTCTGCTCGTAAGGAATCGGAATCCCAGGTTCCATGGGCATCTTTAACAACCGTCACATCATAGCCGAGGCTGAACGCCCGGCGGCAAGTCGTGTCCACACACATTTCGGTTTGATTTCCGGTCAGTATAAGATTCTGGATCCCCTTGTTTTTTAATTCGTCATGGAGACTGGTTTCATGGAAGGAATCCGGGGTCCATTTCTGAATCACTGCTTCTCCCTCTTTCGGGCTGATCGATGGATGAATTTCCCAGAAGTGAGTCCCCTCCACCAGACCTCCATCATTATGCTGAATGTAAACAACGGGTACGTTAGCGGACCTTGCCTTTTCGCTTAGTGCTTGAATATTTTCAAGTAACTGTTCACTCTTATAAACCGGATTACTTTCATCAAACATTTCATTTTGCGTGTCGATAACAAGTAAGGCTGTATTTCCCATGTTCACTTCTCCTATCAATTAGTAGTATAGGTAAGTATTCTACATTTTTCTCCATAACCCTCTATCTGGTCATTTGTAATATTTGTTAACGAAGAAGCGTGGATTTTTTAGTAAAGAAAAAGTTGAAAAAGCCTGATATAGTAGACCCATAATTTCATACACTAATTGAGGAGATGTTAAAGTAGGTTTATGGGTAAAAGAAGGAAAAAGATATACATCAGAATTTAAATCAAAATTCGTGCTGGAAATTCTAAAAGAAGAATAGTCCATGTCTGAGTTTTCTTCCGTCCATGGCTTTCATGTGAACCAATTACGTCAATGGCGTAAAGCAGCTCTAGAACAAATGCCACAAATATTTGAAACCAACCATAAGAAGGTTAATCAGATCAAGGAGGATTATGAGAATCAAATCGAACATTTATATGCCGAAGTTGGACGTTTAACCACGTAATTGTCGTGGATCAAAAAAACAGATTGCGTTTATCACCATATCCATTAAAATTTCACCTACTATAACTGCGTAGACATCCACCAAGTATTACCAGAGGGGTCTTTCACTCCACCCCTTCGATCCGGGTCTCCTTCTTTTATAGATGGTTCCTGGACAGACTCTGCCCCCGCTTTGATAGCCCGCTGGTAAGTCTCCTGACTATCCTTTACGTAAACGTGCAAATTCGATGGAGAAGCACCCCATTTGTCTGTAGATTGTCCCAACATGACAACACTGTCATCAACCTTTACTTCTGCATGCATAATTGAACCATCAGAACGTTGATAACACCGCAATTCTACTCCATCAAATACATTCTTTAAAAAGGTGATCAATGCGCGAGCATCCTTTACAACTAAATACGGGGACACAGAAGAATAGCCTTCAGGTTTCCAAATCATAGTATTTAAGTCTCCTTCTTATAGATAATAGTCTTACTATTCAATAAGTTTACCATACGTTTATTGTGTGCATTTTTTGGTTAGAAAATTTTAACAAGTCTGCTACCATGTCATGTTGAGAATATTTGGGTTCGATTCGATCCAAATTATTGCATCACCTTCATCTAATAGGAGCAATCCTCTATAAGAATTGCTCCTAGTTGAACATGTTTATTTGACTATCAACACTGGAACATCCGTTTCCATGGCTGCTTTTTCACTAACACTTCTAAGCATGAACTTCTTAACGCCACTTTAGCTGTGGATCCCTATTACAAGTCCGTTCTATTCGTAGAAGCATACCTACATAGACGCTTGACTGGATCACTTTTAAGAACTTAAAATCAGCCGTTCACCAATAAATCTATCCCCACCTTATGATTTCCCTCAGTTAGAAAAACTCAAGCTTTTATTATGGTCAGTTTTTCCTTGTATCCATATTGCTCTAAGATACTTACAAAGATACAAAGCATGGAAGTAAATGAGGAATCACGATCTGCAAGAATTTATTTTAACATGTAAACTAAGCATTACTTAAAGTTCAATGAGCACCCCAGTCACATTACAGCCCTTTTCCTCCCTTTACTTTCCCAGAACTGATCCGCTCCATTCCTGTAATCATTGGTTTCGCCCGGCTAATTAATGCTTGTGCACCTTCTAGCGATAAAGATTCTTGATGAGCTCGTTCATTGCTCCACACTTCGTATACAAAAACAGAGTTCGGTTCGTCATCAGAGGTGTTAACGAGATAAATTTCGCAATCATCCAAGTCTTGCATGGATTCTGCTGCCTCCAGAAGGATATCAACGAATGCCTCCCGCTTGCCTTCTTCCACGATGAACTTTCCATATAAACCAAACTTACTCATATGTGGTTCCTCCTCCATAGAGTGCAAAGTATTAAATAAAGTTGAGAAACTAGGAAGGCTTTGATAATAAAAGTCGGGCGCATAGTGTAAATTGCGTGCCTTTATTGGCACATGTCTATGGGTATAAGAAATACTGCTTTCAGGGGCTGCATTTACTCATGATCGAAAACTATTTCCTCTCCAAAATAAACAGAGTGCTGTGCACCCCTGTTTTCAAACTAATTCGGTTTCAACTGTGGGAGGGCCACGACCCCTGCAGTTTCCTTAATTGAATAATTTGCCCCGTATGATAAGATTCGTGAGTAATGAAATCTGCCAACTCAGCTTCCGTTGAATAACGATGAAGCTCCTCCTTAGAAGTGCTGGTCAACAACTCCCTTAAACTGTGATGAGCGTTCTTTGCACGCTTAACCACCTCATCCCATTCTTCATCATCGTGGGATTGTTCCATAAGATTAAACGTCTCATCATTAGAGAGAGTCTTCGCCCACTCTTGCCCCTGCAAGTTGGCCACAAGCCGCTCTTTGTAATAGATAAGATGGTTCACATTATCCCAGATTGAATTGACTGCCTCCCCACTTGGTTTCCAGCAGGCTTGTGCTGCTGTCATTCCTTCTAAAGCATCTTTAAGCGGTGGATACCAACTGTCCTTCTCAAACGTTGACTCGAGAACGAATACGGCTAAGTCCATTCTATTCAAAGTTACACACACTCCTCTATTCGATTTTTAATACGGTTTTGTTATTATAATCTGAATTATATCAGAAGGAGGGTTATTAAACTCCGCTTATCGCCTGAATAGCTGTTATAGCTGTTCATCCGTTCCTGCTTGCCGATTTGAAGCAAATAGCCAAAACCCAAGCAGTGCATCAATTCTATAGACTCATTTTTTTAGAAAAATAGGCAGCAGTGCTCCTCTATTAAAAAAATTATATCTACTTATCTTATCCATTCCTTAAGATCAGCTTCACAAATTTCCTTTTCCCAACTTGAACGACCATCTCGTCCACAACATGGATCGTCGCTAATGGATCCATAATTTTCTCCTGGTTGATGCGAATCCCGCCATTTTTTATCATTCGCCTGACTTCACTTTTCGAAGGTAATAAATCAAGCTCACGTACTATTTCTACGATGCCAATGCTGGCTCCTTTATCCCAGACAACTTCCGGCATGTCATCAGGCATTTTATTTTTTTGAAATACGGCAGCAAAGTGTGCCTGACTCTTTTCCGCTTCGTCTTTGTCATAAAGCATCTCCACAAATGAATACGCGAGCCGGGCTTTGGCATCTTTTGGATGAAGAGTGCCGTTTTCAAGCTGCGTTTCTATTTGGGATACTTCGTCAATGGAAAGGTTCGAAGTCAATTTGAAATATTTCATAATAAGTTCGTCTGGAATCGACATCGTTTTGCCAAAGATGTCGTTCGGGTGTTCATCAATGCCAATATAGTTGTTCTTGGATTTGGACATCTTTTCTACTCCATCCAATCCTTCGATCAAGGGAAGGAGCAGGACCACTTGTTTTTCCTGACCAAATTGTTCCTGAATCTGTCGACCGAACAGCACATTAAATTCCTGGTCCGTGCCGCCTAGTTCAATATCAGATGCTAACATGTGAGAATCGTACCCTTGCATCACGGGATAGAAAAACTCGTGAAGGTAGATCGGTTTGTTCGTCTGGTATCGATTATGGAAATCATTTCGTTCCAGCATACGGGCGACAGTCACTTGACTCGCCAGCTGCAGGACTTCTGTGAAACCTACTTTTGATAACCATTGGGAATTGTAATGAAGTTCGACGGCGTTCATATCTATGATCTTTCCAAATTGTTCGAAGTACGTTTTCGCATTATGACGAACCTCTTCATCGGTCAGAGCCTTTCTTGCGTCAGCCTTTCCCGTAGGGTCTCCGATTTTACCGGTGAAATCACCAATAATGAGCTGAATCTTGTGGCCGCACGTCTGGAATTGTTTCAATTTGTTAAGGACCACTGTATGTCCGATATGAACATCGGGAGCGGTTGGGTCCAGTCCTAATTTCACTTTTAGCGGCTGGTTCTCTTTGATAGACTTCGCCAGCTTTTCTTTGAACTCCGCTTCTGGAATAATATTCTCGGTTCCATACGATAAGAGTGCGTATTGATTTTCCAGTTCCTTAAGCTGCTCCCCGTTTAACTGATCAATATATTCCATTTACTAGTCCCCCTTTTATAAAACAAAAAAGACACGCCCCTATCATGGGACGTGCCTTGAACACGCGTTACCACCCAAGTTGAAGAATGAGATGTACTCATCTTCCCCTCTATTAGATATCGGATTCACCGTCTACTACTACTCACTCAGAATGCTTTCGTACTAGAAGCTCAAGAAGGTAATTCATATAGATATGTATATCGATTTGCAGCACCATCGACTCTCTGGAAACAGGGATATCTATACTACTTGTTTCTGTCACAGCTGTTTTTTATTAAATTAGAATTATCATACTTATAGGCATCCTAAAAGTCAATGTTATTTTAAGATTGCTTTATTATTTCCGCCAAAAAGTAGAACAGTCCGCTTTATCCGAAATATTAAACTCGATCATTTTCTCAAGCAGGGAATAATCAACTGACTTGTCCCACGGAAAACGCACCAGCTGTTTGGTGTGCTCATAGCCTGCCTGGTTAATGTCATCTGAAAATTGAAGAATTCCCGCCCTTTCAGGAGCAACAGCCAAATGCTGTTTGGATGTGCTGAAGCCAATAATAAACGTGCCGTGATCGGTAAACATCGGCTGATTCCACTTGACTACACGCTCTAAATCAGGGTATTTCTCAGCTACCCAGTTTAACACTTCTTCCGTTCGTTCCCGGTGCTGCGGCTGCTCGATCTTCTCCAGAAATTCTGTAAAAATTGCCATCCGATTCCCTCCCATAATTAGCTCTGTGCAGTTACTGCTGTACGATTTGAATCAAGTTGCCGCATGTATCATCAAAGATTGCCATAGTAACCTCTCCCATTTCGGTCGGTTCCATTGTAAACTCAACGCCGAGCCCTCTTAATCGTTCGAACTCTTTGCGCACATCTTCTACGCCAAACATCGTTGACGGAATGCCTTCTTTGAAAATCTTCTGTTGAAACTCTTTCGCTGCCGGATGGTTATTCGGTTCCAGCAATACTTCGGTTCCATTTTCCTCCTCAGGAGAAACGAGTGTGATCCATCTATATTCTCCGATCGGTACGTCCTGCTTTTTAACAAAATCGAGCTTCTCTGAATAAAACTGCAGGGCCTTGTCCTGATCTTCGACGAATAGACTGGTAACGATAACTTTCATAGTTTCTGCCTCCTAAAGGATAGTGTTTCATTAAGCTGAGTTTTTTTGCAAGCACGGGTGAAGTTCTATTGAACCGTTTCTGTGGACTGAATCACATCCACTGGCATTTCTTGATTGATTCCTTCTAAAGTATGCCCTTCACTTAACGCTGCATAGGAACGATCTGAAAGAATAGGGTGAAATGCATAATTCGATCTAGCTGAGATATTCAGTTTATCAAGATCGTCGGTAAAATAGAAGGTGAGGTCCTTCTCATTAGATGCTGTGAATTCCGCACCGCCTGCCTCACCAGCAAGGGTTGCCGTGAGCTTCACCACCGCATACTTGCCGTTTTTGTGAGCTATTCCATATACACTGTATCCACCAGATCGAACGATGTAGAAGTGATTGTTCTCCACTGTGACCACTTTTTCAACTACATTCCAGGGATTTTCCTCTTGAAGAAAATGATGTACAGCAGCTTTCTCAGTGGAGAATGCCTCTTCATATTGAAATGAAGTTTGTTTGTTACCACAACCTGCCGCTACGAGAAGCATAAAGAGGCTCACAACAATGGCATAACGCATGGAACCCTTCCTTTTCAAAAAAAATAGATAAGCAGGGGAAACTATTTTTTATACAAATTGAATCCTAAATTAAAGAGAACGATCAAGAAAGTCACCGCCATTAAAGAACCAAGGGCTTCTATATTTAATTCTCCCGTTTTAAATAGACTCACAATCTGGATCCCTACGGCTACTCCCAACATCACAAACAGAAAACTCTTCCACCGATGTGTAATCAAATCCCCTCCGCTTTGTAAAAGTAGTTCTTTATCCGTTCAATTCCGCTGTTATAAGAATCGCCGTCTCTCCTCAGGGGAAGGTAACATACAGCTTTCCTTCTTCCCGAACCACTTATACCGGTTCCTGGCAATAATCTCATAGACGAAATCTCTTACCGGCCGCGGAACAACTAAGAGGGCATAAGTCAGCTTCCACCATCCTTTCAAATGTTTGCACACTCTCAAGGCTGCGGATGATTTGAAATAGCAATGCTGATCTTCTATGAGAACAAAACTATCGATGTCTCCTGGGGCATTGTGCTGCTTCAATAACTCCTGTCCACTATCACTTTGCAGCGAAGCGAATTTAAACTGTCCTTCTGGATCTCTTTTGATAATAAATTGCACACTTTGATCGCAGAAGTTGCACTCGCCATCGAATAAAATAATTCTTTCCATTTTCATCTCCCCATTCTGCCACTGTATTTCTTCTTTGTTTGCACAAAAGGATAAAATACAACAGACTAGGTATTTTCTAATTCCATTGTAACCCATTTACTAGGCAATATGAACTCTAGTAGCCACGCTATTTGCCATTTGCATTTCTCAGGGCAAGATCCTTATGAATAGAATCTTCCTCCTCTATAAATACTGTAAAATGGTACACTTATATTAGCGCTATAGAGTAAGATCACACTGACATACACGTAGTAAAAAATTCAAAGGAGGGTCTTTAAAATGACCGATAGCAAAACGAATCCTAAGGTCGATCAATTCTTAAGCAAACCGAAGAACTGGCAGGAAGAATTTAAGAAGCTGCGCACCATCATTATGGACTGTGAGGTGACTGAAGAATTTAAGTGGGGGAAGCCTTGTTACACGGTTCAGAATAAAAACGTCGTGTTAATGCATGGATTTAAAGAATACTGCGCTCTTCTATTTCACAAAGGAGCCTTGTTAAAAGATCCTCACGGCATCCTGATTCAGCAAACGGAGAATGTTCAAGCCGCACGCCAGATTCGCTTCACTAACCTTCAGCAAATCAATGAAATGGAAAACATTATTAAAGACTATGTAGATGAAGCCATTGAAGTAGAAAAAGCCGGTTTGGAAGTAGAAATGAAGAAAGAAATCGAGATTCCTGAAGAACTTCAAGATAAATTCAATGAAATGCCTGAATTAAAAACCGCTTTTGAAGAGTTAACACCTGGACGCCAAAGAGCCTACTCGCTTTACTTTTCAAAAGCCAAACAATCCAAAACCCGAGTTTCAAGAATTGAAAAATATGTCCAGCCCATTCTAAACGGAAAAGGATTGAATGATTAAGGGATCTCTTATGACTAAAGTACACTTACTGTGAGATACACGATACATAAAATGAAACAATGTTCAGGAGGGGCATGTAAATGAAGCAGTTGATCATTAGAATGTCTGGTTTCGCATTAGGGGTGGGGATATTTCTTGGAGTGAAAGCCCTATTCTTTTAGTTTATTTCGTTCAAATAATTTCACGGAAGTGCGGCGATTATTCATTCAAAGATCGCTGCTCTTTTTTTGAGCGAACCCGTAACTTCTGAAGGAATAAACGAGGAACTCAGCAAGGCAACTTAAGGTTGCAGGCCTGGCAACTAGAGGTATCTTTACTTTTCATCTCTTTTACAACCATAATAAATGATAGAACGCAAAGAGGTGATGATTCGATGTATTTTGGCGAGAAATTGAAAAGTGAAAGAATGAAAAAAGACTGGTCTCAAGATGAATTAGCGGAGAAACTTTATGTAAGCAGGCAGTCCGTATCCAAATGGGAGAACGGTCAGAACTACCCTGGAATTGAAATCATCATTAAAATCAGCGATCTGTTTGGCTTAACGATTGATGAATTATTAAGGAGTGATGAGGATTTGACTGAAAAAGTAATTAGAGACAGCAAGCAGCTGGCCCACCCTAAATTAAAATTTACGTTTGATGTTTTATTCTTACTCGGTGCTGCCCTGCTGATCATCAAAATCGTCTTCATTCTGTTAAATAAATTCACTGCCTTAGACTTTGATTTTTATGGGAGTTCTTTCTTTTGGAATTTCGGTCCGCTGATTTTAATGGTTGGGGCGGGGATTGGTTCTGAAAGTGTGAAGGAGAAATACAAAGAGGCATGAATCATTTTTCAAAGAGCTTATTTTGATATGAAGTCTTATGTCTTTGATTAAAAATTTGAACCCTTTCGATCTCCGAATGCTCTCCTTCACACGGTCTTCGAAGGGGGATCCTTCTCAAGAACCACTAGAGAAACTTTTTTCTAATTAAACTGTGTCTACAGATTACTTAACCCCTTGTTTCAAAATGGACCCAATTAAAATAGAATTAAAAACTAATGCAAATTAATATAGAATCGAATTAAACGGTTATTTTCGCCTCCTTAGAGGCAGAAGATAACCGTTTTCTTTTCGAAATTTCAGAAGGAACCATTCCCTAATTTTGCATGAATATGTAAAAAATATTTTGCATGTTGTAAGAAATATGTTACATTAATTCCAGGAGGAAAATTATGAAAAATAAGGGTGAATTTTCAAATTCTATTTACTTATTACGCGCTGAAAAACGGTGGTCTCAAAGTGAGCTGGCTTCTAAGGTAGATGTAAGCCGACAAACAATTGCATCATTAGAAGCAAATAAATATAATCCTTCATTAATTCTTGCTTTTAAGATCTCAAATGCATTTGGCAAATCCATTGAAGATATTTTTACCTACAAGGAGGGATAAGATGTTAAAAATTCTATGCATTATATTTTTCATCCCATTTGCCCTCAGCATTTTCCATTGGGCTACTTTCATGAACTCAGAAGGAAAAGACGAATTAGGACAAATAATCATGGGGAAAGCTAGTCAATCAACTTTGGGCTTATTTCTTTTAGGTGGAGCCATTTTGCTTATCTTTGATATCACTTTCGGTTTAACAAAGGTATCTTTTCAAGAAGGGCTGCTTTTACTACTTTCCATTGTTATGATCGCAAATTCTGTCCTAATATTTAGATTCAAGAAAATTATTTAGGAATCTAGTATCGATCATCCGCGTAAGTTGAACACTTTTCTGATAGCATTCTACTGAACTATAGAAGGAATACACTGTCCTCATGGTGCAAGATTTCTTAACGTTTCCATCGATGAACAAAGGAGAATGGAAGGTAGAAATATAAACCATTCCAGCGTAGGAAATACACGGAGACTTCTGCGGGAGGAAGGCATAGGTGTGACCCCGGAGTGCTTGCACGAGGAGGCACACCAGCCGCCCGCGAAAAGCGGAGTGTATTTCCGGAGCGATCATTCAGGGCAAATCACTGCACTTCCCTAGATTTCGTCTTTAGATTGGTGGCATTTCCTTATGTCCCAGTCTCCATTTGTTTCTAAAAGGTTGAGTAATCGTCAGACTTTTGAAATAATTGGAACCAGACAATTGAGTTTAATGGAGGAGGTAACACTTTGAATCATAGTTGGAGGAAATGGATTTTCGGTATATTATTAATCATTCTGTTAATCGGATGCACCTCTCAAGATAGATATAAATATTCCGGCGAAAGTGAACATTGGAAGGGTAAAGTAGGCATCTCTACAAAGAACGAGGGGACATATGAACTCGTCCTTACCTATAAAGGGGATGTAGAAGACCTCTCCAACGTTAGAGAACTTTCATCTTCTTTTGAAATGGGTGGCTTAGCAGGAAAAAACACCCGTGGTTTTGGTGAAAGTCCTTCTAAAAAGTCTTTCAAAAGTAATATGAATAACATTCAATCCGAAGTAGATGATGAGAATGTCATAAACCTTAAAGTACAGTGGGAAGATCATGAAGAATCGTTACAATTAGAAAAAGAGTAAACTCTTCAAGCTGAGCAGTAAAATGGAAACATTAAAAGACTCCGATTGAAACATCATAATAGTAGCCATACTCATTTTTCTTCATACAAACACCCGGAACGGCATGCTCTGTCCCATTATTAACTTTAGGGTTTTCTATAACATAGCACTTTCCATACCTTTCATCCTCCGAGTCAGGCTCATTTTGTACCGGTGTAGTAATAGCACCGATAGGATATCCATGTAATAAAATCGTACGTCTGATAACCAGGGATTTTGAAAACGATGTTGAATAGTAAGTGACGAAGAAAACTAAGATAAGGAAGGAAATAATTTTGATTAATGTTGCTTTTCTTCTCATTTTAAAATCCTCCTTATACACAGATCGATATTTTCAATTATATAACGATACCTGACTCGTTTAAGCCAATTTTGTCAGGCATTGAATGACTATATAGAACCCGCTATTTTAAGTAACTCTGCTTTCAACTTTTCTGTATCTTCAGTCTCATACAGTAAATCCAAATTGTACTCCTTCCCGTCCTTAAACCAATGCAGACTTGCCCCGTTCACTTCATCGTGCATCTTAAACAACGCCGTGCTCCCATCTGTCATTGTTACTTTCTTGAACTCGTTCTGTTTCGCATACTTACTGTAATATCTATCAAAGTTTGCAACGGTGTATGTAACCTGTGGAATCGCTGGTTGAGTGAAGGATCCCCCCTCCCATTGCTGCTCTTTTTCTACGGAAGGAAAATGGGTAGAGACGACTACTTTTTCTTTCGAGTGGTTCCAATCCGTTATGTTCACTTTCGTCTCCCCAGTCTTAAATGGAAATTCAGAAGGATACTCTATTTCATACGGAACCGCTTCTGCTGCTGTTTGTTTATCTACCGGTAAATAAAATGTATGGACATGCTCTTGATCCACTTTCAATTTTGCAGTGTCTAATGATCCATTCGACGTACAACCGGTTATGAATAGGAGCAAAAAAACCACCGATAGAAACTTTTTCATACAAGCTTACACCTCACAAAAACAATTAGTATTCGGATCTCTAGTTATGTATGATTTAAACTCTAACCACCTCTGCATCGAATCAAAGTTTGTTTAACCTTCCCCCACTAACTTCGTCCCCACCGGGTCTGTGGCATGAATATTACTTTTCTTAATGTAAACAGAGCACAAGCGAGTATCACTCTTGTTACAAAAGACCAGTTTCCAATCCTTGTTGCCAACCTCCATTTTTTCTTCGTCCTGCTGCCCAATGTTAAGGTCCAAAAGACGTGCTATGGATTCAGGATTTTCTTGAAAAGGCAGATCGATCTCCATTGCCCTAATCTGGGTATGATTGTGATCAGAAACTACCTCGTGTCTTTTTTGGAGCTCGATTCTAAACTTCCACGGAGTAGAAATAAACGTTCTTCGCTCTCCTTCATTCACATTCCAATTGAGCTCCTCCGCCTTTTCCATCACCCGCTTATACTCTGTTTCGTTTACTAAGATACCAATATGGTCAAATCGATCCTTCGTCCCATGACCGAATGTAAGATTCGTCTGGCCGTTAACCATTTCAATAATTCGAAAAGCTACCTGTTTATCTCTGAAATCTTCCCAGGTTAAAGGAGGATGAAAGGGCTGCATTTCTCCCTGATATCTTCCCACTCTGATCCTCGTTTCAAAGCCCTGATCATGATAAAACTTCTCCATTTCCTCTTCTTTATCCGTCCACCAATGGTAATGAAATAATTGCATCTATTTTCCCCTTTCTGCTTAATGAAATCATTCTTCTGAGCGCTATCCATTGAAGAATTTCCAGACAGACTTTTCCATCGATTACCTTTCTCCCAGCATAAAGGTAATCGATTCAAATTAGAAGGGACTACAAAAAGAATTGACAAATTTATATTTGTATTATAGTTTTAATGAAACGGTTTTATTAAAACTATAATGAACGGAGGTCAGGAGATGTATGAATTACTAGTCCTATCTTTATTAAAGAAATTTCCTTTGCACGCCTATCTGATCTATAAAATTGCGAACGATACGATAGGTCCTTGGGAGTCTCTAAGCCGAGGGACTTTATCTACCCTGCTGAACAAGCTTTTTAAAAAGGCATATATTGAAGAAGCAGATCCAGAGGAGGTCCCCTTTCCATCAGACCGTGCTTCCAAAACGTATAAAATAACCGCATGGGGAGAAACACGCTTTCACGAAATTATGATGGACACAACTAAACAGTTAAGTAACTACCAAAGAATTTTTCATATCAAAGCCCTCTATCTAAGTGAATTGACAGAAGACGATCAGCTTTACCTTATGAACCATTATATCGATTACTGTACACAAGCGATCAAACACATTCATGATCAAAAAGCAGAGTTTGATGAAATGCCTGAGGGCTCAAGTGAAACCGATAGCACGTATATGTCCTCCATTCTAAGAATCATGGATTTAGAGCTTGAGCATTGGGATACTGAAGTTACATGGGCTTGCGAGGTAAAAGATCAAATCATAGAGAAGGAGTCCTGAACCATGAGAGAGAGCAACCGGATCGAAACTGAATTAATCAATGATGTGTTTCACCAGCTGTTTACAGCTTGGAGCGAAGGGGATGCCGTGAAATTCGCCGATCAGTTCACAGACAACGTTGATTATATAACCTTTAATGGACAGCACATCAAAGGGAAGAAGGAAGTAGAAACAACACACTATCAGTTGTTTACCGGTATATTAAAAGGGTCAAAGATGAAAGGGGAAGTTACGGATATACGTTTTTTAAATGAGGAGACGGCCATCGCTTATTGTATTGGAAACACAAAAATGAAATGGCAAAAGAACTTCTCAGAGAAGAGAAGCTCCATTAACACCAATGTCCTCAGTAAAGCATCCGGCACATGGAAAATTACTTCCTTCCATAACTGCCGAATTAAGGAACCCAGCGCTTTTGTAAAACTATTAATCAAAAACAAGTGAGCGTGCCTCAGCCAAAAAACTCAAAATAAGTTATAAAACGCATGAAATCAGATTTCTAAATCTCATTTCACGCGTTTTTCTTCTTTACTTAAAGAATGACGCCGGAAAACTCCCCATTCACTACTTCCTTTTCTTTCTGGTTAGCACAAATAAAAGAAGCAGCGATAGCGGTTCGATTGTCCTCCTGCTTTTCGTATTTTTCAATAGTCACTTCACATACAATTGTATCCGAGGTGAATACGGGTCGTAAAAACTCAAAAGTCATCTTGCGCGCCATCACATCATAATCGCCGCCAATTTTCGTAGGGAGTGTTGCTGTGAGTAACCCTTGAACGACAAGTCTCCCCTCTTCATCAGGGGACAAGTGATGGGCACCTTCATCACCAGACACTCTCGTGAAAAGTTCCACGTCACTTACTGTGAAAGTTCGTTCAAAAGTAATTACGTCTCCTGCTTGTAAAGACACTATCATCCCTCCTTTCTCCTAGTTGGAAAAGACCTATTTCATTGGAGCAGGTCACGATAGGCACTCCCTTGAAGAAATTCCTTTCCCTTATGCTTAACCCATTCATCTACAGATTCATCAGGGTGTTTCTTCAAGTAACTTCGGGTAATCTTACCGCCTAGTTTGTAACTGGTCCATTGCGGGATCCCCTTCTGCGGATTTCCATTTACAAACGCAGCATAGACATTATAATCATAAGAATGGATATAGGAGCGCAGCTGGCCAAAAGCGTTCTTTTGGGATGGTTCAGACAGAGGCTCGGCCCAGGGGACCTGTTTATCTGGAAAAACCATATGGGCGAACGCATCTGCTTTACCTTCACCGACCACTAAGTCTAATACGCTATATTTTTCTCCGTTATTCTTCTCTCTTTCTACCGTATGCAAATATTCGTGTGCAACCGTATAAGTAAGCATATCTTCTTTATAGGAGGGATCGATTTGCAGCAAAATAGCATCCTCTGAGAATGCAACTCCTGCCACTCCTTCCATTTTATATATAGCGTCATATTCATCGGGATTCATCGGCTTAATAAAAAGCGTCTTGTCTCCTCCAGGAAGCCGGTTGACTGACTTATGTAAGGCTTCTTTCACTGCTTCATTAATTTGCTCTTTCTGCTCGCTTACTTTAATGGCATTCTCTTTTAGCTTCCCGATATTTGTACGAGAAGAGAAATAGTCAAAATATCCAGTTCCAATCTTTACCTCATTTTCAGAGGCAAGCTCTTGAAAAGTATTTATCACTTTTTCATTGTAAATCTTCTCTCTATCTAAGGATGAATCTTCCTTCACAAGATTCGCAAATTCAAGCACAGCTTGATCTAAGTAGATGATATGAAAGGTTTGACCTTTATAGGAAACTTCATAGGATTCTTTGGAAGAGGATTGATTTTCGGCTTGATCAGTCGTATCATTCTTAGGTTTACTTTTTGCTTGCTCAGAAGTACTTTGACAGCTTGTTAGAAAGAACAATATAAATACCAGACACAAGGTGACTAGTTTCCTCATACTCCGCCCCCTTTTTTACAGTGAAGAGATAAAATATTTAAAAAACAGGAAAACATAGGGGGTGATTAACAGGAGAACGCTAATATAAATTAATCGGCGTTTTCCGAGCATCATGGCGAATGCCCAGCTGAATAAACTACAGAGAAACGTGAGGATCAAAGTTGTTACAATGCCATACTCATGAAGGAAAGGCATTACAAAGGACACAATCCCTAAGAATACAATAGACCAGTACAGTACATAAGATATTTTTTCCGATGCCATACAAATGTCTATTTTCACAACACGATCCCATACCACTTCTCTGCTGAATGATTAAATAAGCTTTCTTCTATTACATTAACATAAAATGGGGTTTTTTCCGGTCCACTAGACTTCCCCATTCCAACTAGCAATTTAAATAAGCATTCACGCCGACCAAAATTATGGTAAACTAAAATTATCCATTTTTTTCAATTCATGAAATAATTTCAAAGGAGCTGAAGAGGATGAATTGGGTCGTTATTAAAGATGTTAAAGTAGCATTAGGATTTTCCCTGTCACTGTTATTAGGTTTAACCGCAGTTATTTTAGCTATCTATGATCATACTTATTCGGTTCTGTTTATTGTCTTGGCTCAGGTCCCGCAAATTTTCAGCGTAACCAGAGCAAACAAACTGACTCACTCTAAACGCCCCCATTCTTAAAAAAGCTGACACTGATAACAATCACGCTCCTGCTCCAATTCAGCATTCATATGCCATTTTTAGAAATTCGAAGCAGCTGCCATTTGTGTCCTGCCAAAACGTTTCCCCATCTTCAAACCCCAGCTTGCGGTACACTTTGATCGCTCGTTGATTAAAAGTGGCAACAGACAGAGTTATTTTCTTTGGCTGATAGGCGGACTTAACAAATGCCATTCCTTGCTTTAGAAATTCTGTCCCTAATCCTTTGCCGGTCAAGTCAGGTCTCATCCCAAGGCCGATATCACACGTTTGCGGATCAGTTTGATTTACACTTAAGAAACCAATCAGCTCCTTAAGGTGAGTAACCGTATACTTTGAGTTTCCACGTGCGATTGGATCTAGAAATTCTTCAAGATCTTCTTCATCTGCTTCCATATCATAAAAAGCATACTTTCCTTCATAGTGCCACTGCCGTGCAATCAGCTCTGCCTGTTCTTGTGTCATCTCTTCAAATATATAAGTCATATGTATCCCCTCTCATTTTCTGATTACCTTCAGATTTTATGAACATCCATGAGATAAAACACTTTTTTTCTATGTATTCGAGTATCTAATTCTTAATCCTTCATAAAGCCAGACCAACAAACACAGTGATTAAACAAGCGCATAGATAAAACCTTCGATCGAGACACCTAATAAAAGCAGAAAGACGACCACAAATAGCCATCCATATCCCATACGACCTTGTTTAAATTCTTCCAGTCCTCTCATCAGCATCGTTACACCGAAAAATAACATTATGATGTGCGTGAAACTAAAGTTATCTGTAACAAATTCATAAACCACCAGGATCATCGTAAGCAATGAGAATACATACCGTAATATTTTCATTTCTTTACTCCCTTCAATTCAATTCTGTCTACCCGCTACTTTTTAGTAAGCGAGTCAATTATCAATCCAATCATGCAGAAACAGAATCGGATATACAAATACTAACGAGGATGATAATTATCATGCTAGCAGGCGCATACATCGATTGCCTAGAGTGAAAGCGTAACACGGAAAAGAACCTCTCCCTGCAAGAGAGGTTTTGCTTTCCCCTCCACTTGAACAGTGGGTTATAGAGGAATAACACTTCGAGGAATTATCATTTCATGAGGGGTGATTTCCTTCTTCGGGAACGATGAGAGCAGGAACGCGTGTAAGCTCAATTCGTGCAAATGACCGGTCCATTGGATTTCAATTCTAACCAATCAGGCCCGCGAATAGCAGACACAAAGAATCTCCCTTCGTAGACCCTTCCTGTTGTCTCGACTAAACGGAAGTGGTAATCAAGATCCTCGTTAAGATCGGATTGAAATTTTTCAAAATTTCCCGATTCTTTTATGCACACTCGGCATTCGAAGGACTGTTCCTTATCAAATAGAATAGAAGCTTCCGAAAATGAAAGTTCATGATTGTCTCTTAAATCAACTAACTGTTTCAGCTCCAGTTTTTCCACAACTCGAACCCCTTTACCCTAATAAATTATGAAGTTTCCACTTAATTATTTTAGCATAACATTCCCCTTCATTATAAAAAACAAGTGGCATAATCAGAGGTAGAGGCTGCTGGGTCTTCTTCCATACAAATCAAACCTTTGGCTGCTGTTGCATCTGCCCCATCGATTTTTTTAAAGTGAAATAGGCCTTTACCTTTACCCATTCTTCGTTTCTACATAAGGTAAAGTATGATTAACAATGGAGGTGACTTGAATGGGATACGGTAATTGCGGCGGTGGTTTCGGTTACGGTGGGGGATTTGCCCTAATCGTTGTACTATTTATTCTGCTTATCATTGTTGGAGCTGCTTGGTATTAATCCTTGAAAGTACCCCAGGAACTCCCTAACAGTCAGAGTTACATCTGACTGTTTTTTTGCATGTTTTTTTGTAGAAGAGTGAAATAAATGTTCAGAGAATCCAAGTAATAACGGGGAGACAACCTAATCAATATAGAAAAAAAGCGATTACTTTTTTCGGGTAATCGCCTCTGCAGATCTCGGTGGTAATGAGTGGGTAAGACTCAGAGCCCTTAAATGAAGCCCCCGTTTACACGTAAGGTTTGTCCGGTCACCCACTGAGATTTAGCGCTGACTAGAAATTCAATAACGTTGGCAATATCCTCACGTTCACTAAAGTGAGTCAGTTCTCCTCTGATTTGATGCATGCACCATGAAAAATCCTCCTACTCCAGAGCCGTGACACGCTCGCTCAAGCGATCCCATGTTTCGGTGATACCTTGCAGCATCCCCATGTCCATCACATTCTTAAGGGATTCGGCAGATTCATATTCTGTGCGGCTTACCAGCTTCGTCTGTTCCCCCAAATCGATGAAATCCATCGTGATCTCTGCGGCCGGCATGGAGGTATTCACATGACCTTGCTCATCGGAAAAGTAATCCGTGTAGACTATTTTCTCCGGCTCGATAATCTCTTTATAAACGGCTTTCCCCCAGGATTCCATCCCATAGAAATCTCCCTGTGTCTGATCGACACACTTCATACAGAAATGCCACACACCTCCGGGACGGAAATCGATATTGCTAACAGGAGTTTCCCAGCCCCTTGGCCCCCACCAGCGTTTCAAATGCTCTGGCTCTTTAAACATCTTGAATACTAGATCTCTTTTCGCATCGAATACCCTCTCAAGTACCAGGACCCGTTCGTTCTCTACGCTCGACACCATTTCATTCTTTGACATATCCATTCCTCCTTGAATAGAATTTACTAATTTCAGATGACTTTTCTATACATGATCTTAAAATCGTGCTCCCAATTTAGACCGTCATATGATTTTTCCCAAGAGCTTTGTATTGTATCCTCAGTTTCATTGAATTCCCCTATAAAACGCTGACTGAAATCTAATTTAGAGAAATCAGCTGTATCCCTCCACATTTTCCAAACACCATTTTCAAGACTCATGTTATATAAACGAGTGACTCCCCGCGAATCAAAATAATGCTGTACATAAGCACTGGTATGAGCATCGTAATCATAAACAATTGTACTATTGGGGAATTCGGTTTGATGGATCATTGTCCGCTGCAGCATATACATCTCGCTTTCCATCCAATCAAATGTCGTATTTCCATATATTGATTTCGGAGGAAAATGAGGGTGGATCACTTCCAGTTCCCATTTACCTGGAAAGATTCCTAATTGAAGTAATGCGTCATGTCGAACTGAGTTTTCCATAAATTTGTCTCCATTCATTAGTTAGCGAGCAATTTGATGCTGATTAAAGAGGAGGAGTTTCCACACCCAGATGGATCCAATCTTCTTTCGGCGGTCCATAAACTCCAAAAGGCTTAAGACCTGCTTGACGCATGAGAATGGTAACCTGTCCACGATGATGAACGATGTGTTTGATTAACCCCATCAAAATCTGTGCATTTGTTTCTTCCCTTCCAAATGCCTTTTGCACTTTCTTTAGAGATTCATCTGTCCATTGCTGTTCAATCACCTGGGCAGCATTTGAACTTAACTCTTGAAAGGCAGCAGCAATTTCTTCCGCGGATTCAGGGACGCTTTCCGTATACTCACTTTCATTTATCTTCAACCCGAAGTGTGCCAGATATTCAGGGATATTTGTTGTAAAGTGCCACGCAATCCTTCCTAACGTACGACCTTCTGGATACACTTGCTGCTTCAATGAATGATCCGTCAATCCATCGAGAACTTTTTGAGTAAGCCTAGCTTCCTTGTTCCATTCTTTAATAAAATCAGCAATCGTCACATACATTCAAATTCCCTCCAGTATCGTTACTACTTGTAGTTTGGTATTTAATGTAATGATCCTTAATTCTTTCATCGTTCGTTCATGCAGAATTAATCGATCTGTTTCAAAACTCTGTATGAGCTAGCCCCTCCTTGAATAACCAAGTATTTGATTATGGAAGCTTTATTCTTTCCCTAGCAACTGATCGGATTAATTCTCATCACTCACTTGCCGCGTTGTCTGCGTCTCAGTCCCAGGACAATCAGCTGACCTATAACCAGCCCGGTAAAAATTCCAATGGAAGGCGGTAATTCAAATTCGAATCCATTCAATACGAAGAGAACAATCACGCCTAGAAGGCCACCTAAAATAGGATACAAAATCACTTTTCTTACATTCATACAAACACATCCAATCAAGATCGTTAGGTATACTTCCGATCTACTACGACCGAAGTTTCTCGCCCTAAACCATACGATCATAAGATTCACTAACATTACCAAACTTCCTATCATCATTATACCTTGGATAGCCGTCCAGGTGATACTGCCTTATCTTCTGCTGCACGACAAGTGTTCTTGCTGTTGAGTCTGCTGTTTTCTAACTACTTATTGTTTTTCCTTAATAAAGGAATTAAATACTTCAATAAACCGCTCGCCTTCTTCTAAAAATGGATAATGGTTACTCTCATCAAAGATCGCCAAATGTGAATTTGGAATACCTTCACTCATTTCAATCGAGTACATAGGTGGACATTGAACATCATGCCTGCCGCATATGATTAAAGTAGGTGTAGATATAAACATAAGTTTCCTCGTAACATCAAATACTTGTAGTTCACGGCTGAAAAAATCCATTCGCGCTGCCGACAATCCTTTATGAATGTTCAAAGAGAATAGCTCCTCATATTTTTCAGGAGCAAATAATGACAGCTTCGTCCGTTCGACCTTTAATTCATTCCTCTTTTCTACAGATAAATCAGACCGCTTCAAAGCTTCATTTAATTCCTGCATTCGGTTAAATTCAGGATGCTCGGAGTGATATATTGAATCCTCTGAGAATGTGATATACTCTCTTGCCGCTGCTCCCACAATCACATTGAAAGCTAGAGAGTCAGAGAAGTGTATTCCATAAATGACTCCGAGCATTCCACCCGTGGAGTGTCCAGCGTATCCCCATTGAGTTATGCCTAATTCTTCCCGAACAGCTTCTAAATCGAAAATCGACTCGAGCATACTGAGTTGATAGGGTTCCTTAGCTTTCTCTGAATGTCCAGTTTCTCTCAGGTTAATTAGGTAAACTTTGTGTGTTCTTGTAAAAGTCTCAGCAAAATAATCACCGCTTTGATTAAATTCAGAGTATAGGTGGGTAACGCAAACAGGGTCGCCCTCTCCTTTGATAAAAATCTCAAATACTCCTCGTGTGGTATGTAGTAATTTCCTTTCCCATTTAGCCAATACGATCTCCCTCTCCTATGCTGGTTCACCGAAATGTCAGCCCGTTATTTATCGGAATTATCTAAAGCCTCTAAAGGAAAAGAAGGCGACTATTCTTAATGAATAATCGCCCATCTATCTTTACCGGTTAACTTTATGTGTATCACTTAGGGGTTCGTAAAATTTTCTCCATCGCTTTTCCTTTGGCTAACTCATCAATCAGCTTGTCTAAATAGCGGATTTCCTGCATCGTAGGTTCTTCAATGTCTTCTACCCGCACACCGCAGATCACACCTTTGATCATTCTCCGTGAAGGGTTCATTTGCGGGGCTTCAGCAAAAAAAGTTTCAAAGTCTGTCTTTTCTTCAACGACTCCTTCTAACTCTTTCTGACTGTACCCTGTCAGCCAGCGGATAATTTCATCGACTTCCGCTTTCGTACGGCTTTTTTTCTCCGCTTTCGTAATATAATGGGGATAGACACTTGCGAAACTCGTTGTAAAAATCCTGTGCTTGGTCATGATACATCCTCCTTCAGAATCTTTTAGGCAGAACTCGATCATTCGTAGTTACTCCGTCCACTTTCTCGGACCGATAGAATGAAATAACTCTTTTTCATCAGTATACAGGGAATCTTCTATTCTCTGCATGGTAAAATCACTTATTGGTTTTGGTAATTGATTGAATGCCCAATAGCTGCACTCAGAAATTTCTGTTGAACTCGGTGTGGGGATTTTATTGTCCATCTTTTCAGATTTGAATGCGAAATGATGCCCATCATGATTCGGGTCATAATAGACACCCGTTAATTCCCCTATCTCGACTACGACTCCGGTTTCTTCCAACACTTCTCTTTGGGCAGTCTCCTGTGCAGATTCATTTACCTCGGCTATTCCCCCTGGAAGCTCCCAATTTTTCTTTCCATACGTATGTTTAACTAGCAGCACTTTCTCCTCTGTATCAAGTATGATGGCGGCTGCTCCTATTCGTTTACTAGACAATCACTCATCCCCTTTTTTACGAAATTAATAAGATCCAAGCACCAGCCTATGTATCTTTGGGGCTGCCTCTAAACCGAAAATATTATCATAGTAGTGAGTGCAGGAAGTCCTATCTCTGACTTAAAGTTAAACGATTTTATCAGGTACAGGAGAAGACAAATTCATCATCGTATAAGGGTCCCCGTACTCCATAGATGAATCGATAAACTCCTCCAGCAATTCATAGGTCTCCGTAACAATCTTCACAAGGTAACTATATTCCCCAGTTAATCGATGACACTCAATAACCAATTGATTTTCCTTACAGAATTCTCGAAATGCCTTACAGCGATGCGTTTTAATTAATATAAATGCTTGGACCGGTTTATTTATCTTAGCAGGATCGATTTCCGCTTTATATCCTTTAATGATTCCTTCATCTTCCATCTTTCTTACTCTCTCAGTCACCGCAGGAGTAGATAAAGAAACCCTCTTTCCTAATTCAGTCATGGAAATCCTGCCTTCAACTTGTAGAATATTTAGTATTTGCCGATTTATTGGATCCATAAGTCTTCACCTTCAATTTTAATTATACTATTGAAAAACACCTGATTTTCTTAAGATGAACAAGCGCAATACGAGGAATAATGGCTGTAATTACATTTATATTTAAATTAAAATTAAAACAAATCCATACAGGGAGGTGTTTACATGGGATTACAAATGAAAAACAGATGCGAAAGATGCGAAGTGGAGGTACATGGAACTGCCTATATTTGTGTTCATGAATGTACTTTCTGCAAGGACTGCACTATGGAAATGTCAGCAATATGTCCAAATTGTTCTGGAGAACTCGTTAAGAGACACAGGGAAGCTGGTTACCGTCCTATTAGCTAAATAAATAATATAAAGAGAGGTGTATTCATGAACAAAGCGCTGATGATCATTGATGTTCAAAACGCGTTTAACAACCCAAAATGGGGACTTAGAAACAATCCTAATGCGGAAGAAAATATCAAAACTCTGTTAAGTCATTGGAGAAACCAGCAAGAAGAAGTGATTTTCATCAAACACGTCTCCCAGGAACCTTCTTCCCTTTTCTACCATTTAAGTCCCAGCAGCGATATTAAAAGCATAGTGAAACCACAGGCAAACGAGAAAATCATATCTAAAGAAGTGAATAGCGCTTTTATAGGAACAGACCTGGAAGGGTATTTACGTGATCGTGGTATTAAGAAAGTAATCGTGACAGGTCTTACAACTCCTCACTGTGTATCGACGAGTGTGAGGATGAGTTCAAATCTAGGTTTTGAGACCGTTGTCCTATCCGATGCTACCGCTGCCTTTGGGCTGGAAGATCAGAACGGAAACTATATAGACTCAGAAACTGTACATGATCTATCTCTTGCGACCGTCCATGGCGAGTTTGCTGCGATTCTATCGACAAACGAATTTCTCATGGATTTACTAGACAAATAGTACAGGGCGGGGGTTATTTTTTATAAATCAAAGCGATTGCCTGGTACTGCAATCGCTCTATCTTGCACTGCCAATCCTCAACGTTTAATAAATCTAGTTCTGATTCCTGCGTTAGCTGCCAGGATTATTTGGCTGCTCTCCTTCTCCATTCACTCATTAATAGTATTCAGTGAAACCAGCCCCTTAACTTTTAATTCCTTCTTACAACTTCACCGCTCTCGTCGCGATAAACGTTTTAATATGGTGATCTAACACTCTTGTACCGCCGAAATCATCTTCATAGAAACCAGTAATCGCAAAGCCTGCATCGATCTGCCCTTGAATTTGATCTTCTAATGTATGAGCATATTCAATCGTTTGATTTGAATTTATGTAATCGTCTACGTCGCCTTCTGGCAGATAGTCGAGGGTGGAGGAAGGGATCGAGTGCTTTACATTTAACACGCCTTTTCTTTCGTCCTCATCGTCGAAAATCCATAATAAGGGGTTCGTAAATCCTGCAATTAGAATACCGTTCTCCTTTAGAACTCTGGATGCTTCTTTCCACACTTTATGTACGTCCTGGACAAACAAATTGGAAACTGGGTTAACGATAATGTCAAAATACTCATCCTGAAACTCGCTTAAGTCGACCATATCCCCTTGTAAAACTTTTAACGGCAAGCCATCCCTTTTAGCCACTTTCTCATCTTGTTCCAGCTGTTTCTTGGATAGATCTGTGACCGTTACATCGGCTCCCGCTGCTGCAAGTACGGGTGCCTGCTGTCCGCCTCCCGAAGCTAAGCAAAGGATTTTTAATCCCTTCAATGATTCAGGAAACCATTTCCTAGGTACAGTTTTCTCAGTGGTCACTGTAATTCCCCAATTACCTTTTTTCGCATTTTCAATGACTTCAGCACTTACTGACTTCGTATATCTAGAACCCTCTTCTACCTTTTGGTCCCATGCGCTGCTATTTTGCTGTGTTGAATCCATATGTAACTCCCCCTTTCAAAATATAAACGTGTAACGGCCTGATTATCAAAGTGGATAGAGAATGAACTCTCTTGAAATAATCAGCTGCTTCATTCCACTTATTAAGTAGAACTCAGCTTAATCTATCCCACCATTTCTCTACCGCTAACTCCCTAATATCCCAACGGTTACTAGTGAAACCACTAGACTTATAAAGAGGGTAGCCAGCCAGTTTCTTTTACTGGTAGTCCGTAAGAATACATTAAGAACTCCACTGATCACGAAACAAATCAAAAAGGTAACAAGAACTAACACCGTTGACGCCATCTGATCACTCCAATTTTCATTCCTTCCTAACGAAGAGAATGTAAGTCAATTTTAACATGAAATTCCAATTCACCTTACCTATACTTTTTGTAGATGAGTAACTTTAAAACTACTGGGGTCCTTCAGTCCATAGCCGATTGACCTGTCCATTCCAATGTGGGCGACCCATATCACACTCAATATTTGCAGCAGATCCAGCTGTAAAATAACGCTAAGAATGAGGAGGACGCCTGGAATAATATAGGAGTGGCCCACATTATAGATCATCGAACCGGCTGCGTTGTTCACCACGTAGCCCAGCATGAATAGATCCGGTATAAATAAGCAAAGGAAGAACAGCCACCAGCTTGCATCGATTTGGGCGTAAAAGTACACAGAAGCAAGTAACACGATCAGCCCTTCTACATGTAAGAACGTTTTTACCATGAGGCATTCCCTCCCTGTAAATCCTACTAAGCTTACGTATTCAATCCGTTTAGGTTTCACATACCTTCCATTTATCTCTACTCTCTTCTATGTAACACCAAGCACAAAAAAAGCTAAAGATCATCACCCTGATCCTCAGCCCTTTCGCAATTTTATAGTTATGCCTTTGTTCCTTTTATGAGGATAGAAGCTTCATGAAGTCCCTTTTCATAGATTAATCAGCAGCCATTAAAACCGATGAATAGTCCTCCCCGTACGGTAACAATCTGTCTTCCGCAAGCGTCGGTTGTCACTTGTGGAGCAAACGCAAAGGCGCCTATGGTATCGAAACACTTCTCCTGGCAGCTATCCGTTTGGCAAATCGTTCGGATGACCTGATTGACCGATACAGCTGTATCGCTGCTCAGGGTACATGGACGCTGTCCAAGTTGAAGTCCCCCTTCAATTGGTGTCAAGTTCCCTGCATTGATGTGAAACCTGGCCGTTCCAACTAAACGGACGGCATCGAGTAAAACCGGACATGAAAGCGTACCGCCGCACGGATCTTCCACAGTCCCTTCCACTTCCTCCTCTTCCAGCATACAAACAAGCTCACTCAAATCAGAGCAGGCTGTAAAGTTATCAAACGAAGTGAATCTAAACGTAAATCCGTCCGGAACAATAGCAGATGTACAATAATCAATAGTTTGGAGGCAGGCTACCTGCTCCGTATCGAAATGGTCGATTCTGTTTCCTTCCGCATCAAAATACGCGACATTATTTAACATAATAATCCCTCCCCTCACCATATCCATATGTGTGTTTTGGAATTATGCTTGGGAAGGATACCTAACTTCCTATAAATTTTGAAATAATGGTCAAAAGCAGGAACGACCAGTGATCCTAAGATCCATTTTCCAGAGTGATCCAGGGAGATAGATTACGAATTCCTATGATTAATTAAAACCGATTAAAAGGCTTTCGTATTCATAGGTTTGCAGTCTTTATGAAAAAGTGAATGCAGGACGCTGTTATACTTTTCATTGGATACCTCCATCAATCCCCATCTTAAATAGGTGTAAACACTTTCCACTCCCATCACTAAAGAAGAAAACTCGGCGATATTCATCTTTACTTCCACCTCAAACGAGCCCGTTTCTTTTATGTCTTCAATTTTCCCTTCTTGAATATCCAAGATAAAAGGCAGCGCATGATCCGGATAGAAATCATCCGCAATCGTCAGTTTTATGGCAAGGGTCACACCCGGGTTAAATCGATGATGATTTTCTTTTAACTCCTTAAAAAAGCCCCGGCAGTTAATCAATCTGTACATCACTCCCATTCCTACATGTGCGATCGGTTTAGGATCCGTGGCGGAAGGAAAATCGATCATGTTCGTTTCTCCCGTTTCCGAGGAGTTTACAAAATGTACGATCTCGTCAAAATTAGAGTTGAGGATCACTCGCTCAATTTGGTCGGATTGACTATGGAGAAACGTAGAGAATTCTCTTATCACGTCAGGAGTTTCAAAGAATAATTCATGAATATGTAAGTCTTTCCCTAGAATGCTGTAGACGAAGTAACCTTTCACTTTTCCTTCCTCTACATAACCAATCACACGTCCAAACCAAAACGGCCGATTCAATTCCCTCTCATAAGCAAATCTTTTTGTCATCCCGTGCGTTTGAGAATAAATCCGATTATAGCAATCAAGCAGCTCCCCTTTTTCCTCATGGGTTATCTCCTTTAAGTGACTCTTATTTGAAAAGTCCGGAAATTCTTTTGGCTGAATATAGAATTGATAGGTTTTTGTTCCCATGCCGAAGCCCATTTTCTTATAAAAGCTCCCTTTAAAGGGATGCAGCATAACCAGATTAACTTGTTTCTCTGCATATAATTTGAAGAAATACTGCATTAATAGATAAGCATTTTTCTCCTTTTTATGCAGCATATCAACCGCCAGCATTCCCACCCCTCCCGCCTGAACAGGGGTGGAATCATAGTTCATTTCAAAATCAAATGTTCTCATACCCGCTTGCAATTGATCACCTTTAAACAGGCCATATAAATGTTCTTTTGGAGTTTCTTCTATGTGTTCTTCCAGCCAATGATCCGCATTTAAACCTTCGAATGCCGAATTAGCCAGCGTGCAGAATTTTGCATAGTCGCTGCCTTCTATTTCTCTGATTTGTTTTTGCATCTCATTCTCCTCCTTCGATAATAAAGATTCTGTCCCAGGTGCTGACCGCCTGTTTATAAAACTATCGCTATTTCCATATAATTTTATCTGCTATGCTTATGTATAAGGGTGATAAAAAAATAATAGAGAGAAAAAGCACGACTTTTCGACGTAAGGATGAATGCACATGCCTAAAGCATTACTCATTGATGATTCCAAGTTTATGAGAAATTGGTTGAGAAAAATACTAGAAGCCAATGATTTTGAGATTGTTGCGGAAGCAGATAATGGGATTCACGGAATCGTTCAGTATCATGACCACCAGCCCGATCTCGTTTTAATGGACGTGGTGATGCCGAAAATGAACGGCGTTCGCACGCTGGAACATTTGCTTAAAGCAGATCCCGCGGCCAAAGTCATCATTTGTTCATCTTTAGCTCATAACGACTTAATTAAAGAATGTGCGAAAATCGGTGCCTATGATTTCGTTCATAAGCCCTTTTTCACTGAACTTCCCATGCTGTTAAATAAACTTATCCAAGAAAAAGAAATGGTTTAATCGATTCGCAGATTGTGAATACGAAAAGGGAACGGAAGATTTTCACCCTAGTTACTATTAATCTCTCCCCCTTTAACTTTTTTCAGGCTGAAGCGCTAAGCTTCAGCCTTTTTCCTTTGCCCGCTATGGATGTTTTTTAAAAAGGGAAAGATAAGACGGATAGTCCAATTGTATATAGTAAAAACAAAGACAGTCAAACACCTCCGAATTGTGTGAACCTCTCCCTCGTTCATACGAATCTCTATACTTTTCGTTTCATTAGTAGTTTACAGACTAAATTGCGTTACATAACTAGACAGCTCTGTCCATAGGATTTAAATACAAGCAATCCTTTTTCATTTGTAAAGCACACTAATAAAGATGAACTTTTTAATCTATGGATACGAAAGGAAGCTGGGTTTGAATAAACCAATTGAGGTTATGATCGTTTTTGGTACGAGGCCGGAAGCTATTAAACTGGCTCCTCTCATTTTAGAACTTAAAAAACGGCCCACACAATTCCGCCCTTTCATAGCAGTAACCGCCCAGCATAGACAAATGCTGGATCAAGCGCTGGGTATTTTTAATATTGTCCCGGATTTTGATCTGAATCTAATGAAAGATCGGCAGACATTAACCGAAGTTACTGTGAGGGCGATTGAAGGGTTAGACGCTCTTATGCAAAGCAAAAAACCAGATTTAGTCCTTGTTCATGGAGATACAACTACGACGTTTGCCGCTTCTTTAGCCGCTTACTATAACCATATTCCTCTCGGACACGTAGAAGCTGGTTTAAGAACCTGGAAGAAACAGTCCCCTTTTCCAGAAGAAATGAACAGGCAGCTCACTGGAGTTCTGGCGGATTTGCATTTCGCTCCAACTCAGCAAGCAAGGATGAATCTCCTTGCTGAAGGAAAAAAAGAGGAGGACATCTATGTAACCGGGAATACCGCCATCGATACCTTGCAGACAACCATTGATTCTTCCTATACTCACCCTCTCTTAGAAGAAATAAGCAGCAGCAGGATCATATTGATGACCACTCATCGCAGAGAAAATCTAGGTTATCCAATGGAAGAAATGTTTAAAGCGATCAAGCAAATCGCAGACACCCACGAAGACGTTCAGGTCGTGTTTCCCGTTCATTTGAATCCTTTGATTCAAAAATCAGCGGCTGAAATTTTGGAGAACCATCCACGCATCCAGCTTATCCCGCCTCTTGATGTAAGAGATTTTCATAACTTTGCTTTTCGCTCCTATTTCATTATGACCGATTCAGGAGGGGTTCAGGAAGAAGCTCCTTCTCTTGGGGTACCTGTGCTTGTCTTGCGGGATACGACCGAGCGGCCAGAGGGGATTGCCGCAGGAACGCTCAAATTAGCAGGAACGAAGAAAGCGTCCATTTACCATATGGCTCATAAACTGCTAACTGATCCTGATTTACATCAAACGATGGCTGAAGCCGCTAACCCTTATGGTGATGGAAAAGCGTCGGTTCGAATTGCAGAAGCCATTCTTTATCATTTCAACCAGAGACTTAGTAAACCCGCTTCTTTTACCATTTCATAATTCCCTTAAGGAAATTCCCTTGTCCTCCTTGTTGTTCCTTATGCATGCACTCTTATCTTGCCGCATACATATGAAAGGAAAATTAAGACTGAACAGAGGAGGCTTTCCTATGCCCACCGTTGTACATACCATGCCGGTTCTTATTCGTAATGAAATAGATGTCTCGATGCTAAAAGCATGCCTGGAGAGTTTATCTCAATCCATCCATGAACCTACCGTCATTTTTTACAACCAGGGGGAGTTTTCATCACCGGAATTGCGTGAAATGCTTGATACTTATTCCATTCATTATCAACTGCTTGGCCATGGAGCCAACGATGGCATTCCAACTGCCCGCCAGCAATGCTTTGAATTTGTCTGGAACCAATACCCTGAGTGCATCTTTATAACTGAAATCCATCAAGATATGATCTTCCCTTCTGGATGGACGGACCAATTAAAAGAATTTCTTGAGACAAATCCAGAAGAGCCGTGTATTTGTCCGGGGATCATTACCGCTCAAGGAGAGTGGCACCCTCATCAGAAAGGCGCCTCCTCTATTCCATTGCCTGAAACGAATCAGGAATTGCTTCAACTGCTCCATCAATACGAACGTAATGAAACAGTAGAAGGATTCGTTCACCCCGTGATGCACCGTTCTGATTGTTTGAAGAAGGTTGGAGGATATAATCTGCAAGACCTGCCTGGTAAACAAGGCTTCGAGGACGATTATCTCTTACTGGCTTATTATAATCAGCTGCGGCTCCCAGTCGGCTGGCGTCCTAAGGCCGATCTTCGCACCTGTGTGTTTCATCACACAATGGCGCAGCGAATGGGGCTGTCCGATATGCAAGAGGAAGCTTCTAAAAATCATCAAGGGTTGCTGCATCGATTTGGAACACAGGGAATAGAAGATTTGAAACGAATTCATTCGTCTAACCCTATTCCCAATCGTCCACCTCTACGCACGGAGAAGATGTTGATTTACTTCGGAGCCCCTTCTGAAAATAAAGAGTTTGACTGTCTATCTATACCTGGATTTTCTACCATAGTTGCTGCAAAAGCGGAAGATGAATATGAGGTCAATGGAGTACTTCACCTTCCTCTGAAACAAATCTCTGCCCTTAACCCAGAGAACAGCATAGCTATCGTCAGCCACCCTTACTGGCTGAGCTTTATTGGTGGATGGAAACCAAACAAAACGGTTGCAGTATTATTCGAAAATGTGGAAAATCAGGCTCATGCTTTTTATACACGGTCCCTAAAGCACATGTCAGACATCATCATTACCGACAATGAGGAGCTTTTTTTTGAAAACTCTCTTAAGCATCCCTGCGTCTTCTGGACTCACCCGCCCGTGCCTGCCTCCCTGTATTCCCATGCAAAAGCTCTTTCCATCCATTCAAACGCGGAGGAATTGCTTGTGGAAATCCTGCTGATGGCTGGAGAAGATCTAGAGAATACTGCCTTGGATCAATTACAAATCCAAAAGCGTCATGCGCGAGTGAACGAATTAAAAAACTCACTGGAATGGAATACGGATCACGAAATGATTTACGCCATGTTAGGAAAATACGCTTATTTGGATGGAAATTTCATCGAATCCGAACGATGCTTGTTTGAGGCGTTTGCACGAAATGTTCTTTTTAATGGCCATAGCAAACTGGCGATTTATTTCCCTTGGATCTCGCTTGCTCAAGCCAGACAGGGAAAAACGAAAGAAGCCCTCAACGCTTATGGGATCTACGGCGTGAATCCAGAACAGAAAACGCATTACCATCAATTAGTGTCTTTGTATCAGGAGGAGGCTTATTCTATCGTAAATCTGGAGCTGTTTCGTATTCATGGGGATAGCCTTCATGCTCTACATTATTCCAGACAAGGGGGAATCGCTCTTCCAAAGCTGCTCTGTTATCAGCTGGCAAGAGACAGCATGGACGATGAACAGGCCTTACAATTGCTGGCTGATCACCACCAAGAACCAATGATTGAGAAGGAAAGCTGGCTGATTCGGGGGGAACAAGCCGAACGATCTGGAGAGAAGCAGCAAGCCCTTCACTGCTATTTACAGGCGTCCTGCTATGATGAAGCCGAACTGTCACAGATCATCCGCATGAAGGAAGCGAATAATTTTTTTAAGTCCTGACGAGAGGAGGGAGGCGTATGCAGCCCGTTCGTAAAACATCCGATAACCATCTCACGGCACTTCTTCAGGTGCGAAATGAGGAAAATCGCTATTTAGAAGAAGTATTAAATGATCTTACTGAATATGTGGATGATGTAGTCATCGTGGACGATGCGAGCACTGATCGCACCGTGGAAATCTGCCAGTCGTATCCTAAGGTAAAGGAAATTGTTCAATTGCCTGAAAGCCATTTTCACAAAGAATGGGAGCTGAGAAACATTCTTTGGCGGGAAGGGTGTAAATATGAGCCTGATTGGCTGTTAGTGATTGACGCTGACGAAGTGTTTGAATCTTCCTTCAAAACGAAAGTGCGGGAATTGATCAATCAGGATTCTTACGACTGGGTAGGATTTAGAATGTACGACTTCTGGGGAGGTAAAACTCACTATCGAGAGGATGACTTTTGGAACCTGCACCATCGTTACAGCACGATGCTCGTACGTTATCTGCCTGACTTTCCTTATTACTACCTTCAGAAAGAGCACCATGCTTCTCGACTGCCGTTATCTTATCAGGCTCTGGTGGGATGTTTTTCCGATTACCGGGTGAAACATTTTGGCTGGGCAGGAGATGAAGAGGAACGAAGAAAAAAATATGAGAGGTATATGGAAATTGACCCAAACGGCACGTGGGGAAGTTTGGACCACTATCAATCCATATTGGATACAAATCCAAACCTGGTCGAGTGGAAGGAAGAGATTAGGTGAAAATTGTATCGATATTAACCCATAGTTTTGTCGATAGCTACAATGGTCAAATTGAAAAAGTTTATGGGGGCGGTCTCGAACGATATCTTTATGAATTATGTCTTGTGCTGCAAGACATGGATATTCAAGTGGAGATCCATCAGCTGTCTTTCCAGCAGGATTTTGTACGTGAAATTAACCTGAAGGAAGCAGAACAAATAAAGGTCTTTGGCTATCATTGTGATGATTTGGCAAAAATCCCGGATATCTTCAAGAGAATGGAGGATCATGCAGCCGGGAAGCTGATTTATGCTAGCTGCATATGGCACGCAATTGAATATCGTCCTGGCAGCATCGGTATTTGCCATGGAATTAACTGGGATCGTACAAATTTAGTCATAGAGCAGAAGCAAACCATTCAAGAAAATGTCCAGCGAGCTTTAGACCAGCTGGAGACCATTGTCTCGGTAGATTCCCATTTCTTAACGTATTGCCGCTCTGTCTGCTTTTTTCAAAACCAGGAAAAAATAAAGCTGATTCCTAACTTTGTCGATATAGAAGCGTTTGCTCCGGCAAGTGTACAAAATAAGAAATCTGACCGGTTTAGGCTGCTGTTTCCAAGGAGAATCAGTCACGAACGCGGCATCTTGGTCATGATGGCAGCAGCGGATCTCCTGCTGAAGCAATTCCCAGAACTTGAAATCACCTTTGCGGGGGAAACGATTGAAGGAACGGATATATGTAACGCCTTTCGATTCTGGCTTAGCGAGCACCCGCACCAAAACCGAATCGAACATCGTGTTTACACATTTGACGAAATGCCGGTCGCTCTATCAAAATGCCGATCTTGTTGTCATTCCTACGATTTTCTCTGAAGGAACCTCTCTTTCCTGTTTAGAAGCGCTAAGCACGGGTGTACCTGTCATCTACTTCGAACGTAGGGGGACTCAACGATTTGATAATCGATGGGTATAATGGCTGTTTAATCACCCCCACCGTGCATAACCTTGTAGAGACAGTATCCGATTTAATCGAAAATAAGGATAAAAGAGGACGTATAGCTTCCCATGCTCGGGAAACTGCCTTAAGTTTTGATCGAAAACGCTGGCAGGACCGATGGAAAAGAGTGCTGGGCGATTACTCTTTGGAAGAAAAGGAGCGCATAGATGACGAATTATAATGTGTTTTCAAATCAGCGGGACCCTTTGATCATACAAGATACTTCAGCCGCTAGTACGAGACTTGGGTTAAACTACCGGGCCACCACAGGGGTAGTTGCTGTCCCGGCAGGAAATTTTCTTGCACTTCAGTTAAACAATCCCACCTCCTCAAGGTACTCTGCCCGGATTGGAAGAATTTTTGGCGGCGCATTATCAACGACGGCTCTTTTTTTACTACGTAATGCAACCGTTGCAGGAGGTACAACGCTACAGCCTGTGAATACGAACTTTGGCTTTACAAGTACGAGTCAATTAATTCCTTCTTTTAGTGTTTCCAGCGTGAACCCAGCGGTAGGCGGCGGAACCTTCAGTACGCTTCTCGAGGTATCTGGAGCTATTGTCAATGATGAACTAGGGAAAATTGTTGTCCCTCCCAACAGCCGCCTCGTTATAAATTTACAAGATATCGGCGCTGGCGCCAATACGATGGCTATTACCATCGGATGGGGAGAAATCTCCAACACTCCATAAAAAAAAGAGAGGTGCCTCTCTTTTTTTATTCTGTTAAATAATAAGTTAAATTCAACCATAGATTTTGTGATTTGATGGAACGAAGGAAGATGCTTCTTCGCTTCAAACAGATGCAATTCAGTAAGAAAACCTCTTGGCACAGGATCCCTTGGATAGTGTGCGATCAATGCTGAGGAGAGCTTTCTTGCGAGTGGAACCTCTCCTGCCCTTACCCATAATAAACCTAAAGCCAATTGTTCTTTTTCGTTTAATTGGTGTTTTGTGTTTTTGAAGCAACGCCGCCAGTTTCCTGACAAAAGAAACAGGAGACGTGTACAGTAAGTAAAAATGAGAAAAAGGAACACAGCAGACTTCAAGGGAGCGTTCCAGCACCTTGCTCAGGAGGTGGATATATCCTTGAAAACATCGAGCTTCAAGCAACATTAAAGACGCATAATGTAACGTGTTAACGGAGTCAGGAATCCCGCCGCTTCCCTGCAGCCTTTCCTCCAGCTCCTCTGTTTCCTCCGTAAATGGATATTCCCTGCTTCCCCTCATATTCCAGCGCCCATTGCAGCAGCCTTTCCTCAAGAGTGTCGTTCCCCTGCTTTTCCTCTAAGAGCGTTAAAGCTTCCCCCTTCTGATCTTGTCTAGCAAGCATCAATGCCTTAAACAATTTTCGCATCGGAAGCAAAAGACGAGCGGAATCATCCGGAATGAGGGTCCACACCTGTTCTAAGCTATCCCTTTGATCATAAAGCAGCATTGTTCGAATGACAGTCAGCCACTGAGAAGGCTGCAAGCTCTCCTTAAGCCTTCCCAGCTCAGTGATTAACAGTTTGAAATTTCCGTTCATAACGTGCCACAGTACCCACCGTTTCCAGGCAGGCAGATAGTTCGGGTGGTATTGAAGAGCTGCATGATAATGTTCGACTGCCTTGTCATAGTTTTGTAAATGCTCTTCCAGCTTCCCTAATTGAAAGGCAGTACTGAACGTGCCTGCTCCTGCCTGTGAGGAATAAGGATGGTTTTGCGGGCAGGAGCGTGCTTTCAACAAGGCTTCTCTGGCCTTTTCATTTTCTTGATTCGTACGAAGTATCTCTGCCTTCATATCGTAAAGGTCCGGATAATCTGGATAATGCTCCAGGTTTTCGTTAATTAATTCCATAGCTTTATTGTCTTGGGTAAAGAATCTCAATAACTGAATTGTTTTTACGAGAATATCTGGTCGATAATTTGAATCCAGAGGAATTCTTTCAAGCAGCTTTGTAAGGATATCAAGGGATTCCTCAAACTCCTCCAGTTGCAATTTTTCTACAGCGAGGGCATACTGCATGCGGATATTCTGCGGGTTATCTTTTAATTCTTTCTCTATAATGTCGATATTTCTTTGACTTTTAGCAGCTGGGGCAGTATCAAGATATCCATAATGCAATACCTTAACCTCACTGTGTTTGATGGCTCTTCCAAGTGCGGAAATCGAACTCGCCACTTCTTCATGAATCCGGCCCTGAAATCGAATCCGCTCCTCCCTGCGGAACATTCGGCAACAGCTATCCTTAAAATAAGCATCAGGTTGAAAAATTCCATAGTAATTAATAAACTCTAAAAAAAAGCCGGCTGCCGAATGATCCTGTAAGAGCCCGGGTATCTTAGGAAGGCTTTGGGGTGCTACTTCTTCATCCGCATCTAATACAAGCACCCACTCGCCAGAAGCCTCATCAATCCCTTTATTTCTTGCAGCTGCAAAATCACCCTTCCATTCGCAAGGAAAAATCTTAGCTCCGAACTCAAGGGCAATTTCGATTGTCTTGTCACTAGATCCCGTGTCGATAATAACGATTTCGTCCACGATTTCTGCTACTGACAAAAGACACCGTCTAAGGTTTTTTTCTTCATTTCGGACAATCATGCAGAGAGAAAGTTTAGGTGAGTGCACTTTGTCCCTCCTGCTCTTCCAGCACGCCTTCATCAAATGGGATTGTCATTCTCGCCGAACGGAGCAAACCAGATGTTTGATTCCCTCCCCTGCCATTCTCAAGTGCTCCTCTGCATTATAAGAGAGTGTCTGGACGAGCTGCAGAACAGAAGAGGTTTGAAAATCTTTGGCCATGCCTTTATGTTGATTTTTCCACTTGTTAATAAATTGATAAAAAGCGGTGGTACATCCTTGGGAATAAAGGATACGGGCGGTCCTCTCTGTATTTAATACAGATACTAGGGAGGATTCATTCAAGGTGGGCTGCAAACTGTCTGGAAGGTCAGCGGTTCCAGGATGCTCAGCCTTCAATAGTTCTTGTAACGGGGGAGAGATCCGACCGTCAAGATGGACCCCGCATTCTTTAGAAGACTGCATGAGCTGACATTCTGATTGCACCTTTTTCAAATACTCCGTTTCCCCGCCTTGCCAGGACCCATTTTCCAGCCACCAAACGATCAGCTTTTCTGCCGTTTGATAACAATGCGTCCGCAGCAGGATTTCGAGCATTTTTTCACGATTTTCCTTCACTTGCATCTTAAACGTCCTCAAAATCAGGGCAAACAATTCCTTCTCCCTGCCAGTAGAACGCAGCAATTGAAAGGCTCTATATACAGGCCGGAACGTAGTCGAAGAGGAGCGATAGCACTGAATATAATAGGAAATGGCTTCATCATCCTCCCCTTGACTTTCACACACGAGACCTAGCAAGTACAAAGTCGTATGAGACCCGATCCCGGCCTCAGTATGATAATGATTCTTTCCATAGCAGGACAATGCTCGTTGCAAACTGGTTTTCGCAGCTGGGAAATTCCCCATCGCCATGAAATAGCTGCCTTTAAAATGATGAAGATCTGTGTAGTCGGGGTACAACTGTATGCCTTCCTCACAACAATCGATGGCCTCCTGCAGCTTGTTTAATGCCCCGAGACAGCGGGATTCACATTTATAAAGCAGGTGAGCGTAATTCGTCGATGGTGCTACTAATTTTCTGGATTTATGAAAACATTCGTATGCTTTTGCTGTTTGTCCGATGACCAAATATTCAATTCCTATATTATAGAGATGAAATCCATGATCCGGATTTTCTTCCAGTTCCTTGTTAAGAAGCTTAATATTTCGGTTGGTCTTGTCTTTTAGTTCACGAATTGAAGGCTGGTATCCGTAATGGTCAATTTTCACGTCCGTCATGATAAAACGGGCAGCAGGATTAACCCGTTGAATGCTGTCAGCAATTTGTTCGTGGATTTTCCCCGTAAATCGGTAGCCCACCTTGTTTCGAAACATACGTATCGTCGGGTTAATGCTGGCTTCTCCACCCTTTGGCCCCATATGATTGTGCACTTTTAGAAAGTATGCTTCAGCGTCTTCATAGGCCGACCATTTTTTCAAATCCTCTATCGATTGCTGATCCAATTCCTCATCTGCATCTAAAAATAGAATCCAGTCTCCTTTTGCCTCCTCCACTCCCTTGTTACGAGCTAGCGCAAAATCATTCTGCCAGCTCGAATGAATGACTTTAGCTTGATAAGATTCGGCAATGGCTACGGTTTGATCTTCAGAACCAGTATCTACCACGATCATTTCGTCTGCGATATCTTTCACACTCTTTAAGCAATTCCCCAGCAGCTGCTCCTCATTTTTTACAATCATACATAGAGAAATGCTGTTAGACATGAATCCTATTCCTCCTTTGGCGGCCTTTCCATTTTGTATGCCAATCATATTTAGAAGTTAAGTCGATACTTAGATTAACTTTCTGCAAATTGGCGGGGAAGAGCGGGTACTCCGGAAACTTTTTGCTGGATTCTTCAAGCAGGGTTCTCGCTTGCTGCAGGTAGCTTAAAGAAGCTCCAACATGAGCTTTTTGCTGGTCTCTCTTATTCGTTACTACCTGTTCAAAAAGAATCGAAGCTTCTTCAAAATGATGGTTATCGTAGAAGCTCTCTCCGAGAAGGAACACCGCCTCATAATCAGAAGTATTCTCCTTTTGCAGGAGCTTTAATTTAGGCTCTGCTTTTTGAGTGAATCCCTCGTAATAGAGCATTTTTGCAACAAAGGGCTTAAACCCTGGGTGTAAGTCCTCAAGACGCTTCGTCGTGTTTTCAAGGTTTAATAGAATGGCTTGGTGCAGAAAGGGTTTAGCAAACAATAAAAAGTCAACATCCAGATCAACGGGGACTTCCTTTGTTTCCAGATAATCCTGCAATTTTTTGTAGAAGACCGCCTGAGGCTGCTGATTTGCCCATTGGGCCACTCGGTCGGAAACTTTCCTCGCCTGGTCCCACCCCAACAGAAGATATTTTTGCATTAATTCAGTAGCAATCGCCGTATTTTTTTCAAGCAGCGGGAGCAATAATTGGTTGGCTTCCTCCCACTTCCCTTGAAATAAGTAACTTTGGATACGAAGCTGAAGGACCTCATCTGAAGGAATATCTATATTTGCCACGGCTTCGATCGTTTCTTCATCACAGCCGCACACATGAAGCACCTTAGCTAATTGTTGTTCGCACAACTGTCTGCTTTGCTGGTCAGTATTGGCTTTTGATAACGAAGGTTCAAGAAGATGATCAAGCTCCTTTTTGATATTCGCACTGGAGACATTGGAGGCTACCAGTACATCTGTAAATCCGTACAACGCATCAAAGTAGTAAGGACACCCTTGAAGGGCCTTCATATAAAACTGCACGGCATCGGAATAAGCCTGCCACTTCACGGCAATGTCCCCCATCAAGGTCCAGGAGCGGAATGTCCCCGCTCCATTTTCCAGCACGTAGGATCTTTCCGGAGTTTGCTGGACAGCCAGCTGGAACATCTGTAATGCCTGCTCGTCTTCTTTTTTGTGTAAATGACAAACTCCTGATAAATAATACAAATCGGGATAATCTGGGTAATGCTTTTTTTCTTTTTCCAGTAACTCCTGCGCTCCAGAGTAATCCTCCGCTGTGATCCATGCTTGAGCGAGATCTTTTACGATCGCTGGGCGGTAGGAAAGGTCTAAATCCGAATTCTTTAATGCCTGCTGCCATGAGGTCTATTCCTTCCTGACACATGCCCTTTTGCGTATAAGCAACCCCAAGATGGTATTGATAATAATGATTTTCAATATCTTGTTTAAGCGCTTCTTCCAGAATATGAATGTTACGATGAAGCTTATTATTCCCCTGATTCAATTCCGGGAGATACCCTAAATGGATAAGTTTTGCATCAAGCTTGTCGAACGAATGTAATTGGGAACCATGATTAAGCAAGGAAGGGATAATATCCTCATGAATGGCACCTTTAAAATAGAGATTTGGTTTTGAACGAAAGAGTCTCAGGCTTTGATGCACCACTTTTTCATAGGGAAGAGAACCATTCAAGCTTTCAACATCTATCCAGTACCCTTCCCGATCAGAGTTTCGTAATCTTTCGCGAAGATCCCGAGCATTTCCTTGAAAAATTTCATCGGCATCCAAATATACAATCCAATCTGTCTTGGCATGAGGAATAGATAAATTACGGGCTTTTGAGAAATTGTTCTCCCAAGTAGTATGCAGGATTTTCGCTCCAAAGGATTCAGCGATGGAGATCGATTGATCCTCTGAACCTGTATCTACGATGATGATTTCGTCCACTAAGTCACGCACGCTGTTTAAGCAGTGATTCAGCATTTCCCCGCCATTTTTCACGATCATATGAAGTCCAATCAGCATAAAGAATATACCTCCTGACAACAAGTATCCCCCTGTCGGGACAGAGGGATTAGGTATTTCTATAAACTTATGAACCTTGCGCGTTAAATATTACGTCAATAGTTCCAGTAGCCAGTGTAGTAGAAGTACGGTAAGATAATCGTGTATATTTGAGAAACCTCTGAGGTACCAAAACATCAATCGACCCAGGTCTTATATTTATCCCCGTAATATCTGTGTACCAGTTCACTCCATTGGCACTAATTTCAAGAATTGTATCTACTGTACCTGAAGGACTAGAATTATAAACGAAGTAGGAATATTGCTCCAATACAGAGGTTGTTACCGCTGCCAATGGAGTAAAATTGGCTCCCGTTCCAACATTGACCCCTAGAAAATTTTGTTCTACAAAGGTATTCTGAGAAACAGCGGTCAACGTTCCTCCGAGGATCGTGGCATTAATATTTCCTGCCGTAATTGTTGCCCCCAACACGCTCGTGATGGTACCGTTCAGGATGTTCGTCAGCGTGCCGCCTAGCAGCGTCGCGTTGACCGTGCCTCCTGTGATGGTCGCGTTCACGCTTCCCGCGGTGATTGTCGCTCCAAGGACACTCGTGATAGTACCGTTCAAAATGTTTGTCAGCGTACCGCCCAGCAGCGTCGCGTTGACCGTGCCTCCGGTAATGGTCGCATTCACGCTTCCCGCGGTGATTGTCGCTCCGAGAACACTCGTGATGGTTCCGTTCAAGATGTTTGTGAGCGTACCGCCCAGCAGCGTCGCGTTGACCGTGCCTCCGGTAATGGTCGCATTCACGCTTCCCGCGGTGATTGTCGCTCCGAGAACACTCGTGATGGTTCCGTTCAGGATGTTGGTGAGCGTGCCGCCAAGAAGTGTTGCGTTGACCGTGCCTCCGGTGATGGTCGCGTTCACGCTTCCCGCGGTGATTGTCGCTCCGAGAACACTCGTGATAGTACCGTTTAAAATGTTTGTCAGCGTACCGCCCAGCAGCGTCGCGTTGACCGTGCCTCCGGTAATGGTCGCATTTACACTTCCTGCGGTGATCGTTGCTCCGAGAACACTCGTGATAGTACCGTTTAAAATGTTTGTCAGCGTACCACCCAGCAGCGTTGCGTTAACTGTGCCGCCAGTAATGGTCGCATTTACACTTCCAGCCGTAATCGTTGCCCCAAGGACACTCGTGATGGTTCCATTTAGGATGTTCGTCAGTGTGCCGCCTAGCAACGTCGCGTTGACCGTGCCGCCCGTAATGGTGGCATTCACACTTCCGGCCGTGATCGTTGCCCCAAGAACACTCTCCACTACATTCAACGTACCGCCTGTCACCGTTACAGATGGAACTTCGGCCATGACGGTGCCGGTGATCGCATTGATCGTTCCGCCTAAGATTGTGGCGTTGATATTTCCAGCCGTAATTGTGGCTCCTAAGACACTGGTAATCGTTCCATTTAATAGATTATCTAGCGTTCCACCGAGCAGCGTCGCGTTGACCGTGCCCCCGTATAGTCGCATTTACGCTTCCCGCTGTGATTGTTGCCCCGAGGACACTCGTCCACTACGTTCAACGTGCCGCCTGTTACCGTGACGGATGGAACTTCGGCCATAACAGTACCGGTGATCGCATTAATCGTTCCGCCTAAGATCGTGGCGTTTATATTTCCTGCTGTAATTGTTGCGCCTAAGAACACTCGTAATCGTTCCGTTTAAAATATTCGTCAGCGTACCGCCAAGCAGCGTCGCGTTGACCGTGCCTCCAGTGATGGTCGCATTTACACTTCCCGCGGTGATCGTAGCCCCAAGGACACTCTCCACTACGTTCAACGTGCCGCCTGTCACCGTTACGATGGAACTTCGGCCATGACGGTGCCGGTGATCGCATTGATCGTTCCGCCTAAAATCGTGGCATTGATATTTCCTGCCGTGATTGTTGCGCCAAGACACTAGTAATCGTTCTATTAATGTTATCAGCGTGCCGCCAAGTAGCGTGGCGTTGACTGTGCCTCCTGTAATGGTCGCATTGACACTTCCCGCGGTGATTGTTGCACCAAGGACACTCGTGATGGTTCCATTTAGGATGTTCGTCAGCGTACCGCCTAGCAGCGTTGCGTTGACCGTGCCTCCAGTAATGGTCGCATTTACGCTTCCCGCCGTGATTGTTGCCCCGAGGACACTCTCCACTACGTTCAACGTGCCGCCTGTTACCGTGACTGATGGGACTTCTGCCATGACGGTACCGGTGATCGCATTGATGGTCCCGCCTAAGATTGTGGCGTTGATATTACCTGCTGTAATCGTAGCGCCTAAGACACTGGTAATCGTTCCGTTTAATAGATTATCTAGCGTTCCTCCGAGGAGCGTCGCGTTGACCGTGCCTCCTGTAATGGTCGCATTTACACTTCCCGCGGTGATCGTTGCCCCAAGGACACTCTCCACTACATTCAACGTACCGCCCGTTACCGTGACAGATGGAACTTCGGCCATGACGGTACCGGTGATCGCATTGATGGTCCCGCCTAAGATTGTGGCGTTGATATTACCTGCTGTAATCGTAGCGCCTAAGACACTGGTAATCGTTCCATTTAATAGATTATCTAGCGTTCCTCCGAGGAGCGTCGCGTTGACCGTGCCTCCCGTAATGGTCGCATTTACGCTTCCGGCCGTGATCGTCGCACCAAGAACATTCTCTATTACGTTCAACGTGCCGCCAAGAAGCGTGGCATTGACCGTGCCTCCGGTAATGGTGGCATTTAAACTTCCAGCAGTGATTGTTGCCCCAAGGACACTCGTAATGGTTCCATTTAGGATATTCGTCAGCGTACCGCCCAGCAGCGTTGCGTTAACTGTTCCGCCAGTAATGGTCGCATTTACACTTCCCGCGGTGATCGTTGCTCCTAGAACGCTCTCTACCACATTCAAGGTACCACCCGTTATCGTCGCAGATGGAACTTCCGCTGTTACTGTTCCTGTGATCGCATTGATGGTACCTCCAATAATAGTAGCTGCCTGCACTTGATCGACAGAAGTAATAGTTCCGGCTGTAATAGTAGCTCCAAGTACACTAGAGATGGTCCCATCCAATAATGTATCCAGTGTCCCTCCAAGGATGGTGGCATTTACTGTTCCACCAGTGATGGTGGCGCCAAGTATACTTTCTACAACATTCAAGGTTCCTCCAGTGATCGTCACCGATGGAACATCTACAGTTACCGTACCTGTGATGGCGTTAATTGTTCCTCCTGAAATAGTAACTGATGGTATTTCAGCAGTAAGAGTTCCTGATATTATCGCATTAATGGTTCCACCTACTATGGTCGCTGCTAATACATTGTTAACTGTATTGACCGTAGCACAACAGCATACATCAGGACATGAATGACAAAGGGAAGCAGCATTAGCTATTCCCTGCAAGGTACAATCAATGTTGGACTTTTTCTCATTTTCCCCTTTATTAAAGGAACGATTGTCGCTGATATGTACCACTCCTTTTCAATTGAATTTCTTAGGTGAATCCTAGGCAGTAGTAGGAAGAGTGATTCAAAAAAGGAGCGTTGGTTTTTATGAAAAGACATTCTATTGCATTTATATTTCTTCTACGTTGTACAATATGACTGAAGAAATGTTAGGTGCTTTTCCTTCTTTTTTAATACAAAAGGATTAATGGGGAACTATGGGAAGAGAACAGGAAGGAATAATTAGATCTCTCGGTACAGCCTCACAAGCATTAATATCTAGTGTGACAGAGCCCACTGCCTGGACACTTTCACATAATTCTATCGATACTGCAATCTGTTGGAAATACTGGTTTCCCGATGAGTCTGTTTCACAAATGATGGCAGCGTCACATTCAAAGTCGATGGTTTTGCATTCAAGTGTAGTCCCTGCTGGCATACAAAGAAGGAATTTTTCTTCCACTGTAAAAGGTTGAGGGGCAGATATACATGATTCCCCTTTCTCATTAGATAACTGAACAACGAAATAACCTTGTATAAGTATTTTCACTTTTTGCAGAGTTACGATCTTTCCAGAAGGAAGCTGTACTTCAAAATCTTTCACTTGGGGGAATGCATGGCATTGAATGGCTCCAGGTACTAATGGGTCTAATTGATTTCCTTCTGCATCAGTTAAATAACACGCAGCAGTAAGACTCCCGCTGCCAACCTCATTCCTTAAATCTCCACAAGTGAATTGAAGGATACATATCCCATCGTTTCCAATAAAACTTTGCAGGGGAATTTCTACTGATTGGACGATCCAATCGTACACTTTTTCAACATTTATACAACAAGGTGCCTCGAACCCATCTGAATTCACTGATTTCATTACTTATCCCCCTTTCTAGTCATTTAAATATGTTTGTATATTTTATGATTTTTTTTGTTCCTTGTGCCGTAATTCCATAGATACCTAGGTTTGCATTAAAGATGATAAAATTTCACACAAAAAAAGCCGCTCTCTATTAAAGAAAGCGGCTCAAAAACGTGGGGACAAGAACCATCATCGCCTCTCCTTTCTCCTAGATATAAACCGTTGATCGGATGGGTCCGTTAAGAAATATGCGTATGTCAGCCTCCATTCGTCCATACTTTTCACCTGTTTGCCGCATATGAAATAGTAAGTCAAAAAAATAGAAGTATTCATACTTTTGTAATTTTGACAGAAGCTGAAAGGAGTGAAACAAATGAAAAAGAATACTAATTGTTCTACCAACCACTGCCCATCCCAATTGCCAAGTGCACAAGCCAAAACAAAAGCAGTATTTTGTGAAGTACAGGATACGTCCTTAGATTTAACAGGAGCGATCCCTACAGCCGTTGATATCCCTGTAGCTCTTGCCGATGTTGTTCTTCAAGCAGATGTAGAAGCTGATATTCAGTTACCTTCGCATGCCCGTGAAATTAAATGGATACGCAAAAACGTTTCCTTAAAACAATGTAAAGCGATCCCATCTGTATTGGACCCTACCAATCGCAGGGTTAAAATATATGTAACTGGAGTCGTTCACAAAAACATTCAGTACGTCGAAGATTCAACAGGATTAATCCGAGATTATGGCGTTGATGTCACCTTTACTTGTGCCGAATCTGTTACCTTAGACAACCCAATCCAATATCCAATTTTAGGTTTTCCTTACAGTGTAAAAAGTTCTGTTCTTGAGCGGAGAGAGCTTGCTGCTGACGGACACGGAGCAAATTTATGTACGGACGGTTCGCTAACCTTCGAAATTTACAATGAACCGATTACGTGTAAGTTGATTGCTTCTGCTGTTAACGATATCGATTTGCATAAAGACTTCGATACTTGGGGAAGATTCAGTAGAATTACAGAGAAATCTGAGATAATTCTCGTCTTCAAATTATTGCAAACACAACAAATTGCCACCGATGTCGATGGAACGATGACTAGTGGAGAAGAAGTTCGATACCCAACAGCAAGCGATAGATTTAAACATGTTATTCGCAGATTAAATTAAAGCTCGCTCTAATTAAATACTGCCAACGATGTAGTCGAGGATCTCATTTAAATGAGATCCTCGATTCTTTATTCTGCCAAAAAAAGATGCACGTATTGAGGTTGCCGGACCTGCACCCCAACCTCCACCACTCCTTTGATGAATACCTCCTTGGCGATTTCACGATCCAAGGAGTGGACATGCCATACCATATAAAGATCGTCTACACTGCATTGAAGCGGATCCGCATAGACCTCATAACTTCCTTCATGAACACTTTCATGAAGTCCCTCTCCCTCTCTAAAAGTGTACGTCGCTTCTTGATTGTAAGGAATTGATACAGGAGCGATCCAAGCAAGAGGAATATGTTTTTTCACTGGGACATCTACTTTCGTAAGACGGGTGGTGTGCTGAGGAGAAACCCACTCGATCCTAGCTTCAAGGATACCTTCAAAAAACAATGCCGTTCCTTGTAAAGGAAATTGTGCTTCGTATGATTTCAAACTCCATTCAATATTTACGATGTGCAAAGCCGGTTGATCCAGTACAAGGGTCTCCATGACATCAAATTCAATTGAGTCTCTCGCAACTAGCACGGGAAGTTTGACGTTAATCGAGTCCTCCTCCATAAAGGAGTCAGGCTCCCCCTCTTCGATCAAATCCTGCAAACACTTTTCTTCTGGTTCTTCTTGTTTCATTTCTTCTTCTCTTAGACATAACTCATCTTCTAAGTCTGTCCTCGGTTCTTCCATAATGGGAAGTCCGGCAGAACCACCTTCCAGAACTTCCTCCTCTTTATCAAAAGGATCTTCTAAGGGTCCGAACCATCCTTGTTGATTCGAGGATTCGTCTGCAGCTGCCGCAAGACGAAGTTCCTCCCAATCGTCATCCACCCGTTTCTTTGGAGGACATTGCACCTCCACTTGCTGGCTGTGAATCGTAGGAGGAGAAAAGAGAACGGGCGGAGATCTTAAATTGATTTTCTTTGGGTTCTTCCTGCCTTCACTGAATCCATTCTTTTTTCCATCGTCATTTCTAGAATATCTCATCAAATAAAGGAAACTCCTGCTTGAGAAGTCCCGTTCCCCCTCTCCTCAACATCGATCTCACAAAATATGAGCTTTCTTTTCATTTAACAGAATAAATTTAACCCCTGGATCGATCAACAATCATCATTGGTGGTAGAAGCGACGCGGATTTGCTGCTTCTGTAACACTTTGATGGTTAAGTCCAGGACCATTTTTTCAACCGCTTCTGTAAAAAATCCTTCTTCTATAGGAGATTCTCCGGGGAGACGCTGACGATTCGTTGCTTCATCCCATTCGATGATCCTGCTGGAAATCAACTCACAAAAAGGGAGTTCGTTATAATATTGCTCACTTTCCTGATGGAATTGAGAGAGGTCACTGGTCAACACTTCGTCTTTCTCCGGGTATCCAGACGGAAGCGGCCGAGAAACAAAGAAATCAAATTCCTCCCGATGGTTCACCTTAGGCAATACTGGTTTCGAAATATATTTTTTTATCTCTGTAATGGTTTCAAAAGGAATATCAACCGTATAGGAATGAAGATCCGAAGAAATGGAAGTGGCTGTATTTCCTTGGATATCTTGACTTGGACTAGCATATTGAATATTTTTACGAACAAACCCCTTAATAAATAATTTATTAGTAGGCAGCAATAAACGACATTGGGTAATTTTAACCCTTTTCTTCACATCTTTAATTTCCAATACAGGTTCTGGAAAAGTAATTTCGGCTACCGTATCAATTTGAATGGTGAGCTCCGCAAGGACAACCGGGACCTTCGTTACAATTTTACCGAGGCTAACGTGCGGTAGATGGTCATGAGACGGTTGAACAGGGGAATGGTGATGATCACATTTTTCGAAATCAGACATTGGGGGCCTCCCTTAACTAAGAATGGTTCATGATATGTAGGTCATCGACTAATGTGCAGATAATATCCCATGAAGATCAGGCTTAAAAGTTAAAATTATCCAATACCGATTTTACCAGTTTGTTTGTCTTGCCCCCGTACTCACAATAATAAGGACCTTCTCAGCGAAGGCCCTTACTATGAAGCTTATTTATTTCTTTTTACTTTGGCTGCCTGCAGCAGGAGCAAGAGCTTCAATGATTACTTGTTGATTTTGTAGAATTTTAATGGTGAATTGAAGAAACATTTTTTCTACAATCGTGTGAAAGTAACCTTCTTCAAACGGATGGTCCCCTGGAAGAGGCACACGATCTACAGCTTCATCATATTCTGTGATATCGCTGCTGAGCAATTCACAGTAAGGAAATTGATTGTAATACTGTGAACTATTTTGATGGAACTGTGACAGATCGCTGGAAAGCAATTGTTCTTTTTCAGGATGTCCAGTTCCTAAATCTTGAGCACGGAAAAAATCAAATTCATTTCGCCTATTAAATACCGGTAATTGCGGTGGTGAAAGAAAACTTCCTGCCAACACAGTGGTCACACATTCGAATGGAACATCCACTGTAAGTGAACGTAATTTCGAAGATACACACTGACCCGATCCATGAGCATCGGGAGTCGCATATTGGATATTTTTTCGGACGAACCCACGTAGAAACAATTGATAGTTTCCAGATACAAAAGAATCGTCTTCATCAGAAGTGCCAGGAAGCAGTAATCGGCATTGAACGATTTTTACTCGCTTTTTAATGTCTTTAATTTCTAGAACTGGATCTGGAAATTGAATATTTGCTGAAAGGCTCGTATTAACTGTAACTTCAGCCAGGGTCACCGGTAAGCGCGTGATCAGCCCAGGATTAGCTGGTGTCGTAATCGGCGTTTCAGCGGTGTTCTCACAGTGGTCTAAAGATGCTGATGCATTTACATCTACACATTTATGATCGTTTTTCATTCATTATCCCTCCTTTTTTTGTAAGATACTCTGTATTCTATGCAAGCAGTAAACGAAGCGCATAGATGAATGAAACAGGATAGGAGTGGAATTTTCTACATCAATGGAACAAAGTGGTTTTGAAATATCTGTAGGAACAGGCACAGGTAAGCCCACGTCCTGCATAACATTCACATAGAGGAGGTCGATAGAATGAAAAATTTAAGCTTTCTAGCCGCCGACCTGGGAAATAGCTGGTACAAGATTCTGGCTGCCGATGATGGGATCATCACCGAGCATCAATTGCCTAACGCGATTGCCTTATTTGAAGAAGAGTTTTATGAACTTCCTTATGACGAAGAAGAGGTCGATCTTGAAGAAAACTTGATTGTTGAAGTGAAAAGTAAGGCAATCGTAGATAAAAGAGAAAGGTATTATATTGGCAAAGGAGCCTTAAGACAACGGAATGTCAGCGGAACATCCTTTAACAATCAGAAGGTTCAGGAAGACCGTACGTTTATTCTCCTCTTCGGAATAGCAGCGTATCATGCCTTACTAGAAAACCCTGGAAACCGGGAGATTCAGTATGACATTCAACAGTTAGCTGTTTCTTTACCGACCACGCAATATAAAGAGAACAAAGAATTCTTTAAAAATCAGTTAATTGGCACCCATTCAGTAATCTTTCATAAGGTGCCAGGAATCTCTGATTTAAAGGAAATTTACGTCCAGATCCACATTCATGATGTTATCGTAGGAGCCGAGGGTGCATGCGCCTACATTGGCATGACACGGGATCTAGAAACACTGGATGTGAAAGATGAAGCGCTCGTGAAAGACACGAAAAAAGGGATTCTGATTGGGGATTTAGGCGGGGATTCCGTCGACTTCGTGGGCATTAAAAACAATAAACCGGTCGCTTCGATCGAAGGGGAACCGTTCGGAATCAACCCATTTTTGGATATCATCATTCAAAAGGTGAGCAAATATGAGTTATATACCTTTGATTCACGTGCGGAATTAGAGGAGAAACTGGCAGGAGGACAATCCGAATGGTACGTAGAACCCTTCGCAGGAGTTCGGAAAGATATAAGTAAATATATTCTGCCTCAATTAAAAGCGATGGCAATTAAATACCTTGAACTGTTTGACCGCGTGAGAAACAGCTCCAATGAAATTAAGGGGGCCGCTCGTTACATTGCGGTAGGCGGAGCCGCCAAACTTGCCCAAAAACAAATTCAAGAAGCAGCGGTTCGGTGGAGAGAAAAAGGCCGTCCCATCGATTTACTATTCCCTGAGCAGCTGGACACCTTAAATGTCACGGGACTTCTCATTCTCGCTCAACTCAACCAATTAAAAACACAACATAAAGAAGAATCTGCTGGATTCATAACGGCTGAAAGTTGATCGATATGACTGAGACATATAAAGACTATGTCCATCGAATTGCAATTACACTGCCCGAGGAATACATTGATATCAAAACAGGAGAGTCACATTCCATCTCCCAAGAAATTAAGGAACAACTAGCTTATCATGCAGAGAATAATACACTGGTACACTTAATCTTTTCAGCCTTAGATGCTTATCTTACATCTCACAAATCCCATTCTCCTCATGCCATCTTGCAGGAATTAGCGGAAATAAAAAAGATGATTGCACACAAAGAATTTCCTGTCCCTGTTCTGCCCGCACATGAAAAAACCCTGTCCCACTCACCTTCTAAATCAACCTCTTTGAACATGCAGGAAGTGGAAGATGTGCTTGAAGCTTTTAGTGGATGAACTTATAAAATAAATAAGTAAAAAGCATCCCCTCACGTTAAGTGCAGGGGATGGTTTTGACATCATCATTTGAAAGTACCCAAAATCCTTTTGCCATGCATTACCTATCTAATACATTGCCCCCTATTTTTTCTGGATCCTAATTCGTCTTCCGTCTGGATCTTCAATCCAAATTAACTTTCCCTATTTCGTTCATAAAGTAAACCCTTAAGAAGAAGCTGGGACTTTATCTCTTGTGAGAACGGAATATTTTCTACAATTACAAACTGCCATCGCTGGGCATTGAGAAACTGTTCTCTTTCTCTTAGATCCCTTTCTAGCAGGAGGTCTTCAGAAGATCTGTTCACGAAGCTATTCTCACTCTTGGCTAGCTGATTTCGATAATGCCTTTCAAAATCCTTTTCCGTACAGTCATTAACCTTCATAAAGTGTTTCTTCAGCTTCTTCATGACAAAAGCTCTTATTTTCCTGTCATTTATGCGGAGGGCAGCATGGTGAAGGTGTTTTAGATCATGACAGGACTTACACAACGCCTGAATCTCTCTCAAAATTAATAAGTATTCGTCCTCGTCATACTCCCACACTTCATGAGCATGAAGCTTGTCCTCACTGCGAACCCCACAAATTTGGCACGTAAAATCACTTGTTGCCAGAACATACTGCCGTACGGAATTCCATAACGTACGAGTGATGGATTCTCTAACCGTTTTCTTCTGCGCATAAGCAGGCTTGCCAATTTCGATCGTCAGCTTAAATTCAGACATATTAACCTCCGTCTCATCCTTACGAAAAGGAGTAATCCTTCAGCTTTTCTTCGTTAACGTGAAAAATAAAGTCGCCCCAATGGATGCCGTGGTAAATAAGATGGCTCCCATCGGTACGGCGGTCGTCTCATTAAGACCGACCAGCGGTGACACCGTCGCGCCAAATACTAACGGCAGCATACCAAGCACAGCACTAGCACTTCCAGCTCTGTGGCCCTGATGCTCCATCGCCAGGGTGAACGTACTTGTTAAAACCATTCCCATTGCGGTCATATAAATAAAAATCGGGATCACAATGGAATACAGCGGTCCTTCAATAATGGTCATGACTAAGAGAAAGCCAGTCGCACTAACGGCAATGATTACAGCACTCCGCAGCAAACTTCTTTCATGAAAGATTGCTCCGAGACGGCCGACTAGAAAGCTCCCTGTAATAATCGCCAGCCCGTTCACTCCAAATAAGAAACTAAAAGCCTGAGGAGAAACGTCGTAAATCCCCTGATACACAAATGGGGTTCCGGATACATAAGCGAAGCTCCCGCCATGGACGAAACCAATCGTCAAGGCGTATCCGATAAAGGAGCGGTCCTTCAGCAGCCGGCCAATCGTCAGAATTGACTCCTTCACAGAGCTTGGCATCCGTTTTTCTTCTGGAAGCGTCTCTGGTAATTTTCCCGCCACAGTAAGCACAATGACAACCCCTACGATACTTAAAAAGAAGAAGATCGTCTCCCATGTAGCAAATGGTAACAGTAAAATCGCTCCCCCGGTAATTGGAGCAATCATCGGTGCAGTCGCATTGATCACCATCAGCAGCGCAAAGAATTTCGTCAATTCCCTGCCCGAGAACATGTCACGGACGACAGCTCGCGAAAGGACGACTCCGGCAGATGCCGTGAACCCCTGGAGAAACCGAGCCGTAACGAGCACTATAATATTTGGTGCCAGCGCACAGAGGAAGGATGCGACGGCGAATAAGGAAAGGAAAATAATTAACGGTTTCTTCCTTCCTTGAGAATCACTGATCGGGCCAACGACCATCTGCCCCACGGCAAGTCCGATGAGACAGGTCGTTAAGCTAAGCTGAACAAGCGACGCATTGGTTTCTAAATCGGATGCAATCCCAGGAAAACTGGGAAGGTACATATCAATATTTAATGGCCCAAGAATCCCAAGCATACCGAGCAGAAACGCAAGACCTATTCTTTCTTTCCCTTTAGGATTATGTAAAATAGCTAAACACCTTCTTTTATTCTATTCATTTTAAAAGTCCTTGGACGATATTCCCCAGCCTAATAAGACTGTTAAACTACGATTCTATCTTTATTACTCCAGGAAGTCTAGTCCAAAAGCGCAAGCGTCTTGGAACGAGACAAAGAAAAACTCTGACCTGTTCGGACAGAGTTTCGCTCTTTACTTTTCATATGCGGTTAGAAAGATGACCTATCTTAATTGGCGTCTAAACACTTTTCCAGCAATGAAGTAAGCGATCACCATGATACCCGCACACCAGGCAAGTGCGGTCCAGATTCCGCTGCCAACAGCTCCGTCATACAGAAGACCTCGAATGGAATTTACGATGGAAGTCACCGGCTGGTTATCAGCGAACACCCGAACGAATTTAGGCATGGTTTCCGTGGGGACGAAAGCTGAACTAATAAACGGCAGGAAGATCAGCGGATACGAGTAGGCGGTTGCCCCTTCCATAGACTTTGCCGTTAATCCGGGAATGACGGCAAGCCAGGTGAGCGCCAGCGTAAACAGCCCAATGATTCCAACCACCGCCAGCCAGTCTAAGAGACTAGCATTTGAGCGGAAGCCCACCAATAGAGCAACGAGGATCACCACCCCAACAGTAAGTGCATTAGAAACAAGCGAAGTCAACACATGAGACCATAAGATCGACGAACGCTTGATGGGCATCGTAATGAAGCGAGCCATCAGCCCGCTTTTTACGTCATTAAACAACCGCAGGGAAGTGTAAGCCACACCCGACGCAATCGTGATCAGCAGGATGCCTGGCAATAAATAATTTACGTAGTTGTCTGTCCCCGTTTCAATCGCGCCGCCAAATACGTAAACAAACAGCAGCATCATCATAATCGGAGTAATTGCTACCGTTATAATGGTATCCGGACTGCGCATAATAGTACGCATTAAACGCCCGAGTAAGACCCTGGTAGTCCTGTTCATTTACTTCCCCTCCTTATTCCGGATGATCGCGAGGAATATTTCTTCCAATGTCGGTGTCTTCTCGATGTACTCCACTTTCGCTGGCGGGAACATCTCCTTCAGTTCGCTGATGGTCCCGGTGGTGATAATTTTTCCACCATGCAGGATGGCAATCCGGTCTGCCAGTTGCTCGGCTTCCTCCAAGTACTGAGTCGTCAGCAGAATCGTCGTTCCTCCGTCGGCAAGTTCCTTGATCGTAACCCAGACTTCCCTCCGCGCTTCGGGGTCAAGCCCAGTCGTTGGCTCATCAAGAAAAATGACGGAAGGCGTTCCGATCAGGCTCATTGCAATGTCAAGGCGGCGCTTCATCCCGCCAGAATACTTGTCAGCCCGACGGTTAGCCGCTTCAGTCAAACCAAATCTTTCGAGCAATTGATCGGCGACTTGACCAGGACTGGAAACTCCACGCAGTTTGGCAATCATCATCAAGTTTTCCCTTCCGGTGAGCATGCCGTCTAATGCCGCGAATTGTCCGGTCATGCTGATACTCTGACGTACGTGATCCGCTTGACGCTGGACGTCAAAACCACAAACACCCGCTTCGCCACTGTCGGGTTTCATCAGGGTCGACAGGACGTTGACGACCGTCGTCTTGCCCGCACCATTTGAGCCAAGCAGGGCAAAAATTTCACCCCGCTGCACCTCAAAATTCACTCCCTTTAATACCTCGTGGTCTTTAAAAGATTTAGTAAGCTCGTTTACAGAAATCACTGCCTGACTCATACTTTTTTCCACCTCTCCTGGTAAACTAACGCAAGCAATTTCGGTTACATAAACAGGGTCTTAAGGATGCTGACTGAAGCATCCTGCAGAGATCTACATGACCACCACTATTCTTTATCACTGATATTCTGTATAACTTAGTACCGTGGTAAAAATGAAACTGAATAGAACCAGCTATTCAGTCGGTTGTGGTCTATGAAGAGTCTTTGTCTACAACCAGTTCGCAGCATTCCACTCCTAGTCACGACTAATCGTATCGTTCAACTTCATGCGATACTTATCTTTCCAAGTTTTCTCGTCCTTCAATAGATCGTCGCAGAAAGTAGCCACATCTTCACCGGTGAGATCCGTAACTTTCTTCCCTTCCGCTGCTCCTTCCTCAAAGAGGTCAAGAATGCCGTTAAAGATACGGCTCATGTCTTTCCAATCTGTAGGACCGCCCGTTGTCCACATATACTTTTGGATCGCTTTGTATGCGTGATAATATTCGCTTGGAAGAGTCTTGGCACGTGCCTCCATCGCTCTCCATTCGCGCTTGTCATCCAGACTTCCGATAATTTTCTCGAAAATATTCATTGTTCTTCCCCTTTCCCCTTTCGTTTTTTCAGTCCATTAATCGTGCTAGAAACGAACTCCCATTTCTGCCAAAAAACTTCCAGATGCTCTTGACCGGCTGCGTTGAGTGTATAAAATTTCCTTGGAGGTCCCATAGTGGATGGCTTCTTCTCGATATCCACGAGATTGTTTTTCTCAAGCCGCATGGTAATGGTATAAACAGTTCCCTCTACCACATCCGTGAAGCCTAGGTCACGAAGCTGCTGAGTGATTTCATAGCCATAGGTTTCGCCGCGGCTGATGATCTCAAGCACACACCCCTCAAGTACCCCTTTCATCATTTCTCTAAAGTTGCTCATGTTAACCTCCATTTGTTGCTCGATGTATTCGTTCAGCGGTATTTTGTGTTACCGATAATAAGTATTACTTATTACTAGTATATAGTATTACGTATTAGCGGGATTGTCAATCATTTTTGTAAAAAAAAGAAGCCTACTTTTACCGAGAGTATTTCCTTCTCCAGGAACACGGCCCACCTTTTTCTTGTCCTTTGGTACCTAAAAAAAGCCCGCCAATTCTAATGTTTGGCGGGCTTACATTTATAACATCCGTTAGTTAATTTCCAAGAAGGAGTTCCTGGTGACCAAACTGAGATTGATGAAGCTTGCTATAGAGACCTCCTTGTTTGAGAAGCTCTTCATGAGACCCTTCTTCCGCTATCCCATTCTTAGTCACCACCATAATTCGATCCGCATTTTTAATCGTAGCTAATCGATGGGCAATAACCAGGGTAGTGCGCCCTTCCGTCAATTCATCCAATGATTTCTGGATGGCTTGTTCCGTCTGCGTATCGAGTGCAGACGTGGCTTCGTCCAGAATCAGAACGGGAGGATTTTTAAGAAAAATCCTCGCTATGGCAAGACGCTGTTTCTGACCACCAGAAAGCCTGGTTCCTCGTTCTCCAATAATCGTATCCAACCCGTGCGGCTGGTCTGCAAGGAAGTCGTCTAGACGTGCTCGCTTCGCCGCTTCTAGAATCTCTTCGTCTGAGGCGCCCAGCTTTCCATACTCGATATTTTCACGAATGGTTCCGGAAAATAGGAAAACATCCTGTTGTACGATGCCAATCTGACTGCGTAAGGATTCAAGTTTCATATCTTTAATGTTTGTACCATCCATAGAGATTTGTCCCTGCTGAATCTCGTAGAAACGAGGAAGGAGACTGCAGAGGGTCGTTTTTCCTGCTCCCGACGGCCCCACAAAAGCCACCGTCTCGCCTGGTCGAATATCTAAATTCACTTCCTGCAACACAGGACTCCATTCCTCATAACCAAACGTTACATTGCGATATTGAATGGCGCCTTTGAGATCCTTATGAATGGCAAGGGGAGTATCTTCAATATCTGGGGCTGTGTCGATAATCTCCGTATACCGCTTAAATCCGGCAATTCCCTTCGGATAGCTTTCAATAACAGCATTGATCTTCTGAATGGGACCGACAAGAATATTAGCCAAGAGGATAAAGGCGACAAACTCCCCATACGTTAGCTGATTTTGAATGACGAAGTACGTACCAAACATGAGAGTGGTCAATGTCACTAAACGCATAGTCATGTAGTTGGCCGTAACATTCTGTGCCATGATTCTATAGGATTGCAGCTTCGTCCTCTTGTAATGATTGTTCTCCTCCCGAAACTTTTCCTGTTCATGCTTCTCATTCGCAAAGGCCTGTACGACGCGAATGCCCCCGATGCTATCTCCCACTCGTGTATTAATTTCTGCAATACGATGAAACATTTTCCGGAAGGTCACGGTCATTTTTTTGTTAAAGTAAATCGCCAGGATGAGGAGGAGCGGGATTACGATAAAGGACAGAATGGCAAGCTTCCAATTTATCGTTAACATCAGTACAAACGATCCGATGAGCGTCATGAGGGCCACAAACACATCTTCTGGACCATGGTGAGCCACTTCGCCGATTTCCTCCAAATCCTTTGTTAATCGTGAAATACTATGACCAGTTTTGTTGCCGTCGTAATAAGAGAAAGAAAGCTTCTGCATATGAGTAAAGAGCTTCTGTCTCATATCAGTCTCAATACTGATTCCTAATGTATGACCCCAATACGTTACGACATAATGAAGGACTGTATTTAAGAGGTAGATAAGGAACAACCCCAAACATGCCAGCATGATAATAGACCAATCCTTCTCAGGCAGCAGCCGGTCAATCACTTGATTGACAGCCAGCGGAAAGGCCAGTTCTAATAAGCCGATAAAGACGGCACATGCAAAATCCAGCACAAACAGCCACTTGTAAGGCTTGTAATATGAAAAGAAACGCTTAACCATTTTTCCCATTCCTTTGCTCTCTTTTTTTATCTTGCTCGTACCTTTGTTTACTCATCTAGCTTACCACTAAAATCTATTGGTTCATCGTTTCATTGCGGCAACAAACATTTGGACAAGCGTTTCCGGAAACTTAACAAAATAAATCGATCAGCTCATCAAACTTTTCTATAGCGCCGTCATAATCACTGACTTGTCCGAATCCATAACGCGCATAAATAAAGGGTATGCCAGCAAACCTTGCTGCATTTAAGTCTCCTTCTGTATCCCCGACGTAAACCGGGTTAGATAAATGGTTTCGTTTCATGATTAAATCAATGTTCTCTCCTTTTGAAAGCCCGGTTCTCCCTGGATTTTCAAAATCTAAGAAGTACTTTTCCAGCTGATGAAACTCATAAAACGTTTCAATATAGCCATCCTGACAATTACTGACGATATAGAGCTTGTAAAACTTAGAGAGCGATTGCAGTACTTTTTCCACATTAGGGTAAAGTTTCCCACCTTGATTCAGCAGGAATTCCTCTTCGGTTTGAAAGCAATCCTTTATGACTTGTAATCGCACTTCCTCATTTAGATAAGGAAATAATTTCTTACTCATATCGTCCATTTGCAGGCCCATGGTGCCTTCGAGATCCGTTCGAGTTAGTTTCGATTTTATAAGTTCGTTTTCTTTTATACGGTAATTCCATGCCTTTAAAATGGTATCAATTGGATCCCAAAGGGTGCCATCTAAATCAAATATTATGCCATC
>CAVTYY010000002.1:0-35828 GCA_963739045.1 uncultured Bacillaceae bacterium | reverse complement strand
GAACTATCACCTATACTCCCATCTTGTCCCTCGCGTTCCTTCTACTTCCGAGTTATACGTGCTCTCCTTTAAGCACTCACAATTTCCCAATGATTTCCTCTTGAACAGCTGCATGGTGCTTTACTGTAAGCAGACTCACTCCTACATAAGCAATCAATGATTGGAATACAGGCATAACAACCGTATGCATGCCAAACGCATTTGGCATAAACGTATTAAATAGAATGTAGCTCCCCACCCCCATTAGAATAGAAGCAAGAGCTCCACTGGCATTCCCTTTTTTCCAGTAAAGTCCCATAATCACCGGCCAGATAAACGCGGCTTCCAGTCCGCCAAAAGAAAGTAGATTCAGCCAGATTAAAAGCTCAGGTGGGTGAATAGCCATGGCAAACACAAGAACACCTATGACAGTGGTTACACCAATGCTGAAACGCTTAATCGTCTGATCGTCCGCCTCTGGTTTCACGTAATTTAAGTACACATCTTTAACTACAGCTGAACTGACAAGCAGTAGTAAAGAGTCAACGGTAGACATGATCGCCGCCATAGGAGCCGCAAGCACGATTCCACTCAGCCAGGAGGGTAAAACCTCCATCGCAATCCTTGGCATTACGGTATCCCCTACTTCAATACCTGGCATAACTGCCCGGGCAAATACGCCTGTTAAATGCATACCAAGCATAATAAATCCGACTACCACCGTACCGATAATTAATGCCCGATGCATCCCTTTAGAGGTTTTGTAAGACATCGCACGTACCGCGACTTGTGGAAGCCCGACAACTCCGACCCCGACGAGTATCCAGAAGGAAGATACGTACAACGGCGTTAACGAATGGTCTGATCCAAAGGGCGTGATTAGACCTGGATTCTCGGCAGCCAGATCTGAAATAATATTTCCCATTCCTCCGCCGGCCACGATGGTACCAATGAGAATAATTAACGTCCCGACAAACATTACCACACCTTGAACCGTGTCTGTAATAGCAACAGCACGGAAGCCCCCAATAATCACGTAAACAAGTACAGAAACTGCAAAAATAAACAAAGCTGTAGTATAAGAAAGACCTGTGAGTGATTCAATTAATCGTGCGCCGCCGACCCACTGGGCGGCCATAGCGGAAAATAAGAATATAATAATACTAAGTGCAGACAGGATTACCACCCATTTGCTCTGGTATCTCTCTTTTAAGAAGTCAATCAATGTAACGGCGTGTATTTTTCTCGCCATTATAGCAAACTTTTTCCCAAGAACGGAAAGAACAAAATATCCGGCTGGGAGTTGAGTCATAGAGAGCAGAACCCAGCCAAGCCCCATGGTATAAGCCACCCCCGGGCCCCCAACAAAGCTGCTCGCACTTCCATATGTAGAAATCATTGTCATCGCAAGAATAAAACCGCCAAGCTGTCTGCTTCCAAGAAAGTATTCCTGCAGGAAGTTAGAGGTCGTCTTCAAATGCTTAGAAGCATAGAACCCTGTTATAAAAATCACAACAAGAAAGATCAGCAGTGGAATAATGACTTCCCAATTCATTGCTCATCCCCCTCGTCCAACGGCACTTCTTTGAACAGAAAAATGACAGCAATTACCACAAGGGCCAGAATGAATAGGGTGGCTAAAATACAGCTATAGAAAAACCATGCCGGCAGACCCCAGATGTAGTTGTACTCCTCCACGGGTTTAGAACCCAGGCCATAAGCAAGGCTGAACCAGAGAATAAAATTGATCAGAACCAGACCGACACCAATGAGGGCTTCCCGGTTCGCAATACGGTAACGAGGATCATCCTCATTCTTATACTTCATGCTTTTCCCCCCAAGAAGACTTTTAAAGAAATGATTGTAATCAAAAACCCATAAACAATCAAGGTTTTTCTTATTCATTTGTTAACTATAATTTCTCAGATATTTTTCAGTCAACTAATTATTATAACAATATCATGAATTTAGCTGAGGAGTATGAAATAAAGATGATCGTAACGAGACCTCATGCAGAAAACACGATTAAAAATAGAGATCGGTTCATTTAGAAATAGAGAGAGTAAAAAAAAGACTCCTTCTGCTGTCTAAAGGAGTCTTTCATTATAATAAATCGTTAAAAATTCTTGTATAAACTTGTTAGACATGGATCCTTTAATTCCTCATTCTACCTGAACTCCACACCACTCAATCAGGGTACAAGCCATAATTTCTGCCACTTCAAAAACTCTATCGATGTGGATATATTCGTTAGGAAAGTGGGCCATCTCTGTCACTCCCGGGCCAAACACCAAGGAAGGAATGTTTCCTACTTCTGTTAAGAGCCCCCCATCCGTTCCCCATGGAGAAGCCTCTACAATCGGATCTTCGTTTAAGACCCCACGGTACGAAGATACAAGGGTATGCATCAATTCATGTTCCTGATCAATAGAACCAGGAAGCCAGCGGGCACCAAACCACTCAAGCTGGGGAGGGTGTTCTTCAAACCATGGGTCGATATCCTTAAGATTCTCTAGCCAGTCTTCCATTTCTGCTTTGGCATTTTCGATCGTTTCTTCTGGAGAAACTCCCATCCGCCCTTCCAATTTTACTAAATCGGCAACCGAGGACGGCCAGTCTCCTCCCTCAATTTTCCCAATATTAATCGGAATAGGGATGGGAATCTTATCATATAAAGGGTCTGTGATGCGCTCATTACGCTGTTGTTCTAACTGTTGGATATGTTCTACGACGCTCAGACTTTTTTCAATCGCACTAACTCCTTCATAACGTGTGCCTCCATGGGCGGAGCGTCCTTTGATATGTAAACGGAACCACATGGAACCTTGCTGTTTCGGGAATATTTTTAAGTTCGTCGGCTCAGGAATAATAGCGGCATCCGCTTTATACCCTTTGAGTATGGCAGCTAACGTTCCTGTCCCACCGCTTTCCTCTTCAATCACACTTTGAAAAATGACGTCGCCCTTCAGCTTGACACCAAGGGAATGAAGAACCTTGATTGCCAGAAGCATAGACACATTGCCACCTTTCATATCGGTCACACCTCGTCCATACATTTTTCCATCGACCACTTTTCCACTAAACGGATCATCATCCCATTGATTACGGTCTCCTGCAGGTACCACATCATTATGGCCATTAAAAATTAGGGATCGTCCGCCGCCTGTCCCTTTTTGAACACCCACTACATTTGGACTCCCTGTAAAATCATCCCTTGATGAAGCAAAATTCGGATGCTTACTCAACGATTTTCCATCAGGATCCCAGACATCAACTTTAAGTCCCAATTCATTCAATGTGTCTATCACAATTCCCTGGGCTTTCGCTTCATTTCCCTGCGTACTGTCTGCTTGCACAAGGCTTTGGAGCAGCTTGGTCCCTTCTTCCTTATTCTCCTTTAACCATTGATGAACATGGTTCTTCAGCGTCTCATTTAAGGTTTCCATAAGTATTGCCACCTCTCTCCATTCATTTTTTGCTATCCAACTAAAAGACCGCCACTCCATCTCCAACATGAAAAGTGGCTGCTGTTTTTTCTATAATATCATTGACTGTATAAGGTGCCATAACTTCTTTTAAGATAAGACCCTTTGAAGTTACCTCAATTACAGCCATATCTGTAATAATCATACTTACACATGCCCTAGCCGTTAATGGCAATGTGCATACAGGTAAAATCTTTGGGTCTCCCTTTTTATTAATATGACTCATCAGAACAATCACCTTTTTAGCTTTTTGGGCAAGTTCCATTGCTCCTCCGATGCCAGGAACACGTTTACCAGGAACAATCCAGTTGGCCAAATCTCCCTGTTCACTTACTTCAAGCCCACCTAAAATTGTCATATCTAAATGACCGGATCGAATAATGCCAAAAGCTGTGGCACTGTCAAAATAAGCAGCCCCCTGTACGGTACTGACTGGAAATCCCCCTGCATTACAAAGCATGGGATTCTCTTCACCTTCCTTTGGCGATTCTCCCATGCCCAAGACTCCATTTTCCGCATGAAACATGACCATCGTGTCTTTTTCAAGGTGATTAGAAACAAGAGAGGGAATCCCAATACCTAAATTGACGATCATCCCAGCCTCAATTTCCCGGGCCGCACGCTTCGCCATCCGATTTCTTACATCTATTCCCATGCCCATTTCCAATTCACCCCTTTACTTTGAATGACCATGTCCACAAAGACCCCAGGTGTTATGATACATTCAGGATCCAATTCACCAGCCGGCACAATCTCCTCAACCTCCGCGATGGTAAAATCCCCAGCCATCGCCACAAGAGGACTGGTATTTCTAGCACTCGTATCATAAATAAGGTTGCCAAAGGTGTCTGCTTTTTTCGCATACACGATCGAAACTTCCGCTCTTAGAGGTGTCTCTAACAAACATTCTTTACCATCCACAACGACCTTTTGCTTTCCTTCTTCCACCATACTTCCGATCCCGACGTCGACTAGGATTCCAGAAAGCCCTACACCACCCGCACGAATTCGTTCCGCCAGAGTACCTTGGGGGGAGAATTCTACTTCTAATTTCCCCTCCGTCATCAATTGACCTGCAATAGGGTTCGAACCGATGTGAGAAGCAATGAGTTTCTTAACGAACCCATCACTTACGATACGACCGATTCCGATATCGGGAAACCCTGCATCATTCCCGATTAAGGTCAAATCTTTCACCCTTTTTTTCAACATGCCATCAATAACAGTCGGTGGGTTCCCAATTCCTCCAAAACCTCCGAACATAAGGGTGCAGCCATCTTGAATGTAAGAGAGAGCTTCCTCAAGCGTTCCCGTTTTATTTATAGGCTTTTGCTTAGCTCGCTGCATATCTTTTCCCTCCTATCCAATCGAGTCGATATTTCCTTGGATGATTAATTCATTTTGGACTTCATATACGGTTTCTTTGAGAATTCTAAGTAAAAGATCCATCTCCTGTTTATTGATGGTTAATGGTGGAGATATAATAATCGCGTCACCGTCTCCCCCTTCCACTCCAGCTGATGCAGGATAAATGATAAGCCCCTTATCACGAGCTTTAGTAATGATCCTGTTCGTCAGCGCTAACGGTTTTCTGAAAGGAATTTTGGTGAATGGATTAGAAACGAATTCCACCCCAATCATTAACCCTTTCCCACGGACGTCCCCAATGATCGGTGACTGTATGGCGATCTTCTTTATTTCATTTAACAAATAGTCACCGTTTTCCGCCGCTCGTTCAACTAAGTTATGTTTTTCAATGTAGTTAAGAACTGCAAGGGCTACAGCAGTCGATTGAGGATTGGCACTGTACGTGTGACCGCTCATCACTGATTTCGATCCTTCCCAAATCGGCTCCATGACCCTTTCATTAACAAGGGTCGCTGCAATTGGTGTATATCCGGCGCTCATACCCTTCCCGAGTGTAATTATCTCCGGCTTCACTCCGTAATGCTCCATCCCGAGCATCTTTCCCGTACGACCGATGCCTGTCATCACTTCGTCCGCAATAAATAGAATGTCGTGATGATCACATATTTCTTTAATTCGTTGATAATAATCAGCGGGCGGTACAACAACGCCTCCAGCCGCTCCAATGATCGGCTCTGCAATAAACGCAGCCACATGCTCTGCCCCGAGCCGGCAAATCGCTGTGTCTAGTTCATTAGCACACATCAATTGACAGCTCGGGTATTCCTGGTTAAACGGGCAACGGTAGCAGTAAGGCGATGAAATACTGGGGAAGTTTTCAAGCATGGGGACAAACCGCTCTCTGCGACCGATATGACCAGACATGGATAAGGCCCCCATAGTTATGCCGTGGTAGCTCGACCAGCGGGATATTACTTTATTCTTTCGGTAATTCCCTTTCTCCTGCCAATGTTGAACAGCGATCTTTAAAGCTGTTTCTGTTGCCTCAGAGCCACTATTTACAAAAAAGGAATAATAAGGAGTATCCTCATCAAAAGTGATCGAGCTTAATCGATCAGCGAGTTGTTCTGCTGGTGTGGAGGTAAACTGGGAACGGTACACAAACGATAATTTTTTTGCTTGTTCATACATCGCAGCTACGATTTCTGGCACAGCATGACCGATACTTGCTGTTACTGCTCCAGATGAACCATCCAAGTATTTTTTTCCTTGGTCATCCCAAATAAAAACCCCTTTACCATAAACGGCAGTAGGATAAATTTCATCGACATGCGGCTTAATTAACTTAGATACCCTCACGCTCAATTCTCCTTTTATTCAATCTCAGCTTTAGTGGTTATGTTTAATTATATTTTTAGAAGTTGCTATTATTTTCATTTTCTTTTAAAGATTGATTATAAATGTCCCTCAAGCTCAAACAGTTTTGTTTTACAATATGTATAACGAATAGATGTCAAATTTACTACTATAGATGTTATTCCACTGAAAGATAAGACTAGTTTAAACAAGGATATAAGAGTTTAAAGGCTCTCAGTTTCTAATTAAATTAAGCGCCGCAACTGGTAAATTGATAGCGGGTATCCCTTCACGGGTATAATTACTTAAGACAAAAAAGACAATTCACCATGCAGGTAAATTGTCTCTCATGTATATTGAAACTTATCCATTAAAGTTGTCCGCACTTAGATTGAACTGATTGTTTCCTGAATAGAATGAGTTCCCGCTACTACTTGAAACTCTTTGCCAACCGTTGACTCATTTTCTAAACTGGCCACGATGACACTTGCCACATCTTCTCTAGGAACTTCTCCTCTTTCCACTTCAGATGCCGCTTCTATTTGACCGGTTCCTTTATCATTGCTTAGTATGCCGGGATGGATGATTGTATAATCTAGTTTTGTTGATTTCAGCCACTCATCAGCATAATGCTTGGCTGCTACATACGGTGCAAAGGACTCTGGAGCGTCCTGAATGGCTTTGCGGCTTGTATCAAACGAACTGATCATCACAAAGCGCTTCACGCCTGCCTTTTCAGCGGCTTTCATTGTTTTCACAGCACCGTCTAAATCAATTAAAATGGTTTTATCTGGTCCTGTATTCGGGCCGGACCCTGCTGTAAACACGACCGCATCGACACCTTCAGCTGCTTTAGCGATTGCTTCAACATCGTCTTCTAAATTGACTACTGCCGTTTCCGCACCAAGATCTTCAAAGAAGGAAGCTTGCTCCTGCTTGCGGATCATAGCCTTTGCTTCCAATCCTTCCCGATCCTGTATACTTGTCACGAGATGTTTACCGATTTGTCCATTTGCTCCTACAACTAGAACTTTCATGTTCTTCACCCTTTCTAAGTAATCCTTCTTTATGATTTCCATTTATTTAGATACCCTAAATGAATGACCTTTAAAAGTGAAAAAGCACATTGAAGTTCTTTGCCTTTTGAGCATGCACCAAAGTCACCTATGTTCAGAAGAGTGAAGTTTACTTTCTTTGGGAAGCTTCTTGCTGGCATGTGGAATAGCATGGGGTTTTACATTAATCACATCTGAAGAATAAATCGTCACACTCATCATTCCTCCATAAACTCTGGAGCGAATGAGTAACGGCTGGTTATATTGGTTCTTAAATGTAAAATCCGGCCCATACCAGCTCACTGTAGCATCTCGTCCTGAAGGTACATAAGGAACCCGTTTACTGTGGGAATAGCGTTCCATCACCTTAACTCCCGCATTGTCCACAGAATTAAACAGCGTGGAAGACACCTGACAAATCCCTCCGCCTATTCCTTCTGTTACTTCTCCTTTAACAATAACCGGCGCTGTCTTATAACCCTTTTCCTTCGTTCTTTTTCCAACCACTTGATTAAAAGAAAACAGTTCGCCTGGAAATACAACGTGGCTGTCAATGGCATCTGATGCGAGCCGGATATTGTGGGATCGTTCTTCATTATTTGAATTAAAATAAGTCACATAATGTCCAATCTGCTGGGTTCGCACATTGGCAAGCAATTCACTATCAACCTTAGGATAAACCGGAAGTTTCGGGACGTTGATTGAATCCGCTCCTGTTTCATACAAATATTGATAAAATTTTTCTGTGAACTTCTTGCGATAAACTTTGTAGCCGTTCTTTCCAGGAATGATTTCACCAGAGTCCCCTATTTTTGCATTTACAGGCTCTTGGTTTATTTTCTGATCCAGCTGGTCAATAAGCTTGTGGGTTTTCGTTTGATTGACAAATGGATGTCCAAGGAACTCGTCAGCAAAGTTCTTTCTGTTCACCCTAAGAACTTGCTCACCATCCTCCATCAGCCTTAAATCACCTTGTTGAATCGACGGTTGAGATAGTAATAAACATAGAGACAAAATTACACATTTCATACTTGAGTCCTCCTGGGGTTAGTATGAATAGAAGGAGGATAAATCATGTGAAAAACTTTTTTTATATCGTTACAAACAAATAAGCATAAAAAAACAGCGGATTGGAGTATCCGCTGTTTCTTTTATAAACTGTGCATCTTCCCTTTAATCAAACAACACGCTCACAGATTTCTCATTTTGCACGCGTAGCAGCGCATCGGCAAATAACGGAGCAACTGAAAGGGATTTTATTTTATCGATCTTCTTTTCTTCTGGTAAGAAAATCGAATTGGTAACGACCAGCTCTTTAATCGGAGAATTTTCAATCTTCGCGCCAGCTGGTTCTGATAGTAGAGCATGAGTTCCACAGGCATAAATTTCTTTAACATCAGCTTCCTTAAGACAATTTGCCGCCTGTACTACTGTTTCGGCTGTATCGATCATATCGTCAACAAGAATGACATTTTTCCCTTGAACAGAGCCTACCACATTCGTTTCTTCCTCTTCACCTGGTTCCGGCCGTCGTTTATCAATGAAGGCGATCGGCGCATCTAGAATGTTCGCCATTCTTCTTACACGTCTAAGTCCACTAGTATCAGGGGCAACAATGACAATATCGTCTAGATTCTTTTCATTGTAGTAGTCAGCAAGAATCGGCACACCGACTAGTTGATCCACCGGGATGTCAAAGAAGCCTTGAATTTGCGGCGCATGTAAATCTAAACTAATGACTCGGGAAGCTCCTGCGGTTTCCAATAAATTCGCGATTAATTTCGCTGTTATCGGCTCACGGGAGCGTGCCTTTCGATCCTGACGCGCATATCCGTAATAAGGAATAACGACATTAATACTTTTGGCCGAAGCCCTCTTCATCGCATCAATCATAATTAATAACTCCATTAAGTGTTCATTCACAGGCTGAGAGGTCGATTGAATCAAATAGATATCCGCCCCTCGGACACTTTCTTCAATATTAATCTGAATTTCACCATCACTAAAGCGAACGACAGAGTTCTTCCCTAAAGGAACGTCGAGGATCTCAGAGATTTCCTGCGCTAAAGGTTCATTAGAGTTTAATGTAAAAAGTTTCATATTGGATGTTGAGCTCATGTAAATCTCTCCTATTATTATTGGGAATGGATGTACTTGGTGATTTATTGAACAGCACTTGCTGTAAAGAATGTTAACCTCATGTATATTTTTTGTAAAATATCTTTAAATTATATCATAAAATAATGTAAATCCCTACGGAATAAGGGGCTCAATTAATGGAAGAAATACACACAAAAAATGCTTTAGGATGGTTAAAGTAAATAATTTTTAAAAAGCAGGCACAAGTAAATCCCCCCCAATTCTAAAGACCAATCATCAAGAAAAGGGCAGAGATATTCCCTGAATGGCCGCTTCGGAAATACACTACGCTTGAACGGTTTGTATTTTTTCTATCCCCCTCTGTCCATCAATAGAGACCGAATAATAAAAGTGGCGGCGTAACTATGCGTCTTATAGAAATAGCTAGAAATTCCGGAGTACAAAAAATCCGAACGATGATGAAAAAATGCTGTTAACATTTCATCACGTTCGGATTTTATAGTAGCTATAAGAAATATGTCTAACGGGTAACATCGATTTCTTCTCTGGCCATCCAGTTGATAACCTCATCTTCGCTAAATTGGTTATGATCGCCTTTAACCGTGTGTTTTAAAATTCCTGCGGAAAGACCAAATGTAACGATGTCTTCGGAACGCTGTTCCTGTAAAAAGCTATGCAGTATGCCAGCGGCAAAACTATCTCCTCCTCCTATTCGGTCTAACACGTTGAACTGAACGGAAGGTGTTTGATGGAAATGATTATTTTGATAGATAAACCCCTGCATAACGTGTTCATGAGCATAGAGAACTCGTCTATTCGTACAAGCCAGCACAGTTATTTCATAAGTTTCAGCAAAATCTTCATAGAACTCTTGAAGTTTCTCTTCACTAAATGAAGCCTCCCCATCCTGTCCTAATATATGGACAAAATCCTTATACCCAATAAAACAGATATCTACGTAAGGGAAAATCTGCTCAAAAGTCTCCTTCGCTTCTCGCAAGCTCCATAACTTACTCCGATAATTACAGTCAAAGCTAATGGTCAGGTTTCTTTTTCTCGCTTCTTCTAAAGCAGTCATCGTTAGCTTTTTCGACTCATCCCCCAGGGCCGGTGTGATACCCGAAAGATGCAATACATCCGCGTTTTTGAAAATTCCCTCCCATTCTATACGACTAGGATCCAATTGAGTGAAGGCGGAGAAATTACGGTCATATTCGACTATTGAAGGACGTACCCCAAAACCTTCCTCTACAAAATACAGTCCCATCCTCCCAGGAGAAGGATAGACAAATTTTCTGCTTATCGAGTGACGATCAAGATAACTACAAACGCGTTTTCCTAACTCATTGTCAGGTAAAGCACTGATCAGTGATACCTCATGACCATAGTTAGCCAGAGAGACAGCAACATTCGCTTCCGCACCGCCAATCGCAATCTCAAGTTCTTCCGCTTCTTTGAATCGCTGGCCCCCTGAAAGAGTTAATCTCATCAACACCTCACCTAAGGTTATGATTCGGCTCATACTCGACCTCGTTGAACTTTCTCCACAAAGCCTTTTGCATTCGCCGTGACCCCTTCATAATTCCCCTGTTTAGCGGGTTTGGTAATCTCTCCTCCCACTCCTACCAGAAGGGCTCCTGCATCAAGCCAGTCCCTTACATTTTCCAAATCTACACCGCCTGTAGGCATGATTTCTATGTAAGGAAGCGGCCCTTTAACAGCTTTAATATGGGAAGGATCAAAGCTCTGGCCAGGAAATAGCTTGATAATAGACGATCCACTCTCCAACGCTTGCATGGCTTCATTAATCGTCATACAACCCGGGATGTAAGGAACCTGATACCGATTGCATAAGAAAGCAGCTTCACGATTATAGTTTGGTCCTACGATAAATTGTGCTCCACTCATAATAGCTATTCTCGCTGTTTCAGCGTCCAGCACTGAACCTGCCCCTACAACTAATTCCTCTCTTCCCTGAAAATATTGAATCACTTTATCGGCTTGAGGAACCGTGAAAGTAATCTCCAGACTCCTTACACCTCCTTCCACACAGGCTTCCGCAGTTTTTATTGCCTCTTCCGGGGAATTCCCGCGAATCACAACGGTTAATGTATGGTCAATCATCTTTGTTAAACAGTTGTATAATTTCATAAATTAACCCTCCTAAACTCCTGAATAAGCGGAAAACCCGCCGTCTACCGGGACTAGAATACCGTTCACAAAACCAGACGCTTTCTCATCAGCCAGCCATAACAATGTCCCCACCAGTTCTTCAGCATTTCCTAGCCTACTCATAGGGGTCTGTCCAATAATTTTATTGGCTCGATCTTTATATTCTCCCTGTTGATCAAGAAGCAGGTCCCGATTCTGTTCCGTTAAAAAGAATCCTGGGGCGATCGCATTCACACGAATCCCTACCTTTGAGAAATATACAGATAACCATTGGGTGAAATTGCTGACAGCTGCTTTCGCTCCGCTGTAAGCAGGAATTTTCGTTAAGGGTCTCAATGCATTCATAGAGGAGATATTAATGATAGAAGCTCCATGTTTATCAACCATATCTTCGGCAAACACCTGAGTAGGGATAAGTGTTCCTGAGAAATTTAATTTGAATAGTTCATCAACAGCATGAGGATCGATATCAAAGAAGCTCTGCCCCTCATTATCAGGCGAGAAATATTCCTGGCCAGTCGTTGCTTTGGGATGATTACCTCCTGCTCCGTTAAGTAATAAATCGACCGTTCCCCAGTGCTCGTGGATGTCTTCACGCACCTCCATAAGAGCTTCTTTATTCAAAACGTCCACACTATACCCGCGGCATTCTCCTCCAGCAGTCGTAATCTCCTCAACTACCTTATCAATTTTTTCTTGAGTTCTTGCGAGAATGGCAACTTTCGCTCCGCATGCAGCTAACGCCTCACTTAGAACAGAGCCAAGCACTCCGCTTCCTCCAGTTACTACGGCGATTTTTCCTTTTAAATCGATCTGAAATGGTAAATTCATCATATCCTCCGTTCTAATTCTCGGTTACTGTATCAAGGATTCCATTAAGGTAAGCTGCACCTAGTGCACGATCAAACAATCCGTAACCTGGCCGGCCTTCTTCTCCCCAGATCATCCTTCCATGATCAGGTCGAATCGGGCCAGAAAATCCTATTTCCACCAACTTCTTCATTACCTCTACCATTGGCAGAGAACCATCTTTAATCGAATGAGAGGTTTCCTGAAAGGATTTATCTCCAATCCATTTCACATTTCTTGCATGGACAAAATGGATCCTGCCTTTAGCTGCCTCTATAATCTCAAGGAGATCGTTTGCAGGATTACTTCCGAATGATCCAGTGCAAAAAGTTAGACCATTGGCTGGACTATCTACTTCCTTCAACATATATTTCACATTTTCTTTCCCTGTAATAATTCTTGGCAGCCCGAAAATGTTCCATGGCGGATCATCGGGATGAATCGCAAGGAGCAATTGTTCCTCCTCTGCGACAGGCACAATTTCTTTAAGAAAGTAAATTAGGTTATCCATCAGCGTTTCTTCTGACATTGCTTGATACTCTTCCATTAAAAGCTTTAGTTTCTCTGTCTGGTAAGAGAGGTCCCAGCCAGGCAGATCGAGTTTACCGGCAAGGGGATCCACTCTAGATATCGATGCTTCTTCATAGGAAAGTGAATTTGATCCATCAGGAAGCGCTTCGGCAAGATTCGTTCGCGTCCAGTCAAAAACGGGCATGAAGTTATAACAAATCGTAGTTATGCCTGCTTTAGATAGATTACGAAGGGTTTGCTTGTAATTCTGAATATATTGATCTCTCGTCGGGCGTCCCAGTTTAATATCTTCATGAACAGGGACACTTTCAATAACATTCAGTTTTAAACCATGAGCTTCAATGGTTTCCTTCAGATTCTTAATCTTTTCAAACGGCCATACTTCCCCAGAAGGGATACTGTAAATGGCGGATACGATCCCCTTCATTTGTGGAATTTGTTTAATTTGTTCGAGCTGTACGGGATCATCCTCTCCGTACCAGCGAAAACTCATTTCCATAGGAGCTGCTCCTTTCTATAAGTTAAAATACCTTTTCGCATTGTAATAAGATATATCTTTTACATAGCTTCCCAGCCATTCCATATCTGCAGGAACTTTCCCATTCATTGCCCATGTCCCCAATAAATTGCAAAGAATTCTCCGAAAATATTCATGGCGGGAGAAAGAAAGAAATGACCGGGAGTCCGTTAGCATTCCAATAAAATGTTTAATTAAACCTACATTGGCAAGGATACTCATCTGATCTTCCATTCCATCTATATGATCATTAAACCACCAGGCTGTACCAAACTGAACTTTCCCGGGAACCGTGCCGTCTTGAAAGTTTCCGGCCATGCTGGCAAGAATATAATTATCTCTTGGATTCAAACAATAGAGTACCGTTTTAGGAAGCTTCCCTGTAGAATTGACTGAATCCAAGAAGCGGGACAATGGCTTTGCAAGTAATGAATCCCCTGGTGAATCATACCCGCTGTCCCTGCCAATTTGCTGGAGCATTTTCGTATTGTTGTTTCTTAAAGCACCCAAATGGAATTGCATGGCCCAATCCTTTTCAAAATATCGTTCAGCTAAGAACTGCAGCGTATACGTCCGGAATTGGTCAGCTTCTACTTTCGTTAAAGCTTCGCCTTTTAACCGCTTCTGAAAAATATCAGACACCTGATTTTCTGATGCTTCTGCATAGAACATCTCTCCTATCCCATGGTCAGAAGCTCTGCATCCATGCTGATCAAAATAATTCACTCGATCAGAAAGCGCTTGGAGAAAGCTTTGATAACCATTCACTTCTATCCCAGCTGCCCGTCCAAGCTTTTTCACCCAGCTGTCAAATTGACTACTTTCAATATCCAGACCTTTATCCGGGCGAAAAGACGGAGCTACTTGCACCGATAATTTTTCATCCAGCAAACGTTTATGATGATCTAATGGATCAGTCGGATCATCGGTGGTCCCTACAAATTCTACCTTGTCATGGACCAATATTTGGCGTGGGTGCATATGTTCTTTTTGCAGTTCACTATTGGTGATATCCCAAATTTCTTTCGCGTTTTTATTCGATAGAACTTCCTCAATTCCGAAGTAACGCTTGAGTTCCATTTGCGTCCAATGAAACAGTGGATTACCCAATGTATTCGGCACTGTTTCTGCCCAGGCTTCAAACTTCTCCCATGGACTTGCTTCTCCCGAAACATAGTATTCGTTGATGCCATTAGCTCTCATAAGTCTCCATTTATAATGATCTCCCCCAAGCCAAATATCGGTGATGGTGTCATATGGAGTGTTGTCTGCTATCTCAAGAGGAGACAAATGATTATGAAAATCTATGATGGGAAGTTCCTTTGCATACTCATGATACAACTCTGCTGCATAGTCATTCGTTAATAAAAAATCGTCTGCAATTAGTTTCGTCATGCTCGGCCACCTTCTTTAAGACTTACCTGATAACTAAAGGTATCACGTAATTGAACTCCGTTTACCCAGATCGTACGTTCTTCTGTTTGGGGAAATTGCAGGGCAATCGCATCAAATGGAACCTCATACTTCCCGCTAACTCCGATCGATACCTTTATGTCTTCCGTCGATGTTTTCATTTGGACTTCAATCCAGCTCTGCTCTCCGTCTCGATAGGCTAACGATTCCCCGTCGTCTTCGTAAAAGGAATTGGCCGACTCTGAGTTTCCTTTAGGAGGAAAAATCAGCAAGCCGCGTTCCTCTTTCTGATTACTTGAAAAAGAAATCTCTCCTGTCCTTACAGGAAAAATAGCTCCTGCCTGGGCAAATAACGGAACGGTAGACAACGATGCTTCCACGATGAGACTCTGTCCACCTTTGTACCATTTTCTCGAGTTCACGTCGTACCATCCATGATCATTCTTTGGAAGATATACGTCGCGTTCCCGCTGGCCTTTCTTCATCACGTTCGCAACCAGAAGATCCTTACCAGCTAAAAACTCATCATTCTCTTCAAACGTATGGGGATCTTCTTCAAAATGGTAAAAAGTCGGCGTTAAGATCGGTTCATCCTCTTTATGTGCTAAATACATAAGATGATATAAGTAAGGGGTCCATTTCACTCTTTCTTTCATCCAATGCCGTATTTCTTCCATATATTCCGGGTACATCCAGGGAACGTTCACAGTTTGATCATCGTTCCAGGAATGGATCGTAAAACGCGGATGAAAAATCCCATTTTGAATCCACCGAATAAATAATTCCGGTTCCGGTGCCTCGCCAGCAAAACCTCCTACATCATGACCAAAGTTATAAATGCCGGACAAACTTAAACTAAGACCCATTTTCAAGTTATAGCGAATCGTTTTCCATTCCGTGAAATTATCCCCAGACCATGTTTGTACATACCGTTGCATTCCAGGACCACCCGATCTGGATATTAAGTAAGGTCTCTTGTCTGCTGTATATTCTTGCTGCGCTTCATACGATGCCTTCATCATGAGCAGAGTTTGAATGGGCTTAATTAAAGAGACAGGAACCTGTTTACCAAACCCGTGGGCTAAGGCTCTTTCATCCCAAATTTCGTACTCATTGTTATCGTTCCAAGTGGAATCAATCCCGTAAGAGAGTAACGTTTCTTTTACTTTGGTTTTCCACCACTCGATCGTTAATGGGTTGGTAAAATCTAAATAGGATCCAAGAGCATCCCAGAATTGTGAGATTTCAGGCAGCTCCCCAGTGTGATCTTTAATGAATAACCCGTTACTTTTTGCTTCCGCATACTTAGGATGATCATCGAGAAGGACTGGCTTAATATTGGCACAGACAGAAATGCCTTTATCGTGAAAATAATCATTTAATTCTATAGGATCAGGAATTTTTGAATGGTTCCAGTTAAACACGTACCGTTTATCTCCTATGGACGTATAACCTGAAGATAGTTGAAAGGAATCGCACGGAATATCGTATTCTTTGCAGGAATCAGCAAATTTCTTTAATTGTACCTGAGCATCAGGAGCATCCGTATAAGTCATCGTTGAACCCGAATACCCCAAACTCCATTTTGGCGGGAATAAGGTTTTTCCCGTTAACCAAGTATAGCGGGTCACTACATTCTTAATTGCTGGACCCAGAATGAAATAATAATCTAAATCACCTTTTTTCGCCTGGTAATATCGGTACAGTCCGTGATAATTATCAAGTTCAGCACCCATGTCAAATATACTGTCGGAATAATTATCGTAGTAAACCCCATAGGACGCTTGTGAAGTATGAACGAGATAAAATGGAATAAATTTATAAAGTGGATCCGTATGCTCTGCGTCATACCCCATGGCATCTATCGTACGCATTTGGTACCGCTTATGATGGCGGTTCATCATTCCACCTTTTTCTCCTAGTCCATAATATAAATCTGAAGAATCCCGTTCCATATAATGAAAGACACCATCCCCTAGTTGCTGATTAAAGTTATAGCTCTGTGTCTTCCGATCTCCGGCAATTTTCACCCAATTCCCCTCTTTTTTCTGATACCAATCAATGGCGAATCCTTCGAGATGGACAACCGCTTTCAATAGTTCGGTAGAAATATGAAGAGTACCACCAGCTTCTTCTACCCCATACTCAGGAAGGGTGAATGGCGTTAAGTCAAATCGATCCCTTCCTTCAAACGGGACATCCTCCATACCCGGTGCAATCGCCCAGGTCTGATTCATGCTATATTCTTCATCTGCAGAATGATAGATACGCATCATGTCTGCTTCGAGAATAAATAAGTGCACCTTGTCGTTATTGCTAGTAAACTCAACAAGATTATTCTCTTTTTGTTCATATGAGAATGTTTCCTTTTTAATCAATTTAATCCCCTCTTTCCTCTCTACAACAGTCCGAATAGTCTAGGCAGTGCCAGGCTAAACCAAGGCACATAGGTGACCAACATAAGCATAATGATTAAAGCAATGAACATTTTTGTTAATGGTCTTAAGACTGACTCAATCGATACGTCTGCCACACTACACCCTACAAATAGAGCGCTTCCCACTGGAGGAGTCATAATCCCTATACATAAGTTAAATACAAGAACGATACCAAAGTGTACCGGATCCATCCCCAGCTGTAGAGCAATAGGCAGGAAGATAGGAGTAAAGATTAACACTGCCGGAGTCAAGTCCATAAATGTTCCGACGATAAGTAAAATGATGTTCATGATGAACAGTATTACAATCGGATTGCTGGACGTCTGAAGCAGTAAGTCACTGATTGCGGTAGGAATTCCAGTAAACGCCATCACCCAGGACATGATAGACGAAGCTCCTACTAGGAATAAGACAATCCCTGTCATGACTACGGTTTCTTTTAAAATGTCTGGAATATCCTTTAGTTTTATTTCCCGATAGATAGCGGCTAAAATGATAGAGTACAGAACGGCCACTGCCGCTCCTTCAGTTGCCGTAAAGATCCCTGCTACAATTCCGCCAATCACTATCACAATCAACAGCAAACTAGGAATTGCATCTAATACTACCTTAAGCCCTTGAGAAAAAGACGGACGTTCGGCTACGGGATAAGATTCTTTTCTTGCGATGATATAAGCTACGATCATAACCGCCAGTCCCATCAGAATCCCGGGGATATACCCCGCCATAAATAATGCTGAGATGGACGTTCCTCCACTGACTAAAGAATACAAAATCAGCACCCCGCTTGGCGGGATGAGCAAGCCTGCCGGTGACGAAGCAATATTGACGGCTGCTGAGTAGGATTTATTGTATCCTTCTTTCTCCTGCAAAGGAGTCATTACCCTGCCAATGGCTGCAGCTGCGGCAACCGCTGAGCCTGATATGGATCCAAATAGCATGTTACCAACCACATTGGTATGAGCTAATGACCCAGGCAGACGACCACCAATAAGTTTAGCTAAATTAATCAGCCTTATTGCAATGCCGCCATTATTCATAATACTTCCTGAAAGAATAAAGAAAATAACAGCAAGGAGGGCAAAGCTATTAATCCCCTGAACCATTTTCTGGGCAGCGGTAAATACAGCAACATCCATTGGAACAACAGTAAGAGCAGTAACAAACGAAGAGACCCCGATTCCTACAGAAATAGGAACACCTAAAGCAAGCAGGAGAAAAAATACTCCAAATAAAAGGATGGTGGCTTGTAACACTGTATCCATGAATGACTACTCCTTTCCGTTCAATTCTTGTTGATATTCTTTTATGAGAAGTAGTTTATAGATAACAATGAGAACACCACTTACTGGTAAGATGGCATAGACCACTCCCATAGGGACGTTTAAAATTGGAGTTCGCTGAGTCATTGTGGTCTGCACAACTTCCATTCCTCCCTTAAACATCACCAGAATCGCAAATGCTAAAATAAACAAGTCATTTATAATCCGCACACTTAAACGGCTTTTTCCTTTGAATTTATCTTTTATGAAAGTAATCGAAAGATGCTGATTCGATCCAAAGGCATACGTTGCGCCAAGGATTGCTGTCCACACAAGTAAAAATCGAAGAAGTTCACCAGTAAATGTACTAGGGGCATTAAACAAATAGCGGCTCGCCACTTGCCAAATTGCTCCTGCCACCAATACAAAAGTAAAAATCGTTGTGAGCGTTAGAATGAATCGATCCAGTACCATTTTTATTCGGTCTATCATAGTTTTCCCTCCTCTATTTCAGTCGAGAGTCAGCGACTTTTACCGTTTGAACAGCCTAGTTAAGGTTTCGATGAAAATCGTATCAACCGTCCCTAAGAATCCCCATCCGGCGAACCGGAATAGACCGGTATGTATAGAAGACGGCAAACCAATGCTAAACCATGTGTCATCCACCCTTGATTGATTCCTTTTCCTTAGAAAGCTCCAAATCTCATTTATCGTCTGGCGTTTCTTTTTGTCTTTTGGAGATAACATTGGCCGCGCCTCCTATTCTTCAAATGATCTCTTTACATCATTGGTCTATTTCATACTCTTAATTTCATCAATGATTTTGGCGATATCTTTATCTTTCTTGAATTCGTCGTACATAGGCTGTACGGCCTCTATAAATGGCTCTTTGTCCACATCATAAAACTTAACGCCCATGTCTTTCGCTTCTTTACAGCTTGATCAATCGCTTTGTTCCAGATTTCTGTATGATACTTCGTGGCATCCTGAGCAGCTTCTTTAAAGGCTTTTTGCTGATCCTCTGTTAAGCTCTCCCAAGTTTTCTCGCTAATCACGGCAATGTCAGGAATCATTGTGTGCTCATTTTTAGAAAATGCTTTTGCAACTTCCCCATGTTTACCAGTCGTTAATGCAGTTGGATTACTTTCTGCTCCGTCCACAACACCTTGTTGAAGAGCAGTATAAATCTCTCCATAAGGCATTGGGGTTGGAGTTCCGCCCATAAGTTTCACCATTTCTATGGCAGTCGGACTATCCATCACTCGAATTTTTAACCCCTTTAAATCGTCTGGAGTTTTAATGGGTGTATCCTTGGTATAGAAGCTTCGAGCTCCCGAGTCAAAATAGGTGAGGCCGACGAAACCTTTATCTTTAGTAGATTGATAAATCCCTTGAGCAACATCCGAATCCATGACTTTACGATAGTGGTCTTTACTCTCAAAGATATAAGGTAGAGAGAACACAGAATATTCTTTAGAAAAACTTTCAAGAGCACCTGCGCTGACCTTCGTCATATCTACTGCTCCACTTTGTACTTGTTCAAGAACCTCTTTCTCACTGCCAAGTACGCCATTTGGATAAATTTTAATCGTAACTTCTCCATTCGTTTTTTCTTTCACTTCGTCTGCAAATTTCTCTAATGCCTTATTCACCGGGTGATCCTTACCTAAGTTGTGAGCGAGTTTTAATTGCTTTGAATCTCCATTACCTGAATCATCACCAGCAGTTTTCGAATCTGAATCTCCACACCCTGCAAGCAGTGCGATACTTACGGTAATCATAAGAACGAGCATAATTAACTTTTTCACCATTACAATCTCCCCTTCCAAATTAGATGACGACGCTTACAAAAACTTAGTTTGTTTACACAACAAACTCTTAGTTATATACTAAAAGTAAGAGAAAAGAATTTCAAGACTTTTTTTGAAAGGGGTTTCATAATGAGTAAAGGCGACGCCACTTATATCAAGGCTTTGAACAGAAGAAATTTAATTGAAAAAATTATTGAACATTGTGCGATCTCAAGAATCGAACTCTCCCGATTAACAGGATTAAACAGATCTACCGTTTCAACCCAAATAAATCAATTGATGCAGGAAGGATTAATTATTGAAGGTCCTTCAGAAATCTCCAAAGGCGGACGAAAACCTATTCTCCTTCAAATGAATGAAGATGCCGGCTTTACTATTGGAATTGATATAGACATGCCCACCACACAAATTCAAGTAACCAATTTATTAGGAAAACCGATCCAAACCTATAGATATACTCATGAGAAAGATACGATCGACGAATCCACTCCGGGCATGATCCAATTTATCAAAGAAATTATCTTAGAAGTGAAAAAAACGTTAAGTCCAGTGGGATTAGTGGGAATGGGAATTGGGATTCATGGAATTGTAGACAATGATCATGACATTGTCTACACTCCAACACTTCAAAGGATTCAGATGAGTTTAAAAGAAGAAATGGAACGTGCTTTTGATGTTCCTATTTACATCGACAATAATGCAAATTTAAGTGTTTATGCTGAGCAAGTACTTAATTTTCCGATTGAAGATTTATTTACCATAACGATGTACTCTGGGATAGGATTAGGAATCATAGAGGATAACTCGATCTATCGCGGCTTTCAGGGCTTTGCGGGTGAGATTGGTCATATGATTGTAGAAAGAGGCGGATTGGAATGTCCCTGCGGAAATAACGGCTGCTGGGAGTTGTATGCTTCTGAACGCGCCTTATTAAAGAATTTAGAAGGTAAAGGAATAGAAGGCATCGATTTGGAACATTCGGATGCGAACGAATTACTCTGTCATTATCCTCAGGTTATTCATGACTATTTAGATTATTTTGCTGTGGGGCTTAATAATATTATCAATATTTTCAATCCTGAAACCCTAATCATCAACAGTCCTTTTCTTAGAAAACGACAAGAACTACTTGATCAGCTTAAAGACCGGCTGAATTCAAAGATGAATAATTATGATAAACTCGTCATCTCTTCTTTAGGTAAGAATGCTTGTTCCCTTGGCGGTGCCATGATCGCTTTAAAGAATTATTATGAAATTAAAACATTAAATCTGAATGGATACCGATACTTCGAAGAGCAACTAGTGGAAAACCGATAACTACCGCCATGATAAATGTTAATCTAAAACAAAAAAACACGATACGTGAACAAACCGATACTTCGTAAAAGCAATTAGAATGAATTTAAAAACCCCCGGTAAAAAATAGCATATCTATTTTTTACCGGGGGTTTTTATTAATAAAATATTAAAATTCCCTGTTCCCTCTATACTTCATCGTCAAGCCTTTTAAGAAATTCCGGGCATATTGGTCACCAAACACCTTATAATTCTTATGTCCTTCTTTCCTCAATAACGCACTTAATTCACCTTTGGTTATCGTTACCCCTGCTTCGTCTAACACTTCAATAATGTCTTCGCTCGTTAATTTCAAGGCAATTTTTACTTTTTTCAGCATGACATTATTCACACTGGATTGATTCTTGATCGACCGGTCTGGTTTAACAGTCTGACCCGGCTTCGGCTCTTGCGGACCGCGCTCAAAGGTGATGAGACCATTTAAAAATGACTCCAGCATACTATTTGTACACTTGATATGATTTTCATCTTCGTACTCATCGTCCTCATACTCTTCATCGTTGCTGTCTTCTATTTTTGTGAGTACCTTTAAGACTTCTTCTTTTGTTAAGTCGATGCCGCCAAGATTAAAGATCTCGATCATATCATTATCTTTAATATCCAGCGCATACCTTAACCGAATGACTATATCATTATTATCCATTTCCTTACCTCCCATAATCGCGCCTTTATAGTAAAAGAGTATCTGCAATGGTATCACAAACATACCTGCAGCTTCTATCTACCACCCTTCCAATCATAACATGATCCAAATGTAACAGACCCTTTATCTAGATAAGAGAAACACAAAAGGCACTTGAATAAATTCAAGCACCTTTTATGGCCGCTTCATTATTGATTCATTGAGATATAGTGTTTCACCACTTCATATACATATTCTTGATTGGCAGAAGCTGTATCTGGATTATACTCACCGCCATTAGTCTTATTATTAGATAAAATTCTGATTCCTAAATATGGGATATTGAAAGATTCAGCTATTTGCGCCCCGGCAGCCCCTTCCATTTCTTCAACAGAGGTTCCGTATTTCTGATGAAACCATTTGATGCGGTCAACTTCATTATTCCATACGTCAGCAGAACCGATCGTACCATCAACCACTTTCCCTTTAGTGTAATTCTCCTTAACCTCATGAGCGGCAGCAAGGAGCTTCTCATCTCCTTTGTAATAATGAATATTCTCTGCATCAGGATCTTCACCGGCACTACCTTCTGACGCCATTAAATCCATTGGCTTCCACTTTTTCGGTTTGATGCCTTCATTCTCTGCCAATTGTGAAGTTTTAAGAGATCCAATATTTGTAGTGCGCTTCCCGAGTACGATATCAAACACATCTAAATTCGGGTCATGGCCGCCAGAAGTACCCTGATTGATAATCGCAGCGGGACTATACTTTTCAATCGCAAGAGCTGTTGCTGCTGCTGTATTCTCCATTCCTTTACCTGTTTTAGCTACGATTACGGGATAATCGTTGACTGTCCCCTTATAAAAGACAAAGTTTCCTATTTTTTCTTTTTCTACATTGTCCAATCTTTCGGCGAATTTCTCCGCTTCTATTGGCATCGGCCCTTCGACGATAATCGGCTTTTTCGATTCATCGGATTTGGCTTCTGATTCCGCAGAAGAACTGCACCCAGCCAATATAGAAATAGTAATTAAAATGATGATTGCAAAGTACTTTTTCAAAGTGTTGTGTTTCAAGCCTAACCTCTCCTTTTCTTTAATATGTACCATCCTTCATTCGCGCTAGAATCTATTACTTGCCGATTTAAAACCATAAAACCGAACAATATAAATCCTCACAAGCATAGTCCCTCATAAAAAAAACCCAGTGACTTTCGAACCAAAGTAACTATGTAACAATGGATAACGGTACAGAAAGAGTGTATCAGAACCTAGATTTGACCACAAGAAAAAACCGTATATTTATTTAATTTTAATATATAACATTCGCTTTTTAATAAATCACTTCTGTTCCTTAAGACACCTCGCATACTTTTCCTGAAATAATATCCGATACTATTCCTCTCTGAATTCCAGCAATATAAACCGCCCTATTAGATTTCTTGAATTTTTAAACACCTCCATATCAACACTTAAAGCCGTTTTAAATCTTTCACACAAATAAATTTCTGAATTTTTTGTTGAATTAAGATGAATCTTTGTTTAAAATAACTGTTATACTACAAATTCGGAACATTAAAGGAAAATGTCCTTAATTAAAGGAGGAACATTTTTGAATTACATCGAGGAACTTATCTCATCAATTCAAAATGATATTATTAACATTCGAAGAAAACTGCATCAGCATCCGGAATTAAGTAACGAAGAATACCAAACTTCAGAATTGGTTAAGGGGAAACTATCGGAATACGGAATTGAATGGCAGTCCGGATTTGCGAATACTGGGGTATTAGGCGTTATTAAAGGCAGTTTGCCAGGAGGAACAGTCGCACTACGAGCCGATATGGACGCATTGCCGATCCAGGAAAGCAACTCGCATTCCTTTACTTCTACAAATACTGGAAAAATGCACGCCTGCGGCCATGATGCTCATACAGCTATGCTGATTGGAGCGGGTTACGCCTTGCAGCAAATCAGAGAAAAGCTAAAAGGAACTGTGCTGCTCGTATTCCAGCCGGCAGAAGAAACTTCCCCGACGGGAGGCTCCCAGCCCATGTTAGATGATGGCGTGTTTGACGAGTATGCGCCAGATGTGATTTTCGGACAGCATGTTTGGCCAAGCTTACCTGTAGGACAGATTGGCATTAGGGACAAAGAAATGATGGGCGCATCCGACCGGTTTAAACTTACGGTTAAAGGCGAATCCGGACATGCCAGTATGCCGCATGACGGTAACGATGCCTTAATTATTGCCACTCAAATCATTACCAGTCTTCAGACAATTGTCAGTCGAAACGTGAATCCTCTAGATTCTGCTGTCGTCACGATCGGGAAGATCGAAGGTGGTTATGGCTACAACGTGATTCCTAAAGAGATCATTCTTGAAGGTACAGTTCGTACATTTAAATCGGAAGTAAAAGATAAAGTGAAGCACCGATTTCATAAAATAATTAATCAAACAGCTGCTGCCTTTGAGGGTGAAGTGGACATTGATTATTTCGATGGGTACCCTGCAACGATCAACACTCCCAAATGGGCGCAGCAGGCACGCCAATCAGCCCATCATTTGTTAGGAGAGGAAGCCACACCGGTACTTGACCCCGCCCTTGCTGGGGAGGATTTCTCAAGATTCCTGCTTCAATATCCAGGTGCTTTCATTTGGCTCGGCACTCAAATTGACGATCACGATAAACAAAAGCCGCTTCACGACCCTGGTTTCCAACTTAATGAAAAAGCCCTACCCATTGGAAGCCGTTATTTAGTTCAAGTAGCTATGGATACATTAGAGACTTTGAGTGAGCAGAAGAGCGGTGAAGCCGATGCCTTCTCATGAACCGTTTCTCAAGCGTATTAACTCTCAGCTCATAGAATGGAGACGTTCTTTCCATCGCCACCCTGAGCTAGGTTTCATGGAGTACTTGACTACTTTTAAGATTGGTGAAGAATTGAAATCGCTCGGCTTTTCTCTTCATATCGGAGAGGATGCTCTGATGAGTACTTCGCGATATGGAGTTCCTTCTAAAGATGAATTATCTAAATATGAACGTATTGTCTTTTCTTCTATTCCTGACGAATGGATGGATAAAATGCGTGGAGGTCATACGGGGCTAGCTGCTGTCTGGGATACCGGCCGAGAAGGTGATCATCTCGCCTTCCGATTTGATATCGATGCTTTACCCATTGAAGAATCGGAAAGTCCTGCACACTATCCTTGCCAACAGGACTTCCGTTCGATGAACAAAGAAGTCATGCATGCTTGTGGTCATGACGGTCACACCGCCACTGGTTTAGGGCTGGCACATTACATTGCCAATCATTCTTCGGAACTAAACGGGAAGTTCACCTTTCTTTTCCAACCTGCTGAAGAAGGCGGACGGGGAGCCAAGGCTATGGTTGATAAAGGCAGGCTGAATGACGTTGATTATTTCTACTCCGGCCATATTGGAATAAATGAATTAAAAGTGGGTACCGTTGCTGCTTCAACAGAAGGATTTCTCGCTTCTTCGAAATGGAATGTTTCTTTTAAGGGGCAATCCTCTCACGCAGGCATGAAACCAGAAGATGGACGCAATGCATTGCTGGCAGCAGCCTCTGCCGCGACTCACCTCTATTCAATCCCGCGTCATAGTGAAGGGGTAAGTCGGATCAATGTAGGAAGACTTACAGCAGGAAACGGACGCAACATTATTTCTGATCAAGGGTATTTAGAAATGGAAACACGTGGAGAAACAAAAGCCATTAATGATTACATGCAAACAGAGGCAAAGCGGGTGATCCAAGCTTCTGCAAATATGTATAACGTCGATGCCTCCATCGATTTCGTAGGAGAAACAGAACCAATGCAGTGCGATCAATCATTGATTTCCTTTATAAAAAAAGCCTGTAAACCAAGCCGTACCATCCAGCAAATCAATGATGCCGCCCATGTTTCGGGATCAGAAGATGCCAGCTTCATGATGAATGAAGTTCAATCCCACGGAGGAAAAGCGACTTATCTGCTTTTCGGCACCAGACTTGCGGATAACCATCACTCCCCCGCATTTGACTTTGAAGAGGGCGTACTGCTGGTGGCATTGGATACGTATATTCACATTGTAAAAGGGGGCAGCTCTATTGAATAACTTAACTGACTGGCTTGAAGAACATTTACTCAAGCTCAACCTTACTGATGAAATGGATTATACCCATGGATTCACGAGACTCAGCTATACCAAGGAGGAAAAACAAGCTCATCAAGTATTTCAGGCCATTGCTGAAAATCTTGGGCTGGACGTTCACACGGATCAAGCCGGCAACCTGTGGGCAACATGGCACGTAAATAAAAACGCCCCCACCATAGCAGTCGGATCCCATCTGGACACTGTCAGTTCCGGGGGAGGTTATGATGGTGTTGCCGGCGTGTTGACTGGGTTAGCCGCAATTAAACGATTAAAAGATCAGAATTATACTCCACAGAAAAATATAACGATCCTTTGTTTCGCATCAGAAGAATCGGCCCGTTTCGGTGTTTCCACCATTGGAAGCAAAGCCATCAGCGGTTTACTTGCTAAAGATGAGGTCGCTTCAGTAAAAGATGCGGAAGGTATCAGCATTCAAGAATCAGTAGAGTCATTTGGATTGTCGTGGGACAAGATTGACCAAGCAGAAGTTAACGCGAACCGCCTGGAAAGCTTCCTGGAGCTTCATATTGAACAAGGAACTCAAATCGAGGAACATGGGGCACAAATAGGAATTGTCCGCGGAGTTGCCTGTCCCATTCGTCTGAATGTAACTGCTTTCGGAATGGCTAACCATACAGGGACTACACCCATGGGCAGGCGTCAGGATGCCTTTGCTTCCATCGCTCCTCTCATCACGTTCGTCGAAGAACAAGCTCTTCAGATGAACGAAGCTGCATCTCTTCCCTTAGTAGCTACAGTAAGCACAGGCCATATTCGCCCAAATGTCATGAACGTAATCCCTGGGGAAGTAGAACTCGGTATTGATATTCGGAGCGTGGATGATAAGTTGAAAAAGGAACTAGCTCAGCGCATTCAACAGTACTGCAAGGAAATCGAATGCAAGCGCAATATAAGTGTAGAAGTCCAGACACTGGTCGATAATGACTCCGTATTTTTAGACACGAACATCCACAACAAACTATCGAATATTGCAGAAGATTTGAATATGAAGACCCTTACCATGGACAGCGGCGCCGGGCACGATGTGATGAATATGGCCCATAAATGGCCCTCCGGCCTTTTGTTTATTTCTTGCCAAGATGGAATCAGTCATCACCCGCGGGAGTATGCTTCTCCCGAAGACTTAGTCACAGGAACAAAAGTAATCGCCGAATATTTACGAGTGGAAAGCGGTGGTAAACCTTGAAGACCACAATCGGAGTGATCGCTCCTCATGACTCCCTGCAGCTAATTATGTATGTAGCGAAAGAATTTGATGATATAACGTTCGTTCCCTATCCTTACGACCAACTGAACGAAGTAAGTGAGATCTTATCGGACCATCGCTATGAAGTAGATCAGTGGTTCTTCTCAGGAGTCTTAAACTTTACGCACGCACTCAATCATGATCTTATTACAGAAAATGAAGGAGCCTATCCGCCTTTACACGGTGCCAGTTTCTTCGGAATTTTATTAGAAGCTCAGCTCGCCTCCAACCAAGTGTACAGGCAGGTAAGCATCGATACGATTGAAAGTGAAGAATTCGATAAAATTCTATCCTATTATCAGCTGGATAGCTTAACGTATTATAACCATCCTTTTACAAAGGACTTGAACTTCGACAAGTTAGTAGATTTTCATACTCAATTATATGAAGAAGGGAAAACAGAAGTGGCGATCACATCGATTAAGTATGTGTACAAACAGCTGAAAGAGAGAAACGTACCCGTCTTCCGTGTTACACCTTCTTACTTGTCTATAAAATTGATTATTCAGTTCATAGAAGAACGAGCGCAGTCGAAACTATACCGCAACTCTCAAGTGGCCGTCATTGGATGCCGAACGGAAATGGATCCCGATCATTCAGAAGATCTTCACTACTCCTTTAAAACAAAATATCAGGAGCTGGAGGTTCGTCACCAGCTCTACTCCATCGCCGAAAAAACAAACGGGTCTGTCATGCAGATGGGAGATGGATTGTTCTTCATTTTTACCACCCGGGGAGAACTAAGTGCCGAATCAGAAGGAGACCTGTTTAACTTAATAGATGATATCCGGGCCCAGACGAACTTAAAGGCTAAAGTATCCATTGGATTCGGAGAAACGGTATTACAAGCCGAACAACATGTCAGAATGGGCTTCCGGCATATTAAGGAATACGAAAAACCAATGATCTTAGTTGTCGACGATGATCAGTCAATCTCTCTGAAACAGCCGCAGGATCACATTGCTTACAAGACCACAGACATCGGCCAAATCTGGCAGGAAAAATTTAAAGATGCCAACATAAGTCCAGGCATCGTATCGAAAATATTAGCTTACGCCAAACAGTATGGCCGCGACAACTTTTCCTCACAGGACCTAGCCAGGTGGCTGAAAAGCACAGAAAGAAATGGCCGGCGGATTCTTGCTGAAATGGAGCGTGTCGGCATCGTTTCCCAGGCAGGTGAAACGCAATCCGGAGAAAGAGGCCGCCCTAGAAAAGTCTATCAATTCCTCCCCTTCCCCCAATAATTTTATTAGGGGAGGAGGCTTCAATCATGAATAAATGTCAATGGAAGCCGTTTTTTGGCTATAAACGGAAGTATTAAGGACATTTTCCCAAATTAAAAGGAAGGGTGAAATAACATGACTACACACACCAAGGAGAAATCAGACAAAGGATTGGCGAGGTTTTTAAACTTTATTGAAAAAGCCGGCAACAAACTTCCTGAACCATTCATGCTATTCGTTTACTTGGCAGGATTTACGATTCTTTTTTCCTTCGTCATTTCATTATTCGACGTTACCGTCAAAGAGCCAGGAACTGGGGATATTGTTCCCATTAAGAGTCTAGTTTCAGGGGATGGACTAGATTATATCCTTACTTCAATGCTTGATAATTTTACTGGATTCGCTCCACTCGGGCTTGTGCTGGCCATGATGTTAGGAATTGGACTTGCGGATAAAGTAGGTCTATTGGAAACTGCAATTAAAAGCACCATATTAAAAGCTCCTAGTTCATTGATCACTTATGCGGTCATATTTGTCGGAATATTAGGAAACTTAGCCTCTGATGCAGCATTCGTTATCGTTCCTCCACTCGCCGCTATGGTCTTCTATACTGTTGGACGACACCCTCTTGCAGGTCTAGCAGCTGGTTTCGCCGGAGTAGGGTCTGGCTTTACCGCGAACATCATTATTGCGGGTACAGATGCCCTGCTATCCGGTATATCTACAGAAGTTATGGAAGGTATAGGATCGGACATCGTTGTAACTCCCGTTGATAACTGGTACTTCATGATTGCATCAGTGGTGGTATTATCGATCACGGGTGCCCTGATCACAGAGAAAATTATTGAACCTCGTTTAGGGAAATATAAAGGGGACGCTTCAGAAAATGAACTTGAGGCAAGTACTTCTCTCGAAAAGAAAGGTTTCCGGAATGCAGTCTTTGCTGGTTTAGCCTTTATAGCATTGCTAATCGTTGCGATTGCTTGGCCTGGTTCAGCGCTTCGAAATGAAGAAGGCGGAATCATCCCTTCCCCATTCTTAGATGGAATTGTTCCTATTATTCTATTATTCTTTATTACAATCGGGATTGCCTATGGAGCAACAGTGAAAAAGATTCAATCCACCAAAGATATTTCAGGGTTTATGAGTGAAGCGATGAAAGATATGTCAGGGTTTATTGTTCTGATTTTTGCCGCTGCTCAGTTCATCGCTTACTTTAGCTGGACGAATATTGGAACATGGGTAGCTGTAAGCGGGGCAAACTTCCTTGAATCTATGAATATGACGGGACTTCCAGTCGTCGTAGGATTCTCCATGCTGACAGCACTGATGAACTTGCTCATCTTTAGCGGTTCCGCCCAGTGGGCACTGGAAGCACCAATCTTCCTGCAAATGTTCCATCTATTAGACTATCATCCTGCTTTCATACAGGCAGCCTATCGTATTGCCGATTCGTCGACAAATATCATCACTCCGATGAATCCGTACATTATCGTCGTGCTTGCCTTCATGAGAGAGTACAATAAGAAGGCCGGGTTAGGAACATTAATCTCCCTCATGCTCCCATACAGTGTTATTTTCTTCATTGTCTGGGTTATTCTCCTAATTGCCTTTGCGCTGCTGGGTATTCCATTTGGTCCGGGGATTCATATGCATATTTAATAAAGAAAAAAAGAAGGAAACAGAGTTCCTTTAGACAAAATTAAATCCGAACGATGATGAAATGTTAATATCATTCCATCATCGTTCGGATTTTTTGTCTTGTATGAGGCGAAGTTTACAGCGCGAAGATCACTCAGCTGACAGTAGCAGCCTGCAATTTCCTTTCATACTCCTCGACCGCTTCTTCAAATACTTCTAACCCTTGATCAATCTGCTCCTTCGTTACAATCAGCGGCGGGATCATCCGGATAACTTCTTGATGCTTGCCGCACAAATAAAACAGTACTCCTTTTTCGAGGGAAGCATCTAAGATCTTCATCATCCCTCCCCCATCAGGTTCTCCTGTATGCTGGTCGACAATTTCGATCCCAATCATCAGACCGACACCTCGTACGTTTCCAATGACCTGATGTCTTTCTTTTATCTCTTCCAATTTGTTTTTGGCATAGGCTCCGAGATTTTTAGAGTTCTCTACAAGTTTTTCTTCTTCCATTACATCAAGCGTTGCAAGGGCTGCCGAACAGGCAATGGGATTTCCTCCAAAGGTCGTTCCATGAGTCCCCATCGGCCATTTACTCATCAGTTCTTTTGAAGCAACTGTGGCACTGAGCGGCATACCTGAAGCGATTCCTTTAGCAATAGCCATAATATCAGGAGTTACATCAAAGGTTTGGGCGGCAAACCAATCGCCCGTCCTGCCGAATCCGGTTTGAACTTCATCAAAGATCAACAGAATGCCGTGGCGGTCACAAATTTCACGAACCTTTTTCAGCCAGGATTTCGGTGGAATAATATATCCCCCTTCTCCCAGAACAGGTTCAACGATGAAGCACGCGACTTCTTCCGGCGTTACTTGATGATCAAATAGCAGTTCCACATCTTTCTCCAGCTTCTCCGCACAATACTCTTCTGCATTTACGCCACTCGGACAGCCACTTTGATCGGCGTAAGGAAGCTGATAAGTGAGCCCATTAGGCTGCAGAAATTTCCGGTATTTACTTTTCGATGTACTTACGCCGAGAGCTCCTAAAGAACGGCCGTGAAAACACCCGGTGAAAGAAACGGTGTAGGGGCGCTGTGTCGCATATTTAGCAAGCTTTAATGCCCCTTCAATGGCCTCGGTACCGCTATTGGCAAAAAAGAAACAATCTAAATTGCCGGGTAATTTGTCTTTTAAACGGTCGGCAACTCTAAGAATGGAATCATACATAATAACTCCAGAAGGACCATGCATTAATTGATCGGCACTATCTTTAATTGCCTGCACGACTTTCGGGTGCCTGTGACCGGTATTGGCCACTGCAATCCCGGAAGTGAAATCTAAATATTTCCTGCCATCCTCGCCGTAGTAGTAACATCCTTCTTCTTTTACTACCGGAAGATTCGGATGGTCTTTTGCCATACTTGGGGCAAGTAAATCGGGCATACGTTCGTATAGGTTTTCAAATGATGAGTTCATAGTCTTGTCCTCCTAAAAAATAATGTGAGCTACAATCACAATAATTGGAAGTGTAATAATGGTACGCTGCACGAAAATAATCGCAAGCTCCAGAATAGAGATCGGTATTTTCGATTTCACAAGTAATATTCCAATTTCCGACATATAGATAAGCTGCGTTAATGAAATAGCTGCAATCACAAACCGAGTCAGTTCACTTTGAATACTTGCGCCAATTACCGCTGGCAAAAACATATCTGCAAACCCAACCACCATGGCCGGAGCCGCCTGAGCCGCTTCTGGAATTTGCATCCAATGAAGAATAGGCACGATCGGCATGGATAGGTAATTAAAGAAGGGTGTAAATTCAGCAATAACTAAGGCAACAGTTCCAAGAGCCATGACTAAGGGAATAAGTACAAAGTAAATATCGAGAACGGTCTGGACGCCATTGGTAATCACCTGCTTTAAGCCTCTAACCTCTGATGCTTTGTGAAGAGCTTTTTGGACTCCCCATTGGAAATTGGAGGTTCCTTCAGGTGTGTCTTCTGATATTTTCATTCCTGTATCTTCAAAATAGGTATCTTCTTTCTTGGATAATGGCGGAATGCGCGGACAAATGAAGGCAGCTGCCAACCCTGCTGCTGCTACGGTTAAATAGAAAGGAACAAAATACTCCTCTAAGCCGATAAAACTGATAACGACTAAACTGAAAGCAATCGAGTTAATCGAAAAGTTCGTCGCAATAATGGCTGCTTCACGTTTGGTATAATAGCCTTCCTCATATTGCTTAGTCGTAATTAATACACCGACAGTACCAGCCCCCATCCAGGAAGCCAAGGCATCTACGGAGGAACGGCCCGGGAGTTTGAATATCGGGCGCATCACTTTACGAAGCATCGTTCCGACAAAGTCCATCAGTCCGAAATCCATGAGTAAAGGCATTAAGATCCCTGCAAACAAGAACCAGGCAGCAAGTACCGGCACTAAGGAATAAAGCATCGTTCCTCCTGTGCTCTCAGAAATAATAAAATCCGGCCCAATAGAAAAAAGAGTCATCAGCGCAAATAACGCCCCTGCTATTCTTGTGATGATCCAAAAGGAATTCACGTAGAAAAGCTGTTTAATAAAGGGATGATTCATAATGATCTTGGGCTGGACGACTCTAGCTACAATAGGAAGGAGAGCGGAGAATACAATAATGGCCGTCATCAAAGCTGGGAGTACCGGCTCAAGGTAAACCTGGACCGTTTCTGCCATAACCCCTACCCCAATCGTAATTTTACCTCCATATGATATCGGAATTAGAAATAACAGAACGCCTAATAAAGAAGGTATAATAAACCATAAATAATTCCGTGTGGATTGTATCTCAACGTTTTCTTGCTCCTCCTCCAACTCAAAACTTCTTTTCTGTTTAACCTCCATCTGTTCACGCCCCTCAGAAAATTTTATAAATCGCAAAATTCCAACCTTTATTTTCTACCATGCAAATATCGTGCCAAGTAATTATTTTATTCCATATTTTTTGAGTTTTCTGACTATACTTGGCTGACTAATCCCTAGTACCTCAGCCATCTTAGTCGTTGTGTGAAATTTTTGTTTGGCTTGTTCAAGCCTGTCTTTTTCTACTTTCTCCAAGGTTTCTGATAGAGATTCCTCAAAATTATTCATTTTTGAATAGGGAAGATCGATTTGGCGGTAAGACTCAGGTAAATCGTCAGGAAGAATAACCGAACCTGTTGACGTAACGACTAATCGTTCGATTAAATTAATTAGTTCTCTAACATTCCCCCGCCACTTCAACCCATGAAGTTCAGTGAGAACTTCCCTGCTTATTATCCGTTTTCGGTTATAGTACTTCGTAAAGTGATCCAAGAAGAATTGAATCAGCGGAATGATGTCCTCTCTTCTCTCTCTTAAAGGAGGGATCGTAATCGGAACGACATTTAACCGGAAATACAAATCTTCCCGAAATTTCTTCTTATCCACGGATTCTTTCAATTTATTATTTGTGGCACTGACCAGCCGGAAATCCGAATGAAGCTCTTTCCTGCCGCCGACTTTATAAAAGGATTTTTTCTGGATCAGTTTTAACACCTTCACTTGGTTTGCAAGAGAGAGTTCCCCTACTTCATCCAGAAACAAAGTGCCATTGGCCGCCATTTCAACTAACCCTTTCCTTCCTCCTTTGGTAGCCCCAGTAAAGGATCCTCCTTCATAGCCGAACAACTCCGCTTCAAATAGGGACTCGGGGATTGCCCCGCAATTCACTTCAATAAAAGGGCCCTCCGACCGTTCGCTTTTATCATGGATTAACTTTGCCAGTTCTGACTTCCCTACTCCAGATTCACCGAGAAGCAGGACGTTCACATCTACTCCGGCCACCTGATAGGCAGCAGCCAGCACCTTTCGCATGTGCTCGCTCTTGGAAATAAACTTTTCCTCATTCTGCTTTTTCAACTGCGAAAGTTCTTCCCGTACGCGTTCCATCTCGATGCTCATCTCTTCCATCCCGGCTTTAATTTCCATCAATTCCGTTACATCATGAGAGTAGCTCACAACGCGGACGAGTTCTCCATTCTTATCAAAAACCGGCAGCCCGGTTACGAGCAGTTTCTTCCCGTCCATAACGGTCTGAACGAACGTCACCCTCTCTCTTGATTCAACGACCATCGGTGTCGCCAACGGGGTGAACAGTCCTTCCCTTTCCAAGTCATAAACAGATCTGCCCATCAATTCATCTGCATTAATATCATAAACCGCTCCGGTTCCTTCGCTGACTTTAACGATGGTTCCATCCGTTTTCGTGACAAGAATATCCTCCTGCAGCGAATGAAAAATAGTTTTATATTCATCCCACTCTGTCATAGGATCACCCTCCCTATTCAAATTTGTATACCTTGTTGATGAAAAAGTTATTCAAACCCTTACAGTAAGGGAGTTATCGTTATTCATTTATGAATAGTTATAAAAAATAGCTTAACATAGTCTGAAAGATATTTGATGAAAAATTGAGAAAAATCACTCTTTTTATACTAATTCCTTCTAATCTAGCTGCACCTATGAAATAACCAGCAGAAAAGAGTGGATGACCGAGCAACAGAAAAATGGAACCATTATCCAAAGCATCCAGGTATCTCTTATTCACTCCATCTGTTCATTTTTGCAAATATTCTATATACAATTTCTATACACTGAAACCCCTTACATTACTTTCGGAAAGCCTATATACTAGATTTATAAGATGATCATCGAATTTACAACAGTATAATTATGCAAAAATGAACACCTTAGATACGACAAGGAGGATCCTCATGGTACTGGATAAAAGACGTGCACACTTATTATCCATCATTCAACAATCAACTGATCCGGTCCCGCCGAAAGAGTTAGCTGCCAAGATGAATGTGTCGCAGCGTACGATCTATTACGATCTCGATCAGATTAATAGCTGGTTGAAGAGCGAGAAGCTGGAACCTATCGTAAGTAAACACGAGAGGGGTTGTTCCTGCCTCCCATCATCCAAATCGAAGCTGACAGTTCACCAGGATGAAAGTTTTGATGATTGGCAGTACCAATTATCGAAGCAGGAACGCGAAGTCCTGATTAAAGCGAAGATTCTATTAGAAGAGCAAGACGCATCGATGCCGAAATTTATGGATCTAACGAGCATGAGCCGGGGGACGATTGCTAAAGTGATTAAAGTGATCAAAGAGGAGTTCCAAGATGCCGGTCTGCAATTGTACTATCAGCAAG
>CAVTYY010000001.1:0-1126931 GCA_963739045.1 uncultured Bacillaceae bacterium | reverse complement strand
GTCGAGACTGTCTTCGATTGTCTTTGCACCGTCATCAACTCCGGGAAGGATATGACTATGAATATCTATCAAAAGTCCTACTCCTTTCTCACAATCTATAATATATTGTGCTGTAATGCGAACGAATTTCAATATTGTTAAGTATAACAGGTTTATTATGGCAAATGAAGGGGTAATGCTGGGTTTTTTTGCTAGATTTACAGGAATTTAATATAATATCCAGTACTTATGGGGGTTTGTAGGGAATAAATAAATAATATTACTTTTGCATTAGTTTAAATGGTTGCGTTTACATTTACTATCATTTTCTTCGGGTATCGAATTACCTAAAGTTATTTTAAAGAAACTTAAAGATTTAAATACAAATGAACACAAAAAATCCTGTTCTACCATAGAACAGGATGCCCATTTATTTATTCTGTTTGATTCTCCATTTATTAAATTCCAGAAATTCGCGAAACTGATCTTTCGAAACCCCGGAATTCATTGCTTGTTCTACAAGCTTCAGCCAGTCATCGTCGAGGGCGCCATCGATCTCATTGGATTCCCCGTGGAGTAAGTAGTTAATGGAGACTTTCAATTCGTTGGAGATTTTTTCAAGAAATTGGACGGAAGGGTTGGTTTGGATATTGCGCTCAATCGAGCTCAAATAAGATTTGGCGACGCCGGCTCTTTCTGCGAGCTCAGATAGCGACATATGTCGGTCTTTGCGGATTTGTTGAATACGGTTACCGATCATAGTAACACCCTCTTTCTTATAGGTTGAGTATAGCATAGTTCAAGCGAACGTTCTATTTAAAGAACAAAAAATCGTTATAGAGACCTACCTTTTGATCATCAGCGAATGAATGAAGAATCATGCGGTTTCTATTATTAAGAACATTCCTGCAACCATAGTCCTTTCTGAGAATGGTCTTGCTCATTCATCATGTGATCATCCAATGTTCCGTGGGTTATTAGAGGGGTGTTTGTGAGAGAAGTTCACTCTTATGTATCTCCTTTACCATAGTATAGGTGTTCTTTCGTAAAGAACAGTACAATCGCCTCTTTCTATTATTATCGGGGTTCTCTTATTCATTATAAAGAATAATTATGATTATTTGTGGAATTTCGACAAAATTACCTATGTTTTTTTGAAAATATATTGAGCCTTTTGTATTTTGCTGGGCAAAATATGTCCCGGAGTCGTTATTAAGGTGTGAGCTGGCCGTTGTTTAGCTATAATAGAAGAAAAGAGGAAAAAGTGAGTGATTTAAATGAATGAGCTAGTCGAGCGATTTGAAATCGTCTTCAACCAAATTCATCAGCAGTTGAAAGAGATGAATGGGTTTCCAAAGAACGATAACTTTGTCGAACTGCTCCAGCATTCAAAGTTGAAGCATAGTGTGATTCGTGTGTACTTTGATCAATTGAAGCAGTATGCGAAGCTGCGCAATGCGATTGTTCATGAACGGATTCGGGATGATTATTATATCGCCACGCCGAACGAAGAAGTAGTAGAGAAATTGGAACAAATCCTTCACACCCTGGAAAAGCCGCCTGCTGCGATCGAATTTGCCACACGGCCGGTGATGTTCTTTAAAGCAGATACTCCCTTGACTAGGATTATTGAAGCGTTCAGTGAGCATGGGATTTCGCAATTTCCCATCTATGATGAAGGACGGACTTTTCTTGGCTTGTTAACGAATGATGGCGTGGTGCGATGGCTTTCGCAGTCAGTAAAAGATGGATCTGTTACGGTGGAGGGAATTGTTGCTCAGGATGTGCTAGTGGCGGAGAAAGAATTATCTGTTGAGTTTTTGGCGGCAAACGGAACCGTCTATGAACTTGAAGAAATGTTTGAAACGAGCTTGGAAGCTGAGCGGAAGTTAAAAGCGGTGATTTTAACCGAATCCGGAGATGCGAATGAGAAACCTACGGGGATCGTGACTACGTGGGATTTGATTAAAGTGGACCGTAGGACTCCTGATGAGTAATAAACATTAATCATTCCTCTATTTAACAATACTTTTTAAACATTAAAGGACTCTACCAGCAATGGGAGGGTCTTTTTTTGCTATTATGTTTATTTTTCACGGCTATTGACCTAAAAATTCAGGTTGAGATGGAAAAATATATGATATATTATCTATAGATAGAGTGATGATACTTAACAGAGGTGAAACAATGAGTAGTAGAAAAGAAAGAAAAAAGAGAAAAAAGGGAACCTGGTGGAAAATTCTCCTCGCCCTGCTCTTGGTGATTGGAGTATCCATAGGAGCCTATGTTTTCTCTATTTACCATGATGCCAAACAAACGGTAAGTAAAGAAATTCATAATTCCGTAAATCCATTGATTCCGTCGCAACTAAAAAGAAACTTAAAAATAAGGAAACCCTGCATGTCTTACTTATGGGAGTCGATGAGCGCCCTGGAGATAAAGGCCGCTCAGATGCCTTGATGGTCATGTCATTAGATCCTAATCATGACAAAATGCAAATCGTGAGTATCCCGCGGGATACGAGAACAACCATTGTCGGCAGAGGATCTGAATCGAAGATAAATGCTGCTTACGCTTATGGCGGTCCCGATATGGCGATTAATACCGTAGAGAACTTCCTTGATATCGACCTGGACTATTATGTAAAGGTGAATATGGAAGGTCTTTCTCAAATGGTCGATGCTGTTGGCGGAGTCACGGTCAACAATGATCGCGATTGGTATGATGAAGGATACTATAAAAAAGGGTATCATTATAAAAAAGGAGAGATTCATCTTGATGGACCTAAAGCCTTGGGATATGTACGCATGCGCCACTTAGATAACCGTGGTGATTTCGGCCGTAATAAAAGACAGCGCCAAGTGATTCAAGCCGTTCTGGATAAAGGCTCCAGTGTAGGGATCCTTAAATAAAATTACTTCCATCATCGATGTGCTGGGTAATAACGTGACTACGAATATGGATTTTAAAGATATGAAGAATCTTTTCTCCAATTACCGCTCTACCAGAAGTAACGTTGAGACTTATGAAATGAGCGGAAGTGGTCAAATGATTGGGAAAGGCTGGTATCTATTAGTGCCAGATTCCGAGATTCAGAAAGTCCATAACATGATTACCGCCATGAATTCTTAATCAACTCCGTAAGGTAAATAAAACCCCTCTTTGCGGAAGAGGGGTTTTTATGTGTTTAGGAAGTTTTCACCCAGTAAGCTGCTTCATTTTCTGAAGGAGATGGTGGAAACTGTTCTCCTTGCTCTAATTTAATTTCGGTATTATCTGAGTTGTTGCCGTTCACTAGTTTGTCTACTTTATATTTACCAGATTCGGGTGCTTTTTCACCAGTTTTGTATTGTTTGCTAGCCATATGCACATACCTCCGTTATAATAGTAGTTGAAAATTTTAATCAGGCTTTACTTTGATAGCGGCTGTAACTTTTAGGAATTGCTGGAACCATTTCCTGAGTTGCGGCCGCCTTTTTGTCCAATTTTCTCATAGAACTTCTTATCGTGTTCTTTAGCGGTTTTGTTGCCGCCTTTCTTACCGATCTCTTCGTAAAACTCTTGACCATATTCCTCAGACGTGGTTTCCCCGCCTTTTTGACCAATGTTTTCATAGAATTCCTGATCGTGTTCTTGTGCGGTTGTTTCGCCGCCTTTTTGGCCGATCTCTTCATAGAATTCCTGGTCGTGTTCTTTGGCAGTGGTCTTGCCGCCCTTTTTGCCGATTTCTTCGTAGAATTCCTGGTCATGGTTACGTGCGGTTTTGTTACCGCCTTTCTGACCTGCTTCTTCTCTGCTCATTTTGCTATTGTTGTTTGTGTTGTTCTTAGCCATTATAGATCTCCTCCTTCAGAATAGATTTAATTAGCTTACAGTCTATTAAATATCTCATTCCACTCATTCTTAAACCACTAATTTGTTATTTTTTCTCATTTAATTCTATTGTAATATCCCTTTAACACAAAGACCTTCTATTGGCACAGGAAGATTGTATTAAACTCGTATAAAAGTTATCATAAAGGCTTTAAATTCATAATATCAGGTTCATATGGATTTGATTTTAGGTAAGGTTAAGTAGAGTTTTTTATTATTCTGGTATAGTTTATGACCTGTTTCTGATTTATTGGGAAACTTAAATACGACAACAACTCAGAGATAAAAAAATTAAAAAATATGTCAATTCTCACCTATCATTATTGCTGTTGTTTATATGGGAGGTATATGATAAAGATAATCTATTTAGGCAAGGGGGATTCTCTGATGAGGGAACGAAGGAAAGAACCATTTCGCTATTCGTTTGATACCCCGCTTCAAGGCTATTACAATAAGAAACTTAACCGGCAAGTCGCCGGTCCTTTGAGAATTGTAGATATGAGTTTAAATGGCATGAGATATAGATGTGAAGCGAATCCGGTTCTTGCGTTGGAGGATGAAGTGTTTGTTTCCTTTATTCTTGATAATGATACATATACGGCAGAGGGCCGCGTGATTTGGAAGGATATCAATGAAGAGTCGATGACTTGCGGTATTCACGTGTTTTCTTTTCCTCATCGTCTCGAGGAGCGTTTGTTTGAACTGGTGAAGGAGCGCGAGAATTCTCAAATTATGAAATAATTAAGAAAAGCTTGGACCATGAGATCCAAGCTTTTTTGTATGGATTATCCTCTTGCGAGTGCTCCTGCGGACGAGAGCAGTACAGTGGAGGTTCGGTCAGGAATAAGATCGACACTTAAGGTGCCTTCATAAGTCTCGCCGCGAAGATCTTTCAGCTGGAGATTAAACGTTTGGTCATCTTCTTTGTATTTTGTGAAGATATCGATGTTTTCTACATCTACGAGTGTTAAAGTCCAGTTTTCCTCTGGCCCGTGGTCATCGATCAGAAGGTAGCCTTTAGAAAAGGTTACGATCTCATTCCCCATTTGGGCTTGTTTCTCTAATTTAATTTTTTGCATGGTCCAGCCTCCCTCTTCTCCATGTATTCGACGCAGAAGTTAAGTTTCCTTTAACTCGATTCGATTTGTCTAAATAACTCTCTCTATTAAGAATACACTTTAATGCGCAGCAGGTAAAAGATGAAGCCGGACAGGGAGGGTAAAGGTGGGAATCTTCCTTCACCACGAGATTCATTGTGGATACGAATGATTATGGGATAAGCTCTTAACTGGATTAGGTATTTTCGGTGAATTCTGATAATTTTTTAAGTATTCAATCAGCAGTTGAACGAATTATTGAGAGAATAATAGATCTTGGTCCTCTATTTTCACTAAAACCTAAGATTATTGTATGAATTTGCTGGGGTGACGCTTACATCGAACAACAATCTTCTCTGCTCTCCCATGATATATTCCTTTTAAAAGGAGGGCTCATATGGGGTTTAATGAATTACTAGATTCCTTGTTTGGAGAGCGAGAAGTCTTTCATATCCTTGAATGCCCGGTTTGTAGTTTCAATGAAATCTACTACGCTGACCCTGTGACAAAGAAGACAACTGGAAGAGCCTGCGAGCAGTGTGGATCCGTACAAGTCTTTGCTTATGATCGTTCCCTCCACGTTTAAGCCGTCCTTTTATTGAATCGAAATCGTTAGCCATGTATGGTACTGCCGTTCTATCTAAAAAGGTGAAGCTCTCTATTATACGGAGAGCTTCACCTTTTTCTAGTATAACTGGCTGGTTACACTGTTTCCTATTACCCGCCGACTTGTTTTCTCATATAAGTATATAATTGATAACCTAGGAAAGCGCCGAACGTATTTAACATAATATCGTCTATATCCGGCATTCTTCCCGGCAGCATGGTCTGGATGCATTCCACCGTCAGGGAAAATACCATCCCCATTAATACTACTTGCCTGGTGGTATTCCTTTCGGGAAATCGTAAGGGCAGTGTAAAACCCAAAGGCATGAATAAGGCAATGTTCCCTAAGATATTTATGATTATCTGAGGAGGCGTTTATTCAGAAGAATATCAATGATTTTAGCAAAGGGAATTACGTTCGGCTGTACTCCTATTCCAAATGTAGGATAAAGCGTATATCTCATAATGATGAATAATGACAGGATATAAATGATGTTAATGAATGTTTTCTGACTCAATGCAGGTCTCCTCTATGGTTCTTCCATTTATTGATATCTATTCATCTTACATTATTTTACTCTAAGAATAAATGAAAGCTCACTAGAAATTTGATCGGGCAATAAAAAGATATCTATCAGGATGGAAGCTATGAATTAAAAGGTGCAGGAAAGCGGATAATTAATATTGATTGCTTTTGCCTTATTAGAGGAAACTTGTAATCCATACATCATTAGCAGAGAACTTCATTTTTACTAAAAATCCGAACCTATTCTGTGCATGGGTTCGGATTTTTTGATCCACCGTATAAGCGTGAGAGCGGTCAATTTTGCCGGGTGATTTGCGGATCACTCACTCTCTTCAAAGTTATGGATTCCTTTTCTCCTTTAAATGAAAGGTTGAATTCTGCTTTCTCTGAGGAGGAAAAGCTGCTCGGCAGTTTGTTTCCATATACGTCCTCGTTCATCCCGCTCATGGAAATAATGCGTGATTTGTCCTGCCAATTTATTCTAGATTACTAGCACCTTCACCTGTCGAATCCCCATAACCGCAGGCTTTGAGTGCCATAGGAGAATGGTCGCCGCTCCCTGACTAGTTTGTTCTTCCCTTGTTAAGCCATCCGATTCCTTCTAAACTATCAAGCAACTTGATTAGCTTTTACTGATATGGGGGTGACATAGATGACAACTGCTAAGAGAGAAGACTGGCTGGATATTGCCAAAGGGATATTAATTATCTGCGTCGTGATGGGTCATTATGGGACGGTTGATGACGGAAGTGTGCCGATGTGGGATAAGTACCTGTACTGGTTTCACATGCCCGGCTTCTTTATCATCAGCGGTTATTTGCTGAGAAAACCGAAAGACAGCGGCGAATTCATTCATTTTATGAAAAAGCGTTTCTACCGCTTGCTGGTGCCTTACTTTTCCTTTCTCGTGCTGATCACACTGATTCGCTATATTGTGGAACAGCATTCGTTCCGTTTTATAGCCGTTGATTTTCCGAAGCTGTTATATGGCGGGGAGTTCCTCGGAGGTCTGTATGCGCCCTTTTGGTTTATTACCTGTTTATTCGTATCGCAGCTGCTGTTTGCGTTTCTGTTGATGAAGACGAAGAGTCCTAAGCAGATGGCCGGCTGGCTGCTCTTCTTTTATCTGGCGGCTTATGGCGAGTCTTATTTCTTCGCCCGGCCGAGCTGGCCGCTCCCCTTCAATATGGACGTCAGCTTCATTGCGATCATCTATCTTGCGATGGGCTACTATGGACGCGGCTGGCTGAACAAACTGAAGGCGAAGCACAGTGTCGGCCTCGCGGTGCTTTGCCTTGGATTTATTGCGAGTGACCAGTCAGGAATGATCGATTATACATTGAATTTAAAATATGTAGTCTATCATGGCTTTCTATTGAACTTATTGATTCCGCTGGTGTTCTCGCTGTTTATTTTCGCCATCAGTAAATGGATCAGCACGACGAATTCGAAGGGCTGGCTCTTGATGCTGGGGTCGACCTCGCTAACGATTATGTATGTGCACGTGCCGATGAACGTCATTCTCCACCACTATTTCCACTATGGATACGGAATGTTTGTGGTGATCGGTCTGGTCGTTTCGGTGGCCATTTTCAAATTACTGTTCAGCCGCTTCACGGTGACAAGAAAGCTGTTTTTAGGAGAGATGAAATAGCAGGTGGAAACTTTTTAACCGGGAGAATGGGCCTCACATTCTCCCGTATTAAATATAAGGCATACTCCCCTAGATTGATTGCGAGTCACCACGGAAGGATAAGCCATAGCAAGATAAAGATAATCGGGAAAACTACCGCTGATATCTTCAGAGTTTTCACGGGATTCACAAACAGATACCGGATATATAAAGGAATCCCCAGCGTCACTACATCAATCAAAGCCCATCCCAGCGACTTTTTATAGTTCGGCATCACTCTTCCCCCTTTTTGTTAACTTTATCAAACTAATAATCCTTCATACCTAACCAACTTCTCATGGACAGAATTAGCCGTAAATCATTGAAAATTGGAAAATAGTGAGTCAGACTGATGGTAAATGAATGTTGGAGGAATTTTCATGACCGGAAGAAAATTCGATAAGATAGCATCCTATGTAATCTTTCCATTACTCATCATCATTTTCATACTTACTTCTCTAACTTCTACCAAAGGCAGCCATAACCCTACCGCTCCCATCTTAATTATGGTCGGTTTACTTACCCTTATCATCTTAGACGTCATCGCCTTCAGAAATAAACATTTCAAAACAGGCATCCTTTCTTCTATGATAACGATTCTTCTCATCATCTGGTTTGCTCTATAAAGGTTCCCGCTGCCAAAAGCAGGAGATTACGAGGTTCTAGGGAATACCTTATATAGGACAAGTAAAGGGGGCGGTTTTTTATGATTAAACGATACGCGTGGATGGCTGAACGAGGAGAAAATCTAACGTAGAGGAGTTTTTTTATTGAAGCAAGCTTTGTTAGTGATTGATGCCCAGCAGGAATTGATCGACGGGAATGACCAGGAGCCGAGTGTGTACCATAAAGAGGAACTGATCCAGAACATTAATCATTGCGTTGAAAGAGCCTATGCGCTTGGGCACCCTGTTGTTTTTATCCGTGATCTCTGTGTTTCTAATGGGGAAGGAGATGGATTTCAAGTTCATCATGGCATTGAGGTGCCTCTGGACGCGCAAATTTTTGATAAAGAGGGGACGAATTCGTTCTATCAAACGCCGCTGTTAGGGTGGCTGAAGGATCACGAGATTGAACATGTGGTGATCACGGGATGCAAAACGGATTACTGCGTGGATACGGCTGTCCGGGCAGCGACCGTCAACGGGTTTGACGTGACGCTGGTAGCGGACGGACATGGAACGACCGACAACTCGGTTCTATCTGCCGAGCAGATTATCCAGCATCATAATGAGATTCTGCACGGCTATGATAATGTGGAGCACTTTTCCATGGTGAGAAAATCAGCAGAGGATCTGTTTGCGCCGCTTCATGATACCTATCGATAATTTCAAAGAGGAACTCCCCCGCCGGGAAGTTCCTCTTTTTTTCTGCTTAATGATTAATTGCATCGACAAACGCCTGGGCTTGTTTCTTCGAATAGTCTCCGGCAATTTCTAAGCGGTGACTATTGATGACCTGCTCGATGTGCGGCGACGCCACTAATTGGTCATCGACGTACACATGCAGATCTTCATCCACATGGTTTTCCGTCATCTGCTTGGAAGTGCCGTCCCCTTTGTAGGTCAGCTCGATGCGCCAGTCGCCTTGCTTGCTTTGGTTCAGATCGGCATGGGCAAAGTCCGCTTCAGTCGCGAGGACTTCTCCCTGGTCGTCTTTAATAGAGACAGGACTGGACGCGCTTCCCGGTTGCTGCTGGCAGCCCATTAGGATGATCATGGCCATCATGACACTAATGAATACCTTCAAGTTATCCCTCCTTTGCTGTTGGAATCCTTGGGGGAAGCGCTGAATGTCCAGCGATTTTCACACTATAATTGGAAAATTTTTATAGTTCAAGCGTAACATATCAAGCTTTTATTATGAATAAATTACCATATTTTCCACTTAAGTATAGGTTGGGAAAATGGCTCAACGGCTCCTGCTTTCAAGTGGAAGGGATAGAATTTATTGCTTCATAGAATAACCTGATTTAATTAGGAATAACTGGGTATATCCAGAGTATCTGCAGCTTTAATCCTATCAAGAAAAAGGAGAGGATAATTTGGACAAATGGTATAGCCCGTTCATATTGGGAATCGTCGTTTTCGCCATTGGATCGATGAATAATCTTTCGACAGGAATTTATTCTGGCCTCGGGGCTTTTACAGGAGGAATCGTTATCTATTTTTCTTTCAAGATAAAGAATAAGTTGTTAAAACAAAGGAACTAGCCTACGACAAGCGGAAAGCCTCAACTTGAAGTCGTCGGCTAGAGTCCTGATCAACCCTTCTTGTGCTCAAGAAACCATTCATATAATTGCGGATTCCTGTAGGTTTCGGTCCAGGAATCATGACCCACTCCCTCATAAATGGTAAAGCGGATGCCCCCGCCCTGTTTCTCTATGGCTTTTACCATATCCATGGAATGTTGAATCGAAACGACATCGTCTTGATCGCCGTGGAAGACCCACGTGGGAATATTCTTGAGCGCTTCGGCCATCTGGACTTCTCCCCGGCCGCACACGGGAGCGATGGCTGCAAAGGTCTGCGGCATTTTGGCGGCCAAGTGCCACGTGCCATGGCCTCCCAGGCTTAAACCGGTTAAGTAGATGCGGGATGGATCCACGTGATAGCGGGACTGAATTTCGTCTAGTAATCGAGTTAACGCGTCTAACTCTTCGGTCCAGCGAGAATCCTCCGGGCACTGCGGCGACACCACAAGGAAGGGAAATTTTCCTCCTTCCTCGATTTCTTTAGGCAGTCCTTCTCTTTTCACGCGGTCTACATCTGAACCCCTTTCTCCACTTCCATGTAAGAAAAGGATCAGCGGCCACTGCTCCTGAGGGCTTGACTCATAGTTCTTCGGCAGGTGCAGCAGGTATTCGAGAGGACGTTCCCTCGGATCTTGTCTTTCCAGCTTGCCATGCTTTTGCATGTTGCATTCCTCCTCTATTAGGGCTCACTATTCTCAGATGAATACGGTTACATGACGATTCTACCTTCATCCTACCATAATCACCCGGCCGCCTATAAAAAAGAAGCCCTCCGCTTCAGGGAGAGCTTCGAATAAGGTGGGATGGGAATGGCTTTACTTGGCTGTTGCTTTCTTCGATGGCTTCGATTCGTTCCCGTCCTTGTCGACAGAAGTCACGTAGTACGTGTACTCGGAAGCGTCCGGATCGGTATAGTTTTTCCGTTCATAGGAAGAAACGCTGGCGACTTTTTCAAAATCTTCGCCGTCTTTACTGCGGTAGACGCGGTAGCCGAGGACCTTCTCGTCGCGGACCGCATGCCAGGTGACGAAGGTTCCGTTCACTTCGACGTGGTCCGGTGCTGGCAGCTGCTGTTCTTCTTCCTGCTTTTGTTTGCTCCTGCTGCTTGGCCTGCTGTTTATCGATTTTCGGTTCTTTCAGCTCGGTAAACACGACCAGCCGCTCCAGATGGTTATCGGTCTTATGATCGAACGTGCCGGTGCAGGTGATTAAGTTCAGGCGCTTCTTATCGGTCGTGCCGAAGATCTCTTTGATCGGCGCGTTATCGAATGGATAGCTTTCCAGCGCTTTGACGATGTAGGTGAGCTTCTTCCCGTCTTTGCCGGTCACGTGAATCTCATCGCCTTTTTTAAGATTTTTTAGATAAAAGAAGACGGCGGGTCCTTTGTAGCTGTCGACGTGGCCGGCGATGACGGCGTTGCCGGTGTTGCCCGGTTTCGTGCCGGGCTCAAACCAGCCGACGGTGACCGTACTGTCGGGCACGCCCATCTGCCCTTTATCATTAATGCCGACTTTTTTTACATCGGTATCGACTTTGATCGCCGGAATCTTAATATGAACCGGGATGATGCCGTGATCATTTTCTTTCTTCGGCTGAGAAGTATCGACTTTCGAGGAGTTCATATCCTCTGATTTATTGATCACCGTGAACTCGCGGTCGAGCTCGTTCTCTTTCTTCTCGGCATCTTTGTTCTGTTTCAGCTGCTCCTCGGGGCTGTTTAAATAGTCGGAGTCCTGCTTGCCGGAGACGTGCTCAACCTGCGTATCTCCGTTGAGGAGTTTAGCGAACACGTCATTCTGGTAGGCGAGCAGCACCAGAAACACGATGCCGACGACCGTAAAGTAAATTTTCCATTTCATTGCCCATCACCTTTTCTCTCATAGTTATGAAAGTCTCTATTTATTTGCGGGTTTGCGGATATATTTGCGAACATGCTGTTTTATTTGCGATGTTCACGATTATATTTGCGGAAAAACGGATATATTTGCGATATTTCCATTTTATTTGCGGAAGCGATATTTCATGGCGGGATCCGCTGCGTGTTTTATTGCGAAAACGGCGCGATAATTGCGATCATCGACTTTTTATTGCGAAAATCCAATTATTATTGCGAAAATCACGTTTTTATTGCGAAAACTCGATTATTATTGCGAATGAGCGCCGCCGTCGTCCCCTCTATGCTGCGACGGGGGTGGTGGGACAGTGGTACCTGTCCCTACCGTCCCATGGGGACATAGGGGACAGGAACCCATGTCCCACTACAGAAAAAGAGAGAGGCGGATGACCCCTCTCTCTTCCCATTTCTGTCTAAGGGGAAACTTAGTGTTGTTTTCTTGTTGCGAGTGCGCCGCCTGATAATAGTACCAGAGCACCAAAGGTTACCCAGATCCAGATGGATACGTTGTTGTCGGTTCCGCCTAGACCGGTGTCTGGCATTTCAGTTGGCATCATTGTGTATTCTTCCGGCATTTGCTTCACGATGGCTTCGCCGAGCATTTCGCCGACGCCGTACATGTAAGCAAAGCCTTTATCAAACGATTCGTACGTGGCTTGATAGTCGCCATTGACGTAGTTGTCATACGTCGTTAGTACGCTGTCTTCATGCTTCCAGATGGCTTGCTGAGCTGCCTCTTGCTTCAGGTTGCCATTGGTTGCTTTAGATAGGAAGGTACCGAATTCTTTGGAGAAATCTTTCAAGCGCTGCTCAGCTTGGTCTCTCACATCGGTCTTATCCTGAAGGGTTCCTGCTACGACCTGGGATTGTGCGTCCAGGTGATCTTGCTGCCAAATCTTCTCGAATTGGTCGGCCGCTTCTTGTCCATAAATCGACTTCACGGCTGCTTTGAAGTCAGCTGTGTGCTGATCTTCTGCCCATGTAACAAAATCAAAGTCTTTCGCCTGATCGAAGCCTTTTTGCATTTCCAAAGTGGCAAGCGCAAAGTGCTCAGATCCAAGGCTGTTCAATGTAGAACGCAGATCAGCGGCTTTCGTATCCACCATCGTGTTATCGAATTTGTCTGGCATCTGTGTCACGATCGCTCCAGATAATGCTTTACCTATGTCGAACATGCGGTGGAAGCCATCGCGGAAAGCTTGATATGCTTTTTTATAGTTACCCTCTGTGTAGTTATAGAAAACATTTTGTACGTCCTGCTCGTGAGCGCGGAGTACTTTCTCTGCAGTATCAGCGGGCAAATTGCCGTCAGTGGCTTTACTTAGAAAAGTTCCAAGCTCTTTCGGGAATTCCTGCAATAACTGCTGTTTCGCCTTTTTCTCGGCTTCCTTGTCCCCATTTTTCACAGCCATGGCAAGACCCGGGCTTTCTTCGTACTGGGAAGAAAAGATTTTCTCAAATTGCTGTGCGCCTTCTTTTCCGTAAATCGATTCAATCGCTTTCTTCATGTCGTTGGCATTGCGTTCAAGCGCTTCGTTCACGGCGTCGGCATCTTTCGCCCCGTCATACGCCTTCGTCATCGCGAGCGTCTGGTAAACGAAGTGGTTGGACAACAATTGGCTTAGTGTCGCTCTCAAGTCAGCCGCCGGTGTTTTCGCGGTCGGGCTTGAATTTGAATCGGCCATCGCAATCGATGGAATAAGTAACATGAGCGCCATCATGATGGCAAATACTTTTCTAAAACGTTTCATGGGCTTGTTCTCTCCTTTTAGAGTAGTCGTTTGTGATTTCTTACTCAGCTATCGGGAGAGAACTCGAATTGGATCACTTTTTCTTGAAAAAAATTTAAAAAAATCCCCACGGCGGGCTGGAGGGCCCGTCCTGTGGGGGATTTACTGGTCGTTTTGATCGAGTCGAATGCTGTTTAATTTCGCCGCTGGATCCACTTTCTTCAGTTCGCCGTCTTCGGAAATGGTGTGGTCGCCAAGGAAATTGAGATCCAGATGGTAGTCGTCGAACTGGTACCGGTAAAGGGCGCCGCTCGTTTGTTCATTCGCCACAATCGCATCGGGCTTGCCGAACGCCTGCATCACGTCTTCCGGCTGAATGTCGGACGGCTTCGGACTGAACCACTCGATGCTCGCAAGCTTGCCGGCGGCCGGATTGTCCTCGGAAGTGTCGAGCAGAAGGTTGCCGTAGCGTTCGACCGGCCCCTCTAAATAGAGTTCTTCATCGGGGTGGCCGTAATCATCGGTCACCTGCTCCCACGGCTCGCCAATCGCTAACGAGGTGGAATAAAATTTCCCTTCGCTTGCCTGCTGGAGCGCTTTTTCATTGAGAAAATCTTCCGGCGAAAACTGCTGCAGGCTGGCGGGGGCGGCTGTTTTCTTTTCCGTATCCGTGTCCTCCATCAACTCGCGTTTATCGCCGAGCTTCGTTACCTGCTGCTTCGATATCTGCGTGCCGAATCCTAACGAGCTTCCACAGGCGGATAATAGGAAGGCCGTCATCGGAAGAGCTATGTATAGCAGTTTCTTCATAGGCTGAACCTCCATTTTCTTGAAATGATCTCTACTTATTAGACGGATATTATCTTGATAAGTTTCATTTTTTGCCAATTTTTCTTGGAATGCAGATCGGAAGTATTTTTCCCAAGCAGAGACAAAATAAAACCCCCGCCTGGAGTGGGCGGGGGTTAGGCTTGGTAGTGAGATATCGACGAAGATAGATGGAATATCGTCGGAAACTGGAATATATCAACGAAGATAGAAATATATCAACGCATTCGAGCCATTTATCAACGAAACAAGAAATATATCAACAAAACCACTTATTCATCCACTCCGCGGCGGAAGAACGAAGTAATTTTATTCGATAGATCATCAAAATACGTGTAAACGACCGGAATCAGCACGAGCGTGAAGATGCTCGAGACGGTCAGGCCGAAGATGATCGTGATCGCGAGCGGCTGCTGGGCTTCGGCGCCGCGGCCGATGCCGATCGCAAGCGGCACCATGCCGAGCACGGTGGTGAGCGTCGTCATCAGGATCGGCCGCAGCCGGTTGGGTCCCGCTTCTAATATCGCTTCATAGCGGTCGTAGTTTTTCCGCCGCAAAATATTAATATAGTCGACGAGGACGATCGCGTTGTTCACGACGATCCCGGCGAGCATGATGATCCCGACGAACGCGGGCAGACTGAACGGCAGGCCGGTGACGAATAAGCCGCCGGTAATCCCGATAATCGTCGCAGGCAGCGAGAACATAATGATGAATGGAAATAAGAAGTTCTCAAACTGGATCGCCATCACGGCATAAACGAGAAAGATCGAGAAGATGAGCGCGAGCGTTAAGTCGCCGAACGCATCCTGCATATCCTCCGCCTGGCCGCCGATATCGTACGAATAGCCGTCCGGGAAGTTCAAGCGGTCAAGCTCTGCTTCCACATCATCGGTGACACTGCCGAGGTCACGGCCGACGATTTCTGCGTCCACATTGACCTGCGGCTGCTGATCCTCGCGCAGCAGCGTCTCCGGTCCTTGCACTTGATCCAGGTTGGCGATGGTGGCGAGCGGAATCAGGCTGCCGGTTGGTGTTTGCACCGACATGCCTTCCAGATCCGATATGGTCTGCCGCTGATCTTTCGGCAAAATCAGCCGGACATCAATTTCGTTGCCTTCGTTTCTGTATCGGGTAGCGATCTGCCCGTTAAACGCGAGCTGCACCTGGCTGATGACCTGCTGATAACTCAGGCCGTATTGGGCTGCTTTCTCCCGGTTCACATCAATATTCATCTCCGGCCGTCCTTCATCGGTGGAGGAGGAAGGATTGCTGATGCCGTCGACGTCCTTAATCATATAAGACACTTGCCCGGCGAGCTGATCGAGCACTTCGTAATCACTGCCGTTTAATTTAATTTCAATCGGGGAGCCCGAGCTTAAGCCGGCGTCCATTTCACTGACCTGGATATCGGCTCCCGGGATATCGCGCAGATCTTTATCCATTTTCTTGACCGCTTCCTGGGTAGACATATCGCGGTCGCCCGGGTTGACGAGCTGGATCGTATAGGAAGCAAAGTCCGAAGATCCATCGCCGACGCCAAAGCCGCCTCCTCCGACGGTTAAGTGCGTGACCTTAATGATATCTTTGAAATCTTGTATTTTTTTCGTGACTCGATTCGTGTACTCCTGTGTTTTCTCAATCGCGGTTCCTTCTGGCATATTCACCGACACTTGAATCTGTCCCTGATCCGATGGCGGGATAAATTCGGTGCCGATCGTCGGGATCAAAGCGACACTGCCGACGATACACGCGAGCGTGATGGCAATGGTTGTTTTTCTGAATTTCAGTACCCAGCGTAGCGCCGAGCGATATGCGTCGTTCACCTTGTCCATAAACCGGTCAAACCAGTAGCGGCGCCCGTTGTTCTTCAAGGCTTTCGTTAAAAGTTTAGAAGAAAGCATCGGAATTAACGTAACCGATACGGCAAGCGAGGCAATCAGCGCAAACGATATGGTTAAAGCGAGCGGCGTAAACAGCTGCGAAGCGATCCCATTCGTAAAAATGATCGGCAGGAACACGACGAGCGTGGTCGTGGCTGAAGCGATGACGGCCGGAGCCAGTTCGGAGGCACCGATTTTCGCCGCTTCCACCATCGAGTAGCCTTGCTCACGGTAGATGACGATATTTTCTAAAATAACGATCGAGCTGTCGACCATCATCCCGATGCCGAGCGCGAGTCCGCCCATCGTCAGGACGTTCAGCGTTTCCCCTGTGAAATACATTAATGTAAATGTAGAAATAATCGCGATCGGAATCGACAGTCCAATGACGATCGTCGCGCGGACACTTTTTAAAAACAGCAGCAGCACGAGTACGGAAAAGATTCCGCCGATGATGATGTTCCAGAATACGGTGTTGATCGAAATCTTAATAAATTCCGACGTATCGAGCACAGTATTCATGCTGACGCCTTTCGGTAATTCTTTATAGTCGTCCATGGCGTCACTAATATTGTTCGCGGTCTGCACGGTGTTGGCGTCATTCTTTTTCAAAAACGACAGCACAACGGCGGGCGACCCGTCGACTTCAGAAATCGTATTCGAGGTGCGGTACGTTTCTTTCACCTCGGCAATCTGGTCGAGCGTGACGCGGGCGCCGCTTTCCGACTGCAGAATGGTATGTTTGATATCATCAACGGAAGAATAATCGCCATCGATGCGAATCTGTAAATCCTTCTGACCTTTATTAATCGCCCCGGCGGAAGCGGACTGGTTGGAGGCGTTCAGTGTCTGGATCACCGTTTGCGAGTTCAAGCCATACTCGGCCATTTTCGCCTGGTTGATCTGGACTTGCACTTCCCGCTTCTTGCCGCCCTCGACGGTGACCGAAGCGACCCCTTCCTGCCGTTCAAAATAAGGAACGAGCCGGTTTTCGGCAATCTGCTGCAGATTCTCCGGCGTATCGCCTGACAATCCGATCGTCATAATCGGCAGCTGCTGCGGATCAAAACGCAGCACTTTAGGGTCCCCCGCGCCTTCCGGAAGCACCCCGCCGATCTGGTCAATATTTTCTCTCACCTGGAGAAGCGTACTGTCGAGATTCACGCCGTTATTGAACTGCATAAGTACGAGTGAAGATCCAGCCTGAGACTGGGACTGGAGAACTTTCAAGTTTTCGATCGTGCTGACTGAAGATTCCACCGGCCGGCTGACGAGTTTCTCGACTTCCTGCGGCGCCGCTCCTTCATAACTGGTGGACACGACGGCAAGCGGCAAATCTATTTTCGGATACAAATCGAGGGTTAAGTTTTTTAGTGAAACGAACCCGAGAGCAAGAATGGCAGCGACAACCATAATCACTCCGACGGGGCGTTTAACCGAGAGATTTACGAGTTTCAACTAGGCTTCCTCTTTCATAACGCTGACTTTGCCACCGTCCGTGAGCGTCAGCTGCCCGCTCGTAATCACTTGATCCTTCGTCGTGATATCGCCGGTAATCGCCGTCCGGTCGGTCTGCGATTCTTCGACTTTGACGGTCACTTTTACCGCTTTATCATCGACGACTTTATAAACGTAAGGTTTGTCGCCATCTTCAATGACCGCATCGGTCGGAACAATAATCGTATTTTCCACAACGGTTTCAGGCAAAAGAAACGTCGCCATCATGCCTGGTTTTACTTTTTCATCTTTATTATCAACGGTCGCTTCTACCGGATAGAGCCCGGTGTCATCCGGAACCGAAGAAACGTAGGTGACTTCTGATTGAAGCGGATCCTTAAGCGTATCAATATCGACCTTCATCTTCTTGCCTTTTTTGAACAAATTGAGCTGTTCAGGCGTCAGGGAGGCGGTGACTGTCATCGGATTCAAGCCGACAATCGTCGCAAACGGCTGCTGGTTCGTGACATAATCGCCTTTACTGGCGGTAAGAGAGGACACTTCCCCGCTTGACGGTGCCGTAATGACTTGATTCGAGGTTTGATCTTTCGCCGAATCCAGCTGGACCTGGGCCTGCTCGACTTGAAGCTTTGCCTGTTCTACGCCAACATCCGCTTGATCCAGCTGCTGCTGCGCGGCATCGACCTGCGCTTCTGCCTGAGCGACACTGGAAGAACCACCGCTCGCCTGGCCGCCCTGCAGCTGCTGATACTGGGCATACGCCTGATCGGCACGGCTTTTCGCCTGTTGATACAGCACGTCTGGAACCGTTCCTTTGTCTGCCAGCTTCTTCGTCTGCTCTGCCAGCTGCTTAGCCTGCTGATACTGTTCCTTAGCTGCTTTCGCTGCGGCACTCGACTGGCTCGCTTTCGCCTGAACCGCCTGCTTAGCGAGTTTTACCTGCTCCTGGGCATTATCAATACCTGCCTGCGCCTGCTTCTTAGCAATCTGCGCATTCTCCAGCTGCTTCTGCGCCTGCTCAACCGCCAGCTGCTGCAGCTCCACTTGATTGCTGCCATCACCCGGATCGACCACTGCGATCGTGGCTCCTTTTTTTACGCGATCTCCTTTAGAGACTTTCACGGATGCAAGCTCCCCGGGCACCTTGGAAATCACCGGTGAAGAATCAGCCGTTGTGGCTCGTCCGACAATCTTTCGCTGCACAACAAAATCCCCCTTCGTAATCGGTGACGTTTCGACGGGGGTAATTCTCTCCTTCGGTTTTTCGGCAGCATCATTACTCGAACAGGCAGCGAGGACGACTAATAGGAAGACAAAGGTGACGATTCGTTTCATGTAATACTTCCTCTCCTTACTCTCGTAAACGGTTTCTTTTTATAGTGTGTGAGTACGGCATTCCCCCTACTCATTCCGTTCAGCTGGAATATCTGACCAACTCGTCATAATTATGAATAATGTTACTAAATAGCGAATGGGATTGCAACTTAGGGAATGCTGTCTAAAGTGACAAAAATGTGAAAACTAAAGTGGAGATGAGCGGTTAGGTACCCCGGGCTAAGTGAGCAGCTGCAAGAGGAGCGATTTATCTCCTCTGGAAGGTGATCGCTTAGAACCGAGTGGACCTGCGAGGCGGAACTGGATGAAACTCAAAAGTGGAAGCGCCTTGGGCAGCTGCGACATGCATAAGCAAAACCATGGCGTGGCGGTTTTTGCCACAGAATGGGATTGCTTATGTCACGAGCAGCTAGGCGCTGGAACTGGATGAAATCGAAAGCGGAGGCGAGCGGTTAGGTCCTCCGGGCTAAGTGAACAGCTGCAAGAGGAGCGGTGTTTCTCCTCTGGAAGGTGATCGCTTAGAACCGAGTGGACCTGCGAGGCGGAGCTGGATGAACTCTAAGCGGAGACGAGCGGTTAGAACATTGAGTGAGCAGCTGCTGGAGGAGTGAATTTTCTCTTCTGGAAGGGGATTGCTTAGAACTGCGGGACGTAAAGTTAATTGAGATAAATTACACCCTCTTCATGGCGAGGCCGCTGCATAAGTGCCAACTATAAAAGGTAGAAGTGGGATCGTTACATAACTTAGGAGGGAAGGGTTTCTTTTACAATCCATTCCTGGTGTTGATGGGAGAGGAATCTGGGATACTCCTGCGGAAAAAGAGCGAGAGACCCCCACAGCGAGGAGGCTCTATGGAATAGTGAAGTTCGATCAAGAACTGCACGTCCTGTGCCGCATTTCCCCTTATCCCGACAGAAACTCCTGCTTCAGTTTCCTCTCCTTTTATTTACTACTAAAGCATCCAATCATAAAATGAATCACTATTATGGACAAACACTTCTTTTACTTCTCCATGACCGAGCGAGGTCACCTGTGCAGCCCAGCATGTTTACCTCTTTAGTTTATTAAAGTTATTTTATTTCGAAACTACTTTTTTCTCTTCGTAATCATTCTCATCTTTTTTCGGTGGTTTTTCACCCTTTTGCTTTTTTTTCTTAGGCAGCATCGGAAGAAATAATGCCGCTACCGCTATAATAATAATAATTAATGATAGGGGGCGGGTAAAGAATGATAAAAAATCTCCACCTGTTACTAATAAATGTCTTCGGAAGTTTTCTTCCATCATTAATCCTAACACTAATCCTAGAATCATAGCTGCTGGAGAGAAGTTGAATTTTTTCATAAAGTATCCAATTACCCCGAATAATACCATGATATAGACTTGGAACATATCATTAGAAACTGCATAAGAGCCTATAATGGACAAGATGACGATAAAAGGACCCAGTATATAATAAGGAAGTTTTAATGTTGCCGCAAAAGCCTTCACTCCGATTCTTCCACCAATAAGAACGGTAATACTTGCAATTAACATCGAAAAGAAAATACAGTACAATAGAAGAGGCTGAGCACTCATTAATTGGGGTCCTGGTTGAAGTCCTTGCAGTACTAGCGCCGCAAGAATAACTGCTGTGGTTGGGCTGCCAGGTATTCCTAACACTAAAGTTGGAATTATAGCCCCCCCTGCAGCTGCATTGTTTGAGGTTTCAGGAGCAATAACTCCTTCTTCTGCACCTTCCCCAAACTGCTTTTTATTTTTACTCGAACGCATGACTTCACCATATGATACAATTGATGCAATGGATCCACCTGTGCCAGGAAGAATGCCAATTAGTGTTCCTATTATTGCTGACTTAAGTAATACCCATTTATATTTGAGCAATTGAATGATTTTGATGGTTTCCATAGACACTTTTGTATCTTTATGATTGTTAGCGTTTTCAGATCTTTCAATAACTTGGTTAAATACTTCGGCTAGAGCAAAAGCCCCAATCATGATTGGAATAAACTCTACACCATTCATTAAATATATACTATCAAAAGTAAAACGCTCCTTTCCCATAATAGGGTCTAAACCAATCATCGCGAGCAATATTCCTAATATACCTGAAATCCCTGCTTTCAACGGACTTTTTGACCCAATGGAAGCGATCACCATTAAACCTAGTAAAGCTAACGCAAAATATTCGGCACTTTGAATGTGTAAAGCTATTTTAGAAAGAGGTGGTGCCAAGAATAACATGATTATGGCAGAAAATACCCCTCCAAATGCTGATGCACTAATAGCCAGACCAAGTGCCCTTCCAGCCTTCCCTTGTTGGGTCATTGGATACCCATCAAAAGTGGTTGCTACCGACTCCGGAGTTCCAGGAGTATTGAAAAGAATGGCTGTGATAGAACCTCCGTATGCTCCACCAGCGTAGAGCGCTACAAGTAATATAATAGAGGGTAATACACCCATATAGTAAGTGAATGGCAGCATTAATACGATCCCCATAGAAGAACTAATACCTGGGAGAGCACCAAATAAAACCCCTATCAACATTCCGGCAAATATTAGTACCAAATTACCAGGCTGAATAATCGTTTGAAAACCTTCAGCTAGAAATTGTACATCCACACTTTTTCCTCCTTACGCTTCAAATTTTAAACGTAAAACAACTAATAGATATAGTAACTGAGAATTTCTATCATCCCGAAGCCTCTAGGGAGAGGAACACTCAATACGGCTCCAAACAAAAAAGCAAAGGCCAATGGCAAAATAATCGATTGAATTGAAATCTTCCAAAAATTCTTTTGGCCCAAAAGGTAAAAAAGAGAAAATAATAGAAGCATTGAGGTGAAAATAAACCCTATATAATCTATTAACAATAGAAAGACAATAAGACTTACCAACATACCCGCTACTGGGAGATTTATAATAGAGGCCGTGTCAGATGTCTCTCTTTCACTCCTCCACTTCTTAATAGAACGGAATAGAGAAATTAGTGTTAACAATATGGCTAAATATAGTAAAAATTGTGGAAACGCTGCCGGTCCAACCGGATCAATGGAACCTTCAGTAGAAATATTGTAGGATGCATTCAGGAATACCACCAAAACACCAATAAGAACAAAATGAAAAATAATCTCTCCCATAAAGATACCTCCTATGAGGAGGCGGATTAGCTTCCGCCAACTTTTATTTTAATCCAGTTTTTTCAGCTACTTTAGTAAAGGTTTGATACTCTTCTTCCCACTGTTTCTTAAACTCTTGTGGTCCCAAAAACCCTTCTCGAATATCAACTAAATTTTGTTCTGCGAATTTCTTGTATTCCTCAGTCGCATAAGCTTTCTTCATTTGATTAATATAAAATTCTTTAACGTATTCAGGAGTGCCTTTCTCAACCACAAATCCTCTCCAAGACCCTATAGTAGTATCGTAGCCCAGCTCTTTAGTAGTGGGCACGTCGCTTAATTCTTCTACCTTATTTATGCGTTCATCGTTTAAGACTACAAGAGGCTTTACCTTTTTATCTTTAATATAGCCAATAGAAGAAATAATTTTGTCTAAATAAACATCCACTTCTCCTCCAAGCACAGCAGCTTTTACTTCTGAACCAGATTTATAAGGAATAAACTTAACTTTCATTCCCGTGTCTTCTGCCAATGCCTTTAAAGTAAGATCATCTAAACCGCCCGGGCTGATACCTCCAAATGTTAAAGTATTTTCTTTACTTGACTCAATTAATTCTTCAAAACTATTTATTTTGCTATCAATTGGTACGGACAAAACATAAATATCCGATTGGATGCGCACCAAAGGTTCAAAATCCTTACGTAGTTCTATTCCTTTTCCTCTTTCCAGAACGTCACTGATGACATGAGAAGGTGTAACTTCTAACACCGTATAACCATCATTGTGTTGCTTTTCTGCGTAGATCATTCCCACTAAACCACCAGCTCCCCCTTTGTTAATCGCTTGTAAGGGTTCAGGGGAAGTTTCATTCATAATGTCCGTAAATTTTCTAGTAAACGTATCACTTGCCCCTCCCTCACCAAATGGAATCACGACTTCCATAGGGTGGTTAGGGAAATTATGTTCCCCATTACTTCTCGCAGATGCCTGTAAGTCACAGCCTGTCAACCCAATAATTAAAGCGCTTACAATAAAGACGAAACTAAAACCCCTTACTTTCTCCATACAATTCCTCCCTTAGATGTATTGAAGCCTAGTATAGACAAAACCTTCCATGATCCTTCTTGCTGTTCGTAAAACTTTTGCATATTGTAACTCTCCCTGTTCATAGTTCACAAAAGTACTCATTATCCCAGCAGGATGTGCTAATTTAATTGTATCAGATAAATTATGGGTGATCGTTTCAAATATAGTATTCGGTATCTTAGAAGCAACGGCTGTACAAATGGCTCCTGTGATAGCTAAAGATTGGTGTGGCTTTTGCATGGACATCATACGTATTACGATATCCATCTCTTCTCTTTTCCTTAAGACGCCCATTCGATCTACAAAATTCATTGGTGGAGCAACAATTGCTATTTTAGGTACTCCAGGTGATTTTGCAGTAGCTAAATGCTCTTCGATGATCCCAGCTTTTTCTGCTCCCAGCGCTCTAACTTCTTCCAGTTTTTCTAGCACCCTACAGTCAAATTCACCAGGCAGCTCGGAACCCTTTAGCCCTAAATCATGTGCCCTTACAAAAACCACAGGATTAGCACAATCCACAATGGATACATTAACATCACCGAAACTAGTCTCCAGTAAATCCATCGCTCTTCCACTAGGTAAAGATTTTCCTGTCAAAGAACCTTCAGGATTTTGAAATGTTAAATAAACGGGAGGTCCAGGATGAGGAACGCCAGGAATTTCTACACTTCCAGATTGTTTGGCCATCCCTTGCTCTACTTCAACTTCTGCTATGATTACTTTATTGGTATTTGTATTTAGAATCCTCACTTTCGTAACTGGGGTGATCGCTTTCACATAGTCTTCATCAATAGCATAAGGACCTACAGCTGATGAAATATTCCCACAATTCCCTTGGAAATCTACAATCTCATCTGTTAAACTCACTTGTCCAAAAGTGTACTCCACATCAATATCCTGTCGTTCTGACTTCTTAATGATAGCTACTTTACTTGTTAAAGAATTTGCCCCTCCCAACCCATCAATTTGCCTTGAATCTGGGCTACCCATAACGTCTAATAAAAATTGTTCCCAGGTATCAGGATCGTTCGGCATATCTTCGTATTTAATAAAAATCCCTTTACTTGTTCCGCCTCTCATGATGACACAAGGTGTACGTTGCATTTTTATCCCTTCTTTATATCCATTTTTTGATTTCACTTCGATTAATCTGGTTTATAACAAATAAAAAGGTAACCTCCTTTTTTTGAATTTTTAAACATCTATTAATGAAAATTGTAGTACAATGATCTCAATAAATAAAATATTCGTTTTTTATTAAATTCCATAAAAAATTTTTATGATGGAGGGGTAAAGATGGAAAATAAAGACTGTCAACTATTACGGATCCTTAATAAAACAAGAAATATAACGAAAGCCGCAGAAGAACTATATATTTCTCAACCAGCTTTAACTTATCGGATTAAACAAATAGAAAAAGATTTTAATACAACCATTATCACTCGAGGAAAAAGGGGCATTGAATTTACATCCCAGGGAGAATATTTAGTGAAATACGCAAAAGAATTGATTCATTTACGTAGAGAAACGAAAGATCACATAGAAAATATGAATGAGAAAATTAGTGGAACACTGCGCTTAGGAGTAAGTACGATTTATGCAAGATATAAATTACCGAATATCCTAAAAATGTTCCATGAAAGGTACCCGCAAATTGAAATTAATGTACGGACTGGATGGAGTAGAGAAATCTATGAATTGTTACGAAAAGGAGAAGTTCATATTGGCATTATCAGGGGTTCTTACCATTGGAAGGATCAGAAGCACTTGTTAAATAAAGAGGCAATTTGGTTAGTTTCTTTGAATAAAATTGAGTTGGATGATTTACCTGCTGTACCGCAAATTAGTTATGAGACGGATCATACCTTAAAATCTCTTTTGCAATCCTGGTGGAATGAAAATTATGATATCCCTCCTTTTACTACCATGGAAGTAGACCGTATGGAAACATGCAAAGAGATGGTTTTACACGGATTAGGATACGGATTATTTCCAGGGGTTTGCTTACAAGATGTAGACCCTAAATTTATGAGTCAATTATACATCGATCAAAAACCGATTACCCGTTCAACCTGGATGTCGTATAACCAATCTCATTTGGAACTTTCTGTTGTGGAAGCTTTTGTTGATTTTCTGCTTGAAAACCATTAAAAATCTGGGGGAAAGGGAATATTCCCATATTAACGACATCCATTGCTACAGATTAACTTGCACTCTCTTAAAGCATAATATTTCATTCGTGAATAGAATTTAAATCTTATACATTTTATAGACGTAAGAAAAACCCTTGTGTTCCAAGGGCTTAATTAGTGGATCACACCGGGATCGAACCGCTTGCCTCTATACTTTCAGTCACGATTACAACGTTAAATGTATACCGAAGAATACCCAAAAAGAAGGCTCAGCGGATGCCCACGGAAAGCGAGATGTTTCCCGCCCCCTTTTTCATTCCAAATTATTCTGCACACAAAAAAACCACCGGCCCGGGAGACCAGTGGTTATGTAAGTTTACATTATTGGATAATGTTCCCCAGCTGACAGACCATAAGATCCAGTTTCTTCACTCTTGGAAGATCGTAATCGCGGAATCGTTCATTAAAATGCTTGAACAACGGTTCCATCGCTTCATCTTCTAACAGTTCATTATACGAATTGAAAATGTGACGATATTGGTCAATGTAACGTCTCATTTTTTTCTCGAATCCAGAAAGATGGTAGGTCGATGAGAAGTCAAACGCTTTGGCAATATCGCTATCGTAAGTTGGAAACTCTGGATTGATCGTGTGAAGCATCGATGCCGCTAATGGAAATTGCATCGTTGGGTTTCCTTTGTGATTTTTAATTTCATAAAGCTCTTTCGTAATCTGCACAATGTTCGGTCGTTCATTAGATCGCTGTTCTTCCATCATTTTAAAATATTGGGATTCAAACTCCCTAGTTAGACTCGGATTGTCTAAACGGAAGAAGTAGCGATATACGAATTTGTATAGTGTATCGTCTGGTACATACGTATCTTGAAAAGCCTGATGCAAGTGGTCGTAAACTTCCACTTTTTCACGGGAAATTTTGTTGACTACTTTCTCCTGGTCTTCAAACAATAGCTTTTTCAAGTCAGTTGCCGTTCTATATTTCATAAATTATCACCCCTAATACCCTATTCCACTCAAAACAAACATAAAAACCTATTTTTACCTATAAAGCACATTTTTCTTATATACTTTTTATTGTACCGAAGCTGGTGTTTTAGCACAATAACATTTATGTAATCGCTACCTCCGTCCTGCGACTTTTTTTATGTTTTAAGTGACTCGGCTGTACCGGTATATTCCTGTCTTCGCGTCCGTGTTGGGTTATTTACCTCCAGCTATTTTAAATTTGAAAAAGAAATCCGATATAATGAATAAGGAAGGAGTGTGGAAATGGATATTGCAGCACTTTCAATGGCCATGAGCACCACCCAGCTGAAACAGCAATCCAGCCTTGCCGTCATGGATAAAGCGATGAACAACGCGGAGTCCGATGGCAACCAGGTCGTCGAGATGATTGAGAAATCAATTCCTCACCCCAACCTGGGCAGCAAAGTCGATCTAAAAGGGTAAACGAGCGAAGGGCAGTGGTTAGCAGCCGCTGCCCCACTCTTTTTCACAAAGGATGAGATCAGTTGAACCGGAGAGTTTTTTCAAGAAGACTTGCTATTGCAGGAATGAGTTCATTTTTTATCGGAATAGGAATTATGCTGCTTGATTTCCTTTCGTTTCTGCATTTCTTCGTCCCCATACTCGTCATAGGAGGCGTCTGTCTCATGATTATCGCCAGCTTCATCGGTTATAAAAATGAAAAAAGCCGCTGACGTGAGCGGCTTTTCGCAGGTATTAACCATTGCGGTCTTCTTTATTGTTCATTGTATCTTCATTTGTACCATCATGTTTAGAACCATCAGTATCTTGATAGTTGTCATCGTTCTGATCGCCTTTTTTCACGCGGTCTTTATTATACGTGTTGTCATTCATGTTATTGTTGTTCCTGTAGTCGTCATTTTTATTCAGGTCGTTTCGGTCCATGTTGTTGTTATCATAATTGTCGTAATTCATATTTTGGTCTTCGTTGTAGTTCACTTTTCTAGGATTATTGAAGTTATCCTGATTATTTCCGTTAGACCCACAGGCTTGAAGTACAGAAAGAGTTAGTCCAGCAATCATTAATTTAAGTAAAATTCCTTTCATCATCGTTTCCTCCTTTAAATTGGTTGTTACCGGTTGTAGTATGCCCGGAGGAAAACGAAATATAATATGTAAAAATTTCTATCTGCTGGATGTGCTGCGGCTATCGGATGCTTTAAGATGATGTATCGCCTGGTGTTGGCATTTTATCGGATGATTTTGTGATTCTATTGCCCCTGATTGAGGATCTATCCTATTTACAGGGTTCTATCTCATCATCCGGAGTGGTCTATCGCACACTTCAGACGGCTGTATCGCTCCACTCTCGCTGAAGCCTCTATCGCATCATCCCAAGCAGGCTATCATACACTCTGACAGCTGTATCGCACCTAAACCTGCCTATCCACTCATCTCGGCACCTCTATCGCTCCTATCTGCCTGTCTATCCTCCCAAAAAAGAGTTCTATCCATCCCAAAAGGAGAACTATCTGACCTTCCGAAGATTCTATCCGACTTTCGGCGTTCTATCGCTCCATCACGAACCCTCTATCGCACGTCCAGACGAGCTGTATCAATCACAAACCAGCAACTATCGCTTCTAACCGCCAATCTCCACACAAAATAAAAAAACCGCCCAAAATTGCGGCGGCTTTATCAATCGACTTTATTTTAGTGCAAACATAATTTCTGCTTCACAAGCAACTTCCCCATCGACACTCGCGACAGCTTTCCCTTTGCCCATCGGTCCTTTAACACGAACGATTTCGACCTCGAGCTTCAGTCGGTCGCCGGGTTTCACTTGGCGCTTAAAGCGGCATTTATCAATTCCTGTGAAGAAAGCTAATTTGCCTTGGTTTTCTTCCTTTTTCAGCATAGCAACGGCGCCCATTTGTGCCAGCGCTTCGGTGATCAGTACGCCAGGCATGACCGGATAATCCGGGAAGTGGCCCTGGAAGAAGGGTTCGTTGACCGATACGTTCTTGTATCCGACTGCCTTTTCCCCTTCGATAATTTCCTCGACTTGATCAATTAATAAAAATGGATAGCGGTGTGGAATGATTTCTTTAATTTGCTGAATATCTAACATATAACTAGCTCCCTTCGTACATACTAACTATATTATATAGGTCTCGATGCCTGTCTTCAAAATTATTTGGCGGATTAGGTTTAAGTAGACCTTTAAAAAGGAATTTGTAGAAAGAAATCATTTTATTAATATAGGGTAAAAGGAGGCAAACGACATGCTTTGGACGATCATTATTATTTTACTAGTGCTATGGCTGCTAGGTCTGATCGGTGGTATCGCGGGTAATCTAATTCACATACTTCTCGTTATCGCTATTATTGTCCTTATTGTTCGACTCGTCAAAGGTGCCGCCGGCAGGTAACCATTCTGCCAGCATGAGACGTTATAGAGATCCACTGTCATTAATGACAGTGGATCTTTTGTTGTCTTAAAAGAAAAGCGTACTGATTACCCCGGCCAGCCTATCGAACCACAGAAAAACCCCGAACCATTGCCGAATGGTTCGGGGTTATGATCATTTCGTTTTATTTACAATATCCCAAATATGCTGCCAAGTCGACCAATTCAGAGCATCCGCAGGGCTCCCATCACCGATCACGCCAAATCCAACCATCACACCAATCAGGAGGGCAACGACGCTTAAGACAAGAACAATAACGATGCGCAGCCAAATGGGCAGGATGCGTCGGCGCGGCGATTTATTTTTGCTGCGCTTCGATTCCTTTTTGGCTTTTGTCTTTTCGACTTTTGGTTTTTGGACGTTTGTCTCTTGGACATTCGTCTCCTTCACCTCAGTCTGTTTGTCAGCTGCCTTATTGCCTGCTGGTTTCGCCTGGCTGCTTCTCTGTTGTTTTTTTTCTTGTTCTTTTGGTTGTGTCGGCATGGTTACTAACTCCTTACGTTTATCTATCTGAGCTGGTTGACGAGTCCCATCATTTGGTCACTTGTGGAAATGGAACGGGCATTAAATTGATACGCTCGCTGGGCCATCAGCATGTCAGTCATTTCTTTAGAAACGTCGACATTAGAAGCTTCGAGCGTCTGGCTTTGAACCTGGGTGTCTTGTTGAGAAACATTCTCCAGGATCCCTTGTGCCTGGACATTTTCCGGAAGGCGGAAACGGTTGCCGCCTGCTGCTTCCAGCATGCGCGGCCGGACCGCCCGGGCAATGCCAAGCTGTCCTTCTACATTCTGCTGATCGCCGCGGGTGACGAGGAGTGCGCCGTCTTCTCGTACGGACAGCCCGTCCATGTTATCAGCGAGTGTGATCGGATTTCCGTCTGCGCCAAGAACCGGGCGTCCCTCTGCATTGGTAAGCATCATTTCGCCATTATTTAAAGGACTCAGGTAGAAGTTGCCTGAACGCGTATACTGCGTTTCCAGGCCATTCTCCCCTTCTGCCTGAATTTTAAATAAATCGTTCTCTCTAAGCAGGGCGACATCTAACTCTCGTCCTGTATTCTGAAGGCTTCCCTGCGATAAGTCAAGGTTTGTGTGAGCAAGCTTAGCGCCGCTCCCCACCCGGATCCCTGCAGGAGTCTGTCGCCCCGTCTGCATCTCAGGGTCGTCTAAGTTGTCAATCTGTTGATATAACAGGGATGAGAAGTCAGCTTGTCTGCTTTTGTAACCCGTGGTATTCGTATTGGAAAGGTTATTGCCAATTAAATCCAGCTTGTTTTGCAGCTGCCCCATTGTAACGGACGCCTGAATCATGGAACGGTTGATCAAGGTGTACCACTCCTTATCGTATTCTCGCGATTTCAGTGACGGCTTTTTCCATATTCTGATCATAAGCTTTCAGTACTCGCTGATTCATTTCAAACGAGCGATATGTATTCATCATTTCAGTCATCGTTTTGGCAGGATCTACGTTCGATCCTTCCAGTGCCTTCTGCTGCACTTGAAAGTCTGCGGTTGTGCGCGCATTCACTAATGGGTCCGCGTCTGCTCCCGGCTGATAAAGGCCATTGCCATCCTTCATCATGTCCGTCGCATTAGCCGTATACGAAATCCCCAGTGGAATCTGCTGGCCGTTCACGTTCAGCTGACCGTCCTCAGAAACGGTAAAGTCCATATTGTCCGTTTGAATCGGATTTCCCGCATTATTAAGAACATAATACCCCTGGTTCGTCGTCAGAAAACCTTCGCCATCTACGGTGAAATTACCATCCCGTGTAAAGCGCTGTTCCCCAGCTTCATTCTGTACATTGAAAAAAAGGAAGCCATCTTCATCAGGCAGACGGCCATTAATCAAAGCAAGATCGGTTCCGACTCCTGTTTCTCGAACATCTCCTTGAGAAAAGTCAGGAACCGCTTCTTGCATATAGACACCGGTGTTAAGAGAACCCAGGGTATGCTTGACCGGCAGCTTTGAGCCATGTGACGTGGGAATCGACGCAGAGTCCATTCGTTCCATCAGCATCTCTGGAAAGGCACGCATCACGCCCTGATCCGCTTTATAGCCAGGCGTGTAAGCATTCGACATATTATTGGATAGTGTTTCCTGCCTGCGCTGATTGGCCATCATGCCGGCTGCAGCCGTATAGAATCCTCTTAACAATGGTATCGCTCCTTTTTAGCCGATTTTATTTTTTGCGACTTTATCGATATTCTCAAGCATGATTCCTGTTCCAGCGGCCACACAGTCCATTGGAGATTCAGCTACCAGCACGGGAACCTTCAGCTCTTCGGCAAGCAGCTGGTCGATACCGTGCAGCAGTGCTCCACCCCCGGTCATAATCACACCGCGATCGATAATATCCGCAGACAGTTCCGGTGGTGTACGTTCTAAGACAGATTTCGCTGCCTGCACAATCACCTGAACCGATTCTCGTAACGACTTTTCAATTTCTGTAGAGTTGACCGTAATCGTCCGCGGCAGACCTGAAACCATATCACGGCCGCGAATATCAATCTCTTCCTGACGGGAGCCAGGAAATACGGTGGCAATATTCACTTTAATATCTTCCGCTGTCCGCTCACCGATCAGAAGTTTATATTGCTTCTTAATGTATTGCAAAATTTCCTGGTCAAATTTGTCCCCGGCCATTTTGATAGAGGAAGCGGTCACAATATCGCCCATAGAAAGAACAGCCACATCGGTTGTTCCGCCGCCTATGTCCACAACCATATTTCCGCTCGGCTGGAAAATATCCATTCCTGCGCCAATGGCTGCTACTTTCGGTTCTTCTTCTAAATAAATCTTCTTACCGCCGGATTTCTCCGCCGCTTCTTTAATCGCTTTCTGCTCTACTTTCGTAATATTGGTAGGGCAGCAGATGAGCATGCGGGGCTTAGAAAGGAATCCTCGCACGTTCGTCTTCTGGATAAAGTGTCTAAGCATCGCTTCTGTGACGTCAAAATCGGCAATTACGCCGTCTTTCAAAGGACGGATAGCTTCAATGTTGCCAGGCGTACGTCCGACCATGCGGCGCGCCTCTTCCCCTACTTCAAGCACCTTACCTGTATTACGATCCATTGCCACGACAGACGGCTCGTTCAAAACAATTCCTTTACCTTTTACATGAATGAGTACATTCGCTGTACCCAGATCAATTCCGATATCCCTTGCAAACATGTCCTGTAGATCCTCCCTATTCATAAGAAAAGCAGAAACGTCCAGTATCGGGATTCGCCTGGGACAAACGTTCGTCCTGCCAAATACCCCGTCTGATTCAATCCAAAGCAGCCCCTAAGAGCAGCTTAAGAAAAGACGCTGAAGTTCACCCTTCAGATAATACTTTCTTCCCTCATATTTAGTATCGCGTGTTTATCCGAAAACATTACGCATCTAATACTATATTCTATCACATTTTCAAAAAAATCGTCGCATTTGTGATGAAAAAACTTTCCATTATTCGAGGGATTTTGACATAGAGAGGTTCCAGAGCCGTTATTGCAAGGATTGCACCGGTTGTTCTTTCATAATTTGAGTCTGGTATTTCAGGCGAGTAGCTTCACCTCCGCGCAGATGCCGAATTTCTTTGTGGTAGTCCAGTATCTCCTTTACCTGTTTTGCAAGCTCTGGATTAATCTCCGGGAGCCGCTCTGTTAAATCCTTATGAACCGTACTTTTCGATACGCCAAATTCCTTGGCGATGACTCTCACCGTCTTCTTTGACTCAATAATGTACTCGCCGATCTTGATGGTCCTCTCTTTGATGTAATCATGCACTCCACTCGCCTCCTGTGATTGACTATCCAAGGGGTCGGCTGAGACAAGTTCTTTGTGTTGCATTGGGCGGATCTTCTCTGATGTTGTTCCTGCTGGATCACCCTGGATGTTACCGAGTGCTCGGTTATCCTCATTGTATTAATAAATGACAGCATATATGCCACACGATGGCGCTTGGAGTCAGATTCCTGTTTAGACGATACCTGTCCAAATAGAATATGCGGAAGGAATTCTAGAAGCTTTGTTGATAAAAAAAGAAAGTGATAACTGCCTGGGATGGGAAGGTGTATGAGGAGAGCCTCTTTTTTAAAACTCAAAAAAGAGGAGTGGAGAAAATGGAGGGCAAAAAGGTTTATCTGATGGGTCGCTCCGGAAATACACTCCGCTGGGATGGTTCCTCTTTCACTTCCTTTCTCCTTTGTTCATACGTCGAGTCTTAGGAATAAAAGAGTTAAACAAAGGATACGTCCTGTGAAAAATTTCGAAGTCCTACCTCACGCTGCCCAAAAATCCGAACGATGATGGAAGAATGTGATTTACATTTCATCATCGTTCGGATTTAATAATAGCTAAAAGACTTATGTCCCAATCTCTTTTTTAAAACACAAAAAAATGGAGGTAGAAACCTCCATTTTTAAGCTTGGGTGTCAGAAAGGGATGAAGCGCTGTCTTCATCTGAAGACTGGCCATCGTCTGGCGTTTGTTCATCATCGGTTGTTTGACCTTGATTCGCATCTGCATCTGAACCATCATCACCTGCATCAGGTGCTGCTGGTGCTTCATCGATCCCTTGCTGCTGATCGTCCGTTAACGTACTGTCACTTTGATCATCAGCTTGCTGTTCTGTTGTTGCTTCTGGAGCTGCTTTTTCCTGCTCTTCTTGCTTCGCCACGTCTTCTTTAATTTTACTGATTGGCTGTCCGAAGAAACTTTCTGGGTTCACTGGCTGACCTTCGTTGCGAACTTCAAAGTGTACGTGTACACCGCTGTCCTGCCCGAAAGAGTTCGTGCCGGCTTTCCCTAAAACATCGCCCTGAATCACTTCAGATCCAGCTTTAACTTGAACATCATCTAAACTAGCATAAACGGTCGTCACATCATCGTCATGAGTAATTTCAACAACATTGCCATACAATGGGTCTTCTTTTACTTCTGTAACGGTTCCTGAAAGAGCTGCAGTTACATCAAATGCACTTCCATCTTCTTTCGTGTAATCGACGCCTTCGCTTTGATAATACTTATTGTTGTATAGGACCAGTGCATTTTCTTGTTGATCTTGGGATGCGTCATAATCATAGAACTTGGTGACAATGGAAGCTGCTTTAGCATCCGCCACAGGCACGCCTAGGTTTTCATTCTGATTCATAACTGCTTGTGAATCGTGTTCATTCATAGACTTCTGAGTGACAACATCATCTTGCACATCGGATTGCGGCTGTTCAGCAATTTTATTCTCCACATTATTTGAAGATTGCTGATACCAGAACACTCCTACTAGAACTAAAGCGGCAACAGATAAATACAAAGCTGGATACAACCATTTCTTGCGCATTAAGCGTTTAAATTTTAGTTTAGTCACGCTTTTCTTTCCATCCTCTCTCATTGTACATCACCTCAAAAATCATTCTGATCAGATTCAGAGAAATATATACATGCAGAGGAAAAATTTTCTTTTCATTATTCCGACTACTTACTAGAAACAAGCCCAGGAATGGCATTGGCATGCGATTGTCTAGCAATTTTGGCGGCTGAATGATATTTCATTTCATTAGGGGCAATTACAGCAAAAGAGATCGATTTTCACTGGACACAAGGAGAAACCTGTATGGTACTCAGTGGAATCTATATTGTAATAAACTTGAATGGATTTCGAGACTTTAGTTTAGATTTTAGGGACTGCGGGGAACTACTCGCTTTCCGCAGGCGCGCGATGAGCCTCCTCAAGCAAAGCTTTCCGGGGTCTCATCCTGCACTCTTCTCCTGCAGGAGTCTCCTAGTTCCCCTCCGCCCTTTGCTCTATGAGATTCTCGAAATCACACCTGAAGTTGAGCGGTACTCTAAAGCGTTTCTTGCTGCTAACCTTTGCATCGAAAGCATGAGAGGAACCCCCTTGTTCCGCTCTCTTCTAAATAAAGAGTTTGCTGTACCAACGGCATATCCGTTTGGTGGGAAAATGCTAGACGAACTTCATCAGAGAGCTCTCCCTGCGTTTTATCTATGGTAAAAGAATCTCTTTATTTATTGCAGGAGAAATTGATATTTCCGTTCTACTACTTAAAGTAAGGAGGGCAGGGAAATTGCGAGACTCCTATGGGATGCACAGGACAGGGTGAGATCCCACAGGGCTTTGCCCGAGGAAGCTCACCGTCCGCCCATGGAAAGGGAGTGATTTCCCGGCCCTCCTAAACACTGTTTACCATAACGGAAACCCTCATACCTTCCCAATCAAGTATTACGGATAATTTTCTTATAAAAAAGAGAGTCCTCTGTGAAAAAGGACTCTCCCGGCATCAGTTCAACGAAGCAAGCGCCGTCTGCTTGCTAATCGGAGCGATCTTCGTTTGCTGATAATAGTGGTGAATAATTTCTTTATAATCCTTGCCAGCCTTCGCCATCCCGTTCGCCCCGTATTGACTCATGCCAATTCCGTGACCATATCCCGTCGTTGTGAATATAATGTGATCGCCCTTCTGCTGCAGACTGAAATCACTCGAGCGGAGATTAAACTTTTCTCGAATTTCTCTTCCGGTAAACGTCTTGCCGTCGAGCGTCAGCTTATCAACCCGGTTGCTGGATGTTTTCGTGATCTTCGCACTTTGAATCGACGCGGCCGGGGACACCCCAAGAGCCTCATCCAGGGCTGAGGTAGTGACAATCTTTTGATCCTTAAACTTAGGAGAATCTTCATCCCATGGGCTGGCCACACTTTTCAAATAAGGAATCTTATCTGCCCAGTAGTCCTCTGCATTCTCGGTATATCCGTTACTCGTTGAGAAAAAAGCTGCGGTGATCGGCTTGCCATCGTAGGTAATGATCTCCCCCGAAGTTTCCTTAACAGCTTTGTTAATTTTGTTCATATTTTCTTGATACGCATCTTTCCATTGATCTTTGAGTTCCTGATCGTTCTTGTAGACTTGGTCGGTGGTCGTATCCGTCACATCTGCCTGTTTGGAAACCGGCTTATCCTGCACCATGTGCTGGGTAATGTACGTACGGGCAGCGAGAGCCTGAGCTTTCAGTGCCTCTAATTCGAAATCGACCGGCATCTCAGAAGCCACGACACGGGCGACATACGTCTCCAGCGGCACATCCTCCACTTGATTTGTGCCGCTTCTCAGGACCTTAATTGAAAATGGTGAAATCTTAGAGGGAAGCTCTTCTTTCTGCTTCACAGCTCCCGTTTCCTGCGCATGTTCTACATTATTTGATCCCGTAAATGGTACTACAATGAGTGTTGGAATCATAAGTATTAGCAGAAAAAGACTGCCAGCTGTGATTATTCCTATCCATCTTTGTCTTAACATTCGCCATCCTCCCGAATCATATAGTAGATCCCTCTACTAAAATGTATCCAGAAAGCGGGGTTGATAGAACTAAAAAAGCTTGCCCATTTCAAGAATTTTGAAATGAGCAAGCTATGAGTAAGAATGTTATAAGGTCGAGACAGATTCGCTAGGTTCTAAATCTTCGCTATATACTTCTTCTTCTTTAATTCGTTCAATATCGGCGCCAAGCTGTGCTAGCTTCTCTGTGAAGTTTACATAGCCGCGGTCCAAATGCTTAAGTTCTGTCACTCGCGTATAACCGTCAGCAACAAGTCCAGCCAGGATTAATGCTGCTCCAGCACGCAAGTCTGTTGCGGCCACTTCTGCTCCTTGAAGAGAAGAAGGTCCTTCAACGATAACACTACGTCCTTCAATCTTAAGGCGCGCATTCATACGTCTGAATTCTTCCACATGCATGAAACGATTTTCGAAAACCGTTTCTGTAATCACGCTTGTTCCATGTGCATTTAACATCAAGGCCATCATTTGCGACTGCATATCAGTAGGAAATCCAGGATGCGGCATCGTCTTAATATCCGTTGCCTTCAAGTAATCAGGGCCGATCACTCGCAGTCCTTCTGCTTCCTCTTCAATGATGACACCCATCTCTTCCATTTTGGAAACGAGGGGACGCAAATGCTCATGCATCGCTCCTTGAACTAACACGTTACCGCCAGTGATTGCGGCAGCCACCATAAAGGTTCCTGCTTCAATCCGGTCTGGAATAATCGTATGAGTAGCTCCAGTAAGCTTTTCCACACCTTCAATGCGGATCGTTTCAGTTCCGGCGCCTACGACATGGCCGCCCATTTTGTTCAAGTAGTTCGCTAAATCAACAATTTCCGGCTCTTTCGCACAGTTCTCAAGGATGGTTTTTCCTTCAGCTAATGCAGCGGCCATCATCACGTTTTCAGTTGCGCCAACACTTGGAACGTCAAAATAAATCTTCGCTCCTTGCAGGCGTCCGTTTACTTCAGCTTCAATGTATCCATTTCCGACGGTAACTTCTGCACCCATTGCTTCGAAACCTTTCAGATGCTGATCAATTGGGCGTGAGCCAATTGCACATCCGCCAGGCAGGGCAACCTTAGCATGGCCATACCGGGCCAAAAGTGGTCCCAGTACAAGAACAGAAGCACGCATTTTCCTTACATATTCGATCGGAGCTTCTGTGGTCAGATCTCCAGAAGCATCGATGGTTACTGTATTTTGATCCACGTCTACGACGGCATTCATATATCGAATAACTTCATTGATGGTTGATACATCAGCTAAAGCAGGGACTTCGTGCAATACACTTTTTCCTTCACTTGCAATAATACTTGCTGCGATGACAGGCAGTACGGCATTCTTTGCGCCTTCAGCTTTAACAGTGCCTTTCAGCTGCCTCCCACCACGGACGATGATTTTTTCCAAGGTTCATTCTCCTCCGCGTCCATATTCATTATTATTAATATTCAGCAGTAATAATGGGTGTGCCAATCGTAATGTTTGTCTTACCGCCCAAAGTTCGGGTGGCAAACTGAACATTCATCTTCTTCTCCGCGAGGGGTATGGCATTTCCCCATGTTTCAGTGTAGCCGGATCTGCTCGTCCAGCTGGGTTCGATGACTTCTTCGATGGTAGCTATATTGAATAGTTGTTGGAATTTTTGATAGACTAAAACATCATCTATAATACCACTAGACTTTGCCTTAAGACAAGAGAAAATCCCAACATTTTTTGAGAAAAAACGACTTTTCACATCTTGGACATAATTGTCGATTTTGCTCTTGGTTAATGTCGATGTTCCCGCTCCTGATAAAACATAAACTAATTCAGGTGATTCCTTTGCATTTTTTGGAAGAATCACTATAAACTGTTCGACGAGTTTCTCCGTTTTCTGACCGTCGATCGTCCATTTATTCGCATTTCTATTCGATTCTTTTTTAATAGAGCCCTCAGGCAAATATGCACGCAATTCGCGCTGCACACTTTTCAAATCGTGGGTAGGTAAAGCTTCTTTCATCGTTATCGTCCAACTGTTTATCTCCAGATGTTCACCCTCAGCAAACGACACAAACTCATCGAGCTGATTGCTCCATGTTTCCTCTCCAGCCGTTTTCTGCGGATCAACACCTGTACCAACAATAAATAAAGATAATAAACCAATGAGTACGCTTTTCATTTTGAATGCCTCCCCAAGCATTTACTTACTTTCAGTTTGACCTGAGGAGCACTATTTCATACGATACAAATCCTAACAAAATCCGCAATCCTGCAAGAACATTAACTGGTCAAGACGGAGAAACCCTGACTGATTTATAGCAGCGAATGACAGCGTTTTCTCAACTGTAATATATTTCTAATTCCGCATAAAGCACTAAGCTAAACCTGATTTTTATCAGAACCTTAATACAACACTAAAAAAGAAGCACAAGGCTCTGCGACCAGGCAATCAAATCAAGAAAGAACTGGCTCACAGTCGTTGCAATCGCAATCGTCAAAAAGATCATCAGTACACGCGCCTCAAAGACACGGTTCTTTTTAAAAATGCCTGTAAAGTTTAAGGATTGCAGCACCCTCCAGGTAATGATGATGAAAATAATATGAGACGTCATGCTTAACAACGCATTCTGTGCAAAATATTGATCCATTACGAACACCTCTTTAGTTTAAAACACTCTATACACGGTGACAGGTAAGACGTATTTTGTCAACGCCGCTGGTTTTATGCGTCTCCCCATTTAACAGAAGATGACAAAATGGGATTTCCCGACAACTATTTCCCGGGCAATAGTGACAAATAAATTTCGTTCTGACGTAATCTTACAGCAGATGCTGTATTTTCCGGGAAATAATTGCGAAGGGTGGAACGGACACATTTCGCCTTCCTGTCGACTGGGCGCTTTACTCAAGAATTATATGCCGAAATTCTACATTGGAAACCCTTGCTTTTGCAAAAAAAGTGGGAGGGCCTGGGTGAACTGAATTTGCTCAGCGGTGCTTCAACTACATCCGCGCACCAGTTTTTCCTGCCTGTACCCGCTAAGACGGCAGGAATCCAGATCGCTCCAGCAACCTAATCGCAGCTATTTTGAGATTGTCACGGCGAAACTCTCATAGTCACGGGTATTTCGAGATTATCGCGGCGAAACCGTGCCTATCTCTCTCCAGTTGAACTCTCTACCACAAAGTGGTGGCGAAACAAATAGAATGCCTCGATCCGCCTTCCTCATCTGCAGTGCAAATCCGGCATTATTGCGATAATCCTGATTTAATTGCGATCTGATGATTTTAATTGCGAAAAAATGATTTTTATTGCGAAAATCTCATTTTTATTGCGATAACTCCATTATTATTGCGAAACCACATTTCACCGTTTCTCCATAATGCCACTCCACCGCTACACAACTCCACAAAAAAACTGCTCTCAAAAATGAAAGCAGCTTAGAAGTTATTCTCGTAAACATCCAAACGATTAATGGCACGTTTGAGGGCCATCTCCGCCCGTTTAAAATCCATCTGGTCTTGTTTGTTTTGAAGGCGTTTCTCTGCGCGTTCTTTCGCCATGCGGGCGCGGTCCACATCGATCTCGGAAGGTCGTTCGGCTGATTGAGCCAGTATGGTTACTGTCTTCGTGCGAACTTCTAGAAAACCTCCGCTGACTGCGATTCGATTGGAATCCCCTTCGCCTTTCAAGCGAATAGCGCTGATGGAAAGCGGAGCAACCATTGGAATGTGCCCGGGCAGAATCCCAAGCTCTCCACTTTCTGCTTTACAGCTGACCATCTCATACTCGCCTTCTAAAACCGGGCCATCAGGAGTGACAACACTCACCGTTAGTGTGCTCATATCTTTTCCTCCTTAGGCAGTAAGCTGATCAGCGGGACGCTCTAATATGAGAACGTCCGCTGATTGACTTAAGTGCTTATTGCATTTGCTTTGCTTTCTCAACAACTTCTTCGATGCGTCCGACAAGACGGAATGCGTCCTCAGGAATATCATCGTATTTGCCGTCAAGAATTTCTTTAAAGCCTTTCACTGTTTCAGCAACGGGTACATAGGAACCTTTTTGGCCTGTAAACTGTTCAGCTACGTGGAAGTTTTGAGATAAGAAGAACTGTACGCGGCGAGCACGGGAAACAGTCAGTTTATCTTCATCGGACAATTCATCCATACCAAGGATGGCAATGATGTCCTGCAATTCTTTGTAACGCTGCAAAGTACGCTGTACTTCACGGGCGATATCGTAGTGCTCGGATCCAACGATTTCCGGGTCAAGGGCACGAGAAGTGGAAGCCAGTGGATCCACGGCAGGGTAAATCCCTTGCTCGGATAGCTTACGCTCAAGGTTAGTTGTTGCATCCAAGTGAGCGAAGGTTGTCGCTGGAGCCGGGTCGGTATAGTCATCGGCAGGTACGTAGATCGCCTGGATAGACGTTACGGAACCTTTATCCGTTGAGGTAATACGTTCTTGAAGCTGACCCATTTCGGTTGCGAGTGTCGGCTGGTAACCTACGGCTGATGGCATACGGCCAAGCAGTGCGGATACTTCCAGACCACCCTGGGTGAAACGGAAAATGTTATCGATGAAGAACAATACGTCTTGTCCTTGATCATCACGGAAGTATTCAGCCATTGTTAAGCCAGTCAGGGCCACGCGCATACGGGCACCAGGCGGCTCGTTCATCTGACCGAAAACCATCGCGGTTTTGGCGATTACGCCGGAATCTTTCATTTCATAGTAAAGGTCGTTTCCTTCACGAGTACGCTCACCAACACCTGCGAATACGGAAATTCCTCCGTGTTCCTGTGCGATGTTGTTAATAAGCTCCTGGATCAATACGGTTTTTCCTACTCCGGCACCGCCGAACAAACCGATTTTACCACCTTTTACATATGGGGCAAGCAGGTCAACAACTTTGATTCCTGTTTCCAGGATCTCCGTGTCTGTTGCCAAGTTTTCGAATGTTGGTGCACCACGGTGAATCGGGTCACGGCGGACGTCATCTGCCAGCGGCTCATCCAAATCAATATTTTCCCCTAGTACGTTAAATACACGGCCGAGTGTTACTTCGCCTACAGGTACCGCAATCGGGCCGCCTGTATCGAGAACTTCTGTACCGCGCATTACGCCTTCAGTGGAAGACATCGCTACTGTACGCACGGCGTTATCCCCAAGATGCAGGGCTACTTCCAGCGTAAGGTCGACGCTTTTTTCGTGTTCCGATACAGCGTCATATCTAACGTGTAATGCGTTATTAATTTCAGGAAGTTGTCCGTTATCAAAGGTAACGTCGACAACCGGTCCCATAATTTGAGTTACGCGTCCTTTACTCATCGATTTCCCTCCTAACATACTGTTCAAAAATCAAGGAATTACTATTCGAGGGCAGCTGCACCGCCGACGATCTCTGTAATCTCCTGAGTAATCGCGGCTTGACGGGCACGGTTGTATGAAAGTGTCAGATCTCCAATTAAATCATCGGCATTATCTGTAGCACTCTTCATAGCCGTCATACGTGCGGCATGCTCACTGGCTTTGCCATCAAGCAATGCGCCGTAAATCAAGCTTTCTGCGTATTGTGGAAGCAATACTTCCAGAATCTGGTCTTCGTCAGGCTCATACTCATACGAGCTTGAAGCAGCTTTCTTATCACTTAATTCGTTCAGCGGAAGCACTTTCTTCTCGGTCACTTCCTGTGTCATGGCGCTTACGAAGTGGTTGTAATAAAGATAAAGCTCATCGATTTCTTCATCGATAAATAGCTTAACCGTATCATGAGCAATGTCTTTGATATCTGCGAAATTCGGCTGATCCGCCAGTGCGGTGATGTCCATATCCACCGGCATATTCCTTTTACGGAAAAAGTCACGGCCGACTTTGCCGATTGTAATTATTTTATATTCATCTGCTGACGTGTGGTTGTGTATTATCTGGTTATACACCTTGCGCAGGATACTGCTGTTGTAAGCCCCGGCAAGACCACGATCGGAAGTAATAACAAGATACCCCGTCCGCTTTACGTCACGCGTTTGAAGCATCGGATGCCTGCTTGAGCTTCCGGCCGAAATATTTGTTACAACTTCTTGGATTTTGTCGCTGTATGGAACAAAGTTTTTCGCGTTTTGCTCCGCACGATTCAGTTTGGAAGCTGAAACCATTTCCATGGCTTTGGTAATCTGCTTCGTTTTCTTCGTGGAAGTAATCCGTCCTTTAATATCTCTAAGGGATGCCACGCTGTTTCACCACCCTTTCTAGCTCTGAAGCCGATTATTCAGAAATAACAAATGTTTTCTTGAATTCTTTAACCGCTCCACTCATTTCCTCTTCTTCTGCCAGTTTACCTGTCTCACGAAGTTTAGCTAGAAGCTCTGAACGATTGTTATCTAACCATGTGTGGAATTCTGACTCGAAGCGAGTAATGTCTTCCACTGGGATCTCATCTAAGAAACCTCTTGTTAAGGAGTAAATAATCATGACTTGTTTCTCTACAGCTAGCGGCTGGTGAAGACCTTGTTTCAGGACTTCAACGGTACGTGCCCCGCGGTTCAGTTTCGCCTGGGTGGATTTATCCAAATCAGAGCCGAACTGTGCGAAGGCTTCCAGTTCACGGTAAGAAGCAAGGTCAAGTCTCAAGGTACCAGCAACCTTCTTCATCGCTTTAATCTGTGCGGAACCCCCTACACGGGAAACCGATAGACCGGCGTTGATCGCTGGGCGTACACCTGAGAAGAATAGATCGGACTGTAAGAAGATCTGTCCGTCTGTAATGGAAATTACGTTCGTTGGAATATAAGCAGAAATATCTCCTGCCTGTGTTTCAACGAATGGAAGAGCTGTCAGCGATCCTCCACCTTTAGCGTCACTCAATTTAGCAGCACGCTCTAGCAGACGGGAGTGCAAGTAGAATACATCCCCTGGGAAGGCTTCACGGCCCGGCGGACGGCGAAGCAGCAAGGAAAGTTCACGATAAGCAGCTGCCTGCTTGGAAAGGTCATCATAGACGACGAGCACGTGCTTGCCGTTGTACATGAATTCCTCACCTAAAGATACGCCTGCATATGGAGCAAGATATAAAAGTGGTGCCGGCTGAGAAGCACTTGCCGTTACAACGATCGTATAATCAAGCGCTCCGCGGCGGCGAAGAGTTTCTACAGTACCGCGTACTGTGGATTCCTTCTGGCCAATCGCAACGTAAATACAAATCATATCCTGATCGTGCTGATTTAAAATCGCGTCGATTGCGACAGATGTTTTCCCTGTCTGACGGTCTCCGATGATCAGCTCACGCTGACCGCGGCCGATCGGCACTAGGGCATCGATTGCTTTAATCCCTGTTTGCAGTGGTTCATCGACCGATTTACGATCCATTACCCCTGGGGCTGCGGATTCGATAGGACGAGTCTTAGTCGTTTCAATCGGTCCCAGTCCATCAACAGGCTGTCCCAATGGATTGACGACACGGCCCAGCATTTCTTCACCTACAGGAATCTGCATGATGCGTCCAGTACGACGAACCTCGTCGCCTTCTTTAATATCTGTGTAAGGTCCAAGGATTACTAGACCTACATTGGTTTCTTCCAAGTTCTGTGCCAATCCCATGACACCATTTGAGAATTCAACGAGCTCTCCGGCCATGACGTTATCAAGACCATGAGCACGTGCGATCCCGTCACCAACTTCAATAACAGTACCTACATCATTGACTTCTATATCGGATTCATAGTTTTCAATTTGCTGCTTAATCAGCGCACTGATTTCTTCAGCTTTGATGCTCATGCCATTTCACCCCTATCATCATTTATTCGATACAAGTTCACGTTCAATGCGGTTAAGTTTACCACTAACAGAACCATCGAAAATACGGTTGCCAATTCTCACCCGCAGTCCTCCGATCAAGGAACGATCTACATAATTCGTTATATTGAGCGTCTGCTTTCCTACTTTCGGTGCAAACGTCTTAGAGATTCGCTTCTTTTCACCTTCAGAGAGCGCGCGGACGGAATAAACCTTTGCGTCTGCGATACCTTTCGTCTCGTTCATCAAAGTAAGGAATTGATCTACCATTGCTGATATAATCTCTTCTCTATGACGATCCAGCAGTAAATTTAACGTGTGGACGACTTCCTCAGAGAACGATTGGAAAGATTTATTTACCAGCTGCTTCTTCTGATCCAGCGTAATTCGTGGATGCTGTAAGAAAGAATAAAGCGCTTGGTTATTACGTAAGACTTCTTGAAGCGTTCGAAGTTCAGATTCAAATTCTTCAAGCTTTGAACGCTCCTGACCTAAATGAAAAAGTGCCTGCGCATAACGCTTTGCAATGATAGTTTCACTCATCGCTCGTCGCCTGCTTCGTTAATATATTCAGCAATCAGTTTCTCCTGATCGCGTTCAGACAATTCCTTCTCGATTACTTTGGAGGCGATCATAACGGACATCGTGGCCACCTGATCCTTGAGCTCCTGAACCGCTTTTTCTTTCTCTTGAACAATCTCCTGGCGAGCAGATTTCTTCATACGCTCTGCTTCGCTTTTAGCTGTTTCAATAATTGTCTTCTCTTGCTGAGCACCTGTTTTACGTGCTTCTTCAATGATATTCTGTGCATCTTGTCTTGTCTGCTTCAGTTCTTCAGAAGCTTCCCGCTGCATGCGCTGGGCTTCTTCGCGGCTCTTTTCGGCCGTATCTATTTCATTTGAGATGTAGTCTTCCCGTTCTTTCATCATGTTCATGAAAGGACCCCACGCAAATTTTCCTAATAACGCCAGTAATACTAGGAAAATGATGAGTTGAACGATCATATCTCCAATGTTAAGTCCTCCAGCTCCTCCTGCTTCGGATCCTAGGACTAATAATCCAGTAAAAGTTTGCACGTTGCTCACTCCTTTCGACACCATCCAGTCATGGGCTATACATGAGAAAAACCCGGCTTAAAGGTTTAAGTCGAAGTTTTTCATTTAGAATCAATGGGTATAAACAATATGTTCTGTTCTTAAAGTAATGGCGAAGCTTGTCTTGCCTACTTCGCCATCACCATAGACTTCATTATCTGCCCAATACGATAAATGCAATTACAACACCGATGATTGGAAGTGCCTCTACTAGGGCAACACCAATGAACATAGTGGTTTGAAGAACTCCGCGGAGCTCAGGCTGACGAGCAATTCCTTCTACTGTTCTTCCTACGATTAAACCGTTACCAATACCTGCACCTACTGCTGCAAGACCTACTGCGATTGCCGCTGCAATTAGACCCATGTTAAATTCCTCCTCATATATTTAAAATAATATTTTTTATTAATGGTCAGCACTCACTTTGTGAGACATATACACCATTGTTAACATAGTGAAAATAAACGCCTGGATAAAACCTACGAATGTACTAAACGCCTGCCATGCAAGCAGTGGAATAACTCCACCCATAAATCCTACGACACTGGAGGTTGCCAGTCCTGCAAGCAGTCCGAGCAAAATTTCTCCCGCGTAAATATTCCCATACAGACGAAGACCAAGCGTCAATGTATTGGAGAACTCTTCAATGATCTTAAAAGGAAGTAAGAATGGAAGCGGTCGGACAAAGTCTTTCCCGTATTCCGAAGGTCCTTTCAATTTTAACCCGTAATAGTGAGTGAGAACCACTACCATAACGGCGAGAGTCAGTGTAATGCCTGGGTCTGATGTTGGAGATTTCCACCATAACGTGCCATGCGGAGCCCAAATAGTTACAACTCCTAACATATTGGCAACGAAGATGTATGTGAAGAGAGTTAATCCTAAAGGCAGGAACATTCTCCCTACTTGCCAGTCCATGTTAGACCCAATAATTCCTTTAATAAAATCGATCAGCCACTCCATGAAGTTCTGAAAACCTCTAGGTCTCCGTTGTAAACCTCTTGTAGCCGCTACACTTATAACGAACACAATTACGGAAGCTACCAGCATCATGAGGACGTTTGCTAAATTAAAGTCCAGCCAGCTGATTCCGAATGCGTCGTTCCACATCGGTGCTTCGTGATTCAATCTGTTCACCTCTCTTCCATCATGCTATTCTGTTGACTTGTTGAACAGGTAATCTATAAAAATGACAAGGTAGGCTGTCATTAAGCCCAATACTACAAAAATGATATGGAAATACTCTTCAAATTGAAGGGCAACGACGGCAGCCAGCGCGCCTGTTGCTAAACGCGAAAGTGTGCCTAGTGAAGGCTTTCGCTCTTTTGAATTTGTATGGTTTGCGGAATGTTTACCTAATTTGTGGATTTTTCTTTGCATCGTCCAAAGATTGTAGAAACTTAAGACACTTCCCAATAGAAGGCCGAGGAAAATCGATTTCCAGGGTGTAAAACCCCACCCAAGAACGAATAATGCTAGAAGGTAGAACATCCATTTGCGTTGACGGGACATCATTCGGTTGTAAGATTGCATTGATTGCATATAATTCTCTTCTCCCAAGCTCTCGACTACTAAATGAATGGTTCCAAGGAGGTCCGTTATAAAGGCCGAGGGTCAGTCTTATCTCCAGGTATGTAGATTCAGTGAAATAAAATACTAGTTTATACCATTTCCCCAAAATTATACCAGATAACGGCGCACCTATGTGTGTAAAAAGCATAAAGAGGAGCGAATTTCCTAGCGGTAAATCAGGCTCATTTAGGCTTTCAGATGAACTAGAAAAATAAGGGTTTGAACCCAGTAATCATACTGATGAAAACCTTATCATTCTACCCTCTGTAAGAATACAATAGGGGTACCTCTATGTCAATGAGTTTGTGATATAAAATACAATTGCCTGACACCATTCGATCACATTTTTGTCACAATTTCTCTAAACACCTTACATTATGCTCAAGATCTCTCCGAATGTAAATGGATAAGGGGTAAACTGTATAAAATGAACTACAAAAAACCGGCAGTGAGAAGGAAAATACAGAGGTATTCTCTGGACCACCGCTTCGGAAATTCTCTCCGCTGGAATGGCTGCTTCGTTTTCCTTTCATTCTCCTTCATTTATCGGTTGAGAAAAAGCAGTGCTCTAGGAACTCTAACATACTTGCCTCATGCATAAAAAATCCGAACGAAGATGTTCACCATTCATCGTCGTTCGGATTAAATAACTGCTATAGAACTTGCATCATTTCGGTGATTGAAACATTACCGGGAATGGGTAGCTGTTTGTCTGGTCGTTCCTTTCCACAGTAACCACCGCCACATATGGACCTGCGAGATCCGGCAGCCGGACATCTGCTTCACCTTCTACCGTGCCTGCGCTCGGTTTACTGATCGAGAACAGCCTGCCAATGGACAACATCGTTCCCGCCCGGTAAAGATCAACAGTAACCTCTTCGGCATCTTCCGTTAAGTAGAAGCGATAGGAGAGATCCTTCGACGTTTCCCAGTCCTGAAAAAGCTCGAACCCGGAGATCTTCGCGTAATCGTCGCCTTCATTCATAAATAAATAGGGAAGCGAGTAGGTTTCATCTGGTCCTTCGATTTTCACATACCCTTGATGTATTCCTTCTGATAAAAAGGCTTTCGATAAACTCGCCTCAACCTTTACTTTCTCCGACTGATTCGGAGCGAGAGTGACGGATGACGGCATTGACCAGGATACTCCGCGATCTTCGTCAGGGACAAGAAAGTGGAAAGTTTTCGTTTGATGATCTGTATTGGTTAAGGTTATGACCGAGTTTGCATGCAGGAATTTTTTCTCCTCTAATTTCCCCAACCGAAGCGAGCCCGGTGATATCCAGAGCTTCGGGTGAATCGCTTCTTCCGGGTCAATGTATCCCGCTCCCTGTTCAGTCGGCACATACGGTTCATCTTGTTTATTTTTGATCAGGTCCGCGGTACTCATCAATGAGGTCTTGATTTCTGCCGGTGTCCAGTCCGGATGCGCCTCTTTGATTAATGCCGCCACTCCTGCCACATGCGGAGAAGCCATACTCGTACCGCTCAGTGCTTTATAGCCTCCAGGAACGGTGCTGAAGATGTCGACTCCAGGCGCTAGAATGTCGGGTTTGATCGCCCAGCTTGTCGTGACCGGCCCCCGGGAGCTGAACGGAGCAAGCGACTGATCCACCTTCTCCTGGCGTGTTTCCACCCACTGGTTTTCCTCGATTGCTTTCCGCTTGAGCCATTCCCCCTCTTCCTTGGTAATCGATACAACCGGAATGGGAAGCTTCAAGCCTTCAAGTGAACCCTGGAAGGCGCCTTTTTCATTATTATAAATAATCAAGGCTTTAGCTCCGCGTCGATATGCCTTTAAAGCTTTTTTTGAAAAAGGGACCACGCCGCGTTCCATCAGCACGATCTTACCTGTCGCCATGGACAACGGTGCTTCCCCGTTTCCGCCATCCATGAGCGGAAACTTCTTGCCAAGATTCCATGCGGCAGAGTTCTGCAGCGGAAGGAGGGAAATCTGCCGGTCCTCGCCCGGAACGGTTAAAACGGACGCCTCGGATGGCCGCGCCGAAGCACCGACGGTAATGGCATCGGGAGAAGTGGCCGGCGATCCCACGGTCCACGTGTCCGGTCCAGAATTACCTGCTGCCACCACCACAACCACGCCTAATTCAATCGCTTTATTGACCGCTTTGCTCGTTGGCCAATCGGGACCGTTGACGTCGTTGCCGAGCGACAAATTGATCACATCCATGCCGTCCTTTACGGCTTCTTCAATCGCTGCGATTACCTGCACAGAGCTCCCCGCCCCGCCAGGTCCCAGTGCCCGGTACGCATAAATGTCCGCATCAGGCGCTATGCCCTTCATTTTTCCATCGGCAGCAATAATTCCCGCAACGTGCGTACCGTGGTCGGTGGCGCCTTCCCCTTCTGTTTCCATAGGATCGTCGTCAAAATCCACGAGGTCAAACCCGCCCTTATAATTAGCCTGCAAATCAGGGTGATGGTAGTCAATACCCGTATCAATGACGCCGACTTTAACCCCTTTCCCGGTAAAAGGAAGATTCGCGGTTTTGCGGATTTTTTCCGTTGTTTGAGGATCCGATTTCTCAAAAAGGGCCTTGTACGTATGCACCGGATATTGATTCACGACGGTATCCAGACGGGCGATTTTCTCCAGTTCCCGCGCTGTGCCCTTCACCGCCACTCCGTTAAAAATCGTATCGTATTCCGCTACGATCTCCAGACGCGGCAGTCTGAGCTTCGCTTGTTTTACAAACTCGGCAGGATTTTCGTCTAATTCAATGATGATCGTCTGGTCTTCGTCAGGCTTAAAGCCGGTTAATAACAAGAAAACCAGCGCTGTTCCGAGCAAAAGAAATGTCAATCGCCGCATAAGTGGAAGCTCCTTTTTTGCTTTAGTGTGCATATATAAAAGCTTCCTATACTATTTTGGTTTCTTTTACCATCAAGAGAAGGGGTTAAGCACAAATGGCCGCTCCGGAAATACATTCCGCTTTTCGCGGGCGGCTGGTTTGCCTCCTCGTGCTTTCGCACTGCGGGGTCAAACCTATGCCTTCCTCCCGCAGAAGTCTCCATGTATTTCCTACGCTGGAATGGTTGATATCTTTTCATTCATACAAGACAAAAAATCAGAACGAAGATGGAATCATATCTTCTATCGTTCGGATTCAATCATTACTAAAAGACTTCTATCTCCCCTTTTCTCCACACATAACCTCCTTTTTATCCGAAATCGATTATTATGGAATCCCCTTTATTATTGAAAGCTAAGCACAGAGTAGTCTTTGATTGTGGAGCTGCAAGTCAACGGAAATTCTTCACATGAAAAAAGGTGCCGAGATATAATCTCGACACCTTGTAAGAACCCACGTTTGCAGATTCCCCTGTTCATGACTTTATTTTGTACCGTACAAGCGATCGCCGGCGTCGCCGAGACCTGGAACGATATAGCCTTTTTCATTTAATTTTTCATCCATGGCGGCTAAATAGATGTCTACGTCAGGGTGTGCTTTCTGAACAGCTTCCACACCTTCTGGAGCAGCTACCAGGCACATAAGACGAATTTGACGCGCGCCGCGTTTCTTCAATGATTCAATCGCTTCATTGGCAGATCCGCCGGTCGCAAGCATTGGATCAATAACTATCAATTCACGTTCTTCTATATCACTTGGAAGCTTCACGTAATATTCAACAGGCTTCAATGTTTCCGGATCACGATAAAGTCCGACGTGACCGATCTTCGCAGCAGGAATCAACTGCACAATGCCATCGACCATCCCAAGACCTGCACGCAGAATTGGCACGAGCCCAATTTTCTTTCCAGTTAGAACTTTTGCCTTTGCATTGGAAACGACGGGAGTGTCAATTTCAACTTCCTCAAGAGGCAAGTCACGGGTAATTTCAAATGCCATCAGGGCAGCTACTTCGTCAACTAACTCACGGAAATCTTTCGTGCCCGTTTCGGTCTTACGTATGTAAGTCAGTTTGTGTTGGATTAGCGGATGATCCAGAACGTACAATTTTCCCATTGCCGATCACTCCTTCTGTTAATTTACATCCTTTAAATTGTACTGAAAAAACGACCAGGAAACAACCCTTATATCAGAGTGGGAAGGATTTCCTATTTCATATAAAAGAAAGCCACCAGCTTTCCTGCTAGTGGCTTTCCATCTGTTTATAAAGAAGAGTAAGTCGCTGTTTGGTACATAGGAAAACGAGAAGTTAACTTCTGTACACGTTCAGCTGCTTGTTTCATTTTTTCATCATCTTCATGATTTTCAAGGGTAAAGGCGATCAGCTTGCCGATTTCTTCCATTTCCGCTTCTTTAAAGCCGCGGGAAGTCACAGCCGCTGAACCGATACGAACTCCACTTGTTGTGAAAGGACCTTCTGGATCAAAAGGAACCGTATTTTTATTCGTAGTAATGCCGATTTTATCGAGTGCTTTCTCTGCTACTTTCCCTGTCAGACCTGTTTCTCTGAGGTCGACGAGCAGCAGGTGGTTGTCAGTACCGCCGGAAACAACGCGCACACCGTGGTTGACGAGCGTTTCCGCTAGTTTCTTAGCATTGGCAATCACTTGACGGGAATACTGCTTAAATTCAGGTGCTAAAGCTTCCTTGAAGGAGACAGCTTTGGCAGCGATAATATGCATTAATGGTCCGCCCTGCATGCCTGGGAAGACAGATTTATCAATTTTCTTAGCAAACTGCTCTTCACAAAGAATCATGCCTCCGCGAGGTCCGCGAAGTGTTTTGTGCGTGGTCGTGGTCACGAATTGAGCGTGGGGAACTGGATTCGGATGCAGACCGGAAGCAACTAAGCCTGCGATGTGCGCCATATCCACCATCAAATAAGCTCCCACCTCATCAGCGATTTCACGGAATTTCGCAAAATCAATTTCACGAGGGTAAGCACTAGCACCCGCAACGATCAGTTTCGGCTGCACTTCTTTAGCAATTTTCAGAATTTCATCATAATCGATCAGCTCTGAATCTTTGTCGACTCCATAATCTTCAAAATTATAAAGCGTACCGCTGAAGTTAACCGGACTGCCGTGGGTAAGGTGTCCACCGTGGTTCAGATTCATTCCGAGCACTTTATCACCAGGCTCAAGAATCGTGAAGTATACGGCCATATTCGCCTGAGCTCCAGAGTGAGGCTGAACGTTTACGTGTTCGGCACCAAATAATTGTTTCGCACGGTCTCTCGCAAGATTCTCCACCACATCTACATGTTCACAGCCACCATAATAGCGGCGGCCAGGATAACCTTCCGCATATTTATTCGTCAGTACAGAGCCCATCGTTTCCATAACAGCCTCTGATACGAAGTTTTCTGAAGCAATTAATTCGATATTGTTCTGCTGGCGGTTTTTCTCCTCTTGAATTGCGGCAAGAATTTCTGCATCTGCTTGTTTCAAATGATCCATCTTTAGTTCCCCTTTCGATTCCTATTCATCACAAGACCCTTCTTCTACCACATGACTGCGTTCATACACAGCCCTTACGCCGCCAATCAGCGGCGGACGCGTTTTCGCACTAGTAACATGAGCTTTTCCAATAGACTTCTGATCAATTCGGAGAGGGACAGCGACACGCTTGAGATGCATGCCGATAAATGTATCTCCTATATCTATTCCGGCAGAGGCTTGAATCGTCTCTACCAGGACAGGATCTTTGAATTGCTTGTAGGCGTATGATGCCATGGATCCTCCTGCAGTTGGCACAGGAATCGCGGCTACTTCGGTCAAACCAAGCTTCTCCTGCACCGGCCGCTCTACTAAAAGCGAACGATTCAAATGCTCGCAGCATTGAAAAGCAAGCTCGACATTCGTCTGGGCAGAAAGCTTCTGCATGGCCTGATAAATCACCTCAGCAATTTGTTCATTCCCTGATGTACCAATTCGTTTTCCAGCGATTTCACTCGTTGAACAGCCAACGACAAACAGTCCGTTATGGATCGCGTCACTTTGGATGAGCTGATCAACAACAGCTTCCACATCGACTTGAATGCTCTCGATATTTGCCACTATTGCAACACCTCTTTAGTTTTACAAAAAAGAGAAGCCGTTGGTTAAAGCTCCTCTTTTTTTGATGATGAAACGCCAAAATCCGAACATTAATAATTCTTTTAATCTTGTATGTTCGATTTTAACTGTTTGTTATTCATTTGTCTAGTTAATTTATGGGACTATTTTATGAACATTTTGGTTCCTGGTTACGGTCTTAATGAGCGACGCCAGGTTGGCCGCTCTGCCTTTTGAGTCCTCTTCTATTTGCTAATGGGCGGGGTGGAATGTACTCGCTTTCCGTGGACGAACGCCCGAGCCTCCTCACGAAAACCACGCTGCGGGGTCTCGGATCGCCCGTTTTCCACAGGAGTCTCGTACATTCCACCCCGCCCATACCTTTGAAATATTTTCCAAAAGGCAAAGATTAGCAGATTACCATTTGTTCATTCTTCAAGCCAGTTAAACTCATCTACATAATAGAATACGAATAACAAGAGGTTCGCTAAAATAATCTACTTCTATAACAAAACCGTTTTCAATATTAATAATTTCCCTTTTTACTCGTTTTCGTAGGCGGAAATTTTGTTCACACGTTTTTCATGGCGTCCGGCTTCGAAGTCGGTCTGCACCCAGGTTCTGGCGATTTCAACAGCGAGTCCCGGTCCAATGACGCGCTCGCCCATGCATAAAACGTTTGAATCATTATGTTCACGCGTTACTTTCGCCGTAAACAAGTCATGCACAAGCGCCGCTCGAATTCCTTTTACCTTATTGGCAGAGATGGACATGCCGATCCCCGTCCCGCAAATCAGAATGGCTTTATCAAATTCTCCATTAGCCACACGTTCAGCCGCTGGAATCGCGTAATCCGGATAGTCTACAGAACCTTCACAATCACAGCCAATGTCTTCAAACTCTACATTTAATTCCGTTAATAAACCGGCCACTTCCTGACGCAAATTCACGCCACCGTGGTCAGAGGCAAGAATGACTCTCATCACTACACACACTCCTCTATCTTCAGTTAGTCACCATTATAGTGACACCTCAAAACAAACCTGTCAATGAAAAGAAAAGCGGAAGCGAGCGTTTAGATCCCTCGGGCTAAGTGAGCGAGCTGCAGAGGTGCGCCCTTCACCTCTTCAGATTGATCGCTTAGAACCGACGGGATCTGCGAGCTGCAGCTGGACAATGAAAAGCGGAAGTGCCCGGGGAGACCCGACAAGCATAAGACAAGCGGCGGAGAGAGGCGACTTTTCCTCTCGCAGGCGATTGACTTATGTCTCGAGGGTCTGGGCGCTGCAGCTGGACAATGAAAAGCGGAAGCGCCTCGGTCAGCCGCGACAAGCATAAGCAAAACCATGACGTGGCGTTCTTTGCCACAGAATGGGATTGCTTATGTCTCGAGCGGCTAGGCGCTGCAGCTAGACAATGAAAAGCGGAAGTGCCCGGGGAGACCCGACAAGCATAAGACAAGCGGCGGAAAGATACGCCCAGGAAGAATAGATGCCAGACAAAAAAAGCGCCAACACCCCAACCAGGCATTTGCGCTTTTACGAGTTATGTATAAGGACGGAAATTCTGTCGCCAAACCGTCCCGGAAAGGTTTACCTTTTGAGAGTACCTCCAAGTTTTTTGATGAGGAGATCAATATGTTTCTCAATTTCATCACGCGTTTGACGATATACGGATAAGTTCGCGCCAAAAGGATCAATGATGTTTAAGTTTGGGATATGACTTTCAGCTTGCTCAATCTGACGGATATCCGCCTCAAGTTCTTTGCGTAGTTTAGCTTCTAATTCTCGTTCGGATAAATTAGCATCAGCTGCATTTAATAAATGAATGCGTTTTTCTTCAAAATCGGAATACAATTTCTTCAGGCTGCTCCACTGTTCCTCATTTATAAGAACGTATTCCTTTAAGGTAAAGAACTTATCCTCATGATGCGGGTATTGGATGGAGAGTGTCTCTTTATGTTTATCTGTCATCGTCAGGACGAGATCAGACCAGGTTAAGAGATTTTCATCCACCGGTTTGGATTGGTGATCAGCAGCAAGATTCATTTCCTGCAGCACAGTTACGGAGTGCTCCGTCATCGGCTGGCCGACGCCTGCAAATATACCGGCCGACTTGACGCCAATATCTGTGCTTTTAGACTTTAACAGGACTTCTGCCATTGGACTTCGACAGGTATTGCCTGTGCACACAAATAAGATGTTCATACTATCCCCCCCTTGCGAACAATCTTTTCCCCTATCATACCATAGGGTCATGGACTAGTGAAAATTATGTCAAAAAATGGAGTATAGACCGAGCACACAGAGAATACTGCCTCCTAAGAGTTCGCTGTAAGTCCCAAGCAGGCGCCCTGCTCTTCTTCCGACAATGAACCCTGCCCATGTCAGCACCATACTCATCATTCCGAATGTTAGAATCGAAAGAAACACGGCCGTATGACGGAGCCCGAGCGTAAATCCGACGGGAAAGCTATCAATGCTCACACTTAGGGAAAATAACCATAATCCTGCGCCGGTAATGGTATAAGCAGTCGAATGCTTTTCTGCTATGGAGGCAAAAATGGTGTAGATGCCTAATCCAAAGAGGAGAATTCCTCCAGCGAGTGCCGCCCAAGTACTGACGTTTCCAGACAGCCAGTGGCCTAATTCCATCCCCAGCCCCGGCATAATCATATGAAATATTCCTACGGTGATTCCCGCCCAGAATGCATGTTTTAACCGCACCGCCTGCATCCCCATCCCTAGAGCTACAGAAAATGCGTCCATTCCCAGTGCAAATGACAGCAACAATAAGGATGTGATTTCTTCCACAAAAAAGGATTGCATAGGTAAAGCCTCCTCCCCCCGGACATGCTATATCATGGTATGCGGAGAAGAAGGCTTGTATGCTATTGCTCGCTGACTATTTGACTTGCTGCTTTCGTTAACCGGTTCATAATGGCGGCGCCGACCCCGGATTCGTTAAAGGACTCGCATAGAATAAGATCCACATCGGATTTCTTAAATTCCCGCAAAGCCGCATATAAACGATGGGCGACCTCTTCGATATTCTCCCGCGAGCCGCAGCTGATGACAGGGTCATGATCCAGCTGCTCGGCCAATTCACGGCTCGCCATTACGCCAACACGCTGCCCATCCCTTTTCATCTGTGCTAAATACTGTTTGAAAAATAGATCATCGCCCGCGACCAGACACAGCGGGGCTTCCGGAGCATAATGCGTATATTTCATTCCTGGTGACCGGGGCTGTTCTTCCTGATTGGCAAGCGCCGGATCGACCACCACCTCGCCAAGCACACCCTCTAAGTCTTCTTTTGTAATACCGCCGGGCCGCAGGATGACGGGAATTTCTGCGGTGCAGTCAAGAACCGTCGACTCCACCCCGACCCCAGTGGATCCGCCGTCAAGAATGCCAGCAATTCTGCCGGATAAATCCTGCTCTACATGAGCAGCAGATGTAGGACTTGGCCGGCCAGACCGGTTGGCGCTAGGAGCAGCCAGTGGTTTGTCGGCCGCGCTTAATAAAGCAAGCGCAAGCGGGTGATCCGGCATACGAATGCCTACGGTAGATAAGCCGGCTGTTACATTTTCAGCCGCTTGTCCATTGCTCTCCAGCACAAGCGTTAACGGTCCCGGCCAGAAGGCTTCCATTAGTTTTTCCGCGATGTCTGGAATGGCAGTCACTAGGTCAGCCACCTGCTTGCGATTGGCCACGTGAACAATCAAAGGATTATCTGCCGGCCGTCCCTTCGCCTGAAAAATCCGCTGGACCGCCGCTTCATTGGTGGCATCCGCCCCCAATCCGTACACCGTTTCTGTCGGGAAGGCAATGACTTGCTGAGCTGACAGCAGCCGGGCCGCTTCCGCAATGGCAGGATCATCCGGGGTCAGCGGTTGAGCCGGCTTCCAAATTTTTGTTTCGTAACTCATATATGGGTTCCCCTTTAATTCGGCTTCTTCCGCCGATGATGTTGATCGTTGAGTTCGCCGCGATATTCGAGAAATAGCCGCGATCGCAGTGTTCCAGCGACGCCAAGCCAAATCCTCTTTCTTGAGGCATTGTGCATAACCTTTTTCAAGTTCCATCCACTATTATCTTAAATTCTACAAATTATCGCAAATTCAGACATTATTCACAGCCTATCCTCAAGTTACCCACAACTTTATACACATATCCATAGGCTGACTCATTAAAACCCGTTACTAAAAAATAAATACCCACATACTATCCACAATCAAACAAGTAATTGTGCATAAATATGAGGGTTATCAACAGCTACCTGTGATTAACTCTGTATATCCACAGCCGCCGGATTGGATCATGCAGCTGAAATTGTTGATGCTTGAGGACAACATCGAGAGCTGAAGAGTGGCTTTCCACATGCAGCTCTTGCATGGATTCTTTCTCCGCATACGTCTGAATCAGCTCGAATATGTGTAAAATCTCGCCGGACGATATTTTCGGGGCGACTTCCAGCTGCTTAATCTTACCAATGCCATTCCCTACCTGCATAATTCGAAATGCCCCAACTTGCTCTTCCGCTTTTTTTAAGTGATACCACTCACTTTTTGCTTTTTCGATATACATGGCTTCCCCTGCCTTTCTTCTACCACTCTATGAAAAAGGGGAGGGAGTTATGCTAGGAAAATAGTTTATGCCACAGTTTGGTTACGAAAAAATCGACTTCCACTTCATCTTCCTCTTGATCGGCCTTCGCTACTTGTTCTTCTTTTTCTGACTCTTGAGGAGCTTTTTCCTCTTTCACTTCTTCCGCATGCGCTACACTGGTACCATTTGAAAAATCAAGGAAGCAAAGCGGTGGGAACAGGACGCACCACCAGTTGTCTCCTTCACCTTTGCCAATCGTAATTAGAATCGCCTCGTACTCACCGGCCGGATAAATATAATTTCCGTACAATTTAGTAGGAAAATCAACATGACTATTGTACTCGACTTTATAAGGTTTGGCTGACGCCTTGCTCTTTCAGTGTATCGCCAACGATCTTGTCAATATCGCCCAGGCGGGACTTTATGAGCGAACGCGCCGCTTCAATCGAAGTAAGGTCCTCGACCCACGTGTTAATTTCTGCATTCACTTGATCACGAACCGTCCGTTTTAACTGCTGAGCCGCTTTGTCATTACTGTCCGCAAGTATTCTCAAACGGATCGCCTCATCCGGAATGACCTGGTAGGACTGTCCTGGTGTGCCTTGGGCTTGCGTTTTTTGCTGCCAAGGCAGTGCCGTCACGATAATTGATAGAGCGATTAACAATAGCCAGCTGTTTTTTATCCGTTTCATGTTTATTTCCCCCCGTATCCTTCTCGTAGTTGCTAGTATGGGCAGGGGGAAATAGATTTAAACCTCTAATCTATGAATCTTTTACAGCGAAGATCATCCGGTCCTTCTGATTCATATCTTTCTTGATCGCAACTTTATAGTCGGGAAGCTGCCGGGTCAGTATCTGCTTGACTGCTTCCCCTTGAAGATGACCAATTTCAAAGGCAATCAAACCCGGGCGCAGCTGGAACGTTTTGATCTGTTTCACGATTTCCCGGTACGCCGCCAACCCTTCTTCTTCTGCAAACAACGCTAACTCCGGGTCGAAATTTTTCACCGTGTCATCCATGATTGCCGCTTCTGAACGGGCAATGTACGGCGGATTGGACACAATGCAATCCAGGTGCTTATCTTGAAGCGGTTCTAAAAAGTTCCCTTGATAGAAGTCGATCTCAGCTTCGTAGAGACGAGCATTCTCGGCTGCAGCTTCCAGCGCCTTAGCGGACAGATCGGTCGCTAACATCCGGCTTGAGGGGTGTTCACAGGCAAGCGTAATCGCAATGACCCCGCTTCCCGTTCCCACATCCGCAACGACGGGGTTCTGCATTCCTTTTTCCTTTAGAAAATCCAGCACTCCGACGACTAGTTCTTCCGTTTCAGGGCGCGGAATCAGCACATGTTGATTGACTAAAAATTCACGGCCGTAAAAATGGGCCTGTCCGATCAGATGCTGAACCGGAATGCCCGTTTCTGCATGGGCATAAAGATCCTCCACAAACTTCGCCCGGTGCTCCTCGGGAAACTCCTCGCGCTCTGCCGCAAGAAGCTGCGCAAAGGACAGACCGAGCACATGCTCAAGCAACAGGTCAGCCACGCGCGGTTCCCTGTGATGTTCGGTTAAAAAAAGGGAAGCCCAGCGGCGGGCTTCCTCAATCGTTGTCCATACAGGCTGCATGTTATTCACCAATTTGCTCCAGCTTCTTCGTTTGTTCTTCAATCAATAGAGCGTCAATAATTTCGTCCATATTGCCCTGAAGAATTTGATCGAGCTTTTGCAGAGTCAGACCGATCCGGTGATCTGTGACACGGGTTTGCGGGAAGTTATACGTACGAATCCGCTCGGAGCGGTCACCCGTTCCAACGGCAGATTTACGGCTTTCATCATATTCTGCCTGAGCTTCCTGCTGGAATTTATCATAGATACGCGCACGAAGCACCTTCATCGCTTTTTCTTTATTCTTAATCTGTGACTTCTCATCCTGACAGGAAACTACGGTGCCGGTGGGTACGTGAGTCAGACGGACCGCAGACATGGTGGTATTCACACTTTGTCCCCCTGGACCGCTTGAAGCAAAGGTATCGACGCGGATATCCTTGTCATGCACTTCCACTTCGACTTCTTCTGCTTCCGGCATAACGACAACCGTCGCCGTGGAGGTATGTATCCGTCCGCCGGATTCGGTTTCCGGTACACGCTGAACCCGGTGAGCGCCGTTTTCGAATTTCATCTTCGAATACGCACGTTCGCCATTAATAATAAAGATAATCTCTTTATATCCTCCCACATCATTCTGGTGGACTTCGATGACTTCCGTTTTCCACCCCTGGGATTCGGCATAGCGCGCATACATACGGTACAGGTCCCCGGCAAATAACGCCGCTTCATCTCCACCAGCCGCTCCGCGAACTTCCATAATAACGTTCTTATCATCATTAGGGTCTGTGGGAAGCATGAGTACCTTCAAGCGCTCCTCAAGCTCCTTCTTCTGCTCGGTAAGCTCTTGAATCTCTTCCTTCACCATTTCTTCCATGTCGTCATCATCGAGGCCATCGCTCAGCATCGCTTTGGCATCATCTAATTGACTAACAACATCTTTATACTCGCGGTAAGCCGTCACGGTGTCCTGCAAACCGGACTGTTCCTTCGAATACTCGCGCAGTTTACTCGTATCAGAAATGACCTCAGGATCACTGAGCAATTCATTCAATTTTTCATAACGGTCTTCAAGTGTTTGTAAACGATCGATCAATGGTATGCACCTCTTTCTCCATAACATTCTAATTATATTATAGTGATGTGCCGGATACAACCACATCCCCTATAACTCCTACGTTCTTCGCGTTTCAGAGCAACTTTTTTTGGGGAAAAGGGCTTGTACTAAGGGGTGGTTAGAGGATTACCGCATCTCAACGAACGATGATGGTTTAATCAGAGGGGATGATTCAAAGGGGACGTTCTCGGAGAAATTTCCGGGAAAAAGTATGTACCTGAAGCCGCAGCAGTTACTCACGTGCTTCAGGGAGGAACCATGCTTTCGCTTGAAAGCGATGGCCCTCATAAAAAGCTCCAGTCAGCGATTGAACTACTTTTACTGGTTCACTTTTACGTTGATATTGTAACGAGGGACGGCGTTGTACACTTTCTTCTTAATAAGATTCTGTACCTTTGTCGTTTCAGCTTTGGAAAGCTTGCGATCGACCTTCACCGTTACCCAGGCCGTTCCCGCTTCCATAATCACGCGTTTCACGTGGACGCCGTCGACATTTTCCGCCGCGTCCTTCATCATATTACGGTCTTGCTTCAATCCCCATGTGTAGCCGACATTATTAATCGAGCGGGGATTTTCAGTTTGCGCGGTAATTTTGTGATTCGCTCCCATATCTTTCACATCCTGGCGGTTCGTCATGCCTTGATAGCTTCCTGACTGACCGCAGGCAGAGAGTATAGTGAGAGCCATAAGTCCGGCACCGATTATTCTTAACATTCTTCTTTCACCTCTTCTCGTTTTTCTTAGTGTTTCCGAGAAGAAAGTGAATATGTGAAGAATCTGTTTAAGAATCAGGAATGAGACATTTGTTCCGAACCAGACGATTCATGAGACGCTGATTCTTTATTCACTTCAGCGATCTTCAACGTGTACTTCGAAGGAATAATCGCTTCCTGGATAATTTTCTTCAAATACTTTTCCGCTTCCTCATAGGTGTCAAAAATGATTTCTTCATTATTCTTCATAAATTCCAGAACAATCTGGTGTTTCTCTACGCCAATTATACGATACTTCATAAAAGCTCCTTTCAAAATTGAAAGTCTCTCCATTATCTTCCAATTAAAAAAAGTCGAAAAGGCCCTATTCGTACCTTTTCGACTTATGTCCAGCTCTATTGTCCAGATCAATTTGCCGATGCTATATTAAAATAGATGGGAGACATTGCTGTTCCCGCACACGTGTGGTCTTCGTATATAAAAAGAGGAGAAGGTTTGTTCCGTTCATCCCTGTTCCTTAGTATAGTACAATAATAACTTTTACGAAAGGGGGGCGGGCTGATCTTCCCTTTTAATCGGAAGTGTACAGCAGCGGAACGATCCGCCTGACTTAATGATTTCCGATAAATCCACTTCGATTACGTGAAATCCCCATTCACTCAAAACCGCATTTAACCGCTTGTTCTGCGGCAGGCTGAGCACCTTTCTATTTCCAATGGAAAGCACATTGGTCCCCATCTCAAACTGTTCCTGGTCATTTACCCGGATTAAGGAGAAGCGGCGTTCGAGCCGTTCCAAATCAGCCTGGCTGAAAGCATCAGGGTAAATGACCGCTTCGTTTTCACTTAAAATATTAAAGGCGCAGTCCAGATGAAGAATATCCTCGCGCAAAGGAAGCGGAATAATCTCATGATCGGGCAGAACTTTCTCTAAATAGGACGCCGCCCGTGCATCGGTTCTCCCGCTGATCCCAAGCCAAATCGTCGAATGATCAAGCATTACATCTCCGCCTTCAATACTAGGAGCAAACAGCCGCGTAAAAGGCAGATCCATCTGGGTCATTAATTGAATCAGCGGTTTGACCTCCCCTTGCCGGATGTCGCTGGCTAACGAAGAAATATACATTTGCTCCTCAATGCAGAATCCAATATCCCTGGTAAACACCTGCTCATTTAAAGGCGGCGAGCTTTCGGTATATTTCACTTCAATCCCTTGTTCCTGGAGGACTTTCACAAAATTTTCATGCTGCTGAATCGCTTTTTCAATATCAATATTATCCTCAGCGTAGTGCTTCTGCGTTTCATTAATGATTTCTGTGATCCGCATATGCTCCGGAGAACTGACAATCACTTTCTTCAGCAAGGAATATTCATCTGTACAGCTGCAGGAATGGTTCTTTTCGTTTGCTATCTTCATTGGTTCATCCTCCATCTTACTTTTTCTCGATTACCCTTCGTGTCGCTGCTTAGCGGGATGATTTGCCCGGCCCCTTTATAGGGTTTACCGCATTTATTAAACGTCTGAAATCCTTCCCATACGCCGCAGTCAGTTCTTATGTGCTTACCAGTCAGCGATTGTCTCTTCCAATAGACTGATTCAAAGAACATCAATTATGAAAAAAAGCCGAAAAAGGAGCGGTATTTCCTCTTCGACTGATATATTTAGCTGGTTTTAGGTTTTAAAATAAACACGATATAACTATGATCAAGGTGGAAATCCCAATCGACGAACGTATCTTCAATGGCCACATTTAAAATATCTTCAAAAGAAGAATGATGCAGCAAGCGTTTCTCCAGGTGACGCTTCGTAATTCTCAACGCCTCAGAATTACCAAACTCAATTAACTCTTTCTCAATCGGAACGAGAATGCCTTCTCTTTTTACAATTAAAGTTCGGTCGTTCAGCATGAAGGAATTCACGATTTCTGGAACCTTTTCTGCTTTTTTACTAATGATTTTCACTTCTTCTTCAACTTTATTTTTCTGAGCGTATTCTGTTGAAGACTCTTCTACTTGATCCTCCGTATTTAAGACCGCGACCAACATACCGGAGCGATTCATCAGCGACCAATCGTAGTAAATACTTTCAATGTCTACTCCTGTCGTTGCTTTCCAGGTGGCTTTGATCTCTGGGATCAGCTCTTTCATCAAGTGGTCTCGGGTTTCTTCCACTTTTTTTGTATTGTTTTGATTCACCAATACGCGTTCCATTGGTGCTAGAAAATCTTTTAAGTAAATGGTGACATAGGGCCCTTCAATGGATACAAAAACGGCAGCTGGGCCTTTACCGAAGTTCTCTCTGAGCAGTCTTCCTATATAGCTCGACATTTCTGACTGTATTTCTCGTTTATCCATGGCTCTCATCCTCTGTGTCAGCTGATTAATAAATTGGTTTGTTATTTTTAAAGATTTCCACAAACCCTCGTATTTTAAACATTGGACGGTGGCTAATCTAATGGTTGAGTATTGGATGGAAGAATGGATTGGATAAAATTTCACTGAAATACTTGGTCGAGATAACAGAACTATTTCCGTTACGTTTAACAGCGTCTTCGAGGGCAGGGGAATCACTCGCTTTCCATGGGCGGCCGGTGAGGCTTCCTCGGGCAAAGCCCTGTGGGATCTCACCTGTCCTATCCTCCCATAGGAGTCTCGCAATCCCCCTGCCCTCTTAATGATTATGGTGAAAACGGAAATATTAAAGTTTCGGGGATATGATAAAGAAATCAAATGATGACATCGAAACTCGTCTTTCAAAATTAGTCTGATGGTGAGAAAACGATGCTCTATTTCCCTTCCAGCCCAGTTATATATCAGAGAACGGATACTTATTAAGTGCCGTTCGAACAAGTGAGTGACTTTTAAGGCGGATATTTGAACTATCAAAAGACATTAGAGGAGATGAGCTGCAGTTTTCGAGAAACTCTAAAAACGCAAAGTCCGGAGGGGGACGGCGAGACTCCTGCGGGAGAAGCATGATAGGTGAGACCCCGGAAGACGAAGTCTGAGGAGGCTCAGCGCATGCCCGCGGAAAGTGTTCAAATGTGGAATCGCCCCGAAAGACACGACCAGCATAAGCCGACCATCAAAAGGAATGCGTTTTTTCATTCCGTTGATGAGCGGCTTATGTCTCGAGTGTCTGGGCGATGGAACAAGACGAGTCGTCCCCCGTAGGACTTTCACCACACAATAAAGCGGAGAAAAGCATAAAAAACCCCTGAAGCTTGTGGGTGACTAGCTTCAGGGGTAACCTGTTCAGTACTGTTATTGTTCAGCGTAGGCTTTCACTTCTTGTTGCCTGGGTTTATTGGGCACTTGGTGATGATGACGGCACCTAGGCTCATAGGACTCTGACGCTCCTACTAAAATAATCGGATCATCGTACGATGCAGGATTCCCGTCAATTAATCGCTGCGTCCGGCTCGCTGGAGAACCACAGACAGGACAGATCGCATTAAGCTTCGTTACCATTTCACTCAAGGCCATCAGCTCAGGAACTTTGCCAAAAGGCTCGCCGCGGAAATCCGTATCCAGACCAGCGACAATCACGCGAATTCCGCGATCAGCTAAGCATTCCACGACTTCCAGAATATGTTCATCAAAAAACTGCACTTCATCAATTCCGACGATGTCGATGGTATCGTCCACATGGTGGAGAATATCAAGTGCTGCATCCACAGGTCTTGCCAGGACAGAGGTTCCGTTATGAGACACGATGGAATCCTCTTTATAACGATTATCAAGGGCAGGTTTAAATACACGAACAGTCAAATTTCCGTATGTAGCTCGCCGGACTCTTCGAATTAACTCCTCAGATTTTCCACTAAACATACTTCCACAAATGACCTCAACCCAACCACTCTGTTTCATCACATACACGATTCCAGTCGCTCCCTTCCCGTTCAAAAAAACAAATCATTAAAAGCGTATGCGCCTTGAACAGCTGCGACCCGCATAAGCAATTCCATGGCGTAGCTGGACTTTGCCACAGAATGGAAGTACTTATGTCTCGAGCAGCCTGGCGCTGAGACCGGACAGGCGCTGGGCAGACACGACAAGCATAAGACAAGCAGCGTAGTGAAAGGGATATCCTTCACAGAGCTGCTTGTCTTATGACCTCGAATGTCCAGGCGGCATGTCCTTCTTTGCAGCCCTTAGACTACAAAAAAACAGGCAAACCATAAAGACAATTTGCCTGTTTTTGCTCAAAATTATGAAGCTTTCATCCTAATGGACGTTGGCTCATTATTATGAAAGGTTATATTTTTTCTTAAAGCGATCCACACGGCCACCAGCTTTGTCAGCTTTCTGTTTACCTGTGTAGAACGGATGAGACGCAGAACTAATCTCTACGCGGATTAATGGATACGTGTTTCCATCTTCCCACTCAATTGTTTCTTCGGAATTTTTAGTAGATCCGGTTAGAAACTTAAAATTAGAACTAGTGTCAAGGAAAACGACATCGCGGTATTCTGGATGAATTCCTGTTTTCATGTTCTTCCACTCCTTTTTGCCCTGAATCCTTTAGATACAGAGTTATTGTAAGAGCCGTCGAAGGTTAGTAGTAACACCTTTTACTGAAACTCACATAGAAAGATTATAACAGGGTCAACCTCTCAATGCAAGATTGGGAGGGGAAATATTTGAGGTGATCAGCGAGACAATGATTACCGTCGATTGCCGACCTTGCCTTTCATATCTTTATCCATTAAATCGAAAAATTCTTCGTTATTTTTGGAGGCTTTCAGGCGGCGCAGGAAGCGGTCCATAAAGTCATGAGATTCAGACATCGTTTGTCTGATGGCCCAGATTTTATCGAGGCTTGCTTTGGAGAGCAGCAGTTCTTCTTTTCTTGTACCTGAGCGGCGGATATCGATCGCCGGGAAGATTCTGCGTTCGGCAAGGCTGCGGTCTAGGTGCAGCTCCATGTTTCCTGTTCCTTTAAATTCTTCATAAATGACGTCATCCATCCGGGAGCCTGTTTCTACGAGCGCCGTCGCTAGAATGGTCAGACTGCCGCCTTCTTCAATGTTTCTTGCTGCACCGAAGAAGCGTTTCGGACGGTGGAAGGCTGCCGGGTCAATCCCGCCGGATAACGTCCGTCCGCTTGGCGGAATCACCAGGTTGTAAGCCCGGGCCAGACGCGTAATGCTGTCCATTAAGACAATCACGTCACGCTTGTGTTCGACCAGGCGCATCGCCCTCTCAAGCACAAGTTCAGATACTTTAATATGATTTTCCGGAACTTCATCAAAAGTGGAGCTGACTACATCAACATCCGGCGCAACAGAGCGTTCAATGTCCGTCACTTCCTCCGGCCGCTCATCGACGAGCAAAATGATCAGCTTGGCTTCAGGATGGTTAGTGGAAATGCTGTGCGCCATCTGCTTTAACAGAACGGTTTTCCCTGCTTTAGGCGGGGCCACAATCAGTCCACGCTGTCCATGTCCAACCGGAGCCATCAAATCCATAATCCGGGTAGATAACTGCTTGCTTTCTGTTTCCAGTTTCATCTGACGGTCAGGATATAAAGGTGTAAGCGCTGGAAAGTGAACGCGCTCTTTCGCTGAATCCGGGTCCTCCCCATTGACAGCGTCGACATGAAGCAAACCATAATATCGTTCATTTTCTTTAGGCGGACGTACCTTGCCTGAAACTTTATCGCCATTTCTTAAGTCAAAACGGCGGATCTGCGAAGCGGAAATATAGATATCCTCCGCACTAGGAGAATAGTTAATCGGGCGCAGGAAGCCAAATCCTTCTGAAGGGATGATTTCTAAAATCCCATCCATAAACAGAAAGCCATCTTTTTCTGCCTGAGCTTTTAAAATCGCAAAGATTAATTCGCGTTTGGTCAGCTTCGCATAATAAGATACTTTGTACTGCCGTGCTTTGGTGTACAAATTCTTGAGTGTCATCGTCTCTAAACTGGAAATTGTTAATTCTGCCACAAAATCACCACTTTTTTAATTTTTCTGTAGAGCCTGAAACAGGCGGGCGTAGTCCAAGGTAAGCTTTGGAAATTAAATTTTAAATAGTTGTTTGACTTCTCTAAGTGAATTTCATTCCGTGAAGGTATAGGGAAGCTTCGGAAGTTGGATGTTAGCAGCTTACGGAGGTTTACAACATTTTTCTTTGTTTTAAACATCATTCTATGAAACATACTTTATTGTACATCTAGTAATCGTCTGGATTCAATCATTATTTTGAATTTTTTTCAGGCAGGTCTGATGGGGAAAGGTAGATTAAGAGGAAGCCGGTGTTTCCGGCTTCCCTGGTAAATTATAGTTCCATCACTACTTCTGGCATTCTCTGCAGTATGTGGTCTCCACATTTGCCTTGCACAGGATCAAGGTGGAACTCCATTGAATAAGAGGCCATGCAGCATATAACGCCGGGTCACGAGCAGCAAATAGAGCAGCTTGACTGCCGCAGAAGGTCCCCCCAAGCAGGAAGCTGAGGAATTCTTCGTTGAATGGTACAAGCATGCCCAGAATTTTACCGCTTAAACATGTGAATCAGATGCGAATCGTCCATTAGAAATCAGCTTACGAGTTCTGGAACTGTTCAACTTCTTCCTCTGACATTTCCTCGTACCAGACTTTAGCTCCTAATTCTACTAGCTTATTGGTAATATTTTCATACCCGCGTTCGATATGCTCAACGCCGGTAATTTCAGTAACGCCTTTCGCCATCAATCCGGCGATCACAAGTGCTGCTCCAGCACGGAGATCTGTTGCCTTCACCTTTGCGCCTTCCAAAGTCGATGGACCCGACACAATCGCCGCTCCTCCTTCAACCTTGATTGAAGCGTTCATCCGGCGCAGCTCGTCGATATGCTTGAAGCGGGCCTGATAAATCGAATCGGTTACCACGCCGGTGCCTTCCGCTTTCGTTAACAGACTTGTAAACGGCTGCTGAAGATCTGTAGGAAAACCAGGGTACACGAGTGTCTTTATATCGACGCTCCTGAGCGCATTACCCGGCTTCACATACAGTTGTTCATCATTTTCCTCAATCGTTACTCCCATTTCCCGAAGCTTGGCAAGCAGCGACTCCAGGTGCTGCGGGATCACGTTATCAATGATCATTTCCTCGCCCTGGGCAGCGGCCATAATCGTATAGGTTCCCGCTTCAATCCGGTCAGGAATAATCGTATGAAGACAGCCGCTCAGCTGGTCGACTCCCTCAATCCGGATGACGTCGGTACCTGCGCCTTTAATTTTCGCACCCATGCTGGTCAGTAACGTCGCAACGTCAATGATCTCAGGCTCTTTGGCCGCATTCTCTATCACGGTTTTCCCTTTAGCCCGAACGGCCGCCAGCATAATATTAATCGTTGCTCCTACGCTGACTACATCGAGATAAATCCTTGCTCCGCGCAGCTCTTCTGCACGAAGATAAATGGCTCCTTGCTCATTGGTCACTTCAGCGCCGAGGGCTTCAAACCCTTTAATATGCTGATCAATTGGACGCGGCCCTAAATGACAGCCGCCCGGAAGCCCGATGACCGCTTTATTAAACCGGCCGAGCATGGCTCCCATAAAGTAATAGGAAGCCCGGAGCTTTTTCACTTTTCCGTTTGGCAGAGGCATAGAAATCATGTGCGATGGATCGATTTTGATCGTTCGTCCATCTCTTTCCACCTCTCCTCCAATTTCTGAAAGGAGATCGGATAATATGCCAACATCTGATATATTCGGCAGTCCTTCGATCGTGACTGGAGAATCAGCTAATATGGCTGCCGGCAATAATGCTACAGCACTATTTTTGGCACCGCTGACCCTCACTTGGCCGCGCAGTCGAGTACCGCCTTCAACTAATAGTTTTCGCATGAGAAACTCCTCGCTTTAAAGGTAAAGAATTTGCCTTTAGCATGTGCAATTTTTGCCAATTCAAACAAAATTTATTGCTGTTTATTCCAGTCATTTAAAAATTTCTCAATTCCCTGGTCGGTCAGCGGGTGTTTGACCAGCTGATCAAACACTTTGAATGGAACGGTGGCAATATGAGCTCCTGCTAAGGCAGCTTCTGTGACATGGACAGGGTGACGAACGGACGCGGCAATGATCTCGGTATCAATTTGATGAATATCAAAAATAGCAGAAATCTCAGAAATCAAATCCACACCGTTGTGGCCGATATCATCAAGGCGGCCAAGGAATGGAGATACATAAGAGGCTCCTGCACGCGCCGCAAGCAATGCCTGATTAGAAGAGAAAACCAGCGTAACGTTCGTTTTAATATTTAAGTCACTAAAGGCTTTCACTGCTTTCAGACCTTCCATCGTCATCGGAACTTTCACGGTAATATTCGGCGCAATCGCCGCTAGTTCTTTTCCTTCTTTGATCATTCCCTCTGAATCCTCAGAAATAACTTCCGCACTGACAGATCCTTCTACTTCTTCCGTAATCTCCTGCAAACGTTCGTGAAAAGACACCCCTTCTTTAGCTACCAGGCTAGGATTCGTCGTAACTCCTGCCAGAATACCAAGTGAGTTCGCCTCACGAATGTCGTCAATGTTGGCTGTATCAATGAAAAATTTCATAGAAAAAAATCCCCTCTCCGATTTAAAAAATAGTAAGTCTAGTCATGCCTTTTTTGAAAAATGATGACGTTTTCACACATGCTGAAAAGGAAACCGCTACGATGTAACGGCTTCCTTCTTACTGATTTATTATGCTTTCTGAGAAGAACCAAAGTCGCGCATTTTGCCAATAACAGTTTCTTTAATAGCGTCGCGTCCAGGTCCAAGATATTTACGAGGGTCGTACTGTTCAGGCTGGTCAGCCAATACTTGACGTACGGCTTTACCTTGAGCCATTTGGTTTTCAGTATTTACGTTAATCTTCGCTGTTCCAAAAGAAATAGCTTTCTTAACATCTGAAGTTGGAATTCCTGTTCCTCCGTGAAGAACAAGCGGCTTGTCTACAATACCCATGATTTCTTCCATGCGGTCGAATCCTAGGTTTGGTTCACCTTTATAAGGACCGTGGACAGAACCAAGTGCTGGTGCGAATACATCAACATTTGTTTCGTCTACGAGTTGTTTACATTCAGCAGGAATCGCGTAAGCTGCCTCAGCATCTTCTACGATCAAGTCATCTTCTTGTCCGCCTACACGGCCAAGTTCTGCTTCCACGGAAACTCCGTGAATGTGAGCAAGCTCTACTACTTTTTTAGTAAGAGCAATATTTTCTTCCAGTGGATCATGAGAAGCGTCAATCATAACAGAAGTAAATCCGGCATGAATGGCTTCGGCACACTTTTCAAAGCTTGAGCCGTGATCCAGGTGAATCGCAACCGGTACTGTTGTACCATAGGATTTCATTAGTGCTTTAACCATGTCAACGACAACGTTAAAGCCACCGATATAGCGTCCAGCACCTTCAGATACACCAAGGATAACTGGGGATTGCTCTTCTTCAGCTGCCTGAAGAATCGCTTGAGCGTATTCTAAATTATTAAGGTTGAACTGTCCTACTCCGTAACGTTCTTCCTTAGCTTTTTCTAGCATTTCTTTCATTGATACCAACGGCATGAAAGATCCTCCTTTAAATGAAAACTATAAACTAGTATGAATTCTGTGAATTAATACCGTGTATGTTTTTTAAGCTACAGTATTAGAATACCAATACCCATCTATCGGTGCAACAGCCATAACTAGAGTTAACGCTTTCATTTAAAAAAAAGCTGAACAAAGGATAAAATCAGCTTCGAACGAGAATATTTGTTACCATTTCTCTCATTTTATGGATATCAAAAGGTTTAGAAATAATTTCACGAACAAACGGATAACGCGTATGTTCGATAATCGATTCCTCGGATGACCCTGTAATAATTAAGACTGGATTATGAAAACCTTTCTCGTTAAAATAACTCAACACTTCCTTACCATCCATTACTGGCAGGTGGTAGTCCATTATGGTTAAGTCTGGGTGTTCCGTCTCCATAATTTCGCACGCTTGTTTACCTGTCTTTGCAAAGAAGATTTCATAGCCTTCACCCTTCATGATCTCTCCCAGTAACATCCGGATACCTGGCTGGTCGTCCACGATCAGGATCCTGTTCGTCATGTTTTTACCTGCCTTTCATTTGCATTTTTTTCTATATATTGTCTGTCTATTCCTATCCTATATCTCTATATCTCACTATTCGATAGGGACGGGTGGATTTCCTTCCTTCAACTCGTATCTATTCGCAACTTTTGCAACAATCGAGATTATGCTAGGCTATTAATTGATTAAGAAAAGAGGAGAATACTATGTTAAAAATGCTACAAACCCAATTAACTGGACAATTTCAGCAAATAGCCCAGACAGAGGAGTTTCATATTGAAGATGCAGCTCGCAGCTTGTCTCAAGCCCTCGTCGGAGATGGCCATATTTACGTCAAAGGATTTGGAGAAATGCAGGCGATTGAAGCTGAGGCGCTTCATGGCCCTGAGCCGCTGCCCAAAGCGAAGGTCTATGAAGATGACGTGGAACTAACGTCTATTGACCGGGTGCTTATTGCTGCTCGCACGGCAGAGCACCAGGAAGCCTGTGAGCTTGTGCGCACGGTTAAGGATAAAGGCGCGGATGTCATTGCGCTTGCTGCGTTAACGAAGGATGCGGAGAATCCTTTGCAGCAGGAAGCGGACTTTTTTATTGATACGAAGATTACCCGGCCGCTGCTGCCGTTTGATATGAAGCGTGTCGGTTTTCCGTCGGTGATGACGATGTTCTATGCTTATTTCGTGCTGCGATTGACGGTGGAAGAATTTATGTCTGATTATGAGTGATTCTTTGTATGTATATCTTAAACATTTTGAAGATTTCCGTTACGATTAATAGTAAGTCGAGGTCGGGGAAATAACTCGCTTTCCATGGGCGGCCGGTGAGCTTCCTCAGGCTTTGCCTTCCGGGATCTCACCTGTCCTATCCTCCCATAGGAGTCTCGTCATTTCCCCGACCTCTTTACTTATAAAGGAAGAACGGAAATATGAAAAGCTGCAAAAAAACCTCCACTCCCTCTCTCATGCTATGGTCATTAGGACTAGGAAAATATGTCCTTCCCTATCTGGATCCTTTCACATAAGAGTCCGAAACTAAGCAAAATTCTAAGATGACCACTTTTTTAAAGTTGGAAACTTTGAAGGTTTTCGAGAATATCATCCGGCAAGGGGCGGAGGGGAACGGCGAGACTCCTGCGGGAGGAGAGTGCAGGATGAGACCCCGCAGAGCGAACAGCTCGAGGAGGCTCATCGCGCGCCCGCGGAAAGCGAGTCGTACCCCGCAGCCCTAGAATCTCAACTAAAGTCTCGAAATCAGTTTTCAACTAAAAAAGGCGCAGGGACTGATGATCGTCCTTGCGCCTTTTCCTTTTTAATAATATTTTATTTCATCGCCGCTCCAATAAAGCCATGGAACAACTGCTGAGGTCGGGTTGGACGAGATTTGAATTCCGGGTGGAACTGGCTCGCTACGAACCAAGGATGATCCTCCACCTCAATAATTTCAATCAGACGACCATCCGGGCTTGTACCGGAGAATTTGAAGCCACGCGCTTCCATCTGTTCACGGTAGTGATTGTTAAACTCAAAACGGTGACGGTGACGTTCATAAATTACTTCTTCACCGTACGCCTCCATCGCCTTTGAACCTGGTTCCAGTCGGGAAGGATACACACCTAAACGCAGCGTACCTCCCAAGTCGGAAATTTCTTTCTGCTCAGGCAATAGGTCAATAATAGGGTGCGGTGTAGACGGATCAATTTCCGCTGAATGAGCGTCTTTTAGACCGAGTTCGTTTCTGGCAAATTCGACGGTTGCCAGCTGCATACCTAAACAAATACCAAGGAAAGGTACTTGTTTTTCACGCGCATAGCGAATTGCTTCAATTTTACCTTCGATCCCGCGATCACCAAAGCCGCCGGGCACGAGAATGCCATCCACGCTCTTCAGATGTTCATGGACATTTCCTTCGTTTACATCTTCAGAATCTACCCATTTTACATCAATATCGGCATTATAGCTGTAGCCTGCATGCTTAAGTGCTTCCACAACAGAAATATAAGCATCGGGCAGTTCTACGTATTTACCGACGAGAGCAATGGTGACTTTTTCTTGAAGATTCTGCACTTGATCCACTAATTTATTCCATTCCGTCATATCCGGTTCTGGACAATCTAACCCAAAGTGCTGACAAGTAAGCTCGTCTAACTTTTGTTCCTGCAGGGTTAACGGAACATTGTAAAGTGTTTCGGAGTCACGTGCTTCAATGACGGCATGCTTATTAATGTCGCAGAAAAGTGCGATTTTTTCTTTCATATCTTCAGAAATCGCCTGTTCGGTACGCAGGACGATCACATCAGGCTGAATCCCAAGTGAGCGCAATTCTTTCACACTGTGCTGAGTAGGTTTTGTTTTCATTTCCCCTGCTGCTTTCAAATAAGGGACCAGCGTGCAGTGTAAATACATGACGTGCTCGCGGCCGATGTCACTTTTAATTTGACGGATCGCTTCAAGGAACGGAAGCGATTCAATATCCCCAACCGTACCGCCAATTTCTGTGATGACAACGTCGGCATTGGTTTCATGGCCGGCCCGAAAGACGCGTTCTTTAATTTCATTCGTGATGTGAGGAATAACTTGAACCGTTCCTCCTAAATAATCACCACGGCGTTCCTTCTTAATCACATTGGAATACACTTTCCCTGTCGTCACATTGCTGAATTTATTTAAATTAATATCAATAAACCGCTCGTAGTGCCCAAGGTCCAAATCTGTCTCAGCACCATCATCCGTTACAAACACTTCCCCATGCTGGTAAGGGCTCATCGTCCCCGGATCCACATTAATATAAGGATCGAACTTCTGAATGGTTACCTTTAATCCTCGATTCTTAAGCAAACGTCCTAATGAAGCAGCCGTAATCCCTTTTCCAAGAGAGGAAACTACTCCTCCTGTAACAAAAATATACTTCGTCGCCACGATCATCCCTCTTTCCCTGTTCGTCTTTTTCATCATTTGCCAAAAAGGCTATTTGTATTAAGGACTATATAAAAAACAAAAAACGCTCCCCGCCTCGGGGAGCGTTTCACGATCATTCGATAATTGAAGAGCCCAAATAAAATTGTACTGATTTGACATTTGAAAGTCAACCTCAGGATAAAATTTACTCTTCTTCCTCGTCATCCTCATCGTCGTCGCCGATGAAACTAATATCGTCTTCCACGATTTCCTCTTCTTCTTCATCAAGGTCATCGTCTTCATAGTCTCCATCGTAATCATCATCGTCGTCATCCAGATCAAGATCCTCATCGGTCAATTCAACATCTTCCTCAGGATCTTCTGAATCCTCATCATCGAAACCGGATACGCCAAGCTCATCTTCAAGCAGTTTGGAAGGTTTCTTTTTCTTCTTCTTCTTTTTCTTCTTGCGATTCTTCGGAAGGTTAGCAATTTCTTCTTCCATCTGCTCGACAGGATACCAGCGCTTCAGTCCCCACTGGTTTGTCCCAATTGTCATAAAACCGCCATCAATATTCATATCGGTATAGAATTGAGCGATATAATTTTCTTTTTCCTTATTAGTGAAACCCTTAAGATCCGCAATTCGATTAAACATATCGTTAAAATCAAGAGCCTTTTTCTCATCTTCAAGAACCAATGTTGCTAGTTCAATCATCGAAATTTCACTAATCTGCTGTTCGCTAAGTTCTTTTAAACTCACAACCCTGCACCCCTTTAAGTTCAAAAAATTTATTATATGAATACAAATACATACGCATCACATTTAATCATACCACTCATTATATGGTCACAAAAACCAAAAATCAAATAAAGAAATGCGGAAGCGAGCGTTTAGATCCCTCGGGCTAAGTGAGCGAGCTGCAGAGGTGCGCCTTTCACCTCTTCAGATTGATCACTTAGAACCGACGGGATCTGCGAGCTGCAGCTGGACAAAGAAATGCGGAAGCGCCTTGGGAGACCTGAAAAGCATAAGACAAGCGGCGGAGAGAGGCGCCCTTTCCTCTCGCAGGCGATTGACTTATGTCTCGAAGGTCTGGGCGCTGCAGCTGGACAATAGAAATGCGGAAGCGAGCGTTTAGATCTCTCGGGCTAAGTGAGCGAGCTGCAGAGGTGCGCCTTTCACCTCTTCAGATTGATCACTTAGAACCGACGGGATCTGCGAGCTGCAGCTGGACAATGAAATGCGGAAAGGCCCGGTTAGACCCGACAAGCATAAGACAAGCGGCGGAGAGAGGCGCCCTTTCCTCTCGCAGGCGATTGACTTATGACTCGAGGGTCTGGGCCTTGCAGCTGGACATTCGAAATGCGGAAAGCGCCTTGGGCAGACCCGACAAGCATAAGCAAAACCAACCCACCCGCCTCCCGGTTACCCGTCAGTATAGCTCAATCGCCCTTCCGGCATACCCGGAAAACGCGACACTTGGTGTTCCTGGAAATATATCGTAAAATTAAAAGTGCGAGCTGTACGGTAAAGGAGAGAGTTGGATGAAGAAACCTTCAAACTGGATTGGTGCCATAATCGGTGCAATTGTCATCGTCATATGGTTAGTAACCAACTATGGCATGATTCACTCGGAGAAGCTGAGTGAAGCTGTGATTTCAGATAAAATTCATAATAAGGAAGGCTACTATATTGTGGTGGAAGACCACAAGCTTCACGTCAAGGATCCGAGCACATGGATGCTGCTGGAGACAGGCGAGGCGTATGAAGTGACGTACGAATGGTATGGGAAGATTGCGCCTTATGTAACAAATATAAATCAGCCCCATGATGAAGATCAGGTGGGCGGTGAACATTAGAAAAGCCCTGACTTTCTGCTTTTCTCTGTTTGGTCAGGGCTTTCTACAGCGGAGCATGCAGGATGTCTGCTCCTTGCTTACGATAGTGGCAGGCTTGGTGGTACAAGGTGGCTGATTTCTTATAGTTTCCTTTTTCCAGGAAGACTTCAGCCAGTAATTCTAGTGCTTCTAAACATTCCTCGCGGTGATCATGTTCGTAAAAGTAAGGGAGGATTTCGTTTTCAATTTTATTCAAGCAGGCAAGTGAATCGATGGTCCCGCTTACGACCGCTTCCAGGATGTACAGGCGGTAATTCTGCTTCATGTCTGCCGTGTAATCCAGTCCTTCCTGAATATTGATGGCCGCCTCCTCAAAATGATCCAGCCCCTGGTGAATTTTGGCGAGGTGATAGCAGGCAGACACGTATTCTTCTCCTCTGCCGTGCAAATACTCAAGCGCCTGGTAAAGCAGGCTGAGCGCCTCCCGCGTGTTCCCTTTTTCTGCGGTCAGCAGTCCAAGTAAATAATAGGCCTTCCCAATCCATTCCTCCTCGACCCCTTTATCCTCAAGTGAAATGATCTTATTTAAATGGGCGAAAGCCAGTTCATCTTCTCCCAGTTTGTGATAGCAGCGGGCAAGCAGCAGTTTGCATTTCAGCACGCAGCGCTGGCTGAGACTGTCCTGATAGTACTTCAAAGCGCCTTCCACATGGGAAATAGCTTTAACGGGAAGACCAATCTTTAAATAACACCGCCCTGTAAAATAGAGCAATTCAGGATCCTGCTCATCCAGGGTTCGGTCTGTTTGATTTTCTGCGGAAAGAAAATAATCCAGTGCGCGTCGGTGTTCGTTGACCATATCATAGTAAAAGCCGAGCATTTTATAAGCCAAGAAGCGGCGGTCTCCTTTCCAGAGCGGCAGCCATTGCTTAAGATTTTCTGCTCCCGAATGGACTTTTGCTTCCTTGCGCTCGGCGACTTCATAACGGAAGCGAAATAAATAAAAGTAATCGTTTAAGTCTTCATAGATCGGATGGGGAAAACTATCCGAAAGCTCCCGGTATACCCGGCCAGCCTTATCCATCAGGTCATGCTTCATTAAATGATACCAGTGAAACAATTCTTTCTTTAAAACCTCACATCTTTCGCCGTGTCGTTCCCCCGGAGCAATTTGCAGCCGCTCCCCCAGCAAATCAAGAATTTCCTGACTTGGTTCCAGGGTTTCATTTTCGACTTTACTCAAATAGGAAACGGAGCAAATCCCTTCCGCCAGGGATTCCTGTGTTACACCCTTTTGGTTTCTCACGTATTTAATAATACGTCCGGAAACTCCCATTTTAGGCTCTCCTTTAATAAGAATTTCCTCCCCTATACGTAAGTTCTCTTTTTCTATATTATCCCAGATCGGCGGTGTCGAATTCCACTGCATCCCGTCGAAACATATGAAATTTTCTACAAAAAAACCCCTAATTCCCTACGAACGGAGGGAATTAGGGCGAAAATAGAAAAAGGGGACATCGGTACCTGTCCCCATTGTCCCTTACATATTGCGGCGATATTGGCCGCCTACTTCGTATAATGCGTTGGTAATTTGACCGAGGCTGGCCACTTTAACGGTTTCCATTAATTCTGCAAACACGTTTCCGCCGCTTTGTGCGACTTCCTGTAAACGACGAAGTGCCTGTCCGCTTTCACTTTCGTTCGCTTGCTGGAAGCTGCGTAGTTCTTTAATTTGATGTTCTTTCTCGTCCTTGCCGGCTCTGGCAATTTCCATGGCATCAATTTCTTCTTCTGATGGCGGATTCGGATTCAGGTACGTATTTACGCCGACAATCGGTAAATCTCCTGAATGCTTCTTGCCTTCATAATAAAGCGATTCTTCCTGGATTTTGCCGCGCTGATACTGGCGTTCCATGGCGCCGAGCACTCCGCCGCGGTCATTGATGCTTTCAAACTCCTGCAGAACCGCTTCTTCGACAAGATCGGTCAGTTCGCGGATAATGTACGAACCTTGCAGGGAATTCTCATTTTTCGTTAAACCGAACTCTTTGCTGATGATCATTTGGATCGCCATCGCCCGTCGTACGGATTCCTCCGTCGGTGTGGTGATCGCTTCATCATAGGAGTTGGTGTGCAGCGAGTTGCAGTTATCCTGGATGGCAATCAACGCCTGCAGTGTGGTCCGGATATCGTTAAAATCAATTTCCTGAGCGTGCAGGGAACGGCCGGACGTCTGAATATGATATTTCAGTTTCTGGCTGCGTTCGTTCGCTCCGTATTTATTTTTCATGACGATCGCCCAGATGCGGCGCGCCACACGGCCAAGCACGGTATATTCCGGATCCAGTCCATTCGAGAAGAAGAACGAGAGATTCGGTGCGAATTTATTAATATCCATGCCGCGGCTCAAGTAGTACTCGACGTACGTGAAGCCATTCGCCAGTGTAAACGCCAGCTGTGTAATCGGGTTCGCTCCAGCTTCGGCAATATGATAGCCAGAGATCGAAACGGAATAGTAGTTACGCACTTGATAGTCGATGAAATACTGCTGAATATCTCCCATCATCCGCAGGGCGAATTCTGTCGAGAAGATACACGTGTTCTGGCCCTGATCCTCTTTCAGAATATCGGCCTGAACGGTACCCCGCACCACGTGAATGGTTTCTTCTTTAATTTTCGCTGCTTCCTCGGCGTTCGGCTTCCGGTTGTTCTCCTGCTCGAATTTCTCCAGCTGCTGATCAATTGCCGTATTGAAATACATCGCGAGAATGATCGGCGCGGGCCCGTTGATCGTCATCGATACCGACGTTTTCGGATCGACGAGGTCAAAGCCATCGTACAGCTTTTTCATATCTTCGAGGGTACAAATATTAACCCCGCTTTCGCCGACTTTTCCGTAAATGTCCGGACGTTCATCCGGGTCTTCACCATAAAGAGTTACAGAGTCGAATGCGGTACTTAACCGCTTCGCTTCATCTCCTTTGGAAAGGTAGTGGAATCTTCGGTTGGTGCGTTCCGGCGTCCCTTCTCCGGCAAACTGACGCTTCGGATCTTCTCCTTTTCGCTTGAACGGAAAGACGCCGGCTGTAAACGGAAAGGCTCCTGGTACGTTTTCTTTCAACAGCCATGTTAAGCGGTCTCCCCAGTCGGAGTATTTCGGCAGCGCTACTTTAGGAACCTTTAAACCGGACAGGCTTTCTGTGACAATGTCCATCGTGATCTCTTTATCTCTCACTTTAAAGGTGTATGTGTCCCCGCTGTAACGTTTGTGCAAGTCTTCCCAATCGGCTAATTTATCAGCCGCTTCCCGGTCCAGTGACTTCTCGTAATCCTCAACCAGACGTTCAATGCTCGCTTTCGCTTCTCCCTGCTCGAGCTGGTCTAGCGTCCCCTTCAGCTGATAAAGCTTACGCGCCTTATCGGCCTGATTCTCTGTTTGTTTATGATAATCTCTTACGGCCATGGAAATATCACGTAAGTATTGCTGACGTTCATTCGGAATAATCACATTCTGCTTTTCTACTTTACTGACCCGCTCGAATGATGTATCATCCTGCCATTCAAATTGGTCATTCAGCTTATCGACAATCGCAGCGAACAGCGTGTTCGTGCCTGGATCATTAAACTGACTGGCAATCGTTCCGTAAACCGGAAACTCGCTGGTATCTTCGTGGAAAAGCATGTGACTGCGTTCATATTGCTTCCGTACTTGATTCATCGCATCCTGTGAGCCCTTCTGCTCGAATTTATTAATCACAATAAAGTCGGCAAAATCGATCATATCGATCTTCTCAAGCTGCGACGGTGCTCCGAACTCTGCGGTCATCACATACATAGACAAATCGGTGATATCGGTGATCGCTGCATCCCCCTGGCCGATTCCGCTCGTTTCGACAATAACAAAATCAAAGCCGGCCGCTTTCGTTACCTGGATCGCTTCTTCAATCGCGGTGGAAAGCTCTGAGCGGGCATCTCGGGTCGCTAATGAGCGCATATACACACGCGGATTGAAAATCGCATTCATGCGGATGCGGTCGCCAAGCAGCGCGCCGCCTGTTTTCTTTTTCGTCGGATCGACGGACAGGATGGCAATCTTTTTATCCGGAATTTCATTAATAAACCGGCGGATCAGTTCATCGGTGAGGGAGCTTTTCCCCGCTCCGCCTGTTCCGGTGATCCCGAGCACTGGGATTTGTTTCTCCGTCGTTTTCGCAACAGCCGATTCAAATGCTGCAACGGCTTCCCGATCTTCTTTCGGTGTATTCTCGACATAAGTAATAAACCGGGCCACGGCCTGGTGGCTGCCGTTGGATAATTCTTCGACCCCTTTTTCCACATCAAGCGGCGGAATGAAATCGCACTCTTCTATCATGAGGTTGATCATCCCCTGCAGACCGAGGGAACGTCCGTCTTCCGGCGAGAATACGCGGGCGACACCATAGTTGTGAAGCTCTTTAATTTCACGAGGGATAATAACCCCGCCTCCGCCTCCGTAAACACGGATATGGCTCGCGCCTCTTTCCTTCAACAGATCGACCATGTATTTGAAATATTCTACATGCCCGCCTTGATAAGAAGAAATCGCAATGCCCTGCGCGTCTTCTTGAATCGCGGCATTCACTACATCTTCCACGGAGCGGTTATGACCGAGGTGGATCACTTCTGCTCCCGTTGACTGCAGGATGCGCCGCATAATATTGATGGATGCGTCATGACCATCGAACAAGCTCGATGAAGTCACAAACCGCACCGGATGCTTTGGTGTATACAAAGTAGGCTGTTCCATGTGTAGCCTCCTCCTTTATTAGGACAATTCTTTTACTTCTTTACTTAATCCATGAAGCAAGAGCTGCGTTTGTCTGTCTATATAGCTGTCCAGCGTGAACGTTCGATTGAGAATCCAGCGCCTGAATCCCCACATCTGTCCCTGGACGAAAATATTATTAGCAATTAAGGTCACGTCTTCTTCAGAAATGGGTTCAGTCACACTGTTTACAATCACTTGCTCCAGCATCGCTACCATATCGCGCTCTTTCTGAAGCACATAATCCTGGGCGTCTTTCGACAGCGATTTAACCTCCTGATACATAACCAGAACTTCATCCTGCATGTCATCCATCAGCTGGAAATAAGAGCGGATCGCCTCCACAAGACTTTCGACGCTCGTCTGATTCGGGTCAATCGACGCTTCCATCCGTTCCTTCACGCGCTGGTAAATCGAATCGCACACGAGAAAGAGCACATCTTCTTTTTTCCGGATGTACTCATAAAGCGTCCCAATACTGAATCCAGAGGCTTTCGCGATTTCTCTGGTGGTCGTCTTATGAAACCCCTTCTCTTTAAAGAGTGCGACCGCTCCTTTAATCATTTGATTCCGTCGTTTCCACACGAGCGCTTCATCCTTTATGGAAGAAGGAACTTGATTATTCGGCATCGTCATTCTCCCTCCTCATCCAATCTTGAAACCAGGAGCGTGCGAGCTCGTATGGATCGGCCTCCGGGTTCTGAAAGGCCGTCTGCTTCTGGTCATCCCGCTCTAATTTCCCTTGCACATCACGCCAGATTTCTTCGCGGATTAATTCATAGACTTCAAGCTTAAGCTGCTGCTTGCGCCGGTCTTCTCCCTGACTTGTCTGGTACAAATAAGCATGATGATCAGCCATCGCCTGCCACACGTCTTCCATCCCCTGATTTTCCGTGGAAATCGTCGAAACAATCGGCGGCACCCAGCCTTTAGGATTAACGATCATCATATATTCCTCCAGGGTGGTTTTCAGCTTTTCCACACCGGGAAGATCCGCTTTATTAATAATAAACAAGTCGGCAATTTCCATAATCCCTGCTTTAAAAATCTGCAGAACGTCCCCGCTGTTGGGGGTAAGGACCAGCCCAGTCGTATCGACGACTTTCATAATATCGAGCTCCGACTGGCCGACTCCGACGGTTTCCACAAGAATCACATCAAACCCGTACGCATCACAGACCCGGATCGCATCCTTCGTCGCACGAGCAAGACCTCCGAGGCTGCCGCGAGTCGCCATGCTGCGAATGAAAATGCCTGGATCGGTAAAGTGCTGATTCATGCGTGTCCGGTCCCCGAGCAGAGATCCACCGCTGAAAGGACTCGTCGGATCAACGGCAATCACCGCGACGGTTAAGTTCTGGGCACGCAGGAAAGTCAGCAGCCGATTAATGAGTGAGCTTTTCCCGGCGCCAGGCGAACCGGTAATCCCGATATGATGGGCCTGTTTCTTTATCGAGAAAATATCACTCATCAGCTCCAGCTTCTGCTGTTCATCACTCTCAACGACAGTGATTGCCCGGGCGAGGGCGCGCATATCCTGTTTCTGAATCCGTTCAGCGAGCGGGTGCATAGTTGATCGTCCCTTCGATTACTGGGTTACCATCCGGCCGATGACCAGCCGCTGGATCTCGTTCGTACCTTCATAAATTTGCGTAATTTTCGCATCGCGCATATAGCGTTCGACCGGATAATCCTTGGTATAGCCATAGCCGCCATGAACCTGTACCGCTTCTGTGGTAATTCTCATCGCAGAATCGCCGGCGAAAAGTTTAGCCATTGCTGATGCTTTGGCATAAGGCAGACCTTCTGATTCCAAATAAGCCGCCTGGTAGGTTAACAGACGAGCCGCTTCGATTTCGGTCGCCATATCGGCAATCTTGAAGGAAACCCCCTGGTGCTTGGCAATCGGTTTGCCGAATTGTTCCCGCTCTTTTGCATAGCCAACCGAAGCATCAAGCGCGCCTTGAGCGATTCCTACCGCCTGGGCAGCAATCCCATTACGGCCTCCATCCAGCGTCATCATGGCAATCTTAAAGCCCTGGCCTTCTTCGCCAAGCAGGTTTTCTTTCGGGATTTTACAATTTTCAAAGATGAGCTCGGTCGTTGGTGACGAGCGGATGCCGAGCTTCTTCTCTTTCTTGCCGAACGTGAAGCCTTCTGTTCCTTTTTCCACGATGAAAGCACTCACACCGCGGCTTCCGGAACTTGGATCGGTCTTTGCAAACACAATATAGAGATCGCCGACGCCGCCGTTGGTAATCCAGACTTTATTGCCATTCAGAACGTAATGATCGCCGTCAAGTTTCGCCTGCGTGCGCATGGAAGAAACGTCACTGCCGGCACCTGGCTCAGACAGCGCATAACCGCCGAGCTTTTCGCCGGAAGCGAGCTGGGCGAGAAATGTTTTCTTCTGCTCTTCGTTTCCGAATTTATAAATCGGCCAGCTGGCAAGAGAAATATGCGCGGATAATGTGACACCGGTAGACGCACATACGCGTGACAATTCTTCCACCGCGATCACGTAGCTGACGAAGTCTGAACCGATCCCGCCGTACTCTTCCGGCCAAGGAATCCCGGTGAGTCCGAGCTCCGCCATTTTATCGAAGATGCCGCGGTCGAACCGCTCCTCTTCATCCCGCTCTGCTGCGGTTGGTTCCACTTCATTCTTGGCAAAATCTCTGACCATTTTTCTAAGCATTTCTTGTTCTTCTGAAAGTTTAAAATCCATCTGCTGCTCCTCCTTAATCGTTCAACACGTGGTTGCTGATCACTATCCGCTGTATTTCACTCGTACCTTCATAGATTTCGCAAACTTTCGCATCGCGGAAAAACCGTTCAACCGCATAATCCTCGGTGTAGCCGTAGCCGCCGTGAACCTGGACCGCTTCGATCGCTGTATTCACAGCTGTTTTGGAAGCGAAAAGCTTGGCAATGGAAGCTTCCTTGCCGCATTTCTCCTGGTTTCCCTGCATGGCAGCTGCCTGGTAGACGAGCAATTTAGACGCCTCCACGGCGGTCGCCATATCGGCAAGCTTAAAGGAAATCCCCTGCAGCTTCGCAATAGGCTTTCCGAATTGCTCGCGTTCTTTCGCGTAAGCAGCCGAATGTTCAAAGGCGGCTTCCGCAATACCTAGAGACTGGGCGGCGATGCCGATGCGGCCGATATTCAAGTTCGACAAGGCAATCTTAAAGCCTTCTCCTTCATTCCCAAGCATCTGCGAGGCAGGAACTTCACACTGGTCAAAATTAAGCGAAACCGTGCTTGACCCGTGCAGCCCCATCTTCTTCTCGGCTTTGCCGATCGAGAAGCCTGGCGTATTACGCTCTAAAATAAAGGCACTGACTCCTTTGCCGTTCTTCTCGTCCCGGTCGGTTCTTGCAAATACGATAAACGTATCTGCTTCTCCCCCGTTGGTAATAAACACTTTTGAGCCACTTAGGATATAAGAATCTCCCTGTTTCTCTGCTCTCGTTTTTAAGCTGCCGGCGTCTGAACCTGCACTTGGCTCTGTCAAAGCGAAGGCTCCTAAATATTCACCGCTGGCAAGCTTCGGGATGTACTTCTTCTTTTGCTCTTCGGTGCCGAAGTAAAGGATTGGATTCGTCCCAACAGATGTGTGGACAGATAGGATTACGCCTAACGTAGCACTTACTTTGGAAATTTCGTGAATCGCGATAATGTAGGAGGTGTAATCCATCTCGGCCCCGCCGTACTCTTCCGGAATCGGGATCCCCATGAGACCCAGCTCTCCCATTCGTCTGACCAATTCAATCGGAAACCGGTCTTCCGCTTCCATACGTGCCACTGCCGGTGCGACTTCTTTTTCGGCAAAATCCTGAACCATTTTCCTCATCATCTGCTGTTCATCCGTAAACTGTAAATTCATCGTTGTTCTCTCCTCTACCGGTTATTCGTAGCTGTAAAAACCGCGTCCCGATTTTTTGCCAAGCCATCCTGCTTTTACATATTTCCTAAGTAACGGACACGGACGGTATTTACTGTCGCCAAACCCTTCATGCAGAACTTCCATAATATACAAACACGTATCCAATCCGATGAAATCTGCTAACGTCAGCGGTCCCATCGGGTGGTTCATGCCGAGTTTCATAACGGTATCCACGTCTTCCGGAGATGCAACGCCTTCATAGACCGTGTAAATCGCTTCATTGATCATCGGCATCAGGATCCGGTTGGAAACAAATCCGGGAAAGTCTTCTACTTCCACGGGTGATTTATTTAACTGCTTCGTCATATCCTCGATCGCCTGATAAGTTTCATCACTCGTCTGGATCGCCCGGATAATTTCCACCAGCTTCATCACCGGCACCGGATTCATAAAGTGCATCCCAATCACTTGAGACGGACGATTCGTAGCTGCCGCAATTTCGGTGATCGGCAGCGATGAAGTATTGGAAGCAAGGATCGCATGCTTCGGAGTGATTTTATCTAATTGCTGAAAAACTTTAGTTTTCACATCCATATTCTCGACGACGGCTTCAATTACGAGATCACAATCGGAAGCGTCTTCCAGCTTCGTGGTGCCCGATAAACGGTTAAAAGCTGCCGTCTGATCCTCGGCACTCATTCTGCCTTTTTCTACGGCTCGGGCCAGCCGCTTTTCAATACCGGACAACCCTTTATCCAGCGCATCCTGCTGTAAATCATTCAATTTAACCTGGATTCCTGATTGAGCAAACACCTGGGCGATTCCCGCTCCCATTTGTCCCGCTCCAATCACCATTACTGTGTTGATCGACATATCTATTCCCTCTCCTTCTACTGCTTCGCTACTTCGATTAATACCGCATCTCCCTGGCCGCCGCCTGAACAAATCGCAGCAATACCGAGACCGCCGCCGCGGCGTTTCAGTTCATAAGCAAGAGTAAGTAAAATTCGCGCTCCACTTGCCCCAATTGGGTGACCAAGCGCAACCGCTCCGCCATTCACATTTACCTTCTCCGGATCAATGCCGGCAATCTTCCCGCTCGCCAGTGAAACGGCAGCAAAGGCTTCATTTACTTCAAACAGGTCGATCTCGTCAATCGATTTGCCCGCTTTTTTCACTAGTTTATTGATCACAAGTCCCGGTGTCTGCGGGAAATCCTGAGCTTCCACTGCTACTTCATCATGAGCAAGAATGGTCGCTAAGGTGTCGGCACCCAGCTGCTTCGCTTTTTCATCAGACATTAATAGCATGGCACAAGCTCCGTCATTCACTCCTGGAGCGTTCCCTGCTGTAATCGTTCCACTCGGGTCAAAAACCGGGCGCAATTTAGCAAGCGCTTCCACAGAAGTGTCCTTTCTCGGCGCTTCATCCGTATCTACGACTGCCGGATCACCTTTACGCTTCGGCACTTCAACGGCCACGATTTCTTCTGCCAGCTTGCCGTCTTCGATCGCTTTTACGGCGCGCTGATGACTTCTGTAAGACCATTCATCCTGGGCTTCGCGTGTGAGTTCGAATTGTTCGGCTGTGCGGTTTCCGTAATTGCCCATGTGAACATTTTCGAACGAACAGGTTAAGCCGTCATGAACCATCATATCCTTTACGGCAGCATCCCCCATGCGTAATCCCCAGCGTGCTTTCGGCATAAAGTAAGGAGCATTGCTCATGCTTTCCATGCCGCCGGCGACGATCACCTCTTCATCTCCCAGACGAATGAACTGATCGGCCATCGTTACACTGCGCATTCCTGAGGCACATACTTTGTTGACTGTTTCTGTTTTAATATCCCACGGAATGCCGGCTGCACGCGCTGCCTGCCTTGATGGCAGCTGGCCTTGCCCGCCTTGCAGAACGCTCCCCATAATCACTTCATTCAGATCTTCCGCTTTAAAATTAGCGCGTTCCAACGCCGCCTTAATCGCAATTCCGCCAAGCTGAGCCGCCGTTAACGGCGCCAAACCGCCGCCAAATTTACCGAATGGTGTACGAGCACCGGATACAATCACTGTTTTACGCATGTTTAATTTCCTCCTCATTTGATAACGCTTTCAAAATTGACGATTGAACGCTCGCTCAATTTCGCCCCATAAAGAAAGTGTACATAAAATGCTGTACACTTTCCACAATTTTCGTACTACATTTACTTTTTTTTCATAATTATTTACGCTGTTTTCTCTTGTTTCTCTGGAAACACTGACTTTGCTAAGATTTCCGCAATGTCCATCGTGCTGACTTTCTCCTCGACTTCCTTCGCCTTCGTTCCATCCGACAGCATCGTCAGACAGAATGGGCAGCCGCTGGAAATCATCGTAGGGTTCACCTCAAGCGCCTGTTCGGTTCGAGCGACGTTAACACGGTTGCCGGATTTCTCTTCCATCCACATCATCCCGCCGCCGGCTCCGCAGCACATGCCGTTTTGGCGATTCCGTTTCATTTCCACTACCTGTACGCCCGGAATCATTTCAAGTACCTCACGCGGCGGCTGATAGACTTCATTATAGCGGCCCAGATAGCAGCTGTCATGGTACGTAATCGTTTCATTGACTTCTGCTTCCGGCTTCAATACCCCGTCTTTCAGCCACTGAGCCAGCATTTCGGTATGGTGGTACACTTCTGCTTCCAGTCCGAAATCAGGATATTCATTTTTGAAAATGTTGTACGCATGAGGGTCGATGGTAATAATCTTCTTCACATCATGCTTTTCAAATTCTTTCATATTCTTTTCCGCAAGCTCCTGGAACAAGAATTCATTCCCCATACGGCGGGCCGTGTCGCCGGAGTTCTGCTCTTTATTGCCGAGAATCGCAAACTTGATGCCTGCCTTGTTCATCAATTTAGCAAAAGCAAGCGCGATTTTCTGGCTGCGGTTATCATACGAGCCCATAGAGCTTACCCAGAATAAGTATTCAAATTCTTCGCCAGATTTCTTCAGTTCTTTCACCGTTGGAATCTGAACGTCTTCGTCGATCTCGCGCCAGTTCTCTCGTTCTTTCTTGGAAAGTCCCCAAGGGTTGCCCTGACGTTCGATATTCATCATTGCCCGCTGGCCATCAGGATCCATCTTCCCTTCCGTTAACACCAGGTAACGGCGGAGGTCGATGATTTTATCGACGTGTTCATTCATGACCGGGCACTGATCTTCACAGTTTCGGCAAGTCGTACACGCCCATAGCTCTTCTTCAGTGATCACATCGCCAATTAAATTCTTGTTGTTCACTTCTTCAATGGCGGCGGCCGTTTCACTGGTTCCTTGCGAGCGGGACATTTGGGCGAGCTGGTTGCCTTCTGTGCCGGAAAACGCATAGGAAGGAACCCACGGATATTCGCCCGTAACTGCAGCCCCTTTTTCCGTTAAATGGTCGCGAAGCTTAATAATTAAGTCCATCGGCGACAGCATTTTTCCCGATCCTGTGGCCGGACACACGTTGGTACAGCGTCCGCATTCTACACAGGCATAGAAATCGATCATCTGCTTCTGATTAAATTCTTCAATCTTACCAACACCAAACGAAACGTCCTCTTCTTCCGCTTCCTCGTCAATCTCAAAATCAATCGTTTTCAGCTTCCCAGGCGGATCGTCACGGCTTAAGAAGACGTTCGCCGGAGCTGCGAGCAAGTGCGCATGCTTGGATTGCGGCACATAAACTAAGAATGTCAGTAAGATCAGCAAGTGAATCCACCAGCACACAAAGAAAATGGTAACAGCTGCAGCGGTCGGCAGCCATGAGAAAGCGCTTGCAATTAAGCTCGCAATCGGTTCTGTCCAGCCCCCTGCTTCTCCGTGCCAGATGATGCCCATGCCATTCCCTACAAGCACACTGACCATCAGTCCGCCAATAAACAATAGGACAAGTCCTGCTTTAAATCCACGCTTCAGACGGACGAGCTTCTCCACATAACGGCGGTAAAAAGCCCAGACGACAGCGACTAAGATCATGAAAGCCACTAATTCCTGGAAAAAGGTAAAACCCGGATATAAGAAGCCAAGCGGTAAATGGCTGTCTGGGGCTAGTCCTCTCCAAATAAAATCAATGGCCCCGAACTGGACTAACAGAAATCCGTAAAACATCATCACGTGGATGGCGCCGGACTTCTTATCCTTCAACAGTTTCTTCTGGCCAAAAACATAGACTCCTATTTTCTTTAATCGTTTCTTAATTTCCCCATCAAACTCGACTTTCCGTCCCAATTGAATGTAAGCAATACGCGTCCGCACGATTCGAACGAATAAGTACAATCCGTAAACGGTTACACCAAGGAACAAAATCCAGTTTGCTAACAGCAACGGATTCATTGCCTCTCCCCCTCTTTGTTGTAATCGCGGCTGCGATTCGTGCTATTTTGGCTCAGAAACTGGAAAATTTTCTGAATCTTATAGTATAACTATAAATTATGAATGAGCATTCAGTCAACATATTTTCACCTTTTCCCTGTTCAAAACCAAGGTTTAGGGAAAACTAACGTAACATTTAGCGGAGGTGAAAGCGTGATCGGACTGTTTGCGGCACTCATTAGCATCTTTATTCTTATTTTACTGGTTATTTTAGATTTTAAAATGGGTAAAAAAGCCCACAAAAAACAAGCCCGCTTTCTGGCTTTCGACAAAGCCAAAGGGGATTATAAGCTATACAAGAACGGTGCGCCGCTGTTTGAGGACTTATTTCAGGATCTCACAGATGCCCGGAAGCAGATTGACGTGCTCTTTTATTTAATTGCGGATGATTATATCAGCCTGCAGTTTATTGATATTTTAAAGAAAAAAGCCGAACAGGGATTAACGGTCCGGTTGATGGTCGACCGGCTGGGTGGGTATAAAATCAAACCCGCGATGATTCAGAAAATGCGTGAGGCCGGGGTTCAGTTTAGCTTTGCCAGTAAGCTGGGATTTCCGTATTTCTTTTATAAAGTAAACCGGAGGAACCACCGGAAAATCCTCGTCATTGATGGAAAAATCGGTTATGCCGGGGGCTTTAACATTGGGAAGAATTATCTTGGGGAAAATCCGAAATTCGGTGAGTGGCGTGACTATCACTTGCGCCTCATCGGCCCTGCCGTCAGCCATCTTCATACCATTCTGCTCGACGACTGGCTGGTTGAAACCGGGGAAAAAATAGAGCCGCTGCCCGTCTCCGATCACCGCGGGGATAAGGAAATCCGCTTTGTCGCCACCGACGGAACCCGGCTGGAGCAGGAATTTCTAACGATGATCCAGCAGGCGGAAACAGAAATCTATATCGGTACACCTTACTTCATTCCCACGGAAAAATTGATGACAGCATTAACGCAGGCCCTTCACCGCGGGGTTCATCTGCACATTATGGTGCCGCTGAAAGCCGATCACCCACTGGTCAAGCCTGCAGCTACTCCCTATTTAAAGCGGATTTGCCAGGAAGGCGGTACGGTTTCGCTGTTCGACGATGGGTTTTACCATGCCAAAGTTATGATTATTGACGAGAAAATCGCCGATATTGGCACGGCTAATTTCGACCTGCGCAGCTTGTTCTTGAATAAAGAAGTGAACACGCTCGTGTACGATCCTGAGTTTATTAAAGAATTAAAAGCCATGTTTATGGGAGATACCCTTAACGCCATCGCTTTGGACGACGACTGGCTGGCCAAACGCTCCCTCACTACGAAAATAAGCGGCAAGATCGCCATGCTGCTGCGGCCGTTACTCTAACCTTATTTAAAAACCTGGGTGACCATCGGAATCATCCAGGCAAACACTTTAAAGCCTAAGTAAATGCCTACGATTCCGGCAACTCCAGCGAACGCGGGCGGCGCCGGGATGGGCAATTTAAAGGCGGCAAAGACCAGCCCTACTATGAAACCTGTAATTAAAGCTAATATAATTTCTTTCATCATGATGATTCGTCTCCTCTTTTCTCTCTTTATCTTACTGATTCTGCCTGGATTTAGTATATGGCAGCCTGCGCTATTTTAGCAGAAGCCCCTCTCTTGATATGGAACCATGAAAAAGAACGCCCCTGCCCTGATCAGCAAAGACGCCCTTTTGTTATTCTATGCAGCTACATTTGCTCTGGTGCAGACACGCCAATTATCGTCAGCGCGTTGACCAAAGTTGTGCGCACAGCCTTCATCAATGCAATTCTTGCGGCAGTCCGCTCCGGATGATCCGCATCGAGAACTTTTTCTGCGTTATAGAAGCTGTGAAGGTTGGAAGCTAAATCAAAAGCATATTGAGTGATCCGGTGCGGCACCCGTTTCTCAGCAGCGTCAGCCACGAGCTGCGGGAATTCACCGAGCCGCTTCAGCAGGTCTTCCTCTTTCTCAGAGGACAGTAAACTGCCGTCAAACTCAAGGTCTTTATTCAGGCCTTTTTCTTCGGCCTGCTTCAGCATCGTACAAATTCTTGCATGGGCATATTGAACATAATAAACAGGATTTTCATTAGAATTTGACCGGGCAAGATCCATGTCAAAGTCGAGATGAGAATCACTGGAGCGCATGGAGAAGAAATAACGCATGGCATCAATGCCGACTTCCTCCATCAGCTCACGAAGCGTGACCGCTTTTCCAGTCCGCTTGCTCATTTTCACTTTTTCACCGTCCTGGAACAGGTTCACCATCTGAATGATTTCCACTTCCAGCGTACCTTCCTGATAGCCAAGCGCCTGTATCGCCGCTTTCATTCGAGGAATATAGCCGTGGTGGTCGGCTCCCCAGATATTAATCAGCGTGTCAAAGCCGCGGTCCAGCTTGTTCTTATGATACGCAATATCAGGCGTCAAATATGTGTACGTGCCATCATTCTTGATCAGTACACGGTCCTTATCGTCGCCAAATTTCGTCGTTTCAAACCAGGTCGCGTCGTCTTTCTCATACACGTAGTCCTTGGATTTCAGAACGTTCAAAGCATTTTGGATTTTATCGCCTTCATAAAGGGACGTTTCAGAGAACCATTCGTCAAACGGTACGCGAAACTCCTCCAGGTCGGTCTTTATTTTGTTCAGTTCATATTTCAATCCATACTCACGGAAGAAGGTAAGCCGATCCTCTTCTGCCGCATGGACCCACTTGTCCCCGTCTTCCTGGGCAAGCTTCTTCCCAAGCTCAATAATATCTTTGCCGTGGTAGCCGTCATCCGGCATGTCCCAGTCTTTGCCAAGCGCCTGCATATAACGCGCCTCCACGGAAAATGCTAAATTAGCCATTTGATTTCCGGCATCATTAATGTAATACTCCCGGGACACTTCATACCCGGCAGCTTCGAGCACGTTACATAACGAATCGCCAACGGCTGCCCCGCGCGCGTGCCCTAAGTGCAGCGTCCCTGTGGGATTAGCGGAAACAAATTCTACTTGAATCTTATGACCCTTTCCTGCTTCCGTCCGGCCATAAGCCGATCCGTCCTCAAGAATAGCCGGAACGAGATCCGTTAAATAGTGATTGTTCATATAAAAATTAATAAAGCCCGGTCCTGCAATTTCGATTTTATCAATGGACGCTTTGGAATGGTCAAATTGCTCGACAAGCTCGTCGGCAATCGCCCGCGGGTTCTTCTTCGCGACACGGGCCAGCTGCATGGCCATGTTCGTCGCGTAATCTCCGTGAGCTTTGTCCTTCGGCTGCTCAAGAACGACTTCCGGCATCTCTTCTTCACTGGCAAGGCCAGCCGCAAGCACCGAACGGACAATTTCATCCTTTAACTTCTGCTCCGTCTTCTCTACAATGTTCATGCTTTACTTTCCTCCTTAAACGTCAGCGTCAAGCGGTGGGCTTGAGTTACTTCGTGGTTTAATGTCATTTGATAACTAATAAACAAACGTCCTTGATACCCCTCATCAAGCGAACGGTAGTCAATCTCATCGGTGACCGTTTTCATATGAAAATCTCCGTACGTGTGATGGTAGATGTTCTCCGTTTCGATTTGCGGCTGAAATACCTGGCGCATCGCTACGCCGCCGGTCCGTTTAATACTCACGTGACTCGGCTTTATGGTAATCATCGTGTTTACAGGCTCCCCCTCGTCTGGGTGTTCTGTAAATGTGAGCACCTGGGTTTCTCCGCGCTGATAAAACTGACCCGGCTCAAAGATGTTCATTTTCTCATTCCGATCTGCTTCTCTGATCTCCGTTACGAGTTGCACCTGGACGTCTGTGGCATGGCTGCTCGTCATTTTATCGCTCCTTTATCTATCGGATGGCGTACACTTTAACTTATTTATTATAAGAACTCCTACTCAAAAACTCAAGAGGAACTCTATTCCATTACGATGTTAACTGATTTACCTGCTGCTGAATATCCTGAATCTCGTTCACATGCCCCGGTATACTGTAAGCCGCATACAGCACCGCTATAGCTGCTATTATTGTCACATACCAGCCATAAGAAACATAGCTTTTAAACGGACGACGGTCGCGGTAGAAAATAAATAATAAAAAGGGCAGAATCAGTCCAATGACAGTCAGGTCCTGTCTCCAATGCTCACGTTCGACAGACATCGCGAGAAAATAACGCAGCACGTCCGCCTGCTTTCCTTTCATATCGATGGTGCGGGTATCTTTACTGAACACTCCCTGCTCGATCGTCAGCGTCTGATCTTCTACGCTGTACGTATTGCCGGAAGGGTTCCATTCCTCTGCAAAAGTTACATAAAGCAGTCCTGCCATAATCACGGCATAGACGGCGATCAATCCTAGCATTTTGTTAGTCACTTGCAAGCGCTCCTTTACTTCTGTTCAAGAAGAAAAGCCACTATGAGAGCAATCACAGTGGCTTTTCGTACCATTTCTCTATTCTATCATTTATTTAACAAAGCCCAAAAGCATTTCGCGCACAAATTTACTAGCGGCGATTTGCGTCTGCTCTGTCGGGTCATAGGCAGGGGCAACTTCCACGAGATCAGAGCCAATCACATTCAAATCAGATGCCGCGATCGCATGAATGCTTGAGAGCAGTTCTTTGGAAGAAATACCGCCTGCTTCAGCCGTGCCGGTTCCTGGCGCGTAAGCAGGATCGAGCACGTCAATGTCGATCGTCACGTACACCGGACGGCCGGCAAGCTTCGGAAGGATCTCCTGCAGCGGACGCAGCACTTCATATTTCGCCATATACATGCCGCTTTCTTTAGCATACTGAAATTCTTCCCGCATCCCGGAGCGGATCCCAAAGGAATAAACATTCTCCGGACCCAGCAGCCCGCACGCTTTGCGGATCGGGGTGGAATGAGAAAGAACTTCTCCTTCATATTCTTCCCGGAGATCGGCGTGAGCGTCGATATGAATGACCGCCACATCCGGGTATTTACGATGGATCGCTTTTAACACCGGCCAAGTGACCAGATGCTCCCCGCCGAGGCCGAGCGGATATTTACCTTTGGCGAGCAGCTCGTCCATGTACCCTTCGATGATGTCGAGACTGCGTGCCGCATTTCCGAAAGGCAGCATCATATCCCCCGCATCAAAATAGTTCACTTCCTCCAGGTGGCGGTCCAAATACGGACTATATTCCTCAAGACCAATCGAGGCTTCGCGAATGCGATTCGGACCGAGCCGGGAACCGGGACGAAAGCTTGCCGTCCAGTCCATCGGCATGCCATAAATGACGGCATCCGCCGGCTCTTCTTCCGGACGGCTCATAATAAATACTTTACCGGAGTAACCGTGATCAAATATCATCGTGAGTCCCCCTTCAGCCTTGTAATAAATCTTTCACAAATTTCGGCAGGGCAAAAGCAGCAGTTTGCAGCTCTTCTGTATAGTAGCGCGTCTCGAAATCATGGAAACGCTCGGCCGGAACTTGCAAAGGATCATAAATTTTACTTCCCATCGTAAACGTCCACAGGCCGCTCGGATAAGTGGGAATATTCGCCGTATATACTTTCGTAATCGGGAAGGTTTCCTGAACATCCCCATAGGCTTGTTGAAGCAGATCGGCTTTAAACCAAGGGTTGTCCGTCTGTGCGACAAAAATCCCGTCTTCCTTCAAAGCTTTAGCAATCCCTTCGTAAAAACCTTTGGTAAACAGATTCACCGCAGGCCCGACCGGTTCCGTGGAATCGACCATAATCACATCATATTCACGCTCGCTTTTCGCAATGTGCATAAAGCCGTCGTCGACTTTCACTTCGACCCGCTCATCTTCTAAAGCGCCGGCAATACTCGGCAGATACTGCTTCGAATACTCGATTACTTTGCCATCGATTTCTACAAGAGTCGCTTTTTCCACACTGGGATGCTTCAGCACCTCGCGAATCACGCCTCCGTCACCGCCGCCCACGACCAGCACCTGTTTCGGACTCGGATGAGTAAACAAGGGAATGTGCGCGAGCATTTCGTGATAGACAAACTCATCCTTCTCAGTCGTCATCACCATATCATCCAGAACGAGCATATTGCCCCATTCTTCTGTTTCAAGCATTTCTAAACTTTGAAAATCGGTTTGTTCTTTATGCAAAGACCGGTTCACTTTTGCTGTAATTCCAAAGTGATCGGTCTGTTTTTCTGTAAACCAAGTACCCATTTATTCGTTCCCCTTTCATTTCCTGAACCCATTTCTCCTTGCCGCTAAAACGAGCAATACGTTTATTTTACTAATGATTTACCCATAATAATAGCAATCTTTATGAATTCTTAACAGGCAGGAGCATGGCAACATGATATTATTTATTCGTTTTTCATTAAAATGGGCAAAAAGAAGCTTCAAACTAGCTGTGTTTACGGCTATTTTAGCTGTGCTTGCCGTTATTGGCATTCTTGGTCTTGCCATCAGCCAGGGGCCGCCATCCCTTATGACCGAACAAAACACCCTTTATTATAGTAAGGACGGATCAGTTATCGGGGAAGACCATGGAGCCGAAGAACGGTACTGGATTAAGAAAGATGAGATGCCTCAGTCCATTATTGACGCTACGGTCTCTATTGAAGACCATCGCTTTTATGATCACTTCGGTTTCGATTTCCGCCGGATTGCTTCTGCCGGTCTGAAAGATATTAAAACGATGAGCATGGCTGAAGGAGCAAGCACTATCACCCAGCAATATGCGAAGAACCTCTATCTGTCTCAGGAAAAAACGTGGAAACGTAAGCTTTCCGAAGCCCTCTTTGCCGTTCGTCTGGAACTCTTTTATTCCAAAGACGAAATTCTGGAAGGCTACTTAAATACGATTTATTACGGCCATGGCGCATACGGCATCGAGGCCGCAAGCCGGTCCTATTTTGACAAGCATGCGAAGAACTTGACGTTAGCCGAAGCCACCATGCTTGCCGGTATTCCTAAAGGACCCAGCTACTATTCACCGCTTGTCAACGAGGAAAATGCGACCTCACGCCAATCCAAGGTGCTGGCAGAAATGGAGAAAAACGGGTACATTACCACCTCTGAAGAACAGCAGGCGGAGGCGGTCACGCTCGCCTATTCTGATAAGGAAGCGGAAGTGGCCCACAGCGAAGTGGCTCCTTATTTCCAAGACCAGGTCGTCCAGGAAGCAGCTAACCTTCTTCATATCTCCCGGGAAGAGCTGCGCACCGGCGGCTACCATATCCACACTTCTCTGATTAAAGAGCATCAGCAGGATTTGGACAAAGCGTTACGCGAGGATATTAACCCTAATGACGACGTCCAGACAGCGGCCGTCGTTATGGATAGCAATACCGGCGCCGTTACGGCTCTTGCCGGCGGACGCGATTACGCGGCAAGCTCCTATAACCGGGCAACGCAGGCGAAGCGGATGGTCGGATCAACGATTAAACCATTTTTATACTATGCGGCCTTAGGCAAAGGCTACTCGCCGGTCACGATGAAGGAAAGCAAGCCCACAACTTTCGAACTGAAAAACGGCAAAATGTACGCCCCGGCCAATTATAACGACTATTATGCAGACAAGCCGATTACCATGGCCCAGGCGCTTGCTTTGTCAGACAATATTTACGCCGTAAAAACGAATATGGAAATCGGTCCAAAGAACCTAGTCAAAACCTTGCACACCTTTGGCATCAACGGCAAACTGCCAGCTGTTCCCTCTCTCGCACTCGGAACAGCCTCCATATCGCTTTACGACATGGTCAACGGCTACGGCCGGCTGATCTCGGGCACCGAATCGATTCATGCCCATACGGTAGACAAAATTACCGACCGCCACGGCAATGTTCTTTATGAATACAAACCAACATACAAGGAAGACGACAAAATCGATCCCGATAACGCCTTCGAAGTCACTCATATGATGACAGGCATGTTTGACACCGCCTTAAATGGATACATGAGCGTCACCGGCTCCACGATTGCTGACCGGCTGACCCGCATGTACGGCGGAAAATCCGGCACAACCGATTATGACAGCTGGATGATCGGCTTCAGCCCGCAGTACGTCACAGGCGTCTGGACCGGCTATGATGACGGCAGTAAGAAACTGACGAAAACCTCCGATCACCAGATTCCGAAAGAAGTGTGGGCAGACACGATGGAAGACATTCATAAGTCACTCCCGAACGCCGCCTTCACTCCGACGCCCGGCGTGAAAGGAGTCTATATTGATCCAGACACCGGCAAACTGTCCGGTCCCAACTGCCCGAAAGAGCGGCTCGTTTACCTGAAGAAAAAAGACATTCCGAAAGAAACATGCGGCGGCGATGACAGTAAGCTGAAGGATGAAGTAGAAAAAGAATTTAAAAATAATCGCTGGTTTAGAAGCATGGTGGATTGGTTCTTTTAGAGTGGAATGGCTCTATATCGGGTGGCGATATGGGGATGAGTATGGCGGCCAGGCTTCCTGGTGCCTTGTTGTGATTGCGCTTGCTGCGGGAGGCGGTATGCCTGGGGGTTGTGTGCGATAGGCTGCAGCTTGTGTGCGATAGCCCGTGTTTCGAGAGGCGATATGGCGCTTTGGGTGTGATCGCACGTGCTGATAGAAGCGATAGGTTGCTTACATGGGATAGACTGGTGCTTGGGTGCGATAGCCCGCGATAATCTGTGCTGCGAAAGGCGATAGAACTGATTTATCGTACGATAGAATGGCAAATATGCGATAGATTCTCACTTTCTGCCGATAGAACCGCGATTAGGGACGATAGATTTAATTTTTGCGGCGATAGATCCTTTTTTAGAGAGGATAGACGCTTATTAAGGAACGATAGCGCGCACGATGCTGACCCAATCCAGCGGCGTCCTGCCCCTCCAATCTGGCACCCATTCTCATTGCTATAATAAAACAGAGAAAACGACCGGCATAAACCGGTCGTTTTCTCCGTCCTAGTATACATGTAGCTTCCATGTGATACTTAATATAGTACCTTTCTTGTACTACCGTCAAGATTCATATTCAAAAAATTCCAAAATTACTTGTGAACTTTTTGTGAACACATTAGATAATATCAATATCCGCTATATCCTCAAGCCTCAGAATGACCTCTTCTTTCGTGTCCCAGTTGGTTCCGAAAATTTTGCGGTCGAGTTTGCTGATGTATTCCATCTTCACTTGAACTTCTTCATATTCAAAGCCATTATAGACCTTCAGCCGCACAGTTAAATCATCATGCAAAGCCCGCTGCAGCATAAAGTCAATTTCCACTGCCTTCTGTTCATCCAATATCCCCTGCTCTACCCGCTCGTCTTCTTTCCAAAGCTTTTTAATCATTTCCACATGTTCAGGCAGCATTAAAGATGTCCACTTAATCGATCCGCGATCGCGATGTTTGCTATCCACTTGTTATCCACTCCTTAACGGGAACGTTTGTTCTTATTCTACCATAAATGCTCTCTGAGTAAACTGGAATTTTTTAGTTTGAGCACTAATTGTCTGCATGGATAAAAGCAAACATCACTTCTGAGCATTTTTGAAAAATGGAGTGAGCGTATCAGAGTAGGTTACATTCAATTTGTGCATGGCTCTTGTGCAGGCAATATACAACAAACTTTTATCTAAATCAGTGTGGTAGCCGGCCGCGTCAACAAAAGGAACGATGACTTGATCAAACTCCAATCCTTTAGACATGGGAGCCGATGTGATCATGATACCTTCATGGAACTCCTCACTATCGAAAGTCAGCAAAAATATATCATTACTTAAGTCATTGACCGCCTGGTACATTTCACTTGCCTGAGTTTGTGTCTTACAGATGATTGCTAATGAATTGTGATCCGATTGCAAGAAATGAATAATTAAATTTCTTATTTCTTCAAGTTCACTCATCCTGCTTTTACAATTTAAAATTCGGGGTTCCTCGCCATGACGTTCAATTGGAATCAGTTTATTATTATCATTTAATTGTTGAGCAAAGTTTGTAATTTCAATTGTGGAACGGTAGCTTTTTAATAACTCAACCGTATCTGCGGTTGGAAAAACTTTTTTTATCTCAGCAATAGAAGTAGAGGAGTACGGATTTACAGACTGATTGCGATCACCCAAAATGGTTTTCTTAGACCTAAAAAGCTTTGACAACACAACATATTGGATCGGAGTATAATCCTGCATTTCATCTACTAATAGATGCTTTACATAATCATATGACTCCAATCCATTGAAATACGATTTTATATACATTAAAGGAAAGGCATCTGCGTACTCCATTATTTTTCCGGATTTATATTTGAAGAGGTGTGGCTTTCCAATGGAATGATAAAAATCTTTGTACAATGAAAGTACATCTTGATACTTAAACATTGATTCATTATAGCAGATTTTATTTTTCTAGAGGCAGCGGGAGTCACTTTCCTCCCCTTTCTATCTCTGCTTCCAGCAATAGAAGCAACCTTTTCTAATCTTTGTTGAATAGGCATCCTTTCATATGTGTGATAATTCCTTACTAAGTCCTCCTTTGAAATATATACAGAATCGATCGTGATATCTTCTGGTGAAAAGTATTCAGCATCCATATAATTGATGAAACCATCCAACTCATGTAAAAAGTCTGTAGATGCCTTATACTTTATACGATCTATAAAATCCTGGTCAGCAGAATCCATCAAGTCCGTTATTTGTTGATTAAACGACTGTATCTTTCCCCATGCCGGAAAGCTCTTTATGAGCAAGTTCCTCTATATGAACTTCCATAATGTTCTCTTCGCCTAGTTCCGGTAAAACATTGGAAATATAATTTGAAAAAACCTTATTCGGGGAAATAATTAAAATATTCTTCGATGTTAATGTATCTTTGAACCGATACAACAAAAAGGCAATTCTGTGTAAAGCGACAGAGGTTTTCCCGGATCCTGCTACTCCCTGAATAATGACCTCTTTAGAAGTTTCATTCCTGATCACGGCGTTTTGTTCTTTTTGAATCGAGGTGACAATATTCTTCATCTTCTCATCTGAGGTACTGCTAAGTTCCTTTAATAAAATTTCATCATTAATATTTAACGAGCTTTCAATCATATGTTCCATAACACCAGCTTTAATACTATACTGTCTTTTTAAATGAATCTCTCCTTCTACTTTACCTACTGGCGTGGAATAATCAGCCTTACCCATTCCGAAATCATAGAACACACTGGAGACAGGAGCTCGCCAATCATAGATTAAATTATTTAAGTTATTCTCTTCCACAAAAGAATGTACTCCAATATAAATATTCTCTGTTTCTGTTTGACCATTTTCAACAAAGTCGACTCTTCCGAAATAAGGAGATTTCAATAACTTTTGAACCTTGCTGTGCTGAGCGATTTCCTTTTCACCAAAATCGATCTTTAACGAAACATTTTCTCGATTAAATGCTTGTTCTGCTTGATCAAGCTTATTTTCCCAAATAAATTTTTTAGCATCTAATACATCACTGCGAGAAGAAGAAATCCTATCCTCAAGGTCGAGCAGCCTTTTACGAAGTCTACTCAAAACCACCCCAAGATACTGTCTTTCTTCTTCTTCCGTTTTGTTAAAGACCATACCGAAATCCCCCTAATTTAAATTGTATAATTTATTTTAGAGAAAAAATGAAAAAAATATAGACTTATACTTGAGTGGGTAGTATTATATATTATAATTAACCCCCCTAAAAATTATCTTCTTCGCAGCAAGATACAATTTAAGTCATAATAGCAGGCGAACCAGAATTCTGGTTCGCCTTTTTGGTGGGTTTTATTTGGCTTGGACTTCCTCTTTTCTCATGGTTTAATCGGTATAAATTAATGAGAATCAAATTATAGAACCAACAAAAAACAGACCAATCTCATGAGATTGGTCTGTGGATGAATAGGCTATTTCTTAAGTTTCTCCTCTGAAGAAACAATCCATCCTCTTCAGTTGAGGAGGTGCATCTTGCTGTCTTTATTGAATGCCGAGAGAATCTTTTAATTCCTGATTGGTGTTCTCCCATAATTCGGGCTTAAACTCACGTAAGTATTCGCCCAGGATTTTTTTGGATTTGTCATCCATGTGGTCGACAACGAAATGCCCTTTCAGCGATTTGTCCATGTGATTCACGTGCTCAGGCATGGATTTATAGCCGCGGCGGATTTCCCGGTCCACACGAATTTCACTTCCGGCTACGCCATGAAAGCAAGGTTTTCCTTCTGTAAAGTCCACGGTTACCCAGACAATCCAGAACAATTTCCCGTTTGGCACTTCTGATTTTTCCGGAATGAATTTCACTCGTTTTTCAGCGGCACTGCGGGCATGCAGCGCTCCCATGTCTACGTAAGCTGTTTCTTCTGTAGGATCGACAATGACCGGGGTCATGTTCTCCAGGCTGATGGAGCCGACGCCATAGCCGCCGTGTCCGTCGGTGGAGTCGTCTTTTATTATCGTAAATTGATTTTTCTTCTTATCTTTATCTTCTTTATTATCATTATTTTTAAATTGATCAAATTCTTTCATGATAAATGTCCTCCTTTGACCTTACTATTGAATTTATTTTAACATAATCGGCTGCTTGATTTCACAGCTCAGCTTTCTTGATGTATAAAAAAATTTGCACAGCTGAAGTTAAAAAAATTCTTTATTCCATTTAAGTTCCCGATTATTCAATACTCAGTTTCGAAGAATTTCCGTTACAGTTGCCAGTGAGTCGAGGGCCGGGAAATCACTCGCTTTCCGAGGGCATGTGGTGAGCTTCCTCAGGCTTTGCCTTCCGGGATCTCACCTATCATGTACATCCCACAGGAGTCTCGCAATTTCCCGGCCCTCTTTTTGATTATGGAGAGAACGGAAATATTAAAAGATGCGGGACAAAAAAATCTACAAATAGGGCAGAGGCAGAAATGAATCACTTGTTTATAATCATGATCTGAGAGAGTAAGAAAATGGATTCGGTGACCTGGACGGGGCCGTTCACTCTTCATACGATGGGTGGCGAAGGAAATGACGAGACTCCCGTGGGAGAAGGTACTAGGCGAGATCCCACAGGGAGTGAAACGAGCGAGGAAGCTCGGCAGTTCCCCCACAGGAAAGCGAGTTATTTCCTTCGCCACCCTCCTCTCACAGTTAATAACGGACCCAACTTGAGTCTTAAAAAATCCTGTACCATACTCGAAAAGTTGATCTCAAAATAAAAATATCTCGAAAGAAGGATTTCTAAGAAAAATAGCGAATATTGTTTAAGAACGATCTATGTAATTAAAAGGGGAGGTCGTGCTATGCCTATCGTAACCGTTCAAATGCTGGAAGGACGCACAGATAAACAAAAACAAGCGTTGATAGAAGAAGTAACCAGTGCCGTTACAAAAACAACGGGTGCAAAGGAAACAGCGGTTACTGTCGTGATTGAAGAAATGTCTAAAAGTAATTACGGAGTTGCTGGAAAAAGACTAATCGATTGAGCCGTACGGATATTTCATGCCCCATCGGCTTGAAACTACATAGGCAGCAAAAACCCTGAGCATCCAGTGCTCAGGGTTTTTTGCCGCTTACGCCTGGACAAAACCTAATTCATTTCCATCAAGATCACGAATCGTAAACTTGCGGCTGCCGTATTCCGTATCCACCAATCCCTCCACGACGTCCACTTGGTCTTTAAGCTCGGACCACAGCTCATCCACGGATTCTATGTAGAAATTAAATCGGCCGGGGGAAGGATAATCCGGCTGTTCCATCAAGGCAAAGATGGCTCCCTCTCCTTTTTCAAAATGAACGTAGTTCGGCTTGTCCGGCGGCCAGACTGTTTCCACTTTAAAACCCAAATACGTTTCATACCACTTCATAGATTTCTGAAGGTCCTTCACATTCACTCTGACATGCTCAAGGCTTGTCTTCATTGAGATTCCCCCTACTTAATCAAACGTTTGTTTAAGGCCTGATACTCCTCTGACAGCAACGAAAACACTACTGTATCGTGAAAATCCTGCCCGTCAAAATCCGTCTGTCTCAGCCTGCCCTCTTCCGTAAACCCAAACTTTTGCAGCAGCTTTCTAGACGCTTCATTCCCATCAAAGATATCCCCTACCAGCCGGTTTAATTCTAATTGTTTAAAGACGAACGGCAAGATTTCTGCCAGCACCTCGCTCATCACCCCTTGCTGCTGATAATCCGGATGGACAACCGCAGCCATTTCAGCTTTTCGATGCCAGAAATTGAGTTTGTGCAAACGGAAGAAGCCTAGTACCTTCTCTTCTTTTACTATGACCCAGGGGATCTCCTTATCGTTATAAAATTGGTTGATCCGATTTTCCACATATTCATTCATTTCCTCTGTTGAGGATAGCGGCTGAGAAGTGATGTATTTCATGGTTTCAAGGTCGCTCATAAAAGGGAACAATTCTTCCGCATCGTAAATATTTAATCCTCGTAATTGATAGTTTTCTGTTCGTAACTCAGGAATTTGCTCCCACTTCAATTCTCTCCACCCCTTTTTATTCGAAGGTTTGATTTTTCTTTATTTACAAAAGTAAATCCACTTTGTTTCACCGGTTGCTTTGTCTTATTGGCGTGTTGCTTTCTGCGGGCACGCAGGCGGTTCAGCCAGCTTCTGCGATCTACAACGCGGACGCCTACTCGTTTCTGCTGGACATCTTTAATCCCCTCAACAATCAGCTGCATGGAAATAATTAAAATAACAAAGCCAAGCAGCACCGGGATAATCATCCATAACTGGCCGGTCATTAAAGAGGTTCTAGCAGAACTAATTAATCCAGACCATTCATAGCTGTAGCTGCGCACAGGGTCAGAGAAAAACGGGTCAAACGTTTTAATGGTTCCACCGAAAAATAGTCCGAACACGCCTAAGTGAATAAAAACAAGCAACGTTTGAATAAACTGCTGGCCGAACACAATCCCAAGGCGTGAACCTAAATGGGGCAGTAAATGACGCCAGAGCATATGCCGGTTATTCCCCCCGAGCACCCTGGCCCCGAGAATAAATTCCTGCTGCATCAACAGCCGGATTTCATTTCCAATGAGCGTCGTGAGCAGCGGCAGAGCGAGGATGGTTAAGACTAATACTTCGAGGATGATCCGGTCCCCGAGTTCATATTGAAAGCCGTCGGGACTTTTCACTAGTATCGGATAAAGAATAACGAGCGCCATGACACTAAGGGGCAGATAATGAAGACTGTCCACCACCTTGCTTACTCGCTCCTGCCATTTATCTTTAAGCAGAAATGCGTAAGGAATCGATAATGCCAGTCCCCCCGCCACTCTTAAAAAAGCGATCAGCACAGCAAAAAGAATCGTATATTTCGCCCCGGCCACCAGCTGATCCCAAATACTGAAGCCTAATGGATCGGTTCCCATAAACACATACTTTGGACTATGAGGCGGCGCACTGATCAGACGGTGATTGTCTCCATAAATGTATTCATATTTTTTCACGAGTACATCAGCGGTCAGCGAATGATACACACTAAAGGCCAGCATGCCAAAAATTACGAGAAAGCCGATTGTGAATTTTATGTTTTTAAAGTGAGTGATAGTTTCCTTAAAGCCTCGCCACAGCAAGTCCCAAATCGGCCATTGGCGCCATCTCGACCAGAACCGCGCCGATTTAAATCGAACCGTTACCGTTTTAGATTCATTGCGTGTAATCAGCAGATCAATCCCCTGGTAAATGAGAAAAAATGGCGTAAAGACCATCCACAGAATCACAGCGGTGACAAGCGGGCGGAAATCTTCCATAATCATTGTGGTAATTCCGTGCATGTTAAAGACATACTCGACGACCAGCAAACTGGAGAGTGTGCTCCAGACGATGATTTTCGAATGGTAAAATAAGCTCCTTACCGTATTGCGGAACACGTGCACCAGCACGATGGAACGGTGTTTAACCCCTTTACTTTGGGCAAATTGCACATAATGCTTGGTCATCTCCTCTTCCAGGAACAGCACCATGACTTTATAAAATGAGATCAGAGGCAGTACGGCCAAGGTTACAATGGGAGCCAGATAAATTTGGTCGCCGCCCATCGTGGCAAATTGAGCGACCAGCACGCCGGTTTTTTTATAAATCGCAACAATTGCCAGTTGAATGATAAAGGCAATGAGCAAATCAGGAATTGTCTCAAGCAGATTAAGCAGGCGTTTGACCACGGAACGGATGGAAGACGGCAGAAAGATCGTCCCCGCTCCAAGCAGAATCGCCAAGAGAAACCCCAGGACAAGGGCGGCTAGCACCACCTGCATCGAATACACATACGGATCCCATAAATACGGAAGGATCGGCACCTCCCTGGTGTTCTCCACGTACACCCATTTTTCCGGACTGAGAAGACTGCCGATTAGCGTTACCACTTCTCTCCCATAAGAAATTAAACTAAGCAGTCCGTTATTAGTAAAAAAAACAGGCAGCGCACTTACGAGTACTATTCCGGCAAGACCAAGTAAATAATATTGGATAAGACGAAGGATACGCCCCACGAAGATACCTTCTTTCTACATGGAATTAGATTGCTTCCGATCAGTAAAAACAAAATCGTCTTCTTTAGGGTCGCTAGCCTCAACGGCCGGATCCTTCCGAGCAGGGAGCAGCTTTCTTAACCAGTTCACCCGCTCAATCGGCACTCCTACCCGCACCTGCTGGACTTCTTTAATCCCTTGAATGACCAGCTGCATGGCAAGAATCAATATCATAAATGCCACCAAGGCAGGAATAATCAACCACCAGCGTCCGGACATTAACGAGTCTTTGGCAGCCCCTATTAATCCAGACCATTCATACGTGACGGAACGGGCAGGGTCTGCCATCATACCGCGGCTCACAATCGTACCGCCAAAAAAGAGTTCAAATAATCCTAAGTGAATTAAGATGAGCAGTGTTTGAATAAACTGCTGTCCAAAGACAATTCCCATCCGTGCACTTAGGTGCGGCAGCAGGTGCTTCCAAAGTAAATGCAGCGAACTGCCTCCAAGAACCTTCGTGCTCATCACAAACTCCTGCTTCATAATCAGCTTCATTTCGTTTCCGAATAAGACGACTACAAGAGGTATCACGAGCAATACTAGAATAATCCCTTCATAGAGAATTCTCTCTGTTAAACTAGTCGTAAATCCACCCATCGGCATGTTCAAGACTGGGGCAAGCAATATTAAAGCAATAATCGTCTGAGGCAGAAAGTGCATCCCATCCACCAGCTTTTCAATCCCTCTCTGCAGCTTAGCCGGCAGGAAGAAAGCATACGGGATCGCTAGAAAAAAACCAATCGCCATCCTTAGAAAAGCTACAATCAGAGCAAAGCCAATCGTATATTTCGCTCCTGCCAGCAGCTTGTCAAAAATACTAAAACCTAATACATCCGTCCCCATAAATATGTATTTTGGTGCATGAGGTGCAGCGGAAATAAGTTTACCTTCATCGTTGTAAATTTGATAATACTTGTCGATTAACGGGTCTGCCGTGATTGAATAAATAACACTCGTCAGAAATATCCCCATAATAACGATAAAACCGATCAGAAACTTTCCATTCTTAAAGTGGGCACCGATCTCTTTGAGTACATCTTTCATCCAGTTCCCCTTGAGTTTTACCAAACCTTTGCTCATAAAGCGGTTCATTTTAAAATCGACTTCCCCATCCGCACTTTTATCCTTAAACAGAAATAATTCCGTCCCTTGATATAGTACAAAAAACGGTGTGAACAGCATAAATAAGATGAAGAAGGAAACGAGCGGTGTAAAATCCTCTCTAAAAGCGGTCGTGATTCCATTCATATTAAAGATATATTCAATGATCAGCAGACTGGAAAGACTGGACCAAATAATAATCTTCGAATGGTAGAAGACACTTTTCATCATATTTCGCAGCACATGCACATTTAAAATAAATCCCTTTTCCAGGCCCTTACTTCTCGCCATTTGCACGTAGGACCTAGTCATTTCCTCATCAATCAGCATCATCATTACTTTGTAAAGAGAAATCATCGGCAGTACAGCAATCGTTATAATCGGCAGCCAATACACCCTTTCCTGCCCTACTGCAGCGAATTGAATCAGAATATGGGTCTGCTTATAAAACCAGACCACCGCTAGCTGCAGTGAAAAAGCCAGAAGTAAATCCGGAACAGACTCCAAGATGTTCAACAATCGACCGACCAGTTTTTTTGCCCAGCGCGGCAAAAAGAAAGTCACTAACGCTAAAATAAAAGCAAGGGCAAATCCAAGCAGAATTCCTGCAAAGAATACCGTCATCGAATACGAATAAGGGTGCCACAGATATTGTAAAACCGGAACCGACTGTCCTTTAAAATGATAGACCCACTCAGACGGTTGGAGAACTTGTGAAAATAAGTGCTCCAGGGAATTGCCATAAGCTGGAATATTTAGAAACGTTCCATTTTTGAAAAGAGCCGGCGATGCACTAATAAATACAATACCGATCAATCCCAGGACATAGTAGAACACAAACTTAATGATCTTCATTTTTTGACCCCCGATTACTTTCATCCCTCCAGGCAAACCTCTGCTGTCTCTTTTATGTGCGGGCTGAACCTGTTTTCTCTACCTATGTAAGCCGTCTCTTCTTAATTTTCCTAATTATCAGACACTAATCTACAAAAAAAGATATACTGTATCATCAGTATATCTTACATCTCTATTACATTTTAATGAATTTGTCGTAACATTTCAATAAAATTCCAGCCCGCTTCAATATCTTCATCACTATAGTTCTGTTTACTTTTGACCCGATACACCTTTTCTGTCACTTCTTCTTTTGGTAAATGTTCAAAGAAAAGCATGGTAGATACAAGCTCGAGGAATCGCGAGCTCTTCTCATTCATCGCCTGAATGTGCTGGTCAAGAGGTGGCAGATTCATCCGGTAATGTTCTAGAAACTCCCTGCCGGCATCCGCAACTTGATAGCGGTACTGGTAATAGCTTTTCTTCTCTTCCCTCGTCTCTAAAATAAATCCAAGATTGCACATCTCTTCAATTCTTAACGTTAACTCCTCTGAATAGGGGCCATAAAAATGGAATTGATACTTTTCTTCAAATGGGATTTCACACTTTTTGAGTATGTAAATCATCTTCTGCAGTTTTTTTCGTCCGACAATTTCATCAGAGCTGGTAAAAAACTGCAGCAGCTTCGCATGATTTTCTAACATGGAGGCTCCACTCCTTATCCATACAATATTTCCATAATCCGTTTCTTCGTTTTACTGCGAGAGGACATTTCCTCCAGTCGGTCGAGAGGAAGATATAATTTATGATCGGTCCGTTTTTTCCCGGATATCGATTCAACAATATCAGAAAGCCGAGACAGCTCTTTCAGCTCCTGATTCGGCTTGAGCAGATGAATCGGAAGTCGCTCTTCCTCTTCTCCCGGCCGGTAAAAATCATACGGCAGGTCAGAACTGGAATCGACCACTAAATAATAATCCGGATTCAATCCTGCTTTCGTAAACAGCTGGTAGAGCTCCATCCATTCTTTCATCTGGGAATTCGGATTAAATTCAATGTATTTAAACAAACGCCGGTTTACAAAGCGATCACACAAGTCGCTTAGCACGGGATCATCCTCTTCCATCCAGGCCTGAAAATAATACAGCGTAACGGCTTCATCAAGCGCTAAATACTCCTTCAGCGTCGGTTCACCCGCGAAAAAAGACAAGAAATGAACCGGCTGAAGCTTGAACGTGTAGCCTTCATCGTACAGTTCTTTGGCACGGTGAAGAACTTTTGACAAAACCACTTCTGCACTTCGGGTGACCGGATGAAAATACACCTGCCAGTACATTTGATAACGGCTCATAATGTAATCTTCTACCGCATGCATCCCGCTTTCTTTGATGACCACCTGATCTTCCATTGGTCTCATCACGCGCAAAATCCGCTCCATATCAAAATGTCCGTAGCTGACCCCGGTAAAATAAGCATCCCGCTGCAGATAGTCCATCCTGTCCGCATCAATCTGACTCGAAATTAAACTAACAACCAGCTTATTGCTGTACGTTTTATTAATAACATCGGCCACTTTTTGCGGGAAACCAGCCTCCACTTTGGAAAGAATCTGGTTTACATGGGTGTCTCCGAGAAGAATGCGCTGGGTAAATTCCTCATGGTCCAGCTTAAACACCTTTTCAAACGAGTGAGAGAAAGGCCCGTGTCCAAGGTCATGAAGCAAAGCTGCACATAAACAAAGCAGCCGTTCGCGACTATCCCAGTTGGGCCGGTCTTTGAAATTCTCCAGGATGCGTCTCACGATTTCGTAGACTCCTAAAGAATGGTTAAACCGGCTGTGCTCGGCCCCATGAAAGGTCAGGTATGATGTTCCCAATTGCTTAATCCTTCTCAGCCGCTGGAATTCAGGGGCGCCGATTAAGTCCCAAATCACTTGATCTCTTACGTGAACGTAGCGATGGACGGGGTCTTTAAATACTTTTTCTTCATGTAATTTTTCATCACGATAAGCCATCTGCTTGTCCTTTCTTCCTGCTATTTTTTCTATTATATACCTTATTTTCTGTCAAAAAAACATCTTGACAGCCAATTAAATTTTTCCGATTGAAATGCGTTTTCGTTCTTGAGAGCCAATCGATAATTTTACAACTGCTGTGCCGTTCATGCAACAGCAAAGTTCTGATATAATTATCTGTGGTTAATAAATGAGCCAAGTTGTGAACAATATCTCCACTCATCCGAAATTGCTAAGGATCGTTGCCTTATGTGGAATAAAGGATGGATTGGAAACGATTCGCTTTCCTGTGGGGGAACTGGCGAGCCTCCTCGTTCGTTTCACTCTCTGTGGGGTCTCGCCTAGCACCTTCTCCCACGGGAGTCTCACCGTTTCCAATCCACCTTAATCATAAACTGATGAACGACCTTCCTTTTGAAGAAGTTATCTTAACGGAATCAATATAACCTACCCAGCAAGCGTACAAGCAACTATACTTTTTTATGCACAGTCCTATAGCGAAATACCGCGGTTTCCGTTCTGCTCATTCACGCAAAAAACTGCCAAAACAAGGAATACGCACACGGGTAGCTCGTGTTTCACTAATACCATAGAGTTTATAGGGGCGGAAAGCGAGTTGTTCCCCGGAGCCCTGTAATCTCGACCAGTGTCTCGAAAGCTAGTCACTTTTCTCTAATAACCGGGAGCTCATTCACCAATCTGCTTATTTACTAGAATAAATAGGACTAACAAAATATCAACAGCGTCCGTTAATCGTGTTATGGAAAAAGGAGCAAATGTTATGAAAGAGATTCATCCGTTATTACAGCCAAAGAAATATCGATTTATAGATCAGAGCACCCTGGGACCCGGCTTTTCAGCGCTGCAGTCCTTTGCCATGGATGATGCGTTATCCATATCAGTCGGCGAACACATCAGCCCGACCGCCGCGCGCTTGTGGGTCCATCACAACACCATCGTGCTTGGCATTCCAGATGCACGGCTGCCTTACATTGACAAAGGCATGGAGTATTTGCACGAAGCCGGTTACGAGGTCATCATCCGCAATTCAGGCGGACTCGCCGTCGTGCTTGATGAAGGCGTAATGAACCTGTCGCTGATTTTCCCAAACTCTAAGGATTTAAACATTCATGAAGGTTACGATGCGATGGTCGAATTTGTCCGCTTCTTATTCGCTGACTTAACTGACGAGATTGAAGCCTATGAAATTACTCAGTCCTACTGTCCCGGCAAATATGACTTAAGTATTGGCGGAAAAAAATTCGCCGGCATTTCCCAGCGACGAGTGAAACAGGGATCGGCCGTGCAAATTTATTTAGATGTAACCGGCAGCGGTTATGAACGCGCCGCCCTGCTGAAACATTTTTACGAAATCAGCAAGCTAGGTGAGGAAACCCGGTTCGAATACCCGACGATTGATCCGAGTGTCATGGCGTCGCTGAATGAACTATTAGGAACTTCCTTAACAGTTGCAGAGGTCAGAGACCGCATTCTTAAACAGTTGAGCGAATTCTCTGAAGCTGTGGTAACTCATCCGCTTGAAGGAGAAGAAATTGACTGGTTTAATAAGCGATTGGATCAAATGATTGTGCGCAATGAAAAGGCACGGGAGAACCTGAATTAAGGCTCCCGTGCTTTTTTGTATAGAGCTCGTGAGTAAAGTGGGTCGATTTTGGGAGACCGATTCACAGTTGCCAATAAGGAGGGCCCCCAATCTAAAAATGAACAATTAAAAAAAGAGTAGAAATTACCCTGAATGGCCGCTCCGGAAATCCACTCCGCTTTTCGCGGGCGGCTGGTGTGCCTCCTCGTGCAAGCACTCCGGGTTCACACCTATGCCTTCCTCCCGCAGAAGTCTCCGTGTATTTCCTACGCTGGAATAGTTTATATTTTTTTCATTCCATTCTCCTTTGTTCATGAATGGAGTTAGAGGGTATTCATCCTGTAGGAATGTCTAGAAATCTTTGATTGCGTACAAAAAAAATCCGAACGATGATGAAATAATGTCGTTAACATTTCACATCGTTCGGATTTAATAATCATTGTCCCAGTCTCTTTTAACTTTTTAAGAAACCGACTGAGCTGCGGTAATAATAGCAAGCTTGTACACGTCATCTGCATTACAACCGCGCGATAGGTCGTTCACCGGCTGATTCAGTCCTTGTAGAACGGGGCCGACTGCATCAAAGTTCCCCATGCGCTGAGCGATTTTGTAGCCAATATTTCCGGCTTCAAGACTTGGAAAAATAAACGTGTTAGCTGCCCCTTTCAGCGGAGAATCGGGCGCTTTTTTCTCGGCAACTGACGGAACAAACGCGGCGTCAAACTGGAATTCACCATCAATGACTAGATTCGGGTTCTGTTCTTTGGCGATAGCTAATGCTTCTGATACTTTCTCGGTTTCTGGTGATTTCGCAGAACCTTTTGTAGAAAAGCTCAGCATAGCGACTTTAGGGTCAATGTCAAACAACTTTGCCGTATCCGCACTCGCAAGCGCAATTTCTGCAAGATCCTGGCTGTCAGGAGAAATATTGATCGCACAGTCAGCGAACACGTACTTCTCTTCACCCCGTACCATCACAAATACGCCTGATGTTTTTTTAATGCCTGGCTTTGTTTTAATAATTTGCAGAGCCGGGCGTACTGTGTCAGCTGTTGAGTGAGCCGCACCGCTGACAAGACCATCCGCCTCGCCCATATAAACGAGCATGGTGCCAAAGTAATTCTCGTCCTTCAGGATGTCCCGTGCCTGTTCTTCCGTAGCTTTACCTTTACGGCGTTCCACAAAACCTGCCGTCATGTCATCGGCTTTCGGATAATCTTCCGGATTTAGAATTTCTGCCGCTGAAATATCCACTCCAGCTTCAGCTGCTTTCTGTTTCACTTTTTCAGCATTTCCAATTAGTACAGGAGTGATTAATCCTTCTTGGCCCAGCTGACTGACCGCTGTAAGAATCCGCTCATCTAAACCTTCAGGGAATACGATTTTCTTGCCTTTTCCAGCTATTTTTGACGTAAGGGTATCAAATAAACTGCTCATGTTTATCCCTCCATAATTTCATTCTGTACTATATAATAAGTCCTTTTGTGTTCAAATGAAAGTCATTCCATTTAAACTTTTTTAGTTAAGCGATTACATGTACACTTTACCCTAAAAGTTTGTTCACAATACTTTCAATTGGCTTAAATGATGATTTCCGGGAACTGTGTTATATTGGGGAAGGAAAAGATGCTATACATCATTCATATAAAAGGAGCGATCAAGCCATGCCAGAAGCAGTAATTACGATGGATGGTTGGTATTGTCTGCACGATTTCCGTTCCATCGACTGGACCTCTTGGAAATATGCAAGCAGCGAAGAACGCGAACAGGCAATTTACGAATTCCAGCAGCTCATCGGAAAATGGGAAGATACCGAACAATCTAAACTTGGCAGTCATGCCTTATATACCATTGTAGGACAAAAAGCCGACTTCATGATGATGCTGGTTCGTCCGACGATGGAAGAACTCAATGAAATTGAAACAGCTTTTAATAAGACGAAGCTGGCCGAATTCACAACGCCAGCCTATTCTTATGTCTCCGTTGTAGAACTGTCCAATTACATGGGCAATACCAATGAGGAGGATCCGGAAATTCAAGCCCGTCTGAAACCGATCCTGCCTAAATGGAACCACATTTGTTTCTATCCTATGGATAAAAGACGCGAGGGCAATGACAACTGGTACGTTCTTGAGAAAGAAGATCGTGCGAAGTTAATGTATGCCCACGGAATGACCGGCCGTCAGTATGCTGGGAAGATCCGTCAGATCATTACAGGTTCCATCGGCCTTGATGACTGGGAATGGGGCGTAACCTTATTTGCTCATGACGTTCTTCAGTTTAAAAAGCTTGTCTATGAAATGCGGTTTGACGAAGTAACCTCTCGTTACGGGGACTTCGGCTCCTTCTACGTAGGCAACCTGTTACAGCCTGAAGCTGTTGAGCAATTTCTACATGTGTAAAAAAGCGAATCGCGGCTAATTTTCATTTTTCGCGGCCATTTTAAAATCATCGCGGCGAACGGCCGAAAGTCGCGGGTACTCCCCGACAGCCGGCCGCTCCGCCTACTATCAAAAGAGGTTGGGAAAAAAGTCTTTCAGCCATTATTAAACCCGAACGGTGAAGGGATGAACACTCCTTCATTGTTCGGGTTTTTTCTGCCAACGTGATATGGGGTTTTTTCACATGTACACAGGACGTATTTTACGTTTCCTATTTTTCTTAATCAGGCTCCTCTGATGAACAAGCAGAAGGAAGTTAAAAATAAAAACTATTCCAGCGCAGGAAATACACGGAGACTTCTGCGGGAGGAAAGGCATAGGTTTGACCCCGGAGTGCGCAGCACGAGAAAGCACACCAGCCGCCCGCGAAAAGCGGAGTGTATTCCCGGAGCGGCCATTCAGAGTAAACCCCTGCCCTCCCCTAATTGTTCTTCTTTAGATTGGAGGAATTTCCTTATGCGCCAGCCTCTTTTTTATACAACTTTTCGCTGAATAGTAATCAGTCCACCTAAACTAAAGATCACCAGACTGGCAATAACAGCAAAGAACATGGACGGCATGGAAACAAACACCCCGAAAGAATCCTCTGACTGCTGCATCATCATTAGAGCAGGCTGAGCCCATGGATAGAACGGGCCAAAGGTTTCTGAATTTATGACCATCAAGTTAGGAAGCGTTAAGATAACATTTAAGGCAAAAGGAGCCGCAAAGCTTGACCACGAAATCGCCACCCACAAAGTTAGCGCCGCAAGCGGAAGAGAGGCGGCCCATCCCCCTGCTAAGCTTTTCAATATAAAACCTAGCGGAACCTCCCCTTCTGTTCCTTTGAGAAATCCAGCTGCTACAACGAAAAACCGTCCAACCCCGGCAGCATCACATCCAGCACTACCACTTCATACTCAGAAAGGTTTTCAGGAAGCTCCCTGCCGTTCGTCATCCAATGAGGATGATAACCGGCTTCTGTTAACTTTCTCGTGATCCATTCCCCAATTTCCTGGTCATCCTCAAGGTACAAAACTTTCATATTGCCGTCCCTCCTTTTACCTCTTTATGTTACATGAAAGGGAAGATTGAAGTCATCAGCTTTTCCCCGGTTCGTGATTTTTTAATCATATCTAGGAGGTGGACCAACATATAGTGTTAGAGAACAACCTTTCATGTCGGAAAAAAACGAGGTGACAGCATGGCTGTTGTACCCCACACTGAAGCAGATGTAAAACTTCTGGCGCGTTTAATGAGGGCAGAAGCTGAAGAGGACGGGAAACTCGGCATGCTTATGGTGGGAAATACAGGAGTGAACCGTGTACTTGGTCAATGCCTTGATTTTGAGGATATCGACACGATACGGCAGATGGTTTACCAGAGTCCCGGCGGGTTCGAAGCGACACAGAAGGGTTACTTTTACCAGGGCGCCCGCAAGCAGGAAATAAGACTTGCACGCAAAACGATTAAAGGGATGAAATATCATCCGGCATCGAATGCCCTCTATTTCTTCAGACCTGAAGGCGCTTGCCGGGAACAGTGGTTTGGCCAATGGAACACGGGACGATTTAAATCCCATTGTTTCTATGCTCCCGTAAGATCCGAATGTCCGCGTGTTTATTAATTTGAATAAGGAGTGATTGAATTGGCACAGCAGAAACAGCCGTCTGGCCAAGGCATGCCGGCACAAGGAATGTCAGGTCAAGGCATGCCTGGTCAAGGGATGTCAGGTCAAGGCATGCCGGCACAAGGGATGTCCGGCCAAAATCCAAATCCGTACTATCCTGGCAACCCTTACTTACATTATTATCCTACCGCCCCTGCTGGTAACCCGGGAAATCCTTTTCAGCAGCAAGGAGGTATGCAGATGCCCCAGTCTTCAGGAGGGCATTCTGGTATAAATCCGTCAGGCATGCTGCCATCTGAACAGTCTTATATTGAGAATATCCTTAGATTGAATCAAGGCAAAGTGGCCACGGTTTATATGACTTTCGAAGGCAGCGAAAAGTGGACCGATAAGGTGTTTAAAGGAAAAATTGAAGCCGCCGGCCGAGATCACATCATCCTCAGTGACCCTGAAAACGGAAGGCGCTACCTGTTATTAATGGTTTACTTAGATTACATTACGTTTGACGGAGAAATTAACTACAATTATCCGTATGGCGGCAATACGGGTGGAAACATGGGACAGTATTCGCCCAGATAAAAGAAGAAACCCGCTTCTGCCAGCGGGTTTTTGTTCTTTTTAACTATTTTGTGAGAAAGGAGAACCTATGCGACATCCTTATGAGAATTACTACTATGCCCAATTAGGTACTCTTTTAGTAGCAGTCATCCTCGCGATAGTCGGTTTATTTCAGCTCGACAACCAGTGGATACTTTTAATCATGTTCTATATTCTGGCGGCAAGCTTCTTATTTGAAGCTCTAATTGAATACAAAAAGCAGCAGATGATTTTATGTATCATCCAGCTGCTGCGTGCGTCTATTATTTTCTTGTTTACTACGATTCTTTATTTTTAGACATGTTTGATCACAGCATACCCGAGCAGAATCCAGCCGACAAGGAAAGCAACGCCTCCCAGCGGTGTGATCATAGCAAACGCCTTAATGCTGGTGGGAGCATAAATATACAGGCTTCCGGAGAAAAGGATAATTCCAATGAAGAATGCCCATCCGGCTCCTGTCATTAATCCTGACTGGATTTTGCTCATTAATAATGCAGTAACGAAAAGAGCCATCGTATGGAACATCTGATAGTTGACCGCTTTCCCCCATATATCAAGGTTCTTATCTGAGATTTTCCCTTCGAGTCCGTGTGCCCCAAATGCTCCTAAAGCCACAGCAAGGAATCCGTTAATGGCAGCTGCCACTAGTATAAACTTCATCACTTCTCCCCCTCTTTAAAAGTCAAAAATCGAGGAACCATTCGCTTCCTCATGATCAATGGTTGTTTCTTTGTTCGTTTGGGATGAGCTATGCTTTGTCTGTCCCCATCATTTGACGAACTTCTTCTGCCGTCGGCTCCTGGACGGATCGATGACTAGTCTTCGCTTCAACTTTATTTTCATCTAATAATAGGTCAGCCAGTAAGCGGACAGAGCGGATGTGCTCCCGAAGCTGCTGATCATTCTCATGGGCAAGCATCGCTTCCTGGATTTCATTAGACATTTTCTTCAGGACGGTTTGGTTAGAAATAGCCATTCTGTCTTTCTCCTTTGCTTATAGGTTTGTTCGCTGGTCGTGCTGATCTTTTCAGTACATATAAAAGCAGTGAGAAACCGTTCGTTCCGTATCACTTATACGTTCTTAAAACACTTGCTCTGTCGTAGTTTAACATGTCTATGAAGGATTGTCTTATCATTGCGTTATTATTCACAAAATGATTAAAAATGGCAGGCACACTCTTCTCCATAAAAGAAATTCCGGGACAAAGGTCTTATCTACATAAAGAAACCCGGACAATGAGGGAATAATTTCGTTAACATTCCATCATCGTTCGGATTTCTAGTGCTACATATTTGCAAACTTTTCAGCGGTTTCTACAGGAAATATACGTATGATTATTCTGGCTCCACGGATAAACCAAGGAGAATAGAATGAATAATATCAACCATTACAGCGTAGGAAATACACGGAGACTTCTGCGGGAGGAAGGCATAGGTTTGACCCCGCAGTGCGAAAGCACGAGGAGGCACACCAGCCGCCCGCGAAAAGCGGAGTGTATTTCCGGAGCGGTCTCCTCTGCGTTCCCTTTATGGTGCCATCTTTAAACTGGGGCATTTCCTTATTGCCCTGCCTCTTTTCCTTAAAAAATAAGACCTAATTTGTTTAAGAAAATTAATATAATTAAAATCGGTGCTAGAAATTTTATAACCACGTGCCATAGGGTTCTAAGCACTGGCAAGTTGATCATGTCAGTGGCCTCAAGAGCTTCTGACTTCTTAAAGTACCAGCCGACAAATAAGGCCATCGCCAATCCTCCCAGTGGCAGCAGGATATTGGAGGCAACATAATCCATGGAATCCAGCACATTTTTATCTCCTATTGGGGTCACACCCGACCAGATGCCGAACCCAAGGGAAACCGTTATGCCGAGGATAAACATAATTGAACCCATGAGAATACTGGTAAAGCGGCGTGACCAGTTGCAGACACGCATAAAGTAGGCCGTCGGCACCTCAAGAATCGATACGGAGGAGGATAGAGCAGCCAGGATTAATGCAAAGAAGAACACCAGACCGATAATGCCTCCGCCCGGCATTTGTTCAAAGATGCCCGGAAGCGTAATAAACACAAGCGGCGGTCCAGAGCTCGGATCAATATCAAATGCGAATACGGCTGGAAAAATGACCAGGCCGGATATGACAGCAAAAAAGGTATCCATCAATCCGATGCCAAGAGTAGCACTTGGCAATTTATTTTCCTTCGTAAGATAACTTCCGTACGTCAGCATGGCTCCCATCCCTAAGCTTAAGGAGAAAAATGCCTGACCAAGTGCAGCAATATAAATCGATGGGTCCTTTAATGAAGCCCAATTTGGCGAGAACAGGAACTTCAGACCTTCTGCTGCTCCATCTAAGGATATACTATAGAAAGCAAGAATAATTAAGATAATAGCAAGAAGCGGCATAAAGATTTTGTTCGCAAATTCAATCCCATTTTTCACTCCACTAAATACAATCCCTATCGTCAATATCATAAATAAAGCCGTCCACAACAGGGGATGCCAGGCGTGAGCCGTGAATTGGCCGAATGCTGCTCCATAACCTTCTGCAGGTTCACTAAAGAATTTTCCTGTCAGGTACTCCCAGAAATAGTAAATGGACCAGCCGGCAACGACAGCGTAAAAGCTTAAAATAAGAAACGCACTCAACACTCCGAAAAAACCAGATAAGAACCACGGTGTTCCGGGAGCAAGCTTTTTAAAGGAACCGACAACATCACTTTCGGCCTTTCGTCCTATACTCACTTCTGTTAATAGAAGAGGAACTCCAATCACTACAACGAAAGCTAAGTAAAGGAGTAAAAATGCACCTCCACCGTTATTACCAGCGACGAAAGAAAAGCGCCATATATTTCCAAGTCCAACTGCAGATCCCATCGCAGCAAGCATAAAACCCAGCTTGGACCCCCATTTTTCTCTTTCCATAATTGTTTCATCTCCCTTCCTTCTATTAATAAATATTCATCAGCATACCACAATTTATAACACGGGACGAGATCCTATCAGAAATTTCAATTTATTTACAGTTTAAAATCTATCTTCGAGCTGGAACCAGGCTCATTCCGCCATGCGTTCCGCTGTTTAGACTGAAACTGCTGGCACTGTGTTCCTGTGGTTTGAAAGACAAGAGAAGACGGCATTTCTTTTGATTTAAATTCATAAGCTTTACAACCTCTTGGATAGGAAGGATTCCACGTGGTAAAGAAGTGTACACACTCAAAACAATTGATCTTTTTCATACTTCCCCTCTTCCGTTCATCAAGTTATGGTAGAATCATAGCACAACAAATCTAGTTTCAGAACCGCAAATCTAGTTTCACTAGGATGTGTTTCCATGAAAAACTGGTTCGGTTTATGGGTGGATGAGCCTTTCGTTCTATTCGGGACGACTCACTTTATTATGCTCGCACTATTCCTATTGGGAACCTTCTCTCTATGTATGTACGTGAAACTCGGCCGACCTCACCCTCGCTTTAACGGCTGGATCAGGTGGAGTCTGTTCAGCATGCTTGTCTTGTCTGAACTCAGTTACCAGACGTGGGCAGTGGTTAATGGGGTGTGGAGCATGGCTGATCACATTCCGCTTCACCTGTGCGGCATTGCTTCTCTTATCGGTATGATCACTCTGCTTACTTATCAGCCGCGGCTTATTCAATTGATTTACTTTATCGGTATTCTTCCTGCAATTTTAGCTCTGATTACTCCTGATGTTCCTTTCGATTATCATCACTTTCGGTTTTGGAAATTTTTCATTCATCATATGGCGATTGCCTGGACGAGCCTGTTCTTAATTCTGTCGACGACTGTGCGGATTACTTGGAGGTCGATGATTGAATCGTTTGTTTATCTTCTTATTTATGCAGGCGTTGTGGGCTTTGTCAATCAGCAGCTGGGTTCGAATTACCTTTATTTACAGCACCCGCCACTGTCTAATACCCTGTTGAATTATTTAGGAAGCGGATACTTGTACGTTCTTAACCTCATTTTACTAGCCTTCTTCTCCTTTGTGCTCATGTGGGTGATCTACAGAGCAATCACTTTTCATAAATAAGAAGCTGTTCATTCTTATAGTTGCAAAATCAATAAATCATTCCGTTTTCCATAATAGATCCATATAGTTGTAAAAACAAAACGGTTTCGTTGCTGAACTGGAGTGAACGGGTTTCGGGAAACATCTCGCTTTCCGCGGGCGTACGGTGTGCCTCCTCAGCCTTTTAGGCTTGCGGGGTCACACCCTGTACTCCTCTCCCGCAGGAGTCTCGAAGTTTCCCGAAACCCTCACTATACTTTAAAGGAACGAAACCTTTCTTGATAAGCTAACTTAAACGGATGAACCTGCCTTTTTATCATTGATAGTGGTAAATTACAGAATTGCTGATTAAATACCAAACCAAGTTACAAGCAGGGATTCTTTATGATGAGCAGCTACATTCAAGTTGGGAGGAAGAACTCCTATGATATGATTTCCGTTCTTCTCTTAAATGCAAGGATGGCCGGGAAATTACGAGACTCCTATGGGAGGATAGGGCAGGGTGAGATCCCACAGGGCTTTGCCCGAGGAAGCTCACCGCCCGCCCATGGAAAGCGAGTGATTTCCCGGCCATCCAAACACTATCAAGCATAACGGAAATTCTCCGATGATCTAAGATCTGAATATTTCAGTGTAGACTTTAACAATACTGAGTAGTACCTTCTTAAAAAAAAGGGAATTTAGTTTCCATTTTATGCGGAGTTCACTACAATAAATATGAATGGAGGTTATACGCTATGGAGATCAAACACATGAAAGCTTTTGAACCTTTCACAGAAATTTCAAGTCACTGCTACCCAGGCATGAAGCTGACTTCTAAGGAAGCGAAACGCCGCTACACAGAGCACCGCCAGAAAATGGACCAGGAAGCCGCTGTTGAACATGTAGGCATCTATGATGATAACCGCCTTGCAGGAGGCAGCATTCATTACACTCTGCCGATGAATGTCTATCAGCAAACCGTCCCATCCATGGGCATCGGCACGGTAGCGGTCGACCTGCCTTACAAAAAGCAAGGCTTAGCCAAACAAATTATTCAGCATTTTATTAACAAAGCGAAAGAAAACAACTGTCCCATCACCCACCTCTACCCCTTCCGGCCAGACTTTTACCGGCGAATGGGCTTCGGGTTTGGTCCTCAGCTGAATGTTTTTCAATTCGGCCCCGAGCAGCTGCCCTCTTTCTCAGATGCCAGTGCCGTGTCCGCACTCGGAGAAGAGAATGTCAAGGAAGTTCAGGACTGCTACAACCGCTGGGCTGAGAAAACTCACGGCGCCTGCGATAAGGAAGATTACGAGTATCGTTTCCTCGGTATGGAGGATACCCAAACGGTCGGAACTTACATGGACGGGAAATTGGAAGGTTATATGAGTTTTAAAATGAATCAGCAGGCGAAAGACACCTTTCTTCAGCACGACCTTCACATTACAGGATGGTTTGCCAATTCTACCGATGCCTTTCAATCCCTGATGAATTTCTTGCATAATCAAAAGGATCAAGTACGCTCCATTACTTTTCCAACGTTCAATGATACATTTGCCTTTTTATTAGACGATCCCAGGCATACGAATAAAGACCTCATCTTTAACATCTATCATGAAACCCACCGCAGAGGGACGGGAGTCATGTATCGAATCACAGATGTACCATTGTTTTTTAAATATATGGAAGACCACTCTTACAGTGCGAATTCGATTAAAATCAATTTTGCTATTACCGATTCTTTTATGAATACTGACGTTATGGATTGCTGTGCTCACTTTACCCCTCGGGGAGTGACCCTTGCAGACAAAGAGGAAGCGGATGTAACGGTGAATATCGATATCGCTGAGCTTTCTTCGCTACTGATGGGATGCGTAACGCTTGAGGAATTAATTTTCGTTGGAAAAGCTAGCCCGGATGGTCCTGCCAAAGCAATACAAACAGCGAAAGAAGTATTCTCTAACCCAGTGAAACCGGAAAACTGGTCGTTTATTTAATTTCTCTGTTAGTTAACAAAAAGAGGTTCATTCAAATAAAAAGCCCGAACCATTTATACATTGGTTCGGGTTTGCTGTATTTAGCGTTCAATGAATAGACCGCTTCGTTCACCTGCTTCGCTTCCTTTTATTCCTTGAACTCACCAGCTCTAATGTTCGATTTCTCCAGAGACTGGTCTTTTGTCTCAGAACCTTTTTTTATAAAGAGGTTCATAAGTAAGCCTTAGTGTACTGTCTTTTCTTTATGTTCCTTATACGTCATCACGTTACTTAACGCTTCTTTATACCGAATATGCTTACGTTCAAACTTAGTCGGACTGTCGATCCCAGCGGCAGCTGCCATATTAAACAGTCCTGCTCTTAAAGAAACGACATAATTACACGTGCGGTATTTCTTCTCTTCAATATCCAGCGCCCGCTGCAGCTCGGGATCAGTAGTGGCTACTCCGACAGGACAATTATTTGTATGGCAGACTTCAGACATAATACAGCCCACCGACATCATAAAGCCTCTGGCGATGTTAACCATATCTGCTCCAAGGGAAAGGGCCATAGCGATTTTATCAGGGGTAATCAGCTGGCCTGAAGCAATAATATGAGTGCGGTCGCGCAAGCCGTATTTCGTCAGCAGATCATGAACAAGCGGGAGCGCAGCAAAGGTAGGAAGACCTACACCTGCAGCAAGCTCATAGTAGGACGCTCCTGTGCCGCCATTTCCGCCGTCTACGGTAATAAAGTCAGGAACCATTTGTTCTTCACTCATGACCTTCACCATATCTTCCACTTCTTCTTCAGAGCCCACTACAATCTTTATGCCAACCGGCTTCTCTCCGACTTCACGGAGCTGCTGGACAAATTCCAGCAGACCTTTGACATCGTCAAACTGGCGGAACCGGTTCGGGCTGTCAATATCCTTGTGAGGTTCCACGTCTCTGATTTCAGCGATTTCCTTGGTTACCTTTTTCGCCGCAACGTGACCGCCGCGTGTTTTTGCGCCCTGGCCTAATTTTAATTCAAATGCTTTTACCTGATCGATCCGTGATTTCTTCTTAAATTCCTCCCAGGAGAATTCGCCCTCTTTAGTACGAACACCGAAGAGCCCAGGACCAATTTGCATAATAATATCGACATCGCCTTTTAAATGATAAGGAGACAAACTTCCTTCCCCAGTATTCATCCATGTACCGCCCGCCATGCCTAAGCCTTTGGATAGAGCAGTAATGGCATGATCCCCTAATGATCCGAAGCTCATGGCAGATTGGCCAACTATTCCACTGATTTCAAAAGGTTTTTTCACCGTATCTTTTCCAAGATGAATATGATTCTCTTCCGTTAATAAATAAGGATCGATTTCCCCGTCTTCTCGATGTTCTTTTCTCGAAAACAGCTTATCCTCATCAATTTTATACAATCTCGTTTTCACCTTGGGTTCCTGGACCACTTTTAAATCTTCACGGTGAGTCGGAAACATAGAATTCGAGACGTAAAACCCATCTTTTTCAAAATCTCGCTCAGACCCATAACCGACCATCCGGTTGTTATATTTACCAGCAATATTGACGAATTCAAATTCTCGGCGGTTGAAGGGCTTTCCTTCATTATCATTATGAAATAAATACTGTCTCAGCTCTGGCCCCATTTTTTCAATAATGTAACGGGCTTTCCCAAGTACAGGATAATTACGCAGGACAGAATGCTCTTTCTGTTTTTTGTCGTGTACGGACATACGAAGAACAAGGAATAGCGGCACCACTATTACTAAAACTAATAGTGCCATGACAATGCTGATTAAAATGGTTTCCAACATAATGAATTCCTCCTATTAAAATACATACGGACTATAGACGATTAAGACAATGAAGATCCAAATCACATCGACGAAATGCCAATAGTAGTTAAAGATTTTATGTTTCTCTATAAATAATGCTTGCGGAATCTTCTGCTTAAACTGGATACCGATAAGAATCATCCAGAAAAGTCCAAAGGCAACGTGAGAAGCATGAAGACCGACAAGGACATAAAAAGATGCTAGAAAATCATTCATGCTGATGGTGTAACCCTCGTGCGCATATTTATAAAACTCATTAATCTCCAGTCCCAGAAACGCGGCACCGAGCATAAAGGTCAAAATCAGCCCCAGCCAGATTTTAGCCCGTTTGCCATCTTTCAGCCCGCTCTCTGAAATCAGCAGTGTGGCGCTGCTCGGAAGCAGGCAGGCGGAGGTCAGAATAACCTCTTTTAGTTCAAAGACTTCCGTAGGTGTGGCCCCAACGGAACTCGGAGTAAAGACCACGTAGGTGGCAAATAACGTAGAAAACATGACAGCTTCTACAGCCAGGTACAGGAAGAAACCCAGCCGCTTATCAAGAAAAAGCACTTTAGACGCAAGCTGTTTCATGATTCTTCCTCCTTCTCGTAAACTGGTTTTCTCTCATCCGTGAACGGCCGAATAACGAAGAATGCTAAACTTACCGCTCCAAGGATAACCACCAGCCAGAACCAGCTGTAGATAAAAGCAATACTGAATAAAATCATAGTAAAAGCAATTAAAACAGGCTTATAGGTTTCTACCGATATAGGAGAAGGGCGTGGATTCTCTGCCGTTTTAAAGGTTCTCTTGTACACTTTATTATACCAGTATTGATCAATGGAAGAGATTTCCGGCATTGGATCAAAGGGATGCTCAGGAGACGGGGAAGCAATCGTCCACTCCAGAGTTCTACCATCCCATGGATCATCCCCTGCCTGCTTTCCGTATCGCTGGGTTTTATAAATATTCCACACAAAGAACAGCATACTAAACGCCATCATAAAGGCGCCGATCGTACTAATAAAATTATAAACAAAGATTTTGTCTGCCCATGTGTAAGTAAATACACGGCGCGGCATCCCATTTAGACCTGCAAAGTGCTGCGGCAGGAAGGTCACATGAAACCCAATTAAAAACAGCCAGAAATGCCATTTCCCAAGCTTTTCGTTGAGAACTTTTCCCGTCATTTTTGGGTACCAGTAATAGATGCCGGCAAACACACCCATAATCGTGCCCCCTACCATAACGTAATGAAAGTGGGCGACTACAAAGTAAGTATCATGATATTGAAAGTCCGCCGCTGCAGAGGCAAGCATCACCCCGGTTACTCCCCCCATCACAAAGGTGGGGATAAAGCCGAGCGAGAATAACATCGGGGTGGTCATTCGGATGACTCCAGATTTCATCGTAAACAGCCAGTTAAATATTTTGATACCGGTGGGGACCGCTATCATCATAGTGGTAATGGCAAAGAACGTGTTTGCAAAAGCTCCCAGACCTACGGTGAACATATGATGCGCCCAAACCATAAAGCCTAATAAACCAATAAGCGCCAGGGCGAACACCATAGACGTATAGCCATACGTTTTTTGTCTGGAGAAGGTGGAAATAACATCTGAAAATATTCCAAAGGCAGGAAGAATTAAAATGTAAACCTCCGGGTGACCAAAGATCCAGAACAAGTGCTGCCAGTAAACCGGAGAGCCCATACCTCCCGAAAAAAACGAAGTGCCAAAGTATCGGTCGAACATCAATAAAGCAAGTGCGATGGTTAGTACAGGAAAGGCGATCATAATTAGGACACTAGTGATTAAAGTTGACCAAGGGAACAGCGGCATTCTTGTAAATTTCATCCCCGGTGCTCTCAGCCTCACAATCGTCACGATCATATTAATCGAAGTAAAGATAGTGCCCAGCCCCGCCACTTGAAGACCAAATATGTAGTAATTATTATTTACTCCCGTAGTAAACGTGTCGGTCGATAAAGGCGTGTAAGCGGTCCACCCCGCATTCGGCGCGGAATTCATGAAAAAGGCCATATTGAAAATAAACGCTCCTGCAGCAAACAACCAGAAGCTGACGGCATTCAGGTAAGGAAAAGCCAGATCATTTGCCCCAATCTGTAAAGGAACAGCAATATTCATCAGCCCAATCAAAAGAGGAGTAGCCACAAAGAAAATCATCGCTGTTCCGTGAGTCGTAAAAACTTCGTTGTACTTATCCGCTTGAAACACCCAAAAATTATTTTCCGGTACGGCAAGCTGAGTCCGGATAATCATCGCATCCATCCCGGCTCTAAAAAAAAGAATAATGCACAACAGAATGTACATCGTTCCAATCTTCCGGTGATGGGTCGTTTTCATGTAATCAAAGATGACTGGCCATGCGCGCTTCTTTGTAAGTATCCATAAAATCGCTAACGTCATGAAAAACATGACGATCCAAGCAACAACGATATCTGAAGGTATAAAACCAACGATGGGCACATGCATGAGTCTCCCGCCTCTCTATTACTCTTTCGTGCTTAGCCATTTCTCAAATGTCTCCCGACTGACTACTCTCGTTTTAAACCGCATATAGGCATGGCTCGCCCCGCAAAACTCGGCACATTTCCCCTGATAGGTTCCAATTTTCTCAGGGACAAGAGCCATATGAGTGGTCTGACCAGGAATGCAGTCAATCTTCCCTCCAAGTCTTGGGACCCAAAAGGAATGCACGACATCTTTGGAAGTCAGCGTGAACGCGGCTTTCTGATCCACGGGGAGTACGAGCTCATTCTGTGATTTCTTTCCATTCTCATACGTAAATGTCCAGCTGAATTGCTTAGCTTGTACATCCACCTGCACAGCATCCCGCTTAAACCCCTCCCCTGCGGCTGATTTATAGGTCAGATCGTAGGTAGCTTTTACGGTTGGCACTGCAAGGACAACTAACAATAGAATAGGAAGCACTGTCCATAAGGTTTCATACAACTTACTCTCTTTCTTTTCGGCAGGTATGTAATCCTTGTTTTCTTTCGTCTGACGGTATTTTAATACAAATCGCGTGAACAAGATAATGACGACCGCAAACACCAGCATCATCAATAGAAAACTTAAGTAGATTAAATTTGATAAGGTATCCGCCGTATCACTGGCTGGATTAAGCACTCGCAAATGACATCCACTCAGCAGAGAAACCATTGCTAAGAGCGGGATTATTCGAAGTATCCTCATCCTATCGCAGCCCTTTCCACTACTTTATTTTCGTTTCCAATTCTTTTACATTAATACTTAATTAGCCGTTCTACAGTTGTTTGAAACATAGTTAAACTATGAAATTTTATGTCGATATATAGAGAGGATTGTAAGAAGTAGACAGGCTCATTAGACCAGGGGGACGAAAGAAATGTGGAGAAATCTTAGTATCGGTTGGAAGTATGGTACAGCTTTTATAGCCACTGTTATGTTGTTTATACTAGCCATCATTTTTGTATTTACGGAGCTTCATAGGACACAAGGAGATGTAAAACAGCTGGAGGATCGCGGCTCCACCGCTATAGACGTGGGGGAACTTTCTTCACTTGTGCGGACGAAGGATATCCGGATTGCAGATTATGTAAGAGAACCAAGACGAAATTATATTCAAGAGTTTCAAGATACTCAGAAAGAAGTCGATCAGCTGATCGCTGAATATGAAAAACACTTTGATTCGAAGGACATGAAGAAGGAGCTTGCTGCCATTAAGCAGGATGATAAGGAAGTGAACCAGATTTTCTTAAAACAGATGGTAGGCAATGTAAGCAATGATGATAAAATTGATGACCTTAGAAGAGAGACTCAGGCGCTAAGGTCGAGTTTAATTTCAAACTTAGACAAACTGCAGGCAGATGTTAGAAGAAACATGACTGACTCGATGACAGCAGCGTCTAATAGTATGAAATTATCCATCTTAATTCTGGTCATCTCTTCCATTGTCGCGATTTTAGCAGGAGCGGGAATTATGCTGTTTGTAAACCGTCTCGTTAAACAGAACATGCGCCGTCTTGTGAACACGGCCGACCAAATTGCTGCCGGGGAACTGTACCATGAAACGTTCGACTATGACAGTAAGGACGAAATTGGTAAGCTAAGCACGTCTATCAATCATATGAAAACAAGCTTGCAGGAACTTATACAGGAGGTTTCCGGATTAGCCAGTCATGTTCATAGGCAAAGTAATGAACTGAAGCAATCCTCTCATGAAGTGCAGGAAGCATCCGAACAAGTAGCTTCCACCATGGAGCAGCTTTCTTCTGCTTCTGAACATCAAGCGGAGGATGCTTCCACACTGGCGGAGATGATGGAGGAATGGAACGAGAAGATCCTGGCAGCCAATCAGGCAGGAATGAAAGTTTCCGAAGACTCTCAAAGCGCCTTAAGCTTAAGTAATGAAGGGAAAAAACTCATGGATACGTCAGTCCATCAAATGAATGACATCCATAAAGTAATGGAGCTTGCGGTTCAAAAGGTCCGGACCCTCGATCACCAGTCAGGAGAAATTTCAAAGCTGGTGAAGGTGATTCAGGATATTGCCGAACAGACCAATTTGTTAGCTTTAAATGCAGCGATTGAAGCGGCGCGAGCGGGAGAACATGGGAAGGGTTTTGCAGTCGTTGCTGATGAAGTCCGCAAGCTGGCGGAGCAAGTGGCCCAGTCTGTAGGAGAGATTACCTCGATGGTGACTACGATTCAAACCGAGTCGAAATCAGTCTCCACATCTCTTCAAGAAGGTTTTGATAAAGTCGAGATGGGAACGCAGCAAATCGAAACCACCGGAACCACCTTCCAATCCATCCAGGAATCGATCCAGTATATGGTAACAGGGATCAATCGAATTTCAGATAACATCAACGATATTGAGAAAAACAGTGTTACCATGAACTCTTCCATTGATAACGTAGCGTCGAGTTCACAGGAAGCAGCAGCTGGAGTCGAACAAACCACTGCTTCTGTTCAGCAGACGAACAGTTCGATGGAACAAATCGCCCTCTATGCTCAGGAGCTTGCTGATATGTCCGATCGTTTAGATCAGCTGCTTCGTCAATTTAAATTAACGGCATGACTTCTGGGGCAGGGATATAAGGAAACATCCCCATTCTAAACACGAACAATAAAGGGAAGGCAGAGGTTTACGTCTAATGACCGCTCCGGAAATACACTCCGCTTTTCGCGGGCGGCTGGTTTGCCTCCTCGTGCTTCGCACTCCGGGGTCAAACCTATGCCTTCCTCCGCAGAAGTCTTCGTGTATTTCCTACGCAGGAATGGTTTGTATTCTTTGACTTCTATCCTTTGTTCAGTGGAGACAGAGAATAAAATGGTAAATGTTCGTATACGCCCTGTCGAAACTTTTAAAAATCACGCAAATACAGCACAAAAACCCGAACCATGGTGGAGTAATGTCGTTAACATTCCACCATCGTTCGGGTTTATAATGGCTAAAAGACTTTTGTCCATGCCTCTTTGTTCTTTATTTATGAAGAGCATTCTTAAACACGCCGGCGAGTTCACTTAACTTACTTCTCTCTATAATATGATATTGGCTGCCTTCCTTTTTCACGTATCCTTTGTCGCAGAACTGAGACAGCACGTGCAGTAAGTGACGATAAGAAACGCCAAGGAAATCACAAACGGTTACATGCTTTTCTTTATACACCTGCCCATCCGCAGTCTGCAGAATAAAGTCCGCCAGCCGGTTCTCCAGCGGAAACGACAGGCTTTGTGAGTACTTTTCAGCCATTACACCGGCTTTGATGCTCAAAAACTTTGTCAGCTCGCGGAGAAATTTCGTATCCTCGAGCAGCTGCTTGCGAAACTTTTGCAATGGAATCGCATAACAGACCGTTTTCGTAGAGGCTTGTATGCCTTTCGTGTAGTAAATTTCGTTAACGAGCTCCATTTCACCGATATATTCCTCTGCGTTAATAAAATTAATCAGCGAGCTCTTCCCATTTTGATAGGTTACATAAATCTTGGCTTTTCCTTCGACGACATAAAATAAATAGTCCGGGCGCATGCCTTCCCGGATGATCCATTCATCGCGCTGATATTCGTGCACTTCGATCGATGCTTCAATTGGGAAAGAAAACAAAGCGGAGATCGGGTGCTTCGTTAAATAGCGTTGCTTTCGCTGGCCGTTCACTTTTTTCATGTTCATCCGTCCAAACTATGAGATTTCTCATATTATTGTAAGTGTCTTCCTGATATGATGCAATCATTGGAGGTGAGGAATAATGAACTCATACCGCTGGATGAGCAGACAATTTTTCAGTTTTTATTTAACTTGGGGAATCTTTCTCCCCTATTTTACAGGATGGATGATCCATGCAAAGGGAATGACAGTGTCACAGGCAAGCTTAATTATGAGCTTAGGTCTTGCTATTCGCGGCCTGTCCACATTATTCGCCTTCCCTAAGCTATCCGATCGACTTAGCAGTAAAACCTTGATCAACGCGATGGCGTTCGGCACTTTGATCGCCTTGCTGCTGACTATTCCGGCCAACACATTTACGAACCTGATGGCCGTTGTATTACTTTTGCACTTCTTTTATCCTGCCTTGATGCCTGCTTTAGATACCGCGGCTGGAGTACTCGTTCAGGATGGTCAGCTGCACGATTACGGAAAGAGCCGCTCATGGGGATCCATCGGGTTCGTTGCCGGCGGGATGATTCTAACGCTGTTTACAGGAAAGTTTGGCGATGAAGCGATCTTATGGGGACTTCTCGCTGGCATATTGATTTTTATCTGCCTTGGTTTACTACGCGCTCCTAATGTCTTATCTAAAAAAAGTCAAAATGATGATAAAGCTAAAAACAGTATGCTGGAAGTGTTTAAGGTGAAGCACTTTGGCATCGTCTTAACCATTGTTATCCTGCTTCAGGCGGCGCACGCTTCCTATTACAACTATGGGTATATTTATTTGCAGGAAATCGAAGCACCCGCCTATTTAATTGGCGTGATCATCAATATTGCTGTAATCGCGGAAATCATTTTCTTTATGATGGCGGACAAAGCGTTTCGGAACTTCACACCAGGATCCCTGCTGATCCTTGCCGCTCTAGGTTCAACAATAAGGTGGATTCTCGTGTTTGCTTTTCCAAATGTGATCGTTTTCTCCCTTTCACAAGTACTCCATGCCTGTTCGTTTGCGATGGGCCATTACGCATTTATGCAATACTTAATCAAGAATATTGATCCAGAGCTGATCCCGAAGGCACAGGGGATCTACGCGGCAATAGCACTCAGCTGGAGTACAGCTTTATTAACGATTTATGGCGGATTCCTTTATGAGATTAAGCCTGGATACGCTTTTCTCGGGATGATTGTCTCTACAATTCCATCCATGTTGATTGCCATCGCATATAAAAAGCTGGAGCGAAAAAGTGAGCTCAAGGCTGAAATGGCAGGGTAAGTAAACTAGAATTGCCCGGATAAGAGGACTTTAAGGACTGAATCATCTCCATTTCAAAAAAGGTTTTTATTTCCAAGTAAATCAAGCTATAATAATTACAACATTACAAAAAAAGGAATGACAAACCTATGGATCATTCAGCTCCCGTCCAATTTTTTCAGGAAAAGCTCGTTCACAATACTGAACTGTTATCGAACCGTCTATTGGAAACTTTTGAAACCCGGTATCCGGAATCAGATTTTCTCTCTTCTATTAAACAAGATGAAGCTCTGATTATTGAACTCTTTGAAACGATTCCTGGTATTTTAACCAATCAATCTTTTTCTAAAAAGGAAGCCGTACACTGGGGAGAAAAGGTCGGAACTCTGTTTATTTCCAGAGGGAGCTCGTTAAACGAAGCGATGGAATATATCAACCTCTATAAAGAAGTTCTATGGAGCTACATGATTGAACAAACTAACCATACAGAATATACATTTAAAGAAGTGATGGAAGTCATTACAAGGATTGATTATTTATTTAATCATATGATTTATGGATACAGTCTCGCTTATGCAAAAGAAAACACCCGTGTCCTGAAAACCTATGAAGATAAATATTTAAAGCTTTCGACTCCTATTGTCCCGATTAAAGACAATGCGGCCATCCTGCCACTGGCCGGTGAAATCGATGATCTTCGCGCCGCCGTTATCCTTGAGGAAACTTTAAGAGCTGCCCACCGTTTAGACCTTGATTTTCTTGTCATCGATCTATCTGGCGTCTATGCCTTTAACGAAGATTTCCTCGACCACTTTCATCAATTAATTGATGGGCTGCAACTCTTAGGGATCAACCCGATCCTTTCTGGTATACGCCCTGATTTAAGCATGAATGCGGTGAAGAAAGGAATGCTCGGCCAGCCTGAGCAACCTAAAGTCCATGCCTGTTCAACATTAAAACACGCGCTTGAATTAATCGAACAGATGAATCAATAACTTTCGCTGGCGTTGCCGTTGGTTTATCACCTATAAAGGCGCGGCGTCCCCAGGGGTTACAGACAGGATTTAACTTACTTACATAAATCGCTGCTGCCTTTTTATTGAATAGTTCCTGCTGATTAAAACGGTTATAAAAAATCTCCAATTTTCACTGTAATGTTCAGCAAAAATTGGAGCCTTTCGATACGATGAACTGTCAGCCTAAGCTGGCAGGTTTATTTTTTATACAGATGGTTTTCAAGTCGTTGAAGTCTGGCTTCTAACAGCTCATATTCTTCTTTCGTAACAAAACCAAGTGCCTTGATGCGATCCTGCATTTTCCCTTTCGCTTGATCGCTCCATTCTTGGTCAAGACCCTCCCCTTTGGAAATCCAGGAGTTCAGCATGGATTTCGCTTCCGCTGGCGTCATTTCCCGTTTAGCTACTAAGTCATCCAGCTTCTTTTCAAACTTCTCTTTTCCGCTAATCGCAGCTCCCAGTCCTAAATAGAATCCTTTTTTTAATAAATCACTCATCTGATATTCCCCCTATTATTTTTAAGTTGCTTTAATAAACGAAAATGACTCAGCATGAAGAAGATCCACCCTACAGCTCCAATTCCGGCAATGAACCCGCCTGCCCACAATGGGATTGGCAGAGAGTAAACCATCGTTCCTCCGATTACCCCTCCTCCAGCGGTAAATACGAAGAAAAAGAGCAGAGCATAAAAAAGGTAGTATTGATGAAACAAGTGATTCTGCTGCTTATGACTTTGCCATTCCCGCTCCTTATCTCCATCTTCCAAATACTCAATCAGCGCCCGTGGCAGCGACAATAAAGGCCGGGCGGTTTCTTTAGCAATTTCTTTATATAAAGAAAAGTTAGAATCATCACCAGCCATCCATTCTTTAATGACCGGCCGCCCCCACTTCACTAAATCGACCTGCGGATATACGGTAATCAATACACCGGAAATAATGGAAGTCGCTCTCCCGAGGAAGGCATAGTCTGCCGGAAGCTGAATCGGCTGTTCTTTCACAAAGCCTTGTACTTCTTCGAGAATATCAGTAATCATCTGGGCATCCAGCTTGTTGAAATCCCCTTCCAGGTACATCTTCGTCGTTTGTTTCAACAGTTTCTTCATTTTCTCCGTATCCGCATGCTGCAGCAGAAATTCCATTTCTCTTAACGCTTCGATGACTTTATCGTAGTCATCAAGAATAAATCCTTGAATCATTTTCCGAATGGAAGTCGCGTCTTCCTTCTTAACTTCGCCTACCATCCCGAAGTCAATCACGACTAGAGTACCGTCCGACTTTAACATTAAATTTCCTGGATGAGGATCTGAGTGAAACATTCCGGCATACAGAAATTGTTCAATACTTAAATCAAACAGAACCTTTGCCAGTTTTTCACGATCAATCTTATGCTTTTTAATAAACGAGACATCCGTTACCTTTGCCCCTTCAATCCACTCCATAACTAATACCCGTCTAGTGGATAAATCCGAGTAATATTCGGGTATATAGAGAGAAGGGAAGTCTTTAAATCTCTTTTTGAAATGGTTCCCGTTCTCAAGCTCCATAGTAAAATCAAGTTCATTACTGATGACCATAACGACTTCTTTGTATAATGCTTTAAGATCTGCTTTTTTACCATACTTCGTAAACCGGCCAAGCATCCAAAACACGATGCGCAGTGCTTTAAAATCCATTCGAAAGATATCAGCTACTCGATATCGCTGGACTTTCACTGCTACGGGAGTTCCATCGTGTAAATGAGCCTTATACACTTCTCCGATCGATGCAGAGGCAACAGCATTCTCATCGATATCGGCAAGGTGTTCGTCAAGAGAGGTTCCCCAGTCCTCCTCTATCGTTTTTTTAGAGTAACGAAATGGAGTTGGCTCCACTCGGTCTACAAGTCCTTCCAGTTCTTTAATAAATGAACTCGGCAAAAGGTCACCGCGAGAACTTAAGAATTGCCCGAATTTAATGAGCAGACCACCCAGGAGTATCGCCTTCTTGCGATATTCTCCCGCCTGGCGGGCAAGCATGGCTTCCCATTTCTTATTGGTTTGTTCATCCCAAATCCGGTGCGTTTTTTGAAACCAGACAATTTGCAGAAGAAATCTTGTCGCCATCCAAACAATTAAACTGACTCTATAAATAGATATGTATTTAAACCGTTTATTAGCCATAAGCCCTCACCAATCCTAAATGTTTTCTATCTTAACATTACCCTGCACACAGAATATCAATCACACATTTACAAGGTTTTACTGGATTTCTTCTGTTTAGCGTCATGAGTTGAGTTTTCCCCGTTTGTTATGGCATGATTTATTAAAAGGAGAAGGTGATTACATGTACATTGGCGAGTTAGAAGTAAAGGATCTACATAAGGTTGCCAATTGGCTTCATCGTATGAATGAGCAGGACAAACACTTTGTTGCCTGGCTTGCATCCGATCCCAATGAAATATTTGAACAAATCTGGACCCTGACACAGTTTAAAGAACCACTTGCTTATGTGGCATGGGATGATAAACAGGAGATTATCGGCTTCCTGGGCATTCTTCCATTCTTTGAACAAAAGCTGTGCCGGCTGCTTGGTCCGTTTGCTCTGAGCGATGAAGAAGCAATGATTGAACAACTATGGAATAAAGCCTATTTAACCATTCAGCTTCACTTTGATGTAGTTAAAGTCGCCTGTTTTGAAGCGAACCATGCGTTAGTGGCTTTCTCAGAGAAAAAGGGCTTCCAATTATATAATGTGGAAAAAACGTTAGCGATTCATCGAACGAATTTCGAACCAACCAACACGAAATGCCATTCTATCGTTAATATCGGGGTGGAAGACAAAGACCAATTAGATCTGCTTCATCCTAGCGGCGCTTATTATACCTTGAACGAGATGATGGAGCTTGCCCGTAAGGAATCCAATAATCTCTGGGGATACCAAGTCAATGGAGAGCTCATCGGCTATCTTTATTTCGAAACGATTATTCCGGAAGAAGAAGGTGAAATCTGTTTTGTAAATGTTGCTCCCGGACATCGCGGCCAAGGCGTGGGGTCTTCTTTAATTGAACACGCTGTCCAGTATGCCTTCCACATTTATAACCTGGATGCCGTCACGATCTCGGTCCGCACGCAGAACAAACAGGCAGAACGCCTTTATATGCAGTTTGGATTTAGAGAAATCAATAAGATCTTCGCTTATCAGAAAAAAATAGAAAAACCGCAAGTCCCACCTATCCTGCATTAAACAGGACGGAGTCGTTCAATTTCCTGACGGCTCTTTTTTTTACAAAGAAATCCGGCCATTCTAAAGGAGGCAATTATGAAGGATATTATTCAACAAGGATTACATCAAATAGGAGACCACTCTTCGATCAGCGAGATCCGCCAGGTAAGCGGCGGGGATATAAATCAAGCGTTTTATGTCAAAACAGAGGCGAAAGATTATTTTATGAAAGGAAATCAGAATGTTCCTCCCCACTTTTTCAAGGCGGAAGCTGATGGACTGGAGTTAATCAGGCAGACAGATACCATAAGCGTACCCGCTGTGCATTATTATGATGAACCCGAAAAGGGAGCCCCCGGAATTCTTATAATGGACTGGATAAACGGAGAAAAACAAGCGAACACTCCTGAAATGCTAGGTACCAGGCTTGCTCAAATGCACCAGTATGAGGCTTCTGCTTACGGGCTTAACCAGTCGACTTTTGTCGGGACAATTCCTCAGGAAAATGAATGGTGTGATACATGGACAGAGTACTATAGAAATTATCGGTTACGACCGCAAATGGAACTGGCTGTTCAGAAGAATCGTCTTGATCCGAACAGACACCAGCGCCTTGATCAGCTGATCACTCTATTAGAGCGTTGGATTCCCGAGAAGCCGTCTGCCTCTCTCCTTCATGGTGATTTATGGGGCGGAAATTGGATGGCTGGCAGTGGTGGTGAGCCCTTTTTGATTGATCCGTCTATTGTTTACGGGGATCCTGCATTCGAACTTGCCTTTACGGAACTATTTGGAGGCTTTCCGGATCCTTTTTATAAGGCGTATCAGGAAACGTCTCCTCTTCCTGACAATTATGATGAGACGCAGCCTTTGTATCAGCTCTTTTATTTGCTTGTTCATTTAAACTTGTTTGGGGAAACGTACGGCCCGTCGGTTGATCGTATTCTTGCTCGTTATGTAGGGTGAGATCTGACTGGAAAATATTCCTGTAGATAGATTATTAAATGATAATTTCGGGATTCAAGTAAAGCTCCCAATTTTGTTAAAGACTCAGTTTCGAAATGTTTTGAAGATTTCCGTTTCCGTTATGTTAGATAGAGTTTAGAGGTCCGGGAAATCACTCGGCCAGCTGCATCGCCCAGACACTCGCGTCATAAGCAGGAACATCAACGGAATGAAAGATCACATCCCTTTTGATGTTCCTGCTTATGCGAGTCGTGTCTACCCGGGCGATTCCGCATTTGAGCACTTTCCGTGGGCATGTGGTGAGCTTCCTCAGGCTTTGCCTTCCGGGATCTCACCTATCATGTACATCCCACAGGAGTCTCGCAATTTCCCGGACCTCTTTATGATTATTGGGAGAACGGAAAACTTAAATTCGGGAAAAATTAGCTAAAACAGATACAAAAATACAGACCATGTAGTTATAATTAGTCTAATATAGGAACTTGGTTTTCTGCTTTAATAGCAAGCGATGGAAAAAACTTTGCACATTCCCCACACTACCTTTCTACATCTGGATGAACAGACACTTATTACAAATCAATGTATCCTTATAATCTGCGACTGGACTTTAAACGGAATTTCAGTACCAAAACCTCTATACTCGAGGATGAGGTTTAGATTTCGAGAGCAGTAATACAGCAAGGGGCGGAGGGGAACGGGGAGACTCCTGCGGGAGGAGAGTGCAGGATGAGACCCCACAGAGCGAACAGCTCGAGGAGGCTCATCGCGCGCCCGCGGAAAGCGAGTCGTTCCCCGCAGCCCCTACAATCTCAACAAACATCTCGAAATAGAGTCTTCAGCAATCCTGCAAATATCCAGAAGATATGTTAAATATCTGAAATACAGGAACCAAATAGTGCTTCTAAGAACCAGCCTGCCATTTTAAATGGTTTGGCTGGTTCTTTTTAATCAGTCTCACTTTTTTCCAAGGAATTTATACAAAAAAGTCGAATTAGAAGGAAATGGAACAAAATTTTTCTTGGCTTTTTAGTAGAGTCGTATTAAAATGTACAATGTTGCATATTTATTCTTACCGTATTCATAGATTAAAAAATTATTATTCAGTCAGGAGCGATGCCCCATGGAAGCAAAGCAGTATAAGCTTTCTTCTCATTTACGGTTTATTATTCCGTCCCTTTTAGGGATTATTTTATTTATGGTGCCTATTTATGATCCCAAGGAAGATTCAGTAACGATTCCAATTGCTATTTTAGCAGGCTGGGTCGAGAAATGGCTCGAACATCAATTATCATTTATTATGATGCTCATCATTTCTATTACTGCTATCTGCACCTTAGTAGTGAAAGGCATGAAACGGGAAAAGCTTAAAAACCTTCCGTTCTTTCAATCATTATTTGACGTACCCATTGTATGGGTAATCACCCGCGTTTTCGGAATGATTTTTGCCATTATGGTCTACTTCCAAATTGGACCCGATGCGATTATTTCTGACGACAATGGCGGCTTGTTATTAAACGATCTCTTACATGTATTATTTGCCGTCTTTCTATTCGCTGGGTTATTTTTACCGCTGCTATTAAATTATGGTTTATTGGAACTATTCGGAGTTCTATTAACCAAGTTTATGCGTCCGCTGTTTAAACTTCCGGGACGTTCTTCGATTGACTCCTTAGCTTCATGGCTGGGAGACGGAACGATCGGGGTCCTGCTGACAAGTAAACAGTATGAAGAAGGGTATTATACAAAACGGGAAGCTGCCGTCATTGGGACGACATTCTCTGTCGTATCGATCACCTTTAGTTTAGTCGTTATTAATAAAGTCGGTCTTTCTTCCATGTTTATCCCGTTTTATCTAACCGTAGCATTAGCCGGATTCGTGGCTGCCTTAATCATGCCCCGAATTCCACCGCTTTCAAGAAAAGCCGATACTTATGTAACAGAGGAATCAGATGAGATTGATGAAAGCATTCCTGACCAGCATAACGTGTTCACGTATGGCTATCAGCAAGCTGTTGACCGCGGAAGTAAAGCCAGCGGTGCTGGGGATTTCTTCAAGCAGGGTGCTCAGAATATCCTGGACATGTGGATGGGAGTAGCCCCAATTGTCATGGCGCTTGGAACTGTTGCTCTTGTGATTGCTAACTCTACCCCATTCTTCCAGTGGCTGGGAGTTCCGTTTATTCCATTCCTTGAACTTCTGCACATTCCTGAAGCCCAGGCAGCGTCAGAAACCATACTCGTCGGCTTTGCCGATATGTTTCTTCCCGCTATCCTCGGATCTTCCATTGACAGTGAAATGACTCGGTTTATTATTGCCAGTCTATCCGTCACACAGTTAATTTATATGTCTGAAGTCGGTGGATTAATATTAGGCTCCAAAGTCCCTGTGAATCTGCTGGAACTATTTATTATCTTCCTGCAAAGAACAATTATTACCCTGCCAGTTATTGCACTAGCCGCTCACTTTTTGTTCTAATTTAAACTTTTTAGGATAAGTTTAGGGCAACTAAAACTGGAGAGCAGGAATTCACCCCCCAGAAAAATGCGAACGATGATGGAATAATGTTGTTAACATTTCATCATCGTTCGCATTTATAATGGAAAAAGACTTCTGTCCCTGCCGCTTCTATTAATCACCCATCCTTGTATTTCCCGCCTTTACATTCCTATTGCAGCTGTCTGATGACAGCTTGAGCCGTACTTAAGCTGGATTGAGGGTTTTGTCCAGTTACAAAGTTTCCATCCACTTCCACATGATCCTGAGAAATTCCAGAAACGATAAACTCTGCCCCCTCTTCACGCAGCTTATCTTCCAGTTTAAAAGGCAGAAGCTCCTCTACTTTTGCTTCTGCTTCTTCCTCATTCGTAAATCCAGTGATCTTAACTCCACCCACCATAGACTTCCCGTTCTTATCTTTAACTCCTATAAATCCTGCAGACCCGTGACAGACTGCACTAATGGTTTTCTTTTCTTCGACAAAATGTTCCAGAACCTTTCTGAGCTCCTGGTTTTCCGGAAAATCAAACATCGTGCCATGTCCGCCTGAAAGGAAAACAGCATCAAACTCCGCAGGCTTAATTTGCTCCAGCGGGACCGTATCTCTAAGGGGCTCCATGACGCCATCCCATACATCAGGCAGGTCATTACTGTAACTATGCGGATCAATCGGAATTTTCCCTCCTTTAATACTAGCTGCCGTAATTTCAAAACCCGCTTGCTTAAACTCCATAGAAGGTTCCACAAATTCCTGCAGCCATAATCCCGTTTCATGCTTTTCATCCATTTGCTTCGTATTCGTAACAATCATCAGTATTTTTTTACTCATGAACATATGCCTCCTTAATCAGTTACTTTCTATTGTTCACCAAACCAAAATAATCCATGCCTTCAATCAAAAGCGGAGAGGAGCGTTTAGATCCTCCGGGCTAAGTCAGCGGCTGCAAGAGGGGTGAACTTCTCCCCTCTGGAAGTTGATGGCTTAGAACCGCGTGGATCTGCGACTCGCAGCTGGATGATTCAAAAGCGTAAGCGCCCTGGGAGACCCGACATGCATAAGACAAGCGGCGGAGGGGAGCGTTCTTCCTCCCCGCAGGCGATTGACTTATGACCTCGAGGGGCTGGGCGCTGCAGCTGGATGTTCAAAAGCGGAGAGGAGCGCTTAGATCCGCCGCGACTATGCATAGCAAAACCATGACGGGCGGTCTTTCCCACAGAATGTGATTGCTTATGACACCGCGCGGCTAGGCGACTGCAGCTGGATGTGACAAAAGCGAAAGTGCCTTGGCAGCTGCGACATGCATAAGCAAAACCATGTCGTGGCGGTTTATGCCACAGAATGGGATTGCTTATGAACACAAAAAACCCGAACCAATATAAATCTAATGGTTCGGGTTTTCTGGTAAATAAAATTCTATTGTCGCAGGGTCTTTCTGGTTTTGCTAATAATCATGCAGAAGATTGTTTATTTGTCAGCCTAGACCACCAGTTTTGAATACGATTTGTTCTTACTTCAATAACCGGCTGGGTCAGCGTTCGTATTGGGTTGGTTGATAGCAGCAATACAATGGCGGCAGACATCATAGCTAAGCCTAGCAAGTCCAAAATGTTATCCACTTTAAAAAGGTCTTCGTGTCTGAAGAATTGAATAAAGAATCCATGCAGCAAGTACACATATAGCGTCCTGCCTCCGAAATTTGTTACACGGAATTGTTTATTCGGTACCCAGGAAAGCACGCTGATGGTCATAAGTGCTCCCAGGACATAAACGACGAGACGGAAGATCCCGCCCATTTCAGGCGTGCCCAGTACATCATACGATTTAGAACCAAGCAGCCAGCCGGAACTGATATCCGGGAAAGCGGCAATTAAACCGGCAACTACGAGCATCATCACTAAGCCCGCTTCCTTCACCCTCACCGAACGAAGCTTTTGCATATGTTCTTTGGTTAACCAGTAACCCGCAAGGAAGAACGGGAAAAACACAAAAGTTCGGGAAAGGCTGAAGAATTGACCAATATCACTGAAATATCCAATAACTAAGCCAATTTCAAGAGAAATGGCGATTCCCATAATTGGCGGAATTCTCTTGAACCAATACAAAAGAATGTGCCAGCAAAACAGGCTGAACAGGAACCATAGAGACCAATGCGGCAGAAATGGACCATTCAGCCAGCCATCGTCCCCCATTATGAAAAAGTACCCTGTATAAACCAATTGGAAAATTAAATACGGTAAAATCAATTTTCGAGCTAATTTCAATACATAATCCTTATTTCCGGCGCCTTTAGCAAAAAAGCCGGAAAGGAATATAAATGCAGGCATGTGGAACGTATATATCCAAGTGTAGAGCGTGTAAATGGGTCTGGAATCATGTGTGAACGGTTCAATCATATGACCAAACACGACAAGGAATATTAATAGTAATTTTGCATTATCAAAGAAGGCATCCCTTTTCATCATCTTCACCCTTTATTGTTAGCAGTTATTATTTGCAAGTTACACACGTCTGTTTAATTTCTTCGATAAAACCTTATTCTATATTTACCACAAAACAGCAAGATATATAGCAAAAACATCACTTTTTAAAAGAACTGTAATTATTCTGTTAAACTCGCCAGCGCTTGTCTCGAAATTGTAATGAATAATGGTTAATAACTATGGGAGATAAGAAAATGCCCCCATTTAAAACCGATCTATCTAGAGAAGGTCAGAGGTTTACCCTTGATGACCGATCCGTAATACACACTGCTTTTCGATGGCGGCCCGTGTGCCTCCTCGGAGTCACACCTATGCCTTCCTTCCGCAGAAGTATCTGATATTTCCTACCCTGGAATGGTAGATATTTTTCCCATAAAAAACGAACGGTGATGGAATAATGTCGTTAACATTCCATCACCGTCCGGTTTTAATAATAGCTAAAAGACCTTTGTCCCAGCCTCTTTTTTATCCTTTCTTATAAGACTGGGTGTAAACACTAGTGGGATCCCTTTACTATGCTGCTTTCCTTATTCAAATTCGATGGCCCAGGAGCCTTTGCGGAAGATCGGTTCAAAGCTTCCGTCCTGCGTTTCTCCGTCGATATCAAGCTCTGCAGACCCCATCATAAAGTCTTCATGGATAAGGCTGTCATTCACGCCGTTCTCATTCATCTGCTCTTTATTCATAGTAGGTCCTTCTTCAACATTGGTTGGATAGGCCTTACCCAGCGCCAAGTGACAGGAAGCATTTTCATCATACAAGGTGTTGAAGAAAATATGACCGGATTGGGAGATTGGAGATTCATTTGGCACAAGAGCGACTTCTCCTAATCGTTTTGCTCCTTCATCCGTTGCAAGTAAATGCTTTAATGTATCTTCTCCGGATTCTGCCTTATAGTCCACAATCTTTCCATCTTCAAAGGTTAAGGTGAAGTTTTCAATCAAGTTGCCGCCATAATTTAACGGTTTAGTGCTTGAAACTCTTCCCTGTACTCCGTATTTATGCGGCATCGTAAAGACTTCTTCCGTCGGCATATTCGGATTAAATTCAATTCCTTTATCCGAAGTGGCTGAACCTCCGTGCCAAATATGATTATCTACAAGCTCGATCGTCAGCTCTGTACCAGGAGCATTATAGTGCAGCCGCTTGTACTGTTTTTCGTTTAGGAATTCACGAGCCTGGCGAAGCTTATCATTGTGCTTATTCCAAGCTTCGATTGGATCTTCCTGGTCAATCCGAGTAATTTGGAAGATCTGCTCCCATAATTTGTCCTGGGCTTCTGCCGTTGAAACACCAGGAAATAACTTCTCTGCCCAAGCTTTTTGAGGGTAAGCAATGATGGTCCAGGTAGTTTTATCATTCATAATATAATCACGATAGTTCGTCAGCGCTTCGGCACTAGCTTTATTCGCGCGGGCAACTCGTTCGGAATCTACGTCTTTCAGCAGATCAGGATTTGGCCCGTAAACGGACATGAGTGAATAGCCGTCTTCTACCATTTTTTCTAGTCCTTCTGCTTTCCATTTCGGAAAGTTTTCAAGCACTGTCATGGGCGCATTCTTCATTTTAAGATACGTAAGAACTTCGTCGCCCCATTCAATATGGACATCTTTCGCTCCTTTACCGTAGGCTTTCGCGGCAATCGTTCTCACAAGATCCGCTGATTCAATGGGAGCATTGATAATAAGTCCCTGATCTTCTTGGATATTTACCCCTTTCTTCAAGGCAAGTTCTGCATACTTTTCTAATTGCTGCTGGTGTGTTGTCACTATTCATACCTCCATTTGGTCAAAAGTAATAATTCTATTATTTCATATTTTCAAAATCATTCCCACTTATTGCTATCCGCCTTCAGGTAATCGTCCAACTTTCAAGTTTTGATAAAAATCGTTCAGTGCGATTTGCACACGGAAAAGCACCTGCCTGTGGGGAATCATCGTTCTTTCTTGAACATGCTGATGGCTTGCTTCCGCATGACCTTATGATCGACCAGGGGATCAGGGTAATCTTTTCCGATCCTGCAACCTGCCTCCCGCTGTACTTCCTCAGACATTTTTCCAGGTTCATGGATATACTTTTTGGGCACATTTTCCAGTTCAGGAACCCATTCTTTAATAAACCTGCCATGGGGATCAAAACGTTCCGACTGTCTTGTCGGATTGAAGACGCGGAAATAGGGCACAGGATCTGTCCCTGTAGAGGCGGCCCATTGCCAGCCGCCAATGTTTGAAGCTGGATCATAATCAACGAGCCGTTCCGAGAAGTATCGTTCCCCTAAACGCCAGTCCATTAATAAATCCTTTGTCAAAAAAGATGCCACGGCCATTCGCAGACGGTTGTGCATCCATCCCGTTGTGTTCAATTGACGCATAGCGGCATCAATGAGCGGAAAACCTGTCGTGCCTTCTTTCCAGCAGGTCAGGATATCTTCATCATATTCCCAAGGCAGTTCACGGTATTTCTCTACCATTTCCTCGTCCCCCGCATTGGGATAATAATGAAAGATCATATTATAGAAATCCCGCCACGCGATCTCCTGAATAAATGTATCTGCTCCTTTCACTCCTGCCTTTCCCGCTGTTTCTTCCATCACTCTATGGTAAATGGTTCTCGGCGAAATCGCACCTGTTCGTAAATAACGGGACATTAGGCTGGTCCCATCCACGGCTGGAAAGTCGCGGTCATGGTCATAGTCATAAATAGCTCCGTCAAGAAACCAATCCAGCCGCTCCAGAGCTGCTTGTTCGCCAATCCCATCCCAGTCGTTCTGACATTGTTTCATCAGGCTGTCATATTTATTTCTACCTTTTTTATAGGAATCTTGGTGATCAGCGGCATGCTGCTTAAGCTTCTGGTGATCTACTTTTCTCCTTAAAGGCTTGTCCAGCTTCTGCCATTGTTTGAAATAAGGCGTGAACACCTTATAATAACCACCGTCTTTCTTTTCAATGTCACCTGCTGAATGAATGTGGTGGTCAAGCGACTTATACACGTTTATTCCTTTGTCATGGAGCCAGTTAACCAGCTGGTCATCACGTTTCTTTCCGAACCCGCTCTCATCATAATTAAAATAAAACCCTTTTATGCTGCTTTCATTATTTATTAATTGCTGAAAGGCTTGCTCCAGCTCTCCGTATAGAAAGTGAACAGGTGCTTCCAGGCGTTCACAATCGCTTACAAACGACTGCAGTGTTTGGAAATAGTAATCATGACGGACGGTAAAGGTGTCAATTAAATCAGGGTGAATGTGATAGATCAGAAGGATATGGTCATCTGCCTCTGCATCTTGTACCGCTTGAGCGAGAGCAGTTTGATCCTGCAAACGTAAATCCTTTCTGAACCAGACGACTGTTACGGCCATCCCCTCCGCCCCCTTTCCTTCAAATAAGTTCTTCTGCCTATTAGCGATTTCCCTTAAATTTGATTCAAAAACCTAAAAAAGCCGCTTCAGGGAGTTAGTTCCCTGAAGCGGCTCGTCCATTAATCAAGTAATCGATTTAAATTGGCCATTTCAATGGCTGCTGTTGCGGCTTCCCAGCCCTTATTTCCGGCTTTCGTTCCTGCCCGTTCAATCGCCTGCTCAATTGTATCAGTGGTAATCACTCCAAAGATCACGGGGACGCCGCTTTGCACAGATGCTTGAGACACACCTTTAGCTGCTTCACCGCATACGTAATCAAAATGGGGAGTAGAGCCACGAATTACTGCTCCAAGGGTAATTACAGCATCATATTTACCGGAATTCGCCATTTTACCAGCGACCATCGGGACTTCAAACGCTCCCGGCACCCAGGCCGCTTCCACTTGGTCAAGATCTACACCATGACGCTTCAAGCCATCGGCAGCTCCTTCATACAGCTTGCTCGTAATAAAGTCATTAAAGCGTGCTACAACAATCCCGATCTTTAAACCGCTTCCTACTAAATCTCCTTCTAATGTTCTAACCATTTTTACCACTCCTTAATAATGAAATAAATGTCCCATTTTCGATTGCTTTGTTCTTAAGTAATTTTCATTCTCTTTGCGTGACTCCATTTGAATGGGAACTCTTTCGACCACTTCCAGATCGTAACCGCCCAAGCCGGAGATTTTCTTCGGATTATTCGTGAGCAATTTTAACTTGGAGATTCCGAGGTCCCGCAGAATTTGCGCTCCCACCCCATAATCTCTTAAATCAGGACCGAATCCTAGTTTTTCATTGGCTTCGACTGTGTCGAGTCCTTCTTCTTGAAGTTTATAAGCGAACAATTTGTTTAGCAGACCAATCCCTCTGCCTTCCTGCCGCATATATAAGAGCACGCCGCTGCCATGATCAGCAATCTGCTTAAGGGCATTATGAAGCTGAGGACCGCAGTCACAGCGGTACGACCCGAACACATCCCCGGTTAAACATTCGGAATGAACCCGTACCAGGGTAGGTTCACCAGGTTTAATCTCACCTTTAATTAAGGCAATATGATCCTTATAATCAATATCATTGCTATAAGCGACCGCACGGAAATCTCCATACTCCGTGGGCAGGCTGACTTCTACTTCCCGCTTTACATGATTTTCATTTTTGTGGCGGTATTGAATGAGATCCGCAATCGTAATCATTGGAATGTCAAACTCATCCGCCATCTTCCGTAGATCAGGTACTCTGGCCATTGTGCCGTCATCTTTAATAATTTCACAGATAACTCCTGCGGGCTTTGATCCTGCCAAAACGGCCAAATCAACCGATGCTTCTGTATGGCCGGCTCTTCGCAGTACGCCGCCCTCTTTAGCTACCAGCGGGAAGATATGACCAGGGCGCTGGAAGTCGCTTGCTGTAGTTTCGGTGTCCAGCATTTTCCGAATCGTTAACGCACGCTCATCTGCTGAAATACCAGTGGTCGTATCCTTATGATCGACACTCACTGTAAAGGCTGTCTTGTTAGGGTCTGTGCTATTGTCCACCATGGGCATCAGTTCGAGGTCGCTGGCCAGCTTATCCGTAATGGGAGCACAAACCAGACCTTTGCCGTACGTAATCATAAAATTAATCATCTCAGGGGTCGCATGCTCAGCAAGGCCTACTAAATCGCCTTCATTCTCACGATCTTCATCATCACACACGATGACAACCTTCCCCATTTTTAATTGTTCAATGGCTTTTTCTATAGAATCAAACATCGTTTCACATCCTCTTTTTATGCGTATCCGTTTCCTTTCAGAAACTCTTTAGTGATGTTAGAACCTTGTTCTTCCTGCTTATCGTTTTTTAAAAAATGGGCCACATATTTACTCAGCATATCGATTTCTATATTCACTTGATCACCGGGAGCTTTTTCGCCTAATATCGTATGCTCCATCGTATGCGGGATCAAGGATATAGTCACCTTGTTATCCACTGCACCGAATACGGTTAAGCTCGTGCCATCGACCGTAATCGAACCTTTATGCACAAAGTAGCCGCTAAGGTCCGTGGCCATTTCAATTTCATAATAAACCGCATTTGATTCAGGCTTCTTAGAGACAATTGTGCCTGTGCCGTCGACATGGCCGGAAACTAAATGTCCGCCAAATCGTCCATTTGCGGCCATTGCCCGTTCCAGGTTCACTTTACTTCCCTGCTTTAATTGATGCAGGTTCGTAGCGCGGAAGGTTTCGGGCATCACATCAAATTGTACGGCCCGCTCCGTAAAGCTGGTTACGGTTAAACAAACCCCATTAATGGAGATGCTTGCCCCAAGCTCCACATCGGTAAGAATTTCTTTAGCTTGAATATTCAATTCCAGCGATTCCGTTTTGCTTGTAATGGCTTTTACGGTTCCAATTTCTTCTACAATTCCTGTAAACAATCAGGATCCCTCCTTCTTCACCGAAACAATTTTCATATCCTTACCAATCTGCTCGAAGGTTTCAATCTCAAAAGATTCTACATTTTTCAACTGCTTTATTCCTTCTCCTGCCACAGGAGTTAAGGCGTGCTTGCCGCCAATAAGTTTCGGCGCAAGATAGGTAATCGTTTCATTTACTTTATTCGCCCGTACAAACGCGTCAGCAACCGTTCCTCCGCCTTCAATCAAGAGAGAAGTTAGTTGTTGTTCACCTAAATATTGCAGCACTTGTTCCACGAATACTTTAGGACCCATTTGCGGAATAATCTTCACATGAGAAAACCCCCGAAACGGTTGAAGCTGTTCCTCCGTCAATTGATTCCCGGTAAATATCCAAGTCGGGGCGTCATCGCTTTGAATGATTTGCGAAGAAGGCGGAGTTCGGAGATGTGTATCGAGTACAATGCGGACCGGATTCTTACCGCCGCCATCGATCCTTGCCGTTAACTTAGGATTATCCATTAAAACCGTATTTACACCCACTAGAATCGCATCGGATTGATGCCGGTATTGATGACCATCCATTCGTGCTTCCTCTCCGGTGATCCACTGACTTTCCCCTGATGAAGTGGCAATCTTTCCATCAAGACTCATCGCAGACTTTAACCGAACATAAGGCTCTGAGGTTTGGATAAAATGAAAAAACACGTGATTTAAGCGATCGGCTTGTTCCTTTAAAACCTGTTCTTTCACTTCAATTCCTGCTTGCCTCATCATCTCCACCCCGCGGCCGGCCACTTTAGGATTAGGGTCATGAGATGCAATAATCACTCGTGAAATACCCGCGTCAATGATCGCCTGGGCACACGGGGGAGTTTTACCAAAATGGCTGCAAGGTTCCAGCGTGACGTAAATTTCTGCTCCCTCTGCCTTTTGTCCAGCCATCCGGAGAGCATGGATTTCCGCGTGAGGCTCTCCCGCTTTCACGTGCACCCCCATACCAGCTACCTGGTTATCATGAATGACCAGGGCAGCCACGGATGGGTTAGGACTCGTTTGGCCTTTCGTTTCTTTTGCCATCTGAATAGCTAATGCCATATAATGCTCATCTCGATTCACGCGCTCACCCCTTAATATCAGAAAAATACTGGACAGTTCGGTCTTTAAAAAAAGCGAACAAAAAAACCCTGAAGAAGACATACTTCCCCAGGGTCCTGAATGACTTAAAAATTTAAGTACACTAAATAAAGGGTACATGTAAAAAAACATCATCTGTACCAATTATGTTCTCGCTCCTTCTCCCATCCAGACTGTAACTGTCGGCTTTGGAATATGCACCAAATCAGGAGGAAACGTGAATTACACTGTTTCCCCGTCGCGGGCTCAGAACAAAATCGTTCATTACCGCCGGCTGGGATTTTCACCCGACCCCGAAGGACTCTGTATTCAGTTGTATTACTATAAATATATAGGAAATGAACAGAACTCGCAATCCATCCGCTTACCTGTCAGCCGGCAAAACCAGCTGTTAACCATAACATAGCTCAACACCTTATATAGACTTCCCCTCCCGAAGAATCGCCTGGCAAGGATACGCAGCTAAAATATTCTTCTGCTTAAACGTCCTCACCTGTCTTTTCATGTAACAGAAAGCAAGAACGTCTTCTTCTCTAACCCCAATGACTCGAACGGTTCTCTGGGACAAACGTCCAGAAGAATCCATATAAATTAAGATAAGCTTTTGTTTTTGTTCAAGAGATCGACATAATAAGCCCTTCATAGTGACCACTCTCCTATTTACAAGAACGTTTGTTCCCATTATACTAAGAACAGGGAGTGAAGTATACCAACAAAAGCTGGAAAATTTCTGTTCATATTTATAAAGGCCAAATGGAAGACGAACTTAATTTGGGCTTATCAGGTTAGAAAGCAGACGTTCCTCCTATTTGACTACTTTAAATAGTGGTTCCGCACATTTTTGGTAAGGGGGAAGGAAGATCATTTCACTGATGCACAAATTGTTTATTATTCGACAAAATCCTGTTAGTGAAGTCATTAAATCGGGAAAATAAAGAATAAGTTATTTAATGGAGGATCCCAAATGATTGATAAAATTCTATTAGAACAGAAAATTGAAGACATCAGAAAAAAAATGTACGAAGTTTATAACCATGCTAATGATTATGAAGAAGTGATAAGGATTTCCCAGAAGTTAGACAACTTGTTAAACAAGCTGGACGAGCAATCATGAGAGCACCGTTGTTAATTGGATTGAGGTGGAGCCTGCCTCTGCACCCGCCTCATTTCTCTCCTGTTCCCCCTCCCTGACTCTCCAACGTAAGAATGTTGCCAAATCCTCGTTTTCCTTATCAGTCTCTAAAAGAGATTGTAAATACTTCCGATATCCGCTACTATAAATCTATTAATGAAATCGTTTGCTTCAATATAATAATATATTTAATCTTACTGGTAATAAGATAATTCTTAACAATTAATGCAATCGGTTGCGTTAATTGATCGGATTTTTGCATGCTCCTCAGCGTGGACATGCCAGGATCCCTCCTCATTTAGAATTCATCATAAAAAGGTACTTTCATGTACAATGAAGGCAACCGCTGTTATTAACGACATCTTAGTGGATCGTATCAAACGGATCGGCACATCCGATTACTGGACGGCAGAAATTTATTATGGAAAAGAGGTTTTTTTATGGAAAGAGTTTGGTGGAAAGAATCAATCGGCTATCAGGTATACCCGCAAAGTTTTCAGGATTCCAATGGTGATGGCATCGGGGATATACAAGGGATGATCGAGCGTCTGGATTACCTGCAGGATTTAGGAATAGACTTCATCTGGATCTGTCCCATGTATAAATCCCCGAAAGATGACAACGGATATGATATTTCCGACTACCGGGATATTTTAGAAGAGTTTGGTACCATGGATGACTTCGACCGGCTTCTTCAGGAAGTACATAAACGCGGAATGAAGCTGATTATTGATCTCGTCTTAAATCATACGAGTGATGAGCACCCGTGGTTTATTGAATCCCGCTCCTCTAAGGATAACCCAAAACGCGATTGGTATATTTGGCGTGACGGTAAAGATAATAAAGAACCGAACAACTGGGAGAGTATCTTTGGCGGGTCTGCCTGGGAATATGACTCGAAAACAGATCAATATTATCTCCATGTTTTTTCTACAAAGCAGCCTGATTTAAACTGGGAGAACAAAGAAGTGCGTGAAGCTCTCTATGACACCGTCAATTGGTGGCTGGATAAAGGGATTGACGGCTTCAGAATTGACGCCATCAGCCACATTAAAAAACGGCCCGGCCTGCCAGACTTGCCCAACCCTGACCGCACAGACTATGTATCCTCTTTTGATATGCATATGAATCAGGAAGGGATTCATCAATTCCTGCAAGAATTTAAAGAGCGCACCTATGATAATTATGATGCCATGACTGTAGGAGAAGCCAACGGAGTCAGCGCTGATGATGCTTACAAGTGGGTAGGAAAAGAAGGAAAGATGGACATGGTATTTCAATTTGAACATTTAGACCTTTGGGACCAAGACGGAGATCAGCAGCTTGATATCCCTGCACTTAAGCAGGCTCTGACACGTTGGCAGAAAGGACTCGAAGGAGACGGATGGAACGCTCTTTTTGTTGAAAATCATGATAAACCACGCGTCGTTTCGACTTGGGGCGATGACGGGAAATACTGGCGTGAAAGTGCCACAGCTATCGGTACTATGTATTTCCTTATGCAGGGTACACCGTTCATTTATCAGGGACAGGAAATTGGAATGACCAACTTCTCCTTCCCTTCTATAGAAGATTATGACGATGTTGCCGCTAAAAACCTTTACGAAAATAAAAAAGCGGAAGGGTGGCCGCATAAGGAAATTATGGAAGTTCTTTGGAAAACTTCCCGCGATAACAGCCGGACCCCTATGCAATGGAACAGCAAAGAGAAAGCTGGATTTACTACAGGCAAGCCGTGGCTCAAGATCAATAGTAACTATAAACAGATTAATGTAGAGGATCAGCTTAATAACCCCTCTTCCATCTTAAACTACTATAAAGCTATGATACGTTTGAAAAAGCAGTATGATCTGTTTACGTACGGAAGCTATGACCTCCTCATGGAAGAAGATCCGCAGATTTATGCCTACACTCGGACGCTGGGAGAGAAGCAAGCCCTGGTAATGACCAACTTAACTGCGCAGGAAGCTGTATTTAAAGGCAACAAGAGCTTAAATAATCAAGCACTCGCTCTATCGAATAGAGAGACAGAAGAACACAAAAATATCCAAAGTGTAACCCTTCGTCCGTACGAAGCACGTGTATATGTTTTTTAACTCTTATTCGATTCCTATTAAGAATAAAGAAAAGGCCGCTGATCTGCTGATCAGCGGCCTTTTCACTAGGATTCAATTTGAGTATCTGCCTGCAATTCTATTTCTACGTTGCCTTGTATGGCTTTGGAGATCATACAGCTTTTTTCCGCTTTTTTCACTAACTGATTAAGCTTCTTCAAATCGTTTTCTGCTGCACTCTTTCCTAAGACAACTCGCGGTTTATGAATAATTTTTTGGTACGTAAATACGCCATCAGTTACGTCTACAATCCCTTCAGAATCCATGTTCATTTCTTTCAGGGGTAAATTCGACCGCTCGATCATTGCTGCCAGACTAATAATATAACAAGTAGCAGCAGCTCCTAATAACATTTCATCAGGATTTGTTCCCACATCTGGTCCATCCATTTCTTTAGGAATGGATATTTTCGTTTTTAATTTATCTGCTTCGATCCAGCCCACTTCATTTCGGCCGCCGGACCAATCGGCTTTTAAATGAAAATGATGTAAAGCCATTGAGTATCCCTCACTTTCCGATCATCTTGCTCAATTGTAATTCGTATTCAGCTGAATGATAACTAATTTGTTTGCAGGAGCTTATTTCCCAGTTCGTGCTGGCAGCTCCTCACTCATGAAAATAGTTCGGGTCAGGTCTCATTTAATTACTTTCCCAGTCCTTTTTAAATCGCTCCATTTTCATTTGCAGCTGCTGAATCATATCAAGGACTCGAGTAAAATCATCCATGTCTACTTGCTCAGGATCCATAGTTGAAACCACTTGGTTCAGCATTTGAATTCTATTCTTAATGTAGTGAAATTGCTCCGATGGACTGGTTGACGCTTTCCCCATACCTACGCCCCCTCTTATTGATAATCTTATCCATATTTTACTCTGTTTGAGCCCAATCACAAACTTTCAGCTTCCTTCGCCTTCCAAACCCCAAACAGCGTCCCAAATTCATTCTTTTTCTTTTTTGGATAAGAACCAGCCCAGAGCGCCGATCATCACGAGCACACCATAAAATATGACCTTCCATAACACGGAATGGGCAAAGTGCTCGTCAATCACATGTATATTGGGATGGGCGAGTGTAGAAACAGTCAGCTTCACCCCTACCCAACCTACAATGACAAAAGCTGCAATTTCTAACCCGGGTCGGGAATGCAGCAGATCGACAAATACATTTGCTGCAAATCTCATGATAATAATCCCAATCATGCCTCCAGCCAGCACTACAATGAACTGGGCAGCATCCAGACTTCCGATACTCGGGAGATTCGTTTCTGGAAGAGAAACGGCTAAGGCAACAGCAGCAAGAATTGAATCTACAGCAAAAGCTAAATCGGCAATTTCCACTTTAAAAACGGTCGCCCAGAAACCACTTGCTGCATTCTTATCCTCTTCCTCTTCTTCCACCTGTCCTTCTCGATTTTTCCTCCATTTATCCACTAAATGCTTGATGGAGATAAACAAGAGATAGGCAGCACCCAGGGCCTGTACCTGCCAGACGTCCACCAGGAAAGATATGATGAATAATGATCCAAACCGGAGAATAAAAGCACCAAAAAGTCCGTAAAACAAGGCTTTCTTCCGCTTATTATCTGGTAAATGCTTTACCATAATTGCCAGTACTAAGGCGTTGTCAGCGGCCAGAATTCCTTCTAATCCAACGAGCACCAACAGCACCCACCCGTATTCGATCAATAATTGTGCCTCCATGCAATCTCTCTCCTTTTTTGTATAAAAAAATGGTCTTACCTGCCACTGAGGTAAAGACCATAAAAAATAGACCTTTACCACGGTGGGTAAAGGTCTCGCTAACAACGTCCGTTGCCAATAGAGCCGGGGATGCTTCCCGGAATGACGACTCTATTGTACAGCTACTCCCCTTTAGGAAATGCTAAATTCTACCTTAATCATAGCATGCCACCGTGTTTTGTCAATCAAATATTTTCGTTGAATCCATCCTAAACTTAGTATGATAAATAGGAATGGTGTTATACACGGTTCATACAAATAGACTTTAGCAAGACGCTGCCAGATCTTTCTTCTCCTTCTTATTTTACGGTCCGCCGTGCCTTAAACAAACGTTTGATTAAGACGCTGCGGACCCTTCCAGCCGTTGAGTTTTCCGCTTACGCTTCTTCTTCAAAGAGGCGGGAAATTTCTACAATAACTTGAGTGGCTTTTTCCATGTTATCGAGGGAAACATATTCGAACTTCCCATGAAAATTCTCTCCCCCGGTAAAAATATTCGGTGTAGGCAGACCCATATAGGAGAGCTGGGAACCGTCTGTACCTCCACGGATTGGTTTCACGAGTGGTTCGATATTTATATTCTTCATGGCTTTACTTGCTTTATCCACGATTTCCTTTACGGGTCTAATTTTATCACCCATATTGTAATATTGATCCTTCATTTCCAGGGAAACGCTGTCTTCCCCATACTCCTCTCTCAGACGGTCTGCGAGCTGCAGCATGGTTTGCTTCTTCTCCGCGAACTTCTCCTTATCATGATCACGAATTAGGTAAACAAGCTGTGTCTTCTCTACATCTCCCTCAAATGAATTCAAGTGGAAGAAGCCTTCATACTCCTCTGTATGTTCAGGCGCCTGCCCAGCTGGAAGTCCCTCGTTAAATTGCATGGCCAGCTTCACCGCGTTGACCATTTTACCTTTCGCAGTACCTGGGTGAACACTATTTCCATTAAAAGTTACTTTGGCCATCGCAGCATTAAAGCTTTCGTATTGCAATTCCCCCAATGGGCCGCCATCAACTGTATAAGCATAGGAGGCTCCAAAACGATCGACGTCAAATTTGTGCGGACCGCGGCCAATTTCTTCATCCGGAGTAAAAGCCACTCTTATTTTTCCGTGCTTAATTTCCGGATGCTGAATTAAATAATCCATGGCTGTCATTATTTCGGTCACTCCGGCTTTGTTGTCCGCACCTAAAAGGGTTGTTCCATCCGTTGTAATTAACGTATGTCCTTTATATCCCTCAAGCTCAGGAAAATCTTCAGGAGATAGAGTTACGGTTTCGTTCAGTGGAATGCCGCCGCCCTGATAATTTTCAACCACCTGAGGGTTCACATCCGCTCCTGTGAAATCAGTCGCTGTATCCACATGGGCAAGAAAACCGATCACAGGGACTTCCTTCTCTGTATTGGCAGGCAATGAAGCCATCACATAACCGTACCTGTCCATTTCAACGTCTTCCATGCCAATATCTTTTAATTCTTGAACCAGCTGATTGGCCAGGATCAATTGCCCCTCCGTAGACGGGGTACTGTCCACACTTTCATCCGATTGGGTATTAATTTTCACATATGATGTAAATCTCTGCAGTAAATCTTCTTTCATCACACTGTTCCTCCTTAAGTTCTAATTGCTGTTCCATTCTTTGCGGGGTAGAAGAGATCATCAAGGGCGATCTCTGTCAGCACAAGCATGTTTATGCTTTTCTTAAGTTTATAAATAGATTAGAATAAAGTAAACTTATAACAGGTATTATTTGCTGGAATCTCGAACATTAAGTAATATCCCAAATTTTTTACATAAAGGTGTGTCGCATTTGATTCATAAACGATGGTTCCAAGCAATTGTAGTTGGCATATTAGTCAGTCTGCTTATTTACATGATTCATCTGATTGGATTCTTCTTTCAGCCTATCTTCACTTACATCGGAGCGATCGCGGTTCCTCTAATTGGCGGGGGGATACTATTTTACATTTCGAGGCCGGTGCTGCATTTCCTTGAACGAAATAAAATTCACCGCCTGCTTGCTATATTAACCATCTTTGTGCTTTATATTTTCATTGGATTCTTAATTACTCAATTTATTGCTCCTGTGGCCCAGCAGCAATTCTCAAAGTTAATTGATAATTTCCCAATGATGGTTAATATGTTTACCGACAGCATAAATTATTGGCAGCAGAATCAGGATATTATCCCCAGCCAATTTGACAGCACCATTAACAGTGTTGTCGATAACCTGCAAAGCTACCTGCAAAATGCTTCCAAGATATTGATCAACTTTATCAGTCAGCTGATCGGTTTTGTATTTGCTCTTGTGCTTGTCCCGTTCTTCTTATTTTTCATGTTAAAAGACGGAGAGAAATTTGTACCGTTTGTGAAGCAGTTTCTCGGCCGCAGAGTTGGAGATAGTTTTGAAAGGTTAGCCGGGTCCATTGACCATACATTGAATGCTTTTATTTTAGGCCAGGTAACAGTCAGTATTGTCGTCGGTCTCATTCTGCTTGTCGGCTATTTAATTATCGGTCTGCCTTATTCTCTTACTCTGGCACTGTTTGCCATGCTTATGAATGTTATCCCGTTTATCGGTCCATTTCTTGCCGTTCTGCCTGCTATGCTGGTCGGTCTTTTCCAGAATCCTATGATGGCTTTGTACGTCGTGATTATTATGCTGGTGGCTCAACAAATCGAAGGAAACTTTGTCTCTCCGAACGTTATGGGGAAGGCATTAAGTATTCACCCGCTTACCATCATTACGATTATTCTAGCGGCTGGAAGTCTGGCAGGATTTATCGGCTTGCTATTCGCAATTCCGGCTTATGCTGTTATTAAGGCAATTGTGAGTCATCTTTACCACGAATGGCTTGCTTACCGGTCCCCTTCAGAAAGTGAATAAATCAGCAGAATGGAACACGAAATATGAGTGGTCCTTATGTATAAAAATAAGGTTGGAATAGAAGTCTTTTAGCGATTATTAAATCCGAACGATGGGAAAATGTGAACGACATTCTTCCATTATCGTTCGGATTTTTTGTCCTTTATGATGTAAGTTGGATCGGTTTGAGCAGCTTCACTGCGATCGACTTCCAAATCCGTTATCGTACCCTGATGGAAATAAAGCTGCCACCGTTGATCGATATATTTCCAAATAGAGCTTCGCAGCGTGTTTCTGTTTCTCGTCTGGTCGGCGACAAAATATGTAGTTAATGTCACATCTTCGGCTAATGGCTGAATCTTAAAATTGTGCAGCGTCATTTCCGTTAAGACTACACCGCTCTCCATGCATTCTTTCTTATCGTATGGATAGCCTGAACTCCCTATCTCCCAAAACTCATCAGCGAGGATAGCATCAAGCTTCTCATAGGAATTGCGCACGTCCAGCTTTACATGCCTTTCTTCAAGCTCCCTTAAATGTTCTTCTAAATGGCTGCTCATCTTCTTTCCCTCCTTCTATAAAAATAAATCGGCAGAATCAGCCAGCTTATAGGTTGAAATGTTCTTTAATCATCTGAGCAGCTATTTCAGGGGTTAAATGTTCATTATTCAACCTTAAATAGTTCTCTTTCTCAATTTCTCCCGGGTAAGAATTTAATCGGAGTTCGTTCATCGTGCTTTTCAAATGCTGTTCCGATTGTTCAAGGTTCCTCTTTGTCGGTTTATTCTGGAGTCTATTAGGGGTTTTATTTCTATCTAGTCTAACGTCGATATCAGCTTCCAGTTCTACAAAATAAGTGTCGGCTCCCTGGGCACTGAAAATCGCAGACATATTTTCTACCGCATCCCAGTCTTCCTGCTGATCAAAGGCCCATACATAAGTGAAAATCATCCCATAGTGAGGGCTGGCAGAAAAGGACTTGAAGATTTCCTCGCGAAACAAGTGCGTTAATCTCCACATCTCTTCGGAAAAACCATAAAGAGGTTCCAGTAGATCTATCGTCATGTGATTATGAAAGAGTTTGAGACCCGTTATTTTCGCAAGCTCTTGCCCCACGGTCATTTTGCCCACTGCCTGGGGTCCGAATATTAAGACTAATTTCATTCCATCTCTCCTCCCCATCATTGTGAATTCCTTTGATAATCCAAGTTTATCGAAGCAGAAAGTTACAAAAGCAGATAAAGATACATGCATTTTATCATACCTACCTTTACAGTCGACGGAATCCGTATTCTAATATAGAAAACCCGAACCACTGTATGGTTCGGGTTTTCTGATAGAGACATTCTTTTGTATATGGTGCGGTTTTATTAAAAGGTTTGCGCTAAATCCTTCGCACGGTTAATACCATCCTGCTTAATACCTTCAGCTTTATCTGGCATCGCCGCATGACCTTCTACAAATAATCCTTCATATGAAGGTACTCCAAAGAAATTCATCACCGTTTGCAAGTAGCGGTCACCCATTTCCATCCCTGCTGCCGGTCCTTCAGAGTAGATCCCTCCGCGGGCCTGGATGTGAAGAGCTTTCTTATCAGTAAGAAGTCCAACTGGTCCTTCTTCCGTGTATTTAAAAGCCTTTCCTGCTACAGCAACGGAGTCAATATAGGCTTTCATGACTGGAGGAAACGAGAAGTTCCATAAAGGAGTCACAAATACATACTTGTCCGCGTCAATAAACTGCTCACTTAGCTCAGATAAGCGTCCGACTTTTTCTTTTTCGGGCTGACTAAGTTCTTCGAAACCTTTCCCCGACTGCAGTTTCCCCCAGCCTTGGAATACGTCCGCATCAATGTGAGGAATATTTTCTTTATAAAGATCAATATGAACAACCTCATCACTCGCATTAACTTCCTTATAAGAATTTATAAATGCGGATGCCGCTGCCATGCTGTAAGATTGTGTTTCATCGTGTGGATGAGCTGTAATATACAATACTTTTGACATAATCATTCACCTTCCTATTTGAGCTTCATTTTCATGAAATTCAAGATGAAAAAATACTATCTTGAATTAAAGATAACTGAACACGAATAACATCATAAAGGACGGTTTCATTCAAGTCAATTTATTTGTTCCAAAAAAAAAGGACTTGTCTAAATGACAAATCGAGGATTGGATTCATTTAATTTCAAAAGGATTACCACCTATATTTTTTCTTGCTTCGGCAGTTACTTCTGTAACAGGATGAGATGCAGGTTCTTCTTTCAACTCTATCTTTCCACTTCCATCATAATGAATCGGGTGTTCTTCCATCCTTTGCCACCTCCTTCACTTCATCATAACTGAAAGCGCATACAAAGTCTTTATATTTTTTAAAAATTCCAAAAATAATCATCAAGCCCTTCAATAATGACCATTAGAAAATGTTTTAAAAAATAATTTACTCTGACAAGGGCTTGTCCCTAAAAGAAATACCTCAATTTAACGACGAACAATCCGGAACATACTCCATAGATTGGTGTACATTTTACACTTCCATTCTCCATATTGCTCAGTGGAGGAATAAAGCGGGAAACGTCTGTCTTGCATCATCCAGAACAAAAAACCCGAACGATGATGGAATCATGTTGGTAACATTTCCTCATCGTCCGGATTAATAACTAAATGACTTCTCTCCCAGTTTCCTTTGGTGTTATTCTATCCAAGGAAAAGAAACCAAACGTATGGTTACTCCCCAGAAGCTGAATCAATTTCTTTTTGTAATTTATCTAGAATCTTACCATCTACAGTAGATACGTTATTACGATAATAATCACGAACCGGCTTAGCGGCTTTTTTGAATTTCTCGCGATTTTCATCCGTTAATTCTATAACTTCCGTTGGGTTCTCTTTATCATTCTTAATTTTTTTCAGCCATTCTTCATTTTGCTGCTTCTGATCTTTGAAGACCCAGTCCTGCATTTCCTTCGTCGTATCATCGACCATTCCTCTAATATCATCGGGAAGGCTTTCGTACCAATCGTTATTAACGGTAGTCATGGCTACGTAGTTATTGTGGCTGGATAGGGTCATATAATCTTGTACTTCATTGAAAGAAGCATCCCCAATAAAGAATATTGGATTTTCCTGCCCTTCAACAGTGCCGCGGTCTAGTGCCGTGTAAAGCTCTGACCAGCTCATCGGGGTAGGATCTGCTCCATACGCTTTATACGATTTTAAAATAAGCGGAGACGTTTGTGTACGCATTTTAAAGTTTTCAAAATCTGAAGGTTTCTCAATTTTTTTACTGGAGGTCCACTGCATGGCCCCTTCTGTCCAATAGGATAGCGGCGTGATGCTATGCTCTTCATATTTATTTCGCAAATCTGTATTAAGAGCTTCACTTGTATTTAAAATCTCCTGTGTCGTTTTCACACTTTCTGGAAATAAGAAGTGCAAGGCGAAAATCTGCCCCTCTTTCACCATGTTCCCTGTGAACCCTGGAGACATAACAGCCATTTGTACGGCTCCATTCTGCAGTTGTTCAACCTGGTCCACTTCACTTCCAAGACCGCCAAATTCATAAACCTGAATGTTTACATTTCCGTCGGATTTCTCCTTCATTCGTTTCGCAAACTCCTGAGCATACTCATACTGGACCTGCCCTTTTACTTCTTCAGTTACAAATTTCCAGTTGTAAGTTTTCCCGTCACTGCTGCCGTCAGAGCTGCTTTCGTCATTTCCTCCGCATGCTGATAACACTAGACTCAACACAAACAGCATCACTAATCCTAGTACACTCTTCTTTTTTAAAATAATGATGACCTCCCAATTTTTATATATAGACCTCCACACTTTGCTCTAAAGAAAAGCGAGTGAAAGTTGTTCAAAATAAATTAATAAAATAGAAATAAGCACCAGCATGATAATATAAGGCGGTGTTCCCTTAATTACTTGCAGGTATGGTTTATTAAACACAGCACTTGCAGTAAATATGTCTACTCCAAACGGTGGTGTTGCTGAACCTAAAGCCGCCTGGAAGGTAATTACTACCCCTAAGTGCACAGGATCGATACCTGCAGCAACCGCCGGTGGATAAAAGATTGGCGTCAACACCAGTATGACGACAATGGGATCGACAAACATACAGCCGATAAAGAAAAAGATAGTAACCATGAACAAGACATAAATCCCGCTGGGGTCGGTTCCTAATACAGCTTCTGAAATCATCTGCGGTATCCTTGCAAAGGAGATGACCCAGGTAAATGCCTGTCCGCCTGCCACCAGAACAAAAACGGCAGAGGTGACAAGACCCGTCGACCTCGCTATACGTGGAAGTTCTTTAAGGTGAATGGAACGAAAGATCACGACTTCTAGTAGAAAGGCATATAGAACAGACATCCCGGCGGCTTCCGTCGGGCTGAAGATCCCGCTGTATATTCCGCCAATTATAATAACGGGAAAGCCCAATGGAAACAGTGCTCTTCTCGTCATTTTCAAACGTTCACTCCAGGAAGCCTTATCCGCAAGCGGGATCTTCGCCACTTTAGCGTGAATAACACTATAAATAGCAAAGCAGACGAAGACAATAATGCCGGGAATAATTCCCGCTATAAATAGGTCGCCGACAGATGTTCCCGAGACAAGCCCATAAATGATCATTCCGATACTTGGCGGAACAAGCAAGGCCACATCACTTGAATTAATGATAAGGGCAATGGCCGTATGATCTTTATAGCCAATTTTTAATAACCGCTGTCTCATCGGCTTTCCTATCGCAACAACCGTAGCTTGAGTCGAGCCTGAAATCGCGCCGAACAACGTACACGCAGCCGCAGTCGTGACGGCATAACCTCCTCTAATATGACCTATAAACGAGCCAATAAAATCGAGCAGTCGGTTCGAAGTTTTTCCTGTTGTCATAATATCTGCTGCAAATATAAATAACGGAACTGCTAACAGCACATAAGGTTCGATTCCGGTAGAAAATTGCTGCATAAGAATCATAGGGTCCAAGTTAGGAAAATAAATGAACATTACAATTAATGGGGCTGCCATGAGCGGAATCATCATTGGAAAGTTCAATAATAGCAGGACCACCATGATCGTAAGTAGGGTCGCGATCATATTGTTATCCTTTCTTCATACATTGAATTTAGTTAATATGAAACAATTCCTTATAGATGGATTTCTTCGTTGACATCGTGTTTCTCTTCGTCATTATAGTCCTTAGCATCCGTTCCTAAATAAACATGCTCCCGATCTTTAATATTAATCCAGGCGTTTCTTAGGAATTGAATGCCGCCGAGCAAGAAACCAATGGGAATGAAAATGTATAAGTAATAAGCCGGCATTTCCAGGGCCGGTGTTACTCTCCCTGAGTTATAAACATCCAGGACGTACAAGGAAGAATAATAGGTAAGTATAAATAGGAAAATAGCCGTGACAACCGGAATGAAAATAGCAAGAATCTTGCGGACTTTAAACGGCGCCAGATCGTAAAAAGCAGACATGCTGATATGCCGGCCTTTTCTAGCTGCAAAACTAATTCCAAGAAAAGTTGCCACGACGATACAGATTTGACTGACTTCATCTGCGAATGGCGGGGAATAGTTGAATAGTGCCCGGCTTAAAGCTTTCCCGACGACCATCAATGCTATGATAATGACTGCATAGCTTAAAATAAATTCTTCAAGCTTTAAGATCGCTTTATCGATCAATTTGAATAGCTTCAAATGTTTGTTACCTCCTTTAATGAGCGCGGGAATAAGTACGAAGGCCCAGTTACTATTATCATACCGAACAACAGGCGAACAGACCAAACCCGATTACTCCGAATATTTTGTAACATTTATGTAAATTCTATAGTGAGGTAAACTAAGAAAGCGATCATGTATGTATGATCGCTTTAACTGTCTATATGTTTATTTTCCTCCAATTTCTCTATATAATTCCCAATCGGATTAAATAATGTAATATTTTTCAATAATTGCAATCAATTAAAATGATAGACTTTCGAACTGCCAATCCATTGGTAGCCAATTTTCTTATAAATTGAATTAGAAGTAGGGTTTGCTAGATCCGTATAGAGTGCGCAGAACGAAAATCCTTCTCTCAGCAATTGGTTCGATAACTGCCAAACGGCATGACTGGCATATCCTTGCTTCTTAAAATGGTCCGGGGTAAACACTCCGTTCACTGTCGCACCATGGGGAGTGGTACGGGCACGACAGACCATGGAAACAAATTCTTCTCCCTTCTTCCATAAATACACTCGCTGGGCATCAATCATATCTTTCGCCTGCTGCCGACTATCCTCGTGTATAGGTGTATTCGTTTCAATAGAGAATTGCTTCAGCCAGCCGGCAACCAGCTCTTGCTGGGCGCTTTCTGCGAGGACCAATTCCCCTTCCCCTTTCCGTATCTCTTTAAGCGCATCTAATCGATAAATGCCCTGATGCATTTGCAGCTCAGCCTCCTGTCCAGTTAGTTCATTCCACCTTTCGAGAAACCAATGGACGGAATTCTCTTCCCCGAGAATTCCCGGGACTTCAAGCGCCTCCGTTCGTAAATACTCTGTTAAAAACCGGACTTGCTGCCGGGTTACCGATGCAACAGAAGGAAGGATCCATAAGTGCGGCGGCGTTCTCAGCGTCAAGTATACCGGTCGTTCCTCTTCGTCATACAGAACCAGCATAGACACATCTACCGCAGCTGAAGGGTCCTCCTGTAACTGGTGCAAAATTCCTAAAGGAAGATTATTTTCTGCTTCATGAGCGATTAATAAAGGCGCAGCTTCTTGTGCAAACTGTGATGGATCTTGAAAACTCTTTATCTTCATCCTTTACCCTCCTGTTAAAAATTACTACTATTATACTTACTTGACAGGTCTTCTACAATAGAAGAAAGGAGTGATGAAGATGAACAAAAGTGAAATTGAAGATCAAATCACATTTCTGAAAGCTGATTACATCCGGATTCAGGGGGACTTGGATAAACTTGAGGCAAACGGTGCCAATGTCCAGAACGCTGAGAAGCAGCTGGACCGAATGGAAAAAGAACTCAAAGACTTAAAACAACAGCTGGCTAAAGCAAAATAATTTTCTAAACTTGCTAATCATACAAGACAAAAAAATCCGAACGCTGATGAAATAATGTAGGTAACATTTCATCAGCGTTCGGATTTATTAATGATTAAAAGACTTCTTCCCAGTCTTTAGTTATGGCAGCTTGTTACGCATCATTCTTATCTTTCTGCCCATTCCGCTGTTCTTCCAGCTTCTCTTGAATTTTCTCAAATTCTTTACTAGGGGGCGTAAGTGCCACGACTACATCAGAGGGTTCAGCTCTGGAGTCACCGTCTTCACTAAAGAACTGAATATTTCCGGACGGTTTTTTAATGCATACTAGCACGGCACTTTCATCAATATTCTCTAAATACTTTTCAAATCCGTATTGCTCGGTAATATTCGTTTTTCTAAACACATACCCGTGCTCCACCATCTCGTTCAATCTTTCCAGAGAGACGCCCTCTTTAAAGAGAACCCGCCCTCCTATGGTATGAACGAGACCTTCTAAGTTATCTCCTTCACGATTACTCAAGGTGAGCTGGAAGAGATTATTCCGGCCGAACTCTGGTACAAAGGTGGTGCAGACTAGCGCATTATAAGAATCCAATTCTGTCGCTGCAATCAGATACTCATAAGGCGTCATATCTAAATAGTACTCCGTTTGTTCGGACAAGATTTCTCCATGATAGGTTTTAACTCCAGCTGATCTCACCCGGGTCAGCCGCTCCCAGGAAGAATCGGAAACGAGGACAGGTACTTTCAATTCCTCGAACGTTTTCGCAAGTCTCGTTGCGAACTGGCTGCCACCAGCAATAATGACGCCGGGAGGTCCTTCGTTAGACAGTCCGAGCTTCTTGGAAAGCCAGCCAATAGAGAATCCATGAGCAACAACTGTAGTAAAAACCAGTGCAAAAGTTAACGAGATTAGGATATTTGCATCATCAAATCCAGCCTCTCCAAACACGCTGGCGAAATAGCTGGCAACGGTCAGAGCAACTATGCCGCGAGGGGCAATCCAGCCGACCAGCAGCTTTTCCGCTTTCGTTAAATCGGTCCTCCAGGTAGACAGGAAGATAGATAGCGGCCTGACAATGAACAGCATCAACAATACAAATCCTATAATACGAAAATGGAAGATTTGCAGCAGGGTTTCCTGAGTTAAAGAAGCCGTCAGCATAATGAATATAGTGGAAATTAATAATAGCGAGATATTTTCTTTGAAATGTCTCATATCATCAATGGATGAGATATGCATATTCGCTAACGTCATTCCCATGGCTGTAACAGAAAGCAATCCTGTTTCATGAGTGATTTCATCGGCTATAGTAAAGCAGGCAATCACGACCGTGAAGACAACGGGAGATTTCAAAAACTCCGGAACATACCCCGTTTCGAACATCCAGCCTACTCCTTTCCCACAGGCCCAGCCAAGAATGACCGCAAAAATAGAGGCAAGCAGGAAGGATAACAGCTGAGTCGGATTGCTGTCATGACCTAGCAGGAACTTTATAATTTCGAAAGCGAACACAGCCAGTAAAGCACCGACCGGATCCACAATAATTCCTTCCCATTTAAGGATCTTCGCCGGTCTTGGTTTAAGTTTAGCCTGACGCAGGAGCGGCAGGATAACCGTGGGACCTGTAACGATAAACAGTCCGCCAATAACAAAGGCAACAGCCCAACTCAGCCCAGCTACATAGTGAGCGGCTAAAGCTCCAAAGATCCATCCTAAAAAAGCACCAAACGTAACGATTCGAAAAACGGGACGTCCAAGCCCCCGTACTTCTTTAAAATCTAAATTAAGACTGCCTTCAAAAAGAATAACAGCTACTGCAAGAGATATAATCGGTTCATATAATCCACCGAAATCATGTTCCGGGTTCATCAGTCCAAATACAGGTCCGGCAAGCAGCCCTGCAATGGACATAATCACTATGGCAGGCAGACGAAATCTCCAGGCAAGCCATTGGGAACCGATCCCCAGTGTTCCAATAATCATAAATTGAAGCAAAAGCGAATCAATCATGTGTAGTCTCCCTTGTTTAAGGCTTGCGTATCAAATGATATACATATTTTATATTCCCCCTCCCCTCCTGTAAACTATCTTGTTCTGAGATGAACATCTGCTCTCAGAAAGAGAACGCTTTCTTCATTGTAAAAAATTCCAAACCCAGCCGAATTAAAAATATTGATTGACATAATTTTTTGACATTGATAGTATTTACGGCGTTGCAGATGAAACAATCCGTTTACAAATTAAACGTTACTATATAGTTCATCCTTGGCCAGGATGGCTTTTTTTACGCAAATAATTACGAATAAATACATCTACAGAGGAGGAGCACCTATGAAGTTTAGAGATACGTTATTTATTGGCTTTACACTGTTTGCGCTGTTTTTTGGAGCTGGCAATCTAATCTACCCTGTTTCCCTCGGTATGGAAGCCGGGAGCTCCTATTTCTTGGCTATTGCCGGTTTTGTTCTCACCGGTGTCGGGATTCCTGTGATCACTGTCGCAGGTATTTCCTTTTTTCGAAATGGAGCAATTGAATTAGCCGGACGGGTTCACCCTAAGTTTGGAATTATTTTCACGTCGGTCATCTATTTAGCCATTGGTCCCTTCTTTGGAATTCCCCGTGCTGCGAATGTCGCGTATGAAATGGGAGCCGTTCCATGGGTCAGCAGTCCCTCTTCATGGACACTGTTTCTATTTACTGTGATCTTCTTTGCAATGGTTTATTGGGTCAGCTTAAATCCATCTAAATTAATCGACCGTATCGGTCAATGGTTAACACCTGCTCTATTTATCGCTATTATAGGACTGGTGGCGGGAAGCTTCTTCTTACTAGACGGACCGATTCAGCCGCCAAGCGAAAAATACCAGGCCCAGCCATTCTTCGCAGGTTTTATTGAAGGCTACTTAACTATGGACGCTATTGGTGCTTTAGCATTCGGAATTATTGTCGTTACCTCCTTCCGAGACCGCGGTGTCCATGATCAAAAAAAGTTAACAATCAAGACGCTGCAAGCTGGTTTAGTGACAGCTGTCGGTCTCACCGGCGTGTATGTAGCCATCGGCTGGATTGGGGCGAAAATGGCCACTGAAGGAAGTTATGATAATGGAAGTGCCATTTTATCAGCTGCCGCTAAAATCATCTATGGTGATCTCGGTACTTTATTATTGGGCATTATTGTAGCTCTCGCTTGTTTCACTACCTGTGTAGGTTTAACGGTCGCCTGTGGACAGTTTTTCTCTCAGCGCATTTCTAAGCTATCCTATAAAACAGTGGTTATGGTGATTACGCTGCTCAGCTTCGGTATAGCAAATATAGGACTTAATCAGATAATTGCTTATTCTGTGCCTGTCCTGGTATTTGTGTATCCTATCGCCATTGTGCTGATCATCCTGACCTTTATCAGCCGCTTCTTTCATCATTCACCTTATGTCTACCGGGGAGCAATTATACTCACCTCGATCGTAAGCCTGTATGATGGATTAAATGCTGTGGGAGTGAACTTAGCTTTCGCGACACCTTGGATCAGCCAGCTTCCTTTCTTTGATTTAAATTTAAGCTGGATGGTTCCTGCTTTAGCTGGAGCGCTTGCTGGCGGTCTCTATCATTTGATTAAATTACAGACCAAAACATCTGAAAGTTATCAAAACTAGTGAAAATTAATGTATAACGTGCCAGAACGAAAGCAATTTATTCATCAGAAAACCCGAACCACAGATTCACAATGGTTCGGGTTTTCTGCATTTAGCGATATAAGAAAGTAGCGTTTCGTCCTTGAACGTTCTCCGTTTTGACACCGTACCGTTAAGATAACCTCATTACTGATCCAGGAGCGTTACACTTACTTTCACGTCTAAGTTTTGACCGCCTCCACGATACACGCCCTGCAAAGGACTTACGTCTGCATAATCTCTGCCTGTGCCAATTCGAATATGATGCTCGAGGGCCTCTACATTATTCGTAGGATCGAGACCAACCCAGCCAATTCCCGGGACCATCATTTCCACCCAGGCATGTGTGGCTGCATCACCAATCAAAGCAGAATCTTCTCCTACATACAAGTATCCACTCACGTACCTGGCAGGAATGCCTGCAGATCGCAGGATAGCTATCATAATATGAGCATAATCCTGGCACACTCCGGCTTTTATCGGCCAAGCTTCAAAGGCCTTCGTATTTACCTGAGTTGCAATGCCATCATAAAGGATCGATTGGTTAATGTACGCCATTAAATCGAGCGCAAATTGGATTGGATCATCAGAACTGCCGATAAGGTTGTGGATTTCCTCTAACTGCTCCTTGTACATAAACGTGTAAGGCGTTTCATTTAAATAAGCTAGATAATGATTGTGGAACAGTTCTGAATGAAAAATTGATCTCATTTCGTCATTACAGCGAATCATTCGAATAAACGGACTCTTTTGAATGCTTACTGTTGAAATTGTTTTCACCGAAAGATGCTCATGCTTTTGAGGAATGAAAAAAGTTTCCACATGATTCCCCCATAAATCGATGTGTTCTTTTGTCATGGAGTTTGGCTTAATTTCTGTCCGATAAAGCAGTAGTCGCTGACATTCATCGGTACTTGGTTTCAGCCTAATATGATTCATACTCTGATCTACAGGTTTTTCATAGAAGAAAGTATTGGTATGTTCAATTTGGTATTTCACCGTAAAATCCCCCTAGAGCTGCAGTGTCATGGGACATGCACCGGCTCAACTAAATAATAGGTTTCTGTAAACAAGCGGCTTATCGCATAGCAGCGATCTTGAAAATGATCGAGAAAATTCATTAATTCTTCCATATCCATTTCTTCAATATTGGTCCGTCCCAGCTCTTCTTCGATCGTCGCAAGCATTTGAAACAAGTCCTCAGAATAGTTAGAAATTTTCCCTCCTTCCAATTTATGAACAGCGCTTAGCACGTGGTCCATACAGTAACGGATGGAGCGCGGAAATGCAGGTTCGTCAATTAAAAATCGCAGCACCGGTTTCGCGTCCATCGTTGGAGGATTCTCTTTAATATAAGCATCATAACCGTTTAGAACTTGCAGGCCGGTCAGCCAATAGTAAAAGCTATGAGTTCCTCCGGGGGTGGTTTTCCTGTGTTTTTCACAAATGACGTTCAGAATTCGTGCCGTTTTCTCCGCACGCTCGAGCCATTTACCGATTTTTATAAAAGTATAAGGGTTCCCTCGCGTCATTGAAGACTCAATAATTCCCTGAGCCGTCATAGAGGCCGTGATTAGATTCTTTAAATACCCTTGAGTATGCTGGATGGTAAACGTCTGTTCCTCCCAGCCTTTCTGCTCCAAATGAAATTTATTTAAGCTCTGCCATAGTTCGTCCGGAATAATTTCTCTTGTAGATCGGGCATTATCACGGGCATATTTCATACTGCTGGCTAAAGAATTCAAGTTAACCGGACTAATTGTTAAATAGTGGATCATAGTATCCCGGTCCAACCGTTCATAACGGTTATAGTAATCCTCAGCAGATGCCGAAATCTCCAGCACTTCTTCCCAATCGCGATCCAGCATATCCTGATCCGAAGCTTCCAGCATATTTACCAGCTGGACGCTGAGGGCCCTTGCATTGTTTTCGGCTCGTTCAATATTTCGGGACATCCAATAAAGAGAATCAGCAACTCGACTAAGCATTGTCTTGGCCTCCTTCCGCAAGAATCCATGTATCTTTTCCTCCGCCGCCCTGAGAAGAGTTCACAACAAGCGATCCTTCTTTCAAGGCTACTCGTGACAAGCCTCCAGGCAGGACATGGGTCGTTTCGCCATTCATAACGAATACACGAAGGTCGACGTGACATGGATAAAATCTCCCCTCCTGGTATGCAGGGGCACGTGATAGCTTAATGGTGGGCTGAGCTATATACTGCGACGGATTCTCGATAATTTTTTTCCTGAATAGTTCACGCTCACTTTCTTCCGCATGAGGGCCAATCAACATGTCATACCCCCCTGATGCACCTACATTCTTCACTACTAATTTATCTAAATGCTCCAGCACGTATTCCATTTGTTCCGGGTCTCTCAGGAAGTACGTTTCCACATTAGGTATGATGGGTTCTTCATCTAAGTAGTAACGAATCATATCGGGGACATAGGCATACATCGCTTTATCATCAGCTACTCCGTTACCAATGCCATTCAAAATCGATACATTTCCTTTACGATAAGCATTCAGGAGTCCTGAAACCCCAAGCGCGGAGTCGGGACGGAAAGCTTCTGGATCAAGAAAATCATCATCAATCCTTCTGTAAATAATATCCACCCGTTTTAAGCCCCGAATGGTTTTCATGTAGACGATATCTTCTTTCACAACTAAGTCGCGTCCTTCCACCAGTTCAATCCCCATTTGCTGAGCTAGAAATACATGGTCATAATAAGCAGAATTGTACATTCCCGGTGTGAGGAGTACCGCTGCCGGCGGCTTAGAAGGGTTGGCATTTAGAGGCACGTGGCTGATCACGGCCTGGTGAAGCTCTGAAAATTGTTGTTCGAGGGTTTCGATCGAATGCTGAAAAAACAACTCAGGATAGACTTGTCTCATCACATAGCGATTTTGAAATACATAGGACATCCCGGATGGATTTCGCAAATTATCTTCCAGGACCCGATAGTCCCCATTTTCATCCTTGATTAAATCTATCCCCGCAAGAAAGATATGGTTGTCTAACGGGATATCTACTCCGCCCACCTGTTTATGATAATAATAAGGATTCTGCTCAATCAGCTCAGCGGGCACGATGCCATCCTTCACAATATTCTGCTCATGGTAAACGTCAGACAGAAAATGATTCAGAGCGGACATGCGCTGCTTCATGCCTTTTTTCACTTTTTCCCACTTGGTATCGGGAATAATAATGGGCACAAAGTCAAATGGCATTGTTCGTTCAGTACTGCCTGTATTGTTATAAACGGTAAATGTAATTCCCTGGCGCAGGAAGCTTAACTGTGCCGTTTCGTGTTTTTCCTTTAGTTCCTGTTCTGAGAATTGGTGGACAAGCTGATAGAACCATTGATAATGATTCCTGGGCTCTCCACTTTTTCCGATCATTTCATCAAAGTATTCTCCCACTTTGTAATTGGTTAACACTAAATCTCTCCTCTCCTGGAACGTTGTAATAGTGTATATACCCTACTATAACACTTCATAGTCGGAAAATTGTTTGAATTTAAAGAAAAATGGAAATAAATTGATTCTTTATTCGTTATACAAAAAAACATCCTGCCCCTTAATTGAAGGCAGGATGTTTTTTAATTTACAGCTTCTCAGTCGATTTTGTTATACTGTTAAATGAGCCTAATAAGCCAGGGAATAATCCTGACTGTTTAGATCGAAATGACGATTTTACCTTTTGCGTGGTGAGATTCACTCACTTCATGGGCATCTTTCAAGCCTGCCTCGCTGAGCGGGAAACGATGGCCGATCACAGAAGTAAGCTGTCCTTTCACCATCAATTCAGCAAGCTTGGCAAGCTTTTCACCGCTTGGCTCCAGCCAGACAAATCCTGCTTTAACGTCAAATTTCTCTGCGGTCTTCTCATCCGGCGGCTGTACAATTGAAGCTAGTCTTCCTCCTTCTTTCAACACCTGAAAGCTTTTCTCCTGAATTTCGCCTCCCAGTGTATCAAGAACGATGTCGAAATCACTTAATACTTCTGAGAAATCTTCTTCCTTATAGTTAATAAAACGGTCCGGTCCTAAATCTTCCACCCAGTCTTGATTTTTCCCACTGGCTGTTGTTGCTACATAGGCACCTAGAGCTTTAGCAATTTGAATCGCATAATGGCCGACACCGCCGGATCCAGCATGAATAAGAACTTTATCGCCCTGTTTGATTTCTCCAAAATCAACGAGGCACTGCCATGCCGTTAGTCCAGCCAATGGAACCGCTGCTGCTTCTTCAAACGGAATATTTTCCGGCAGATGAGCCAGAAGATGCTCATCGACCGCCGCATATTGCGCGTAGGTTCCGTTCCGCGTCGTTGCCGGACGAGCGAAAACACGATCGCCATCTTTGAAATTCTTCACATTTTTTCCGGTTTCCTTTACAATTCCTGCTGCATCCCAGCCCAGAATGATCGGAAATTCAAACTGAAGATTATCCTTTAAATAGCCTTCTCTCAATTTCCAATCAATAGGATTGATGGAGGTTGCTTTTAATTCAACGAGTACTTGATCCTCATTTATTACTGGTGCTGCTACTTCTTTTTCCACTAGTTCATCTTTATCTCCATAATTCTCTATAACGATAGCCTTCATCTATAAACACTCCTTATCATTTGCTTTCACGATAACTATTTTCCCCTATTTAGTTAATCGAAACATGATAAAATGGGGAAAGAATCGACCAAAAGGATGATCAAAATGATAAAGCAAGCTAAAGAACTGCTGCAACAATACTATGGGTTCTCTTCGTTTCGTCCAGGACAGGAAGAAGCCATCTCTCATGTATTAGAAAGAAAGAATACTCTTGCCGTCATGCCTACCGGAGGCGGAAAGTCGCTGTGCTACCAAATTCCAGGTCTCACACTTCCAGGCACGGCAATTATCATTTCGCCGCTTATTTCCTTAATGAAAGATCAGGTTGACGCCTTGCTTTCTTATGGAGTGGCGGCGACGTACATTAACAGCTCTTTATCTGCAGAAGAGCAGCGAAATCGTATTCAGGATATGGAAAACGGCCGCTATTCCTTTGTCTATGTTGCTCCTGAAAGGTTCGACTCGCCTGCTTTCATGACAGCGATTCAAGGGATCCAATTAGCCTTAATTGCCTTTGACGAAGCCCACTGTATTTCTCAATGGGGGCATGACTTCAGGCCAAGCTACCGGTCGATCGTATCAACCTTACAGAAAGTCCCTAACCTGCCCGTGCTGATGGCTTTAACCGCTACAGCAACTCAAGAAGTAATTCGGGATATTAAACAACTGATTGAGGTTGATGATGATGCCGTGGTTAATACAGGCTTCGCCAGGGAAAACCTTTCCTTCCGGATTATGAAAGGACGCGATAAGCGAGAATTTGTTACCGAGTACTTAGAAAGCCGCCCCCAGGATGCGGGCATTATTTACACAGCAACTAGAAAAGACGCTGATCAGCTGCAATCCTTTTTATCCAAGAAAGGTTATGCTGCCGGCAAATACCATGCGGGCATGAGCGAGGATCAGCGGAAAAAGGTTCAAACGGATTTTGTCCAGGATGAAATTACGACCATTATCGCAACGAACGCGTTCGGAATGGGGATTGATAAATCAAACGTCCGTTACGTGATCCACTACTCCATGCCGATGAATATCGAATCTTATTATCAAGAAGCAGGAAGAGCCGGCCGTGATGGTGAACCGGGAGATTGTGTCCTGCTCTTCTCGAGCCAGGACATTAATTTACAGCGCTTCCTGATTGACCAGTCCCCTTCAGAGGAGAAGAAGAAAGAAGAGTACGCGAAGCTCCAAGCAATGGTTAACTATTGTCACACTCATACTTGTTTACAGAAATTCATTTTGGAATACTTTGATGACCCCGTCCCACCTTCCCCATGCGGCAAGTGTTCCAACTGCATGCATGCCGGAGAAGAACGTGATATGACGAAGGAAGCTCAAATGGTTCTTTCCTGCGTGAAACGGATGGGAGGAAAATTCGGAGCCGGTTTAACGGCGAAAGTTCTGCGAGGGTCTTCCGATCAGAAGGTCCGGCAGTTCCGCTTTCAAGACTTATCTACTTACGGCATTCTTTCCCGCTATACAGAAAAAGAACTCACACGGTTTATTCATTTTTTAACGGCGGAGGGCTATCTGACACCCGGACAGGGACGTTATCCTGCTCTACAATTGACGAAGGACTCCTTATCCGTGCTGAAAAATGAAACGTCAGTCATTATGCTCGTAGAGGCCACCACTACGAAACAGGAAACCAACTACAACCTTGAGTACTTTGAAGAATTGCGAGCGCTGAGAAAATCCCTGGCAGACGAAGCAGGTCTCCCTCCTTATGTTGTATTCTCAGATGCTACTCTTAAAGAGCTGACGATTTACCTGCCAGAAAGTAAACAAGAAATGTTAGCGGTCAAAGGGGTCGGTGAGCAAAAATTCGCCCAGTACGGGGAGGCCTTCCTGGAGGTAATCCAGCCTTGGGCCCAAGAGCAGGAAGAGAAACCGAAGCCTAAATCTAACACGTCTTCGAGGACGATTCCTCGGAAGGACCCAGACGATGACCGGCCCAGTCACCTGATTTCATATCAGATGTGGCAGGAAAACAAAACGGATTTTAAAGCGATCGCTAAGGAACGAGGAATGTCAGAGCTGACGATTGAGAATCATATCTTCCGCGCCATTCAAGAAGGAGAAGCAGCCGATTGGGATGAATGGTTCACTCCTTCAGAGGAAGAGCAGGTGCTCTACGAGTATAACCAGCTTGAAGAAGATAAGTTAAAGCCCCTTAAGGAGGCCCTTCCGGATAACATCTCATATCGGATGATTAAAGCAGTCCTTGTGAAGAACGATTTATGGAAGAAATAACTTTCTCTGAATGGAACACGCTTCTTTTGCCATCTTCAGGAGGGTATCTTTATAATTAAAAGGAGGAGGAATTGGATGACAGAAAGTGTAATTACGAGAGAATCAGTACGGGCTTTGGATCAAGAAGATTCCTTAAGCGAATTTAAAAGTCAATTTTACTTACAAGAACACACTTATTATATGGATGGCAACTCTCTTGGCCTGCTTTCAAAAAAAGCAGAAAAAGCATTGCTTACTTCCTTAAACGATTGGAAAGAGTACGGAATTGAAGGATGGACAGAAGGACAGCAGCCATGGTATTACATGTCTGAAAAACTTGGCGGGCTGACCGCGCCGCTTATTGGAGCGGCACCTGAAGAAGTCATCAATACCGGATCAATTACGACCAATTTACATCAGCTGTTAGCCACTTTTTACAAACCAGAAGGCAAAAGAACGAAAATTATCGCGGATGCGTTAAACTTCCCTTCTGACATTTATGCTCTGAAAAGCCAAATTGAGCTTCATGGACTTGATCCTAACGAGCACTTAATACAAGTGGACAGTTCTGATGGCCATACGCTGGCTGAAGAGGATATCATAGCAGCTATGGATGACACTGCGGCTCTGCTCCTGCTTCCGTCCGTCCTTTATCGCAGCGGCCAGCTATTGGATATAGAACAGCTTACAGCAGCGGCTCATAAGCACGGAATTATTGCAGGGTTTGATTTAGCCCACTCTATCGGAGCCCTTCCACATGAGCTCGATCAGTGGAATGTGGACTTTGCCGTATGGTGTACGTACAAATACTTAAATAGCGGTCCCGGCGGTGTAGGAGGATTGTTTGTAAACCAAAAGCATTTGGGCAGAAAACCCGGATTGGCCGGATGGTTCAGTTCAAAAAAAGAAAAGCAATTTGATATGGATCATGAGTTAACTCATTCCGACAGTGCTGGGGCCTTCCAAATTGGCACCCCTCATATTCTCAGCTCAGCTCCCTTGCTTGGCTCTCTTGAAATTTTCCACGAAGCAGGGATCGAGGCGATTCGTCAAAAATCTTTGAAGCAGACCCGACTGATGCTGGACATGCTCCACCAGGAATTAAGTGAGGCAGGCTTTCAGATCGCCACTCCCCATAAAGACCAGCAGCGCGGAGGTCATATCAGCCTGCTGCATCCCGAAGCAGCCAGTATTTGTAAGGCGCTTAAACAAGAAGGTGTCATCCCTGATTATCGATCGCCAAATGTGATCCGACTCGCCCCTATTGCGCTTTATACATCTTTTGAAGAGGTATATGATGTCATGATGATCCTAAAAGAAATAATGAACGAAGATAAGCATAAGCAATACAAAAATGAACGCGGAATTATCGCCTAAGGAGGATATTATGCAATTAATTGATATATCAATGAGTCTGACTAACGAAACGCCTGCCTGGCCAGGAGACGAAACTTTTCATTATAAACTTAGTGCTTCCATGGAAGAGACCGGTGCCGTTAACGTCGGCCAGTTTAAAGCAAGCAACCATACAGGTACCCACGTGGATGCACCGTTTCATTACGATTCTGATGGGTTGAAACTCGGTGATATTCCGATGGAGCGCTTCACAGGAGATGCCCTGGTCGTTAATGTGGAAGGAATCGAAACAATTATGGCAGAAGATTTAACCTCGTTTGATTTTTCCGGAGTTAAAAAAGTGTTATTCCGTTCCATGAGCTGGAGTGATCGTTCCATCTTCCCTTCCAATTATACAGTTATCGGCGAAGATGTCGGGGACTTCCTGCAGGAGCAGGGGATCGACCTTATCGGGGTCGACACTCCTTCTGTAGACCCTGAAACTAGTAAAAACCTTACGGGTCACCACTCCCTTTACAAGAATGACATTCTAATCCTGGAAGGGATCCAGTTGGATCATGTAGCTCCAGGAATTTACGAACTCTTTGCTTTTCCGTTAAAAATGGAAGAAGCAGATGGCTGCCCCGTTCGTGCAATGTTAAGACAAAAATAATAAAAGAGTCAGGGATAGAAGTATTTTTGCCATTATAAAATCCGAACGATGATGAAATGTTAACAACATTCTTCCATCATCGTTCGGATTTTTTGTTTCAAATGGCAAAATTTCTAGACGTTTTCACGGATGAACAAAAGAGAATGGCAGCGAAAATATCAACCATTCCAGCGCAGAAAATACAGGAAGACTTCTGCGGGAGGAAGGCATAGGTGTGACCCCAGAGTGCGCAGCACGAAGAGGCAGACCAGCCGCCCGCGAAAAGCGGAGTGTACTTTCGGAGCGGTCATTCAAGGTAAACCTCTCGCCCTTCCCTTCATGGTTCGTTTTTAGATTGGGGGCATTTCCTTATTTCCAGCCTCTTTTATTAATCCTTATTCTGATTCGTCATATTCGACTCCCTGATCTTTATGACGGCTCTGACAATCCTTACACATCTTTACTTCTTTTTCTTGTTTCGACGTAAGCAGTTTCCCGCATATGCCGCACTTTCCAAATTCATTAGGGTTGGCTTGGAAACCTGCTAGTTCATTCTCTGGACCTGGCATATTGATCTCTCCTTTTTGAAATAACCTTTATCCTTTTTATTCCCATATCCCGCTCACTTCAATCATTTACTCATTTCTTTGGCGGCCATAAGTCCGGATAAAGTCACTCCCAGCGTGCCTGCTCCAGGGAAAACCGTATCTCCACATTGAAATACCCCATCAAGTCCGGTTCGGATCGAATAGCTTTTTGTCCAGCTGAACCTCCCATCCGGAACATAGCCTCCTACTTTGCCAAATGACCGTCGCAGCCATTTATGAAAAGTTATGGGGGTGCCGGGAAGCACAAGATCGAGCTGCTCAGAAAACCTGGGAAAATAATGGTCTACCGTACGGAACAGACGGTGTTTCATGGCCTCTTTCCTTTCAGAATAATGATTAGTCTTCCACCACTGAATTGCATTGGTATGTGTAGAAATAGTAAGCGACCGCATACCCTCCGGTGCCATCTGCTTGTCTTCCCGGTCAGATAAAGAAAGTAAGAATTGCCCACCTTCATGAAGGTCGTCTGGATACTCGGGATCAATAAATTGATGATAGAGAACATCAGTCTCCGCGAAGACCTCTTCTCTCACCCCTGCATGAATAATATAAGCACCCCAGGCGTCTCTTTCTGATTCCTTTTGCCGGTTAATCATGGATTTGCCCGCAAGCCTCTTGTCGACGGTGTCGTGAAAGTTGTGGACAGAATTATTCAGCAGTACTTGCTTAGCTGCAAAGGATTGATTCCGTTTGGTTTGCAGCTGGTAAATGCCGTGATCCTCGCTCACTTCATAAATTGGATGCCGCATAAAGACGTCATTCCCTGCACGTTTACAATAATCCGCCAGCTGTTCCGCAATTACAGCCAAGCCTCCGTGAACAGCATACGCTCCTTTATGAAAAGTCTGCAGCGCTGCATAACCTAGAAAAGCCGGACAACGGGTCACATCTGTTTGCACACTGTCCATTAATTCTCCGTTAAGAAAGGTAATAAATAAGCGGTTTTCATGTAAGTCGTATTTTTTCAGGCGATCATAGATGGTCTGACTAAGATAAGGAGCCAGTGGCAGAGAACCTGGTTTGACAAGAGGGAGTAAACTCACCCAGTCTTTAATCTTCTTAGGAGGAAAGACCGGAAGCCGGTGCACCAATTGATCAACCATCGCCCCTACGCGAAACACTTCATCATAGAAAGCCTGGATACTACCGGGATCGCCCGGGAACTTCCGGGCAATTTCCTCATACCACTTCTGCCGCTCCCGATAATAATGAATCGTTCGATCCGGCAAATGAATATCCATAATCGGACTCAATAGTTTCATGGGAGGAGGCTGCAAGTCTAATTTCTGGTAAAGGTTTGAGAACACTCCGCCGCTTTCAAACCCCATTCCCAGAGTCGCCCCTGACTGAAATCGGTACCCGCCTCTCTCAAATTTGCCAGCACTTCCACCGAGCTCATTAGAAGCTTCAAATACGGCAACACTCTTTCCTTCTTTACTCAGCATGGCTGCTGCAGCTAATCCGCCAAACCCGGCCCCTACAACAGCCGCATCATAGATTTTCACCATCCAATCCGTCCCTTCCTGCCCGTTCTATTTAACTATTCCCGTTTTCAACTAAGTCGAATAGGAGGCGGGCACATTACTGACGGTCAACTTGTGGCATTTTCGAAAAAGACTAAGATGCCATCCGGGAAAATAGAAAGCCAAGCACTCCTATATACATAAATCCCGAACCAGTTATAAGAAATGGTTCGGGATTTATTATGAATGGTATTCTTATGTCCCAGCCGGGGATTCATACGATTCCGCTCTCATCTTCATGCAAATTTTCTTATCAGACATTCATTCCAAGCCTTACTTGTTATTCTCTTCAAATATATGCTTCACTTTCGGTACCAAATAATGACTTCCGCCTCTATCTTTAACGTCCTCTATCATCATCGATACAAGCAGATTTGATTTATTGGTATCCCATGCGACAAACCAGCCATTCTCCTGACCGTTTTTGTCATCAAGCGATTTCTTCAGCTCGGCGGTACCCGTTTTACCTGCAAGATCAATTCCTTCTATCTGGGTGACCATTCGCTGTACCATCGGGAGCATGAACGACTTCTTTCAAGTCTTTCCGAACGATCGATGCGGTGTCTTCACTCATAATATTTTCATGCCAGATTTGTCCGGTTTCCTCCTCTTTAAAAAGGGTTGGTTTTAACAGATTTCCATTAGTCACAAATGGTGTGTAAGTTAAGGCAACATGCAGGGTGCTCATTTCTACCTGCCCTTGACCATAGCCGGTATCTGCTAACAATACTTCATTATCACCGAAGCTATCCTCTTTGAGAATTTGAGAAGAACCAATGGGATAAGCAAATGGGAATTCTTCACTAAAGCCGAAATCCTTCGATTGCTTTAAAAAGTCACTTCCTCCAATGTTAAGGATCGAACGGGCAAAATAAATATTGTCTGAATGAACCAGCGCATCACGCAGTGTCACCTGTTTATCACTGTTTCCCACTCTAGTAACCGAATATCCGCCCCATCCCTCTTTACTGAATGTTTTATTCGGAATGGACATTTCTTCGTTAGGATCGATGGCGCCCGTCTCCAGTCCAATGGAGGCCGTAATCGCCTTAAATGTTGAACCTGGAGCATAGGTTTTCGAGAATTTATTTAACAGAGGTTTATCCGGGTTATCCTGTAATTGTTTATATTTCTCACTGCTCATTCCTAAAATGAAATTATTAGGATCATAAGAAGGAGTGCTTACTAAGGCATAGACTTCTCCTGTCGAAGGATTAATAGCAGCGGAAGAACCCGAATCACCCTTCATTTGACTGTAGATACTTTTTTGGGTATCTGCACGAATGGTGAGATTTACGTCTTTCCCATCAACCGCCTGCGTTTCTGCCAAAACCTTTTTCTCATTGCCGTCTTTATCCAGAATCATGACTTTACCGCCTGGCGTCCCTCTTAATTTGTCTTCTAGTACACTCTCAAGTCCAGCTCTTCCAATCCGGGAACTTGAGGTGTATCCTTTATCTTTGAGTTTCTCCAGGTCTTCGGCAGTGATAGACCCCATATATCCTGTTAAATGGGCCGCCGCTTCCCCTAGAGGATAAACGCGTGCCCCTTCTTCCTTAAACTTCGTCCCGCTTAATACTTTAATTTCCTCAATTTTCTTGTCTTCTCCATCAGCGATCGAAGCTAAAGGCACAAAAGAGGATTCTTTAACCCAGGACTGATTCAGTTTCTTGTTGATGGATTCGACTGATATATTTAATATTTCCGCTAATTTTTTCTTCGTTGCTTCTTGATCTCCCTCCATCCATGCCGGGACAAGTCCTACCTGCTGGATGACCCCATTCACAGCAAGTCCTTTGCCGTTTTGATCATAGATCTCTCCACGTTCCGGTGCTAGAGTACGGGCAAGGATCGTATCGCCTTGTTCCATACCGGCAAAAATCATGGAAGGATTCCAATTGATCAGCCACTTGCTTTCCTCATCTCCCTTGTGAAAAACAAGTTCAGCTTTATGGGAAAATTTTATTTTACCTGCTAGAGAATCCATGCTTACGTTATATTTAAATGTCGGCTTGGATTCTTTATCATATTCTTTCTCTTCTTCCGGAAGATCATATGTAATGGATAGATCTTTCATATTGATTCCATCATATTTATTCGTATAGGCTTCTTTAAACTCTTTTTGAGAGATGGATTCTTTAGAACTCTCGCTTAGCAGGGAGTACATCTCATCGTACTTCTGGTTCTCCCACGCTTTCATATAGGCATCCATCGTATCTTCTGGTTTCGGCTGTTTCGAACAGCTGACGAGTGCAGCCAAAACTAGGAAAAAGATAATCATTTTTATAAATTTCAAATTAAATCCCCCCTAAATAAAAACTCTATCTTTATTCTACCTTGTATCGTTTCTGCTTATCTAGTAGAATCACTCACTCCATGTTATCGATATTTATATAACAGTTGGACGCGGAAAGCGGTTAAATAGTTTCACCTGCCAGCCAAAAAATCACAAATTAGAGCCGGAATGACATGTATTAAAGCGTAAAAAAGCATGTAGTTTCACGAGGGAAACTACATGCCGTCCATATTCATAAAAAGTTTATTCAAAGGATAATGCCCAGCTGCCATTGCGCATGACAGGTTCGGTCGTGCCATCCTCTAAGACGCCGTCAATATCAATTTCTCCTGATCCCATCATGAAATCTACGTGACTCAGGCTGTCGTTCACTCCATGGTCATCCAATTGCTCCACGTCCATGTCTGATCCGCCTTCAAGACTATTCGGATAAGCCTTTCCTAAAGCAAGATGACAGGAAGCATTCTCATCATACAAGGTGTTATAGAAAATTAAGCCGGACTGGGAAATCGGGGACTCATGAGGAACAAGCGCCAGTTCACCAAGACGGAGAGACCCTTCATCTGTGTCTAAAAGGTGTTTAAGCGTTTCCTCTCCCTCTTCTGCGGTGAAGTCCACTACTTTCCCATCTTTAAAGGTGAGAGTAAAGTTCTCAATCACATTTCCACTGTAGTTCAGCGGCTTTGTACTGCTTACTTTACCATTCACCCCATACTTGTGCGGAACGGTAAATACTTCTTCGGTAGGCATATTCGCATTAAACGGTATTCCCTGCTTCTCCGTCTTCGAAGCTCCGCCCTTCCATAGATGGCCTTTAGGAAGATCGACTTCCAGGTCAGTTCCAGGTGCTTTGTAAACCAGCTTGCTGTATTTCTTGTTGTTAAGAAAATCACGGGCTTTCGCAAGAGTCTGATTGTGCTGCTCCCAGGCGGCCACTGGATCTTCTTGATCTACGCGGACAATACTGAAGATCTGTTCCCAGAGCTTAGCTACAGCATTCTCTTCGTTTTCATTAGGGAAGATCTTCGCTGCCCATGCAGGGATGGGGATACTCACAATCGACCACTGAATCCGATCGTTCATTGTATAATCTCGGAACTTAGCCATTGCTTGCGACCGTGCTTTATTCGCAGCAGCAATCTTCTTACCATCAAGCCCTTTTAATAAATCAGGGTCAGTGGAGCGGATCGATAAAACTGCCGCACCCTCTTTGCCAAAATAATTAAACATGTCACGCTGCCACTCAGGGACTTCCTCTAATACTTCCTGGTCTACATGTTCAAAACGAAGCCGGGTAAGCTGATCGTCACTCCAATTAATATGTACATCCTCAGCCCCCATTTCATAGGCTTTCTTGACAACAATCCTCGTGAAATCCGCACCATCAATCGTTGAATTAATCATCAACTTCTGATCTTTTTGCAGATTTACTCCAGTTCGCAGAGCAAGCTCTGCATACTTCTCTAATTGATTTATACTCGGCATCATAAAATAAGCCTCCTTCAGCAAAATGTATCCGTATACATTATTCCACAATCCCGCCATGATAACAAAAAAAAGGAACCTGCGTGCGCAGATTCCCTCTGTGATCCGAATTATTGATCCATTTCTTCTACAATTAAAGATAATTCTTCCCAGCGATCCATTTTCTCTTCCAATTCTTTTTCCAGCGACTTCTGCTGTTGATAGAGTTCCTGAACTTTATCATAATCACTGCTGGAAGAGGCGATCTCTTCACTGACTTCTTCTAACTGAAGCTCCGTATTTGAAATGTCCTCTTCAATGGTTTCCCATTCTTGTTTTTCTTTATAGGAAAGCTTTCGTTTACGGTTAGAGCGTCTTGTTTCTTCTTGGTGCGATTTTTCTTTTACACTTTCTTTATTCGCTTGTTCGGTTTGACGTTCTTCCAGGTATTCCGTATAGTTTCCGAAAAAGCGCCTGATCTTTCCATTTCCTTCAAACGCAAGCAAGCGGTCCACCACACGGTCCAGAAAATAGCGATCGTGTGAAACGGTAATCACAACTCCAGGAAAATGTTCCAAATAATCTTCTAAGATACTCAAGGTTTCCGTATCTAAATCGTTGGTCGGCTCATCCAGAAATAAAACATTTGGCTCGCCCATTAATACGCGCAGTAAATAGAGCCTGCGGCGCTCTCCCCCTGATAGCCGTTTAATATGTGTCCACTGCTGGGCACGGGGAAAGAGAAATCGCTCAAGCATCTGCTCAGCAGTAATTTGCTCGCCATCTGCCGTCGAGATCACTGATGCAGCTTCTTTTATATATTCAATCACTTTTAACGATTCATCCATTTGTTCATGGTTCTGAGTGTAATAGCCAACTTTTACAGTTGTTCCTATCGTAAGCGTTCCCTGATCAGGAGTGAGACGTTCTGCCATAATATTTAATAACGTCGTTTTCCCGGAACCATTCGGACCAATAATTCCTAACCGTTCCCCTGGAACAACCAGGTAATTAAAATCATGGATAAGCGGCTCCTGCTGATAAGAATAAGAAATCCCTTCTAGTTCAAGCACCTGGTTCCCAAGTCTCGTGGAACCGACTGCCATGTCCACCTGTTCTTTGTCTGTTTGATAGCTTTCATCCTTCATGGATTCAATTCGCTGCTTTCTAGCTTTCTGCTTCGTAGAACGAGCTTTCGCCCCTCGTCTCAGCCAAGCTAATTCTCTTCTCAGGGTGTTCTGGTGCTTTTGCTCTGCCTGACGTTCCCATTCTTCGCGTTCTGCTTTTTTCTCTAGAAAGGTTTCGTAGTTTCCTTCATAGACATAAAGGTTTCCCTGGCTAAGCTCGTAAATTAAATTGGTGACCCTGTTTAAGAAATAGCGATCGTGCGTAACCACGATTAAAGATCCCTTATACTGGGCCAAGTATTCCTCAAGCCATTCAATAGTTTCGTTATCCAAATGGTTGGTCGGCTCATCCAGCATTAATAGATCTGCCGGCTGAATAAGTGCCTTTGCTATGGCTACTCGCTTCTTTTGGCCGCCTGAAAGTTCACTGACTTTTTTATTTGTCGCATGAATACCGAGCTTCGTTAATATTGTCTTGGCTAGCGTATTCGCTTCCCACGCGTTCGTTTCATCCATTCTCTGCTGAAGTTCAAGAAGCTTTTCTTGAACTTTGGGATTCTGTGAATCTTCTTCCAGTTCTTTCAAAGCGCTCTCGTATTGGCGCATCACGGTCATAACTGTAGATTCGCCAAAATAAATCTGCTCCAGGACAGTCTTTTCTTCATCTAAATCTGGGTCCTGGGGCAAATATTCGATGCTGAAATCTTTGGCATGGTCAAGATTTCCTGTATCTGCCGTTTCTAATTCTGCAAGGATTTTCAACAGTGAAGATTTTCCTGTTCCATTTACTCCAATCAGTCCGATTCTTTGCTGTTGGGAGATGGTAAATGACAGGTCATTAAACAACTGTTTATCTCCATAGCCTTTACTTATATGTTCAACTGATAATATGCTCATGCTGATCCATCCTTTAATCCAATAATCTGTTCTTATGATATCACATGTGAGGGCATCAGGAATCAGGTTTGTTTTTTAAGACCGTGTGCTTTCCAAATATACTTTCTGCCACCCTGGAGATTTCCGTTACGTTTTATAGTGCGTTAGAGGTCGGGGAAATAACTCGCTTTCCATGGGCGGCCGGTAAGCTTCCTCAGGCTTTGCCTTCCGGGATCTTACCTGTCCTATCCTCCCATAGGAGTCTCGTCATTTCCCCGACCTCTTTACGATTATGGAGAGAACGGAAATATAAAAATGGGTATAAAAAGTATCTTCCATAAAGAGACAGGGTAAGTAATTATAAACAGTCTAATATATAAGGTGAAGTTTCTATCTTCCCATTAGTTCATAGGTGACAGCGATTCTTTAGGATATTGTCTTTGATAGCGAGGTTTCTTTATCCATCTATGGCTAGGAGGGAAAACGATGGTCATTTACCACACTAGCATGGGATGTGGTGATTTCGAGAGTGTTAATACATCAAGGGCGGAGGGGAACGGGGAGACTCCTGCGGGAGGAGAGTGCAGGATGAGACCCCGGAGAGCTTTGCTTGAGGAGGCTCATCGCGCGCCCGCGGAAAGTGTTCAAATGTGGAATCGCCCCGATAGACACGACCAGCATAAGCCGACCATCAAAAGGAATGCGGTTTTTCATTCCGTTGATGTGCGGCTTATGTCTCGAGTGTCTGGGCGATGAAACAAGACGAGTCGTTCCCCGCAGCCCCTACAATCTCAACAAATGTCTCGAAATTAAGCCTTCCACGATCCTGCAAGTTACTTTAAGACTTGGTTTCGATATAATAGCCTGAAATATAAAGATATTTGAGAACACAAGCCAGTCCCCGAATTGTAAATCTAAAAAGCTTCCAGAGCATGCGGCTCAGGAAGCTTTTTATTTTATCTATTGGATTGAGACTGTTTCTCTGTCTCTCCGTATTCTATTGGCTGGTCACGCTGCCAGTATTCCATACCATCCACACCAGGAAGATGATCATCATAAAAGACAGGGTCTTTCCCTTCTTTTCTCTGCCTGCTGTAATCCTTCAAGGCTGCATACGCAACTTTGGAAAGCCTGAATATTGCATAAAGGTTAATCAATGCCATAATTCCCATCGTTAAGTCGGCAAGCGACCAGACAAGACCAAAATTAGCTACCGCACCGAAGATTACCATGAGTAAAACGGCAATTCTGTAAATAAACAAGTTACCTTTATTTTTCTTAATAAATTCAATGTTAGTTTCCCCATAATAATAGTTACCAATCATTGAACTGAAAGCAAACAAGAAGATCGCAATGGCAATAAAGATGGACGCCCAACGGCCAAGCTGTGATTCAAACGCTACCTGGGTTAACTGAATTCCATCTAAATCCGTATTGATATACTTACCTGAAAACAAGATAATAATCGCTGTAGAGCTGCAAATGATTAACGTATCCGTAAATACACCTAGCGTCTGGATTAAGCCTTGTTTTACAGGGTGAGTAACTTCAGAAGTAGCTGCCGCGTTCGGCGCACTCCCCATGCCTGCTTCATTGGAGAAGAGACCGCGTTTAATTCCAATTAAAATCATGCCGCCAAAAGTACCACCGGCAAACTCTTCAATTCCAAATGCTCCTTTAAAGATCATTCCAATCATATCTGGAACCTGTCCCACGTTACTAAATAACACGATTAAAGCCAGAATAATATAGAAAATAGCCATAAACGGAATAATGAACTGCGTAACCTGGGCAATTCTTTTTAAACCACCGAAGATAATTAAAGCGACTAATACAGTTAAAATACCTGCCATTACCCATTTCTGAATATCAAATGAATTTTCAAATGCTAAGCGGATCGTATTGGATTGTACGGAAGTGAAAACTAATCCGTATGTAAACGTAATTGTAACCGCAAATACGATACCGAGAATCCTGTTATTTAATCCTTTTTCCATATAATAAGCAGGACCGCCTCGATATTGGTTCTTCTCAGGAATTTTGAATATTTGAGCTAAAGTACTTTCAATGAAACTCGAAGCTCCTCCTAATATAGCTACCATCCACATCCAAAATACGGCACCGGGTCCGCCTATAGAAATCGCGGCAGCCACTCCTGCAAGATTCCCTGTCCCTACCCTCGAGGCTGTACTAATGGTAAATGCCTGAAACGGGGAAGTCCCCTTCTTTCCTTCTGCTGAAATCGATCGCTTATCAAATAAAACACGGATCATTTCAGGAATATAACGGAATTGAACGAACCTTAACTTAATTGAAAACCAGAGTCCAAGACCTAATAAAACAATAATAAGCATGTATCCCCACATGATGTTATTCAGCCACCCTAACACTTCCTTCACCATCTCCACCTCCAAAATTTTTAAAAACGATTACAAATTATTCCCATTTTCTTCTCTATTCCCTATTGAGACATTCATTTAAACAGGAATTAGACGAAAAACGCTGTTTTTTACTTTACCAATATTCTTACTATTTGAAAATAGGCAAGGGGGATTGGACCCCTGACACTTATTACCATGACTGGGTCACAATGAACCACCTGCACTTGAAAAGGACTTTAACAATATTCTGGTTTTTCTAACATAAAAACTCCCTCGCTATGGAGGGAGTTTTTTGATATTACATCTGTTCTAAAAGGACCCTTTCCATTCCGCGGTAAACCCAGCCCGCTTAACAGAAAGGACGTAAAAGCATGAGTTTAGACACTTCTCACTATTCTCTTTTCCAAGGAAGTCCAGTTCCAAATTTTTCGGCGAGTTCTTTAGACTCTTTTCTTCTTTCTTTACGGTGCTCATGACGTCGCTGGGCACTTTTGTGCAGCCATACTTCTTCCTCAGACTCTGGATATACTGGAGGAACTGAAACCGGCTGGTTATTTTCATCAACAGCTACCATAGAAAGGAATGCTGTTGTACATACTTTTCTATCTCCTGTCAGAAGGTTTTCTGTGATCGCTTTAATAAACACTTCCATCGATGTATTATGGCTCCAAGTGACGAAAGCTTCCAAACAGATGGTGTCCCCTTCAAACACAGGGGCAAGAAAGTCGACCGAATCCGTGGAGGCAGTCACTACTGGCTGACGGCAATGACGAACTGCAGCTATGGCAGCCACATCATCAATGTAGGCCATTAATTTCCCTCCGAACAACGTTCCGTGACTGTTCGTATCGGGTGGTAATACGTGTGAATTCTTTACGGCTAATGAATCAATACAAGCTTTTGCTTCCATTATCTATTTCCTCTCTTTCATGGAATCGTTCCCAGTAAATAGTATACCATGAACCAGTTTACCTCAATCACTGGCTGGCAGGGTGAGCTCAAAGATAGCTCCTTTTCTATGTTCATTGTTTGCTGCGCGGATCGTTCCTCCGCTTCTTTCTATAATTGCTCGAGAAATGGCAAGACCTAATCCTGTATCCCCTTCTTTTCCTTTAATAAAACGTTCAAATAAATGTGGAAGAAGCTGATCGGGTATCCCATCGCCATCATCAGAAACGCGCACAATGATTCTTGTTTCCTTAATTTCTGAAGTGATCTGCACTTGCTGTCTCGCATGCCGGATTGCATTTCCAATTATATTAATCATCGCCTGCAAGACTCTTTCACTATCTACGTAGGCGAAAAAGGCATCCTCAGAATGATAGTCGAGTTCTACTCCTTTTTCCTTTGCGATAGGAAGAAGGCGGTCTTTGGATTGCTTAATCACATGAATGATATCCGTTTTTTCTGGATGATAGACATCTTCACTGCTGTCCAGCTTGGCAAGCAGAATCATTTCATTGACAATTTTCTTTAAACGCTCCGTTTCATTCACCATAACGGTTAACCCTTTGTTGGCAGCGTCCCCTTCAAAGACGCCGTCTCTTATTCCCTCTGCATATCCCTGAATGGACATCAGCGGAGTTTTAAGTTCATGAGAAGCATTTTGAAAGAATTGCTTTTGTGAGGTAATGTATAGCTCCAGCTCTGCCGCCATTTGTCTCACACTCTGTTCTACTTCTTTAATTTCTCCGCTGGATTTCACAGGACGCACTTCATCAAAGTGCCGTTTTTCTATCTTTTTCATTTCCTGTTTCAAGCGAGAGAGCGGCGTGACAAGTCTCCGGGTCAAGAAATAGCTTACTACAATAGCTAAAACCAACCCTATTAAAAACACGGCAAGCATTCGATAAGCTAATCCTGATTGAACAATTTCTAAATCATCCAAAGGGGTAGCCATAACCAGGATTCTCCCTTTTTTCCCTGAAGAAAACGCATAAGCTACATATTTCTTCCCGTTACTCTCCCACACTTCATCATTAATCAGCTTGTCAAAGTTGTCGATCCAAGATTCTGCAGTATTTTCCGGCAGCGTTCGGAATAAGATCTCTCCCGAACTTCGATCAAATAAGAGCAATGGAAAGTCTCGATCCTGAATCAGCTTAGAGAGCTGAGGAATCCTGACATCCGGATTCTCTTCATTTATAATGTCCGTCATAAATTTAGCACGCGCTTCCAGTTGACGCTGCTCATCCTGAATGAGGACATCCATAAGCAAGGAATACGTAAAGAAGGCAGTAATAGACATAACGACAATAATTAATGCGGTAAAGGCTGTATTTAACTGATAAAGAAGTCTCATGATTCACGGCTGCTCCTTAATCGATAGCCATGCCCCCAAACCGTTTCTAAAGGCAGTTCCTTCATCTTCTTTCTTAACCGCTTCACTAAATCATCTACCGCCCGGTCGCTTCCAAAATAATCATCGCCCCATACTTTCACAAGTAATTCTTCCCGGGAAAAGGCGCGGTTTTCCTGTTCTGCCAGAATCCTTAACATTTCAAATTCCTTGGTCGTAACTTCTACTTCCTGATTGTTAAAATAGGCGCTTCGTTCTGTTTCATTAAGTAACAGGCTGCCTGCTCTTACAATGTCCTCCTGAACGTTCATATGGTCGGGCTGCATAACTTCCCAACGCTTCAAGTGACGCTTCACTCTTGCTACTAATTCACGCGGGCTGAATGGCTTGGTTAAATAGTCGTCTCCGCCCAATTCCAGTCCCAGTATTTTGTCTACCTCATCATCCTTAGCTGAGATAATTATAATAGGAACTTCTGACGATTGTCTGACCCGTTTACAAAATTCATAGCCGTCCATTCCCGGAAGCATAAGATCAAGCACCCATAAATCCGGAGGTTCTTGGGCAAAGACTTCCCAGGCTTTTTCGGCAGTATCCAATGCTTTCACCTGGAACCCTTCTTTTAATAAGTATCCTTCCACAATATCTCGAATATTAGGATCATCTTCCACAAGCCCAACAATATGGTTCATTCTGTTCTGCCTCCTGACCAATCGTTTTCTCTTATTTTCTCATATTTTCAACCTATTCTCCTGCTTTACACACTTTTTCCACATTTTCTCCAAAGTCATGCCATAAGTGCTATGTAATATAAAGGGTGTACAGAGAGAAACAAAGTCATCCTAGAAATCATTTAATTTTGAAAGGGGCGGCTGTTTATTATGTTAGAGGAAGATAACAACAAACAATCCAAGCGTAAATATAAGCGTACCGGATTGGCATTTAGTGTTCTAGGAATGATTGCTGCCGTATTTATTGTGACCACCCTCTTCCAGTGGAAGGGTATTTCTATAAATGTTAATACGGAAGAGCCTACTGCCCAAGCTGACGCATTACATCTTGGACAAAATGAAGAAGATGTAACACAGGCAATCAAAGAAACTTCAGACGCAGTAGTCGGTGTGAGCAACATGCAGCAGACAGGACAAGGATTACAAAAAGCCAGCACAGGTTCTGGGGTCATTTACAAAAAAGACGGAAACAATGCTTACATTGTGACCAATAATCACGTAGTGGAAGGTTCTTCTGAATTGGAAGTCTCTTTAAGTGATGGAACAAAAGTGAAAGCCGAATTGAAAGGCACTGACCCTCTAACAGACCTTGCTGTTATACAAATAGATAGTGAACATGTCAAAAAGGTTGCTAAACTAGGATCAGCCGATGACGTAGAGGTTGGTCAAACAGCCATAGCCATTGGCAACCCGCTAGGCATGGATTTCGCTGGATCAGCTACAAAAGGTATTGTCAGTGGTCTAAACCGTTCTATACCAGTGGACATGAACGGAGACCAACAGCCAGACTGGCAAACTGAGGTTATCCAGACGGACGCAGCCATTAACCCTGGAAATAGTGGCGGTGCACTGGTCAACTTGCAAGGGAATGTCATTGGAATTAATTCTATGAAAATTTCTCAGCAGGAAGTTGAAGGTCTTGGATTCGCCATTCCTATGGATGTCGTTAAACCAGTCATTAACGATTTGGAGAAAACAGGCGAAGTTAAACGTCCTTACATGGGTGTTTCCCTGGAGGATGCCAGCCAAGTACCAAGATCTGTACTGGAACGCCAATTGAACCTTCCAAGCGACGTAACAAAGGGCGTTATTGTCGCCGGTGTTGAGCAAGGTTCACCAGCTGCAGATGCTAACTTGAAAAAATATGACTTTATAACTGCAATTGACGGTCAGAAAGTAGATTCACTCATGAGCTTACGTCAGTACCTTTATAATAAAACGGAAACAGGCGACAAAGTAAAGCTCACGATTTACCGAAATGGTAAACAAATGAAAGCTGAACTCAAGCTTTCCTCCCAATAAAAATATATAAAACCAAAACCTCTCTTAAAAAACCTGCGTATCGGTGCGCAGGTTTTTTTGTGGTTACAAAAGCGAAGAGGAGCGTTTAGATCCCCCGGGCTAAGCCAGCGGCTGCAAGAGGGGCGCTCTTCCCCCTCTGGAAGTCGATGGCTTAGAACCGCGTGGATCTGCGACTCGCAGCTGGATGTTACAAAAGCGGAAGTGCCCGGGGAGACACGACACGCATAAGCAGGAACATCAAAAGGGATGCGATCTTTCATTCCGTTGATGTTCCTGCTTATGACGCGAGTGTCTGGGCGCTGCAGCTGGATGTTACAAAAGCGAAGAGGAGCGTTTAGATCCCCCGGGCTAAGCCAGCGGCTGCAAGAGGGGCGCTCTTTCCCCTCTGGAAGTCGATGGCTTAGAACCGCGTGGATCTGCGACTCGCAGCTGGATGATTCAAAAGCGCAAGCGCCCAGGTAGCCCCGACAAGCATAAAACAAGCGTTGGCATAGAGCATGTCTTTACGCAGGTGCTAAGCTTCTTACTCACAAATAAAGCAAAAAAAAGCAATCAGTTCTGGAGTACTCCAGTAGATTGCTTTTTTTACTCTATATTATAGGATCGGCGAGAGCAGCCTGGCAATCGCTTCTTTAAACCGGATCCATTTCGACCGCGCCTGATAAAGCTTATAGGTTAATTCTGTTGATTCTACCACATCTTCATGAAAGCGATCTGATAAATGCTTGGCAACGACCGAATCATAGACGAAGGCGTTAACTTCAAAGTTCAATCGGAAACTTCTCACATCAATATTCGCGGTACCCACTGAAGAAATCACTCCATCGACGACCAGCGTTTTCGCATGCAGGAACCCTTTTTGATAAATATAAATGGTGGCACCTGCTTTTAATAGATCACCGATGTTGGAAAAGGTTGCCCAGTATACAAACGGATGATCCGGTTTGTTCGGAACCATCAGCCGGACATCGACTCCTGATAGAATCGCAATTCTCAGTGCATCGAGAAGACTATCATCGGGAATAAAATAAGGGGTTTGGATATATACATATTCCTTCGCTGATAAAATCATTTTTATATACCCATTTTTAATTTGTTCCCACTCCGAGTCAGGACCGCTGGATACAATCTGCATTCCGACGTCGCCGCTTCCTTCTGCCTGATAAAACCTTTCTTCATATACTATGTCCTGCTGGGAAGCTTGATTCCAGTCGAGAATAAACCGGGTCTGCATGTTATGCACCGCACTGCCGACCACTCTAATGTGAGTATCTCTCCAATAACCAAATCGCTGACTGTACCCTAAATACTCATCCCCAATATTGAAACCGCCTATATAGCCTATTTTACCGTCAATAATCGCAAGTTTACGGTGATTCCGATAGTTAATTTTCATATTGAGCTTCGGAATCAGCGGAGGAAAGAAGGATTCAACTTCTACTCCGGCAGCTTTTAATTTCTTCACAAACTTTCTATGAATCGTCCTTGACCCCATGTCATCGTAAAGCAGTTTCACCTGAACATCCTGCTTGGCTTTTCTTATTAATGTTTCAGCCAGCCGGTTGCCGAGCTGGTCGTCCCTGACGATGTAATAGAGTAAATGAATGTGATCTTCTGCGTTTTCTATATCTTCTATAAGAGCATGAAATTTCTTTTGACCATCTGTATATACTTCCACTTCATTGTCCTGAGTGAAAAGGGCATCATTATTTTTTAAATGCATATAAATTAAATCTTCATAAGGCACAATATCTTGATGCTGAACCTCTAACGTATTTTCCTTGATTCCTCTTAGCTGGTCCTGGACGGCTGTTAATAAGCCCAGTCTGCTTTTCTTGTCCCAAGTGAAGATTTCTTTATGGCTCAATCGCCTGCCGAAAATTAAGTAAAGAATAAATCCTGCAATGGGGAGAAATAACAATACCATTAACCATGCCCATGTTGCACTGGCATCACGACGTTCCAAAAAGATGATGGCTAGCGCTAGTAATACGTTAAGAGCAATAACTGTACCGAGAATATAAGGCGCAATGTTCACCGGGGGCCACCTTCCTTTAGCTTTCATCTACTGCGTATTCACTATAGCACATTTTGAATAAACGGCTAAACCTAAAAAAAGAGATATGTTTCCAATGTGGAATACATACCTCTCATCACATTTCTTTCCTATTCGTTGACTAAGATTCCGGCTTCCGCTAATTCTTCCATCGCCTCGTCAAGCGCTTCCTTGCTGTCTGCCGTTATCGTGTGAGTATGGATGCCATTTGTCAGCTCCAATAAGAAGGAAGCTTTATTTGATGCTATTTGTTCCATGAATTTCTTCACGTCTCGTCTATTGGAGATCTGCAATCGTGCCGTTAGATCTCCATAAACAGGATGCTCCACGACCACATCCTGCACATGAACTCCGTGATCAACAAGAATATTAAGCTCTTCTTCCGTTTGGTTTGAAGCATGACGACAGACAATCGTTCGTTCATAGCCAAGACCATCCTTGGCTTCCGTCATAAACAGGTACCCTTGGCTGGTCGCCACAATAGGTTCACCTTTGGCTTTCAAAAGGGAAACATCGCCCACGATCACTTGCCTGGTGACGTCCATTTCTTCAGCTAAAGAACTGCCCGTAATCGGATTTCCATGCTGTTTTAGAAGAGACAGAATGTGCTGCCTTCGTTCACTTGCTTTTAATTTTTTATGTGATTCACTCATATTGACGGCTCCTTCGCACAATTTACGTAAGCCTATTTTATCATAATTTAACTTCTTACGTACCAGGCAGTAGTTTTATCCTTTTATTTCTCTTCTTCTAACCGTGGGTAGTGAATAAATCCGGATAATGACCATTGTTCTATTGAGAATGTAGTTTGCCCAATTGAAGTGAAAAGAATGTCTTTCTCGGCAGGATCAGCGAAAATCCGGGAAGTAAACACCTCTTCTCCGTCGTTTACAAACACTTCCAAAGAAGACGAATCGATAAATAAGTGCAGGTTTCTTAATTCCCCTTCAAGCTTTACACGGCGGAATTCTGTCTGGCTTTTATCTTTAAGATGCGGACGGGATAATGTTATGACGTTGTCTTTTTTCGTATAACTAATAGAGGCATATTGAAAAAGCTCGAGAGCAAATTGATCATCGAGAGTCTCCATTTCAATAAAGAGTTCTGTTGATCTGCCGCCGATTCCCCGCACCGCTTTTTGATCGTTCTCAATCGTTATCGAAGAATATAGTAAAACAGGGCCTCTCATCGCTTGATATTCTTCAAGTGGCTGCTGAATTATTTGCTGATTGCGGACAGAAAGCTGTCTGGGCATCGTTAAACAGTGGATCCATTGCTGCTCAATCGTTGGATGTTCCTGCTCAAATTGATCCGGCACTCCCATCCACCCCACCATAATCCGTCTACCTTTCTCATCTAAAGTGGTCTGAGGAGCATAAAATTCAAATCCTCGATCTAGTTCTTTGAAAGAACCATGTTGGAAATGAGGTACAGATTCATCCAATGTCCCTAGGAAATAGCCGCTTTGATACGTATTGGCATAATCCATTCCGTCCGCTTGCAGCCCCTGAGGAGAGGTGATCAGCACATCGGTGTTCTGCAGTTCAAATAAATCCGGACATTCCCACATATACCCGAAGGAGGCAAGATCATTTTCACCGCTTCCGGCTATTTCACCGAGAAACTGCCATTCCGTCAAGCAGGAAGATCGAAATAGCACCACTTTCCCCTCTCGCTCTGTCGTTTGAGCTCCAACGACCATGTACCATTCTTCTCCCTTCTTCCACACTTTCGGATCTCTAAAGTGTGCGGTGTAACCCTCAGGAAGGCGCGCCACTACACCTTTCTTAACAAAGGTGACCCCGTCTTCTGATACAGCCATACACTGGTAAGCCTCCCGTTCTCCAGACTCATTAAAGACATTTCCAGTGTAGAATAAGTGCAGCTTGTCCTCATGAATAATTGCACTGCCAGAGAAGCAGCCATCTTTGTCATACCATTCAGAAGGAGTTAAAGCGATTTTTTCATGGGTCCAGTGGATGAAGTCTTCGGTGGTGTAGTGACCCCAGAACTTGGCTCCATGATCGGTTTCAAACGGCATCCATTGATAAAATAAATGATAGATACCCTTCCATTGAATCCAGCCATTTGGATCATTCATTAAGCCTGCCGGCGGCATATGGTGAAATTGAAGCCGGTAAGGGTCATTTTCTACATTAGCTTTATGTTTTTGAACTTCTTCACGTACAAGTCTTCTCAATTCTTGGTCGCTAGCTGTCATGTCCAGTCTCCTTTACTCTAAGTGCTTCATTACTTCCTGATAAGTAGGCAATGCTGTCATCGCCCCTTTAGTCGCTGCGGCAAGGGCTCCAGATACGCTCGCAAATCCCATCATTTCTTTCAGCTCTTCCAAAGTTAATTGCGAGGCAGGCACATCCATTTCGCTCAATCGATATAACAGCGCAGAAACGAAGGCATCGCCAGCCCCAGTGGTATCAACAGCTTTGACTTCCATTGCAGGGATATGTACATGTCCATCCGCATTAAAAATATAGCTGCCTTCTTTCCCCATCGTCACACACAACAGAGGAATATGATAATCTCTTAACTTTGCCGCTCCCGCTTCAATGCTGGACTCTCCGGTTAAGAATTCCAGCTCTTCTTCAGAAATTTTCACGATGTCTGCCTCACCTATCATGGAGAGGATGGTCTCTCTTGCCTGTTCTTCGGACTTCCACAGGCTTAACCTTAAATTGGGATCATAGGATACAAGTAAGCCCTGCTCTTTTGCAAGCTTTACTGCTTTTTGCGTGGCCGATTTAGACGGTTCATCAATCATCGATATGGAACCAAAGTGAAGTAAATTATGAGAGTGGAATAAGGACTCGTCAATCTCTGACTCCTGCAAATAACGATCGGCGCTCGGATCGATATAAAAGTCAAAGCTGCGTTCGCCAGCTTCATCCAGAGTGACGAACACAACCCCTGTGCGTACGTCTTTCGTGAGCTTCATATTTTCTGTATGGACTCCATAATCTTCTAAAGTTTTCTTTAAAAAGCGGCCCAGAACATCCTCGCCGACTTTTCCGAGAAAAGTAGAACGAGCGCCCAGTCGGGCCAGCCCAACCGCTACGTTCGCAGGTGCCCCGCCTGGACACTTCTGAAAATTGATATTCTGATTATCTAATGGGATAAAATCGATCAGCGCTTCTCCTAAACTGATTACTCCAATTGCCATTTCCATGCGTCCCCCTATACTATCCAAATTAGTGTACTTGTTGAATGAATGATCTGAAACCATTATAACTTGAGAGAATAGAATGGTTCCAGCCAAAAAAAGCCTAAAAGACCCGCTCTGCTCCTGGCAGAACTGTCATTTTAGACTTTTCCATTCATTATTTAGTTTGCAAAGTAGCAATCACGGTTTCACCTGCATAGGTAACCTTCTCATAAGCAGGGTTGAATTGTTCAATAGTTTCGTCAAAATTTGTGATGATTACAGGCGTGATGGTACTCTTTGCCTTTTGCGCAACAAGAGACTTATCAAACGTAACCAGCGTTTGACCAGCTTTTACTTTATCTCCCGTTTTCACATGACCTTCAAATCCTTCACCTTCCATGGAGACCGTTTCAAGACCAATATGAATAAGAACTTCTACTCCGGATTTTGTTTTTACCCCTACAGCATGATTAGTGGGGAACAATTGAACGACTTCTCCGTCCACTGGACTGACGACTATACCCTCAGAAGGCTGAATGGCCACACCGTCCCCCATCATGCGCTGCTTAAAGACAGGGTCATCTACTTCGTCAAGGGAAACAACCTTGCCGCTCAATGGAGCCACAAGCTGTTCTTCGGTACGGTTATTTCCAAATAGCTTTTTAAACATCCATTGATTCACCCTTTCCTCAGTTGGTAAAACTTCCTGTTATTCCAATGCATGTCGAACATACGGAGTAAACTAAACTACATCACCTTTTCCCTTCCACTCACATTATAAAACCTGCAGCATTTGAGCCTCCCGGGTGGAGGTTGCTGCCAAAAGTCGTTCCTACCCCCGCTGATAAACGCAGGCGTCCAAGGATTGTTTCAAATCCACCCAAATATCCTCCCACGCTTCAAGACCCGCTGATAACCGAATCATCGTCTCACTGATACCCATCTTCTCTCTTTCCTCTTGCGGAACCACAGCATGGGTCATGGAAGCTGGATGCTGGATTAACGTTTCTGCATCCCCTAAGCTTACGGCAATCTTAATAAGCTTAAGCTGATTCATAAATTTCTCTGCATCTGTTTTCGTTCCGTTAATTTCAAATGACAGGACACCCCCTCCCTGCCTCATTTGTTTATGAATGAGAGAATAATCAGGGTGCTTCTGACTGCCTGGAAAATAGACGTGCTTTATAAAAGGATGGTTCTCCAGGTTCTCCGCTATTTTAAGCGCATTAGAGCAATGCCGGTCGAGACGGACGTGGAGCGTTTTCAAGCCTCTAACTAACAGCCAGGCGTCAAAAGGAGACAATATGCCGCCAATGTCTTTCTGGGTACTCATGGCTAAGGATTTGATAAACGTTTCCTTCCCCACCACTAGCCCCGCGATAACATCCCCGTGTCCGCCAATGTATTTGGTAGCACTATGCACAACAATATCGCACCCATGTGCCAGCGGCTGCTGTAAGTAAGGTGTAGAAAAGGTGTTATCAACGACCACCGGCACATTATATTCTTTTGCTACCCGCGATACCATTTCCAAGTCAATCACTCTCATCGTTGGGTTAATGGGCGTTTCAATGAAAATGCACGTCGTATTTTCCCCAATAGCGTTTCTTAGCGATTCCTCACCATCCATTGTACTAAAACCGTAAGAAATCTTAGACTTTTCTTCGAGCATTTTTAACAGCCCAAAGGTACAGCCATACAGTCCATTAGAACAAAGGATATGGTCTCCAGATTTGGTTAATGCAATGAGAACGGCAGAAATCGCCGCCATCCCTGAAGCAAAAGCAAGGCCTCTTTCTCCACCTTCCAGTGCAGCGATCCGGTCCTCAAGCACGCGGACGGTCGGATTACCTAACCTTGAATATATGTAACCTTCCTCTTCCCCGGCAAACCTTCGTGCTCCTTGTGCTGCTGTATCAAAGGAGAAGGTGGACGTTTGAAAGATAGGTGTAGTCAAACTTCCCATGTGGTCTTTAGAATGAAACCCCTCGTGAATCATGGCGGTTTCCATACGTCTTTTCTCTTCGTTCATGTTTTCATCCTCCTCATTTCTTTCTTTTATTACTATATGCGTTACTCCTTTTAATTGTAAGCGCTTTCTATTCTTTCAATAAAAGAAGGAGGAATTCCTCCCTCCTCTAGCTATCATAATTTAATTCCATTGCCCGTTGTTTTTGACTTTGCCTGCCATGAAGCAGCATATAAAGCAGGACAGTACCTAGCACAATAAAGGAACTATTAAAGTATAAGGAGGAAAAACCAATTTTGGTTGCGGCTGCCCCTACGATAAAGGAGCCTGTTCCAATCCCTGTATCAAAAACAGAAAAGAAGGTAGCCGTGGCTGCCCCCGCGCGCTCCGGAACTTTTTTCAAGGCGATCGTCTGGAAACTCGGCACGATCGTTCCCCATCCGAGGCCGATACAGCCACCGGCAATTAACAGAAGGATCGAGGAGTGTGCCAAGCTCAATAAGAGCAGGCCAGCACTAAAGATAATAATGGAAGGAATCACTATGATGTTCTCTCCATATTGATCAAACCACTTTCCTGTAAATGGTCGGGAAATTAGTAACACGACGGCATAGACAACAAAAAAGTATGTGGCAGCCGTTTCTAATCCTAATTGCTTGGCATATACCGATACGAACGATAGCACCCCCGCATACGTTAACGCCATGAAAGCACCCGTTAGAGCAATAGGGAGTACAGGTCTTTCGATCAATCCTCCCGCTTTTGGAACAATCCTGCGCTTCTTATCTTCTGTACGTGCAGCAAGGGGCACACGGATTAAGAGACCTGACCCAAACGCCACCGCGGCAAATACCACACAAATGATAAACATCATTTGATAATCAAACGTTTGTACAATGGTTAATCCGAGAAATGGTCCGATCACCATGGCAAAGTTCATCGACATCGCAAAATATCCCATTCCCTCTCCTTTTCTCTGGTTTGGTACCACATCTGCAGCAAGCGCCCCTACTACTGTGGTCGCCATACCGAATCCGATCCCCTGGAGAAAACGAATGACTAATAAATAAGGGAACGATTCCACGAATAAATAGAGCAGCGAACTGGCAAAAAAGATGGATAAAGCCAGAATGACGATCGGCTTCCGGCCAATGGTATCCACCCAGCGCCCCGTAAAGGGCCGAATTAATATCGCCGCCAGTAAAAAAATCGAAATGATTAACCCTGCCTGTCCTTCTTTGACATGTAATTGATCAATCGTATAAATAGGCAGCGTTACAAACATAAGATAGAAAATTAAGAAGACGAAGAAATTGCTCATACACACGTTTACAAAGTTCTTCGTCCACAGTTTTGGTTTAGGACTCATGATTGCTCCCTCCTTTACTTTTCATCATGGAAGATAGGGCGATCAGCTGCTGTTCAAGCTCCGCTTCTCCCTGTTCACCCAGCTGGCTCAGCACCCTGCTCTCGGCAGACTTGATCTTCTTTTCCCAGCCAGGATAATAGCTTTTCCCTTTGGCAGATAATTGCAGATCATTGGTACGATGATCCTGGCTCGTCCATTTCTGCACGTATTCCAGTTCTTCCAGTCGTTTCAAGGTTCTGGAAAGCGGCGGGGCTTCAATATTTAATCGCTCTTTCAATTCTGTCTGAGTCATAGGACCAAATTGTTTCAGCTGAAAGATGACTGCCCAGTGAGACATATAAATATCTTCATCCTTCAATGCATGATTTAAGTATTGATTCACATCTCTTGAAAGCTGTTGTATTCGGTGAAAAAGCATACGTGCCTTCTCCCTCCATTCGTTACCTAGGTAATGTTTTAACTAAAAAATTTGCTTGCACCCTTGCAAGCAAAACCAAAAGTAAGTTTATCAGAGTTCGTTTCTGTTGTCCATACCTTCCTCATTCGATAAAAAAACTTCAGAATAAAGATGATCCGTCCATGAAATCGCCTGTCCGTATATTTCAAACAATTCATTGAAGGTAATCAATTTGCTGTCCATTTTATTCTCAAGCCAGTCAAAATCGGCACGTTCCATCGCAATCACAAGATCCAGTACGGTTCGATAATTATTCTTTGTAAAATTCAGCGCTTGTTTAATTTCTTTATCAAGCGGCAGCATTTCACTTAACTCTTTGATGGATCGTTTAGTAATGACATCAATCAGCGAAATAAACCCGATTAGAAAATATCCATCCGCTTTTCGCTCCATTCCCATCTTAATCGCCACTTGTTCGCACATTTTTGCCCGCTGCAGACTAAGCTTCCAAATATGTTCTGAACCTGAAGGTAAATGCGGATTCGACTGTTCAATCGACAATACGTACAGCCATTTTTTAAGCGTTTCCGTACCCAGCAGCATCACTGCCTGTTTGATGGAATGAATCGGCACCGACAGCTGATAGACAGAGGTATTAACTAATCTTAGTAATTTGTAAGTCAGAGCTAAATCCTGCTCGAATAACTCTGTCACTTTATTCAAATTAATCTGCTCACTCGGCACGGATAACTCTTTAATAAGTTGAAAGTAACTAGAGCTGATTAAGGGTAAATCAATCGCAGAAAACACTTCAGGTTTGCTGTAAAAGTACCCCTGGAATAATTCAAAGCCTTCCTTCACACACTGCTGGTGCTCTTCTCTAGTCTCCACCTTCTCGGCAAGCAAAGTGATGCCTCTTGCTTTAGCCATTTGGATAATTTCCGCCCGGTCCCGGGGAAGAGCAATTTGAATATCCACTTTAATAATATCCACATAATTTAATAACTCTACTACTTCTGTCTGGGCCACACTGACTACATCATCCAGGGCAATAAGAAAACCTTTTTGTTTCAGCTCCCTGCATACTCGAATTAAATCCAGCGTCCAGGAAACATCCTCTAATATTTCTACAATCAGTTTTTCAGGGTCAAAATACTCCGGAATCTTTTTTAAGAGCAATTCTTCTGTAAAATTAATAAAACAAGGCAGGTTTTGAGACAATTTGTCCAAACCAATCGTAACAAAGCTATTCAGCAGCACTTCAGATGTCGCTCGATTAGCATCTATGTAAGTAAATTTATTATATTGACTGCCCCTATACAAAAGTTCAAAGCCGTAAACTTGTTCATTTAATTTTAAAATGGGCTGTCTTGCTACAAATACTTCCACCCCTGGTCGTCTCCCCTTTAAACGCTAGTTCCTACCTAAGAGTATACTACACAAATCCTCTATTGTTAATTTGATCTATTCCGTACATGAAAAAGAAAGGGTAGGACAAACTGAGAGCAAAGAATCCTTAGAGGAGGAAAGTTATGGATAAGAAGCAAGACTGGACTCAGCCGGAACCGATGTGGAGAAAAGACGCCGACCTACCTGGTTTTCCAGCACTGGATAAAGCGGAACACACGGAGGTACTAATTGTCGGAGGCGGAATCACAGGAATTACTACCGCTTATTTATTAGCTAAATCAGGCAAGGAAGTCACCCTTCTGGAGTCAGATCAATTACTTAACGGAACTACTGGACATACCACAGCTAAAGTCACAGCTCAGCACGGTCTCATATACGAGGAATTAGTTCACCATTTCGGTTTGGAGAAAGCCACATTATATTATCAAGCACAACTACATGCCCATACCTTAATAGAAAGGCTGATCCATGATTTAGAAATAGACTGCAACTGGACGAAAGAGGACGCTTATCTGTATTCCGAAACGGAAGAAGGCGCACAAAAACTTGAAAAAGAATATAACGCCTACCAGACCTTAGGAATTCCCGGAGACCTAGTAGACGCTCTCCCCTTTAACCAGGACATTTCCAAAGCGTTAATGATGTCCCACCAGGCAAGATTTCATCCAATTAAATACTTAACGGCTCTAGTAAACGAAATCACTCAATTAGGTGGAAAAATCTATGAAGGCACCGAAGCCTTAAAGGTAAAAGAAGGAGAACAGCTTCTTGTGACAACGAACCGCGGCGCTGCAGTTACCTGCGATCAGCTCGTCTCATGCACCCACTTCCCTTTCTATGATGGCAAAGGATTCTACTTCAGCCGCATGCATGCTGAACGTTCCTACCTACTTGCCATCGAACCGGAAAGACCCGCTCCAGGTGGCATGTATTTATCCATTGACGAACCCAAACGATCTATCAGAACCGCTGAACATGAAGGCAGGACCGTTCTTTTAATAGGAGGAGAAAGCCATCCCACCGGAGAAGGAAGAGATACCCGCTTCCATTACCGAGCTTTAGAAGAATTTGCCGCAGAAACCTTCGGCGTAAAAAATGTTCTTTATCACTGGTCTGCCCAAGATTTAACTACTTTAGATAAAGTCCCTTACATCGGGCCCATTACTAGAAAGAATGACCGCGTATTCATTGCCACGGGCTTTAGAAAATGGGGTATGACCAACGGCACTTTGGCCGCTCAGCTGAATCACGATTATATTATGGGAGAAAAATCGCTCTTTCATGAGGTTTTCAAACCTGCACGTTTTAAAGCAGATCCAAGCATTAAGCAATTTCTCGCCCAGAATTTCGATGTATCCGCTCACCTAGTTGAAGGAAAGCTTGAGCTGGTAGGAAATCGGCCGGAAGCTCTTAAAAAAGGAGAAGGCGGAATTATTCAGTGGCGAGGTGAACGCGCAGGCGCCTATAAAGATGAGGAAGGCAGACTGCATGTACTGGATACTACCTGCACTCATATGGGCTGCGAAGTAGAATGGAACAGCGCAGAACACACCTGGGATTGTCCTTGTCACGGTTCGAGATTTTCCTTTGATGGAGCAGTCATGGAAGGTCCGGCCAAACAGCCTCTATTGAAAATCGCCTTAAGTGATACAAAGAAAGTAGATTTCGTCCCTGCGGAAACAGAAGAAATAAACGAATCATCCAGTGACCAACCGTGATATTAAGAGACGGGGACATAAGGAAATGCTTCCCCTCAAAAGACGAACAATTAAGAGGCGGGCGGGGGTGTTACTCTGAATGGCCGCTTCGGAAATACACTCCGCTGGAATGGTTTATATTTTCACTTCCATTCTCCTTTGTTCATACGTCGAGTATTAGAAATAAATGAGGGAAAAAGTATATGGCCTGTGAAAAATATCGAGGTCCTGCCTCATGCAGCCAAAATATCCGAACGATGTGGAATGTAATTTTACATTTTCTCATCGTTCGGATTTATGCTTGTCGGAGCTGAACAGTCGCCTCCGCTTTAGGGTCTTCCAGCTGCGGCTCCTAACTCCTCGAGGTCATAAGTCAATCGACGCAGTGGATAAAAATCGTTCCACTTCGCCGCTTGTCTTATGCTTGTCAGAGCTGAACAGTCGCCTCCGCTTTAGGGGCTTCCAGCTGCGCCTCCTAGCTCCTCGAGGTCATAAGACAATCGACGCAGTGGATAAAAATCGTTCCACTTCGCCGCTTGTCTTATGCTTGTCAGAGCTGAACAGTCGCCTCCGCTTTAGGGTGATCCATTTTTCTTTTCTTTTTGGGGCTTCCTGGATTAGAATGTATTAAGATTCCAACTTCAGGAAAGGACATGTGTGTATGGATAATGAACAAAAGCTTGGGATGATTTATACAGCTGCCGCTTATATTTTATGGGGTTTTTTACCGATTTACTGGAAGCTGATTGATGAAATTCCTGCTTTCGAAATACTGGCTCATCGTATTATTTGGTCTTGTGTATTTATGATTGCGGTTATTCTTATTTTAAATAAGTGGGGAGCTTTTATTTTAGAATGTAAAGCCATTTGGAAAAATAAAAAGAGTCTCATTGGAGTGATTTTGGCTTCACTAACGATCAGTCTTAATTGGTTTACCTACATATGGGCCGTCAATACAGGACACGTGATTGAGGCAAGCTTAGGATATTACATTAATCCGCTTGTCAGCATCCTGCTTGGGATGGTGGTGCTTAAAGAGACTTTCTCGAGAACGCAGTGGCTTGCTTTCTTACTAGCCGGCATTGGAGTACTCTATATGACCATTCATTTTGGCTCCGTTCCTTGGATTGCATTATTACTGGCGTTTAGTTTCGGGACCTACGGATTAGTTAAAAAACTTGTACCGCTTAATGCCATGTTCAGCCTGACCGCAGAAACTCTTGTGGTCGCTCCTATTGCTTTGATCTATTTGTTTACACAGCAAAGCGGGAGCTTCAACCAAGTAAATTGGTTATCCTTAACTTCTTTGCTGGTATTTGGCGCGGGTATTGTTACAGCGATCCCTCTGCTGCTTTTTTCAGCAGGAGCGAAACGGATTCCTTTATCGATGGTAGGTTTTTTACAATATTTCGCCCCTACGATCATGCTGGCTTTAGGAGTGTTCCTCTATGATGAATCATTTACGGCCGTCCACGCGGTATCCTTTACTTTCATTTGGGCAGGGCTCGTGGTTTACACCCTTACTCGAATGAAACGATTAAGAAAATATGAAAATCATAAAGTTAAGGCGAGCGGATAACAGAGCTTTTCTAGTTTCTCAGCTTGCTGGACCGGTTAATCGGACCTATTAAAGCTCGTTGCTGTAATCCTCTCTATTTCCGTTATGACCTTTAGAATTTAGAGGGGCGGGAAATATCATAGGCTGCAGTTTAAAAAGAGAAAAAAGTACAGGCAGAGCGCTTAAAATAAAAAAAGCCGCATCCTCTATTCTATCAAGAGGATGCGGCTTTTTTATTTTAAGCAGTCCCATTCCTGAGCTGCTCCTTTTTAAGGAAATAGGAAATTTCCCAATCTCTACAATTTGATTAAATAATCCCCCGCATCATTACCGGACAAATAAGCACTTTCAAATCGTGTTCGTTTGGCGGTGTCATCTTCTCTTAAAAAGGGGTCTCCCGCAACAATAAACCTACCATTATCATTCAAGTCCACATAGGGCTCGTTTACTGTTTGATTCGCCTGAGCATACCGCCATTTTTTAAGCTGTTCCGATTTAAGATCAGCCCAATCTAAGTATTTCCCTGCTTTTTCTTTAATTAAGGACATCACATAATCTTCCCCAAAATGCCGGCGGGACCAGTCTCCGGTCATGTACACACAAACGATGGTATCCTCTGAGATCCCCTTTTTCTTATGATCGACGATGCGTTCAACTCCATCTGGAAGCTCCTCATGAATGTGGCCGTTGTCAGGAAGCTTCGTTGAGTTTTCAAATTCAAAGATCCCTACATAAGTAGAAGTAAAGGTGATGGACTTTAGCAGCTTCACGGCACCATGACTAATCGATACTTCACTATTTTTAAGCAGCTCGATTACTTGAGGAACAGGAATGGTAATGAGGACACGTTCACTTCTCCACACATTCCCAATGCTGTCTACAAGAATCATTCCTTTGGCATCTTCATTTATTTTATTCACCTTTGTCTGCAGCGAAACAGGCAGCCCTTCAGCAAGCTCTTTAGCAAATTGGTTCATTCCATTTACAGAAGTGTAGCGAGGATACTTTTCCCCAAACCAATGTTTTATCCAGCCTTTGGAGAGCCAATGATCGACTTCAGTTTTCAATTCTTCTGTGCGAGCTGTAAAGAATTGAGCTCCATGATCGGCTTTTCCATCCCCTACTCTTCTCGTTGCTAAACGGCCTCCGACACTTTTACCTTTATCGACAACGATAAAGTCGGTAACCCCTTGTTCCTGCAATTTTCTTGCCGCACTAATTCCTGTCAGTCCTGCCCCTATAATGGTAACGGAATATGAATTCACCGCTTCCACCTGCCTCTCTATTATTCAACATATTAAATGATTTCAACAAACTAATCATCATTTTTATCTTTGAAAGATCTTCTCCTTATTAACCTATTCACCATTAAATAACCTATTAATCATCGTAAAGTTATAGTAACATAAATTTCCGTTTCTCTTATCTATTTTTCAATGAGAATCGCTCGACGATTATAGAGAAACTTATACAAAAAAACACATGAGCAGCAAATGCTCATGTGTTTCATTCCTTTATTCTGCAGGTTTTTTTCTGCGGAACTTCGTTAACATTTCATAGACGAGCGGTACAATCAGCAATGTAAGCAATGTAGAACTTGCTAACCCGCCAATGACTGTTACACCGAGACCTTTACTAATAATTGAGCCGCCTTCGAAGCCTAAAGCAAGTGGCAGCAAGGCTCCAATTGTAGCAAGGGCAGTCATAAGGATCGGCCGCATACGAGTCATACCTGCATCCAGAAGAGCTTCTCTGGTAGTAAAGCCTTCCTTCTCTTTGTTAATAACTCGGTCAATTAAGACAATCGCATTCGTTACGACGATTCCTATCAGCATAAGGGCGCCGATCATAGCTGAGATGCTTAAGGTTTCTCCACTTACTAATAAACCTAATACAGCTCCTATAATTGTAAACGGCAGTGCAAATAGGATCGAAAGCGGAGCCAGACCACCGCCGAAGAAGATCACGAGAACTAAATAAACGATCGCAATCGCAGCAAGCATAGCGAGTCCCAATTGCGTAAAGGATTCCTGAATATCTTCAGTTACTCCACCCATAGTTATATCTACACCAGATGGTTTATCGATATCATCCATTTTATCCTTTACAGCTTGGGAAACAGATCCTACATCATCGATGGTAACTTCCGCGCTGACACTTGCATATACACGGTCATCCTTACGAGTGATTGTATCTTCCGTACTGCCTTCCTGAACTTTGACTACATCACTGATCGGAACGGATTTCCCGGTTGGGGACTGCAGTTCTTTATCCGTTAAATCATCAATACTTTCATAGTTCTCCTTCTGTACTTCTAAATACACGTTTACGTCTTCGCCATCTTTTTGGATGGTGGTCACTACAGGACGCTGCTTGTTTGTATTTAACTCCATACCAACTTGAGAAGCTGTCATACCAAGCTCACTTAACTTCTCCTGATCTGGAATTAACGTATATTCATCGTAGGATTCCGAAAGACTGGAATCAATGTTTCTCAAGTGGTCCTGTTTGGACAACATCGCTTCAACATCTTTCACAACCGGTTTAATTTCATCCGTATTTTCTCCGTACACAAGCATTTCTAAATCACTGCTTGAACCTGAAGAAGAGAAATCCTGGGACACCCATTCGCCTTTTTCGGTTTCCTTATTCAATTCATCAAGAACCTTTTGAGATTCATCAGAGAAATTTTCCGTATCATCTTGATATTCTACGTAAAAGACAGCTTGATTCGAAGCTCCAGGACTCATCGGATTTTCGCCGCCCACGGAATACTGGATCGTATCTACGCCATTTCTTCCGGCTAAAAGATCTTGAGCTTTAACCGCAATGTCTTCTACATCATTTTCCGTCTGGCCGGGTTCAGGGTTATAAGTAGCTACAACCATCTTTTGTTCCTGACTAGATAAGAAGCTTGTTCCAACGAGCGGAAGAAGAGCAATACTTCCTGCTAACACCCCAATCGCAATGATTGAGGAAATTATTTTATGATTTAATACGCCATTTAAGAATTTCCTGTAGCCAAGTGCCATTCGCCCAGGTCCTTCGTGCTTCCCTTCTTTTGCTGGTGATTTCTTAAGCAAGGAATGTGAAAGCATAGGAACAATCGTAATCGCCACGAGTAACGAGGCAAGCAGCGCGAATACTACCGTTAATGCAAAGGGTAAAAATAGTTGTCCAACCGTACCCTGCACGAGTCCTAGTGGAAGGAATACTGCAATCGTAACGATTGTGGAAGAAAGAATCGGCTTAAACATCTCATGGGTTGCCGATCGGACTAATTCTTTCCCGCGAAGTTTCTCTTCCGGTAATGCCATTCGCCTGTATATATTCTCTACCACTACAATGGAATCATCGACCACCCGCCCGATCGCCACAGTCATAGCACCAAGCGTCATAATGTTTAACGTGATATCCATTTGCTTCAATAACAAAACAGCTATTAATAAAGAAAGAGGTATCGAAATAATTGAAATAATGGTCGTCTTGAAGTTACGCAAGAATAAGAGAATGACGATAACTGCAAATAACCCGCCGAATAATGCTTTATTCAGCATCGTACTGACCGATTGTTCAATTGGCTCTCCCTGGTCAAACGAATAAACGAAATTCACGCCATCCATATCATCTTCAAATTCTTTCGTTTTTTCTTTTACTAAATTTACAACATCGACCGTATTTGCTTCTTGAGATTTTACGACTTGTATAGAAATGGAATCCTTTCCGTTCGTGCGTGAAATGGATTCGCTCTTACCTACCATTTTAATATCTGCAATATCCTTCAACTGTACAGTCGGGATTTGCGCGGAAGCTTGCTGAGAAGCTCTATCCACGGACGGTGACTGCTGCTGAGATGTTTGTCCTGCACCACCTTGAGAGCTGCCGGGAACTCCTTGTCCTTGCCCTGCTGGTGTTCCTTGTGCAGAAGAGCCTGTCTGTCCTCCCTGAGAGGAACCTGATGGAACAGCTGGAATTTCTAAGTTTTTAAGTTCATCTATAGAAGAAACATTGCCGTTCACTACGACAGATTTCTGGCTGTCTTTAAACGTATAGAGCCCTAATGGAAATCGGACATCTGATCCTTTGATTAAATTCGTGACCGTATCAGCGTCCATTCCAAGTTCTTTCAACTTATCTTCTTTATAATTCATTTGGACTTCCTGAACCTGCTGTCCGGAAACCTGAACGTCTGCTACTCCATCTAACCCTTCAATTTCCGGTACAATCTTGTCTTGTACCGTGGCAGTAAGTTCTTCAAGAGACTGATCACTGTTCACCGCACTAAAACTAATGACTGGAAAAGCATTAAAGTTTAAACGCGTCACTGAAGGATCTTGCGCCTCATCCGGTAAATCGACTTTACTTACCGCATCCTTTAATTCCTGTTCGGCCTTGTCCAAATCTTTATCAAAACTATATTCAAGCTGAAGTGAAGAAGCATTCTGGTAAGAAGTAGAACTTACCGTTTTCATCCCGCTTAAATTACTCACTTGCTTTTCAAGTGGTTCGGAGATCTGGTCGGCTACTTCAGCTGGAGTTGCCCCAGGATATACCGTTTGTACCGTAATAATCGGCGGCTCAATATTAGGTATGGTTTCTAGCTTCATGTTTAAACCTGCATATAAACCTGCAATGGTAATGATGATAGTCATTAACCAAATCGCAAATTTATTATTCATTGAAAAATTAATAATTCCCTTCACTGATCGTTCCACTCCTTTTGTTGACCACATAGTCATAACCATCTATAATATAAATGACTACCCGGTCAATAGTCAAGAGGAAACGCTCTGATCATGACTAAATAAGGAGCTTTATGAACTATGGAACAAAAGTCGATAAAAATTATTGAACATTCTATAAAGCTGTTTGCTAAAAAAGGATTCAGTTCCACTTCGGTCCAGGAGATTGCGAATGAATGCGGCATTTCCAAAGGCGCGTTTTATTTGCATTTTAAATCTAAGGATGCGCTGCTGCTCGAAATATTCAACTATTATTCACGGAGAATTCAAAGAAAAACCGATGAAATCCAGTCGATGGATTTGGAGCCTAGAACGAAATTTATCCGCCAGCTGTTAGTTACTTTTCAAGAAGTAGCAAACCATAGAGAATTTATTATTATGCAAATCCGCGAACAGGCGATTCCTTTTAATGAAAATATTGAAGGATTTCTTCAGCAGATGCGGTTCAACTCTTACTTATTTTATAAACGTCACCTTCTGGCTCTTTATGGGGAGGATATCGATTCTGTACTTTGGGAAGTAAGTCTTCTCATGCAGGGAATATTTAAAAGCTTCCTTGATCTCATCATCATCGAAAATGCTGATTTAGATCTAGAAGAGGTCTGTCATGCTCTGTTAAGAAGAACTGATTTCATTGTTGAAGGTTTTCGAAAGAGTAATGACCAACCAGTCATAACAGAACAATTCATGAGAGATATTATTCCTAAAGAATTTTACAACTATGAACTTGATGAGATGATCACTACTTTGAAAGGTTTTAAACAGCACGCAGACGGAGACCTGGAAGTTACACTTACCGTATTATTAGATGAAATTCAAAAAATGGAGCCCAGACCAGCTATCATTAGAGGTATGATTTCCAATCTGGATCATGACCAACAGTTTCAGGGAATTACGGGACAAATACGCACTTTTTACCAATTGAAGAAATAAGGCGTGTCCAGGCAAAGAGGTTTCACCCGAACCCTTAAAATACTTGGGTTCGGGTGAATTTTATAATCATAATTAACGTTTCCTGAGTTCGTCCCCACCCCTCGATATCCGTGGAAACTGCTCTTTCTTGCTTTCCTATACTCTCCTTTTCGTTGACCCAGCTAGTTTTGTTCCAGCCTCATCCTGCAAACAATAATAAACTCCTTTTAGGCACGAAAGGAGTTAAATAAATATATTTATTATTATTTCATTAAGTTCAGACATATATTTGTCATCGGAGGACTGTTCGCATCTGCCTAAACGTTATCGTGTTCGTGATTTCCCGCAGCAACCGCCTCTTCTTAGAGGTACTTTTTTTATGGACGAGGAATCAATTACAATCGGTTCTCTTGAGGGAACGACTTGTTTATTTGACTGTTTTGTCGTAATTCTTTTCTTCAAAACCCACCCCTCCTTTATGTGATTTCTATTATTATAAGCAGAAACTAGATAATGGATAGGGCTATCATAAGGGGTCGATAAAAATAGGGCGTTCTAAGTAACTATTAGACTGCAGCTGGTAGCCTTTCACAATAGGCGGGAGTGTTTTAAAAGACACAATCATCATCATAATCCCATCATCCGGGTGATTCATCCTATCCGTATAGGAAGGAACAGGCGCTGTGGTCGGGTGAGAATGATAGATAACCAGTACACGTTCCCCTTTGTTCTTCACCTTAAGCAGAGTTTCCTCCACTACCATCTTACTGACAAAAAATCGGCGATCCGATTTCAATTCATTTTGCAATACCCATAAAGATTGGACTGTTTGCTCGTTTCCAGAAAGCAGACCGCACGCCTCATAGGGTAGATTCAGGTGACATTGACGAACCATTTCTTCATAAATCGTTTCAGGTATAATCATTCTCCCTAATTCCAGCCTAGTGCTTCTTCTGAAATAAAGAAAAAAATGAGGGAGAGTTCGTCTTAGTGTCAGGCGCTGGATTTTCCTCTGTTTTCTTTTCCGGATTTTGAGCGGGCTTTTTTTCTTTGCTGCTTTTTTGACCTGCTGCAGGTTCTTTAGGATATTCTAATTTCCTTTTAGTCTCTGGTTTAACAGGAATTTCACTTTCCTTTTTGTCTGATAATAAATCAGCGGCAGTTTCTGACTCCGAGATAACTGCCGCTTTGGTTCGTTCTTGAATCTGTGGAGGTGTCTCCTTTTTGTCTGATACTACTGCTTTGTCCTGTACTGCTGCTTTGTCCTGCACGGCTGCTTTATCCTGCTCTGTTGCTTTGTCCTGCACGGCTGCTTTATCCTGCACGGCTGCTCGTTCCACGGTCTTTTCACTGAAATTACTTTGAGTACTTACTGTTTCATTCTTCTCTAACAAGGGACTCTTTTTTTCATCCGCTTCTGATTGATCCTTACTTTTGTTTTCTTTGTTCTTTGGAGAGGGTATTTTAGAATTTTTTTTTCCGTTGTTCCTATTTGAATTCGAAATCACAATGTTTTTATTTAATTCCATTGGAGAAAATGGAGCGGTTGTCTTATTTCTATCGCTTGATACTGAAGTGTTCCTTCTTCTATCATGCGGGGCTCTTACCTGCCTCCCGTACTGGTCCTGGGTATGACTCTGCGGATGCTGGGATTGGTTAAACTTCTGCCAGTTCATGGCATTATTTTTTTTTTCTTGAGGAGCAGGTTCAATGTGTCTCGAGCTTTGAAGCATGTTTTGCAGCTGCCTATATTCTGATCTTCTCCGCGGAGCATACGATTGCTGAGAAGTTTGCTGTTGAGATTCATAGGTCTCCTCAAGCTTTTCTTTTTCCCTTTCCATTTCTCTTCTCATTTGATAAATCTGAGACTTTAATCGATCAATTTCATCCTTGTTTTCTTCTATAGAGTTGTGCTGCGTATCAATCATTTGATCCATTTTATAAAGAAGTTCTTGAAAGGGGATGTTTGCAACTTTATCCTTTATCATGTTCATATCCTGTTTCAAATGACTGACTGAATTTCGAAAGTCTTCCATCCTTGACGTCATATTTTCTACTTTACGCTCATATTCTGATAATTGGTGACCTTCTCTTTCTTCCATTCTCTGCATAACTCCTTCTAATGATAATAATTTTGTTGTGACCCGGTGAAGCTCCCGTTTGGTTTGAAGAGAATCTTCGACAGCTTCACCTGATTTCCACGCGGCAACCGTTTCCTTATACAAATGAAGCTTTTGCTTTAACTCTTCAATTTCTGAAGTGCTGTACAACTGATATCGATCCATCACACCTTCACCCTTTTTCAGCACATTAATATACTATTGAGTAACCCTCGAGACGTGACAACTGTCCGTATAGGGAATCACGGATAAATTGAACTCTAATTTATACCTATGCAGGCTGAAGAAGTTAATTTCACTTCCTAATCTTACTAGGTCAATCGTACAACTTTAGAAAGATGTTCAAAACTCCGCTAATTCACTATACCTGGGGTACACGGAATTCATATTCTACGAATGAAAGAACAATAATTTTTTCGGAGGTGTTTGCATATTATGCAAGCGGAAAATTTAAATGGAGGTCAGGAACTTCTTTGTATTAACACAGAGAAAGTCTATGACTGGATCGTAAATGAAGCATCGTTTGATTTGACTTTGGCTGATTTGGATTTGCCAATTGGCCCTACTGGTGACCAATTAGAGTGTGCTGATATTGACACAAGTACAGTATCCTGTGAAGTGCGTCCAGCAACTTTAGCTTTGGATGGAGTACCGCCGGTCGTAATTTTGGAACGGGTGGATCAGCAATTCGTTATCGACGGAGCTATGGTGACACTTCAGTTAGTCAACATTCGCAAAAACTTTGTCGTTACTATCTTTGTTGATTTAGTACCAGCAATGGGTGGAGGAACAGTGGAGGTAGGAAGCGCTTTGTTTACTCGTTGTGAACAAGTCATCCTTTGTGCTCCAACTGGAACAGACGTTTCTGTCAGCTATACTGAATTAGACTGTTTCGTTTGTACTGCAGACTGTACGCTTAATGGTACTGACATCGATACACTTACTGACATTACTGTCACAGTTCGTCTTTGCCAAAGTATTCAGTCCACGTATGATGTAACTCTTGAAATCACTGCTGACTTCTGTGAGCCTCGCGACATGCTGCCTATCCCGCCATGTCCTGCTCCAACTATCCCGCCGCAATGTCCTGTTATCTTTCCAACTACAGCAGGCTAATGTACTAACAAGCGGAAAAGGTTCATAGGAATAAAGAGAGGATTTTAATTCCTCTCTTTATTTTTTTTGGAGGTGACCCATCCATGAATCAAACAGATCTCTTACAAAAGCTGATACAGCTTCAAAAGGATAACTCTTCTTCCTTCGCTCAAATAAAAGAACGTTTATCCGGGATTAACCAGAAGAAGAATATCCACTTCATCAGCTACTTTACATATTCACTGAATATTTCTCACAGTTCCGGCCAGGAAAGCTTGTGCATTGGCTCTTACCATATTCTAAATCTTGGAAAACTTCCTTTGACTAATCCATATATCTGCATTAAAACCACTCCAGATTCACCTTTTCATTTTTCCGGCAAATATGTTTATAAAAACTCGAAACACAAAATGAATATTTCAGGCGCGTGGGAACGCTTAAACGATCCCCAGGATAAAGAAGAATTCTGGCTGCAGCCGCTTACCCGCAAAGTAATTGAACCAAATGAGACGCTTAGCTTTTCTAACTTCCAGTTGAAATGGACACCCGAAAAATCTTATGCAGGTGGTCTGCTTGGATTTAGCTACTGCGACGAATGCAAGGAGGGCATAACTGCCATTAATCAAGTGAACCTCAATGGGAGTATTCCCGATGGAGAGGGTGGGACAAATGAGCACTTATAATGCTGAAGAGGAACTCCTATTAAAGAAGCTTATGAGTCATTATCTGAAAGGTCTTCTCGAGGACTTGTCCGGTCACAGAAAAGAAACGAATAGCAGCTTTATGTTTCTTGATCATAAGACAATCCAATTAATTATTTTTTATTTGCTGTCGAATTTAAACAAAAAAACCGTAACTAAAGAAGCCGTACAAAATCCTCCCCTGACGAAGGAGGTAGAATCTGCTCTTCATGCAGTCATTGAACAGAATCATCAGGAATTGGAAGACATTATTCACATGCTAAAGGAATAGTGTCTTTTTTCTGGCAGTCAAGCAGAAGGAAACATCCTGGGCGCTCGCTCATATAAATAGTGGAAAGGTACTGCCTATCATTTACTAGTAAGTTACAGGGAGGAGTTTTCTCTTGGATCAAATCCAGCTTCAGCAAAAAATTATCTATTTTAAAGCCGAGCTAGATAAATATAAGAAACAAGTCAAAGATTATCAAGAAAACTTTCATTATGCTCTATTAGAAAAACTTAAGGAAGAAAACGAAAATTTAAAGGAAGAAAATAACCAGCTGGCAGAAGATTTAACTTCTGCCAGGAAATCGGCTTCCAAAGGAAGTCAATCTTACGAAAATAAAATTTTAGTCTATAAAGAAAACCTGGTTACTCTGCAAAATGATAACTACGATTATCAAAAAAGGATGTCGTCTATGCATGAGGAGAATAAAGAATTAAAAGACAAATATGAAGGGTTACAAGTGAAAATGAAACGGTTAAACACTCAGTATTATCAGCAAAGCTCCGAACTTGTGGAAATGGGCAGGTTAAACATTTCCTTAAAAAAAGAGTTAGCAGAAAACAACGAGAATCACGAGCAAAAGGAAAAGAGCATGCAAAACGAAATAAACAAAGTTCATGCCCAACTTCACGAAAGCCAGCATCGGAGCGAATTATACAAAGCTGCCAAGGAACAAGAAATAGAGGAGTTAACTGCTCAACATCAAAAGGAAATTGAGGAGCTATCTACCCACCACAGCAATGAAATGGATGACTTAGCTGCTCAACACCAAAAGAAAATTGAAGAGCTATCTGTCCATCACAGCAATGAAATGGATGACTTATCCGCTCAACACCAAAAGAAAATAGAGGAGCTATCTGCCCACCACACCAATGAAATGGATGACTTATCCGCTCAACACCAAAAGAAAATGGAGGAGCTATCTGCCCATCACAGCAATGAAATTGAGGATCTGGAAAAGAAATACACCGATATGGAATCAGCAAAAGATCAAGAAATCTCTCGGCTTATTCAGAGCAATTTAAGTTTAGAGGAACAAATAAAAGAACTTCAGCAGAATGAAGAAGAAAGTCCTGAACTGGACTTAGAAAATCTCTTTGAAGATCTTAATCTTCCCCTGTTCGATACCTTTCAAGCGATAGCTTCCCCATTCGCCGGGACTGATGACAAAATAGATTTTAAATCTCTGCTCACTCAATTACTGGAGCAAAGACTCAACGATTTGTCCCAGCAAATAGATGAACTCGAGAGTGAAGACCAAGATCCTGACGAAGAATAAAGTTTATAGGAAAACCATGAAGGACTCAGCCTACCTTCATTCAGAACAAACCACAGAAAACCCGAACCACTTGTATTTATAGGTTCGGGTTTTCTGTGAATTCGTTTTATTTTTCTGCTTCAATGATTTCATCCAGAATCGGATAGACCGCTTCTACCCCTTCCTCTGCAACAAGACAAGCTGTCCCTAAAGGTGTGTTCCAGAAAGAATCGGGGATATAAGGATTCTTTAACCCTGCCGGTTGAAATAACGAACGGTAAATTCTTTGTAAGTGCTCCACAGTTTCCTGCTGACTCTTCTCTCTTTCGCCTCGAGCAAGAAGAAAGACATAACGCATAGATTGAAATAAATTATCTCCAGGCATGAATGTGTATTCCTTAAAGAATTTTAACTGTTTTTGGGATTCTTCTTTTATCGCTTTAGGAACGGCCAAATCTTTTAGATGCTCATTTAAATGCCTATACACCTGCTGGAAAATCCGTCGTTTTTCATCTTGCATCACTCTATCTGTGTAGACTTCCTGTAACTTCTCAAATGCTGATTCCTTGGTCCAGGCCATGATCAATCACCTCCTGTTACCTATTCGCTATACTGCCAAGGTTTCCCTTCCTTTTTACTCACCCTCAAATCCAAAATCTTTGGCTTCTGCTTCCGCTGCACCATATAGTTCAGGGGAGATTTGTTTAAGATAATCAGGAAGAAGTGGAACGATTTTGTTCCATACCATAGGGTTAGCAGCTATAGATTGAAAGATGGCTTTTTCTCGCGTCGTCCATTTTCTCAGGGAGTGAACGTAGTCCAATGTGAGCTGATACCCAGGCATGAGCTGCTCATCTCTATTTTCATTGAATTGATTCATAAGCTCCTGCCAATTCTCTCCCTGGTCGTGACGCTGAATCGCATCAGCAAGCATGAAGGATTGCATAAAGGCGTCATTGATTCCTAAGCCTGTACTTGGATCTTTACTGTGAGCCGCATCCCCAAGCAAGACCCAGCCGCTCCCGAACGATTGTCTGAAAAAGTTAGGGACTCCAGGAGTGAAAATCATCTTCCCTTCCAGCACCGCTTGTTTCAAGCGAATGTCCATTTGGTACAAGTTTCGATACGTTCGTTCAAACGCTTGCTGCGGATGCTCAGCAAACGTTTTAAATTCCTCAGGATGGATTTCCAGTCCCAAACAATCCTTGCCCTCTTCCATAGGAAAAAGAAAGCCCACTCTCCCTTCATTCAGAAAGATTTCAGTCGCTGGTTCGAGCAAAGGCTGCACTCCTTTGTAATATCCGTAGAACACAGGCCGAAGGGGTCGTTCAGTATGATATTCTTCTGCCTTTACCCAATTGGCGATCGCTGAGTTTCTTCCGTCAGCTCCCACCACAAGATCCGCAGTTATTTGCTCAGACTCTCCCTGCTTGTTCACTGTATAAACCCCTGTCACCTGACCCTCCTCCCACAGCAAGTCACTGACAAAGGTTTCTTCCTTCAACACGACTGTTTCATAAGTTAGCGCCTTTTCTAACAAAATTTGATCTAAGTGTTTACGCCTAGGAATCAGTGTATAGGAAGCTCTCGGACCTTCTACAAAACTTTCACCTATGTAGGTTCTCATTCTCGTAATCTTTCTAAGCCCTGTCTTTTCTACTTCTTGCAAAACACCAAGCTCCCGCAAATAATGCAGATGGGACATATGGTGAGTTGAGAGAGTGTCACTAGGAAAACGCGCTTTATCTATGACTACTACTCTTTTCCCCATTCGTCCAAGGAGAATTGCTAAACTCGCTCCGGCGGCTCTGGCACCGACAATAATTATATCAAATTCTTTCTCCATAATTTTCGTCACCTCTCTCCTAATAATGTAACGTTCTTTATGGATAAACACTATAAAAAGCTCCCATAAGATTAAGAGCTTAGATAAACCTCTATTTTCTAATAAACAACACCTTTATCCAGACCCTGTTTTTAAACAAATAAACTACTAAAAAAACAGGCTGCCGATTCATTCCTGGCAGCCTGTTAAACTTCCCCTATTCAGGGAGTTCTTTTATTATTTTAAAATGTACGTTCTTCTTCTACCTCGTGGTTCTGATCCATGATAAGCACACGGCTTGGTTTGTTGTTTTCAGCAACTTCTACCGCTTTTTCAATTGCTGTATCCCGCTCATCATACAATTTTGTAGGAGCAATGTCCTCAATTTTCACAAACCAGCCTGTTACGTCTTTATTAGGTACTACACTATATTCTTTCATGATTTAATCCTCTCCTTCAATTATCTTGATAAACAACAATTCCCAACAGATTACTGTCTCAAACATTTCTTAAATTGAAAAAATAGTTTGACAATACCAGGAAGTCCTTTTATAATTCGTAACAAGTCAAATTAAATTAAATATTGAAACATCTCTTATCGAGAGTGGCGGAGGGACTAGGCCCTGTGACGCCCGGCAACCTTCAAGTGGAAACTTGAAAAGGTGCTACATCCTACAGGTCGTATGATCTGAAAGATGAGAGGAGGAACTGATTTATACGCCCTCTTCTTTCTGATAAGAAGAGGGCTTTTCATATTCTCTCAAATGTAATGACCTGATCGAAATCCATTTCCTAGACTTTAAAATCCAAGGAGGATGAACCATGACTTTATCTTTTCATGACTTAGGACCAGAAACCCAGCTTTTACACGGAGGACAGGAACCCGATCCAGCCACTGGATCAAGAGCGGTGCCGATTTATCAAACAACATCGTATGTATTCAGGGATACGGACCATGCGAGAGATTTATTTGCACTCGCTGAACCCGGCAACATCTATTCCCGGATTATGAACCCAACCGTAGACGCTCTGGAACAACGGATCGCTTTACTTGAGGATGGAGCTGCTGCCGTAGCTGCGTCATCCGGCATGGCAGCGATCACAATGGCGATCTTGAACGTGGCAAGTGCTGGTGATGAGATTGTTGCTTCCTCTAACCTTTATGGAGGAACCTATAATCTGTTTGTCCATACACTCCCCCGCTATGGCATTAAAGTCCATTTTGTTGATGGACAGCGAGCGGAAGATTTTGAAAAAACGATCACTGAAAAAACGAAGGCAATTTTTGCAGAAACCATTGGGAACCCAAGCTTAAATGTACTGGATATCGAAGCGGTGGCAGATGTGGCCCATGATCACCATATACCTTTAATTATTGATAATACATTTGCTACTCCTTACGTTTGCAAGCCCATTGCCTGGGGTGCAGACATTGTTGTTCATTCCGCTACGAAATGGATAGGCGGTCACGGAACCACGATCGGCGGTATTGTCGTCGACAGCGGCCGCTTTGACTGGAATCACGAGAAATTCCCGGGATTCACTGAGCCTGACGAAAGCTATAATGGAATTCGTTTCGGAATTGACGCAGGACCGGCCGGCTATGCTATTAAGCTGCGCGTCCAATTACTCAGAGATATCGGGGCATGCTTGAGTCCGCAAAATGCATTCTTGCTTCTTCAGGGTCTGGAAACCCTGCATTTAAGAATTAAAAAACATGCCGATCAAGCTTCAGAAATTGCTGAGTATTTGAATGACCATGAAGGTGTAGCATGGGTGAACTATCCGGGCCTCGAAGATCATCCCACTCACGCTCTCGCTGAAAAATATTTAAATTATGGATATGGTTCCATAGTGGTCTTTGGCATCAAAGGAGATCGCGAAGAAGGAAGGCAGGTTATTAACCATACGAAGCTCTGGTCCCATGTGGCAAATGTAGGAGATGCTAAATCGCTAATTATCCACCCTGCCTCTACCACTCATCAGCAATTAAGTGAGGAAGGATTGCAGAAATCAGGAGTTACAGAAGAGTTAATCCGTTTATCCGTCGGTCTTGAATCCGTTGAAGACTTAATTGAAGATTTAGATTCTGCCATCGAGCAAGCCACAGGTTTCTCAAAGCCTTACAGAGAATCGAAGCATCTCGTAGTCCAAACGCTGGAATCTTCCCTGGATCGTTCCAATGGAGATTTACGCAAGAAAACGATTATCGCAGTTGACGAGCATCTGGATGAAGACTTCTCTAAAGAACTAAAGAAATTACAGCGTCTCGGCTTTAACGTGATTCAGACAGAAGACCTCACTACCTTGGACCCTTCTTTACCAGTCGATGTCATTTACAAATACAAGGTTACCGATCAACTAGTCGAAGAAGCCCGTAAATTCCAGCCTGCTCTGATTTGGTCGAAGCAGGAATTAACGATGGAGGATACGCACTTGATTTCCGGTTTAAGTCTCTATGAATCTATTACGGCCATTCGTGAAGGCAAATCCTTTCAGGAAGCTCCGCTATCCGTATAACTATGAGAGGAGGCAGCAGCATGTCACTGAATAACCCTACCCGTTCTAAACAAAACAACCATACCATTTCAATCGGTCCTTTTACCTTTGAATCCGGAGAAACCTTGGATGATGTCCAGCTTGCCTATGAACGATTTGGTCCTGATGGTGCCCCTGTCGTTCTCGTTTGCCATGCCTTAACAGGAAACCAATATGCTATTGGGTCTGATCAGGAGCCTGGCTGGTGGGCAGGACTCATAGGTCAGGACCAGCCCGTAGACACTTCCCGGTATCAAGTTATCACCTTCAACGTTTTAGGTGGCTGCCATGGATCTACTGGCCCGGCAAGCTGTCCCAATGGATCAAAACGAGCTTATCGGTTGGATTTCCCAGCAGTAACGATTCGGGATATGGTGCACGCTCAGCATCGTGCTCTTATCAAATTAGGGATTCATCAAGTGCATGCTGTCGCCGGGGGATCGCTTGGCGGAATGCAAACATTAGAATGGGGCTTGCTTTATCCCCTGTTTATGAAACAGTTATACATTCTGGCAGCTACCCCCTACTTAAGTGATTACGGGATCGCGTTCAATCATATTGGTACACGGGCAATTAAAGATGATCCTGCGTGGCAGCAAGGGGAATATTCCTCGAATCACCATCTCCAGGGTTTTGAATTAGCACGGATGGCCGGTATGGTTACTTATCGCAGCGGAACTTTATTTCAAAAAAGGTTTGATCGCAGTAAAAGTGAGCCTTTATCGTATAATATTCAATCCTATCTTGACTATCAAGGAGAAAAGATTAAAGACCGCTTCGATGCCAACAGCTACCTTTACTTGCTGGAAGCTATGAATCATCATGACATTGGACGTGGCCGTGATGGCTGGAAAAAAGCATGCAAACAATATAAAGCGAAAGTAAATACAATCAGTTTTCAGCATGACCTTCTCTACCCCAAAGAACTCATCGATGCTTTCAGTGATGAAGTACCTGGAAGCGAGCACTTTCATGTAGAAACCGATTATGGTCATGATGGGTTCTTAGTAGAATTTAATCATTGGGGAGAATGGATACAGCGAAAAATTAACAAAGGTGGGTAAAAGATTGGCAGTCATTAAGGCAGCCCTGTTAGGTTATGGAACTGTAGGGCAAGGTGTAGTAGAAATCATTCAAAATCGCAAACAACATTTGGAACAGCTGACTGGCGCAGAAATAAAAGTTACCGCTATTCTAGTGAAACAGCTGGATCGGCCAAGATCACTGCCTGCCTCTATATTGGTCACCGATCAATTTGAAGAAATCCTGGATCAAAAGCCGGATGTTATCTTTGAAGCTATCAACGGGGAACAGCCTGCTTATACGTACCTTTCACGTGCGTTAGACGCAGATATACCCGTGGTAAGCGCAAATAAAGCATTACTTGCCTACCACGGAGCGGCCCTATTAGCAAAGGCAGAAAAGCAAAGACTATCCGTAAAGTATGAAGCTGCAGTTGCAAGCGGAACCCCTGTCATCGGGACCCTTACCCGTTTACTGCAGGTCAATAAAGTAGTAAAACTGGAAGCGATCTTAAATGGAACGACTAACTTTATATTGTCTTCTATGCACGATAAAGGAGAAAGCTTTGAGGATGCTTTAAAAGCTGCTCAGAAGGAAGGCTTTGCCGAGGCAGATCCAGCTAACGATCTAGAGGGATGGGATGCCTTTTATAAATTAATGATCTTAAGCCAGCTTATCTATGGAAAACAGCCTGACTGGCATGAAGTTACACGCCAGGGTATCACGGATTTAGATCAATCCGACCTGGAACACGCCACTTTTAAAGGAGAAAGAATAAAGCACCTGGCCGTACTGGAAGAATCTAATGGAAAAATTATCGCAGCAGTAAAACCTGTTCGCTTAGACTCGTCGCACTCTCTTTACAGTATTGATGGAGTGGACAACGCCGTGACTATGACTACGGACTTAGCTGGCCCCCTTACTCTCAGAGGCCCTGGTGCAGGTAAAATGGCGACTGCTAGTGCCATGATTGAAGACTTCCTAACCCTTTTCCAAGATCAACCTGAAAAACAACTGCAGCTATAAAGAAGAGGCAGGAACAACTATAATTTAATCACTCAAAAAACCCGAACCATTAATTTTTCCTTGGTTCGGGTTTACTGTATTTAAGGATAAATGAGGTGGACGGATTTCTCGTTAACCATTCAAGGTTTGTCCGAGCCTCTTTCATTTAACTCTGCTGTTTTGAAGTTCATCTAAAGTCACAAAGCTGTACCCTTTCTTAGTAAGGGTGCGGACAATTTGCTCTACAGCATCCGCGGTAGATGGATAAAGATCATGAAGCATGATTACGGAATGATCCTTCGCCTTCGCTATAACTTCCTTGGCGATTACTTCTGAATTCTCCAGCTGCCAGTCATCTACTGTGATCGTAAACGGCGCGCGGTGCAGCTGATCATCTGGTTTTTCAGTAGGAACTCCTCCGAATGGATAACGCACAACAGTCGGAGTCTGTCCTGTTGTTTGCTGAATAATCTTCTGAGTTTTTTCCAGTTCCTTTTTAAGTTCCTTGTTTGTTAAGTAATCTGCCCTGGAATGGTCCCAAGTATGATTCCCAATCTGGTGGCCTTGATCAGCAACTTCTCTGGCTATTTCCGGGTAATACTTAACGCGCTGACCGATCATAAAGAAGGTTGCTTTTGCATGATAATTATTTAACGTTCCTAGTATTCTTCTAGTAACCTTGGGATGCGGTCCATCGTTAAACGTAAGAGCAATTTTTTTATCAGCTTCAGAACGATATTCCTCTTTCAGATCTTCGTTACTTAACGGCTTTTCTGCTTTCGCTGCAACTTCCTTACGTTTCTCTGCAGGCTTTCCCTGCTGAAGGTATTTCTCCTTCACCAAATTCATTAACTTCTTGTCTTTCAGCTTCACCTTTTGAACAGAAACTTGTTTAGGAAGCTGACCCTGATTGAAATAAACGGTTAAGGAATCTCCAGTTACCGCTGTATTCTTATACAGGTCTGCTTTCGGACTTAACTCTGCTTTAATCTTAGCAGTCAGGTCCGCATCGTCCACCCCTGCTTTCTGGAGTACTTCCATTTGAGCCTGGCTGGATAGTAGATCGTAATAACCTTTATCTTTTTGGAAAATCTGGTCCAGCTCTAAGCGTTTTCCGTTTTCCTTGTCAAAATTCATAATTGTTTGGGTGACTTCTGTCTGCTTTTCCATATGAAGCTTTTCAATAAAACGCACGACAAACACACTTGCATTCTCATACAAGACTTCAAAATTCATATTTAATTCATGGATTTCATGGTTATTCTGCTTAACAGAAGTTTGAAAGCTCTTCTTTTTAAAAGATGCTTTCTTCTGGTTCACATAATCAATGATCGTTTGATTAATTTGACTATCAGGAGTTTGAGGATAATGGATAGTTAATTGATATCCCTCAAACTGCTCTACTTCAGTTTCCATAGACACTTGGAAATGAGAAGGAGCAGATTTCTTTGCATTATTTTCATTCGCTGTAGCAATAAACGAACAGGCTGATAACAACAACACACTAAGAAGTGATAGATAAATGATGGGTTCTTTCATTATTGTACCTCTGCATTCATATTTATTCACATCTTAGTGTAACATAAATGTAATAATTAATTAACGTATTTGTTATATTCAGTTTTTTCCTATTATTATAAATTTGTCCTGACATCCCAAAGTTCGGGGAAGAACTGGTGATCAAGTACTTTCTTTAAGTAACCAACTCCCGAAGAGCCGCCGGTGCCCGCCTTATGCCCGATGATTCTTTCAACGGTTTTCATATGCCTGAACCGCCATTGCTGAAAACGGTCTTCAATGTCGACCAGTTTCTCTGCCAGTTGATATAAATCCCAGTACAGATCTACATTCCTGTAAACTTTTGTCCACGCTGCCTCAACGCTTTTGTCTCCGTGATAAATTTCTGTATAATCACGTCCGATCAGATCAGGATTGATGGAAAAGCCTGCTTCTGCCAGCTTTTCAATGGCCACATCGTACAACCCAGGAGACTTGTATGCTTTTTCCAGCTCTTCATGTAATGTAGTGTTTTTCTCATAAATTTTCAGAACATGCGGGGTTTTATAGCCCAGAGCAAATTCAATCATACGATATTGATAAGATTGAAAACCAGAAGCTTGTCCAAGTTCATCCCGGAATTGAATATATTCAGCAGGAGTCAACGTTGCCAAGACATCCCATCCTTGAATAATCTGAGTCTGGATGTTTGAAACTCTGGCTAGCATCTTAAAAGCTTCCTGCAAATCATCCTTCCGAATAGCGTGTATCGCTTCCCGCAATTCATGCAGCGTTAATTTCATCCATAGTTCACTTACCTGATGAATAATAATGAATAACATCTCATCATGATGATTCGATAATCTTTCCTGAGAAGACAACAGTTTATCCAGATCTAAATATTCCCCGTACGTCATCCGATCGCGAAAATCCGTGTGAACTTTCTCATTAGTTTTAGAGTCTTGATGTCTCATATCCGTTCTTTGCACTCCTTTATACTAATATTCCCCGGTCAGGAATATTGCTGTAGGTCATCGGTAAATATTCTGTATGAACAAGCCCTTCATACATCAGCAGGGTGCCAAACCAAGGATGTTCCACATGAACGTGCACTCGAAATGCCTCCTGCTCCTCATCAAAATGTTCGTAAACTGAGGTATGAATGCCTGATAAATCATACTTTCCCTTATAGGAAATGGCATTCGACTGCATCAGCAGTCCACCTTCAGGAGTAACTTCAAGATCTAATTCTGTTTGAAAGGTCCCTGATTTACCGAGGTCATCCACAATTTTGCCCGTTTCCGAATCGTAATGCATCACTGCATCGAAGCCGCGAATCGCATAAGGAAAGAAAAAGCGTCTGATCCAGCTTACCTTTTCTCTGCCTTGTTCATCTTCATAAGCATAGTTCTCCAGTGTAAACGGAATATTTCTCCCTCTTTCCGCAAACATCACATGGGAGGGAACAAAGGCCATAAGTATCGGACGCAGAACTGCCGGGGTTCCTCGGATTTCTGTCATCCTTCCTTGTCCAAGAATCATAATTTTCTGCTTGCTTATTAAACCAAACTTCTTCTGCATCTCTGGGTGAAGCTTATGGAAACTTTCCCCCAGTGCTAAATGGTAAATAGACTTCACGAATTCTCCTCCTTAGTATGGCAGTCACTATTTAATCGAACATCATTCTTCTATTGAAAACCTTGAATTTCAGAAAGTTAAGAAGGAACTTTTTGATTAAGTTAATTAGAATTATAGCATAATAAAGCGCTTACCATACAAATATAGACAGGCCCTCCGACAGCAGACCTGTATTTTAAATCGTCAAGGTAATTATACAATTATTTTGACGCGGACAGCTTTTCCACTCCGCCGCTCGCCTTATGCTTGTCGGGCCAACCCGTGGCGATTCCGCTTTTGGTTCATCCAGCTGCGAGTCGCAGATCCGCGCGGTTCTAAGTCATCAACTTCCAGAGGGGGAAATCGCCCCTCTTGCTGCCGCTGGCTTAGCCCGGCGGATCTAAACGCTCCTCTCCGCTTTTGGTTTCATCCAGCTGCGAGTCGCAGATCCGCGCGGTTCTAAGTCATCAACTTCCAGAGGGGGAAATCGCCCCTCTTGCTGCCGCTGGCTTAGCCCGGCGGATCTAAACGCTCCTCTCCGCTTTTGGTTTCACATGACTTCTTCTGCAAAGTCACTTACCGAATATCCTTTTTGCTGCTTCATCAGCCAACCCTGTTTCTCCAGTTGTGTGAAAAGCTTCTGAATATATTTTTCCGGCCAATCGGATAACAAGCCAAACCACCGTGTTTCATGTAAATGCAGGGTTCTAAGCTTATTCGTCGTTTTCCCTGCCAGCATCTGCACCAGTGTGTGGGCAGGATAGTCGGTTCCATAGTAATGAATCAAGTCTAATATCTGCTGAACATACGCATATGTTAATGGCCTGCCTTTGATAGTAATAATTACATCTTCTTCAGCATACCGCACCTCTTCCAACCGTTCAGAAAGTTCTTCTAAGATGTGACCGGTAAGCGGATAAACATTCTCTGGAATGTACTGCAGCCATAGCGGCAGCTGCTTCATAATATTCACGTCATACAATTCTACCCCAGCAAGCCAAATAAGCATGGAGGCTCTTTTTCTTTCTGGAAGTTCTGTTTTAGATAATTGATCATACATTTGAAGGATGGGATAATCTTTAAATATATTGACTTTCTTTTGATAACGTTCAATCTGACGCGTAACCCTTAAACACTCATCAAGCTGTTTCCTTGCGATCCAGAGTTGTTTTTTAATGGATTTTAACTGCTGAAGATGTTCTAATAGCCGCTTGTTCTTTCTAGCAATTTCATCAAAATGACGTTCTGTAGTAATGAGTCTCTTTTCTGCTTTCAAGACATCAAATTCTTCTTCAAATTGCACAATATCTTCATCTACTTGGTAAAAAAGACAAAAGTCACAATCTTCACAATAACAGCAGATCGTGCGGGAAGGGGCGTCAAATTGCAAATGCTTCTCGTGGCTGCAGCTGGAGTTCAATTTCTTCAGCCAGTCACCAGGAAGAGACCGAAACGGCCTCATAATGATTTCCGCCCGATGCCGCCAGTAGGCAATATCTTCTGGATACTTTAAGAGTGATAGTAATGCTGACTGGTTCATCGTTTCTACGGCTTGAATGACTTCTTTTTTCTTGTGGGCTAACTGAACAATCGGATGACGATGAAAAGCAGTGGAAATCTTCTTTAACCAATACTCTCTGGGCTGCGTGGCTACGTCTGCTATAAACATGTAATCTTCAATAACTTCTGCAATATGGACTTCTAACTTCTCCGATGATAACTGGGTGAAATCAATATCATATACATAATCCGCAAGTAATGGCAGACCTTGTTCATTTTTCAATTCTTTCCAGAGAAATAGCTCTGGACGGAGGAAATGGGGATAAACCGTTTCATCTTTTAAAAAAGGGACCGGAATGACTGCCTGCCCTTCTATATTCAGGTAGTTCTTCAGCTGGCAAGTATCTAAAGATTGTATACGAATGTGATCACTGACCGCATCATTTAAACGCGATAACAAGCCCCGTTCTGTTTTATGCCCTATGGACCGTATTTGCTTATTCTTTTTTCCAATGGGCGTAAGCACGATAAACGGGTATCGATCATCCTGATAAGTAATCCTCTTTGGCAGTCCCATAATGATTCCCCTTTTATTGAAGGTTTTATTACTATTATAGAAAATCCAAGAACGAGTACCATTGATTATTAGATAAATGGGCTTAAATTGTTAAAATTTCCACGTTATAATCAAAAAACAAGCCGGTTTCCACCACTCCAGGGATGCTGCTTAACTTCATGTTCGAAATTATCGGGGATATGTTCAAACCGAACATCTAAAATGACGTTGCCTGATTCCGTTATGATTGGACCATCTTTCGCTTCCGCCCTTCTTAATTGAATGGAGACTGGAGAGAAGTGCTGTAAGTTTTCTTCTACTAAATGTATCGCCCGCGGATCGGTCTCCACAGGTACAGGGAACTTAGCACCTAAGTGATTTACTCTCTTACTTTTGTCTAATAATATAAACGTCTTCCTAGAGCTTGCCATCACGAGCTTTTCAGCGAGCATTGCCCCTCCGCGTCCTTTGATTAACCGCTTCATGTCATCCGCTTCATCTGCCCCATCGAACCCCCAATCAGGACGGCAATCCATCAATGTCGATTGCGGGATGCCCAATCTCACGCAATTTAGTGCTGTTTCACTGGACGTAGGGATCACAGTAATATGTAAATTTTCTTCTTTGATTCGTTTTCCGATTGCACAGAGAGCAAGATAAGAGGTAGAACCTGAACCCGCTCCGATTACATCCCCATCTTTAACAAATTGACTTACCTTATTGGCTAATTCCTGTTTTTCTTCCAGGTTAGAAATTTCATCGTTCCAGTCAAAGCTATCAGCAATGTTGTTCTTCCATTTCAATGATCTCACCTCTATCTATGTTATTCCCCAGACAGTTAAACCACATGCCTGAAAGTAGCTGCTTCTTTAATTAAATTGTACCAAATATTAGCTTAAGAAATAGCCATACTTACCTACCTGCGTCATTTTTTACCTTGTCTTTACATATCGTTCAGGTTTTAGATGTAGGCAGTATAAAAGTAAAAATGCATTGCCTAAAGCCCTTGGTTCTTTACTTTATTCTTTTTACCGTCTCATTATATTTGAAATCAAAATAAAAGAATTAGTTATGTGTTGGAGAGATATTGATGTTCTTGTTATTCCCTATGCTGATGGCTTAATTGGAGTTAACGAAGGTCCGCTGCCATAAATAATTCCGAATAAGGGTGGGGGGATTAACGACCCGCGTTCCTTACAGGGGGAACTGTTAAAGCATGTGGTCGCTCACCACACATTACGAAAAACGTACAAATGCGGAATCGTCCAGGTAGACACTTCCCGAAAATTAAAAAGAAATCCCGCGGCACGGCAGCGCAGGATTTCTTTTATTGTACGAGGTCATGCTTGAAAGCGTAGATGACAGCTTGAGTACGATCTTGAACTTCAAGCTTACCGAGTATATTACTCACATGAACTTTGACCGTTTTCAAAGCGATAAATAGCTGATCGGCTATTTCTTGATTCGTTCTTCCATCTGCCATCAGCATTAGAATCTCCATTTCTCTATTGGTCAGATTTTCATGAGGAGCGTCTAAAGCAGGCTTACGCATTTTTGTCATAATCTTTCCGGTGACCTCAGGCTCTAGAATAGACTGTCCTTCATATGTAGCACGGATTGCCCTGGCAATCTCTTCAGCTTTAGAAGTTTTCAGCATATAACTAGCAGCTCCTGCTTCCAGGGCTGGATAAACCTTTTCATCATCCAAGAAGCTGGTCACAATAATAATCTTAGCTTCCGGCCACTCGTCCATAATATGTTTAGTTGCTTCTATGCCATCCATCTGCTTCATAACAAGATCCATCAGGATGATGTCAGGGCGGTGCTTTAATGCTAAGTCAATTGCCTCTCCTCCATCACTTGCTTCTGCCACAACCTCAATATCTTTTTGTGCGGACAAGTACGCTGACACTCCGATTCGCACCATCTCATGGTCATCCACAAACAATACCTTGATCATGAAGTCTCTCCTCCTTCTTTACGATAAGGAACTTTGACTTCAAGTCTCGTTCCCTGTTCATTCAGACTGACAATTTTTAAGGTTCCACCCACTTCAAATGCTCTCTCCTGCATGGTTTGAAGTCCGTAAGAGCTCGCCTTCTCTTGTTCTACATCGAAACCTATCCCATCATCCACTACTCTTAAAATAATATTGCCTTCTCTTTCAATCAGCGCCACATTTAATGTATGGGCTTTGGCATGGCGCAATGTATTGGAAACCGATTCTTGGAGGATCCGGAATAGCTGATCTTCTAATCCTTTGTCGAGACCGATTTCTTCCACTGACCAATCAATTTCCATAGGGACTTTTTGCGTGAGTTCATAAAGTAATTCCTCTATTCCTTCTGATAAAGTTTTATCCTTCAAGGCTACAGGACGCAGATGTAAAAGCAGTGCACGCATTTCCAACTGGGACTGATGAATCATTTTTTCAACCATTTTCAATTGCTTATGACTGCCGTCGGGTTCTTGTTCATTGGAATCATTTATAGCGGACATCATCATGGAAGCTGCGAAAAGCTGCTGACTTACAGAATCATGTAATTCTCTGGCCAGGCGGTTTCGTTCTTGAATAACCACTTCCTGAAGGCTCTTCTCTCGTTCCTTTGCCCGCTCAGTAGCCAGGCGCTGGGATAATTCCGCCTGCTTGCGGAACTTGTTTTCAATCTGCTTCATCTTTTCTTCTATCAGCTGAAACTCATTTATATCAGGATCTTCATAAGCCACAGGATGACCATGCGAGATTTCATTTAGTTGGTGGTCAATTCCATGTAAATGTCTTCTCCAGTACCAGCCCTGTGCAATGCCTATTAGTAAACCTGCGGAGACGGAAATCGTTATAACTAAGAGGATATAGGGCATGCTTAAGACTTGTCTTTCCCACAATTCAGACCAGGAATTGATCGGGAACCCCATAAAGGTAAACAAAAGGAGCAGAAGTGAAAAAAGGACGACTGTACTGACACCAATCACGATCTGTCTTTGCCATACACTCATATTCTCTTCACCTCGATATCGCCGGAAAGAAGAGAAGTAATTATTTTGACTCTAGGCTTGTTTTGAAGATAACCGGGGGTTTGATAGGAGGCTGCCTGGTTCCAAATCTTAACCTTCTTATACTGAAAGATTGCCGCCTTTCCCAGCAACGCACTGTGGTGGATACTGACCTCCACGTCATAAGGTACATAAATATGAAGGTTACCCACCAGATGACGAATAGAAATAACAGCTTCATCCTGAGGAAGCACTGTATTACTTAAATCTATAATCCGATCTCCGAAACCACCATGAATATTAATATCACGCCATTGGTAGGAATGTTCCCCAGTTGTTTGATCTCCAAAGAACTTCTGCTTAAATAACAGCTTTCCTCCACTTGGGAACTCAAATTCTTCAACTTCGATTTCTGGTACAATACGTTCTGGATTTTTTTTGGATCGATAATAGTTTCTTATAAAGATGACAATGATAGCGATAATAATAAATCTTACAGCAATCATGCTTAATACCGTAAATACCAGCGAGAGGGTTCCGATCCAAAAAAAGATTTTCCCCCATAGTTTGTAGTACCTTTTCCACCCTAAATAGATAAACAGGCCAGAAAATAGCATAGAGAAGATGAGTCCTCCGTTAAAGAAAACAACTTCAACCACGAGGAGGATCACCCCTATGATTAAGATGGAATTAATCGTATCTGTAGAGATATTTTTAAACATAAAGGTTCCCCCCCTGGTGTGCCATTCTTAATGATGGAGTTTTTTTCTATATCTTTCACTCTTTTTAATATGAATTCTTTAATAAAAGGCGCAGTACTCTGCGCCTTTTATAATACCATGATTTATATTTAGCTGTTAACTTCTTCTTTCTGCAGTAAATCTTTCTCTAATTGAGCCATTTTACTATCGAAGGTGCTTTTATAGTAGGCGCTATTCACTTTGTATTCAAGGTTCTCAATATATTGGTCCATTTCCGAAAACTTTGAATAGGGTTTATCAGCTGACTCTTCGATCACTTGATTCATACGGTGATGAGCACTTGCAATATTCTCTCTTCCCATTAGCTCCATTCGTTTTAGGTGCATGTCCTTTAATCGATGTTTCATTTCCTCATATTTACGCTCCAACTGATCCAGCTGCTCCATTGCCTCTAAATGGGAGGCTTTTAATCGTTCCGAACGTTTCACGTATTCTTCATGCTCTTTCGTGGCAAATTCATACATGGCTTCTTCATTTGCCCGATGAGCAACATCTGCCTGACGCTTTCTTTTCTCGGCCATTTCCTGAGCTTTCAGATGCTCGCGGGCAAACTCATCCTTTAACCGATATTGACGTTCCACGAGTTTGCGGACCTTTTCAGTTTCTCGTTCACTTTCGCGTAGGTATTGGTTCAGCATCGCCATTGGATTGCGTTGTTCCTTTTGATCTAAAGCATCATGTAAGTCTGCTGAAATCGAATCTTTTAATCGGGTAAATAGGTTTCCCATTCTTAATCTCTCCTTTAGAGTTCAGTTTATTTATTCAGCTCTGCCCACTGCTTTTCAAAATTAGAAAAGGGATCAGAACTTTTGGACGATGTTACGTGTTCATTTTTATTAACGCTCCATTTTTTATAGATGATATAAAGAATGTAAGCAGCTGCCAAACCTACTACAGAGTAGATATTAGAAACGGCAAAGCTTAAGATGATTAACCCAAGCACTGCCCAGCCAATCTTTCCTGCTGTAGAGTCGCTCTTCATAAATTGTTTAAATACCACATACAGCAGCCAGACACTAACGCCAAGCAAAACCATAGGTCCCAGGTTTGCAAGAAGGATTCCAAGTGCAATCAATCCTGCAATAAACAGCATGAACTTTTTCATTATTTTATTTCCCTCCTTGTTTTTTTCTTATCCTTATCATACCGCGAGCAGAATGCTGAGATAATGAGCTAGAGCCATATTTTCTACTAAGACTAGAGGCTTAGTAGAGAATTAATGGTGAGTTCATGCAGGAGATCCAGCCATAGCTGACAGCTATGTTATGTTAGATTAATGATAGAAACGTGCCGAATATTTGAAACTTTGTTGATAAGGGAGAGAATCAAATGAAAAGAGGATGGGAGCGTTCCAAACCACTCATTAGCCCAGACCACTCCACTGTCTCAAGTCTGTTGCAACCATTTTTAAAAGGAAAAGAGGTCCTTAAACTAGAGATGCTTAGCGGAGGGCTTAGTAATTCTAATGTAAAAATTACTCTAGTATCTGGAGAATGTTATGTGCTTCGGATTTATAATGGAGAAATAATCAAAGGACAGATCGAAAGGAAAGTGCTGCAGCTAGTTGAGGACACCGTTCCCGTTCCTGAAGTTCTGTATTATGACTTTTCATTATCGACCTATGAGTATCCAGTTATCCTATTAAGCTGGGTAGATGGTGACCAGCTATCTGAGTTATTTTATAAAGAAGAGGAAGATAAATTATTACAAGCAGCACACGAAACAGGACGGCATTTAGCTGCCATCCACACCTTTCAGTTTTCCTCGCCTGGTTTTTTCGATGAAGAATTAAACATCCACCCACTCGATCTATCCGGTGCAGAATCCTTTATCCATATGCTAGAAGAAATCATTACAGACAGGCCTTTTATACAAAATTCCGGCAGGGAAATAGCCAAAGATATCAGCAGCTTGGCTAGGAACCATGCCCATCTTCTGGATCATACAGGAAACCAGACCTCATTAGTACATAGTGATTTCAACCCTTTGAATATTCTTATAAAAGAGGTGACGGGCGGGATACAAGTTACTGGAATTTTGGACTGGGAATTTACGTTCAGTCACTCTCCATTAATTGATATTGGAAACATGCTGAGGTATGAAGATGTTCAGAAGTCTTCTTATATAAAGCCCTTTATCTCAAGTTACCTTAAACACGGAGGTCAATTACCGCAGAAATGGCTGCAGCAAGCTAAATTGTTAGATATGGTTGCCTTATGTGACTTAGCTAATAAAGAAAACTGCGGAGAAGTCCGTCTGCTGGACATCCAAAGACTCCTCCGTAAAACTCTGAACGAATGGGAAGTCTATGAAGGGGTTCAAGCTCATCTCTAAATGGATTAGAAACGATAGGAACTAGAAAAGTAGCTGAAACGTGTAATTTAGAAGAGAATCAAACACGAGCAGGCTTTTTTAGAGACCACATGGCCCACAACGAAGGATGTAGACTGGCTGCCAAGCTCCCGGCAAACGTAGGAAACGTCTGCTTCTAAATAAAACAAGAGGCATGGATTTGCCCCCAATCTATAGACGAATAATTGACTGAAGAGAAGAGGTTTATCCTATGGCCGCTCCAGAGTATACTCCGCTTGTCGCGGGCAGCTGGTGTGCCTCCTCGTGCTGCGCACTCCGTGGTCAAACCTATGTCTTCGTCTTGTGGGAACGGCTGGACATCTTACCTCATGAAGCACAAAAAATCCGAACGATGATAGAATAATGTCGTAAACATTTCATCATCGTTCGGATTAAATAATGACTAAAAGACTTCTGTCTCAGCCTCTAGCTCAAGAAATTTTGTCTGAGCTTTATTCTTGTGAAGTTTCATCCCGTCCTCCACCATGACTCAGTTCAATCAATAATGCGCAGTTCTTTTGGTGTTTTAGTTAACGTTTCATATCCATCTTGAGTAACCAGCACATCATCTTCCAGCCGTACGCCGCCAATTTCAGGATCATAGATTCCCGGTTCAATGGTATAGGTCATACCTGTTTGAAGTGTACCGTCATTTAAGTGACTCATAGAAGGAAATTCATGTACATTAATCCCCAGACCGTGACCGATTCTGTGCGGAAACTTATCTCCATACCCCGCTTCGGTAATGATGTCTCTCGCTGTTTGGTCCAGATCTCCAATCCTAGTTCCTGGTTTGGAAATGGAAAGAGAAGCTTCTAAGGCTTCCTTAACCTTCTCATAAATACTGCGCTGCTGATCAGAAACAGACTTATACGCAAATGTACGGGTAATATCAGACGTATAGCCTTTCCAAACTACCCCTAGATCAAAGAGGACAAAGTCACCTGGTTTCAGCTTCCGGTCCCCTGGATTACCGTGAGGCTGACCCGACTTTTCACCGAATAGAACCATCGTAGAAAAGGACATTTCTGACACACCTTTTCGTTTCAGTTCATATTCAATGGCCGCGATCACATCCATCTCTGTAATTCCCTCTTTTAATGTTTCAGTTCCGATCTTCACACCATAATCAGCAAGCTCTGCCGCTTCTCTCATAATTGAAATTTCCTGCTCGTCTTTCACTACGCGCATTTCATTCAACTGTCCTTCTACATCCACTACTTTCGCTTCCGGAAAGAGGGAGAATAAGGATTCACTGCGCCCGTAAGATAGCACTTGCTTCTCTAGGCCGATAGTGTTTGCAGAATGAATGCCTTTTTCATCTAATTGATCCTTCATTCTGCTCCAAGGGTCTTCATGATCCTTATAACCGATTACATCGTACTCCCAGCCGGCCGCACGCAATTGACTTTCCTCCATGCTCGGAAGAATAGCGACAGGATCAGCTTCTTTAAACACAAGCAGACCAAGCAGTCTTTCATGCGGGTCTGTATGAAAACCAGTTAAGTAAAAAACGTTTTCTGTAGAATTAATAAAAGCCATGTCTACTTGATTCTTATTTAGATAATCTGAAAAGTTGTTCAGTCTATGTTCCATAGGATCACTCCTTTTTATTCTTTCCTTCATTATCATATCGGAAGATGGACCACAATCCAAATACCGCAAAAATCTGACGCTTCCCTTCCAGCATCTGGCAGCAATTCTTTTTTCTAATAAACCTTTTTAACTATAATATATCCACAATTTATAATACTTATTAACTATAATTTGGTGACTTTTACCTTGTATAGTAGTAAAATATACCCTTAACGTACAGGAGGGGTATTTATGTTATCTTATCAACGTGCAATGGGGCAGTACGAAACACCGCAAACCACTGCAGAATACATGGTCCAAAAAATTCTCAGCCATTTCAATGACCCTTCTTCCTCTCCGCTTATTCTTGATCCTTGTACGGGAGATGGAGTATTTGTTCGTGAATTATTGAAACAAGGTCACCCTCCCGATCGATTGCATGCCTTTGATATCGACTTAAAGATCAAAAATCCTCATCCTGAGATTCATTTCGAAAACAGGGATTTTTTAATGCCAGAGAAAGAAATAAAGTATGATGCGATCATTGGAAATCCTCCGTATAAATCAAAAAGACAAAGCTCTTACTTTCAAAATAATAAACATTGGCTGGGTGAACAGTTCGAGGAAATTGGCCTTCCTAACCTCTATGCTTTATTTGTCTATCATGGTCTGAAAACTTTAAAAGATGGAGGAGTCTTGACCATGATTGTTCAGGACTCCTTTTTAACCAACGTGTATTATAGAGCCTTTCGAAGGTTTCTAATAAAACAAACAGAAATTCAGGAAATTATACTGGCTCCCAGGCGTTTGTTTCTCATGGGAAACGCCAATGTCCGAACGGCTATCTTAACGATTGTAAAACGGAAACCTAATGAAAAAACCAGCGTAAAACCTATGAGATTAGTTGATCGCTTAACAGAAGAAGAGTATGCCTCTCCTCCTTCAGAGAGAATTCAATTCCTGGCTCAGCAGGTTTACGAAGGTCTTCCCAATAGAAATTTTGCAATTAATGTTCCTCAGGAAATATTAAATCATTTTCATAAAGAGTATACGATGCTTGATTCCGTGGTCCAAGGAGGCACAGGAATTTCAACCGGAAATGACGGTCAATTCCTCGTCAAGCCAGACGAGAGGACAGAAGATCAAGACGTATGGATTCCCTTTTATAAAAATGGTGGAAATAAGGATGCATGGTACTATCCGCCTAAATTTTATATTCATAAAGATTGGCCCGTCTACGCCGAGCATAGCAATACCTTTGTCTTAAGGAACAAATCCTACTTTTATAAAGAAGGCATCACCTGTTCTTCCATGGGGATAAACTTCTCTGCTGCCTACCTTCCAAAGGGAAGTTTGTTCGGCGTCAACGCTAACCTGTTTCCGAACAACAGGGAAGACCTTTACTATATTTTAGGTTTATTAAACAGTAATCTTATTAAATACATGCTGAGAAAAGTACTGAATCGGACGAATATGATTACATCTGGTTATATAAAAAGACTGCCCTATATCGAACCCTCTCCTGCTATGAAAGCTGCGGTTACGAAGTGCGCAGAGCAGCTTGTTGACGGAAAAAAAGCTGAGGAAAACTTTCCTGTACAAGTATTACAAGACCAAATAAACCAGTTTGTTTTTGACATCTATCAAATCTCGCCGGACAATCAGCATCATATAAACCGGTTTTGTGATCATATCTTCGAGTTGCTTTAAAAATCAAATGGCCTCCCTCCCCACATTTATGACACCAGCGCATCTGCTGGTGTTTTTTAGTTATGTATTTTTTTCAACTAAGAGACCTTACGTGTAATTCTCACTTTGACAAACTTTACTAGGATTGATAGTGTAAAAGCTGTTAAAAAGATTAAATTTTTTCTTAACAAAATTAATCAAGTTAGACAAATCGGTCGTCAAGCCCACGGAATTGCACATTAAACCAAAAGCAGACGTTCGTTCTTACACCTTGGAATAGAACGAACTGCGGACTATCTACGAATAACTGAGAGCAGTTATTTAAGGAAACCGTACGTCTGTCGTGATTTACGGAATATTCCGAATAATAACAAAGGAGTGATATGAATGGAAAAACAATCGAAACAGTCCTTCTTATCTAAAAATGGACCATTCATTTTAATGGGGACTTTACTAATCATTTTCGTTATTTACATTGCTGTTACTAACGATAATATTCAATGGGGCGGGTTCATTGCCATGATAGCCTTCTATGCCCTGGTATACTACATCGGAGCTTTCCTCGCTACAAACAAGTCCGGTTCTCTCTCAGATATGATGGTCGCTAAAAGGAGTCTGCCGCTTGGAATTGCTATGTTCACTATGGCGGCTACCTGGGTAGGAGGCGGCTATGTTAATGGTACGGCTGAATCCACCTATACTGATGGACTCGTCTGGGCACAAGCTCCATGGGGATATGCCTTAAGTTTAATTATCGGAGGTATATTCTACGCTAGAAAAATGCGCCGTTATGAATTCATGACGATTATTGATCCGTTGGAGCAGCGGTTCGGGAAACGAATGGCAGGTGTCCTGTACATCCCGGCATTACTTGGAGAAATGTTTTGGAGTGCAGCGATCTTAACAGCTTTAGGTACGACATTTGGAACCATTCTAAACATTGATTTCACGACCTCCATCATTTTATCAGGAGTCATCGCTATTGCTTATACAGTTGCAGGCGGAATGTGGGCCGTTGCTTATACGGACGTTTTCCAGATGGCGATCTTACTAATCGGGCTGATTCTAGTTGTGCCTTTTGCCCTCGGCCACGTTGGCGGACTCCAGTCTGCATGGAGTAACTACTCTGGAGAGCTAGGGTCTTACTCTAACCTGTTCCCTCCATTAGATGGATGGAAGGACTCTGAATGGGGAAACTACTTCTGGAACTGGCTGGATTATGCGTTATTATTAATTTTCGGGGGTATTGCATGGCAAGTCTACTTCCAAAGAGTTCTTTCCGCTAAAAATGAGAAAACAGCGATGTGGCTTTCCATTACTGCCGGGATCATTTGTATCATTGCTGCAGTACCAGCCGTGCTCATTGGAGTGGTTGGATTCAATGTTGACTGGGCAAGCCTGGGACTCCCGTCACCAAGTAATCCATCGGTTATTCTGCCGCATGTCTTACGGTACTTAACCCCTGGCATCATATCTTCTATTGGGCTTGGAGCTTTGGCTGCAGCGGTGATGTCCTCCATGGACTCATCAATCCTGTCTGCCTCATCCATGGCTTCCTGGAATATCTACCGTCCGTTGATCAATCCAAATGCCAGCCAAGATAAATTAAAGAAAGTCATTAAACGCACGATTATTCTTGTAGGTGTAGGTGCCATGATTATTGCGTTGAATGTTAAAAGTGTCTATACTCTTTGGTATTTAGCTTCAGACTTAGTTTACACCATTTTGTTTCCACAATTAACAATGGCATTGTTCTATAAGAAGGCAAACCTTTATGGTTCCATTGCTGGGTTGATTGTTGCCGCATTCTTAAGAATTGGCGGTGGCGAACCCGCACTTGGACTTCCGGCTTTTCTGCCTTATCCTATGATGACGGATGAAGGAATCGTATTGTTTCCTTTCCGTACGTTAGCATGTGTGGCTGCTTTTGTATTTATTTTCATAGTTTCCGAGCTTACGCAAAAGAAATGCAAGCCTCAGCCGCTGATCATGCCTGAAGAAGATAAAAGCAAAGCATCATAAGTATTGAAAAGAGTCAGCCTAGATTCGGCTGACTCTTTTTATTAGATGAATATACTAGATTTAATGTAGATGTTCAGATTAAATCCAGAGTGCCTCTTTTCCATAATAGCTCCCAATTCTTGAAGACTCAGTTTCGAGACATTAGTGTGAGTTTAGGGGCTGCGGGAAAAGGTTCGCTTTCCGTGGGGCGGGCGCTGAGCCTCCTCGAGCACAGCTCTGTGGGGTCTCAGCTGTCCCGCAATTCCCACAGGAGTCTCACCTTTCCCTCCGCCCCCTTGCCATAATAGAATCTCGAAACCCCTTCAAGAAAAAGCGAAAATTCTAGTGTCAGCATACATGTCCCATGAGCATATCTCTTCTAATATGGAGGAAGTGATGATGCTATTCTTCGGGAAGAGACTTGTATCTACATTGAATGGATTGTCGGGAAACTGTGCGTCATTCCCTTCCCTTCTACCTTGATTGGATGAAACGGAAACAAATAGTGTTGCCCTTTCAAAGATTGGAAAGACGGTCTGTTACAAAGAATAGTTAGTTAACAAGTAACTCGGAAGACATTGGATAAGGTCCGTTCATCAACCTATGGGTAGGGTGGCGGGGAAACGATGAGACTCCCGTGGGAGAAGGTACTAGGCGAGATCCCACAGGGAGTGAAACGAACGAGGAAGCTCGCCAGTTCCCCCACAGGAAAGCGAATCGTTTCCCCGCCGCCCTTACTCTTAATCAGGTAACGGGCATTAATTACCTCGAAATCGAGTCTTACACAATCCTGCACGTTTCTGAAGGACTTGATTTCTAACTAATCTCCTAATGTCTGCAAATCTTCCATCAAATCAACTTACTTCAATTAATTCTATCAATTCCCCGTCCGGACCCTGATAGAAAACGGTAAAGTAATTTTTAATACGCAAGGGTCCTTCAACAGGTGCTAACCCCTTTCCTTTCAGGTACTTCACCCATGCCGAAAGTGCTGTTACCTCAATGGCTAAATGAACTCCAGTATTTCCTGCACTCCTGCCTTCTGGAGAAACCAATTCAATCCTAAAGTCACCATTTTTCAAAAAGAATGCAACCTCACCTCTATCGTGAAACTCCGTCTCAATCTCGCAATTAAAAAAATGCTTATAAAAATATTTAGACCGAGGAAGACTGCTTACTTCTATTCCAAAATGATGCCATCTGAGCAGCCTCATTTTATCGCTCCAGGATGAGGTTTACGTCCCCAAACTCATGCCATTTATATCCCTCGGAAATTGCACTTTGATAAGCAGTCATTAACTGTTCTTCATCTATAAATGCTTTTAATAAATCAAGATGGCTTGCTTCAGGTTCATGAAAACCGGTCAAGAGTCCATCGACAATGGATAATGGATGTTTTTCATCTACGTAAAGATAGGAAAGGTCCTTAAGATTCTTTAGCTCTCCTGTTACATCCGCTGCTGATTCTAACGCTCTGACTACAGTAGTTCCCACGGCAATGATTCTTCTTCCTTCCCTTTTGGCTTGCTGCACAAGAAATTTTGTCTTTTCCGGGATCACATAAGATTCTGGATGGGAAGATGGATTCGGCCATTGGTTATTTGAATAGTAGCTTAAAGAAGTATGGAGAGTTAAGAAGGCTGTTTCCACTCCCCTTTTTTCAAGTTCAGCTAACTGTTTCCAAGTAAAAGCCCGGCCCGCGGAAGTCATCTCCACAGAACCTGGCGAGCAGCTATACAACGTCTGATAATCCGCTAATGGCCACGGTTCCTTAATATACTCATAGTAAATCGGTGTTCCGTATTTAAATATAAATTCCCAGAAATCCATCCCTTTTAGTTCGAAGGAGAGCTGTACTAAGGGAGTTTCACTGCCGTTTCCTTCAATTTGTGCCTCATGGCCGTCAGTAAACTGCACCCGATCTCCCCTTGATAAAGAGGCGCCGACTATTAACACTTCCCAAACTGTTTCTTTAATCTTTCTGGCCAGCCTTACTTCAATTTCCTTTTTCTTATAAATTGCAGTTAAACGAGCAGGAATTGTTCTTGACTGGTTGAACACGAGTACATCGCCTTTTCTCAAATAGGAGCTTATCGAAGGAAACCGATCGTGCTGATATTCGCCAGTTAAACGGTCAAGCACCATCATACGCACATCATTCCTTGAGGTGCCGTTGTGTTCCACAGGACTTGAAGCATGCAAATGATCAGGAACATGAAACTTCATAGCTGCTTTACTCATGTTCTTCACCTGCTTCGCCCCCATTAAATACTGCCGCTTCAAACCTTTCGCCTGTCCTGTTTTCGGAAGCATCAGAAGCAAGGTAATAAAACACTTCCAGCCGCTCTTCTGGTTTCGCTAAAGGATAATCACAGCCGGGCACAGCAATATCATGCATTTCTGTATCCATTTCTCCAGGATCCACCATATTTATCCTCACGTTGTAATCAGCGGCTTCCTCTGCCCAGGTCTGAGTCATTCCTTCAACGGCAAATTTAGATATCCCATAGGCACCCCACTCTGCAAAGCCTGTATGACCTGCTTCAGAGGTTATATTGATGATCGAACCGTTTTTTCTAGTAAGCATGCCTGGCAGAACCCTTTTGGTCACAATAAATGGATTCATGACATTGACCCGCAGGACTTCTTCAAACCTTTTCACATCGTAATCGAGTAAATATTCTGGCCCGGGACCAAAAATGGAAGCATTGTTGATGAGCACATCTATCGCTCCCCACTGTTCTTCGACAACTGAAACAAACCGTTCGACGTCTTCAGACTTGACTGCGTCAGCTTGAATCGCGATGACTGCTGCCCCTTCAGTTTCGATCTGTTCCTTTACTCTGAACAGCTCTTCTTTACCTCTTGCACAAATGGCTAAGCGATTACCTTTCTTTGCAAATCCCAGCGCCAATGCCCTTCCCAGTCCTTTGGAGGCACCTGTAATCATAATCGTTTGGTTCATATTTATCTCTCCCTTTTTTTCTTGTTAACCCCATTATAAAAAGACAGAAGAGTGAAAACATGACCAAAACAGTGTATTTTCATTTGACCAAATAGGCTGAGAGATTCTACAACATTTGTCGTATTTTATTACCCGGGAAATATTTCAGCTTAATATTCGATAATTCCCCCAATCATCCGGGAAAAGGTTCAGGTATTTAGGTGTCAAAAATCGATCATCAATTAATTGAATGGTTCCTTGATCTTCCTCTGAGCGGATTAACCGCCCTCCTGCCTGAAGGACTTTATTCATTCCCGGGTACACATACGCATAGTCATAGCCATTCTTTCCGATATTTGAAAAATAGTTCTTAATTAATTCTTTTTCGAAACTCCTTGGGGCCAGGCCGATCCCCACCACAGCGACCCCGTTTAAGCGATCTCCGCGCAGATCTACTCCTTCTGAAAAAACACCACCAAGCACTGCAAATCCAGCAAGCTGACCACCTTCTACAAATTGCGCAAGAAAATCATCGCGACGCCATTCATCCATGCCTTGTTCCTGAGCAGCTGTTTCAAATGAAGAAGATTGATTGAATCGCTCATAAATCATATTCATGTAATGATAAGAAGGGAAGAAAAACAAATGGTTCCCCGGATTTTCCTCCACTTGAGTACGTAGCAGTTCTACAAGCTTGTCCGCCGTTCGCTCTCTATTTTTAAAGCGAGTGGAGATAGGTGCGACCACCACATCAATTTGTTCAGACTCGTATGGAGAGGGAAGTCTTAAAATGTAATCCTCTTTCTTTCCACCAAGCATGTCCTTATAGTAAGCGAAAGGAGAAAGAGTTGCCGAGAAGAAAACGCTTGACCGAAAAGCTTTGGTTGTTTGATGTAGAACATGAGAAGGATCGAGACAGTACAACTTCACTATGAAATCCTCCCGGCTGTTGGTGCAGATATTTATATAGTGCTCATCAGCTAATTGAAGAATTTTAATAAAATTTTGAGCAGCGAAATATGTATCGAGAAGCTGCTCTGACCTCTCTTCTTCTGTTTCATTTTTGAGTTCTTGGTCTGCCTTATTGATAAACCGCTCCAAATTCTCTTCTAGTTCACCTGGAATACTTTCCACTGCAAACTCTAGTTCCCCAGAATTCCGTTCGCTTAAAGTATCCAGATCTTTTCTGACTGCCTTCGCTGCCTGAGTTAGTGTTTCATTCAAGGCTCCCCACTCTTGCTCCACTTGTCTATATGCCTGCTGGGAGAGACTTGCAGAAAACATTTCACGCGCTCGCTCCACCAGGTTATGAGATTCATCAATGAGCAGCACCGTATTTTTCTTTTGCTCCGGCAGCAATCTTTTCAATGAAACTCGCGGATCAAAAATATAATTGTAGTCTCCAATTATGACATCCACAACATCAGTAAGATCGAGGGAGAACTCAAATGGACATACCCTGTGTTTTTTTGCATATTCCTCGATAACAGGACGGGTTAATTGGGTTTCATTTAGTAAAACATCTACAATAGCCCCGTTAATCCGGTCGTAGTAACCATCGGCGAAGGGACAGTAATCTGGCTGACAGATTGTTTCTTCCTGAAAACATATTTTGTCCTTTGCGGTTAAGGTCACTGATCTTAGAATAAGGCCGTGGTTTTCCATCCGCTTAAGTGCTTCCTCTGCGGTAGTCCTGGTAACTGTCTTAGCAGTTAAATAAAATATCCTCTCCTGTTCGCGGTCAACCATGGCTTTAATAGCTGGAAATAAAGTGGAAATCGTTTTCCCTATACCTGTGGGAGCTTGTGCGTATAAATTCCGCTTTTCTTCGATCGTACGATAGACACTTCCCGCAAGCTTACGCTGTCCTTTTCGATAGTCCGGGAAGGGAAAAGAAAGATCCGGAATTGAATTAGACTTCTGCTCACGGATATGCAGCAGGATTCTCGCATAGGAAGTGTATTCTTTCACAGCATGTTCCATGAATTCCTGTAATTCATCTTTTGAAAATGTATGATAAAATCGTTTCTTTTCACGGGTCTGTTTCTGCACATAAGTAAGCTGGACACCGATGGATTCTTGTTCATGATTCATTAAATAAATAAACGCATATCCTTTTGCTTGGGCCCAGTAAACTGGATAACTTTCCTCCGTAATCTCTTCCAAATCTCTCGCCGTCGATTTAATTTCATCTATGACCACCCCTTCAGAAGAGGATAGAATACCATCGCAGCGACCATGGATTTTGAGGGAGATTTCCTCAGAGGAATACACGTATTCCAGACTCACCTCTTTCTCTTCACCCTCTTTGTACTCTTTTTGCACTGCCTGGTGAATGGCTGTCCCTTCCGTTAACGTGGAGTTTGATCGGAAGCGATTGTCTATACTTCCTGTGCGGAAGACATATTCCGCAAGTTCTCGAACAGAAATACTCATTTGTTTTTCCAAAAGTTCCACCTCTTTCCAAAAGAGCCGCGCCTTTGCCCCCATGTTTTTTTTAATGCTGTCGAATGTGTGTGGGGAATGGTAAGATGTTATAATTAAAGGAAGACCTTTTATTACAATATAGGTACGTTCTTCATAGTATATATTAAGTTTACCTACTTCTGGACCACAGGTGTGATCATAATGAAAAAAATAATCTGGATCTTAATAGCTATTATCAGTATCTTTTTTATTACAAGCATTACCATTGCTCTTGTCAACCATAATAAGGATACCAGCCAGCAAGATCAACCAAACTCTTCTGTTCAAGAAGAGCCAAAAGAAAAAGAAAAACAGAACAATCAGCCAAAAGAAAAACAGCAAGAAGAATCCGTGAATAATGATGAAGGGACTCTTGGAGAAGGCATTAAAGAAGTGTTCACCGGAGTCATTGAAAGTGCAAAGAATCTATTTGTCAAAAATAACTTGCACATTGTAGCAATGGGAGATTCCTTGACCCAGGGCGTAGGGGATGCGACAAATCACGGGGGTTATGTTGGAATCCTCCAAGAATCGATTAATAGTAATGAGGAAGCGGAGGATATTACGATCTCCAATTACGGAAAGCGCGGAAACCGTACGGACCAGCTCTTAGAACGGATGAAAAGCAAAGAAATTAAAAGCTCGCTGAAACAGGCGGATGTTGTGCTCATTACGATTGGAGCAAACGATGTTATGAAAGTGATTAAAGGAAACTTTCCCGACCTCCATTACCAGGAGTTTGTTAATGCTGAAGGAGGTTACCAAGACCGGCTCAACCTAATCATGCAGCGCATCCGCGTTCTAAACCCTGACGTCCCTATTTACTTAATTGGTCTTTACAATCCATTTGACTCTTATTTCAAAAGCATTCCAGAGCTCAGTCAAATTATGAGTGACTGGAACCGTATCAGTAAAGAGGTTCTAAATAATTACGACCATACAACATTCATCCCAGTCAAAGACATCTTTTCAGGTTCCGAAGATGAACTATTATGGCAGGAAGATCACTTTCATCCCAATGAAAAAGGCTATAAAAAGATAGCCGAAAGAGTGTTAGAGTACATCAAGCCGGAAATCCAGCAATAGTACAGGTGGTAGATTATGTTTAAACGACTGTTTTTAAATAATAAGTGGAAAAGCTCCTTTTGGATTTTGGCGATCATTAATGTCGGAATTATTCTTTGGCTGCTTGCTCTCATTTTCTTCCCTACTTCTTACACCATTGTAAATGTAGATAAGGAAAAAGAAAGTTCCGACGCAGAGTTTACGATTGTATCGACTAAAGAAAATCTCGAACAGCTTGCTAATGAATATTTAAGCGAATTATCTACGCAAACGGTGTTCGATTATTCAATTTCTCTGGATCGAAATGTAACTCTGGTCGGCAACATTAAAGCATTTGACCAAGTCCTTCCAATCAAACTTGAATTAAACCCAGTTGTCCAGAAAAATGGGGACATTATTCTGGAGCAGAAAAGTATATCGCTCGGCAAACTTCCCTTGCCTAACAAAAAAGTAATGGAGTTTCTTGAGGATAACTATAATTTCCCCGACTGGGTCATTGTGAACCCAAAAGAGGAAAACATCTATGTTGCGGTTACAAAAATGGATACTGCCAGCAACTTTAACGTTAAAGTAGAGCGGTTTAATTTAAATTCCAATCAGCTTGCCTTCCGCATTTCTGTACCGAAAAATTCATTCAACTTTGCGGAAAAGCTTGTCCAAAAGTAATTTACTCTTAAACCGAACTGCCTGCTGAGTCTCTTACTTATAAGTACCAACCATGTTGATCTTTATCCCATAGAGATTGGACTCACAACGCTGGGCACTGGAGCTGGATGAAGCTTCACACTGCAAAAAGTTATCTGCACCCAAATCATAGTATAATTTGCTATACGAAAAGAAAGCAGCTGCCTACAATTGGACAGCTGTTTTCTTTTCGTATTTATTTTTTGGAACCATTTCAATAAATGGACTAGGTTCATTTTGGTAAAACACATCTAATACGTGCATAGCTCTCGTGCAAGCCGTATAAAGCATTAAACGATCTTCTTTTTTATAATAGATATCAGCAGAGGCATTATAAACTAAAACACTTTCGAACTCTATTCCTTTGGCTAAATATACAGGAAGAATCACTAACCCCGTCTGAAAAGGCTGTGTCTCTTTGTAAATGAGTCCTGCTTGCAAATCTTCATTCAGGTAACTATGAACCGCACGACATTCACCAATCGTTTGACAGAGGATGGCTACCGTTTCGAATCCTTGACTCAATCGGATGCGAGCCACCTTCTCAATCATATCAAGCTGGGCATCTGCAGAATCAGAATGATAAATTTGCGGGCATTCTCCACCTCTGTTAAACGCCTCAATTTTCTTTCCATCCTCCAGCAGCATCTTTGTAAACTCAACGATTGGTTCGGTGGAACGATAGCTTCTTAATAATTCTTGTTTCACAGCTTGATCCTGATGCCATCCTTCAGCTAAAACGGTGGAATCGTCTTCGTTATGGGTGAAAATAGATTGGTGAACATCACCTAGTAAGGTGAAGTGCGCAGAAGGAAACATTTCTTTAATATAGGAATATTGAAATGCCGAATAGTCCTGGGCTTCATCTATGAAAACATAACGGATGTCAGTATTCATTTTTTTCCCTTCAAGGCGATCCGTTAAATATAAATAAGCTGTCTGATCTTCCACAGGCAAGTAGTAAGCAGCAAGATTCTCAAGTGTTTTCTCAGCAAAGAATGCCCAGTGGTCTGGAAGATTGAGAGAAGCAAGGTTCTGATCAAATAACTGCTTATACATTTTTCTTATATTCATAAACCGAAACTGCTTTACTTGTTTACGAAGCGGGGCAAGCTTCCTCTTTACCACCAGACTTCTCAGAAACTGTTCTTCTTGAATAGAATCATTAAAGGTTTCTTCATGCAATTTCTGTTTTTGCTCGAGTTTTTGGTACGCACTCATATAATCGCCTTTATCGAGAAGTGCGGCGGCTTCCTCCGGCCAATCTTTTTCTATTTCTTCAGACTCAATTTCTTTCAGTTTTTTTAGAATCCACTCTTTAACTAGTTCAAGACGGTTAGGAATCGACATTTGTGCATTCAGCTGATAAAAATAATTATAAATTTCTTTAGCTGTAATCTTGATCTTTTTACGGAATTTGATATTTCGAAAGATAAGTCCTTCTTTTGCCAGTGATTCAATATAATCATCCAACAGCTGTTTGAACTCTATACTGGACTTAAAGCGAACCATCTCTTCAAGTAAATGAGATGCATCTTTCCGTCTGGAAGTTAATGCTTCTTCCACTTGCTGAAATGGGGATTCCAGTGTGTATTCCTGGTCTAGTCGTTTTTGCACATATTCATAATACGTAGACTGCTGCATGTTTTCTTCTCCTAGTTCAGGGAGAACGGATGCGACATAGCTTGAAAACATTTGGTTTGGAGAAAATAGCAGGATCTGGTCTGCTGTGATCTGTTTTCTATGCTGATAAAGCAAGTAAGCGATCCTCTGCATTGCTACGGAGGTTTTTCCACTTCCAGCCACCCCCTGCACAATGAGCAGTCTACTGTTTTCATTTCTGATAATCGAATTCTGCTCTTTCTGTATCGTAGCTACGATACTTTTCATCTGAGAAGTGGCCTGGCCGCCAAGGACTTTCTGCAGCAAAGAATCTCCTATCGTAATCCCCGTATTAAACATTCCCTGAATGAATCCGTTCTGAATGATATACTGCCTTTTTAAAGTCATTTCTCCTTCAATGTTATCCTCAGGGGTCTGGTATTGGACAGGTCCTGGGGAATAGTCATAGTATAGACTAGAAACAGGAGCTCTCCAGTCATAAACCAGAAACTCCTCCTCTTTTTCATCCATTAAAGAAGCAATGCCTATATAGAAAGATTCTGTACTGTTGTCCTCCTCTGCAAAGTCAAAGCGGCCAAAATATGGGGATGACTTCATTCTCTCCAATAATTTCGCGCTTTTAAAATATTGTCCATGACTTCTTTCTCTCTCTGATAAAAGTTCTGCCTGCTGCTTAATACTAGCGTAAGTCTCAATAACATCATCAGGTTCATCAATATTCACCGTCACATCATCCCAAAACTTCTTTCTGAGATCGATGATGTCTTCTTTAAGATTAGAGGTGCTTCCTTCAAACTTCTTTTGTTTTGCAGTAATGACCTCTTTTACTCTCCCTACACGGTCTTGTTCCTGTTTCCAATCTTTATCTTTGGGATCCATCACACCATCTCCCTATTGTTTATAGTTGACAATCTTAAGTAAATGCGGTAAAATTAAATTGGATATTTTTATATTAAATTACAATAAGTGTACCATTTCTAATCTTATCACAACTAATTAAACTGTACAATTCTCATAGACACCTCTGTGTCTTTTTTTATTGTCTAAAATCAAACAGGATGCTTGTCGGGGCTGCCGGACGCCTCCGCTTTTGTTCATCAATCGCTATTCATGAAATTATGCGGATGGCTGTGTTAGAATCAAAAACACATGAAATTAAAGGGAGTGAGGTCATGAGGGTAGTCAATAATATTGCTGATTTAATCGGCGAAACACCACTAGTAAAATTGAATCGGTTAGCTCCTGAGGGCGGAGCAGATATTTATTTGAAGCTTGAGAGCTTCAATCCCAGCGGAAGCGTTAAGGATCGTGCCGCTTATAATATGATCATACAGGCAGAAAAAGAAGGCCTCTTAAAACAAGGGTCGACGATTATTGAACCAACCAGTGGAAATACGGGGATCGGCATTGCCATGAATGCTGCTGCACGTGGGTATAAATCTATTTTAGTGATGCCGGATACCATGACCCAAGAGCGAATAAATTTATTAAAAGCTTACGGTGCAGAAATTGTGTTAACCCCTGGAGAGGAAAAAATGCCAGGAGCGATTTCTAAAGCGAAAGAGCTTGCTGAAGAAATTGACGGAGGGTTCATGCCTATGCAGTTTGAAAATGCGGCAAACCCTGATGCCCACCGGCATACCACGGCACAAGAAATTATTGAAGCAATGGACGAGCTGGGATCACCGCTTTCCGCCTTTGTTTCGACGGCAGGAACAGGCGGTACAATTACCGGTACAGGTGAAGAACTAAAGAAACAGTTTAAGAACTTAACTATCCACGTTGCTGAACCAGCCGGATCCCCTGTACTCTCTGGAGGAAATCCCGGCAAGCATAAATTAGTTGGTACGAGTCCAGGATTTATACCTGATATTTTAAACCAGGAAATCTATGACGAGATCTTTAAAGTAACGGATGATAATGCTTATGACATCACCCGAAGGCTTGCCCGGGAAGAAGGCTTACTCTTAGGTACTTCAGGCGGGGCAGCATGCTGGGCAGCAATACAAGTAGCGAAAAAGAAAAACCCGGGCGAAATTATTGTAGTGATTGCCCCTGATACCGGTGAACGTTACCTTTCTGGTGATCTTTTCCGTTATTAATGATAATACTTTTAATAAAATTCACTTGTATAAATAGCAATAACCCGAACCATTGATCATATGGGTTCGGGTTATCTATTGAATAAAATTCTTTTATGACTGTTTATTTCATAATCGATATAAATCCCGGAATCTTAGATGCCAGCCTAAGTGGTAAGACAACACTCGCAAAAGGATGATACTTAAGAACAATACATAAGTTTGAAAAATACTCTCTATACTAATGATCCCCACCCCGATTACTAAGCCCGCTGCCATGGCCCAGACCGCATAGATTTCCTGATGTAAAACCATCGGCCTTCTCTGGGCAAGCACATCTCTCGCCACTCCCCCGCCAACGCCGGTTAAAATCGCTGAAAATAGTATTCCACCTAAAGGGAAGTCCTGCTCGATTGCAAACGCAGCTCCCTGCAAGGCGAAAGCGGACAGACCAATAGCATCCAAATAAATATTCCATCGATCCCAAGCCATGACCCAGCTCTTCGGAAAGAAATAAACCACTGCAATCGTTCCTATAGCTACATATAACAAATACCCTTGCTCCCATACGTGAATCACCGGCACCCCAAGCGCTATATTACGTCCAATTCCGCCTGCAAAGGGTGTCGCAATTCCAAGGATAAATGTGCCAAATATATCATACCGTTCATTAAGCGCAACTATTGCACCACTAAATGCAAAGGCGGCTACAGCAGCAACATTTAATATTTCCCAAGACATATACCCGCCCCCCCTTTTTTCTATTATAGTAAGTTAGGATTATAGTCTTTATTTTTGTAAACGGACTAGCCCCATCATAACAAAAAACTCAGTCCGCAATTAGGAAAAAAACGTTTTCTTTGTTAAAATCAAATCCTAGGACTTAGTTTGATGGAAGAAACAAAATTTTTTTCACTATTTCATTAACAATGACCTCCTGTTCCTTCTGTTTTTTCTTGCAATTCCAATTGACGGGCTAATTTGTTGCAATCTGCCACAAGGGATTTAATTTAACTAGGTAGAATTTATTATATAAGATTTAAAAAATGGGTGTGAACAAGATGAGAAATTGGTTAATTCAACTTAGAAAAGAAAAGCAGTTAACACAACAGCAAGTAGCTAAAGCCGCTCATATTGATCGTGCCTATTACGCACAAATAGAAAGCGGTACCAGAAACCCAAGTATGGCTGTTGCTTGTCAAATCGCTTCAGTCCTTTTAATTAATCCGTCATTCTTTTTTTCGGAGATCTTAAGCGAGCCCTTTGAACTTGCCTTAGCCAATTCACCTATAGTAGTTGCTCATTGTGATGTAAAGCTCAGGTATACATGGATGTTTAACCCTCACCCAGACTTTGATATTAATCAAGTTCTTGGGAAACGAGATGATGAATTAGATGTAAATGATGGAGTAAATGCCCTGATGAATTTAAAGCAGACGGTTATTGATACAGGTCAGACCGTTCAAGAACGTATTTCCTTTCCGCTATCTGAAGGTCTGATCTATTATGAAGTTTTTGGACAGCCTTTATTTAACGAGAATAAAGAGATAATTGGAGCCGCAACAGCGTCTACTCAACTTTTACATTAGGAGGGGATCAATTGGTCATCATTGAGGAATTATCCAACCGGTTACTTCTGCTGACTCATAAACGTGCAGTTGAACTGAAACTGGATGATGAATTCATAGAATTAATCGTCCAGGAAATTGATCGGCGCAACTGCGGACAAAACCACTCGTTAGAAAAGGCGGAATAATTAATTCCGGCTTTTTTTATGCAAAATTCCTTCTTAAATTGCATGGTTTACTGCTTATTGGGAAGACCAATAAAAAAGAAGGAATTGAAATGAAACATCATACATGGTTGATGCAGCAAGAATGGAGCGACCTATTTTTCCTGCACTGGCCGATCCCTGAACAGTGCCTCTCTCCATTACTACCTGAAGGATTGAAGCTTGATTTATATCATCAATCTGCTTGGATTTCTCTTGTTCCCTTTCGTATGAGCAGAATCCAGCCCCGAGGACTTCCTTCCATTCCTCTATTGAAGCCATTCGTGGAATTAAACGTCAGAACTTACGTTAGATACAAAGAAGAACGAGGGGTCTATTTCTTTTCATTAGATGCGAACTATTTACCGGCAGTCTTGCTGGCGCGAAAATTTTTCACTCTCCCCTACCTACTTTCCATTATACGGATTAATAAAACTAGCGAATCGACCCATTTTACAAGTAGACGAATTCATAAGAATTTTCCTTCTGCCCAGTTTCATGCTGAATTAACGCCGCACTTTCCAATGATTACTAATCAAAAAGGAACATTGTCTCATTGGTTGACGGAACGGCGAGATCTGTTTATTCGCCGTAATAATGTAATTTACAAAGGAAGCATTCACCACAAACCTTGGGAACTTAATGAAGCGTCAGGAACCATCCAAATGAATAGTCTATTTGATTTCATCCCTTCTTTTAATGATCGTGTTCAGCCGTTAATCCATTACTCCCCTAGAATAACCGCCTCTATATTTCCATTAGAACGGATGATGTAAATTAGAGCTTGTAAGTTGACATCAGATAAAAGAATTTGTAACATTTATCTTTAATTCGAGATGTTTTTTATTATTCCATTATTTATTTTTACAGGAGGCTATTAAATGAATCTAAAAGGAATCCACCATGTTTCTGCCATTACAGCTAATGCACAAAAGAACCATGATTTTTACACCTCAGTAATGGGGATGCGTTTAGTAAAAAAGACAGTAAACCAGGACTCCCCTTCTATGTATCACCTGTTCTATGCAGATGCACAAGGAAGCCCAGGAACTGACTTTACATTCTTTGAAATCCCGGGGGCCGGACACACTTATCCGGGCAATCAAAGCATCTCTACTACCTCTTTAAGGGTAAAAGATGATGCCGCTTTGCAATTCTGGAAAGACCGATTCACTGAGCACGATGTGGACCATGATTCCATTAAAGAATTAATGGGGAAAGCAACATTGAGTTTCAGAGATCCTGAAGGCCAGCGTCTGATGCTTATATCTGACGAATATAATCAGGGGGTCGAGCCTGGAATTCCTTGGTCACAACGTATGATCCCGGAAGAGTTCAGTATTATCGGTCTAGGTCCAGTGTTTTTGACGGTTGCAGATATAGCCTCCACCAGAAAGGTATTAACCGAAATACTAAGTTTTAAAGAAATAAGCGAAGAGGATAATTTTAAACTATTCGAAACAGGTAAAGGCGGCAGTGGAGCACAAGTAGCGCTGATCGAAGATTCTGTTGCCAAGCGCGAACGCCCAGGCAGAGGAAGCGTTCATCACGTCGCTTTTCGTGTAGCAGATGAAACCGAACTAGAATTTTGGAAAACCCGGATTGAAGACTCAGGAATGCAAAATTCGGGAATCGTTGATCGCTATTACTTTAAATCCTTGTATTTCCGTGAACCGAACCATATTTTATTTGAGCTTGCTACCGATGGACCTGGATTTACAGCAGATGAAGAATTCGATGAGCTTGGTAAGAATTTAGCTCTTCCTCCGTTCTTAGAGAAAGACCGCACCCAAATAGAGGCACAGTTAAAGCCATTGCAATCGCCCAAAGAATAGATGGGTATCACCTTTGCAATAGCTGAGAACAGACTCAATGCCCTGGTAGTTAGGTACTATCTTTAGAAAACAAGCGCCTGACACTTTTGCCAGGCGCTTGTTTTTCTTATTTATTTGTCTAGTCTGTTCTTCACCCAGTTAATTAAACCGCCCATTTGCATGATTTCAATTTGTCGTTTAGACAAAGCATGCTCGAGTTTGAGCGTCTTGCCTTTTCCTTTAATTTCTGCTTCTACTTCATATCCATCATGGATTTTATCTCTCAATCCTTTAAAGACGAGAACATCTCCTTGTTCAAGCTCTTCCCAATCAGATTCGTTCACAAAAGTGAGAGGAAGAACGCCAAAGTTAGCGAGGTTCTGCCAATGTATTCTGGCAAAGTCTTTCACTATCGCTACTTTTAATCCAAGAAAACGCGGCGCTAGAGCTGCGTGCTCACGGCTGGATCCTTGACCATAGTTTGTACCTCCAACAACGACGTGACCGCCATCATCACGTACATCCATGGCACGGTCATAGTACGTGTCATCGACAATTTCAAACGTAAATTTACTAATCTCCGGCAAGTTACTGCGGTAAGGAAGCACTCTTGCACCGCCTGCCAAGATTTCATCGGTCGATATGTCATCTCCCATTTTTAATAAAACCGGTAGTTCCATATCATTTGGCAATTCATCCATTTCAGGAATGGATGCAACATTCGGTCCTTTAACAAGCTCAACATTTTTTGCCTCTTCATATGGCATTGGGGCGTCAAGAAGCTGTGTATCGATGGTAGGCTGGTCCAATTCCTGCACTTGCGGATAACTAAACCCGGCATCTCGCGGATCTGTTATTTTTCCATGCAGGGCAGATATGGCTGCCGTTTCCGGACTGCATAAAAACACACTGTCTTCTTTCGTACCTGAACGCCCTGGAAAGTTTCGAGGAGTGGTACGCAGACTGTTCCTTCCCGTTGCCGGAGCTTGTCCCATACCGATACAGCCGTTACACCCTGCCTGGTGAAGTCTGGCACCGGCTTGAAGGAAGTTAGCAATATGACCTTGTTGAGAAAGATCAATTAACATTTGCCGTGAAGTTGGATTTAAATCAAAAGAAACTCCATCTTCAATGTGACGGCCTTCCACAATTTTAGACGCAATAGCAAAGTCTCTGAAACCTGGATTTGCAGAAGAACCTATATAGGACTGATAGATCGATTCGCCCGCAATTTCTTTAACAGGAACTACATTTCCAGGACTGGATGGTTTGGCAATCATAGGTTCAAGCTCAGAGAGATTTAATTCGTCATGTACGTCATATTCCGCTCCATCATCAGCCTGCAATTCTATCCAATCTTCTTCTCTTCCCTGGAGTTTCAGAAAACGCTTTGTTTCTTCATCGGAAGGGAAAACAGTACCCGTGGCACCAAGTTCAGCTCCCATGTTGGCAATAACGTGACGGTCCATTGCGGTCAGATTTTTAAGACCTGGTCCGTAATATTCAAAAATATGATTTACACCGCCTTTTACACCATGGCGTTTAAGCATCTCTAATATTGCATCTTTCGCACTAACCCAATCAGGGAATTCTCCAGTAACCTTCACACCCCAGATCTTAGGCATTTTCACATAGAAAGGTTCTCCAGCGATTGCCATAGCTACATCAATACCGCCGGCACCGATCGCAAGCATCCCCATACAGCCATTCGCACACGTATGACTATCTGATCCAAGCAGCGTTTTTCCTGGCGCAGCCAGTCTTTGCATATGGACAGGGTGACTCACACCGTTACCCGGGCGGCTGAAATGAAGACCGAACCGCTTCGCAGCACTCTCAAGAAACAAGTGATCATCCGGGTTTTTACTATCCTCTTGAATTAAGTTATGGTCGACATACTGAGCAGAAGCTTCCGTTTTCGCTTGTTCAATACCCATTGCTTCCAGTTCCAGCATAACCATTGTACCTGTAGCATCCTGAGTCAGAGTCTGATCAATCTTCAGACCAATCTCTGCTCCAGGCTTCATTTCACCTTTTACTAAGTGATCTTTGATTAACTTTTGTGCAACATTATAATTCACACGAACTCCTCCTTCTCACCTATTGTTACAATTACTGCCAGTAAGTAATTGCCTCATCTATTATTAACGCTACACTTTTTATACCCTTAATTCTGGTTATTTACTCTTACAATTGCTCATTTTCACTAAGAAAACGAATGCATATTCCTGAAAATCACCCAACTTAGTACCAGATGCTGATGATCATTCATGGTTCTAAAAGCACAGAAACTCGACCGGACAAATTACTTTCTTAAACTTTTCATAGCGCTCCCAGAAACTGTGGTTCGGCAGCAATTATTTCAAATAAAAAAACAGACTGCCGATATGTTATCAGCAGTCTGAGTAAACAGAACCATTAGGCTCTTGTTTCGATTAATTGCAGTGTTTAATTTACCCCAACAGCATTCCATGCCTGGGTAACCGCATTGGCTGCAGAGGATCCGTAAAGATCTTGGGCAGCTTGTACTAGTGACTGTTTGGCATAAGCAAAGTCACTATTAGGTGTCAGATATACAGTGAGAGCGCGATAATAAATCTCTTTGGATTTATTTATTCCTAAGCTGTTAATCGTATTGTAGGCAGCTTTGTTAGGAATTCCGCTGTTAGTATGAACACCGCCCCAATCTCCCGCTTCTGTATTAGGAAGGTTTTGGTACTGGCTCATATTTTCCGGCTGGTTATACTTGTTTGGATTGGAGAGAGAACGCAGGGCATCTCCAGAGATTCCAGGGGTATAAACATCTTCACCCATTAACCAATCTTCAGGATCAATGAAATACCCGAATACATCAGAGAAGGATTCATTTAATGCACCTGGTTGGTTCTCATAAACTAAACCAGCTGTGGATTCAGTTACAGCGTGAGTCAATTCATGTCCTACGATATCGTTTCCACCAGATAGATAAGTAAAAGTAGAACCATCACCATCTCCATAAATCATCTGATTACCTGTCCAGGCAGCATTATTATAATTAGAGCCATAATGGACGGTGGAACGAATCGATGAACCTTGGTCATCATAACTTACACGCCCAAAGTTATCATAGTAGAAGTCAAATACTTCCCCTGCATAGTAATGGGCATCTACTGCAGCTTTTTGATTTTCACTATAAAACGTATTTCCGGTATCTGTAACATAGCTTCCTGGAAGGCTGTAATAACCATTATGCTGGTTATCAAATGTGGCTATGACTCCATTCATTGGTTTCGTTATATCATATAAGTAATAGGTATTATTAGATAGATAGGTGTTCAAAGATTTTGTATCACCAAGTACACCAGTCCCAGTACCTGTAGCTTCTTCCGCTACATTACTCGCTTTCATCACTTTCCCAGTTTCAGCATTCACATATAACTGCCAGTTCGCAGGATAAGGCTGGGAAAATTGGAGTTCAACATGATAAGCCAGCTGATAATTTCCATCGTCATCATACACAACTAACTTACTATTTTCAGTCAATGTATCAAACGTTTCTCCTTTAAGCGTCTTCTGTGTTTTATCTGCCTTTTGGCGGTCTACTCCAATATATTTCCAGGCTAAATCAATGGCTTCTTTCTTTTTAACCTTTTTCTGCTGTTTTATCTCGGCAGGCGCATCTTTATGGAACTCACCGTTAACTGACTGAACTTCCCCATTTTTATCGGTATGTACAACCACACGGGAATTTGCTATAGGAACATTACCTACTACAGGTTGAAAGGTGAAGTGAGTCATTCCAAGGTCATCGGTTTCTGACTTTACAAACTTTAAGTTTTTGTTCGGGTTTGCTTTAAATTGCTTCTGATTATCTTTGAAAAACTTTTTCACAGCTTTCTCTGAAACTACCTTAGAAGATTTCAAATGATCCTTCACAAATTTCGGGGTTTCAACTGGTAAGTCCACTTTCGAAGACTTTTCTGCATGAGCAAGACTGCCCCCGGATACAAGACTCCCTCCTAGTACAACTGTTGCCATCAAAGATTTCCAATTCATAAAATCCCTCCCAAATTTTTTAACAATTTCATGTTATCACAATATTTCGACAAGTAATCTGTGAAAGTTAACAGGTGAAATCTGTCCTAAGGCTATGAAATTAAGGGGACTTGGGAAACCCCTGAATATAGTTGAAAAAACCTAAGCGAACGTGTATTCTGAATATAGATTTGAAAGAAAGAAACTTCTGACAAATCCATAGTTGATCAACTAGGTGTGTGTTGAAAATGGAATATGGCAAAGTGCTTCGATTTCATCGAGTCAAGCAAGGGTTAACTCAAACCCAATTGGCTGATGGGATTATCTCGCCAGCGTATCTTTCTAAGATAGAGAACGATCAAACCGTTCCTGCTATCGAAGTGCTTGAACTTCTCTATGATCGTCTGGGCCTTGACTTTCAAGAGGCTTCCTATAACCACCCTTCTAAGGAAAAACTGAAGGAATGGTATGAATCGATCGTATTCAAACGAAGGGAAGACGCCCAGCAGTTACAAGAGGAGTTATTGCAGCAGAAAGAAACGCTGTCTAACCACCATTTATATATCTTCTTTGAATTATTCCGCATCCGTCACCTGCTATTAGAGAACCAGGTGGAGGAGGCTTATGAAGTATGGGAAGATATACGCCAGCACAAAGACACCTTTGATGAAGAAATGGAATTTTACTTCCATTTAATTTCCGGAATTTTAAAATACTATAGTAGCGAATTTTGACGAGTCTTTCCAAGAACTTATGGAAGCTAAGAATTATAGTTCCTCGTTAGATATTAGAAGACTGGGAATATAGTGATCTATTTTACTTACTCGCTTTAAGTACCAGCCAAGCTAACCATATCTCTGCTTCTGTTTTTTATGCTGACCAGGCGTTGGAAATCTATCAGACTCATTATGATTTAGCTAAAAGTGCCGACTGTCACATAGTTCAAGGAATAAATTATAGTCGTCTTAAAAATTACGCAAAGTCTCTTGAGAATTTTCACTTAGCGCGTAAGATTGCGATTCAAACAGAAGATATTGTTCAATTGAGGTTAGTGCACATTAACATAGGAACCTTAGAGTCTAGAATAGAAAATCACCAGTCAGCAATAAAAAATTATGAGAAAAGCCTCGAGTACAACAAAGAAAGCGACTCAACTTTATCAGGCATTTGACTTATTAACAACGATCCACGGTTTAATTATCGAATATTACCGTTTGGAGAACAAAGACGGGTGCCTAAAATGGATTAATGAAGGTGAAGAGAATACTCAATTCATTTCCTTCTAAATCCTATGAACTCCATTTTGCAGTGTTATAAGAAGTGTTAATAAACAAATCCGAAAACTTAGAACAGTATTTAGAAGATATCATTATCCCTTACTTCCAAGAGAAGAAGGAACACGTATATGTAATTCGTTATGCAATGTTTCTCGCTGATCTTTTAGAGAATCAACGAATGTATAAAAAATCTTCAACTTACCTTAGGTTAGCAATTCAATTGTTAAATAAACATTCTCATTTAGGAGGGATTCTCTTATGAAGAAGCTTTTAGCTGTTCTTGCTATAGTAGCTTTCTTGGCTTCTGCTGCCGCTCCTGTTTTACAGGATAGTGCTGTAGATGCTTACCCAAGACCATTATCAGTTGAACAAATGTAATTAATTTTTTATTTCGAAGTGTTTATTAGCACCTCCCCCTAATCCTATACCTATATATTTTAGCCTCTGCCCTTGTGGCAGAGGTCTTTTTTTGTCTTCCTCTATAGAAATCTACTCGGTATATGAGATAACGTTCATTCTTCCACAAAAAAAGCAAGGCTCTCCTGTAAAGAACCTTGCTCAATTCATTTTCACAACAGACTTACGCTGATTGATATTTTTTCCATGCGCCATACCCACCTGTCAGGTTAAGCACATTCTTAAAGCCATTTGCCTGCAGGACACTTGCTGCAATAGCCGAGCGCATCCCGGATTGGCAATGGACAATTGGTGTGACGTCTTCCCCTATTTCATCTAGTCGATCCGGCAGGGTTCCGAGCATAATATGCTTTGCACTTTCCATGTGGCTCGCTTCCCACTCAGACTGGTTTCTCACATCTATGATCACATAATTACTGTTACCTTTATATTTTTCATCTAATTCTTCCACTGAAATACTTTCGTATGATTCCAATTTATCCAATTTTTCAAGCTCACTTTTCTCCATATAATGTGAAACCTCGTCTAACCCAATAGACTGCAGGGCTTTTTGAACCGCTTCAACTTGCTGGCTTTCAGCAATGAAAGCAATTTTCTTATCATAATCCAGAAGCCAGCCTGCCCAGTTGGTAAATGATTTATTAAAGGGAATATTTAACGTTCCTTCTAAGTGGCCATTAGCGAAGTCAGAAGACGGGCGTATGTCTACAATATTCACATTTTCTTTTTTTAACTGGTTGAGCTGCTCAAGAGAAACTTTTTTCACATCATGTTGATCCAGCAGATCCGGCCCTTGTTTATTAAGTTTCTTCATTTTGGCAAAATATTTAGGGGGTTCTGGCTGCCCCTCCAGCAAATTTTCTACGAAGGCTGATTCATCCTTAATATTAAGTGCCCAATTATTGATCTTTTCATATCCAACTGTTGAGCTCGGAACAGCACCTAGAGATTTACCGCAAGCACTTCCCGCTCCATGACCTGGCCACACTTGAACATAATCAGGCAATTCAGCAAATTTCTTCAGAGAATAGTACATTTCCTTGGCACTTTCTTCTGCCGTACCTTTCTCCGCGGCGGCTTTTTCTAATAAGTCAGGACGTCCAACATCTCCGACAAACACAAAATCGCCTGTAAATATTCCCATTGGAACCTCAGAACCGCCTCCTTCATCCGTTAGCAGGAAGGAAAGACTTTCAGGTGTATGACCTGGCGTATGCAGGACTTCAAGTTTGACTTTCCCAATCTTAATTACATCTCTATCCTTCAGTAGTTGGTGGTTTACTTTAGATAGGTTTTGGTATTTCCAGTGCGTACTGCCTTCATCTGAAAAATATAGTTTCACATCTAATCGATTAGCTAATTCTCGTACCCCTGAAGTGAAATCAGCATGAATGTGAGTTTCGGCAGCTGAAGAAATGGTAAAACCTTCTTTTTTTGCCGTTTCCAAGTACGGAGCAATATCACGAGCCGGGTCTATAACCAGTGCCTCTCCTGTCTGCTGACAAGCGATCATATATGACATTTGAGCTAATTTCTCATCAAAAAAAGATTTAAAAAACATAGCTGTAACCTCCAATTAAAAGTTAATTTAACACAAATTATATACCCCTTAGGGTAAAATGTAAAACGGGTTGTTTTATATTCTCCTCCTGCATGCCGCCTTTTTAATAAAGGCGGTCTAAGGCGAAAGGAAAGTTGATAAAGTAATCCATAAAAAATGAGCGGCAGTTCCTTTGAGAGAACCAAACGCTCATAAAAATTGGAAAGAAGAGAAGTCCCATGATAGGTTCATTTCTCAAATGAATCTTTACCACCTATCTTCTTAAATAAAAAAGGACATTGGACTGCGCCCATTCCCGCTTTACTATTACCTTAATCCTTGTGGAAACTTGAACACTTGGTTCGGATCATATTTCTCATTTACTCGATTCAACCGCTTCACGTTCTTGCCAAAATATGATGTTCATAGTCTTTGAGATGACTAATTGGAAAATTTATATAACAACCTTTTGTGATGGCTTTCCTTGTAGAAGCTCGCAACCAAAGTCATTCGTTTATCCAGCCTGGCCAGCCAGTTCTGCCAAAGATCCATTACTTGAACCTGCTTCGCTTTCGTGGTTCCAACATAATAGAACCGGACAAGTGTAACTTTGGAAAAGATTGGTTTGGCAAGCTGGAAGCTCATGCTTACAACAACACCAAAATCCCCCCCGCCTGCACCGCGGCAAGCCCAGAAAAGATCGGAATTGTAATGTTTATTGGCCCTGATAACCCTTCCCTAGTCATTGACCAGCTCTAGCTCCAGTAAACTGTCACACCCCAAACCATAAAGTCTGCTCGAGAATCCCCAACCTCCTCCAAGTGTAAAGCCCGCCACCCCAACAGTTGGACAGGTTCCCCCGGGCGATACATACCCTTTAGAGGTGATAAAATCATATACTTCCGTATTCTTTGCTCCTGCTGCCATCTATAAAATGTGGCCCTTCTTGTCCAATTTCAATCCATTCAACCGGCTGATATCAATGACCAATACACGATTTCCAATCGAATACCCTTCATAATGATGACCACCAGACCTAATGCGAATACCAATGTTACGTTTTCGCGCCAAGCGAATTGAATTCACCACATCCTGTTTTCTTTCATTGAAAGTATTTAGCAAACATTTCATACGGCTTTTCAAAATCCAGACCAGGGTAATCTGCATTGCAATTATTGTGGAAATTAATAGCTACAGCATCAATCTCTTCATAGCTGAGCCCTTTCGTCTTCTCTTCCACTTTTAGCTTTACTTCCTTTATAAGGCTTAGGACTTCTTCACTTTTCGGTTCTGCATAATATAACTCTTCTGCTTGCTTCAGCATATATTCAATCACCGTTTCTTTTACTTCAAGTAATTGAAAGAGTTGTTTCAATGAACCGCGGATCACATGATCAATATTCTCAAACTGTTGTTTGCGAAGACCAAACAAAGTGAGATTTAACCCGGTTTCATTGTTGATGAGAATTAAACACTTACGACGATTTATCGTTACTATATCCATATGCCACTGACAAATATCAGTTGCTTCTTCACTATATTGAGCTAGTTCAGCTACCGGTTTATTAATTTCATTGGCTGCTTTTTGAGTAATCCCTATTAAAAACAAAACATCTCCACCTCTACAAATCTACTTCTTCCGCTTTAATTGTAACAGGATACATTAAAATTTCCTATTGTTCCCTTCCTGTACAACCTTCTCTTTATAAATAGAATGAAATCTGTAATATGACGGGTTTATTGAGAAAGGTTACTTTCAATTCTCCCCCTGATATGTTATATATTTAGGGTACCGAAATAATTTTGGAAGAAGGGAATCGCTATCCTTACACAAAAACAAAGAGCGAGGAAAAATTTATGGATTATGTGGTTTGCTAATTTTTTCATAGCAGGCAGCATTACGATGGTTTTACCATTTTTATCTTTATATATAGAAGAACTCGGAAGTTTCACCGATTCATTTGTCCAGACATGGTCAGGAGTTACATTTGGAGTCACCTTTGTATCTGCATTTATTTTCTCTCCCATCTGGGGACGCATAGGTGATAAGTACGGAAGGAAGAAAATACTGATTATGTCAGCGTGCGGACTCGCTTTATCCGTGTTCTTGATGGGTTTTGTTACTTCTGTATGGCAATTATTTATGCTTCGTTTATTTATGGGGATCTTTACAGGGTTTATTCCAATGTCTCAGGCACTCATCTCTACTCAAACTCCCAAGGATATCGCCGGACAAGTACTCGGAACACTTCAGACCGGGAGTATAACAGGAAGTTTGCTTGGACCCGTGCTTGGGGGATTAATTGCAGATGAGATCGGCTATGCTACTACCTTTCATTTTGTTGCTATTTTAGTAACACTGTCCTCCATCATTGTTGCGATTGGGATTAAAGAACAAAAACTTGAAAATGAAAATAGCAATGAGCAGTCCAGCTATTCCTCTAAAGAAGTACTTGGGCACATTATCAAGCATCCAGTGTTATTAATGGTGATGGTAGTGTCTTTATTTGTTCAAATCGCTCACTTCAGCATCCAGCCTATTCTTTCTCTCTTTGTCGGGAACTTGCACGGACCAGAAAATATCGCTCTGTTTTCAGGAATCGCATTTTCTGCGGCAGGAATGGGAAATTTACTTATGGCAAGACGCTGGGGACGAATAGCAGACAAACAAGGATATGTTAAAATTCTAGTGTTTTTGCTATTTATGGCAGGAATCGTCTATTTCCCTGCAGCCTTTGTCACCAATATTTGGCAGTTAGTTGTTTTACGCTTCCTGCTTGGCATATCCATTGGTGGAATTATTCCTGTCAGAACAGCTTATATAAGACAGGAAGCCCCGATAGCTATGCAAGGCGAAGTGCTTGGTTATAATACCAGTCTGCGTTTCTTAGGAAATGTCATCGGTCCTGCTATGGGAGGAATGATCTCAGGTGCTTTTGGTTTCTCTGCAGTATTTTTCATTACAAGTACCCTCCTCTTGTGCTGCGGCGGCATGATGCTGTTCACCATGCTGAAAAATCCAAACGCCGTCCGACATGCAGCTTCTCATTAAAAGGATCCCATATCTCATGGGATCCTTTGTTTAAATGTCTACTTATCAATTTAACTCCTGGGGGAATTGCGGGACAGCTGAGACCTGAAAGTGAACCTTTTCCAGCAGTCCCTAAACTCCCACTATTGGCTCAAAATGGAGTCTTCATGATTAGGGAGTTTTAGTGAAAGTACGGATTTCCATAATTATATTTTTACTTAAGAAGCAAACTAAATAATACAGCTAATAATTTACTTCTGTTAATATAAATGTATAGACACAGGAGGAGATAAGTATGAACAAGTGTTTAATCGTCATTGACTACACCCATGATTTCGTGGCGGATCAAGGCGCATTGTCATGTGGAGAACCAGGTCAAAGAATTGCCCCTGCCCTATTTAATATCACCCAGCAATTTTTAGAAGAAGACCAATATGTAGTATTTGCGGTAGATGTTCATGAAGAAGGCGACCCTTTCCACCCTGAAACGCGGTTGTTTCCTCCCCATAATATTCGAAATACAGAAGGCAGAAAACTTTACGGTGAGATGCAGCGCTTATATGAATTAAATAAACAACGTTCTAACGTTCACTATCTGGATAAGACCCGTTATAGTGCTTTTAATGGAACAGACTTGGATATAAAACTTCGAGAACGAAAAATCGAGGAAATCCACTTAACAGGGGTTTGTACAGATATTTGTGTTCTCCACACTGCAGTGGACGCTTACAATCTTGGTTACTCTATTGTAGTTCACCAAGATTCGGTAGCAAGCTTTAACCAAACCGGCCATTCGTGGGCAATTGACCATTTTGAAACTGTACTTGGGGCTGAGATAAAATAATTAGATGGAGTTAAGAGAAAGTTATTTACCAGAATCCCGACCCATTAATTTAATGGTTTGGGATGTATTTATATAGTTAGAATGTGCAATCATCCTGCTTCGCTTTCCGTAATATTCCCTGCCTATTTTATTATCGATGCCAGAAGGATTCCTAAAATCTTCTCGATTTGAAATTCTTTTATAAATCGAATATGATGGAGTATGGACATTTTCTGTTATGACTAAAGTTATAGATATAAATATAGGAGGAATCACCATGAGCTCACAAGATTATCGAGTTCTGCTGTATTACAAGTATGTCGATCTGCCGGATTATGAAGAATACTGTAAGAATCATTTAAAATACTGTAAAGACCTTGGGCTTCGCGGCCGGATCATTGTTTCGCCAGAAGGGATAAACGGAACGGTATCTGGAACGACTGCACAAGTAGAACAGTATATGGAGTACGTTCGTTCTGATAAGAGATTTGAGGACATCCATTTTAAAATTGACGAACATGAAGGTCATGCTTTCAAGAAGATGCATTGCCGAGTGAAGCCTGAATTAGTAAATTGGAGTATTGAAAATGATGATATTGACCCTAAAAGCTTTGGAGGCAAACATCTGAAACCTAGCGAATTTTATGAATTGCTGCAAGAGGAAGATACTGTGGTGATCGACGGGCGAAATGAATATGAATACCGTATTGGTCATTTTCGTAACGCGATCCAGCCTGGGGTAGACCATTCCCGTGAATTTCCTGAATGGGTTGCCCAAAACGCTGATCAATGGAAAGACAAGAAGGTCCTCACTTATTGTACAGGGGGCATTCGCTGCGAGAAACTCACCGGTATTCTAAAGAAAAACGGGGTTGAAGACGTTTATCAACTTGAAGGCGGAGTGAACACATACGGAAAAGACCCGGAAGTCAAAGGGAAATATTTCGATGGAAAATTATACGTCTTTGACGAACGTATTGCTGTTCCTGTTAACCAAGTAGAAGAGACCATTGTTTCCGAGTGTGAACATTGCGGAAAAAAAGAAGATCGAATGATCAATTGCAGCAACCCGATTTGCAATCGTCAATACGTGTGCTGCAGGGAATGTGAAGAGAAACACCACGCAGCTTGTACGACCGAATGTAAAGAACATCCTGAAAACCGCTGGGACGCGGAACGAAAAAAACAAATTGATAAATATGACCGTATTAATAATTAATAGAAACTACAAAAAACTCACATGGATTTATTCATGCGAGTTTTTCTTTTGCCTTCTTTTCTCATCAAAAACGTAATCGACCACGACCAGAGCGATTGCAAAGATCCACTCAGCTCCCAAAGTCATCGTTACATCCCGAACGAGTTCATCTACAGTATAGATGGTTAGCCATGTAAAGGTAAGGTACACAATCGATTTCCACAATAGGAAAACGAATGGCGAAGGCTGTACTAATCGGCTTACCGTAATAATCATTTTGGCTGCTGCTTCGAAAAGGAATCCGAGCACAAAAACGAGCAGAGCGAATAATAATAGTCCTAAATTTGAGGAATACGTTACTCCGATCAGCTCGAATAACCCCACCATACTTAAAAAGAATCCTCCAAAAATAAGAGTGACAGTGAAAATAAATAATATTCCTACACTGAAGAGTACTAAGATACGTGCTGTACCTGGCGAGTGCCTAAATGAACGTTTATTCCTCACAGACTAGCCCCCTCATAGATAGATGCTTGCACCCTTTGGCCCTAGTCTCTCGTCCGAAGCATTGGCTAAGAGGAGTATTCGATATGTATATACCCTTCTGTCATTTGAAGCTTATGATTATGAAAATAGAGTCCGGACTCGTCAGCGATCCCGTAGCCTAGTGGCACTCTTGATTGCTTTACAGCTTCTTTTAAAGACTGCTCTTCCCCCCACTTTAAGTAATGAGCAGAGATGACCTGATTGTCTAGTAATCCCAATCCTGCTTTAAAGAGCTGAATGTTCTGATCATTATCTTTCGATGAAATCACGCAATGTACAGGACTAATTAAAGCACCTGCTGAAAAACCTGCCACAGGGATACCTTTGTGAAACATGTCCACGATTAAAGAATTTAAGGGGCCTTGCACAATAAACTTATGGTAAAGTTCTGTGTCTCCTCCACCAATAATGATGGCCGCGCAACGCCTTAACCGCTCACATTCTTGTTTAGTATAGTTCTCTTTCAAAGGCAGCCAGTAAATTTCATGTGATGCCGAAGCGATGTTAGACGTGTACTTAGGTAAGTATTCACTTGAACCTTCCCGTTCAATATATAAAACTGCAATCTCACCGTTACTAATCAGATTGGAGAATTTTTCTGCCAATTGCGTTGTAAATGGAGGACTTCCTCCAAATAAGAACAAATGGGTGGTCATTTAAGTCCTTCCTCCTTATACTTACGATAAGCAGCATGATACGTAGACCCTATGCCCTTTTCGAAATTCAAAGAATACTGAATAGCTGCCGTAACAAAATCTTTAGCAGAGCGTACGGCTTCTTCCATTGTAAATCCCTTAGCAAGTTCTGCGGTAATCGCGGCTGAATACGTGCAGCCTGCCCCGCTTGTATGGATCGTGCTAATTCTTTCTGAACGAATCTCCATCATATTCTTTCCGTCAAATAGAAGATCAACAGCCGGGTATCCTTCAAGAGCCCCGCCTTTTATTAAAATATTCTCCGGTCCCATTTGGTAGAGTTCCACTGCAGCTTCCTTCATCTCTTCTGGTGACTGAGGGGCCTGCTGATTAAGCAGACGGCCGGTTTCTTTTAAATTCGGTGTCAGAACGGAAGCAAGGGGCAGCAAATAAGACTTCAAAGCTTCAATAGCATCGTCCTTCAATAATTGTGACCCCATTTTACCGATCATTACGGGATCGACTACGATATGCTTCACCCCGGAAGTTTGGATGAGGTCTGCCGTCAGTTTAATAATTTCCTCTGTAAATAACATTCCTGTCTTTAGAGCATCTGCCCCCACGTGCTCTAAAGAAGAGTAAACCTGTGCCTTGATTGCATCTAAAGAGTGGGTAAATATTCCTTGATCAATCGTTTGATTAGTAGCTACAATCGCAGTAATAGCACTCATCCCGTACACATCTAATTCTTGAAATGTTTTAAGGTCTGCCTGGATGCCCGCACTCCCTTGTGAAGCTGATCCAGCTATTGTTAACGTCCTTGGAATACTCATATCTGCTTCCACACCCTTCTCTATCTTTAGTGAATTGTATCAAATCTACTTTCATAAAGGCTAATTCCTAAACTCAAAAAACGAGAAATGTGAAGATCTTCGCGTCTGAAGAAGAGGATTAAAAAGGTCAAATAAGCAGTTTGTGAACCTAGTCATTTTTAATCTACGACACTATAAGTCATAGGATAGGAGATAAATCGATGAAACCATTTACTAATAAGGTAATTCAAATTATCCAGCAAATACCAGAAGGGAAAGTGATGACCTACGGGCAGATCGCTCGAGCAGCAGGCAGTCCACGAGCAGCCAGGCAAGTGGTCCGTGTCCTGCATTCCATGAGCAGCAAATACTCCCTCCCCTGGCATCGGGTGGTTAATGCACAGGGCCAGCTAGCGATTAAGGACGAAGCATCAGCAGAAATTCAAGCCATGGCTCTTGAAGCGGAAGGAATTGCCGTCATAAATAAACAGATCAGCTTAGATCACTATCAATACCATAAAGATTGTTAATTTTCATACTGTCCTCATTTTTACTATAATGAAACCAACCTATTCCCCGGGAGGCGCCCTATGTTTGAAGTTCAACCCTATCCAGAGTTGTCCTGGTCTCTGTCCAGACATAAAACTTTGCTTACTTGCGTAAGAAAATACGCGTACGATTATTATGTTTCTCATAATGGCTGGTTAAGAGACTCAGATTCACTTGCCCGCCAAACCTACCGACTTAAAAAAATCACTAATCTAGAGATGTACTTTGGCAGTATTGTGCATGATTTAATCTATCAAATCATTCAGCAGGTACTTCAGAACAAGCAAATTCCAACTGAGGAGAAGGTCGTTACGGAGATTCGCCATCACCTTAACCGAGGATTTATTGAAGCCACACGCAAGGAGCATTTATGGAACAATCGTCCCAAACACTACACGATGCTTCACGAAATATATTACAGTCAAACGAATCAGCTTCCAGCTGGAAAAGTTCAAAAAATCACTGACCGGTTAAATACAACAGTAAAGAACTTTTTTGCCAGTCAGTCCTTTGCCGATGTTTTAAATAAACAGCATATGCAATTTATTGAATCGGAGAAATTCCGCTACATGAAGATTGCCGGAGTGAAGATATTCGTCGTTATGGACTTGCTTTACAAAGATCTCGAGCAGGATAAGTGGGTCATCGTAGATTGGAAGACTGGTAAATCTTCCGACGAGGACCGTAATCAATTAGCCTTATATGCTCTCTACCTTCAGCAAAAGTACAAGATTCAGGATCTTAACGATATTATTATTAGGAATGAGTATCTAATGGAAGGCACTCATGTAGAACATCAATTAACTGAACAGGATTTGCTTAATGTCCAGAATCTTTATCAAATCAGCATGGAACAAATGAAATCATATCTGGAAGACCCAGCGAAAAACAAGCCAAAACCTATTCCCCAATTTCCTATGCAGGAGAATCCAAATATTTGTGCACGATGCAATTATCAGGAACTATGCTTCCCTTCTTCCGCTACCTGATTAATGTATCTCCTGCCTGCTTACATGTTTAACGTACTAGAAAATCGGCTAAATAATGGATGGAGACGAACACTAGCTGAAGGAGTTGTTTTAACATGAAAGTACTAGTTGCAGGAGCAAATGGCAGTACAGGCCGTTTACTCATTCAATATTTAAAAGAAGACGGTCATGAAGCTTATGGTATGGTGCGTAAGGAAGAGCAGAAAAGCACAATCGAACAGCTTGGAGGAACCCCTGTTTTAGCGGACCTTACAAGTGATGTTGGTTATGCAGTGAAAGGCATGGACGCTGTTATCTTTGCTGCAGGATCCGGATCAAGCACCGGCCCTGAACAAACGGAAATCGTTGACCGTGACGGCGCCATCAACTTAATAAAAGCTACAGAAAACCTTGGTATTAAGAAATTTGTTATGTTGAGTTCCATTGCTGCAGGGCAGCCTGAACGAGGCAACGAACAAATGAAACATTACCTTAAAATGAAAGGTGAAGCTGACGATTACCTAAAAACTACGGAGCTTGATTACTCTATTGTCCGTCCAGGCGGTCTTACCGACGAAGAAGGAACCAGTAAAGTTAAAGCAGAGGAAAAAGTTGACCGCGGCACTATTCCAAGAGCCGATGTTGCTAAAACGATGATTGCTGCTTTAAACGAAGCAAATGCGTTTCATAAAACATTTGAGCTTGTTTCAGGCGAAACACAAATCGAAGAAGCTCTTAAATCACTTTAATTATCACTTACCCAGCCATCCTTTATGAGGATGGCTTTTTCTTGTAATTCGAACAACAATGCGCCTGCTTGAAGCAATTGGTATTGTGTATAAATTTATTTTAGTATAATGTGTATACTTGAATGCTTTAATGAAGAGGTGATGAAGAGCCAATGAAAGGATCGCTAATTAAACAGCACAGAAAGTTTAAAAATTTAACTTTAGAGGATCTTGCCCAAGGAATCTGCTCAGTATCCTATTTAAGTAAAATTGAACACAATTCAATCAATGCCAGCGATGAAATTTATCGTCTTCTCGGAGAGCGTTTAAGTATTACCCTGACAGACATTAACCAAAAATTTGATGAAACTATTTACGAAAATTTGCATCAATGGCATGAAGCCATTCAAATGAGAGATTTTTCAATAATGAAAGAATTTCAAAGTTATGCTGAAAGGGCTCTGAACACGAATCAAAATATTGATCTCTTGAACTTGTACCACATCATCCAGGTAAGGCACGACATGACTTTGAACGAAACCAGCATTTCCAAAGAGAAAATGAAAGAACTAAAGGGAATCTTTCCAGAAGCCACACCTGAATATCAATTCTTTTATTACAAAACTGTAGGGCTGGATTGTTTTATTAATGGAGAAATTCGAGAAGCGTTGGACTACTTCCGAAAAGCAAATCAAATTGATGAAAAAGCTTGCCGTTAGAAGATAACGAAACTTATTTTCATTTATCTTTAGCTTATTCGCGCACGCGGTCTGCGGTTGAATCCAATTTTTATGCTGAAAAAGCCTTAGAGGGTTATACTAACTCATTAGAGTATTCCAAAATCATTGATAGTTACACAATTATTGCCATCAATTATCAGATTTTAAATGCCTATGATATCGCAAAAGATTACTTCTTAAAGATTTTAAAAGTGGCAAAAAATCATTTAATTTTATTGAAAAGCGCAGGATTTTTCATAATCTAGGATATATCAATATTAATATGGAAAACTATACCGAGGCTATTGTATTATTTATATAAAGCGTAAAGATATTGACGTACAGAAGATACTGAATTTAATGCAAGTACGAACTATCTTTTATCTTTAGCCTATTATTACAGTGGTGACAGAGAAAAATGTTTAGATTTTATTGGAATTGGTGAAGAAGAGGCGAAAATCGAAATGATGCCCTCAATTACCAGCATAAATTTTATGTCTTAAAAAACAAACTTGAAGAGACAACACACCAGATGGACTTCATTAACAAAGTTGGAACAATAAAATTATTCCGGATTTACGGAATATGAATGAATATGACGATTACAAGGATAGTCTTGAGCTTCTCGGAAACTTATACTACAACAAAAGAATGTATAAGAAGTCTTCCATGTATTTTAAAGAAGCGAACAATTATAAATCCACCCAGAAGAAAGACCTACTTTAATATTCCCCACAACAAAAGCCGGCAGCTCATTGCTGCCGGCTTTTACATATTGATTAGGAGACTCCCACAATATTCTTCTTCCAATTTTTAAATTCCAGTTCTTCAAATTTAGCACTCATTTTATCATCATCAATATAAAACAGAGCATCCTCCAATGTACAATTCACATCTGCTGCACAGTGAATCCGGGCAAGCTTTCTTGATAAATGAAGCATTTCAAGGTCCGCTTCGATTTTAGACCGCTGCCCTTTCGTGAGCTGATCCATATTCTCAAGAATTCCTTCTATGGTCTCATGCTCTATTAACAGTTTCAGGGCTGTTTTTTCTCCTATTCCTTTAACTCCAGGATAATTATCACTGCTGTCTCCCATTAATGCCTTTAAATCGACCATTTGGGCAGGAGTAATCCCCTTCTCTTCATAAAAAGACTGCTCGTGATATTCCGCATAATTTCCATAGCCCTTCTGCAGTAAAACCACAGAAATGTTCGGTTTTAACAGCTGCAGCATATCCTGATCCCCTGTCAAAATGAACACTTGCGAATGCTCACTGTATTGATGACTGAGTGTGCCTAAACAATCATCAGCTTCAAAACCGGCTTGTCCTACATTAGGAATATTTAAAGACTCAACGACTTCCTTCGCTAAATCAAACTGCGGAATCAGTTCTACCGGCGGTGCTCCTCGATTGGCTTTATATTCAGGAAACATGTCGTTTCTGAACGTTTTACTTCCCATATCCCAGCAGCACACTACATGAGTGGGCTGATAATGGTTAACTGCAGTAAACAGGTGTTTCATCATACCGTAAACTCCGTTAGTTGGAGTACCTTTACTATTTACCATAAAATAATTACTCATGGCCGTAGCATAGAATGCCCGAAATAAGAGGGCCATTCCATCCACCAGCAAAATACGATTCGTTGTGGTCATTTATACGTGCCCTTCTTTCATAGAGAGATAGCCCTATTATAACAAAAAGCGGCCGTAGAAGAGAATTAAGATTTTACCAGAATCACTCTTTCTCTTTCATTTTTAGTTTTAGGTAACGTACATCGTGCATGGTCTGCTAATCTTGTTTTTCTCATCCAAATTATCTAATAATTGACAAAATTCCGTCAGCGTGATAGCTTCAAACTAAGTGCAATTCAATTTACATAGCGAATTTTGTAAGCGTTTGCACTTATAAATGAATGGGAGGAATGAATTAGATGGTATATGCATTTCCAAACACAGAAGGTTCGATCGTCCAATTTAAAGAACGATATGATAATTTTATAGGCGGCAAGTGGACAGCCCCTGTCAAAGGGCAGTACTTTGATAATGTAACTCCTGTAACCGGTAAAGCATTCTGCCAGGTGGCACGTTCAACTGAAGAAGACATTGAACTTGCTTTAGATGCTGCTCATAAAGCCAAGCATTCCTGGGGGAAAACCTCTGTTACGGAACGCTCTGTTATCTTAAATCGCATTGCCGATCGAATGGAAGAAAACCTGGAACAATTAGCCGTAGCCGAAACTTGGGAAAATGGTAAAGCCGTTCGGGAAACGCTGAATGCAGACCTTCCTCTGGCAGTGGATCATTTCCGGTATTTCGCTTCGGTTATTCGAGCACAGGAAGGTTCGATTGGAGAAATTGATCAGGACACGATTGCCTACCATTTTCACGAGCCTCTTGGGGTAGTTGGACAAATTATCCCTTGGAATTTCCCGATTTTAATGGGTGTGTGGAAGATTGCCCCTGCCCTGGCCGCTGGTAATACCATCGTATTAAAGCCGGCAGAACAGACACCTGCTTCTATCCTTTACTTGATGGACCTCATTGGTGATCTGCTTCCTGAAGGGGTGTTAAATATCGTCAATGGATTTGGATTAGAAGCTGGAAAACCACTTGCTTCCAATCCAAGAATTAATAAAGTTGCCTTTACCGGTGAAACCACGACCGGAAGAATGATCATGCAGTATGCTTCTCAAAATATTATTCCTGTAACACTGGAACTTGGGGGCAAATCGCCGAATATTTTCTTCGAAGATGTGATGAGTAAAGATGACGATTTCCTTGATAAAACCATTGAAGGTATGGTGATGTTTGCTTTAAATCAAGGTGAAGTTTGTACTTGTCCTTCTCGCGCTTTAATCCAGGAATCTATCTATGATAAGTTTATGGAAAAAGCGCTTGAACGAGTGAAAGCTATCAAAACGGGAAACCCGCTGGACCCAGAAGTTATGATGGGTGCCCAGGCTTCTTCTGAACAATTGGATAAGATTATGTCCTATTTAGCCATTGGTAAAGAAGAAGGAGCTGAATGCCTGGTTGGTGGAGACAGAAACACATTGGAAGGAGATTTTTCAGAGGGTTACTATGTCCAGCCAACGATGTTTAAAGGAAAGAATGACATGAGAATTTTCCAGGAAGAAATTTTCGGACCGGTCCTCTCAGTCACTACCTTTAAAGACCAGAAAGAAGCGCTGGAAATTGCAAACGATACGTTATACGGTCTCGGTGCTGGTGTCTGGACCCGTGATATGAATACGGCCTACCGGTTTGGACGCGAGATAGAAGCGGGCCGTGTCTGGACGAACTGCTACCACGCCTATCCTGCTCATGCCGCTTTTGGAGGCTATAAAATGTCAGGTGTCGGCCGTGAAAACCATAAGATGATGCTGGATCACTATCAGCAGACAAAGAACATGCTAGTCAGCTACAGCCCTCAGAAACTAGGATTCTTTTAAACTATACGAAGAGGAGGTGACCGATATTGGTACAACGTGTAACCGCTACGGATTCCGCCCTCCAATTAATTGAAGAGTTAAAAGAAAAACACGGCCCCCTGATGTTTCACCAATCAGGAGGGTGCTGTGACGGCAGCTCTCCTATGTGCTACCCTGAAGGTGATCTGCTTACAGGGAGCCAGGATGTTCTGCTTGGAACAATTGGAGACACACCTTTTTATATGAACAAGAAGCAATATGAATACTGGAAGCATACCCAAGTCATCATTGATGTTGTTGATGGCAGAGGCGGAATGTTTTCTTTGGAAGGAGTGATGGGCAAGCGATTTCTATCTCGTTCCCGAGCCTTTTCTGATGAAGAATTTAAAGAACTGAAAGCTGAAGGAATCGTTTAGACCCACAAGACTCGCACAGAAATCTGTGCGGGTCTTCTTTTTCACTTATCCACACCAAATGATTAGGTAAGCTGAATATTTATCCACAGAATTATGATCCCTGCTATTTATCCCCTTCTTTTACAGAGCATAATCGCAAGCACTTGGAAGCCCCGGCAAGCATAAGAAAAACGGCAGAGAGGAGTGCACTTCCTCCCACGGGCGTTTGACTTATGACCTCGAGGGTGCCAGGCGTTAGAGCTGGATGGAGCTTCACACCTCAAAAAGTTATTCACTCCCAAATCCTATTATAATTTCCTAGACAACAAAAAAGCGGATGGATTCTTATCCATCCACATCTATATCCGATTCACTCCCATTGTGACTAAACAATTATCCACAGGTGGGATGATGTGCTGCTTACCAATCTGCACTCACAAGTTGCTCTACATCAACTACAATGGCTTCTAGTTCTCTCAGACCAGGTTCCATAGCACGTATAAACACTTGCTCCAGTCGCCTGCCTATCCCCTCAGGTACCTGGGGCATTTGTTCTAAAGACTTTCTCTGCCATTTAAAGGCGGGATGGTGAACATATATCCTATTATGGGCAAATAATTGTGCCATCACTTTTTTCTCTACTGCTGCCATTAAGTCATAAAGCATGAGATAATCTCCACGGGACTGTAGAGCAACCCTGCTATCCCACCTGCTCCCGAGTTCCAGATTTTCAGTTAGCATGGCACGTTTTAAACCGTCGGGATACACTGCCATTTTGTTTTTGAATTGACTAATCTTATCATTCCCGTACAAAGGGATACCATCATGAACAGCTGCCACTAAGCACTGAGCATCTAAATTGGTGGAATATTCTTTTGTTACTTTATCAATGGTTTTATCAATGGTTTGCCAAAGAAAATTACTGATCTCCAATTTCACCCCGTTGTACCAATAAGTTTCCGACCACTCTTCATCCTCATAGGGATAGAAACTTTTGAGTACACCATTCACCCTTCTTATGACTTCCATTCGGTCATCAGTTGAGGGAGATTGATTCCAAATGACATGAAGCTCAATGTCAGAGTGGCCATCTTCCCATCCTCGTGAGACAGAACCCGCTAGTAGAACAGCCGAAACTTTTTCGTTTCGGCTATAAAGCTCTCCAATATCATGTGCGATATTCTTTAATTTCATTATAGTGTAACTCCTCCAAACAGCTGTTATCGTGGAATATATCTTTCGTATAAAAGGTAGGACAGCAGTCGGAAAACAATCGGAAATACGAAAAAGATGGAAAATAATTTCGTGTATCCTTCAGTTAATATCAGCACCCCTGCTAATAAGAAAAAACTAATAATGGCAAAAACCGTACCAAATATGCTGTTAACCGGCTGGTTCCTCATAAATAAAGAAGCAGGTCCCTTCAATTCTTTAGCGAAACACCCTTCATGATAGGGGGCTATAAGAAATAGCAGCCCTGCGACGGCTAACTTCTCTCTCTTCTTAATTTCATGCGAACATTTATGACAATAGATTGCTTCTTTCAATTGAAACTCTCCTTCCCTTTCCTAAGCAGAGGATGAAAGTTCAACGAATCTCTTTCATAGAATGAGCGGGCTTTAGAATAAATTCTTCTAAAATGGCGGTGTATAATTCCGGCTGCTCTGTGTGGATATAATGAGAGGCAAAGGGCAGCACAGCTACATGAAAGTTGTTAGAAGCTGAAAATTGAGTGATCCCTGAAAGCTCATGGACGTTTTTATCCCCTGCGATATAGAGGATAGGTACATTCATCGCAGGAAGAGATTTAAGTTCTGCAAAAGGATACCAGTTTTCATTTCTTTCCAAGTAAATAATCTCCCGCCAGTTTGTGTTATGAAGCTGATTAAAATATGCCACTGAAGCCTCATTCCTAAGAAGCTGCCGTTGCTTGTCCACTTCTTTATGATGGAGCTTCTTCCATTGATCCGGCTTGTAAGGAATAATCCCGGAGATCGTTAAACTTTTTACGTATTGAGGATGGTCCTGAGCAAATAAAATAGCAACCAAAGCACCTAGTGAATTGCCAGCAAAATGTGCTTGAGAAATATTCAAGCTCTCCAACGTTTCCAATAAATCTAATACACTATCATGAAAGTAATTATTGAAATTTTCACTGAACGAGTTGCCATGTCCTCTTAAATCTGGGGCGATGATTTGGTAAGTCTGCTTAAAATAGTCCTGCTGGAACTGGAAATCAGTCCTGCCTGTTTGAAGATCTGTATGGAGAAATACCATGGCTTCACCTTCTCCAGACACATTCGTATGTAAAATCATTCCGGCCCTCCTGTCTATCGTAAGAGTCTATAGCAGCCTCTCTTGGTAATGAAAATAGGATTCTCTCTTTTTGTTCTTTACCCTTATTTAGAAAAGGATAACTTTTCCTATCGCTATATCTTAGCAGAAGTAATTAATTTGTCATGACTGATCAAGCTTTGTTGATCCTTACAGGGATCGGCGGTACACACTGTTCCTGTCATCCTCTTCACAGCCGTTTCTTTGAAAGACCTTCTGCATAGGGATATTATGGATACTCGTTCCTCCAACATTATACTCTGCCTTAAATTCGTCTTTTAAAATAGTCAGCGCCTCATAATGCAGGAGGGCTCCCTTTCCTTTCCCGCGCGCTTCGGGCACAATTCCGAAATAGAATAGGCGTCCCTCGACATTAGTTCCTTGCTCAATATGAGGAATGACCACCCCTGCCGGTTGATCTCCTTCATAGGCGATTTTACAGCTTTGTTCGTAAGCTGGTCCAATCTCTTTCTTTATACTTCCCATTTGCTCTTTCATATTTAAATACGAGGGGGAGTTTAAAGAACCGCTCATACAACGTTCCCAGGTTAGCATAAATGCTTCTTCCGTAATCTCAGGCAGACATTTAAATGTAAACGGGCAATCTCTCTTGTGGTGGTCGGCTAAATCCTTTTTCACCGTAATCATCGTATCATGGTGAGAAAACCCATGGTTCTTCATACATTCCTCTATAGAACTGGAATATGGATGCTTCACTACAATGCTTAGATGGTTTACTTTTTGAAAAATGGGATCCTTAGCCAAGTCGTGAATAAGTGCAGTGAATTCTTCAGTGGTTAAATTCTTTGTCTCCTCAATGGTTACAAAGTTTTCACCTTCAACAAATTTCACTTTTTGATACAAATCTAGTTTACACAGCAGTTGTTTATATTTTTCAGAAGTTTGGAGGCGGGTTAAAAAAGCAGCTTTTGCCTGCAGGTAATCTTCCATATCTGCTCCCTCATACTCCTTCTTCAGCTGGTTATAGTCCTGGGTGTAAGCAGGATTTTCGACAAAAAAACGTGTCATTTTGAAGAAAAAATCAAAAGATGAGTTTTTGACTGTCAGCTGAATTCCTACTGGTAATGACTCTTGGTTTGTTTCAAACGCACAAAAATCATGGGTTTGAGTGCTTCCTTTATTCACTGAGTAATTTTGAAGAAGGAATTCTTTACAAAGCAGGAACTGTTCTCCTGAAATTCTCACCTGGAGATCCACATCCCCTTTGGTTAATGAGCCTTCGACGGCAGTGCTCCCAATATGGTGAATCTCAGCTTCAGGAAAAGAAGCTAGTATTCTATTTCTATGACTCTGATAAGCACTCTCAGCTTGCTCTCTAAAATGATGCTCCGGGTAAAAGCGGACACGCTCTTTCATTCGGTAAACCCTCCTGCTTATCGTTTTCAAATGAGCCTATTCGTGAGTCAATATTTTTTACTAGCCTTCCCCATCCGAGGTACAATAGATTTGTAATAAATTTGGAAGGAGTGAAACACTATGAATCGTGAAATCCATCTTGTTAAACGACCAGAAGGAACTCCGGATCATGAACATTTATCGATTGTAGAAAGCAACCAACCTCAACCTTCAGAAGGTGAAGTTTTACTAAAAACCCTATACGTTTCCGTTGACCCCTATATGCGCGGACGTATGAGTGATGCGAAATCTTATATTGCTCCATTTCAGCTTAATGAACCTATTGCTGGAGGTGCCGTTGCTGAAGTAGTAGATTCAAATAATCAGGACTTCCAAGCAGGGGATATTGTTACTGGAGCTCTTCCGTGGCAGGAATATTCCACCGCTAAAGGGGAAGCTGTAAGAAAGGTAGATCCAAAGCTCGGACCTGTCACTACTTCCCTCGGTATCCTGGGAATGCCAGGCTTAACCGCTTATTTTGGATTAACTGATATTGGAAGCCCTAAGCAGGGAGAAACACTTGTCGTATCAGGGGCAGCGGGCGCTGTAGGCTCTACTGTCGTACAAATAGGAAAAATTCTCGGCTGCAGAGTGATAGGTATTGCTGGGACTGACGAAAAAACTTCCTACCTGACTGACACACTCGGAGCCGATGCTGCCATTAACTACAAAACCGAAAATGTACGCGAAGCAGTTAAACAAGCGTGTCCAGACGGAGTTGATATTTACTTTGATAACGTGGGAGGCGAAATTGCTGATGCCATCTACCCACGCTTGAATAAGTTCGCTCGGATCGTCCAGTGCGGGGCCATCTCGTCCTATAACGTTCAAAATGATCAGGGACCGCGAATCCAAGGCTATCTCATCAAATCCAGTGCTCTTATTAAAGGATTTGTTGTAGCCGACTATCAGGACCGGTATAAAGAAGGCTTTGAGCACTTATCCAAATGGCTGCAAGAAGGCAAATTAACCTATGAAGAAACGGTGAAAGAAGGGTTTGAGAACATTCCCGATGCCTTCTTTGGTCTCTTTAAAGGGGAGAACCTGGGTAAACAGCTGGTTAAAGTCGCAGAACCTTCTAAATAAAACCGCCGTGCAAGCGGCAACCATGAAGCGTGAATATCCTTACGGGTGTTCACGCTTTATTTTCTTTTTATTATAACAAATTAAAGAAAACACGGGCTTATGGAACTTATCTCGTTCATATTATAATTTCCTACATTAAAAAAAGCCTCCATCATGGGGAGACTTTCAAGCATATCTTGGAATATCATAACGGCCGAACCATTGATAACGGTGACCGGAAAACCACTTATAGGCAGGGGAGCCAACACGGTCCATACCCGGCAAATATAGAAGCAGCCCCAACAGAGCAAATGGAGGTAAAGCTAAGAGGAGTTTTCTAATGGAGTAATACCCTTCTTTCACTTCACCTTCTTTCGTAAGCATGTGGATCTCATCAAGCGTATTGCGGCCTTCTAAATAAGGATAACCTCCCCGTTCCTCCACTTCTTGAACGGCGACCCATTTAATTTGATGAAACCAGTCAAATTTCCTAAGTATTCTTTTTACATTAAAGCAAAAAGGACATTGAGCATCATAAAAAACGATATGTTTCATTCTCACTACCTCCTTATACCTGCTTTTCACTCTTTTGCGGTTAAATAAACCGCAAGTCATACCAGCTCCACTCTTACCCAGCCCCGAAGACCATTGATCATCCAAAGCTCCTCGAAGTTTCCGAGATCTTCTTTAGCTAATTCCCTTTCCTTTATGATGCCTTCCTCTAACAGCTTTTCCCGGTAAGTCCCCGCTAATAGACCAGACGACACGGGCGGGGTGAAGAATTTCCCTTGGTACTTGACCACTAAATTAGCCATTGTAAACTCCGTAAGCTCATTCTTCTGATTCCAAAGCAGAACTGTAAACACATCATTCCGATTGTGGCGATCATATACTTGTCTATGGGTAGTCTTGTGAAAAAGAAAAACATCATGTTCATTTACAGGTTCAGCAGCAAGCGACGCCTTCACCTTTAGTGGAGGCTCGGAAATTGGAGTGATCGTAAGCTTACCGTGACCTGCTGCATCCAATAACAGCCGTACTTTATAGACTCCTTCTGGGTGTTCAGAAGCAAGTTTGTCTGCTTGATTTCTGATATCCGCATCGTTAAATGGCCGGTTAAAATACGCTGAAGACTTGCCCGCACGGTTCAGGTGGTACTCAAGGAGCGGAAACCGCCCTTCCTCGAGCTTCATCGTCTCTAATAACTCAAACTCCGGCCGCTTTTCCGTTAGAAATTGCGCCTTAGTCTGCAGCTCGCGGAATTCCGCTTCCGGAGTTGAATCCCATGTGACCCCGCCACCCGTTCCATATACGGCTTCTCCTGTTCGATGGTCCATCATAACGGTTCGGATAGGAACATTAAATACGGCTTCTTTCTTCGGTGTTATATATCCGAGTGCCCCGCAATAAATATTTCTGGCAGAGGTTTCTAACGCAGCAATATATTCCATCGTTCGAACTTTGGGAGCCCCAGTGATCGAGCCGCAAGGAAACAAAGCCTGAAAGATTTGGAATATGGAAGTGTCTTCAAGTAACGTAGCGTTAATGGTCGACGTCATTTGATGAACCGTTGGGTACGTTTCTATTTCAAAGAGTCTTGGCACGTGTATCGATCCGGGAACAGCTACCCTCCCTAAATCATTTCTTAATAGGTCTACAATCATCAAGTTTTCCGCTCTTTCTTTTTCTGATTCCACTAAATGATCTATTTGCTGCTTGTCTTCCTCTTCCCAGCGGCCGCGTTTCGCTGTTCCTTTCATTGGTTTTGCTGTCAGCTGATTACCATCCCTTCTAAAAAATAATTCTGGAGAAGCAGATAATATGCTATGATTGCCTAATTGTAAAAAAGCACTATACTGGGCTTGTTGGTTCACGGATAGCTGCTTATAAAAGGAATAAGGACTCCCTTTAAAATGGGATCGCAGTCGTGTAGTGTAATTCACTTGATAGGTATTTCCAAATTCGATCGCTTCTTTAATTCTCCTCATTCCCGTCTGGTAATCTGCGAATGTTCCTTCCATTTCCCATGGAGAAAGCTGATATTCGCCTTCTGAAAGATTCACCCCCTCGACTGGTTCATCGAAAATTCCAAAACACACGAGCGGCCACTCTGTCTGCTTATGCACCCGAAAAGCTCGATCAAATGCAGGAGCAGCTTCGTAGGATACGAATCCTGCTGCATAATTCCCCTTAGCTAACTGCTTCTCTACTTCCTGAAACGCAGTCTTTACCTCACTCAGGGAGTTGGCAGTGACAACAGAGATTGGTTTCTCAAAGGCGATTTGCTGGTTATTTCCTTTAGAGTCTGCAAAATCGAACACCATCAAAGGATTCATCGGCTGACCTCCAATCGACTTCTTTGAAATTGCACTGCCTGCTCGTAAGCGTTCTTAAGCATTTCAAATCCGAACTCGGTTAATATGGACTCCGGATGAAACTGAATACCTTCTAAGGGAGCATCTGCATGACGGGCACCCATGATTACATCATCTTCAGATACGGCACTTATCCGTAAATCTGATGGGAAATTTTCTTCCGATGTCACCAGAGAATGGTACCTTGTTACACGGATAGAGGGTGGGATATTCCTAAACAGAGACTTTCCATCATGGCGAATAGCCGTAACTTTTCCATGCACCGGCTGTTTCCCTTTCCTAATTTCGCCGCCAAAGAAGTCGACGATCAGCTGATGTCCCAAGCAAATCCCCAGGATCGGTATGTGTAAATAATAAGATTTTATAACTTCACGGCATATTCCTGACTCAGATGGACTTCCAGGACCCGGGGATAAAACGATTAGATCGGGATTCAAAGCGTCAATTTCCTGTAAAGTTACCTCATCATTTCGGAAAACAAAAACCTGCTCATCCATTTGTTTAAAATATTGAAATAGATTATAGGTGAACGAATCATAGTTATCAATCATCAAGATCATCTCAAGCACCTGCACTTTATATAGAGTCATCTACCTCCATTATACTAGGTGTGCCAAGTGAATGCCCAGCTTCCCAAGCAAAGATGCAAATACCCGATTAACGCTTTTAAGTAAAAAAGGATCGAAAATCTTTTCTGCGTGTATTAGAATAAAAGAAAGATTGGTCTAGGCAGGGGATTACTAATGATGAAGGAGCTCATTCGATCGAAAAGCATCTGGATAAAGATTGGTTTAATTGTATTAGGCATATCTATGCCACTATGGCTGGCTCCAGATGTGGTCGGCCTCACCCATTTAATGAAGGAATTACACAGTTCTCCTTCTGGCAATACATTAATGGTAGCTGCCTTTGTGCTTGTTATGTTAAATACGGTACGGGCATTGCCTCATTATATTGGAGCTCTTCTTCTCGGAGATGAGCTTGGGAGAAAGCTTGATATGCCCTGGCTGAAGGCGGTTCTCCCTATTGCCATCATCCCGCTTGTTTATGTGATTATTAACGGATACAATTCAGTGAATTATGACTTCGGCGGTCCTGCCCTCCTCTTACTGGCAGCTATAACAGCTCTTCAATTATTAGGGAAGGGACAGCTCCGGCCGCTGTTTAAAGCAGTCGTCTTATCTCAATTACTTTTTGGGTTTCAATGGCTCGATACGGTAGTTTTTCTTACTCACTTTGGTTTTGGAAACGGCGCTGTATCCTCAGATATTAAAGATATGGCTGTGGAGCTAGGCTTCGGCGTCACTCTTTCCTTTTACAGTCTTGTTTTATGCGGCGTATTTATTATCAATGCCGCCATTCTAGCAGTCTATCTGACCGTTTCAGAACAGAAGTGGAAGATGAGACAAGACCTCGATATTGCAAGACTTGAGATGGTAGAATCGAGATCCGGCCGTGAAGCCCTTCATCTCGTGCATGACTTAAAAACCCCGTTAGCTTTAATGGAAGGATTAAATTCCTTAATCCAAATGAAAAATCAGGATCCAGAAATCCAGGAATACACAGAAAAGATTTCATCGTCCATTCAATCCACCAGTGATATGGTTTCAGAAATTCTATATCATGAAAAACGAAACTGGTGTACACTGAAGGCGTTTATTTCCTATATGCGAGCCAACAAGCTCTCAGATTCAGCCACTATCTACGCATTTGATTTACAGGCGGAGAAAGATATTGAAATTTATATAAATAAGATCCGCATGACGCGAGTGCTTGTAAATTTAATTGATAATGCGAGTGACGCGGTAGAGGGCCAGGAAGATGCCCGTGTCACTATTCGGACCAAAGTAGAAGATGAAGGCGTATTAATAGGAATTGAAGACAACGGACCGGGAATCAAGCCTTCTGAAGTGTCCAAAATATGGAACGCGGGGTACAGTACGAAAGCCCATCCCGGGGTAGGACTTGCTTTTGTAAAGAATGTAGTACAGGAACATGATGCCGAATTAACGATTAAAAGTAAAGATGGACTCGGCACCACGTTTTGGATCCATTTTCCAAAGGAGAGAGTACGTTATGAAAATACTAATCATAGATAATGATGAATCCCTGCGCTACATGCTTACAGAGTTTTGCCGGCATGCAGGATGGAAATCAGAGACCGCTGAAAATGGCAGCGAAGGAATGAAGAAATTCCAAGCAGGGTCTTACGATATCATTCTGGTGGACTATCATATGCCTGAAATGGATGGTTTACAAACGGTTAGAGAAATTCGCAAACAAAACGAATATGTTCCTATTCTTGTACTGACCGTAGATGAACGACAAGAAGTAGCGGACAAATTCCTCGAGGAAGGGGCGACCGATTTCGCCCTTAAACCAGTGAAAGCCCCTGATATGATTTCCAGAATCAAATTACATGTGCAAATCGCGAATATGAAGCATGTTCAAGAGGAAGAAGAGGATGTGTTTACCACCAAAGGAATTAGTAAAAACACCTTAAAGTCCGTAGCAGAATTTCTTAAAAATCATCCTGATCCTACTTCAGTGGACGTAATATCCAAAGAAATCGGACTGGCTTACCCGACCGTTTACCGATATTTGATGCATTTACTGGAAGAAGGCAAAGTAAAGCAGATTGTCAGCCATCAGAAAATCGGTCGTCCGAAGAAGCTTTACAAATGGTACTCAAATTAGTCAGTTAGCTTAATCATCCATAAAGGAGCGGGTAAAGCTCTCCTCTTAACTCCACTTTCTTATTTAAATGGGTTTGGTACTTTATCTTAACAGGTAAACACGGGAGTGAAACCTTCTGGAGGCTAATTACGTATCACATAGAGAGTGACTAAGAAGGAGTGAGGAAAATGATGAGATCTGGAAATCCAATTTTAAAAGAAAATACATTTAGAAAAGAACGTGCATCAGGCAGCTCAATGACCCTGGGAGGTACAGTAGGAAAGACAACTGTACTCTTTCTCTTCTTACTTGGAGCAGCGCTTTACACGTGGTATCAGTATTCCCAGGGGGTAAACATTACGCTAATGATGGTAATTGGAGCAATTGGCGGGCTTATCTTTGCACTGATTACTGCTTTCTTTAAGAAAGCGGCACCTGTTACTGCCCCTATCTACGCAGCACTGGAAGGGTTTTTCATTGGAGGTATATCTTCTATTCTAGAAGCTCAATATCCTGGGATTGTGATCCAGGCTGCAGGGCTGACATTTGCTGTATTAGGCGTATTGTTATTTCTTTATGCTACAAGAATTATCAAAGTAACAAAGAATTTCAGAATGATGGTCGTTTCTGCTACCTTAGCGATTTTCGTAGTTTATATGATTGACTTTGCCCTTAATCTATTTGTTCATACCTCCGTTCCTTATCTACATTCCAGTGGATGGATTGGGATCGGCATTAGTTTACTCATTGTTGCCGTGGCCGCGATGAACCTTGTCCTCGATTTTGATTTCATTGAATCAGGTGTCAGAGGAAGAGCTCCCAAGTATATGGAATGGTATGGAGCTTTTGGTTTAATAGTCACGCTTGTCTGGTTGTACTTCGAAATTCTGCGCCTGCTGCAGAAAATCAGGAGATAACTTAATAGAATGAAAAGGCTGTATTTTATGGAATATCCATGAAATACAGCCTTTTCTTATCGTCGATCATTAAGCTCCAAATAGAAACGGAAGCACCACGGCAAGACCAATAATAACTACGAGAACCACCCAGGCAGACGGCCGGGCAAAATTAACCGTCCAGCCCACTCCGAACCTTTTCTCCAGAAATAATGCGGGATCCTTAGGGTTAAAATAAATCTGTCCAAGCTTCCAATGGCGATCATCATCCCGGTCAATGACGCCCCCATCAGATCCTGAAACTGTCTTTACTCGGCTCCCTCCTTGTCCGGTAGATACAGATAGGACAATGGCTCCTGCAACAATTGCAAAAGTAAATACCAGGGGAACGACCATAACCCATACTCCATGAACGGGATAAATAAACGTATATTGACTGAAGGAGAACAACAGAACCATCCCAATGCCCGACCAAATCGTAAAGGCAGACCACCTTCGCCGAAATACAAGATTCTGCTTTAAAGATCTCTCCGGCTGTTCCGCACTCACCTGCTGTTTCGCCCGTGAGATGACGATATTCGTAAATAAGAAGATAACTGTTAAATATATTTGCATCACTGGCATAAGAAGAAGAGTCTTATAGGATTTATCCGCCCAATTCGTAACTTCGCCGCTGAAATTGTATTGCATTGGAAAACGATCTGGTATTTTATCATACATTTGAAATGTGAATAAGATCGTAACCAGTGTGATCAGCAGCGGTATAAGAAACCATAAGTTTGAATACGTTAAGCGATAATTTCTAAAACTCGTATCAACGACCAACTGCTGAGTCTTCGTTTTACTCCACTTTTCCTTTGCTTTCAGTGCCTTCATCCTGCGATGGAAGTACAAATAAATAAAAAAGGAGGCAATAATATAAACAACCGTAATTACACCAAAGCCAAGACTTAAAGTCCTCTCATTCAATAAACCTCCCATTAGAAAAATCATCACTAATGAAAGAACACTTAAGATGCCTGTATAAACGACATAGTGCTTTCGCATGTTTCTCAGGTCTTCTCGCAGGTAGTAGGATTCTGGAATGGATACACCAAAACTTTCTGTTCTTCGAGTCCAATATGGAATAAACATCATGGAAAGCACAATTGGAATGAAGATGAAAGCTAATAGACTAGCTGCTAATTCGTTATTCATTACCATTTCCCCCTTTTGTAGTAAATTCTCGGAAGATCTTCCGGCACATCTCTATATACTCTTCTTCTTCTATTCCTCTGCAAATTGATTCAGCAATCATGGGACGCAGATCTTTCTTTATTCTTTGCAATTCTTCATCACCTGCTTCAGGAATTCCTTCTGGATTGATGACCACTCCCTTTTGGCGGTGAATCAGAATAAACCCCTCTTGCTTTAGCTGTTGATAAGCTTTATTGACTGTATGGAGGTTAATGCTTAAATCCTTAGCTAACGACCTTACTGATGGAAGCCCTTCTCCTGGAACAAGTTTCTGTTTAGCTATTCCGGCAATTATTTCATTTTTTAATTGGGTATAGATTGGTTCTTTCGCTTCTAAATCAAGATGAATAAACACAAATGAATCTCACCCTCTTTTGTTTTACTTGTTATATATATAGTATAACAGTTATAACAAAATGACAATATAAATTTTAATCCAACTTTTGGAGGGGGCAAAACTCGGGATTTAGAATAGCTGCCTCTTTGCTTTTGAAAATTGGGCGCAAACTATGGGTGGGGGATAAGACAATCTGGAAGAAACGCTGGACGGCAAAACTGCAGGAGATCCATGCAAAATGAGATCATTCATCTGAGGTAATAAACGGAGGTGAAAATCAAGCGACTTCTCGCCTGAAAATCCCGCCTTTAACCTTCTGTAGTGGTCATTGATGAGGGAGATCTTCGCAAGATGGGGATGGAGCCTTCGTGTAAGAGACTCTAATTTCTTCAACCGCAGAGGGATTAAGAGCTATTTTATCACTCAACCACTTCCTTTCTTATTTCATGATCTTTCTATCGCTCCGAATATTGAATCTATCCTTCTTTATTTCTCTTTTATCGGTGCTTAATTCAATTCTATCGTTTCCTAAAAGGATTCTATCTACTCTTCCTCTCGTTCTATCGCATCTTATCCTTTCTATCGTCTTATCATTATCCTTGAAATCCAATCTATCGCTTCAAAATTTCTTTCTATCGCATCCATACTCTCTTCTATCACACCGCAAAAAAAAGAGCGCCTTTCCCGGCGATTTCCAAGTATGGCCAGAGTGCTTCGTCGGGCAAATCCTGTGGGATCTCAACTGCTTATGAAATATAGCAAGAAGATAAATGAGGAAGATGCAGGAAATTCCGACCTTTTCCCTATTTTTCCTGTGATACAATAACAGATAGATAACGATTCTTACACGGAGGTCGGCTGCCCCCTTATTTCTCAGAGAAAGGGGGTGATGCCTTTAGTGAGTATCTATGAGGTATTTATGGTTCTGTTTTCGTTCGGAACTTTCCTTATTGCTCTGCTTACTTTGGTCTTAAAATTGACCAATAAAAAATAGACCTCCTGTCTGCAAACGGGAGAGGTCTATTCCTCAGTGAGTAGCTGATCCCCGAAGGAATCGTTATCGTTAAGGCCGCAGCTCAAACTGCGGTCTTTCTTATTCTACACACAGTGTACCATATTTTATGCAATTATACATCAGCCAATGACTGGTCCAGCAGGATTCTCCAGATAATCATTCAGAAACATCCGATGTTTTTCCAAAATTTCCGCCGGTAATTCTTCAAACGAAAAAAATTGAGCATCCAGAGTTTCTCGATCATTAAAGTGAATGTCCCCCGAGTAATCTCTGCAAGTAAACAGAATTTGTACGAGAGCGGCCTGGTCTCCATTCGGAAAAGTCTTATGAAAGTCTCTACCCGAATAAATCCCGTAGAAGTTCAGTTCTCCCAGTTTTATCCCGGTTTCCTCCATAGTTTCGCGTCTCGCTGTGTCTTCAATCGATTCATCTAATTCCATAAAACCTCCAGGGATTCCCCAGGAGTTGGTATCAGAGCGCAGCTGCAGCAAGATTCTGCCCTGCTCATCAAAAATTAACGCCCCGCATACAGGCATGAGTACTTTTTCATGCCCTACCATTGACCTTAGGTAGGTAATGTAATCCATGTCATCACTTCCTTATGAAAGACTGCCTCTATATGTTAGTTCCTTAACACCTTTGTTATCAGCTAAACCATCAAGGATCTTTCTTACATCCTCTAGTGTAGTACTAAATGGCACGTATTCTCCTTTTTGGCCTGTAAAAGCTTCCGCTGTAAAAAACGGCTGGCTCAAATAGGCTTCTAATCTTTCCCCTCGATTATAGGTCTCTGTATCTGCCGAGGAAAGTGCCGTTATACTGCTTGCATTCACGACAGATCGAAGTTCCCGATACCTTCGAAGCAGCCTCTGGGCCCGCTGCTGAATGGAGAAATGGGTCTGATCAAGATTTGCTCCTTCAAGGACCGTAGAGGTGGAGAACAACGGGTGAACTGCCGGATAGAGATGCCGGCTGCTTAAATCAATGTCAAACTGCCACAACGTTTCAAGGGGGCCATAAGGAAGATCTTCATCTACCGCTTCCCCTTTTAGATCGAGTAAAAAGGTGGTCACTGACTGTAAGGCAGACCAGCTTTCCTGTAATTGTACCATTCCACCAGTTAAGACATGGGAACGGTCCGCTGCAAATACAACATCATGATTTTCTCCCAGTTGCTTAACTTGATTCTCAGCATCCTCCAGGGTCCAGCATATTTCATCCACATCCTCGGTAATATCCTTTACTTCGGGATACTCCCCTTCAGGATGAAGCAGGACAATCTTATACCCTTCTTGTTTTAACCGATGAAAGATTTCAGCCAATACGACCAGCTGCCCCATTCCAGGACGTGCGACCAATCCAGCGGTTCCACCTTTAGCTAAAGGTGCAAATAAATCAAGTACTTTAACCCCAGTCTCCACCATCTCGAATCTCTCCCCTCGAATAATTAACTCATCCAGCCCGCATTCTGCGAGTGTGGCAAGAGCGACTAATGTCCTGACCTCTGTACGGCCAATAGAAATTTTCCCATTGCATAAATTAGACACAGTGGCTGGACGAAGACCAACTGACTTAGCTGCACTTGTTAAATTAGGTACTCTCCTCCTAAGCAAAGCCACATTTAATTGAAAATTTTCCATTATGTCCCTCCTTGTTACTTTAAATAGTAAAATAAATTACTCTGAAAAGCAATACATTTTAAATTTAAAAGTAATAAAAATTACGCCAAAGCGCATCAGTTGATTTCATAAGAGGCTGTTCAGGGAAAATGGTATGATAATGATAGCTATTCAATCCAAAGTGCTGGAGGGGTTAATGTGAACGAAAAAATATTAAATAATCAAGATCTCTATCGTATGCTGGATGAATTGATGCGTGCATCCAAGCCCTTCTGGGAGAAATTCTACGAAGATCGTAATCAAGATGTTCCTTTCTTCCAAAACGCTTACCCTGATGAAAACCTAGTGGATTATTTTAATCATTCCATCTCACCTGAGACCGTTCTGGAACTAGGCTGCGGTCCAGGAAGAAACGCTATGTATATGGCGAGACAAGGATGTGAGGTAGAAGCTGTCGACTTATCAGACAATGCTATAAATTGGGCACGCCAGCGAGCGAAGAAAGAAGACCTCTCCATTCGTTATCGCTGCGGAGACATATTTAAGCTGAATCTTCAGCCTGATTCTTACGATTTCATTTACGACAGCGGCTTATTGCACCACCTTCCGCCTCATCAAAGAATCAATTATTTAGATATTATCGCGGAATGCCTAAAGCCTAACGGATATTTCGGGCTGGTCTGTTTCACCCCTGATGGTGGTGCGGATATTTCTGACTGGGAGGTTTATCGCCAATTCAATATGCAAGGCGGGATTGGTTATCAAGAAGCCAGACTGAAGGAAATCCTCGAACAGAAATTTACTATTTCTTCATTTAGAAAAATGAAGAAAACGGAGCCTTCTGACTGCCTTTTCGGAGAGGACTACTTATGGACGTCTTTAATGAAGCTAAAACCTTCGCTTGATGATTTTATTTAAGTTTTGAATATTTTTTACATAGACAAGGAGACTGAATCGTGAACCAGATCCGTATTAAGAATTCCAAAGGACTTTCATTAGCAGGAGACTTACAAGGTAAAAACAAGCGAAAAGTTATTATAATGTGTCACGGCTTCAGGTCGAACCGTTTTTCAAAAGGAAGGTTTGATCGTTTCTCCGAAGCCTTCTCAAAAGCAGGATTCAGCGTATTGAGATTTGACTTCTCTGGCTGCGGTGATAGTGAAAATACTCCTCTTTCTTTGAAAAACGAAGTCGATGATTTAATTGCAGCTATTGCTTTTGTTAAATCTCAAGGTTTCGAAGAGATTGCTCTGTATGGGCATAGCTTGGGCGCAAGAGTCTGCTTAGAGGCTTTCCAGCCGGAAGATATCACAACTATGGTTTTAACAGGAGCTGGGACTGGACCTGTCCAATATAACTGGAACGAAGAATTTACAGATACGCAGCTGAATGAGCTTGCTGCCACAGGATTTCTTACGCAGCCTGTCGACCACCCCAATCGTGACCATATCTTGATTTCTAAACAGATGCTTGATGACTTTTCGGAATGCGACCAGCAGCTTCTTTTAAGCAGAATTTCTTGTCCTGTGCTTATCGTTCATGGGGAGCTGGGAGAGGAAGCCATTCTCATGCCAATAACTCAACAAGGGATGAAATGGCTGTCTGCTGATTCAAAGCTAGAGGTACTTCAAGGAGCAGAACACGATTTCATGACTCATCTGGATGAGGTGGAAGAATTAGCACTCCGTTGGTGGAAACTCCACTTTTAATACAGTAATTTGACTTCTCCTAACAAGCTGTTATCTTTCCGTTATTTTCTCCTGCCGAAAGTCGTCTTAACTCCCAAGGGGATCGGCTTTTTAAAGTTTATTTTCGATCAATAAGGGAATAGTAACGCCAAAGCTTATAGGAGTTGATGGAGAGTGCAGCACGTGCTGGTCCGCAATAAGAAAATCCTTTTCCCTGTTTTCTTTTCTCTCGTCCTTGCCGGCATTATGCTCATTACTATTAAAAATGAGCATACTCTTATGAATTTCTCTAGAAGTTTAATTACCTTTATTGCAGTCCCTGGTTGGATCCTGTACGCTAATCGCACCCATCTATGGTTCAGGAAAAATTTAAGATGGGTAGTCCATGGCAGTCAACGTCTCATTGTCAGTGCAGCCTTGTTCTTCATTGGAGTAGTCATTAGCTATGAAGTCACGTTAATGCTTCCCCACCCTCTTGGTTTCATCATCCATTTAGGTATACTAACGGTTTGCTCTGTTGTTTACTGGTCCCCATTACTGCTTAATTGTCCGTTTCAAAAGCAGCGGCCCTATATGCAGAGGCTCGGTTATTTTGCATTAACAGCTATGGCTTTCTTTGTTTATCACATCATCAGTTTCCAATACTATCAAGCAGAGCCTACACAGGGTTTCTTTATCTCAGGGCTAGTCGTTATGCTGATTACCTTGCTCAAATTAATTAATGAATGGTCTAACGCAGAAAAAGAGAATGACCGTATTACTGTGGAAGGTTATGTGCGGCCCATTTCTGAAAAACAGTAACCGTTGATTTCACGAATCATAAATCCGGCAAACTTTTTCAGCAAATGATCCGGCATTTTTTCACCTTGCCCTTCTCCTTCATATTTCTTCAATGCCAGGTGGAGGAGGTCATGATACTCAGCGGGTAAGAAAGTAAGCCCCCACTCCCCTCCCTCTTTCTTAGAAGAAACTATTTTAGTTAAGGCATATTGATAAACCCGGCACAAGTTAAGCACATAATAAACAGGGTTTTCCGTTATGTGCTCATCCGCATTATGAATATCATAATATATCGCTTGAAAATAGTCCGCTCCTTCAGGCTGATTAAACAATTCCCTAATCGGAAACCCGGACAAGCAGCGGCCACGCTCGTAAGTAACCATCAAGTGGGCAGTCAAATCAGGATCCCTGCCCTCTTCGCATTTATAATCAGGATCATTAAGATAATGAGGTTTATGGAAAGCAGAATAATGGAGAAGAAAATGACCAGGATGAGAAGGCTTCATGACTTCTGTTTGGAGAATAATGCTCCACTCCAGCGAGTACGCTTTCCATTGTTCCTCCAGCCTGATTGCAGCTTGGATCAGGCTTCTTTTTGTTTTTTCACTTATCTTCTCTTTCACTACTATTAGTAGATCTACATCACTTTTGCCTTTCGTAAAACAGCCCATTGCCAGCGATCCATGTAAATAGATACCTGTTAAATTTGTACGAAGCTCTTGCGTAAATAAGCTGACGGCTTTTCCTAACAGTTGATTGACTTCCATTAGCGGCAGTACTCCTTTCAGCATTTAGATTTATTATAACGGTGAAAATGAGTCCAGGAAATGCTCCCCATCACGAACAATCCAGGGAATAAAGAAGTTTGCCAGAATGACCGCTCAGGAATAAACTCCGCTCGAATAATTTGTGTTTTTCACTTCCATTTTTTTTATCCGTGGAGACCGAGGGTAACGTCATACAGGACAAAAAAAATCCGAACGTAGATGGAGGAATGTCATTACCATTTCCTCATCGTTCGGATTTAAATGCCTAAAAGAATCTGTTTCATAAATATGTTTACATTTAGAATAAATTTGGACTTACATGTTGAGGCAGGTAAAAAGCAAACCCTGGTATAAACGCCACCAAGAGAAGAACTACAACTACGACTGTTATATAAGGGAGCACACCTTTAAAGGATCGTTCTATAGGTAAGTCACCTATCTTAGCTGCTAACAGTAGACACAATCCATAAGGCGGAGTAACTAATCCAACAGCGAGTGTCATAATTGTAACAATTCCAAGTAAGATCGGGCTGATATTGAAGCTGATCGCAACAGGTAAAATGACTGGTATGAACAGTATCATTGCTGGAATAGCATCCATAAACGTACCCACAAATAAAAAGAATGCAATAATTACAACTAAGAATAACCACTTACTGTCGATATTGTTAGTGAAAAACTGTTCGGCCCATGAGGAAAGCTGATAATAACTCATTAACTCTCCGAGAGCATTGGCTGCTGCCAGAGCAAATAATGAAAGGGAACTTAACATGAGTGTATCCTTGAGTATTTTGGGGAAATCTTTCAGCTTCAGCGTTTTATAATAGAACATCCCTATTAAAATCGTATACAATGAAGCAAAAGCCGCTGCTTCTGTGGCAGTGAAAATACCTGAAATAATACCGCCGATCAGAATAACCGGTGTAAATAGAGCAGGGATTGTTTGAAAGAATTGCTTGAAAAAATTTTTCAATGAAGCTTTTTGATAGGTAGGATAACCTCTTTTTTTAGCGAGTACATACACGATTGCCATCATTCCTAAGCCCACTAGGACTCCTGGAATGATACCCACTAGAAATAAAGCACCAACAGAGACATTGGTCAAGCCTGCATAAATAATCATAGGAATACTCGGAGGAATAATGACACCAATCGTAGAGGAAGCTGCTGTAATTCCTACTGCATTCTCTTTATCATATCCTTGTTTCTTCATGTTAGGAATGAGAATCTTCCCTACGCCTGCCGTATCAGCTTGAGATGCTCCAGATACTCCTGCGAAAAGCATCGACACTAGGATATTCGCATGAGCTAATCCACCGCGAATATGCCCCACGATAGAAAGAGAAAAATCAATCAGTTTTTGTGATATTTTCCCACTATTCATTAGGTTAGCGGCTAAAATAAACAAAGGAACAGCTAGCAGGACAAAAGAATCCAGCCCATTAAGCATCTTTACAGGTACGGTAACATCAGGAATATAGGGAATAAACATAATCCCCAATAAAGCCACGATGCCGATAACAAATGCAATAGGGACGCCGATGATCATAAACAATATAAACACTCCGACTAATATAGGTCCGATCATTCTGCTATCCCCTCTCTTGAGAAATTTTTCACCGTATTAATGATATGGCCAAGTTTATAAATCACCATGGACCCTCCCATAATAGGCACTGAAATCCATACATATCCCATCTTCATCTGGGGCAGAGACACCCAATTATAATTCCAAAAACTTTGGACTGCTTCCATCCCAAAATAAAATAGTGCTGAGCAAAAGAGCAGTAATATAACATCATTAACAAGATATAGACCGTTCCGTCGTTTACCTTTTAGCTTCTTTAGTACCAAATCAAACTTAAAATGCTCTCGTTTATTTACCATAATCGATGCACCCATAAAGACTGACCAAATAAACGAATAAGTCGCCACTTCCTCGGTCCAGATGGCAGAGATTCCAACTAAACGAGTGATGACTTGAATAACAATTGTAGTAAAGAAGATGACCAGAAATAAAACACCGATAGCTAATTGTACTTTCTCAAGAAGTTTGATCAACATCTTTAACTTGTCCTCCTCAAAGAATATTGGAGGAAAGAACAATGAATTGTTCTTTCCTTTTTTTGATTTAGTTACTTCATTTCACGGATTTTTTCCAGCATATCCGTCATACCAATTTTTTTAGCCGTTTTATCTTGAAGAGGTTTAGCAAGCTCGATAAACGGCTCACGATCAATTTGGTTAACTTTTGCTCCTTCATCAATTGCTTTTTGTTTGTATTCTTCTTCTTGAGCATATAGAGCTTCACGTTCTTTCTTCACTGCTGCCTTAGCTGCTGCCAAGACATTCTTCTTCTGTTCATCAGAATAAGAATCAAATTTCTTACCGTTGATTAATAAGAATCTTGTTGTGTAATCATGGGCAGTTTCTGTAATGAACTTCCCATTCTCTGTTTTATGATGATTTTGCTGAACAAAATATGGATAGGCATTCTCAGCTCCATCTACAACGCCCTGCTGCAGGGCCTGATAAAGTTCGCCCCATGCAACTGATGTAGGAATTGCTCCAGTTTTCTCCCAATACTTCGCAACGACTCCAGAGGTTTGTGTACGTAATTTCATGCCTTTTAAATCATCTATAGAATGGAGAGGTTTCTTTCCATAGTAATGACGAACCCCTGCTGTCCAATAACCTAATAGTTTAAAGTCATTATTAGATTTTTTATTAATGATGTCTGCCATCTTGTCTCCAACTTCCCCATCAACAGCTTTTTCCCAGTGATCGTAGCTGTCAAATAAGTAAGGGAGAGCTAATAAATCAATTTCTTTTATTCCTGTTTTAGACATGAATCCTGGGGATACCAGCACGACATCTGCTGCTCCGAGTTTTAATTTTTCGACTAACTCTGATTCACTTGTACCTAATGTTCCAGCGTGGACTTCAACTTCAATATTTCCATCAGATTTTTCTTCTGCTACTTTTTTAAATTCCTTCATTCCAATTTGATAAGGGTTTTCTGGTGACGTCTGGTTATGAGCGGCTACTATTTTAATTTTGCCATCTCCAGATGCACCTGCAGACTTGTCACTATTGCTGCAGCCAGTTAAGCCTGCTGCAATCACCATGAATAATAAGCAAAAAATTGACAAAGATTTTTTCATTCTAATTCCTCCAAAGAAAATATTTTTAAATGAATTCGCTTTCAAAATGAACCGTAGTTACTCTTGCTTTACCGCTCCAGATATTCTTTTTCTCCTGTTTGCACAAGTACATCTTCTAGTTCAGGAAGCCCCTCATTATCTCCTTGAACACTCACAACCATAGAACCTATGGTATTAGCAAAATTCAGGGTCTTTTCTAACTCCCAGCCTTGTAAAAAGCCGTATACAACCCCAGCATCAAAGCCATCTCCTGCACCCACTGTATCTACTACTTTATTAGGTTGAATTGCCGGAGCCGTGATGAATTCTCCGTTGTGATAACCAACTGCACCTAGCTCACCTTTTTTTATAGCAATAGTAGAAATTCCATATTTTCTGCAGGCTTCTACAATGGATTCTGGATCAGAAACACCAAACAACAGCTCAGCTTCTTCCTCTCCTGTCAGCATGATATCTACATAGGGTAATAGCTCAGCAAGACCCTCTTTTGCTTGTTTTTTGCTCCAAAGTTTTAAGCGGATATTTGGATCGAAGGAAATCAGTAAGCCGTGATCTTTTGCGATAGTTACGGCTCTCTTTAATAAAGGAATATTCTTTTTGGGGTCAATGGCTGCGAAAACTCCACTAATATGAAGGAGTTTTGCATTGCGTATAGCTTTTTCATCCAAGGTTTGTTCGGTTATCGCTTTGGTTGGAGATGGAGTTCGGTAGTAATAAGTGCTTCCACTACCATCTGCCCGGATTTCCTTAAAGTTAAGGGAAGTGGGGAAACCATCCATTAGACGGACTGAGGATGTGTCTATCCCTTCTCCTCTTGCAAAATTCCTAATGTACTTTCCAAATTCATCATTTCCAAGACAGCTGATCCACTTTACATCCATCCCCAATCTTGCACATCCGATTGCAAAATTGAATTCTGCTCCTCCAGCTTTTCTACTAAACGAGGGAGAGTTTCTCATTGGCCCCGTTCGAACTGGGTCGAAAGTGATCATCGCATCGCCTATCGTTATGACTTCACTCATCTTGTTCCTCCTTTACTGCTTTAACCTGAATTTCGAACCATTAATTTGGGTGCAAATCGAATACTAGCATCTTTATTTGTGCTGCTTTCCATCTTGTTAAATAAGATCTCTGCGGCAGCTTGACCCATTCGGAATGTTGGCTGGGCCACTGTTGTAATGGAGGGGGTATAGAAGCTGGCAAATGACACATCGTCGATTCCTATAACGGCCAAATCCTCCGGAATTCTCAAATGGTGTTGTTTAATATATTTAAGAACTTCTATTAATACCAAGTCATTCCCGGCTAAAATGGCTTGAGGCGGTTGATCCAGGTTAAGCATCTCCTCAAGTGTTTCAAGAATTTCAGCGGACCGGACACTCCCAATGTATTCTTTGCGAACGGGTATTCCGTTTTTTTTAAGACTCTGCTTATATCCTTCCAGCCTTTCCACACGGGCAGTTACATTATGAATAATAGATGTAGTAATCATTGCAATTTTTGTATGCCCTTTTTCAATAAAGTGGTCTATAGCTATGGAAGCCGCTTTTTTATTTTCAAGTAAGACGGAAGTTATCGGAATTTGGGATACCTCCCTATCTATAAAAACAACAGGGTAATTTTCATTCTGCATTTGCTTATAAAGAGTTCGGTTATTTCCAGTTGGAAAAATAATTAATCCATCAACTTGCTTTGCCCTCAGCATTTCAATGTACTTCTTTTCCTTTTCAGGATGATCATCAGCATTGCATACAATCGTGTGAAAGTCCCTTTGATTACAAACATCCTCAATAGCACGGCTGACCTCAGTTGAAAATGTATGTAAAATATTCGCGACGATCACCCCTATGGTTCTTGTGGATTTTTGTTTCAAGCTTCTTGCTACAATATTAGGCTGATACCCAAGTTCCTTAATCGCCTCCTCTATTCTTTTTTTAGTGAGAGATGCCATGTATTCGTACCTTTTGTTCAAAAACTGAGATACGGTACTTTTGGAAACCTCTGCATGCTCAGCTACCTCTTTAATTGTAATTTTTCTTACTTTTCCCATGGCTAAATCCTCAAATCATCTGCAGATTGCCTTTACTAAATCAGTTTAGTAAATCGGTTTAGTAAAGCACAGGTCTAGTATAGAGGTAATGAAAGCGCTTTACAACCCCGGTTATTCAATTTTCTGAGAAATCCTCTCTATATAACTTAAATAAAAGCTTTAATATAGGCATTTTAGCTTTTTCAAAAAAATTTTTTATTACGGACTTTATCAGTCATACATTTCCTGCAAATGTCATTTACTAATAAGGACAAGCAGGAAGAGAGGATGGAGCGGCTTGACCTTATTAATCAGCTATATTTTCCTCGGATTGTCTATTGCTGCACCAGTGGGGCCCATTAATATAGAAATTATTAAAAGAGGTCTTTCCTATGGGTTCTGGCCGTCTTTTTACGTAGGACTTGGAGGTATGTCTTCCGATCTTTTACTCATGAGCATGATGTTTCTCGGACTTTCTTACTTTCTTACGATTCTGTGGGTTAAGATTCTGCTTATGTTATTTGGATGTGTCATTTTACTTCAGTCAGGCTGGACTAGTCTCCACGTTTCTGATCACTATCAGCACCAGGGTATGGAAAGATCTTCTGCTACGCATCCAAAGTTTGGCTCTTATGCGAAGGGCTTTTTGATTGCGGGAACGAATCCTATGAACCTGCTCTTTTGGATTAGCATCTACGGATCGATTTTAGGGGCGGCTTTTGAAAAAGCAAATCTGCTTCATTCTTTTTTGTTAAGTACGCTTGTGTTTGTTGGAATAGCCTTATGGAACTTGAATCTCGCTCTAACCATTCATTTCAGCAAAACGTTCTTACAACCAAGATTTATTAAGTGGATTCATCTGACAGCTAGTCTTGTGCTTATAGGTTTTGGACTGCACTTTGGCTATAAAGGCATTACACTAGGCCTTAAAGCTATTCACTATTAATCAGCCGTAAAAAAAAGAGACGAGCTCTTGATGAGCCCGACTCTTTTCATAGATTGCTATTTTTTTATTACTGGGGAGTGATAAACTCTTGAGTCCAATACGTACCATACTGTCCTGAACCTTCAACATATCCTACACCAATTTGAGTGAAGTTTTCATTCAAGATATTGGCACGGTGACCAGGACTATTCATCCATCCCTGAACTACTGATTCCGGAGTACGCTGTCCAGCTGCAATGTTCTCACCCGCTGTACGGTAATTGAAGTCAAATTGCTTCATCATTTCAAATGGAGAACCATAAGTTGGAGAGGTATGGGAAAAGTAATTGTTATCGGCCATATCCTTAGATTTCATGTGAGCCAATCCGCTTAAACGATTATTCATTTCCAGCGGTTCTAAACCTTTTTTAGCACGCTCATCATTTACGAGCTGAACAACTTTCTTCTCGTATTGAGAAGGCTGGTACTGATCTAGAGAACCATTAGATTGGTCATTTGTATTCGTTTGCTGCGTTTGTTCAGGTGCTTTCTGAGTCGATTGTTGTTCACTTGCCTGTTTAGGTTGATCTTGTGATTGATCATTCGTTTGATCCTGAGTTTGACCTTGATCTTGTTGCTTTTGCGATTGATCCTTAGATGGAGCAGGTGCTTGTCTTACTTGAAAGTACTTATTGATCGAATTCTGAAGTGAAGATTGGTCAAATTTAATATGATTATCCTTCAGCCAAGTCTGAATCTGCTTACTCAATTGCTGACAATCTGTAGATTGAAAAGTGACTGATTTGGAAGTGTCTTGTGCAAAAGCAGGGGTTGCAGCTGAAACCACAGCCAGTACGGTCACTATTATGAAAAGAAACTTTTTAATCATGTCATCGCTCCTTGTTTATTTTTTGAAACTCACACGTTGAGTATGTCATGGAACGGAATCGCCAACAAGAGACCATTGTTATCCATAAACAGGCCTTTCATTCATTGAATTTCTCCATTTTTTTCTGCTATCAGGGATAAAAGTCCTGAAATCGATATATCAAGAGGAAAGATCTACTAATATTTCAATTATAATTCGATTAATAGTATAAAAGTATTAGTATATGTAATTTCAATGAAACATTTGACTCATAAAAAACAAAGAGACCTAAAAAGGCCTCTATCCATAGAGCTAATTATCTTTTATCTCACCCTTGTAAATTTCTTTTCTCTGAAGGGGAATCTTTAGGTCGCGAGCATACTTTTTCAATCGCTTTTCTTCTACGGGATTGACCAATGATAGAACAGTACCAGCCTCCTGGGAGCCGATACGTGACGTCCTTCCTGCCCGGTGAATGTAACTAGACACCTCTTTAGGTATATCAAGATTAACAATATAATTGATGTCCGGGATATCCAAGCCTCTCGCTGCCACATCCGTGGCTAATAGCAAAGACCAGTCCCCATTACGAAATCCTTTTAGTGCTTTTGCTCTCTGTTCTTTCTTCGCATCACTATGAAGAACCGCAAGATCTAGATGATGGAATTCTAATTTTTCCTTAAAAACCGTCAGGCTGCCAATATCCTTCATAAAGGCGAGTCCTTTAAAATCCTTCATTCTAGCAGCTTTTCTTAGCAGCTCAACCTTTTCCCGATCTTCACAAGAAATATATCCGTGAGTCACTTCAGGCTTCATTTCTTCTTGCTGAATTCGTATCACTTCCGCATCCTTCATAAAGTTTGCTGCCAGTTCTTCTACTTTTTCTGGCAAAGTCGCTGAGAAGATCAACAGTTGACGTTCTTTCAGACTGCTATTAATAATCTGCTGGACCATTTTCATATGCTCAGGAACCAGAAGCTGATCGGCTTCATCAAGAACAATCGTTTGAAATTCATGGGCCTTCAATTTTTTCTTTTGAATGAGCTCATTTACACGGCCGGGCGTGCCCATTACAATATTCGGCTTTTTCTTAAGCTTCTCTATCTGCCGCTTGACATTGGCGCCACCTATTAAGCTCGCACTCGTAATTCCACTTCCTTTAGTCCACGCTTGAACCTCCGCATTAATTTGCATAACCAGCTCATGAGAAGAAGCTAATACTAACACCTGAGTGTGCTTCTTATCAGGATCAATTTTCTGTAAGAGCGGCAGCAAATAAGCGATTGTTTTCCCGCTTCCTGTAGGAGCCTCCGCTATCACATCACGACCTTCTAAAATAAACGGAATCGATTTGTCCTGTACCTTTGTCGGCAATTGATAATCGGCACTGCTCCAAGCTTCTTCTAAGAAGGCAGGCAGCTCACTTCGCCAGCCGGATTGTTTTTCACTCATTAAGTCACTTTCCTTTCTCCACAAAAAATAGGTCTCTTTCCATACTGAATAGGACAGAGACCCCTGCACTTTATATAGTAACCCTATTATACCACTGTCACTGCTCGTTTTCGATATAGTCCTTTAAATGCTCCAAATGATCCTGATCTTCTTTCTTGATGATCTTCTGCAGAAATGGTTTAGCTAATTTATTTCGTATGCCTTCGGTAAGTAATTCCCCGTTAAAATCGATTCGAGTGCCTTCCGAGGTCTGAGTGAATGTGTAAAAATAGTTCAGCTCAATCCCCTGCTGCCGGCTTCTCACAGCATATTTCACATTTTCATCAAATTCTGTGACTTCTATAATAGAGGGAACTTTTCTTCCTCTGATTTCTCGAATTTCCTTAAATTGATAGCCTTTCCTGACGGGGCCGTCTGTTAATATCTCAACTGCCACCACTGGCTCCATAATTTGAGGACTATTTGAAAAATCAGCTGCTGCTGCAAACACCTCTTCTATTGGTCTTTTTACGACTACACTCTTTTCTAAAAACCCCACGCCCTTCCCTCCCTTTTGTTATTCATTCTCTATATAGTGTGGACTGCCTGATTTGTGCTTTATGTAATGGTTGATTGAGTGTTTTTTTGCAAAAGCTGATAATTACATGGAGTTTATTGATAGACCTATCTCCTTCAGGGCACTCTCTAAATTCGGCTTAAAGATCACTTCGCGCAGTTCTGCTTTAATTTCAGCTGCTTTCATAGCTAAGTCAGGACGAATCCCGATTAATAAGGGTGTAACTCCAATTAACTGAAGTATATTGACTATTTTCAGCAGATTTTTACTAACGAAAGCATTTATCTGAAGTATTCCAGATAAATCAATCACTAAATAATCAAGATCCAGCTCCTGACATTTAGACAACGTTAACTGAATAATTACATCGACTCGGTCTTCATTAACATCCCCAATAATAGGCAGGATTGCCGCACCACTGGTCAAAGGAACAAACGGGGCGGATAATTTATTTATTTGATTCTGGGCACTTTCCAGTTCAATGACATAAGAAAGTAAAGAAGCCATCGTTTCAAACATTTCTATATCTTCCTCTGAAAATTGAAGAGGGAGAGGATCTAAACCGCAAATCGTTCCATAAACCTCCAGGTTATCATAATAGATCGGAATCCCTATGAAGCTGCCGCCGCCGAGTTTAGTGGTCACATCTAAATCTTTAGTTCGATCATTCTTTGTGATATCAGAAATTATCAGCGTATCTTTGCCATGCTCAACGCTCAGTTTACAAAAGGTTTCTTCAAAAGGAAGCGTATCTCCTTCAGTAATTAACACTTCATCTTTATTGATGGATTTTAGAATTTCATTCGTAAAGGTATCATTTCTAGCAATAAATAATGTGTTCATGCCAATATATTGGCCCATTAATTTTAAAATACTGGAAGAAGCTTCTTCTAAATTCTTAAAGCTCTTAATTTGCTTATCTGAAATATGCGGGGCAATAACCATTTCGTAATCACCTTTCTGTTCATGAAAATTAAGTGTAACGTCCTAAATGCATAAAGTTCCTCCGTTATATACCCTCTTTTATAAACAAGTATGCTGGTTTTCAATAATTTTTCTCCCGGTAATATTTTCCAATCGATGCCTGGAAACTCTTTCGGAGCGAATGTTTATGAAAATGAATTAAATTTCAGCTTCATAACATGACTTAGATACACTTTTTATCATGGGCTCTCCACCGCATACTTTGCTCGCTTTCCACACAAGATAGAGAAAGCACATGAAGAGAGAGGTATAGCTATGCAATGGATCTCTATTATTCCCTTTTTAGTTGTCATTGGTACTGCCATTTGGACAAAACAGGTGATTCCCAGCTTATTATTTGCGGTCCTTATAGCTGGTTACTTAGTTGATCCTCACTTACTATCAGGATTAACGACTGCTTTAGACTTCATTATTCAAGGATTATCAGACAGTAACAATTTAAAAATTATTATCTTTCTATATACATTTTCTGCACTCATAGGACTTATTAAAATGTCAGGTGGAATTAAGGGATTTGTCCAGGCAGCAACAGCAAGAATCAAAGATAAGCGAGGGGCCTTTATCTTAACCTGGCTTTCTTCTGTGGGAACATTCAGTGCTCCGAGTTTTCGGATCGTAACGATTGCCCCAGTTATGAAAGCGATGAGGACGAAAGTTCCAATGACTAAGCAGGAGCTCGGTTTTGTTATTGAAACAACCGCTTCTCCACTGGTAGTTATCATCCCTGTGGCCACTGCATTCGTTGGATATATGACCTCCGTAATCGAATTGTCTTTGCAGCAAGCTGGTACAAGCGGTGATGCTTACTTGCTGTATTTGAAAAGTATCCCCTTTAACTTCTTTGCTCTGGCTATGCTGCTCCTAGGTTTTTATTTAAGCTTTTTCCATAGAAGTAAAACGCAAGCTACTAACGCGGAGGAAGGTTCATTGAATTCCGAAGAGGACGATGATCAATGGGAAGACTGCCATCCAGCCGTCACCAAAGATCTCCCTGCCCGGCCCTGGAATCTTATTGTACCGCTCGCCGGCGTCATAGTCTTCACTTTTATCCTCATGTTTATGCTGGGCAGAGAAAATAACCAGACTGGATTTCAAGCATTAATTAATGCCAACGTCCTTGACGCAATGGTCCTGGCCGTCATACTAACTGTTATTTTATTTGTCATTTATTTAAAAATCGGTCAATTGTCTTTGCGAAAGATGATGGACTCGATCATTGATGGTGGAAATGATATGATGGGGGTTATTTTGCTGTTAGCTCTCGTGTGGGGGTTGGGGAAAGGATCGGAAGCCCTGAATTTCGCTGAAACCATATCTTCTTCTTTTGCCTGGATTCCGGGGCAATTTGTTGCCGTTATTGTGTTTTTGCTGGGCTGCGGCTTATCCTATTTTATAGGGTCCTCATGGGGAACGTGGGGTATTCTCATGCCTGTCGGGGTCTCGATTGCCACTGCTGCTGGAAGCCCCATGCCTATTGTAATTGGCGCTGTATTTGCCAGCGGAACATTCGGTGCCTTTTCGTCACCTCTAAGTGACAATACAAATACCACTGCCGGGATTCTAAACTTAAACGTAATTAAGTATGCAAAGTTTAAATTAAAACCCGCTCTAATCGCCGTGGCCATATCCGCCTGTCTCTATTTCAGTCTATCCTTTTTCACCTGAGGACCTCTTCTATATGGCGGGATCACCTATATACCTGATCCCGCTTCACTTCGGTGCGTTGTCTGGAAGACTTTACTCAAAAAAACATCAGCATAAGCAAAGGTTTCTCTTAATCAAAATGAAGGATTATACCTGCCTTGTCATCTGACTTTTTAAATCGCGGATATTTCAAACATTCGCTATCGTCCTCTTCAAGCTCCATTAATTCTTCTGTGTACTTCACCAGCCCTTTTTCTAAGAGAAGCTGGATATTGTGCTCCCAGTACCCACTTCCTTCTGGCACAAGCTCTTCTGGAAAGAACAACCCGTCAGTGAGCATAATTAATTGCTGAATTTGATTGTGATTGATTTTCCCGTACTCGAGAAAATCAATAGCTTCTCTCTCCCCATTCAACACGCCGTAACCCTGAGCGATATTACTATAACGGCGATTTGATGTTAATCTGCTTCGAACATAGCTGCGGAGATCCTCTCTCGTTTTTAACCCCTTTTCTATTCCTTCTTTCCATTTTAAAAGCGACTTTTCTTCTAAATGAAGTACTTGCCTGCTTGTAAGTACCCGCACATCACCATTTGTATAAACGGCAAACGCCATACAATCTCCTGTCTGGATAAACTCTATTCCTTTATCCGTAAGCTGGATAACACAAAGAGCGCTCCCCCATAATAAGTCTTTATTCGATAAATCAATAGTGCAGTGCTCCATTTGGGATCTTAGCTGGTCGTTTGCTGCCTTAACAGAATCAAACAGAGAAGACTTATTTTCCTGTTCAAATTGCTGTTTTACTAAATGGGCAGCCAGATAGCCTCCCGTAAGACCTGATTCATTTTGAAAGGAACTTAGCGAGGTTACCCCGTCTGCTACTCCGTAAATCGAATATTCAGGACGGGTAATTAACACATCCTCATTTACCACACCATCCCCCTTTACCGTATATGTTTCTATAGAAGTTATTCCATCGCTGGCCGCTTTATCATGAACGGGTTTTACAGATAGATTCTCTCGATCATTCTTCATGGCCACTCTCCTCTTTTTTCGATTTAAATGACTACCGTTACCTTCTATTCTAATGAAAGACCGCTTTAAAGAAAATCCAAAATATGTCCCTTCCCTACTTAAATTCCACAAATCACCTTTCATTACCCTGAAAAATAGGAGGTTAAATGTTTGGATTTTAATTTTCAGTGGAAAATATTGTGTGGGTAAATAATTTAGGAAGGGTGGGGAATTCATGTATAAAAATATTAGTAAAGGCTGGATTTTCTTTTTTGGAGCTTTAGGCGGTCTTTTGTATGGGTATGATACTGGCGTTATCTCCGGTGCTCTATTATATATTCCCGACGATATTCCACTGACAAGCTTTATGAAAGGATTAGTCGTAAGTTCTTTACTCGTAGGTGCGATTGTCGGAGCTGGCATGAGTGGATATGTCTCAGATAGATTCGGCAGGCGGAAAGTAGTATTTTCTATTGCATTAGTATACTTAATAGGATCATTCACTCTAGCATTTTCTCCGAATGCAGTTGTACTTATAATCGGACGTGTCATTTTAGGTCTCGCTGTTGGTGGTTCCACGGCTATCGTTCCTGTTTATCTTTCTGAAATGGCTCCGACTCGTTCACGAGGAGCACTTGCTTCTCTAAACCAATTAATGATCACCATCGGGATCTTACTTGCTTATCTCGTGAATTATGCGTTTGCGCCAATAGATGGATGGCGTTGGATGTTAGGAATTGCTTCCGTTCCGGCCATTCTGCTTATGGTTGGGGTATTATTTATGCCAGAGAGTCCTCGCTGGTTAATTAAGCGGAACCGCGAGAAAGAAGCAAGAGAGGTCATGGGCTTAACTAGAGAGAAAAGCGAAATAGAGAGCGAAATGAAAGAAATGAAAAAGATTGAAAAAATAGAAGAGAGTACAATGGACATTCTTAAATCGAAATGGCTCCGTCCGATGCTAATTACCGGATGTGTACTTGCTCTTTTCCAACAATTAATCGGTATTAATGCGGTTATTTATTACGCGCCAACTATATTCACAAAAGCCGGGCTCGGAGATTCTGCTTCCATACTCGGAACCGTGGGTATTGGTATAGTCAACGTACTTATGACACTCGTAGCCATTGCTACCATTGATAAGCTTGGAAGAAAGAAGCTGCTGCTGATCGGTAATGTAGGCATGGTCGTTAGTTTAGCTGTTTTAGCAGCTATTCTGTTTACAGCTGAGCTCACGACAGCGATCGCATGGCTGACGGTAGTTTTCCTAGGTTTATTTATTGTTTTCTTCTCTGCGACTTGGGGACCTGTTGTTTGGGTCATGCTTCCAGAGCTTTTCCCATTAAAAGCTCGCGGAGCCGCCACTGGAATTACCACTCTAGTGCTGTCTGCAGGTAACCTTGTTGTATCTCTATTCTTCCCTGTTATGCTGGATGCCATTGGAACAGCTGGCGTATTTGTGATCTTTGCAATTATGGGTGTATGCGCCTTCTTGTTTGTTCTTAAATTTGTACCGGAAACAAAAGGAAGAAGTCTTGAAGAAATTGAAAATGATTTACGTGGATCTACTGCTTCCTAAATACTGCTAATTTATTTTAAGAAGCTGGGACAATAGCATTCCATTCATCTTAAAACCCGAACCCACGTCATTAATGGGTTCGGGTTCTTCATATAGCTATTCATGCTTACAGTTTCGATACATTCTATTTAAACTATCCTTGAATAACGGATTGTAAGATTGCTTTTTGTACATGCATACGGTTTTCCGCCTGCTGAAAGACGGCAGAATGAGGACCATCAATAACACCTGCTGTTACTTCTTCATCTCGATGAGCAGGCAGACAATGGAGGAAGCTCACGTCCTGTTTTGCCTTTTTTAGGAGCTGTTCATTTACTTGATATCCTTCAAAAGCTTTCAAACGTTCCACCGCCTCGTCTTCCTGCCCCATACTCGCCCATACATCTGTATAGATCACATCAGCTCCTTTTACGGATTCTTCAGCATCGTGGGTCCAAACAACAGACCCCTGGTGCTGGGTGGCAAGCTGACGAGACTTTTCCAGGATGGTTGGATCAGGTCCATAACCTTCGGGGGTCACGATTTCGACTTCCATTCCCATCATAGCAGCGGCAATCATCAATGAGTGTGCGACATTATTGCCGTCTCCGATATAGACTAATTTTATCCCGCATAAACGACCTTTTAATTCTAAAATGGTGAAGATATCAGCAAGCGCCTGACAGGGATGATATTGATCACACAAGCCGTTGATCACTGGTACAGAAGCATTATCAGCCAGCTGTTTTAATTTTTCGTGAGAAGTGGTTCTAAACATAATAGCATCCACATACCCCGATAACACTTTCGCAGTATCCTCGATTGATTCTCCACGTCCTACTTGAATATCGCGTGTATTTAAGTACATGGCATGACCGCCTAATTGAACCATCCCCACTTCGAAAGAGACCCGCGTACGTGTGGATGATTTCTCAAATAACATCGCTAGGGTTTTCCCGCTTAATACACTCGAATATGGATTTTCCTTTAAATCCTGGGCTTGAGCAAGCAGCATAGAGACATCAGATTGAGTGAAATCAAGCCAGGTTAATACATCTCTATCCTTTAGTGAATACGTGTGAGTCATCATTTGGTCCATTAAATTCATATTACTCTCACTCCTTGTTTCTTACTCCCGGGAAGGGGAATCGGATAATGGTTCTTTGCCTCTAATCCATCAATAAACGCTTGAAATGTTTCTTTTTCACTGAAGACGCTAATGCCGTATTTAAGGGCACGAATTCTTCTCGATTTAGCATGTTCCGTTTGATATTCATTCATATATATTTTTGCTTCCTTCGTTTCGATCCACTCCTCAAAGTCCAGATCTGATACCGGAACTCCGTAAGACTGCTTTCCTTCAATGAAGCAACTATTCTTCTCAGTATGGGGGTTTGGTAAATCGGAAAACACCTTTGCTAGTGCTTCTTGAACCGTTGCTCCCAGACACATACCTTCCCCGGTTGATTTCATATTAGGACCTAGTTTGTGGTCAATTTCCGGTATGGCATGGAAAGAAAACAGCGGGTATTTAACGGCCGTATAGTTGAATTCCGGCTGCTCTATACCATCGAGCTTACAGGCAGGATCATCTGCCAGTATCCTAACCGCCAAATCTATTAATGAAAGATTTGATACTTTACTTACAATCGGTACAGTTCTGCTTGCACGAGGATTTACTTCAAGGACATACACTTGTTCCTCGGTAATCAGGAACTGAATGTTCATAATGCCTTTATAGTTAAAATGGTTAACAATACGTTCAGCATAGGAGCGAATGATCTGCTTTTGATTTTCAGGTAACCCCGATGGAAAAACAGCCATACTATCTCCCGAATGAACACCTGCTGGTTCGATATGCTCCATAATTTCCGGAATAAATACTTGTTTTCCATCAGCAGCAAGGTCGATCTCTGCTTCCTTCCCTGTCATAAATTGATCCAGGACAATTGGATAGTGACGATCATCGGTCTGCTGCAGGGCTTCCTTTAATTCACTTTCCTCCTGTACGGTCACCATTCCCTGCCCTCCTATGACATACGAGGGCCGGCACAATAATGGATACGAGTATTGATCTGCAGCGAGCAGTGCTTCTTCATAGGTGTGGCAGACAGAACCCGGAATATGGGGGATTGCCAGTTTTTTTAATGAATCATAAAATTGTTCACGATCCTCTAATGCCTCAAGAACTTCAACAGAAACCCCAGCAAGAGGAAGATTAGCTTTCTCTAACTCTTCCGCAATGTTAATAGAGGTTTGGCCGCCAAATTGGGTGAATACCAGATTAATATCTTCGTGTTCAACGATGGATTTAATAACTTCTGGCGTTATAGGCTCAAAATAAAGACGATCGGCTGTTTCATAATCTGTACTGACTGTCTCAGGGTTATTATTAATCATTATCGTCGTCCAGCCAAGCTCCTGGAGACTTTCAATTGCTTTTACTGCGCTATAATCAAACTCCACTCCCTGCCCAATTCGAATGGGACCTGAACCAACGATGAGGGCTTTCTTGTTGTCTGCAAGCGGAGTAATCTCATTCACTCCTAAATACGTGGAGTATACATAGTTAGTTGCTGCTTCAAATTCTGCCGCACATGTATCCACCATCTTAAAACTCGGGAGCAATTGGTATTCTTCTCGCAGATGCCTAATCTCACTTTCCTTTGACTCTGTGAATTCAGCTATCTCTTGATCGGTAAACCCAAAGACCTTCGCCTGCTGTAGAAGCTGTTTAGACACGGACGTCTGCTCAGCAGATTTCAGAGCGTTTTCCACCTTCACAATACGGTCCAAGCTATGCAGGAAAAATAAATCAATGGCGGTAGTACGGTGAATTTCTTCAACTGAACCACCTAATCTCAGCCACTCTAAAATAGCAAAATACCGCAAGTCTGTAGGAGCCTGGATATGTTCCATTAACTCTTCCTGACGAAGCTTTGGAATCGACTGATCAAGAGAAGATACCGCCTTTTGAAACGCTCCCTCTAAAGAACGGTCGATCGCCATCACTTCGCCCGTGGCTTTCATTTTCGTGCCCAGCTTTCGATCGGCCTGCTGAAATTTATCAAACGGCCAGCGCGGAAATTTTACAACTACATAGTCAAGGGCAGGTTCAAAGCTCGCGTACGTATTACCGGTCAATGGATTTTGCAGCTGGTCCAGCGGATAGCCAAGGGCAAGTTTAGCTGCCATTTTGGCTATCGGGTAGCCCGTGGCTTTAGACGCCAGTGCAGATGAGCGGCTGACCCGGGGATTAACTTCAATAACGTAATACTGACTGCTGCTGGGATCTAGAGCAAGCTGTACATTACATCCGCCAATGACTTCCAGGGCAGAAACAATTTTTAATGAAGCGGTTCGCAGCATCTGGTATTCTTCATCTGTTAGCGTTTGGGAAGGTGCGACTACGATGGAATCCCCAGTATGAACGCCTACAGGATCGAAGTTCTCCATATTACAAACGGAGATACATGTTCCCTTTGCATCACGCATAACTTCATATTCAATTTCCTTGAAACCGGCAATACTCTTTTCAATAATCACTTGACCGATCGGGCTAGCCTTTAGACCATTGTGAATTAATTCTTCTAGCTCTTCTTCACGTTCAGCGATCCCGCCGCCGCGTCCTCCCAGGGTATAAGCAGGCCGGCTGATAACTGGATAACCGACCTCACTGGCAAATTGGATCGCTTCCGATACTGTCGTAATCGCGGCACTTTCCGGAACCGGCTGATCCAGTTCGTTCATGAGCTGCCTGAACTGTTCCCGGTCTTCTCCTTTTTGGATAGAGGCGACGCTCGTTCCCAGGAGTTCCACATTCTCAGCTTTCAGGATCCCTGACTTATCAAGCTCTACTGCTAAATTTAATGCCGTTTGGCCACCTAATCCAGCTAGCAGGGCATCAGGCTTTTCTTCTTTAATAATGGTGCTGATGCTTTCGACGGTTAAAGGTTCACAATAGACCGTGTCAGCTATACTTGGGTCCGTCATAATAGTTGCCGGGTTATTGTTAACGAGGACAATATGACAGCCCTCTTCCTTTAATGCCAGACATCCTTGGGTTCCCGAATAGTCGAATTCGGCTGCTTGCCCAATTACAATTGGACCCGAGCCAATCACCAGAATTTTCTCAGGCATAAACCTTCTCCCCTTTCTCTAAGGAAATGAGAGTAAAGAAATCATCAAAGATCCAGCCGGCATCCTCGGGTCCAGGCTTGGCTTCCGGGTGAAACTGAGCCGTAATAATTGGTTTATGAAGGTGATTCAGCCCTTCTACGGAAGAATCATTCACATTGTAAAACCGGTTAATTAAATCCGTTTGGCTCAGGCTTTCTTCCGCTACTACGTAATTGTGATTCTGCGAAGTCAGGAAAACTCGTCCGGTTTCTAAATCTTTCACCGGATGATTAGCACCCCGATGTCCAAACGAAAGCTTGTTTGTATCTCCTCCATATGCGAGAGCAATGACTTGATGACCGTAGCAAATTCCAAGAGTCGGAAACTGATCAAGCACGTTCTTAAGTTTAGGCAAATAAGCGACGGCGTCCTTTGGATCTCCAGGACCATTGGATAGTACAATACCATCCGGCTGAAGTTCCGATATTTTGTGGATGTCCTGAAACGGAACCACCGTAACACTCGCTCCTTTATCCAGAAGGGCTGTCATAATCGATTGCTTGAAGCCGAAATCCACCAGTGCAAGATGAGGGGTGCCTTTGCCGAAAGTTTTCAATTTCTCTCCAGAAGCTTCAAAGATGAAGCCTCCCTGGTCAGCTTCAGCAGGCATGCAAGGTTCATTGGCAATAACCGCTTGCCGAGTCCCACCATTTCGTATGGCTTTCGTAACCTCTCTCGTATCTACTCCGGTCAGAAAAGGAATGCCATGGTGATTTAAATAGTCCTTTAAAGAAGAAGTCGCTTTGTAATGAGAAGGCATCTCCGCACAATGAAGCATAACCACACCGCTCACCTGCGGCTGGCTGCTTTCTGAATCGTCTTCATTTATTCCATAATTTCCGATTAAAGGATACGTGAAAACGACAATTTGGCCTTTATAGGAAGGATCAGTGATGACTTCCTGATAGCCGGTCATCCCAGTAAAAAAGACAATTTCACCTTGAATAGGGGATTCCCATGAAGCGGATGCCTCACCGCTATATTGTTGTCCGTCTTGTAAGTTAAGAAAACCTTCCATAATAACACCTCGCAATGTGAATAATTATTAATTTTAAAGTATTTTTATACATATATAACCAAGAAAAGGCAAGCCCAGTCAGCTGCTGCTATCCTTACTTCTGGGCATCTGTTTTTGAATACAATTGTGCCTGGTATTCCACTAATGATTGAGTGATGAGCTCAGCCGCTTTTTCCAATTGCGGATACGTGACGGTTAAAGGGGGAAGTAATCGAATCACATTAGGTCCCGCTAATACAGTTAACATTCCAGCGGTTTGTAATTTCTTAATGATAGGAAGAGCCGCTTCCTTAATTGCGATTCCTGTCATCAATCCGCGTCCTCTTACTTGCTCCACCAGGTCTACTTGGTTCAGATTATTCGTCAGCTTTTCTTTAAGAAACTTTCCCTTTGCTTTAACTTCTTCTAAGAACGCTTCTTGAAAAATCGTTTCCAAAGTTGCCTTTACAGCTGCGGAAGCCAAAGGACTGCCTCCAAAAGTCGACCCATGGGCACCAGCACCAAAGGATTCTGCCAGCTCTTGCTTTCCAATCATTGCACCAGTCGGAAATCCGCTCCCCATCCCTTTTGCTGAAGTTACGATATCAGGATCAAGATCGAAATGTTGATACGCAAAAGGATAGCCTGTTCTACCGATGCCTGTTTGAACTTCATCAATGACAAACAAAGCACCAATTTCCTTGCATTTCTCTTGAACAGCTTCCAGGAACTCACCATTGGCTTCAATGACGCCTCCTTCTCCCTGAATAACCTCTACCATAACTGCCGCTGTATCACTCGTAATTTCCTTCACGGCCGCAGTGTCATTAAATGGAAGATATTCAAAAGTAGGAAGCAAATTCCCATAACCTTCGTGTACCTTTGGCTGTCCAGTTGCACTCATCGCAGCGAAAGTACGGCCATGGAAGGACTTTTCAAAGCTGACGATTTTTTCTTTACCCGTGTGCTTTCGTGCTAACTTAATCGCGGCTTCATTTGCTTCTGCTCCACTATTACAAAAGAAGACTTGAGAAAGCTCCGTAAACTTCGTGAGCCAATTGGCTGCTGATTCCTGCTCTGGTATTTCATAGAGATTAGATACATGCCATACTTTCTCAAGCTGATCCTTCAATGCTTCTTTGACATAATCCGGACTGTGGCCTAAATTACAAACGGCTATGCCGGAAACAAAGTCTAAATACTCTTTGCCTTGTTCATCTATAACAACCGTTCCCTTACCAGATACTAAGTGGATAGGAAACCGATTATAAGTCGGAAATACACTCACTGAACCTCTTCCTTTCGTGTTAAACAAATTTTCGTACCGGCAATTTGGTTATTTTCAACCAATGGCTGACTGCCGCATACAATCATGACCTCCCTCAAGGTTTCTGACAAAGCTTCTACTGCCGATTGCACCTTGGGAATCATACCGCCATAAATGGTTCCCTCTGTAATCAAATCGGTGATTTCTTCCGGTGTGGTTCGTTCGAGCAGCGTTCCTGATTCCATTATCCCCGGAACATCGGTGACAAACAGCAGCTTATCTGCCTGCAACGCATTGGCCAAGGCAGCTGCGGCAGTATCGGCATTAATATTCACCGTTCTTCCTTCCTCTGTTTTCCCAAGAGGAGCGATGACGGGGAGATAGTCATCCAGCATGCATTTGATTAAGAATGCCGGTTCGACTTGTTTCACCTTTCCTACGAGACCAAGAAACTTCTCATCTATTAAACTCGCTGTAAGAATTTCCGCATCGGTTCCTTGTAGACCCAGAGCCTTGATTCCCTGTCGGTTCAATTCTGAAGTAACCCGTGCATTTACCTGTCCGCCCATAGTCATTTGCACAATTTCGAGAGTCTCTTCTGTAGTCTTCCTTAAGCCATTATGAAACTCTCCTTTAATATGCAGACGGTCAAGCATAGCAGTAATCGCCGGTCCGCCTCCATGGACGATCAGACAGTGATACATCTTCGTTAATGATTTCAAGCTTTCGTAAAAAGCGGGCGTGAGCTGATCAATCATACTTCCACCAAGCTTGATCACAACCACCGGCTTTTGATTAAGTTCGGTAGCTGGCATTGATTTTGACATAGTCATAGGTTAGATCACACCCCCAGGCTGTTCCAGAACCCTCTCCTGCAAAAAGCTCCACTTGGATTTGCACTTTTTCTTTTCCGAGAGCCACAGCAGCCTTTTCTTCAGAAAAAGAATTAGGTGTCCCTTTACTGAAAACCAATTGATCTTCCAAATAAATACTGCAGTTTTCCGGGTCCACTTGAGCATCGCTATGACCAATGGCCCCAACAATTCTGCCCCAGTTAGCATCCTCGCCATAGACGGCCGTCTTTACGAGGCTCGAGCCGACCACTTTCTTAGCAATTACTCGTGCTTCCTGATCGGAATGAGCTCCCTTGACGTTTACTTCAATCAGTTTAGTTGCTCCTTCGCCATCCCTGGCAATCTGTTTTGCTAGATCTTCACAAACCAACTGCAGACCTTCTGTAAAAGCGGCCCAATCTGGATGCTCCGGAGTTAATGAGCGATGCTCCACACTGCCATTGGCCATAGCGAGTACCATATCGTTTGTAGACGTTTCACCATCTACCGTAATTTGATTAAAAGACTTTTCTATCGAGGATTTCAATGCCAATTGCAGCTGATCCGATTCAATGGCTGCGTCCGTCGTAATAAATCCTAGCATGGTCGCCATATTGGGATGAATCATCCCAGAGCCCTTTGCTGCTCCACCGATCGTTACAATTTTCTCGTCAATGGTCACTTGATAACCACAAGTCTTCTCACACGTATCTGTGGTCAAAATAGCCTTCTGAAAATCCTCTGCGCCCGTGCGAGTTGGGTTAACATGGTGACAGCCATATTCAATTTTGTCCATGGGAAGCTGATCTCCAATAACGCCTGTAGAAGCTACAGCCACGTATTCTTCTGGAAAATTAAATCGTTCAGCGATCCACTCTCTCATTAGGTAAGCATTCGTCAGGCCTTCTTTACCTGTACAGGCATTGGCGACCGCGCTATTAATGACCAGCGCCTGAAGCTTATGAGACTTAGCTATACTCTCCTGAGTAACTTTAAGTGGAGCAGCCTGAAAGTGGCTTTGGGTATAAACGGCCGCACAAGAAGCAGGCTGATCACTTAGAAGCAAACCAAAATCATGCTTTTCATATCGCAGCCCACTATGTATTCCTCCTGCTTTAAATCCTTTTGGCGATAGAACCGTCCCATTCTCAACCTTCTTTAATTGATGCACGTCCGTTGTTTGCAGCACCCCATTCACCCTTTCTTTCATTATGGATAGACAGGCAGCGTTTGGATGCCTGTGGATTCCTCTAAGCTAAATAATAGATTCATATTTTGTACCGCCTGGCTGGCAGCACCCTTCATAAGATTATCGATCACGGAGACAATCGTTACTCGGTTTGTTCTCTCATCCACCGTCAGTCCGATATCACAATAATTTGATGTATGCACATCTTTCGTACACGGAAACTGCCCTTCTTTTCTTACTCGTACGAATGGACATTCACCGTAATAATTCTCGTAGAGTTCGAGAAGATCATTGGTCGTTTTATTTTTATTTAATTGAAGGTAAATCGTAGCCATAATCCCCCTCGTCATAGGAACCAGATGGGTGGAAAACGTGACCGCCCCCATTTCTCTATCCCAAATATTCATCTGCTGCTCTATTTCTGGAATATGCTGATGCTGATTCACTTTATAGATTTGCAGATTTTCTTGCGCATGCGCAAAGTGAGTAATTTTGGCAGGGTTTTTTCCCGCTCCTGAAACTCCTGATTTCGCATCAATAATTAAGGACCCGGGAATAACAAGATTTTCTTTGATCACTGGTCCGGATCCCAGTAATACGGCCGTAGGATAACAGCCAGGATTCGCTATCGTTTCCGCCTTACTTATCGCTTCACCGTTCCATTCACTTAACCCATACACAGCTCGGTTTATGGTTTCTAGCGATGCAGGATCCTTTTTGTACCATTCTTGGTAAGCAGCGGGTTCCTTTAATCTCAGATCCCCTGATAAATCAATAACTTTTGCCTTCCCTCCGAGCAGCTGAGGTGTTAATTGAGACGAAACACCAGCGGGAGCAGCTAGAAAAATTACATCGAGTGAATGTTTCATAGTTTCTGTATGGATTTCTTCAAGCTCTGTTTGTGCAATTTTATTCAAGTGACTGTATATTTCATCCACCGGTGTGCCCGCTTCCGATGTAGAAAAAATGCGTATAGTTTTCACTTCAGGGTGCGCGGATAGCAGCCTGATCAGCTCAAGACCACCATATCCCGTTGCCCCAACAATCCCTGCTTTCACCTTCCAATCCCCTTTCAGCATTCTATGTATAATTATTATGAATGTCGTATATTTATGCTATTATTACCTTTTATTTGTCAGATGTCAACACTCTTTTGGTATTTTTATAAATTTAACTTCATAGATATTCATTCATATAAAAGCTCATTAGGCATCTATAATCACGCCATAGGCTGGAGTGTTGACCTTTGAAGACTATAAAACTATCCCTATCCATGAAAAAAATTTCCTCAGCAGAAAAATTGGCCATGCGAAAAAAGCTCGTTTAACACGAGCTTTTAAATTTTTATTTCCCTGTAAAAAAAATAAGTCCTCGAAAAAAGCAAAATTTAAGACAGGAAAAACTGGTGTGACCTAGAGGACACACCTATCCTTTACTATTGAAGCAATTCATTTTCCACTTTTTCAGATACAGCTCCCGTACCTCCTAGTATAGTAAAATAAGAAGTTCCATTTTCATTTATTAACGCCCGTACTTCTTTCGGGATTTCATTTTTCTTTACGAGCACCATAGGTTCCTCCCATTTAGCTGCTAAAACGGATCCCGTTAAAGCATCGGCATAATTCTCCCCTGTGGCAATCGTCATGAAAAACGGATCCATGCCCAGTTCACGTACGAGATTCACCGACGTCTCATATCGGGTCTTTCCAGCAATACGAATAGGATGATGACTTTTAACCGAAGCTTCGACCTGATTGCTAATTACCCCTGTCCCTCCTACAATGACCGTGTCATCCACTTCTTTCAGGGCAGACTTAGCCGCTTTCGGCAAATTATTTTTTTCTGTTAACAGTATGGGCATCCCGTGGGTCGCAGCATAAGAACCCGCCGATAAAGCATCGGGGAAACTGATCCCTGAAGCCAGTACTGCAGAATCATAGTACCCCAGCTCTTTTGCAATTTCTGCGGCAGTTTCATAGCGATTGGTACCGCCTATCCTCTTTACTTTTATAGCATAATCATTCTTTAATTCGTTCATCACTTTCGCTGAGATCGCACCAGGTCCTCCCAAAATAATTACTTTCTCTACTCCGAATTCTCTTATTGCTTTTTTCACATCCTGCTGGAGCTTATCCTTTGGATTCAACAGAATCGGCGCATCAATCTTATAAGCTAGAGGTGCACCTGCAAGTGCATCCGGGAAATTAAAATCTCTAGCTAAAATGATGGTGTCTGCTCCTTCCGGCCACCCATTCCTGGCAATTTCCACTGCTGTTTTATAGCGATCTGAACCATTAATGCGAATGGCTTCTTTTTGATAAGAAACATCTTCTGAAAATGGAGAAAGAACATAGGCACCGTCCGTACCACCTCCATTAAAATCCACCGCTGCTATGTAATAAGTCCCAGGGTGCACTGTGTAAGCTTGCATATACGAATGGTCTTCATAATAATAATCATCCCAATCTACCGCATCTCCTTTTTCATCGAATAACTGATATCCCAAATCTACTTTAGAATCTGCAAAAGCCGCCACGTCAATTCGATCTTCTTTATCTATCGTTAATTTATATAAATCCACATCTTCAAAGGTGAAGTCTCCCACCACAGTGTCATCAAGCTTTAATGGATTTGCCTGATCTAGCAGATTATTTGGCTCTTTTTCCAATTTGGTTCCATAGGTGGTGATGGTATCAGAAGACGCTTCTGCTGCATCTAGTTTATCCTTCAGAGCGGTTATCTTCGGCAGTATCGCTGCTTTCATCTTGAGAGAAGAATGAACCTTATCTTTCATTTCAAGTAATTCCTTCACGCTTTGATAGTTTCCAGCCTTAGACAGAATCGTAGGATCCGCTCCGGCTGCCCCCACAGTTTGAATCCTGTTAAATGGTAAAATGAACAAACTCAAAAATAGCATAATGATTAACTTTCTCATCCATCATTCCTCCATAATTATTAATGTGTAAATGACTGGTAACGAGTTTTATTATAGTCTATAAATTCATAGTTTAGCGATAAGAGGTTTTGTCGATATGCTGGAAATCGTTACCTAAATAATGACAAATAACTCTTTTAAAAAATGGCTGCAAAATGACTGGTTATTCAAAGGTTTCTTGATAAAATCAATGACTTTGAACCAACGAGATAAAATGATTCATTCTATAACTGTCCCTTTCCAGCAGGGAATGAAGTCGGAATGTGGAAAGGTAATCAATCTTCTGGACTGTTTATTACAAAATCTCTGATAAATCTTGTATGGACTTACGATGAAGGGGCTTATCTCATTTATTTGATAACACTCAAGGTAGGAGATTGGAAGAAGGAATGTGATGAAAACGCAAATTCATTTTGCCACAAAAAAAGATCAAATCCCGAGGATCTGATCAAAGGTAGGATATGTGATGTGATTTAATTTCATCTCAGCCGGAAGCTCGTGACAGCAACTCTAGGTTCAACTTATTCGCAGGTTCCTGCTGATTAATTTCCCTTCTTTTGATGATCTTTCTTGAAGCTTAAGTATTCTTTATCCGTCCTTATTTCCTGCGCCACCCTCCTCTCATTGTTAATAAGTGCCCAAACATCTCGAAATCGAGTCTTCCACAATCCTGCACTTTTCTAGAAGACTTGATTTCGAAATAATATATTGGAATACATATATTATCCAATTACCTCAAGTAACGGGGAATTAGGAATTCTTTTATAACCATCGCACATTTAATGGAGTCAATGGAAAGAACCTGCTATTTCATACATACTGCCCTGTCATCAAAAAAAGATCCAGCAAGGTTAATCCCCGCTGAATCTTTGACTTAAACAGTAAATGATTGAAAAATGCTTTTCTTAGGCAGCGGATAAACTTCCCTGCCTAGTAGATGATTAATAATTACTTTATTCCGGTGAACCGACAACCCAAGATTAGTCGAACCAACTCCATGAGTATGTGAAATTCCACTGTGCACATAAATCTCGTTAGAAGCGGGCTCCTTCTTCTTTAACCGGTAATCTTCTTCCACCTTATAGCGGCCATCTTCATCCCATTCAATAAAATCCTCTAGTTGATGAACAAAATCCGGCACATAAGGCTTATACCCGGTAGCAACAATAATTTTGTCACTTTCATGCTTAAATTCTTCTTTTTTCTGCCAGTGAAAGCAGGTAAGTTCATACCCTGACCCGTCGGCTTTAGGCTGGATGTCCTTGACTTCACTTAAAACCTGAAGTCCTGCATCAAGCTCCTCCTGGCCAACGGAATATTCGTATAATAAATTATAAATATCATTAATGGTGTGGTTGCTTATCCCTTTGTAATACAAACCCTGCGTAGCAAAAATTTCATCCTTTTTCTCTTGAGGAAGCTGATAAAAATAATTGACGTAATCAGGTGAAAAGTGTTCCAGACTCAGCTTCGATTCTTCCATGGAAGCAAATCCAGGTGAGCGCGTAATCCAATCCAGTCTGAAACCACAATCACGCTGCTCTTTCAGGAGTTCGCGAAAGGTTTCAGCTGCACTCTGACCAGAGCCCACCACTGTCACAGACTTAGCATTCCTGCAGCCATCCTGATAGGATAAAAAGTCCGCCGTATGAAATACGTCCTCATCGGGAAGCCCTTTAAATGATTTGGGCATGACCGGTACACTGCCCGTTCCCATGATCAGGTTCCGTGTCTTGAACACATCGGTTTCATCCGTCTTCAGATTATGGACGGCAACTTTAAAATACTCTTCGTTATCCTTTATATGTTGGACATCAATGACTCTATGACTAAATTGACAGCTTGGCAGCTGGTGAGCAGCCCACTGGCAGTAATCATTGTATTCCCGTCTTGGAATGTCCAGGCGCTGAAGAAAATAGAACTGGTACATCCGTTCATTTTCACTAATATAATTGAGGAAGCTGTACTTGTTGGTAGGATCGGCCATCGTTACTAAATCAGCAATGAATGGCACTTGCATTTTCGTCCCTTCGATCAGCATGCCCGGGTGCCAGTCAAACTTGTCATTCTGTTCAAAGAAGAGGCTGTCCACTTCGTCAATCTCATCAAGTAAAGCCGCTAGCGAAAGGTTAAAAGGCCCAACCCCCACCCCAATGATGTCGTGCATTTTCTCTTGTTGATTCATTTATTTTTCACTACTCCTTTTTCTAAAATGCGGAACATTTCAGAAATCATTCATCTTCCTCTATGTTACCATAATCACATGTAAAGGATAACAGCCGTTTCCCTGAGTAGAAAAAAGCCTGTGCGCTCTTCTAATTACTAATAGCATAACCCGACCTGCTGATTTTATTGACAGGTTGGATCCTTCTTCGGGACAGACGTCTAAATCTTCTTTTCCCCCTTAAAAAATGGTAAAATTATGTTATCTTACGCCATTTCGAAATAATCCAAAAAGAGTTTTCACTAATAAAGGGGCAAATAAGCGAGATGAAAAGTCCAAAGAAACTGCACTTAGAGATTGTAGAAGACCGGGAAAACTATGTGGATCTGCTGTTACTTGCAGACGAGAGTAAAGAAATAGTCCAGGAGTATATGAATTCAGGGGAGCTCTTTGCCATCACTTACGGCAACCGAACGATTGGTATTTGCTTGTTTACCTTCCACCCAAATGAAATCGTGGAAATTAAAAATATCGCCCTGATCTCTTCTTTTAGAAACCAAGGATTCGGCAAGATGGTTATTAAGCAGGCTTTTGAGCATTTTTCACTACAGCGTAAAAAAGAAGTCATTGTGGGGACAGCTAATTCAAGCATTTCCAATATTGTCTTTTATCAAAAGGCCGGCTTTCGCTTCAGCCATATTGTTCATGACTATTTCCTAAGGTACCCCCAGCCGATCATTGAAAATGGAATTAGAGCTCTGGATATGATTATGTTCAGAAAAAAACTTACTGATTACAGAGCTAATTTAAGTAATAAACCATCTTAATACTCTTGCTCAGATAGTTATCGCATGGGCGCTACCTAACGACTTAACCTCTGTATTAATTGGAGCCTGCCAGGTTGAACAAATGGAGGGAACTGCGGGAGCATTAGATCATTTGGAGTTTAAAAAAGAGGGTTTGGCTACAAACGATGAAATTTAAAAGGTCTTTAACATAAAAGTAACCCTGTCCTTACTGGGCAGGGGTTCTCTTCCTAGTGGTCTACACCGTCTTCATAATTCTTTTCCCAATTCTTATATCCTTTATGCTCAATATCTTCCACTGTTTTTTCCAGTTCTACAAGCATGACTTGTTTCAGCTGCTTCATGTGTCTGTAGAAATTACGTTCTTCTTCTCCATTAGGCTTAATACCAGCAGCTGCATTGATAGCTGTTACTCTTCGATGTTCTTCCACTAACTTGTCCACAGCAGAAAAGACATGTTCCGTGTACTTTGCTAAATCCTTGTGGCGTTCAGGGACGCGATCTTGTAATTCCTTTAGTCTAGCTTGCATTTTAATCTCCCTCATCTCTTTGTGGTTATTTTTCTCTCTCCTCCTATTGTACCACTTCTATTTCAATTTATAAAAAAACGTTTATGTGACAGAAGTATGTAATTTATATGTAAATGATTCTTACCCTCTTGAATCTATAGAGACATTTTTCGTCACTTTTTTGTAAAATTTCAGAAAAAAATAAAAATTTTCATTTCATTGTTTCCTCTGCTCTAATTCCCTTCATTCCGCGTTTGTCTGACATTCATCTTCTCCCTTACTTTTCCAATTCAACGGTAAATGGAAGAAATTTTTAAAAATCTTGTTGTAATTTATTTGTATATACAATATAATTTAGACAAGTTATTGAAAACGGTTTCATTTAAATTACTTTTACTGAACTTCGTATTTATTGACATTTTTTTAAGATTTTTTGAAATCGGTTTCAATAATTTCAATTTTCAGAAGAAAGGAGGTTTGGTAGTGGTCACAATCAACGATGTAGCCGAATTGGCAGGTCTATCAAAGTCAACTGTCTCCCGAGTGATTAATCATTATCCACATGTTTCGCAAGAGAAGAAACAGAAGGTATACCAGGCAATGAAAACACTCGGGTACGTTCCGAATTCCTCAGCACGAAGTCTTAGAAATAAGAAAACTCAAATGATTGCTGTTATCGTCCCTCGATTAATGAATCCTTTTTTCGGCCAGCTTATTGAGTCCATGGAAATCGCCGCCACAGAACTAGGCTATCAGCTGCTTATATGTCAAACGATGTATTCCAAGGAAACAGAACTTGGACACTTGGAATTGCTGAAAATGAAACAAGTGGATGGAATGATTCTGGCTTCCCTCGAAAATGAATGGGAAACCATTTCTGAATACTTAGCTTACGGACCGTTAATTATGTGTAACGAATTTGAAGAAGATGCAAACATACCCATTGTGAAACTAGACCAAATCCATGGAGGCTACATTGCGACCAAGCACTTGCTGGAAGAAGGCCATCGCCGAATTGCTTATTGCAGCGGCGGCCACAAGAGTATGGTGGCGCAGCACAGAAAGTTAGGATTTAAGAAAGCTCTTAAAGAGTATGGTCTTGAGTTTGAAGAACGGTACTCCTTTCTAGATGCTTATTCCATAAAAGATGGTATGAGAGTTTTCCACGAAATACACCAGATGGAAGAACCGCCGACTGCCGTATTTACAGGTGGTGATGAAGTTGCTGCCGGACTGATTACCGCTGCCAAGGAAAATGGGGTCCGCATTCCTAAAGACCTTTCTGTTATCGGCTTTGATAATCAAGTGGTGACTAAAATCATGGACCCTAAAATATCTACAGTAGAACAGCCGATCCAGCTTATGGCCCAGCAGGCAATTAAAGTTCTGGTAGAAAAAATCGCATCCAAACAAGGTCCCCAAAAGGAACGATATGAATTTCCATTAAAGCTCATCGTACGGGAATCGACTGGACGAAGCCCGCTAAGAGCTGTGGAATAAAAGTATAACGGGAGGTATTTAAATGAATTTAAAGCGCTTACTTATGCCAATTATGTTGATTTTTGTTCTAGTACTAGCTGCGTGCAGCGGCGGAAATGATTCCTCTTCTGACGACAGCTCGAGCGATGAAGGAGATTCCTCTTCCTCTGATAAAGTCGTGAAACTGGTTTACGCCCGAGGACAAGATTCTACCAAAGCTACTGAGGAAATTGTTAAACAGTTCAATGAATCACATCCGAATATTCAAGTAGAATTCCGTGAAATGCCGTCTGACACAGGACAGCAGCACGATGCTTACGTAACTGCACTTAATGCTCAGGATTCTGAAATCGACGTTATGGATCTGGATGTTGTCTGGCCTGCTGAATTTGCACAAGCTGGTTATGTTGCAGACTTAGACCGCTTTATTCAACAAGATGGAATTAATATGGATGATTACAACCAAGGTGCCGTTTCTGCTGCTACATTCAACGGTAAATTATGGGCGATGCCTAAATTCATCGATGCCGGTATGCTGTTCTACCGTACCGACCTTGTAGATGAAGGCGACGTTCCTCAAACGTGGGACGACCTTGAAAAATCCGCAAAAAATCTTCAAGGCAAAGAAGGAACTAAGTTTGGTTACCTTATGCAAGCGAAGCAATATGAAGGTCTTGTCTGTAACGCCGTCGAATTCATCGCTTCCTACGGAGGACAGATTCTGGATGAGGACGGAAAAGTTGTCATTAATAGCGACAAAGCCATTAAAGGAATTTCTAAACTAGTTGAAGTTGCTCAATCTGACTTTGTACCAGATAACGTTAACACCTTTACTGAAACTGAATCACATACTGCCTTCATTGAAGGTCAATCCGCTTATATTCGTAACTGGCCTTACCAATGGAACCTGGCTAATGATGAAGAACAATCTAAAATCGTAGATAAAGTCGGTGTAGCTCCGCTTCCTGCCGGTGATGAAGGTTCTGCTGCTGCTTTAGGCGGCTGGATGACTGCGATCAGCAAATATTCCGAGCATAAAAAAGAAGCATGGGAATTCTTGAAATTTATGACTGGACCTGAAGGACAAAAAATCTCTGCCATTCAAGGCGGTCTTGCACCAACGATCTCTTCCCTGTTTGATGATAAAGAAGTTCTAGATGCCAACCCGTTCTTTGCTGAAGAAGGATTCCAAAATGCCTTAGAAGGTGCCGTGTCTCGTCCGGTAGCTCCGAACTATCCAGAAGTATCTGAAATTCTTCAAATTAATCTTTCTAAAGCTATCGCAGGTGATTTAACACCTAAAGAAGCGGCAGAAAAGATGGAAACACAATTGAAAAAAGCGATGGATCAATAATCATTTAAAAAGGATCGGCCTTCAGATCGCACATTTGATTTGGAGGCCCTATCCTTTTAAAGGGATAAGGAGGGAGATTTAATGGCAAAAGGCTTAAGTGATACAAAGAAAAAAGAAAGACGGCTCGGATATTTCCTTGTTGCTCCGTCACTGATCCTCATTCTAGTCATTGCGATTTGGCCGGTTATACAGTCCTTTTACTTTAGTTTATTTGATTACAAATTAAATGATCCAGCCAAATCTGGTGTTCATATGAGTTACAATATCGACCTGGCAAAATACTTAGATAATGTTCCTTTTCTTATTACAGGGATTGATAAAGAATTAAGTGATGCACCGCCCGAAGCAGCTTCACAGTTGAAAGAAATTAAGGAAAACATCTCCTCTTATGATGATCAGCTTAAGAACGACGACAAAGTTAAGGATAACTATGAAAAAGTAAACGATGCTCTTATGAATTATGAAAATCCAAGCAGTGATGTAGCATTTGTCAAAATTGACAAGTCATTTGGAGAAAATTTTGAGAAAACCTTTACCTCTGTTCAACAAAACCTTCAGAAGCTGCAGGATAAAGAGATGCTTAAAAACGGGGACCGGCTGACAGGGTTAGCAAACGGGGCCATGGAGAGTATCGTTCCCCCTAACTTTATTGGCTTTAAACATTATAAAAATGATTTAGGCAGTAAAAGAATGTGGCACTCTCTTATGAATACTGGTGTGTTTACGGTCGTCTCTGTTGCTTTTGAGTTGGTGCTCGGAATGGCGATCGCTGTCTTAATCAACAAAGCCTTCATTGGGCGAGGACTTGTTCGGGCTTCCATCCTCATTCCGTGGGCCATTCCGACGGCCGTGTCGGCGCTAATGTGGAAGTTCTTATATGACGGGCAGAATGGGATCGTGGCCAAGTACCTGTCTGATCTGCACATCATCGATAGTATGAGTGTTCTCTTAACGACGCAGTTTGGAGCCATGTCTGCTGTTATATTGACAGATGTATGGAAAACCACACCTTATATGGCTTTATTATTGCTGGCAGGATTACAAACGATTCCTGATTCCTTATATGAGGCGGCTTCCATTGACGGGGCAAGTAAGTGGAAACAATTCACAAGTATTACGCTGCCGCTCATTAAATCTAGTATCCTCGTTGCTCTATTATTTCGTACGCTGGATGCCTTCCGTGTGTTTGACTTAATCTTTGTATTAACTGGCGGCGGACCAGCGAACTCTACAGAAACGATTTCCATATTAGCGTACAAATCGATGTTCCAGCAATCCAACTTTGGTGAAGGTTCTGCTCTGGCAGTTATTGTATTTATCTGTGTAGCAATAATTTCAACCTTTTACATTAAGTTTCTAGGTTCAGACTTGCTTGGTGACGGAGCAAAAAAATAAGGAGTGAGTAATGATGCAGAAAAAAACAGGGGTAACCTTTTACCTGTTATTAGCAATCTTTGTTTTCGTAATCATGTTTCCATTTCTATGGATTCTATTAAGCTCCGTCAAACCATTATCAATGCTGTTTGGGGATGGAGCCTTTCAATGGTTTACTGCTAATCCTACGATTAAGAGTTATGTTTCAGTGTTTGTCAATTATCCTTTTCTACGGTATTTATGGAATAGTGCTGTAGTGGCGACGATAACTACGGTATACACGGTCTTTGTGGCGGCTTTTGCTGCTTATGCTATTGCTCGATTAGATTTCAAGGGGAAATCCGTGATTTTAGGAGTCGTGCTGTCGGTTTCCATGTTCCCGCAGATTGCGACCATCTCTCCTATTTATATCTTTTTGAAAAACCTTGGTCTGACGAACAGCTATTTAGGTTTGATCATTCCCTATACAACCTTTGCGCTTCCTTTATCGATCTGGTTATTAGTGACCTTCTTCCGCAAGATTCCTTTTGATTTAGAAGAATCAGCTAAGATGGACGGCGCTTCGATGATGCAGACCTATTTCCGAATTATTCTGCCTCTGGCAGTTCCTGGACTGTTCACTACAGCGATTCTAGTATTTATTGCCGCATGGAATGAGTTTCTATTTGCCTTAGTCATCAATACCGCCGAAAGCCATAAAACAGTGCCTGTTGGAATCGGGATGTTTCAGGGACAATATACAATTCCCTGGGGAGAAATATCTGCAGCCACCGTTATTGTAACGGTCCCGCTCGTTATTATGGTCCTGTTCTTCCAGCGCCGCATCGTTTCCGGTTTAACCTCTGGAGCGGTCAAAGAATAAAGAAAGGAGTTCACTTACATGTCGCAATCAACCCAATGGTGGAAAGATTCTGTAGTTTATCAAATTTATCCGCGCAGTTTCAACGATAGTAATGGAGACGGAATTGGCGATCTCCAGGGAATTATTCAAAAGCTTGATTACTTAGTAGAGCTTGGCATCGATGTGGTCTGGCTCTCCCCTATTTACAAGTCGCCGAATGATGATAATGGCTATGACATTAGCGATTATCAGAAAATCATGGACGAGTTCGGTGACTTGGAAACTTTGGACCGTCTCATTAAGGAAATGCACGACCGCGGCCTTAAACTTGTTATGGACTTAGTTGTTAACCATACATCGGATGAACATGACTGGTTTGCCGAATCAAGAAAGTCCAAAGACAATCCTTATCGTGACTATTACGTGTGGCGTCCGCCAAATGAAAATGGAGAAGAGCCGAATAACTGGGTATCCTTTTTCAGTGGTTCTGCCTGGCAGTTTGATGAGGCGACAGGCGAATACTACCTTCATTTATTTACGAAAAAACAGCCTGATTTAAACTGGGAAAATCCAGAGGTCCGGCATAAAGTCTATGACATGATGAAGTGGTGGCTGGATCGTGGTGTCGATGGGTTCCGAATGGATGTGATTAACCTTATTTCTAAAGTCGAAGGTCTTCCTGATGCCCCTGTGGCGAAACCCGAAGACAAGTACCAATGGGGTAGTGACTTTTTCGCAAACGGCCCCAGATTTATGGAATTTATGAACGAAATGAAAGAAGAAGTTCTCGATAAATATGACATTTTAACCGTTGGAGAAACAGGATTTGTCACTCCTGAAGAAGGAAAACAGTTCACCAATGAAGAAGATGGCGTCCTCTCGATGATTTTTCAATTTCAGCACATGGATATTGATGCGCAACCCGGCGGCCAAATGGGAAAATGGGACATTCGTGATTGGAAGCTGACGGAGCTGAAAGAAATTATGTCCAAGTGGCAGGTCGAGCTTTACAATAAAGGCTGGAACTCCTTGTTCTTAGAGAATCACGATCAGCCACGGTCCGTATCCAGATTTGGGGATGATCAGCATTATCATAAAGAAAGTGCGAAGATGCTTGCAACTTGGTTACATATGATGCAAGGCACCCCTTATATCTACCAGGGACAAGAGCTAGGGATGACCAACGTCCACTTCCCTTCTATTGAAGATTACCGCGATGTAGAAATCCTTAATCTATGGCAGGAACTTGTCGTGGATAAAGGGTATGACCCTGAGGAAGTGCTGCATTCGATACACGAAAAAGGCCGTGACAATGCCAGAACCCCTATGCAGTGGGATGCAACGGAAAATGCTGGTTTTACCGAAGGCACTCCATGGATTAAAGTGAATCCAAATTACACGGAGATTAATGCAAAAGAGGCTCTTAAGGATTCGGATTCCATTTTCTATTATTATAAAAAGCTGATTCAATTGCGAAAAGATCATGACGTTATTGTTCACGGAGAATATGAGCTTATTTGGGAAGAGGATCAGCAAGTTTATGCCTACAAGCGCACCTATAAAGACAAGACGTTGCTTGTAATGGCCAATTTCACACGTGACACTCAGGAAAGAGAGTGGCCAAGTGATTTGGGGGATAATACTAGCTGCCTGCTTATTCACAATTATGAGGAAGAGCCTAAAGAGAAAGATAAGGTGGTTACTCTGCGGCCTTTTGAGGCAGCTGTCTATTTAATGTAGCCTCTATTCCCTTTCCCTGGAAGATTTGGGGGAGCAGAATTCAGCTCCTTCCTTAATCGTCAAACTGGGTAAAGGAATCTAATATTATATTATAAAAAGCAAAGGAGCTCCGTTACGGGGCTCCTTTTGTTCTTCCTCAGCCTTCCTAATCAAAATGATTCCCCATTTTTTTCATAAAATACCTAAATACGTGCAACCTAAAACAAAATTCACTAAGAAAAGAGGCAGATCCTATGAAGCGTCAAACAAACAAAACCACTTCTAAACAAAAGGATATCCAAGCTTCTGAACCTATGCCTCTGTATAACAAAGTGGAAGAGAATTTACTCTACATCCAAACCTCTCTTGGTAAAAGCTCTGACCTGGTTGTCCGTAAGTTCACCTTAGGTAAAACGGAAAGTGCTGTCCTCTTTATCGACGGGATGGTGAATAAAGATACTATTCAGGACTTTATTATGGAAGCCCTTATGCTTGAACTTCCGGAAAAACGACCGACCATCCGTCATTTGTATGAAACGATCAAACAATCCTCCCTTCCTATAGGAGAATTAAGTGAAGTAGACAATTGTGAAGGTCTTTTCAACAGGCTACTGGCAGGAGAAACCCTACTGCTTCTCGATCATGAAAAGAAGGCTTTATCAGCGAGTACCAAAGGCTGGAGAGACCGAGGTGTACAAGAGACCACTTCTGAGAGTGTCATCCGCGGTCCGCGTGAAGCTTTTACAGAAACACTGCGAACCAACACGGCTTTAATACGAAGGAAGATTCGTTCGCCACAACTTAGAGTGGATGCTAAAACAATTGGAACCGTAACGAATACTGATGTTGCTGTGATTTATCTAAATGGAATCGCAGAAGATAAGATAGTGAAAGAAGTTCATAAGCGCCTGGATAAAATAGAGATTGACGGCATTCTAGAAGGCGGTTACATCGAAGAATTTATTCAAGACGGACAGTACTCCCCCTTTCCTACTATTTATTATTCAGAAAAACCGGATGCCATTGCAGGCGGTCTATTAGAGGGTAGAGTGGCTATTATCACCGATGGATCGCCAGATGTTCTGCTAGTCCCTGCTTTATTCGTGAATTTTATGCAGTCGACGGAAGACTATTATCAAAGAGCAGACATTGGCACATTGATTCGTTTACTTCGTCTCCTATGTTTCAATATTGCATTATTTATGCCGTCCTTATATATCGCTTTTACGACCTTTCACCAGGAAATGATCCCTGCTCCGCTTTTAGTCAGCTTAGCCGCCCAGCAGGAAGGTGTTCCCTTTCCTGCCTTTGTAGAAGCCATCATTATGGAAGTCACTTTTGAAATATTGCGCGAGGCAGGGATTCGTTTGCCAAAGACTGTAGGTTCGGCAGTTTCTATTGTCGGTGCCTTAGTTATTGGTCAAGCGGCTGTTCAAGCGGGGCTTGTCTCCGCCGCAATGGTTATTGTGGTATCTTTAACGGCCATCAGCAGCTTTGTCTTTCCTGCCTATAACATGGCGATACCTGTTCGAATGCTCAGGTTCGTGTTTATGATTTTAGCGGCAACATTTGGATTATATGGGATTATTTTAGGGCTGATCGCTATGGTTTTACATTTATGCAGCCTGCAGTCATTTGGGATGCCTTATATGTCTCCTTTCGCTCCCTTTGTTCCTAAAGATCAAAAAGATGTTCTCGTTAGATTTCCTCACTGGGGATTACTTTCGAGACCAAGCAGCCTGGTAAAGAAAAATGAAAAGCGGACAAATCCCAAAACGAAGGAGAATTAACGATGTGGAGCAAGCCATCTATTTATAAAAAAACCCAAATTGCTCTACTATTGCTTGTTTGTACTCTCCTTCTTTCTGGATGCTGGAACAGCCGTGAACTGGACGAGTTAGGCATAGCTGTAGCAATAGGTATTGATAAAAATGATAATGATGAATTCGTGCTTACCGTTCAAGTTATTAATCCTTCCGAGATCGCAACAGATGCACCGACCACTAGACCGCCCGTGTCGTCTTATACCGCCACTGGCAAAACTTTGTTCGAAGCTTTTCGAAAAATGACTACAAAATCACCAAGGAAGATGTACCTCTCCCAGTTAAGATTGTTAGTCTTTGGCAGTAAGATAGCGGATGAAGGAATCATGCAGGCGCTGGACTTATTGTACCGTGACCATGAATACCGTACTTCCTTCTATATTACCGTGGCCAAAAATGCAAATGTGCAAGATATTTTGAGTGTCATTACCCCGTACGAAAAAATCCCTGCAAATAAGATTATGAATTCCATTGATAGTGTGGAAAAAAGCTGGGGAGTGGGGAAATCAGTATCCATTGATGAAGTGATATCCACCATTCGAAGTACCGGCGAGAGTCCGGTCATGAGTGGAATTCTATTGGAGGGTAAGGAAGAGATTGGAACAAACATTTCCAATGTAGAAAATGTCGATGCCCCTACAAAAGTACAAATTGACGATCTTGCCGTTTTTAACAAGGATAAACTAGTGGGATGGCTAACGGAAAATGAAAGTAAAGGGTACAATTATGCAACAGGAAATGTTAATAGCTCAATCGTTACTCATCCATGTGAGGATGATGAGGGGTCTTTAAGTATAGAAATTCTGCGCAGCCAAGCTTCAACGGATGTAAAAATGAAAAATGGGAAACCTGTCAATCAAGATCAACATTACCACAGAAGGCAATATTGGAGATGTGGATTGTGATATTGATTTAAGCGACCCGTGAAACCCTGAAAAAATTAAGTGCAGAGGCGAGAACAGATATAAAGCATATGGTTCATAAAACCATTTCTGTATACCCAAGAAAAATATGATAGTGATATTTTTGGTTTTGGCAGCCTGTTCACCGTAAAGAGCCGAAGTATTGGAAAACGGTAGAAAAGAATTGGCCGGAACAATACAAAGATTTAGAAGTTCAAATCGAATGTGACATCAAAAATAAGACGGAAAGGAAAAACAACCCAGCCGATTGGTAAGAAAGGATAATGTCTATGTGGTCCACCATTTCAATTATCTTCATTGCGGCAGCCATTTTTTTTAGTGAGATCCCTAAACTCAAAAAAAATAAAAAAATAAAAGAAATCTGGTTTTTCTAGCCCTCTTATCCATCTCTACTGCTGCGGCAGTGTTAGAAAGCAGAGGGTACCAGCTGATTAACCCATTGGACTATATTGAGGCTTTCTATTCTATGATATTGCCTGGATAAGATGGCCATGCGAGAAAGGAAGTATAAAGCTATGGTGGATAACCAGACGATTAGTCCACGGCAGTTCATGTTCATCGTTATTCTTTTTTCAATTGGAAGTTCCATTCTAATTATCCCTACCCCGGCTGCCGCTCAGGCGAAAGCAAGATGCCTGGATATCAATGTTCTGTCTATTCTGATCGGTTGTCTTTTAGTTCTCTTTTATAACAAATTAGGCAGTTTAATGGAAGGAAAAACATTTGTCCAAGCTTCTATTTCCGTTTTCGGAAATTGGTTCGGACGATTGATTTGTCTCTTCTATTTATCTTTTCTCTATATCCTGTCCGCTTTAGTATTGCGAAATATCGGAGATTTCATGACGACCCAGATCATTCCCTGAAACGCCGCTTCAGTTCACTCATATCCTCTTTCTTCTTCGTTGTCATCTGGGGAGCCAAACTTGGAATTGAATCCATCGGCAGAAGTTCGGAAATGTTTATGCCCTGGATCTGTTTTACTGCTGTTATTTATGGTGATTGCTGTGGCTCCACAAATAAAAATGGAAAACCTTCAGCCTATTTTAGGTGATGGTGTAAAACCCGTCCTAAGTGCTTCAACGATTATGGTAGGAACCCCTTTACTTAGAAATGGGTATCTCTGCTAATGGTCTACCCCTACGTTAAAGAAGAAAAAAAGCTTCAGCACGCCTGGATATTAGGGGTGATTTTTGGAGGCGGCGTCATTGCGCTGATTACTTTGCTAAGTATCCTAGTGCTCGGGAGTGATCTGACCTCGTTAAATAACTATCCAAGCTATGAGATCGCCGAAAAAATTAACATCGCAGGATTTTTAGAGGGTCTCGAAATCATTGTAGCGATTATTTGGATGTTGACGATTTTCTTTAAACTCGTTGTGCTTTATTATGCAACCTCTGTTGGAATTGCTCAGTTTCTCAAAATGGATGACCACCGTCCCTTACTGATGCCTCTCGGAGTGGGAATGATTGTGCTATCGATTATCGCCTATCCCGATGTGGCTTATTATGAACACTTTGTAAGTAATACATGGCTTCCCTACTCTTTTACTCACGGTTTGATCTTACCATTAATCGTTTTAGCTGGTATTTTAGTGAAACGAAAATTTGCCAAAGGAAAAACTAAGAATACTAATCAAGCACCTAAAGGAGAAACGAATTAAGTTTTAGGAGTCCCCTTCCACACGTGATAAAATTGGGATAACGCACTTAATTTATGAAGAAGGTGGAAGGTATGAATGAATACTTAAATCAGCGCGACGGAGTATTTCCGTCCGTTTGCTCGCTAGATTGCCCTGACCAGTGCGGTCTGCTCGTTCATAAGGAATCAGGAAAAATAACTAAGGTCGAAGGTGACCCAAGTCATCCGGTTACAAAAGGAAGCATTTGTAATAAGGTCCGTCATATGACCGAACGGATTTATGATGAAAATCGCTTAACTGTACCCATGAAACGAACCGGACCAAAAGGTGAAGGAGCGTTTACACCGATCTCATGGGAAGAAGCCATAACAACAATAACGGATAAATGGAAACAGTTAATGGAGGCAAGTAGTCCTGAAAGCATCCTCCCTTATGGATTTTATGGAAATATGGGGCGTTTAAATGCTGAAGGAATGGACCGCCGCTTTTTTAATAAACTTGGTGCGAGCTTCTTGGACCGGACTATTTGTTCGTCAGCCGGGGCGGAAGGGTATACATATACGATGGGCGGCGGATTTGGTATCGATCCAGAAGATACGGTCCATTCGAAACTGATTATTCTCTGGGGAGTCAACGCTGTTAGTACAAATATGCACCAAATGATGTTTGCTCAAAAAGCTCGAAAAAACGGTGCGAAAATTATTGTGATTGATGTTCATAACAATCAAACCGGTCGCTTTGCTGATTGGTTTATTCCTGTAAAGCCAGGCACAGATACTGCTCTCGCTCTTGGAATGATGCACATCTTATTTAAAGAAAAGTTCAGCAATGAGGATTTTTTGCAGAAGTATACGATCGGGGCTGCTCAGCTAAAAGAACATGTTGAGCCTTATGATCCTGTAACAGTATCAGCGATCACCGGCGTTCCTGTTCAGGACATTTATCAATTAGCACGAGACTACGGAACGGTCTCCCCTGCCTTTATCCGAATCGGCAACGGCATCCAGCACCATGACCACGGGGGCATGTGCGTCCGCACTATTGCCTGCCTCCCAGCGATAACCGGGCAATGGGAGGTGAAAGGCGGCGGAGCTATCAAGTCTAATTTGGGGTATCTGTCTATTAATGATCAAGCGCTCCAGGGGGATCATCTGAAATCTAATTCAGCTGCCCGGACGATTAACATGAATGAATTGGGTAAAGCCTTGTCCGAGGCAATCCCGCCTGTTGAATCTTTGTTTATATACAGCAGCAACCCTGCTCTGGTTGCGCCTGACTTAAACAAAGTGCGCAAAGGGTTAATGCGGGAAGATTTATTTACGGTCGTCCACGATTTATTTATGACAGAGAGTGCCGTCTATGCAGATATCCTGCTGCCCGCCGCTTCCTCCTACGAAAACTTAGACCTTTATACATCGTACTGGCACCATTACTTACAGCTTCAAAAACCGGTGATTGAACCTTTTGGTGAAAGTAAATCTAATGTTGAAGTGTTCAAACTCCTTGCAGAGGGAATGGGGTTTACAGAGGAAGAGTTTAGCGAAGGAGAGGAATCGATGATCCGCTCCGCTCTTTCGAATCAGAACAATCCATTCATCCATCCAGGGATGCTTGAGGAGATGAAAGGTAACGAATTCGTCAAAGCAGACGCCAGCCTCCCTCTTTCTCATTTGTCTACGCCAAGCGGGAAGATCGAACTCTTTTCGGAAGCTATGAAGGCAGAGGGACACGCTCCTCTGCCAACCTACACCCCTCCGGTAGAAGAGAACGACTATCCATTTACTTTCATCCCTGGACCGAATCATTCTTTTTTAAATTCTACTTTTTCAAACCAGAGAAAGCACCGGCAGCTTGAAAGAGAAGCTAAGCTCTTCATGCATTCAGAAGATGCGGCACTGAAAAGAATTAAGAATGGAGATTCCGTAATAGTCTGGAATGATCGAGGGGACTGCGAATTAACAGCGTCCGTAGGGAATGACGTCTTACCGGGTGTGTTAGTCACTCAAGGACTCTGGGCCGGGTCAGATCATAAAGTTAACGCGCTGACTCCAGATCGAATCGCTGATATGGGTGGTGGAGCAACGTTCTTTTCCGGCAGGGTAAACATCCGCAAAAGCTGAGCACTCCAACTTTTTGAGTTCTTGAAAATGAATAATGAACCTGGAAAGAATCACATAAACTAAATGGATGTTTCCAATTTAAAGTTTTAAGTCCTGAGTACTTAAGGAATAAAGAAAGAAGAGGAGGCAAATCATGAAAAAGCTTTATAAATCTACAAGTAATCATCAATTATCCGGAGTCCTTGGAGGGATTGGCGAGTTATATAACATAGACACCAGTTTACTGAGAATTATCTTTGTCTTGTCTGTTTTTGTAACGAGCGGGTTCACGCTCCTCGCTTATATTGTGGCTGCGATTGTCATGCCGACTGATCGAGAACTATAAAAAGGACCGATAAAAAAGGATTATATACCAAAGCAACCCCGAACTATTGATGTAAATAAGTTCGGGGTTGCTTTATTTAACCATAATTGAGTCACCGGGCATCGCTTCGTGCCTTTATGTTATTAATCCTACACTTATATTTTCTATGAACCCTTCTGCTTTTATCCCGATCACTCTTTTGCCTACTCTCCTATTATACCGCCAGCTGAGTCATATCGAGCGTAAAATTCCTGTAAAAACTGATTGCTGACTGCCGCATTATGAATAAACAGCATATTTTCATCATTAATATCATTTCCATTGGTACTCCAGTTTGTAGAACCGATGATAACCGTAGGATCGCTGGAAGGATGCTTGGCATCAATCAGCATGGTCTTGCTGTGCAGCTTGCGATCTTCGTTATCTTCATAAACCGGTGCCGGGTTATTCCAGCGTGTATTAGGATTATTCGTTGATTCTTGTGAACCTGTCCGGCCAGTCATTTCTATTGAAGCAGACCACCACTGATTATAAAAGCTTTCATCATAGACACCTTTTACATCAAAGCCTGTCCGAGTACCGGTGAGATCATTATAGGACCCTTCCCATTTGTTTTTCAGTTCATCCACCAGCGCTTGATCACTCCAGGCGAAGATATCAAAATAGCTGCTATAATCTGCTTCGTTCTTCACGTAGCTGGCCATGTGACCGACCGCATCATCCCCTGCGGAGAAATAGACATCTACAGTCGTACCGCCGACATTTACAGTATGTGGTGTATTATCGCTCTTTCTTCCATGATAATTCGAAGCTGCAGGATCCGGATTCACACCTGACGCTCCCCACATTTCATCGAATTCTGTTTTATAAATAGACGCTAAGTCTGTTGAGTTCATTTCCACTTCATTCTGTGTATTGCCGCCAAGCACATCATTATTCATGTTGTCTTCCGTACCGTACAAGCCGGTTACCGTAAAGTTCCAGCTCCCGGTAAATACCCAGGAACCATCCACGACAACAAATTTATTATGCATTTGATTGTCAGGTGAATAATAGCTGTCTGCCGCTTTTTGTTCCGCGTCAGCAAGTTTATACCCGGATTGAGTATCATTTCCTACTCCAGCTGTCACCTGGTCCATCCCTGTGATCGGAGTTGGCAGATTGTATGTGTCCCGTATCGCGGAATCTTCTACAGCAAACATAATAGAGTCAGAGAAAACATGAACATCATCATCGGTCCCGATCTTACCATCTTCTCCTCGAACCATTTGTTCTACATAGAGGCGCATCGTTTGATAGCGTTCGATGTAATGGGGATCAGATGCATCTTTCGCATCGGCAATCACCCGAACATCTACTCCTTGAGCCGCTTTTGCCATAAGAGCATTGACGACCTTTGGTAAATTAATTTCATAAGTGGCCACATCAATAGACGTAGTCGCGTTATTAATTCGGTTTAGAAGACGATCTTCTAAATTCACATTATAATTGGCTTTATTTCCAGAAGTGGCATAGCTGTCATAAGCACATTTGTTGAAGTAAACATTAATAGCTCCCGGATCATTAGAAACGTGATTTAAATGCTCGGAGCTATCACATTGGTTGGAAGGAGCTGCGGCAGATTTCGGTGTTCCATTTCCTTCTGCATAAGCAGCCGTGGAAGTATACCAATTGGAAGCGGTCGTTCCAGAAACACTTGCGTCCTGTCGTGACATCGTGGATTTCGTACTGTTGTCTCCTGCATACCAGGCATCTACTTGGTCAATCACATTGCCTGCGCTGTCGCGAAGAGAAAGGTCCTCAGCAGTATTGGAAAGAGATCCCGTATAGATCAGGTCCGCACTAACTTCGGGAACCGTACTATCATCGGTCCTTTCTAGTAAATAATACCCTCCAGCTGGAATAGATCCACTTAACTGAATCTCAGGAGATCCATCCGCTGCGTTTAGTGTCCAGCTATCTAAAGAAATCGAACGGCTGGTCGGATTGTAAAGCTCCAGCCATTCATCATTGTAGCTGTTATTCGTGCCCATCCAGGCAATTTCATTAATCACTACATCCTGTGCACCTGCGGCATGAGAAATGTTTTGAAAAGGGACAAAAACATTCATCATACAAACAATCATCATGATTCCAAGAGCTCGTTTTAACTTCATCCATTTGTCACTCCTTATGTATGGTGGGTTTCACAGTGCTTACCGTACCATAACAAAAGTAGTTTGTTTCTAAAGATTTGGTAACCTTGCAAAAAGGGTACGAAGGATTCACCAAATGGAATTTTTAATCATATATTCGGGATTCACTTCTTCACCCTCTACTTTTTTAAAAAAGCAGGGGGAACAGGGGCTTCAAATCGCATCAATTTTCCCGTAACAGGATGTTCAAAAGCTAACACACGTGCATGGAGTCCAAGTCTGCCTATCGGGTTGGTTTTCGCGCCGTATTTCTTATCTCCTGCAATGGGATGACCGATATCCTGCATATGGACACGAATCTGATTTTTCCTCCCTGTTTCAAGCTTCACTTCCGCTAACGATGTTTGGTCGGTGTATTGAACTCTTTTATAGTGAGTGACAGCGTACTGCCCTCCCCCATCAGGGTTTTGGCTTGAATACATATGCAGCGATTTACTTTCCTTTAACCAGGAGGTAATAGTCCCTTCTTCCGGCAGCTTCCCTTCCACTAAAGCGGTGTATATTCTTTCTTTAACGCGGTCCTTCCAAGATTCCTGCAGCTTGTGTTTGACTTTTTCCTTCTTAGCAAACATCATAACGCCTGAGGTATCGCGATCAAGACGATGCACTACAAAAATCCGGCCTGATGGGTCTTTTTGTTTTACCGCTTCACTTAATTGCCGGTGTGCGGTCGGTTCCCCTCCCTGCTTTGAGGCAATAGATAAGAGCCCGGCCGCTTTTTCAATAACGACAAGGTCATCATCTTCGAACAAAATAGAAATTCCTTTGAGCCTCGTGTTCCTCTTAAACCCCTGGTTACCAGCAATACATACCGTTTGTCCTGAGTGCAGCACCTGATTGAAAGCCGTGCTCACTTCTTGATCAATCATTACCTGGCCGCGGCCTAGGATGGATTTCACCGAATTCCGGCTCTTGTTCGATAGTTTTTCAAGCAGGAATGGCAAGAGTTCCTGCTCTTGCTGCACAGTATACACTTCTTCTTTACTTTCTTTACGGGGATGCTTCTTACGCATTGTTCCTTCCTCCTTCATAATTTGCTGTTTATTTCGCACTTCGGTTGATAGACCTTTGTATTAATAACACTTACTTTTTTAACAAGAGGGTGCTAATCATTTACAGGCAGACCTTGCCTTTTAATCTTATTATTATCTACCAAGTTCATTATGTAAAACAAGAGGTGAACTATTTGAAAATTTCGATAACTGAAGAGATACCTTTTCCCAATTACCGTCCAAAATAAATAGCTCAAAATAAAAAGACTGTGTCATTCACAGTCCTTGTCAACATTCTTCAATAAAATAACTTAGGATCCGGCCAGCTCCCGGATGATTCATCCTTTTCACTGGAGTCATCCAGTAACAGGGATGGACACTCCTCACGATATTGGTAAGGAATTGCCTGGTGATAATCTTTCGGAAATATCTCTGCGTTGTGGTACTGATCAAATGGACGATCAATCGGCAGGCCGTCTACTGCATCCTTTTTCAGCTGTTCAACCACAATCCGGCCAATCTGTCTTCCTAATCGAAGACCTTGCTCGTTATCAGCCGGAAAGTGAACTCCAGCATATAATCGGGACTGGGCATCTTCTTCAGCTAATTGATTCAGTTTTCTTCTTTCTGCAGGAAAGAAATAACTTAAAATGACTTCTGCGGCACCGGCAACTGTGGCATGACCTGATGGGTACGATGGATGATTTGGTGTACATAAATACGTGGCAAGATGCTGATTCAGCTGGTTAGGTCTAGCCACCAGCCATTTGTATTTTAAAGACCAGCAAACAACAAATGCGTCATTAATGCCGGCAAATAATCCAGCTAGTATTCTCGAAGCACGCGGTGCGGGTACGTTATAGGTATCAATCAAACGATCAACAATAGGTATCCACTGTTTCGTCGGAGGACCTGACCCCCAGTATTTCGCTATTGTTTTTTGATGAGCGGTTAGATGATCAAGGGTAGATTCTACAACTTTCAGCTGCTGATTCCAATCGATCGACTTGGGATCTCGGATTGCAAGCCGTATCGGACTTCCATCCAGCTTTTTAAATCCATGCCTGCTGCTTTTCTGTATAAAATAAGTCTTCCACGTTCCGGCAAGCGGTTCAACTCCGCCACTAATCGTAGGTGGTTTCTCTTCCCCGGCATAAGGGACTTCCGTCCAGCGCAAATAATCTTTGTGACTACGTGACATCCTTTCACCCCCTTTATATACAGGGTATGAAAGGAAGACTCATTTGGTATAGACAGTCACATGAAAGAAAAGATATTTTTTCAACTTGCTACTGGAAAGGAATCGATGAGTTTCGGTAATTAAATTTCTCCTAATCGGTGCATGTTCATGAATTAAATTGATGCATGATTTTCTGCCTGCTGCGCCTGTACAAGCTCTGCATAAAACCCATTTTGACGAAGTAACTCACGGTGGCTGCCTTCTTCAATGATCTCCCCATGCTGTAACACTAATATTAAGTCCGCAGAACGAATCGTGTTCAGGCGGTGGGCAATCACGAAGCTTGTTCTACCCTTCATTAACTTTCCAAGCGCATCATTGATTTTCATTTCTGTAACCGTATCGATACTGCTGGTGGCCTCATCCAAAATTAACAGCGCTGGATCAGCCAGCATGGCCCGGGCGATGGAAAGTAATTGCCTCTGTCCATGACTGACTCCTTTGCCATCAGAATCGAGAATCGTATCATATCCCTCAGGAAGATTGGAAATGAACTCGTGGGCATGGGCAGATTTTGCCGCTTGTTCTACTTCTTCATTTGCCGCCTGTAATCTACCGTACCTGATGTTTTCGCGAATGGTCGTATGAAACAGGGTCGAATCCTGTAGTACAACTCCCATCTGACTCCTCAGACTATCACGTGTGATAGAAGTTATTTCTTTTCCATCGATCAGAATGGAGCCAGCGTCTGTTTCATAGAATCGCGATAAGAGGGAGATGATCGTAGTCTTTCCTGCTCCCGTGGGTCCTACTAATGCTACAGTCTGGCCCGGATCTGCATGAAAATTAATATCCTTCAAGGTCTGCTGCTCGTCTTCATAAGCGAAATTCACGGATTTGAATTCAATTTCTCCCTTCATGTCGTTCATTCGAACCGCTTCCTTCTCATCCTCCCTTTCTTCATTTTCATCTATAATTTGAAACACCCGTTCCGCCCCTGCCACCGCTGATAAAATCATATTAAATTGGTTAGCTAAGTCATTTAACGGCCGGGTAAACTGACGAGAATAAGTGGTAAAGGTCACAATGATCCCGATGGTTATCGCTCCTTGTAAAGCTAATAATCCACCTGCACCGACAATAATGGCAAAGCTGACGTTATTTAACATATTCATAAGCTTGGGGATAAATCCTGTATAAGTCTGGGCCCAATATCCTGAAGTTTTCAGCGCCTTATTCTTCTCTTCAAACTCCTTGATCACCTTTTCTTCCCTCGAAAACATCGACACGATCATTTGTCCGGAAAACATTTCTTCGGCATAACCGTTCACTTCGCCAAGATTCTTCTGCTGCTCTTTAAAATACTTACCTGTCCGTTTGGTTATCCATTTCATTCCAAAATACATGACCGGCACAATCATAAGTGTAAGTAACGTAAGGACCGGGCTTAAGAAGAACATAATCATGATCGTTCCTGTAATGGTAAGAATGCTGGTAACAAATTGAATAACGGCGGTATTTAATGTGCGGCTCACATTTTCCATATCATTCGTCAGCCGGCTCATCAATTCCCCCTGCTGCCGCTCCTGGAAAAATAAAATAGGAAGCTTTTGCAGATGAGAGAACAGGTGACTGCGCATCTCATAGACCGTATTTTGGGCGATCGTAATCATCCAATAATTCTGCAGCCATAAACAGAGGGATTGAAAGAAGTAAACACCAAACAATAGAGCGAGCATTAGAAACAGTGTCTCCACTTCTGGATTTTCGATTACCTTATCTACAGTGAGACCAAGTAAAAATGGTCCGGCCAAGGAGAATACTGAACTGGCAAAGATGAACACCACTACAAGGGCAAACAGCCTTCTTTCTGTTTCCATGTAACTCCAAATTCGCTGTAAGGTAGCTTTAATATTATCTACTTTCGGAGGTGAGGTGCCGATACCCTGATGTCTGCGGACAGGTGTGCGGTCTGGATTCTTCTGGTCAGCCATCTTACATCACTTCCTCCTGCTGAGATTGGTACACCTGTTTATAATAAGAACTGCCTCTGAGAAGCTCTTCATGGGTTCCGTTTGCAATAATTCCCCCCTGATGAAGGACAAGAATTTTATCCGCTGCTTTTAAAGAGCTTATTTTTTGAGCAACCATAAAAACCGTACAGTTCTTTTGCTTTAATGCTTTTAACAAACGTGCTTCAGTATGGGCATCTAGCGCACTAGTACTATCATCTAAAATTAAAATCTTCGGTTCCCTGACCAGAGCACGCGCTATAGAAAGTCGCTGCTTCTGGCCGCCGGAAAAGGTAATACCCTTCTGCCCAAGTTGTGTATCATAACCTTGAGGCAGACTCGTCACGAAAGAGTGAATTTGGGCCGTTTTTGCTGCCTCAATGATCTCTTCTTCTTTAGCGTGTTCTTTCCCCCAGGCAATATTGTCACGGACACTTCCAGAAAAAAGGTGGATTTCCTGAGGAACGAGACTGATTTGCTTTCTTAAGGATTTCACTTCCAATTCACTTATTGTAAATTGGCCAAAATAAATTTCTCCTGCCTGCTTTTCGTAAAGACGCGGTATTAATTGAAGCAGGGCTGTTTTTCCAGAACCCGTTTCTCCGAGGACTCCAATCGTTTCGCCTGCATCTGCGTGAAAGGAAACTTCCTTTAAGGTGACGGTGTTTTCAAAAGCGAAAGATACATTTCGAAAGCTCACTTGCCCTGATAATGATTCTGACTTCCCCTCTTCATGTAAGTAGGAAGGGGTTTTCTCATTCAACACCTCACTGATGCGGGTGGCCGAGGCATTCCCACGGGAAAAGACCATAATTAAAAATGTGAAAGCAGAAAAGGTAAACATAATTCGCGTGGCGTAATTCACCATAGCCACAACTTCCCCTGCCCGAGCACCACCTGTCTGAAGCTGGTTTGCGCCAGCCCAAAGCACAATTAAAATTACGGTGTTCATCCCAAGCATAATAACCGGAATTGCAAGCTCCATCAGCCATAAAGCTCGTTTATTCCTATCTACTAAGGAGTGGTTAACTTCTTTAAAGCGATCTTCCTCATAACTGCCTCGGTTAAATCCTTTGATAAGACGGATCCCTGCCAGGTTTTCCCTAATGACAGTATTTACCTGATCTAATCTCTCCTGCACGGATTTAAATAGCTTAACCCCTCTAGATAAAACCCAAATAAGAAAAATTAACAGTACAGGAACCGTCACTACCAGCAGCAAGGCTAACTCAACGTCAACGGAAAAAGCCATCACTAAAGCAAAAACAATAAATAAGGGAGCCCGAAGAGCAATCCGGACGAACATAAAGATGAGATTTTGAATTTGAGTTACATCATTTGTCATTCGGGTGATTAATCCGGGCGTGGAGAAGGAGTGAAAGTTCTTACTCGTAAATTCCTGAACCTTCTTAAAAAGATCCCGTCTTAGGTCATATCCTGCTCCCTGACTCGCATTTGCTGCAAAAAACGAATTCGTAATACCGGCTGTAAAGGCTAATAAAGAAAGCCCGACAAGAACTCCTCCCCATGTGGCTACGAATGTAAGATCTTTATTCAAAATTCCCTGATCAATAATTTTCCCCATTAATAACGGCTGGACCAGTTCAACAACCAGTTCGACTCCCATCAGTAATAAGGCAATTACGGCGGAAATTTTATATGTATAAACGTAAGATAATATCGTGCGCATGATAAATCCTCCGATGTCTGAAAGTTCCTATAATTATACAGGATACAGGTCTATTAGAGAACCACTTAGGTTTACTGCCTTATCTTCACTAACCGAAACAGGGGGTCAAATATTAAGATAGCAACAAATTTGTAAGTACTTGCCGTTATAGGCAAAACACAATAAAATGATAAAAGAAATGTTTTCCAATCGCATGAGGAAGGTGGTACATTGAGGAAAAACATCAAGCCGATTTTTCCAATTTCAGAGGATTTCCTCGAACTAGTGGATTTACTGAATAAAGTCTCTGAGATCTCTGAAGACAAAGTCATCCCTCAAACCTTGACTGTGCTTAATAGAGTCTACGCTCAGGGAATGATGGAAGGGTATCAAAAAGCAATGGAAAAAAATAAACATGATTAACCGGAGGAGATGAACAGAGTGAGGGAAGCAGAAACAGGGATTCATATCTCTCTTGAAGTTGTATGCGGGAAGTGGAAAGGATTAATTTTGTGGAAACTGCTTCATGAGGACTGTGTACGGTTTAATGAATTGCGGCGGTCTATTGATGGAAATATTTCTTCCCGAATGCTTTCCCGAGAGTTAACCAAGCTCGTTGAAGATGGTCTAGTAGAAAGATTGGACCACCAGCAAGTTCCTCCGAAAGTAGAATATAAAATTACCAATTATGGCAAAACGACTGCCCCTTTTCTCACGATTATGAATCAATGGGGAATGCAGCACAAGAACCTCTCCGTTTCAAAAAAAGAAATGGCCGACATCATTAACAGCGGAGCTGAATCCAACCTTTAACATACCCGAGTAGTGGGTAAGGTGAAACAAGCCTCTTTATAAATCGCAAAACATTGAAAGAGGATGGAACAAAACTAAGATTCTTAATGGAAAATCCAAATGTTAGTTTAGGAAAAGAGGCGGGTGGACGAAGCGCCGCCTTTATATATTGATAAACAACCCCAAAGTTCGGGGTTTATGAAGAATAAACTTGCTTACCCTCACGCCCCTTATTCATTTAAGAGGGTTTATAGAGAGCTTTTTTCTTTAATGGGCGATCTTGATGATAGAGTTTTAAATCCCCATCCCGCTCTTCAGCCACTGCCTTCGAAATCAATTTTGCAAGGAGCATACTATAAACCGTCCCATTATCTCCATATCCTAATAGAAAGTAGCGGTTAGGATATTCTTTGTACTCGGCAGCAATTGGCAGACCGTCTACCATCCCCCCATAGAAGGCTGCAGAAAAGTAGTCGGGTTCTACATGGATATCAGGAAATAATTCATTAAACTCTTCAAGAAGCCGGTCTCGCTTATGGAGCAGCTTGCTGTCTCTTTCTTCAGCTACATCCGTGGATTCATCCAGTCCACCAATAATAATCCGGTTATCTTGGGTAGTACGAATGTAAATATAGGGGCGTGCCGTTTCCCAAATCAAAGTACGGTTGTACCAAGATGAAAAGTCTTTAACGGGTTTTGTCGTAACGGTATAAGTGCTTACAAATCTGGATTTTTTCTCTGGTTTTACCTCCATATTCTCATAGCCTGCTGCGTATATAACTTTCTTCGCACGTATTCGTTGTCCAGTAGTCGTCTGAATCACAGATTGTTCTTTTTCATAATGGTCCCCTGTCATTCCAGTGTTTTCATAAATACGGACTCCGCGTTCTTTAGCATACTTCAATAACCCTTGCGTAAACGTGAACGGATTCATCTCCGCATCATTCTTCTGGTACATGCCCGCTCTCTTCTTAAAAGGATAGTTAGTGCTTATTTCCTGCTCTGTCCACCATTCCACCGGAGCTCCCCGCTGCTGAAGCCAGTGACACTCCTTGTACAGCCCTTCAAGATCCTTTTCATAACTTACATAGTAAAGGGTATCTCTTCTTGTAAACTCGCTGTCATAATCGATCAGGCTGCATGCCTTTTCAATATCATCAATCGCTTCCTGACAAAGCTGAAGATGCCGGGTAACGTAATCATCACCAAAGATATTCACAAGATCCGTAAACGTTTTTTCACCTGAGTATTGCAGAAGACAAGTATTCGTGCTTGTACTGCCCAGTCCAGCTTTTTGCTTATCTATCAACACTACATCTAAATGATAATCAGCAAGAAAATAGGCGCATTGAGCCCCAGAACTGCCACCCCCTACTATGAGAACGTCACAGGTAATATCCTGATCTAAGCTGGGATAATCAGGGATCGATTCCCACGTCGAAGGCCAATAATAACTTCCCGATTGAAGGTTCATCTTCTCACACTCCTTATTGCTCATTTAGGTTAGTATGAGTCTATTCTTAAAGGATATGAGAAAACTCTAAATAAAATCACAGCATACATCGGGTAAGCAGTTCCTTCACTAATCGCTCTATACAGAAAACCCGAACCAATGTAACTTAATGGTTCGGGTTTTCTGTATTTTGACTCCGTCTTTTTAATTAAATGATTACTTGTGATCCGCTGGAAACACGATCCCCATTTGCTCACGAGCTCTATCCAGAATACTGGAAGTAATCAAGCTTGCCCGATGGGAGTTCACGTTAGATTGCTTATCTCCATTCAAGATTACTTGAATAAATTCTTTAATTTCATAATACATAGGTGGATAAAGCTGGGATGAGTCGAATGATTCTGTCTTTCCATCGTTGTAACGAATGGTCACGTCACTTGGTTCAGAAATATTAGGAATGATGATGGCTGCCTTCTCTCCTTGTATTTCTGAAGGAGCATACGAATGAATAATCTTGGAATGCATAACGACGCCTTCCATCTCTTCATATTGAGCTAGAATACTTCCTTCCCCATCAACCCCGGACTCTAATGCTACTCCATTTGCTTTAATCGCCTGGGGCTGTCCGAACAGGACCACCATTGGATAAAGCCCATAAACTCCAAGATCCATTATGGATCCGTTTGAAAATTTTGGATTAAAAGCATTTAAGATCGTGCCTTCTTTATAGGCGTCATAACGCGAGGAATATTTACAGAAATTACCCGTGTATCGTCTGATGGGACCAATTTTATGTAAATTTTCTTGCAGATAAACAAACCCAGGATGAAGGGTTGACTTTACAGCTTCCATTAATAAGACATCATGGTGCTGTGCCGCTGCGATCATAGCCGCTGTTTCCTGTTCATTGGAGGCCATAGGCTTCTCACAAAGCACATGTTTCCCATAGGACATACACGTGATCGCCTGCTCCGCATGAAACGAGTTGGGACTCGCAATGTAAACGGCATCCACTTCCTCACTCTTCGCTAAGGCTTCTACAGAAGTGAAGGTCAATGCTGCTCCTTTGCGATCCGCGAATTCTTTTGCTTTCTCTTCTGTTCTCGAATAAACTGCCGTTAATTGAAAGTCTTCAAGATGGGAAGCTGCATCGAGCATTTTTTCAGTAATCGTATTTGTGCCAATTATTCCAAATCGGATCATTTACTCAGTCTCCTAACGGTAAAAAGAATAGGACTAGTATAACATGACTGAACGGAAAAAAAGTAAGAGGCTGGGAGAGAAATCTTTTAGCCATAATGAAATCCGAGCGATGAAGAACTATTAAAGACATTCTTCCATCATCGTTCGGATTTTTTGTCTTGCCTAATGCGCGAAAATCTTCATTCAATGTATATCTCTGACCTTCACTAGATGTTCGTCTTTAGATTTAGGCATTTCCCTACGTCCCAGTCTGATTCTAACGATGGTGCAGTTTTTTCATCCCAATACCGGCAAGAACCTGCTGACCTTTAATTGTAGGATGAACATCTTTAGAGAGAATGTACTCTGGATGTCCTTTAAAAGCCTGATAGGCATTAACAAGGTCCACATCCGTAAAGTGACTGAGCACTTCAATCAACGAAGCATATTGCTTATTAATGTACCTTAGCGGAGTGTTCAGCTTTGCTCCTGCCGCTGGGTAAGGGTTATAAATGTTATACACGAGGATCTGCCCATCGGTCAGCTTGTTGATCGCCAAGATAGTCGCATAAACATTATAGATTAGATCCCTTACAACCGGGGCAACTTCTTCTAACTTGATGTTTTTCAATCCACCGTTTTTCTTGACGACATTCAAAAGGTCATTTCCTCCAATATAAACAATGACATAATCAGCGTCTTTAAGTGTTTCTCTGAACACTTCGTTTGTGTTGACAGCTTGAAGCAGCTCCGATGAAGTTAAGCCAGGGATCCCTAAGTTAGTTACCTCGAGACCCTTTTCATTTCCAATAAGATAAGGAAAAGCTTCCTTAGGAGGCATCTTATTATCCCCTGTTAAATTGTATCCATAAGGAATAGAGTCACCAATGGCTACAAGGTTCCCCTCTTTCGCAGCTGATACAGATAAGGGCTGGAAGAATGAAATAAGAAGAAACAAGCCAATTAAAACCTTTAATTTATTCACAATCATCGTCTCACTTTCGATAAACACAAGATAAAAGATATGAAATAATGTCCCTTACTGCTCAGTATTCCAGAAACAGCCGGATTCACTCATGTCAGATGCATCCAAAATAAATCACAAAAAATCCTAGTAAAAAAGCAAGACGCATGATGCGCCCTGCTTGCTATTTCCCTATAAACATCTGAGACCAGTTTGATCCATCAGCTGCATAGCCAACACCAATATGCGTTACATTTTTATTCATAATATTTTTGCGGTGTCCTGGGCTATTTAACCAGGCTTTAACTACTTCATCAGGGGTTTGCTGGCCTGCTGCAATATTCTCTTCAGCAATATGGTAACTCACTCCAAATTGCTTCATCATTTGAAATGGAGAACCGTAAGTAGGAGAGGTATGGGAGAAATAATTATTCTTGGCCATATCGTTCGCTTTAGTTTGGGCGACCTTCGCTACCTGCGGATCAATTTTCAATGCGGTAAGTCCTTGTTTCTTACGAGCTTTATTTGTTAATTGAACCACTTGTTCCTGAAAGGCACCATTTACTTGATCTACCCGTTCGTTATTTGTATTCGTCTGATTTCCCGGCTGTTGAAATCTCTCCGCCTGATCAAAGGAATTCGGAGTTTGTGTGGTACCATTTGGGTTCATGCCTTCAAAGGGAATATTTGCATCAAAGCGATTTTGTCCAGGAATGACACGGTTAATATTTCCCTGCTGGCGATTGCTGTATTGACCTTCACGATTTCCATAGTCTTCAGGTCCATAACTTACGGTATTATAGTTCGTTCGATTACGATCCATAGCACCTTGGTCATTTGTTGTATTACAAGCTGCAAGCGTCGTCATCATGATTACAGCTGAAAATATTGAAAGTACACCTTTTTTCATGTTAGTCCTCCTATACGAATGATCTTAGTTAATATTTGCACTGTGCATGATATTATCCTTAGGAGAACGTTCCATTTTTTTCACTCTCATAGCGGAGGGCTAACGAGAAGGATATGAGAAGAGATTAATTTTGAGGCAAAAAAATACTAAGATAAAAGAAGGTTATTCACCATAAATGGCCTGTGACAAAAGAAAATATCTGCCATTTAAAGACGAACAAACAAGGGAAGTGCAGGGGTTTACTTAGAAAGAACGCTCCGGAAATACACTCCGCTTTTCGCGGGCGGCTGGTGGGCCTCCTCGTGCTGCGCACTCCGGGGTCACACCTATGCCTTCCTCCCGCAGAAGTCTCCGTGTATTTCCTACGCTGGAATGGTTTCTATTTTTTTATTTCCACTTTCCTGTTCATCAGAGAAACCTGACCAAAAAAAGGGAAACAAACCATACGTCCTGTGTAACCGTCAAGAAATCCCGCTCATGCTGGGCAGAACAAAACCCGAACGATGAAGGCGTGTTAATCGCTTCATCGTTCGGGTTTAATAATGGCTAACAGACTTCTGTCCCAGGATAATTCGATTAAGCAACTTAATATTGCCTATCCTCTAATTTCCCAATTAAAGCATATTCTCTTGTAAGCGGAAGCAGACTACTTTTTGTTCCGTCATCGATTCCATGGCATATCGAATTCCTTCACGTCCAATGCCTGAACCTTTCGTGCCGCCAAATGGCATGGCATCAATCCGATAATCACTGCTGTCATTGATCATAATCCCGCCTACATTCATGTGCTTGATCGTGTAGAATGCGTGGTTAATATTACTAGTGAAAATACCTGCCTGCAAACCATAGTTCACCTCATTGGAGCGCTCGACTGCTTCAGTCAGATTCTCTACCGGCTGAATGAGCACAACAGGACCGAAGATTTCATCCACGGCTATTTTTGCCGTTTGAGGAACCTGTGTGAGTACAGTAGGATAGTAAAAGGCTCCTGACCTCTCACCGCCCGCTTCTACTTTAGCGCCATCCGCAACCGCTTCGTTCACCCACTCTTCCACACGCTCAGCTTCTTGCTGATTAATCATCGGTCCTACATCTGTCAGTTCATCCATTTTATCCCCAACATTTAATTCCAAGGTCCGGCTGACAAATGTATCAAGAAAGATTGGATATATTTCTTTTTCAACGTAAATCCGCTGAACACCTATACAATTCTGACCGACTGCAGAGAAAGCTCCAGACACACAGGATTGCACCGCGTCATGAAGATCAGCATCCTTCAAGACAATCACCGGCGAATTTGAGCCCAGCTCCATGCTGACTTTTTTCGTGCCCGCTTTTTGCGAAATCCGTTCTCCCGCAGCTGAACCGCCCGTAAAGGAAACCATCTGTACAGCGGGATGGGTCACGAGCGTTTCGCCAATCTCCCTGCCAGAGCCGGTAATTACCGATAAAAATCCTTCTGGCAAACCAGCTTCTGTGAAAGCTTCCGCTAACAGCAGCGCACTAAGCGGAGTCACGGAGGCAGGCTTTACTACAATCGCATTACCAGAGGCAATGGCAGGGCCGATCTTGTGAGCAACTAAATTTAACGGGTCATTAAAAGGCGTAATCGCTCCGATCACACCGATAGGAAACCGGTAATGGTATCCTACTCGATTTTCACTGCCCTCATTTTGATCGAAATTTATCGTTTCACCATTCATTCTTCGGGCTTCTTCAGCACTAATTTGAATCGTTTGAGTCGCCCGCTTTACCTCTCCTCGAGCTTCATTAATCGTTTTACTGCCTTCTGAAGCAATTGTTTCAGCAAAGGTTTCAGCATGCTGTTTCATATAATCGACGACCCGGTTTAAAATGCGCATCCGTTCATGAGCTGGCCATACCTGCGTATGGCGGTAGGTACGATCGGCTTTTTCAATTGCTGCTGCCATATCTTTTTTTGAAGCAGATGGCACGGTTGCGATCGGCTCATTGTTCTGAGGATTACGCACCTCAAATGTTTCATCCGTAGACACCCATTTTCCGCCTAACAACATTTTCACTGCTTTTACCTTAGTGTGCATGAAGAACCCTCCTCAAATTTTGGCGAGCTTTTTTTGCTTTTGGTAGTGAATTAAATCAATGAGAAGCGAGTACCCCGTTTCTTTCAAACCAGCACCGGCTCCCGTGAGCATGATCGGTCCGGCTAAGTCGCATTCATAAACGATCGCATTGGTGGCTCCAGAAACACCGGCCAGCGGGTCATTATCCTTAATTCGTTCAGGCTTAACACTGGCTTTCATTTCCCCGTCTTCTTCTCTTATCCTGGCTAACAGTCTCCATTTCTCTCCTTCGCTAAGGGCCTGTTGAACCATTTCCCCGGTAATCGAAGTAATACCTTCGCACTCGACATCCGTATGAGCAATCGGAACACCCATAATGCAGCTTGAAAGGATGGCAGCTTTATATCGGGCGTCGTAACCTTCTACATCGCTGGTAGGGTCTGCTTCCGCATAGCCAAGTTCTTGGGCTTTTGATAAAGCTGCTTCATAAGATTGTCCTTTTTCCATTTCCGTTAAAATGTAGTTAGTCGTTCCATTCAAAATACCTTTAATTTCAGTGATTTGATTACCTGCCAAAGTTAGTACAGGCATCCGTAAGGCGGGTGTTCCACTCATCACGGTCCCTTCAAAGCCAAAAAACACTCCATGCTTTTCTGCTAGCCGGGTCAGCTCTTCATAAGCAAGCGCTACCGGTCCTTTATTTGTAGTGACGACGCTTTTTTTATTTTCAAATGCGGACTTGCAGTGAGAAATGGCGGGTTCCCCTGTGTGTACGTCCGTGTAAGTCACTTCAACGATAACATCGGCATTTGTCTGCTGAATGGTTTCTATACTTGTTAATCCTTTGTGAATCTGCGGGCTGTCCGGGTAGGTTTCGACAGAGCCGCTTTCTCTAACACATTTCAGCAGTTCCTTTGTATCTAGACCCTCCGGATTGTAAATAGAGCCTTTCATCATATCGGATACGGCCACAACAGAGCTTTCCAATCCATACATTTCCTGCAGATGATCTTTACGTTCCAGTAAAATTTCTGCCAAAGACTGCCCGACTCCCCCAAACCCTATAAAGGCTATTTTGGTAGTCATCCAACTCCTCCTTTATCAGTTAATAGCTGATGAATACTCGTCATAAAAATCCGCACTCCCACAGCCATCGCCTCCTCATCAATATCAAAGTCCGGCTGATGGAGACTGCGTTCTTCATCTAATTTACACCCCAGGAAAAACATCGCCCCCGGGAACTTGGCAGTGATATGGCTAAAGTCCTCGCTTCCCATTCCAAAAGGAGCATCTATAATCTTTAATCCCTCAGCTGCCTGCTTAATGACGTTATTGATCTCCGGATGGTTCTCTAGAGCGGGCTCTCCCTTTTGGATTTTCAATTCATAATCTCCACCTAATGTATGAGCCATTCTGGCAGCACCTTCAATTTCCTGAATCAGTTTCTCCCTGACCTCTTCCGTGTAGGAGCGAATGGTTCCCCGTATCGCTACGATCTGCGGAATGATATTACTAGCGTGACCCGCATGGATTTCTCCCACACTGATTGTTCCCACTTCAAGGGGGTTCACCTTACGGCCATTGAGGCTGTATATCGCTTGCAGAATAAAAGTTGATATCCACACGGGGTCTATGACTTGATGAGGATAGCCCGCGTGACCGCCGCTGCCGGTAATCGTAAGCACAAATTCATCATTATTGGCCATACTGGGACCATCATGAACTTGAATTTCCCCAGTAGAAAGCCACGGACACATGTGCAAAGCCAGCACCCGGTCCAAACAATCAAGCTTTCCTGAAGCAAGCATTTTCACAGCCCCAGTATCTCCATATTGATCTGCTTTTTCCTCCGCAGGCTGAAAAATGAACTTAACCGTACCCCGGAGAGCAGGGTTCTTGACGTTTTCAGCAAGCAGTTTAGCTGTTCCCAGCAGAATGGCCATATGAGCATCATGTCCGCACGCATGCATAACACCAGGGATTTCAGATGCCCAAGAATGTCCGGTTTGTTCTTGGATGGGAAGTGCATCCACATCAGCTCTTACTCCAATCACGGGTCCTTCTCCCAGTTTAAGAGTAGCAATTAGTCCATAACCGCCGACTCCTGTTTCAATGTCATAAACGTTAAGATCACGCAGCATACCATGAATTTTTTCACTCGTCTTCTTCTCTTCAAAGCTCAGCTCAGGATAGCGGTGGAAATGCCGGCGCAGTTCAATCAATTCGGGCAAAAGAGCTTCAGAGCGCTGGACTAAGTCCGCAATTTTGGTCTTCAATGGGACCACCTCATTTTAGATTTGCACTGTAGCTTGAATCGCTTTAAAAGCTTGAGCAAGATCTTGTTTCAAATCCTCAATATCTTCAATTCCAGCTGAATATCGGATCAGCCCTTCTGGAATTCCCATAGCCGCTCGCTCGGCTGGAGTACATTCAACATGACTGGTGGTTCGCGAAGGACCTACTACGGTTTCCACTGAACCCAAATTGGCGGCACGATTGGCAAACTTCAATTCTGGAAGCAGCTGCCGAACGGTATCCACTCCGCCCTTCACGCTAAAGCTCAGCACTCCGCCGAAACCTTTCATTTGGGCTTGAGCTATATCATGGTTCGGGTGGTCAGGAAGACCTGGATAATAAACGCCCTCGACCAGTTCAAATGTTTTCAAGTACTCGGCAATTTCCTGAGCATTTTTATTTTGTTGATCAACTCTAAGCTTTAATGTCTTCATTCCACGCAGCAATAAATAAGCGGCCATCGGATCGAGTGTAGCTCCATTAATTTCACGGTAATGATAAATGGCCTCAACAAGCTCTTTACTGCCGCAAACGGCTCCTCCCAGAGCATCCGCATGGCCACCAAGGAATTTAGTTGCACTATGAATCACTAAGTCTGCTCCAAGTTCGATTGGATTCTGGTTTACAGGAGTTGCAAATGTATTATCCACGACCACCGTCGCACCCACCGATTTCCCGGCCTGAGCCATCCGTTTGATATCTGTAATTTTAACAGTTGGATTGGTCGGGCTTTCCAAATACAGCACCTTGCATCCTTTTTCAATCTCACGTTCAATAGCTTCATGGTCGGAAGTATCACAAAGCATCACTTCAATTTGCTGCTTAGGTAGAAATTCAGTGAAAATTTTGTTTGTACCGCCATACGTATCTTTGATAGATACTACCCGGTCGCCGGGAAATAGCAGCGTAGATAAGGTGTTGCTGATGGCAGCCATTCCAGTCGAGAAGCTGGTGGACGCTTCTGCTCCTTCTAAGATCCGTACCTTTTCTTCAAATGCCTGCACCGTCGGGTTGGTATTACGGCCGTAAATGTGACCTGGCTTATTCCCGATCGCCACCTCATACCACTCATCCATATCTTCATAACCAAAAGAAACACTGTGAACCACCGGAACTTGCGTAGCGCCAAAAGCAAGGAAATCTTTTTCTCCTGCCCAAATGGATTTTGTGCTTAATTTAATATCTTTCACTTTCATCATCCTCCTGTAATTCAAGTATTTGAAACACATGACGGGCAATGGCTGTGTCCTGAACGCCCGTTCCTGTTAAATCGCAAATCGTGATTTGTCCAAGGTGAGTTCGGCCTTTCTTATATCCAGCCGTAATTTCTCCTAGTTCTATGGCTTGATTTACTGCGTCTGTATCAAGACAAGAACGTAACTCGCCAAGCCGCTGGGACTGGTTCTTAACATCACAGACAAATAAATCAGCGGACTGGACAGCCTCAGCTTCCAGTTCCTGCTTATGTTCCGCATCCGATCCCATAGCTGTAATATGCAGACCAGCATGAAGCCATTCTGCCTTAATAATCGGTTTGGTAGAGGGGGTCGTCGTAATAACCAGATCGCTGCCGGCGACTACTTCTTCAGGTGATGAGCAAATCTCTACAGTTAACCCTAATTGCAGCTCCATGTCTTCTTTATATTGCTGTGCCTTTTCAATTCTGCGTCCATATACAAGTACGTGCTCAATGGTACGCACATGGGTAAGCGCTTCCAGTTGATACCTCGCTTGTGCTCCTGTGCCGATGACTCCGGCGATGCGGCTGTCTTCTCTGCTTAAATGCCTGGCAGCGACGGCGCCCGCGGCTGCCGTGCGTATATCTGTCAGCAAGCCATTATCGGCAAGCACTGCTTTAGGAACGCCGGTTTCTGCGCTTAGTAAAATCATCATTCCATTAGCACTGGGAAGTCCAAGGTTCGGATTGTTAAAGAAACCCGATGAAAGCTTAACAGCAAAACTGTCATACCCGGAAATATAAGCAGATTTAATATCTACTTCTCCATGATGCTCCGGGATATCCACTCTCATTATAGGCGGCATTTCCACCTTTTTTGTTCTTAACGATGTAAAAGCGTCTTCGATGACATCAATAACTTCTCGATTTATCTCAATAACCCGGTCAATTTGGTTTCGATCAAAAAGACGCACGACCTTCACCTCCCGTTAACTGATTTGACCGCTCAGGTCCAGGTGATCACGGATAATTAATTCCTGTGGATAGTTTGTAAATTGCTCACAGCCGGTTTCTGTTATGCGAAAGGTTTCACTAATTTCTATTCCATCCGTGTTAAACCACAAGGCAGGGATAAGGTGAAAAGTCATGTTGGGCTGCAATACAGTCATATCCCCTTTTCTGATGCTTGCTGTATGCTCCCCCCAGTCCGGCGGATAGTTAAGACCGACAGAATAGCCTAGACGGGCTTCTTTTTCAAAGCCGTGCTTTTTAATGCTCTTTCTCCACACTTCCTCCAGATCACCACAAGTGACGCCTGGTTTTGCCGCCAGCAGGACATTTTGAATTCCTTCGAGAACGACTGGTGCCAGGTACTGAAGCTTTTCACTAGGCCGGCCGATAGATACCGTCCGGGCAAGCGGTACATGATAGCGTTTATAACACCCGGCGAGTTCTACGATTACAGCATTTCCTTCAACAAATGGCCGGTCCGTCCATGTCAGGTGAGGAATTGAGGTATTCTCACCTGTGGGAAGAAGCGGTACAATGGCCGGGTATTCCCCTCCATATTCAGGCGTACCTTTTACCAAGTTATAATAAATATCCGCCGCCGTATCACACTCTCTCACTCCTGGACGAATACTTTCGACTCCTCTTGTCATAGCGAGTTCAGCTATTTTTGCAGCTCGTCTCATATATTCAATTTCCTGATCAGATTTAATCATGCGAACATGGTTTACTAATAAGCTTCCATCATGAAACTTCGCATCAGGCAGCCCTTTTTTTAATTGTTCCAGTGCCTTCCCTGTAAAATAGTAATGATCCATCTCTACTCCAATATTTCGCTTTCCTTCTCCAATCTGGGTAAGAATTTCAGCGATGAAGTCCATTGGGTGATGAGTGGTTGAATGCACATAATAGTCCGGGTAGGCAATCACATTTTCATCATAAATCCAGGTGGTCGCTCTTGCCCCATTGGCATCTTGAAAACGTCCAATCCAGAGCGGCTGAGGTTCATCGATAATAATCACCATCATTTGGTGAACGTAGAAAGACCAGGCATCGTATCCTGATAAATAATTCATATTCGCAGGATCTGTAATCAGCAGCACTTCAATTCCTTTGTCTGCCATTCTCTGCTTGGTACCTTTCAGTCGTTGGTTGTACTCTAAAATGTCAAATGGAAGTACCATATTCCATCCCCCTCTAATTTTTATCTGAAGATTAGAATAACTATAACCCAATTGTATTCAACGAAATTTTTCTATGTAATGTAAAAAATGTATGAAGTTTTTTAGGAATTTTTTATACAAATGTGTAAACTCCTTTGGGGGCAAGGAAAACTTCAGGAAGACAGCGAATTGTTGAAATACTTTTTTTGAAAAAGAGGAATAGTCGCGGCAATTTATGAAGTTGTGTTTCTCTTTGATTTTCTACCAGCTCATAGTACTCTTCTTACATAGAAACGGCGATGCAGCTGGTCGAGTCATTTCCCCGACCTCGAATCACTGTTAACCGTAACGGAAATCATCAAAATGTCTCGAAACTGAGTCTTCATGAATTGGGAGCTATTAAGGAATCATGGTGTTTATGCTTCAGTTAATCCTTAGAAATTCCAATTCGCTAACCTCCAAAGTCCGTGGATGATTCGGAAAAAAACAGACGTAGAAACACATGAAAAAAGCATGGAAAAAAGATCATCCCATGCTTTTTCTCAGTATTCATTTTCAATTGCGCTGCTTCTTAAAGATTTCTCACTGCCTGCTCCACATTTGCCGCTTGCGTAACAGCCGAAACGACTGCCACTCCGTCTGCCCCCGCTTCTATCACCTGATGAGCATTTTCTTCAGTAATTCCCCCAATTCCAACAAGAGGAAGGTCAGGATACGATACCTTGATAGAACGAATCCATTTCGTGCCTGTCACTGGATTTGCGTCTCGTTTCGTTGCTGTTGGAAAAACCGGCCCCGCTCCTAAATAATCCACTTCTTCTAAAGATTGCTTCATAAGCTCCTCCTCATCAGATACAGACAACCCGATAATTTTATCAGGAAATTCAGCACGTAATTGATCGACTTTTCGGTCGCTCTGCCCGACATGAATACCGTCCGCTTCAAGAGGCACTACTAGATCACGGTCATCGTTTACGATAAAAAGCACATCATTTTTTGAGCAGATTTTCCGCAGTTTCATCCCTAACTCCAGTTTTTCATATCCTCGCAGGGAATGGTCTCCTTTTTCCCGATATTGAAAGGCGGTAATACCACCTTGGATGGCTTCTCTTAATATATCCACCGCATTTCGGGAACAATTCTCAGTCCCCATAATTAAATATTTTCTTAATTGTTGAGAAAGTTCCATTCTACAAATTGCCTCCTTCTACTGAAAGGGCATCTATAAAATGCGGCAGAAACGTACCTGGACCGTAAACATGTTGAGATGAAGCGGCTTTTTCAGCTGCTTGCCCATAGAACTTCACAGCCGCTAAAGCTTTTTCTAGGGGTTCCCCAGGTACAGATAAACAAGCGGTAACAATGGATCCTAATAAACAGCCGCTCCCCGTCACCTTGGAAAGAAGAGGATGACCGGATTCATTATAGAAGACGCTCTCCCCATCGCTAATCACATCAGTTGGTCCAGTCAATATGGAAATGGTTTGGTAATTTCCCGCAACTTTGCGCGCTATTTCTTCGACGTTTCCTTCACCGACGGAATCAACTCCCTTAGTTTCTACAGAGATTCCAACGAGATGGGCTAGTTCCCCTGCATTGCCTTTAATAGCCGTGGGCTTGACCTTCTCTATAATTCGGTTAAAGGCTTCTGTTCTGAAATTAGTCGCGGCTACTCCTACAGGATCAATCACGACCGGAATTCCCTTTTGATTCGCTGCTTTTCCTGCTTCAATCATGGCGGTTACTTGGGAGTCGGTCAGAGTGCCGATGTTGATGAGTACACCATTTGATAAAGCAGCCACATCTGCAGCATCTTCAGGAGCGTTGGCCATTATCGGAGACGCCCCAAAAGCCAGAAGACCATTAGCGCTAAAGTTCATGACAACCGAATTTGTTAAGTTGTGAATTAAAGGGTTCTGTTTCCGTACTAGGTTAATTATTTCTTCCATTGCTTAACCCCTTCCTTCCATGCCCAATGATTGGTTGGTCCACTGCCCTTACCTAGATCAAAGGAGTGTTTAATAGCGGCCGTTACAAATTGTTTTGCTTTCTCTACGGCCGTAGGTAAATCAATCCCGCGGCACAAATAGGCAGTGATCGCTGCAGAATACGTACACCCTGTACCGTGCGTGTTGTTGGTGGATATCCGCTCGGCACTGTAGGGGTGGATTTTTCTGCCATCGAATAAATAATCTACAGCTTCCCCTTCCCGGTGTCCGCCTTTAACTAGTGCTGCACCGGCTCCAAGTTTGGTCACTATTTGTTCAGCTGCTTCTTTCATATCATCAGTGGTTTCGATTTGCTGCCCCAGTAAATCTTCAGCCTCGGGAAGGTTTGGAGTGATGACCGAAGCAAAGGGGACAAGGTGCTCTCTTAGCCAAGCCCGGGATTCTGCTTCTATTAACGGATCACCGCTTTGAGCTACCATCACCGGATCCATCACGTAAGGTGCGGGTATTTGCGGGATCCAATCTGCTAATACCTTCATCATATCTTTATCTGCAATCATCCCTGTTTTAAAAGCATCAATGGGCATGTCGGCAGAGACAGCTTCTAATTGCTGCTGTATCATTTCGACAGGCAGATGATGTACCGCTTTTACACCTGTCGTATTTTGTGCAACAACTGAAGTTACCACAGACATGCCGTAGCTCTTCAGCTCTTGGAACGTCTTCAGGTCTGCCTGTATCCCTGCACCTCCGCTTGGATCCGTACCAGCAATCGTTAGAGAACAATGGATACTCATCGTATCCGCTCCCTTTCTCCCGGCCATTCTTCACAAGTATAGGCCATCTCCCAAAACTTCAACTCCAGCTGACAGCTTTTCCGAAAGGCATCCTTCATACGCCTTTGTTCGGCTTGGGAGGATTGGGCAGAAAAATAATCAAGCCGCTCACACAAATGATGGGTCAGTTGTTCCATTTCACCTTCCGCATAAAAGCTGATCCACGGGTAAAAAGGATGATCCTCTGACGGCTGGTAATGTTCCATTAAATATTGACCGATTTCTAAATACGTCCACGGACAAGGCAGAAGTGCTGCAATGATCTCTCCCACCCCTCCTTGCTGTGCATGATACATCATATGTTTTACATAGTGATCGGCCGTTGGAGGAAGAGGAAATCCTTGCAAGTCGTCATACCGGATCCCGATAACTTCGCATAGGTTTCTGTGCGGATGGATTTCACTATTTAATACAAAATTCACTTGGTCATTAAAGTATTGAATATCCTTTCGTTCCACCGATTTCGAGATGGCTGTACCATAAATTTGCATAAATGCATTTAAATATTCATAGTCCGCTTTAATGTAGTGAGCTATTGATGAAGAAGGAACATGTCCTTCACCTAGCCCTTTTACAAAAGGATGTTCGAATATCTCTTGAAATAAATCTTGATTTTCATTCCGAATCATTTGAGAAAATTTCATTGAAGTGCCTCCTTGGTTTGCTGGAAGCTGCCAGGGGTGGATAAATGAGGCTTGCCACCTACTTCCCTACGCTGGTCTTAACCAGATCAGGTCGATAAGAGTTGGAAACGCATTCCTCTCAGTCCGATTTGTGGACACCCCTAGTAGATTCCGAAAATTAAATTGTGGAAATTTGACTTCGATTCAAACGTAATACGACGAACCAGCCGATGATAGCTCCCGTGATACTGCTGATAAGAAAGGACGGGAGAAAAATAAAAGCACCGCTGGAACTACCCATGAGGAGGTGTGCATACGGAACAGAAAACAGCGCTCCAATCACACCCGTTCCAATTACTTCTCCTATGGCTGCATAAATTTTTCTTTTAAAGAACTGATAGAGGACGCCGGCAAGAAAAGCGCCAATCATAGCTCCCGGAAAAGCAAGCAGCGTCCCAGTACCCAGTAAATTCCTTAACAGCCCAATAGTAAAGGCGATTACAACGGCAGGAAGCGGACCAAGCATAACCGCTGCCATTACATTTACAGCATGCTGTACAGGATAAGCTTTAGCTATCCCTGCAGGAAACCAGAGAAGCTGAGATCCCATAGTTCCGACAGCAATAAACACAGCCATCGTAGTAAGCAAACGAGTTCGTTTCATAGTTTTCCCTCCCATAAAAGGGAAGACCCGGAGAGCATAAGAGAAGTATCCGTGGTTTATCACCCACGCAGGCTATTGACTTATGACCCAGAGACATTCCAGGACAATAAAAAGCCAGATCCTAAAGAGGACCTGGCTTCGAATGGATGGAGTCAATAAATCTTGCACTCTGACTACTTCCCTCCGCTGGTCTTAACCAGATCAGGTTCATAAGAGTCGGATAGCTCGATTGCTTTCCTCTCAGCCCATGACGGGCCCCCCTAGTAGTTTCATAGATTACTATTCACTTGGTTTTGTTTATCGTAACAAAGATGTAAGATCCTGTCACCTGTTTCTCTTATTCTTTTACTTTCTTCAGCATCCACAATCTCACACTAAGTTCTAGTAAAAATAAGTCATCGGCATCGAGGAGAGAAAGCCCTGTTAATTGTTCTATGTTTCGCAACCGGTGCAGCAGGGACTGTCGATGGAGATTCAACGCACGTGAGGACTGACTCACATTACTATTATATTTGTTATAGACGATGAAGGTATGAATTAAGTCAGTTTGTCGCTTTTGGTCATAATCAATAAGTTTAGCCAGCGTATCTTCAACGATATTCTCGATCCCTTTATCATGGGATAAAGACATGAGAAGACGATTCATTCTTGTATCGCTGAAAAAAGTCCGCTCCCCGTCTTCGTTTTGATGACGCCCTATATTTAACGCGGTAACCGCTTCATCATAGCTTTTATGAAACGTATGAATTTCCTCTTTGCGAAAAGATATTCCCCAGGAAATAACAATTCCTGCAAGAAGTTCATTTAAACGGCGTTCTACTAAGTCAAGAAATTGATTACTCGTTTCCATATACGGGTGATCGTCTGCTTCTAAGTAAACAATTACTTCTCCTTCCTCAAACGTCGTCATCGTGCGCCGCTGTAAAACATCCCCTGCATGAGTGACTTCTTTCTGAATATAATAATTCCGGCTGTGCATAGAAGAAGATCGAACAGGATGATCGGCTGAACCGATGTGATCATCTATTCTTTTCTTAAAACGAATATCTCCTACTATACAAATGTATGGGCGATTTAAGTCATATCCGAGTAATTGTGCTTTGGAAAGCAGCGGTTTATCAATAGTTAACTCCGTTTTCGCTAGGTCAAGAAGAAAATTATCCTTCAATCGAATTTCCGTCATTTCTATGGCATTTTCTTTTACAAAATAGAGCGCACATGCCGTTAAAGCATGCTCTAATATATTTAGGACCACCCAGGTTAGTTCATTGTCATCCTCTGGCTTAAACAGCAGGTATCCTTGCTTCTTATAGTTGGACAGAATCGTTAACTGGTAACAGCTTTCCTCTCCGATTTCATACTTTTCAATATAATGATAAAGCGGATGATCGCTGAAAGGATAAGGAGTAACTAACTGATATTCTCCCTCTGTTTTACCATTTAAGATATCTATTAAATGGAGATTGAAATGATGGTTGGCTCGAATTAGTTTATTGTGATCACTAATGGCAATCGGTATTTTCGTATTTTCGTATAAGATTGTCGTAATTTCCTGCAGGCCTTTACCGTTGAGCACACAGTTAATCAATTCCTGCCTAATCCCTTCTGCCTGCCGCTGTTCTACTTCCTTCTCTTTGCTGATTTCACTTAAAACTTCTTGCATAATGTCTCCAAAGCGAACTTCCCATGGTACTTCTAATATGATCAGGCCATTTTGTTCAGCCAATTGAGCGATTCGATCCGGCACGTTATAAATATATCTTCCTGTAGCAAAAGCAAGAGCAGACGCCCCAGACTGAAGAACGTCTTTCACGTAGGCTTCCAAACCAACGGGATCATCCACACAACCCATTCCTGTGCTAAGTACCAATTCATTGCTGCGGATGAAATTTTCCACAGGAGATTCTACCACGGAGATCCACTCAACGGATTGATCTGAAAGAATAGACTTACCTGTTACGATCTTTGCTTTCTCCATCACCGGCAATTGTAAAACATCCGCGACACTTATCCCCATCCTCCACACCCCTATATTTTATCTTGGCTTGATTATTCGCTGGATTGTTTGATGGTCCACATTATTCCCGCTAATGATGACCACAATGTTCCGGTCCTTTTGTGGCTGCTGATCAAGAAGCCAGCCTACGCCGGACGCTGCTGCTCCTTCCACCGCCATTTTGTGCCATTCAAGCATCGCTCTCATCCCGCTGGCAATGGATTGTTCGGATACCAATACTGCCTGATCAATGTATTTCTTTGTCATTGGGAACGTGTACTGGTTATCCGTCCCGATCCCTCCAAGCAGACTATCTGCAAGAGTTTCTTCTTCTTTCATTACCACTGGTCTGCCCGCCTTCAGACTTTCATACATGACTGCCGCTTTTTCCATAGATACCCCCGTAATAGTAATTGCAGAATCGACTGTTTTTAAAGCAAAAGCAATTCCAGAGAGCAGACCTCCTCCAGATAAAGGGACAACCACTTGATTCACATCGGGACACTGTTCCAGAAGCTCGATCCCAATGGTTCCCTGGCCGGCAATGACATCTAAATCATCAAACGGTTTAATGACCGTCTGACCCCATTCCTTTTCCAATTGATAGCAGTACTCTTCCGCATCATCTTGGTTGCTGCCGATAATCTTCACTTCGGCATTCAGCCGTTTTAACCGGTTAACTTTCTCTTGAGGAACACGGTTGGAAAGGCAGACCGTTGCCTTGATACCAAGCTGTTTAGCCACATAGGCAACCGCAATGCCATGATTGCCTGTGGAGAATGCAGCAACTCCTTTGCGCTGTTCCTCCTGAGATAGAGAAAGGATTTTATTCGCCGCTCCTCTTAGTTTAAAGGCCCCTGTAGGCTGATTGGATTCAAGCTTAAGATAAATATTGGCTCCTAAATGTCTGGATAGTGGCTCTGAATAAAGAAGCGGAGTAATTTCAGCTACCGATTTAATCCGCCATTTGGCTTTCCAAAGGTCACGAGGTGTCAGCTGCTGCCCCATCAACTTCCCCCTTTTTCAAATGAGTATGTCCGTTTGGTTCAGATTTTTCTGATAATAAATAAGAAAAAAATATGTGATTACTCTAATTATAGTGGATCAGCCTCTGGGATTAAACAATTAGAAAAGGAAATAATTTCTTTTTCTTGAACATTACCGTATAAAAACAGGGAATGGGCAAGGGATTTCATTTACCAGAAAACCCGAACCATTTACATAGGTTCGGGTTCTCTGTGTTTAAAACTATATTAAGGGCAAGCTTCGTCTGCCTGCATTTCCATTAAAGTTTTTCCCCACTTATAAATCTATGCAGTTGCCCAGCGGCCAACCGTTTCTAACATGGACGTTTTCGGAAAATGTTTTCTAAAGAGTTGATAATAAAACGCTTCTTGCTTAGAACGCACTTCAACAGGCGCTTCCGATTGTATCGAAGCAAACTCTTCATCAGATATCGATTTTTCAGCGTAAGAATCTAATAAATCAAGAGCTCCGCTTCCTTCAGAGAACTCCGCTTTCTTTCTCCAAAGTACGTCCTCTGGAATCTCACCATTAAAGGCTTTTCGCAGCAGCCATTTTTCCATGCGATCTTCTTTATGAATCTTCAAATCAGCAGGGATCCGCAATGCATTTTCTACTACGTCCAAGTCCAGGAACGGCACTCTCAATTCCAGGGAATGAGCCATACTCATTCGATCTGCTCGTTGAAGATTTACGTGGTGCAGCGTGTTTAAAATACGGATGATTTCTTTATTTAAGGCAGCTGTATCCTGGAAGTCTTCCATATAGGCATATCCGGCAAATAACTCATCCGCTCCCTCACCAGAGAGAATTACTTTCACATGCTCAGAAGCAAGCTTTGATACAAAATAGTTAGGAATCGCACTTCGCACCAGAGATGGTTCATAGGATTCCAAATGATAAATCACATCAGAAACGGACTCAATGAGTTCTTCCTCTGTATAAATATATTCATAATGCTCCGTCCCCAGGGCTTCTGCTACCTTTCTGGCATTTAGTATATCTGCACTGCCTTCTGCTCCTACACAAAAGGATTTCAGCGGGAACTTTCCTCGGTGGTACTTCTTGGCAATCGCCGCGATTAAACTGCTATCCAGCCCTCCGCTCAGTAACACGCCTACTTCAACATCTGCGACCAGACGTTTCTGCACAGCAATCTCCATGGTTTGACGAATGTGATGATTCACATCACTTAATTGCTCTTTACTGAATTCGTAATCAGGAGATTCGATTTTTCGATAGCAGACAAACCCTTTTTCAGGGGTGAAATAATGACCATGAGGAAACTCGTGTGCCTGTTCTACAAATTTGTAAATCGCCTTAAGCTCAGAAGAAAACACATATTTACCATCTTCATCTACTCCGTAATACAATGGCTTGATTCCTAAAGTATCTCTCGCAACAATAAAGCTTTGATTTCTTTGGTCCGCAATAAAAAAGGCAAACATCCCATCAAGCTGATCGATGGCTTCCACACCTTTAGTTTCCACTAATTTTAACGCAACTTCACTATCGGAGTGGGTCAGGAACTTCGTTTCTTGCTGCAGCTGTTCCTTGATCGATGCATAATTGTATATTTCCCCGTTACATACAATCCATTGGTCTTCCTTATCATTGTGAATCGGCTGAATTCCGTCTTCTAGTCCGATGATAGATAAACGACGGTGTCCTAAGTTGACATTGTCTAATAGAACAGACTTCCCTTCATCCGGGCCGCGGTGATGCAGAAGGTTTAAAACCTCATCCATTTGTTCGGCATCCACTTCACCCATGGAAACGAATATTCCACACATAATTCAAAATCCTCCTCGATCTATTTAAAAACGTTTATTGTTTGAATCGACTTAAAATGCTACGCCTCTTCCATTCTTTCGGCAACCTCTATTTTCAAGCATAAGGGTGGATCAGAGTCTACATTTCTTAACCTGGATTATATATTGGAGAGCACGGCAAAATGCTCTGAAATACGAGGGAGAACGTTCATATCCTTTAAATTCAAAAGTACTACGACAAATGTAACGTTCCTATGGCATCCCTAAATAAGAAAAACCCAAACCAATATAATAATGGTTCGGGCTTTCGAATGAATCCTATTCTTTTGTCCAGCCGCTGTCAATACAGAGGAGTTAAGGACTGACTAATTACTTTTTCCAGGGGAGAAAAATCCCTCACCGACTCTATACTTGCCTTCAATACCTCTTCTTTCGGCCTCGCTGCCCAATTCAATTCATAACTCGCTTCAAGCGCTAAGCAGCGGACATATTCCCGCAAGCTTCTGCCATTTCCTTCTCGGAAAGGATGAAGTACATTTAATTCTGCCATGTAGTAAGCCAAACGATTGGCGAGAAGCTCCTGACTCATCTTCTCCCAATCCTCTTCAATTAATTGGCCGAACAGTGTATCTGCTGATGATTTGATAAAGGAAGCTTGAGCAAACGAAAACCCATCCTTCGTTATGTTTTCTGTTCGCAGTTCTCCAGCAAAGGGATATAAATCCTTAAACAAGATTTCATGGATTCTCTGCAAATGCCGCAAGTCAAAGTCTCCTGTTACAGGATATTCCTGAAGCTCTGACAAACGCTGAGTCGCAAGAATCGTTTCCATGCTTTCCAGCTGCTTGTCATCCATAATGTCGTAATGGTTAATTAATATATTTGTGCCCCTATAACAATAACGGGAGGATCCTCCCCCATACCTTGAATTAGGCATGACGAGATAATTCCAAAGCCCGCTTTACGAATTCATTATGAGTTATGGCACCAGTCAAACGTTTTAAAATTAAAGATTCCTGCTTTCGATTCAGGCAAAAACCCTCTATTGCCATAGAAGCTTTTGCGGAACGCATCATAGTTTCTGCCTGCTCTTCTGAACGCTCACTCATTTACATACCTCCGACCATAGTGATCTACTATATATTATACTACAATCCAAGGAAAAAATACAGGCAGTTTGTCCGACAAAATCCTTTTACAGCGCACTTTCAAGAGGTTTTTTTCTTCGTTTTTGCTGTCGTTTTCCGACGGGTTGTCTTCTTTTTTGTTCCTTTGGTGTTTTCTAATGATTTTTCTAAGGCATCCATCAAATCCGTGACGTTGGGCTGCTTTGGTTTGACTTTTGCGGTGGTGACTTCTTCGTTATTCTTTTTGGCTTCGATAAGATCCATCAAAGCTGTCCGGTATTCATCTTTATATTGCTCTGGATCAAACTCCGCTGTAAGCTGGTCGATCAAAGAAATAGCAGTAGTTAATTCTTTTTTACTTAATTCGGTCTCTGCCGGTACATTCGGAACGTCCTGCACATTTCGCACTTCATCCGGGAAGTGAATGGTCTCCATTAGCAGTGTGTTTTCATAAACTCTGACAATCGCAAGCTGCTCTTTAGAACGGATAATAATTTTTGCAATACCAATCTTTCCTGTCTCCCCAAGTGCTTTCCGAAGCAATCCATAAGCTTTCGTTCCTCCTTCATTAGGAGAAATATAATAGCTGTTCTCAAAATAAATGGGATCGATTTCCTCTAATTTCACAAAGTCTAGAATTTCTACTGCTTTGTCTTCCTGTTCCTTCTTCAAGGCACTTAGGTCCTCTTCATCAAGCACCACAAACTTATTCTTAGCGTACTCATAGGCTTTCACAATTTCTTCTTTCTCAACTTCACGCTCACAAATAGGACAGCGCTTCTTATATTCAATTGGTGATTGGCATTCTTTGTGCAGCTGTCTCAATTTAATATCTTTATTTTCAGTTGCGGCGTGAAGCTTAATTGGTATATTGACCAGTCCAAAGCTGATCGTACCTTTCCACATCGTATGCATATAGCTCACTCCTTTAGCTATAGCTTTTGTTAAATCCATACAAATATGATTAAAAACTAAATGATGTTAAAAACTATATTAATAAAAAAAGGGAGGCTTTCCAACGATGAAACCAATGCTGCTTACTATGTCTGAAGAAATACCTCGTAGTAAAGACTGGGCCTATGAAATAAAGTACGACGGTTTCCGTGCCATTTTACAATGGACAGCGGATGGAATTACCCTCACTAGCCGAAATGGAAAAAATCTCTCAGACCAGTTTCCGGAGATCTTAGAGTTAGCCAAAATCACGGACAAACCTGAGCTCCCCATTCGACTTGATGGTGAGCTGACGATACTAAATACTCTGTACCAAGCCAATTTTGCTTTATTGCAGCATAGAGGAAGATTGAAAAGTAAAACTAAGATTCAAGCTGCCTCACTTAAGCGTCCTGCCACCTTTATGGCCTTTGACATGCAAACATCCTCTTCAGCTACCTATGATCAAAGGAAAGAAACATTGAAATCATTTATAAAAACCGTTTCCTCCCCCCGTCTCCAATACGTGGAAGACTTTAATCAACTCGATAAAATAACGGACCTTGCCTTTCTTCATTTAGCTGAAGGGATTGTCGCAAAAAGCAAAAAAAGCACCTATCAGGAAGGGAAGAGATCAAAACAATGGCTGAAAATAAAGCAGTGGCGAACTGTGTCAGGATTTCTCAGTGATTTTGATGCAAATAATAGCTACTACTACACGAACATATGGACGGGCAATAAGGCAAGCTCCCTGGGATCTTTTAAACATGGGTTAACAGCAGAGGAGGCGCAGACGTTGAGGACCTTCTTTAAGAAAAACGGAAAAAGGTCTGGTCAGCGCTGGAAGCTGGATCCTGGTATTTGTGTGGATCTCCATTGCTTAGGAGCAAAAGATGGAGAATTGCGAGAGCCTTTATTCGCTGATTTTCGCTTTGATCTTTCTCACGAAGAGTGTACGGCAGAGAAAGTTAAGTACGACCTGACCTTAATGCCTGAAGATGCAGAAATTACGAAACCCGATAAGAAACTATGGCCGGACGTTACTAAGCTTGATTATCTTTTGTATTTACGGCAGATTTCACCCTACCAGCTTCCATTTTTAAATAATAAAAAAATCACCCTCATTCGCTACCCGGATGGGATTCATGAACAATCCTTCTACCAAAAACACCTGCCAGACTACGCCCCTGATTATATTCAATCCTGGCAAGAGGAAGGGGAAATGTTTATTTTAGCTAATAACCTGCAATCTCTGTTATGGATGGGGAATCATGGGGCTTTAGAGTACCATATTCCTTTTCAAACAGTGGATTCAGCTTTTCCTAATGAGATTGTCTTTGACCTGGATCCCCCTGATAGAGAACACTTTCAATTAGCGATACTGGCAGCCCAGCTTCTCAAGCATCTATTAGATCGAATGGAAGTGCACAGTTTTGCGAAAACTTCCGGAAATAAAGGCATGCAAATTCATATTCCTCTTATGCCTGGCAGCATGAGTTATGTAGAAACACGAAGATTCACAGAGGGCTTAGTCCGGCTTTTAGTAAAAGAAGAACCCGGACTTTTCACCATTGAACGGCTTAAAAAAAACCGTGGAAACCGTCTTTACCTGGACTATATTCAGCATGCAGAAGGAAAAACGATTATTGCTCCCTACTCACCGCGAGCTACTAAGGAGGCAACTGTCGCTGCTCCCGTGTTTTGGGAGGAAGTAAATGAATCATTAAATCCAACTGATTTTACGATTTTCAATGTTGTTGACCGAGTGAAAGAGTGTGGCTGCCCTTTTTATGAATATTCTCGAAAACGTCAAATTCAACCTGTGGAGGTTATGAAGTCGCTATCGGTGAAATAGACTTTGGTTCTGTCGAATATTGCCCGGGAAATAATTTCACTCTTAATCGTCTCCTTTAAAATTTTTATAAGTACGTATAAGTGCCACGATAATTCCAGTACTTCCTTCCACTAGTACATCTCTTATCTGACTTGGTTTCGAGACTATAGAAAGATGTTGGGGACTGCGGGAAAAGGTTCGTTTTCCGTGGGGCGGGCGCTGAGCCTCCGCCCCTGCCATATAAGGATCTCGAAACCACTTAAAGAAAAAGGGAAAAATCTGCTGTTAGGTTGCAGGGTCAAGAAGTTTATCTCCTCTAATATGAACGAAGAGTGGATGCTGCTTCTTAGGAAGAAGTTCCAGCCTCCATTGATAGAAAAATGCACGTCATTTCCCTCTCTTCTAACGAAACAAGTAGATGCCCCTTTTCAACGATTGGGGAGAAGGCAGTTAAAAAAGAATAGCTAACTAATTGAATGTAAACCCAGACCGTATGCCCATCTAAGATAATGGCCGTTCACCACAATTAAAGCAGGGTGGATGGAATACGGTGAGACTCCCGTGGGAGAAGGTGCTAGGCGAGCCTCCTCGTTCGTTTCACTCTCTGTGGAGTCTCGCCAGTTCCCCCACAGGAAATCGAATCGTTTCCCATCCACCCTTATTTTAAATAAGGCAACGGCCATATTTTTCTCGATTTCATGCTTCTGCCCATTACATGTAACTGCAAATTAACTCATTCCACAAGAAAAGCTCGGAACATAGTCCCGAGCCTTCTTAGTGTCATTCTAATATGCTTGCTGACCGATCTCTTAGTTTGAATTTCTGCAGCTTTCCACTTGCATTTCTGGGCAATTCCTCCACAAATTCATAACGCCTCGGCCGTTTATATCTAGCTAAGCGCTCACTAGAGGTACAGAATTCATCGAGAATTTTTTCATCCAAGGAGTCATCCTTTTTAACAATATAGGCCGTCACCGTTTCTCCCCACGTTTCGTCTGGTTCTCCTATGACGGCAGCATCGAGGACCCCGGGGTGTTCAAATAAAACATCTTCCACTTCTCTGGAATAGATGTTTTCTCCCCCTGATAGGATCATATCTTTCAGCCTGTCCCTGACCCAGAGAAAGCCGTCTTCATCGTAAGTGCCAATATCTCCAGAGTGATACCACCCTTTAAAAAGTGCCTCGTGGGAATCCCCGGGTCGATTATAATAACCCGGCATCATACTCGGCCCCCTGACGATAATTTCACCGAGCTCACCCGGCTTGCAAATATCTTCTGGCTCTGAAGGCCAACCCTCTCTCGTTCGCACCACCCTGACTTCATGATTGAGCAGAGACCTGCCTGCAGAACCTGCTTTAGTTACTTGATCTTCTTCAGATAAGGTAGTAATTGCAGGTCCCATCTCTGTCATTCCATAAGCTTGAATTAACTGTATGCCTAATACATCATGCAGCCTCGTCGTTAAGGCAGGTGCCATTGGGGCTCCTCCGTATAGTCCTTGGCGAAGGGTTTGGAAATCTTCTTCAGTAAAGTTTTCCTGAATCATCATGTTCCACATCGTTGGAGCTGCAAAGAATGTGGTAACATGCTCTTCCCGCACTGTCTCAATAACTTTAGCCGCTTCAAAATGATGAAGAACGACCGTGGTACTTCCGATCAGCACGCGAGGGAAGAATGCACAATGGAGTTCTGCACAGTGAAACATCGGAGCGACAGACAACCCTCTATCCTCATTCGTCAGTCTTAAGCACGCCGCCATAATAAGGGCCTGGTCCATCATATCTCTATGCGTATGAATCACGCCTTTTGGCAAGCCAGTTGTTCCAGACGTATACATAAGGGCATAAATATCGTCTTCGTCTAAGTTACAATCAGGTCTTCTGTTAGAAACCTGGTCCATCTGCTCATAATAATTCATGGCATTCGTGAGGTCGTGCTCATCAATCGACCAGAATTGCATGGCAGCCGGGTTTTTAATTAACGGCTTAATTTGTTCGGAGGTTGCCTTTTCAAACATCACGACTTTTGGTTCAGCGTCATTAATAATGAACTCTATTTCTTTGGAGGAGAGCCTGAAATTAATCGGATTAAATATCGCTCCTATTTTCATACAGGCAAATAAAGTTGTAGCAAATTCTGCAGAATTGAACAATACCGTCGATACTTTATCTCCTTTTTCCACCCCGGCTTCTCTGAGAGCATTTGCCAGCTGGTTTACCTCTAAGTCCCACTGGCGGTAAGACCATCTTATTCCAAGACGAGAATCCACTAAGCCCTCTTTTTCTGGATACTTTGCCACCGTTTGCTCAAACATACTTCTTAAATTTGGTCCCATTTTTTTATCGACTCCTTTGTATGATTTGACACAAAACCTGACCGGCTGCTACAGACAGTTATTTCGGCTGCATGCGTATCGCTCCGTCGAGACGGATCACCTCCCCGTTCAACATGACGTTATCAATGATGCTGACTGCTAACTTCCCGTATTCCTGAGGCTTGCCCAGGCGGTTGGGGAAAGGAGTTAAATTTCCTAAAGCTTGCTTGGCTGATTCAGGAAGAATTTCAAACATGGGGGTTTCGAATACCCCAGGGGCGATCGTCATCACTCGGATACCATAGCGGGCAAGTTCCCGCGATAGAGGAAGGGTCATACTAGCTACTCCCCCTTTAGAAGCGCTGTAGGCCGCTTGGCCGATCTGTCCTTCAAATGCAGCGACGGATGCTGTGTTAATGATTACACCTCGTTCGCCTTCCGAATTGGGCTCATTTTCTTCCATTCGTTCTGCTGCCAGCCGTATCACGTTAAAGGTTCCTATTAAATTGACTTCGATTACTTTAGTAAAAGAGGCAAGAGCATGAGGACCCTCTTTTCCAACAATTTTTTCAGCAATGACAATTCCTGCACAGTTGATAACCGTATTAATTAGTCCGAATTTTTCTATTGCCAATGTAATCATATGATCAACTTCTCTTTCAGAAGTAACATCTGCCTCTTGGAATAAAACTTGCGGACCAAGTTCCTGGACTAATTTCTCCCCTTTTTCTATATCGCGATCCGCTATAACTGCTTTTCCACCTCTAGAAACGATGGTGCGAACAGTGGCTTCTCCTAATCCAGAAGCTCCTCCTGTCACAATTGCGATCACCTCTTTTAAATCCATGCTTTAATCCTCCAGCCTTTCAATGATCGTCGCGTTTGCCATCCCTAAACCTTCACACACCGCTTGCAGTCCATATCGTCCTTTGCTTCTCTCCAATTCATGCATCAGAGTAGTCATCAGTTTGGCACCGGTAGCTCCCAGCGGATGTCCAAGCGCAATAGCACCGCCGTTCACATTTAATTTTTCAGGGGGGGCTCCCGTTTCCTTCAGCCAGAATAATGGCACCGGCGCAAAAGCTTCATTGACTTCAAACAAATCTATTTCATTGATGCTCAGTCCAGCCTTTTGCAAAACTTTCTCTGTAGCTGCGGCGGGACCCGTCAGCATTAACGTGGGATCTGAACCGACCACAGACCTCGCCACTACCCTGAACCTTGGTTTCAAACCCAGTGATTCTGCTTTGCTCCTGGACATTAATAGTACTGCCGCCGCTCCGTCGCTCATTTGGCTTGCATTGCCCGCTGTAATTCTACCTCCTTCTTGAAAGGCAGGTTTCAATTGGGCAAGTGCCTGTAAATTTGTACCCGTACGTGGACCTTCATCCCTCGTTACCGTTGCCATGCTTCCATCCTCTGAAGGTACCTCTACGTCCATCAGCTCTTTGGAAAATCGTCCTTCTTCTATGGCCCGCAGCGCTTTTTGATGACTGCTTACCGCGTACTCATCAAGCTCTTGTTTACTTAGTTCCCACCGCTCTGCAATTCGTTCAGCTGAGAGGCCCTGGTTAATCATCTCAAATTTATCCGTTAATTTATCACTGCTTGCTGCTCCCTGCATATTTGAAAACATAGGAACCCTTGACATACTTTCCACACCGCCGGCAATCACTACGTCCATATCGCCACACGCTATGGCCTGGGATCCAAAGTGAATCGCCTGCTGACTCGATCCGCATTGCCGATCGATAGTGACTCCTGGGACCTCTATCGGAAAGCCGGCAATCAACGCGGCCACCCTGGCTATATCGCCACCCTGCTCCCCGGATTGAGATACGCAGCCAGCAAGTACATCTTCAACGACGCTGCCATCAATTCCTGACCTTTCCACCAATTCCTTGAGGACCATGGCGAGCAGCTCATCGGGTCTAATTTGGCTTAGAGCACCATTTCTTTTTCCAACAGGAGTTCTTACTGCTTCGATAATAACAACTTCGTTCATTTATTCATCCCCTTACCTAAGTCCCATTTTCTTCGCAATAATGGACTTCATAATCTCGTTAGATCCTGCGTAAATGGCGGTCACTGGAGCATCACGGAACCTTCTGGCAATTTCATATTCTTCCATATAGCCGTAGCCCCCGTGTAAATGCATGCAGGACGACGCCACTTTTTTCACAAGATCTGTAATCCACCATTTGGCCATGGACACTTCCTTAACGACCTCTTCTCCATTCATATGAGCGGTTATGGTGCGATCAAGAAACGTACGGCCGATCTCTACTTCTGTTTGTAATTCCGCTAAAGTGAACTGGGTATTTTGAAAAGAGGCAATAGAACGTCCGAAAGCTTTCCGCTCTTTTACATACTTAACCGTTAATTCAATCATTCGTTCACACGCTGCAATTCCGCCTATTCCTACGATTAAGCGCTCCTGCTGCAGCTGGTTCATTAGGTAGTAAAACCCCTCGCCCTCTTTACCGAGAAGGTTTGCGGCAGGCACTTTGGCATCTTCAAAGATGAGTTCTGACGTATCCTGGCTGTGAAGACCGACTTTATTCAGCTTTTTCCCTCTTGTAAATCCTGGGGTATCCTTTTCTATAACCAGCAGACTAATCCCTTTATGAGGAGAAATCGCTTGTTTATTTGTTTTACATACCACGATAATCAGGTCAGCTTGTATTCCATTTGTAATAAAGGTTTTTTCTCCATTGACTAAATAATAGTCTCCTTCTCTATCGGCTGAAGTACGGATCGCGGCCAAATCCGACCCCGCTCCTGGTTCGGTCATCGCTATAGCTGTAATCATTTCGCCTGATGCACACTTTGCAAGCCAGCGTTTCTTTTGTTCTTCCGTTCCATATTCTTGTATATAAGGAACAACGATATCATTGTGCAGACCGATGCCTATCAGTCCTGTCCCTACCTTCTCAAGCTCTTCATTAATCACAACCGAGTATCCGAAGTCCGCGTCGACTCCGCCGTATTCTTCACTTAGCCAGGGACAGAGATATCCTTGCTGACCTAACTTCTCCCAGAAAGCTCTCGGAACCGCCCCCTGCTGCTCCCATTGATCAAAGTAAGGGTACGCTTCTTTATTTAATAATTTCCTCAGTGACTTTCGTAAGATTTCATGTTCTTCCTGTATGTAAGAAGCTTTCATGGCAACCTCCTATTTCATAACCCGAACCATAAATTTTTCCATACTTTGTTATTCTTCCTCAGCAAGATATATTCCTGCTGTTTTTCAGGAAACGCTTTCAACAAGTTCTTATAACATTCTCCATTTTTTTCGCATACATTACAAGATAAATGGGGAGAAGAGGAGGAGTTTGACGTATGCCGTCCATTAATAACATTTACAACATAAAAATAAACAGCATTTCTAACAATGGGTCGATTAACATTGGCGATGCTCTTCATAACGCTCATACGGCAAATTCGAAAACCACTGGCCAGAACTCTTCCTTCGGCGATGCCGCCCCCGCCAGTGCAGGTATGGAGAACGTATATATTGATCCAGACGGCAATGATCAAGGCGACATTGGCAACCCTGCAAATGTAAATTCCACTCAGCAGTAAGAAAGGAGTTCCTCATGCCATTTGTAATAAATATTTTTAACGTAAAAACCAACGGAATTACCCAAAACGGCAACCTTGATATTGGAGGAGTTGTGCATAACAGCCATACAGCTAACTCGAAAAATATTGGAGTTAACTTTTCTAATGGAGACCTTTCCTGTTCCACTTCTTGTATGGCGAGCAGCTATTTTGATACAGATGTGTCGGATCAGGATCAAATATTTAACCCGGCCACTCCGGTTACTAATCAATTTTAGCGTTAAGAAAGAAGGAGTTATATGAATCCTTTTCAGTCTTTATTTCCTTTTGGAGAAGACGTCGACAAATGGATGAAAGCTTCCCAGTCGAATGACATTCATAAATTTGTGAATGGAGTCTTATCGAATTCAATGCCTAAAGGACTTGCTCAAATGCCGGGGTTTTCTAACATGGGGTTTTCAAATATGGGTGCGGAACAAGCGAAGTTAAATGAAACCGTTTTTGATTCACATGACCATGTTTATGTAAAAATTCCGATTCATGATCCAGGTGCTTTGGATTCGCTGAAAATCTATCATAAATCCTATCAACTAATCATTGAAGGAATTCCATACAAAGGCGATCTTCATACGATTACCCTGCCTGCCCTTGTTCGCAAAAAAGGAACAGTGGCCAGATACCGCGACAACGAACTGCAAATACGTTTACCCAAAAAAATTGACACTCAGTATTCTGAGGTCAATATTGATAAAGATTTATAGTGCGGGAGGTATGGGGACTTGGATACGGATAAACTCCAGCAATGGATGAATATTGCTAAACAGTACCAGAATGGCGACTTCTGGACACAAGTGTTTGATAAAGAAGACCACGTCTTGGAATTAGACCATAGTGAAGCAAAACGCTTATTCCCGCCGGCTGACGTTTATGTGACAGCTGAAGAAGTATACGTGTTTATAGAACTTGCAGGAGTCCCAAAAGAAGATATTCAGCTCACTATATCCGAGCAAGGGTTAAGAATCAGGGGAAAGGTTCCTCCTCTACTGCAGGACTTTGAAACCGTGCAGCATGAGCGCACTTATGGTGAATTTGACCGGACCCTGCATTTGCCGGAGCCGCCTGAAAATGCGCCGCTGCAGTCGAAATATGTCAATGGATTGCTGCTAGTCAGATATAAGCGAATCAAAAAAGCCGAGCGAAGAATTTTAATTGAATAATTTAGGAGGGGAGTCTCATCGCACTTTTCCAAAAGAACCTGCCGTCACTCAGTCAAAGAATTGAAGACTTGGAAACTAAAATCAAGCACATTCAATCCAGGGAAGTTCTCACGCAGCGCCTTCAAGAAAAAGAAAGGCATCCCTCCTTCTCTCCTTCTGCCAATAAAGAATTGGAAAGGACTTTGACTGAAGCACTAGAGGCCCAGATGAGCGGGATTTATCAGAAGCTGAATAGAAAACTAGCAAAGAGACTCCAGCTTTTCGAGAATGAAATCGCTGAATTGAAGCGCTCCGTTGAACATCTAGCTTCCACTGAATGTTCAAGCTCTCCCAACCTTTATGTAGAGCAGCTCTATCTTGATAAATTCGAAGCGGTTAACAATATTGAACAAATCGGCGTTCGAGAATTAAGCGGACACTTAACGATTGGTACCCATCATTCGCCTTCTGTGCCGAATGATTTGTCGAATGAGAACTAACATCGCCATAACCTTTCGATTGTTGAAAAAAAAACTCAAAAACATGTATTTCATTCATAGCTTTTGTCTTTTTTTTATCCATACCCCTCTGATGTATACGGTGGTACAATATTTACTAAAGATAGAATATTCAGTAAATTACAGAGGGGTGATCATTCAATTAGGACGAGTACCGTATGGTCAGCTTCAGGAATAAAAAATAAATAGCGAGGTGGAGAAAAGTGAAGAGTGTTCCCTTGTTGAGTCAATTATTCCTAGTGTTCACATCAAAAATTGCCTCTGGTGTTTTCTCCAAAAAAGATCATAAAAGAAAATATATCCGTGTCCTAATAAAGGCTAAGCAGCGAGTGAAACATAAAAGCGCAAAGAAAAAGTTCGGAGTCAGATGGAATTTCGATCAAGGTTTTTCGACGACTGTGTCAGAAAAAGAATACCAATTACTTAAACAGAATAACAACTATCATATTCGCCTGGTTCCTAAAGTAAAGCTCGAAGGCACCCTTCGCTGTGGTTCAATTTCTGACTTGCCGAAAGAGCAGACCCCGTGGGGCGTTAAGGCGGTGTGTAATGAATCTGGGCTTGAATCAGCATCTGGAGGAGAAAGCATCCGGGTCGCTATTCTCGATACAGGCGTCTACATTAACCACGTAGATCTTGCAGATAATGTAGAGCTTTGCAAAGATTTCCGCCAAGCAGACTCACCCGTGGAGAAGGCAGACTTCCTTGATGAACATGGGCATGGAACCCACGCAGCTGGTACGGTGCTTGCTAATGGAGGAAGTGACGGATTAGGAATATTCGGCATCGCTCCAGGGGCAAAGCTTTGGGCTTATAAGGTTCTCGGCAAAAACGGGACAGGCTATTCCGATGACATTGCTTATGCGATCCGCCACGCAGCGGATCAGGCAGAAGAAGCCAACACCAAAGTGATCATCTCCATGTCATTTGGAGAGGTCCATAAAGATCCTCTCATTTCAGATGCAGTTTCCTATGCTGCGGAGCATGGTGCTTTAGTCATTTCCGGCACAGAAACCCCTGCCCTGGAAGCAAGCAGTAAATCAGACACCTCTCATAAAAGTAAAAATTCCGTCAGCCATACCTCCCTTTCCTCCATATCATCGCTTAAGAAAAATTTGAATACTTCGTTTGAGGATGACGATTTAACAATGTGGGCTCCCTCCACCGCCATTGAATCCACCTGGATGAACGGCGGGTACCAAACATTGAGCGGAAGTTCATTGGCGGTCCCGCATATTTCAGGTTTGGCCGCTAAAATTTGGAGTCAGGAGAAAGACCTTTCGAACCATGCTTTAAGGCAAAAGCTTCAAACGCTTGCAAACGAAGCGTATAAAGAAATGCCAAATGCCGGTGAAGGACACAATTGCAGTTATGCGTTCATGAAGTAACCCTTCCCGGATCCAGCCAAAAAAGCACCGTTATTCAGATGAATAACGATGCTTTTTTAGGCCTATGGAAGGAATTTAGATCCCTTGGGTAGGATTATTATAGTTTATGATCGAATGGAACAAACATTCCTATGTTTTTAAAAAAAGGAGGTGGTTGACTATTCTTGCAGGACAGCTTATTCAATACTTTCGACGACAATCCGGACTAACCCTTGAGCAATTGTCGAAAAACATCTGTTCGATCACCTACTTGAGTCAATTAGAAAATAATAAACGCCAGCCTAAAGAAGAGATTCTTCTACAACTTTGTGCCAGGTTAAACCTGGATATTAAGAGAATGTACAAAGCCGATTCTCTGAAACTTAGAAAAGACTTGCTTTCTTTCTATCATTTTATCCAACAAAGAAATGAAGAGGAAGCAGACCGTATGTATCATCTCATAACGGCGGCCTTTCATAATAAACAGCAAAACTATCATATGGAACTCTATTATGAGCTGTTTGCTTTGTATTATTTTTTATTTAAAAAGGATCTGCCGGCCTTTCAAGAATATAACAACCTACTGGACTCCAAGCTATTGCTCATGGATAAGGAACAGAGGTACTACTTTGAGACGATTAAAGGAACTTATGCCCTCTCCTATTCATCGGTCAAGGATGCCCTTACCTCCTTTCATCTGGCCCTTTCACTCGAAGGAAAAGGAAAACGAGGCGACCTCCCTTTCAAGATGGCCATCGCCTACAGCAGACTTAATCGTTTAATCCGGTCCAATAGCTGTGCAGAAGATGCAGTAGCTTTATTTCAGGAAGAATTAAACTATTTGAAAGTGATGGATTGCTATATGATCCTGGGTATTAACTTTAATCTACTTGGGGAATATGAACTTTCAGCTTCCTATTTCCAAAAAATGAATGATAGTCCCATTAATGACCTTGATCCATCCTTTGAAGGGATGCTCTATCATAACTATGGATATTTGCTCTATAATCAGAAGAAGTTTGAAGAGGCGGAGATTTACCTGAAAAAATCGATTCATATACGGAGCAATTCTCCTCATGCCTGTCTAGGTTCGCTCTTTCTTCTAAGCAAGGTCTATATGATTATGAATAATACGGAGTATGCGAGCATATCTATTAATCAAGGGAAAGAAATAGCAAGCAGTCAAAATAATAAAGAGTACTTGCTTAAGTTCAATTTTCTTTCCTGCCAATTTAGAGAAGCTGATCAGCAAGAAATAGAGGAGCTGTTAAAGAATCATATCATTCCATATTTTGAGAGATATGGAGATGAGGATGACTTTCACTATTATGTAAAAACACTTGCCGACCTCTATTATCGTCAGCATAAATATAAGTCAGCTTCTGATTATTATAAGCGGATGATTACCTAATTAAAGGGGGAATAATGATGAAGAAACTTTCAGCTTGTTTAGCTGGCGGAGCTTTAGCCCTTATTTTAGTGTTTGGATTCGGTCAGTCAGGTACAGAGACAGCGAGCCACTCGGTCCATCCGGTTAATGACGCGATTTATCCACCAGCTTAAAAATGATAGATTCATGTTCTTCCCAGTTCAGTTTCACCATTACCCGTTTGTTATCTCAGGAAAATGAAATAGAACCGGCCCCTCCTAAACAAAGGGCCGGCTCTATTTTTATGACTGCAACACTTTCTCAATGGCTTTGGCTACTCCATCTTCATCATTGGAATCGGTAACCCAATCCGCTTCTTCTTTTACTTTATCCTGGGCATTTCCCATGGCCACACCTATACCCGCTTCACGGATCATAGCGATATCATTCATACTGTCTCCTACCGCAAGGACCTGGTCCATAGAAAGATCGAGCCACTTACTGACTTTAAGCAGGGCGGAAGCTTTATTAATCCCCACGGCGTTGACCTCAATATTAGTAGGGCTGGAATTGGTCACTTCAAGTTCGTTATTTTGATTTAATTCCTGTAAAATAACTTCTCTTACTTCATCATCTTCAATGTCAAAACCAAATTTAAGCCACTCGTACTCTTCTACCTCTTTTTCAAAAGGGTTATACGTATTGTAAAGGCCTTGAACAGTGGAAGACCAGAAGTAGAGACCATGCTCCTTTTTCAACTCCCACAAACGCTGTACGTGTTTGTTTTCAAGTGGATTCCTTTCAACCAGCTCGAAGTCATGGTTATAGATTTCACTGCCATTAATCGTGACAATGTAAGATGAGCGTCCTAGTGATTCAGCAATATCCCTGCACCTCGATAAGGAGCGGCCCGTACTCAGGACGACATGAATCCCTTTGTCCTTCGCTTTCTGTATCGCTTTATAATTCTCCTCTGATACTCCCCCATTTGAATGAACGAGTGTACCATCCATATCTAGAGCAATTAGTTTAATATCGGTTGTCATAAAGGTTCACGTCCTCTCTTTTACTTTCTCTATTCTAATACATTCTGTTTAACAGATACAATCTCCGGCCGCCTTTTCCAAATATTTCACCACCATTAAAATGTTAAGTTTCTAAAAATCATATAAATATTTCGTTAAATAGGTTTAAATAGACATTATTTCAGGAAAGCATTAATTAACTAACGAATTAGAAAAGAGTGATCTCATGGAAACGGTTTTCATTAAAAGAATCATAGAAAAACGTACGAATAAAAAATCCTCCAAAAAAAGCTAAACGCTCATAAATAGCATTAAGGATTAAAAAACGCGTGTCATCGGATTTAAAAAATCTTGATGACACGCGTTTTTTATTGGAATCATAATTTAATCCTTATCTGATCCGCTTGAATGGCTGGAAGATTCTTAGGAGGTAATCCCCTTTCTAGTACTAATTAAGCTTTTCAACTGGGAGGCTAAAGCTTCAACGTCAGCGATACTAGTATCCTTACCGAAGGAGATACGGATAAAAGTTTGAGCAGATGCTCGTGTGTATCCCATGGAAAGAAGTGTTTTCGAAGGCTCCTGCTGACCCGCTTGACAGGCAGTGCCTGTGGATACTGCAAATCCCTTTCTATTCAACTCAAGCATCATCCATTGTCCATCTATATCTTTTAAACACATTCCGAGAATTGGACTGCGTTTATGCTGCAGCGGACGGCCGATCCATTGAACCCACTCTTCAGCCTCCTTCAGCTTACGAATAAAGTGTTTCTTTAAAGAATAAATCCACTCTCCATGCTCTTCGCTGTGCAGTAAACTATTTGCTGCCGCCTCAGCAAAACCAGCCACACCGGGCAAATTGACTGTCCCAGGACGAACCCCACCTTCATGAGTTCCATGTGGCAACGCTGATTGAAAGGAAATAGACGGACGAATATATAAGGCCCCGACCCCTTTAGGTCCATATATTTTATGGCTCGACAAAGAAAAGCTGTCGAACAAAGAAACATCTATCCCTTTGCCAAAAGCCTGGACACAGTCGCTATGAAAGTATGCTCCATGTTTCCTGCAGAGCGCAGCTATTTGGTTGACCGGCTGTGCAGTTCCAATTTCCCCATTCATGGCTTGAATCGTAACCAGAGCTGCCGGATCCATCAAGGCTTCTTCAAGTTTCTCCAGATTAACTACGCCTTCAGCAGTAAATGGTACTTTAATGACGTCGTACCCTACCTCTTCAAGCTTTGATAACACATTATGGATGGAAGAATGTTCTGCTGCTGAGGTAATAATTCTTTTACTGCTGCTGTTTTGTGCTAAGGCTTGAACGGCCAGGATATTACTTTCTGTCCCTCCACTTGTAAAATAAATTCCTTCCCGTTCAATTTCCAGACCGTCCGCTAAGGACTGCCGGCAATGGGTAAGCAAATCATGGGCTTTCGAGCCGATATCATGCAAACTGCTCGTATTGCCAAAATATTCTTTCGAGGCATGAACAAAAGTATCCAGCACCTCGGAGTCAATCGGGCACGTAGCTGCGTAATCAAAATACTTCATCAGCCTCTCTCCTTCCGTGTTTTTCAAATAAAGTACTTGTCATAAGTTTAAATCTATGTAAATATAGGTGTCAATACACATGTAAAGTTACCAGGAGGCCAGCTCATGAAAAAGGCAGATGTAATCATTGTTGGCAGTGGAGCTGCGGCGTTACAGCTTGCTGGATGTTTACGCAAGGAATTGAATGTGATTATTCTCACAAAGTCATCATTAACTACAAGTAATTCTTCGCTTGCTCAAGGAGGCATTGCCGCTGCTTTAGACCCCATCGATCATCCGACATTTCATTACCAGGATACGCTGGAAGCAGGCCGCTATCACAATGACCCTGCCGCGGTTCTTCAACTCGTCCAGCAGGCACCGTCCATGATCAAACAGCTGATGGATAAAGGATGTAACCTGGACCTGCATGAGAACGGCATACCTTTGCTCGGAAAAGAGGGATCTCACCGTCACCATCGGATTGTTCATGGAGGCGGTGATCAAACAGGCAGGAATATTATCGATTGCCTTATCAGCCAAATTGGACGCAACGTAAAAGTCACAACCCAGGAATTTGTGTACGAGCTTCTTCTTGATAAAAACGGGGCATGCTGCGGCGTTAAGACGAAGGATAAATCAGAGCACCTTCATACTTACACTGCCCCTCATGTAGTACTTGCCACGGGAGGCGGAGGGCAAGTCTATTCTCTCACCTCCAATTCTTCCGCTGCCACCGGAGATGGCTTTGCTCTCGGGTATCGGGCTGGAGCAGAGCTCGCAGATATGGAGTTTGTTCAATTTCACCCTACGCTGATTTATAGTAATGGGATAACAGGCGGCCTAGTTTCTGAAGCCGTTCGCGGGGAAGGAGCCATTCTAGTTAACAGCAGAAACGAAGCCATTATGAAGGGTGCGCACCCACTCAAAGATTTGGCTCCTCGTCATATTGTCTCGCAAACCATTTTTTCTCATATGCAAGCAGGAGAAACCATTTACTTGGATGTTTCGGCAGTAAAGAACTTCAGCGAGCGATTCCCAACCATCTCTGCCGCTTGCCAGAAACATGAAATCGACCTTCAAAACGGCAGAATTCCTGTCGCCCCTGGCTGTCATTTTTCTATGGGTGGAATAAAAACGGACACTTTCGGCCGTACATCCATAACCGGTTTATATGCAATCGGCGAAGTGGCATGCACAGGTATTCATGGAGCTAATCGGCTGGCCAGCAATTCCTTACTAGAAGGACTTGTTTATGGACAGAAGCTTGCCTCGCTCCTTAATAACATGGAACCCCAGCTTAGAACAGGTCCCGTCGCAGAAGTGAAGAATTCCGCCAGGCCGTTGAGCTTTCCAGATCCAGTAGAATTAAGAAAGCGAATGATGAAGAATACCGGAATCGTACGGACAAAGCACCAACTGCTCTCCCAAATCCAATGGTTGAATTCATTTAACATAGATGTCTGGACGAGTGAGGATTTATCCCGTCTCTCCAGAACTCAAATGACTGCTGGATTTATGCTGCTCACGGCCTGGTTAATCACAACTTCGGCTCTGCAAAGAACGGAAAGCAGGGGCGGCCATTATCGCAGTGATTTCCCTGAAGAAAAAGAAAACTGGAGAAATAGCCATGTAATCAAACAGATGATGAAAAGGGATGAAACCTATGAATACATTAAAGCTTAAACAAATGTTAGAAAACTTTTTCATAGAAGATATCGGCGAGCAGGATCTTACGAGTGATTCAATATTCGAGTCAAACAAGCGGGGTGAGGTGCAGTTTACTGCTAAACAAGCAGGCATCCTATCTGGCGTGTCCATTATTGAAACGGGCTTTACCATACTGGACGACACGGTAGAAGTGACACTGTTGAAAAAAGACGGAGACCCTGTGAGTTCTGGGGATACCATCGCTGTTGCTGGAGGACCCTTATCCAGCCTTCTAAAAGGTGAGCGCGTCATTCTTAATCTGCTCCAGCGGATGAGTGGAATTGCCACACTCACAAACACAGCGGTACGAACCTTAAACAGCCGCCATACAAGAATTTGTGACACAAGAAAAACCACTCCAGGTTTAAGAATGCTCGAAAAATATGCCGTTCGAACTGGAGGAGGATTTAATCACCGGTCCGGTCTGTATGATGCAGTCATGATTAAAGATAATCATATCGCACTTTCAGGCTCAATTACGCAAGCTGTACATTTAGTAAAAGCCAAGCTTGGCCACATGGTGAAGGTAGAAGTAGAAACGGAAACGAAGGAACAGGTGTTAGAGGCCATCGACAATAACGTAGATTGTATTATGTTTGATAACCGTTCTGTGGAAGAAACAAAAGAACTGGTAAAGCTAGTCCCACCTTCGATTCTTACGGAAGCTTCAGGAGGAATTACCATAGATCAGTTAGCTTCTTACTCGGATTCAGGAGTGGATTATATTTCGCTAGGGTACTTAACTCACTCCGTTCCTGCATTAGATATAAGCGTTCAGGTTTATGCCCATCAGAACAAAGGAGGAAGATCCGTTGAACTTATTTGAAACGTTGAAAACGAGTAAACCGGTCATGCCTGATCTGTATCACCAGCTTTCTCAAGAAGAATTAAGAGAAAGAGTGCAACAAGTTAAAGAGCGAATGGGAACCAGACTTTTCCTTCCTGGTCATCATTACCAAAAGGATGAAGTCATTGAATTCGCAGATGCGAGAGGCGATTCCTTAAAGCTTGCCCAACTATCCGCCAATCAATCAGATGCAGAAGCTATTGTATTTTGCGGTGTCCATTTCATGGCGGAAACCGCCGATATCTTAACGAGACCCGATCAGAAGGTTTACTTACCAGACTTACGAGCCGGCTGTTCAATGGCGGATATGGCGGACTTAAACCAAACAGAAAAAGCGTGGGAAAAGCTCCAGGAACATTTTGACGACACGATCCTGCCGCTAACGTATGTAAATTCCACTGCAGCTATTAAAGCCTTCGTCGGAAAACACGGCGGAGCGACCGTAACCTCTTCAAATGCAGAAAAAATGATCACATGGGCCTTTGAACAAAAAGAACGCATCCTGTTCCTTCCTGATCAGCATTTAGGCAGAAATACAGCTTACAACCTTGGCGTCCCATTAGACCAAATGGCCGTTTGGGATCCTATTACAGAAGCCTTGCTGTTTGAAGGATCTATAGAAGACATTCAAGTCATTCTGTGGAAAGGCCATTGTTCCGTCCACGAGAACTTCACGGTCGATAATGTCAGGAAAGTAAGGGAGCAGCATCCCGACATGAAAATCATCGTCCATCCAGAGTGCCGGAGGGAAGTAGTCGCGATATCAGATGACGCGGGATCCACCAACCATATTATTCAGACGATCAACCAAGCACCTCCCGGAAGTTCATGGGCGATCGGAACAGAAATGAATTTAGTAAAGCGGATCATTGCTGAGCATAAAGATAAGCATATTATTTCGCTAAATCCATCCATGTGTCCGTGTTTGACCATGAACCGGATAGACCTTCCCCATCTTACTTGGTGCTTAGAAACAATCGAAAATGGCGACCCGCATAATACGATTGAAGTGGATCCTGCGATCGCTGTTCAGGCGGAAAAAGCGTTAAACCGTATGCTTATACGTGCCTGAAGACTCGGATCCCCTGCGGAAGCTTATGCTATAGAATCAATTGTCCCTCTAATCCCTATTAGTTGACCTTAATCTTTATGAGGGCTACCTTTATAAGTGGCACGATTAATTTAGATTGAGGAGGACTTGACTCTTATGAAAAGTAGTGAAGTATTTATTAATAACTTTCTGACTCACCGGGAAGTAACAAACCAATTAATTGAAAAAATTGACCGTGACAACTACGATTACAAGCCAACACCAACATCTATGGAAGCTCACAAACTTGCTGATCATATCTTAAAATCCCTTTACACATTTGCTCAGCTGGCCCATCAGCAGAACCCTGAGCCACTTTTTAGTGAAGAGGATACCACTCCATTAACGGAGCGTGCGAAACGTTACACGGAAGAAACGATCCGTTTAGTCACAGACCTTTCTGACGAACAACTGAGCGAAGTCCTTAATGTTAAGCATATGTTAGGAAGAGATATTCCAGCTGGCGCGCTTCTTCAATTAGGTCTTGATCATGAAATTCATCATAAAGGCCAATTGTTTGTTTATGTGAGAGGAATGGGTAATACAGAACTTCCTTTTTATGTGAAATTTGAATAGTTATTAAAGCGGTCCGATCATATATGGGCCGCTTTTTGATTGCTTAATTTTCCTGCACGACTAGCAGATGCATGTTTTCCGCTTCTTCCCAATCACAGAGCGCTTTTCCATCTTCTCAATATAGGAATAGGCATCGGGTACTTTACAAGCGGTATCACCCATGTTTACGCTGACTTTCCCAATCGATTGAGCCACCCTTTTTGCTTCTTCGTGAAGAGGTTTATAGTATCCGCCTGTACTAATCACAAATCCATTCATCACATATCTGACCCTGTTCGGCTGCTCATGAATGCTTTTCTCTATGTGATGCAGCAAATCTCTCCACTTCTTCGTAACTAATTTCTTCATCCGGTGTAATAGAGAGGTAATTGGAATACGTGCTCCAGCCTGCAGTCATGAGACCTTCTTCATCAGCGTTTATCCATTCACGAGCGAGCTCGAGTGCAAAGTTAGATTCTGCCGCTACTTGGGCTACTGTATATTCATAAAGCATATACCAGTTCGCTTGTCCTGCCCATTTTCGAAGGTCTTCTTTTGTCATTTTTTTTGGATTGACGGCTAGTCCTGCTAGATACATTGCGTCGCTGTTTCCGGAATCATAGAGTTCCATAACGAGTTGTTGGTCTTTTTTTACTTTTTTAAGTAGATGTTTTTTTAAATCGCCTACTTTCACTCCAAATATCGGTTCCTGTGCTCCGTGATTAATCCAAATGCGTTTCGTCTGATCACTTCCTAGTTCTTCTAATTGAGTCATCACTTGGTTATACATTCTGGTATCCGCTCCTTTTTTCGATACTATTAAGTTTATAAAACAAATGAAGTCTCCTGGGTTACCTATTGGTATATCTATTTCAGTACATTTGCTTGAAATCAAGTCTTCAAGAAAAGTGAAGGATTGTAGAAGACTCGATTTCGAGATAATTAAGGTCCTTTCTGATTAAGAGTAAGGGTGGCGGGGAAACGATTCGCTTTCCTGTGGGGGAACTGGCGAGCCTCCTCGCTCGTTACACTCCCTGTGGGGTCTCGCCTAGCACCTTCTCCCACGGGAGTCTCACCGTTTCCCCGCCACCCTACCCTTAGGTTGATGAACGAACCTTATCAAAAGTAGGCTAGGACTTACGAGTTACCATAACTAGCTATTCTTTGTTATAGACCTTCTTTCCAATCATTGAAAGAGGATCACTATTTGTTTCCGTTTCATCCAATCAAGGTAGAAGGGACGGGAAATGTCGCCAAGTTTCCCGACTATCAATTCAATGGAGGAACAAGCCCTTTCCCAAGGAATAGTATCATCACATCCTCCATATATTAGAGCATGTATGCTCCCGGGACTTTCAGGCTACAGTTGAAATTTTCGCTTTTTCTTTGAGGGAGTTTCGAGATTCTACTTTGACAAGGGACGGAGCGAACCTTTTCCCGCAGCCTCTAGATTCACATCAAAAGTCTCGAAACTGAGTCTTCAAGAATTGGGAGCTTTAATAGAATTATACACTTCTCTTTTTACATTCTTCGAAAAAAATAAATCCCCTGCTTATAAACAGGGGATTCCTCTATGATTGCTTTTCTTCATATTCTTTTCTATAGTAATTACGCATATGAAAGCGATGAACTAATCGAATGGTCGGACGAATGAGCAGCTGAAGACTGCCCAGTACAAATAACGTTACTCCCCACGTTTTTAAGGATTCAAAGTAAAAAAAGATACTTCCTATTAAAAACCAAACACCAATAATAAAATCATTGATTGTATAAAGGACATCATACCCTTTTTTAAAGAATATGTTGTGACTTCCCATTTTTATATCAGCGTACTGTTCTTTGCTATGCAAATCTGCATCTGCCTGCTCTGAACGTTTTTGTCTATTTTCCATCATTTTGGAACCTCCTTCAAACTCCTCTTTTTTACAGATACCCTTTTAAGCTCTCTTTTAAAAGGGGACAACTTCTGGAATTTTATTGATTTTTTTTGTTATAATGAGGAGGCATAAGAGGATTTCAGACTAACTCAAGCTATTCTAAGGAGGAAAAAGGACATTCGACACGTTCGTTCCATCATTTGTTGTTTAATTATCCTGGGCTTTTTGGCGGCGTGCGGTGCTCCCTCACTTCTAAAAAAAGATAAACAGACAGAGTCATCAGAGAATCCCACTTCACATATGAGCCCTCAAAGCAAACCCGTACCACAGCTCCAATCGTCTTTATCGATCTCTGCCATTGGAGATATCCTGATCCATAAACGTGTATATACCGATGCGAAAACAGATCATGGGTATAATTTTGCCCCCATGTTAGATCAGGTAAAGCCTTACTTAAACCAATCAACCATTACAATCGCTAATGAAGAAACTATGATCGGCGGCACCGAGCTTGGCCTTTCAGGTTATCCAGCTTTTAATTCTCCAAAGGAAGTAGGATCTACACTTAAAGATTTAGGTGTAGATATAGTTTCGATTGCTAATAACCATAGTCTTGATAAAGGGGCTGAGGGCATTCGTCATGCCATTAACAATTGGCGGGACATAGGTCTGATGTACACCGGGGCATACAAAAGCCAGGCAGACCATGACCACATTCGAGTTTATAAAACAAAGAATAAACCGAGTGTCGCCTTTTTAAGCTATACATACGGAACGAACGGGATTAAAACCCCGGCAGGCATGCCTTATCTTGTTAATCGAATCGACTATGGCAAGATTAAACATGATATTGAACAGGCCAAATCCCAAGCCGATGCTGTTGTCGTCAGCTTCCATTTTGGCCAGCAGTATCAGCCCCTTCCCAATCAAGGACAAAAGGACCTGGCACAATTTGCAGCTGATCAGGGAGTAGATGTAGTGATTGGCCATCACCCTCATGTTCTGCAGCCTCTAGCATGGGTAACTGGCAAAAACGGGAATAAAACGCTAGTAGACTATTCACTTGGTAATTTCTTTTCTGGGCAAGACGATTTTAACAAGAGGATAGGCGGAATGCTCACCTTTGATCTTAAAAAAACCTCAGATAAGCAGGACCCTATTCAAGCAGTAAATCCGAAATTTCTTGTTACGTTTGTAACTAAGGAAGGTCCTTATAATTATGAAGCAGTCCCTATGTATCAACTGGACAAGTATAAAAAGGAATATGAACAAACAAAGAAACACATTTCCCGCTGGCTCCCAGAACTTAAATTTGTGGAAAAATCGGCAAACAAATAGAAACAGAGGTCCAAACGAGGTTTTTCTCAGAAATTTCATTTAACTTACATAATGTAAGCTAATATATTTAGGTGTATTATTGACATCAAGTAACTTTATGGTCGTTCTATATTTTATTACTCATTAAGTTGTGATAAGATAATACTAGGAGTGATGAAATATGAATAATTCTTCCATATGCCCCCGTTTTGAGAAAGCAATTGGGATTCTAAGCAAACGCTGGACAGGCTTAATTATTTATCAACTGTTAGAAGGTCAGCAGCGTTTTTGTACGATTGAATCCTCGATTGGTATTAGCGGAAAGGTATTATCCGACCGCTTGAAAGATATGGAAAAGGAAGGTCTCGTTAAACGCGAAGTTTACCCAGAAACTCCTGTACGTATTGAGTATTCTCTAACCAATAAAGGATTGTCTCTTAAGCCAATTATGGATGAAATAGAAAAATGGTCACAGGAATGGTTCCCTATGCAAGGAGAAGAACAGACTACTGCGGCCAACTAATAAATCATGCAAACCGCACAAAAGACCCTGACTTTTAAAGCCAGGGTCTTTTTGCGTGTCTGCTATTTAGTCTTTAGGCTGAAGAAAGGCTTCTACTTCACCAAGTGCTTGCTCTGCATCTTCACCGATACACTCCACGATAACTTCATCTCCATCATGCAGTCTCAAGTTAATCAGTCCAAGGAAGCTTTTCAAGTTTGCCTCGATGACACTCCCATTAACATTCTTCTTAAGAAGAATTTCGGAATCGTACTGTTGAATAATCTGACTTAATTCCATAATCGTTTGGGATTCCTTAATAAAAACTTGAATTGTCTTTGTTACTTTGTTGGCCATTTGGATCATCCTTTCTATTAATAATTAGATTACAACGTTTAATGAAATCAACGCAAGCAAAGATTAACTTTGCATTTATTATCTTTCATACCAAACTTCATATGCTTCTTCATATAAAGATTGTTAATAAGATAGGAATCGTTACCACACTAAACAACGTAGTCATTAAGGTAATACTTGAAACTAATTCAGGTTTCGCATTAAATTGTACTGCATAAATCGTAGTCGTTGCGGCTGAAGGCATCGCTGCCGATACAATTAACACACTCGCCATTAAATCACTCATTGGCAGTATAAGGGTTAAAGCAAAAGCAATGATAGGCGAAGCAACCAGCCTGACTATAGAGGCATAGGATACCTTCGTCCATTCCATGCTCTTTACGGAAATACCTGCGAGCTGCATTCCCAGCACCACCATGACCATAGGAATAGTGGCATCAGCAAGCAAATTGACACTCGACATAAGATTTTCCGGCATCGTAATAGAGCCTAGATTCATAACTAACGCAATCAAAACCGCATAGGTGGGAGGCATTTTCAGAACAGAAATGACCGCCATTTTCAGCCCCGAGGTCCCTTTTGCTGCATAATAAACACCAAAGAAATTCATTATAATTGCCTGAAGCACAAGGAAAGAAACGGAGTAAACGAATCCCTCATCTCCAAATGCAAATAAAATGATGGGAGCCCCGTAATTCCCGGAGTTCATAAACGCGGTAGATAGGATTAAGCCGCTTTCCATCGATGTATCATAGCCTCTGATCTTGGCCGCCACTTTGTTTATGAGCAAAATAGCTGCCAGCAGCAAGATGGAAAACACCAGCATCATTAGATATTCGCTATTGAGTTCGGCATTGTAAAAGGTTTTAAATACTAGACAAGGAAGCATGATATAAAGTGCGATGGTTGAGACCGATTTAATATCTAATCGTGCCATTTTTTGAATAAGGTAGCCTGCGCCAAAAATGAGCAGCACAGGCAATACCACTTGAATAAACACCGACATCTTAGGTTACCACTCAGCTACACTGCCATCCTGATGTCTCCATACAGGGTTACGCCAGCGATGACCTTCATTTGCCATTTCTCTCACTTTTCTCTCATTAACCGTAATTCCAAGCCCTGGACCTGTCAGCATATCGACTTGTCCATTCTTATAAGCAAATACAGAAGAATCTTCAATATAATCTAGAAGATCACTACCCTGATTATAATGGATTCCTAAGCTCTGTTCTTGAATAAAAGCGTTATGACAGGTGGCATCCACTTGTAAACACGCCGCTAAAGCAATCGGGCCCAGTGGACAGTGAGGAGCTAGACCGACATCATACGCTTCTGCCATGGTCGCGATCTTCTTACATTCTGTAATCCCGCCGGCATGGGATAAGTCAGGCTGAATGACATCTACGTAACCCTCCGCAAGTACCTGTTTGAAATCCCATCTTGAAAACATCCGTTCACCCGTCGCAATAGGAATGGAAGTATGGGAGGCAATTTCTTTTAAAGCTTCATTGTTCTCCGCTAACACGGGCTCTTCAATAAACATGGGGCGGTAGACTTCTAATTCTTTTGCTAGAATTTTTGCCATCGGTTTATGGACACGGCCATGAAAATCAATTCCAATTCCTATATCTTTGCCGGCAGCTTTCCTGACAGCGTCCACTCTCTCAAGGGTTTCATCGACTTTTTTATACGAATCGAGGTACTGCATTTCCTCTGTACCGTTCATCTTGATTGCCTTAAAACCTTTGGCCACTGCTTCTTTTGCCGCGGTTCCTACATCAGAGGGACGGTCTCCTCCTATCCAGGAATACACATCTATTGAGTCGCGGCACTTGCCTCCCATTAAGTCCGAAATAGGAGCCTGATAGTACTTTCCTTTAATATCCCATAAAGCCTGGTCAATTCCGGCGATCGCACTCATGTGAATCGGTCCGCCTCGGTAGAATCCAGAGCGGTAGAGCACATTCCAATGATCTTCAATCGGCAGCGGGTCCTTGCCAATAAGATAATCCTTCAATTCATGAACAGCCGCTTCCACAGTAGCTGCACGTCCTTCAACGACAGGTTCTCCCCATCCTTCTATCCCGTCATCGGTGGTGATTTTCAGGAAGAGCCACCTAGGCGGCACCACAAAGGTTTCAATATCTTTTATTTTCATCCTTAATTCTCCTCTCTAGCTTGCTGTACTGCTTGTGTAAACTGGCGGGCAAGTTTCGTGATGCCGCCAAAGTCCTGATTACGGATCAGCTCTTTATCTACTAAAGAACCACCTGCCCCTACAGCAACAGCTCCGCTCGTAATATAATCACCGGCATTTTCAACAGAAACGCCGCCGGTTGGAATCATAGGGATCTGACCAAGCGGCCCCTGAAGATCTTTAATATAGCCAGGTCCAAGTACAGATGCTGGGAAAATCTTAACGGCATCTGCTCCTTCTTGATAGGCATCCACCATTTCACTAGGAGTCATCACTCCAGGAATGGAAATCGCCCCATACCGGTTCGTCACTTGGATAAGTTCTTTATTATAGTTAGGAGAAAAGATAAAGTCAGCTCCTGCTTGAAGTGCCATCCGGGCTGTTACTCCATCTAAAACCGTTCCCGCACCGACAAGAGCTTTACTGCCTAAGCGTTCTTTCACCTGTTCGATCATGGAATAGGCTTGTTCGCTATCTACCGTAATTTCAAGAGTGGTAACGCCTCCTTCAACTAAAGCATCTGCCAATGGAACTACATCCTCTTTTCTGATTTTACGGATAACCGCTATTACACCGCCTTCTTCCAGGCGGTTAAGTTTCATTGCTTTATTCATCCTAGTTCCTCCTATTCTATCGTTCTACATCTGTCTTGCGATTTCCAGACTTAATAAATTGTTCGAGTTGTGGTTTAGTGGGAACTCCTTCAATGTCTCCGCTCATTTGCACGACAAAAGCTCCAACGGCATTCCCGTATTCCGTCATTTCAGCAAGGGATCCCCCTTCAAGCAGCTGGCTGATTACCCCTGCAGCAAAGCCATCCCCCGCACCTACGGGATCGATAACCTGTTGAACAGGAAATCCGCTGACATGGCCGGTTTCCTCTAAGGAGTGATAATAAGCCCCTTCTTCTCCCAGCTTAATAATAATTTTCTGAGAATCATTAGTTAGGAGTTTACGAGCAGAAGCTTCATAATCTTCCTCGCCCGTTAAGAAGGCAGCTTCTTCTATACCGGGAAGAATATAATCTGCTAAGGAAGCGATTTTCAATAGTACTTCACGAGCCTCATCCACGTCGTCCCAAAGTTTATAGCGCACGTTTGGATCAAATACAACAGTCAGGTTGTGATCCTTTGCTTGTTGAATGGCATGGAATACGGCTTCCTTGCAGGATTCACTTAAAGCTGGAGTAATTCCCGTCACGTGCAGCACTTTAGCTTGAGCTATATATTCTCCCTTCACATCATCCGCACTCATTAAACTTGCGGCAGAATTCTTTCGGTAGTAATACACGTTTACTTGCTCTGCGGATAATTTTTCTTTAAAAAAGACGGAAGTAGGAGCTCTGTCTGTATAAGTTACAGCACTCGTGTCCACACCTTCCCCGCGGATAAACTTCTGTATATACCGTCCAAAAGGGTCTTCCCCAAGTTTACTGATCCACCCGGCTTTCAATCCCAGCCTGGAAAGACCAATCGCAACATTAGATTCCGCCCCGCCAATTTGCTTTTGCATTTGATGCACATATTCAAGCGGAAGGTGTTCGGTTGAGCTAAACAGCACCATGGTTTCACCTAGTGTAACTACATCAAGTGGTTTCATATCTATCCCTGCTTTCTCTGCTGATTTTTTCTATGTATCAAAAATCCCTTGCTTTTCGGCAAGGGTTTTTTGAATATTTATAAGGGGAGGGTCAATTGGTTCTCGTTTAATTACCGAAACTGATCAGCCATAATGACAGTTGAGGAATAAACGTAATCATTAATAAGGAGAACAGCATAGCAAGGAAGTATGGAACAATTGCTTTCGATAACTGTTCAATGGACAAGCCGGAGATTCCGGACCCTACAAATAAATTTACACCAAGCGGCGGAGTAATGAAACCAATAGCCAGGTTTACGACCATAATGATACCGAAGTGAATCGGATCATAGCCAATATCTACCGCGATCGGCAAAAGAATCGGGGTTAGAATAATAATGGCAGCTAATGTATCCATGAAACAGCCGACTATCAGAAGTAAAACTGTGATTAGTAGAATGATCACAATATGACTATCCGAAATCGATAACAATAAATTAGCGACTTGTGTAGGAATTTGTTCAACGGTAAGCAGGCGTCCGAATGCTGTCGCGGATCCTACAATAATAAGGACAGTCGCAGTCGTCAAAGCAGCATCAGCTAACAATTTCGGCATGTCTTTAATGCTAAGCTCACGATATAATAGCAGACCGGCAATAATTCCGTATACTACTGCAATAACTGCAGCCTCTGTTGGTGTAAAAATACCACCGTAAATTCCGCCAAGAATAATAACAGGGATTACAAGAGCCCATTTAGCTTCCCAGAACGTCTTACCAATGTTGGCGAGTGACGTTTTCTGCTCAGAGCCTTTGTAATTATGTTTTCTCGAATGAACATAAGCCCAAATCATTAAAGAAAAACCAACTAGAAGACCAGGGATAATTCCGGCAATAAACATGTCGCCGATCGAAGCTCCGCCTACAACCCCGTAAATAACCATCGGGATACTTGGAGGAATGATAACTCCAATCGAGCCGGCAGCTGCTACTGTTGCCGTTGCGAATTTCTTATCATACCCTTGTCTCACCATTGCTGGAATCATGATTCCTCCGATGGCGGCAACGGTTGCCGGACCTGAACCGGAGATCGCCGCAAAGAACATACAAGTAACGATGGTTGCCATAGCAAATCCACCCGTTTTATTCCCAACCAAAGCGTTTGCGAAGTTGAAAAGCCGTTCGGATATGCCGCCTTTCCCCATGATTTCACCGGCTAGGATGAAGAAAGGCACAGCCATAAGCGGGAAGGAGTCTACAGAAGTTACCATCTCTTTCATTAAGAAAGGAATCGGAATTCCACCTGAATAGAAAAGAGTGATAAGAGTAGAAAGCCCAAGGGCAATACCAATAGGAACACTGATTAACAGGAGAAGTGCAAATGAACCGAATAATACTAATGTTGTCATGATTCATCCTCCCCTTCCTGCTTCAGAATTCGGTCTTTTTCATCTTCAATTTCTACCTCTTTTTTGCCTGTCAGCATCTTAAACTGATTATAAAGATTCTGAACTAAACGAATGGCCGTCAATGCAAATCCGATTGGGGTGGCCATGTACACGAGCCCCATAGGAAGATGCAGTGCTGGCGACTGCTGCCCAAAACCAAGTAGCTGATTAGCTATGTCATAACCATAATACATAACAAAGAAACAAAAGATTAAGAATATAACATTCGCAAGCATGGAAGCGATCAGCTTCCCTTTATCATTGAGTAAAAGCAATCCTGCTTCGACTTTAATATGACGCTGTTTCTTTACTCCATAACTTATTCCTATATACACTAACCAAATAAAACAATACCGCGCTAGCTCTTCTGACCACGATAAGGAATTCCCTGATACACGCATAACTACTTGTATGAAAATTACACTTACCATAACGGTCGAGAAGAGAAAAAGCAGAACTTCTTCCAACCTTCGATCTATGGCTTTAATGATGTTCATTTTTTCACCTCAACTGACCCTCATTTTGTACTTAATCCTAAGAAAAAGTGATACGCTGCAGAGTAAACCCTGCAACGTATATCCTCACAAATTATTTCTGTGCATCTTCAATCGCTTGATAAACTTTGTCTACAGTTTCTTCACCAATTTCACTCTTGTAATCGTCAATGACAGGTTGTACAGCTTTCTTCATTTCTTCACGTGCTTCTGGAGAAATTTCTGTGTACTTCATACCTTCTTCTTGAAGTTTGTCTAAATATTTGTCGTTAGCTTCACGATTCAGCTTACGCTCGTATTTACCTGCTTCAACAGCTGCTTCTTTAACAATTTTCTGCTGATCTTCAGAAAGTCCATCATAGAAATCTTTGCTCATTAGGAATACAAACGGGCTGTAGATATGGTGCGTATTAGAAACATATTTCTGTACTTCATAGAACTTTTGAAGATAGATGGTTGCATAAGGGTTTTCCTGTCCATCAACTGTGCCCTGCTGCATTGCCGTAAATAGTTCTGTAAACGCCATTGGAGTAGGGTTTGCTCCTAGTGCTTTGAAAGCGTCAAGGTGCAAGTCATTTTCCATCGTACGTAATTTAAGACCTTTGAAATCATCCATTGTTTTGATTGGGTGTTTACTATTTGTTACATCACGGAAACCATTTTCCCAGTAAGCTAGTCCAACCAGGTTCTGGTCTTCCAGCTTCTTAAGAATATCCTGACCTACTTGGCCGTCAAGCACCTTGTCGGCTACTTCTTCATTAGGGAATAGGAACGGAATATCAAATACGCTGAATTCTGGTACAAAGTTTGCAAGTGGTGCTGTGGAAGGAATTGTAACTTCCTGAGTACCTAGCTGAAGTGCCTCAGTCATTGAACGGTCATCACCTAGCTGACCACTGTGATACGTTTCAACTTTAACTTTACCGTCTGTTTTCTTCTCAACGATTTCTTTAAATTTCAGTAAACCTTTGTATTGAGGGTGATCTTCGTTTAACCCAATACCTGCTTTAATTGTTTTAACTTTGCCATCACCTGAAGCGCTTTCATCTCCATCACCATTACTTGATGAATCTCCATTACCGCAAGCGGCAAGCATAGCAATTAGTAGTACCGTAGATAATAGCAATAATACTTTCTTCATACGATCAATCTCCCTTATTATATTAATTTTTAACGACTGCATGGCCGCCAAATTCAATTCTTAGTGCTGCCACAACTTTTCCTGAGAACGTATCATCAAGGTCATGGCAATTACCGGGGCAGCCAGTGCCCATTTCCTTCGCCGGAGGAATTCAATACCTCGCGGATACCTTCGAGCTTTAGCGAATGACTGGACCATTGTTCCAAACTCTGGAAAACGGTTGCTTGGTCGTAAGCGAATGGACTTATCTCTGAGATTTCATACCCTTCGGCAATCATTCCCTATTCAATTCCGCTATGTACCATCTTTAAAAAACGTCCGCTCTCCGTTCTGCCAAAGAAGGGGTAACCGCTTTCAAATGCGGTGCTTTTAAACAAGCGATCAATGGCATTACATTCACCTGCTTAATTAGACCTTGTAAATTCCGGGCGCCAATTGCTCCGTCCTTTGTGATCTGCTGGAGTTGTACCGAGTTTACATGATTAGCAAATTCCTCTTAACCTTAAGCCATCAGGTTCACATTTAACATGTATCCCATTTGCGCAAGCCCCGCTAAACCAACTTGCATGTTTTCCCCCCTCGTACCAATGCAAATTGTTGAAATATTTTTTCTATAATACCGATTATACAAGAATATTTTTTTAATACAAGCGTTTTCAAGAAAAAAATTTCACTCTCTATTACTTTTTTTTGAAATATTTTTCATATACAATAGAAGTAACTTGTTCACCTTATAGGAGGAAACTAGAATGATGGAAGTACCAGCCAAACATGTAATCAGCCGAATCCGCTCCTCATACAGTCAATTTAGTGAGAAAGAGAAATTAATCGCTGACTATATATTGGAAAATACCGAAAACATTGTCCACTCTACGATTAATCAAGTTGCTGATGATCTTATGGTTGCGGATGCAACCGTTTTCAGGTTTTGTAAACGGCTTGGGTTTAAAGGTTATCAAGCCTTAAAAATAGCTCTAGCATCGGAAACGGTGAACCCTATTAAAGATATACATGAAACCATTAGCGAAACCGATACAGAACTTGAAATTGCTGAAAAAGTTTTTCAAGCAAATATCCGCGCATTGGAAGCCTCCCGGGATATTCAAAATCAGGAAACCTTGCATCAGGCGCTGAACTTCCTACTTGAAGCGGACCGAGTTTTCTTTTATGGGAATGGCGGATCAGGCATTGTGGCGTTGGATGCACAGCACAAATTTATCCGAACCGGAATGTCCACCCATGCTTATTCAGATACCCACCTGCAATTAATGTCTGCATCTCAGCTGACATCGCGAGACGTAGCTATTATCATTTCTCATACAGGATCTAATAAAGATGCCCTGGACATTATTGATATTGCAAAAGAACATGGAGCCAAAACCATCGCCATTACTAATTTCGCAAAATCACCTTTAACTAAACTCGTTGATATCTCCTTGTACACTGTAGCGCAGGAAACAGAATTCCGTTCCGAAGCCTTAGCTTCAAGAATAGCTGAGCTTTCTCTCATTGACTCATTATTTGTCAGCTATAGTATGAAGACTAAGGCAGAGTCCCAGCAAGCGACACAGAAAATGCGGGATGCCATTTTACGAAAACGAGTATAACACGGAAAGGAAGACATTCATGAACTCATATGTAATCGGACTGGATTTAGGCACAACGAGTGCTAAATCCGTCATTTTTAATTTAGATGGTCAAGTAGAAGCAGAACATGAAGAGGGCTACTCCCTCGAGCATCCACAGGTGGGGTATGCAGAACAAGACCCACTGTTAATTGAGGCTGCGGCATTAAAGGCGATGAAGGATAGTATCGAGAAAGCTCAAATTTCCAAAGAACAGATTCTGACCGTGGGGATGTCGACCGCGATGCATTCTTTAATTTGTATGAATGAAGCCGGCGACCCGCTATCACCGTCAATCATCTGGGCAGATGCCCGCAGTTCTGCGGAAGCCGTGAGTTTAAAGGAATCTCATCCAGACTTATACATTCGAACCGGCACGCCGCTTCATCCAATGGCTCCGCTTTCCAAGCTGGTATGGATGAAAAACTGCAACTATGAACCGCGGAAACTTGCCAGCTTTTTTGTATCCATTAAAGAATTCCTTATCTATCGCTGGTTTGGAGAGAAGGTAGTGGACTACTCCATAGCGGCAGCCACTGGTTTGTTTAATATCCAATCTCATTCCTGGGATGAAGAGGCATTAAAGCTTGCCTCTATTGAAGAGAAACATTTATTTACTCCTGTCTCTCCTACCTATCGTCTAGAAGGGCTAGACCCAGAGAAAGCGTCAGGTGCAGGCTTAAGTCCAGAAACTTGCTTTGTCATCGGAGCAAGTGACGGCCCGCTTGCCAACCTGGGAATTGGAGCCATCCATCCAGGAGAAACGGCGATCACAATCGGGACTAGCGGTGCGATCCGCCAGTTCTCAGCAAAGCCCATGCTGGATGAGAAGCAAGAAATTTTCTCTTATAGCTTTACAGAAGATTTGTGGATTACCGGTGGACCGTCAAATAACGGTGGACTCGTGCTCGGCTGGCTTCAGCAATTATGGGAAAATGAAAATCAGGAAATCAGTGTAGAGCAATTAAGCGAAATGGCTTCTACAGTAGAACCTGGTGCCAACAATCTACTCTTCCTCCCTTATTTAAACGGAGAAAGAGCGCCGTTCTGGAATGCGGAAGCGAAGGCATCCTTCATCGGGCTTACCCCTGCTCATAAAAAAGAACATATGACTCGGGCAGCGATGGAAGGCGTTCATTTCTCAATCTTGCATATCGCAAGTGCTCTAGAGCGTTTAGGAAATCAACATGAGAAGATTTATGCAAGCGGCGGATTCGCGCGATCTCCTTTCTGGGTACAGATGCTTTCAGATATCTTTAATAAGCCGATTCAAATTCCTCACAGCCACCAAAGTTCTGCCTGGGGCGCTGCCTGGCTTGCCTTGTACAGCACGGGACATGTAGAACGGTTAGAGGATATTAAAGCTTCGATCCCTATGGATGAGGAATATGTACCGAATGCCGAAAATCATGAGAAATATCGTGAGCTGTTTTCTATTTATGAAGATGTTTCTGCCTCACTTCAAGGTTATTTCACACGGCTTCATAATTTAACCTAAAGGTCTGTTATGTTTTTTGTTTATGAAGAATATTAAACCAAACCAACTAGGACCTAGAAAGTTAACAGCATTCAAGTCAAAAACAGCCCCCACTAATTGTGGCGGCTGTTTTTTATACTAAATTTATTCACTCAGATTTTTTTCTAAATTCACATACTGAAGGTGGTCTGCCAGTTCCTGCTTCAGTTCTTTCTTCACACGTTTTACCGCCTTCTTCTTAACTTGGAGGTTTTTACGATCTTTCTTAAGTCGTTCCATCCAATAATAGAGATCATGAATGTTTCCAAACTGACTTTGAAAATCTTTGTAGAAGTCCGCGAGTTCCCGGTAATCCTTATTATAAACTTCATCAAGATAACGATAAATATAACGAAGATTCTTCGCTCGAATCCGAATGTGATGGAGTGCATTTAATGCCGCGGCAGATTCAATTCCCCGGTCTCTTACTATTTCTTCATATCCAGAAATCTCTTCGTCAAATGTCTTTTCATACTCTTCTAAACGGTAAGGAATATTTAAAAATAACACGTATTTCCTGAATTCCTTCTCTCTAAATCGATTCCATTCGTCAATAAATTCCTGATTGATGATGTTCGGCAATTTTGCTTCCATTTGCTTCTGATGATCGAGTCTCTTATTTTCTGCTTTTTCACTTATTTGCCTATACACCGCAGCATCTGACTTCTCTTCTGTCTTTTTAGCCCTTTCTCGAAATTCTTCGATTAGTACATCCTTTTCTCTCACTTTACCTAGTTTCTTATGGGCTTTCTTTAATCGTTTCATTAACGAATGATCTTCCGTAATTCCAACAAAACTAAATAAAGCATGAAGCCGTCTGCCTTTTACCCTGGCTTGATGAGTAACTTCTATGTCTTCGAAAGCAAGAGCTGCAAAACATTCCTCTTTATACTCGTTCACCAGCTGGTCCATCACATTAACCCAGCGTGCCGTGACACTTTCTAACCCCTCCAGGAGACAGTCTTCACATAAAAAGGATTGTTTGATTGCTAGAAGTGACTCGGTTGCTCCGCAAATTTCACATTGGTCCTTTTGATCCTGAAGAATGGCTTTACTGCCTTCCATATTCACCTCGACGTATTTCCCATATTCCCACCCAAGCTGTTCTCTAAGTTCAATAGGGACCAGCAGCCTTCCATAACTATCCAAAGTCCTGCTATCATTATCCTTTTCAGATGCCTTTGTCACCGTAATTCCTCTGCCATTTTTCAAGGTAGTGATGGAAAGCTCCTCGTGCTCAAATCCCAGAGTATTTCGTACCTGCTTAGGGATCACCAAACGACCCATTTTATCCACTTGCCTTATAAATTCTTCGGCCACCTTATACACCACCTTAGAAAAGAGTATTCTATTTTACCTATTTCCCTTAAAATAATCTTCTTAACTTTTTTTACATGAGTTTTTGTAATTTGGGAATAATAGGATTCGGAGGTGTTTATATGGAACCTTATTTATGTCCCAGCTGCAAAACCAACCGATCAAGATTTAACATTATTGAACAAGTGCCCAAGTCTGTAAAAATGGACCCTAAGTCAGGAGAGGTTATTGCCGAATATGAAGATAACCAGCTAGACGCCTTTCACGCAAGTTACAAAGGACCTTCCCGCAAGATTCAATGCGGCGCCTGCGGTCTGGTGGAAGAGGAAAGATCGTTCGTTAAATTTGCAGAGCACAACCAGTTAAGCTAATAAGTGAAAAAGTCAGTCCGGGAATTTGTTTCCAGACTGACTTTTCTATTTAGTGAATCCTATGGTAATAACTATAAATTTGCTTTATTAAAAGGATATATGTTGGAGATCACACGTTGTAAGTCCGGGTTTTTGAAGTTAGTCCATGTTTTTGAAAGGTTACAAATTCATTTACGTTTGAAGCATTAGATACTAAATGGGCATTAAGACGAGCCGTTAAGCTGTAGGACCGCTAAAGGGTAGACAGCGGAACTAGTTAGAGACTGGCACTGTACTATTTCTTTAATAAATTCACAGACGACAAAAAAGACCGGGAAGCTCCGGTCTCTTCGGCTATTTATTCATACTAGATAGAAAATCTCCAAGCAAGTCGTCGTCATCTTCCTCTTTCGTACTTTCTTCCTGCTTAACATGTAGATCATCCTGCAAGTTGTCTAAATTCAAATCATCCAGCTGGTCATCAATGTTTTCCCAAGCTGGTTCCTCGATAGGTAATTCTGCTTCTTCAACGGGGTTTTCTAAAGGAGATCCTTCTTGCGATGCAGCTGTCTCTTCCTGTAAATATAATGCTTCATTGATGTCATAAGCATTGCTGTTCAGTGAAGCCAGCAGCGTAGTAGCTCTCATTGGATCCATCATTAATTGATAGAGAATACTCCCTATAAGCGCTTCGGAGTGCTCGTGTTTAATCCAATTTCTTTGTTCTTTCGTAAGCTTCTTCGGCAAGGGGATCGTTACCGTTTCCTTTTCCTTGGAAAAAGATTCATTGACCCCTTCCATAACAAATTGCGCGATTTTACTGGAGAAATTTCTTCGCTCATTATCTTTAAGCTCCGATAGTTGTCTTAAAAGATGGTCAGGTGTGTCGGAGGGGACACGGAATGTAATGGATTGTCCCCTCTCCACACTGTTTTTAGAATTTCTCATTCAATCACCTTACTTAGATGACGCTGTCTTCTCTTTTTGGTCTTTTCTTATATCTTTGTGCTGATCTTTAGAATTCTTGCGAAGGAAATCAGAAATCAGCTTGTAGTAAGCATTGGCCATCATCCAGATACTTTCTTCCTCATCCTCAAAGAATTCTATATTAAAGCCGTCAAGCTTGTTATTTAACGTTTTAATGTAATCCTTAAGAACAGCTGAACCACCGCCGACAAAATAGCAGATTTCAGACTGGGAGTTCTTCTGCCATACATTACGAAGGTAGCGATATTGCTTTTTAGCAAGTTCAAGCAGAATTCTGTCCGTAATGTCATGCACGTTCGTTCTGCTGCCTTTCACCATAATATGGTGACGATCATGATTTCTAGTAATAATGTCTACTACATCACGACGGCTGTCTAATTCAACGCCATGTTTAGTCAATATTTCATCGCGGATCGCTTCTAGTGACTCTGCTACTCCAAGGTTAAACCCTTGAGCTTTATCATCGTCCACATTCCGGTTACGGATTACGGCAATATCCGTAGAAAGACCGCCGATGTCCTGGATGAGAATTTGTTTGTCGACCAGTTCTTTATTAATAATCTTAAGATCATTATCCATAACTAAGTTTACGTAGGCAGCAAATCCTTCAGGGTAAACTTTTACTTCATCAAATTTAATGTTGACTTTAATTCCTTGATATTTCGGAGTTACCAGAAACTCAACCTGGTGCACAGAACCTAGCAGCTGAGAGCGGTAGCCCACATCTTTTCCTTCTTTAACTTCACGAAGGGGGAGTCCTGTACCCAGCGTATAATTCGCATCAATTACGTTATTTTTTGCTGACTGAGAATCCTTTGCACCCACAGCATCTAATGCTAGAGAAGCAAACAGCATGATTAGGGTCTGGTCTTCTTCAGATTTATAACTCCCCGGATCTAATTCAGTTGAATTGCTAGTTTTCGTAGCTAGTGTACCCACACGGTAAATCGCATTGTTTTCTTTTAAAGCAGGAGAATGCACTCGAATATGCAGATTGTCTAGTGGATCCTTTTCATCTAACTCCTCTATCCCTATTACCGGACGATCTTCTAAATCTCTTGCAACCACGTTAGGAAGGTATAACTCAGATTCCATTCTTCCAAAGTTTGCTTTCAACGCATCATTTCCGACGTCTATCGCCGCTATTCTCGATTGTGTCATAAATTCAATTCTCCTTTTTTTCTAATCTATTCTTGGATTACTAGATTTTACCTAGCACTATATTTAAATCTATTAAACTTTCAGTGATTAGTCAATGTGCCTTTTTTCGTATTCTTTTACGCATACAACTTTACTATTTTGCACACTTGTATTCTTTTTTGCACACATACTGATTTAACAGCTTGTATTCACTTTTGTATACATGTACTCATAATTGTGTGCATTTGTATTTTAATTGTATACATGTAATCATTTTTGTGTACAACCCGTAAATTTACAATATTCACCATTATTCCCCACCAAAAGCCCGGACTGAGGAAAAATGTCATTTTCTAACGAGCGGACTAAGAAAATAGCGCACAAAAAAACTATGCCAGAAGACTCAGATCCAGCATAGTAAACGTTAGATAAAATGATGGCTTATTTTATTTTTTTTACAAAAACTACTTTTAAATAATTACCTTCCTTGAAACTCGAGGTAGTTTTAAAATCTTCAGGTAACGTATACTCCTCAACAAGTTTATATTTACAATGGGATTGTTTAAAAGCAGAATCAATGAAGGACTTAAATTTCTTCATATTGAATTTACTGCAATTCGTTGAAGCTACGATTACCCCATTGACTGATGTAATATCAATGGTTTCTTTAAGAAGGTCTGTGTAGTCCTTCTCTGCCCGAAACGTATGCTTTTTAGACCTTGCAAAGCTGGGCGGATCAAGGACCACAAAATCAAATTGCTTCTCCTTGCGCTTAGCATACTTAAAGTATTTAAAAACGTCTTCTACTATGATGTCTTGAGCTTCATAGTCAATTTCATTAATACTGAAGGACTCGATAGTTTTTGCATAGCTCCGGTTGGCAAGATCCACGCTTGTCGTGTGGGAAGCGCCTCCTAGTGCTGCGTAAACAGAGAATGCACCCGTATAGGAGAACGTGTTTAATACGGTCTTTCCAGCAGCATAGTGATCACGGATGGACTTACGCACCTCACGCTGGTCCAGAAACAACCCGACCATTGCGCCTTCATTTAAATAGATAGGGAATCGAACGTTGTTTTCTTTCACAAAAATCGGAAACTCTCCTCTTTCCCCTGCTACAAACTCGTCCTCATCGATATAAGAGCCTTGCTTACCGAACCGTTTCTTTTGATAGATCGCTTTGAAGTCCACCAGCTTCTTTAGTGCCTCAATGATGGAGGAACGGAAGGAGTAAATTCCTTCACTATACCAATTAATTAAGTAATAACCATCAAAGTAATCAATCGTTAGACCGCCAATTCCATCCCCTTCACTATTAAACACCCGAAACGCCGTGGTATCTTCACGCTTAAAGAAAGATTTGCGATGCTGAATCGCCTTCTCTAACCGCCGTGCAAAAAAAGACTGGTCAATCTCTTCCTGTTCCTGATAGCTAAGAACCCAGCCATAACCTTTATTTTGTTTGCCAAAGTACCCTTTTGCAATAAATTGATCGTGCTCATCCACAAGTTTAAGAATGGACCCCTCTGTGGTTAATTTGTCAGTGGAAACTACCGCTTCCTTGTGGATAAGTGGATAGCCGTTTTTAAACTTATTCACATGTGGACGACGCACTTTTACTTTTAACTCTTGTGCCATTCTATTCTCCTGCCTTATTCTTAATTTTCAATTCTACACTCTACCATAACACAAAAAATACGGCCGCCCTATTTGAAAGAGCGAGCCGTCAGTATCTTAAAGCATGACGTATGAGGGAGGAAGCCATAAGCCAGCTTCGTCTTTGTTAATAGAGTATACGACTCCCGTTTGATCCATCGATCTATTCTGAATGAAGCCGGTCAGAAAATCAGCTACCTGCTCCGCTGTACCAATTTCCCAGTATTGCTTCTCTTCTTCTGTGGCAGAGGAACGCTCCATTTTCTCAATAAAAGGACGAGTCATATCCGTCTGGGCAGCAGGAGCAACAGCATTGACTTGGATATGATCTTTTTCTAATTCTTTAGCCATCGTCCTCATCATTCCAATAACAGCCGCCTTTGCCGCACTGTAATTCACCTGGCCAACTGTACCAATAAGTCCTGCCAGCGAGGTCATATGAAGTAAAAAACCAGATGTATGAGAGGACTTAAAATAATTTGTAACGGCCTGGCTGCAAATAAAGGTGCCTTTCACATGAACATCCATCACTTCTGTGAATTCCTGCAATTCCATTCGATGAAAAATTCGATCATGAATGACTCCAGCGTTATTAATCAGCCCAGTCAACTTCCCGAAATGTTGCAAAGCCGTTTCTGTCAGTACCTCCCCCGCTTGCGGGTCCGTTACCGAAATAGCTGCCCCTGCAGCCTCGCCTCCATTCTCACGAATATCATTGACCACCTGATCTACACTTGAGGAGTGTCTGCCGTTTACAATGACTGCCGCTCCCTTTGCAGCAAGCAACCTCGCCGTACTTTTTCCAATCCCTTTGGTAGAGCCTGTTATGATAATGACTTCCTTATTCATTTAAACCCTCCTTAAGTCTGAATTCGCCTTTAAGAATAACTTGTCCATGCTGGTTCTCTCCATCGATGTTTACTGTGAATTCATCGGCAGTTACTCGGACAATTTCTCCAGTAATAGTTAATTGATCGCCTTGAAGTAAGGGATTTACAAAAGAAGTCTCTAAAGAATAAATGAAAATCCGTTCTCCAAACCATTGTTGGACAGCACTCACAGCTAATCCAAACGACCACATTCCGTGAACGACAGGCTTTGAAAAACCTGATTCTTTAGCTGCAAAGTCATCCAGATGAATCGCATTCTCATCTCCGGAGGCGGCCGCATATTCAGAAATAATCCCGGCAGTAATCGCTTCATCCAGTTGATAGACAAATGTCCTTCCTGCATGTAAGTCTTTCACTTTACCTCCCCCTCTCTGGCAAGACTAACGTGGTGCGTGCAGTAGCTTGAAGATCCCCTTGGTGATAAATAGCAAGCGACTGTATTACAAAGGTCATCAACCCCCGTTTCCCTTGCTTTTCATAGACGTCTTCCAGAGTGACGGTGCACAGATAAGGGCGGTTGGCTGCTAAACGGTTCCGATATTCAAAGCTTTGTTTGGCGTGAATCAGTCCATCCGATTCCCTTAACCAGGGAACTTCGATTTTGTTCATGAAAGTAATAGCCATAGTAGGAGGGAGAAACATGGTCCTGCCTTCTTTCACTGATTTACTGACAGAGAATCCTGGCTGAATAGCATTTGCAAAATGGACAGCTTCTTCAATCCCAATAGTGATCGACTGCTGTGGCGTAGTATGTCCAATCCACTCATCTATCATTGAGCTCACCTCCGTCCATTCGTTGAAACATAGCTGCAAGCCCCATTCCCCCGCCGATACCTAAAGTGGCTAACCCCCGTGTAAAGCCATGATGCTTCATTTCAGCTAGCAAACGAGTAACAAGAATCGCACCGGAAGCTCCATATGGATGACCCAAAGCAAGCGCACCACCTGAAAGGTTCACTTTTTCAACAGGAATATGTAATTCTTTCAGGGATGCAATAACCTGGGATGCAAAGGCTTCATTAAACTCAACAACGTCCACATCATCCACTATTAAAGAAAGACGGCGTAACAATTTCCTCACCGCTGGAACCGGACCAATCCCTAGTAAATTAGGATCTACTCCTGCAGCAGTCGAATCTAAAAATCTTGCCAGTGGCTTAAACCCTAACTGTCTGCACTTTCTTAAAGACATTACCAGAACGAGAGCTGCACCATCATTCAATGGACAGGCATTTCCCGCTGTTACAGTCCCATCCTCTTGAAAAACGGGCGGCAGGGAAGCTAACTTCTCAAGCGTGGAGCCAGGGCGGGGGCATTCATCCTGATCTATCTCTCCTACAGCAAGGATTTCCTCAGCAAAGCTGCCTTCCTTTTGAGCATGTAAAGCCTTCTGATGACTGTTATAAGCGTAATCATCCTGTGCTTTCCGGGAAATGTTAAATACTTGGGCGACATTCTCCGCTGCAGCTCCCATGTCCGGGTCTCCGATAGATTCAGGGGAAAATCGGGCGCGGGAATAAAAAGAGGGACCAGCCGGGTCATAGACCGAAGAAGGTTTCTCAATTTTCCAGGGGGCGAGGCTCGTACTCTCCACTCCACCTGCCAGGTAAACCTCCCCTGCCCCTGCCTGTATCTGCCGCGCTGCCATAATAATCGCTTCCAATCCCGAACCACACTGACGATCTACTGTAACTCCGGGCACGGAAAGAGGAAGGCCAGCTTCCAAGGCAGATAATCGAGCGATATTTCCCCCAGGTCCAACGACATTTCCTAAAATCACATCATCTACTTCATGAGCGTCTAACTCTGTTTGACTTATAAGATTCTTAATTAAAGATGCCACCAGCTTCTCCGGAGGATATTTTGATAAAACACCCCCCATTTTACCGACGGCAGTACGCTTCACATGGACCACTACAGCTTCCTCCATCATACCTCTCCTTTGCTTATACCATAGATAGCTTCTACTTCTTTCCTAGCTGCTTTACCGCTCGTGGTGTACGGAAACTCAGCTGTAACATGCCACTCCTTAGGACATTTATAGTGAGGAAGATGCTCCTTACAATGCTCTTTCAAATGTTCCTGTTCGACAGCTTGTGATTGTGAATATACAGCGACTACCTTCTCTCCCCAATAGTTATCCTCCACTCCAATCACTACAGCTTCCTCGATCCCTGGAAATGCCTTGATGACTTGCTCTACTTCTTCAGGATAAATATTCAGACCGCCGCTAATGATCATATTCTGCGACCGGCCGATCAATATAACTTCTCCTTGCTTATCTTTGTAAGCCAAGTCCCCTGCACTTGCCCATGGACCAGCAAATACCTTTGAAGTTTCTTCCGGACGATTAAAGTAACCAGCGAATAACCATGGACTCTTCACAAATAAGTACCCGACTTCCCCATCCAAGACCTCTCCTCCGTCCTCATCACGAACATCAATCGTTACTTTAGGAAAAGGTTCGCCAATAGCCTCTGGAGTGTTATGAGAAATATCGAATTTCTGCACACTGACGAAGCTTAATTCAGATGCTCCGTAAAATTCATAAATGGAACTTTCCGGAAACAGAAAAGTTGCCTGCTTTTTAGCTTCATACGTCCATTTCGCCCCAGATGAGATCAATTTTTTCAGAGGAAAAGACTGGGTTTGAGGTGTTATTCTCTGAATTGCTTCACACATTGTAGGCACGATATATAAAACGGATATTCTTTCATTTGAAAGAATTTCACTTACCTCATAAGCATCAAAGGCGGGTGTTAAATATAAGGTAGTACCAAGATGGAGTGCTTGAACAGCAGCATATAGAAAATGAGAATGAACTAAAGGGCCGGGGCAAAGAATCCGGTCATTCTCTGATAAAGAAAATATCCGCTGCCCTTCTTGGAAACAATCCGCCCATGAGGAATGAGTTCTTTGGAAGCCTTTGGGTTCACCCGTGGTTCCTGAAGTATATCCGATATAAAATAGATCCTCTGGTGCCGCCTTAGAGGCTTGGTATGCTTCAGGCAGTGTCAGCAGCTGCTCAAGCTCTATTCCCGTTTTCTTGAGAAGTGGGAATCGCTCTAAATATACAGGGTCATAGACGAGGAGATCAGGAGAGGCATCCTTTACTATCCTGTCTAATTGAACTTCACTCCATTTAGGGTCAAACGGTATGGCTACCCCTCCGCTATGACTAACGGCGATAAATAGTTCCAGCCAGGGGATTCCGTTTCTAAGCAGAAACCCTACTTTCTTTCCGTTTAGATCACCGGAAAGATCGTTTAGTTTCCTGGTTAACTGTTGAATGTCTGTTTGCAGGTCTTGATAGTTTACCTTTCTATCCTGGGTGTGAATTGCAAGCTTATCTGGGTGTTCTTCGGCATAATAAGCTAGTTTGTCTCCGATAACAGCCATTGTAATCACCTCAATTAATCTATTGTTTAAAATTTAATCATTAATCCATAATAGCTCCCGTTTCTTGAAGACTCAGTTTCGAGACAATAGGGTGAGTTTAGGGGGCTGCGGGAAAAGGTTCGCTTTCCCCGCCACCCTTACTCTTAATCAGGTTACGGGCCTTAATTACCTCGAAATCGAGTCTTCCACAATCCTGCACTTTACTTGAAGGCTCAGTTTCAGGATAATGCCAGATATTGCACCGCATTTCCTAACGATTTCATTGGTTAATCATTAATAGATTCCTATACAAAAAGGGTTCACCCTGAAGGTAAACCCTTGATATTAAGCCGCTTTAGACATTCTTGATGACCTGCTTTTTTCAATTAGAGGATAAACACGATTGATCTGTCTAGCCAGCAGAGAAGCAACTATAATTTTCACTGCATCTCCCGGCAAGTAAATGAGGGCCGCAAAGGCAGCTTTCCCCCATGGTGTACCGGTAATAATAGATAGATAGGTAATGCCGGCAGCATAAACAATGATGATCCCGCCGAACACATTAAAGAGTATCAATAAACCAAGGTTTTGCCGTTTCCAGAACTTTTCTACTAAGTAGCCGATCACGAATGCTGCTATTGGATAGCTGATAATATACCCGCCAGAAGGGCCGAATAACACTGCAATACCGCCACGGCCGCCTGCCAGTAAAGGTGCTCCAATAGCTACTAAAAGTACGAAAACGAGCAAACTTAGTCCCCCGCGCTTTGCTCCAAGAATAGATCCTGCCAGCATGACTCCTAAAGTCTGAGCTGTAATAGGCACCGGAGTAAATGGAGTTACAATAGGAGGCAGCAAGCCCAGAACTCCTACAATTGCAGCAAACATAGCTGCATATACCATCGTTCTTAATTTCAAGTTCAACACCCTCTTATGTATCGTCTTTAAACAAAGATTATCCGAAATCTTTCAAACTGTCAACTTAATATTTTTTAGGTTTACAATTAACAAAACAAGTGCGGATGCACCTTGGGAGAACCGACATCTAAAATACAATCGGATTTTTATGTAATGGGGATTGAATATTCACAGCAAGAGGCAGCTGGAATAGTTTCACTGACATTTTCTTACCAAACATATTATTTTGAAACCCGAAAGAACCTTGATAAACTGAACTTGTAATTTTAGAAACGATTGGTAGATATACGATTTCCTTAAAGAAAGAAGATGAAATGATGACTAGCGATAAACAATTGCAGGATATTAAATTTTCCGTTTTAGATTTAGCTCCAATTACTGCTGGAGGGGGTCCTGCTGATTCTTATAAGAATACGATTGACCTTGCCCAGCATGCTGAACAACTAGGTTATACGCGCTATTGGCTCGCGGAGCATCACAGTATGCCTTTTATAGCGAGTTCTGCCACCTCGCTGCTTATCGGCCACGTTGCCGCTCATACGTCTTCCATCCGAGTTGGTTCAGGAGGGATTATGCTGCCAAACCACGCCCCTCTAGTGATTGCTGAACAATTCGGCACGCTGGAAACGCTCTATCCGGACCGCATTGATTTAGGATTAGGAAGAGCACCGGGTACCGATCAGATTACGGCACAAGCTTTACGAAGAGATTCTTCAAGTAACGGCCATAATTTCCCGGAACAACTGGAGGAGTTACGCGGCTACTTTGATCCTTCGTTAAAAACGGGGATGAGTAATGTTAGAGCCATTCCTGGAGAAGGTCTTGATATTCCTATCTGGCTGTTAGGTTCTAGTGGGTTTAGTGCTCAACTTGCAGGTGAACTTGGTCTGCCTTTCTCTTTTGCCAGTCATTTTTCTCCAAACAATACACTTCCGGCGTTAGAGTTGTACCGAAGTCGTTTTCAGCCTTCAGAAACGCTGGATGAGCCTTACGCGATGGTTGGGGTGAATGTGATAGCGGCCGAGACAGACGAGGAAGCTCAACGCTTAGCAACTTCCTTGAAGCAGCAGTTTTTAAACTTGGTTCGTAACACTAATCTTCCTTTACAGCCGCCGGTGGAAAATATGGAAGAGATCTGGACGGCTCAGGAAAAAGCAGCTCTTGAACAGCAGCTGGGCTCCTCCATTATCGGCAGTCCAGAAACCGTAAAAAAAGAACTTCAGGAATTCTTAGATCGAACCCAGGCCGATGAAATGATGGTCATCTCACAAATTTACGACCATCAAGCACGCCTCCGCTCTTATGAAATCATTTCTGAAATCGTGAATTAAAAGCAAAAAGCCTCTCATTTCGAGAGGCTTTTTGTATGTTCACTTGAATTATTTCCCGGGTAATATCGACAAATTTCTTATTTGCTTTTAGTCGTCTTCAAACTGCTGCTCTGTTTCCACGTATGGTTATAAATTTTCAATAAACTTTCCACCTTATCAGGAAGTGCCAGCGCTAGAACTCCATTCCCTTCGGCTGTTTTAGCGTGTCCGATCGGTAGCGTTCGCTTGACTAATTGAGCATAAATTTCCGCTTCTGATAATTTCCTTCCAAATTGAGCTTCGACTAACGGGATAAGTAAAGCTAGTCCTCCTGATACATGAGGAGTTGCCATGGAGGTCCCGGAAAGCTTCGCATATTTGCTGCCTTTATAAGTAGAGAGAATATTGACTCCTGGTGTAACCAAATCAATTTCATGGTTTGTATTCGTGAACTCTGCAATATTAAGTTTAAAGTCGATGGCTCCCACTTCAATCACTTCGCTATAAGAGCCAGGATAGGCAAATTCGTCAGTATCCTCACGGCCATCTCCTTCGTTTCCCGCTGCGCAGACTACGGAAATATCTTTTTCCACGGCTGTTTGAATCACTTCATGAAGTTCAGGGATATCGGTGGGGCCGCCTAGAGACATAGAGATAACGCGTACTTTTTCACCATTGGGTCCTGTCCAATTTGTCGCATAATCAATCGCGTTGATGATCCATTCAAATTTCCCACTGCCGGAACCTGCCAGCACTTTTAAGATGAGCAGGCTGGCTTGGGGTGCAGCGCCTACTACTCCTTCGCCATTTTCAATGGCTGCGATCGTTCCAGCTACGTGCGTGCCATGTCCATTATTATCATTATAGTTAGATTCATCACCGTTATAATCGGTGGTGAAATTTTTACCATCAATAACACGGCCCTTTAAATCAGGATGGTCGATTTGACAGCCGGTATCAATAATAGCTACAACGCTTCCTTTTCCTTGTTCTGTTCTTTCCCATAGAGCGGGTGCTTCAATTAATTGAATGCCTTCCGGTACTTCTGATGGGGCTTCCATCACTTCTTCTATTCGATACGGAATCAGCTTTGCTTCACTCATGACTTTTCCTCCTCTATGAATAAGTAGGTAAAACCAATTTAGGGAATCCTTGCCATAATTATACCATCTATTCATTTATCAGAATAATAAAATAATAAAATGGGTAAAAAGACATTCTTCCGCTAGATCTCCCTATTTCTATGGGGATCTAGTGTTAAGAAATAGTAAATTTGCTTATTATTCCAATGCAGCCACAAGAAATCACTTCTCCCTTTTCTTTATCTTTCAAGGTTTTAAATGAGAACTATATAGCTTATTTGTCGAATAGTTTGGAATTGTCAGAAATCCTACCTATACTTAAGCATTTCCCTCCATTTTCCTGGTGAGTGTGACTCAGTGCCTCAAAGCCCGCTATAAGCGCATTTAGCTGGTTTGCTTATTTTTTCCAGACTTTATATTATATATGACGTACCAAGAGCTTCACTATTATTTGGATCAGAAAGGAGAACCAATGATTAAGACTACAGCTGAAGATGTAACGGAAAAAACTATTACATTAACCACTCCTGCATTGGAAGATGGCAAAGCTATGTGGGAATTAGTAGATCAATCCACACTTGATCAGAACTCCGCCTACAAATATGTGCTGATGTGCGAGTTTTACGCGGATACATGCGTTGTGGCAAAAGAAGACGGTAAGCTTATAGGATTTGTGACTGCTTTAATCCCTCCCAATCACCCTGATGTGGTGTTTGTTTGGCAAATAGGAGTCGATGCCGGCCAGCGTGGTAAAGGCATTGCGTCGAAGTTGTTAAATGAACTGATGAATCGTCAAGCATGTAAGAACGTTCATTACCTCGAGGCCACAGTAACTCCATCTAATGAAGCCTCCCAATCTCTATTCAAAGGGATTGCCAACCAGCATAATACGGATTGCGAAGTGACGGAACGCTTTTCAGATAAATTATTTCCAAGTGACGAACATGAAGAAGAATTAAACTTTAGAATTGGACCTTTTTCTTAATCGTTTTCAAATGATATAACACCCACTCATTCTCAAGGAGGACATCAATTATGACTCATAATGATCTGCAAGTATTTTCTCAAATAGAATCCGAAGTACGCAGTTACTGCCGCGGATTTCCTACTGTCTTTACGAAAGCGAAGGGACACAAAATGTGGGATGAAGCTGGAAAAGAATATATCGACTTCTTCTCAGGAGCAGGTGCTTTGAATTACGGACACAATGACGAGCATATGCAGGAGAAACTTATTGATTACATCAAAGATAATGGGATCACCCACTCTCTCGATATGGCATCTACCGCTAAACGTACATTTTTAGAAAAATTCAAGCAAGTCATTCTCGAACCTAGAGACCTGGACTATAAGATTATGTTCCCAGGACCGACTGGTACCAATACTGTGGAAAGTGCTTTAAAGCTTGCTAGAAAAGTGACGGGAAGAACGAATGTGATTAGTTTTACCAATGGTTTTCACGGAATGACCATCGGCTCTCTATCCGTTACCGGCAACGAAACGAAGCGAAAAGGCGCTGGCATTCCCCTTCATCACGCGGTTACTATGCCTTATGACAATTTCGTAGGAGAAGAGCGAGACACTCTTGATTATTTAGAAAGCTTTCTGGAGAACAGCGGCAGCGGAGTAGACCTCCCGGCAGCGATGATTCTGGAAACGGTTCAGGGCGAAGGCGGTCTCAACACCGCTCGCATGGAATGGCTGAAAAAGGTAGATAAAATTTGTAAACAATATGGAATTCTATTAATCATTGACGATGTTCAAGCAGGTGTAGGAAGGACCGGAACCTTCTTTAGCTTTGAACCCGCTGGAATCAAGCCGGACATAGTGTGCCTATCGAAGTCTCTAAGCGGTTATGGCCTTCCATTTGCCATCACCCTCTTCCGACCTGAACTTGATATTTGGTCCCCAGGAGAGCATAACGGAACCTTCCGCGGATTCAATCACGCGTTTGTAACTGCAACAGCCGCGCTTGATTACTGGGAAGATCCAAAGTTTGAGAAAAGCATCCAGGACAAAGCAGCCATCGTAGAGGAATTTCTAAGAGGGCTTACGCAGCAGTATCCCGCTTTAGAAGGCGAAGTGTATGGCAGAGGTCTTATGATCGGAATAAAATCTGCCCAAGAAGGCCTGTCTGCCAAAATAGCAGCTGAAGCCTTTAATCGCGGTCTCATCATGGAAACCGCCGGCATGGATGATGAAGTGTTTAAATTATTCCCGCCAATCAACATCTCTGTTGATGATTTAAAAGAAGGATTAAACATTCTAGAAGATTCCATTAAAAGCTTAGTTAAGAAACCAGTATCTAACCAATAGGAGGCCGTAAACATGAAAACAATTAGTTTAAAAGATATTCAGAATACAGAACAAAATGTTGATGGAGGTAACTGGGTCAGCCGCCGCCTCATCGTGAAGGATGACAATATGGGCTATTCAGTCCACGATACAGTGATCAAGGCAGGCACAGAAACTCATATCTGGTATCAAAATCATTTAGAATCCGTCTATTGTATCGAAGGCGAAGGAGAAGTGGAAACCTTAAAGGACAACAAAGTGTGGCCGATCGAGAAGGATACGCTCTATGCCTTAGATGCTAATGACGAGCATTACCTTCGTGCCAAAACGGATATGCGTATGGTTTGTGTATTTAACCCCCCAATTAAAGGCACAGAAGTTCATGATGAAAACGGAGTCTACCCTGTAGCAGAAGATTAATGTAAGAGTTTAAGAGGCTTATAGCCATTATTAAATCCGAACGATGAGGAAATGTTTCCAACCCTATTCCATCATCGTTCGGATTTTTTGTCGTGAATCTAATCATTTTTGTTTTGCGATCAACGAAGAGATTCGTCCACCCGACTTGCTCCCCCCTACTCGTGCTGTTCCCACTGAAGTTCTCGTTTTTTTATCAAATGTTTCAATTGGTTTCTTTAAAGAAGGAATAGAAATACCCAAAAGCGAAACAATAGGTAACAGTGAGGTGAAAACTAATGGAAGAATTTGTTGGAACCTGTACGTATTGCGGGAAAGATATCTATTGTAAAGATGGTTTTCTTAATGGAGTGCTCGACGAAGAGCAGATGGTACTTTGTTATGACTGTGCTGAAGAATAAAAAAAGCCCGCCTCTCATGCTGAGAGAGGCGGGCTGATTTTTTTTACAGAGATTCGAGATAATGTCCAATGGTTTCAATTCCTCTGGTAAAGTTATTTAAATGAAAATGTTCGTTAGGGGCATGTAAATTTTCCGTTGGAAGACCAAAGCCCATTAACACTACAGGAACGTTCAATACGCTAGAAAAGACCTCCACAATAGGAATGGACCCGCCTTCTTTCGGGAACAACGGACGCACCCCGTACACTGCTTCATAAGCGTCTGCTGCCTTTTGAATCATCATAGTTTTTGAATCCAGTGAGACCGGCTTTGCTTTAATAAATTGCTGGAGCTCCACCGTGGATCCCGTGGGTTTATGAGATTGGATATGTTGTTCAATCCGTTCGTAAACTTCTTGAGGGTTCTGTTCTCCCACCAGTCGACAGCTAATTTTAGCACTTGCTTCACTGGGGATAATCGTCTTGATCCCTTCTCCTTGAAACCCGCCAGTGATCCCGTTGATCTCCAAGGTTGGGCGGATTCCCGTTTGTTCTTGAAACGTGAATCCCTGTTCTCCAAATAGAGCTTCTATGCCAAACTGATCCTTAGTTTGCGCTTCATTAAATGGAATGGAGGCTACTTCCTGTTTCAGCTCGTTAGTGGGCTCAGGCACGCCTTCATAAAAGTTTTCCACTGCTATTCTCCCGTTTCGATCATGAAAAGAATCGACAATCTTCGTTAGAGAATGGATCGCATTCGGCACCCCTCCTCCATAGCTTCCTGAATGGAGGTCAGTGTTAGCGGTCTTCACCTTAACTTCAAGGGCGAGCGCTCCTCGTAAGGAAGTACAGATCGCTGGCTGGTTTTCATCTATGAATGACGTGTCTGATATGAGCACGGCATCCGCGGCCAGCTTCTCCTGATTCTCATCAATAAACGGGGGTAGATGGGGGCTTGCGAGCTCTTCTTCTCCTTCAATACAGAATTTAATATTAACAGGTAGCTCTCCATTCTTTTCCTTCAGAAGCTGCAGAGCTTTCACGTACATAAACAATTGTCCTTTATCATCTGTGGCACCTCTGGCATAAATCTTCCCATCTCGGACGACCGGATCGAATGGCGGGGTTTCCCAGAGGTTAAGAGGATCCGCCGGCTGCACATCATAATGGCCGTAGATGAGGACAGTCGGCTTTCCTTCCGCATGCAGCCAATCCGCATAAACGATCGGATGCCCCTCGGTTTCCACCAGCTCAATATGCTCCATGCCAATCCTTTCAAACGCATCAGCAAGAAAGCGTGCTGCCGTCTTCACATCTTCTTTATGTTCAGAAAGAGCAGAAATACTTTGAATCCGCAAAAATTCCTGAAGTTCCTCCACAAATTGATCTTTATGTACCTCAATTAAATCCTTCATTTCTTTCGACCTCCTAAACGAGTGGTTATCTGTATTATAAGCCTCACGAAGCTATTTCCACAAAAATACGGCACGCTCTAAAGTTCGAATTCCCATTCTTGACGTGCCTGTAGATAAAACGCAAGCAGCATATCCTGGAGCTCTGACGCTGTTTTACCGTTTATTTCTAATCCTGCCTTTGGGAATAATAGAGCAGCTACCTCACGGGAATAGTCCGACCTTTCAGCGGCAGTTAATTGAGGATAACGGGTGATATAGGCTTTTAATAATGTCCATTCTTTTTGAGTGAAATTTCTCCATAGCGAGTCATCCAGCTTAATATCCTCTGCCGTAACGCCGCGGCTGTTGATTTCCTTTTCTATCTTAGTAGGCTTCCTTTTCTTCGCTGGCTTTTTCTTTTTTCTTTCATGAACCACGATCGTTCCAGCTACTAAATCTCCTATTCGTTTGTGCCCGGGATGAAGAAAAATCATCATTAAACCTAAAAGATAATAAGCAGGAAGCATGTCTATCATTCGCAGCAGGTTTCTCACTAATAGCGAGAGGGCTGTAGCACTGCTTCCATCTTCCTGAATCACCCTTACGCCAAGCAGCATCTTCCCAGGAGTCTGGCCGCCCGTTATCACTTCAAATAAAAAGAAGTATCCCCAAAATATTAAAAAGATCACAATAATGATGATCGCAATCACAAAAGACTGGACCTTAGATACGAGCCACGGAACATCTAAGCTGCCAAGAAATACCCCGGCAAAGGCAATCCCAGCATACATGATGAACAGCAGGACCATATCTATCAATTGTGCTGCCCCTCTGCTGCCTAAGCCAGCTAAATTAAATTGGAGAGACACATGTTCCGGTGTTTTGACGTTCCACTGTTCCTGATTCATCTCTGCCTCCTCTCTGCTTAAATAAAATCAGCTCAGTAAGTATTTCTTTCTGCACTATAAATCTTTTATAATATAGATAAATGTAAAATACTAGAATCTGGGACAGGGGGAGCTTATGAAATATCAACCATTTATTAAGCAGCATCGCGAGGAATGGAAACAACTGGAGGAATCCATTTATCACTTAAATAAAAATAAACAGCAGCTATCGCCCGGACAAGTGGAAGATTTCCAGAGACTTTATCAAAAAACAGCACAGCATTTAGCCTATGCTCAAACCTATTTCAGCGGCCATGAAGTGACACGGTACCTGAATGATCTAGTTGCCAAAGCGCATAACACACTTTATCAGGACCAAGTCTCAAGTTGGCAGCAGCTGAAAGCTTTTTTCGGCACGAAGTTTATTCAACGGCTTACTGAGCAGTGGAAATTCGTGCTGACTGCTGTCTTGCTATTTCTCTTAGGAGCTGCAGGGGCTTTTCTATCTGTCTACGAGGACCCGATGCACTTTTATTCTGTGCTTCCTGATTCTATGGCGAAGGCTATTGATCCAGCCAATCTTGGAAAAGGCGGGAAACAAGTCGATTCTCCTATGATGTCCGCCTCGATTATGACCAACAATATTCAGGTCGCATTACTCGCTTTCGCGGGCGGGGTCACCTTTGGGTTAGTGAGTATTTATTTACTACTCTACAATGGAGTAATTATCGGAGCGGTTGCCGCGTTTTTCTTTCATTACGGGAAGTTTTATGAATTCTGGGCTTACATCGTTCCCCATGGCATTATTGAACTGACCGCTATATTTATTGCAGGAGGAGCAGGTCTCATGATGGGGTATAAATTATTTGTGCCTGGTCCGTTTTCAAGAGGCTACCAGCTGAAAACTCAAGCCTACCGCTCTGTCCAGCTGTTACTTGGGACGATCCCGCTGTTTGTCATCGCCGGCCTCATTGAAGGATTCATTACCCCTTCTGCCCTGTCCCTGGAAACGAAATACGCCTTTAGTTTTCTGACGCTTTTTGGACTTATCATTTATATCAGTGCAGGAACGATTATGATTCGAAAAAGATCGTTAAACCAATCCTCGGTTCATCATAGAGATATAGGAACTAACTACTGAACCTGCCAGCTCTTCTTCAGGGACTTCAAGCATTTGGAGTCCCTGTCTTTCCCATTTTTGCATTTCCCTGTTCTTCACAAGAATATGCCGCTCTGCCATGCTCTTAATCATGGCAGTCTTTATATTCTGCGGTTCAATGGCAGTACGTTCTTCTATCATCTTATCCTGCATCCCAGCTAATAGAAACACGTGCCTGCGTCTGAGCCTTTGTAAATAGTAAAGAGGGGCTTCTTCATACAGAAATGTGCTCACGTCGCTGAACAACAGAATCAGACTCCGCTTTTTTTGGGTAGTCTGCAAATAATGGAACACTTCTGAATAGTTGGATTCATAGGGATCCACTTGAAGGGAATAGACTTCCTTAAGGATCGTTTGCAGATGAGCCATTCCTTTTGCTGGAGGCACATATCCCTTTACTTCTTTTGAGAAAGCCAGTAAGGATACATAGTCTCCTCTTTTTAAAGCAGCCGCAGCTACAGTTATGGCCGCTTCCAGTGTCCGCTCGAGACGGTTTCCTTCCTGAAGCTCTACTCCCATCATCCGTCCGCAATCCAGCAGTATGGTTACGTATTTCCCATGTTCGGGCTCGTATTCATTAGTCATCAGCTCTTGAAGCTTCGCCGATTGCCGCCAGTTGATCTTACGAAGATCATCTCCAACTACGTAGGAACGTATTTTCGCAAACTCTCCAGTGCCTATTTTTTGCTTTTTCCGCTGATCTCCTTCGTACATTAGAAACTTTTGAGCATCTTCTAAATAATGACGGCTGCTTGTCAGATCAGGAATCACTTGAAAATCTACCGGAAGATCCACTTTCATTTGCTTCGACCACAGCCCTAACTTCGACTGATAACGTATGTACACTCCCTCCAAACGATAGTCTCCTCGCACATGGGCTGTAAAAGAATACCGAAGACATGCTTCATTACGCGGAGGAAGCTTGCCGCTTATCGGGAAAGGCCGGTCAAACACGGGAGGCAGATCATCGACCAGTTGAAACACCCCTGATTTCAGCGAATGATTCTTTATCGTAATCTCGCTTTCATTATCCAAACCTCTTTCGATTTCCTCTTTGACCCTTCGATTAAATTCAAGTTCCGACTTTTTCGGGGACCACCCTAGATCCAATAAACTGGCTGCTAACAAAATCCCATCGATCACAATAATATAGACCCAGCTTACTCCGAATAGAGCAAGCAGAAGGATGAAGATGGAAACAATCATCAGACCCCCGATCAGCCGCCGGGCAGGTAATATCCCATTATCGCGGAACAGAAATCGAGCCCACAATGTCTTGAATGATTTCGTCATGAGTCACTCCCTCCAGTTCCATTCGAGGAGCTAATATCAGCCGGTGACGCAGCGCTGGCCGCGCGACTATTTTCACATCGTCCGGGGTTACATAATGACGATCTGATAGATAGGCCCAGGCTTTCGCTGCTTTAGCTATAGCAATACTTGCCCGCGTGCTTGCTCCATATCGAATGGCTTCCGAATCCCGAGTTTTTCTTACGATCGACATCATATATTCATAGACAGCATCGCTGATCGTCACCTGCTGAATTTCTTTACTTATGGCAAGGAATGTTTCTACAGTAAGCACCGGATTTATTTCCTCCATGCTTCCTTCATGATCGACCCTTTGCTTTAACACTTGCAGCTCCTCCTCAAAGGCAGGAAAGTCGATATGCAGTTTAAATAGAAATCTGTCCTGCTGGGCTTCGGGAAGCGGGTAGGTACCCTCAAACTCTACAGGATTTTGGGTTGCGACCACAAAGAAAGGGTTGGGTAAGGGGTATGTATCACCTTGAATCGTGGATTGTTTTTCTTCCATCGCCTCAAGCAAAGCGGCTTGTGTTTTCGCTGGCGTCCGGTTGATCTCGTCTGCTAATAGAACATTTGTAAAGATCGGCCCTTGAATCGTTTCGAAGCTGCCGGATTTCATATTGTAAATCATGCTGCCTGTAATATCACTGGGCAATAAGTCGGGAGTAAACTGAATTCTTTTAAACTCTCCCCCCAGAAGCAGTGCAAGCGTCCGTACCATCTTCGTCTTTCCTGTTCCCGGCACACCTTCAAGCAGCACATGCCCTCCTGTTAAAATTGAAGATAAAAGCAACTTGAGGTTGTGAGTCTGTCCTATTACATGTTTTTCATAGGTTTCCATTAAAATGTTCAGCTGTTCCTTCAACTTGTCTGCACCTCTTTCTGAATTTCATCTAAAAGCCTGGAAACATCCAAATATTCATTCTTGGTTACGTGATTTTCCTTTTTTAAAGAAATCACTTTCTCAATTCTGTGTTTCCATGTCCTGAATTCCTCATTAGGAAACTTCTGCTCCATGTAGGAACGTACGTCTTCCCAATCCATATTTACGGAAATCCCCCACCGGTCGTGCATAAGTTTACGTACATATTCCTCCTGAATAGAGAGAGACTCCTTGTAGAAGCCGCCCTTAACATACCAGGCAGCGAGGGCCTGCAGCCGTTCATCCCCGAACCTGACAGTCTCTTCACGAGGCGTCACAACAGGACCAAACCTCTTTCCTTTCATCCAAAGCCATAAGATGGTGATGGCTATCGCCTGCAAAATAAACACAAGCATCCACTTAGGATAAAGAGTGAACAGCGACGGAATATGAGAGTTTCCATGTACATACTCATCAAAGAGTATCGTATCTGCGTCAGCTGTATTCATCACGCTCGATATTAAGGCGGTATGATCATTCTTTAAGATTGCTCCATTCGTAAACCAGTTGGGGCTGAGGGATACGATCAGTGCTCCCTTGCCCACAGACTGCTTTACTGCCACTGCTCCCTGTTTGTCCGAATAAAGAATATCATCCTTCTTGTTTGGCTTTAGCCTTACTTTGCTGGAGACCTCTGCCTGAAAGGTTCGATCGTCCTTATTGTGAAGGGTGGTTTTTCCTTCCCCGGGCAGTACCGGCTTTGTCTTTACATGAAAAAAGCCGGCCGGATCTTGATTTGCCAGCCAAATGACCCCTCCCGATTCCATCCAGTCCTGATATTCCATCTGTTCTTTTTGAGTAAGGGTGTAATAGGGCTGGATCATGACTAATAACCCCTGCTCCTTCAATTTTGGCAGCGCATGGGGCTCACTTTGCCAGCGGCTGACTTCTGTTTCTTCTTGTTTCATATAAGAATACAGCCCTTTTACTCCTGTTGGCGATGGAGAAGTGGATAAATAATCAGAATAAGTCTTAGGTTGAGCCGAAGATAATAGGACGGCCAGAATAAAGAGAAGGAGTAAACCTCCCGTTATCCAAAGCCAAGTTCTCTTCCCATTCATACCTCTCTCTCCCTTCAGCTCTCTCTTTGCTTGTTTCTGTTCATCAGCCAAGTATTGGCCTGCTCTTGATAACTTTTATACTCGGTTTGTTTAATTTCACGGTTCCCGTACGCAGCTTCATCAAAGATCATTGCCAGCTGATAAAATTTCTCTGCTATTTGATGATTCACTCTTTTTAACTCCTCATAATACTCCCAATTCGTTTTCCAGGGCTTAGCTTCGACCCACTCTTGTTCATGAAAGTATAACAGCAGAGCCAGAAACACATGTCTCATCGCTTCCCCAAACCGGTCTTCCTGCTGAAGCGCCTCTGCTTCTTCCAAATGGCGGTCATACGACCATTCCATCTCCCCACTCTGCTGCAGTGGGCTCTTAGACCTTATGGAGGAGGTTTTCGCTAAGTTTCTTTGCAAGAAAAACACAAGCACAATAAACAGCCCAACCCCCAGTCCTCCGAGCACGTACGCTCCCCACTGGTCCGCTTGATTGAAAAGGCTGGAATCAGGAAATAGCTGATGTAACCATTTGCTGAGCCAATGACCCGCCCATTCCTTCAGTTTCTCAAACAAGCTTTTACTATTGTCGTAATAAGCCTGGTATTCCTGTTGGTCCAATATTGATTTCAGCTGCTCTTTGGATTGTTTAGGTTTCATCATCGCCATCACCCGATATTAGGAATAAGTGGTTCGTTCATCCTCATCACCCTTGAAAGTTGAAATCATTTCTTTCAAATCTGTAGATTCTCTTTGAGTTCTTAAATTAAAGAACATCACCGTGTACCCTGTATAAAAAATCACGGTCGTCACTAAAGTAATAAGATTGGAAATCAGTGTTGAGAGGACACTTCCACCAAGGATCCCTCCTATGATTAACCCAGTTACACTGCTAATCACTAGATTAATCAGCGATAAAACAAGAAAGAATCCCAATGTTGCCCAGAAGTGTCCTTTCGTCATTTTAAAACTCTCCCCAAGACCCGGGGCTGCTTTCTTAAACACTACGTTTCCGAAGAACATGCTCCATTTAGTAGCAAGAAAGGCGACTACAGCAAATACAATCAGCAACAGTAACAGCGAAAACAGAATGGTGCCTGCGCCTCCTCCGCTTCCTGAGATTACAGCGATCACAGAAAAAGAAAGAGCAGCAATTCCGCCGAAAAAGATCGCACCATTGATTAAGCCAAATAAAAGAACGCTCCCTAAAATCGGCCAAAATCTTGAGAATGCATGTTTGATCAATTCGCCTGGAGCCCAGGTTTCTTTATGTAAGATTCTCCCTACGGCAAGTACGACAGAGGCATGGGCGATTGGATATAAAATAATGCCTAATACTGTCGTTACAATATCAGATACGAGCTTTGTACCCTGAAAACCCTGCCCAAATGGCTGCCCCTGGGAGGAGGAGTCTTGAATATTTTTAACGATCGTTTGGAAAAAGGTTGCCTGATCTCCTGCCTCGGTAATAAGATTTGTCCCGCTGACGATCTGGATGATGTAATTCAGGACAAATAAAGGACCAATTAAAATAAGTAAAATGATAAAAAGCCTGCTGAAATTTTCTTTTACAATTTGGAAGGTGCTGTCCAAGAGCTCCCCAAAGGTCTTTGTCTGCTGATTCTCCACTATTCATCTCCCTCTCTTTACTTTTCACAACTTATGAATATACTAACTATTCTATCATTATTTGGATGTATTTTGACAAAAATTGGTGAAATATGAATAAGGAGTTGAAGTGCCGTTTCATTTATAAAAGAGCCAACGGGAAAATTTCTCGCTTCCTGTCTTATGTAAATGTATGAACTCTTTGCCTCCTGTGAATCCATACTAAGAAGGGATAAAGCTGATGCCAAAAGAAAAAGCCCATCTGAATGGCTTCCATTCAGACAGGCTTTGTAGTGGTGTATTTACGGTAACTGAGTAGACCCCATGAGATAGCGGTCACATTCTCTGGCGGCTTCTCTGCCTTCATTAATTGCCCAGACGATCAGGCTCTGGCCTCTTCTCATATCTCCTGCGGCAAAAATTCCGTCAACGTTGGTTCTATAATCACCATATTCAGCTTTAACATTCGATCTTTGTTCGGTTTCAATTCCGAGTTTATCGATCAAATCCTGCTCTGGACCGGTGAATCCGATCGCAAGCAGCACTAAGTCAGCTTTCCAAACTTTTTCTGTACCCGGGATTTCTTCACGGCTTCGGTTTCCGTGTTCATCAAAGGTAAGCTTCACATTGACTGTATGAACTTCTTTGATGCGCCCTTTTTCATCCCCTACGAATTTCTTCGTCATGACGGCAAAAGCACGTGGATCTCTGCCCAATGAGGCAGCCGCTTCTTTCTGCCCATATTCTACACGGTGAACAATTGGGTATTGCGGCCACGGGTTGTTTAGGTCATCTCGATCTTCACCTTTTTTATCATAAATATCAAACTGGGTTAAGCTTTTACAATTATGTCTGATGGAAGTGGAAATACAGTCGGTACCTGTGTCGCCTCCGCCAATGACAATCACATCTTTGCCTTCTGCTGAGATATAATTCTCATCCTGATGGTTCGTATCCAGCAGGCTTTTCGTATTAGCATGGAGAAAATCCATGGCGTAATGGATGCCTCTCAGTCCTCTTCCCTCGGCATCAATATTTCTAGGTACGGTTGCGCCGCCGCAGAGAACAATAGAATCAAATTCTTCACGCAGGCGGGAAACAGGATAATTTCTACCCACTTCCGTATTCGTAACAAATTTTATTCCTTCTTGTTCGAGGATATTAATACGCCGCTCTACTACAGAATAAGAAAGTTTCATTTCCGGGATACCATAAGTTAAGAGTCCTCCGAGACGATCGGCACGTTCGAATACAGTCACGGTATGTCCTGCTTTGTTTAGCTGGGCAGCTGCCGCAAGTCCGGCAGGGCCGGAACCAACTACGGCTGCTTTTTTACCTGTTCGTGTTTTAGGAGGCTCCGGAACCACCCATCCTTCGTCGAATCCTTTTTCGATAATGGATCGTTCTACGGTTCTGATGGCTACCGGGGGCTCGTTAATTCCCAGTACACATGCTCCTTCACAAGGGGCAGGGCATGCCATACCTGTAAATTCCGGAAAATTATTTTTTTCATGCTCTACCTTCAGAGCTTCTTTCCATTGGCCGCGATAGACAAGATCGTTCCATTCTGGAATAAGGTGGTTCACTGGACAGCCGGTGGTAGAACCCTCGATTTCCATTCCCGTATGACAGGTTGGTACACCGCAATCCATACAGCGTGCTCCCTGTTTTTGGACTTCTTCGTCTGACATGGGGAGCGTGTAATCCTTCCAGTCTTTCGTTCGTGTCGATGGATCTCGCTCTGGCTGCGTTTGACGCTCATACTCCATAAATCCTGTTGGCTTCCCCATCGTATCCCTCCTTGTAAATTAGACCTGTACTGGCTTTTTGCTTTCTTCAAATGCCGTCATTTCTGCATCAAATTTATTTAAACCACTTTCTTTTAAGTCTTTAATACGTTCTTGAATCTCCAAGTAAGCTTTTGGAATAACCCGCTTGAATTTTGGCAGGTAATTTTCCCAGTTCTCCAATATACGCTTAGCCTGAGGACTATTCGTATACTCCGCATGCTTCTGCAGCATGCCGTAGAGTTCCTTAATTTCTTTGTCCTCAGAAAGCTCTTGAATATAAACGAGCTCCCGGTTACATTTCGTTTCAAAAGGAACCGTTGGATCTTCCAGAACATAAGCGACTCCGCCAGACATACCGGCAGCAAAGTTCCTGCCTGTAAGTCCGATCACGACGACTTTGCCGCCTGTCATATATTCACAGCCATGATCTCCTACACCTTCAACGACGACTTCCGCTCCGCTGTTTCTCACACAAAAGCGTTCTCCAGCGAAACCATTAATATAAGCCTCGCCTCCTGAAGCCCCATAAAAGCAGACATTGCCGGCCACTGTGTTTTCTTCAGGTATAAAGGTCGATCTCGGGGAAGGGTGGACGATAATTTTTCCGCCTGATAACCCTTTTCCAACATAGTCATTGGCATCCCCCACAAGACGGAGGGTAATCCCTTTAGGAATGAAGGCACCAAAGCTCTGCCCGGCAGAACCCTTGAAAGTCAGGCGGATGGTATCTTCATCAAGACCATCCTCTCCATATCTTTTGGTAATTTCACTGCCAAGAATGGTTCCTGTTACCCGATTAATATTTCGAATGGACCCGGTTCCTTCAACGGGTTCACGGTTTTCAATAGCTTTCTTGCAAAGAGGAAGAATTTCTTCCACATCGAGCGTTTTATCCAATCCATGATTCTGCTCAAACATAGCATAATGCCCGACATTTTCTTTCACTTCCGGCTGATAAAGAAGAGCAGAAAGGTCCACACCTTTGGCTTTCCAATGATCAATCGCTTCATTCGCTTCTAACGCATCGGAACGGCCGACCATTTCATTAATCGTTCTAAATCCTAGTTCTGCCATCAGCTCACGAGTCTCTTCTGCGACAAACCGCATAAAGTTAGCCACGTGCTCTGGATCTCCCATGAATTTCTTTCTTAATTCAGGGTCCTGCGTCGCTACTCCCACCGGACAGGTATTCAAGTGACAAACACGCATCATCACGCAGCCAAGGACCACAAGAGGGGCAGTTGAAAATCCGTATTCCTCTGCTCCTAATAATGTCGCAATAATCACATCCCGGCCAGTCATCATCTTTCCATCGGTTTCTACAACTATACGGTCGCGCAGGCGATTGAGAAGCAAGGTCTGGTGAGTTTCAGCAAGACCGATTTCCCATGGAAGTCCTGTATGCTTAATACTAGTTCTCGGCGCTGCCCCTGTACCTCCATCATAGCCGCTGATCAATACTAAATCGGCACGGCCTTTAGCAACTCCGGCAGCAATCGTACCCACTCCTACAGCAGAAACTAGCTTAACGCTGACTCTCGCTTTAGGGTTGGCGTTTTTCAAGTTATGAATCAGTTCGGCTAAATCCTCAATCGAATAGATGTCGTGGTGCGGCGGCGGGGAGATTAACTCCACGCCTGGAGTAGATCCGCGGACCTCAGCAATCCAAGGATAAACTTTTTTGCCCGGAAGGTGACCGCCTTCCCCTGGCTTTGCTCCCTGGGCAATTTTTATTTGAATCTCATCTGCGTTCACAAGATAGTGACTGGACACGCCGAAACGTCCTGAAGCTACCTGTTTAATGGAGCTTCGTTTCAGATCGCCATTTTCTTCTGGAGTAAAACGGCCAGGATCTTCCCCGCCTTCACCTGTATTACTCCGTCCACCTACTCGGTTCATGGCAATGGCCAGAGATTCATGAGCTTCCTGACTGATGGAACCGTAAGACATTGCCCCTGTCTTAAATCTTCTGCAAATATCTTCTACGGACTCGACTTCATCAATGGGAATAGAATAGCGTTCCTTAAAGGAAAGCAAGCCTCTTAACGATTGCAGGTTATTCGTTTCATCGGTCAGCATTTTTGAGTATTCTTTAAACAATTGATAGTTATTTGTGCGGCATGCATGCTGTAACGTGTGGATCGTTTTCGGATTATACTGGTGATCCTCTCCATTACTTCGATATTGGAATTCATCTCCAGAGTCGAGCGATTTTTCAGCTGAGCGATGTTCTCCGAAGGCTTGTTCATGCCTCATTAATACTTCTTTTTCGATCATGTTAATGTCGATACCGCCCAGTCTTGAAGCTGTACGGGTGAAATATTTCTCGATCACATCCGGATGAATTCCAACCGCTTCAAAGATTTGAGCTCCCCGGTAACTCTGGATGGTGGAAATACCCATTTTAGACAGTACTTTAATAACTCCATCCGTGACCGATTGAATGAACTGCTGAACCGCATCGTCCAAGTGATCATAGGCAATTTCACCTTTATTCAAAAGGTCATTCAGAGATTCATAGGCTAAATATGGATTAATTGCTTCAGCCCCATAGCCAAGTAAAGCAGCGAAATGGTGAACTTCACGAGGTTCAGCCGATTCCAGCAAGATACTTACTTTTGTCCGGGTACCTTGACGGATCAAGTGATGGTGCAAGCCGGATACTGCAAGCAAGGCAGGAATGGCTGCCTGCTTGGAATCAACGCCGCGGTCTGACAGTACCAGTAACGTTTTTCCTTCTTTAACAGCTCGATCTGCCTGTTCAAATAATTGATCGAGAGCTTGTTCCATTTTACTTTGTCCTTCAACAGCGTCAAAAAGCATAGAGAACGTTTCAGTTTCAAATCCTTCAATATTCTGCTGGCGGAGCTTCTCTAATTCCTGATTCGCCAGGATAGGAGTTTGAAGGCGGATTTGCCGGCAGCTTTCCGGTTTAGGATCGACAAGATTTCCTTCCGCTCCAATTGTTGTTTCTACCATTGTAACGATCTTTTCCCGAATGGCATCAATAGGCGGATTCGTTACTTGTGCAAACAGCTGTTTAAAGTAGCTGTAAAGAAGCTGTGGCTTTTTAGACAGCACTGCAAGCGGTGAATCGTACCCCATAGAACCTACAGGATCTTTTTTATCCGAGACTAATGGAATAAGGATCTTGTTTAATTCTTCCTTTGTATAGCCAAAAGCAAGCTGATGATCGATCAGGTCTTTGATCGTTTCTTCCGGCTGCTCGGCAGGCTCTGGAAGATCCTTTAATTCAAATTTATATTCCTCCAGCCATTTGTCATAAGGCTGTTCTTTTGCAGTTTCAAGCTTTATCTGATCATCTGGAATAATTTCGCCTTTCTCCAGATCAACAAGCAGCATTTTCCCAGGGTGGAGGCGGTCTTTATGAAGAATATCGTCCGCAAAGATGTCCAGGGCACCTACTTCTGAACCAAGAACAATCATTCCGCCCTTCGTAATATAATAGCGTGCAGGTCTCAGTCCATTACGGTCAAGACAAGCCCCTATCTGTTTTCCATCGGTATACACAAGGGCAGCTGGACCGTCCCATGGTTCCATGAGGCAGCTATGATATTCGTAGAAATTTTTCTTTTCTTCCTTAATGGAATCATCATTGGACCATGGTTCAGGAACCATCATCATTGCTGTGTGAGCAAGCGAGCGGCCGGATAAGTATAAGAATTCAAATGCATTATCGAACATAGAAGAGTCACTGCCGTTGGAATCAATAACGGGAAGAACCTTTTGTAAATCCTCTTCATTGAAGTATTCTGATTCGCAGAGCACTTCACGGGCTCTCATCCAATTCACGTTTCCTCTAATCGTATTAAATTCGCCATTATGGATGGTAAACCGGTTAGGGTGTGACCGTTTCCAGCTCGGGAACGTATTTGTACTAAAGCGGGAATGGACTAAAGCAAGAGCCGATTTGAAGTCGGGGTGATTGAGGTCAATATAAAAAGAATCCAATTGTTCTGGAATCAGCATCCCTTTATAAACAATCGTGTTCGTTGACAAGCTGCTGATATAAAAGTCATCATTGCCTTCTTTTACAGATATCTCAATCTCTGTGCGTTTCCTTATGATATAGAGCTTTCTTTCAAAAGCAAGGGTGCTTTCCATATCATCGGCCGGTGCCACGAAAGCCTGACGAATAAATGGTTTCGTCTTTTTCGCATCATCACCAACAAAGGAATCGTTGACCGGAACCGTTCTCCAGCCCAGGAATTTCTGACCTTCTTCTGCGACAATTCTTTCAAACACTTCACGACACTTCACACGGGTATAGTGGTCCTGGGGAAGGAAAACCATCCCAATCCCATATTCGCCTTCTCCCGGAAGTTCTATATCTTCTTTTTCACACTGGTTTTGGAAGAAATAATGAGGGATTTGAGTTAAGATTCCAGCTCCATCCCCTGTACTTACATCGGCCGCCTGTCCGCCGCGGTGTTCCAGGTTACAAAGAATGGTAATGGCATTCTCAACAATACTATGTGATTTTGTTCCATTAATATTTGCGATCATTCCTATACCGCACGCTTCATGTTCATTCTCAGGATTGTATAATCCCTGTGCGATAGGATATCCATGCTTTTCCATGACGACGTCCTCCTCTGTTTATCAACCAAGCTGATAAGCATGATGAAAAGTGTTAAAATTCTGTCTTTTTCAGTTTTTTACTAGTATAGCATGAAAAATCCTATGATTCACGCTTTCGTAACGGTGTTCCTGCACGTTTTCATTAAAATTAGTGAAAAATTGACAAAAATGAAAAAGGATCAAGAGCTATCATATTAATGATGTAAGCGCACACATTTTTTTAATTTAAACGAACTTAAATTTTTAAAAAATTTTTTCTTTTATCCGCTCTTTCCTGATAAAATTTTTCTCTGCCTTTAAATCGTATTTGGAATGAATTGATACTTTAAGAGTAGATATGATTAGAGAGTAAAACCATGATGATATAAGGGCTCGTCTTGAAAAAACTATTGCATTTGTCTGAATTTTCTGTTAATATGGAATATATTGTTCTCTATTATCAAGCCAACAACCTGTGAGTTTACTAGTGTCCATGGAGTTAAGAAGTTCCCTATCAGCCACGTTCCTCAGCATGATTCAAAGGGTCAAGTTTAATTAGGGTAGAGGAGGAATAAAAAGTGTGGGTTACTGATTCGGGTAGGGATCCCGTTAATAATGGAATGGCAACTGTCCTTTCGAATGTAAAGAAAGATTATTTTACAGGCAGGCATAGAGAAACCGAACGTTTTCAAGAAGTATTGCAGGACAGCAGGAATACCAAACAGATTCTAAATATTTACGGAACGTCCGGAATTGGAAAAACCTCGCTGTTACACGCTTTTCAGAAAGTTACGGAACCGATGGAAGATGTCGTTTTTTTCAACCTGGACAGCGATGACTTTATCCATTCTCCATCTTTCCTTGCTGAGCAAATGATTGCGCTGATTTCAACTAAACTCCACATCCGACCGCCTCATACAGCTCAATCGCTCGGTCTGGAGGATTGCCTTCATATTATTAGAAATGCGGCAAAGGTGTACCAAATTGTTGTAGCCGTTGATAATTATGAAAGGATAGGAGAATTAGACCGCTGGTTTCGGGAAGTTTTTATAAACCACCTTCCTACCAACGTGATGATCGTTCTTGCCGGACGCCATCCGTTAACAGAAGGCTGGCTTGGTGAGAAAGAAGCCGGTCTTCCTATTACCCAGCTGCACGTGACAGGATTTAATTATGATGAAACCTGCAGGTATTTGAAAGATACTGAAGGAGAAGTGCGACAGGAAGTGTTGAAGAACTTCTGGGGCGTGACTCAAGGGAATCCATTGTTATTGTCATTAGCACGGCTCGCGCACAACCACATTCCAGCTGCTTATCTTTATCCGGAAAATAAGATTGATCGGCTGGCTCATCTCGTTAAGGAATGGTTAGATCAATTCTCGCACAAGGAAGATCTGGCACTGATTCAAGCGGCTTCAATTCTGCGCCAGTTTGATCACACCGTGCTATCCTACGTATTAAAAAGTAACGTTTCCCATTCTGCCTATTCCAAGCTTATTGCTTTGCCATTTGTTAAACAATCGAATCATGGATGGACGGTTCATGAGGCGGTAAGAAATGCACTTTCAAAAGAGTTCCGTGATCGAAATCCGGAACAAGAGCACAGACTTCGTAAGCAGAGTGCTTTCTATTACTTGCATAGAATGGATATGAAAGAGCTGACAGACAGGAACCTGCAGGAATATTTGCATCACATAAGAGTAGAAGTGAATCATTCGGAGCTTTTCGCTGCTTCCTCTGCAGTAAAAAAAGAAGTACGATCGTTCGATTTTGATCATTTTGACGAATTGGAGAGGCTCTTTTATCAACTCCACCCTTCTGGTTCTGATTCCGCGGGCAAGCTTAAAGAGGAAATGAAGGCGTTAAAACTTGCTTGCCCTGATCAGAACAGGAAATGGTTAAGCACAGGATCGGTGAAGGATAATGGTTACCAGACCTGCCAGCTTGTTAAGAATGAGGCTGGGGAAATCCTAGGCCTGTCTACTACTCTCCCGATTTGTAAGGAAACTATCAAACAACTGAAGATTCATCCAACAGCAAGCAGTTTCTTTAACGGGCTCTCCATGATGGAAGAGAAAGAATTCACAGGCACCCATGACGCTTATCCTGGTTGGTATATCAGGATGACCGCCTGCGAGAATCCAGAAGACACAGAGACCGGTTTGCTGCTTCTCTATCATTTATTTCCTTTACTTTTGACGGGAGGAAAGATGATCATCTCTACTCCCGCACCTTCCTTCCAGGAACTGCTGAAGTTCTTTGGTTTTCGGGAGGCTGAGGAAAGCCAGGTAGAGCAGAACCCTTATGGAAATACGTCCTCCACCTATATGCTGGACGTTCGCGGCCGCAGATTTATTCACTATCTAAACAACCTCACCCAAACCGTGTTTTCCGCAAGCTATATTCCAGACTAGGTGAAAATTTTCAGAAGTTTCTATTCTATAATGAAAGCGGCGTAAGCAGGTTCTGCTTACGCCGCTTTTTCAATAGGATCTTATAGCACATACCGGGCGAGTGTTCTCTGAACCTCGTGAACAGGACTATCTTTCTTAAAGGTTTTCTCTATTGGCAGACTTGTACCTGAGATCCAGATCTTTAACTCTGAATCCAGGTCAAAGCTGCCGGCGGTTTCGACACTGAAATGAGTAATGTTTTTGTAAGGAATAGAATGATAATCTACTTTCTTACCAGACATCCCCTGTTTATCTATTAAAAGCAAACGTTTATTAGTGAAAATAAACAAGTCTCTAATAATTTTGTAGCCACTTTGAAATTCTTCTCCCTCAATGAGAAGGACTGCTAATTCTTTCTCTACTTTATCCTGGTCTACTTCACTGGCGTTGCCCATCAATCCGTCTAAAAATCCCATAATTCCAGCTCCTTTCCAAGCTATACATAATTATAAGGGTACCCGTTCGAAAATGAGCAGGTAAATGTTGTTAAAATACGATCGTTTTATTCTCGTGAACAATGATCCGATCCTCTAAGTCCCACTTAACTCCGCGGGCAAGCACACTTCGTTCCACGGATCGCCCGATCTTTTTCAAATCTTCTACGTTATCCCTGTGGTCAACTCTCATAATATCCTGTTCAATAATCGGTCCTTCATCTAAATCATTCGTCACGTAATGAGAAGTTGCCCCAATTAATTTCACTCCGCGCTCGTAGGCCCGCTTATGAGGATTAGCTCCCATGAACGCCGGCAAAAAGGAGTGATGAATATTAATGATTTGTGAAGGGTGAGAGGACACAAAGTCAGGTGTCAGAATTTGCATATATCTCGCTAACACGATTAAGTCGACGTCATATTTCTCAAGTAAAGCCAGCTGCTCTGCTTCTGCCTCTTTCCGAATTTCTTTATTGGCCGGAATATGATAGAACGGGAGATCGAAGGATTCTACTAATTCCCGTGCGGCATCATGATTACTAATCACAACTGAAATTTCCGTCATTAAGTCCCCGCTCTGCCATTCCCACAGCAATTCACGAAGACAGTGAAGTTCTTTAGAAACGAAGATCGCGGTTTTCTTCACATCACTGACACACGTGAACTTCCAATTCATTGAAAAGGAATGGGCAACCGCCGCAAACTTGTCATTGAATTCCACTTCTTTCTCTTTCAGCTTTTCACATTCAAATTCAATCCGCATAAAGAAGGTGCCATCTTCAGGATCGGTCGTATATTGACTGGACTCAATGATATTCGCTTGGTTTTCATACAAAAATCTTGAAATAGCTGATACAATTCCAGGCTGATCTGGACAGCTAATGAGTAACCGTCCTTTATGTTCATTCTCTTGTTTATATTTGGCCGTTAAATTTTGATTATATGAGTTCATAAGCCTCTCCTTCATTTTCACTTTCCCACATTATAGAGGAGAGAAGATGAATTTTAAATAAATAGCTTGTTTTTTCCTTTATTTAGAAAATAATGTTCCACGTGAAACATCTTTAGAAGATTCAGATAATAACGGATTTAAAACCTTCCAAACGACTGACTCCCCGCCTCACCCACTCCAGAAAAAATAACCTGACTCACTTAAGAGCCAGGTTATTTACTAATGCATATGCCGAAGCAGGATACTTTCACTCGGACCTAGGGTAATGGTTAATTTCCTCTGGTTAACATTCAGTACATTCTTCTTTCTCATATGCTGCCACTTGCCCTTGCGAAGCGGCAGTGTAACCTTTCTTTCTTCTTTGTAGTTTCGATTGATCAAGTATACAAAGTGCTCATCCTTCGTGTTCTGGCCAAATTCATCTACTCCCTTGGCGTTCCACCTCTCAAAGCCAAATACATCCTTGTGCAAGGCATGAGGCTTCCAGCTTCCTGTTCGTAAAGAAGGGTGCTTCTTTCTCCACTTCCCAAGATTTTTGTACCAGGAAAGGAGTTCCTTTTCTTCTCTACCCCATGGGTAAGGTTTTCGATTATCTGGGTCCGCGCCTCCACTTACACCGGCTTCATCCCCATAGTAAAGGGAAGGAACCCCCGGGAAGCAGTATAACCATAGACTTAAACCTTTAATTTGTTCGTTTGCGATCTTTGACTGCTCTTCCGGCGCTAAATCATCGGGGAGAAAGTCATGGAGGAGTGTTTTCACCCGCTCCACATCATGGCTGGACAACATATTCATGAGCGAATAGAAGTATTGCTTTGGATAGTGCTCCCGCAAGGTCATCAAGCGGCGTTCAATGTAATAAGCATCTAACTCATTTTTAATAAATCCAAGCATCAGCTGCCTTAACGGATAATTCATGACAGAATCAAGCACACCGCCAAGGAAATAGTCTCTTCTGTTACCATGGCCGGATTTGTTGGAAGCATCTTCCCACACTTCGCCAAGAAGGACACTATTGTCATCTTCTTTCTTTAGCTGCTGATTAATCTGGCGTATTAAATCATCTGTGAGCTCGTCAGCTACATCCAGGCGCCAATGCTTGATCCCAGCTTTCTGCCAATGTTTAATTACACTATTTTCATCGTGAATCAGGAAGTTCTGGTAGCTTTCCTCCGATTTATTAAGCGTAGGAAGTGTACCGACACCCCACCAGGCTTCATAGTCATCGGGATAATTGTAAAAGGTGTACCACGGGTAATACTTAGATTCCTGTGACTGATAAGCTCCGACCGAATCATATTCATCTTTTTGATTGAAATATATACTATTGCTTCCCGTATGACTGAATACCCCATCCAGCATAACTTCCATATTTCGATCGGCAGCTTTCTTTACGAGCTTTTCAAATTCTGCATTCGTCCCTAACAGAGGGTCGATCGTATGGTAATCACCTGTATCATAGCGGTGGTTGCTTTCTGCTTCAAATATAGGATTCAAGTAGATAACCGTGGTGCCTAGCGATTGAATATAATCTAATTTATCGATAATGCCTTTTATATTTCCTCCGAAGAAATCCCATCGGATCACTTCCCCGCGTGCATTTCTAATATAAACCGGGTCGTTTTCCCAATGTGAGTGCATTAAGCTGGTCTTTGGAGCTTTTTCTAAATCTAACTTTCCTGAAGAATGGAAGCGATCAGGGAAAATTTGATACATCGTTCCGTGTCTCCACCATCCTGGTGTTTGATAATCCTCATCAAACACTGTAATCTGCCAGGACGGAGGGACTTGAGGATAAACAATCCCTTCCCCGCTTTCTTCTATATTTTCTCTTCCGTAAAAACAAGTCTGCCCATCCATCTCTATTTCAAAATAATACCAGACAAGCTGAGGATCTTTCGGCATAACTATGGTAGTTTCGTAGGAATTATACTGATGCTCTTCACTATAAATATCTAATTCCTTTGTGTGTTCTTTATCCATTCGGTCGTAGATATAATGAAGGACTATTCGTGAGACTTGGTGGCGGGTGTGAACGTCGATGGTTAATGAGACATTTGAGCCTTTCGGGGCAGCACCGAATGGCTCTCTGTATTTTTGATTAAAGCTATTATGGTAAATGTCCTGCTGCTTCACCTAAACTCCTCCCTCTAGAAGTAATTACCTAACCGTACTTACGGGCTTTATTCCCCAAATGTTTGAGGCATATTCCTCAATCGTACGATCACTTGAGAACTTCCCGGAATGAGCAATGTTAACTAAGCTTTTCTTATTCCACTGGGTGGAGTTTTGGAAGTCCTGATTCACCTTTTGCTGCGCATCAATGTAACTTGCAAAATCTTTAAGGACAAAGAACTCATCATTATAAGTCACAAGAGAATCATAAATGTCCTGAAACTCAGTTTCTCCTCTTGAGAAAGGGCTGTAATGAATCAGCTGATCCAGCGTGTTCCGAACACGCTCATCCGATTCATACACCTGTCTTGATGAATAAGCGCCCGTACGATAATATTCTAATACTTCTTCAGAGCTTAACCCGAATAAATAGATGTTATCGTTCCCAACAGAGTCATAAATTTCGACATTTGCCCCGTCTAATGTACCAAGAGTGACAGCACCGTTCATCATTAACTTCATGTTCCCTGTTCCAGAGGCTTCTTTGCTGGCTGTCGAAATTTGTTCGCTGACGTTTGTGGCCGGAATGATTCTTTCAGCGAGTGATACGGAATAGTTTTCAAGGAATACAACTTTAATCTTGTCTCTCACATTTGCATCGTTATTGACAACTTCAGCAATGGTATTGATCAATTTGATTACTTTCTTTGCAAAATGATAGGCCGGGGCCGATTTCGCTCCAAAAACAAATGTCCTTGGCACCATATCAAACGTTGGATCCGCCTTAAGTTTCGTATATAAATACATAATATGAAGGGCATTTAACAGTTGGCGCTTATATCCATGCAGACGTTTAATGTGGACATCAAATATGGAAGATGGATCAACCACAATTCCAGTACTCTCTTGGACAAATTCAGCAAAGCTGTGTTTATTATTCTGTTTAATCGTGCCAATTTCCTCAAGCAGTGAGGTGTCTTCTTTGTGCTTAAGTAAATTAGTTAAATGAGCAGGTTTTTCCTTCCAGCTTTCACCAATTGTTTCGGTAATTAATTGGGAAAGCGGGCGGTTCGCATGCATCAGCCAGCGACGGTGAGTAATGCCATTGGTCTTATTATTAAATCGTTCAGGAAATGTTTCATAGAATATTTTCATTTCGCGTGTTTTAAGTATTTCCGTATGAAGCTTCGCAACGCCATTCACACTGTAGCTTCCAACAATCGATAAGTGCGCCATTTTCACCTGACCGTCTGCGATAATCGCAAGACTGGCAATCCGGTTAAAATTACCTGGATCCTTGTTCCAAAGCATTTCACAAAAACGCTCATTGATTTCATTAATAATCATGAAAATCCGCGGCAGCAAGGAACGAACAAGACCAACTGGCCATGTTTCCAGAGCTTCACTTAATGTGGTGTGATTCGTATAGGATACAGAGGATTGGGTAATCTCCCACGCCTCTTCCCATCCCAAATGTTTCTCATCCATTAATATTCGCATAAGTTCCGGTATGACAAGGGCAGGGTGAGTATCATTAATATGCAAGGCCACCTTCTCTGAAAAAGAAGACCATGGGAGCTCCAAACGTTCGAAGGCCCTGACCGCACTTTGCACACCAGCGGACACAAGAAAGTACTCCTGTTTCAAACGGAGCTGTTTTCCTTCTTCATTCGAATCATCCGGGTAAAGAAATTCCGAGATGGACTCAAGCGACCGTTTATGAGCAAGAAAGTCGTTATATTCCTGCTGGTGATTAAAAGCTCTTAACAGGGTATCCTCTTCGGTTGCTTCCGCAGACCATAATCGTAACGTGTTGACCGTGTCATTGTTATAGCCTGCGACCGGGACATCATAAGGAACCGCATTGACGCGGTCATAATTTGAATACTCAAATGTTAGATTTCCCTGCTCATCTTTTACTCCATGAACTTCACCGCCAAAGCGTACCTCAACGGCATCACCTGGCTGACGGACCTCCCAGACAAATTCTTTAGATAGCCAGTGATCCGGCAGTTCTACTTGATAACCGTCAATGATACGCTGATCAAACATTCCGTATTTATAACGGATTCCGTAGCCGTGTCCTGCAAGACCGAGGGATGCCAGCGAGTCTAAGAAACATGCGGCTAACCGCCCAAGACCTCCATTGCCGAGCCCGGGATCATTCTCTGATTCTTCTAAACTAGGGAGGTCCAGTCCTAAATCGGCCAGCCCTTCCTGTACCATTGATAGTACTTGCATATTAAGTAAGTTGTTTCCCAGCAGACGCCCCATGAGAAATTCCATAGAAAAGTAATACACTTGCTTCTGCTGGCTTTTCTCATGCTCCAGGTTTGTTCGAAGCCAATTTTTGCTGATTTTGTCCTTTAAAAGGGACCCCAAAGCCCTGTACGCATCCAACTCTGTTGCCATGTCAATCTGTTTGCCAAGCTTTGTTTCCAGCTTTTCACAAAAAGCTTGTTTGAAATCCTCTTTACCTTTGAACATACAGCTTCCTCCAATCAGGCTCCACTACTCGAACATCGTTTCATACAATTCTAAATACTGATTTGCTGATAGTTTCCAGGAAAATTGACTTTTGATCATGTTCTTCACTAGTAACTGCCATGCTGCCTTATCCTGATAAAGCGCCAGAGACCTTCTTATGGTATAAAGCATGTCATGAGCATTATAATTCGTGAAGCTGAACCCATTCCCTTCGCCTGTCTCGAGTTCAAAAGGGTGAACAGTATCTACAAGTCCACCAGTTTCCCTCACGATCGGTGCTGAAAGATAGCGCAGGGCAATCAGCTGCCCGATTCCGCATGGTTCAAAGCGGGAAGGCATAAGGAACATATCGCTCGCTGCATATACCTGCCTGGACAGCCGGTCTGAGAAAGTAATATTCGCAGACATCTTCTCGGGATGGCGATCCTGGGTCCACTGAAACAATTGTTCATAATGATATTCACCTGTTCCCAGGAGAACAATTTGAACATCCTCATGATATAAAAGTTCATCAATAACACGGCCTATCAAATCAAATCCTTTTTGTTCGACGAGTCTAGAAACGATACCAATCATTGGGACATCCTTGTTAACAGGCAGCCCAAGTTCTTGCTGGAGCCAAATTTTATTTTGACGCTTCTTAATTAAAGAACTACGGTAAGGAAAAGCCAGCGCCTCATCTTTCATTGGATTATAATCCTGATCGTTAATCCCATTAACAATCCCGATTAATTCATCCGAACGCTTTCGCAGTACTCCGTCTAGGTTTTCCCCATAATAAGAAGTTTGAATCTCTTTCGCATAAGTTTCGCTGACCGTTGTAATAAAGTCTGCGTAATTCAGCGCACCCTTCATAAAATTAATATCGCCAAAGAATTCGAAACTTTCATCAGTTTTCATAGATTCATCGAAATCCATTAAATCGTGAAGCACTGAATCTGCGAAAACCCCTTGATATTTTAAATTATGAATCGTAAAGACGGTTTTCATACCTGCGAGTCTCTCATCATTCTGATAATGAGTTTTTAAGTAAACGGGAATCAGAGAAGCATGCCAATCATGACAGTGAAGAACATCAGGTTTCCAGTCGAGCGTGCGAACCAGTTCTAACACAGCGCGGTTAAAAAATACAAAGCGTTCAGCTTCATCTCCATACCCGTATAAATTAGACCGTTTAAAATAGTATTCATTATCGATAAAATAAAAGGTAACACCGTCGTATTCTATATATTCTACCCCTGCATATTGGTTCCGCCAGCCGAGCTGGACGTCCATTGTCTGCAATAGAGTCAGCTGCTCTTTCCATTCACCCTTCATCTCTTCATATTTAGGCAGGACAACTCTTACATCCTGTCCTTCTTCTTTCAGGGCTTGAGGAAGAGAACCAAGTACATCGGCAAGTCCTCCTGTTTTAATAAAAGGCGAGCACTCTGAGCCTACCATAAGAACGTTCATCCACTTCCACTCCTTCTAAATGTTCATAAATTATCAATGATTAACAGAAGAGGACTGCCGGAATAATGTCTTCTGACAGTCCTCTTTTTTTAATTACATCGTTCTTTGCTTGGCTACTAAAAATGGTTTCTCAGGGGCGCCAATCAGTGTACGCCCATGTGTTATCGTACAATTTTTATCTAATATAACGTTCTCTAGCACCGCATTACTATCAATCTCACAGCGCTGTAGAACGATCGAGTTCTTAACTACCGCACCTTTGGCTATTTTAACTCCGCGAAATAGAATACTATCTTCTACGTGGCCATCAATGATACATCCATTCGCTACTAAAGAATTCGATACGTTTGAATCAAGCGAATACTTGGATGGCGCCTCATCCTTGACCTTCGTATAGATTGGAGTATCTTCACGAAAAAGATCATCATGTTCCTTGTGGTTTAAAAGGTTTGCGCTATTGCGGTAATAGCTTTCTACGGAATTGATCAAAGCGTGTGCCCCTTCATATTCATAAGCGTGCACATTTAACTCATTGATCTTTGCCTTGATCCCGTCCAGAAAGAAATGAGAGCAGCCATGGGCAATACACTCTTCAATAAGATTATATAGCAGGCTCTTATCAATAATGTACATATCCATATAGATATTTTTGTTTTGCAGATCATTGTGGATGCCGGTCACTCTGCCACTGTCATCCACGTCCAGCTTATGGGCATGCTGATGCTCAGAATAAAGTTCATCCACCTTTTTGTAAATAACGGTGACGTCCGCTTTGGACTCTTTATGCTGTTCAAGCACGTCCCGGTAATTAATGTTGCAAATGTTCTGCGAACCGGACACGATAATATAGTCCGCAAGCGTCCGGTTGATGAAATCAATATTATTGTGAAAGTGCTGTAAATCTCCGCGGGAAATATCTGTAGGGTCATTCCAGTCCGGTGGGAGAATAAACAAGCCTCCGCGCTTACGGTCTAAATCCCAAGCTTTTCCTTGTTCTAAATGGTCCATCAGCGACCGGTACTTTCTGCGAGTAAATACAGCGATAGATTCTATTCTAGAATTTGCCATATTGGATATGGTAAAGTCGATCACTCGATATCGCCCCGCAAATGGCACAGCGGCTCCGCATCTGAAATAAGTGAGTTCGTCTAATACATCCTGTTCATGATCCAGGTTTATAATACCAGCTATTCGATCCATGGAATCCTCCTCTTAACTATTGGTGGCGTAACTTGAAGCCATAACGCTTCCTTCATCTGCAACTAAGGTAATTTCACTGTCAGGTGCCGGATCCCCGATCACAGCATTGTCTTCTATTACACTGCCTTTTGCAATAATGGCACGGTTGATTTTCACATTCCTGCCGATCTTCACTTCAGGCATGATGACAGAGTCTTTCACCACACTGCTTTCTCCGACTTCCACACCGTAGAAGATGATAGAAGTATCGATGGTTCCGTTGATCCGGCAACCTTCATTAATCAGAGCATTTCGCACGGTCGCACAAGAAGAGATGTATTGTGCCGGCTGGTTCGGATTCTTAGAATAAATCCTCCAGGAATAATCGTTTAAATTTAATCCTGGTTCATCTTTAAGAAGGTCCATATTGGCAGCCCATAAGCTGTCGACAGTTCCAACATCTTTCCAATAGCCCTCAAATGTATAGGCCATTAATTTCTTATAATCATAAAGTAGAGCAGGAATAATGTCCTTGCCGAAATCATGGGAAGAATCTTCTTTCTCATTGTCTTCAATTAAATACTGCTTAAGAACATCCCATTTAAAAATATAAACTCCCATTGAAGCGAGGTTGCTTTTTGGCTGAGCAGGCTTTTCATCAAATTCATCGATTCTGCCTGTATCATCAGTGTTCATGATCCCGAAACGGCTCGCATCCTCCCATGGGACTTCAATAACAGAAATGGTCGCATCCGCGCCGCTTCCTTTATGGTAATCGAGCATGGCACCGTAATCCATCTTGTAGATGTGGTCGCCCGACAATACGAGAACATGCTCTGGATTATACTGGTTTAAGAATTTCAGATTCCGATAGATGGCGTTGGCCGTACCCGTATACCATCCACCGCCTTCTGACTGCATGTGCGGAGGCAGTACAGAGACCCCGCCATATTTACGGTCCAGATCCCAGGAGGAACCGATCCCGATATAGTTATTTAAAATTAGCGGTTCATATTGGGTTAATACCCCTACGGTATCGATCCCAGAGTTTGTACAGTTACTTAGGGGAAAATCAATGATTCGATATTTGCCGCCAAAATAAACGGCAGGTTTCGCAATTCTCTTTGTTAACGATTTCAACCTTGTTCCTTGGCCGCCGGCTAGCAGCATGGCTACACATTCTTTACCTTTCATGATTTATCCTCCTTTGTTGTAGACGTTCTCTTCAAGAAGCTTACGGCTAATGGCGGGATGGTCATGGTTATATGCTGATCCTGGTTCTGCCATGGCTCGGAAATCGATTCGAGGGCTAATCCATTGGTTTGGCCTGAGCCTCCAAAGTTTTCTGCATCACTCGAGAAAATTTCCTTATAAGCCCCGTGCTTGGGCACTCCTACTTTATAATCGTGGTATACAACTGGAGTGAAGTTACATACGACCACGATTTGGTCGTTTGATGAACGGCTGTTTCTCACAAAGGAGATCACACTCTGCTCATAGTTGTTGGCATCAATCCAGGAGAATCCACCTTCCTCATGATCAAGCTCCCATAAGGAGGGAACGTCGTGGTACAACTGATGCAGCTGTTTCACGTAGGTTAAAGTTGAGGCGTGCGAATCATAATCCAGCAGCTCCCAATCCAAGTCCTCCAAGTCCTTCCATTCATCGAACTGTCCAAACTCACCTCCCATAAATAGAAGCTTCTTGCCCGGGTGGGCATACATGTATGCTAAAAACAACCGAAGATTAGCAAATTTCTGCCAATAGTCTCCCGGCATCTTATTTAATAACGATTTCTTGCCATGAACGACTTCATCATGGGAAATCGGTAATACAAAGTTTTCAGAGTACGCGTACATTAAAGAAAAAGTGATTAAGTTATGGTGATGCTTTCTGTGGATCGGGTCCATTTCCATGTACTTTAACATGTCATTCATCCAGCCCATATTCCACTTATAATTAAAGCCGAGACCGCCAATATACGTCGGTGCGCTGACTAGCGGCCATGACGTAGACTCCTCAGCCATCATTAGAACATTAGGAGTTTCCTCAAAGATGGCTTCATTCATCTTCTTAATAAAGGAGACTGCTTCAATATTTTCTCTTCCTCCATGTTCATTCAGCTCCCAATCTCCATCTTCCTTGCCAAAGTCCAGATAAAGCATGCTGGCAACGGCATCAACGCGGAGACCATCGAGGTGGTACTCTTTCAACCAGTAAATGGCGTTGGAAATGAGAAAGCTTTGTACTTCGTTCCTCGCAAAATCAAACGTTAACGTGCCCCACTGGGTCTTTTCTGCTTTACTTGGATTCGCATATTCATAAAGGGCTTCTCCATCAAAACGCCGCAGTCCATGCGCATCTTTACAAAAGTGGCCCGGAACCCAATCAAGAAGAACCCCAATGCCGTTCTGGTGGCATTGATCGACAAAGTATCGAAAATCATCAGGAGTCCCATATCGAGAAGTGACCGAGAAATATCCTGTTGCCTGATAGCCCCAGGACCGGTCAAATGGGTGCTCCGTTAAAGGAAGGAGCTCAATATGGGTATAGCCGAGGTCTTTCACATACGGAATCACCATATCTGCATACTCCCGGTATGTATAGTAAACCTCTGGCTCAATATATTTCCATGACCCTAAATGGAGTTCATAAATCGACATAGGAGATTCGTAGACATTGGACGTCTCCCTTTTCTTCATCCATTCATTATCGTGCCAGGTATAATCACGCAGAGGATAAACAGCCGACGCTGTATTGGGGCGAAGTTCGCTGGAGAATGCATACGGATCCGCCTTCAACTGTAAATGCCCATGAGGAGTTAAAATTTCATATTTATAAATTGTTCCTTTTTCAAGTCCAGGTATGAACACGTGCCAGATTCCATTATCATTCATCTTGGTCATGGAGTGTTCCCGACCATCCCAATTGTTAAATTCTCCTACGACGCTAACTTGTTTTGCGTTTGGTGCCCAAACGGCAAATCGTACGCCTGATTCCCCATCTTGCGTTTCCAGATGAGAGCCAAGCAGCTGATAGCTGTATCGAAGGTTGCCTTGATGAAATAAATAGATATCATGTTCTTCTAAAGACGTATGATTCGACATTTCATCTACTCCTCCTTTGCACTGATAGAATATATCCTCTTATTTGTGAAAAACTTACTTTTTACCGCTTATAACTATCATAAGTTCTTCTTACACCTTTGACAATTGCGTTTGGGAAGAAATTTTCAGAAATTTTTGTCGTTTTATGCAATTATTTGGTATATTTTCGCGAAATTGATGGTTTTGAGGATGAGTCGTTCAGGTAAAGCGCTTACATATTTCGCGTTGGAAATTACCTTTATATTGGAAGTCCCCGTTTTCTCCCTTGCCCAAACCAATTTTTAACAAGGAGTCTGGAAATCAACTTCTCCAGTATAGGGAAATCAGAAATAACCACCCTATTAATTCTACAATTTTCTATCGATTCGAATCTTGTATCTATCCTTCTTAAATCCCCTTATATCGATGCTTATTTCAACTCTATCACACCCTAGAGTTATTCTATCTGCTCATCCTCTCATTCTATCGGCTTTTCATTATCCTTGAATTGAGAACTATCGCCGCATAAATGATCTCTATCGTAACGAGCAAAAAAGAAGCGCACCGACCCTGTTATGATCGAGACGCTTCTTGCTCACTCCATAATTTGGAGCTGCTTCATTAAGTCAATTCCATCAGATGATACCCAATATTCTTTGAATTTTCCATTCTCTATGAGGAATATATCCATGCCATTGAAAGCCACAGCCTCTCCGCTCCTGGCTTTGGCTCCTGGCATTTCCCCATTATATGTTCCGGTGAATTTCCAGCGGGCTGAAAGGTAAGACTCATCTATAATCGGCCCGACTTCAACCTTCATTTCTACATCGTTAAAAAACGCACACGCGTCCCGGATGATTCCTTTTAAAGCTTCCGGTCCTTGTGTATCCATCGAAGATTCTCCATCTGTTCTAGCTTGGTGAACATGGCAGTCCCTGGCTGTGATTTCATCAAGAATGTCACTATCCTCATTCCAAGCTTTCACCCAATATTCATACAGTTTCTGTTCTTTGAACGACGACACCAGCCCCACTCCTTTTTATTTAATGATTTCTTAAGCAACTTCTCTATGTGCTTCTTCCTTTCTTCGGTGGTGGACTACATTAATTTCCGCGCCAAGCATAAGAATAATTCCTGTTAAGAAAAACCACAGCATTAATACAATCAGTCCCCCAAGGCTTCCATACGTTGCAGAGTAGTTTCCGAAATTACTCACGTAAAAGGAAAAAGCTAATGAAATCACCTGCCAGAGGGCAGCCGTGATTAATGCTCCCGGAACAATATGAGAAAACGGGAAGGTTTTGTTTGGAGCAAAATGGTAGAGAGCCAATAGAATAGCGGCCATCACAACAATACTAATCACCCAGCGCAGTACTTGAAATAAAATCACCGTTTGATTAGGCAATTGAAAAGCAGAATCAAGCATATTTGTGAGAACTCCCCCAAAAATCGGCAGAACCAACGCCACGACGATTGAGATAATCATGCCAAGCGTAAGCAGGATAGATAAGAGCCGTACTTTAATGAATGACCGGGTTTCTTTCACGTTATAAGCAATATTTGAGGATTGAATAAAAGCGTTCATTCCATTAGAGGCGGACCAGAGTGTTCCGATGATCCCCACAGTAAGCAGGCCGCCCTTAGGCTTGTCTACAATGCTTACGATGTTTTCTTTGAAAATATCGGCGGTTTCTCCCGGCAGGATTTTCTTCATGAAGCTCATGGCCTGATCCGGATCAATTTGCAGATAAGGCAGGATAGACAGCAAAAGAATTAATAATGGAACAATAGCCAGCAGATAATGGTACGCTTGTGCAGCACCTAAGATGGGTATGTTGTCTTTCTGAAATTCTGAGATTACTTCTTTCATGTAACTCTGCTTCTTTTTCATCAGTGGACTCCCTTCTGTAAATCACTCTTTCCATCTATATCCCCGTTTTTGCTAGATCTAATCTCCCAAATGTTCTTACACGTGGAGTAGAAAGGGTTTTGTTATCTCTGAGTTGTGGTATGTCATTAGAAACAACGTCGAGGAGGTTAATGGACATGTCACTGGTATCAATCAGTCTATTAATTATTGCTCTTTCTTTTGCACTCATTGCTATATTCGTTGTAAAAACGTTAAAAGCAGCTTCAGGAACTCTGGAGAGTGTCTCCACTACATTGGAGAAAGTAGAAGGCAAGATTGATGGAATCACATCGGAGTCCGAACATCTATTACAAAAAACAAATGCGATTGCCGATGATGTACAGCACAAAAGCGAATCATTGAACCCTTTGTTTGATTCTTTAAATAAAGTGGGATCCTCTGTAGGAAACGTCAATCATTCCTTACAGGGAATGACGGAGAGCGTTGCAACAGCTTCTCATAAAAAAGATGATCAGGTGGCAAAAGCCATCCGCTGGGGAGATGCAGCAATAGAATTGTATGTAAAATTGAAACGCAAAAAACGAAAAGTGTAGAGGAGGACTGTTAAAGAATGGATTTCTTAGGAATTGGCGTATTTATCATAGGCATTGCCTTTGCTATTGTATCAATCTTTCTTATCCGCGCCTTGAATAACCTTGCCGGCGTTCTTGGAGGAGTAAACAAAACGGTACAGCAGCTTCCAGATCAGCTGGACGGGCTCATGAAACAAACGACGAATATTTTACACACGGGTAATGATACACTCGCTGATGTAAATGAAAAAATAGCAAGTCTAAGTCCCTTATTTTATATTGTGGGGGATATTGGAGAATCTTCAAGAAAACTAACTTCTTCGATGCTTGATATGAGTAAATCCGTAAAGAAGAGCACCCATGAGGGAGAAAGTAAAATTAACGAAGAAGGATGGCGCGGCATTTATGGGGCGATCGCTCTTACGTATTACCTTTCACAAAAACGCAAGGCCCTGAAAGAAGCAAGTCAGCCTGGACAGACCAGTCAAAAAACTTCTCCTGCTTATCAAGAAGCAGCTGCAGGACAAGGCACTCATGAATAATCAAAAGAGCAGCCTATTGCTTGGGCTGACTTCCGGGTTTCTTACCGGATATGTCAGCCGGTCGGTCTATCGGTCTGCTTCCTATTACCGAAACAGATGGCAGAGAAAACGAGAAAATCTTTACCATGCAGGAAAGAGGCAGCACGAACAAATCCAAAAAGCAAAAGCCTCCCTGCAGACTGAAGCAAAAAAGCAAGCGTAAGTGAATCGCAAAAGTTATGAAGAATACAAATTTGAAATTTAATGAATCGAGAGGGGTATATCAAATGCAGCAAAATCAAAATGTAAATCAGCCAGCAAAAAGAAGAAGTAAGAAGCTTCCATTAGCCGTTCTAGCGGGAGCAGTAATCGGAGGAGCGTTTGTCCTTATTCAAGATCCTCAGGAAAGAAGAAAGTTTAAACAACGCACATCCAATACGAAAGATACCGTATCTCAGTATACTAGTGAAGTAAAAGAGGATCCTATCGGTAAGAAGGATGACGTGTTGGGACGCGTGAAAAGAACCGCTACTGTCATTAAAGATGTGGTGAATACCGTGCAGGAAATTCTGGACAACGAAGGACAAGAATTAAAACAGCAAGCGAGAAGCATTAAACAAGACTCTGAAGATATGCTTTCTACCGCTAAAGATGCGAAAGAAGAATTTAAAGACGTAAGCGACAAGACAATGGAAGCTAAAGATGAACTCACTACTCCAGAACAAGACAACGATACAGAACAAGACAACAAGGCAGTCATTCAGCCGAATACAAACCGATAATCACAACACTCTAAAACCTGGATTCAATCTGAATCCAGGTTTTTTTTATGATAAAAAGTCGAATCCAGCGAATAAGAAGGAGGATTTTTCAGAAAGGAAAGCGAAAAGATTTAGAGATTAACAAAGTTCATGAGTACCCATCTGCCTCTGCGATGGCAGGGTTTACAACCACTATTGAAAGGAGAGTACCAATGAATAATCACGAAATTGATTACAAACTTTATGGAGATGATATGCAGTTTGTAGAGGTTGAACTTGATCCTGAGGAAACAGTGATTGCTGAAGCCGGAAGTTTAATGATGATGGATGACCAAATTCAAATGGAAACGATCTTTGGAGACGGTTCAGATGACGAAAGCGGCGGGATAATGGGTAAATTATTCGGCGCTGGAAGACGTGTGATTACCGGGGAAAGTTTGTTTATGACTGCATTTACCAATGAAGGAAACGGGAAGAAGCATGTAGCTTTCGCCTCCCCTTATCCGGGCAAAATCATTCCTATGGATTTAAGCGAACTGAGCGGCAGATTAATCTGCCAGAAAGATGCCTTTCTTGCCGCAGCCAAAGGGGTATCGATCGGCATTGAATTCCAGAAAAAAATAGGAGCAGGCTTTTTTGGCGGGGAAGGATTTATTATGCAAAAGCTGGAAGGTGACGGAATGGCTTTCATTCATGCCGGCGGAACGATGCATAAACGTGTGCTTAACCCCGGAGAAACCATACGAGTAGATACAGGCTGCCTCGTCGCTATGACCGGCGGCGTCGACTATAATATCGAATACGTAGGCAAAGTGAAAACGGCCTTGTTTGGCGGCGAGGGATTATTCTATGCCACCTTAAGAGGACCTGGGACAGTCTGGATTCAATCTCTTCCATTCAGCCGTCTGGCAAGCCGGGTATTTGCCGCTATGCCTAAAGAAGGCGGTTCTAAAGGCGAAGGCAGTATTGCCGGAGGACTATTTGACATCTTAGGTGGGGACCGGCGCTAATTATGCTCCGGGAAGTGGCGCAAGGTCAAAACTAAAACTAGTCATGGAAAAACCGCATGAGTGATCAGATTGGTCAAACTTGAAGAGCGGAAACACTATTTATATCCGCTGACTTGGGGTACACCCTATAAGTAATGAATGTAACCCGGACCCCTGTCAAAAGGTCCGGGTTTTCATTGAATCTATTTTTCATTCCTGCCTACTTTGAAGATTGATATGTTCCTGCCTGGTTATTTCGTACTTTCGTATTTCATCATTCGTTTCTTTCTCTATAAACTCATTAGTGACATGCATGCAGGACTGATCTAGTATTTTCACTGATGAAACATTATTTAAATGAACATAAGCCACTAGTGAAGTCAGATTCATTTCCAAAAAGGCATAGCCAATTAAACCTTCTAGCACTTCTCTGCCAAATCCGCTGCCCCAATACCTTTCCCAAAAACGATAGCCGACTTCATACTCCTCTTCCTCATTCTTGACTATGGCACAAGTCCCTACTAATTCTCTGCTTTGATTGCTGCAAACGGCCATTACCAATAGTTCAGGATCTTCCTTGGCATATTCCTCCCCAATCCGCTGCCACTCCTCACTATTTTCTTCTCGGCTTTTAGCACGCCCTAAAATAAACTTCATCACATTTGGGCTGCTTTGCATTTGCTGAAAACTCCCATAATCCTGCTCCTCTAATAACCGAACAGTTAATCGACTAGTTTCAAAAAGCATGAGCATCCCTCTTTCCTCACCTTGCTTCAAACTTTCCAGCAAGTAACTAGACCGCTTGTTCGCAGTTAACCAAATAAAAGACGAATGGCTCCAATCGCAGCAAACCCTAACACAAGGACTTGAAAGGTTTTCTGCGGAAGCAGCTTGAGGACCCTCACCCCGATCATAGCTCCAATTAGAATGGTAGGAATCAGCCAGAGGTTAAAAGTAATCGTTTCAAACGTAATCAATCCTAAATAAATATAGAAAGGGATTTTAATTACATTCACAAACAAGAAAAACCAGGCTCCCGTCCCGACAAAATCCTGTTTCGGCAGACCTTTCACTAATAGATAGATGGCCATTACTCCGCCTGCTGCATTCCCAATCATCGTGGTGAACCCTGCGAGGATCCCCATTAATGCAGTAAACCACAGGGATGCGGGCAAGAGCTGATTAAACCTCTCCCCTAACCTTTCCCGGCTGAAATGAAGAACGATTAAAGCCAGCACCAGCACTCCAATCAAGGGTTTAAGCTGATCACTATTCACCTGATCCAGGACAAAATAGCCAGCCACTATTCCTGCTAACACCCATGGGAGGAGAGATAGTAAGTAAGACCATACGACGTTCTTCCGATAATAAGTAACCGCAAATAAATCACCGACAATCAGCATCGGCAGCAAGATTCCCACTGATGCCTTTGCAGGGAAAATGTACATAAGAATGGTGACGACTAATATTCCCAAACTCGACAGTCCCGTTTTTGTAAATCCGATAAAAATTGTACAAATAATGACCATGATCCACTGAAATACAGAAAGCTCAAAAATGGCGAACACCTCCCTTTCTCCTTAATTATGGATCGTTCATCTCGCTCAACGAAACAGCCCCTTCTCCTGATCGGTTCGTTTTAAAAGAAATAAGCTTGGCTAGAATAGAAGATACCGATTGTTCGTGGAGGGTTAGGTATGAAAAATAAGACCATAGACATTCTATTAATTGTCTTTATTCTAGCAATCTTTATCAGTTATTTCCTAATAAAACAAACCGTATGGGCTCAGGTAAGGATCGAGGAGAACATTCACCAGATTGAGCACTACGCTGCCCTCCATCAATGGGACAAAGCCGAAAAACTAGCAGAACATACACAGAAAGATTGGGATCACTATTAATTTATTTCTGCAGCAAGACCGTTCCTGGCTGATGGCTCAGCTGCTCACCTATTCCATCACCGACCTTGAGCAAGTGTTATTTGCTCAAATGGACGGGCAGAGAACATTCCATGTGATCAAAAAAGATCAAAGTGCAGCTATCCCCCATATCAAGTAATAAATGTACTGAAAAGCTGAGCCTTCGATGAAGAAAAAGCCCGAACCAGGGAAAGAAAATGGTTCGGGCTTTGTGAGTACAGACATATTTCCCTATGTTAATTTTATAAACCCCGCGGATCTATCTAAAGATACTCGCGATCGAAAAAATTAAAATATAAATCCTGCTGCTAAGAACAATACTGAGGCAATGCCCGCGCAAGTGAGCGCATAAGGCAGTTGGGTGTTAATGTGCTCCATGTGTTCTACATCTGCACCGACGGACGACATGATGCTGGTATCTGATATCGGAGAGGAGTGATCCCCAAACGCTCCGCCAGAAAGAACGGCTGCCGCTGCCAGTATGGGATCTCCTCCGGTAGCAATCATGAGGGAAACGCCAATAGGCATCATGATCGCCCATGTTCCGAATGACGTTCCCATGGAAAACGCCACAAAACCAGACAGAAGGAATACAGCTAACGGAATGATACTGTTTGGAATAACTCCTTCAGCTGTTTCAGCGATATAGCTAGCCGCCCCAATTCCTTCTGGTGCCGCAGCTCGCATGATGTCCCCAAGCGTAACCGCTAAAATAATGATGACGCCTCCCAGGATTACCGTTTTGCTGCCTTCGAAAAGTTCATTCATAAATTCCTTAGGAGACATCAGCTTTTTGGCGGTGTACTTAATAAAAGCAAGAACGATTCCGACACTAAAGCTGAGGATCAACATCTTATTTCCATCAAGAGGCACAGTAGGTACATCAGCAAAAATGGGTACAGTATAATTCCACAGCCCAAGGATCACTAAGATCGCTACCGATACCCCAAGCGGAAGCAGCATGTCCGATACCGTACCTTTATGTACAGTTTCCTCAGAAGTATTCTGCTTCTTCTCTTCCTCCGTTGCAGCGACTTCGCTGTATGTTTCTGCACCTAGACGAGCTTTTTCTTCTGCTTTCTTCATCGGTCCAAAATCCTTAACCTTCCCTGCAGCCATTAGAAAGACCATAATCAGGACAACGAGATTGTAAAAGTTATAGGGGATGGTTTGAGCCAGCCCTTTAATCGGATCCTCTACACTTGGAATATTGTCGACCATTAAGGCTCCCATAAAGGCAACCCACCCGGAGATCGGTACCAGAACATTGATAGGAGAGGCGGTGGAGTCCAGAAAGAAGGCAAGTTTGGCTCTGGATATATTCATGCGGTCATAAATCGGACGAAATACTGTTCCTGTAGCAAGCGAACTAAAGTAAGCACTCGTAAACAAAGAGCTTCCCATCAGTGCCGTAGAAACCTGCGCTCCTTTTTTTCCACGGACTTTATCTGCCAGCCACCGGCCAAACGCATACGCCCCGCCGGATTTATTTAATACTCCAATAAAAGCACCAAGCAGGAACACAACGATCACCAGCTCTGCCCTTCCCGGCCCTTGCACGAGTCCCATTCCTCTGATTCCAGCATCGGCATCAGCAGGATGACCGGCAATGGCTCCAAATAAATTAATAATCGAAAGTAAAATAGCATGAAAAAAACCATTGGCATGGGTGTCAATCATAATGGTGCCGATTAATATCCCTGCGAGTAAGGACGGTACTACCCTCTTCGTCCAAATGGCGAGTGCCAGCGCTACAATGGAAGGCAGTAACGAAAGTATCCCAAAGTTCTCCATAACATTTTCCCCCTTCTTTGTTTTAGAATCGAAATATTGTAAATAGTTTGAAATCATATGGTTGCATTATAAAGAAACTCCGATCTTTATCTCAAAGAAAAGTAAGAGAAAAACAAAGAAAGAGACAGGATGTTGAGAAAAAAACAAAAAAATATTGCCCGGCTGGAAGAGAATGTGAAAAACTATAAAAATAGTGTCGATTCAGCAGTATGGAGTTACTATTTCAACTGGGAGGGTTACTTTTGAATACTCTATTAGAACAAGCTCGAAGTTTTCAACAGCTATTAACAAAGTGGAGGCGTTCTTTACATGAACAGCCGGAAACTGGGTTTGATGAATACAATACATCGAAGTTCGTTCAAAAGACTTTAATTGAACTTGGCTATACTCCAAAGGTTCTCGCTCAAACAGGGGTAACCGCTTTAATAGAAGGAGAAGAAGCTGGACCGGTTATCGGTTTAAGAGCCGATATGGATGCCCTTCCCATCACCGATGAAAAAGAGACAAGCTACGCCTCTAAAATCGATGGAAAGGCACATTTATGCGGACATGACGGCCACACTACGATGCTCCTCGGGGCAGCAAAACTCCTTAAAGATCATCCTCCAAAAAAAGGGTCCATTAAGCTGATTTTTCAGCCAGCGGAGGAAGGTCTGTTCGGGGCACGTGAAATGATTAACGAAGGGATCCTGGAAGATCCAAAGGTGGATGCGATCGGCGGCCTGCATGTTAATCCTGACGTTAACACCGGTAAAGTGACCTGTGCCTTGAAAGAAGCATGTGCAGCTGCTGATTTCTTTGATCTAGAAATCATCGGAGAAGGCGGTCATGCTGCACACCCACATAAGGCAGCCGATTCGATCACGATCGCAGCCGAAGTTATTAGTTCGCTGCAGCAGGTGGTAAGCAGGCAAGTTGATCCACTCTCTCCCACCGTCTTAACCATTGGGCAAATTCACGGGGGAACGGCTGATAATGCCATTGCTCCGCGCGTGAAACTAGGTGGAACGGTACGGACACTCGATCCTGAGGTACGCTACTCTATTGAGGAACGGATGGAACAGGTCGTGAAAGGAATTACTCAGGCATTCGGCGTGGATTACAAGTTGAACTATAAATACTATTACCCGCCGCTGATCAACGACGCTTCCCTGCTCCCTTCCGTAGAGACTACGGTGCAGGATGTGCTGGGAGAGGATCGTTTTTCTATAGTGAAGCCTTCGATGGGCGGGGAGGATTTCTCTTTCTACGCCGAGAAGATCCCGGCCATTTTCTTTCGGCTTGGCGTTCGTAACGAAGCGAAAAATGCAGTATACCCGCTTCATCATCCGAAGTTTGACCTTGATGAAGAAGCATTGCCTATCGGGGCGAGTATGCTGGCAGCATGGGCAAGGAAAATGACAGAGGAGTTTGGACCACGCTAAGAAAAAGTCCTACGATAAAAACAAGAGGAATCTTGAAATACAAACATTGAAATGGTGGGGCCGTTAATAAAATAAGAGGAGGGTGGCGAAGGAAATAACTCGCTTTCCTGTGGGGGAGCTGGCGAGCCTCCTCGCTCGTTTTCACTCCCTGTGGGGTCTCACCTAGCACCTTCTCCCACGGGAGTCTCGTCATTTCCTTCGCCACCCATCGCATAAAAAATGAACGCCCCTATCCCGGTCACCAAATCTGTCTCTTCCTCTACACAGGTGATTCAAATGAGCCATGTGTAATACTACAGAAACTTCAAAAAATAGCTTAATTAGTGTCCAATTATAGAGGCACTTCCTTGCCCTAGGAAGCTCACCCGCCGCCCATGGAAAGTACGCAAATGCTGAATTGCAATTTTCTGTGGTGATGCATTTGATCAAGTCATTCCCCTGATATTCACATTCAACCAAAGAATAGGCAGCTTTCTTTTAATAACAGAATATAAAAACAAAGACGCTTGAAGTTACCCAAGCGTCTTTGTTTACTAATTATAAGGTTTTTCACTGCTCTTATTCCTAACGTCTGCAAAAACATTTATTCCACATTGCTGTGCTTGCTGAAAGCTTTCGCATGGTCCACATCATTCAATTCCCCATAGAATAAGCAGATCGTATCGAAGACAATATGCGCACATTGATCAAATAAGGAGCCAAGCGGCTGAATAGTCTTCACCTCATTTTCACGACGATACTTTGTGGCCGCAGGGATCTGCAGCACAGTAGTCGCGGCTTCAGCGAGACTTGATTCCGGATTTGTCGTTACCGCAGTAACATCACATCCAAGTTCAGCAGCTTTTTCAGCGGTCCAGACGACACTCTTCGTAGTGCCGGATCCAGAGATTGCGACAAGCAGATCGTCTCCTCCAATCGCCGGCGTGATCGTTTCCCCAATCACATAGACCTCAGCTCCTAAATGCATTAGGCGCATCGCAAAAGACTTAGCCATCAATCCTGAGCGGCCCTCCCCAGTTACGAAGATCCTTTTTCCTGCAACTAATCGTTTGGCTGTTTGTTTGACCTCTACTTCGTCGATCAATTGGCTTACAGATTTGATTTCTTCTAAAATGGTTTCCATATAACTCATTATTTTGCCTCCTCATACTTGCTCAATTGTTTTAATCGTTCTGCCGCCTGCCTGCGGTTGGCTGCTTTCGTAATCGCTGAACCAATAATGACTACTTCTGGCTTCAAGTCCCGCAAACGGACAAGGGATGCTTCCGTAATCCCGCCCGCCATGGCAAGTCTTTTGTCTTGGAAAAGGGAAGACGTCGTTTCATTCTTGCTTCCGCTTGTTTCCTGATCATCTTTACTTACATGTTCACAGAAGATCACATCGTTATAGCTCTTGAGCTGCTCTTTTTGCGAATCCGTTAAGTTCAGCAGATCAATCATTACCTCTTTGCCGTATTGACGCGCGGTTTGAATACAGGTGGTAATCGTAGCCTCAGATGCCGCGCCCATGACGGTCATAACATCGGCACCTGCTTCAAAGCATAAGGCTGCCTCATATTTCGCGTTATCCATCGTTTTCATATCTGCAAGGATGGTTTTATCAGGGAAGGCCGCTTTCAGTTCTTTCACGCTTGGCATCCCGAATTCTTTAATTAGAGATGTTCCAACTTCTATCCAATCCACATGGTCTTCTACTTCCCTGGCAATAGCTTTCGCATCCTCAATAGAGAATCGATCTAAGGCTAATTGAATATTCATTCAAAATCTCCTCCTTTTTTTAATCAGATGGCAGGAACTAAATCGGTTTAGTACAGAAGTAAAATAAACGGCGCCTCCGCAACTTCAGTCAGTCTGTCTGGCTGAAGTTTCACGGATCACCAAGTCACAAGGGTACTGATATTCTTTTAACTCCACATCTTCTTTCTTAATTTGCTTTAATAGCAATTCTGCTGCTTTTTGTCCCATTTCAAAAGCAGGCTGTGAAATCGTTGATACTGCGGGAGTCGCCACATCGGCAAATGGAATGTTATCAAACACCACCAGTGAAAAATCCTCTGGAACGCTAATGGATTTCCTCTTCATAAATCTTAAGATTTCAAGAAAGACAAGATCGTTCCCTGCCAGTAAAGCAGTGGGAGGCTGACTTAAGGAAAACATTCGGTCCAGTTCTAACTGAAGTTCCTCAATGGGCTGATTAATTACGTATTCGTCCTTGTATTCAATCTCATGATCCTGCAGGCAATTCTTATATCCTGTGACCCTTTCTGCCCGGGGACTGGTGGATAATTCCTGAGTAATAATTGAAATCTTACGATGGCCGTATTTAATAAAATGATCCACGGCATCGTAGGCACTTTCCACGTTATTGGCTACAATTCTAGGAAGGTTCAGATCTCCTGCTTTCCGGTCCATAAATACAACGGGATAGCCCGATTTAATCATCTGATCATATAAGTCAATATTCTTCGCTGTAGGAAAAATAATCAAGCCGTCCACTTGTTTAGCCATCAGCATTTCAATATATTTCTTTTCTTTAGCTGGGTCATCATCAGCATTACACACGATCGCCTGAATATCTGAATCATAGCAGTATTCTTCAATTGCGTGACTGACCTCGGTAGAAAATCGGTGCATAATGTTCGCTACAATTATTCCGATCATAGATGTTCGTTTCTGCTTAAGGCTGCGGGCAATATAATTGGGCTGATAGTCCAGCCGTTCAATCGCTTCTTTGATTCTGGTTCTCGTCTTTTCGCCCATGTATTCGTAACGTTTATTTAAATACTGGGAGACGGTGCTTTTCGAGACACCTGCTTCTTTGGCTACGTCTGCCATTGTCACTCGTTCCATGTTATCAACCTTTACAAAACCGTTATTCCTTCCATTGTAATATGCCTGCTTTAATTTATCTACCCGGAAGGCAGGAGAAAAGGACTAGCGAACCGCCAGTCCTTCTTCCCCTTCGGATTGTAATGACGCGGATAATGATCGATTCTTATACTGTTTTTCTTTGTAAACTCATAGTTTCCGAAGGGGCTTTTGTACGTTTCTTTGCTGACTGAGTCGCCCAAACGGTAAGAATAGCTGCAGCAAGCAGCGAACCTGACATAAAGATATAAGAAGCTCCAAACCCGCCGGTAGCGCCATTCAAGTAACCAACAAAATAGGCGCCGACGAATGAACCAAGGGCTCCGCAGCTATTAATCAATGCCATCGCGCCGCCAGAGACGTTACGCGGAAGAATTTCAGGAATGATCGCAAAGAACGGACCATAAGGCGCATACATTGCTCCTCCAGCAATGATTAACAGGGCAAAGGAAAGCCAAAAGTTACTCGTCCCCACTAAGTAGGAACAATAGAAGGCAACTGCTCCAATAAGAAGGAATGGCCAGACAAATCTGCTTCTATTCAAAGTTTTATCAGAGAAATATGAACCAGTCAGCATTAAGATCACGGCTAGAATGTATGGCACAGCAGACAACCATCCCGTTGACACCATATCCATGTTTGGAGCTGCACTAATGATCGACGGCAGCCACATGACAAATCCGTACACTCCAATACTCCACAGCGCATACTGAAAACTAAGCAGAATAACAGTTTTATTCTTAAAGGCTTCACGATAATTTTTAACGGGTTTAATCCCCTGCTGTTCTTTATCCAGTTCCTTTTGCAGAGCAGATTTCTCACCATCAGACAGCCACTTAGCGTCCTTAGGCTTATCGTTAACAAGCTTCCACCAAATGAACGCCCATACTACAGCTGGAAGACCTTCGAGGATAAACATCCATCTCCAGCCAAAGGAATGTAGTAAATACCCTGATATAATCGACATCCACAAGACAGTGGCCGGATTTCCTAAAATCAAGAAAGTATTGGCACGGGAACGTTCTTCTTTAGTAAACCAGTGACTTAGGAATACAAGCATTGCCGGCATAACAGCGCTTTCAACAACACCTAATAAAAACCGGATTGCAAATAGAAAGTTAACGTTGGAAATCATTCCGGTTAAACTAGCCAGGATTCCCCATAGAATTAACGACCAGAAAATAAGTTTCTTCGCACTCTTATTTTCTGCATAATGGGCGCCGGGTATCTGGAAGAAGAAATATCCCAGGAAGAATAACGCACCTAGCAATGAAGAAATACCTGGTGTAATGTGCAAGTCATTTGCCAGTCCAGAGGCAGCGCCAAAACCATAGTTGGCGCGGTCCAGATAAGCCAGGCTGTACGTAATAAAGGCAATAGGGATCAGTCTCATCCATCTTTGTTTAGCAAGCGTTTGTTTCATTTTACTTCGCTCCTTTAAGGTATGGTTTTATATAAGTTTCCAAAGCTTCTCTCGTCGGATATCCATCATTGTCACCTGGCGATTGAACGGCTAAAGCACCGATCGCATTGCCGCGGAATACAGCATCTTTTAAAGAGATTCCATCTAACAGACCACTTACCAGCCCAACAGCAAATCCATCTCCGGCTCCAACGGTATCCACCACTTGCGATACCTCTAAACCATTCACATATCCTTCTTCCAAACTCGTTTTGAAATAGGCTCCCTCGTCTCCGAGCTTGACGACTACTCCTTTTACTCCTTGTTCTAAATAGAAGTCGGCAATAGCTTCCGGCGTATTGTGTCCTGTCAAAATTTCTCCTTCTCCCATTCCAGGCAATACATAGTCGGTTTGAACAGCCGCTTCATTCGTTACTCTGATCATTTCCTCCTCAGAATTCCATAACGACGGCCGCAGATTAGGATCAAAGGAGACCGATTTTCCGGAACTCTTCATTAGATTCAGAACATGCATCGCGAACTCTCTGGTTGAAGAGGCAAGCGCCAGCGGAATTCCTGTCATGTGTAAGTGTTCCGCCGATTCTACGTACTCCTGATCGGCATCTTCTACACTAAGCTGACTGGCTGCGGAACCTTTTCGAAAGTATTGAACCTCAGGATCTCCGGCAAACACTTTCGATTTGATTTGGAAGCCGGTCGGGTATTCAGGCGTAGTCAGGACGTGGTCAATATTCACGTTCTCCTGCTTCAGCCGCTCCTTAATAAACTTTCCAAACGCATCTTCTCCCACCTTACTGATCCATCCGGACTGAAATCCCAGTTTCGCCATTCCAATAGCAAAGTTGGTTTCAGCTCCTGCCAGCTCACGGGTGTAATGAATGACTTGATGAAGCTCGCCTGGCTCTTCTGCCATAAACATTGCCATTGCTTCACCAAAGGTAATCACATCCAGCTTCTTCATATATTCTCCTCGCTTTCTGCCCCAGCCTCACTTACTAGTGAGATATACTTTCTAATTTCGTTTGTATTTTTCAATGGAAATTCCAACGCTTTGTGCATCGATTCTGGAAACGCATTTGCCGGTTTCCGCCAGCTGCTCGCTGGTTCTTCCGAAAGAGGCAGTGTCACCAGCTCGCCTTGTCTTTCCTTTACTTCTTTAAAATGAACATAGTCTACATAGTCGGAGAGCTTGTCTAATGCCTGCTCCATAACCTCTCCTGTAAAGCTCCAATTTCCGGTATCAAACGTCATTCCGACGGGTATCCCTATTTTGTGAGCTGCTGTGAAAAATCGATTCAGTTTCTCTATATTACCGCCGTGAAGAGTTTGATCGTTTTCAATTAACACGTTCACTTCACTCGCTTGTTTATCCAGCCAATCCTTCAACTGCGCTAGGTCCGAATGGTCAGCATCATAATGGCCAAGTGAAAGTTTCAGTCGCTGTGCACCGAGCTCCTCTGCTTCTCGAAATACTGCTTCGAGCTGAGGATTCAGCGCTCCATCCTCTTCCCAAAGCTCAATCGGTGCAGAGTAAACTACAAACAAGTTGAGCTTATCCAGTTTAGGTTTAAGCGTTTTCAATTCTTCCCGAAAATTTATCCATAATTCTCTTCTTAATTCCACTCCATAGGCTTCAGCATCTGCGATGATTGAAAGGAATGCTTCCTGACCTTTTCTACTTAATTCCTGATGATGAAAGGCGTTCATCGGAACAATAACTCTATTCATAAAGCAGCTCCTAACATTTAATAAATCGTTTTACTAAATCGGTTTAGTTGAATTATAAATTAAATGTAAGCGTTTTTCAAGATCAATATTTAAATTTTTTCTCGCTGGCTTTGTTCTAATCAAATTGACCTGCGAACGGTTATGAGCATAATTCTCTCACCTAAGAATGAACGCAGCTAATTTTTTAGTTCATAAAAAAACTGCCTCTCTAAAGGCAGTCTGGATAAGGATTATTTAGTCAGGAAAGTATCTGGCATGACAGCAGCCATTACTTCTCCTTTTGCGCACAGCTTATCATCCGCAAAAACTTCTGCCGTCACTTTCCACTTTTTCGGATGAATTTCTTCCACTTTCCCTACCGCCTTCAACGGAACTCCCTGGGGTGTGGGCTTAATATAATCTACGTGCAAGGAAGCCGTTACAAAACGTGGCGGCTCGGAACCATCGCCGATTTCCTGCCCGTTCTTCCTATGCAGAGCAATTGCAGCAGATCCCGTTCCGTGGCAATCGATTAACGAGGCAACGATCCCCCCGTAAACATATCCTGGCAGCGCCATATGTTCTTGCTTCGGCGTATAAATCGTAACCGTCTGCCCGTCCTGAATCCCCGTCCGGAAGTGGTGTCCCGCTTCATTCATTCTTCCGCATCCGTAACACCAGGAGAAATCCTCCGGGTAATCATCCTGAATGGCTTTGTCTATTTTCTCCTCCATTTGAAAACCTCCTAAAAACAAGCTCAAGCCTAGTTTTTAAAAATCCGACTCTCTACCTAATTTCTCTATAGAATCTTGATTTCCTCTTCCTTCTGCTCTACTTCTTTCAAAAACACTTGTCCTTCAGCATCTACATTCATCATTAAAGGAGGATCCACGTCGTCCATACCCTTCGCTTCCCCTTGCATAATTATATTTTCTGATTTCGCTATTCCATTACTTTTTCCATATAAACCTGCTCTGTCAGCGATTGAAAACCTTCTTCTTCCAGTAAGCGCACCACCAAATGATTGGATTTAGGAAAGTTAAAGGTCATCCTCGTACAAGAGACAGACGGTTCAAAGATTTCCCGCAAGCCGAAGCGTAAAGCAGCTTCAGTGACTTTACTTTCCTCATTGATTCCTGACTGAAATAACATGATTCTGCTCGTCTCTCCTCCTTCATTAAAGGAGCGTTTATATAAGAAATATGCCAGGGTTTCCTGGTCATTTCTAATGGATGCCAGTTCGCCGTCTTTCCTGAGCGATGCCCATTGCGTCTGCCAGGGCACTTGTTGATCAAGGATTTTCAAATGCCGGGCATGAGCTGCCGGTGATTTTTCTATGTGAAATTCTTTGTCAGCTTGAAAGGCATGGTCGGAAAGCTGTCCATCCTTCTGCAGGAATAAAAGCTGATCCTTCACTGTGTAACCTGCCCGCTCGTAGAGTTTGATGGCATGGTTGTTGTTACTCAGCGCTTCCAGGGAAGCAAGATTTACTCCATGCTGCAGGTAGAGACGGATGGTGTGATTCATCAGCTGCTTTCCGATTCCCCGGCCGCGGAACTTGGCGGCGATTCCAGTTCCTCCATTCCAGGCCGTCGTTTTTCCGTTCACTGTTCTTATTCCATTTAACACGATTCCCGCTGGTTCTCCATCCATCCAGGCCGCTAATGACAGCTCAGGAGATAATTCATCCGCGGCCATACGATCGATAAACTGGCGAATGGTTGTGGTGGCATCCGTGAAGTAGCCTTCAAAGCTAAGGTTCCAAAGGTCGACGGCATCTTTCAGAGACACTTCACTCAGCTTTTTAATGGTTAGCAAATGGATTCCTCCTTAAATTCCTTTTAGCAAAGAAGACTTTGTATTCTTTCTTTTTCTTCGGCTCCATTTCCTGCTTGATTAACTATTTTCCCGTTCTCATTCACACAAAAGCACCCTTTTTAAAACCGAGAATGGTTTCGTTGTTGAATATGGAAAAAAAGGTTCCGGGAAACGAATCGCTTTCCGTGGGCGTACGGTGTACCACCTCTGCCTTTTAGGCTTGCGGGGTCACACCCTGTACTCTTCTCCCACACGAGTCTCTCCGTTTCCCGAAACCTTTTATGATGGTTAGGTGAACGAAACCACTGATTCCTACAAGAAATGGAATGAATGGACTAGAGAATGATCAATCTGCTGCTAATGGTTCCGTAAAACTACTTTGAGAAGGTGGAAAGGAAAAGGGTGAGACTCCTGCCCCGCGGAAAGCGATCCTTTTTCCTGCACACCTCTCCACAGGAATGGAAACGGAACCTCGCCATTCATATCTTGTTTGCAGAGCACCCACTGGAAGACCAAGGAACTTCAAACCCCATCGAAGAAAAGCAGAATTTTTTCTTTTTTCATGAGCAGGATATTAAAAGCTTGCCTGCAAGTATGCTAAAATTGCTTGTTGGTACTATATCATTAGAAAGAAGGAATTCATATATGTCAGAAGGACAGCCTCAACAGCAGGAAGCTATAAATCGTGTTCCGTTAATGATCGTGTTAATTTCCGGAGCGTTTATCGCGATTTTAAACCAAACCTTGCTCGCCACCGCTATCCCTAAAATTATGGCTGACTTGCACCTTGATGCCAATACAGCCCAATGGCTGCAATCTATTTTCATGCTCGTGAACGGGATTATGATTCCGATCACTGCCTTTTTGATCGAACGCTTTACGACAAGACGATTATTTTTAACGGCTGTTGGATTATTTGCCGTGGGGACGTTAGTTTGCGCCCTTTCCCCTAACTTTACGTTTCTTCTATTAGGAAGGATCTTGCAGGCAGCTGGTGCAGGGATCATTATCCCGCTGATGCAAACCATTCTATTCCTTGTCTTTCCAATAGAAAAACGGGGACAGGCGATGGGAATGTTTGGTCTTGTTATCGCCTTCGCTCCAGCGATCGGGCCGACGTTGTCCGGATATCTAGTGGACCAGTTCCCATGGAGAAGTTTATTTTACATTATCCTGCCGATTGCCATTCTTGATATGATTTTTGCCTATTTTGTTTTGAAAAATGTAACCGAGCAAACCTTTCCGAAAGTTGACCCGATTTCAATTATCCTGTCCACTTTTGGTTTTGGAGGCATTCTCTACGGCTTTAGTGTTGCCGGTAATGGTGGCTGGGGACACCCGGAGGTTATCATTTCTCTCGTTGTCGGAGCCATTACGCTCACGCTGTTTATTTTCCGACAGCTGCGTCTTGCTAAGCCGATTCTTGAATTCAGGATATTCAAGTACAAAATATTCACTTTAACGACCGCTCTTGGAATGGTCACGTTTATGGCGATGATCGGAGGATCCGTCATTCTACCGATCTTCATGCAGAACATGCTTGGATTTACCGCCTTTGAATCCGGCTTAATGCTGCTTCCCGGAGCTCTGCTCATGGGAATAATGAACCCGATTACCGGACGGTTATTTGATAAATTCGGGGCGAGGTGGCTGGCCGTAACCGGTCTTGGTCTGCTTGGACTGGCCACGTTTTTATTAACGGACCTGACCCCATCGACCTCGTTCGTGTACCTGGCCTCCATTAATGGGATTCGAATGTTTGGGATCGCGATGGTTATGATGCCTGTCACCACAGCGGGACTTAATCAGCTTCCGCCTCACTTAATGCCGCACGGTACAGCTATGAATAATACGATGCGACAAGTGTCAGGAGCGGTAGGAACCGCCTTGCTTGTTTCCATTATGACCAACCAGGCTGACCCTTCTAAAGGGATTACCGGCGCCATTCATGGAGTGAACGTTTCCTTCGTAGCTGCAGGAATTATTGCAGCCGCAGGCTTTATTATGGCGTTTTTCATTAAAAATTCCCGGCCTGAAAAAGAACAAACAATTTAGAGAAGCTTGCATTTAAGCTGCTTAGATAACGTATCATATACACGAGAAAACCCGGACCACGGCTGGTGGTTCGGGTTTTCTTATATTTTTATAAAGATTGCGCTTAGATGGCTAGGTCACCAGCTTTTTCATTAATGGATAAATCCCTAGACTTTGGAAAATTAAGGAGAGGATGACCACGGCGAAACTGATCGACAATAGTTGATTGCCGCTTCCACCGGCCTCCACATGCAGGCTTAACAAAAGAAAAACGGACATCGTACCGCGAATACCTGCCCACGATATCAAGGCTGAATGTTTCCAGTTGAGTACACGGCGGAACCCGCTGAATGCCTGCATCGTTCCAGCTACGACCACAAATCGGACGATCACGGATCCGATAAAGATGAGGATAGCGAGCAGCCAGGAAATGGAAGTTAAATACTGGGTAGCTTCAATTCCAATTAACAAAAATACCAGCGACAAGAGCGAGGGCTCCACCACATCCCAGAAACCGGCGAGCGCTTCCCGGTAATGATCTTCTCTGTTGATATGGTCAAATTCCCAGGAAAGCATAATTCCCGCCGTTACGGTGGCAAGGACGCCGGAGAATCCCAGGTGCTCTGCCAAGTGAAAGGTTCCGTAGGCGGTAATTATACTAAGCATCACCTGGTATTGTGTGTGATGCGTAATATGGACCGCTCTGCTGCACAGCCAACCTATGACAAGTCCGAGCGCTGTCCCGCCTATCGAAACATAAAGAAACTGCCCTAGAAACGACCAGATTTCAAAGACTTGTCCAGTCAAATACATGCCGGATAATACACCAAACAGCACAACGCTCGTTCCGTCATTGATCATCGATTCTCCATCCACTACATCTGCCACATCTGCATTTCCTGAAGACTGTTTTAATATCGATACCACGGAGACTGGATCCGTAGGGGTTAGAATAGATGCCGCAAGCAACGCTCCAATCCAGGTAATACTAAAAAACCCGCCGCCGATCCAATAAATCAGCCCGCCAAGCAGCAAAGCTGTAATGACTAATCCGGCAGTTGAAAGCACCCCAATCAGCCAGGCATGCTTTCGAAGCGCCTTCGGGGAAAAAGCATAAGCGGATGTAAACAATAGACCTGGAAGAAACACATCATAAATGATCGTTTCTGAAACGTGAATAGTCGTAAAATAAGGAACAAATGATAACCCCATACCCATCAATAATAAGATAACGGGCACCGGGAAGTTTTCCTGCTTTTTATCAATAGTAAAGATAATATAACCGATACCTAATAACACAATGACTTGTGGCGCCGACATTTACAATCCTCCATAACGTGTTAGAAATCTTTATCCCTTCTACACAGTAATGATTCAACAAAAAGGTAAAGTTTCCTGCTTGTTCGTGAATCAAGCATAGCTTTTGACAGGTTCGCCTCTTATCGGCTATTTTTATGAAGGCTAATGATAAGTATATCGATATGAATTTAATGGTATAGATGATAAAGGAGGTAAGAATATGAAAGCATTATGGAAAGGGTACCTGGAGACGTCATTAATTGCGAAGATTACAGTAGCTTTGGTACTAGGTATTGTTGTAGGACTTCTATTCGGGGAAGATGCAGCCGTACTTGCGCCGATTGGCGATTTGCTGCTTCGTTTACTGCAATTTGTTATTGTCCCTCTGATTCTGTTCACTTTAATCGTTGGGGTCAACCAGACAAACATCGGAAGTCTGGGACGTATGGGCGGAAAAGTATTTCTTTATTACTTGCTCACTTCTGCAGCGGCTTTAGTCGTCGGGGTGATCGTGGCCAGTTTACTCAATCCGGGAACGGGCACTTCGCTTACAGGAAGTGAAAGCATAGAGACTCCTGATAATCCAGGAGTCGTACAAGTATTGTTAAATATTGTTCCGCAGAATATCGTTACAGCCTTTTCTGAAATGAATCTGCTGGGAATTATCTTTACGGCACTTGTGTTCGGAATTGCCATTTCCTATTTACGGTCAGGCAGGGACCATCACGATTTGGGAGAACATCTCTATAAGGTTGTGGATGCTCTTAACGAAACTACCCTTGCCGTGATGAAAGGCATTCTGCAGTTTGTGCCGATTGGTATTTTCGCCATCATTGCGAAAGTCGTTGGTAATCAAGGAGCAGATACTCTGTTATCTCTCGGGAATTTCATCGTAGTCTTGTATGTGGCCTTGCTTGTCCAGCTCGGACTTTATGTTCTGTTTCTTCTGGCAGGGAAAACTCGTCCAGGGCAATTCTTTAAGCAAGCCCGAACCCCGATGCTGACAGCTTTTGCTACCCAGAGCAGTTCTGGAACTTTGCCGCTCACTCTGGATGCGGCGCGTAATCTTGGTTTGAAGAAAAGCCTTTATGGTTTCAGCCTGCCGCTCGGAGCAACGATGAACATGGATGGGGCCGCGATTCGAATTGCCGTCTCTGCAGTCTTTGCGGCCAATGTGGTCAATGATCCGCTCAGCTTCTCGGCGATTGTGCAAATTGTCATTGTCGGAACCCTTGCTTCGGTCGGGACAGCTGGCGTGCCAGGGGCCGGGATTATTATGATTGCGACAGTCTTTTCCCAGGTCGGACTGCCGATGGAAGCGGTCGCGCTCTTGACTGCTGTTGATGTTCTCGTCGGCATGGGCTGTACCGCTCTAAACGTAACCGGCGATCTTGTCGGTACATCGATTATTAACAGAACGGAACAACCAAAAGAAACACAGAAATAAATGGATGCTGGGACATAAGGAAATACCTCCACTGTAAAGTCCCAACAGAGCGAAAAGAATGTAGACGTCCTCTGACCTAGTCATCCTGCCTCAGGAAGGACAAAATAATCCGAACTATGATGGAACGGTTACACGTCATCATTGTTCGGATTTTATATTGGCTAAAAGACTTCTGTCCCTGCCTCTTATAACGACAGTTTAGAAAAAAGCGGTTCGATCTCTTCGGGGGAAATTTCTGTACCTTCCTGGAAAAAATAGATGATCTTCTTAGCTCAGCATTGTTTTTCAACCTTGATCCTCATTAATTATCTGATAATTGTGTTAAAATGAAAGTAGTAAGATAAATAATTTAACCACAAAGGAGCGGTTCCCTATGGCAAAAAAAATCCTCGTCGCTTATGATGGTAGTGAATTGAGCCAGCAGGCCGTCCGGGAAGCAAAAACCAATGCCACGGAACATCCAGATACCGTCATCCACGTAATCACTGTGATTTATGCCACCGGACCTGTAACTAATACGGTCTTTATGCGCAGTATCGGTCATGAATTAGCGGAACAGTATGAATCTGAAATAGCGAAAGTGAAGGATGAACTTGAAGCTGAAGATTATTCTGTAGAAACAAAAGTTATTGTAGGCGAATCAAACAGAAATCCAGGTGCAGCCATTTGCGATTATGCCAAAGAAATGGATGCAGAACTTATTATTATTGGGAACCGCGGACTTGGCGGAATGAAGAAATTATTGCTCGGAAGTGTGAGTGACTATGTCGTTCACCATTCTGCCTGCCCGGTACTCATTATGAAATAGAGCAGACTTTGGAAGTGAATAGGTCACTGCGGCGATTGCCAATGTGATAAAAAACTTAGCTCATATTAAATCCGAACGATAATGAGATGTCGGTAACATCTCATCATCGTTCGGATTTTTTGGTGAAAATATTGCCGTCCGAAGCGTCGGAAATACACGGAGACTTCTGCAGGAGGAAGGCATAGGGTGTCCCTGCCTCTTCAGGTCAACAAATTTAAATTGGCGCATGCCCGTCCTCTCTTAGATCAATCCGATCGAAGCAAGAATAATCGCAACGACAACGGACAATACCGGAATGAGTACAGCTACGACAAAGATATCTTTATAGCTGTCTTTATGAGTCAATCCAGTAATCGCAAGCAAGGTAAGGACGGCACCATTATGAGGGAGCGCATCGAGACCGCCGGAAGAAATCGAGGCGACCCGGTGAAAGGCTTCCGGACTGATGCCCGTGTCCATAGCAATTTCATAATATTTCGACCCTAGTGCTTCAAGAGCTATCCCCATCCCCCCAGAAGCCGAGCCTGTAGCCCCGGCAAGGACGTTAACAGCAATAGATTCAGAGATCAACGGATTTCCTTTCACTCCCATCAGTAATTCGGTCAGCTTCTGAAATCCGGGAACTGCTTTAACGACCGTACCAAATCCTACGGCTGCACTGGTATTTATAATGGCAATAACTGAACCGCTTGCCCCACTGTTGATCGACGGAACAAAGCGTTTGAATTTCGTAATGTTCAAAAGCATAATCAAGACAATTCCTGATATCAGAGCAATGACAACATCCCATTTTAATAAATTTAAAGTCAGTAATACAGTCAGCAATGGTAAAATCGATAAAATAAAGGGTGGAGCTTTTACCTCATCTTCGGTTATTTTATTATCCTTAGGTTCAGTGAACACTTCTCCTTTTTCTGTCAGCTGCTTCTCACGCCACCGCAAATAGAAGTATCCTCCGACAGCCATTACAAGAGCACCGGCGATCCCCATAATCGGAGCTGCCGTAGGAGTCGTTTTAAAATACTCCATCGGGATCAAGTTCTGAATCTGCGGAGTTCCTGGAATAGCCGTCATAGTAAAGGTAAAGGAACCTAACGCTACGGTTGCGGGAATCAGCTTTCTGCTGATGTTCGCTTCACGGAATAAAGATAACGCTAACGGATAGACCGCAAAGACGACCACGAACAAACTCACGCCTCCGTAAGTAAGGACTGCTGCAGAGGCAAGAACTCCTAATATCGCCCGTTTTGTACCGATTACTTTGGTCAGCGCTACTGCAACGGAGCGGGCCATGCCCGTGTCCTCCATCAGTTTGCCAAACACGGCCCCGAGCATAAATACCGGGAACCAGTCTTTCGCAAAGGAAACAAACCCGCCCATGTATGTATCTGTATAGGCATTTAATAAATCGAGGCCGCCCGTCAAGGCGACGACTCCCGCCGCAATCGGCGCGATCCAAATAATCGACCATCCTAAATAGGCAAGTGCCATTAATACAACCAGACCTAGTAAAATACCAAGCATTTAGTTCCCTCCATTATTTTCATATTTCTCAAACCCTTTTTACAGGGGCTCCACGTCTTTTAACTTCCCTCCAAAGCTGCCTAAAGGAAAGGGATAGAGACCTTCTCAGATATCGATCCTTTCCTTTTTTCTGCCTCGGGGATTTATTGAGCGGTATAGCCGCCGTCAATGACCACCGCCTGACCGGTCACCCCTCGTGCCTTATCACTGGCTAAGAACAATGTATAGTCGGCAATTTCCTGAACAGACAGGAGTCGTTTCTGCGGCACCAGCGGATAAATAACCTCTTCCAGCACCTTTTCCAGTGATACATGGCGGTTACTCGCTAAGTCCTCCAGCTGGTTTCTTACAAGAGGAGTATCCACATAGCCAGGGCATAGCGCATTCACTGTAATACCATGCTCCGCTCCTTCTAAAGCGGTAACCTTTGTGAGCCCGATTACGCCATGCTTGGAGCTGTTATAAGCGGCTTTCCCAGCGAAACCAATCAATCCATTGATGGAAGCCATATTAATAATTCTTCCTGAGCCTTGTTTCTTCATAATCGGGAACACATGCTTAGTGGCCATAAAGGGGGCAACAAGCATCACTTTCGTTATCCATTCAAACTTCTCCGTGGGAAATTCCTCGATCGCCGCAACATGCTGCAATCCTGCGTTATTGATTAAAATATCCAAAGAGCCATAGTGGGAGACTGTTTGATCGATGGCCTCGGTTAATTCGCTTTCCTTCGTAACATCACACTTAATTCCCATACACTCAAAACCGTCATCTGCCGCCTTGGCAGCCGCTGCCTGGACTTGATCTTCATCAATGTCGGTAAAAACCACTTTCGCCCCTTGTTTCGCAAACTCTCTTCCTATTTCATGGCCGATTCCGCTTGCGGCCCCTGTAATAAACACAACTTTTCCATCTACCATGTTTCTCGTCCTCCCTGTCTGTTGTTGTAGTAACGATTAAAAAGCGGTCTCTAATAATTCGGGACTCAGCTGCAAGGCTGCTCCTGTAGAATTTTTCACTTCTTCTACTGTAAAGCCTTCTGCGACTTCCTTAAGCACCAATCCGTCTTCGGTAACGTCGATGACCGCACGATCGGTAATGATGCGGTTCACCACTCCTTTACCGGTTAGCGGAAGCGTGCACTCCTTCAGGATCTTCGGTTCTCCGTGTTTATTCACGTGATCCATAATAATCACAATTTTCTTCGCGCCGTGGACGATATCCATCGCACCACCCATGCCTTTAATCATCTTCCCAGGGATCATCCAATTGGCCAGGTCGCCGTGCTCAGACACTTCCATGCCGCCTAAAATTGCCAGGTCAAGATGCTCACCCCGAATCATCGCAAACGATTCGGCACTGCTGCAGTAAGCGGCACCAACCGAAGCGGTCACAGTTTCCTTTCCTGCATTAATGAGATCGGGATCGACTTCTTCTTCCAAAGGCGACCGGCCGATGCCCAGCAGGCCATTTTCCGATTGCAGGACGACTTGTTTATTTGATTGAATATAGTTCGCTACCATGGTTGGCATTCCGATGCCGAGATTGACGTAGAAACCGCTTTCAATTTCCTGCTCAGCCCGCCTGGCAATTTTCTCTCTCACTGCTGCTTTATCGATTTTCTCTCTCATTTGATCACCCCTCCTAGTTATTTGAAGCCAGCGTCAACCGCTCGATTCTTTTTTCCTGCTTGCCTTCGATTAATCCCTGCACATAAATCCCCGGAGTGTGAATCGCATCGGCATCAAGCTCGCCTGGCTCTACCAGTTCCTCTACCTCCGCAATCGTCACCTTGCCGGCCGCGGCCATCATCGGGTTGAAATTACGAGCCGTTTTGTTGTACACCAAATTCCCATGCCGGTCCCCTTTCGCCGCTCTTACCAAACTGAAATCGGCCTGTAAGCCTTTTTGCAGGAGATAGTCTTTTCCATCGAAGTTTCTGACCTCCTGTCCTTCCGCAAGCGGTGTGCCCACGCCTGCCGGGGTATAGAAAGCAGGAATCCCCGATCCGCCTGCTCTGATTTTCTCAGCGAGCGTGCCTTGAGGGGTGAGTTCCACTTCCAGTTCCCCCGCTAAGACCTGACGTTCAAATTCTTTATTCTCACCAACGTAAGAGCCTATCATTTTATCAATTTGATTATTTTTCAGAAGCAGTCCAAGCCCCCAGTCATCCACCCCGCAGTTATTGGAAATCACGGTTAAGTGCTTGACCTTCGATTCCACTAAAGCCAGAATAAGGTTCTCGGGAATCCCTACTAAACCAAAGCCACCCACCATAATCGTGGAGTAATCTTTAATCTCTCTTACTGCTTCTTGAAACGTTGTATAGACGGTTTTCATTTGCTATCCACTCCCTTCACTCTCTCTACATGCAAAAATCGTGCCAATTATCAAAAAATAAAAAAACCCAACGTTAGCGAGGTTTGCAGGAAATTGCCGAAAGAGCGTATTCCAGGTTTCCGGAAAAATCCTCGTTGAGAAATCCCCAACCGATGTAAACCCTTACATTTTACGCAAAAAAAGAACCATTCCAGTTTATCGGAATGACTTTCCGAAATTATGGAATGGTTTTACAGCTGATGTTTTTTCACTTTATCATAAAGACTCGACTTTCCGATCTTGAGCAGTTCAGCAGCTTTTGATTTATCTCCGTCTGCCTTTTTCAACGCTCGTTCCACTGCCTGCTTTTCTGCTTTATCCATGATTTCTTTTAACCCTTGAGTCTCTTCGCCTAAATACGAATGGGACAGGAGATGAGCAGGTAAGTCTTCCACGCGGATGACTTCCGTATTTGTCAGATAAACCGCCGACTCGACCACATTCTCCAGTTCACGCACATTGCCCGGCCAGTGATACGCTTGAAAGGTTTCAAACACCTCTTCTTCAAAGTCCACCACTCGTTTGCCGATCCGCTCGGTCAGCTTGTGCAGCAGTGATTTTGCCAGCAGACGGATGTCTTCTTTACGCTCACGGAGGGAAGGAATCTGCAGCTGTACAACATTGATTCGGTAAAATAAATCTTCACGAAACTCTTTCGATACAATCAGCTCTTCTAAGGGCTGATGTGTCGAAGCAATGATCCGAACATCAATTTTCTCCGGTTTCAGCGCTCCTACCGCTTCCACTTCTCCCTCCTGAAGGACACGGAGGATCTTCACCTGGGCATTTAACGGCATGTCCCCAATCTCATCCAGAAACAGCGTCCCGCCATCAGCCAGTTGAAATTTCCCTGGCTTCCCGCCTCGTTTAGCTCCCGTAAAGGCGCCTTCCTGGTAGCCAAACAACTCTGATTCCAGCAGATTATCAGGAATTGCCGCACAGTTTACTTTCACAAATGGCCGGGTACTCCGCTCGCTCAAATGGTGAAGACTATGCGCAAACAATTCCTTGCCGGTTCCGCTTTCTCCTCTTAAGAGCACGGACACGTCTCCGGGGGCAATCTTTTTCACTTTATTCTTCAGCTGGTCCATCGTATTCGACCGGCTGATGATGTGATGAAGGGAATAGACAGCGCCGTTTTTTTGCTGCAGCTGGGTGCGGTAAGCCTCCAACTCAAGCAGAAGCTCTTTAATATGACTGTTCATCTTCAGCCATTCCTCGGTATCACGGAATAACACCATTCCAAGAGCGCCGACTACTTTTCCCTCTGAACGCAGCGGAATGCGGCTGGCGATCATATAGTTTCCACGAATGTACTGAAGATCAGCAATTTCTTCCTCCCCCGACTCAACGACGAGATGCATGCGGGTATTCTCGATAATACTCGTCACATGCTGGCCAAGCGCCTCAGATTTCTTTACATTCAGGAACCGGCAGTAGCCTTCATTTAAATAAGAAATTAACCCTTCGTGATCGACGATAACAATACAGAAATTCCCGCTCTCAAAAAAAGTTTCAAACAAATCGTATCGATGATAGTCCAATAACGAGTCCATGGCTTAACCTCCTGCCGAAAACCGCCTGGTGAGTGACAGCGATTTCATTTTTGCGTAAAATTAGCACTAGCAAGATGTGCTCGCTTATAAATTCTTTCCTAATTTAAACGTTCTTCCATACTTTTGCATACTTCTTCTGATACTTTTCATCCTCTTCTAATTCGATCAGCTCGAGGGCCAGTTCTTTAATGGCGGGATCTGAAACCTGGTTATACAAGTTCCTCAGTCCCTGAATGATGTCATAGCGGATGAGCGTAGAATTTTTCTCGTCTGTGCAGTGCTTGTACCGTTGAGCCAAGCTGTTCAATACCATTTCCTTCTGGGCTTCTCCTGCTAAGCCAATTTTCCAGATCGTCTGCAGGGTATGCCGTGCGGTAACAAATTTTTCATCATACGTAACTGCGAAGATCTTAGGAAAATCAGTTATTATTCTATTTTCCGGATCACTGATAGCAAGATGACAAAGAAGCTGAGAAGCGATGGCCCGCCGGTGGTTGTTGTTATGTTCCAGATCGCTGATTAGATCCTTCCACACTTCATAAGCCCACGAAACTTGGGCCTGTACCTCTCCCATGAGGTATTGATATGCTTCATAACGGACGTTCTTATCTTCCGAGTTTAACTGGTCAAAATGCTTTTCAATCACAGCATCCATGTGCTCTCCTCCTTTAGAGAAATGTTTATTTATCAATCGCGAGCTTCTTAATCTCTTCCGCTTGATCAGGATAGTGAGGCAGTAACTCTTGTTGCGAAAGCAGTTCAAAGTCTGCAAAATCAAACCCCGGCGAAACCATGCATCCTGCAAGCGAAAATGTATCTGGCTGATCAACTGTGGAACCAAAAATCGTATCCTTAGGCACTACGAATTGAGGAACTTCCCCACGCTTCACATCCAGTCCGAGTTTCACTTCCTGATAGGTGCCGTCCGTGTGAAGCATATGTATCGTAATCGAACTGCCCGCATGAAAATACCACAGCTCGTCGGATTTTAACCGGTGAAAATGAGAGATATCCTCCGATCTTAATAAAAAATAGATACTCGTGTACAGTTTTCTTTCTCCTTGATCTGCTTCCGTCCAAAGCGACGATTCATAGGTGCTTTTGTAGAAGCCGCCTTCTGGATGGGGTTCTAATGCTAATTGGTCAATCCACTCTTGAACGTCCATTTGTCTCATCCTAACTTTTTGTTTATTCGTTTTCTTCTGTTTTTATCGTACCATACAAACCATAAAGGGATGGGAAGGAGAACAGAGGAAAATAAATGGAAAATCCCATCATTAGAATTGGGAAGTTTATAGAGAAAACGGGAAGGGCAGCAGGTGGAAGCAGCGTTCCCTTCGTGTATATTAAAACCCAGAAAACCCGAACCAAAGTAAATGATCAGGTTCGGGTTTTCTGGTGAAGCCTATTCTCTTGTCTATGCTTTATGATGATGGAAAACTTTCTTATTAAATCAGCTTCTTCTTGCTTAACTTAATATACCCCGCGGATATTTTCATGTACTTCCCCATTATAGAAAGCTTTCAGTTCTTTTAATTCCTGATCCGTAAAATCTTTCACGTCCAAGGCACCCAGATTATCTTCCACCTGGCTCACATTACGGAAGCCGGGAATTACGCTTGTGATTCCTTGCTGCTGCATAATCCATTTAAGAGCGGCACGTGTCATATTGCCTCGCCCGTCACCGATCCACTCAAGCTCACGGCTCAGCTCGACACCTTTGGAGAATTCCAGTCCGGCGAAGGTTTCCCCTACATTAAATGCCTCACCATTTTGATTAAAGTTACGGTGGTCATCCTCTTCAAAGTTATGATCTTCATTGAATTTACCCGTCAGCAAGCCGCTGGCTAGAGGTACTCGGGCAAGAATTCCTGCCTGTTTTTCAATCGCGGTCGGAAACAGTTCATCGAGAAGCTTCTGCCGGAAAATATTAAAAATGACCTGCAGGGCACTTGCTTTCGTATTCTCAAGAACATATAAGCCTTCTTCTACCGTTTCCACACTAACGCCGTAGTATCGTATCTTACCCTGCTTTTTCAAATCCTCTAACACGTCAAAAACAGAACCATCTTTTAATATCTCTAAAGGAGGGCAGTGAATCTGGTAAAGGTCTAGATGATCACGGTTTAACCGCTGCAAGCTGTCCTCCAAATATTTGGAAACCTGTTCCTTAGAATAAGTGGCCGGATCATGAATATCCCCTTGCCGGCAGAACTTCGAAGCAATATGAATCTCCGCTTCCTTCCCTTTTGTCGCCTGGGCAAGCAGCTTTTCACTGTGCCCCATTCCATAAACGTCTGCGGTATCAAAGAAATTAACCCCGTGATCCATCGCTTTGTGCAGGGCGCTAAGGGATTCCTCATCGTTGGTAGTCCCCCAGCTTCCGCCGATCGCCCATGTCCCAAAGCTTAATTCGCTAATGTTTAAGTCGGTCTGACCCAGCTGATTATATTTCATCTTCATCCCGCCTTTCTACCATCCATTTCCCTTTAAATGGAATCCCTTAAACAAATAGATTCAAGAATAACTGGAATATATTGATAGATTTTTTTAGCTTCATGGGTGACGATTAACTGTGAGACCGATATAATGAAAGAATAGTCTAGCGAATTTCATAGACTGATTCAAGTACACAAGCATTCTTAAGGAGGATGATCAAGATGTACGTTGTTACTAATAGAATTAAGGTAAAACCAGGTCACGCTGAGAAAATGGCTCCGATGTTTACCAAGCCTGGCCCGCTGCAAAGCATGGACGGCTTTCAAAAAGTAGAAGTGCTCGTGAATCAGCACTCCGACGATCATGATGAATTAAACGTGAATATGTATTGGGAAAATCTAGAGAACTTTGAAGCGTGGAAAAACAGTGATGCCTTTAAAGAGGCTCATAAACGGCCGGCTCCTGGTTCTGGCGACAAGAAACAGGAATCTCCGATGCTGGGTAGCGAAGTGGTCGTATCAAAAGTGGCTTCTGTCATTGAAGCGGACGGAAAATAACGCTGCCTGATAAGAAAGAGGCAGGAACATAAGCCTCCAATCTAAAGAAGAACCATGAAGGTAAGGACAGAGGTTTACCCAGAATGGCCGCTCCGGAAATACACTCCGCTTTTCGCGGGCGGCTGGTTTGCCTCCTCGTGCTGCGCACTCCGGGGTCAAACCTATGCCTTCCTCCCGCAGAAGTCTCCGTGTATTTCCTACGCTGGAGTGGTAAGACAATTACTTTCCATTCTCGCTTATTCATTCGCGGAGACCGAGTGATTAAAGAAGAAACGTTTACAAATCTTGCCTCATGCAGGACAAAAAATCCGAACGATGATGGAATAATGTCGGTAACATTTCCTCATCGTTCGGATTTAATATTGGCTAAAAGACTTCTGTCCCTGTCTCTTATTTATGCTTTTACACTTCTACCGTCCAGCCGTACGTATCTTCTCTTCTGCCTCGTTGAATGCCGGTGATCGTGTCGTAAAGCTCCTGAGATAACGGGCCGATTTCACGGTTATTAATCTCCATTTTCTTGCCCTTCCAGTTTAATTCGCCCACAGGGGAAATCACGGCTGCCGTCCCCGTGCCGAATGCTTCTTCAAGCTTGCCGGCATCGTAAGCTTCCGCCAGTTCATCAATGGAGATTTTTCTTTCTGTCACGGGCACGTTCCAATCGTTCAGCACTTCAAGAATGGAAGTCCGCGTAATCCCTTTTAAAATACTTCCATTTAAAGCCGGGGTGACCACTTCTCCATCAATTTTGAAGAAGATGTTCATGCTGCCGACTTCCTCGATGTATTTCTTTTCGACTCCGTCCAGCCACAGCACATCTGCATTGCCGGTTTCACTAGCTTTCGCCTGTGCCTGGTAACCGGAGGAATAGTTGCCGGCGGTTTTCGCCATGCCTGTGCCGCCTTTGACCGCACGGGTAAATTGATCCTCCACATTAATTTGAACAGGGTGAATGCCTCCGGAGAAATAAGGACCGACCGGGGATAGGATCACCATGAACGTATAGGATTTAGACGGTGCGACAGCAAGATTCGGTTCAGTAGAGATAATAAACGGGCGTATGTATAATGATGTCCCTTCAAAGGACGGCACCCAGTCACGCTCTAAACGCACAAGCTCAAGCAAATACTCCATCACCTTGTCTTCATCAAGCGCAGGAATACTCAAACGCTCACTTGATTTATTCAGCCGCGAAAGATTTCGGTCCGGGCGAAACAGCAGCACCCGCTCATCATCCGTACGATAGGCCTTTAACCCTTCGAAAACGGTCTGCCCATAGTGAAAGATCATAGCGGCCGGATCCAGAGTAATTGGCTGGTAAGGTACAATTTTCGGATCATGCCACCCTTTCACTTCATCATAATCCATCGTAAACATGTGATCTGTAAATTTTCTGCCAAAAGGGATCTCCTTTGTTTCTGGCTTCTGTTTCTTTTTGTTTGTGGACCTTTCTTCAATAACTAGCGATTCGTAGCTCATCTTCGTCTCCCCTTTATCAATAATATGTTTTCTTGCTTTAAAGTCGTAAATATTAGTATTCATTGTACTCTCAACAGCGATAATTTTAAAGAGAAGAACATTGATTTTTCAGAAAAAGGTTACTGGCGACGAGGCGAGACGGGTCTGGGGATCGCGGTCCCCCTTTTACTTTTGGCGCAGCATTTGGAACAGCCGCGGGAAGTTTTATTTTTCAAAGCTATTCTCGCAAAGCAGCGACAAAAGCGACGACTCTCTATTTTCTGTAACAAATATTCCACACCTTTTTAAGGAAGAAGAATTTTCATTTGGCTGAGACTAGTTTACTATAGAGAAAGCATCATTAATTTTAAAAAGGATGGTCATGGCAATGCCGGAGAAAGAAGAAACAATCACTCGAATTCACATCGGGCAGAAAGAACTCATCTTGATCGGAACCGCACACATCTCAAAGCAAAGTGCCGAACTTGTAAAAGAAGTTATTGAAGCTGAGCAGCCCGATTCCGTTTGTATAGAACTCGATGAACAACGTTACCAGTCCATATCTCAAGGAGATCAGTGGCAGAATACCGATATCTTTCAAGTTATTAAAGAAAAAAAAGCTACCTTGCTATTAATTAATCTGGCTGTCTCCTCCTTTCAAAGAAGGATGGCCAAGCAGTTCGGTATCCAGGCTGGTCAGGAGATGATTCAAGGGATTGAATCCGCGAAGGAAACCGGGGCGGAGCTCGTCCTGGCCGATCGAAATATTCAAATTACCTTTGCGCGGATCTGGAATAATATCGGGTTTCTTGGGAAAGCCAAATTGATGACGTCCATTGTTGCCAGCATTTTCAGCAGCGAAACGATTACGGAAGAAGATTTGGAAAAAATGAAAACCCAGGACATGCTCGATTCCATGCTTGCCGATTTCTCGGAAAGCTTTCCACGGTTAAAAACACCATTAATTGATGAACGTGACCAATATCTCGGCCAGAAAATTAAAGAAGCTCCCGGAGACAAAGTGGTGGCCGTCCTTGGCGCCGCCCACGTTCCAGGAATTAAAAAGCAGATCCATGAGGAACACGATTTAGACAAACTGAATGAACGGCCAAAGAAATCGATCCTGCCGAAGCTGATTGGCTGGGGGATTCCGCTGATTATTCTATTTCTGATTGGCTTTACCTTTTACTCCGACCCTTCCGCCGGAGCGGAGCAGACAATGAGCTGGATTTTGTGGAATGGCGTCTTGTCCGGGCTAGGGGCAGCCGCTGCCATGGCTCACCCGCTGGCGATTGTCACGGCGTTTATTGCCGCACCTGTTACTTCTCTCTACCCGCTCGTTGCTTCCGGCTGGTTTGCAGGCATAGTGCAGGCGTACTTTAAACGGCCGAATGTAAGAGATTTTGAAAATCTAAATGAAGATGTAACGAGCTTCAAAGGGTTTTGGAACAACCGGGTAACACGCATATTACTAGTCGTTGTGCTTGCCAATATTGGCAGCTCGCTTGGAACTTTTATTGGCGGAGCGGATGTTATCCGTCGTTTTATTGAGCATTTATAAGAGACTGATAAAAAAAGAAAATCCGCCTCCTTTACTGGGTGCGGATTTTCTTTATGTACCAATTTGATGTAGATAAACTTGCCCACCTCCCTCACCGATACTCGAAAGGTATACCTTCCTTAAAAAAATAAAAACCTCTGCTGCCAAGAACTCTTGTACGAAGCAAATTATGTATTCTGATGCCTAACTTTCTTTTTATCCCACCCACCCTTAAGAGAAAAATCATATACATGTATAGATAAAATATAGTTTTTAATATTTGGGTAAGGAGAGATAAAACGATTGAGCTCTTGTATAGTTACTGAGTGTTTATTAACGGATATTGTTTGTGAAGAAGTCCCTCAATCTAGAGGGAGAGAAGAAAGAGAGTTTATGCTCTCGAATGGGGAGGTTGTTACCCTCCAGCTTGTAAGAATTCGAGTAACGGGCAATTATATTGTACGATTTAGCGATGGATCTTTGGTAACAGACTCATTTACAGTAACCAGGTGTTATTTTCTTTGTGCACCACCTGGAACTGTGATCGACTGTGATGTCACGGATACCGAATGCAGGACGTATATCGTTTGTATTGACAACGAAGCAGCTGAATTAGAAATTTTCATTTCTTTCTGCTTAAGCATTAGATCTGATGTTGATACAACGATTGAAATTCAAGGTGAATTCTGCATTCCAAGGGAGCAGATCCCTTTGTCCTGTCCTCCCCCTGCGGTCCCTGATCAGTGTCCTCTGGTCTTTGGAGATTCAGCAGCTGGCCTTCCGGGAGAGCAAGAAGAAGGAAATGATCAGGAAAACAAAGAAGATTGTGTTTCATTGGAACCCACTCAGACGGAAGTCTTTTGTGTAAATACTCGACTGGTTTATGACTGGATCCAAGATCGGGTCGAATTGCCGACGATAACCCTGAAACGTGGATTGGTATACATGGTCACCTTCATAGAAGGGGATTGCGGAGACTTAGTAACGGGTGACTTGGTTTGTTTACCTTTTGAATTGCCTGCTGAAGAAGAATTGTTTTGTGAAAGTGACACTTGTACACTGCTTCTGGAAAGAGTCATCGTCCCAAATGAATTCTGCCCGCCAGAGGCCAAAACGCTGCCGGTGGGAGTGAGCTGTGTCATTCCTGTATCTTCGTGTGTGTACACCGTGACAGAAGCAGATGGAGATTGCGGAGACTTAGTTGTCGGCGACGTCATCTGCCTTCCTTGTGATGCTCCTTGTGAAGAAACGCTGCAATGTTCAAACGGCACTTGTACACTTATTTTAACCCGGACAGACGAAAATTGTGTCTTTTGTCCACCTAACGCGAAAGTGCTTCCAGCTGGATTTTCCTGCGCTGTACCGACCCCTGCTTGTGTATACACCGTTACCACAGCAGACGGTGATTGCGGAGACTTAGTTGTCGGCGACGTCATCTGCCTTCCTTGTGATGCTCCTTGTGAAGAAACGCTGCAATGTTCAAACGGCACTTGTACACTTATTTTAACCCGGACAGACGAAAATTGTGTCTTTTGTCCACCTAATGCGAAAGAACTTCCAGATGGATTTGCCTGTGAGATCCCCATTCCTGCCTGCGTGTATGAATTAATTGAGGTTGGCGGGGCAGACTGCGGAGATTTTATAGTTGGTGATCTAATTTGTTTACCATGCGATCCTCCATGTGACCAATTTCTTGCCTGTTCAAACGACACGTGTACGTTCGTGCTGTCAAGGACTTCCGAGGAATGCGTCTTCTGTCCGCCGAATGGAAAAGTACTTCCTGATGGAACCACTTGTTCGATTCAAAATGGCAGAGTTTTAAATGTGAATACAGGAGTATTTTATGATGCGATAGAAGTAGCTGTAGCTGCAGCGAGTCCAGGAGATACCTTAATTGTATTTCCAGGTGCATATAATCCACCTTCATTCTTAGCGATAGATAAATCGCTGACTCTTAGGGGATTAAGTGCAGCAGACACGGTTGTCACTTTCCCTAATTCTCTAGATAATGCGACTAGTCTTCGTATTCAAGCGGATAACGTATTGATTGATGGGCTTCATTTCATCGCACCAACGTCAGCGACAGATGGGAACAATGCCCTGCTTGGCATTGATTATGCAGGCTTCCCTAACTTATATGAGAATATCACCATTCAGAACTCTATTTTAGAAGGCGGCCGAAGAAGTGCCTTTATTCGTGCGAGAAATCTATCTCTTCTTGATAATGAATTCATTCATAACGGCAACCGGAATGCCCTGCAGATTTTCAACGGAGAGGGAGATACGAACATTCTAAGAAATACGTTCTCTGGAAGTGCAGCCAGCCGGGCAGCTATCACATTTGAAGACGGGACCGGCGGATTCACAGGTAATCTTACCATTGAAGACAATACAGCTACGAGTCATTCTCAGTTTGTACTTTTCAATCTAGCTGGTTTTAATGGCGTTTCCATCAGTGTCCGGAGAAACAACGTAAACCACGAGAGCCGTCTGGGGAGTACCATCATATTCATTCCTATCGATTTCAGTAATACGATGCCCATTGTTATTGAAGACAACGTAATCACTAATCCAAACGGCGCAACAGCAACGGAAAGCAACCTTGCTGTGTATGTCGATTATCGATTTGGCGGTGCATCTGTCCCGGCTGATGGACAAATTCAAGTGATTAATAATGTTCTTAATGTAGCCCTGCCATGGGGAATTCCAGGCGAAGATACGGTCTTCCCGGATGCTCCAGTTGGTTTCAGTACCATGGCACCTCCGGCAATGTCATTGGATGCTTTCTTTTTGTCGGGGAATATTGTAACGACAATTTTTTAGAAGAATAATCTCTAAGTGAATTAGCACAATTATTAATTGAATAAAGAGTGCGGCATGATGAAATAGATGTGAGGAACTTAAAAGGGTAGAAGCACCTTTTTCTTTTATCAAAAAAATCGTGATCATTAGTAAGAAGGTTTCCTAGAATTAGATCTCAGGGGGACCTTCTTTACTTTATTTGCGGCAGTAAACTTACCCGCCAAAGGAAAAACCGAATAAGAATAGAAGAAATACGAAAAGGAACACGATACTGGTGATAAGTGTAAGAATAGGTACGATTCTCTTTTCCCTTTCTACATTTAAGCTATTCACCCCAAGTATGATGCCAGCTATACTTGTATAGGGAGTGAATTTAATAAATTGGACCATCGCTCCAAAGAAGTTAATAAACACCATGATCATAAACGCAAAGATCTGAATGGAAAAGAGCACTAACACGAATAAGCATAACTTTCCTAAAACTGATTTCGGCACAAAAACCCTCCCTAAATCTTCAACACATCGTCCTAAACTTTAATTCGAGCTATTTTAAAACTAACCATAAAATCCTATCAAAGTTAATAGGCAGACCCCGAATATGGTTACTCCTCCCCCAACTACCATAGCCAATGTAGTCGTTCTTGGCTTTTTAGAATCTATCCAGACGGTAATACCAATAATTACGGTAAATATGAAACCAAAGAGCAGTGAAGCGAAAGGAGTGGTAGGCGTAATCCAATCATACCAACTTAGAAAATTCATTCGTATCGTCTCCTTTTTCAACATAAAGTTTTATTAAAAATCACTCCATCGTAATACTAAGAAGAAAATACAATGGACAGCTCTCCCCCATTTTGTATAATATTAACAATCAAAACAATTACTTACTACATAAAAATGGAAACTATCATTAGGGAACCCGCGAAATAGTTTAGAACAGCCAAACGTCCGGCCACGCTGATTGAAAGGATTTTTTTAATCAGATCCACCCTATTGCCCATATTTTTGAATAAATCCTCCGCAATAGGGTAAGCACCTTTAAGATGTTATTTTTAAGAAATGCGGAGGGGTACAATTATGAACAAAGGAATTTCTACGGCTTTGTCAGCGATCGGAATCGCCCAAGGCTTGAAAATAGTCACCAACAGGTGGAAAACAGGAAAGTGGGATTGGCGATCCATTTTCCAAACAGGAGGCATGCCGAGTTCTCACTCGGCCGGGGTGTCCTCGATTGCAGCTTATGTAGCTGCTAACCGCGGAACACGGCACACGGAAACGGCACTCGCAGTCGTATTCGGCTCGATTGTGATGTACGATGCACAAGGTCTTCGCCGTCATACTGGTGAAATTGCGAAACTGGTAAATGAACTGGAGGATAACGTAGAAGAGATCTCCAAAACGACCAGCATCGAATATTTTAATCAGAATGAAGAACTCAATGAACTGCTCGGTCATCAGCCGGCGGAAGTTCTATTTGGCTCTCTTTTTGGAATCTTGTACGGATGGAGTATCGCAAAATATGAGGACTACCTGCAAAATAAATAGTAAAAAAGCCATACAGTCCGGCTGTATGGCTTTTTTATACGATTATTCTTGAAAATGACAGACTTCTAATGGATTTCCTTCTAAATCTTTAAATTGGAACCATTTGATATTACCTTCTTCATAGATCTGGCCGACTTCAACATCATAATTCACTAAATGCCGGTGGGCCCGGTCAATATCCGGACAGAAAAAGTTAAACCAAACCTTCTGTTCATCTTCAATCTGCTCATGGTCTTCCGTTCTTACTAGAGTCAGAGGAGTTTCTCCAATATCAATCGCTGCATAGCCATTCTTATCATCCCTGAACCGAACGGACAGCCCCAGCACATCCGTGTACCAGTCGATCGCCTCGTCGAAATTCTTCACTTTCAGAAACACCGTATCGATCCGTTTAAAAAGATGACTCATTTCATTTCCCCCTTTAGTTTTGGCGAGAAACGTCTAATGCCTTCATTTTTTCATCAAGCATTTGAAAGGCCCTCTTCAGCACGTCCCTGGGCAGTTGTTCATACGCATCGCCAATGCTGACCTCGTAGTAAAGCGCTCCATCAGCGGTCTCGCCTAAATAACCGGTAAACCCTAGATCAGCAGCTTCATAGATTTCTAATAGCAGCGGTTCCAGCTCTTCCCGGGAGGCAGCAAAATGGACGTGGAACATATTGGTCACCGGCTCAGCAGGCATTGTCCGCACAGCATGACACTGGTTATATAATTCAGCCAGTTCCCTGGCATGATGGTAGTATTCAGTCATTTTATTCTTCCGCATTTCAAAATAGTAATCAGCACTTAAGAAGTAAGGATACAGACTGATTAAGTCCCCGCCATGACGACGCTTCCATACTTTCGACTTCTCTGTGAAGGACTCGCTTCCGGCCAGAATCGCCCCAGCGATACCCCCGATCCCTTTATAAAAGGAGAGATAGACACTATCGAATAAACTGCAGATTTCAGCGGCCGTTTTTTCATAATAAGGAAGAACTTCAAGCAGCCTCGCCCCATCTAAATGCAGCCTAATCCCATAATCTCTGCAGTAATCGGATAAATCCACCAGCGTTTCATAGGAGGGCAGCTGTCCGCCGATTTCCCGCTGCGGCAGCTCCAGCAGCAAACAGGAAATATCCTCCTCCAGGTTCGCAATATCCTCTAAACCGATTAACCGATTCTTCTCAGCAAGCAGAACAGGCTCCAGGTGATGGAGTTCTCTGATTGCGTCCTCTTCATGCAGCTCCAAGTGAGATAGCGGATGATAGGCAACTTTATTGATCCCTTTCTCATCGCTCCAAATTCTTAAAGCTATCTGCTGAGCCATCGTACCGCTTGGAAAAAAGACGGCAGATTCTTTTCCCAGATAAGCGGCCATCTTCTGTTCAAACGTTCGAATCGATGGCCCCTTTCCATATAAATCAGCTTCGAGATCGCCTTCCATATTCTCAAACGCTTGCTTAAGAATAGAGACTTCGCGCTCTTGATGACCGGAATGTTTATGCTTAGCTGCTTTGTAGCCTTCATATAATGATGAATTATTCATGCATGAACCTCCCAGTATAGTCGTTCTAAGTAATCCAATTCGATTACGTGTTGAGAAAACCCTTGTTTTCCCCAAAATAATCCTATGAACATAGTCACTAAGCGGTTTCACACTTCTACCTTTAACTTAAAGGAATGACACTTTATTAAACTTCTACTTGATTATATCACTTTCCTATCCTTCATCCTCAATCGATCTCGCTTGGTGTTTTACTCTATATACGATCCAACTGGTTATTTATTACATTTTATTTACAATTAGCTATTTTTCTGAAAATTAAGTTTAGGCTGCCCCTCCCCGTGATACTATCTTAATATAAAGAAGAGGAGGAAATGATTACCTTTTCTTAATCTATTCAGGAGGTGGAGCATCATGGCAAAGAACACTTACAAAACAGGTGAAAAAGCACCAGAAAGCGGCACTTACAAGGTAGACAGTCTCATTAGTGGCGGATCTTCCCAGAAGGATAATACGGAAGTGAAAGTGGAAAAAGGTGAACAGTTCCCTCCTTCCCCGTCATCAAACGAAGCAGCTCATTGGGTAAAAATTTCGTAGTATAATAATTTACGTCACAAAAAAAGCTTCGGTCTGAATTTCTCAGATCGGAGCTTTTTTATTTACTTCCATATTTTATTACTTTATTTAAAGAACTTTAAAAAGGGCTGCCTAAATTTGGACATACATGACACTTGGCCAAGCAATCCTCCTATACATTCATACTCTAGTAAAAGAAGGAGAGATTTCCTTCTAATTTAATATAAAGGAGCTGAAGTTATATGTTGATTTCTATGTTAGCAGCTGTGGTTATTGCTTTACTTTTACTAGTAGCTTTACTAGTTGCTATCTTGTTTGGGTCAAGTGAACAGCGCCAAATTGTAATTAATTGTATCAATCATATTCTTGGTACGGTTTAATAGGTAAGAAATTTAGCAGGGAACAGTTATAAATTTATTTCCTCCTTGAAGTTTCCTAGACTTCCAGAGGAAATTTTATTATATAATTTCTATATTGAATAAATTATAGGAAAGAAACCGAATAGTTATTCTGCATTGGCCCTCTTATTCTGGAGGTATATTTTTTTATGAAGGATTCTTCTTAACAGTAGCACTTTTAACCTCTTCCATTTTTTTACTCCTTCTTAAGAACACATCTCGCATCTTAAAAAGAACTTCTATAAAAAACCCACAGCGACTGTGGGTTTTAATTGCTTAAAGAGTAGAATTTTTCTTATTTAATATAGTAGAAGCCTTCTCAGGATAATCGGTGAAAAGATCACAAGATAGAGAATGTGCCCATCTCATAAGCTCATCATCTGAATTCAAAGTAAAGACTCGATAATTGAGCTGTTCGCCTTCTTTGGAGTTCATCATTTCCTCATAAGCTTCCAACGAGCAATGGATGCAGGAAGCTGCATGATTTCTAAGGAATTCGTCCGGTTTAGGCAATGGTAATTCCGTCAGCACAGCTAACTCGATAGGAGTATTCATAGAAGAAAACCTGGCTAACGATTGATAATTAAAGGAAGAGATTAAGACTTGATCCATCACTTCATACTTCTTCACCAATCTAACTACATCTTCCTCAAGATTCGGGTAATCCACTAGGTCATTTTTCAGTTCAATATTGAGCTGGACGGATGTATCCTTTACAAGATCTAATACTTGATCAAGAGTAGGAATTCGTTCTCCTTGGAACTTGTTAGAGAACCAGCTCCCTGCATCGAGAGCTTGGATCTCTTCCAGTGTCATCTGGATCACTTCACCAGATCCATTGGTTGTTCGATCCACGGTTTCATCATGGATAACGACTAACTTTCCATCTTTGGTTTTCTGAACATCGATCTCAATCCCATCCACACCAACTGCAATGGCATCAGTTATGGCAGCTAATGTGTTTTCAGGATGTGTCCCGCTGCTTCCACGGTGAGCAAATATCATTTTAGTCATTTTTATTCCTACCTAAGCCTCAGTTATTTTTTAGTTTTATTAGCAATTTCAATCGCACGATCCGTTTGTTTTGCTGCATTATCCAGAAGATCCTGTGGGTCTCCTCCTTGATGAAGCTTTTCAAGAGCTGTGACTACTTTCTCTCTTGATTCTGGGAATACGGAAATCAGCGCGCCTTGAGTTGCCTTGGTACTTTTTGTATCGTGCAGTTGATTAACGGTTACTTCAAGCTGCGGGTATTTTTTATGCTGTTCTTTTACTACTTTTTTATCATAGGCTTTCGGGTTAATCGCAAAGTAGCCACTCTTCGTATGCCATTCTGCCTGCACGTCTGGGGAAGCTAAATATTTCATAAATTCCCAGGCGGCCTGCTGCTTTTTATCACCAATTCCTTTGGACATCCATAGAGATGCTCCGCCGATGACAACTCCTTGACCATCTTGCCCGTCTGGATGTGGCAGGTAACCAGCTCCAACATCGAAATTTGAATTATCTACAATGCTGTTAATTCCTGAAGAAGAATCTAGATACATCGCTGTCTTTCCGGAAACAAAGGCGCCACGAATATCATCCCAATTAGAACCAACATTAAAGAATGAACCTTCTTTATCCATGTCTTTTAACAGGTTAAAGACTTTAACCCCTTTAGGGCTATTAAAGGATGCCTTTGTTGCAGGCTTTTCACGGCCATTTTTATTGTTTACGTAATACCCGCCTTGTTCTGCCAGTAATTCTTCAAAGAACCAGCCATAATTAAGCATAGAGAAACCATATTGCTCCGTCTTGTCCCCATTTTTAATAGTTAGTTTTTTCGCTGCTTCCTTCAGTTCACTGTAAGTACGTGGTGGTTTGTTTGGATCAAGACCCGCTTTCTTAAACGCATCTTTGTTATAAATTAAGATAGGAGTGGACGAGTTAAACGGCATAGAATACTGCTTTCCGTTCACATTGTAATACTTACGAATATTCGGTTCCCACTGACTAAGATCATAATTGTCCTCATCAATAAACTTTTGTACGGGCTGTACATAGCCACTATCAATCATGTATTTTGTACCGACTTCAAAAGTCTGCATGATCGCTGGCGCATTTTCTGTTCCTCCAACACTGCGATACTTCGTAAGAGATTCTTCATAAGTACCTTGGAAGACAGGCTTCACTTCAATATCAGGATGTTTATCATTAAATTCTTTCACAATGTTTTCTAAGACAGGTTTAAGTTCTCCACCCATGGCATGCCAGAAAACCACCTCTGTTTTCCCGTCGCTGCTTGTCTTATCAGCACTTGAACTTGCTTGTGTATCTTCTTGACCAGAACTTTCTTGGCCTGAAGTTTGGTTTCCACATCCAGATAAAACGGTCAGACAAAAAATAAGTAATACGATAACTGCACTAGTGATCTTTTTCATGTTGTTCCACTCCTCTAATTGGGTAATTTTTTTAAAACCTATTTAAGTGCTCCATCCATGAGTCCTTTTTGCAACTGTTTCTGACCTAAGAATAAAAGCAATAACGTTGGCAAAATCACGATAATCACTGCTGCCATTACCACCCCCCATTGTGTAGCCACCTCTTGCGACTGCATTTCTTTCAATCCAATTTGCACCGTTCTCACTTTGTCATTGTTTGTGACAAGGAGCGGCCACAGGTACATATTCCAAGTTGTCAGAAAACTATAAGCCCCTAATGAAACCAGGCTGGTCTTGGAAATAGGCAAAACCACTCGCAGGAAAAACTGAAACCGATTCAACCCGGCAATCTGTGTCGCCTCGTCCATTTCCTTAGGAATCGTCTTGAAATTTTGTCTTAATAGGAAGATTCCAAAGGCAAGGGCAAAGAATGGAACGGTTAAACCAGTGATTGTATTGACCCAGCCGAGGTTTGTGACTGTGATGAAGTTAGGGATCATCGTCGCTTCCCAGGGAATCATCATGGTGGATATAAATAAGAAGAACAAAACGTTCCTCCCTTTAAAGGGAATAAACACAAAGGCAAAGGCTGCCAGGCTGGAAACGATCAGCTGACCGATCATGACCACAAATGAAACGATGAAACTATTCATTAAATAATGGAGAAGAGGCAATTTTTGAAAAGCAAGCCGGTAGTTTTCAAAGGACCATTGCTTTGGAATCATATTTCCGTGAAGAACTTCTCCTCCATTCATGAAGCTGACCATGAACGTGTAGACAATAGGAAAAAGGATCAAACAGGCACTTAGAATGAGAAGCCCGTAAATAAATATGTTCTTTACCAATTTCATTGATAATGCACCTTCTTTTCGCCTAACTTAAATTGAAGGATCGTAATGATCAAAATACAGAAAAACAGAAGAACCACCTGAGCACTCGCTTCCCCCAGCCGATAATTGACAAAAGCATCCCGATAGATCGAATACACAATCAGGTTCGTTGCATTACTCGGACCGCCTTTGGTCAAAATATCGATTTGTCCAAAGGTTTGGAAGGCATTAATGAACGATACCGTTGTAATAAAGAAGAGAGTGGGCGAAAGCATGGGAAGAGTTACTCTAAATAACTGATACCAGTATCCAGTTCCTGTGACCCGCGCCTGTTCATAGAGATCCTCAGAGATATTTTGCATTCCCCCTAAAATAATCAGGTAAGCAAAGCCGATATTCATCCATATCGTTGTAATGGATACCGCAATAATGGCCGCATGCGGATCTTGCAGCCACTGGACGGCCGGCAAATGAAAAATTCCGAGGATCTGATTCAGCATGCCTATGCTTGGATTGAAAAGAAATAACCAGATGACGGAAGATGCTGCCACACTGATCCCCATCGTAGAGGAAAAGATCGTCCGAAATAATCCGATCCCTTTTAACTTACTAACTGTCATCAGAGCAAGAAACAAGGCAATGATGATGCTCGTTGGTACCGTATAGAACACGAATAGAATCGTAGCTTTAAAGCTGTGTAAAAATCCTGGATCCGTTAATAGATATTTAAAATTATCAAGCCCGACAAAAGCAGCCGTGTTTCCTTGCTGATCGGTTAGGAAGAAGCTTAGATACAGAGTCTTGATCATTGGATAGAAGATAAATACACCCAGGAGTATTAAAGAAGGCAATAAATAAAGCAGCCCGGTAAATAAGTTCTTCAAACCATAGGGGAGAGCAAGTTTCTGCCTGTTATGGACCTGTTCTTTTGCTGTTTCCATTAGACGCCCACCCTCTTCCTCACGTTCTGATCGTTTTGAGTCGGTAGACGTTCCCCATCCGGAGTGAAAAATACGAGGTGTTCTTTTGGAATTACAATCTGAATCGAGTCTCCAATGCTATGAATCTTTTGACCTGCCTGGCGAACAGACCACCTTGTATCCCCAAGCTCCACTTCTGTGATGGTTTCATTACCGAGAATCTCCGAATGATAGATCGTTCCCTGTAAAGTATTGAGCATATGGTCGCCTTCAACAGCCATAATATGCTCAGGACGAATGCCAACCATGAGCTCTTTATCCGCTTTAAACCCTTCAGGGAGATCTGTTATTGTACCGTTTTCTCCAACCGTAATTTCTTTCATGGATGGATCAAAAGCGGCCTCAATGATATTCATCGGTGGAGTGCCGATAAACTCTGCTACAAATTGATTGGCAGGCTGGTTGTAAATATCCAAAGGTTTGCCAATTTGCTGAATCTGACCGTCTTTAAGAATCATCATTCGATCTGCCATCGTCATGGCTTCGACCTGGTCATGCGTTACATAAATTAAAGTCAAACCCAGCTTGCGCTGAAGATGCTTAATTTCAGAACGCATTTGAGCCCGAAGCTTGGCATCCAGATTGGATAATGGCTCGTCCATTAAACAAATAGGGGAACGGCTTGCGATTGCCCGTGCTAAAGCCACTCGCTGTCTTTGACCGCCTGACAGCTGTTTTGGCTTTCGTTTTAAGTAGTCTTCAAGCCCTAATAGTTTTGCAACCTCTACACATCTATCCTTGCGTTCCTGCTTGTTCAGTCCTTTAGTGTGAAGCCCAAACGTAATGTTCTGTTCGACTGACAGATGAGGGTACAGGGCATAATTTTGGAAAACCATGGACAGCTCCCGCTTACTCGGAGGTAAGTGGTTCGCGATGTCTCCTCCAATTTTCAAATCACCGGAAGTAATCGTTTCTAGTCCCGCAATCATACGCAGCATCGTACTTTTCCCACAGCCAGAAGGACCAACGAGAACAAAAAATTCCCCAGGTTCAATGGTTAGATTGATGTCGGATACGGCTAAATGTTGATTGTCGTAGCTCTTGGCAATCTTACTTAACTCTAACCTCTTCATGTCATTCATCCTTTCCTGTTTTCTATATAATCTTTACAAAGCTTTAGGTTACTCGTCGAAACCGCAAATGCCCCATGATCAAGGGCGGATTGAATATGGCTTTGTTCATGAATTAATCCACCTGTAATTAAAGTCTGATCCACTTCATTCACGATCTTTTCACAAACGGAATTCATTAAACCCGGCATCACTTCAATAAAATCCGGCTGTATCTCTTTCGTGACTTCGATACCATTTTTGACCGCATCCGTGTCGACAAGAAACAATCGTTGAATAGTTAAAAAACCGAGGTTCTTTGCAGATGTTAGCAGTTGCTTTTTTGTCGTAATGATGCCATGAGGCTTAATGTAATGTGAAACAAATTTCAAGCCCTCCAGGTCATTCCGGATCCCTTGAACCATATCTAAATGCAGGAACACGAATTTATTTTTTCTCTTCATCGCCTCGACATAGCCTTGCAAATTATTAATATTTCCCATCATAAGAAAGGCGGTGGATAGATCCGTCTTTAGAAACTGATCCAATCCTTTTGGATGTTTAATAGAAACAATTAATTGTTCCTTTGCTAGTGCATTCATTAATTCTTTTTTTATTTTCACTTGTAATCACTCCAAACAAAAAGAGAGAAATCCTGGTCACAAAAATTGACTATAAGTCTCCTTATAGAATTTGTGCTGAACAAGAATTCTCTCATATCTCCGAGTACTTGCTATTTACTTTGCAATCTTAATGTAACTTTTAAATGTTAATCTAGTATTTTAAAAACGTTAATCATTTGTATAAATCCTGTAAATGAATATAAAGAAAAAAGCGCCCGACTCCCCCAATGGTTCTTGGAAGGAAATCAGACACTTTCTTAGAAGTCTCATAAGTCTTTTTGATTGTCGAGGTGAATCAACCTGAAAACTGAGGCTATTCACTTTTTCGCGGTCAACAATTCAGTCATATAGCGGCGAAATGAGAACGGGCAATCAATGCCCGTCTTACTGAGCCGTGTACCCACCATCAATCACCACAGCCTGCCCCGTCACACTTTTAGCTAGATCACTAGCTAAGAACATGGCATAATCAGCGATTTCACTCACCTTCAGCAGCCGCTTTTGCGGCACTAGAGGATAAATAACTTCTTCCAGTACTTTCTCCAAAGGGACATTTCGTGTCTTGGCAATATCCTCTAACTGGCCGCGAACGAGCGGTGTGTCTACGTACCCGGGACAGATCGCATTAACGGTAATTCCATGAGCGGCCGTTTCCAGAGAGGCGGCTTTCGTCAAGCCGATTAATCCATGCTTAGCGCTGTTATAAGCGGATTTCCCCGCAAACCCTACCAGTCCATTGATGGAGGACATATTAATGATTCTTCCAAATCCTTGCTCCTTCATAATAGGCAGCGCATACTTATGAGCAATGAACGGCGCCGTAAGCATAATTTTCAGCATTAATTCGAACTTCTCTGTGGGAAACTCTTCAATCGGGGACACATGCTGCAAGCCCGCATTATTGATCAGCACATCGATGCGGCCATACTTCTCATAAGTCTGCTTCATCATGTTCTCAATTTCGGATTCTCTCGTTACGTCTGCTTTTAAACCAATAGCTGACCATCCATTTTGCCTTAGCTCCTGGGACGCTTGTTCGACCACTGCTTCATTTATATCCGTTAAGACGACTTGACTGCCATTTTCAGCAAAGGTCTTCGCAATTTCAAATCCAATTCCGCTTGCCGCACCTGTAATGATAACCACTTTATTCTCTACCATTCTTTTCACTCCTGCCTGCATGATTCTAATACTCCTGACAGTTTACTTCCCGCAGACTAATAAGTAAAATGAATTATAACTATTAATCTTATGCTTTTAAGTTATAGATAGGAGTGGAATCAATTGGATATCCGCCAATTAACGTACTTTATTGAAGTCGCGAAATGGAAAAGCTTCACGAAAGCATCAGCAGAGCTTCACATTTCCCAGCCTTCGTTAAGCAAAATGGTAAGAAATCTTGAGGATGAACTGGAAATGGAATTGATTGACCGGTCCTCGCGACAAATTGAATTGACGGCAGCCGGAGAGATCGCCTACGAACAAGCCCAGATGATTATCGAATCGCTGGACAGCTTTTCGACTCACCTTTATGATCTAATGAATTTAAAAAAAGGAAAGATCAAAATCGGCATCCCTCCGCTGATTGGGTTCTTATTTTTTCCTAAGATTATTAAAGCGTTTCATACCGCTTATCCGGAAATTAACATCCAGCTCGTGGAAGACGGGGCGAACAAAGTGAAGAAAGATGTGAAGGACGGGCTGCTCGATCTTGGCGTTGTTGTGCTTCCCGCGGACGAGGAGGAATTCGAAGTGGTTCCGTTTGTCGAGGAAGAGATGATGCTGTTTGTTCATGATTCTCATCCACTTGCTCAAAGGGAACAAGTAGAAATGAGAGAGTTAGCGGACGAAGCTTTCATTCTATTCAGCGAGGACTTCGCTCTTCATGACCGAATTATTCAGGAATGTATGAAGGCTGGATTTCGTCCGAATGTGGCGTATGAAAGCTCACAGTGGGATTTTATCAGCGGAATGATTGGCGAAAACCTGGGACTGTCAGTTTTCCCGCAATCCATCGTAAGAAAAGTGGACCCTGGATCTGTTAAAGCCATCCCGATTATCCGTCCTTCCATCCCCTGGAAGTTAGGGCTGCTGCTAAAAAAAGGCCGCTATGTGTCCCATGCGACCCGGGAACTGATTAAGAAGATTACCGATCTGCATAAGGATCAGTAAATCCTATGCTTTTATTGAATACCTCTTATAATGAATATATATTTTACGCATAGATATATGAGCGGTATAGTAATCCCTGTTAACGAGCTATTATTTTTCAGGAGGAATCACCAATGAATAACGAACGCTATCAGCAGGGTTTAGATAAATTAACAGAATACACGTTAAACGCAAATGAAGAAACATCCACCCACCATAAAATTGCCGAAGATCTCGAGGATATTGCTCCCGATATCGGCAAATATATCATTGAATTTGCCTATGGCGATATTTATTCAAGAGAAGGTCTCAGTAACAAGCAGCGTGCGCTTGTGACCATTTCCTCTCTAGTCACGCAAGGCAGAGAACCTCAACTAGAACTGCACATTAACACCGGTCTGACGGCAGGCTTAACTCCGAGCGAAATTGTCGAGAGTATCACTCACTTAATTCCTTATACAGGATTTCCGAGTGTATTAAATGCGTTGCAAGTAGCGAAGAAAGTGTTTGCTGTTAGAGGAGTAACGGTGGAAAAAACAGCGCAAGCAACCGGCTGAAATTGAATGAACGAAACAAGAGGGAGCTTCATTAGCTGCCTCTTGTTTTTACTGCTGATGGAATGCTGCTGCCCCTCTATTCAAGGGTAATCTCCAAAAGTTAATGAAATAATTGAAGGCATACGCTGTTCATGCCATCTCCCCCAATTCCAACACAACTCAAAGCAGATCCTGAATCTTCGCAAGCAGCCGGGCAATAGGTATAACAGCAACGAGTACACTAATACTTGTACCCTTTGCCCAAATAACATTAATCAAAGGCTTAGCTCTTTGTATTTCATAAATTAGCGAGAAGATGCACAGAAACAACGTAGTAAAAAAGATGAGATAAACCGCCTTTAACTGGTGAACAAGTTCAGTTAAATAGTGTACTTCCCACTCGCTATCTTTTACCTCAGGAACATAGTGGATCGATTGATCTTCCGTACCCCATACAGAATACGTGGACAGGACCGCCTCTGAGTTTCCTTTTGAGATGACTTTATACCCCTCAGGAAGATAAGAGAACTTATAAACAACGAGATAAGCCAACAATAGCGAGAATAAGCCCACACCGACTCGAATGAGGACTTTTCTTATTTTGAATAACGTCTCTTCCTTCATTTTTCTCACATCCTCTATGTAAAAAGTACTTCTACTCCTATTACGAACGACTAAAATAATCGTTTCAATTTTTCAGGGATTCGCCTGACCGTGATAGACTAAGAGCATACTTATTTCCAAACGGGGAAGGTGATCGTGATGTTAGGACAAAAACGGATCCGGGACTACGGTGTTAAGATCGGGAAGCTTGAACCCGGGGAATGGAATGCGATTTCTGACGTGTCGGACTTAACCGTCGGCCATACAACCCTGAGTGACGGCGATCAGCAAACGGGAGTCACCGCAGTAATTCCTCATCAAGGTAATATTTTTAAAGAAAAATTGATCGCTTCCAGCCATGTGATTAATGGATTCGGTAAAACGATGGGAACGATCCAGATCAATGAGCTGGGCACCTTGGAAACGCCGATTGTATTAACGAATACCTTAAATGCCGGGACCGCTGCCCAGGCCCTTATGAAACACACGATGCTCCAAAATCCAGAAATCGGCCGCACAACAGGGACGGTGAACCCCGTGGTCGGCGAATGCAACGATATGTTTCTCAACGATGTGCGGGCGCAATTCGTCCAGGAACAAGACATTTTTCATGCCCTGGATTCAGCTGGTTCTGAATTTAAGGAGGGAACTGTCGGCGCTGGCACAGGGATGCTGTGCTATTCGCTGAAAGGAGGAATTGGCACCTCTTCCCGTAAATTGACGCTGGAGCACGGCGAATACACGATGGGAGTGCTCGTTGTCTCAAACTTCGGGATCCTAAGCGACTTAACGGTCAACGGCCAGCCGCTCGGACGGGAACTGAAATCCGCCCTCCTGGAAATCAGAGAAGAGAAAGATAAAGGATCGATCATGATCATTGCCGCGACCGACCTGCCGGTGTCAGAGCGTCAGCTAAACCGTATTCTTAAACGGGCCAGCACAGGGCTTTCGCGGACAGGTTCGATCATGACGACGGGAAGCGGGGAAATCGTTCTCGGGTTTTCCACAGCCACCAAAATCCCGCACGAAAAACCTGCTGAATGTCTAAATCTGAAAATGATTCATGAGGAAGACATGGATCTTGCCTTCCGGGCGATCGGCGAGGCAGTTGAAGAAGCTGTGCTGAATTCTTTAATAACCGCTACCCATGTAAAAGGAAGAAACGGGCATGAACGACCTGCGCTAAAGGATTTGCTAGAAAAATTTGAGCTTTCCTTTCATTAATGGTTCATAAAGAACACCGCTGAAATGACGACGAATAAGGCCCCTGCTGCAAATGACTTCATCGTAATAAATCGTTTAGATAAACCAGCTTGTGCTTCTAAGAAGTAGATGTAACTGCTTACCATAATAAAACCTATGGCCGTCAGCGCATATCCTTTCCAATCCTCGGCAATAAGCAGATATCTTAACACTGCAAGCCCGATGAGAATCAAGCCTAATGGACCCGCTTGCTAAATATGAATAAAATCTTCTATTCTTAATTTTCCTCCCTCCAGATTAAAAAGACATTAGTATGGTAAACGCTTTTCGTAAAGCTGCTTATTTTCTTCATCAAAGCAGACAAAGTAAACCTTCTCCATGTTTTTATTCTGCTGCAGATATTCATTTACTACTTTAATAGCAATATCGGCGGCTTTCTCTTTTGGAAATCCATAAACGCCTGTGCTGATGTTTGGAAAAGCGATGGTTCGTAACCCATGCTCTGTGGCAAGTTCTAAGGAATGAAGATAACAATCGGCAAGCAGGTCGGCTTCATTTTTATTCCCGCCGTTCCACACGGGACCCACGGTATGAATCACTCGCTCTGCAGGAAGGTCGCCGGCAGTTGTGATCACAGCCTGACCGGTTTCACAGCTGCCTATTTTCCGGCATTCCTCCATAATCTCAGGACCACCGGCACGATGGATCGCTCCGTCTACGCCCCCACCGCCTTTCAATTGACGATTGGCCGCATTCACGACCGCATCGACTTCCAGCTTCGTAATATCGGCTTGAATGACTTCCAAGTTCTTGTTCATATCGGACGCTCCTCCGTAAGATTTTCTACCTTTTATCGTAACGCAAAAATCCATAGATTCCCAGTTTTCCCCTCACCTATTAGTTTAGAAAAACCTGGAAAACGGTATATAAAAAAGGTAAGCCATCTTAAATGGAGGGGCTAAAATGAAACAAGCGGCCAAGTATGCAGCAGCAGCAGCGGCAATAGGAATCGCTTTGGGGTCCGGTCAGGTTTCCGCTAAGGGAAATCAAACCGTCACCGTCAAACCGGATGATACGCTTTGGAGTATTTCACAGCTTTACGGAGATCTATCTGTCCATCAATTAACCTCGCTGAATCCTGACGTGAACCCGCATCACTTAGAGGTGGGTGCTGAAGTAAAAATCACCGAAAACCGCCCCAATGAAAGCTACCATACGATTAAGCCAGGCGATACGTTCTATGGAATTGCCAGGCAATATGCGAATGTTTCGATTGAAGATCTTTATGAATTAAACCCCGGTGTCGAGCCTAAGCAGCTGCACACAGGAACAAAAATAAAAATAAGCGGTGCTAGCTTAAGAGAAAGGTCGATCAGCAAGAGGGACGCTGAACAACGGGTTCGGAAGCATTTAGGATTAACCCGGGATCCTGAGGTTCGTATAGAATATGATACGATCGCCGAAGCTCAATATTTAATTCATGTATACGACCCAGGCCATCACCATTCAGAAATAGCTGGCTGGTATTTAGTTAACCCAGAGACCGGCAATATTACCAAATATGCTTAAATAAAAAAGACCGGGAGACCTCCCATAGATAGAAAAAGACGCTCCTCCAGCAGAACCTGGGGGGAGCGTCTTTGTTTTATCATTCTTTCTTCATAAATAAAAACACGGTTTCTTCTCTCGGAAGCTTTTCCGTTTTATAGCCTGTAAAGCCGAGCTTTTCGTAAAAGGAAATATTTTTCGTGCTCTTGCTGCCGGTAAACAGTTCGAATCGATAGTCGGAATACCTATTTTCAATCTCTTCCATTAATGCTCGTCCAATTCCTTTATTTTGGGCTTGAGGGTCCACCATTAACTTCTCAATATGACAGGTATCTCCCTCTACGAAAGCTCTAATAGATCCTAAGATTTTTCCGTTTTCTACATATTTTAATATTAAGCGATCATCGAATTCTTTCTCCACCTCATGGACCTGTTGGTGAAGCGGCTGGATCGTATAGTCATTGTAGAGCTCAGCTTCGCTCAGGTAGGCAGCTTTTTGGATCGCCAGTATTTCTGAGGCATCTCCCACAGCTGCTTCTATAATTTTATTCATTATCATTCATCCTTCCTTTTGTTAATCTTTAGTGCACGGTTACAAAAAAGAGTTCGGGCTAGAATATCCACTCTTCTACAATATTGGAAACAGACAGGACAGGGCGGAAAACAATTGGTTTCCCGCAATCTTTTCACCCTATCTGGGAGAACGAAACTTCCATTTTCACTTTTACCAATGAGAGAGCTTGCTAAACAGATGAAGAAATTCCAGTTAACAGCTCTTCACTTTTATGACGATTATGCTAGTTCCCCGCTTCATAAGCATGACAAAGGAATCAACTTTCTCTTCCTCCCCCCACTTTTCTTTACTGCTTTTTCATAAGAATGATACGCTTCACTAATCAAAATCCTCTGCAGTCGATGCTGCGGATCTTTTGATGGAACCTTTTTATTCTATTAGAACAACAAAACCACTATTCAGCAATCTGAAAGGGTTTATAAAATCAATTTTCGAGCCACATGAATGTTATCAAAAACGATGAGTAAGTAGTAAAGGAGAGATGACGAAGATGGCAAACGTTTTAGTTTTTAATTTTCCAGGAGAAGGCCACATTAATCCGACCATCGCTTTGATTGAAGAATTGATCGAGCGAGGAGAGCAAGTGGTCTACTATTGTATTGAAGATTATCGCACGAAAATCGAAAAAACAGGAGCAGAGTTTCGTCCATATGAAAATTTTCTGCCTGATTCGATTTCAGAGAAGGATCGCAAAGACTTCAACCCGCAGGAAATGGTGAAACGTCTCGTCAAAGGGATGGATGAAGTCATAGACGAAGTGCTGCCTGTTGTCAAAGCCGAAGACTATGACTATGTGATCTATGATAATAACTTTGCTGCAGGGAAAATAATCGCCGAGCAGCTGCAGATCCCGGCAATATCCTCCTGCACCACCTTCGCTTTAAATAAAAAGGTGATGGAAGAATTCATGAAAAATCGTGAAAATATGAAAATGGAGATCCCTGAGGACAATGAACTCACGCAGATTCTAAAGAAATGGCAGGAGCGTTATCAATTTTCTGTGCACAGTTTTCCTGACGTCATGAATCAGCCGGGAGAGCTCACCCTTGTTTATACGTCTGAGCTTTATCAGCCTTTTGCAGAGGAATTCGATGAATCCTTTACCTTTGTCGGACCCTCCTTGAAGGAGCGCAAGGATGTGGAGAGCTTTTCGTTTGAAGACCTTCCCGACAAGCCGCTGATTTATATTTCAATGGGGACCGTCTTTAATGATCAGCCGGAGTTTTACCAGAAATGCTTTGAAGCATTTAAGGATAGCAGCGCTACGGTTCTAATGTCCGTTGGCAAGAAAACAGACATCCGTCAATTTGGAGATATCCCAGATAATGTGGACGTATATAACTATGTGCCGCAATTAGACGTGCTGCAGCATGCGGACGTTTTTATTACACACGGCGGCATGAACAGCTCCAGTGAAGGGTTATATTTTGGCGTTCCGATGATCGTTATCCCAGCCGGCGGCGATCAGCCGATCATCGCCGAACGAATTGAAGAGCTAGAGGCAGGGATTCACGTGGAACAGGATGAGGTAGATGCTGCCAAACTAAATGAGGCAGCCGACCGTATCTTATCCCATTCTTCCTTTGCGGAAAACAGCCGGAAAGTCGGGGAATCCTTGAAAAACGCCGGCGGGTATAAGAAAGCGGTGGAAGAAGTGCTCCGCTTTAAACGCCAGCGGCAGATTCAATAGGGATTGCCGGTTGCGTTTGTTGATAATTGACGGCTTTTCGTTGATCTATTCTGGGGTTGATTGATATATTCTGTCTTCCGTTGATATATTCTCGAATTTCATTGATATCCCATGATTTCCGTTGATAAATATACCTCAAGAGCAAGTTTGCAGTGGGACCAAGTGGTTCTCTGCAAACTTTTTTTGCGGAGAAACAGGGAGCTCAATGCATGAGGCGCGCACCTGCTTATAAAAACCATTTTAATTGCTTAATTTCCTTTACTATTCTGCCGATTTCCATTAAACTTTAATTGATAATGAGTATCAATATCGCAGAGGTGAACGATCATGAATCTAAATCAAATTCAAAGACATGAATCATTTCAAATACAGGATTTAACCGAGCTTCAGCCTTTTGTGAAGCGGCGGCTGAAGGATATGGGCGTGTATGAAGGGAAAGAAGTCAAGGTGCTGAGATACTGTCCTTTAGGCGGTCCCTGTCTTCTCGAATGCGCGGGACAGAGGCTCGGCATCCGCAGAAAAGATACGTACTGCATTAAAGGAGCCCGTTTGTAATGGATACGGCTCTTTTTGGCAACCCGAATACCGGCAAGACTTCCTTGTTCAATCAGATTACCGGGGCCTACGAATATGTCGGGAACTGGAGCGGCGTTACGGTTGATAAAAAGGTCGGCCAGATTAAAGACTCGTCTCAATCTTTAATTGATCTTCCTGGTGTGTATTCCTTAAATCCATTGTCTGATGACGAACGAGTGGCTTCCACAGCTTTGTTAAATGAAGAAGCGGACCAGATTTTAAATATTGTAAATGCGAATCAGCTGGAGCGAAGCCTTTATTTAACGGCAGAGCTGCTGGAAACGAATCTTCCGCTGGTCATCGTGCTCAATATGGTGGATCTGGCGAATAAACGGGGCATTACGATCAACGTCGAACGTCTCGGCGAGCTGCTTGGGGTCAAGAGTTATTCCACGGTAGCGCGCAAAGGAAAAGGCTGTGAGGAGATTGTCCGGCTCTTTAAAGATGAACCGCTCGAAACAGCTCCCCCTTTCAAAATTGACTACGGTCCAGAGATTGAAGCGGCCATTTCTAAGCTGTTAACAGAGATCGGTGAACAAGGGAATGTGAAAAAGCGCTGGGTGGCGGTTCAGTACTTGCTGAACAATGAAATTATTCAACACACGCTCGATCAGTCCTTCCCTTCGCTAAAAACGGTGAAGCAAGAAGTAGAAGCGGAGATCCGCGAAGCCAAAGGACATGCCCTCGAAGAAGAAATTCATTTAAGGAAAACCGCTTTTATTCGCGACGTCGTCTCGCAAGTCACCGAAACAGAAGGACAGCGGAAAGAACTTTCGCTCACAAGCTGGATCGATCATATCGCGGTCCACCCCGTTTTCGGGATTCCTTTTTTCCTTGGCGTCCTGTTAGTAGTCTTTCAATTAACCTTCGGGTGGCTCGGCACACCTATTTCGGATGCGCTCGATGCCTTTTTCTCGGGGCCGCTTACGACAGGCGCCCAGTACGTGCTTGATCAAATGAACGCCGTGCCGTTTATTCAGGCGGTTGTCTTAAACGGGATTATCGCCGGCGTCGGCGGGGTGCTCGTGTTTGTGCCCCAGATCTTTATCCTTTTCTTCTTCATTTCTCTGCTCGAGGATTCAGGCTATATGGCCCGGGTAGCGATTGTTATGGACAGGCTGATGGAATTCATCGGTTTGAACGGAAAGGCCTTTATTCCGCTCGTGATTGGGTTCGGATGTAATGTTCCTTCGATTATGGCAGCCCGAACGATTGAACAGCCGAAAGAACGGCTGCTGACGATTCTGATTTCACCGTTTATGTCCTGCTCTGCGAGGCTTTCGGTGTATGCTTTATTCGTTGCTGCCTTCTTTGAAAAATACCAGGCCGTCATCGTTTTATCCCTGTATACACTCGGCATTGTGGTGGCGATTTTAGTCGCGAAGGTCTTTTCTTTATTTCTTAAAAATGAGAAATCCTATTTCGTGATGGAGCTTCCTCCTTATAACGTACCGCAGCTTGGACAGCTGCTGCGAAGCACATGGGATAAAGGAAAAGGATTTGTGAAAAAAGCAGGAACCTTTATTTTTGGCGGAACGGTGTTTATCTGGCTGCTTTCGTACCTCGGACCGCATGGAGCGAACGTGCCGATCGATGATAGCTTTATGGCCATAGTGAGCGGAGTCTTTGCCCCGATATTCGCGCCGCTTGGATTCGCATCCTGGCAGGCGGTATCGGCATTAATCACTGGTTTTCTAGCGAAAGAGGTCGTCGTCTCTACGATGAACATTCTTTACCATGTTCCTGCCGGTGAAACGATGGCAAACCTGCTGCCGCAATTCTATACACCATTAACGGCATACACGTTCCTCGTGTTTGTGCTGTTATACACCCCCTGCCTGTCGACCGTTGCGATTATGAAAAAAGAAACAGGCAGCACGAAGCTGACCCTGTTTTCTCTCGTGTATTCATTTGTAGTGGCGTACGCGGTGGCACTGGGCATTTATAAAGCGGGTCAATTCTTTCTAACCTAGGAGGGTTTCTTGTGATTTGGAGCATTATATTAGGACTGCTCATCTTCGGATATGCTGTATGGATGGTGATTTCCTTTTTCAAGAAGAGCCGTCAAGGTAAATGCGGCACTTGTGCCTTGAAGGAATCATGTGACTCGGGCTGTTCTGTTGTTACTCAGGCGGAACGGAAAGATATTCTCAATCAATCTAGTAAATAGTTTAATATACAACAAAGAGGCATGGATAAAAGAATTTTAACAATTATTGAATCCGAAAGATGAGGAAATGTTAACCACATTCTTCCATCATCTTTCGGATTTTTGTTTAGACGTTTCCACTGGAAGTATATTTTCGTTTCCATTTAATTACTCTGCCATCAACGACAAAGGATAGTGGAGAGATAAAATATACCAGCGTAGGAAATACACGGAGACTTCTGCGGGAGGAAGGCATAGGTTTGACCCCACAGTGCGCGGCACGAGGAGGCAAACCAGCCGCCCGCGAAAAGCGGAGTGTATTTCCGGAGCGGTCATTCAGAGGTAAACTTCTGCCCTTCCCTTGATGGTTCGTCTTTTATGGGAGGCATCTCCTATTGTCTCAGCCTTTTTATTTATTCTTCTTTTCTCAGATTTGACCGGTTCAATTCCCGAACGGACCGCTCTCCTGCAAGAGCAAGGGTCAAGTCCGTATCTGCCAGCATGTTTTGGAGCACTTCCCTGACTCCTTCTTCACCGGCCACCGCAAGACCATACATGCACGGCCGCCCGACCAGGACTGCTTTGGCTCCTAAAGCTAAAGCTTTAACCACGTCCGATCCGCGCCGAATCCCACTATCCATTAGCACAGGAATTTTCCCTTGAACAGCCTCACAGACCTGCGGCAGAGCTTCCAGCGCACCAATCGCTCCGTCTACCTGGCGTCCGCCATGATTGGAAACGATAATTCCATCGACGCCATGCTCAACGGCAAGCTTGGCATCATCCGGGTGTAAAATTCCTTTCAGCAAAATCGGCAGGCTCGTATGTTTGCGTAAAAACGCCAGATCCTCCCATGTTAAGCTCGGATTGCCAAACGTCTGGGTCCAGTGCATGATCGCTGAAGCCGGATCCTCTTCAGGAGATTCTTCCAGATTTGAACAAAAGGCTGGATCTGTAAAGTAGTTACCTACCCCTTCGCCAATCAGAAACGGCAAATAGACGTTTTTTAAATCCTGCTCCCGCCAGGCCATCATCGCGGTATCTAAAGTGACCACTATCGCTGAATAACCAGCTGCCTCTGCCCTGGTCAAAAAGCTCGCGGTCACTTCCGGATCCTTGTTCCAATAAAGCTGAAACCACTTAGGGGCATCCCCCATCGCTTCGGCTATTTCTTCCATCGGTTTGGTCGAAGCGGAGCTGGCAATGTACGGGATCTTCATCGCGGCGCAGGCTCTAGCCGCAGCGATTTCTCCTTCGGGGTGAATGATCGACTGAACGCCAATGGGAGCGAGCAGTAACGGCGAGGAATACGCCTGGCCAAATAATTCGATGGAAATATCCCGCTCCTCCACGTTCCTGAGCATCCGCGGGACAATTTTCCATCGTTGAAAGGCTTGAAGATTGGCCTGCATGGTGTTCTCACCACCGGCACCTCCGGCAACATAATAGAAGGGTCCCTCTTCCAGTACTTCTCTCGCGCGTTCTTCCCATTCTTCGTACACTACAGGGAGACGGTTAGGATCGGGGCTGGGCATGTTTTGATAGACTTTGAACTGAACCTGGTTACCGAAATTTTTCATAGCTGATTCCTCCGCTTCTCTCGATTATTAAGGAAAATTAAGGGGATTATTACTTCTATTGAACCTGATTATTGTTAAAGAAGTTTTACAGATAGGTAGATATTTTGCGAATCATAATCGTATGTTCTGTTGTGCGGAATTTCACTTCCACATACTTACATCCTACCATAATTAAAGCGCTTACATAACAGGGTTATTTTTGGTCTAATACTGCGAGGAAGTCTTGATCATTCTTTCATCCGTGTTACCATCAGGGAAAAAGAGGAGGTGGGGAATCGTATGGAGTCCAAAAGAAAAAAAGAGGCTGTTGCTTTCCAAGGAAGCGGACGAGAATTCATTTATGTTGCTTATATTCTGCTTGTCTCCTTCCTCATGCCTTTTCTGCCCTTTCCTGTAAAATATGCGTTAATTCCTCTGCTCCTTTTTATGATCGTGATGACCCTTCGCTTGCGTAAACGGTACGTCAAATGGAAGGTAAGTCTGCTCATCGTTCTCATCGTTCTCTTGCTCCTGCCCTGACACTCCCGAAACCGCCTGGAGAAAAAGGATTTTCCGGCAGGGACAGGGAATGAGTAGAGAGTACGATTGGGGGAATGGATATGAAGAAATGGAAGCTTGGGCTGGTCATTGCGGGGTCACTGCTTTTTATATTTATTATTGTAACCGTTTTCAATACGGTGAGGGTTGATTCCAAACAGCCGGAGGCCCACCCGGCCGAGCTGAAGGTGAATAAACAAGAGGCCGTTCAACACCTTTCCAAAGCGATTACATACCAAACGATTTCCTATCAGGATCGAAGTAAAATTGATTTTAACAAGTACGATCAATTCCTCCGTTTTCTAGAAGACGCGTTTCCCCGTGTCTATCAGGAGCTTGAGGTAGAGAAAATCAACCAGTATGGTCTTGTATTCAAATGGCAAGGGACCGATGCCAGCCGCAATGCGATCGGTTTGACGAGCCATTATGATGTCGTTCCGGTAATTGAGGGTACGGAAGACAACTGGAAGCAAGGGGCCTTCAGCGGCAAGGTCACGGACGGAAACATTTGGGGCCGCGGAACTCTGGATGACAAGATCGGGGTGATCGGCATTCTCCAGGCAGCAGAAACCATGCTCGACCAGGGATTTACCCCTGATCGCGATACCTATTTTATGTTCGGATTTGATGAAGAAATCGGTGGCGAACAAGGGGCGCAAGTGATCGCCCGCACGCTCAAAGAACGGGGCGTCAGCTTTGATTTCGTGCTTGATGAAGGCGGTGCCGTTGTGAACGATATGGTTCCCGGCGTTGATCAGCCGGTGGGAGTTGTCGGCATTTCTGAAAAAGGATCAGCTACAGCGGAACTGTCGATTGAAGGCAGCGGGGGGCACTCTTCCCAGCCGAAGAACCACACGAATATTGGAAGGCTCTCCAAAGCGATCGCTAAACTGGAGGACACTCAATTTAACGGTGATCTCCAGGGACCCGGTGAGGATTTATTCAACTACGTGGCGCCGGAGATGAGCTTTGGAATGAAGTATGTATTTGCCAACAAATTTGTGTTCGAACCTATTATTGAAAAGATTCTCCTGCAGCAGCCTGCCTCAGCCGCCCTGATCCGGACGACCATTGCCCCGACGATTTTCAACGCCGGCGAACAGTACAATGCCCTGCCGGAGCAGGCATCGGCCATCATTAACCTGCGGCTGATGCCAGGCAATACCATGGAAGAGGTGAAAACCTTTATCGAGGAGACGATTGATGATCCGGATATCCATGTGAACATGTCAGGAACGGAGGCATCCGAAGTTTCCTCCACGAATAGCCGCTCCTTTTCATCAATTCAGCAAGCGGCACGGAATGTTTATCAGAACGCGGTTATCGCTCCTTATTTGATGTTCGCGGGGTCAGATGCCCGGCAATACGATCAAGTAGCCAAAGATACGTATCGTTTCCTGCCGGTGCAAATATCTTCAGAGGACCTTAACCGGATGCACGGCACGAACGAGTTTGTCAGTGTCGACAATTACATTCACGCCATCCAGTTTTATGCAGAGATCATCAAGGAAGCAAACAAACCTTCATCCTAAACGGAAAAAAGGGCGGAAGATTTCTCTTCGCCCTCTTCACCAGTTATAAGACCGGAAACCAGATTTCTGAATACGTATCCGCGCGCCGCAAGTCCTCTTCTTTATACACTTCAAGCGGAGGCAGGCTGGCGGGTTCCACGTTGTGGGAAGGAAACCATTCTGAATAAATCTGCTTCCATGAATCAATGATGGCTTCCGGAATCGGCCCCCTTACCTCGAAAACGACCCATTTAGCGGCTGGAAATTCGATCTTCTCAAATTCTGCTGCCCCATCTCCATTATGTTCAACTGCAATCCAGTAATCGACGGTATTCTGTTCTTCATCATAATTATCCGTCACCCCAAGCAGCCCTTTGATCTCACCTTCATTCAGCTGAGAGAGTTTTTCCGTTGTGCCGTCTTGGTTCGCTTGCGCCCAATAATCCTCTACACCAGGGATGCCCGGCTCCTTCGCACAGACAAATTGACGTTTGACCCCGATCGTTTGAAACGCTTCTCTTTCCACCATCCGATATTTCATAGGTTCTGCCCCTTTCAAGGTTAATTGTATGACCATTCGATTATACGATTGCAGCTGTCCCATTCCCTTTCTTGCTTCACTTGGCGTCACACCGTGCTGCTTGCGAAACGCTTTCGTAAACGACTCCGGAGTGTCGTAGCCGTACTTCCCTGCCAGGTCGATCACTTTTATAGGAGAATGAAGCAATTCTTCCGCGGCCAGAGTTAATCGCCGATGACGAAGATATTCCCCAACCGAGCGCTCAGTCAAGATCATAAACGTCCGCTGGAAATGATAAGGCGATATGTTAGACTGCCGCGCAATATCTTCAGTCGTAATCGGCTCTAGCAAATGTTCCTCCATATAGTCGATGGCCTTCTGCAAAGACTCTGTCATTGTCATAGCGCTTCAGCTCCTTGGGTTTATTATAGCCTACTTTCGTCTTCCAAACCTGTCATTCTGTGCTCTCTCTGAACCGTTTATTCTTTGAGAAGCCTTCTTCATTTAAAAATCCAATTTATAGAAAAAACCCAGGTTACTTTTGAATAAATATGTAGTAATATAGTACATATAGATTATTGAGCGGTGATTTTTTCATGCATTTATAGTATTTATCGCCCGAACATTATTGCCCGCATCCTTAATCTTAAATCTATTAAGAAAAGGGAGAGATCACATGAAAGTTACGTTAAAAAATGAGGCAGGATTAATAAAGGAGGTTAAACTTGGATTCAGCTGGACTACTTTTTTCTTTGGCTTCTTTCCTGCTTTGTTTCGCGGGGATTTAAAATGGGCGGTGATCATGTTTATCATCGAAGCGGTGCTCGGTTCATTTACTCTAGGGATTGGCGCATCAGTAACCGGAATCATATTTTCCTTTATTTACAATAAGATTTACATAAAAGAATTAATAGAAAAAGGCTACAAACCGGCCAATGAAGAAGAACGTGCCAAACTAGAACAGCATCAGATCCTGCCTGCTGCTTCTTAATTTCTTGATAGCGGCCATTCAGGGTGAAAATCTCATTTAGGTGATTAAATCTTTCACCACATCCTGGTATTGTGGTAAAGATACATCTTTTTTGCTAGGAAGAAGTCAGGAAAGAATGAGCTAATCTTGCAAACCCATCACCAAACCTTTGTTATAGTAGAAGGATAATAGATTTGAGGTGATGCTGTGGATCCGAAATCGATTTTAAACCAAACGAAACAACATACTCCTGTGATTCTTGGCAGTAAAGAGTTTAAGAAATTCGCCATTCTCTTACCCCTGATTGAAAAAGATAACGAAACTCACGTCCTGTTTGAGGTCAGATCCAACCATTTGAGAAGACAGCCAGGCGATATTTGTTTTCCAGGCGGTAAAATCGAGGGAGACGACCCGAACGCTAAAGAGGCTGCCATCAGAGAAACGACGGAAGAGTTAGGGATTCAGGCAGCGGATCTGGAGGATGTGCATCCGCTCGATTATATCGTTTCTCCGTTCGGAATGATTGTCTATCCGTATGCCGGCTACATCAGCCAGCCTGCCGCTAACATTAAACCGAATCCTGAGGAAGTCCAGGAAGTGTTTACTGTTCCGCTGTCCTTTTTTATGAAGACGGAACCTCGAGTTCATTATGTGAATTTCCAAGCGCAGCCGGAGGAAAATTTCCCTTATGAATTGATCGCAGGCGGCAGAGATTATAACTGGAGAACCCGGCAGATTGAGGAGTACTTTTATTTGTATGAGGACAAAGTGATTTGGGGACTTACTGCAAGCGTTCTGGCTCATTTTGTCGAGATGATAAAATGTTGAAACCTTGATTACGTAGGTAAATCTCCTTTATACGGCGAAACCATGATTCATTTACAAAATAAAACAGCCCCTTCCAGCGAGCACACACTCTCATGGAAGGGGCTGTTTTACTTTTCTTTCAAACGCTCGAGGACACCATGAATCGCCCGGCTGATTTCTGCGTAACCGGTACACCGGCAAATATTGGACTCCAGCCACTTTGTAATGACGGCTTCATCTGCTTCTGGAACCGTTTGAAGTAACGCATACCCGTTCATCAGAAATCCTGAGGTGCAGTAGCCGCATTGAAAGGCAAACTCTTCGACGAAAGCTTGCTGGATTAATGTATCTTTCAGTCCTTCAATGGTCGTTATTTCATGAGGCTCTGCTTCAATGGCAAGCATCAGGCAGGATTTCATCGGTGTCCCGTCTACTAATACTGTGCAGGCTCCGCAATCGCCATTTAAGCAGCCCGGTTTGGCACCGGTCAGACCAAGTTTCTCCCGTAGGATGTATAAGAGCGTATCGGCTGGCCGCGCAGTGACTGTTTTCTTTTCTGCATTAACTGAAAGCAGAAAGCTGTAGATCGGATCATGCTCCATTTGGTTCCCCCTCCAACTGCTGGATTGCGTCCAGCATCATATTCCTTAAGGTAAACAAGCGATAATCGGCTGAGCCCTCTACGTCTGATAAAACTGGAGACGGGACATAACTTAACGCCTTATCTGCTCGTTTTTCTGCAGACTGCTCGGACTCATTCAGCACGGCTTCCATTGCCAGGGAACGAAAGGGAAAAGGGCATAACCCGCTGATGGCCATTCGGATTTCCTGCTCCTTTTTTACCGCGGCTAACGTAATTAGCGGATAACCTGTGTCCCATTGCTGCCTTCTTTTTCTACAAAAATAAGGCAGGTCTAAATCAGATTTATTCACGATAATTGTAAACAGCCACTCTCCTTCATTAAGCTGAATTTCTTTGTGAAAAATTTTATTGAATGGCTGAATGGCTATTCCCTCTGGACCCATCACTCCGGCTGAGCAATCAACGAGCAAGAAAGGCAGGACAGCTTCCCGGTAAAAAATCTGACCGCAGATATTGCCGGCTAAGGTAATCTTATTCCTGGCCGTGCGATCAGCGATCTCGCTTACGATGTGACTGACTAATGGATAAACGTCCGCTTCCTCAATGGCCGTTAAGGTCGCTCCTGCCCCCAGCACAAGGTAATCTTGCTGAGAGGTAATGGAAGTATAATCAGGAATCCCTTTTAGATCGATCACGATATCGGTGGATACTAGGCTCAGGCGGCCAAGCGTCAGCAGCTCGGTCCCCCCGGACATGTAAAAGGGATTCCTGCCTTCCTGCACCCCCGTTTGATAATGCCTTACCGCTTCTTCCACCGTCTTCGGTTTATGATAGTCAAAATTAAAGGGAAGCACGCTTTCCCTCCTTTTTCACGCGCCATAATTGCTCGGGGAGAAGCGGTAACCGATGCAATGGCCTACCGATTGCCGTAGATAAACCGTTTCCTAACGCGGCTGGCATCCCAAGCAGCCCGTGTTCTCCCGCACCTCTGGCACCATAGGGAGCTGCCTTGTGAGGCGTTTCAATAAAATCCACCACATAGTTCGGCTGTTCGCCATACCGGAGGGGCCGATACGTTCTTAACTGTGGATTTAACACCCGCCCATACTCATCGAATACAAAGGTTTCCCTTCCTCCGAAGGCAATGCCCATGCTCATCGCCCCCATGATCTGACCTAGAGCGGCTTTGCGATTTAATACGCGGCCAATGTCGACCACCGTATAAGCAGTGATTAGGCGATAAGTTAGGTCCCGGGTATCGAGTTCCAGCTCGATCCCTTGAGCGCCAACCGACCATTCCGGCCCCGGCTTTCCTGCGCCTGTTTCCGGATCTAAATAAGTCATTCGCGTTAACGTATAATTTCCGCTGGCGATGATCTGGCCGCCCACCGTATTTCCGTTCGGATACTTATAACCATAGGCAAGATCCTTCATCTCCAGGCTCACTTCCGGATGTTCACGCAGAAAAACCTTTCCATACGCCACCTCAATGTCCACCGGTTCCGCTCGTAAAATTTCTGAAGCAAGCTCTCTTAGTTGGCGTTTCGCATCTTCAGCCGCTTCCATAACCGCTCTTCCTGCCATAAAGGTGGATCTGCTCCCCACTGTTTTCCAATGTTCCGGTGTGGTTTGTGTATCTACGAGCATTTTGACATGGATCTGGCTGATATCCATTTTCATTTGTTCCGCCAAAATTTGAGCCAGCACCGTTTTGGTCCCTGTTCCAATCTCCACCACTCCTGACATCAGATTGATGCTGCCGTCAGAGTTAAAGGTCAGCAGCACGCCGGACGTGGCATCTGTGTCGAAGGTGGACGTTTTCCAAATACAGCTGACTCCTTTCACCCTCAGTATCCGCTCATTCAGCTGGGTAACCCGTCCTTCCTTCCAGTTCATCAAGTCTGCTAACCGTTTAATGCAGGCGGGAAGATTTCCGACGGTACTCTCGTTCAACCGTACTTGAGTGGGCGTGAGGTCTCCTGGGAGAATCGCATTTTTCAACCGAAGCTCAAGCGGATCCATTCCTAATTTATCAGCCAGCACATCCATCGTGCGCTCAAAGGCAAATAACACTTCCGAATGACTGTATCCTCGATAAGCACCCGCATAAGGATGATGCGTGTACATGCAATAGGAATTACACCAGATATGGTCGATTCGGTAAGGCCCTGTACAATCGACCGCTGCAGCCCGGGTGATATCCACTGCCTTATCGGAATACGCCCCTCCATCAAATAGAAATTGAATTTCTGCCGCCTTTAACACGCCTTCTCTCGTAGCTCCTAACTTTACCGTAGCATCGAGGCCGATATGAACGGGGGAGGTAATCATATCCTCCTCGCGCGTATTAAACAGTTTAACCGGACGACCTCCGGCTGCTTTCGATGCTAAATAAGCAATGATCTCTAATTGAACAGACGCTTTCCCTCCGTACGCTCCGCCAACTAAAGGCGTGTTCACAATCACTTTTCCAGGCTCGATTCCGAAATACCACTTCATTAATTTCTTTATGGCAAAAGGAGCCTGACTGCTGGTCGTAATGACAACCGTTCCATCCGCTCGAATCTCCACGATCGAGCAGCGGGTTTCCATCGCTGCGTGATCCGACGGAGTAAAGGAAATCTGAAACTCGGCAGTAACCTCACTTTCCCCGAATCCTTTGTCCCGATCTCCCTTTCTGATTTTAGTAAGATTGGCAATATTAGTATCTGGAACCGGATAGACGTGCTCTTGTTTTTCATAGCTTGCCAGGTTCTCATGCACGAGATGAGAAGGGTTTCGAAAAGCTTCCCGGGGAGAATTCACGACAGGAAGCGGCTCATAGGAAACCAGGATGGCATCGGCAGCTCGTTTCGCTATGATTGGATTTTCTGCTACGACCACGGCCACCGGCTCCCCGTGATACCGCACAGTTCGATAGGCAATCGGCGACCGGTCTTTAATCTCTTCCCCGACAAGCGGAAAAGGCTCATCCCCTAAGATCGCGGTTACACCGGGGATTTTCCATGCCGCTGAAAAATCCATTGAGGTAATGGACGCGTGCGCATAAGGACTGGTTACCATTTTGGCATGCAGCTCGCCTGTTTCTTGAAAATCATTGGTGTATTTCGCCTTCCCTGTAACTTTCTCCAGTGCTTCCTTGCGAATCACACTCTTCCCGATATACTCCACTTGATCACTTCTTCCCTGTCATTCTTGTGCATAATGAATACTGATCCAAGGTATCGACATCGTAAAAACACAGCGGAGCCTGAGGGATGATTTTGCCGTTATGTACCAAGTCTTTTCGCAGAATTCTCCGGGCTCCCTGGTCTCCTTTTAACTGATTGAGATAAGGAAAGCAGGATCCAGAAAGCAGAAGCGGCGGCATGGGCACGCCATTATTTCCAGCCGCTATATATGATGCCGTTTCTTTTTGAGAGGCATAGGTATCGATCAAGAGATTAATAATGGCCGTAGTAATGAAAGGCTGGTCCGCAAGTAGGACCAGCACGGCATCAGCTCCCTCTTCGACCGCCCGGAGTACACCGCATTTCAGCGAGAAGGACTGCCCCTGACTTGCGTGTTCACTTGGGACATGACTCCATTTGGATGTGAGAGGAGCGGAGAAAAACGACGGATCCAGCCATCCGAAGGTCTCCGCTCTTCGCACGACTACCAGCGTATGATCCAGCTTAGAACGCAAAGCTTTCTTTAGACCAATACTTCCTAATGGCTCATGATTGATTTGCAAATAGCGCTTATCGAACCCCATCCGGCTGCTTCCTCCTGCGGCAAGGTAAATTCCGATGATTTTCATGCCTGTGCCTTCCGCATCCTCTGAATCATCTCGCCCACAATACTGACGGCAATCTCCTCAGCACCGGACGCTCCAATAGAAAGTCCAATGGGAGAATGAATGGCTGTCGTAACTTTTTCCGTTCCCAACAATCGTTCGGTACGGTTTTTCGGTCCTAACACACCAAGATAGAATAGCTTTTTCTTTTGCAGCTCTTGAAGAATGAGCTGATCCTTTTGAAATTGATGCGTCATCACAACAGCGAAATCCTTTTCTGTAAAAGATAACTTGGGTATCGCTTCTGCCGGCCTCTCCACGAGCAGCTGCGCAGCACTGGGAAAATAATCTCGCACGCATAACCCCGGCCGCCAGTCGATGACCGACACCCCAAATCCCACGCGTGCCGCCAATGAAACAAGCGGCCGAGCATCTTCACCCGCTCCAAATACATACACATGCGGCCGGGGAAAGATCGGGTGAACAAAAAACAGATCAGCGGAATTTCCTGCTAAGACGAGCCCTTTTTTAAATGAATAATCGTTCGTTGTTTCCCTGAAATCATCTAAATTCCAATCAGGAAGAACGTCACCAAATACTGAACCATCCTCCACAACATACATCGCTTCTAGGGGTTCCAGCTCTCGGGTAAACCGTTTGATTCGTGTGACGATCTTCTTCTTATCTAAGCAGTTCTTCAGCGTTAATAAATGCTGCAAAGTCTTGCCGATGACCGGCTCAAGCAACAGAGTGATTACCCCGTTGCATCCTGCTCCCTGCCCCCAGGACAAATCATCTTCATCTCTCATATCATAGCGGACCGTACAGGATTCTCCTCGCGCCCAGACTAGTTCTGCCCTGGCGGTAAGATCGTCTTCCAAGCATCCTGCCGTTAACATTCCTACTCTTGATTGATTCGCTCTCAATAACATCGCTGCTCCCGCCTTCTTATAAGCCGATCCTTCCACTTTAATAACCGTAGCAAGGACCATCGGATTTGGGCAGGAAGGAGTTATGGCTTCTAAAATGGGATACATATCATCCATTTGTTTCCCTCACTTTTACTAGTCCATCCACATCTCTATATGGATATTCACCACCAGCTCTGGTTATTTTAGATTTTTAATACCTTACGTGTTTCTATATAGAAAGAATCACTTTACACATGATCACTGCATTAAGGTGAACAATTTTTTTGAGATAAGCGCAAGCAATTGTAGACAAAAAGTGCATTAATTCAAGAGAAAATACTGATACAGATGAAATATAACAACAAAACTGCTCCCCTGCTCCTCAAGTGTTTAAAAATTATAACCATGGTAAATTATCTGAATATTCATTGGTTTATTAGTTAAATTCCCAAAAATAAGGTAAAATAGGTCATAAGCAATGTGACCGTAGCATTATCACTAAAGAAAGAGGTGTAGTTGATGAAAATGGAAGAAGTACTTCCTAAGATGTCAAAGCTTTATTTGTCCAGAATAGTAGATAGTTTCTTGAAAGATGTAAGACTTAAAAGTGAAGAAGAAATGAGAGAGGTCATCCTTAAAAATATCGATGAATTTCAGAATAGCGATAGAGTAAAATTAAATCTAGATTTTTTGGAAGCTGATCGAGATATTGCATTAGTTAATGAAATGATACTAATGTCCTTGATGGAAAACGAGGGATATACACTTTCTGAAAATGAATTATTTGCTTGCGTAGAGGACCTTGAAAAACAGATCCTAAAGGAAAGTGAGGATGAAGAGTTTATAAAAACTTCTATTCCTGAAGAAGCACTTAGGATTTATACTGCTGTTCTTGTGGCGGCATGGAAGAAGGATGATTCGCTTAACGCTCATGAGATCAACATGCTAAATGTATTAAAAACTGAATTAGGACTTAGTAATCGAGATCACTATCTCATAGAAAGCAGGGTAGGAAGGTTTCCTCAAAAAGGCAATAAATTACATAGTTTAAGACAAGTAGAAAAATCATTGAAGGATTTACAGGCCAGAGGAATCATTTTACGTTTTAAAGATAATGAAGCGTATTATATTATTCCACATGAAATAGCTAGAGTAGTAAGGTACGAGTTAGGCAGTGAACTACGGAAGGAAACTTATCTCAGCTTACTAAATGACTTAAATGTCGCCCAATTAAAAAGTATTCTCTCCCCTTTAGGTCTTAGCATGAGCGGTACTAAGAATTCCTTAATTGACAGGATTATTAAACATAATATTCTCCCTACCAGCGCTCTTAACTTCTTAAGCAATACTGAGTTGAAAGAAGTACTACGAAATTTAGATGGCGCCAGAATAAGCGGGACTAAGGAAGAGAAGATTAAGAATATCATTGATTACTATGAGAATTTAGCTTCAATTTCTGATTCTGACCCTACAGATTCCAGGTCTCGCCTTTATGACTTTTATGAAGAACTAGCAAGCAGGAATTATAAATCGCTAAGAATTAATAAAATAATTGATAAAGACCTTGACGTAGAACACAAATTCGAAGAAGCCACTCAATATATCTTTGAAAAGAAGTTGGGGATAGATTTAGTTGACATGAAAGGGTCTAAACATGCGGATGGGAAATTACAATACAATCAAAAAGAAGTAATTCTTTGGGATAATAAAAGTGTAGAAAACCCTTATAATTTTCCAGATAGCCATTTTGACCAGTTCCTAGGTTATATCAGAACAGAACCTATGCGGGTCACGTTATTTCTTATTATTACTTCCGATTATACGAATGAATCTATATCCAAAGCTCAGAAGTTAAAAGCTTTCTCTGAAGAAGATACGGATATCGCCTTAATAAGTGCAGAGGATTTAAAATATATAGCTGAGTCCTGGAAGGAGTTTTCTGGTCAAAAAGAGCCTGAATTTAACTTGCAAGTATTTAACTTGACTGGCGAATTAACCAGAAACATATTAACCAACAGAATGGAATGGGCTATTCAATAGAAAAAAACCCGAGGCACACAGTCCGCGTGTACCTCGGGTTTCTATATTTAGCTTAAAGAGTAAGCTCGCCTAAATTGTTTAAATTCGATTCCTTTTTATCCGTATCCGCCGTTTCAATCATCCCTTTATTGACACGGAGAACCTTTTGCAGACTGCCTTTTAGTGAAGTCTGCGGAACGATCACTTCCTCCAGGTTATCCAGCGCAGCGATCTGCGTTTCCACTATTTCAGGCTGAACATCTTCCGCGAACCTCAGCTGGCCGTCTACTATAAAATGCGCGGGCTGATCGAGGGCTTTCAGCTGATCGTTGGTCCATAGTTCTTCGTCTTCGATAAAAATGAAGGAATTCTGATAGGAAAGCACCTCGGTTTCCAGCAGAGGCGCGCATTCATAAATAAGGTCCTCCACATCTTCATGACAGACGATGATCGAATGAGAGTGGATCGAATGAAGGGCTTCGGATAAGGCTGCCCTCGTAACATCTGCGTCGATCAGGATAGGTGCAGTCGTATACAGCTTCCCTCCTCGGAAGCGGCGGATCGATCTGCTGTTCAAACGAAGCGTCTGCTCGATCACTTGATAGCCATCAGGGATCACCTCTATTTGGCTGCCAATCAATGAGCCTGCTTTTTGGTGAAAGAAGGGTTCCTGACTTTCATAAAGCGAAAGCACTCCCTTCACATCTAAACGGTACAATTTATCATTAAATAATTCCATATCCAGATCAGGAGCGAAACGAACGATCCCTTTGACCACTAAATAAATTGGTTTCGCTGCGGTTTTAAGAAAAGCATTGGTTAAGCGGAACTCTCCCTTTTCGAAGCGGAATTGAGCCCCTTCATACGTTTTTAATTCTGAGGTGCCTTCCGCGATGAAGCCGGCTGCTGCGCCTGCTAGATGAGCAGGCGTGTACACCTGACCGTTCACTCGCAATTGAAGCTGCGATTGTTTCAGCTGTTCCGCTGTTACTTCTTCATCAATCACAACGTCGTTGGTGGCAAATAATTTTAACGGTTCCGTAATGGATTTCAAGTACTCCGAATCGACAAATAACGTCCCCTTCGTAAAATGGTATCCATCCGGGATCTCCTGACAACTCCCGATATTACCCGCATTCAATAACGGTAACAGGTGCGCCGTTTCCTTACGGTAATAGACCGTGCCAATATTATTGACTCGCTCGATCGCCTTCACACTTTCCTCTGTTGCATGCATTAAATTTAACCTTCCAATATTTCCAATTCGTTGTTTCATCGTTTCTCCTCCTCCAAATATTTTCGTAATTGCTTGATCGAAAGCTGAAGCTTGAACCGAATCGTCGAAGCCGGCAGACCCAGCTGCTGCCCGATTTCTTTACTGGATAGTCCGATCCAGTACCGCTTAAAGACGATATCACTCAGTTCTTCTGATAAATGGGACAGTAGCTCGGTCATCTCAAGATGCTGGTAAGGAAAATCGTGAACGGGGAGGTCCATCTGTTCCTCCCATTGAGATAAGCGCTGATCCTTTCTTCGCAGATCGATCAGTTTATTCTTCATCACTCGATAAAACCAGGCCTTCTGTTTGTGACGGGGAAGGTCGAGAAGATCGTCTTCCTTTAATGACTTTTCCCAGGCATCCTGGACCAGGTCCTTGCCTTCCTGTTCATGGCGGGCAATCGAGTAAGCGAAGCGATCCACATCCTTCTTTAACGATTCATATAGATCACTCACTTCCATTTCTACCACCCACTTTTCAAATTTAGGATCGGTTACTTCTAAATAACATGAACGGGTTTCGGGAAACACCTCGCTTTCCGTGGGCGTACGCTGAGTCTCCTCAGCCCTTCAGGCTTGCGGGGCCTCACCTGTTACTCATCTCCCACAGGAGTCTCGGCGTTTCCCGAATCCCTAGACGATTAAAAGAATGAAACCATCTAGAAAAAAAGACAACCTCTTACGGATTAAGATAAAGAATGTAGAAAGCGCATGTGTTAAACGGATCCATGAACAGGTTATTCCATTTCACGTACACAAACGCAATAGACTTACAACTGGCTTTGATCCAAGCTGCTTCTTTTAAGCTCTTCCTTTAGATAACGATTCATACGGGGAAAGTGATGGGAGAAATTTATTTTTTTAAAAAGAATGCAAAAAGCCTCTTCTCTTGAGCAGAGACGAGGCTGATTTGCTACACTCTTAAATCTCTTTTCTCATAGAACACGAAGGTCAACAAGAGGAAGACGGCCATTAAAACGATTGAAAGCACGACATAAACGATTTCTAATCCTTCTCCATTGATCATTTGCTTCGCTTCAAAATATTTAAAGGGAGAGAAATACTTCAGGCTGGTCAATTTATCATTTAAATCAATCGCGACAGAGAGAAGAAAGGTCAGGAATAGAACCGCTGCTGATACAGCATTTGCCTTGCCTGACTTCTTGTATCCGGCTCCCACCCATGCCCCTAACATTAAGAAAATGAGCTGCAGCATCAGCATTCCAGCGATCGTCACGCCGACATCAGCCACATAGGAAGCTCCGTCGCTGTAATACCCGACAATCGCCAGGCTGGTGAGTAAGGCAGCGAGATCAAGAATGAGGACGTTGACTGCAGCAGCAAGCAATTTGATCCTCACTACCTTTGCTTCGCGATATCGGTTTAACAAACAAGAACTCCGCCGTTTTGTCGCGTTCTTCCTTGGAAATGATCGTCGAGCCGAGCAGAACCGCATGAATCGCTGCAAGCAACGCCATATAGATGAAAAGCACCCCGTAGAATCCAGTTGCCTGCGACAAGTCAAAGCTTCCCATGCCGGTAATCGCCTGCAGCGATTGCGGCATCGCTTGCATAAGGTCATTCATCGACTCCCCTGTCGATGAAAACCCGGCATACTTTCCCATTCCAGAGGCGATTAGAAAAATCATACTCACACACCAGATGATCAACGACTTCCGGTGCGCCTTCATTTCCCTCCTGAATACGTTCATCTCAACCCCTCCTCTATAGTATATTTAAGCTCAGTCAATTGAGAGTTTTCTCGGGGATATCCTTGGACGTCCCGAGATATTTCTAGATAATGATAATAGGATCATTTGGGACAATTCTTCCTCCTCCTGTGGCACGACCACAATGTAAGACTGTTTCTCAGTGCACGTGCAGCACTCCATACTCGCAGGCTGAGCCCTCTGCCTCTCGAACCCGGATGGTAGTAGCTCCGGGGCGGCTTTCGATGGAGAGTGAGCTCTTATACACGAGGTTGTTGATCGGCGTTCACACTAGAGATATCTCGAGGCGTCCAAGAAAGACCCAATGATTCTAAATCGAAAGGAGGATTTCCCATGAAACTATTTGTTGGTTTAGACGTCAGTTCCTCAGATATGAAAGTTTGTGTGCTTGATCAGGAGGGGGACCGTCTTGATACGTGTACCGTATCGAATGATCTCCCTGGAGCGATGAATTTGAAACAACGACTGCTTGATTTGACCACTGATGAAGAGATTGACACCCTGAAGATTGGCTTAGAATCAACCTCGGTCTACAGTTTTCATCCGTCGATGTTCCTTCATCACGATGAGGACCTTCAAAGGTTAGAGACTCAAGTCTTTGTGATGAATCCCAAACAGATCGCAAATTTCAAAAAGAGCTACAGTGATATGAATAAGACGGATGAGATCGATGCTTTTGTCATCGCTGATTACATGCGCTTCGGTCGCAATACGATGTCGATTGTCAAAGAAAGCCAATATGTCGCTCTTCAACAGCTCACCCGTTCTCGCTATCATCTCATCCGGACAATCACGAAGGAAAAACAGCACTTTCTTCAACACTTGAACTTTAAGTGTAGCGCATTTGCTCAGGAAGTGGACTCCTCCATTTTCGGAAATGCGATGATGGAACTGTTTCTAGAGAAGTACAGTCTGGATGAGCTCGCCGAACTTCCGCTGGAAGATCTGGCTGCTTTTCTTCAGGAAAAGGGCCGAAACCGATTCTCGGACCCGAAAAAAGTTGCAGCTTCCATCCAACGCGCCGTCCGTTCGTCATATCGTTTGGACAAGGTCGTGGAAGATTCGTTAGATGTGCTATTAGCCACCTCCATCGAGGTCATCCGTTCGTGTAAACGTCAAGTCAAAGAGATCGACAAAACAATCAGACGGCTGATCGCTGGTTTATCTCAAACCTTAGAATCCATTCCTGGCATCGGACCGGTGTACGCCGCCGGGATCATCGCTGAAATCGGGCAGATTGACCGGTTCGAAGATGAAACGAAAATCGCTAAGTATGCCGGTCTCTACTGGCTGAAACATCAATCAGGTCAATTTACCGCTGAGGATACTTCCCTTACCCGTCGAGGTAACCAGTACTTGCGCTATTACCTAGTTGAAGCCGCCAACTCGGTACGAACGCAAATCCCGGAATATCATGCGTATTACGAGAAAAAGTATAAGGAAGTACCAAAGCATCAACACAAGAGAGCTCTCGTCTTAACCGCAAGAAAACTGGTGCGTCTGGTGGATGCGCTACTACGCAAACACCAACTCTTCTCGCCGGAAAGGGGCGTGAAGGTATGACCTAAGCACGTAAGCACCATCCCTTTCACACAAACCAGTATTTCCCATTTAGATACTGGTCTAGTTTTTTATGGCCTTTTTTCGATAAAGTGACCCTTGACAACTCCATTTGTCCTCAATTTTTCATTGACATACCACCGCAGGTCTTTATACGGTGTGAATATCTTTCTTAAGGTACACGACGTAACTGACGATTACTGTGAGCCGCCACAATGGCCGCTCCAGCGATTACATAAGGGATCTCGTAGCTTGTGTGATCCATAATGTAGTTGCGGTCAAAGTATTGAAACGGTGACAGAAATCGTTTCGCTCCATCGCCTCCGATCGAAGTAATCATGCCGAGAAAGAAGAAAGCAAATACAGTACCAAGCGTGACCGTCAGCACGGATTTAATTTTCGGAACGAGCACGGAGATCGCTAATCCAATCGATAGAAAGATCAGCTGGACAAACAGCAAAGTCAATGAAATGAGCAGCAGCACGGTTGAACTGTAAGCTTCTGTACTCACTTGCGCAGCGGTCAGACTGACAACGATTAAATATACCGCATTCGTGATCAGCAGAGAGACGACCGCCGCCATCAGCTTTGCGGTTACAATTTTCGTACGAGAGACTGGCTTAGTTAACAGAAAGTCGGCGGTCTTCTCGCGGGCTTCCTTAGAAAGAATAGAAACACCGAGATTCATCCCTTGAATCGCTCCGCACAATAAAATATATAAAAACAGGTACGAGTAGAAACCGAGGACAGAACCGATCCGGTCCAGCTGAATTCCGAACGCCTGCCTGACGGGCTCCGGAAATCCTTCCAATAACTTCGTGAACTCCTCTATGTCCTTTGATATTGAAGGATAAAAGGAGAGAAACAGAAGCGCAATCGCTGCTAAAGCAAGCGTCCATAGCAGCAGCGATTTCCGATAATCCTTTAATTCATGAAGAAAAATGTTCATGACCGCTCACTCCTCCTTCTCGTAATAGTGCATGAAGATTTCTTCTAAATCAGGCTCTTCCACCCAGAGGTTCACGATCTCGATTTCCGCAACTTTTTTCATGATCGTATTGATGTCGCCATGAAACAGAAAGCTGATCGTTTGTTCATGACGTTCCACCTTCGTTACGCCAGGAAGGTCAAAGAACTCCTGCTCCAGCTCTTTCCTTGTTTCGATTTTAAACCGCTTATGATTCTTTTCCTTTAGCACGCGGATCTGTTCAACCTGAACAATTTCTCCCTCTTTAATGATCGCTACCCGGTCGCATAGACGCTGCACTTCGCTTAAGATGTGGGAAGAAAATAAGATCGTCGCGCCCTTTTGATTTTCTTCTTTTAACAAATTGAAGAACTTCTGCTGGATCAAGGGATCAAGCCCGCTCGTCGGTTCATCGAGGATCAGCAGCTTCGGGCTGTGAAGCAGTCCCTGGACAATGCCGACTTTCTTCTTATTCCCGAGCGATAAGTCATCGATTTTCTTCGTAACATCAAGATCCATGATTTCCGCAAGCTCTCGTTATCCGCTTTCGGCAGTCTTTCTTATAGAAGCTGGCCGAATAGTTTAAGAGATCAATCACCTTCATATTGTCGTAATAGAAAACTTCTGAAGGCAGATAGCCAATATCCTCGGCAATCTCAGGAGCTGCCGTTACAATATCCTTACCAAAAATAGCGGCACTTCCGCTGGTCGGGTAAATCAACCCCAGCAGCGTTCGAATCGTCGTCGATTTCCCCGCCCCATTCGGACCGATAAAGCCGAAGATTTCGCCCTCTTCCACTTGAAAACTGACGTCGGAAATCCCTCTTTCTTTCCCGTACATTTTTGTCAGGTTATTGATCTCAATCACATTCATCCTAAACCCCTCCTTAAGTAAACTGCTCTAGCTTATTGATAAAAGGATTGTTTTAAAACCTCAATATAATCATCCAGTTCTGCGAGTGCTTCCTGCAGATTGATTTGATCCATCGGCTTTCCTTTGATTTTGGCTTGTTGTTTGTAGGCAAAGCCTTCAAGCGACCAGTTAATAATTTCAATCGTCTTCTCCGAGTCCAGCCCCGGCTTGAAGTTGGAAACATCAATATCTTGAAACATTTGTTTGAACTCATGGTTCATAAAGTCATTCTTGCGCTTCTCCAGCTCCTTTTGGATGGACGTCGAATCTTCAGCCAATACTGTGTTCAAGAATTGAAACATATCCGGATAGGTGTAAAAGAGTTCAATTTTCAAAGCGGCCATTTGCTGGTAACGGCGGAAAATATCGCGATCCTCCCAGTCCACGCCCGTTTGTATTCTTTCTAAAAACATTTGGATAAAGTGGTCATACAGCGAAAAATATAAGTCTTTTTTATTCTTAAAGTAATGAAAGAGCAGCCCCTTGGAGATGCCTGCTTCCTGAACCATCTGATTGGTAGAGGCATGCTTAAAGCCGTTTCGAGCAAATTCGTTTAGTGCGGCGTTTAGAATACGGTTTTGCTTTTCCTGTTCTAAGTTGAAAAATTTAGTATCCATATTTGATCCTCCAGATCGTTTCTTGACCAGTGTGGTCAATTTCATTGTATAGCGGTTGACCGTACTGGTCAATATATTTTTTCTGTTTTATAACTAGGCGGAGTTAAAGCTAAAAAGGCGGTATGTAAAAATATAGTGTGGACGTGTGCGCGGAAAGTGAAGCGGTACCTTACTTAAGCGAAAACACAGAATGAGGCATGCTTGGGCGTATGGAAGTACCATTTAAAGACAAACCATCAAGGAAGTGCAGAGGAGTATCCTGAACGACCGCTCCGAAATACACTCCGCTTTTCCGGCATCATCCCCTCATGCAGTTCTGCGGATCACACCTATGCTTCCTCCCGCATAAATCTCCAGTGTTTTCATAGGACTGTAATACTTGATAGTCTTCCCTTCTATTCGCATCTTTCATCTGAGCAGAGAAAGGGAAAAACGAAAGTAGACTCCCGCGGGAGGATTTGCCGCATGAGGAAAAAAACCCGAACAATGAAGAGTAGTGTGGCTAACATTTCATCATCGCCCGGATTAAAGCGGAGTGTATTTCCGGAGCGGCCTCTTCTGGTGAACACCATTCTTCACCTTCATCGTTGATGCTCTGTCCTATTGAATTTACAAATCGTTAGTTGAACAAGCAATCCATAAAAATTCTCCTCTGTAACACTTTCGCTTCTCTAATGAATTAATGAGGCTCTTAAAGTATTCACGCCATTTTCCAAGTATCCCTTTAAACAAGTTAACGTATAGACCCAGCCCTCTTTTTGCCCCATCATTTTGCTTACTATTTCAGGATCATCTTCCTTCAAACCTGATTCGTTTACTTCTATGGCGGTCGATTGATCCAACTGTTTCAGCGTAATGGTAACGACCGTTTCCTGACCATTTCCGCCCCATGAAAACTCGATTTTCTTATTTTCCTCTACTTCTAAAACCTTTATATCCCCTTCAGCATCGTATTCGTCATACCTCAAGGTAACCGTCTTTCCTTGCTGCCACCTTTCAGAGCTCTTGGAGAACCAGAAATTCCCGATTTTCTCAGGGTTCACAAAGGCTTCAAAAACTTCATTCGCCGGCTTCCGTATGCTCATTTTTGCAGATACTTGAGTATCCATTCAAACCTCTCCTTATCGCTATAAATTGATACTTTTATAGTAACAGAAATGGAATAATAAATTCTTTACCTCCCCATGATTGATAAGTTTGCTTGGGCTGATTTGCCAAACCTAAATGAATTTCTAGTATTTTACATTCTTTTTTTATAAAAAAAACTCGAATGCTGGCATTATGTGTTAAAATATAGTGGCAGTTTTTTTCTATAGGAGAATAATAGAAAGCTGATGGATGCTGGGATATACATAGTTTCATACATTCAAAACCATACATAAGGAAGTGAACATCTTGAAAAAAATAGTAACTCTATTGGCGGTTGTTGTGCTGATTTCTCTGCTCGCTGCTTGTTCCGATTCAGCTTCAACGACGGCGGATCAGGACGACAGCAAAGACAAACAATCCGAGGGTAAGGACGGGAACTCAAAGGACTCGCAGAAAGACTCAGATTCTAAAGATGATCAAGACAAAGAGAAAGAAAAAGATCAACCTGAGAAGCAGCCGCAGCCTTACAAAGCTCTGCAGCCTTCTGAAGATGCCAAGCCTTTAAAAGAAACCATGGCAGAGGAAGATTTGAAGAAGATGCCTAAGGTGGAAGCACACGGAGGGGACCGCACACGAAGCATCCCTGTTGGGCAGACTTTGATGAAAGGGAAAACAGATCCAACGAACGGCCCGCTGAAGGACCATCGCCTAGTCGCGTATTACGGCAACCCTCATTCCACCCAAATGGGAATTCTAGGAGAAATGGAACCTGATGCCTTAATGAAGAAGCTGAAGAAGCAGACGCAGGCGTATTCGGATGCCGATCCATCCCACCCGGCGATTCCGACTATTGAGCTGATTTCAACCATTGCTCAGCGTAACCCGGGTCCGGAAGGGAAATATTATCACATGACTTCTAAAGATGACCTGGATGAGTATGCAGCACTTGCGAAGAAAAATGATGCCTTGCTTATGCTCGACGTTCAGCTCGGCACCGATTCTGTTCTCCATCAAGTGAAGCTGCTTGAGAAATGGCTGAAGCTTCCTTACGTTCACGTGGCCATTGACACCGAGTTTCACGTAGCGGAAGGTGAAACGCCCGGCATCAACCTTGGTTCCGTCGACGGAGCAGAAGTACAGAAAGCGGTCGACTATGTATCCAAGCTTGTTAAAGAAAATAACCTGCCGGATAAAATTGTTCTCGTCCACCAGTTCACTGATAAAGCGCTGGTCAATAAAAAGGCCATCAAACCCGCTGACAATGTGGAGGTAGCGTTAAACTTTGACGGCTATGGCCCTGATTCTACGAAGATGTCGCTTTACCGCAAATTTGTCAAAAATGATCCGGTTCAATATGGCGCATTTAAAATCTTCTATAAGAAAGATCAGCCTGTCATGACTCCGGAAGACGTATTAAAGCTTGATCCTAACCCAGCGATCATTAATTACCAATAAGCGGATTTATCAAAAAACCCGAACCAGTGATGTTTCATTGGTTCGGGTTTTTAGTGTCTATGAAGCTGTTGATTCATGAAGAGGCGCCCCAGTAAAGACTAGGACTCGTTCTGATTCTTGGAAAATTTATGGTATTTAATATAGCTGATACACGTCTTCAGCTCCTCCTTCTCCAGCCCATCCTCAATCGCTTCCTTTAACAGCTCGATCCATTCCCGGTCCAGCTCCTCGGGTTGATCCGCATGAGTATTCGTATGATCTAATAGAATCTCAAGACTCGTATCCAGTGATTGCGAGATTTTATTTATTACCTGGAGAGAAGGATTAGTCTGTACCCCTCGTTCAATCTCACTAATATACGATTTTGACACATCGGCCATCTCGGCAAGCTTTGAGATGGAGTAGCCTTTATTTTTCCTTAGCTGCTTGATCTTCTTTCCTACCATATCCCTTCTCCTTCTCATTCAGTCATGATCGTAAATTCATTATACAGAACAAATAAATCTTTATAAAATATAAAAAGATAAGAAAAGACGAGATAATCCATGAAAATTCACAATATTTGTTCGTTATAACGCAAATAAGACAGTTTATGAGATTTTTCAAGGAACCATTTTTGCCATATAATCTGGTTATCAGTTCGATAAAAAGAACGATACATTCGATTTATTGTTAGTACGAAAGGAGCAGCCAATGGAACCTTAGCATTTCTTTATAACTAAGTAAGTGGATGAGGTTGAGCGGTCAAACCTTTATTGATTTGGAGGGTGAAAAGTGGAAAATGTGATAACAATCCCAAATAATGAAGCTGTCTCTGCCCCGCCAGGATTGCATGTTTCCGGCGTCAGGCACTCGTATATGAAACCAAGAATTGTTGCCTTTATTCCCGCACACAATGAAGAGAAATCGATTCGAGATTGTTTAGCAGGACTAGGAGATCAGACCTTGCCAAAGGATGTAGAGATGGATGTTATTGTCATCGCCGATAACTGTTCGGACCGGACAGAAGAAGTGGCTTTAGCCGCAGGAGAAGAATTTAATTTAAAATTGAAAGTGCTCACTACAGAGAACAATAAACAACGCAAAGTCGGCGCGTTAAATTCCGCCTGGAAAAGCATCTACGGAGATCCTTTAGACCTCTATGATAAACGACTTACCGTCTTCCAGGAATATTATAAAACCTCTGTCAAAGCGGTGCTCGGAATGGATGCCGATAGCCGTCTCGCACCTGATGCCTTAACGCAGCTGTGGGATGGACTGATGAGTTCACGGAACATTGGCGGAGTTATGGCAAAGTACACGATGAGAATGCCGAAGAAGAGAAGCCAGCTGTCGAAGGATGACGTTCATTATGAAGAAATGCTTGCCAGCGGCCAGTATGGCGGGCCGATTACCAGATGGTGGACCCACCAGCAGAAGCAGGATATGGCAAGCTGGCTGTTAAATCTCCAGTACAGCGGCGGAAGCACGTATGTATTAGGCGGACAGGCGACGCTGTTTCGGCCGGAAGCCTTACAGGATATTATAGAAGAAAATAAATTAGACGGTCCCTGGCAGGATGAAAGCGACGTAGAGGATATGCTGTTAACCTGGCAGATTCAAAAGAAATGGAAAACCCTAATCAGTCCGACCGCCCGCTGCTTTGTAGATGCCATGAGATCCTATCACACCTTCCGCCAGCAGCGAAACAAATGGCAGTCGGGGACCGTTGAATTACTTACCAATAGCAATATCGGCGTGAAATCTAAACACCGTGGAAAAATATGGCGTTCGCAATTTAAATCACTTGGCGACCTGGCTATTCGTTTCTTATTGATCTCATTAATCGCTATATCTGTTGCGACCGATCAGTTCCACTGGTCGTGGATCTGGCTGACACCCGTCGTACTGGCTTCTATCCTGAACACCATTCTTGCACTGAAAACACCGATGCACCGGACGATTGATGTCATTTTAGCTGTCTTACTCATTAGTCCCGAAATCTATTTATGGGTGAATTTAATTACCTTCACCAACGTCTGGCTCGGTAAGTTATCCGCTAATAAGAAGGATGGCTGGGCGATTCAGTACAGTGCGGAAAGAGGTACCACTCGAAGTAAGCTGACAGAAGGTGTGATCGCCGTCATCCTGTTTATCGCCCTAGTCACTTATATCTGCATTGATCAGCACGCCTTTTTAACAAGCGCACCCGTACAAACGGTCATGTATCCTTATTTAAAAACCGGCTGGACGATCCTCACCTATTTAACCGTCTTCACTTCTGTGGCCATGCTTTACCAGATCTGGACGCTGAGAGGCAGACATTCCGCCTGATCTGCTTCCAACCGCGACGCTGATGTTCTTTTTTATAAATTTCAGAGGAGGAGTAACTATGAAAATAAGAAAAGCAATTATCCCTGCTGCCGGATTCGGCACTCGTTTTCTACCAGCAACGAAAGCCCAGCCCAAGGAAATGCTGCCGATCGTGGATAAGCCCACCATTCAATATATTGTAGAAGAAGCCATCGCCTCTGGGATTGAAGAGATCATCATCGTCACCGGCAAAGGAAAGCGATCCATAGAAGACCATTTCGACATTGCTCCCGAACTTGAACGCAATTTAATGGAGAAAGGCAAGCTTGAGCTGCTTGATAAAGTGCGCTATTCCACAAACCTTGCCGACATTCATTACATTCGCCAGAAAGAACCGAAAGGACTCGGGCATGCGGTCTGGTGTGCACGAAACTTTATCGGGAATGAACCGTTTGCCGTTCTTCTAGGAGATGACCTGGTACAAAGTGATACTCCGGGAGTGCGGCAGCTGATGAACATTTATGAAAAAACGCACTCCTCCGTCATCGGCGTGCAATCCGTAGCGATGGATGAAACCCATCGTTACGGCATCATTGATCCTATTTCACAGGACGGAAGACAGTACCAGGTTCAGAACTTTGTAGAAAAACCGGCTCCGGGCACCGCGCCATCCAACCTGGCCATTATCGGGCGCTACATTCTTACACCGGAAATCTTCACCTACTTAGATGAACACGAGATTGGAGCCGGAGGAGAAATTCAGCTGACCGATGCCATTCAGAAATTAAACAAGCAACAGTCTGTTTATGCCTACAACCTGGAAGGCAGCCGCTATGATGTCGGCGAAAAGCTCGGCTTTGTGACAACGACGATCGAGTTTGCACTGCAGCGTGACGACCTCCGGGAAGACCTGCTTCGCTATTTACGAGATGTGGTGAGGAATACAGAAGAAACGTCGCTTCTCAAAATATAACCACTAGCATGAAAGGATTAGACATTTTAAAATCCGAATGATGATGTAAGGGTAATCATCGTTCGGATTTTTTGTATTTCATAGGGTACTGCGCAGCAACATACAACACCCTCAGTCCGATTAAATAGAACCAATGAACATTGACAAGAGGATTGTTTTCACATTAAAATGACTTATGAGTCATTTTTGACCATAAAGTCAAAAAGGAGATCGTTTATGTCTGAAAGAATGTCGAAAAAATTCAATAAAAGAAACGAACGAATTCTAGAAGCAGCTGAAGAACTCATCAAAGTTCATGGGTATCATCAGGTGAAAATGAGTGATCTATCGGAGAAACTGGATATAGCAAAAGGAACCTTGTATTCGCATTACCAATCTAAAGAGCAGTTAGTCTTCTCCATTGTAAAGCCTAAAATCGACAGCTTTTTAAATACTATGGAAAAGATAAAGGACAGCAGCCTTTCTGAACATGAGAAGGTCGTCTCTTTCATTGAGACAGGCTTTAATAGTGACTTCTTCCATTTTGTGTTGGCAAGCTTTCCAGATATGGGAGCGATTTTCAATGAAGACCATCATTCAGAACTCACATTAACTCAGGAAAAGATTATCTCCATTTTTGAACAAGTAATAAAAGATGGAACAAGAAACAACGTTTTTCAAACAACGGCTTCCTCACACTTCCTAGCTCTGCAGCTCATGCAAAGCTTTGATCCCCTGATTTATAAGACCCTGGTATCCTCAGGTACGATGAGTTCTGAAGAATTTGTAAATCAGTCGATTACATTTTATAGGAGAGCGATTAATTATAAAGGAGAATGTTGAGATGAATTATCCCGAACTGAAAACGAAACCATTTGGAGAAGTGTTTTCTGAAAGTGAGTACTCAAGCTTACGGGAGCTTTTAATTCAGTCCTGCTTGTTTCTTGATGAATCCAATGCAGCTGAAGCCAGAAGTCTACTAGTGGACACACTTGGCATCCGTGTTGAGGAGCTCAACGAAAGAATTACTGCCTTTTCCCAGCACCAGTCGAATAAAGCAGATCTTCATTCAACCATGGAAACAGCAGAACAATGGATCGAATACTCCAATCAAAAAGATATCCCTGGATTACTCCATTTCACCCATTCAGATATCGAAATCATGGGGCCAAAAGGGTCCATTAGGGGCAGCCATCATTTAGGAGACTGGGTAAAGCGAGCGAATCTCCACCTTCATACCATCCGGCGCTTTGCTGAGGGCCACCATATTGTTCTTGAACAGCAAGGAACCTGGTATGAAGAAAATGACCAAGTTAAAGGTGAGAGTGTCGTCTTTACGTTCATGAAAATCATCGACGGAAAGGTGGCTTTCTTAGGAAGATATGATAATAGGAGTGAAGCTTTTCAAGTTAGCGGGTTAAATGAAGGGAACCTGGTTGAATAACGTGACTGGGAAAATTTTCGAATCTATTCTATTTCCCCAGTCACTGGGACATCCCATTCTAATGAAATAGTATGGGAAAAGTAAATGTCACAAATGCGGCCCAAAGTCCGTAGACCGGCAAATACTTCGTAACCGCATCTTGAATCGTTGAAAGTCCGGATTTGCTCTGTAAAAAGCGCAGATAGGAGAACATAATCCAAATTAGATTTGCCCATATAAGTAGGTTTACTCCTAAAACAGCAAATCTATTGGGAGTCATTCCAAAAGAAGACAGTCTGAACACGATGGCTGACAAAGCCACAGTGTCGATGATTAGCGCAAGGACGATCAAGGCAACATGGATATAATCGGAAAAGTTCTTTTTCTCTTCTGAATCTCTTTCGGTAATAGAAAATAGGGTGACGGCCAATACACCAAGGAGAATTCCGTTGAAAACGATCAGGAAATTGCGGTCCAGGAATGGATTTTTCCCCAGCCATATAACTGCTGCAAGATAGACCAATAATGTGATCAGGACAAGAGGGCTGAAGATTTTTGCTATATAGGGTGTAATATTCTTAGCAAGTTTAAGATTCATAGATACTAGATACGCTGCCACAATGGCGAGAGCGGCTGCCCCCACTAAAACAATATTACTAAAATAGAAATCCTCTATATCCAGACCAAGAAAGCTGAATAACTGCATGGTTAATGCTGCTAACACCATTCCACTGACGGCCATGCTGGCATAGAGAATCCCATATTCCAGATTAAATTTAAGATAGGCTAACCTTCTGCTGCCTTGTGAATAGCTGTTTCCTGTAAAGGCAATCCCTAGCAATACCCACAAGAAAATGGGGAGGTGTAAATAAACAAGGATAATACTGTCGTTATCATTTAATGGCAGCAAATTAAGATAAACCCCGGAAATGATGAACAACGCTGCAAGAGAATACGTAATCCTTCTTTTCGGCGCATTGCTATAAACAAAGTAGGCAGCGATAAATGGAAGGACACCAAAAGCCAGATTAATAGGAGCGATGGCTTCCTGCTCGACAAAATGGAATATAATCCTGGTGCTTATTCCCGGCCAGAATAGCTAAAATGTCCTATGAATAAGAACGTTTTGTGAAACAGGGAGGGGTTATGATTTCGTTGTGGTCTCCTTGAAATGCAGCCTTTCATACCAGACGCCAAGCACCTGAGAATCAGGGTGTTGTTCCCACGCGTTTGAGAAATGATTTTTAAAAGCTTTCGGGTCTTTTCGATAAATTCTTTCCAGTTCATGTGGGTCAGCCATATGACTAAGAACCAAATTGTTCGTATCCATTGTCCTGCCTCCTCATTAAATATTAGCTTTTATCCCATGCTTAACGATCTTCATCACTGCGATATTCCAATAGATCTCCCGGCTGACATTCCAAAGCTTTACAAATGGCATCTAACGTAGATAACCGAACCGCTTTTGCCTTTCCATTTTTCAATATCGATAGGTTCGCCATCGTTATTCCAACCTTCTCAGAAAGCTCGGTTACACTCATTTTCCTTTTCGCCAGCATCACATCAATATTTATAATAATCGCCATAATTTCACCTCAGACCGTTAAATCATTTTCTGATTTGATAGCTATTGCATCTTGTAAAAGTTTTTGGAGAACCGCAGCAAACACTGCGATGACCACGGAAGCAAATGGAACGGCCAAGCCAACAAGCACAACTCCTGGTGCATCGTCTGCTTGCGCAAAGAGATAAAACAACGGTAAAGCCAGTAAATGTAAAACACTGATGGTGATCGCACAGTATTTGATTTTCTTTAAAGCTTCTACCGATAAATCGGAGAACGCTTTATTTTTGTCAATATTACGTAAAAGTTTGAAAGCCTGATACAAAGCAAAGTAAAAAGGTATCGCCGATGCATCGAACACAATATAGACGAGAACTTTTATAAAAACGAACTCTGGAAGCAATTCTACTGAAACATCCGCTAACTCAGGCACCAAAAAGATGCACAATGCAAGAACCGGGACCCCCAGTAGAATCACCGCTATTTTTAAAAACAATGTTGTCACTTTTCCCATAAAAAGCACCTCACTTCTTTATTCATTATATTCATTTTAAATAAATATTTATCGTATTTCAATAAAAATTTATTGCAAATAATTTTATGAAGTAAAGAAAAGCTCTATAACTTTACTCTTATAACTTGTACAAATACCGTTTTCTGCCATAAAAAAGAACTATTCTCCATCTTGAAGAATAGTCCTAATCAGTTAACCATATCCTGTTCATTATTGATCTGCCCATCAATCCTTAATCTTACGTGGATTAATGCCCCCCTCAGCAGCATCCACATGTTGAATATGTTTAGTATTCCACCAAATAAACAACACCGAAAGAAATACAAACGCGGCCCCAACGTAAAAAGGCACACTGGAATTATAAATCTCGGAAAGCTTTCCGGCTAAATACGGAGCAATCGCCCCGCCTAAAAACGCTAAGGAAGCTGTAAGCCGCAGAGGCGGTCGGCCGGTCAACGGGACTCGCATTCATTACCGCTGTCGTAATCAGGGTGTTGTTGTTCCCAATAACGCCCCAGCAAAAACAACCGCCGCAATAACCACCCACTGTGTAGACGTCCAAATCCCCATGGAAAGCAGCACGAGCGCAAATAACGTCAGCATCATACACATCGATTTGACGGTGCCGAACCATTGCTGAAGCTTCGGTGCCATGAAGACCGAGGTAATCGCAAGCAGAATTCCCCAGCCAAGAAACACAAATCCTAAGCCGTGCTCATCCAGACCGAGCACAAACGGGGCAAAGGCGAGCAGCGTAAAGAAGCCGAAGTTATACAGTGCTGCTGCAATTCCAAACACTAACAGCGAACGGTGCTTAAGAGCCCGAAATGGATCGAGCAGCGACGATTTCTTCTGGGTCGCTTTGACAGTGTTCGCTTTTGGCATTAACGTGGAAAGCCCGATAAACGCGATGACCATTAGGGTAGCTACCCCTAGAAACGGACCTCTCCAGGAGATCGCCCCCAGCCAGCCGCCGATCAGCGGTCCGACAGAAATCCCAAGCCCGATGGCCGCTTCATACAATATGATCGCCTTCGCATTTCCGCTGTTAGACAGCGTTACGATCGCCGTTAAGGCCGTCGCAACGAATAAAGCATTGCCTAATCCCCAGCCGCCGCGAAGAGCGACCAGCTCCCAAATACCGTTTGAAAAGCCGCCTAACGCTGAGAATAAGGCAATGATGACGATTCCTGATAAAAGGGTCTTCTTCATGCCGATCCGTGACGTAATCGCCCCGGTGACTAGCATCGCCACCGCCATCACGGCATTATAGCTGGTAAACAACAGCGTCACTTCACTGGGCGAAGCATTTAACTGGCCTGCGATCGCCGGTAAGATCGGATCCACCAGCCCAAGCCCCATAAAAGCAATAATACAAGCAAAAAAAACCGCCCACACGGCTTTGGGCTGCTTCAGAATTCCCGGTTGTTCCGCAATCGATATAGTAGGTACTGGATTTGGTCTTGATGACATGTTTTCATTTCTCCTCGCTTCTTTAAACATTCTTTCTATAAAATGGATTCAAAAGTTCTGCGGATCACATCTCCGCGGCTGATAATCCCGACTAACACGCCATCCTGCTCCACAGGCAGCTTTTTAATCTGCTTTTTACCTAAAATGGCGGCAATGTCTTCACTCTTTACATCCCATTCCACACGAATGACTTTTCGTTTAGCCACTTCCATTACATTGAGCTCCAAAATCTGCTTAATTCGTTCGTCAAATTCAACTTGATCGCCTTGAACCACGGTCACGGTGTAAAGCGAATCGACGTAAATATCCTTGTGCTTGCCAATGTGGCGCATGATATCTCCATCGCTCACGTAACCGACCATCTCCTCCTGGTCATTGACGACCGGCATTCCGCTGATTCGGTGTTCGATAAACAATGTAATCACGGAACGGACACTATCCGTTTCTCTTACTTTGAAAACTTCTTTAATCATCATTTCATGCGCTTGCATTAAAATTCCCCCGTCTTTATAGTTGTATGATACAATCATTTATTTGTATCATACAACTAACTAAGAATTACTGTCAACCAGGCGGGAATAAATTGAACATTCACTTAGTTTTGGATATCATTACGGATAGAAAGACTAAACTTGAGGTGGAAACGATGAGTGAATCAACACTTGAATTAATTGAACAGCAAGTCACCAATTTCATCCGCAGAATCGTCATGACGGAAAAGAGAAACGACAGCCTCGATCGATCGGCTTATATCCTGCTTCATCAATTATCCACGAATGGTCCCACCGGCGTGAAGACGCTTGCGGAGGAGCTGCATCTGGATATTTCTACGGTAAGCAGGCAGGCAGCAGCGCTCGTCGACAAGTCTTACGTTGATAAAACACCGAACCCCGAAGACGGCAGAGCCTATTTCTACCGCATCACAGAGCTCGGTGCCAAGGAATTAGCCGAGAATAAACAGCGGCGGTTTGAACGACTCTCAGAAATTCTGAAAGACTGGCCGGAAGAAGAACGCCAAACGTTTGGCCGGCTGCTGCAGAAATATAATCAGACAGTAAATGAGAAAATGAAGTTATAGGCACATGGGAAGACTGCTCCCTCAGAGATCGCTTTTCTTAAGGAGCGAATAGGTGCAAATATGTTTTTCCGTGGTTCATTCAGGGTATCAATAGAAGAAGACAAATGAAAAAAGGTCCGTTCTCACTTGTAGAGAATGAACCTTTTTATTTTTGTCCTAAGATGAACGTTTACGTGGGGGAAGTACTTATAGAAAGGTATCCCACCCCTTTGCTAAAATGAACGATCGACAATAGTTGACAAAAAATAAAACCTATATAATAATAGGTATTGGATTAGAATTATTATAAATTACTTACCAAATAGGAGGAATTTTTCATGTCATTAATCGGAAAAGAAGTACAGCCATTTGAAGCGAACGCCTTTAAACAAGGGGAATTCGTTGATGTGAATCAAGAGAATTTCAAAGGTCAATGGAGCGTAGTTTGCTTCTACCCAGCAGACTTCTCATTTGTCTGCCCAACCGAACTTGAAGATCTGCAGAACAACTACGAAGCGTTGAAGCAGCTAGGCGCTGAAGTTTACTCTGTGTCTACGGATACTCACTTCGTACACAAAGGCTGGCACGACAGCTCAGAAAAAATCGGTAAGATCGAATATACAATGATCGGTGACCCATCTCAAACTCTTACACGTAACTTCGATGTACTGGACGAAGAAGCGGGTCTTGCTGACCGCGGTACGTTCATCATCGATCCAGATGGCGTCATTCAAGCTGTTGAGATTAACGCAGGCGGAATCGGCCGCGATGCAGATACACTAATTAACAAAATTAAAGCAGCGCAATACGTGCGTAACAATCCTGGCGAAGTTTGCCCGGCTAAATGGGAAGAAGGAACAGATACCCTTACCCCTAGCCTTGATCTAGTAGGTAAAATCTAAGGAGTGACAGACATGGTTCTTGATGCCGAAATTAAAGCACAATTAAACCAATACCTTCAAATGCTGGAGGGAGACATTGTACTGAAAGTCAGTGCCGGAGACGACGATGTTTCCAAGGAGATGCAAGCTCTTACCGATGAGCTTGCATCGATGTCCCCTCGCATTACAGTTGAAGATACGCAGCTGAAACGAACACCAAGCTTCAGTGTGAACCGAACGGGTGAAGATTCTGGGATTACGTTTGCTGGTGTTCCTTTAGGTCACGAATTTACTTCGCTGGTGCTTGCCCTGCTGCAAGTGAGCGGCAGAGCTCCGAAAGCAGATCAGAGCATGATCGACCAGATTAAGAACATCAGCGGAGAGTATCACTTTGAAACGTATGTCAGCTTAAGCTGCCACAACTGTCCGGACGTTGTGCAGGCGCTCAACATGATGAGTGTCCTTAACCCGAACATCACCCATACGATGATTGATGGAGCAGCATTCAAAGAAGAAGCGGAGAATAATAACGTGATGGCCGTGCCTTCCGTATTCATGGACGGGGAATTCTTCAGCGGCGGCCGCATGACGCTGGAAGAAATCGTTGGCAAAATCAGTGACGGACCCGCTCCGGAAGAGTTCACGAATAAAGATCCTTACGACGTTCTTGTCGTCGGCGGCGGACCTGCCGGCTCCAGTGCAGCGATCTATGCCGCACGTAAAGGTATTCGCACCGGAGTTGTTGCTGAACGATTTGGCGGTCAAGTTCTTGATACGATGAGCATTGAGAACTTCATCAGTGTCAAACAGACAGAAGGACCTAAGTTCGTGGCTAGCCTGGAAGAACACGTGAAGGATTACAACATTGACGTGATGAATCTACAGCGTGTCCAAGGTATCGAGAAGAAAGACTTATTCGAAGTTGAACTCGATAACGGCGGCGTGCTGAAAAGTAAAAGTGTCATCGTTTCAACCGGAGCCCGCTGGCGTCAGTTAGGCGTTCCGGGCGAAGAAGAATTCAAGAATAAAGGCGTGGCTTACTGCCCTCACTGTGATGGCCCGCTATTCGAAGGCAAAGACGTGGCTGTTGTCGGAGGCGGTAACTCTGGTGTTGAAGCAGCGATCGACCTTGCCGGCATCGTGAAAAACGTTTCCGTACTCGAATTCGGTTCTGAACTGAAAGCCGATGAAGTGCTTCAGGAACGCTTAAACAGCCTGCCGAACGTGACGGTGCACACCAACGCACAAACGACGGAAATCACAGGCACAGACAATGTCGAAGGTCTGACTTACGTAGACCGCGCGACCAACGAAGAGAAACAGATCGAACTAGACGGCGTGTTCGTCCAAATCGGCCTGCTTCCAAACACCGAATGGATGGACGACTCTATAGAGCGCACACGCACCGGTGAAGTCGTTGTAGATAAGCATAGCGCTACCAGCACCCCTGGTCTATTTGCAGCGGGAGACTGTACAGACAGCCCGTTCAACCAGATCATTATTTCTATGGGTGACGGAGCGAATGCGGCTCTAGGTGCCTTTGATTATCTGATCAGGAATTAATTTTTTCTCCTCCTTAAAGAGGGTTAACAATAGAATTGTAGTTAGAAGAACCCCCGAACCAAATAAAAGGTTCGGGGGTTCTAAATTTACATGCATTAACTTTCTACCTGCTCTCCACTTGCATTAAAATATTTATAATTTCTAAATGTGTAACCTTGCTTATTAGTACTCGGCAGCTTGATTACATACACATTCGGGTCTTCATATTTGAAATCTTTAGTCACTTTTTCATCGTTTACTTCAACTTCCATTTTAGCAACTTTATTACTTCGATTGGTTACATACATCATCCACGCTTTCTTATTGTCGCGGGTTAATGGACGGATAAGAAAGGAACTTAAATCTTCGTTAAATCTAGTCTCTACACCCTGGTATCTATAGTTCCCATCTTCATCCCGCTTAAATTCAATGATAGATGGATTACGATTTGATAGAAATCCCACCACTCTTAAATCACCAAAGTCTTTACTATCCAGCAATGAAATGTTTTTATTTTCATATCTTTCTTTCGACTCGATGATTTCCTTTATGGCTTTTGAATCATTTCCGAAAACCATTTTATTTTGTTGATAAAAGTAATAGGAAGTTCCCAATACCACTAACAACGTGAGAAACAATAAGCTTTTAAACCACATTTAATCCCCCCATAGTTGTAACTTACTCAATGATGTTAAACGACCTTCAGCAACCAAGACACGTATTACAACCCTTTTATATCCTCAACCACCTCGGACAGGTCGTTGGAAAACTGATGCCCACGCCCATCTAACGTTCGAAAAGTTGCTTTAGGGAGTTTTTCTGCATAATGAGTAAGGTGGGAAAAAGGTACAATGTCATCATCGCGGCAATGATAAAAGAACATTCGTGGTACCTTGTCAAGCATTGAAGAGGCATCTTCAGGCAAGACAGACTCATCATAAGGTGGGGCGATAAGAAACGCACTAGTAACCTTATTGGTTACCTTCTCTTCCGCAAGATACTTTAACAGAACTGAACCGCCTACAGAGTGGCCGACAAGAATCACTTCACCTTTCATCCTGCTGAGACATTCTTCAATCTCACTTTTCCATGGCCCATACTCAGGCTCCTCCTCATTGGGCATTTCCGGATACAGTACATGGTATTCAATGCCAAGTGCTTCTTGCAGATCCCCTGCTAGTTTCCCATCCATTTCGTATGCTCCCTGCCCTGCACCTTGAATGAATAACACTTGTTTTTGCATATGATTGGCTCCCTTACGTTTTCTTAACTGTATCACATACTACCTTTGGGCTTTTCTCATTCTTATACCTATTATTAATAACCCTCTAAATCATTCATTTCTACCCATTTACTTTTAAAGAATTCCTTACTATATTTACGAGCTTCATCTTATTTTTTCAACTTTGATATGAACTGTCGCTTTCATAACGTTTAAACCAATGGATAGTTCCCTATTCAATTTTTCAATGAAAACGGTTACTATTATATGTAACAAAGAAAAGGAGGCTGTTTACATGAAAAACGCTATCGCTTTAACCGTACAAACATATAAGGGTGGAACACCTTCTTAAACGTTTACGGTTCCCCTTATATGTGTTTAAGCCAATAACACAATAAAAGGGGTAAGTTATGAATTTCCCAGTAAAAAAATTTCTTTCCTATTACCAACCCTATTTAAAAACATTTCTTTTAGTTTTAGTTTGTGCTTTGATTACTTCTTCCCTCACTCTTTTGTTTCCATTGCTCGTTCGCTATGTAACGAAGGATGTGCTGGAAGGAGACTTAGCTGCTGCCTTTCATCAAGTCTTATGGGTGGGCAGTGCCATGTTAGCTTTAGTGGTTGTCCAGAACGTCGGAAACTACTTTGTCGATTATAAAGGCCATGAAATTGGCGCGCGTATGGAAAGTGATATGCGCCAAGAGTTATTTTCGCATACGCAGCGGCTATCTTTCAGCTTTTATGATAAGCAAAAAACGGGTCAACTGATGTCGCGGATCACCAATGATTTGTTATTGGTTTCCGAGCTTTTTCATCATGGACCTGAAGATTACGTTAAGTATCTTGTTCGTTTTATCGGCGCATTTGGGATTTTGTTTTTTATCAATGCTCCCCTCACTATTGCGGTCTTTTGTTTTCTGCCTGTTCTCGGTTTCTTTTCGATCTATTTTAATAAGCAGCTGAATCGCGCATTAATCAACAATAAAGAGCGAATCGGCGATGTGAATGCTCAAGTCGAGGACAGCTTGGCCGGTATCCGAGTGGTCCAGTCTTTTGCCAATGAGGCAGAGGAAATAAGAAAGTTCGACAGAGAAAATGAGCGATTCTTAGCTAGTCGGAAAGGAACCTATAAAGCAGAGGCTTACTTTTTTAATGGAGTGGAAGCTTTCATACAAATGATTACGATTACTGTGGTCATTTTCGGTACTATTGAAATCATAAATGCTTCTCTCGATTTGCCTGACCTTATTACTTTCCTGCTGTATATAGGGTATATGGTGGAACCGATGCAGCGGCTCACTCACATGAGCACACAATTCCAAGAGGGGGTTACCGGGTTCCAGCGCTTTATGGAAATCATGAACACGCGTCCTTCCATAAAGAATGACGCAAACCCGAAGAGCCTTTCAAAAATACGTGGCCAAGTAGAGTTTAAAAACGTATCTTTTCACTATGATCCAGCGCTGACTCCCGTATTTGATCAATTATCCTTTAAGGTTTCGCCAGGCGAATACGTAGCCATTGTCGGGCCTTCCGGAGTTGGAAAAACAACCTTAAGTTCCTTGATCGCCAGGTTTTATGAGGTAACGGACGGAGGGGTCTATCTCGATGGTGCAAATGTGAAAGAGCTTGATTTGTCCTTCCTAAGAAACAGCATAGGGATTGTTCAGCAAGATGTGTACCTTTTTGCAGGCACAGTCATAGAAAACATTCGCTATGGTTTCCCTGGCGCGTCGGATCAAGCAGTCATACGAGCAGCAAAGCAGGCGAATGCTCATGAATTTATTATGAATCTGCCCCAAGGATACCAGTCCGAAATCGGCCAGCGAGGGGTCCGGCTGTCTGGAGGGCAGAAGCAGCGTTTGAGTATCGCTCGCGTATTCTTAAAGAACCCTCCTATTCTCATTCTGGATGAGGCAACGAGCGCATTAGATAACGAAAGTGAAAGCATTGTGAAAGAATCCCTGGAATTATTAGCACAGGGACGAACCACGCTTGTTATTGCTCATCGGCTCTCTACGATACGAAATGCTGAAAAAATAGTCGTGTTGTCGAAAGGAAAAATAGTGGAGGAAGGCACGCATGAGTCTTTACTTGAGAGAAAAGGTTCTTACTCTCGGTTATATTCAAAGCAGTTTTAAATTCAACGATAAACCAAAAAGGCTCTCCGCTTAAGGAGAGCCTTTTGGTTTATTTACCATCCTTGTCTTGCTTCACTTCCAGAACCTTCCCAATCTGGCTGTTCACTTTTGGACTGTTTATCTTTCCCCTTACACCAAATGAACCTGCCGCCCTGATTCATAACAATGACTCTGTCATAATTATTTATACCCCTCCAATACCTTCAGCTAGCCATAATAAATAAGCAAAAGCCAATACAGCACCATTTCCTAATACACCCGCAGCTAGCCATCCCCATTTTCTTGCTACACCAGAAAGTATGGCAAATATTAATCCCAATATCCCGAGAGAACTTAAAACCGTAATTCCTAAAGAAAGGTTTGCATGGGGTCCTCTCTGAACAAGAAAAAAAATAAATGAAATCACTACTGTGAGAATTGACAAGAACCCTAAAACATTGCCTTTTTTCATATTAAGTCCTCCGCTTCATAATTATCTACATCCCGCATCCAAAGAATAGTCCCATTACTTGTCTTAACTAGCACTGTTACTTTGAAAATAAAGTATGTGTGTGATAATAACTCTAACCCGCATGTAAATACGTATGGAACAACCCAAGTAATAAGAGGCAATCATTCTCATATTTTTGATCTTTCAGCGTAAAGTAAGCTTTAAAAGGAACCTTAATGGAACTCTCCCACTCTGCAATTACAGAATCATCCTTACTAATTTGTGCTTTATCCATTACGTCTTTTTTTAAGATGAATTTTTCCTCATTAAGAAGGAACGATGTTATTTCGCCTATACCAAAAGATTTTTCATCTACAAGTTTAATCGTTTTGTTTGCACGATCTGTTTTGTATTCCACGGTGTATTGACGTTTTTTAAAAATATTTAAACTCCTCTGAGAGTTAATTAGTTCATTATTATTCCTATCATATAATCTATAGTTACCGCTAAATCTTCCCTTTAAGAGCATATCAACGACTCTTTCCCATAGATGTTTATAATACTTTTCTACTTTCCCGATTTTATCCCCTTTGTTATCGTATATATCTGCTGCTTTATTGGATATGGTATTAAAAAATCTATATTCGTACATTTAATCACATCCTAAATTTTAAATAAAAAAAGCTATTTTAATCTTCGTTAATCAGCCCGAACACATAATGGTCTACATATGTGTCATACATGAATTCAGCCTTCTCAAGACACCCCTCTTTTTTGAACCCTAATCGAGGTGGAATAGCTAAGCTTTTTTTATTGCCTGCTGCTACTCGTATTTCTATACGCTTAAGATTTAGTTCATGGAAACAATAATTCACGACTGCTTGACACGACTTAGTCATTAATCCCTTTCCTTGAAAAGAATCCCCAAGCCAGTAACCGATGGAAGTGGACTTGTTTGGCCAATGAATCGTATGTAAACCCACTACCCCTGCTAATTCCCCTTTGTACCAGATTCCCGCCTGGAAGCCATCATTGTTACTGAATTGCTTTAAAGTCCCTTCAATAAAATCTTTTGTGTTATCTACTGTCTTTGTACCATCAATCCATGGCAGCCATTCACGTAAGCTTTCTCTTGACGAATCAGTGAGCTGAAATAATTCTTCAGCGTGCCTTGCTTCTAATAAACGCAGTTCGGTATTCTCGTCAATTACATGTTTAAACATTTACCATTCCCCTTTTCTTACACTAGTGTGACTCTTATCTTCAATAGAAAATTTTTCAATCATTAAATTTAGTAAAGAAATAGTCTGACTATCTTCTTCAAACATATCTTGGATCCATTTAATTTCTCCCCTTAAGAGAGCAGTTATTTTCGTTACGGCCCGTTCATGGCAGGAAGGAGTCATATACTCATAAATCTCTTGAATGCTATTTTGTTTATCTATTGGCAAATGGGTATGTATAGCTTTTAATCCAAGCTGAGAGCGGTCTTCAGCATATCTATAAAGCATAATACTTGATAAGCTTCTCATCACATAGCGAAGCATCTCTGGCGGCCAAGTAGGGTTTTCTCGCTCCATAGATTTTTTATATTGAAACAAGAACCACCCTATATCAATAACATGATCTTTAAATTCTTCCTTTGAAAGGGTTAATTTTTGCGTAGACTTAAATTTATTCATTACATGATCTGGATCATAAAGAACAGTAAAGTAATCCTTATTTTGAAATGTCTCTTCTGTTACTGTAAAAAGGTCTACATGAAGCCAATCTTTATATATAGCTATGATTTGCGGGGCAATTATGAAAATATCATCGTAGAAAATAATTTCCTTATATGCTTTTAAATGCTCCAACCGGCGGGCAAGAAACGATTCTTCCTCTTCTTTTTTTATGAGACAATATAAGTCTATATCGGAATGTTGGTCATGTTCGTTTCTTCCCATAGATCCTTTTAAAAATAGGCTTCGAACACTAGGGTCTTCTTTTAAGCTGTCTACTAATATCTTAACGGCGTTGTCTTGACGCATCATGACCACTTCCTTTTAATAAAAATAAATATTACGCCATCATACCGTTCATTTACATAATTTTCAATACTTTTCAAAAATTTCATTAACTATAAGTCTTATTCAACAAAAATAAAAGCGAATATCTCATGCTAAGCTTCAGCATTCAATGAGGACTTCATTTATACGGCTGAAATAATTCACTATTTAATACTTACACCTCAACCCAGTATGTGAGAATACTGGGTAAGATTGAGGATCACACCTATAAAACCTAGTAAAATTCCAATATAGAAGGTCCAAGGGTTGTCATGTTTTTCTTTGTCAAAAGTTCTTAAAGAAATTGTTCCGAAGAATACTGATAATATCGCAATCCATAGATGGTTATTTCCAAACGCAAATCCCGCCCCGCCCAATAACAAAGTAATTATTCCCAACGAGTTTTGGGAAGGAATAGAATCTATATAATCCTTCTCTGCTGATGGCAGATCATCTTCTGAAAAAGACTCTTTAAACTTACTTTTTATGAGCTTCCAATGATTTTTCATTTCATCATTCCTTGTATAATCCCCCATTTGTTTAAAATTCAGTTCTGGATACTTTTAATTATGCAAATCTTTATTAGCTATTGATTGTTTTAGATTGAAAATAAATTTATCTACTTTCATTTCATTCGTCTCCTTCTCCCCATAGGACCTAACATTTACATGCCCTTCTTCGACTTCCTTATCTCCCAGCACAAGTATAAAAGGGATTTTATTCATTTGGGCTTCTCTAATTTTGTATCCTAACTTCTCATCTCTATCATCACACTCTACTCTTATGCCTTCCTGCTTTAATCGGTTAGTAACTTCATCCATATAGTGTTTATGAGCTTCGTTTGAGACTGGGAGTACTTTGACTTGAACAGGTGCTAACCAAACAGGGAAGGCTCCGCCGAAATGTTCAATGAGTATGCCTAGAAAGCGATCAATGGATCCAAACACTGCACGGTGAATAACCACTGGACGGACTTTCTCATTATGTTCGTTAATATATTCCAGATCGAATTTATCCGGCATTTGGAAATCCAGCTGCACCGTTGCACATTGATGGCTCCTATTTAATGCATCTTTTATATGAATATCAATCTTAGGACCGTAAAAAGCACCGTCTCCCTCATTCAATTTATAATCATACCCTAGTTTCTCTAATACATTTTTAAGTGCACCTTCAGCTTGATCCCACAAGCGTGGGTCACCCATAGATTTTTCCGGACGCGTAGATACCTCAATCTCATAACTAAAACCAAAAGTTCGGTAAACATCATCAATCAAGCGTAAGGCAGAAGTAATCTCTCCTTCAATTTGATTTGGTGTAACGAAGATATGAGCATCATCTTGGCAGAAGGAACGAACTCTCAGTAAACCGTTTAATGCACCACTGAATTCGTGACGATGAACTTGACCGAATTCAGCCATGCGAATAGGAAGATCTCTATAAGAGCGCAATCGGTCTTTGAAAATAAGCATATGTCCCGGGCAATTCATTGGCTTAAGTGCGAATTGCTGCTGGTCGACTTCAGAGAAATACATATTGTCTTTATAATGATTCCAGTGACCCGACTGTTCCCATAACCGTTGATTCATCATTATCGGAGTTTTTACTTCTTTATAATTAAACGATTCTTGTAAACTTCTTAGGAAAACTTCCAACTCATTTCTTAATACCTGACCCTTACTTAAATAAAATGGCATACCTGGAGCTTCTTCAGAAAACATAAATAGCTCGAGTTGATTTCCCAATTTACGATGATCTCTCTTTTTGGCTTCTTCCAAGAAATAAAAGTATTGTTTTAATTCTTTTTCTGTCGGAAAAGCAACTCCATATATACGCTGCAACATCTTATTATCACTGTTTCCTTGCCAATAGGCTCCTGAGACATTTGTTAGAGAAAAGGCATTAAGAAATTTAGTTGATGGCAAATGAGGACCTCTGCATAAATCTATAAATTCTCCCTGTTTGTAAACACTAACCTCCTCTTCAGCGGGGATTTTCCTTAGTAGTTTTAATTTTAAAGGATCATTTAGAAATACTTGTTCAGCTTCCTCGCGAGAGAGCTTTTGCCTTTTAATCGGCAAGTTTTCAGTTACAATGTTATTCATTTCTTTTTCAATGTTAGATAAATCGTCTTTCGTAATACTCTGGTCCGAATCGATGTCATAATAAAAACCATTTTCCACAACAGGACCTACACCTAAATTCACATTTCCATATAGACGGTTAACAGCCTGAGCCAAGATATGAGCTGCGGTATGTCTCATCACCTCTAATCCCTCCGGAGAATGAAGGGTTAATAATTCAACCTCGGCATCGCTTTGGATAGGTCTCTGCATATCGAGTAAGGATCCATTGACTTTCCCGACTACAGACTTTTTCTTAAGACTGGGACTAATAGATTTAGCAATATCCTCCAATGTACTTCCTATTGGAAACGAACTTTGGCTGCCATTAGGAAACGAAATCACTATTTTTTCACTACTCACAAACTCACATCCTTTTATAAAATTTAAAAACCATACTCATTCCTCTCTGCAAGGGACGAGTATGGTTTTACACGTGGTTCCACCCAATTTCCGATTACTAACTAAATAGCAATCGCTTTGGTTTGCTGTATCGAAGCACGACGGTATGAACTACTATTTCTTTCATCCACACAGTTCAAAGGTGGTAAGCTATTATGCTGCGTTAGGAAGATCTCACCTTTTCTTCCCTCTCTGGTAACCGTTCATAATCACTCTTGTCCTTTTCATCACTATTGCTTATTCAATTAAAAAAAGCACCCGTCCCTAAAAAAAGGGACGAGTGCTGTACTCGTGGTTCCACCCAACTTCCCATAACTTTTATCAAGTAATGGCTTTGGTTTGCTGTATCGCAGCATGACGGTATGAACTACTCTTATCTTTCATCCATACAGCTCCAAGGTGGTAAGTTATTATGCTGCGTTAGGAAGATCTCACCTTTTCTTCCCTCTCTGAAAACCGTTCATCATAACCCGTGTCCTTTTCATCACTATTACTTATTCAATTAAAAAAGCACCCGTCCCTAATAAAAGGGACGAGTGCTGTACTCGTGGTTCCACCCAACTTCCCATAACTTTTATCAAGTAATGGCTTTGGTTTGCTGTATCGCAGCATGACGGTATGAACTACTCTTATCTTTCATCCATACTGCTCCAAGGTGGTAAGTTATTATGCTGCGTTAGGAAGATCTCACCTTTTCTTCCCTCTCTGAAAACCGTTCATCATAACTCTTGTCCTTTTCATCGCTAAGGTATTTAAAATTTATTTTACTATATATCTTTTACCAAATATAGTCAATATATGTTAGCAATTTTATAGTTATTAAATATTCCAGGCTGAGGGTGAGTTCACTTTTTTTGAGCTATACAAATGAATTCAGAAAAGTCATTCGTAACCTTTTTTTCAGGAGATTCTTCTAAATCCTGCTTCATCCTATAGAGACCCTGGTTATACTCTTCGTCATCAATGAGAGTGAGCACAGAGATATCCCGATTTTCAACGTGCCCAATATAATCAGCGATTTTGATATTTTCCATTTGATAGTTACAATCAATTCGAACGTCAAACCCTCGTTTAGAGAGCTCTCTGAAAATCACTTCTTTCGTCCAAAATCTTTTGTAATCCTCTAATAATGCTGAAGGAAAGTAATGATAGATCCACCAATTCTTCATTCCGTAAATATCAATATTGTGGAGTTTATATACGCCGCCTATTTTTAATACTCGATGGATTTCATCTAAAGCTTTTTCTTTTTCTGTGAAATGGTGAAAAGCATAATTATTGGTTATAAAGTTAAAAGTTTCGTCTTCATAGGGCATATTCTCAGCACGTCCATGCTCAAATGCTGCATTATCAACTCTTGCTTTTGCTTGATCAAGCATTTCCTTTGAAGCATCCAGGCCGTTCCAGTCAATATTATACTCCTCGAGATAAGTGACTTGATGGTTGAGGTAAATCCCTGTTCCACAAGCTAAATCCAACATCTTGCAGCTTGATTCAGACGAATTTCTTATGTAGTCTTCCAAGTTCGAATCGACTCTTACTTCTTCAAATCTAAATGGATTCTTATCGTATACTTCAGCTACTTTGGAGAAATCAGTAGTTTTCACAACCTCACTCTTCCTTTCTAAAGCATAATCGTTACTTGTTCTTATCTTTATTAAAGAACTCTACCAAATACATCACTATTGGGTAGAATGCCAGCAAAATGACTGGTGTTAAGAATATATTGAAATAATCATTCAGAAATGGGGAAGCAGCGATCGCAGCTAAGACGTATATAAAGCCAGCTATGTCTTTTCTTTTGTCTTTCTTGGAGATGTTTTGTTTTTTTTCAACCATACAATTCAATCTCCCATCATTTGATTAATGGATCGTTTTTAACATCACCCTAATTGAGAAGTATTTGATTCTAAGATATTAAAATAGGTATCTAGCTAACGAATCCGTCAATTGAATAACACGTCAGTTTTAACCAATAGGAAAAATGTAGACAAAGTAATTTTTATAATTCTCCAAACCAACATTTTCAGCAATTTTATTAGAAGGCTTATTTGCTTCCTCACAATCCCAGTATGGAATCTTCCCATTGCTCACATGATCATTTACAACACAGTGGGCAACCTTCTGCCCTAAATGATTTCCCTGATGATTCACTATTGTTTCTATATCTATACCATGCATATTTCCAGCTACAAATCCCGAAAAACATAAACTCACAATCTTGTTTTGGTAGACGATACAATGACCCATCCCCTTTCGGAAAAAATCCTCAGGAGAAGACCAGAATTCTGATATTTTCGACCGCAAAAATCTAATGTTTTCTAAAGAGTTGTTCTTATTTTCAAATAGATCTTTAGTGATTTTTAATGCGTTATAACCTGGTTTTATCGAAGGTTCACTCTTATTTTTAACATGACCTTTTTCCAACATATAAACCTTTTGATGCGATTTTTGCATATCCCGGTGATTAAAGGTCTTCTCTATGGTGTTGTCCCATCTTGAATGATTCCCAATAGCTATGAAATTATTTAATCTTACCTTCCTTGCTTCAGGTAGGATTACATGATCAATAAAATCATTTATCTGGTTATTAAACCCGTCATTTTCTTCATCTCCAATAAAGAAAAAACCATCATTATTACCCAGCCAGATTAGTCCGGTTTTTGGATAATCGATATCATCTACAAAAATCCGCCCGGGATTATTCCCTTCCATTACCGCTTTAACCTCTATATGTCCTCCACCATTTAATAACTTTTCACATTTATAGAATTCAGATTTATTTAGTTCACGAATCATTTTATCCCTCCTGCCCGAACAACCTCATTCCTGCCTTTTACAATTTCTGCTTAGAGTTGTACACAATTTAGTGAGTTGTTGCTGTAATCACTAGGACCAGGTACATCAATTAGCTCTCTAAATTGCTTTTCTCTAGTCTTTAAAATCTCCTTCAGTAATTATCGGGATGTTATCAGTCGAAATATTATGGTATCGCTTATCGTTTCCTTTTTTATAAACATGATTTATATTGGAAAAAAAGTATGATCCGTCCAAGTCATCAAGAAATAATAGATATTCTCCTGTTTCTATTGGAATGATTTCATCTGAAAGTTGGCACAATATCTTTGTCTAACTTCCCATCTTTCATTTGTTTGAATCCCACTGGATAGACAAATTCAACTTGATCTCCTTTTTTATATTGTTTACCCTTTAGTTCTTTAAAACTATCAACGACAGTAGCCGTGTAAACCCGGTCCATTTGATAAACATCATGCTCTACGTCAGACACTTCTTTTTTCATTTGATAATTTCCATTAACTTCAGCATGAATAATTGTATCTGCATTGTTTTCTAAAGCTTGTAAGTTTTCTTCAGCACCTACAACCAACCCTGCGCCCCCTTGAGAGGTTTCATTATCGTCAGAAACGGCCACTCTACCTGGGACTATCAATAGTGCTAAGAGGCACACTACTGCCATGACTTTAAGCTTCATCAACCACCCTCCCCGGAAAAAATTGTATTTAAATAGCTGCCCTTTTCACAGTGGAAGCTGTTTCAATCTTTGAGGATTATAGACTTCCAGCCAATCATCAGATTGGTTAATGATCCACTCACCAAAACTAGAGAGAAAGGATAGGATCTCTTTGTTATTTACGGAAGGGTTGATAGCATAATTTAAAGCCGATTTCATTTCTTCTTGTTTTTCTGGAAAGTGCTTAGAAAATAGCTTGTAAGCTGGATACAGATCTCTTGTGTATGTATTTTCTTTCATAAGCACGAGTGCTAAGCCACACCTGATGATTATCTTCATAATCCATGTGCAGCAATCTTGTATATCTTCCTCATCGTCGTTGCCAATTAGATCGTGCTTTGCTTGTTGGAGCTGAGATGCTACGTTCACAATATGTTCGTTCGCCAACTTTTCGTCGGCTTTAAATTCTGGCAGCAGAGTCTGTAAGTTATCCCCATAAAGACAAACACTAAACGTCTTTATCATGAATGGAATGATATTGAAGTGACTCATTTTCACAATGTCTTCTACGGGATACAGCCCTATTTCCAGTCCATTAATAAACGGAAAACGATTCACTCCATTATTTTCGAGTTTTTGAAGTTCTAGAAGTTCTTTATTATTTAATGGAGTTTGTGTAATAACAAGAAGATCCAGGTCAGAAACGCCTTTAATACCCAAGCCGCGAGGTAAGGAACCTCTTACATATATACTGTGAATTTTTGAAGGGCAAGTTTTTAATATAAATTCCAGAACAAAATCAATCGCTTTTTTATACTTAGAATCTATCTTATCAAAGCTCGACTCATTCACAATTATGCCTTGATCATTAATAGTACAAGTTACACCAATCTCTTTAATCTCTGTCATTTACTCCCTCCTTTCAAACTATAATTGAGACTCTAAGAAAACGAGCCGAAATCTTATCAAAGAAGTGCCGCAATACCATTTATTTGACCTCATTTGTGAAGAGCTATTCGTTTCCTTTTGTAAAAAGCAGTAAATCAATGGTTTATCCCCTTATAACCTCCATCAAGAATCCCGAAAAGATAACCAGAGAGGTTACTACATAAGTAAAGCCTAGCTTTTTCTCTTTATCGATAATTTTTTCCACACCAAAAAGTGAAAACATAATAAATAAGAATGCCGATATAAATATAGAAGATAAATCTATTCTTTTAATGAAAAAGATACAGAAACAGCCTGCCATACCTAAGATAGCAATAAGAAAGTTTACTAATCTCAGTGTCTTCAATATTACTTACCCTCCTGTTAATATATGGATCGATATTTCCCTAATTATTTCAAATGATTAACAATACAGCAAATGGAGAGTAGTGGTCATCAGCATTGCTTCTACTTCTTTTTTTAAAAAAACGATCACCTTAGACAATCTCCTCTTCATTCAAATAGTCCTCTATTTATGAGATTTGCTGTAACTGGCTCTCGTCCTATTTCACGAGCCCAGATTGACAATTGACCGACATGGTGGATTTCATGGGCGATAACATGACGCATGATTTCACCGTATCTAAAGCTCAGCCTCTCGCCATTGGGATCTATTTCTGTAAGCTCCAGGTCTTCCATTTCGTCCGTCCAGGATGTGATAAAGGATTCAATTTCTCTGTGATACAGCTTTGAAAGCCCCTGAACTTTCGATAAGATCGCAAAGGATTCAAACGGCGGTTCCTCTGGTTCTGGTTTCCCCTGCAAGCCGCAAATCCAGCTATATTCGACGTCCACAATGTGAAATAGGGTATACAGAATGCTGCCCACTCCCCCTATGCGCTTTTTTAATAATTCTTCCTCAGGAACTGTTTCACACCATGTAAACCAATCATCCCGAACCTGCCAATTGTATTCAAATAATTTTTGCATTCCCTGTCACTTCCATTTTAAGTTATTGGCAAACTCCGCCTTCTAGTTATGTTCTAACAAAAGTCCTTAAATCCTTTCAAATATTTCTTTTATTGACAATCTTAGCTTAGATCATTATGATAAAGTTAAGTGGTAAGTAGTAAGTAATAAGTGATAAGTAAAATTGGAGGTTTTCTTATGGAGAATATAGGCATCTCACAAATGTATTTATTGTTATCTGTCAATGACAAAGGCGGCGTTGCACCTATTGGCAGTATGCGTATTCGTTCCTATATGATTGCCAGCGGCATTTTGGAACTGATTTTAGAAGATGTGATTTCATTGTCTGATGACGAAGTAGCTGTTAAGCGGGAATTACCGAGTGACAAAGAGTATCTGCGCTTAGTCTATAACAAGATTTCTGAAGAGAAATCCATCCATCTTAAGAAATTAGCGAGAGCATTGGTGACGAACCGGAAGCTTTTCAAAGAATTATTTAATTCCATTGGCGATACATTAGTGGACTTAAATATTGTTACCAAAACAAGCGGAGGCGTATTAGGAAATTCCAGTCAATTTGTTGGCGGTGAGGAATCTAAGAAACGGATTGTGGAACAAATGCGCGCAGAGTTATTAGAAGAGGGACCTGTTTCTAAAGATACGGTCGTGCTATCCAGTTTATTAATCGGGAATCACACCTTAAAACAGTATTTCAGTGAGTTTGAGGAAGGCGAGCTTAAAGCTAAAATCTCCGAGCTTCGTGAAGATCCCGCGAATAAAGAAATATTCGCTATGATCGATCGGATCTCAAAAACCATTACTACGATTATAGCTTCTGTTGGTTAACCTGGAGGGATTACGGTGTCAAGAAGGCGTTCATTAGATGATATTCTAGGATCTGAATATGTATCGATTGGAGAACTAGCTCGGATAACGGATTCAAGATATAGTACGTTAAAATATTACACAGAGGCAGGCTTAATCCCCTTTGAACAACCAGATGAGAATTTAACGCGAAGATACCCAAGAGTTTCTTCAGTTGAAAGAATTGAGACCATCAAACGGTTGAAGAAGGATGGTATGTCGATTACTGAAATTAGTGATTGGTTCCTTCATAAGGAGACCTGATTCATGTCATACTCATTTAAAGAATTCGATTGAATGACAAAGCCCAATTTCTCTACCTTGATGTGCAGAGAAATTGGGCTTTTCTATAAAGATATACAGCTTCGCTTCTAAATGGAGTGCTGCTGAAAACATCTTAGGACTTCCTTTGTGATCTGGCTAACTCATTTTCAGCTCCATTTTTCTACTCTTTGTCGCCATCCCGATGGACCTGTAAAATTCAATGGCAGAAGTATTTTTCTCAGATACTCCTAATTCGATACTATCCACAGCGAGACTCCGGCTAAAATCAAATATATAGTTCATCAGCTCTTTTCCGATGCCTTTCCTTCTATGGGCATCAGCAACGGATAAACTGTTGATAACTAAGACATTCCTCGCTTTGACAAAAGAATTTTCCGTTACTTCTTCTTCCTTAGTCACTATAACTCCAGCCAAATCATCACCTACTACAGCCACGAAAATGTGCTGGTTGTCATCCTTCAATTGGCTTTGAAAGAATTCTGGTTCAACAGGAGTAGAATTCTCTTTGTATACATCTGGTCTTACAAAAACGTGGAGTTCATGAACCTGCCTGAATAGCGGCAGCAATGACTCGTAATCGTTTGGAACGGCTTGTCGAATAGATAGATCCATATATATTCACCCTTTTCACTCATGATAACCTGATCTTTACTGTAACATGTGGGTGCTGCCCAAACTATAGATCAGAGTGAAGAACGAATTATATATATTAGAGACATTTAATATCTCTAATAATGAAAAAAAATAAGATCGGTTAGTCCGTCTTCTGCGCCACGAGCATGTATAGAGATGCCGCTGGGAAAAATTTCTCGGTAACTTGGAATCCTGCTTTATTCATTTCCTGCTCCATTCCTTCCCGAGTAATTCGCGGTGCTTTCTCGGAACTTCCTTTTGGTTCAAGTTCCAGACAGATGAGATACCCCTCTTTTTTCAGTGCTTTGTTCATTTGCTGTAACAGCGGTCCCAACGGCTGAATTTCATGCAGGACCAGAGAGGCTATGATCATATCGATAGTGCCCTCAGGTAAAGGAAGTGCCTCCATACTTCCCTGCACCGGCACAATATTCGAAAGTTGTTCTTCCAGGGCCTTCTCATTAATGATTTTCAGCATGGCAGCATCGATATCCATCGCATATACGTTACCATTGATCCTTTTCGCTGCAGGGATGGAAAAATAACCGGTCCCAGCTCCAAAGTCTAATAGGCTGTCCGTTTCTTTTAAAGGAATCATGTTGAGCAGCTGTTCAGGAGAGAACTCCTTTCTTCTTTGGGGACTTTCTAAATACGAAATTTTTCCGTTACTATGCTTGTGATGCGGGTTATGCATATAGATCCTCCTTTAGTGAATTTAACTTTCTTTTTGTTTGGATTCTGCTTCTTTAGCAATATCAATTAAAAGCTTCGACTCCAGTTCATCTTTCATATTTTCTTCAGCTTCCCTCATGACGTTTTCAATGAGGCAGCCTTCGTGGTGAATGGAGCAGTCGAATAAATGAGTATCTCCTTCAATCGCATTTATAACGTCCAAGAAAGATATTTCATGATGGGTTCTGGAGATTCTATAGCCTCCCTTCGCTCCTGGCGTCGACTCAATCAAACTGGCTTTCGTGAGTTTGGTTAATATCTTAGAAAGGTACGTGGGGGAAAGATGCTGCATTTCAGCTAATTCCTGCACGCCCACCGATCTACTCCTAGACTGCAGCGTTAAATAGACCATTGTATGCAGGGCGTAGTTTGTCGCTTTTGAATACCTCATAAGAACCTCCTTTATATAAAAGATATTAAAGACTCTCAATATCTATAATTGAGTTAAATTTATCATTGGACGGGAAGAAAGTCAATAAAAATAAACTTAGTCCTTAAAAGATAAGCCTTTCTCTTTCAAAGCTGCTTGAAGTTTCGGTAACGATGCGGGGCCCATGCCATGAAACTTCAAAACTTCTTTTTGAGAGTAGCTCGATAAAATTTCTAATGAAGTGACACCGTTGTTTTCCAGGGCTCTTCTGGCTGGTGCTGAAAGTAAGGAAAGAAATCCACTTTCAGGTTTTCTTTCCTTTTCACAAATAGGACAAGTGGGGCAATCGCTGCTTTTATAATACTTGTGTCCTTTTTCGCATACTCTTACCTTTTCATTTGAAGTCAACGTTAACATCCCCTTGCTATGAATTTAACTGTTCAATCGTTTCTTTCAAATACATACCTTATTAAAAACACTCCACCCAAGAGGAGTGGAAAACCAATCAGTATATAATATATATTTCTAGCTATTGCAAGGACACTCCCCAAATAATTGAACAGGAACATCCATATGATGATTAAAATATATTTGAACCAATCCTTCATAGATAGACCCCTTTACGGCAAAACATGTCTTTCCCTATATCTATTGTACACCAGAATCAATCAACAATTGAGGCGGCGAGGTAGTCAGTGTCGCTTCTACTCCCAGTGGCAACCCATAATTGGGCTGGCAATGACCAAAGGGAAAATTCTCTACCACAGGGAAAGGTGCATGAGCAAAGAAATTTTGAAGCACTTTTCTAATTTTAAAATGTTCATCCGGATCCGCTTGAAAGTTTCCTAAGACTACCCCCTGGACCTCATCAAACACCCCTGCCTGCTTGAGATGAGTGAGCATCAAGTCAACTCGAAACGCTGGTTCTGCAACTTCCTCAATGAGGAGGATGCTCCCTTTCGAATTCACTTGATAAGGCGTTCCCAAACCACTGGTAAGCAAGGTTAAATTTCCTCCAGCCAAAGGTCCTTCTCCTGAACCGTGAGCGATCGTGTGGAGACGCGATGTTTGAGAATCATAGATGATAGACTCACTTGTAAACAAAGATGCAAACGAGGAAGCGGTCTCCTTAGTGACTTGTTCGTCATTTAGATCGGATGCCACCATCGGTCCGTGGAAAGTAACCAGATCACTGGACTGTTGAATCGCATTCAGCAGATAGGTAATGTCACTGTAGCCCCAGAATATTTTAGGATTACTTTGAAGCTTTTCGTAATCAATCATTGGAGCAAGTCTTGGCTGACCCAAATCCTCCATTTGCGCAAAAAACACCTCGGATAGCCGGATCACTAAAGGCCTCATGCAAGTCTGCAAGGCGTTTTTCTCCGACAGCTGCAAGATCTTCCTCCGCATCGAATACATTTTTTCCAATCACGACATCCAGTCCCATTTCTTCTAATATACGTTTTCCCTGGAGTAAGTGCTCTCTGTCTGGCGGCCCGGCCGGAGCAATAACGGCAACCCGATCGCCTTCTTGTAAGGCATGAGGTTTGATCATAAACGTTCCTCCCTTTCCTTCATTCTGAAAACCCGAGATACGATAATGATTATTTAACTGTAACTTCAAATTTGTGTTCAAGATGATAGGAAAGATAGAAGTAGAATACTAACAATATAGAGAACCCTGCCAACACATTGATGAACCATAATGGAGAGGAATATAAGCCGAAGTAAGCAGAGACAAATAACCCAAACGTCATTCCCGTAAATATGTAAGCCATCAACTTGTTTAAAAAGATAGGTTTTAATAGATAATCAATCAAAGCAGATAGTGGCAGCGCTAAGATGATTATGACAGGAATTAAAAAAGGAAAACCGTCTTCTTCTCCTAGTGCTCGCCCACCCTTTTTCAGATCTGAAACCAGCATTCCATATACGAGGCTGTCTGTCCACTCTCCCTTACTCCAGTAATCCTGTAAAAAGTGAGCTTCCTTTCTCATCCCTATTCGTTCACACAACCTTTGTGATGCCAAATTCCTCGCATCAAGGTTCGCTTGGATCCGGTGCACCTCTACTTCATCGAATAATTTTCTCACTAAATGACTGACGGCTTCTGTTGCATACCCTTTACCTGAAATTTCAGCCGAAAAACTGTACCCCATTTCAACCGTATCCTTCATCCCTGTATACCATACAGCTAAATCCCCAATCACCTTATGATTCTCCACCACTGCCAGATTTAAGCCGGTTTCCTTGGTGAGGGAACGGTTGTTTAATTTTTTATCGAAGGATTCCTGCATGCTTTCCCGTGTCCATTTCTCATGCAGTAAATATCTACAGGTCTCCTCGTTATTGTAAATGTGAAACACGTCTTCTAGATCATCGCTCTTAAACGGCCGAATTGTTAATCTTTCTGTAGTGAATTCCAACAGAATCACTCCTTTTCCACAATAACTTTACTGGCAGCTCGATGGTCAATCGCATTATTTTCTCCTTTATCCTTCACCCATAAATGTACTATTGGATGCTCCGTTTCTCTTACGAACTTTTTTAACTGATCAAATCTTTCTACTTCTCCACTAAGCTTTGTTTTATCATCAATAAGAACTTCGTATGTCGGATATTGTGCTTCAGGGTCAATATCGTCTTCTCCTACTATGATGCTGTTTTCCTTTACTTCAAGTATTGCCCCTTGGAAGTCAGCGTCGTACTCTTGATTACCTTCACGTCCGCAAGCGACTATTAATAGCAATAACAATATGGATAAACACTTCAATAAATTCTTTTGCATAGTTCCCCCTTTAGCAATTATCTTAATCTCAGGCAGCATTTAACCCTCTTCATAAAAGGACATTTTTAAAAAATTAACGAACTCTATTATAGTGATATTTACTATGAGGAGGAAAAAAATGAGTGGTCATTTATTCAATGGTATTCATTATATAAGAATCCCAGTCGTTGACTTAAGTGAATCAGTTTCTTGGTATTCCGAGTGTTTAAAGTTTAAATTAAAGTTTAACAGAGGGGATTTAGCTGTGTTTGAGCTTGAAACTGGTCCGCTGTTCGTTTTAGTAGAAGCGGATAAGGATTCCCGCGGTCATTTTCTTAAGGATGGTCAACCCGAGTTTTCGGTGGGGCTCACCACTTCTGATATTCATCAACTGTACGACTATTTAGCTGGTAAAGGGGTGAAATTAGAGTCTATCGAGGAGGAGGAAGGGCATCAGTTTTTTCATTTTTATGATCCGAGCGGCAATAAACTTCAAGTACATAACTAAACTAAAAGCTGCCCTATGTTCTAACCTCTCCTCTTGATATTTCCTGCTCCTTCCATTATCACAACATTTATAATAATGGGCAAGGCGCATAAAAAACCTCCCCAACGATTCCAGTGAGAATCGTTGGGGAGGTTGATTTGAATGGATTTACTATTCTACTACTCTTCTTACCACACCATTAAACGCTGCTCTCCAATAAGAATTGTTCATAGAATCAATCGAAACACCAGAGGAACTATTATCATCTAAGAATCTTCCATTCCCAAGGTAGATTCCAACATGACCATTGGTTTTATACGTATCGAAAAAGACAATATCTCCTCGCTGCATGGAAGAAGCACTGACTCTTCTACCCCGATTAACCAGGGTGTTGGTACTTGTACCGGTTACCGATCCTAAATTAACTCCCGCCTGTGAATAAGCCCAGCGGACAAAAGAGGAGCAATCAAAGGAACGGTTCGCAATATCCGTACTGTTCCGGCCGCCTCCCCAATTATAAGGAGAGCTCCCTACTAGAGAAGATCCCGCCTGAATAGCAGCCTCGATGGCTCCACTACCTTTGTGCACGGTGCCTGTCAATTGCTGGGTCTGGGGCTCCTTGTGGGTAGTAGCTTCACTGCTGCTTGAGACCGTTTTGTTACTTTTTTCGCTTTTCTTTTGAGCTTGCTGCTTCTCACGCTCTCTTTGGGCCCGTTGTTCCTCCCGTTTCTTTTGAGCAAGCTCTTCTTTTCTTTTTTCTTCCTCAATTAACTTTTGCTCTTGGCTCGATAACTGATTGGATTGCTGCTTCAGTTGGTCAAGCTCCTTAGTAGTAAGCATACTTTCCTGTTTCATCTTTTCAATTAAACTGTTCTTTTCGTCCATTTGATATTGCAACTGGACTTTAACACTTTCAAGTTCTTCTAAAGCATTTTGTTCCTGCTGTTTTTTCTCTTTAAGATCGTTTTGGTCCTTCTCCAGGTGCTCCTGGTTTTTCTTTTGTTCTTCCAGCAAATTCTGGTCGGCTTTTGCAATGGTGCTGACCGCTGTTGCTCTTTCAATAAAATCTCCAAAATCTTGCGAACCCATTAACACACTTAAATAACTTCTATCTGTATCATTGACTTGCAAAGCGCGTGCCCGCTTTTTCAGGACTTCCATTCTGTCTTTTATTTTCTGTTTCGTCACTTTAATATCAGCTTTTAAAGCTGCCATTTCTTTTTTGGTCTGTTCAATTTCTTCGTTTAATTCAGCCACTTTTTCATTCGTTTGATCTACTTTTGCTGTGATTTGTTTTAAAGCATCTTTCATTTCTTCTTTATTCTGCTGTAATTTCGATAATTTGTCTTTTTTAGCATCCATACTTTTTTCTACTTCGTCCTGCTTATTATGTATGTCTTCCATTTTATCCTGAGAACTTTCATCTGCTAATACAACTTGATGATCAAATAAACCTAGTAAACTAATAAACAACAAAGGAATCATAACCTTATTTATTTGTTTCACTTAAATCCTCCTATTGACAATAATCTCAACTAGTCCGTATTTATTATAGCAAGTAAGATTCGACATAAACAGACAATTAATATTACAAGTTTATTTCAAAAAGGTTACAAAGTCGTAGGAATGGTAGTTTCGTATAAACATTGACTACAAATTTCACATTATCCAGAGAAGAAAATAGAGTAAATGACTAGAAGAATAACTTGAAATCTTCAAAGTACCTGGATGTATCTATCACTAAGCATAAACATTTGATCCCTCACACATCCCCGATAAAATAAAGACAAGCAACTATAATAGAACTAGTGAGGTGGCAACCATGAAACTCGGAATCATCGGCTTAGGCGACATTGCCAAAAAGGCTTACTTACCCGTTCTTTCGGAAAGAGAAGATCTTGAACTCATTCTGTGTACACGAAACGCAGACACGCGAAAAACACTGGCCAGAAAATATAGAATCAATGAAACCGTACAGACAGTCGAAGAATTAATCGGATGGGAAATCGACGCAGCGATTGTCAGTGCGGCAACAGAGGCGCATGCAGAGATTGCGGAAAAGCTTCTCAAGAACTGGATCCCCACCTACATCGACAAACCGATTTCGCTCGATTTTAACGAAACCAATCGAATCGTTCAGCTTGCCAGGGATTACAGTACGAAAGCCATGGTCGGCTTTAACAGAAGGTTTATCCCAAGCGTCAAAGAACTCAAGACTCACGGGAAACCGGATCTCGTTCTTATCCAAAAAAATCGCTTTGCGCTGCCGGATGAGGCTCGTAGATTTATCGTGGAGGATTTCGTCCATGTGGTCGATACGCTGAGGTTTCTTATGGATACCGAGGTGAAAGACGTGAAGGTGCAGTCTCTGCAGAATGGCGGCAAGCTTGAACACCTGATCGTCCAGCTGATTGGAGACGACTGTACCGCGATGGGCATGATGAATCGGAACGGCGGAGTGACCGAAGAAATCATCGAATATACCGTGGATAACCATAAATATGTGGTGAACAACCTCACAGAAACCACACACTATCATGATAAAGAAATCAGTTTTTCTAAGCCGGGGGACTGGGAACCTACGCTTGCTAAACGGGGATTCTATCAAATTACCGATCACTTTATCGAGTGTGTGAAAAAGAACAAGGTGCCTTCGCCTTCGATTGAGGATTCGCTGAGGACGCACGAGATTTGTGAGCGGATTGTTGAAGCGATTGAATCGGCTGATTAAGAAGGACTGAATTGCCTCGAACGAGGAAACTCCTTCTTAGCGTGGCGAAAAATAGATTAGAAAAACGGCAGCGAAAATATCCGCTGCCGTTTTTTGAGAGAAAATTTAGTTGTATTCATTGGAAGACTTCTTTTAAGATCCACTAATTATCTTTCTTATAACGGGGCTTACTGAAAAATATACCTACAAAAAAGAAGACCAATCCAATAATCATGCCCCACAAGTGTTTATCAAGAAAAACAAATAGACCCACGCTTAGGATCGCAAGTAAATACATAATTTTCATCATTGGAAACACCTACTCATCCTTGAACAATGAATCAAAATCAATTTATATGAAACGGACTGTCTTTTCTTAAAATCAAATCATATTTCTTTATACCCCACTCATATATTAAAGGGTGATGTGGACATTCTCCCCTTTTACGTATAACTTCTTCGAATTGGAACACTTTAATAAGAAGGAGGCAGACGAATGAATGCTGAAGAACGACGACAATACTTGCTCGATAAGTACATACACTTTAATACTCCCCAGATCGAGCGTTCGATGAAGGCCATCAATGTAAAAACGGGAAAAGAATTCGATTTTTTATTATTTAGAAACCCTATAAATAAGGACATAAAAAAAAGCCATTAGTATCCTACGGCTTTTTTTATTTGTATAGTTCATTAAACTTCTCCATTATACTTTTTGGTTTGTCTTTAGGTTCATCACTTTCAATAATGTCGTATTTTTTCATCACTGCTACTCGACCTGAGTCTGTGACTTTTTGCTTTTTTAACATTACTTGGTCTTCAGCTGTTGTGGAGCTATTAAGGTTATATCCTGAAGCTTCCTGGAGACTTTCAGAAACTTGGGTTGGAGGGAATTTCTCATTTGCAGTAAGCTTGAATGACTTCTCATTATTAAGAGGCGAGACAAATTTCGGATGGTTAGTGGTTACCCATTTAGCTTCTCCAATTTTTCCATTCCTTTTGCTCATACAAACACCTCCTTCTATTATTATATCACATCCAAATCATTCCAAACCTAGTTCTTGTAGCTGCTCCCTAAGAGTTAACAGGTCCTTAAGGTTGATGGCATGAGCTAACAAACTCTCCACCGCCTCCTTGTCATAGTCGTCCATCATCTGATGAACAGGCTTTCTAATCCGCACGATAACCTCTTCCTGATCTGTTGGACTTTTAGCAACTCCCAAAAGTATGTTGTAGGATCCAAAAAACGAATTATTATACCGCGTGTTGCTATTTCCGCCTTCAGTTATCTCCTTATACATCCCGTTTTCTATGATTCCTAACTCCGCTTTCTTTATAATATCCGCTTCGATATCCACCGATTCCTCAACGACCACAGATAAACGGTTAAATTCTTCTGCCAAATACTTTACAATTTGAGGAAAATCGGTTTTATCTTCTTCGACCAGTTTTCTTACGTTATCCTCGTTGTTTTTCAGTACTGTAGATGTAAAGCGAATGTTGTTTACGATTTTCCTTTGTTTTTCTGGCCAATTGCCAAATTCCACTTCCATTTTAAATACTTTCAACTTCTTAAGCGCGGATAACGAAAATACCATAGCGAAGAATAGCGAAGCAAAAATGAGCAGGATTACCACAACGAGGGTAACCAAAGAAGGACGTAAAGCATAATCGGCAAAATTCTTCGGTTCTTGAACAAAAGACCCTTCAGAAAAATTCCCATAGAAGTGAACGCCATAAATTAAAGAGGCAGCTATTCCTAAAGTCAAAACGATAAAATACACTTCTTTTTGCCGATCCATTATGTAATCCACGCTCCGGGAGATGAGACGCCAAAACAAACCCTTATACATTCCTTCTCCTCCCTGTTTATCTATATATGAATATTTTACTACTAATTCATTAATTTGGAAATATAACTCGCAGTTTCTCCATTTTCACCTTAAATGATGTTCTGTTTTCACACTTCCTGCATTAAACGAATAGAGAAAATGGAATTTAAAGAAGTTTAACACATAAAAAAATGCTTGGTACTCCCAAGCATTTTTACTTAAATTACTTCATCACTGAATAACAATATTCCCTACATATTGAGCACTACCTGCAGAATTTACAAACTCCACTTCAAGTATGTAACTCCCCTTCTCAGTTGGAAATTGAAATTCTTGTGAATGTAATGGAAGTTCCATCCGTTCATCCCCTTTTATTAGGGCAACTGTTATCTTTGGATCTGTCCAAATATCTCCACCATTATTTTTGTTTTCTTTAAAATCCAAAGCCACTTTTTGGTTTGGACTTATCTTTATTACATCTAATGATGATCCATATTTTTCAATATCTTCTACGGTACGGTGAACATCTTTAGTTGATGACTCCCAGCTGACATTCGCTTCTGTTAATGGGGCACTTTTGACCTTAAGGTATAAAGAAGCTGTTGGAACGCCTACATCATAATCCTCGCCAAAACACCCCGATAATGTAAAAAGCAAAAATAATGTTACGGCATATTTCATACATCACTTCCCTTTTCGAGTTTTTTTAATAAGTTAGGATTAGCGGACCCCATTTCCCTTTAGGATTGGGCAATCCTCAAAGCGGTTTGGTAGAGGAGTTCGACCCCTTTCTGCAAATCTTCCATTTCAGAATATTCCAGCGGGTTGTGGCTGATGCCTTTTTCACTGCGGACGAAGATCATCCCGTAGTCGCTGATATAAGACATAAATAGCGCATCATGGAAGGGGCCGCTCATAAGAACAGGAGATTCATAGCCGAGTTTCTCGTCTTCTTCTTTCATAATCTCCTTGATCCAGTCAGCACAGTAACGCGGGTCACTTCGCGTGTCTTCACTTATGGAGTAGTCAAGGTTGAGTTCTTTGCTTGTCTTTTCAATGATGTCATAGAGTTTCTTCTCCAGTTTCGTGCGGGCATCGAGGTCAATATCCCGAAGATCGATCGTGAATTCGACTTTTTCAGGGATGATATTTCGGGAGTTAGGGAAGGTCTGAACACTGCCCACCGTTCCCACGGTATTAGGTGTTCCTTCGCTGAGGACAAGCTCGTTAAATTCTTTCGTAATGACCGCCGCTCCGAGAAAAGCGTCCTGCCTTAAATTCATCGGCACGGACCCGGCGTGGCCGGCAAAGCCTTCTAAAGTGACTGTCAGCCAGATTGGTCCTGAGATGGCAGAGACAATACCGACGGGTTTATTTTGCGATTCGAGAACCGGTCCTTGTTCGATGTGCAGTTCAAGAAAAGCTTCAATGTCTCCTTGTTTGTAAACCGGACTTTGACTCAAATCGGGTTCCACACCAAATTCTCTTAACGCCTCGAGACGAGTGACGCCGTTCTTATCCTTCCGATCCAGTTCCCCTTCCTCAAGCTGGCCAATCATGCCCCGGACACCAAATACGCCTTTATTGAAGCGGGAGCCTTCTTCATCGGCAAAACAAATCACTTCGATGGTGCGGTTCGGCTGGATCCCCTGATCTTTCATAGTATGTACAACTTCAATGGCTCCCAGGGCTCCTGTTGTGCCGTCAAACCGCCCGCCATAAGGCTGCGAATCAATGTGGGAACCCAGGATTAACATCGGTTTGTCTTTTTCTTTTCCTTCGATCCTGCCGATTAAGCTGCCGAAGCCATCTATATGCGTTTCTAGCCCTGCTTCCTCCATCCAAATACGGACGACATCCACAGCTTCCCGGTCTTCTTTAGAATGGGCGAGACGGCAGACGCCGGTTTCTCCGATTTTCCCTATTTCGGCAAGGGATTCGATATGCTCTTTGAAGCGAGTATGGTTAATTTCCATGATCTCTCTCCTCCTTTTTTTACCACTATATCAACATCTGAATACTCTGACAATTAACATAGTGTTAAATACTGATAAATGATCAGTACCAACTCTGCTGATTGACATATCGAAAATATTCGATTTATAATGCGGACTATGGAACCTATCGATTTATTCAAAGCGCTGTCTAATGAGACTCGGCTGAACATCCTCAAGTGGCTGAAGGAGCCGGAGAAGCATTTTCCTAAGCAGCAAGCCCATATACCCAAGGAGGTAAGTATTAAGGGCGGGGTCTGCGTAGGAGATATTCAAGAGAAAGCCCAAGCTTCTCAATCTACGGTTTCCCACTACCTGAATATGATGCAGAAAGCCGGGCTGCTGGAATCTATCCGCTACGGTCAATGGACGTATTACAAGCGGAATGAAGAGATTATTCATCAATTAGCCCACTATCTTGATACAGAAATCTAATAACAGATTTCTGTTCTTTTATTTTCTGTATATCGATGTTTCTAGATATTTAATTATTAAGATTATAGGAGGTTTTTTATATGCGTTACATTGCCTACATCTTTCCTCTTTTAGGAGGAATTGCCCTTAGTTTTGAAGGAGCGATTTATGGTGAATTAGGAGCAAATGTCGGACAGCTGGAAGCTACCTTTTATAATTTTGCGGTAGGTTCCTTAATCCTTGGTTTACTTTGGCTCTTCCTTGGAAAAGGAAAACTTTCGTATGCCGTCAAAGCCCCTAAATGGAACCTGCTCGGAGGTATACTTGGAGCCTCGTATTTGCTTGCGATTATCATCAGTGTTCCTTTTGTAGGAGTAGGAATAACCATGGTAGCCATCATTATTGGTCAGATGCTCATGAGCATGGTCATCGAACACTTTGGATGGCTCGGCAGTAAGACCGCTAAAATCAATAAAGAAAAAGTACTGGCCGTTCTTTCTATGCTCATTGCCCTTATTCTTATTAACTAGGAGGCTGCTATAATGGAACTTTTCATTATTTTATTTACGTTACTCGGCGGGATTATGCTTAGCGCCCAATCATCCATTAATGGTACATTCAGTAAAAAAGCGGGTACAATTGAAACGACCCTGCTCTCCTTCGTCACGGGAGCTATCTTTCTGTTTCTTATTATTCTCTTCTTTGGACAAGGAGATCTATCTGCGATCATGAATGCCCCTAATTGGCAGTTAAGCGCGGTATTCATGGGAATCATCTATGTTTCCTTTACCGTGATCGCCGTTCCAAAAATCGGAGTCATTGCCACTAATATTACGACGATTATCGCTCAACTTGTGACCGGAGTAATCATTGATCAATTTGGCTGGTTTGGCAGCATTCAAATTGAATTAGGCTGGCAAAGAATGCTGGCGTTAGTCTTTATGGCGCTTGCGCTCTACTTTATCTATCAGGGAAACAAGCGTTCCAAACAGTCTGAGCAGGAAACTGCAGCTTAACCGATATGTAAGCCAGAATAAAAACAACTCCCCCATTCTTTCTGTTAGGAGCAGAAAGATTGAGGGAGTTTTCATTAGCAGGAATAATCACTAAATATGATTTAATTCTGTTCCATCCAGATGATCATTCTCGAAGTAATCCGTTAAATCATCTCCATATTCTCCTATCACTCGATTATCTTTGTGTGTTGTCTGAGGTTTAGGGACCGTCTTACTCTCTTGGACAAGATTCACCGCTTGCTCCACAAGTTCCATGATCTTATGCTGGAGAGATTCTCTTTCTACGGGGGCCATGCTGTCCCAGTGATCATCTAAGTTTTTCTGTAAATCGAGTCGAGTTTCTTTGATCAAATCTATCACTTGAGTTACGGATTCCGAATTTTTCATAGTACACGTTCCCTCCTTGAGATATGTTTGGTCTTCTCTGAATCAGTCTTCTACCCGGACTAAAAACACCCGATCCTCGAATGCGCCTCGTTTTTCCGCTTTTTCTTTGCGAATCCTCTCGACATCCTCCAAAGTACCATCGTGCAGCTTCGCCAATGCGTTTATTAATTCCAGCACGTCCGCCAGTTCTTCTAACGCATCGTCGTCTTGATCCGCTTCCAAGTATTCACTCACTTCTTCTTGCAGTTTCGTTCTTAATTCTATCTGGTAATCTTCTGGAGAAAGAATTTCTGATTTAAGAGACTTCCCCTGTTTTTCAATGATTTGCGGGATTAAATCACGGACTAATTTGTTGTAAGTGGGCATTTGATTAGATCTCCTATTTTGAATCACTCTTTCCTTTAGTTTACCGGATGGTGGAAGGAAGAACAAAAGGATATGAAATATTTAACAGTTATTTTTTTATAAATTCAAATCATGATTACTATTTTTTTATCACTCAAAACCCCGAAGTTATTTTATAATTAGTTTTGTCGGGAGGAGAAACGAATGAAAAAACTAAAAAAAGCCTTAAAAATAATTGTACTATTCGTCCTTGTATTAACGGTTTTCATATTCTTAAATAATAGTTCTATATTTACAAAGGAAAGTAAAGGAGACCCGATCCTGTTAGCTCATCGAGGATTGGCTCAAACCTTTCCAATGGAAGGCATTACAGGCGAAACGTGTACAGCAGAAATTATAAATGAACCTGAACACCCTTACTTAGAAAATACGATTCCATCCATGAATGCTGCTTTCGAAGCAGGGGCAGATATAGTGGAAATTGATATTCAACCTACGAAAGATGGGGAGTTTGCCATTTTTCACGATTGGACCCTCGATTGCAGAACAGAGGGTACGGGCGAGACAAGAGACCATACAATGCAAGAACTGAGGAAGTTAGATGTAGGATATGGGTATACCGCTGATCATGGGAAGACCTATCCTTTTCGTGGAAAGGGAGTCGGCATGATGCCTACCTTAAATGAAGTATTAACTCACTTTCCAAATAAGAAATTTTTAATTCATATTAAAAGTAACGATCCAAATGAAGGTAAACAATTAGCTGAATATCTTTCCAAGTACTCAGAGGACAGACGAGGCGAGCTCACCGTATATGGCGGGGATGAACCCATTGAAACTTTAACAGAAGACATGCCCGACTTGCGTGTCATGTCTAAAGCGTCGCTCAAAAGCTGTCTGCTATCCTATGAAGCAATAGGCTGGACGGGGTATGTCCCTGACTCTTGCAGGAATACTCAGATTCATTTGCCTGAAAAGTATGCTTCGTACCTTTGGGGCTATCCTAATAAGTTTATAAATAGGATGAAGGATGTGAATACAAGGGTTATTCTTGTGTCTGGTAATGGGAAGTGGTCAGAAGGATTTGACAAGAAGTCAGACCTAGAGCGTTTACCTGAAGATTATAATGGTGGAATATGGACAAACAGAATAGACCGGATAGCTCCTAGTATAAAGAATTGATCGGTGGAAGATGGGAGTTGTAATCAGAGTTATTATTCAATATTTTAAAACATAACCTTCACTCTTTACCTATTGGTAGCTTTATTTGAATAAGCGGCAAGGACGATTATTTTCTATTGGATAGTCGTCTTTTTTCAATTAGTGTTCCTTCAGAGTGTACTTGTGAAAGTTATGGCTTTTCTTCTTTGTTTTTATGATGGAGTTGAATTTTAAATTAGCGATAGCTGAGAGAGGAGAATCTGGATGTTTTCTAAACGGAAAACCGCACCAGGAAAATGGCTTGCTTATTTAGGATTATTGATTTTTGCGGTTGGATTTTCATTTAGTGATGTTATAGGGACGGAAGGACTGCCAAATTTGTTAGAATCGGCATCCATACCAATGGTAGTGATAGGATTCTTGATGATAATCACATCCAATTTATTTAATAAGAAACCCTCAGATTATATAAGTAGAGGACCTCACGATTAAGTCATAGGAGGCGTTTACGTGAAAGGATATAGTTGGCTAAGTTATTGGTCAATTTCGCTAAGTATAATCCCGATCATCGTGTTCTTTGCAGCTCTCTACGGCTACCTCAGAATTAATTTTAACCTTTTGGTCACTCTATTATTTATCATTCTGGTCAATAAATAAATTAGAGACTTTCACCTGTCCGTGGACCCCGATAATTAAATTCATTTCAATATCGAAACTATTGCTGGGCCAGTTATGAAACTGAAGCAAGAGGAAACCAGATTTTCTTTCTTTTCTTCACTTCCAACAGGGGAGTAAGTACCGCCCCAACCGGTTCTGGATAATTCAAACTATACGAATTACCTCCGATGTGGCGGTAAACCAGACAAACATTAATACAAACAGCGCAGCGAATACCATGCTAATCCCTCAGGGTCATATTATTCTCCTAACTTATGAATAACATCATCTAATGCTCAACATGGATAAAAAGAAAGAATCACGACAAGATCAAAATCCTTTACTTTATATAACCGGCTAATGAATTCTCAACATTTCTTAGATGAACAGACATCGCCTCTCGTGCCTTCTCTTCTTCTCCAGAAGCAATGGATTCTAAAATCTTTTGATGTTCTTGTAACAAGCGTGCCGTACCTTCCGGTGTATGAAGCAGCTTTCGCGTTTCCCGCATCGCCTGCACCATAATTTCAGCCACACTGTTCATTAAGTTCATCAGCATCTTGTTATGAGTAGCTTCCACAAGGGCTACGTGAAAAGCCAAGTCTGCCTGCTCTCCAAGCTCCCCATTGCCTATAGCTTCTTCCATGTTCCGAAGCGCCTCTTTCATGGAGATTAAATCTTCATCCGTATGAGAAGTAGCAGCCGACCCCGCAGCGCCAACTTCCAGGATACTCCTGACTTCCATAAGCTCTCCCAAGTCTTCCCCTTTCATCAAAAACGCCACAGAGACAGGTAAGGAAAAACGAGAAGCTTCAAAAGATTTTACATACGTCCCTTCTCCTTGCCGCATCTCAAGAATCCCCATAGCGCGGAGAGCACTAAGGGATTCTCGTATGGCTGATCTTCCCACGTTATAATTTTTAGCCAGCACTTCTACGCTGTCGAGTTTATCTCCTGACTTTAATTGCCCCTTCTTAAGCAAATCCAAAATAGAATCTGCGACTTGTTCATAAATTTTCTTTGTTCGAATCGGTTTATATTCCAACATTCTTCCTCCAACTTCATAGGTTACTTCTATCTTACTGCAAATAAAAAGACAGGAAAACAATAGAGCTGTTATCACAGGTGCTGGAAGTATTAAGGCTTCTATCCTGCGAGTAATCCATATAGCAAAGCATGAATCCCTTTTATCCAAAAAGAAATCACGCACTCAACGCCCATCAAAATAACGCAAGATTAATCTTAAGACCCGTCTAATTATTTTAGCTGTTGCTAATCCTTCTTACAAGATTCCCATTAAAATAAAGCCGCCAACTCCGACAAGGAACCCGTAAAGTAAAGCAGGCCCCAAGGTTTTTCGGATCACGTTTCCTTCTTCCCCTTCCATTTCTACAGCAGCACTTGCAGCGACCACATTATGGACACAGATCATGTTCCCCGCTCCGCCTCCTACCAATTGAGCCGCGAGCACGACCATAATGTTCGCGCCTGTTGCCTCCGCAATATTGTACTGGATCGGGGCGAAAGTAAGAGTGGAAACGGTTGCGCTCCCAGTTATAAAGGATCCTAATTCTCCGAGAAACGGAGCCGCGAAAATCCACAGCGACCCAAAAGTCGTTGCCATCCCCTGTGCAATATATTCAGGCATGCTCATCAAATCCTTCATATTCATCCCGGAATTACTGAAAACATGAACCATGGCAAGTGTGGCTGCCAATGTAACAGCGGTTATTTTGATAGTAGACAGCGATTGCGCGGCAGCACGCCCAAAATGACTAAAAGATTTTCGTTGTACGATAAGAGCAAGAACGGCTGCGACGATCAGCACGGTTCCAGGCGAGTATAACAATTCCCAACTGGACGCAACTCCTTCCACGCCTAAAATATTTGACCAGGATAAATCTATAGCTGTCTGCGTAAATTCCCTAACCCAAGGAACTATGCGGGTGAGCAGCAGCAAGATAACGACAATAATGTAAGGAAACCAAGCCTTGATCAACCCCATCTCAGATCGTTCTTGGCTCACCTCAAAATTCTCCTGCCTGGCATCCGTCCATTCGGATGATGGAACAAGCCATCCCTTCTTGGCCGTTATGGCTGCCACAACCAGTCCGGTCAAGGATCCTAAAATCGCTACAAATTCCGGACCAAACAAATACGAATACAAGAGAGCTGAAACATTATAGGTGATCCCAATAAGCAGCGTCCAGGGCAGCATCACCAGGGCATCTTTTATTCCATTCCCTTTACCGAAAAATAATGTCAGCACAAGTATTAAGATAAACGGGATAAACATACCAGCGAATAAATCAATAAGTGTTACCGTTATGCCTGCCTCCTGGTAAAAAGCGGTACTCGCATCCGACAGGGTGCTCAGCCCCACTAGTACCGGAGTTCCCACGGCCCCAAAGGCAACTGCTGTACTATCTGCAATAAGGGCTGTCGCCACTGCTGCCAGAGGCCTGAATCCCAGGGCAAGCATTAACGGTGCCGTCACCATCGCCGGTGCACCAAATCCTGCCGCTCCTTCAATTAACGACCCGAATAAGAAGCCGACCAAAATAAGCTGAACCCTCATGTCCTGAGAGATACTCTGGAACCCCTGATTAATGCGGTTTACAGCCCCTGTATTACGTAGAGTGTTCAAAAGCACAAGCGCTCCAAATAAAATCAATAAAATCGTCAGTGTTTTATGTATCCCCTGCAGGATCGAAGCAGCGATCACCTGGCGCTCCATTCCCCATACGGTCATTCCTAAAATAACAACAATCACAGCACTTATGGACATCCCTTTAATCGCCGGCATCCGCAATAAGACCAACAATAGAAACGGAACAATCACAGCACTTAGGGCCACCACCATCAACATGTTTATCTCCTCCTGTTTCTTATTTTTAAAAATAAGGTCATCAGATGACCTTATCACAAATAGTAACCGCTTACATAATTAATTGCAATAGCTGTTCTCATTGGAGTCCATAATTTTTATCATAAACAAAGAACTCTTCCCTTCTCCTTGGTCCGTAGAGAAACGCGCTCAACATGTTTAGAAAAACAATAAATTCACTCGTTTTCTTGAACTAACTAGCATATAAGCTATTATTGAAAGCGATTTCTATTCGTGCTAAAATGAATAATAATAAAGGTCATCAGATGACCTTATCTATGTGAGGGATATAGAAGCCATCATTTTCTATCAAAAGCAGTACGAATTCCGCAGCTGCAGCATCCACAAAGAGAAAAATGGACTCCGCGTTTATATGAAATTTCCTTATAAACGATAGGGGCTATTAAATAGAAGGAGGAAGAAACATGAATCACAACCACACAACCACCGACGTCATCCTTATCGGTGCCGGCATCGTGAGCGCGACACTGGCTACGCTTCTGAATAAATTAGAGCCGGAGTGGCATATCACTCTGTTCGAGAAGCTCGACTCCGCCGGGCAGGAGAGCTCCAATGAATGGAATAATGCCGGCACTGGACACGCGGCTCTTTGCGAGCTGAACTATACCCCTGAACAGCCGGACGGCTCTCTTAACATCAGCCGGGCGGTGGACATTAATGAACAATTCCAGGTTTCCAGACAGCTCTGGTCGCACCTGGTCGAGCAGGGCGACCTTCAAAGTCCCGAGGAATTTATCCGCCCCTTGCCTCATATCAGCTTTGTTTTCGGAGAAGATCATGTAGAATTTTTGAAAAAGCGGTTTGATGCTCTGGCTAACCACCCTCAGTTTCAGGGCATGGAGTTTTCCGATGATCGCGAACAAATAAAGGAATGGATTCCTTTAATGATGGAGGGCCGTTCCTCCGAAGTTCCAATAGCTGCAACGAAAGTCGACCATGGAACTGATGTTAATTTTGGAGAATTGACACGTCAAATGCTGAAAAACTTAGAGAAACAAAACAATGTAGAAATCCGGTACAATCATTCGGTTGATGATATCAGCCAAAGGAACGACGGGGCATGGGAAGTAAAGGTACATAACCTTGAAAATAAAAGGATCGAGGAGCATACGGCATCCTTCGCCTTTATCGGTGCCGGGGGGAATGCCCTGCCATTACTGCAAAAAACTGGGATTCCTGAAAGCAAACACCTCGCCGGATTTCCGATCAGCGGCCAATTTCTCGTTTGTGATAATCCAGAAGTGGTTCAACAGCACCATTCCAAAGTATATGGAAAAGAGCCTGCAGGTACCCCGCCAATGACCGTTCCGCACCTGGACCGCCGCCATATTGAAGGGAAAGATACGCTGTTATACGGACCTTTCGCCGGGTTTACACCTAAATTTTTAAAGACCGGTTCTCGGAAAGACTTGTTCGGTTCAATGAAGCCGACAAATATTTTAACGATGCTCGCAGCCGGCGCGAAGAATACATCCCTGCTCAAATACTTAGCGCAGCAGTTGACCATGTCTAAAGAGGACCGGATGCAGGAGCTGCGGAATTTTGTACCGAATGCCTCAAGTGAAGACTGGAAACTGATTGTCGCTGGCCAGCGCGTGCAATTGCTTGAAGATACAGATGAGGGCGGTCGGGGTGCGGTTCAGTTTGGCACCAAATTGATTCACGCAGAAGACCGTTCCATGGCGGCCCTTCTCGGCGAATCGCCGGGTGCTTCCGTTTCCGTTTCGATTATGCTTGAAGTCTTACACAAGTGCTTTCCTGAGTATCAACAATCGTGGGAAACGAAGCTTAAAGAAATCATCCCTTCTTATGGCGAGTCGCTGGAAGATAACACGGAATTGCTTGCCAGGATCCATGCTTCTACCTCACGTACCCTTGGATTAATGGCACCTGTCCTATAAACAAACCTACATTGGCTAAAACTTTGAAGCATCTATAGGTGTTCAAAGGGCAAACGAGGCTAGGTCTCATACTTATCAACACCCCATTCGAAAAAAGGATTTAAATATTAAAAAGCCTGATTTCTCAACTTATCATGAAGAAATCAGGCTTTTTTCTTTGCTTCAAAAAAGCGAGTTATGAGGTGAACAGCTTCCATTGCCCCTCGGAAACAACTTCAATCCCGCCATCAGTCACTTTGATGGCCGTCTGATCGTCAATCGCGTAACCCGGCCCTGATATTTCGGCGGCCCACTTTTCTGCATTGGCCAGGGTATTGTCCGGCAGCATCTCGTGTTCCAGATGAGGAAACATTGCAAAATCCACCAGACCGAGCGCTTTATCGTCCCCTTTGGGCGGACGCCAGCCTACGAATTCTTCACCGATATTTGGAGCCATCACCATACTCCCGGCACTCATCCCCACATAGACGGCGTTCAGCGTTGGCAAGAGGTCTGCCAGCCCGGATTGTCGCATCCAGTGATTCAGGTAGAGGGCGTCGCCGCCTGACACGAGCAGAACGTCCGTCTCCTGCACAAGTGGTACCCAGCGTTTTTCGTCGATGCTTGGCAGGGCTGTTAGCTCCAGCACTCCGACAGACTTCCAGCCAAGGTCTACCATAGGATTCTCGGAATTCCCGCTAATGAATTCCCAGGCATTGACGCCGGGACCGACCCAGGGATGTCCGTACATTGCGGTCGGGATACACAGGGCGGTCGACTCGGCGATCGGCTTGTCCAGCATGTCGACGAGTGCGTCGTGGATCGTCGGGTTAGTGACTCCCCCTGAAGTTAGTAGAAGCTTCATTCCGAGTGGATCCAGGGGCTTAGAATCCTTAAAATCATGATGCGTCAAAAGTTTTCCTCCTCAGGGATCGAAGTTGCGGTTCTTTTTCACGTAACCTTTAGGATAACGGCGCATTTCAGTGGTTGACTCAGTTACTTCCATATTCAGAAGGTTCGGGCGAAGAAATCGCTTCTTAAACGAATAAATATCTCTTATTTATTTTACCATGGTTCTTCTATATAAACCGGATTTACTATAAGCGTTGAGGATTAATCGTATATTACGTTTTTCCCTTGTTCCGTCAGCTTTTTTATAGAGGTAACCATGTGATTTATTTCTTCATCAGAATGCCTTTCCCAGGAACGTAATTCAGCTACTATTTTCAAAGGGGACTTAGACCTGTAAGAGCGTGTGGGGTTTCCAGGAAATCGTTTATCCGTTACGTTCGGATCATTTTCAAACTCACCTAAAGGTTCTACAATATAAATTCTTTCTTTGGATTGAGATGCTGCTAATTCAGCGCCCCATTTAGCAGCATCTAATGTGGAGGTGAAATAAATGTAGTTAGATTTTTTGTCTTGGTAGTTGGATTGGTGCTGAGCTTCTAATCGATCGCCAATTTCCAGTTCCGCTTTGGTGCCGTGAAAGAAAGGACCAGGATCTAAAACATCTTTTTTTTCATTCATACTTCTCCACCCCTGTATATTAGATTTGTAATCATAGTATAGGACAGGTGCTGTCGAAAGAGTAGTCTATAATTTTTTTGTAGTTGGGGGTATAATAGAAGTAGAAAGAACGTTGATTTTAATTAAGGACCAGCTTTCGTGAGGGTTCTATGGATCAATTTTTCCGGGTAAGAAAGCCCCGTTTCTCATTTATAATAGTGAGAAACGGGGCTTTTTCATTTGATCCGTAGTGTTTCTTAATTCATCAGGTACGTGGCGGTTATCCAATAATGGATGATGGCCTTTTTCAGTAAATAAAGAACCTTCAATCCATAATAAGATTAAAGGTTCCATTATTCGGCTGTTCATCAAATAATTAGTTTATCAATTATTCACTGTTTCCTTATCGCTCAAACCCAGTGCTTCCGCCGTTGACTTATGAATCTCATCGATCAAGTCAGGGTGTTCCACTAAGGATAAGCCATAAGAAGGAATCATTTCTTTAATTTTCGGTTCCCAGTCTTTCATATGCTGCGGGAAGCAGCGGTTCATTACATCAAGCATCACGTGCACCGCGGTGGATGCCCCTGGAGAGGCTCCGAGCAGGGCAGCGATGGAACCGTCGGCAGAATTTACGACTTCCGTACCGAATTGCAGAGTTCCCCTGCCGCCTTCGTCTGTATCCTTAATAACCTGGACGCGCTGGCCGGCGGTGACGAGTTCCCAGTCTTCGCTTTTGGCGTCTGGGATAAATTCGCGGATGGCTTCCATGCGCTTTTCTTTGGATAGCAGCACTTGCTGGATCAAGTATTTGGTTAAGGACATTTGTTTAGCTCCGGCGGATAGCATCGTCAGGACGTTGTTCGGTTTAACCGAGTTGATTAAATCCATTAACGAGCCTTCTTTTAGGAACCTCGGCGAGAAGCCGGCAAATGGTCCAAATAACAAGGTCTTTTTGTTGCCGATGTAGCGTGTATCTAAGTGCGGCACGGACATTGGTGGTGCGCCGACGGGAGCTTTCCCGTAAACTTTTGCCTCATGCTGGTCGACGACTTCCTGGTTTTTACAAACCATGAACTGGCCGCTGACCGGGAAGCCTCCGAAACCTCTGCCTTCCGGTATACCGGATTTCTGCAGTAGATGCAGGCTTCCGCCACCGCCGCCGATAAAGACGAATTTGGCATTATGCAAGACCTCTTGACCGGTTGCAAGATTTTTCACTTTTACGTTCCACGTACCGTCCTCAGCGCGGTTTAACCCTTCTACGCTGTGTTGATAGTTCACTTTTACATCGGTGTTCTCTAAGTGATCAAACATTTTGCGGGTTAAAGATCCAAAGTTCACATCCGTACCGGAGTCCATTTTCGTTGCAGCCACCGGTTCTGTGGAAGTGCGGTCTTTCATGATCAGCGGAATCCAGTTTTTCAGCTTTTCCGGATCCTCTGAGAATTGCATCCCTTTGAAAAGAGGGTTCTTGGACATCGTTTCAAACCGATTCTTTAAGAACCTCACATTGTCTTCGCCGAACACTAAGCTCATATGTGGCAGCGGCATGATAAATTCCTGCGGGTTCTTGAGCTGGCCGCTTTTCACCAGGTAAGACCAGTATTGTCTGGACACTTGAAACTGTTCATTCACGGTTTCTGCTTTGCTCATATCTATGGATCCATCTGGTTGTTCTTTCGTGTAGTTCAGCTCGCACAATGCCGCATGTCCCGTTCCAGCATTGTTCCACTCGTTCGAACTTTCCGCTCCTGTGCCTTTCAGCTTCTCAAACACAGTTACGTTCCAGTCAGGTGAGACTTCTTTCAATAGTGAAGCTAACGTTGCACTCATGATTCCAGCACCGATTAAGATCACGTCTGTTTTCATTTCTCCGTTGCTCATAGTTACCATCCTTATCTATTTAAATTTACAATTAAAAGCTAGAATAGATTGGTTGTACAGCATCAAAACGTTTCGTCTATTTGAAAAATACCACTATTCTTAATTATAAACGACTTGGCGCAAGTAAAAAAGTGAAATGTGCACATTCGAACACAGCAAAAAGCCTCTCCTCCCTCAGATTAAGGGAGAAAAGGCTTTAAACAGCGGTTTTCCGCAGACAAATTTTCCTAAAAAATGGGACGGAGGGGACAGGTACCGTCGTCCCTTCGTGTACCGAAAATAAAAACATAGTTTGTTCTGTTATTTAGCAGGGGCAGGGACAACGGTACCTGTCCCTATTGTCCCCCGGTGAATGTGACGGTGATTTCGGTTCCTTTGCCTAGTTCACTTTCCACTTGAATCTCGGCTTCATGCAGATCGATGATTCGTTTCACAATCGATAGGCCGAGACCACTGCCGCCGTGCTCGCGATTTCTCGACTGATCTGCTTTATAGAATCGTTCGAACATGTGCATGCGCGTATTTTGATCCATGCCCATCCCATTGTCTTTAACCGTCACGACAATCTGGCCGTCTTCTGTCGTTGAAGCATGAACGGAAATTGTTCCATCCTGCGGGGTAAATTTGATACTGTTATGAATCAGGTTCACCCACACCTGGTCCATTAAATCCATATCCGCCTCTAAGGAAATGGCTTCAAGCTCTACATCCATCGTGATCCTTTTCTCCGCCCACTGCGGTTCATTAGCGAGAATGATGCGGCGCAGCTGGTGATCTAACCGGTAGTTCTTCCACTCAAGCGTGAGCTGGTCGGATTCTAAAGACGTCAGCTTTAACAGATTGTCGCTTAATTTCGAGAGACGCAAGCTTTCTTTTTCGATAATGTCCAAGTATTGGTTTCGCTCCTCGGTCGTTAAATCGCCGTTTTTTAACGTATAAGCAAATCCGCTGATCGACGTTAAGGGAGACTGAATTTCGTGGGAAACATTGGAAATGAATTCCTGCCTCATGCCTTCCATTTCCCCCAGTTTCTCAGCCATGTGACTAATATTTCTGATGATTTTTGAATAGGGATGATCATTGTTCACATCAAATCGCTCCCGGTAATAGGAAAGGTCGATGTCAAAGTTCCCCTCTGCCATCATCTTCATGGCAAGGATCATAGAATTAAGGTGTTTTTCCTGTTTTGCTCTTATCCAGGGGATTTTCGTAATGAAGAAAATGCAGAAACCGAATAAAATAAATCCAACCAGCGAAGTGATGAGCTGGCTCACAAAGATACTCGGTTGATAGTTGGCAGCCGTATACACCTTGTAAGCCAGCCAATAAGCAACTGACCAGCATAGAAGTAACGCAGCAGCGATCGCTAAGAAACCAAAGGTACGCTTAATGAATTCCGGGATTTTCACTTTACTTCCTCCAGACGATACCCCAGGCCGCGGATGGTAGCGATCTCAATCGGACAGGAATAGGAAGCCAAGCGCTGCCGCAGCCGCTTAATATGGACGTCCACGGTTCGTTCATCTCCCTCATAGTCAAATCCCCAAATATCTTCAATGATCTGTTCGCGGGACAGGGTCTTTCCCTTATGAGTAGCCAGTTTAAACAACAACTCAAATTCCTTAAGCGGGAGCGTAACAACCTCGTCCTTAATCATAACTTTATAGGAAGCACGATCGATCACGACCCCGCCGATTTCAATTTGATTGGAAATGGTAATTTGGTGACGCTTCAATAGCACTTTCACTCTTGCGGCCAGCTCTTCTGCTGCAAAAGGTTTCACCAAATAATCATCTGCACCAAGATCAAAGCCTTTCACTTTTTGAGCGGTTTCTCCTTTAGCGGTCAGCATTAAGATCGGCATCGTCTCGGAATAATACGTCCGGACTTCCCGGCAGAGCGCCCAGCCATCCATCTCGGGCATCATAATATCCAGAACTATCAAATCGATTTTCTCTTTATCAAGAACACTTAACGCTTTTTCTCCGTCCTCTGCTTCAAAGATAGTTAAGCCTTCTTTAGAAAGAATCAGCTGAACTAATTTTCTGATATGCGGATCATCATCGACTACGAGAAGTTTCGCCATATCCTTCATTCCTTTTTTTATAAAAGTAAGGGAACCGCCTGCAGCGAGGCGGTTCCTGATCGTTATCCATAGTTTACACCAATCTTACGTTTTGCGCATATAAGCGCGAACGGTTAATGGCGCAAAAATCGCTACGATCACCGCTCCTCCGAGCAGGGAAATCGTAAAGTCCCAGCCGATGGTTCCGGAGTTTGCTAAATCTCGTACGGCTGTGACGAGATGCGAGACCGGATTGATCTTCACAAACCATTGCAGCCAGTCCGGCAGTGTATCTGCCGGCACAAAAGCATTGGAAAGAAACGTAAGCGGGAACAGAATCAGCATCGAGATTCCCTGCACACTGGATGCCGTCCGGGCGATCACGCCAAAGAAAGCAAAGATCCAGCTGACGGTCCAGGAACAAACGATCACAAGTAATCCGGCAAGCAGGACACTGGCAATGCCGCCATCAGGACGATAGCCCATAATGAATCCCATTGAAAACGTTAAGGTTGTCGCAATCGTATACCGTATGGTGTCCGCAAGCAAAGCCCCTGCCAGTGGAGATATCCGCGCAATCGGCAGGGACTTAAACCTGTCGAACACCCCCTTATCCATGTCCTCCCTGAGCTGGGTTCCAGTGACGATCGACGTCGTGATCACCGTCTGGACGAGAATGCCGGGAATAATGACGGGCAAATAGCTTTGCACGTCTCCGGAAATCGCGCCACCAAAGATATAGGTAAACATCAAGGTAAAAATAATCGGCTGTAACGTCACGTCAAACAGCTGTTCAGGGGTGCGGCGGATTTTCAATAATCCGCGAAAAGCCATGGTCAGCGAATTTTGCACCGATTGTTTTAAACTAGTTTTGTTTCGGAGCTGACGGTCGTTATTGTAGGCGGATGAATGGCTGCTCATGCTTGAGCCCTCCTTTTTTGTTCGAGTTGATCTGTATCATTTGCTTGATCTTTCTGCGCATCGTTTCCAGTAATGGTTAGGAATACTTCATCAAGCGTTGGTTTCTGGACACTGAATTCCTCCAGGCGGATGTCGGCCTCACGCAAAGCAATCAGGATATCCGCAACAAGATCGGCATCCGGCAGCGGTGCGATAATTTTTCTTCCTTCTGGTGACACCGCGGACTGCACGCCGAGCATCCGGTCAATGAGTTTACGAGCTGGCTCTAATTCTCCGGCATCGTGAAGGTTTACATGCAAGGACGAGGCCCCGACTGACTGCTTCAATTCGTTGACGGTTCCTTCTGCCACTACCTTACCGTGGTCAATAACCGCAATTCTGTCAGCAAGCTCATCGGCTTCCTGAAGGTACTGGGTTGTTAACAGTACGGTCGATCCTGATTTCACCAATTGGCGGATCGTCTCCCACATTTGGTTCCTTGTGCGGGGATCGAGCCCTGTGGTCGGCTCATCTAAGAAAATCAGCGGCGGCTTAGCAATTAAGCTCGCAGCAAGGTCAAGACGGCGGCGCATCCCTCCGGAGAAGTGCTTCAACGGACGCTTCGCCGCTTCCGTTAAGCCGAATTCCTCCAGCAGTTCAGCGGACTTCCGGCGCGCTTCTTTCCGGCTGAGGCCGAGCAGGCGGGAGAAAATCATTAGATTCTCCGTCGCACTCAGGGCTTCATCGACGGACGCATACTGTCCGGTCACCCCGACTAACTGACGAACAATCTGCGGCTCCTTGACAACGTCATGCCCAAAAATCTTCGCTGTACCGGCGTCTGGTTTCAATAAAGTGGCAAGCATGCGGATCGCGGTCGTTTTTCCCGCGCCGTTCGGACCTAACACCCCATAAATCGCCCCTTGAGGCACATGCAGATCTACCCCGTCTACGGCTTTGTTGGTGCCAAAGTTCTTGCTCAATCCCTTAGCTTCGACGGCCCATACTGTATCTGTGTTCTTACTATTGATCGTACTCATTATTGTCCTCCTTTTCCCTGACTATAAGGTAATCTTGAAATCTATAATGCGAATAAGACCTGTATCTCATTTATGAATTATAAGACCCTTATATGAACGGAATATGAACAAAGGGACAGTGGGGACAGGTACGTGTGTCCCAATTTTGGGACATCCGTACCTGTCCCCACTGTCCCCCGCTCAAAAAAAGCTCTGATCCTTTTACAAGGACCAGAGCTTTATTTCATTGATAAGAGTTTTAAAGCAGCAGCAGCGTCAGACCCGGCGCAATAATCGAGACAATGACGGCACTCAGGATCATCGCCACCGTACTGATTGATCCTTCGAGCGTATCCCGCTCCATCGCAGTCGCTGTTCCGATCGCGTGGGACGCACTCCCCATCCCGACGCCGCGGCCGATTCGGTGAGTGAGCCTGCTGTATCGCATCACAAACGGGTGAATCAACATGCCGCCAATTCCAGCGATCATCACGAAATACCGCCGTGAGCGGCATCACACCGCCTGTGGACTCGGAGATCGACATCGCGACAGGTGTGGTTACTGATTTGGGCACTATGGAATGGATGATCAGGCTGCTGAACCCTGCCCATTTACTAAGCAGCAGTCCGGAACCGATTCCAACGACCGCGCCGACCGTGGTTCCTGTCACAATAGGAAGCAGCATTTGTTTCAAAATATCTCTATACTGATAGAGTGGATAAGCCAGTGCCACAACCGCAGGACCTAAGAGATGATTGATCCACTGGCCGCCGATCATGTAAGTATCATAAGACAGATGAAACAGCAGCAGAACCGCTATAATCACGACGGTCGAGACGATCACCGGTGTCGTGTAGATGCGGCGGTGTTTTCGGTAAAGACGGATGGAAACGAGGTAAGCAGCAATCGTAAACCCCGCCATAAACAAAGACAACAGGATATCCTTCATGCCTGTTCCCTCCTTCGTACCATCCACTGGGTAACCAGTCCAGCCAGCGCCATGACAAGGGCCGTGCTGAAGAGACCGATCCCAATCAGCAGTACCCCTTTGCCTTTAAATACATACGCATAACTCATCACACCGACCGTCGCAGGTATGAAAAAGAACGGCAAGTGCTTAATCATAAACGAGATTCCCCGCTGAAAAATCCGTTCGGGCACCACTTTTAGAGATAATAAAATAAACAGCAGAATAAGTCCGATGACACTGCCTGGGATGAATAGGTGAAATAAGCTTTGAATGGCTGTGCCAACTAAATATATGGCGTACAATCCGGCAATTTGTAAGAGGATGATGATTCCTTTATCCAACGTAAATCCTTCTTTCTAATCGTGTTGGGGACAGTGGGGACAGGTACGGATGTCCCAGAGGGACACACGTACCTGTCCCCACTGTCCCTTCATTATGATATCTCTAATACCAATAAATTTACAAGGATAAGAATTAGCATCGGAAATTTAAAAACAGCGCTGGCTTCCATCAGGAAGCGGCGCTGTTTGGTTTGTTCTCTGTATTTAGCTTAAGGTAAAGCCGGTAAAATGCTGAGAATGCTAAGAAGGCTATGATGGTGCCGGAGAATAATGGAATCATTAACGGAAACACATACAAGCTGATCGACAAAATGACCAGAAAGCTAATAGCGACTGCTCCAAAGAGAACAGGACTTGAAAATGTCGTCAGGAATGCCTTCTTGAGCAGCGGTTTTACGTTCATATCGAAATGCACAAGTACGGAGAAGAAATTAACAGTAAAGACCGCCAGCAGAAGAGCCAGAATGAAAAACAGGTTCATCAGCAGATGGCTCTTCATGGAAAAATAATAAAGGTCTCCGGCAAGAACGGCCCAGAATAGGGTGAGGACAACCCCTCCGAGAAAGCTTTTTTTATAATTTTCCTTGTAATACGATAAATACGACCGCTCTTTTTCCTCTTCCTTCGGGATAATCCAGGAGCGGGCTTTGGCGAACAGCGCCGCCGTCGCGGGAAAGAAGAACACCGGCAAACCTACAAGTAGAGGAGGCAGGACATAGAGCCATTGCTCTGCTTGCTCCAAGTCGAGCATTCTGAGCACGATCCACCAGATCGGCAGGCTGAACAGGATCCACTGAAGGTTGGCCAGGGCAAATCTTGAAATCCATAAACTAACGGCGTACATGCCGCTTTGAAGGCCAGATGACTGATTCATGTTCTTCTCCTCCTCGTTGAGTTATACCGGTTTATTCCGAGAGATGGTACGGTTCTCACATGATTCCCGTTCAATAATGACGGTCGGAATGATAATGCTTTTCATAACGGCTGACGGATCATTCAAGAGATCAATCAAATTCTTAGCCGACTCGTGCCCCAGCTGAAAGGACTGAGTATCGACCGTCGTTAACGGTGGATTGGCGAGCGTTGAGATCATCGTATTGTTAAACCCGATAATGCTCATTTCTTCCGGAAGCTTAAGACCCTTTCTTTCCATATAACGCATCACCTTTAAGGCATGGTAATCATTTGTGATGACAAGAGCTGTTGGAGGTTCCGGCAGAGCGAGAATCTCCTCGACGATCCGCTCGGCACCATCGGATTCCTGTTCAATATTCTTGATGACACCTTCTTCTAGTTCCAGCTCTTTGCTGAGTAAGGCTTGTTTGTATCCTTCTAAACGATCCCGGGCAACTTCGAAGCTTGAGTCCCCTCCGATAAACCCGATTCGTTCATGCCCCATCTTTATTAAGTATTGTGTCGCATCTTTACTTGCCTGCACGTTGTCATTGTCTACGAACATCGTTTCATTGGCCCTCTCCACAGGTTTACCGAGCATCACGAACGGCATCTGGTTCTCCCTTAGAAAAGGCACCACTTGATCATCTTCTTTCGAATACAACACAATCACGCCGTCCACCCGCTTGCCTTTGACCATTTTTTCAACTTCTTTAAAAATGGACGCTTCGTTATTTCCAGTGGTTAAATAAATGCTGTAATCCTGTTCATGCGAAGCCTCACTGATCCCTCTCAAGAGCTCCGTAAAAAATAAATTATCAGAGGAATTGATGGTAGAGACCTTGGTCACAATCCCAATCGTCTTGGTCGACTGACTGACGAGAATTCTTCCATTATAGTTGGGATGGTAGCCAAGCTCCTCCATTACCGCTCTTACCCTTCTTTTGGTATCCTCGCTGATCTTTGGACTGTCAGATATGACTCTGGATACCGTCGAAGTAGCAACCTTGGCTTTGCTTGCTACATCTTTAATCGTTACGTTCATGCTCACCTACTCCTCAAATTCCTATTTCACCGCACCCTCCGATACTCCGTTTATAATCTGCTTCTGAGCAAAGAAGTATCCAATAATGACGGGAATAATCGCAATCGTTAGTCCGGCTAGCGCTAAATGCCATTGCTTCGTATACTGGCCAAAGAAATAAAACATCTTTAATGGAATCGTAGCATTATTTTCACTTAGGACCAAAGACGGAAGCAGGTAATCGTTCCAAATCCAAATCGTATTCAGAATTCCAACCGTTACAGAAATCGGCTTTAACAACGGAAAGATAATGTACCAGAAGGTTTGAAACCGGCTGGCCCCATCGATAATCGCCGCTTCATCCAGTGACTTCGAAATGCCGGCTAACGCTCCATGATAAAGGAAAATGGATAAACTGCAGCCGAACCCAAGATACATGAAGATGAGTCCTGCCCCGTTCAGCATATTTGCCTGGCCAAAGATCGACACCAGTGGAATCATCACCGATTGGAAAGGAATCAGCATCGCCGCTACGAAAATAAAGAAAATAAACCCGCTCAATTTACTTTTATTCCGTGCTAACGCGTACCCCGCCATCGAGGAGAACAAGATGATAATCGCAATACTCATTCCTGTTATCAGCACTGAGTTAAACAGCGATTTTAGAAAATCCAGATCATTGAACGCCTGCACAAAATTATCAAAGACTACCTTGGCCGGAACACCTAGCACACCCTCGAAAATTTCCCGCTTCGTCTTAAACGCATTGACAATCATTAAATAAAAGGGAGAAATCCACAGTAACCCAAGTAAAATGCCGAGGATTTCAATAATGACCTTATTTCTCTTTTCCTGATTCTTCTTCATTATAGGTCAACCTCCTTCTTCTTGTTGTAATACACTTGCGTAAGGGCAATAACCGCAACAATTAAGAAGAAGATGACAGCTTTTGCCTGGGCGTAAGCCATCTGGTTGTCTGAGAATGCGGTTTTAACAATTTCCATCGCTACCATCTGAGTGGAATTGAAGGGGCCGCCATTGGTCAGCGACAAGTTCTGGTCATAAATCTTGAACGCTGTCGAAAGGGTTAAGAACATACTGACGGTAAAAGCAGGAGCAACGAGCGGAAACGTCACGCTGCGAAAACGCTGCATGCTGCTTGCGCCATCGATCTTGGCCGCTTCGATCAGTTCTTTCGGGATATTCTCCAAGTAAGCAATATAGATAATCATAATGTATCCAGCCATCTGCCAGGACGTTAAGATTACAAGTCCCCAGAAGCCTGTGGCCGTCGTAGATAACCAGCCGTCCAGACTTTCGATGCCTGTCAGGTTGGACAGGTCACTAAACACACTAACGAAAATAAACTGCCAAATGAAACCGAGGATCAGCCCGCCGATTAAGTTCGGCATGAAAAACACGGTACGAAGTGCGTTGTTCGATTTGATTTTTCTCGTCACAAGCATCGCCAGTCCCAAACCAAACGCGTTTAGCAGAATCACCGTGACTACAGCGAACTTCACCGTAAACCAAATCGAATCTAAGAACTCTGATTCATGGAATAAGTTAATATAGTTTTTAAAACCGATAAATTTATCCGCCGCCAGTCCGTTCCAGTCGGTAAAAGAATAAATAAAGCCATAAACAAATGGAATCACGACCACAATTCCTAAGCCGAGGATCACCGGGGTGAGAAATAGCCAAAATGATAAACTGCGATTGCGCATGTGTCCGCCTCCTAATATGTTATAAATCGTTCCTTCACTATCTTCACTATTAAATGAGGCATCCCACGTTTAATAGAAAAAATAGGGAAAGACCGCCGGCAAAAGGAAACCATCCCTGCTGCCGGCTCTTTCTCTCTATTGACGTGCGTCTTCCCAATCTTTCGTTGCTCGTTTCTCTACCTCATCCCAAGAAATATCGCCGGCAATGTATTCCTGAATCGCTACACCGACCGAACCTTCCGTCCAGCCTGTCGGAGCTCCCATAAAGACCCATCCTAACGTGTTGCCGTCTTTGGCATAGTTATAAATCTCTTGAGAAATAGGGTCCGCGATCTCCATATCTTCATAACCTTCATAGGCAGGGATAAATTTAAACTCTTCCGTTACAAATTTCTTGCCTTCATCAGAAGTGTACATCCAGTCCAAAAAGTCTTTACTGGCTTGAACAACTTTATCATCGGATTCTTTATTGACTACCCAGTAGTTCGGAACCCCAACTGGAATGCTGCCTTCATAGCCTTTGACCGGAATCGGCATCAGTCCGACATTGTTCTTCGCAAAATCTTCATCCATAGACTCAATGGTGTTATACACCCAGTTCCCTTGCTGAATCATGGCTACTTTGCCTAAAGAGAAGTACTGCTCGACTTGCTGAGAGTAATCAAGACTCAGCGTCGGCTGAATGGAATAATCATTCTGAATGTCCACGAAGCGGTGCATCTGGTCACCCATTTCGAATTTGATCGTATCTGCTTTATACGCATCCATTACACTGTTGTTAAATTCATCGGCAATGTAGGCGTTAGCTAAGTGGTTACCCAGCACCCATTTTTCTTTGGCCGGTAAGGCGAATGGAGCTTTAATGCCAAGCTCATCCTTTTTACTATCCAGTTCTTTGGAAACCTTCTCTAAATCGTCCAGACTCTTAATGGATTTAGGATCAATCCCTGCATCTTTAAATACTTTTTTGTTGTAAAGAATGCCGTAGCCTTCCTGGTTGAACGGAAGTCCAAGAATTTTTCCATCACGATCAACACTCGTCAGCGTGCCATCAAGAGCGGCCTTCGCTGCTTTCGTATCGGATACGTCTGCTAAGTATTTTTCATATTCATCTACATCAGTAGGACCGCCGACATTAAAGATGTCCGGCTCTTCGCCGGATGAGAAGGAGCTCTTCAATGAAGCACCATAATCATTCCCGCCGCCAACGGTTTTCACGTTGATGTTTACATCCGGATTTTCTTTTTCATATTTCTTTACCAGATCTTCGAATTGATCTTTAAACTCAACTTTAAATTGAAAAACATCGACCGTGACTCCGTCTCCAGACGAAGACCCTCCAGCCTCTTCACTGTCTCCAGCACCAAATGAACACCCCGATAAAGCCACCGTTGCCGCTAACAATGCAGAAGCCATTCCTAACCGAAACTTATTCTTCATTCCACCACTCCTCAAAGTATTTAAATCAATGAATCCGCTTACACAAAACCGAAAAAATATATAGTTCTGGGAATGCAATATTAATGCAGACGTTTGCATAAATGCTGAAAATAAAAATGCATTTATATAAACTGCATTAGTTATGAAGACGTTTGCATTCATTGATTTAATATTTAGATAAATCCTAACATGGATCTACAAAAGGTACAACCTTATTTTTTTATTGGGACAGTGGGGACAGGTACAGATGTCCCAAAAAATCGGGACACCTGTACCTGTCCTTTTTATGTGCACCTCAACCAGGACGGAGACTCTTCCAATTCTCCCGCCAATTGAAAGAGACGGTGTTCCTGCCCTCTGGCAGCCATAAATTGCACGCCGCACGGAAGACCGTCTGACGTTTGATGTAACGGCAGAGACATCGCCGGCTGTCCCGTTAAATTAGCTAATTGGGTAAACGGAGTCCGCAGCAAATTTTCTTTAACCATTTGATCAACGATCCCCGTTTTCTTTAACAGGCGGCCTAAGCGCATTTTCCCAATTAAATTGATGGCTATATTTTGAAACGGAGTTGGGTCTAATTCTCCTATCGCTGCGGGTGGAAACGCCGTTGTAGGGGTGAGATAGAAATCATAGGACTCATGAAAGAGCTCCATAATTGAAGCGGCCAGGTCCCATTCCCTTAAGTTTAAGACAAACTCTTCTGCAGAAGTCACCTTTCCCAGTAACGCCAATATCCAAGTATTGGGCTCCACATCCCCAAACTTCACTTTTCTCCCTAACACACTCTCCATGGAAGTGAGCGAAGCGGCGATTTCACCGAAATACATGGTGATATAGCTTTTGGCCAATTTCATCCCATCAATCGCCGGGGCTTTTTCCTCCACAGCGTATCCCATCGACTCCAGCATCTTCACGGTCTTCATCACTGCTTCCTTACATTCCGGATGCACTTCTGTTCCAAGTGGCGAATCTGTAGAGAAAGCGATTTTCACCGGTTTTTTCAAAGGAATCTTCGTATAGGAAAGATAAGAATCTTGAAAGAAAGGAGCCTGGTAGGCCGCAGCTTTCTCCGTTATGTATAATTCATCGAGCATTGCTGCGCTGTCTCTTACCGACCTGGTAAGAACATGATCAACAGATGCCCCCTGCCAGTGTCTGCCTAGAGAAGGTCCCACGGGCGTTCTTCCTCTCGTCGGTTTGAGGCCGAATAACCCACAATAGGCGGCAGGAATTCGGATGGAACCTCCTCCGTCACTGGCTCCCGCGATCGGAACCATTCCAGAGGCAACCGCGGCAGCTGAACCTCCGCTTGAACCGCCAGGCGTATGATCGAGATGCCAGGGGTTTCTCGTTGGTCCATAGAGCTTAGGCTCCGTCACACCCATTAAGGCGAATTCAGGCACGTTGGTCTGTCCGAGAAAAATGGTTCCTGTTTCCCTTAACTTTTTTACAAAATTCGAGTCCTCCGCCGCCCGGTAATGCTGAAGCGATCTGGAGCCGGAGGTAATCGGTTCACCTTTCATTTCCTGAAGGATATTCTTCAATAGCATCGGTACGCCTCTGAATGCTCCGCCAGCTGGAAGGTTTTCTGCTGTTTCCGATGCCTGCGCATACATTTTATGTATCACGGCGTTTAACGCTGGATTGTGCCGTTCAATAGCGTGAATTGCAGATTCCACCAGCTCCCTCGGCTGCACTTCCCCTGTATTCACTAGTTCAGCTAAACCAAGCCCGTCATAGTTCTGATACAAAAATTCAGACACTCCATTCACCTCAATGTAGAGGGACAGGTACGTTTGTCCCAAAATAATTGGGACAACTGTACCTGTCCCCACTGTCCACTATTTATTCACGAGCTCATCCATCACCCAGTTCGTCCTCGCACCCGTCACGCCGGTACTATAGCAGTGTCCGCTTCCTGTTAAATCAGCGATCATCGTTTCAACAAGCGGCTGCTGTACGTGCTGCGGCCGTTCAAAGCTCCATTCCTGCCTTCCATCTGCCGTTGTCAAAACAACCGGATCGTCTCCAAAAGTGGAAAAAGTAATCTTCCCTTTACTGCCGACGATTTCATTCATATCGACATCTTCAAAGGCAGTAAAGCACCACTTTCCGGTTCCGTGAACGCCCGATTCAAAGCGATACGTCCCTGTGACGATATCTTCCGCTTCGTACATGCCTGCCTGATTCGCAGCAAATCCTTTCGCTTCCGTAACTGGTCCGAGCAAGTAATCCAGAATATCGAGCGTATGGCTGGCTAAATCGTAAAATAAACCGCCACCGGCAAATTCAGGCTGCACCCTCCAAGGAAGACTTTGCGAATCCTGTACATTTTCTCTTGCTTTCTGATACTGGGTGGAGGATACGAAACGAACGTCTCCAATGCGCTGCTCGTCTAATAACTCCTTAATCTTAAGAAACCTCGGCTGCGCCCTGCGGTAATAAGCTACATACAACGGAACCCCTGCCATTTCGCAAGCAGCTACCATCTCCTTGCACTCTTCCCAATTGCGCGCCATCGGCTTTTCTACATACACCGGCTTTCCTGCTGCGGCCACTTTCAGCGTGTACTCTTTATGCGAGCCTGGCGGAGTAGCTATGTATACCGCATCCACTTCAGGATCGTTAATCAAGTGCATCCGCGTCATCGTACCATTTCGGCACCTGATGTCTTTCTGCATAGTCTTTCGCAAGTTCCCCTGTTCTCCGCATCACGGCGACGAGCTCTGAGTTTTCAGCTTTTTGAAAGGCGGGTCCGCTTTTTACTTCGGTGACGTCCCCGCATCCGATAATTCCCCAGCGTACTTTTTCAAATTTCATAGAATATATTCTCCTCCTTTTTCTATTCGGTGATTCATTGAACACTATGTCTAGGCAGCTGGATACCGTGCCAACCGCTCACCTCACATTGGCCATACTCATTATCCCCCACAGCAACCACAGTCCCGTCGGATTTTAGACCAATCGTATGGGCACAACCAGCTGCGATTGCCACGATATTGCGCCAGTCGCTTACTTCGCATTGACCCTGCTTATTCATACCTGCTGCCGTTACCGTGCCATCCGATTTCAACCCGATCGTATGATAGCTGCCCGCCGCGATCGCTACTATATCGCTCCAGCTATTGATATCGCATTGATCATGCTTGTTCATCCCTGCTGCCACAACCGTACCGTCTGATTTAAGGCCGACGGTATGAAGGTAACCTGCTGCAATCGCCGCTATATCGCTCCAGCCGTTTATATCGCATTGACCATAGCGGTTATTCCCTACTGCCTCCGTTGAACCATCCGTTTTAAGCCCAACGGTATGCCAATCACCTGTCGTGACCGCCACCATATCATGCCAATCGCTTACATCGCTTTGACCTTCGTTATTTCGACCCGCAGCAACCACTGTGCCATTCGATTTCAGCCCAATGGTGCGCCGCCATCCTGCTGCCACTGCTGCAATATCCCGCCAGTCGTTTACATCACATTGCCCGTGCTTATTCCAGCCCACAGCTATCACCTTGCCATCAGATTTAAGACCAACAGTATGGGAGTTACCTGTATTTCTCGCCCTATGTACATTACCAGCCGCAACCGCCACGATATTTCGCCAGCTGCCCACATCACATTGGCCGTATTTATTGTCACCCACTGCTGTTAAGGTTCCATCTGATTTTAGTCCAACAGTATGACGATTCCCAGCGGCAAGAGATTGGTTTGGCATCCGTTTTAACGTTAACGGCTTTTCTTTTGGCGCACGATCATCCATGGTCTGCCTCCTTGCATTAATTGATTCCGAAATTATTTAACTGCCTTTATTTTATCATCAAAGGGTTGGTTTCATTTAAAAAAAGAACCAACAGATCATAATCGAACTGTTGGTTCCCTGATTAAAGCTGGCTTTTAAATAATTACGCTAAAAGAACCGGATGGGCCAATTCGAATGCTCCACAATCATATAGAGGATATAACGTGCGAACTGTGATGTGAGAAGCAGCTAGTCAATCCATATTCCCACCAGTTAATAATTTGGATTACTTGTCGATTCAGATTCGCTTTGAGTTTTCTTAAATTCTTCTTCAATTTTATCGATAGTAAAGTACCAGAAAACACTTATACCCAAGTAATACAAGGCCATTATGGAAAGGTTGTCTGTTACATTTGTCCATAAAGGCGTAGATAATACTAGCTGCCCCCAAGCAACAGCTACCACAAAGTAAGTTAGTGGTGTTATAACATGAGCAAATAGATAAAGAGTCTTTCTGAATTTACTCATCATTCTCCCTCCTATTAAAATGGCCCACCTGTCTGCCAAGTGCATTTTCCTCCATAATAAATCATTGTGCCAGCAATACCAACAGCATTACTTCCTACAGCAAATTTAACTAGTGATTTTGCTGCTTCTTTCCAAGCTTTTTTTGAAGTCAATAGTTGATTTTTATTAACTAATATTAAAAATTAACAGTAACATTTAAAAAATGCCCCAGCCGTTCACTAATGAACAGCTGGGGCTTATCGTTTAAGCCACTTGTTGATGAATTTATCTATTCAGACTTGTTTGGACCGTTCCATTAAAAACTCCACGTCCATATACTCTTTAAGCCTGACCCTTTTACTATCTTTCAAACGCTTTTGCCTTCACCACATTCTGATACCAGAAATAGCTGTCCTTCTTCGTCCGCTCAAACGTATCAAAATTCACATGCACAATGCCAAACCGTTTATCATACCCTTCCGCCCATTCGAAATTATCGAGCAGCGACCAGACGAGGTAACCTCGAATCGGCACGCCGGAATCCATCGCCCGTTTCAAAGCGGTCAGATGCTGCTTTAAGTACTCAATCCGCTCCTGGTCGTGTACTTCGCCATTCTCCACTTCATGGTTATAGCAGGCACCGTTTTCGGTAATATAAATCGGTACCTCGCCGTAAGTTTCGGTTATCGAGCAAAGAATTTTATAGAACCCGTCCGCATAAATCGGCCAGCCGATATCCGTTCTTCGTTCATCGAGCGGAATCTCTTCTAAATCAAACAGCCAGTTGCCTTCTGAATACCTGCCGAGCCCGCCGGTGTAATAATTGATGCCCATAAAATCAATCGGCTGAGCAATGATTTTCATATCTTCCTCGGTCGCATGGAGGACCGCGTTGTGTTTTTCAAAAAGCTGGACGAGCCTGTCCGGATAGGTCCCTTTAAAGACGGGATCCATAAACCATTCTTTATGCCACATCAGCGACGTCCGGCAGGCTTCCACATCTTCCTTCCGATCACTGAACGGCTCGGTCCATGTCACGTTCGGGGCATAGCCGATCTCGCCGTCCGGGACCAGCTTTCGAAACGACTGCACCGCCAGGCCATGGGCGACGAGCAAATGATGGGACACGTCGACCGCCACTTGCAGATCTTTCTTCCCTGGTGCGTGCACCCCTAAGAAATTCGACAAAAAGGAAGCACACCACGGTTCATTGATGGTCAGCCACTTTTTCACCTGACCGCCGAATTCCTTATACATCGCCTCGGCATAATATTGAAACGCTTCGGCCGTCTTGCGGTTCTCCCAGCCGCCGCTTTCCTGCAGCACCTGCGGGAGATCCCAGTGGTACAGCGTAATCATCGGTTCAATGCCGCGATCCTGCAGGGCCTGAATCAAGTTGCGATAATAAGCGACGCCGGCGGGATTTAATTCTCCCGTTCCATCCGGAAGCACCCGCGACCAGGAAATGGAGAACCGGTACAGATCGACGTCCAGCTCGTCTAATAACGCCACGTCTTCTTCATACAAATGATAGCTGTTGCACGCCTGATCCCCAGTGTCGCCGTTTTTCACATTTCCCGGGGTATGGGCGAACACGTCCCAAATCGAAGCTGACCGGCCATCTTCTGCTGCCGCTCCTTCCACTTGATAAGAAGCGGTCGCTGTTCCCCATTTGAATGATTCAGGAAATTGTATCGTTGTCATCCTTATCCCCTCCATCTATACTCATGTCGTTGTGGCTCGGATCACCAGCTCCGGATCGACTTTGACCGGATAGATTTCCTGCTGATCCTGAATCAGATCGCTCAGCATGTAAGCGGCCAGTTTCCCGAGCTTCTGCTTATCCTGTTTCACAGTAGTCAGCTTCGGATCACTGTAGCGGCAGGCTTCAATATCATCGCAGCCGATCAGCTCGATCTCATCCGGCACCGACACCCCTTCTTCTTTCATCGCTTGTAACGCGCCGAGCGCCATCATGTCAGACGCCGCAAAGACCGCTTCCGGCCGTTCCTTCCCTGCCAAAATTTCCTTCATCCGCAGGTAGCCGGTTTCTTCAAAGAAGTCACCGTATTTGATCCAATCCTCATGAATCTCCAGTCCAAATTTCTTCATGGAATCAAGAACTCCCTGATTCCTGATATTGGCCAGGAAAGAATGAGGATTGGCGCCGATATAAGCAATCTTTCGCTTTTGTTTCAAATATAAGTATTCAATCACTTCGGCCCCGATTTTCGTATTGTCGGTCATAATGTAACTGGACCTCGGACCCTTGAGCTCCAAATCGATGCCAATGCAGGGAATTTCACTCTTCGAAACTTCAAGAATCGCTTCTTCAATCTCATCCCCGGCAATGATCAGGCAGCCGTCCACGTGAAAATGCTTGCATCTCTCCAGGTATTTGCTTTCCCCCTGATAGAACTTCTCATTAGAAAAAAGCAGCAGATCGTAGCCTAGCGCGCCGACCGATTTCTTAAAGGTATTCACCACTTCATTAAAAAACGGGTGCTTAAAATCGACGTTAATTTTGCCGGCATAAATCAGACCGATCAAATTCGATTTCTTTGTCGCCAGCGCCTTCGCGGAAAAGGTCGGCTGATACTGCGTTTCTTCAATGACTTTATAGACTTTCTGGCGGGTTGCCTCACTGATCCCTCCGTAGTTATTGATAATCTTCGACACGGTTGCAGGGGAAACTCCGGCCATTTTTGCAATATCCCTGATTGTTAAGTCCATCTGAACGACATCTCCTTCTGCCTTAAAGAACTCTCTTGTTGTATTTATTGTATCAACAATCAAAGATGCTGGCATGGTTTACTTAATGGATCCTTCGGTAATGCTCGAAATAAATAACCGGTTAAACATAAGGAAAATAATAATCAACGGCACCGTCGCCCAGAATACGCCGGACAGCAGCATGCCAAAGTCCACGCGGTACGCATTGTTCATCGTCGCAAGCGCCACCTGCAGCGTATAGGAGGCCGGCTCTCTTAGAACAGTAAACTGCCAGAGGAACTCTCCCCACACCAGCGTAAAGACGATAATCCCGAGCGTGGCAAAAGCAGGCTTAATAATCGGCAGCACGATGCTCCGGTAAATTCTAAAGTTCGAGCACCCGTCCAGTTTCGCCGCTTCGATCAGTTCATCCGGAACCGATTCACTAATGTACTGCCGCATAAGAAAGATGCCAAGCGGGTTCAGCAGAAACAGCACGCCTGCGCCCATCAAGGAATCCAGCCAGCCCAGCTTCGACACTAAATAATACTGAGGAATGAGGCCGAGCTGAGGAGGAATCACCATCGTTAACAGGATGCAGATAAACAGCACATTTTTACCCGGGAACTTAAATTTAGCAAACGCAAAGCCCGCGAGCGAACTAATCAGCAGCACCCCGAGCGTAACCGTACTGCACAACAGCACCGTGTTCCACATCGCATGGAAAAAGGGCACCATATCGAGCACCTTTTTAAAATTGGCCACCAGCTGCGTTCCCGGCAAAAGCGTCGGAGGGATCGAGTTATAGGCCGCACTCGGGCGGGTCGCCATGACAAACATCCAGTAAAACGGAAAAATCGAGAACAGGGCGGCCGCTCCAAGAATCACGTAAATCACCGCCATGCCCGGCGACCTTCTTTGCTTCCCTTTCGTACTCATCGCTTCACCGCTCCCTTCTTCTTACGTCCAGCCCCGCTGGTTAACCACGTATTGAGTCCCGCGGCTCCTACAATGATGATCAATAGCAGCACCGCCGTTGCAGATGCGGTCCCAAACGAGCCTAATTGGAATGCATCCCGGTACAAATACATCACGACCGTCATCGCTTCATCGCGGTTAAACGCACTGGATCCAAGAAAGACCGTGGGTTCCGCGAACAGCTGCAACGCCCCTACCGTAGACATAAACACGGTCAGCATAATGAACGGCCGCAGCAGCGGCATCGTGATGTGGAGAAATTGCTGGGTTTTATTCGCTCCGTCAATCGTCGCTGCTTCATACAAATCTTTCGGGATACTTTGCAGACCGGCAAGATAAATGATCATGTTGTAGCCGACCCATCGCCAGAACACCATCAGCGAAATCGCAATCTTCGCCCCCCACTCAGACGTTTTCCAGCTGACCGGGTCAAACCCGAACAACCCTAGCGTATAATTGGCAAGCGCGGAATCATTGCTGGAGAAAAACACGCCGAAGATTAACGCCACCGCGACCATCGAAGTGATATACGGCATGAAAATCGTCACCCGGAAGAAATTCGTAAACTTCAGAGCCGCCATGTTTAAGAAATAAGCAAGAATGATTCCAACCACCAGCTGCGGCGCCGTGCCCATCAGTCCGATAATGACGGTGTTATATAAAGACTTCCAAAACAGCGGATCCTGGATCACCAAAGCGAAGTTGCCAAACCCGACATACTCCATCGCCCCGAGCCCGTTCCATTTCTGAAAGGCGAGCACAATGCTGAACACAGCCGGATACAGCCCAATCACGCCAAAGACAATAAAGAACGGCGCCACATATAAGTAACCGGAAAGCATATCTTTCTTACGTTCCGATAAACGTCTCGTTTTCTTAGCAGCGTATACTTGCTTCTCTACACTTTCCATTGCTTCTCCCTCCTATATAAGAGGGCCAGATGAAGGATCATCCAGCCCGTTTGCTGCTCCTAAGAACGTTTCAGTAAATCCTCAATCCGTTTCACGGCATCCTTCCATTCCTTCTCTGGATCGCCGCCTTGCTGCACATTCTGCATCGCCGTTAGAATTTCACTGTTTACAGTCGCATATTTCGGTCCTTTATACACTTGAGGAATATCCTTCGCTGCTTCCGCAAAATAAGCCGCGGTGTTCTCTCCGCCGAAGTATTCGTCTTTATTGTTTTTAAAGTTATCCATTTCGTACACCTCAGGAGCAGAAGGGAACAATCCGCTGTCCTCGAACGATTTCATTTGATTTTCCGGAGAAACAACCCACTTGGCAAATTCAAACGCTTCCTTGCTGTGCTTCGTTTCTTTAGGAATGGCCAGGTACGAACCGCCCCAGTTGCCGGCAAAATCCTTCGGTAAGGTCGTTACGCGCCATTTCCCTTTGGCATCCGGTGCATTCTCCGTCATATAGCCTTTCAGCCACGCCGCACCCATTTCGACCGCAAATCCATCTTTATTGAGCGCATTCGCCCATTCCGGAGACCACATTTCATATTCGCCCACATACCCTTTTTTATTCAGCTTCACCGCATAATCATAGGCTTCCTTCACGCCGTTGTCCGGCTGATCAATCAGTAGATTGCCTTCTTTATCAAAATAGCTGACCTTCAGGGCATCCATATGAGCCCGATACGCCATTTCCATGCTGTCGACCATCGGCTTGCCGGTTTTGTCCAGCACCTTGGCCGCCGCATCGGCAAAAGCTTCCGGAGTCGAAATCATTTCACTGACTTTATCCGGATCCGTAGGCAGCCCTGCTTTTTCAAAAATGCCGACGTTGTAATACATCGCTTTCGGTCCAATGTCGGTCGGAATGCCAAACAGGAAGTCGCCGTCTTTACTTTCGGCCGTATTCCATTTCCAATCTAAGTATTTGTCCTCAATATCCTTCGCTCCTAAGTCATACAGGTTATAGAAGCGATCCTGCGCCTGACGGTAGCGGTCCAGCTGATCGATTTCCAGCATCGCAATGTCCGGAGCCCCGGTTCCCGCAGACAGGGAAGTAAATAAGCTATTATGGTGATCCTCTAATTCAGACGTTTTCACTTTAATCTTCACGTTTGGATGATCCTTCTCATATTCCTTTGCCAAATCTTCATAGTTCGTCGCTCCGAATGTCCAGAAATCTAACGTAACCTTCCCGTCACCAGAAGCCGACTCCTCATTATCACTGCAGCCAAAAAGAAAACCACTCAAACAAAAAACGAATAATACCGCTAGTATACGCTTGATTTTCATGCAAGCCTCTCCCCTTCCACCCCTTCACGAAATTTAACGAAACCGGTTTCGTAAAAGGGTAAAAAAATAATGATTTTTATCGCTTGTTTAGATTATAACCACAAAATGTATCCGCTTTCAATAGATTTTTTAGAAAAATCACAAAATTATACAGAAACCGGTTTCGTTAATCGACATTCTTATCCTGTCCTCCCCTCTCCCACATGTATATGACGGAACGAACGAGCTTATTCTGCACACACCCCAGGTTTTCTTTGTTCATGACTTCATATAGTGCTGAGGCCACTCTTCGAAAGCTTTCAAACTAGGTAGAGAAGTTAGTGGAAGTACTAAATCTATTAACACTCTAATAGCGCCATATATCTATTGGTTCTAACTTTGCTGCTTTATTTACTGGTATTCATCCTATATAAGAAAAGCATTAGACCACCATTCTGTAAGTAAAATAAAAAGAAGCTGAAGAATTTCAGCTCCTTTTTACACAACTACTACTTCTTTACTCCCGCTTTAAGTAACACACCATCTGCCAAAAATTTAATTCCTGCCCCTATGCTAATTCCAAATAAAATCTTACCAGCAGATGAATCAAAAAAATTAAACAGAAATAATACAATGGCAATACCAAAACTAGCAAAACCTATAAAATGATACTTATTCATAATTTCCACCTTTTATCTTTAAAATATAATATCTTTTTTTGAATTTCTAGTTTGCAGCTACTCAATCGATCTTTAAACTCTTGTATATGAGTGACGAAAATTAAAATATTATTTTAAGTTACAAATCTAGTGATGTAAAGGGTTCGTCAATTATTAAAACATTAATCTACCTGTAGTGACAGTTTTATACGACTTCCCCCATAAACTTCCCATACTCCTTCTTAAACTGAAGCTTCACCTTCCCCACAGGACCATTCCGCTGCTTACCGATAATCAACTCGACCTTATCGTCGTTTTCATGCCATTTATAGTAATCTTCCCGATACAGAAAAGCAATGACATCGGCGTCCTGTTCGATGTTTCCCGATTCGCGTAAGTCGGACATGAGCGGCCGCTTATCCTGGCGCTGCTCCACCGCCCGCGATAACTGAGACAATAAAACGATGGGGATTTCCAGCTCCAGAGCTAACAATTTCAGCTCTCTCGTAATGATGCCGATTTCGAGGTCCCGCCGCTCCGAGCGTGTGGTGGAGGACATCAGTTGAAGATAATCGATGATGACCAGGTGGCGGGCTGTCTTTTGTTTACGTACATACGACCTGACCTTTGCGCGGATATCTCCGACAGTGCGTGCTTGGGTATCAATGGCGAGAGACCAGTCGGAGATCGGCCCCATCACCTTCGTAACGTCTATGTAATCCTGATTGTTAAAATTCATGGAGCGCCACTTTTGCCCATCGACTAGAGCTTCTGAGGAAAGAATTCGCTGCAGCAGCGGCTTTTTCCCCATTTCCAAGCTGAAGATCTGGGCGCTTCCCCCTTGTTTGCAATGATGAGAAGCAAGATTGAGCGCAAAGGCGGTTTTTCCCATGGAGGGTCTGGCGGCGAGAATAATCAAGTCACCTTTCTGGGTCCCGCCTGTCATCTGATCCAATTCCACATACCCCGTTGAAAACCCAGTCATCCCATCCTGAATGGGATTTTTCATGTCATTCGCAATCTCAAGGAGGATTTCCCGTGTCGATCCCTCTTCCTGATCCATCCCCAACTCTCGATACGTTTCCATATTCGACTGTAACTTATCATACGTTTCATCATCGAGAGCTTTCACGTATTTAACAGCTGCTTCTCTTATTCGGCGGTGGCGGTAAGCATCAAGAACTAACCGTTGATGATGCCTAAAGGTGGCCGTCGTTGGAATGGATTCTGCAAGATCGGTCAGATAGGTGACATTTCCGACCTCTCTAATCTTATCTTTTAACACCGTGGTCACTGTAACGATATTGACCGGTTCATCTGCTTGATGGATGGTTCTCATCGCCAGAAAAATCTTCAGATGCCTTTGATCCGTGAAATGTTCAGGGGCAAGAATGACCTCATTCATCAGCGACCCTTCCAGTAATAGGGTTCCAATCACCGACTGTTCTGCTTGTGGATTGCTGATCATTGCGACACCTTCCTGATCAATTCATTCAGCTTCTCTTCAAACAGCCGTTTCGTTTCCTCGGGTACTTCTGCCGCTTCCTTTTCCCACTGCTTCATCTTTTCGCTCATCCCATTGTCAGGAACCTCATAAACGGCAATGTCACATAAGGCAGGCGGATAGGGTGAATTCCTGACGTGCTCCTCTACCCGGCTCATGACTTTATCGTAATCCATCGTTTCCAGCTGGGAAATCATCAGGTTCACTTTCCTTTTGGTCATCGGGAATTTATGATCTCCATACATCTCTCTGATCGTTCTCAAAATTTCCAACGCTTGATCGTAGTTCATAGATTTCTCTCCTTTCTAATTTCCTCAAACATATCCTCTATTTCATCTTCTTCCTTTTCCTTTGGCCGCTGCTCCTGAGATAAGGCATCCGCCTCTTCAAGCGATGTTACCCCCTCGGACTGCCACCGTCTCAAGATCGCCTCACAATATTTGAAAAAGCGCTTGTTCTGCTGCAAGGAACGCTTCATCGATTCAATCACCAATTCATCCGACATTCCTCACACCACTGCGCAATTCGCTCCGCTATAAAGGGACTCAGCATCCCCATGTTCTGTTCGTAAAAATCATGAGGGTTCGGAACAGCTGCGGTCGGATGATTTTCTTTTCTTTTTCTTTCTTTTCTTTTAAATAAAGCGCTCAGTCCTGGGTTCGTTCCTTCGCTCACTCCTGCGTCCATCCCTGCGGCCGCTTCTTCGGGCACAACCTGATTGATACAGGAAATCATTTCATACAAAGGGGCACGATTCCGGTTAATAAACGTGTGCTTGATGTAGCCCTTCTCCTTCAGTTCTGTACGCGCACGTTTAAACGAACTCTCAGTCAGACGAGCCTTGGTCATGAGCGTCGCTGACGGAACCGCAAATTCTTTCTTCCAGCCGACTTTGTTATTGAAGTGCATCAAAGAAATCCACAGCATCGAAGCAGATAAAGACAGCTCCTCCAATTCCAGCTGATCTAAAAACGCGTTCAATTCTTTTAAGTAATTCATTTTTTTCCTCCTTCAATCATTTGAAGGCATAAAAAATAGACCTTCTTAACTCTACAATCGAAAGGAAGGTCTGGTTTGGTGTCAAAAGTTTTTAAAATAAATTTTAGACGTGGCACTTTTCCGCTTTGAAAAATAAATTCGTCGCTTATAAGCATCAGCCTTTCACACCCAAACCCATCCAAAAGTTACCTCCAGGGTCAATCGAGGGAAATTAAACCTTAACGAAATAAAAAGGAGAGGATCGTTTTGGCGAATAAAAGACCCGTCGTTGCCCTTACCGGAGCAAGTGGCTATATCGGAACGAACCTGATGAAGAAGCTGACTGATCACACGGATGTTATTGCGTTATCGCGAAACGGAGAAAATAAAGAAGACAGGGAACACGTCACCTGGCGCTCCTGTGACCTTTATTCGATGGCGGATGCGGAAAAAGGGCTGGAAGGTGCGGACATTGCCGTGTATCTTGTTCATTCGATGATGCCAGGCGCGAAATTAACGCAGGGGTCGTTTGAAGATATGGACGTCATCTTAGCGGATAATTTTGCCCAGGCAGCGAAGAAACAAGGAGTAAAGCAGATCATTTACTTGAGCGGCATTATCCCTGAGGACTCCCCCTCTTTATCCAGACACTTACGAAGCAGACAGGAAGTTGATCAGATTCTTCGTGCTTACGGGGTGCCGGTGACTACGATTCGGGCGGGATTGATCGTCGGGCCGAAGGGATCTTCTTTTCCAATTCTTAAGAAGCTGGTGAAAAGACTTCCGGTCATGCTGCTGCCAAAATGGACGAAAACCGAAACGCATCCGGTGGCGCTGCCCGATGTTCTGAACGCGCTTGATAAAAGTGTGGAGGATGAAGAACTGAAAGGACGCTCGATTGATGTGGGAGGTCCGGAGGTGATGACGTACCGATCGATGATGCTGAAGACCGCTCACGTGATGGGGAGAAACCCTAAGCTGGTTGATCTTCCGTTTATGACCGTGAACCTTTCGCGTCTATGGGTAAGTTTTATTACGGGAGCTCCGAAAGAAACCGCCTACCCGCTGATCGAAAGCCTCACCCATCCGATGACGAGTCATCCTGAAAACGAAGTGCCCGGCATCAGCCGCGGTTCAATTACGTTTCGAAGAGGCAGCAAAAGACGCCCTCGAGCAGGAAGCTGCCAGTAAAACGAAGGGCAAAATGAAAAAGCCGAATCTCGCTATCCAGCACGATGTCCGCTCCGTTCAACGTATTGTGATTCCAGCTGGGAAAGATGCCAATTGGGCGGCACAGCACTATGTGGAATGGCTCGAGGATAAATTGAATCCATGGATTAAGACAACGGTGGATAAGGATTTGAACTGCCGCATTGGATTTTCCGCCCCTTCATGTCGCACTGCTTAAAATGCAATTATTCTCACGAGCGAAGCACCTCCGACACGGGCGCTGTACTATGTTACCGGCGGCCGCCTTACCGACAGCCAGAAAAATTCGCGAGGGCGGATGGAATTCCGGCAGATCCCGGGGACCAACGAAGCGATTGTAGCGATCCATGATTTTATGCCATCGCTTCCCTGGTTCTTTTATAAATACACGCAGGCGAAGGTTCACTTACTCGTGATGGCGATGTTCAGCCGGCATTTAAAGAGGGTTGAAGAGCGTTCGGTAAACAGAGCCATTACCCTTGAATGATAAGGCGTTCCTTCCAATCAACAAAAGCATGGACTTCATGGTTTAGCCATGGAGTCCATGCTTTTTGATTCTCCTATTATTTATTCAAGAAGACATATAAACTCATTCCATCTTTTCTTATCGTGTGGTTTTGAAAAGGAGTTTCTTTGATAAATACCTCAAAATTCTCTTTCGTGTAAGCCCCTTTTTTCAGGAACGTTTTAAAGGCAAAGGTTACAAAGTACTTGTCAAACCCCTTCATTCCCGTTCTTTTCACTTCCGTCTTTATATCTTCGGGTGTGGACTCGTGATTCATATCGATAATGAGAGCCGTTCCCCCTGGCTTCAGCACTCGATGCATTTCACACAGCGCCTTAACAGGATCTTTGAAGTTCTTGAAGGCCGCAGTGCAGATAATGAAGTCGTATATATTGTCTTCACAAGGAAGATTTGAAGCATTTCCTTCTTTAAAATCCACAGAAACCCGGGCTTCGCTTGCATTGTTCCTGGCAATCTTTACAAAATCAGGGCTGAGCTCAACTCCAGTTACATGATACCCTTTTTTAGCCAATTCGATCGCCAAATAACCGGGTCCAGGAGCAACCTCCAGAATTTCTGCATGATCACCAACGTGAGAGGCGACTTCATTCGCATAGCCTCGCATTTCGGCCAATCTGCTCTTACGAGAATTTTTATCGTACCATTTAGCTGTTAAGCCATAAATGCCTACATCTTTCTTCTTTCGCACCGTTTTCATCATAATGAGCTTCACCTGCTTCATTTTTTTATTTAATCATCGATGGATCGCACCGCTATAAATAGGTTGGGCAAAATTGAAAATCCATGGTCGATCGCCTATAATGAGTTATCTAACAATGTTAGTCCGGCTAACACCGTTAGTTTATCATCTAACACCGTTAGAGTCAATCTGTTTTTAGTGGGGAGTGATTTAATGGCGATTACAAAAGAAGCCATCGTACAAGCCTCTCTCGATATCTTGAATCGCGAAGGAATCAGTGCTTTATCGATGAGGGCTTTAGCCAAAGAGCTTGATATTAAAGCCGCATCTTTGTATTGGCATATTAAGGATAAGCGGGCATTATACGATTTGATTGCTGAACACATTAACCAGGAAATTGTCCTTCCTGATCCTATTGAAGATCCTAAAGAAGCCATAACCATCCTTGCTTTAGAATTCCGCAGAGTGCTCATGAACACCAGAGATGCGGTAGAAATATTCTCACAGTCTTTCCCGGGGACCCCTAGCCGGCTAGAGACCATTAAGTTTCTTTTAGCGGCACTCACCAAGCTCGGCGTTTCTAAAGAAAATTGTCTAACCGCTGGCAATCTAGTCAATAACTACATCACCTCGTTTGTAGCGGATGAGCTTCGGGCCAGCCACATTTCTGCTGAAGAAGCTCAGCAATTCGGGCAGCTTTTTGGGGAGGAATATGAATTCAATATGGAATTTGAGCAGCAATTTCTGTATGGTCTGCGAGTGATTATGGCAGGTTTGATTTCGGAGTAAAATGAACAAAGCCCACCAAAATCCAGTTAAATTTTGGTGGGCATTGTTATGTAAAACTTCTATTCTACGTCCCATTCTCGCCTATGTTCTATACGGGAACTTTTGGAAAAACCAGCACAACTCGTGCCCTTGCACTTTTCTTTTGATACTATTAAAGTATATATGGGTTGAAAATCCGTCTAAAATGGATTAAACAGCAATCATTTCACTTTTTAGTTTTGGGAACGCGTTTTCCCTTAAGGAAAGGGTTTAGATATACTATGAAAGATAATTTTTGGCACGAGCTGCCACGGCCGTTTTTTGTACTGGCCCCGATGGAAGCCGTGACCGATGTCGTTTTTCGTCATGTTGTGACTGAAGCAGCGCGGCCTGACGTGTTTTTTACAGAGTTTACGAATACGGAAAGCTACTGCCACCCGAAAGGTAAAGACAGCGTACGCGGCCGTCTGACGTTCACAGAAGATGAACAGCCGATCGTTGCCCATATTTGGGGAGACAAACCTGAATACTTCCGGCAAATGAGTATCGGAATGGCAGAAATGGGCTACCGCGGCGTGGATATTAATATGGGATGTCCGGTTCAGAATGTGGCCGGCAGTGGAAAAGGCTCCGGACTGATCCGCCGCCCCGATGTTTCCGCAGAAATCATCCAGGCAGCCAAAGCGGGAGGACTTCCCGTAAGCGTGAAGACCCGTCTCGGCTATACGAAATTGGAGGAATGGCGTGATTGGATCAAGCACCTCCTGGAACAGGATATTGTTAACCTATCCATCCACCTCCGTACGAAAAAGGAAATGAGTAATTTCGATGCTCACTGGGAGCTGATTCCGGAGATCAAGCAGCTTCGTGACGAAATCGCTCCTGATACGCTTCTGACGATCAACGGTGATATTCCAGACCGTCAAAAGGGACTTGAACTTGCGGAGAAATACGGAATCGACGGAGTAATGATCGGACGAGGGATCTTCCATAATCCGTTCGCGTTCGAAACAGAGAAGAAAGAGCATACCAGCGAAGAACTGCTCGATCTCCTGCGTCTGCAGCTCGATCTTCATGATAAGTATTCCGAAGAACTGGAGCCGCGGATCTTCAAACCGCTGCGCCGCTTCTTTAAGATTTATGTGCGCGGATTCCGTGGAGCGGGTGAGCTGCGGAATAAGCTGATGAGCACACACTCTACTGATGAAGTACGTGCTTTGCTTGATGAGTTTACGGAGAAGGATGGCGTGGAAGAACAGAAAGGTTTTTCTGTTACGTAAGTATAGACTGTTTCGATTGGAACCAATTCAAGATTTTTCACAGGAGAGAAGAGCCGTTTGTGCTCTTCTCTCTTTTTTATGGACATTTAAACTATTTAAATATCTCTTTTCTTTTTTACATTAAAAACTTCCTAAACTCTATCCAAACTACTAAATAGACTACTATTCTTTACCTTAATTGCAATATGATAAGATTATATTATTGAATCTTTCAGTAACAAAAACCCCCTTTTCAAACAAAGAAATTGTAATGAAAAGATAATCTTTGGAAAATTCACGGGAAAAATCGCTTATTTTCTTGTTGTTACCCTAAAAGCAATCACCTTTGTTCGGAGGAATTCCATGCTAAATAGATTTATCGTAGATTTTGCTAAACAATTAGAAGTCATTTATACCTTAAGCAGTCAAGCACCCAATTACATAGTGGAAGCAAACACCAAGGGAATCCACGTTGAAACTGAACCCTCCCGTAAAAAATATCATGAAGGAAAAAAAGATGTTCCTTATGTACTCATTCACAACAAATGGTTAGAAAGTTCTCTAGATATCTTGATTAATAAAAGAATTGTTTATGATCAGGATTTTATAGACTTAGGAAGAAGACATTCTTTTTTCCTTGCTTTTTTATCTTACTTACCTTTTGTGGAAAAAATCGAAAATAACCGCATCCAAATAAAGCAATTCACTACTCTTGAGCTTCCTGAAAGCAGTATAGAGCAAGCCCTGACAATGCTCGATGAATTAATCAATGGTGAATACACGGCAAACAAAATCAACCAAACCTTCACAGAGGATCGTATAAAGCGTTTAAAATCACGGGCGCGCCAGAGTCTACGGTTGTTAGGTTACTTAGATAGCAACTTTGAACTGATCAATGAAGATAATTCAATCAATGAGATTAGAACACGGATGCTACAAAGTCCGTTTGTTAACATGATCTATGAATTATTAAAGGTGATGCCAAATTTTGAACTAAAAGAAAAATTACAAATTCTAGAGGAAATCGCCTATCTAACGGTAGTAAGTTCAACAGATCAAACGACTATTAAAGAGTCTGTAGCCCAGTATAGATTGAGAAACATCATAAACTGGCTTAAATATGTGGAATTAATAGATGAAGAGGGGAATGTATTCGTGCTTGAGGACAATAGCAATCGTAACTACTGGTGGGTCAACCAGGGCCAAACTGCGAAAGATGAAATAGAAGGTAGTTTCCTTTGGGCACCTAAGAAAAACAAGCAAGGCACCCCTCTCGCCCATCATACTGATTTATTAAAAGCTAATCCAGGAGACGTGGTGTTTGCTTATTCTCAAGGATCCATCCACTCTATATGTGAAGTAACAGAAAAAGCTTTTACTAGTAACAGACCCTCTAGTTTTACTACCAACCAATGGGAAGAAGAAGGTAACCTGCTTCGAGTACACTATTATCCTTTAGATCCTAAGATAAAGAAGACTGAGATCCCTGAAGAGAGAAGACGCAATCAACAATCAGGACCTTTCGATGTTAATGGAAATGTAAAGCAAGGATATTTTTATGCGGTGTCAAATGAATTAGCCGAGCATCTTTTACACTCATTTCAAGAGTACCTTCCGGCCGAATTCAAACCTAAAGATACTTCACAAACCATTAGAAATCTCTCAGTGGCAAAACTAGTCGATCATATTTATAGCTTTATTCAGAATGAAGGCTTCTATTATCAAAAGGAAGAAGTGAAAAGTCTCTATCTTGCTTTGCGAACCAAGCCGTTTGTCATCCTTTCTGGTATATCCGGAACAGGAAAAACGAAAATCGTAGAAAAGTTTGCTAATAGTCTCGGAGCTACTGAAGAAAATGGCCAGTTCCACCTCATTCCAGTCCGTCCAGATTGGAGTGACGGTTCAGAGTTGATCGGCTATGAGGACATCAAAGGTGAATTCAAACCGGGTCCTCTAACTAAGGTATTGCTGGAGGCTGAAAAACATCCTGAGTTACCACATTTTATCCTATTAGATGAAATGAACTTGGCTAGAGTAGAATATTATTTCAGTGATTTATTAAGCGTCATGGAAAGTAGAAAATGGGTAGGAGATCGAATTGTAACTTCTCAAATCCCTACTCCAGAAAGCTTTAGTAAACGGGTGATCATTCCTGACAATGTCTACATAGTCGGTACCGTCAATATGGATGAGACGACTCATCCTTTTAGCTCCAAGGTGTTAGACCGTGCTAATACGATGGAATTCAACGATGTGGATCTTAGTTTCTTTCCAAGCCTCAACGAAAACGAACAAAAGATTGAAGCTTATCCTGTCACGAATGACGTCATAAAGACGAAATATTTAACTTTAAAAGAAGCTTTAACCGACCACTCTGCCCTAATCCATGACACTACGGATCGTCTAATCACCATTAATGATATTTTAAAAAAGAATAATAGTCATTTTGGCTATCGAATTCGGGATGAAATTTGTTTCTATTTAATTTACAACAAATTAGGTCATTTAATGTCTGAAGAGGAAGCATTCGATCGACAACTGCTGCAAAAAGTATTGCCAAAGATAAATGGAAGTGACTATGCTACTGCTGAAATTATCGAAGAACTTTTTAAGTACTGTACAAACCAGGCATTTGATATCGCGAACTATGAACAAGCGGTAGAACATGCTAGGTTTCCTAAATCAGCGGAAAAGCTAGCAATTATGTATAAGAATCAAGAGCAACATGGATTTACTTCATTTTGGCTTGGATAACAGCTGAAAAGGAGGTGTGTGAGTGTCTCACGCTAATGATACGACGTTATTAGAAATCGACCATAAGGAATTTTCCGTACATCTGAAAGGGAGACCGTTTAATAGTCGCTTTGAAAGCCTCAAAAGTTATAAAGAAAAAGTAAACGTAGAGCAACAAACCATGATATTAAGAGTCCAAGCTCTAGAAGGGGCAAACGTCCAAGTCTTTCACCCTGCATTAGAAAGATTGGTAGACCTACAAGAAGGCCCATTTCCTCCGATCTTTTTCGAAAATGAAACCTACCAGCTAGTGGTACTGTCTAAAACAGGGAAAGAACTGTCCTTTTCCCACGAACATCCCTTGGTCCGAAGAGCAGTCAGCAAGGAAAAAGTGGGAGACATCACCTTTCTAATGGGACAGCTACAATTTATGAATGAAGTCGGATTAACGCAATTTAACATTTTGGATGGAAACGAATCGCTTGCTGACATTACGATCGAACTGTTTCCAACGAAGCTTGATTATAAAGAAGATTATAAACGCCTATTAGATGAAGTAAGCGAAGAAATTTATAACCTTGCCTTTCACTTTATGAAGAAAACTTTTATTGGGGCATCTAAGATTTCATCAAAGTCTCCTTCTCCAGCAGAGTTTTATAGATTACTTCAGCATTACTTCAAGCAATTTATTAACGCAATCCAACTTATTGAAAGACAGCCTCATCATCAATTGGTAACGGAATATCATAAGGTAAGAGGAGATCAATTGAAAAGAACGGACAGTCGCTCCCGTCAATATTTACGTAAAAGGCCCTATTTATTCAAAGAAACTAGCCAAGGTATAGCTATAGGTAACAAGCAACGGATGCCCGAAAGAGGATTAAACCCCAAGAAGACCCTCTCTTTCGATACCATGGAGAATCGCTTTGTCAAATATATGATCATTCGCTTACAAGATAAGATTAAATACTTAAGTCACCATGTCGAACGTTATGTAAGCAATGCCCCTACTGCTGATCGTTCCATACTGGATAAATTAACGTATATGCAAAAGAAGCTGCATGCTATTGAAAAGTCTTTCTTCTGGCGTCAAATCGGTCGACTTGATCGATCAGTCCTTACGCTTGTCATGCAAATGAAGCATGGATATCGTGATGCCTACATGGTTTACTTAGTCTTATCACAGGGCCTCTCTCTACAAGGGGAGATCTTTAAAATGTCCGTAAAAGACGTAGCTACTCTTTATGAATATTGGACGTACTTAAAGATGGGACAAATTCTACATAACAAGTATGAAGCTATCGATCAGGACATCATAAAAATTAAACGCAATGGCCTTTTTGTTGATCTCGACCAAAGCAAATCCTCCAAACGAAGATTCCGACACCCTTTTACAGGAGAGCTTATTACCCTTAGCTTCCAGGAAAGACACCTGTCATCTCCTACGGTCAGTCAAAAACCTGATATTATGCTTACTGTAGAAAAGAAAGGTCATCCCTATGTCTATCAGTATATCTTTGATGCAAAATACCGCATTGACTTTGGCCAGTCAGAAAAAGAGGTCTCCACTCCTGGGCCAATGGAAGATGACATTAATACGATGCACCGCTACCGGGACGCTTGGGTTTATAAAAACAACGGACCATACGAACGCTATGCCTTTGGAGCTTATGTCTTATTCCCATGGATGGACGAAGAAAATTATGAAGCCCACTCGTTTTATAAAAGTATCGATGAAGTAAATATCGGAGGCTTTCCATTTTTACCAAATACGATAAGGCTCGTTGAAGAATTTGTGGAGCATTTAATTGAAAGCAGTCCTGAGGATCTCCAGACTCAAGGCATCTTACCAAAAGGTGCACTGGAATATTGGGAATCCTCTCTTGATGAAAAAGTACTTGTCGGCGTTGTCAAAGACAGTCGCCGATTAACTGCTCATATCCAGCACCGCTTCTACCATATTCCCTTAAACCAATTAAGGCAAGGATGGCAAGAAGCCAAGCATATCGCTCTCTATATTACTCAGAGAGCAGCAAGCAATGGTGAACCAAATGGAATTACCTATCATGGAGAAGTAACCAATGTTGAGATAATAAAACGATCCCAACTAACAGAAGTTCCTAGCCGATCCCAAGAACTGTATGTAAAGTTCACAGTGAAAGAGTGGCACGCTTTAAAGAAGACCATCCATCCAGTTGGTTACGGCATTCAAGTTTATACTTTAACCACACTGTCAATGCTTAAGTATGCAAAGGATCTACCAGAGCTATTTATGAAATCAAAGACAGAGCTTAAGTTATGGCGTTTTCTAAGGAGATATTCGAATAAAGTTCAGACTAGACTCGACAACTCTCACTTAGATAACTCTTCTGGAGTGGATTCGTTTGGCGTAGGAAATATTACTATTAAACTAGATAATAAACAAAATATCATTATAATTACTGATTCGTTTGGTCGTGAGTTGAAAGAGTCGCTTGAAGAGTTTAAGCGGTCTCCAGTTCCGATTTATAAAAAAATTCAAAGAGTGATAAGGGGATAATGAGTTAGATCAAAAGAAAGATTATCATAAACACAAAAATCATGCCATTTCTAGCACAATATTAGGATATAATAGTGATTCAAAAACTGTTGTGTTTTGCAATAGATAAGTACATAATAATGCAACAGAAAATACATAAGCTTGCCAGCCGGTTTCATTTAGTTATTTTGCCTTGATAGAGCGTGACTTACTCGGTAACTATCACCTGAGAATGTAAGGATATGCGCATGGTGAATTACGCGGTCAACCAATGCCGCTGTCAGTCTTGAATCTACAAAAATACGATTCCATTGACTGAACTCTAAGTTCGATGTGATGATAATGCTTTTCTGTTCGTACCAATCGGTAATAAGCTGGAAGCCCATCGTTAAAGTAAGCAAGCCCTCCATCTGTGTTAACTGGCTTTCCCTTAAATCTGTTTAGGTATATATCCATCTCTCTATCAAGGTTAGATAACAATTCACTTAAGTCAGTATCAAAATACATGTTCTGTATATCAATATCATTTTTTATTACTTTCACTTCATTATGAAGAAAACTAAATAGTTCAAACCAATTACTAAAATGAAGGGAGCCATGTTCAACCGCCATAATTACAGAAGATTGGGGATCGATTTTTTCACAACATAAGCCCATTTGTATATCCGTCAAGCTTTGTGAGAATTGTTTGTCCATATCTATTCCAGCATTTTTATATACTAAATCATTAACTCTTATGATTAAAACAGTAATTTTAGATAATTTATAGCTGATAAACAGCCATGCTCTCTTTTTCTTTTTAAATTCTGGAATAACTACATTAATAAAATAAAATATAAATGCACCAACTAAAGATGTTGATAATGTCACAAAGATTTTTCCTAATTCATATGCATAAAGAAAAACCGGCGGTTTATGAACTAAAAAAATATGGTAAGTAAAGATAAAACAAAAAGATAGAATAAAAATAATTCTTAATACTAAATCGACTTCTAAAAATAAATTTATAAGCTTTTTAACCTTCAAATTTTCCTTCTCCTTATTATTTCTCTAATAGTGGAGCCTAATTCCCACACCTCTAGAGTATTAAAGAGATGGGGATAGGCACCAAATTTTAAAACTGTAAAAGACAAACCCTCTGCCTTTGTCCATTCAACTCAAGGCAAAAAGTCTATTTTTAGTAACAAGTGTTTAAATATTAGTTTTTTGAAATGATTCAAAGCCAGCTAGCCTGTCTACACAGTTTGGACAAACTCCACATGGAGTTGTGCTATTTGCTTGGCAAGAGTACGTTTGTGCTACTGGGACACCTAAATCAATTCCCAGATTAATGACATCTGCTTTGGATAATTCTCTAAATGGCATTTCTATTTGTACATTACCATATTCAGCAAGCATTCCAGATAATTCATCAAAGAACTTTTTTGAACAATCTATTTCTTTAGCATGGTTAGAATTAATAAATCCAGAATAAACTTCCTCTATTCCTAGTGTCTGAGCAACTGATGAAGCAATGGATAAAAACAATAGATTCCTATAAGGGAGGTATAAGTCATCCGAATTAACTTCATCTAGCCATAAATTTGGCTCATTTATCATTCTTGACTCAGAATTGCTAAAAATGTCCTCTATATTAATTACTTTTACATTAGGCAGCAACTTTGGTGGTAAAACATCTACTAATGTATTAAATTCAGTGTCTGCAAAATGTTGCCCATATTTAAGAAAGACAGGCATTACTTTTTTGCCTTCGGATAATAATTGATATGCTAATACAGTTGAATCTAACCCTCCGGAAGCAAGTAGCAGTGCATCATACTCTTCAATAGTTTCACAATCATTTCTTCCCAATACGTAAAATACTGTATCAATTAACTCATTCATAGAATGCACAATGTAGTCTGCAGATTTCTTAAGGAATAGATTTCTAACTTGTTTATAGGGATCAAAAATAATTACAGGTTTACCACTTTTAGCCATGTAGCCTATCTCTACATACGTTCCAGGATCGTCATTTAATATTACCGCTATTAAAACAGAAGACTTTTCAAGCAACACTATATCTTTCTGATATGCCTGTTGTTGTTGTTCCTCCGCTTCACTTCCGGTAATTATTCCATTTTCAACCACTGGCCTATGGGGACTAAAGTTATGAAATTTTAGGTTATCATAGACACCTTTAATTAACCTTGTATCGACATCAGGAAAATCTGGACCTGCTATATAGATATGATGTCTTTCTCTTTCTTCCCATGATAATCTTTTGGCAGGAAAACTATCAATTTCATTAAAATCTATGCTTGATATTAGATTTGTGAATTCTTCAAAATCAAAAGTACTTGCATAAATCATTGCAATATAGGAAGAAACCTTTAAGGCTGAGTGTTTTGTTCTATTATTTTGTTGAGATAAAAAAACAGAATTAAAACAATCTCCAACCCCAACAGAGTGTACTGTCTCAGTTTTAAACGCCGGTCCCTCATGTCTTATTTGAGTTGTTGTATCATAATAAGTAGAACCGCCTCTATTTTCTTTTAGTAAAAATGAATTTGTGTTTGCCCCTAGAGAAGAGCTAACTAAATTGGTCAGCGAGAAGTGGTTTTGTTCAAACAGTGTTGATGTAGTTGAAAGAATGACTGTACTAAACTTAAAATCAAGTTTAATCATTTTTTCAAAGGCTTCTACCCCGTATTGAACATCAATATGTAGGTTACCATTAAAGTTCTCTAATTCTGGAAGAATATAATCAATATTGTATTTTCCTGGATAAATTAGTAAATCTGTTGGATCATATTCTCTAATAATTTTGCTTAGCTTCTGGTGGTTGAACGTAACTTCCGCCTCTCCCCATAATATATCATTATATCCTTGATCTCCATTTTCAGCAGATTCTTGAATGTTCATCACATTTGGGGATCCGTTTATTTCTCCCACCATAACAGTTTGTTGCGAATTCAACTGATCTCCGTATTTTTCAACATTTTTATATAAGTATTTAGGTGCTATAGCAGCTAAAGCATAATCACAATTAATGGAACTAAATGCACGCGCACTATGAAAAATACCACCAAGTCTTAAGAGGGAATCCGAAAAGTCTAAATGAACATCTGTAAATACTTCACCAAGAATTAAAAAACGTTTTTGGGGTTCATTCATATGCATATAAATCCACATCCACTTTTGGAATTGGCCTTAAAGCGCTATAAACCACATTCCCTCTGTAGCTAAAGCCTTTTCTCATACAAGCAAGTAAACTACTATACATACTAGGTAAAAAACCGATTTCTTCACCGGTTGTTTCAGATATTACAACTAAGCGCCCATTTTTTAGTTGGTCGCTCAGTGAAACCGGTCCCATTATTTCTGGAACATCCTCATACGCGTTAAAATATTCTGACCTTCCAACTTCCTCAAGCCCTACGTTTTTTCTTTCCATACGACATATGTCTTTGGTTGGATCAGTACTACCAGGATAATTTCCAAAGTTACCTACACCAGAACTCCCCATGATTTCATACCCCCTATAATATCTTTAAGACATTGTTCGGCAAACATAATGTTAAATCCTTCTTATATATACATTTTTTTCAAATGTATTAATATATCAAATCAATACATATTTCAGGTAATTAAAATCCATAGAATTGAAAAGGATAGATTTTATTTTTTAATATGGAATGGGGTATTTCCCCTTTTTATCATCATGTACAAGGTGATCCGTACCCTTTTTCGTCTCTGGAGTTCCAAGCATACATTTGATCTTTAATTACTAGACTGTCGTGCACTTGAACCTACAGCTTCTGCTCCTGGAAACTGTGAATCAATCAAAGCCGTATTACGTGGAGAATACCGATGGAACTTCCCCATAAAGTCTAGATACTCTTTCATTTGTTCAGGAGAATGAAAGTGATTCGTAATACTTTCTTCCATCCCCTCTGTCAGTCGATTGATCTCCTCTTTGACCTTTTCCGCTGATTTCTGTTTATAGGGTCGCTTAGCCCTAGCTAATAGCAGCAGTATTAAATAGTCAGTATATAAATTCATTTCATATGTAGGTTAAGCATTTTGTTGTTGATAATTTTGAGCACTTATATTTTAAAAAATAAAGGATACTGTCGTTTTTAGGAGAATATAATCAAGGAAATCATTAGCATAGGAGGAATAGTATGAAAACAACTAAAAAAAATCAAGGAATGGAATAAGCTTATGGCTTCTGAGGAAATGAGTTTGGACTTGGAATTTACGATTAGTAAAGTAATTAGTTACTTAGAAGTTCAATCGGAAGAGCTGGATAATCTCAAACAGAAAGTTTATACATACGAGGCACTTCTTAATGAAATTGGAAAAGAAAAGTTCATAATTGAAGATAAATGTTTAGTTAAGCATTAATAAACAAGTGTAACCCTCTCCTATTCTAAGGGAGACCACTGAAAAAGTGCTTGCTAACGAAACAATTATACAGTTAACCACTATATATAGAGGATTAACTTCGTGGGTTCACCTTCATGACCTAACCGGTTAGGTACGAGAACCTTCAGAACTTTGTTTACGGAAAACCCTTTGTCTATCCAGAAAGCGTAACAACCTACAGCTTCAGCACCTGAAAACTGTGAATCAATGAGTGCTGTATTACGAGATAAATAAAGGTGGAACTTCTGCTTCGTTTCAACTGTATCAATCTAAAATTTAAAAATAGAGAAAAGCCTGTCCAGCTTTTCTATTTTTTATAATTTGTTTCATTTACCCTATTTATGGTAAGGTTCACCGAACCTCATCAAGAACATAGTTGACGACGTTAAGTGTGCTTTATTCATAATCTGCTTGTATTTAACGTTATTTTGATAAAGAACAAAAATGCTCACTTTAACAGAGGAATAAACCTTGCTATCTAATTCAATTTTACTTTATTCGTTTTGTGGTTGTGCACCAGGTTGTATCAAAAATTTGCTGAAATCCCTATTTTCGACCACACTTCTTTATGTACATAATTTCATTCATATCTTAATGCTTTTATCGGATCTAACTTAGAAGCTTTGTTTGCTGGTAAAATTCCGAAAATAATTCCAATTGTCATCGAAAATAATAACCCAACGATAATAACAGGTAATGAGACGAGTGAGGGCCATCCAGCTATAGACGAAACTATATTTGCCGTACTAGCTCCAAGTAAAATACCTATTGCTCCCCCTGTAAGGGTGAGTATGGCTGCTTCAATTAAGAACTGAAAAAGTATTTGGCCACGTGTAGCTCCTATAGACTTTCGAATACCTATTTCCCTTGTACGTTCTGTTACCGAGACTAGCATAATATTCATAACCCCTATTCCCCCGACGAGGAGTGAGACACCTGCAATACTCCCAAGAATAATGGTCATAATTCTTGTAACTTGTCCTAAACCAGCAGCAATTTCTTCCATATTCATTACTTGGTATGCTTCTTCTGTACTGTGAATTTTGTTCAACCTATCCGCAGCTTTAGCACCAATACTCTGTAAATCTTTAGCACTCTCTGATTGTATAGTTACCTGGCTAATGTCATCTTTATTAAAAATCGTACGCCATGTATTCTGAGGGATATAAATTTCATTTGTACCTAAAGATAGAATATTAGTTGGTTTTTCTATAACTCCTACAACCTCAACTGGTTGTGATTGTATGTAAACAATTTTCCCCAGGGGTTCTTCACTCCCAAACAACTCCTTACTAATAGAGTGACTGATGATCGCGGTTCGTCTACTACCCAGAAAGTCTGGGTCAAGCAAGGTTCTTCCGGTTGATATTTTAATTTTATTAACCTCTAAATATGATTGACTAATGCCAGCAATTTGTGATTCTAAAGTGTTTTCCCGATGTCGTAAATTGCTGTAGCTTCTACTAGTTGTTACTACATTTTTTACCTTTGGGATAGATTCTATTTCATGTATGTCTTTTTCGGTAAATGGGGATAACGTCACATTACGGCTATCTTGTAAGTTACTCTGTGGGGGCGTATATAATAATTCTACAGTATTTCCAGGGCCAGCAATTTGTGATTTTAACATTGATTCCCCGCCTTGACCAATTGCAACAATTGCAATTACAGAACCTACTCCAATTATTATACCGAGCATAGTTAATGATGACCGCATTTTATGGGTTAATAATGAAGATAGTGCGATTTTTAGATTCTCTATTATGTTCATTTAAATTCCCTTCAATCCATCTGCTGATTGTACAACTTTATCCAATAAACCATCTCGAACTAATATCTTTTTGCCTGCATAATGTGCTACTTCCTCCTCATGAGTAACAAGGATTATTGTAGTACCTTCACTGTTTAGCAAAGAAAATAATTCCATAATTTGAGAGCTGGTTTTTGAATCAAGTGCTCCTGTTGGCTCATCAGCTAAAATAAGTTCCGGTTGGTTTACCATTGCCCTTGAAATAGCAACACGTTGTTTTTGTCCCCCAGATAATTCATTTGGTAAATGTTTTTTTCTATCGCTTAGTCCCATTTTATTAAGAACTTCTTCTGCACGTTGCTGCCTTTCCTTTTTGCCTACACCAGCATAGATCATAGGAAGTTCTACATTTTTCAAAGCACTTAACCGAGGTAAAAGCTGGAATTGTTGAAAAACAAAACCGATTGATTGATTTCTCATATGTGCAAGTTCTTTATCATCGCATTGTGAGACGAGTTTGTCATTAAAATAATAATCACCGCTAGTTGGGCGATCAAGAAACCCAATTATATTCATCAAAGTAGACTTACCTGAGCCAGATGGCCCCATAATTGCCGTGAATTCTCCCTTCGTAATTTCCAAATTAGTACATTTCAATACGTCTATTTTTTCATCTCCAATTTTATAACTTTTCGTAATCGAATTAAGATGTATCACTTTACTTCCACTTCCACTTCCATACCTTCTATTATATTATCATCGGGATTAATGATAACCTGCTCATCCTTATCAATTCCTTGTTTAACCTCTATAGATTCAGTAGATGTTGTTCCAACTTTTACTTCTCTTTTTTCCACTTTTCCCTCACTTACAATAAATACATATTTAATTTCATCCATTGATTTTACCGAAGTCAACGGAAGAACCATTGCCTCAAATTGGTTAGTGGTGATCTCAGCATTCATTTGAAACCCTGGTTTAAGATGAACTTTATCTTCTTTTACTGCTATCTCTAATGAATATTGGACCATATTATTCACAGGGCTATTTTCAGTTTCTACTGTTTCTTTTGGTATATTGGAAATGTAACTAACTTCCCCAGTCCAAACTTTATCGGGTAATACATCTGAAGTTAATTTAACAGATTGTCCTTTTTTTATATTTAGTGAATCATACTCAGAAATTGTTGCTTCAATTACAAACTTGTTATTAGTTCCAATTTGGATAATAGGTTGTGAGTTAAGCTGATCTGATGAAAGAGAAGCTTTTTCATTAACTTTTACTACTGTTCCTTCTATGTTACTGGTTACGGAAAGTTTTTTTATTTTTTGGTTGATTGATTCATTTTGCAATTGTAGTTTCTCTAAATCTATGTTGGCTTGTTTTTCTTGAAGTTCCACTTGATTATGTTCTTCCTGTACCGTCTGCAGTTTATTTTCCAGTGTATTTACTAGTCCATTTTGTGATGTTTTTTTCTTATCCTCTTCTTTAATATCCCCATAATTTTTTTTCACTTCCTTTAATTGTTTGTCAACTTCTCTATGCTTTTGTTGTAAATAATGCAATTGTAAAGTAGTTGATTTTAGTTGTAACTCATTCTGTTTCTTTTCAAGTACTGTTTGAGGATCCTCATACTTAAGGAGAGGTGTCCCGACTTTTACTTTTTGCCCTTCATCAACTAAGATATTCGAGATTTCACCGTTCTCAGGACTGTAATATACTACCTGCTGATTAGCAAATTTAAGTTTTCCTTGTGTTAATACTTTCTCTGAAATTTTTTCTTGTTTAAGTGAAGTAACCTTTACGGTAGGAGTGTTGTTTATTGCACTAGCGATATTGCTTTTTAAGCTGAATAGGGCCACACCTAACATTAAAATAATTCCAATAACTAGGATAATTTTCTTGAACTTTTTGTTTCTCATGCTATGTATACCTGCCAATCTATTGAATATTTGTATAATTCAAATTAAAATTCTGGAATTTATGTGATTTTTTTTGATAAGGTTTGGTATGATTTATCCACATGTAAAAATCAGTTCTTACTACACCTCATTCCAATAAAAAATATATTATTTAAGTTGTATGAATAACGCACTACAAATATAACATTATCCCCTAAAATATTACATGATATTTACAAAAAAACTAAAAAATTTCTTGTCTTGTAAAAATTTGTGTGCTAGCCTGTTACTGTAGTCTCAATACTAAAGATTCATTGTGATTATATTACTAGTGTGATTGATCGTAGTTACATATAAATAGTAGGAGGTTTTACTAATTTGGAAACAAGCATAACTAATTTATTTACTACTCCTTCCATCTTTTTTAAAGATTACATAGAAAAAAATAAGATGTGGATACTAGCTGCTTTGTTTTATTTAGGATCAATAATAATTTTGGCATGCGGATTATTGCCATTTTCCTTGGAGATGATGAAGAATCAGCCTGACTCTGACTTGGAAATATTGGAGCAATATAAAGGAATAGTTTCTGGATTATCAATCTTTACTACCGTATTGTCTACTTTGGGATCGACAGTATTTATGGTAATTTTCTTTTATCTTGTCTCAAAAATTCTCTCTTATAAATTAAAATTTAAAGATGTTTTTCGTATATATTTTTGGACAAAGGTACCAGTCGGGATATCTAACATGTTAATTGGAGGATACTTCCTTATTTTTCAACCCACCATCATCAATAGTTGGTTAATTATATTAATTTCCGCAGTCTTTGGGGTATGGAGCACAATTTTAATGATCTATGCTATTAAAAGCGTTACTCCGATGCAAAAATCCGGGCTAATAATTAGTGGATCATTGCTATTTATATTTTGGATCGTTTCAGTAGTATCAAGCTATAGCAAATTTGTAAATCTTGGTTGAAAATTTTGAAAGGAGGTGAATAGACATGTTCGACTTAATAGGACATATAGGTGTTACTTACAATACTGCCTATAATATTGCAACTGCAGTTTCAGCTGGGATGAGCTTGGCAACTGTTGTTGGTCTTGCATCAGGAGTAGGGTCATTATTAAGCATGTTCTGGTTGGCAATTAAGTACGTCGCAAAAACGAAATCCAAAGCTGCTCTTATTGGTTGGTAATACATATAGAAAGGAAGGTTCTCCCTTCCTTTCTATTATAAGGGTGTTAAAAATGTACGAATTATATCTTATGGTAAAATCAAGAATGCTTCAATCATGGAATGAATTAATCTTCAAAGATGTAGCCAGTAAAAGTGGATCAAAAAAACCAATTATGTATTTAATTACATTGGGAATCATTTTATTAGTAGCATATTGTATTATTTTCGGAATTTTAGTAGTAGGTCTTGAGTTGATTCATACTGTTTCACTGGAGTATAGCAATGCACAACAATTGAATAGCTTATTTGCTTTAATTGTTGCTTTATTTTTGGGATGGACATTAAAAGACATATTTCCTTCATTAATAAGAATACTAGAAGCTAGAGATGCACAAACTTTATTAATCACTAGATTGTCTCCACTTACGTATATTTTAGGAAAACTTTTAGAGCGCTATATTTATAAAGTTATCTTTAGTTTAATTATGTTGATCTCTTTCATTATAAATATATTATTAAAATGGAATTTTTCAGTGCAAGATTCTGTTTTAATCACTCTGTTTATTTTCATTTTATTTGCGTTTGCTCAAGTTGTTAGAATATGGTGGCTTCTTACTTTAGTGAAAGTGAAAATAAAACGAAAAAAAATGATACCATACTCTTTTATAGCGTTTTGTTTACATATTTTTGAATGGTTATCGCTTTTTATATTAATTTATCCAGTCATTAAAACATTACACTTTTCCTTTTCTTGGTTAGATTCGATATACCACTTAGAATTATTTAATCGCATTACAGCAATATATACTTCTGGCGGAAATATTGTTCACCAGAACCTATTGTTAGTAATTTTAATTTTAAGTTTTCTTATATTCACTTTTTCATTCATTATTTCTAAGCACAAAAGAAATAATGAATTGATGAATATTTCTGAATTGATATTGGACTTTCAACAACCAAAAACCGTTTATAAGGCTAATGGAAAGAACCTATTAGATGTGTACCAAAAATTAAAATGGTTACCCTCTCCTACAAATTGGATCATCGCAAAAGATCTTATTAGACTTACGAGAAGTAAAAAAATGGAAACTCTTTACCTTCTAGTATTCATGTTTATTGGGTTAATTGTCTCTTTATTGGGATTTTATCTAGTAGATATACAAACTGGGGTTGGTTTTTCAGGAGTATATATCACAACTAGTTTTGGAACCTTTGGAAGTATGTCAGTGATATTTGGATTAGTGAATATAATGGGAATTGATTATGAAGGAAAACACATAGACATATTAAGATCTGTACCTAATATTTCTAAACATTTAATTGCTGGTAAATTCCTGGTGTACTATTTTGTGGCATCACCTCTTTCATTAATTTCGTTTATTATTCCATTTATAATCTACCCGTTACCAATAGTACAGTTGTTAGTACTATGGATCTTTACCACTCCAGTATTTATTATCATGGCAATTCTCTCTAGTATCCTTTTTCCGAATTTTCATTATGAGACTATCTTTGATTTACCTTCTACTAAATCAAAAATGGCTTATTTATTTTTGTGTTGTCTTTTTATAATGGTAATTGGTTCTATTTGGGTTTATACACCAAAGTTTATATCATTAGTTCTTTTATCAATCATATGTATCGGATCGACTACTTTGTTATTTCTACTATCTGCTAAAAAATTGGAAGAAGATGAGTTGAGTAGAAATATGTCTCTAGAAAGTATTATTAAATAAGCAGCAATATCTTAAGGGATGAAAAATATTTATGGAATATTTAAAAAAACTTCAAATTGATGGGGTTAGTAAAAGCTATGACTCAGTACAAGTTTTAAAAAATATTAAATTATCGATAAATAACGGAGAAATAGTCGGACTAATCGGCCACAATGGAGCAGGAAAAACCACACTTTTACAAATAATAGTTGGCCTGATTAAAGCTGATTATGGAAATATTAGTTTTTCTGGTTTTAACTCTCAAAGCAACAGAAATGAATATCAGGGACAGGTTGGTTTTGTTTCTGAAGATATTCCTCTCTATGATTACCTTACAGGAAAGGAATATTTGCAATTTATAGGTAATTTATGGAATATCCCTAATTCGATACTTACTTCTAGAATTGATCACCTTGTATCAGTTCTATCTCTTGAAGAAAAAATCGATACTTTTGTGTATGCTTACTCAAAAGGTATGAAGCAAAAACTATCACTTATTGGGGCATTAATACACAAACCAAAACTACTTGTTCTTGATGAGCCTTTAACAGGACTTGATCCAGAGAGTAGTAGACAAATGAAAAATTACTTTAAGTCTTATGTATCGGAAGGTAATTCAATATTATTTAGTAGCCACATTCTTGAAGTTGTTGAAAGATTGTGTGATAGAATTTTGCTGATTAAAGATGGAGAAATATTAAGAGAAAGTACTTTAGATGAATTGTTTCAAAATGGTGGAGATAACAGTTTAGAGGAAATTATCCATAAAATATCACACTAAAGGAGGTGATAAATGTGTTTGATTTGGTAGGTTTAGGTATAGGAAGTTATGGTGTCTGTTATAAAATTGTTCAGCTTGTAGGCTGGGGCATGGACGTAGCAGGTGCAATTTCCTTAGTTATGGGTATTGTTGGTGGTGGTGGAATACTAGTTGCTACTGCTATTAAAGGCCTTGAATACGAAATTTATAAAAAAGGCGCCAAAAAAGCAGCATTGTGGTAAGAAATTAATTCAGGGTTTTCTTAACAGAATAGAATAATTAATATTCGTGGAATTTCATTCTATTCTGTTAGGAAGCCCCCTCATAGGAGGAAATATGGTTAAAGATTTAAAGAGTCTAAAATGGCAATTTATAACTCTATTCCTGTTTTTAATTACATTTGTTTTGATTGGATATCATATGAAAATATCGGTTGATAGCTTAGATCCGTTGATCTCTGATGTAAATCCGATGAGTGTATTTAATAATAATGTTAAAGTATCCTTAGTTATGATGGCGGGTGGACTAGTTACTTTTGGTATTTTTACTATAATTAATTTAGTAATAAATGGTATTACAATAGGAAATGCCTTGTACATTGATGGGTTACATAACGGAGCTTTCCATGCATTTATATCAGTATTTCCTCATGGGATTTTCGAGGTCCCTGCAATTATCATTAGTTCGGTCGCAGGAATCCAAATTACTATAATTATTGTTGATGCACTTAGGAAAACCACTAAATCTCCAAAAACCTATGTTAAAAGAATAGTTGCTTTAACTCTATTCTCTACGATATTATTGTTTATTGGTAGTATTGTAGAATCTTACATAACACCAATTTTTATATAGACAAAACGTTAAAGGTGGAGAGTAAAATTGTTTTTAGCAGCAGCAGTTTTAACTATTAATGATATTTTGGCAATGTTATCAGGAGTAATGATGGTAGCATTTTGGGTATGGCTTTATTTAAAAAAGAAAAAGTGGTACATATTACTTGCGGCTATTGGCGTAACTATTTCGGAAATATACTTTTTTTATTCCTTGGGCTTTACTTTTGAATCATTTTCCAATTTCTATAATTCTTTAATGCCGTAACAAGAAGGAACCATTTTGCATACTATTCAGTAATGATTTAAAATGGCACTTGAATAAATAGGAATTACAGTCGAGCCGTTTCCTCTTAGGAAAGAAACGGCTTTTTTCTGTTTTTTTCCAATATCAGAATTATCTTTTATCTCTAAATAGGATAATTTTTTTCAAGTGCTCTTATTACTTTCTTTTTCTGTTTGTTATTATATTTGGAATTTTCCATTTTATTAATGTTTATACTTGCAATTTTGATTCGAACTGCGGAATTTCTTTTTATTAATTCACTGTATTTTTCGTTTTTAAGAAGATTTTGGAACCAATTCTCTTGCTTTAAATACTCTATATTTTTGTTAACTTCTTTTTCACTTCCTACAGTTGAAACCAAAATTATATTAATTATTGATTGTATTAAATTTATAATGGATTCAAACATATACATTACTCCTCTTTATATTAGATAGCTAAAAATATTCCTCTCGTAGCAAGACCAAAAGACATTTAAGTAACTTAAAACCATTTTTCAGTTACCCTATAGAAAAAAATAGAAAAGTGTCATATAACATGACTTACTGGATTCACTCTACTTCTTGCGTTTGAATCTTTCCATGGCTACCTCCCTCTTTCTGTTTATATGTAAAATCCATGTAGCTCCAATCCTCGTTGCAGACTCCTGTTTAATGCCTATTCAAAAATGTGAATTAAATTACTTAACTTAGATTTAAATGTAACATTGTTGTAGTCCACTAAGCACATAGAAAATACAATCTTATGTGAAAATACTAACATATGTAGAGTACGAGTTACATATTGTTTACAAAATGTGGACAGCTTGAAGAAAAACAGACTATATGTCTTCCACAAATGATACTATGTTAAGATTGAGTCGCATCTAGATATTAACCGTGGAGTATATTTGATTTCCATGTAGTTTTATATGTGGACTACAAATTTAAGAATGGTTGCCCTTTTCAATTATTGCAACCATAATACCTTTTGTTTATGTATTTAACTCTTATAACTGAAGTAGAGGCAAGTCGGGCCATATTAAAATATCTAGAGGAGCGTTCAGACGATCCTCCACCACTATTTTTAAGCAATAGAGATGTCAGAATCAGTGGGAGAAGTGTTCAGCACCTGATCTACAAATATGGACACAACGTTCATTCTTTACGTCACACTTTCATCACTTACTTACTTAAAGAGAGACTACATTGATGATAGTATTATCATGAGCCTGACTGGTCACAGTTCATTAGACATGATTGGACGTTATTACGCTGCAAGTTCGCAAAATCTTTAACATGTACACTACAAGGAACGGTTATAAAGCAATTGCTAACACTCTTAATCATGAAAACTACAAAACAAAACGTAATAGAGCTTTTTAAATTAATTCTGTAAGAACCATTATTAATAACCCTGCATATGCAGGATACATTAGATTTAATCAGGTTACAGATTGGAGTGAAAAAAGGATGAAAGGCAAAAATGAAAATCCAATTATAGTGAAAGGCTATCATGAACCGATCATTAGTCTAGACACATGAAAAGAAGCTCAAACACATAAGATGTCTAAGTTGTGGCCAAGGAATGATTGGGCACTATAATAGAAGTTCAAAAAGAAAAGATGATATAAAAAAACAAATTAATCAACCCACTGTTAAAGAAGTTTCTTATGTAATGATTTACCATGCTTTAATAGCTTTATCAAAAGACTTAGGAGTAGTACCGGCAGAGAAAAAGAAACACTTCTTAAATTCCATTATTAGTAAGGTAATTAATAAAAGAAGTATCAAATAGAAAGAGCTATTCTTTGATACTTCAATAAAAAAGAATGACCATGTACTTACTTATGATACGGTTCCCCCCGATTAATCTTAAACGCCCGATACACCTGCTCCACCAGCATCAACCGCATCAACTGATGAGGAAACGTCATCTTAGAAAACGACAACCCAAAATCACTCCGCTCCAGCACCTCATCACTCAACCCTAACGATCCGCCAATGACGAAAGCGACTTTGCTTTTGCCGTAGGTGGCGAGTTCGTCCATTTTCTTGGCGAGTTTCTCAGAAGTGAGCTGCTGGCCGTTGATTTCGAGGGTGATGACGTAGCTGTCGGGGCTGATTTTGGCGAGGATGCGTTCGCCTTCTTTTTGTTTTACTTCTTCCATTTGGGCTTCGCTCAGGTTTTCGGGGGCTTTTTCGTCGGGAACTTCGACGACGTCGACTTTGGCGTAGGGGCCGAGTCGTTTTACATATTCCTCGATGCCTTGTTTTAAATATTTTTCTTTTAATTTTCCTACTGTTACGATGGTAAGCTTCATAGAATCGTCCTCCGTTTTTTCTTTTCTATCCTCTAGTTTACCACGGACAGGTTTTGTCTTCTTCCATCGAATAGGTAATAGGAAAGCGTTTTTCACCCTCTATAATGTAAGCGCCATTATTTTTTACACCGCCTGAACCCAGTCATGCCAGGGGTTCACTGGATGGCACCGATTAAATTTGAGTAAAAGCGTTTGCAAATTTGCAATTCTGTACTACAATACTTGTATACAAGTACACTTGAACTTACAGGAGAGGTGAATCAATGGCTGAATCAAAAGAATTATTGTATCCTGAGAAATGGCTTTCGAACACTTCGGCGGGAGAACGCGTCGCGTGTGAGCTTCGTATGCGGATTATTTCCGGCAGAATTGAAAGCGGTACAATTTTATCAGAGAATCAATTGGCTGCTGATTTCGCTGTGAGCCGTTCGCCTGTCCGGGAAGCGTTAAAGGTACTTGCTTCTGAAAATATTGTGAAACTCGAGCGCATGGGTGCCGTTGTGGCTGGTTTAACGGAAGTAGAAATCGAAGAAATCTATGACGTTCGTTTATTGATCGAAACCTTTGTCTTTGAACGATTAGTGAAGATGGACATTGATGAATTAATTAAAGAGCTCAGCAGAATCGTAGAAATGATGAAAATCTCGATTAAATATCAGGATGCGGATGAGTTCGCCTATCAGGATGTCTTATTTCATGAAACGATCATCCGGGCCATTGATCATTCACATATTTTGATGATCTGGAAGAATTTAAAGCCGACGATGGAAAGCCTTATTCTTTTATCGATGAGATTGCGGTTTGAGGAAAGGTACGAGGACCTCGATCGCATCGTGAACAATCATATGCTCTATATTGAAGCGATCAGCAGGAAGAATCATACGCTTATGATTAAATCGCTGCACCAGAATTTCGATGATGTGCAAGGGAAAGTGGAAGACTTATGGGAATCACAGCAGACCTTTTCCAAAGGAAGCAAACGTGGAGAATAATCCACGGGCGGTTTTGGAATCGATTCCATACTTACATAGGTCAAGCTTGAAGCACGCACAGACATAAATAAAAACGTACTATTATCTAGACTCGTAGACCCAATGATCTATCCCATACCATAATCATTGAATCGTACAGCTAGAAACATACTTGGAGGGATTACAATGCCGTTAGTTGTTGTTGCATTAGGAATTGTTGCTTTACTTATATTAATTATGGGACTCAAATTAAATACCTTTGTTGCCCTGATCATCGTTTCCTTTGGCGTAGCTTTGTCACTGGGAATGCCGCTCGGAGACGTTGTTGATACGATTGAATCAGGATTAGGCGGAACCCTTGGCCACCTGGCTCTCATCTTCGGACTCGGTGCGATGTTAGGGAAGTTAATTACCGATTCAGGCGGTGCGCAGCGTATCGCGATGACGCTGGTGAACAAATTCGGCGAGAAGAACATTCAATGGGCCGTTGTGGTCGCTTCCTTCATTATCGGGATTGCGTTGTTCTTTGAAGTCGGACTCGTCTTATTAATCCCAATCGTTTTTGCGATTTCCAAACAATTAAAAGTGTCGATCTTATATCTCGGAATTCCGATGGCTGCCGCCTTATCGGTGACCCACGGATTCCTGCCGCCTCACCCGGGACCAACCGTTATTGCCGGTGAATATGGCGCAGACCTTGGTAAAGTGCTTGTATACGGAATTATCATTGCGGTTCCAACCGTGATTATTGCAGGACCGCTATTTACGAAACTTGCGAAAAAGCTTGTTCCGGATTCCTTTAATAAAACAGGCAATATTGCTTCTTTAGGCGAAGTAAAAACCTTTGAGCTGGAAGACACGCCTAAGTTCGGCATTAGTGTATTCACGGCCATGCTTCCGGTTATTCTTATCGGGATTTCCACGATCTTCACACTGATCCAGGATACGATGGGCATGGGCGAAAACGGATTTACCCATCTCGTGAATTTAATCGGAAATGCATCCACGGCGATGCTGATTTCCCTGCTTGTCGCGATTTACACGATGGGCGTAGCTCGTAACATTCCGATCAAAGATGTGATGGATTCCTGTTCCACAGCCATTTCCCAAATCGGCATGATGCTGCTGATCATCGGCGGTGGCGGTGCCTTTAAACAGGTTCTAATTGACGGCGGTGTTGGTGACTATGTGGCGAAGCTATTTGATGGCACAACGATGTCTCCGATCCTGCTTGCCTGGATCATCGCAGCCATCTTAAGAATCTCCTTAGGTTCAGCAACGGTTGCTTCCTTGACCACAGTCGGACTAGTCGTTCCGCTGCTGGGGCAGACAGACGTTGATCTTGCCTTAGTCGTACTTGCGACCGGCGCCGGAAGCTTAATCGCTTCTCACGTCAACGACGCTGGCTTCTGGATGTTTAAAGAGTACTTCGGTTTAACTGTAAAAGAAACCTTTGCTACGTGGACATTGCTTGAGACGATTATTTCCGTAGTCGGATTAGGCTTCATTCTATTGATTAACGTATTTGTGTAAAATGAATTCAAAATCCGTTCCTCGCTATCAGCAGGAACGGATTTTTTATGTACCTGTTTTAGTTTCCTTTAGGTTTCTCGACCTCTTTCCTATTTCTTTTTTTGTAAAGAAGAACAGATGGATGAATGAGAAAGGCAACGGTGGTGAGTATCGTTAAAGAGATGTCTACATCTGGCAGTGGAACAGGAGGTAACATAATCATGACAGAGCTAAAAGAGATCCAAATGAGCAGGATTGCGTAAGAATCTCGCATCACTTCTTTCATAAATTTCTTAGTGGCAGCGTTCTGCAGCTCCTGGTTTTCAAAATAAGGATTCGATATACGGCCGGCCACATTCGCTGCAATGACTATGATCAGCAGGTTCCATATTTCATGAGGAAAAGCATTCATTTCTCCAGCTCCTTTTTTCCATATACTACTAATTAACCTATTACCTCCTATTGGAAACTTTTTACATAAAAAAGAAAGGCGACTGCGAACAGCCGCCTCTCCTCTCTATTGCTGAAATTTATCCGGCAGATGCGTCAAATCAATCCCCCACACAAGCGGCAGATAGAAATAAATCGCCAATGTCACAATCACAATCGCAATCACATTTAACAAAAACCCGGCCCGAGCCATGTCCGGAATCCTTAAATACCCCGAACCAAAGACCACGGCGTTCGGCGGTGTCGCAACCGGAAGCATAAACGCACAGCTTGCTGCCACACCCGCTCCGATCATTAAACTGTACGGATGCACCGATATCGCTCCTGCCAGCGAAGCCATAATCGGGAACATCATCGTTGCGGTCGCCGTGTTGGAAGTGATTTCGGTGAGGAAAATCACCAGCGTGACTACAATCGCCAGAATGAGGAACAGATTGATGCCATCGAGGATCGTCAGCTTGTTCCCGATCCACTCAGCAAGACCTGATTCTTCAAAGCCGGCTGCAATCGCGAGACCCGCTCCAAACAGCAGCAAGATGCCCCACGGCAAGCCTTTGGCGGTATCCCAGTCGAGCAGGAAGTCGCCTTTTTTATTTTTTGACGGAAAAAGAAACAGGATGATCGCGGCGGTCATCGCAATGTTGGTATCATTGACACCTGGAAAATAGGGCGAGATAAAGAACGAACGGATAATCCACGTAAACGCGGTCAGTGCGAAAATCGTCAGCACCACTTTCTCTTCCGCTGCCATCGCTCCTAACGCCTGCTGTTCCTTTTTAATGACCGCTTTACCGCCAGGCAGCTGAGTGATTTTCATCGGAAACGCAAACTTCACGAGATACACCCAGGCGAGGACAAGCAAAATAACGGCAAGCGGTACGCCAAACGCCATCCAGCCGGCGAAGGAGATCTCAATGCCGTATGTATTTTTCACAACCGCACGGAAAATGGTATTCGGCGGGGTTCCGATCAGGGTGCCTAATCCGCCAATCGAGGCGCTGTAGGCAATCCCAAGCATGACGACTTTGCCGAAGTTAAACGAAGAATGGTCCACTTCGCCGTTGCCTTCTTTCTTCAACTGCTCGGAGGCCTGGTAAATAACGGCCATTCCGATCGGGACCATCATCATCGAGGTGGCGGTGTTAGAGATCCACATCGACAGGAAGCCGGTCGCGACCATAAACCCGAGGATGATCCGTTCGGTGCTGGTGCCGATCATGGAGATGATAAATAAGGCAATCCGTTTATGCAGGTCCCATTTCTGCATGGCGAGGGCGATGAGGAACCCGCCCATAAATAAGAAGATCGTATTATCGCCATAAGAGGAAGCCGTGGCATCGCCGGCCAGTCCTCCGGTCAGCGGGAACAAAATCAGCGGCAGTAAAGAAGTGGCCGGGATCGGGACCGCTTCGGTGATCCACCAGGTGGCAATCCAGACGGTGCTGGCTAAGATCGAGACCGCGGCCTGCGACAAGTCTCCCGGATGGAAGAAGATTAAGATCAATACAAATAATAGCGGTCCAAGAATTAATCCGACTTTCTGACGCTTATCAAACGAAGGTCCATCGCCATTCGTGTTGGCGTCTTTCTGTTCTTTTTCGTTGTTTTCAAGCTTGCTCGAATCTCCAGTAACGGCAAATTTCATTAAGTCTTTCGCTTGTTCATGCATGTCCCATAACTTGTTCCAATAGCTTTTCACTAGCGTTTGGGCATTCATAGGCCATTCCCTCCTATTCTATTATTCTTCCTCATGTGAGCGCTTTCTTTCCTGGAATAGAGGTGATCGCGATCCAATACACGGATGGCTTCGGCTTTCTCGGGCTCCCCCTGACCTCTAAGATGAATCTTGTTCATTTTAATAAATCGCAATATAGAAAAATTCCCCACTTCCCCCTTTTCCAAACGTGCCCTTCGTACCGTTTGTTTCACGTGAAACAAGAAAACCGGCCCTCGATATCGAGAGCCGGTTCTGCTGTTATTTTTCATCTTCAAGCATATGGATGCGTTCCATCATCGTCGGGTGACCGTATCTTAAATATTTAACCAGCCAGGGCGGATTCACTTCACTCAGGCTGTTGACGGTCAGTTCCTGGAACGAGCCAATCGCTGCGTCCGTGTCATCCTGCAAATGAATCGCATATTCGTCGGCCGCTTTTTCCGCACTTCGGGAAATCGTCAACTCAATCGGACTTACTGCGAAAGAAAGCAGCGAAAAGATCAGCATGAGCGCAGGCAGCGAGGTAATATCCCCGGCATCCTTCACGCCCCAGCCGCTGCCCCATTTTCGAATAAAAATATGCAGCAGTCGGTACGCGAGGTATAAGCCAATAAACGCGCCGACAATCGACAAAGCCAGATTGAGATAAAGATGATGCATCACATAGTGCCCCATCTCATGCGCCATAATAAACAGCACTTCTTTATCCGACAGCTTGTTGAGCGTCGTATCCCAGAGCACGATTCTCAAGTTAGAGCCAATTCCGTTCACGTATGCGTTCATCGTATTCGTTTTCTTCGACATATCGACTTGATAGACCCGGTCAGCGGGAATATCCGCTTGATCGGCGAGAGTAAGAATCTTTTCTTCCAGCTGAGGATCTTTCAGCTCGGTAAAATCGTTGTAGAGTGGATCTATGACCACCGGCTGCAGGTACATCATAAATACGATGAACGGAATCAGCAGGAACCAGGCATACAGCCACCAGCGCTTCTGGAACTTGCGAATGAGCAGATATAACACGGTAATCAATACGGCGGTTATTCCGACATCCAGCCAGAAGCTGATCAGCTGATCCTTCATCCAGTCGGCAAACGGCTGAGTGGAAATCCCGTACTTCAGCGACAGCCGCCGGGAAATATAGTCGATCGGCAGGTTAATGATCCACGTGAAGCAGGAGAGCAGCAGCACATAGATCGGGATTTTAACAGCGGTGAACCGGGAAACCTGCTCCCCCGCTTCTTTAAATAACCGCGATAAACCGAAGACCAGCACCCCTATGTAAATGATCCATTGCAGCGGCACACTAATAAAAAACAAGAAATCCTTATCACGAGAGAATTGTTCACTCAGCGCCAGCTGTTTCGCCGTCATAAAGGTCGATGGGTCTGCGGCCGTACCCTGATAAGCGGCCGGCACACCGTAATCGGCCCAGTTAAATAAATAAAGGCCGACGATGAGGGCATAGATCGGGAATAAAATCAGTGTCCACTTCACAAAGCGTTTCTTCATGATGAGCTCCTCCCTTCGATGTTCGATCGTTCTCCTATAGATGTACGAGCATCGCCTGCTATTTAGAACTACGGCGCTTTTTTTAAAACCTTCTACTATTGTAACCAACGCCTGAGGAGTTTAGCCTGTTGTGATTTCTTCCTTTTCTACAAAAAAATGAACCAGCCTAGCAATTTATGAACATTTCGTGAACCCTCGCCAAATCAGGCCAAAAACCGCTTGTTAAGGGTTGCACAAACTTATTGGACGGGATTATAATAAAGTCAGAGCTTAACACGGACGGTGTTAGCAACAAGGAGGTTCTATAAAACTATGAAAACTTTAAACCACTCATTAGTCGCTAGCGTTTTATATTTCCTAACTGCCTTTATCTGGGGATTTGAATTCTTCTCCTCTCAAATGGTCCATAAAGATATCTTTGCTGTACTTTATTTGATTCACATGGCTGCAGCGGCGATGTTCTATTTCAAATATATGCAATCTAAAAAAGTCGAAACAAGCAATGCAACGGTTCAGTCTTAAAAAAACAAGGCTGGGACATGAAATACCATGCCTGCCCTTCTATATATGAATGAGAAAAACGCTTGAAGATTCCGGAATCTTCAAGCGTTTTTTCTATGCAAATAGAGCGTTATTCTTTTCCCTCCATAACTAAGTGCTCCGTTACACTTGCAGCCCAATTCTTCCTCAAACTCACGCACAACCGCATCCTTAGAGCGCTCACCAAGCTCGATTCCTCCGCCAGGAAGCGCCCAATGATGATCTTCTCTTTGCTTATGCAGCAACACATGATCTCTTTCGATTAAAATTCCAGCCGCGCGAAAGTTAAATTTGATGCCTTCTGCCTGAAATCTAACATCCATCTGCCTCCCTCCTTTCTCCCTGTCTTGTACCATTCGCTGGATATAACGGGAATCCCTGCTTCCTTCCCTACCACTGTCTACGGTTGAACATAGGAGATGGGAAGTGAATAAATAATACCAGCGCAGGAAATACACGGAGACTTCTGCGGGAGGAAGGCATAGGTTTGACCCCGCAGTGCGACAGCACGAGGAGGCAGACCAGCCGCCCGCGAAAAGCGGAGTGTATTTCCGGAGCGGAACGGCCATTTATGGTAAACCTCTGTCCTTCCCTTGATGTTTCGTCTTTAGACTGGAGGCATTTCCTTATCCCCAATTTAATAGATAATTTTCAGCACATAAAAAAACCCGGAGGCATGCCCCGGGTCCCTTCAAAGCTTCACAATCACTTTCGACTCTTTCTCCTCAAGTAGGTTTTCGAACGACGCAAGTGCTTGCTTAGTTCCTCCAGTGGTATTCCATCATCGAAACGATCTTTATCAAACATTTCTGCGAAGGCATGTTCATGGACGAACGGCAGTTTCTTCACACGTTTACCTGTTTCCACTTCCGGCAGGGGACCCACCTCCATATGTCTGAATCGTTTCTAATACCACCGGTGAAGGGAGAAAACCAAGGGAGGTTTTAGAAATTGGGCTCTTTGTTAGAAAATATGTTCGGAAACAGAGGTTTATGCCACTTTTTTTCACCGTATCGTATCCAGAGGACTACCGCAGGGAAGCCGCTATATCGTTCACTCGTTCTATGACTTCCTCAATCTCCTGCTCATTAACGTCATAATGCGTCACCAGCCGAATCGTCTGCGGCCCGAATGGATTGGCAAGAACGCCTGCTTCTTTCATTTTTTCCAAAAATTCTTCCGAGGTCTGTCCGAGCCGGCCGACGTTGAAGAGCACCATATTGGTTTCCACTTTGCCTTCGATCGCCAGTCCTGAAATATTCCCAATGCCTTCTGCTAATCGGCGGGCATGCGTATGGTCTACAGCCAGACGATCGGTCATATCGCTTAGCGCTACGAGCCCTGGAGCCGCTATGATCCCCACCTGCCGCAAACCGCCGCCGAGACGCTTGCGCCATTTTCTCGCTCTGGTAATGAACTCCGCTGATCCTGCAATCACCGAGCCGACCGGAGCGCCTAATCCTTTGGATAAACAGAACTGGACCGTATTGACTTGATCAGCATATCGCTTCACCGAGATCCCCGATGCCGCAGCCGCATTAAACAGGCGGGCGCCGTCCAAATGTACGGGTATGTTATGCGTACGCGCTACGTCGTAGATCGCCTGCATATTTTCTAACGGAACAACCGCACCGCCTGCTTTGTTGTGGGTATTCTCCACACAAATCAGTCCCGTTTCTGGAAAATGAACATCCTCCGGGCGGATCGCCGCACGCACATCTTCTGGATTCATCGCTCCTCTAACTCCGGGAATCGTTCGGGGCTGAACCCCGGCAAAGGCTGACATGGAGGCACCTTCATACAAAAATAGGTGAGAACTCTCCTCCAGCAGCACTTCATTCCCCGGCTGGCAGTGAGTCAGCACAGAAATCTGGTTGCCCTGCGTGCCGCTCGTCACGAACAGCGCCGCATCCTTGCCTAACATCTCTGCCGCTTTAGCTTCAAGACGCTGAACCGTGGGATCCTCCCCATAAACATCATCGCCCACTTCCGCTTCAAAGGCCGCCTGCCGCATCGCGGACGTAGGTTTCGTTACGGTATCACTTCTTAAGTCGATCATATGTATCTCCTCCTTCCTTTCATTGTACGAAACAACCGAGCGGATGGAAAATTTTTTGGCAAGAGAAAACGAAGAAAACAGAAACTAACGGAAATCAAGTTCTCGTATACCGTTAATTCAGGGTCCTTTGGCCTAATCGATTTGGCAGGGGAAAAGCAGTATTTCAGCAGAGAGGAATCTACAGGTAGTAAAAGAAGTTGTCCACAATTCACAAGTGTTCTTCACACGACGATCGTGGAAATTTCTGAGGATTTACTTCAAAAAAGTTTTACAATTCTTAATATTTACGTTTTTGCAAAAGGTAATGTGGAAAAGTCAATTTTTCTATAAGATGGAAATTTTTTATAAAATAATCGCTGTAACTATCGGTATGAAGCCTTTTTTTCTGTATTGGACGATCTAAAAAAAGAAGTAACGATATCAGTTACCCACAATTGTCCACAGACTTATTCACAGAGTTTGTAAATTCACTTCTATGCACAGGTTGTCCCATGCTATAAACAGATTGTCCACAATTTTATCCACATATGCACATATTCGAACCTCTTATGTGGTAGTAGAATTTATGTTCGCCACCATATATGCTTTTTATCCAGAAGAATATGCACAGGGTGTGGATAATAGTTATAGGTCTTTTTCCATAATTTTAAAGTTAACGAAGCTAGTTATTTCCGACAAAAAACGTGGATGGCTGAGCCATCCACGATTCTCTTCCTTACTTTTGTGATCCCAGGGTAACGGTCGTCTTATCCTTCTTACCATCACGATAATAAGTGATCTTAAGCTCATCACCTGGATCTTTCTCGTCATAGAGGTACTTGCGAAGGTCGATGATGGTATCTACTTTCTTATCATCCAGCTTCACGATGACATCCAGAGGCTGCAGTCCTGCTTTAGCGGCTGGTGACATTTGCTTGATGCTGCGGATATAAAGACCGCCTTTCACATCTTTCGGCAGCTTCAAGGTATTCTGCCATTCTGAAGAAGGCACTTCATCTAAACCATATGCTTCCACACCAATGTATGGACGGTTTACTTTGCCGTACTTTTCAAGCTCATTGATAATCGGCAGCGCGGAGTTGATCGGAATCGCAAATCCAATGCCCTCCACGGCAGATTCGGCAATTTTCATCGAGTTAATACCAACGAGCTGGCCTTCAATATTAATTAAGGCCCCGCCGCTATTTCCCGGGTTGATGGCGGCATCTGTCTGGATGACCTCTGCCTGCCAGTCTTCTAATCCATCGCCATTAAAGTCCTGAGGAATCGCACGCTGCTTTCCGCTGATGACCCCTTTGGTTACCGATCCGGAAAATCTCAGCCCTAATGGATTCCCGATGGCGATGGCCGGCTCGCCTACTTTTAACTTGTCAGAATCGCCAATTTCAATCGTTTTCTTCACTTTATCTCCCGGCATTTTAAGTACGGCTAAATCGGTGAATAAATCACTGCCGACAAGCTGGGCTTTCACTCTTGTTTCATCTGACAGGACCACTTCAATTTCATTGGCTCCTTCAATCACATGATTGTTCGTAACCACATAAGCGTCGCCATCCTGCTTCTTATAAATAACCCCAGAACCTATGCCTGCTTCCTGAGGAGTAGAATCGGATTGCTGGTCCCAGAAATCTGACTGGCTCTGCATATTCACGACTCCTACAACCGAGGGAGTGACTTTATCTACAATGTCCGTCACCTGCGTGTTCACGTCCACGGAAACTTGCTTTGTCGTAGTGCCTGTTAATCCTGTATCCCCTTTGACCAATCCGCTTTCATCTTCTGGAATGGTGATATCATAAGGGAGCAGCTCTGTTTGCACGAGCGCGGGTAAGGCCAACAAAACTAAAACTGCCCCGAGAATTACTCCAACAATGGTTGGCATAATCCAGCGGCGGCGATGCTTTTGTTGCTGAGTAGCATGAGAGTGGTCATCATAATAGCCCACAGCATCTTCACCTGTCCTTTCGTCCTCTTAACTTTTTACTATAAGTAGTGTTTCCTTTAAATCCAAAATTTAAAACTTCTAAACTGTATAGATAGGCGTGGCCGCTGCCGGGTCGGTATCATAAAGGTCGATCCGTGAACCCAGCTCAAACCCGCGTTCTTCCAGTACATTCTTCACAGACATGCGGGCGAGGTCTTTCATATTATTATCTAAGCTCAAATGGGCCAGATAAATTCGTTTCGTCCGGTCTGTAATAATATCCGTCAAGGCGAGGGCACAATCTTCATTGGACACGTGGCCGGAATCACCTAAGATTCTGCGCTTTACGTTCCACGGGTAACGGCCCATCCGGAGCATGCTTACATCATGATTCGATTCAAAGATATAAGCATCGGCATCTTCCACCGTCTTCTTAATACGTTCGGATACATAGCCTAAATCCGTCACGAGGGCCACTTTCCTGCCATCCTTATGAAAAGTAAAAAACATCGGCTCAGCTGCATCATGCGAAACCGCAAAGGATTCAATATCGATCCCGCCAAAGGACTTCATTTCTTCCATATTAAAAAGAAACTTCTGATCGACAGAAATCTTGCCAATCTGACCTTCCATTGCTTTCCACGTCTTTTCATTCGCATAGATCGGCAGCTTGTACCGCCTCGCCATAATCCCGAGTCCCTTAATATGGTCGCTGTGCTCATGCGTAACCAGAATTCGCGAAAGTTCGTGCGGATCCACGTTCACTTGAGCGAGCAGTCCTTCCACTTTCTTGCCGCTTAACCCGGCATCTACCAAAATCTTCTCTTCGCCAGATTCTATATAAAAGGCATTGCCAGTACTGCCTGAAGCAAGCACACTAAATTTCAAACTCATTTATTTACACTCCATTTATTCCGCTTCACCTTCAACTCTCCTATCATTATCCTGCTTAAGAGTCTTTGAAGATGGCTCGAAATTCTTATTAATAATCGAAATCGTGTCGTCGATGAATTGATCCTCTTCCATATTCAGCAGCGTCCCTTGAAGCCCGTCAACAAAATAATCCTTCTTCCCGTTTACAGTAAACTTCCAGGTAGGATTGAACACCTGTGCCCCATTTTCCACTCCGAATTCAAGATTCACTCGGGAGTAATAGCCAATGCTCGTGTCGGTAATCTTATCACCACTGGAGAGAGCTGGCCGCAAACTACTGGCCGCATCCCTGGCAGAAAGCACAGCTGCATCATCTCCGCTGCTGAAACTGCTGGAGTCGGCTATATTTAAGAGGGCAGCCGAGTAAGAGACCATCTTGCCATCTTTCACATGAATCACGAGGGATCCGCCTTTATTGTAATAAATGGTACGATTATTTGCTTTTTGGAAAAAGAGCAAAGCATTTTTGTCTTTGTTCCACGTCCAGTACGAATACTGGTTAGCAAAGGGAATGTACTCCGACACCTGGGACACAATGTGATCTTCATCAATCTTAATTGGATCCTTAAATTTGGAAACAAGCAGCCGATTCTTTTTAATAGAATATTCTTGTTCGGACTTATCAAGTTTCTCAATTTCACTTAAATTATCACTCGTGAATTCGTCGGGAGACGCCTTAATGACATCGATCGCCGGTGCCTTCTCATTAGGAACAGCGGAAAAATCAATGTCTTTCTGATCCACCGTTTCCTGAGGAAGGGTACTTAATTCTTCATTAGTTTGCTTATTTAAGAATTGTTGAAAAAGAAAAAGATCCAAGACGAGGAAGCTGAGAATGAATAAGGTCTTTATTTGTCCCCACTGCATTCTATTCGCCTCCTTTACTGCTGGAGATGCCCTGCTCTTCCAGATCGAGTTCTTTCCATTTTCCGTTTTCATGGACAAACCATTGAGGGATCAGATTGTAAGCAGGAGATCCTGCTTTCTGTGGATACAAGCTGTACCCAATTCTAATATCATCAATTAAATGCTCATTGTACTGTGGCGAATCCTTAATATAAGTCACTACGTCATTGCCCGATGGCAGAGTAGCATCCTGGGATTCGCTGTACCGGTACGAATCAAAATTAATTAATGGACGGCTATACTCTCTGATATTCCCATTCTTAGAACTATAGGTGATGGAAATCGTGGAAGTCCCTTTCGAGCTTGATAAGACAGGAATCCCGTTATAATGCATCAAATAATCCACTTTTTGCGGAGAAGTGGACACACCATTTAATTTAAACGTATCTGTCCAGCCCATCTGCGCATTAATTTCATTTAAAGCTTTCGTCATAATTTGATACTTGCTCATGGAAGGCACGGCCCCAATGAGAGCGGAATCGACATTCACATAATGCAGCCACGTATCCGTATACGTAAGCCTCTTATATGTACCCCTCTGCTCTTTTTGATTGCCGGAAATAATGGTCGTAACCTTATCACCCGACAGCAGATTATTCTGTAAAGGAGAAACATCGATAGCATTATACGTTAATAGTTTCTTAGGTACCTGATCCACCTTGTCCTCTGGTAAATAGATTCGATGATTTGTTTGATCTGGAGTATAGAGAAATTCGTCTCTTAACACGTCTTTATTGTTCGTTAAATCCTTGATAAGAGCGGCGGCCCCATTTTTAGGTAACAGACCCTTTAAAACCTTATCGTTTTGGTCATTTACAAATACCACTTCCGCAGAACTGTCTTCATTCGCAGTGCCCTTGTACACAAAGAAAATCCGGTTAAAGTCTACCTTGCTCACAATTGAATTGCTGTCCGATATACTAAACAAATCAGTGATCACATCTGAAGGAAGAGAAGCAGGGAAAAGTAATTCCACACTTCGATCGCCTTCAGGAATCCCCTTACTTTTCGTAGCGGTAATATCAAGCAGTGGAAAGTTCTTCATCTTATCCATCAGCTGTTTGACGTGTTCGTTGTTCTTATAAGAATCTTTATAAGTGTAATACCCGTTATTATTCGAAAAAACGACTTTATCCGGCCTGATTATTTGAGACATTGTCTCCTGTTCCCCGTTTAATTCGGTGTTTTTTACCGTTTCATTGTTGGAAACCTCTTTATAATCAGGTTGATAATACCATAAGGCCACCGTCAAGATTAAACTAAACGAAATCAACAAAATTAAAATAATGCTTTTTGCGGACTCTACTCTCATAATTTCCCCCTCCGCTTCTGACTCATAAGCGGAAGCGTAAAGAGAACGGTTGTCCCTTTACCTTCTTTACTTTCTGCCCAGATTTTCCCGTGATGAGCGTCAATTATTTCCCGGGCAATAGCAAGGCCTAAACCGGTACCCCCGAGTTCACGAGTCCGGGCTTTATCTACGCGGTAGAACCGATCAAAGATTTTGTCGACGGTATTGGCGGGCATGCCCAGACCTTCATCAGAGATGCTGACACGCAGGTGTTTTTTCGTAGATATGGCTTTAAAGCGAATCGTTCCGCCTTCAGGAGAATATTTAATTGCGTTGGAGATCACGTTATCGAGTACCTGCATCAGCTTATCCTCATCGATCCAGACAAGCATTTCTTTATCAGGAAAATCCCGGTCGAATTCGATATGTTCATATTTATTCATTTCAAAGCGCTCAATCACTTGATTAAGAAAGCCGATGAATTCGACTGTTTCTTTCATCAAATGCGTTTCCTGCTGATCCATTTTCGTTAATTGCAGCAGGTCATTGACTAACCGGATCATCCGTTCGGTTTCATTTTGAGTCACATCTAAAAACCGTGGAGCGATTTCCGGATCCTGCCATGCGCCATCATTCAGCGCTTCAATATAACTCCTCATCGATGTCAGCGGGGTCCTCAGCTCATGAGAAACATTGGACACAAATTCACGGCGTTCCTGTTCAACTTTCTCCTGCTCAGTTACATCACTGAGCACCGTAATAAAGCCATCTCTTTCATCATTTTCATTAATAACGATGGAGAAATTGGCTTTTAATAGCAAATGCTGATCCTCTGTGCTCAGATCCGTAATAATGGAGTCCGTGTTTTCGATTTCTGTCACATCAGAAAGCTGCTCATTTAAATCCAGAATGTCGATCAAAGACTGCCCCTGGACTTCCTCAAAGCTTTGGCCGATTAAGCTAGAGGCGGGAGCATTCATCAGTGTAATCGCCCCTAAGCGGTCAGTCGCAATAACCCCGTCCGACATATTGGACAGCACCGAACTGAGTTTCCGCCGCTCCCCTTCTGTTGTGGCTTGAGACAATTTCAATTTATCATTCAAGTCATTAAAGGTAAGTCCCAACTGACTGATCTCATCATTGCCGTGCACAGTTACCTTTTGCGAAAAGTCACCGGTCGACATAATTTGAGCCTGTCTTCTCATTTCGCTCAGCGGTCTGGTTATCGTTCTCGCTACCAAAATCCCGAGCAAAGCCGTAATCGTGATCGCCAAAAGGGTGCCCTTGGCAAAGATTTTATTAATATCCTGAAGCTGATTATAAACACTGCTCATATCGGCTTGATAATAGACCGCTCCGACCGCTTCGGAGTTCTCAATAATTGGACGAACCCCTACCCAGACCCGCTCTCCTTTATCGGCATCGACCATAATTTCCGGATCGGTGGACCCGAACATTAACAGAGCGTTGGTCACTTTGAGCTCTGTAGTCTTTTGGCCGATATTATTTCCTTGATATCCAAAAGATGCAATGATCCTTTTATTATCATTCACCACCTGCAGCTTGTTGATATCGCTGCTTGGATTGTATTTAAACCGATCAATCAGCGTTGTCACATCCGTCTCAAGCGTCGGGTCATCTTCGGTACGGTCTGCCGAAAACGATTGCTGTAAACTATAGGTTAAGGTATCTATACGACCTTCAATAGAACTCGTAAAATTATCCTTAAGCTTACCTTCTAATCCTTTAACAAAGTAGGCTCCAATCACCTGAATGCCAAGCAATAGAAGAAGAATGTAGACAACAATCAGTTTTAAGCGAACCGACTGAAAAAATCCTACTTTCTTCATCAGCCTCTTACTCCTGCTCTGGATTTCTTAGGTAATAGCCCACTCCTCGGCGAGTGACAATCCAGGCAGGGTTACTAGGGTTTTCTTCAATTTTTTCACGAAGGCGGCGGACGGTAACATCTACAGTGCGGACGTCACCGTAGTAATCGTACCCCCAAACGGTTTCCAATAAATGTTCGCGCGTCATTACTTGGGAAATATGACGGGCAAGATAATGAAGCAGCTCAAATTCACGATGGGTCAGCTCAATATAATCCCCGTCGCGTGTCACCGTATAAGCATCCGGGTGAATCGCCAGACGGCCGATCGTAATATCCTTAGATCCGTGGCCGTTATCTTCCGGTTCCTGCTGCTGGCGGCGCAAATTCGCTTTCACCCGGGCGATTAATTCTCGATTACTAAAAGGCTTCGTCACATAATCGTCCGCTCCCATTTCGAGTCCCAGCACTTTATCAATTTCAGCATCTTTCGCTGTCAGCATGATAATCGGCATGGTATGGGTTTTCCGGACTTCGCGGCATACTTCATTCCCGTCTTTATTCGGGAGCATAATATCAAGTAAAATTAAATCAGGATCTTCATCTCCTGCTTTCTTAATGGCTTCGTCGCCATCATAAGCGCATACGACTTCATATCCTTCTTTTTCTAAATTGAATTTAAGTATATCGGCAATCGGCTTTTCGTCATCGACAACTAATATTTTTGGTGGCGCCATATAACGTTCACTTCCCTTTCGTCAACTTCTATGCTATTCCTCATTTTAACTTATTTACTGCTAAATGTCTTACAATTACCTGAGGATCTGATAATTTCCAATGTTTTTACACATATGATGGGGGTTTGGAGGCATTTGTTTTTCGAAAAGTTTCTTCTCATAGTGTTAGCATTTTGGTGTGAATATACCATCAGGAGTTGAGTTTTTCTTCTATTCCATAAGAGCTCCTAATTAATATTTAGTTTGTAGACATCTTGGAGATTTCCCCCACCTCTTTATGATTATTTGGAGAACGGAAATATCAAAGCGGGGATCAACACAAACACTTGCTAGGACTGTGTAATAATAGTATCTTTCTAACTTTCAGCATGCCTGGTGCTGGCGTTTTGTCGGCAATTTTAGAGCTTCAATTGCCCCTAATTGTTGAGGATCCATCCTATTTACTGTGTTCTATCTCATCATCATAGCGATCTATCTCTGACAGCTATATCGCTTCACTCTCGCCGAATACTCTATCGTTTCACCCCGAGCGGTCTATCGCACACTCTGACAGCTGTCGCTTATCCACTCATCGCAGGGCCTCTATCTCTCCTATCTGCCTGTTTATCCACCCAAAAAAGAGTTCTATCCATCCCAAATGGAGAACTATCTGACCTTTCGACGATTCTATCCTACTTTCGGCGTTCTATCGCTCCATCACGGATCCTCTTTCGCACCAACAGGTGAGGTATATCAATCACAAACCAGCAACTATCGCTTCTAACCGCCAGTCTCCACACAAAATTAAAAACCGCCAAAAATTACTGCGACGGGATGCTAAGGACACCTATATCAGCACTTCCGCTTAAAGCAGCCATAAAAAAATCCGCTATGAGCTATCATAGCGGATTCCTATTTAATAGAAAGATTCCGGATTTTTGAGCGAGCCATGCTTGTGAATTTCGAAGTGGAGGTGGATCCCCGTTGAATCGCCCGTGGTCCCCATAACGCCGATTTTCTGACCGCGCTTCACCTTCTGGCCAGGATGGACACTAATCGAAGCTAGATGACCATACAGCGTTTCGTAGCCATTCTTATGGTTAATCACTATCTTATTGCCGTAGCCGCCCGTCGTATATCCAGCTGAGACGACCACACCATTGTCCGCCGCTTTAATTGTGCGGTTGCTAACTCCAGCAATATCAATGCCTTTATGGTACTCGCCCCAGCGTTTCCCCTGGTGACTGGTAATCACACCGCCGACCGCGGGCCAGTCAAAATCACCGGTGCCTCGGGATGGAATAACTTTTGTGCCTTTTAGGATAATTTTATCTACGGGTTTTGAAATCGTTTCTTCTTTTGTTGTTCCTTTTTCTACAACTTGATCATTCTTTTTATTTATAAAGTAATGGACTTTCTTCTCGCCGTCCTTGCCTGCTTGTTTCACCTTCGTTTCGCCTTTATAAAGCTTATCCGTTTTCACGACTTTGGTATCATGCTTAATCGTTTCTTTCTTAACCCCTTTTTCTTTAATCAGCACTTCTGTCAAAGGGACTACATCGGTGACATTCAGCTTCTGGCCGATGTGTAAAAGACCATCTTCTTTAAGCTTCGGGTTCATACTCTGTAATTCTTTAGTAGAAAGATCATACTTATCAGCAATTTCTCCGAGAAATTCACCTTTTTTTACCGTATGTATCTTTTCTTCCGATGTGCCTTTCTGCAGGGTTTTGACGGCTTCTGGAACGGTATCAACGGAAGAAGGTTTTACTGGTTCTTCTTCTTTTGAAACCTTTTTCGTTAAAGCGACGTCTATAATGGCAGATTCCCCAAGTTTAATGTTAGGCGCCGCACCTTCAGCTTTTCGTTTTTCAAGCTTTTGCAGCTTCTCGGGTTTCACATAGTTCTCTTTGAGTTGTTCAACTACCTTCTCTGCTTTTTCTTCACTTGGAAGATAAGCAACAGTTTCGCCATTCACCGTCAGCCCGACGGCATCAACCGCAACAGATAGATCCTGCTTTAGTGCATCCACAACTTGATCATTATCAGAACTCGGGGTGAACGTTTTCTCAGGAACAAAAGAAAGATCTTCCCGAAGGTTTACATCCAGCTTGTTATATTTATGTTCTGCTTTATCGAGCCGCTTCTCTACGTAGGATTTCACCACTGATTTGTCATCCACCACTCCGAGATGTTTATCTCCTACATAAACGTGGTATGTAGTTTGAAGACTGTTATCCGCATAGACGGTCCCCACACTCACACCGATTCCAAGTATTGCCGTAAGCACAATTTTTCGCGTCCATCCACTCTTCTTTCTCACACTATATTTCCTCCCATATTAATTACCCGTCTCTATTTTTTATAATTTTATATATTTTTTACACTTCTTTAATCTATCATAGGGTTATAGGGGAAGAAATAGTTTATAAATGATGTAATCGACATATAATAATCATGCCAAATACATGAAATCTATTGTTACTTATTTCAACTTACGTGTAATTCGTAACCTAAACCCTCGTCAATCCTCGTTGAATTATTACATTAAGATTACAGATCCGCTGAATCATTAATAAAAATAAGAAACTTTTTCTAATTGATTTCTTAAAAAACTGGAAACTATGGATGGTTATTGGTAACATTTCTATAGATTTCCGCACTGAAAGCAGGAAATCTTTACCTTTATTCCCATATTATTTATTTAACTATCCTAAAATTAAAACTGAAATTAAAAACCATTCATAGAGAATTGCTATTTCTCATGAATGGTTTTTTTCAATAATTCTAATTACTCGTATAAAGCTTCCGTTATCATCAAAAAATAACTCTATCTTAGAATGGAAAGGTGGAGGAAAATGAGTAAAAAAGACAAAAAGCCGGACAACCAATTTAAAGAAAACAAAAATCATGGAGAACACCGCAACGGCCGTAAAGCCCAGTTCAAAAACCACTCTACGGAATTCGGCGAAGAACCTAATGAATATGTAAACAATAAAGTCCAAGAACCAACCGGCATCATCCCAAGCGAAGAAGATAAGAAGAAGTGATCAAGCGTTTAGATCCCCTGGGATAAGCAAATGCCCGCCAACCATTTCAAAAATACAAAAGGAGTAGTGCACGAATCCGCTGCACTACTCCTTTTATTTAAACCAGCCTTTTTCCTTAAACCGGGAAATCGCTTCAATCCGATTGGTTACTTGCAGCTTATCGAGAATAACGGATACGTAGTTCCGCACGGTTCCCGGCGTAATGAAAAGTTCGCTTGAAATATCTTTCGTATTTTTCCCTTCTGCCATCAGCTGAATCACCTGGACTTCACGGTCGGTTAATGGATTCTGGTTTTCCGTGCCAAAGGCCACATCAACTAATTCAGGGGCAAAAATCCGCTGTCCCTCCATTATTTTTCGGATGGAAGTTGCTAATTCCTCACTCGGACTATCCTTTAACAGATAACCGCTCACACCGGCTTTTTGGGCTCTTTCAAAATATCCAGGCCGGGCAAACGTTGTTAAAATAATAATCTTGCATGGATACTCCTGGAGCTCCTCCGCTGCTTCCAGACCGCTTTTTCCCGGCATTTCAATATCCATAATACAAATGTCAGGCTGGTGCTGTTTAACGAGCTGACAGGCTTCTTCCCCATTACTTGCCTGCCCGACAACTTCCATTCCCTCTTCTAAATCAAGTAAAGAGCCAAGCGCGCCTAACAGCATGAGCTGATCTTCGGCGATAACAATTCGAATCATACCGTATCCTCCTTTTCCGATTGTTGATTTACATTAGGAACCCGAATATTTAAGGTCGTTCCCTGTAAAGATACGATTTCTAAACTGCCGTTCACGAAGTCTAAGCGTTCTCTCATTCCCTGCAGCCCGTGACCGTGAAACGACTCCTTTTTCTCTTTTATTCCAATTCCATTATCTTCTACTTTTATTAATACCTCCGTTGGTGATTGTTTAATCATCACACGGCACCAGGTTGCTTCACTGTGCTTCACGATATTCGTCACTGCCTCTTTTAAGCACATGCTGAGAACATTCTCAACGAGTAACGGGGTATTGGAAAGGGAAGGATCTCCTTCTAACTGAAATTCCATTTCCTTTGCTTGAATGATCTGCTGGACGCGGATCAATTCATCCTCAAGCTTCGCGCGGCTCATATTCGACACCATTTCGCGAACTTCCTTTAAGGCTGTTCTAGCGGTCTGTCTGATATCGTGAACTTCATTTATGGCAGCTTCCGGTTTCACATGAATTAATTTACCAGCAAGGTCACTCTTCAGCCCGATCAGAGACAGCTTCTGCCCCAGGGTATCATGCAGATCCCTGGCAATACGCTCGCGCTCCTCAATAACCATGAGCTGTGAAATCCGTTCATTCGCATCCTCTAGTTCGTCCTCAAGCTCGTGCTGCTTATTTCGATAGCGAATAGTAAACGGAAGCAGGATTACCCCGATAATCGTAATGATGATAAAAGGCAATTGCGGAAACAGCGATTCTTCCTTTAAAAAGAATAACAGCAAAGTCGCAGCAATGGTCGTTACCAGATGGACGATGTAATAGGATAGAAACCCGCCTCTATGGTTAATGTTCCCGATGATAAAAGCTAGGTAGAGAGAGAAATATACATAGCCAAACACTAAGGTTAAGGCAAGACTGATGATGATATCAATACTGACCCAGAAATAGAACAAATGACTTTTCGATTGAAACGAGTGCCGGTAAGAGACAAAGAATCCAGCTACTAATAAGATGCCGAGAAGGATCTCAAGAATCGATGACGTTTTAAATATAAAAAAGAAGGGCAGCAGATAGAAGATAATCCATATATAAGAGCTCAGCCCGGTGTTCTTGGGAATGATGTGATACCAGTTCTGCATAACGGGCTCCTTTCAGCTAACTTTATTCTCTCTTTAAAGAATATACCAAATCCTCAGGCGTTGTCATGTTCGAAGGGATAAGGAAAAGCCCATCCCGCACAATGCGGATGGGCTTATCGATTCATTATTTCTGCTGCAGGCTCGGCCGCTTACTGTTCATCACCTGTCTGGTCTCAGGTTTAGCCAAGTACGGCTTCACCTCTTTAAAACTGACAAATGTTTTATTCTTCGTATCATACAATCGAAAGCGAATCGATTTCAGGCTGGAAGCAAGCGTGATCGTTGTCGCATTCTGGAGCGGCGGTGTTTGCTCGTGCGCTTGTTCCAAATGATAGTTGGGAACTCTAGGGCTCAAATGGTGAACATGGTGGAAACCGATGCTTCCTGAGACCCACTGTAATATTTTTGGAAGCTTATAATACGAACTTCCATCAACCGCAGCTTTCACAAAGTCCCACTCGTCTTCATCTTCAAAATAAGAATCTTCAAATTGATGCTGGACGTAAAACAGCCAAATGCCAAGGGATCCGGAGATGTAAAGCATCGGAATCTGAATCATAAGAAACGCCTGCCAGCCAATCGCCCAGATTAACAGCGTATAGATCGCTGCAATCGAGAAATTGATGAAATACGTATTCATTCGCTCCTTGCGCTTGGCACCTTTACGATTAAAGCGGTTGGAAATTAAGAACAGATAAATCGGTCCTAACCCAAACATCACCAGAGGATTACGGTATAATCGGTATGCTAAACGTCCCCAGAAGGTTGCCGCTACATACTCGTCCACCGTCATAACCCAGACATCGCCGGTTCCGCGCTTGTCTAAGTTACCGCTGGTCGCATGGTGAATCGAATGTTCACGTTTCCATTTATCGAAAGGAAACAGGGTTATAATGCCGGTCAGCGTTCCAATGATCCGGTTCGCTTTTTTATTTTTAAAATAGGATTGGTGGGTACAGTCGTGAAATATAATAAAGATTCGTACAACAAATCCCCCAGCTACGATCGAGAACGGTAGGGAAAGCCATACGGAAACAGATAAACTTTGATAAGCAAGAAACCAAAGCAGTAGAAATGGCAGAATGGTATTTAGCAGCTGCCGCACTCCTGCCATTAAATCAGGTTTTGCAAATGAGGCGACGCTTTTTTTAAGTTCTTGTTGTTTTAATTTACTCATGTGTTTACTCCTAACTAAATCACGATTTGGAATAACTCTCTTTATCATCATAGGGAAAAGGAAACGATGTGGTAAGACATAAACGTCAGGCAGCCTATATGATATTTGTCATGTATGTAAGCTTTTTTTATGAAAAATAGGTTGGCAGTTTCCTATTTATCGATATATGTAAACAATTTCTTTCCCGGTTGCTGCCTGGATGTGATACTATTTTTATCATAATTCTTCCAATTATTCGTGGATGTTTCAAAAAAAAATAAATTTCAGAAAGGGGAGCCTTCGTATGGAGAACCGTCCTGCACCCTATACACCTAAACAGCCAGAGTTCTGGCGGGTAACCATTGCTTTAATGCTTGCCTCCCTGCTTATATTTTCAACTTTATACGCTTTTCAGCCTTTATTGCCTGTCTTCGTAAAAAAATTCGATGTCACGGTGACCCAGTCTAGCTTTCTCGTGTCAGCCTCTGTTATTTCGATGGTGGCAGGTCTATTCGTGCTGGGATTTATGGCAGACCGTTATGGGCGGCTGCCACTAATGAGAATATCCCTGGCGGCCACTGTCGCCATTTTAATTATAATCCCGTTTGTGGGCTCTTTCGAATGGATGGTGATCCTGCGCTTTGTCCAAGGGTTTTTCCTGGCGGGAATCCCTGCTGCAGCGATGGGTTATTTAGGAGAAGAAGTGGCGCAGAAGGATCTAGGTCTTGCGATGACTCTTTATATTTCCAGTAATGCCTTAGGAGGGATGGGCGGACGAGTCGCATCCGGTTATTTGACGGACATATGGAGCTGGCAGACCACCTTATTCCTGCTAGCTGGATTTGGACTTGCCGCTCTGATTCTATTTATGCTGCTGCTGCCAAAGGAAAGGTTTTTCACGAAGGAGGATAAGCCGCTGAGAGAGGATATGCGGGGGATGCTCGTTCATCTGACGGACCGGCGGATGATTGCCTTATTTATTATGGGAATGATGCTGCAGGTAACGTTTACCGCCATCTGGACCTACTTGCCCTTTCACTTGCAGGATCCTCCGTACAACTGGCCGTTAAAATGGGTCTCGTTCACATACTTTGCTTATATTCTCGGAGTACTTGCTCCGCCGCTCGCTGGTCGTATTTCTAATCAGTACGGGCTATCTAAAGTGATGCTCTCAGGCGTAGCGGTGCTATTGATTGGCGCCTGGCTGACAGCCGCTTCCCCCGTCACATTTATCATCATCGGGCTTGCGGTTCTATGTACAGGATTCTTTATTGCACATTCCATGGCAGCAGCTCTCGTTAGTAAAACAGCCGAACATCATCGAAGCGGGGCGTCCGGTTTTTATTTAATCAGTTATTATATTGGAGTTGCGATCGGGAGCACGGCAATCGGCAAGCTATGGGAAACTTTTGCCTGGATTGGTGTGCTTGGGACCAGTATTGTCTTCTTATTCGTGCTTGTTTTTCTTCCGGTTTATAAGCGGTTGTAAGGTTGTTCAGGATCGATTTAGAAACTGTTGTTGTGAATTCCAGAGCTATAGGGAAGGTCACCTGCCGTCCATGGAAAGTGCGGAAGCAGCTGACCCATGGATCTACTGTTCTTGCTTGGCCAGCACCTTATTCTTTCTTTCCATCCTGACTTCCTCCTTCCGTACACGCCCTCCAATTTATTGATTAAGTTCCCCTGCTCCATTAAAATAAACAAATTTTACCATAAATCCTGAAGTTAGAACCTCCAACAAGAACACAATTTTTTAGAGCATAAAAAAAAGCATCTGCGTTTTTAAAAAATCGCAGACACTTTTTAAGCAGTGGCTCGGGACGGAATCGAACCGCCGACACACGGATTTTCAGTCCGTTGCTCTACCGACTGAGCTACCGAGCCGTTAATGATATAAATTTTACAATAGAATTCTCGCTCTAAATCTTATTTTGAAGCACTTTCAAAGAGGTCCTGTGCTCGTCGCGTTAAACGCATATTCGGAGCTGCCCGCGCTCCTCGCAAAGCCTGCAATGAAGTGAACTCAAGGAAGTTTTACGGCTTCTCTACCGACTGAGCTACCGAGCCATCTTATGTAAAAGGAAAAAATAAAGTGGCGGTCCGGACGGGACTCGAACCCGCGACCTCCTGCGTGACAGGCAGGCATTCTAACCAGCTGAACTACCGGACCACTATCGCTGCGATTACCGCAACGATAACTATCTTACCACAGCGTCATAGAGTGGTGCAATAGATTTTTTAATAGAATTTACTGCACCTTGTGATTCCACCGCTTTTCACAAACCGATTTTCTCCAAAAGTTCGTCCGGGTCTTTGGCTTCTCGTATGAAACCGCGATTGGATTCAGGTACAAAGCCCGCTTCGATCGCATGGCTGATTAAGGAGATCAGCGGTGTATAGTAATCGTTAATATTAAATAGCGCCATAGGTTTCTGATGAATCCCTATTTGTGCCCAGCTTACGGTTTCGAACAGCTCTTCAAAGGTGCCAAATCCTCCGGGAAGCGCAATATAGCCATCCGCCAGTTCACTCATTTTGGCTTTGCGTTCGTGGAGCGTATCCACTTCGATCAGCTCGGTAATTTCTGTATGGACCATTTCCTTCTCGAACAGCCGCGTCGGCATCACACCTGTGACTTTACCGCCCGCTTCCAAAATGGAATCAGCGAGCACTCCCATCAGTCCGCTTTTGGCACCACCGTAAACAAGTTCGATGTTCTGCTTCACAAAGGCTTTTCCTAATGCTTTCGTTTGTTCGGTGAACGCAGGATCATTTCCTTTACTGGAGCCTGCAAATACACATATCCTTTTCATTTGGATCTCCCCCTTTTTTTGAACAGGTGCTGGAGCTGAGATGATGTCCCCCATCCCCAAATTATATTATAAAATCCTGTTTGAACAACAAAACACGCCTATCCTAACATGGATAGGCGTGCTCGAAAAGAATTCATTAATCACTATATACGCTGCGAACGACGTTGGTCTGCGTACGATCCGGCCCTACAGAAAAGACAGAGAGAGGAATGCCTGTCAGCTGAGAAACGCGCTCGATATAATGGCGTGCGTTTTCAGGCAGATCACTCAATGACTTGGCTCCTGTAATATCTTCTTTCCAGCCTGGCATTTCTTCATACACAGGTTCACATTCGGCTAAGACCTTCAAACTGGCAGGGAATTCTTCCATCAGCTCTCCACGGTACTTGTACGCGGTGCAGATTTTCACCGTATCGATGCCTGTTAACACGTCGATAGAATTCAGAGACAGATCGGTTATACCGCTCACACGGCGGGCATGGCGCACAACGACACTGTCAAACCAGCCGACCCGGCGCGGACGTCCGGTTGTCGTTCCGTATTCACGGCCAACCTCACGAATTTGATCGCCGATTTCGTTCTCTAACTCTGTAGGGAACGGACCATCACCCACACGAGTGGTATAGGCTTTGGAAACGCCGACCACGTGTTTAATTTTCGAAGGTCCGACTCCTGAACCAATGGTGACTCCGCCAGCAATCGGGTTGGAAGAGGTTACGAAGGGATAGGTTCCTTGATCGATATCAAGCATGACCCCCTGTGCTCCTTCAAACAGAACACGGCGTCCTTCATCCAAATTTTCGTTAAGTACGACAGAAGTGTCGCACACATATTTCTCAATTTGCTGACCGTAATCATAATACTCCTCTAAGATCTCTTCTACTGTATAAGGAGCGGTCTCGTAAACTTTTTCAAATAGACGATTTTTCTCAGCTAGATTCTGCTCAAGCTTCTCTTTAAAGCTTTCTTTATCGAGAAGATCCGCAATCCGGATGCCGGTTCGAGCGGCTTTATCCATATAAGCAGGGCCAATGCCTTTCTTTGTCGTCCCAATCTTGTTGGCACCCTTTTCTTCCTCTTGCAGTTCATCAAGCTTCAAATGATAAGGAAGAATGACGTGAGCACGGTTGCTGATTCTTAGATTGTCTGTGGATACCCCTTTATCATGCAGGTACTGAAGCTCTTCTAACAATGCTTTCGGGTCAATCACCATTCCATTACCCAGGACACAAACCTTATCATCAAAAAAGATCCCAGAAGGAATCAAATGCAATTTATACGTTACACCATCAAATTTAATTGTGTGACCGGCGTTGTTTCCACCCTGATAACGGGCTACAACCTCGGCATTCTGTGATAGAAAATCGGTAATCTTGCCTTTTCCTTCGTCCCCCCACTGGGTTCCGACTACGACTACTGAAGACATAAGGCACCTCCGCCAAAAATTTGCTTTTAAATTAATTCCATGGTCAGTTTACCAATCTTAAGCAGGTTAGTCAATGTAAATTCCGAACGTTAAAAAAAATTACATATAAATCGTTCGCTAATTTACTAATTCTGTATCACTTATAATAACTTACAATTACTTATTAAACTTGTTTTATATCTGAAAATCACTTATGATAGCTTAAAGAGGATAGATATGGAAGGTCGTGAAACGATGTATCAGGAAGAGCGCCTCATTGAAATTGTTCACTATTTAAAACAGCATGAACGAATGTCTGTGGAGGAAATTTGTGACCAATTTCATGTGTCGAGGGATACCGCAAGAAGAGACCTCGTTAAACTCGAGGAACAGAACGCCATAGTCAGAACCCGGGGAGGGGCCATCCTGCCTGATTCGCATAGAGAAATTAAGGATTACCAGCACCGGCTCATGACTGTGTCCGAAGAAAAGAAAGCCATCGGCCGTGCAGCCGCTTCCTTAATCCGCGAGGGCGACACGCTGATTCTCGACACCTCTACCACCGTACAAGCATGCGCGGACCAAATGGAGGCGTTGGACTGTACCGTCATTACCAATTCGATCAACCAGGCGGACATTCTTTCCAATAAAGCGAAGGTAACTATCCAGCTGCTGGGCGGCCGCTTGCAGAAGGAGCACCGTTTTCTCTACGGAACTTCTGTGATTGAAAAGCTCTCCCATTACTTCGTCGAGAAATCCTTCATCGGAGTTGTCGGGATATCCGAACACGGACTCACCATTGCCCATGAGGAAGACGGCATGGTAAAGCGGAAAATGATCCAGCAGGCAAAGCAAGCCGTCGTATTAGCGGACCATACCAAACTAGGGGTGACCGAACACTTCCAGTTTGCCGAGCTTAAGGATATTGACCTGTTAATTACCGATCAGCCTCCCGCACCGTCCTTTAAAGAAATGTTAACCAAACACGAGGTAGAACTGCTAGTGACCGAGAAAGGAGCAAACCAATGAAATTAATCGCCATTGATTTAGATGGAACCCTGTTAAACAGCCGTCATGAGATCAGCGAAGCCAACATTCAGGCCATTACCACCGCTCAAAGCCAGGGGGTAGAAGTCGTTGTAGCGACAGGCCGGGCAGAATTCGACGTGAGAAAAGTATTTGAACAAACAAACGTAAGCACCTGGGTGATTGGAGCCAACGGAGCCACCATCCATAAGCCTGATGGTTCGCTGTTTCATTCCGTAGCCATTCGCAAAGAGGATGCGGAAGAAATCCTGCCTTATCTCGAGCGGGAAAAATATTACTATGAAGTATTTAGCGATTCAGCAATTTTAACACCGCAGAACTCAAGAGAATTGCTGCAAATCGAGCTGGACCGGATTCAAAGCGCCAATCCTTCAGAAGACATTACGAAGCTTGAGCAGGCCATTGAAAAGCAATTCAGCCAGACCGGTTTTCTCCCGGTTGATTCCTGCCAGGAAATCCTGGACTCAGATAAGCCCCTCTATAATGTTTTGGCTTTTTCTTTTGAACAGCAAAAACTGACCAAAGGGTGGGACGCCTTCAAGAACCATCCGTATTTAACCCTGGTCAGTTCCGCAGACCACAATTTTGAATTTGAACACCGGGATGCTTCCAAAGGCATTGCCCTGGAAAAACTGGCACAAGAACTGGGCATATCGCTCAGCGATACGGCCGCTATAGGAGACAGCCATAATGACTTATCAATGATCCATACCGCTCACTATAGCGCCGCTATGGACAACGGACATGAGGATGTTAAACGAGCAGGTGCGTTTGTAACTAAGTCAAACGACGACAATGGTGTTGCCCATGCCATTGACCAGTGGCTGTCCAAATAATCAGGATTCATCCGTGATTTGGCGTTACTCTGACAGGAGGCGTAACAAATTACGATGAATATAAATCGACGTCCAGTCTCAGACCGGGCGTCGTTTAATGTTTATGATCTCCCCTCATTCTTATGCTAAGCGAAGTTGAAGCGGCAGCTTTTTTACCTATCCACTCCTTGTAATCATGAGGTAATTTGGAGCGAATCATGTGCTTGAATCTACTTTTTGCAGAGACAGAGCCAAAGATAATCTAACTCTTTGTGATAGTAGTCTTTAATGAGCGTTTTACTGCTTTATATATTGCTGTTCCTCAATTAAACGTAAGGAGATCCGGGAAATTGCGAGACTCCTATGGGAGGATAGGAAAGGTGAGGTCCCACAGGGCTTTGCCCGAGGAAGCTCTCCGGCCGCCCATGGAAAGCGAGAAATTTCCCGGATCTCCAAACGCTCTACTACTTTCTTTAGATGTTTCAAAAACAAATTTTCCTGATAATCCGTCATGGGAAACGTTTTCTTCCAGCCATACTTTTCGCGTCAAACAAAAAACACCCCTGCACGTCTTTAGCAAAAGACATGAGAGGTGCCAGTCAAGCAGGCGGAACATCCGCCTCGGAATACCGGTGATCTAAATCTACGAACTTATTATATTCCTTCACAAACGCAAGCTCCACATTCCCCACCGGACCATTACGCTGTTTAGAAATAATAATTTCAATAATATTCTGGTTTTCAGATTCCTGATCATAATAATCATCACGATACAGGAAACCTACAATATCGGCATCCTGCTCAATCGAACCCGATTCCCGCAGGTCAGACATCATCGGACGCTTGTCCTGTCTTGACTCTACCCCACGGGAAAGCTGGGATAAAGCAATTAACGGAACATTCAGCTCACGAGCCAGTCCCTTTAAAGACCGGGAAATCTCGGAAACTTCCTGCTGCCTGTTTTCTTTAGAGTTCGCGCTACCCTGAATTAACTGCAGGTAGTCAATTAAAATCATTCCAAGACCGTTCTCCTGCTTCAAGCGCCGGCATTTGGAACGGATCTCACTGACTCGAATCCCAGGCGTGTCATCAATATAGATGCCTGCATTCGATAAGCTTCCCATCGCCATCGTCAGCTTGTTCCAATCATCGGCCTCCATGTGACCGGTACGAAGGCGCTGGGCATCGATGTTGCCTTCTGCACACAGCATACGGGAAACCAGCTGATCGGCTCCCATCTCCAGACTGAAAATCGCTACATTTTCATCCGTATGCACGGCGACATTCTGGGCAATGTTGAGGGCAAACGCCGTCTTACCCATTGAAGGACGGGCCGCGATGATAATTAAATCGTTGCGCTGAAAGCCCGAGGTAATATGATCCAAATCACGATACCCCGTCGGAATGCCGGTTATATTGCCATCACTATTATGAAGCTGTTCAATATTATCATAAACATCAATCAGCACATCTTTAATATTTTTAAATGCTCCTGAATTCTTCCGCTGCGCAACTTCCAGGATATCTTTCTCCGCAGAATTAAGGACATCTTCAATGTTCTCTTCTTCCGCGTATCCGCTCGTTACGATATTTGTGGCGGTTCGAATCAGCCCTCGGAGCGTTGATTTCTCACTGACTATTTTCGTGTAATAAGTGATATTGGCTGCTGTCGGCACCGAGTCCGCTACATCACTTAAATAGGAGACACCTCCGACTTCATCAAGCACTTTGTTGTTTGACAAAGCAGTCGTCACCGTCACTAGATCAATAGGTTCGCCCCGGTCCGACAAAGTCAGCATCACTTCAAATATCCGCTGGTGACTTGCCCGGTAAAAATCCTCTGGGAGCAAATGCTCCGCTGCAGTTGACATCGCTTCAGGCTCTAAAAAAACCGCACCGAGGACAGCCTGTTCAGCCTCAATGTTATGCGGTGGGGTGCGGTCATTCCAAACATCACTCACGAATTGTTCCTCCCCTTGTATTCAAAAGGATCCTTACTTCTCTTCCACATGCACACGGATATTCCCTGTTACTTCATGATGAAGCTTTACAGGCACATCGGTGTAGCCTAAAGTACGGATCGGTTCATCCAGCTCGATTTTACGTTTATCAATCTTGATGTCATGAGCTTTCTTCAGCTCTTCCGCAATCTGTTTACTAGTGATAGAACCGAACAAACGGCCGCTGTCGCCTGATTTCGCCACCAGCTTCACTTCCAGATCGCCTAGCGTATTCTTCAGCTGTTTCGCTTCCTCAACTTCTTCTTGAGCCTGTTGTTCGTGCTTGGCATCTTTAGCTTTTTGAGCTTGAAGATTACCTTTCGTAGCTTCAACAGCAAGGTTGTGCTTCAGTAGATAGTTGCGGGCATAGCCGTCTGAAACGTTTTTAATTTCACCTTTTTTCCCTTTGCCTTTCACGTCCTGGTTGAATATTACTTTCATTCTGAGTCTCCCCCTTCAAAATATTCGTCAATTATATCTTGCAGCAAAGCTCTCGCATCTTCAATCGTTGTGTCTTCAAGCTGAGTTGCCGCATTGGTTAAATGACCGCCGCCATTCATGCGCTCCATAATCACTTGCACATTGATATCCCCAAGCGAACGGGCGCTGATCCCAACTCGGCCATCTTTCCTTGCAGAAATGACGAAAGACGCGACAATGCCGCTCATCGTCAGCAGCGTATCGGCGGCTTGAGCAATCAGGACGGGGCCGTATGCTTCCCCTTCCTCCCCATTGGAAATCGCAATGCCGTCTCGATACACATCGGCTTTCTCAATTAACCGGCTTCTTTTCACATACACATCTAAATCTTCTTTCATAAACTTCTGGACAAGAACGGTATCTGCTCCTTTTGACCGAAGATAGGAAGCGGCATCAAACGTACGCGAGCCCGTCCGTAAGGTGAAGCTCTTCGTATCAACGATAATTCCAGCGAGCAAGGCCGTCGATTCAAGCATAGACAGCTTCAGCTTCTTCGGCTGATACTCGAGCAATTCGGTCACAAGCTCGGCCGTGGAAGAGGCATAAGGCTCCATGTATACAAGTGTTGGATCAGATATAAATTCTTCCGCCCGGCGGTGGTGGTCAATCACAACCACATGCTCGGTTTTCGTTAACAGCTTCTCTTCCATAACTAAGGAAGGTTTATGGGTATCGACGACTACAAGAAGCGTTTCATTCGTTACCATTTCAAGCGCATCTTCTGGAGTAATAAAATAAGACCACAGCTCGTCATCTTTTTCCACTTCCTCCACCATACGCTGAACGCCGGTGTCGATATCATCGGGATCCAGAACAATGGCGGCATCTTTTTCATTCGCCTGAGCAATTTTTAAAATCCCGATTGACGCTCCTAATGCATCCATATCCGGCGATTTATGCCCCATAATCAGAACTTTTTCGCTATTCTGGACTAATTCCTTCATCGCGTGAGAAATAACCCGGGCACGAACTCGTGTCCGTTTCTCCATAGGGTTCGTTTTCCCGCCATAGAACCTGACTTTGCCTGTGTCATCTTTAATAGCTACCTGGTCGCCGCCGCGTCCTAAAGCAAGATCCAGACTGGACTGGGCGAGTTCTCCAAGTTCCGGAAGACTGACCGGTCCGATCCCCACACCAAAACTGAGCGTGAGCGGAACGTTCTGATCGGTAATCAGTTCCCTTACATCATCGAGAATTTCAAACTTAGACTTCTCCAGTGTCTGAAGAATTTTATGATTCATAACGGCCATAAACCGTTCCTGAGACGTTCGCTTTAAATAAATTCCATAATCGCCCGCCCATTTATTCAGAATCGAGGTTACCTGCGAGTTAATATGACTCTTCGCCGTATCGTCCATTCCCTGGGTAATTTCTTCATAGTTATCAAGAAATATAATGGATAATACCGTCTGCTCATTTTCATATAAATTATGAATTTCCGTTTGTCTCGTCCGGTCAAACAAATACAGCAGCCGCTCATCCTTCTTAATGATCGTCTGGAGCTGATAATCGCCCACTCTGATCCATACTTCATGACGGTCTTCCTTGATCTGCGAAATTAAATCCTCTGATAAAAGCTTCAAGGATTTCCCGACAATGGAATCCGTCTTAGAGAACTTATTCATATAAGGATTGGCCCATTCAACCGTAAACGCATCACTAAACAAAATGATCCCGATCGGCATCTCAAGCAGCGCCTCTTCCCCCACCTTTTTCACCCGGTAGGAAAGAGTCGATATATATTCTTCTGTTTCATTGATCATATTCTGTTCGGTCCGGACACTGTAGAAAATGGACCCAGCTAAGAAAAGGGTCATCATTAAACCGAGCATCCACTGGTAATACCATATAAAACCGAGCAGCACTAAAGAGATTAAATAAATGATCCATAAGTGACCACTCATGGTTGGTTTTTTAAAAAAATTAGGCATGTTTTTTCAGCTCCTACTATCTTTACGAGCTCGTACTATTTTTTCCCCTGTACACGTTTCCTTAATGAAAATCCTAAGTCAATTATACCTAATAATCGCACAAGTTCCATTAGAATTGTTGGAATAAGAATGGTAACGATTAAAATAATAATCGGAATTGCCTTGGACATTTTCTTCTGATAGGCAAAATGAAAAATGAACGAAAAGCCCTGGAGAACTAGAAAAAAGGCTGTAATAGTATAAACATTTACGCTAGCTAGATACAACATTCCTTCTTGATTCTTTATAAATAACTCAAAAACTAAAGCAGCGAGGTAATACCATAACAAGGAAGATGGCAGATTCAGCTCACGAAAAGGCGGAAACTGAAGCTTCGTCTTCTCCACGCGGTTTAGCAATTTATAACTGAGCCACTGACTAATAAAAGAGAACGTTACGCCAAGCATCGCTAACATGCTGGGGATAAGGTCAGGCAGCCTTTGCAGCTGTTCCTTAAATTGGTCCAGACGATCCTCAGCATCACTTCCCCCAAAGGTTCCAAGCATTCCTTCCGCTCGGGAAATCGACTGATCCATGATCTGGTTAAACTGCTCCGTGAAATTCACTCCAAAGAAGGCTTGAGAAATCAGAAAGACAGCAGCAAATCCGATCATAAATCCTACAGAACCCATGGCAAGAGTTTCATAAGGTGAACGTTTCTTATGCATCGTTCCGCCTATGAATAAACCGCCGAGACCCATAAGCAGAGTCGTTGGCAAAGCAAAAGCAAGCCCGATAATCACAGACACCAGGGTACTTGCAATCAATACAATAGTTCCTGATTTGAAGCCGTAGCGATAACTATAGACGACAAATGGCACAGGAAGGATAAACATGAAGAGAACACTAATAATGGCAGGAATGAAAATAATTACCAATAACAATAGCAAATAAATCCCTGTCATTAAAGCCCCTTCGGTAATTTTTCTAGTTTCTTTCATTTCGAGTGCACCTCTACTTTTCCCGCGTATGCTAACTTAACTAGTTTAACATACATCACCTCTCTTCATCTTCCCTGACGATAGAGGAAAAGAATCCTTTGTCGGCTATATTGATGTTTGGTATGATGAACCAAATCCATTCAGTGAAAAGGAGAATGTTTATGCGCACCGATTACCACGTACACATGGCAGAAACCGGGGACTTGGATGTAGATTATCTTCGCACGTACATAGCGAAAGCGAAAGAAGAAGGGATTGAAGAGCTGGGCATTTCCGAACACGCTTATTTCTTTGAAGAAACGAGACCGATTCTGTCCAACCCGTGGGTAGAGAACCGCCGGACCCTGACTTTCGACACTTATCAAAAGATGTTTGATGAAGCAAAGGAAGCCCATCTTCCTATTAAAATGGGCATCGAAATGGATTATATGCCGGGGAAAGAAAAAGAAATGAAAGCCTTTATTGATTCTCATCCTTTTGATTACGTCATTGGTTCCGTCCACTGGATTGACGAATGGGGAATAGATCTTGCTACTTTTCGCGAGGAATACGAAAAGCGCGACTTAAAAAAAGTGTATGAGCAATATTTTGACCGCGTCGTTACTTTAGGAGAATCGGGCTTGTTTGATTTCATGGGTCACATTGATGTGATTAAAGTATTCGGCTACCGTCCGGATGACCGGGAATTCCTCCGCCAGCAATACAAACGTGCAGCTAAAGCTCTAGCCTCCACAAACACTTGTATCGAAATCAGTACCGCTGGTTTAAGAAAACCTGTCGGAGAGATGTACCCGGACCCCGAGCTTCTCAAAATCTGCAAAGAGGAAGGGATTGGAATCGTTCTCTGTTCCGATGCGCATAAACCGGACCACCTCGGCCACCGCTACTCCGAAGCCATAGAGCTCGCACGGTCCGCCGGTTATGATGAGGTGCACGTATTTACCAACCGCCAGGCTGAAACTTATCCGCTCAAGTGATTCGCGGCTAAAATTAAAAAGTCGCGGCCATTTCCAGATAATCGCGGGCAAACCTCGCTTGAACTCAAATAAAGACCGGGCCGTCTCACGGCACCGGTCTTTGTTATGCTTTAGATGAGTTTTGATGATGAGAAATATCTCCCTGGAAATGGACTTTCCAATCGTCTCCTTGTTTCTCCACTAAACTAAGGGCCGTAGAATGCATAAAAGCGCCCGACCACACATCCTTTACCGATTTCTTTTCAAAATAAGACATTAAACATTTCAATACGACGGCATGAGTGACAAGAAGAAGCGTTTTCCCGCAGCCCTTAGATTCCCACTATTGTCTCGAAACTGATTCACCTAAAAAAGCAGGTAAGCATTACGCTCACCTGCTTATCAAAAACTCTTAATCTACAAAGTCAAACACTGCACTTTCTTAATATTCCCCACTTCAGCAAGCGATTCTTTACAACGACCTTCGACTTCCTTATCGACCGTCAGAATCATGACCGCGTCACCGCCCAAAATTGTCCGGCCCACCTGCATGGTTGCAATATTCACATGATGCTCAGCAAGCAGACTTCCGACATGACCGATCGCACCCGGCTGATCCTGGTGATGGATAACGATTAAATGTCCATCTGGAATCACGTCAATGGAGTATTGATCCAGTTGAACGATTCGTGCACCCAGTCCGTTCAACAGAGTTCCTGCAATACTGCGCTTTTCCTGATCCGTTTCAATTTCAACTGTTATCAGGTTGGTAAACCCTTTTGTAGAAGTGGATTTTTGTTCATTAATAATAATCCCTTTATCAGAAGCCGTCTTAAAGGCGTTCACATCATTGATCCGGCTGCCGATATGGCGCTGCAAGATCCCTTTGACGGCAATTCTCGTTAACGGCATCGTATCTACATCCAGCAGATCACCAGAATAATAGACGTTCACTTTTTCCAGTGCCCCATTAACTACTCTGGATAAGAAAGCTCCTAATCGTTCAGAAAGCTGGAAATAAGGGGCGATTTTATCCATAGTTTCTGAGGAAACGGACGGCATGTTCACCGGATGCTTCACCGTGCCTCCCCGGAGAAGCTCCATTACGTCATAGCTTACATCGGTCGCCACATTCTCCTGTGCTTCAATCGTACTTGCTCCTAAGTGAGGAGTCGCGATGACTTCCGGGAGGGAAAGCAGCGGGTGATCAACGGCAGGCTCTTCTTCGAATACGTCAAGAGCAGCACCGGCAATCTTTCCGCTTTTCACAGCTTCATAGAGTGCATCCTCTTCAATAATGCCGCCGCGGGCACAATTCAGAATACGAGCTCCCGGCTTCATCAGCTGGATCGCTTCTTTATCGATTAAATGCTTAGTTTCTGCGATTAACGGGGTATGTACCGTTAAAAAGTCCGCCTGCTGCAGCACTTCCTGGACGCTGCCATGACTTACGCCCGCTTTGTCTGCTTTTTCTTTTGTTAAAAAAGGGTCATAAGCGACTACATTCATGCGGTGTCCTTTCGCACGCTGAGCTACCTCCTTGCCAATCCGGCCAAAGCCGACAATTCCGAGGGTTTTATTTTTCAATTCTACCCCTACGAACTTCTTCCGCTCCCAGTTCCCGAGCTTCAGCTGATGATAGGCCTGCGGAATATTACGGGCCAGCGACATCAGCATGGCCATCGTATGTTCCGCGGTAGAAATCGTATTTCCATCGGGGGCATTGACGACAACGACTCCATTCTCTGTCGCCGCATCCAAATCAATGTTGTCCACACCGACCCCGGCCCGTCCAATGACTTTCAGTTCCTTCGCATGTTCAATCACTTCTCTGGTAACCTGCGTCTGGCTGCGGACGAGAATCGCATGAGCGCTTCCTACAGCTTCCAGCAGTTCTTCATGGCTGAGAGAAGGATCCATAACCGCTTCCACATCTTCCGCATCTAACAGCGGACGGATTCCATCCTCACTTAATGGATCACAAATTAATACACGATACATTTATACCAGCTCCCTTGCAGCAGTTAAGTAAACTTCCTGGGCAGCTGCCGTACCAGCGCCAGCTTCAAATTCATGCCCTACCCTTTTTAAAACGATTTCCAGCACACTAATATATTGCAGCACATTGGCCGGGCGGCTGTAGCCCATATGACCGATTCTAAAAATCTGACCTTTCAAATGCTGCTGACCGCCTGCCAGAAGCAGACCGAATTCTTCGTTGGCAATTTTGCGCAGCTGTTCCGCTTCAAATGTTTCTGGTTTGATGGCCGTCACCGTACAGGAGGCATCCTCATCGGACACAAATAAAGGCAGATGAAGAGCTTTACAGGCTTCCCGGGTCATGCGTTTCATTAATTGATGGCGTTCATACACGTGTTCCAGACCTTCTTCTTCTATTAAATTGAGCACCTCTTCCAGTCCGAATAATAAAGAAAGTGCTGGGGTAAACGGAGTCTGGCCGTCCTGTAATTTCTTATGGTACGTTTTTAAATCGAGGTAGAAGCGAGGGCGGTCATTTTGATTGATCACTTCCCACGCCCGTTTGCCAATCGCAGCGAAAGCCAAACCTGGAGGCAGCATCATAGCTTTTTGAGAACCTGAAACTAAGAAATCGATTCCAGACCGTTCCATATCGATCTTTGCTCCTCCTATGGAAGACACTCCATCTACAATCACTAACGCTTCACTCAGCTTGTGCACACGTTGAGCAACTTCTTCCACAGGGTGCATCACACCTGTCGAGGTTTCACAATGAGTCACAAAAACAGCCTTCGTATCCGGGTGCTGTTTCAGTACGGTTTCCACCGCTTCTGGCTGCACAGCTTTTCCCCATTCCACATCGATTTGATGGACCGTTAATTCATAGGTATTACAAATCTTTGCGAAACGCTCTCCAAACGCGCCGGCGACAACTACAATCACTTCATCCCCAGGCGAAGTCGTATTAACAACGGCTGCTTCCAGTGCCGAGGTTCCGCTTCCCGTAATCAATTGCACATCCTGAGAAGAACCAAAAACCGGCTTCAGCCGTGGAGTAATTTCCTTAAGTAAGTCTTTACACTTTTGTCCTCTGTGTCCAATGATTGGCTGGCTCATGGCACGATCCACACTTGGCGGAATTGGAGTCGGACCAGGTGTATGAAGTAATTCCCATTCACGCTTCATCTGCTTATTCCCTCCTGATTCTGGTTTCTTTTCCTTATCATTCATCCTTTAATGCGTTAGAAAAAGAAATGATATTCCTTAATCCTATCAAAAGTTATTTCATTGTCAATCTTATTCGAATATTCTGCCATATGACTTTTTTTCTTTTTTTTCTCTTGTAAAATTACTGTAATGTTTCGTAATAATCTGTATAATTAAAAAAGTAGGCATTTTTTGAAAATTATAAATTATCATTTGGGGGGATTACTTTGAGAAAACACCGAAAACTATGGCTTTTACTAACTTTGATGCTTTCCCTGGTGCTGGCAGCGTGCAGCGGCGGAGGTAATGATTCAAGTTCTGAAGGCAGCGATAGCAGCTCAGATTCAGATAGCTCAAGCAAGCAGGAAATCACCGTCACAGCGAAAAGTGAGATCCCGAGTATGGATCCATCCTTAATTACCGACTCTGTTGCCTTTCAATGGGCAGGGGAAACGACGGAAGGTCTTTACCGTTTAGGAGAAAACAGTGAACTTAAAGAAGGTATGGCTAAAGAAGGCAGTGTAAGTGATGACGGCCTCACATGGACGTTTAAACTGCGCGATGCCAATTGGTCCAATGGAGACCCGGTTACTGCGAATGACTTTGTCTATTCCTGGAGAAGAGCCGTAACTCCTGATGTAGGATCCGAATATGGTCCGTATTTCCTTGGCGGCGTTATTAAAAACGCGACTGAAGTCAGCCAGGGCAAAAAAGATCCTGAAGAATTAGGGGTAGAAGCTGTAGATGATCATACGTTGAAAGTACAGCTTGAAAAACCTGTTCCCTATTTCAAATCAATGACCGTATTTATTACATTCATGCCTCTTAATCAGAAATATGTAGAAGAACAAGGCGATAAATTCGCGACTGAAGCAGGAAACACAATTTCCAATGGTCCTTTCAAAATGACGGAATGGAATCATGGCGAAGGCTGGACCATCGAGAAAAACGATAAATACTGGGATGCCGACAGTGTGAAACTGGACAAGATCAACGCGAAAGTCATTAAAGAGATTTCCACCGGCGTTAACTTGTACGAGTCCGACCAGATTGACCAAACGGAACTCAATGCAGAGTTTGTAGATCAGTATAAAGGTTCCGAAGACTTTAACGTTGCAGAAAAACCTTATCTTTATTTCTTTAAATTTAACCAGGACAACGACGTTCTTTCCAATGTAGATGCGCGTAAAGCGATCTCTTATGCGATAGACCGTGAATCCTTAACGAACGTTATTCTAAATGACGGATCAGTGCCTGCGGAAGGCTATATCCCGTCAAACTTTGTTTCCATGCCTGACAGCGACAAAGATTTCCGCGATGCGCAAGGTCCGCTTGTCAGCTACGACAAGGATAAAGCCAAAGAGCATTGGGATAAAGCCATGAAAGCGCTAGGAAAAGATTCCGTTACGATTGAACTTCTTGGTGATGATACAGGTACTTCTAAAAATGTACTTGCTTATTACAAAGACCAGCTGGAATCTAACCTGGATGGTTTAACGATTAAACTGACCGAGGTACCATTTAAAGAACGTGTCCGCCGTGACCAGGAGTCTGAATTTGAAATTGAAGCAGCAACCTGGGGTCCTGACTATGTTGACCCGAACACGTACATGAATATGTACCTGACAGATGGCCAGAACAATAACATGAACTATTCCAGCGAAGAATATGATTCATTAATTAAGAAAGCCAATGGCGAATATGCTCAAGATCCTGAAAAACGTTACCAGACCTTCCTTGAAGCAGAACAGCTTCTGCTTACAGAAGACGCTGCCGTAGCACCGATGTATCAGGATGCGAAAGCTCAGCTGTTCCGCCCGAGTATTAAAGGCGTATTTACTACCGCTACCGGTCCAGAATTCGAATTTAAATGGGCCCATGTAGAATAATTAACACCATTTATTCAAGCGCCTCTCCATTCTTATGGGGAGGCGCTTTTTTATCCGCTTTTTTTGGAATAAAAGCCTATATTTCTTGAAAAAGCGGGATGGATAAGATACGTTTACGTGACAAGTATAGAGAAGAGTTCGGATCGAAAACGGGTATGGATGAGAACCGGAAAGGGGGGCAGGTTTATGAAAAGATTCTATCAACGGGCACTCTATTACAGCGTAGGGGTTGTGGTCTTAACTTTAGGGATCGCGCTTACGATTCACTCGCACCTTGGCACTTCTCCATTTGATGCGTTGCTCGTAGGATTATACCGCACCTTTGGATTAACGATCGGAAGCTGGGAAATCGTCGTCGGGCTGACTATGATTCTCTTTAATTCAATCGCTGATCGAAGACTTCCGGAAATTATCGCCCTGGCAACGTCATTCATGACCGGAGCGGGGATTGACCTCTGGGTGTACACCACCGGGAGCTTTATCCATCCTGAGGGTCTGGCTTCCCAACTGGTCTGCCTTCTGTTAGGAATGATCTTTGCCGGGTTAGGGATTGCGATCAACCTGCAGGCAGACTTTGCCCCTAATCCATTTGACCGCACGATGCTGGTGGTTACCAAGCTCACAGGTTGGAACGTCTCTATTTCAAGAGCAGTCATTAGTATTATCTTAGTTATAGCTGCCTTCCTCTTTGGCGGAGCGATCGGCATCGGAACCCTGCTGATCACGGTTTTCAGCGGAACGATTATTCAATGGTTCATGCGAGTGGTCAACCGGTTTGATAAACGGATTGCCGGTTCAGCATCGTCTTCAAAGACGAGTGCCTAGCACACGATAAACAAAGGCAGCCAAAAAAAGCCCGAACCCTGAATAATGGGTTCGGGCTTTCGTGATTAAAAGATAATGAGGGACTGCTTCGTCTAGCTGTTCCCTTTCCGGGAGCTGGGACTTGTGCTGTTTCACCAGGAGTCTTCACAGGTAGATTGCGTAGTCAATGATCCATTTTGTTCTCACGTTCACCTTCACCTTTTCATAGTTACTTAGATCAATGGTCTAAACTGCCGGCAGGGCCAAAGAATTCATAGTGAATCTGGCCATCAGGGACTTCCCATTCTTTAAGTGCCTGGTACATAGCTTTCATAAAGCCGGTCGGTCCACAGAAATAAAATTCGGCATCCTTGGGAACAAGACTTTTTAAATACGACAGATCAATGTATCCTTCCCGATCAAACGCTTGTGTGGTGCGGTCCTCCTCAGAAGGAGTTTCATAGACGATCGTCGTGTTGATATCAGGAAGGCGCATTTCCTCTTTCAAACCATGCACCGCTCCGCTGCGGGCAGCATGAATAAAGAACACTTGCCGCTGAGGCTGACGGACATGGACGGTTTTCATCATGCTCATCAAAGGAGTTAAGCCTACTCCTCCGCTAAGCAGAACCAGCGGTTTATCAGATTTCATATCTAAGTGAAAATCTCCGGCAGGGGCCGTAAGCGGCAGAATATCGCCTTCCTCGAGGTGATGGTGAAGCCAGGTGGACACTTTACCCGCATCCGTTCCAGCATTGCCGTCTTCCCGTTTTACACTAATCCGGTAGTGTTCTTGCAAGGGAGCATCAGATAAGCTGTATTGTCTCACATGCGTATACTCTTCTCCTGGAATCTCTGCCTTTACCGTAATATACTGCCCGGGTTTGAAATCAGCAATCGCCAACCCGTCCTCAGGTTCCAAATAAAAGGAAGTAATCTCTTCACTTTCAATTTGTTTACGGACCACCTTAAAGTTACGGTAGCCTTCCCAGCCTCCTTCCTGCTGTTTCGCTGCTTCATACATCTGTTCTTCTACTTGAATAAAGACTTGAGCAATGACCCCGTAAGCTTCCTCCCACGCCTGCAGAATCTCATCGGTTGCCGCGTCTCCTAACACTTCTTTAATTGCTCCCAGCAAATATTCTCCTACAATAGGATAATGCTCTTTGCGCACCTGCAGACTGCGGTGCTTCTCCGCAATTTTTTCCACCGCCGGCATAATTTCATGAAGCCGGTCGATGTGAGCAGCTGCCGCATAGACCGCATTAGCAAGAGCCCTTGGCTGCTTTCCTGCTTTTTGGTGGGTTTGATTAAATAGATTCTTTAATTCTGGGTGATCTCTAAATAAATTCTGATAGAAACAAGTCGTAATAGCTTCCCCATGAATTTTCAGGACGGGTACGGTTGATTTAATAATTTCGATCGTGCGTTCATTTAATGGATTTTTTGTTTGAGTCAGCATAATAATAACTCCTCTTTAAATGATGTATTTTGTTTACATCTTTATTATACTCATAAAAGAAGCATTTTAAATACTCCTTTAGTGACAATTCTATGACACTGCATAGGGCGTCGGTCAGCAGGCAAAGACACGGATGGGGGATCTGTGGTAAGATAATGGAAAAGTTGAATGAGGGACGAACCATGCGATTAAAGAAATACACGGATTACGCTCTGAGAGTATTAATTTATACAGCATCCAAGCCCGAGGGAGAGCTTGCCAGTAAAAAAGAAATTTCTGAGGTTTTTCATATTTCGGAAAATCACCTCGGAAAAATTATTCACCAGTTAAATAAATTTGAGCTGATCGAAACGATCCGCGGCCGGAGCGGTGGCCTCAAATTAGCAAAGCAGGCCGCTCAGATTAATGTGGGCCACGTTGTGCGTCTGATGGAAGATGATTTTCTGCTCTTAGAATGTTTTGATAAAGACAACAATTATTGCGTCATCACTCCCGCCTGCAAGCTTAAGCACATTCTAAACGATGCCTTGCGAGCATTTTTAGAGGTGCTTGATCAATACACGCTTGCCGACCTGCTCTCCAATAAAGATGAATTACGCGCACTGATGGACATTCGTCTTTAAACCTTATAAAAAAAGCCTTGTGGTCATTAAACAGACTACAAGGCTTTTTGTTTATTTATGAAACTGGGGATATGAATCTACCATTTAGACGATAAAAAAAGCACATTAAGTTCGGAAACTTAATGTGCTTTAAGTCTACTATTCAGTAGTGTAAGGCAATAGTGCCATTTGACGAGAGCGTTTGATCGCTTTTGTCAATTTACGTTGATACTTAGCAGAAGTTCCAGTTACTCGACGAGGAAGAATTTTTCCACGGTCGGAAACGAAACGTTTAAGCAAGTCTGTATCTTTAAAGTCGATGTGTGTAATTCCGTTTGCTGTGAAAAAACACACCTTTTTGCGTTTACCGCGTCCACGACGTGCCATGAGGCGTTCCCTCCTTACTTAATTAGAATGGTAAATCATCATCTGATATATCGATAGGTTCCCCATTATCTGCGAATGGGTCCTCATTGCGCTGCTGGTTATTAGAGTCGAAGTTATTTCCTGATGGTTGATTCTGATTTGAGCGAGACCCTGAGCCCTGGTTTCCTCCACCTTGTGAAGATCCACCTTTAGACTCCAGGAATTGAACGCTGTCTGCAACAACTTCTGTTACAAATACACGCTTGCCTTCCTGATTATCGAAGCTGCGGGACTGTAAACGTCCGTCTACTCCGACAAGGCTTCCTTTACTCATAAAGTTAGCCAGGTTCTCTGCTGCTCGTCTCCAAACGACACAGTTAATAAAATCTGCATCCCGGTCACCCTGATTATTCGAGAATGGACGGTTTACCGCAATGGTAAAGTTGGCGACAGCTACTCCATTCGGCGTATAGCGTAAATCAGGATCCTTCGTTAATCTGCCGACTAAAACGACACGATTTAACATCAGATCACTCCTTATTTGTCATCTTCGCGTACAGCGATGTGGCGGATAATATCATCCGTGAACTTCGCTTGACGGTCGAATTCATTAATCGCTTCACTAGTACCTTTGAAGTCGATTGTTACATAGATCCCATCACGATAGTCGTTAATTTCGTAAGCAAGACGACGCTTGCCAACTTCTTTAACTTTTTCAATCTCCGCTCCGTTATCAGTCAGAATTGTGCTGAAACGCTCAACTACAGCTGTTTTAGCTTCTTCCTCGATGTCTGGGCGGATGATGTACATGATTTCATAATTTCTCATCCGTTTTCACCTCCTTATGGACTTAGCGGCTCCTTCTGGCTGAAGGAGCAAGGAGTAATTTCTATTCAATTACTCACAATGAAGTATTATATCAAACTTGTTCAAGAAATTCAATACTTAACGGAAGGATCCTGGAGTCGCTTATACGTTAAACCGGAAATGGATAACATCGCCATCTTTCACCAGATAATCTTTACCTTCTAATCGAACACGTCCACGGTCACGGGCAGCGCCCATCGTTCCAGCATCGACTAAATCTTCATAAGATACGGTTTCTGCACGGATAAATCCACGTTCGAAGTCCGTATGAATAATTCCTGCTGCCTGAGGAGCAGTCATGCCTTCTTTAAAGGTCCAGGCACGCACTTCCTGTTCGCCTGCTGTGAAGTACGTCGCCAGGCCAAGCAAGTTATAGGTCGCTTTAATCAGCTGATCTAACCCCGCTTCTTTAATACCCAGGTCTTCAAGGAATTCTGCTTTTTCTTCCCCTTCAAGCTCGGCGATTTCTGCTTCAATCTTCGCACAGATGACAATAACTTCCGCGTTTTCTGTAGCTGCAAACTCACGGATTTGTTTGACTTTATCATTGTCACCTTCCCCGATCTCATCTTCGCTTACGTTCGCTACGTAGAGGATGGGCTTGGAGGTCAATAGATGAAGGCCTTTGACAATCTTCTGTTGATCATCTGAAAAATCTACGGCGCGGGCAGGTGTTTCAGCTTCCAGAGCTTCCTGAAGTTTTTCAAGCACCGTGTGTTCAGCCACAGCTTCTTTATCTTTCTGGCGGGCCATTTTAGCCACACGCGTCATCCGTTTAGAAATGGTCTCAAGGTCTGCCAAAATTAATTCCAAATTAATGGTCTCAATATCAGAGATCGGATCGACCTGGCCGGATACGTGGGTAATATTTTCGTCTTCAAATGCGCGGACGACGTGACAAATCGCGTCCACCTGACGAATATGAGACAGGAACTGATTTCCCAGTCCTTCCCCTTTACTGGCACCTTTTACAATGCCGGCAATATCTGTAAATTCAAAAGCGGTAGGAACGGTTTTCTTCGGGTTTACAAGCTCGGTCAGCGTCTGTAAACGACGATCCGGAACTTCCACGATCCCTACGTTCGGGTCAATTGTGGCAAACGGATAGTTCGCAGACAGCGCTCCTGCTTGTGTAATTGCGTTAAATAACGTAGATTTCCCTACGTTCGGTAAACCTACGATTCCTGCTGTTAGTGCCATATAAGACTTTCACTCCTTAAGGATATACATACATGCATGCTAGTCATACCAATTATAGATACTGTGATTGAAAATAACAAGTTGTAGAGAAGCAAAAAACAAGCCTGTCTGAGCGCTTGTTTTCTTCCTTTTCGCTTATTAAAAAAACGATTACCGGCATGCATCCGCCTCTTAATTCTGCTAAACCGCTCGATTTCTGCTGCAAAAGTTTACAAGGACTAAGCAGAGCACAAACCAGTTATCCATCTGCGGAGACGGTTAAGCTTCGTTTTTTTCCAATACTTTCTTCATCTTCGTTTCGAATTTCTTCCGAGGAATTAAAATGCTGTGACCGCAGCCTTCGCACTTAATTCGGATATCCGCTCCCAGGCGGATGATTTTCCAGCGGTTTTCTCCGCACGGATGAGGTTTTTTCATTTGCACAATGTCCTCTAAATCATAATTCTTCTCAGGCATATAACTTCCTCCTACTATGATTAATGAACAGGTTCTTTGACTTTTTCTTCGTCGTGCCTGGAATACATGACCAGACGAGGGAACGGAATTTCAATGCCCTCTTTGTCCAAGCGAGTCTTCACTTCTTTCCGGATCGATCGTGCCACGGCCCAGTGCTGCATCGGTTCCGTTTCAGCGATTATACGCATGACAACGTCCGATGAACCAAGCCCTTGAACACCCAGCAATTCGGGAGTCAGCACGAGATCGGAGTAACGGTCCGGCAGCTCAGCCATCAGCTCATGCAGTACCTCTTCGGCCCTCTCAATATTGCTTTCATAAGCGATGCTCACATCGACAACGGCAATACTATTATGAATGGAATAATTGGTGACTTGCGAGATGTTTCCATTCGGCAGAATATGAACCTCGCCTGTCCAGCTCTTAATTTTCGACGTTCGTAAGCCAATTTCCTCCACAAAGCCTTCTACACCAGATGCCTGCACGTAATCGCCAACGGAAAACTGATCTTCAAAGATAATAAAAAATCCAGTAATGATATCACGTACAAGGTTCTGAGCGCCAAAGCCAATCGCAAGACCGGCAATCCCTGCACCGGCAAGCAAGGCTCCGACATCAAGAGAAAAGGTGTCTAAAATCATGATGAACGCGGTGAAGTACACAATGTAGTTGATCGTGTTCATGACGAGCTTCTTCAGCGTCGCCTCTCTGCGCTGGGTGATTTTAAATGGCCCCCGGCGGCGGTTTTCAAAAAACTGAGAGGTAATTCTTCTTGCAAGACGATTTACCACAAACGTTAAGACTAATATGAGGACAATTTGCAAAACAGCCACACCAATAGTTACCCAAAGATCTGGACCAGTAACATAGTCAATAGTGTTGTCCCACTTAGTTGTCACTTCCTTTGTCACCTTTGCCGCTCACCTGTTATCCCTCCCATTACGCCAATGAATATGAGAACTATTCTAACAGGTTTTTAACGGATTTTGAATCTTTGTAATACCGGATAAAGCAGGAGAGAAGTGAGCACGTACAAGTTCAAAACCCCATAAAGCGGGTACAAATACTCAATTAATGTCGAGAACCCGAAAGAGGTAAACGGAAGCATGAGCGCAATCATCCCCATGGCCACAATCCACAGCGGCTGCTTGGAAAAGTCGCGGAATCTGGTTACTAAGCCAAGAGTGCCTGATGCAGCTGTCGTAAAGATCGCGATCCAGAGCATTAACGACATGAAAATCAGCATCTCGTAAGGATAGTGCTTTAGTATGGCAAATAGTGGAATTTCATATAGGATGATTTCATCAGAAATTTGAATCAAACTATTATTATATAAATAGGAAATCACCCCGAGAATTAATCCGCTCCCTAAGCTCGCGACCCAAATCTCTCCTTTATATTTTACTTTGTTTCCAATCGCCCCAAGGACAGCTATCAGCGGCAGGATGTTCAACGCTGTAAACGGAAAGGCAGCCATCCAATTGCTCATTTCATCAAAATGACCGAAGATCTCCAAATTGTGATCGTTAATAAACATAATTAACACAAACAGTAACCCCGTAATCAGCAGGGGGAGAACCAGACTGTTTACGGCGACAATTCCTTTCACGTCCCACACAAATAATAGAATAAGCGGGATCACAATGATCATCACGCCTAACCGGTAGGAAAAATGAAACGCCTGAAACGTCGCCCCGCTTCCCGCGAGCATAATGACCGTAGTCGTGAACAAATAAATAATGATCATGCCGTCATAGACGACCGTCAAATGTTTCCCCACAATTGCTTTCAGCACCGGAAGATAATGACCGGACTGTTTCTTGAAGCTTATATCCATAATCGACACACAGCATATGCTGAACATGAGCGCGAACAACAAAATAGCCAAGCCTGAGTCTTGTCCAAAAAATTGCCAAAGCTCCCTGCCAGAAGCATAACCAGCGCCAATCATCGTCCCCACAATTAAAAACATCCACTTGATTCCTGCTTTTAACATGACCGCTCCTCCACCTCAATGTATTTGGCACGTATAGAACCGTGAACAGACTTATATACTGTTACTACTATGTGTCTGGAGGAGTGGCTATGAATTTTAAGGACAAGTTTTCCAACAGTGAACGTCGTGTACATATGGACGATCCGGAGATGAGTCAGCAATTAAGTGTCTATTTAGAGGAATGGCTGCCGGCAGAGAGCGAAGTCATTATTACTTGCATCGGCACGGACCGGTCCACCGGGGATGCGTTTGGTCCGCTGATCGGGTCCATGCTTGAGGATCAGCTTCTGGAAACCTTTAAAGTTTATGGAACGTTAGAAAACCCGTTACACGCCTTAAATTTACATGAACAATTGGAACAAATTCATAGGCTTCATCCCCGTCCATTTATTCTGGCCGTGGATGCGTGCTTAGGACGATCTTCCTCCGTCGGCTGCGTCAGCCTGGGCAAGGGGACCATTTCCCCGGGAGCGGCTTTAAAGAAAGACCTTCCTGCTGTGGGGGATGTTCATATCAGCGGGATGGTGAACGTCAGTGGATTTATGGAATATGTTGTCCTGCAAAATACACGGCTGCACATTGTGATGAAAATGGCCGCGCAAGTTGCTGCTGCCATTCGGTTAGCCGATCAGCAGCGTTTCAACAAGCGCGCCGGTACGCCTGCCTATCCAACGATTGTTTTTCCCATAAAAAAACAGCAGCCTCTATAGCTGCTGTCTAGAACCACTGGGCCACATACAAAATGATTCCTACCATAAAGAGAGAGGGTAGTAGATTAGCGACACGGATTTTCGTTAATTTGAGGAGATTTAAACCAATCGCTACAATGAGCAATCCTCCGACTGCCGTCATTTCCGTAATAAATAAATCAAGCATCTCCTGCGGCACCCAGCGATTAATTTGCGTTGCAAGTAAAGCAATGGACCCTTCATACAGCACGACAGGGATGACAGAAAAAATAACCCCGAACCCGAGCGTGGAGGTGAGCACAAGAGCGACGAAGCCATCAATAATCGCTTTCGTAATCAGAACTTCATGATCATTGCGCAACCCGCTGTCAAGCGCGCCAATAACCGCTAGCGCACCGATGACAAAAATCAGCGAAGCGGTAATAAATCCTTGAGCGACACTCGACTGCTTGTCAGGACTGGTGAATTTCCGTTCAATCCAGCGGCCGATGTATTCCAGCTTCTCTTCTAATCGAATCGCTTCTCCCAGGATGCCGCCGGTTAACAGACTGAGCAGCACAATGACGATATTGTCCGTTTTAAATCCCATTTTCAAGCCAATTAGAATGACCGCAAGCCCAACACCGCTCATTACGGTTTCTTTATAACGTTCGGGAATTTTGGTAAAAAATAATCCCAGAAGCGTCCCGGCAGCGATACAGGCCCCATTCACTAAGGTTCCTAGTAATACCATGACATTCTCTCCGTTTTCTGTTTCCTGTGAAACATAGATTCCTTATGTAAACCAGCCTGAAGGTTTTCTTTCCATCAGGCATCCTGTTCCTTTGTTTCAAACCATTCGAGGATTCGTTCTAAATCCTCATCATTAAAAAATTCGATCTCTATTTTCCCTTTTCGTTTCCCTTTATGAATCGTAACCCCTGTTCCGAGCTGCTCTTTCAACGTTTCTTCGCGGGCTTTTATGAAAATATCTTTCTCTGTTTCTTTCTTCTTCTTCGCCGCCTTTTGTTCATTCATATCCGCAATAAGACGTTCTACCTGCCGGACATTCAATTGATCTTTAACAATTTTGTCAGCAACAGAGGAGAGCTCCTGCTTATCCTTCAATCCAAGCAGCGCACGGCCGTGACCCATCGTTAAAGTTCCTTGATTCATATGCTTAATGATAGCAGGCGGAAGCGACAGCAGCCGGACGAGATTAGCGATATGAGAGCGGCTTTTTCCTAACCGCCCGGCTAATTGATCCTGAGTGACGCCCAGTTCCTTTATCAGGCTCTGATAAGCCATCGCTTCCTCAACCGGAGTAAGGTCTTCACGCTGTAAATTTTCGAGCAGCGCAATCTCCATCATTTGTTCATCGGTCAGATCGCGGACGAGAGCGGGAACCGAGTCGAAATCAGCGGCCTTGGCTGCCCGAAACCGGCGTTCTCCTACAACGATTTCGTAGCCTTTAATACTTTTTCGGACGATGAGCGGCTGCAGGATCCCGTGTTCAAGAATCGACTGCTTTAACTCTTCAATCGCTTCATCGGTAAATTGTTTCCGGGGCTGATACGGATTGGGCCGGCATTCTTTAACAAGGACTTCACTAATTTCCTCACCCTGCTGCTTAATTAAGGATCCTAATCCTTTACCTAACCCTTTCGCCATTTGCGATCACTTCCTTTGCTAAGTCTAAATACACTTCCGCCCCGCGGGATTTGGGATCATATAAAATAATCGGTTTTCCATGACTCGGGGCTTCACTCAGCCGGACATTCCGGGGAATGATCGATTTATAGACTTTATCCTGAAAATATTTCTTCACTTCATCAATAACCTGAATTCCCAGATTCGTTCTGGCATCCAGCATCGTCAAAAGGACGCCCTCAATCATCAGCTGCTTATTCAAATGCTTCTGCACTAGCCGGACGGTATTTAGCAATTGACTCAGTCCTTCCAGCGCATAGTATTCGCACTGGACAGGAATCAGCACAGCATCAGAAGCGGTCAGTGAATTAATCGTCAGCAGCCCGAGGGACGGAGGGCAGTCGATAATCACATAATCATACTCGTCTTTAATTTTGTCGATAGCCTGCTTTAATCTTACTTCCCGGGAAATGGTAGGAACAAGCTCGATTTCTGCCCCCGCTAATTGAATGGTCGCCGGGATGGCATCTAAATTCTCTACCAAGGTGGTCGTCCGCACCTCACTCGCTTCCACATCGTCCACCAGCACATCATAGATGCACTGATCCATTTCCCCTTTCTCAACACCTACACCGCTCGTAGCGTTGCCTTGAGGATCTATATCTACCAGAAGTACTCTATTATTTAAATATGCCAGGCATGCGCTTAAATTAACCGCCGTCGTGGTCTTACCTACGCCTCCTTTTTGGTTGGCAATGGAAATCACTTTCCCCATGCTGTCACCTGCCTCTTTCCTCATATTTCGATTCCTGCGCGCAGCAGTCCTGCAGCCGCCGTTACCCCGTCTCAAAAACCGATTACACCCCTGAGATTCCTCGCTTTTTCGTTACTCTATGTCTTATTATTCTATCATTCTTCTAAGAAAATAGGAGGAAAAAGGCCGGTTTTATCCAAATATTAGAAATATTAAAGAATCCTTGAAAAAACACCCACCTTCACAGCCGTAAAGATGGGTGTTCAGCAAGCTATGATTTTTTCTTTGGAATTTTTATCGTGATTTGATAATAGTCCTCATGATCTTCTTCATCTGTTTCCAGGTCAATGCCGGTGTCCGACACCATAGTAAGCGATTGGCGAATGGTATTCATTGCAATCCGCATATCTTTATTTACCCCTTTAAGGGTCGGTTTCTTTTTCTTCGGTTTAGGCTCGGCAAGCTTAGCGATCCGCTCTTCGGTCTGTTTCACATTTAGATGCTTTTCGATAATTTCAGCAAGAATTTTCTCTTGCAGCTCAGGATCCTTTATTCCAATTAAAGCACGGGCATGCCGCTCTGTAATCTTCTTGTCCATGATTGCCTGCTGCACCGATTGTGGAAGCTTTAACAGCCTCATTTTATTAGCGATTGTCGATTGACTCTTGCCTAGACGCTGCGCCAAAGCTTCCTGCGTCAATTCATGAATTTCAATCAGCTTTGCGTAAGCCATGGCTTCTTCAATAACCGTCAGCTCTTCACGCTGCAGGTTCTCGATTAACGCTACGGATGCGGTCTGTGAGTCGTTCATGTCACGAATAATGGCGGGTACCGTTTCCCAATTGAGCGATTGAACCGCTCGCCATCTTCGTTCTCCAGCAATCAATTCAAAATCCTCATCATTTAAGCGACGGACCACAATTGGCTGAATCATCCCATGCGTATGGATCGTCTGGGCAAGTTCTTTTATCTTTTCGTGGTTAAATATCGCGCGAGGCTGGTAACGGTTCGGCTGAACACGTTGAACAGGTATTTGCAGAACTTCGTCAGGATTATATCCTTCACCATCATTCTCATGATCAGATTCTGACTTGTCCCCCAGTCCGAACAAACGGCCAAAAGGATGTAACACGATCAGACACCACCTTTTTACGATCAAGCATACGCTACCTCTGCTGCCTGTATAGAACCAGCTCAAAAACAGAAAAAAGCGCTGCAGGCTTTCCGGCTGCTGCGCATAGGTATGCCGTTTTCACTCTTACGTTATTTTATCATATTTACAGTAGTAAAAGTATCTAGTATATGGAAAAATTCATAGATAGAATAGTCATAAAGAATTGTTTTTCTTCACACGTATATAGTCTAAGTATAGAAATAGACAACATGAAATGCAAAGTATTTAATTACTAAGGAGACTCGCGAAAATCTAGAATTGATTCACCATCCCTGTTACGGCAGGGTGTACCCTGATTTACAAAGCTTAAAAATAATTTCCCGCACTCCTTTTTCATTCGTATGCTAATTCATTCGGCGCGGGTTCGGTAATTTCCTCTAAAAAAAACAGGCGGATGAAAATTTAAAAACGAGAAAGGATGATCAAAGTGAACATAAACCAGTATATCAAGAAACTCGTCCAAACCTTTGAACCCTCCCTCTTTGGAATCTATCAATATGGTTCCGGGGCCATTGATGCATTTAATAAGGAACAAAGTGACTGGGACCTTATCTTATTTTTTCATTCTGAAGATGATTTACTCCAGTTGACTCCGCAAATTCAAACGTTCCATGACACCATCCGCCATACAGATCCCGAATTCTATAATAGACTGGACGTTATGTTCCTGCCGATCTCTGCGCATGGCAAAGGGAACAGCGAAATTTCTCCTTATCCTTCTCTTGAAGGTGGATCGTTTACTGCCGCCGGCTATCATAACCTCAATGCTGTGACCTGGTGGACGTTGAGAACCAGCTGGTACGGCCCTGAGCTCCTTCCGGCTGTTACGATGGACGAAGTGATGAAGGAAATGAAATATAACCTGACTCGCTACTGGCCCCGTTACATAGCCAAAGGGCAGTATGCAGAAGTGGACGGCGAGGAGATCGTCTGGGTCGTCTCGGGATTAGCGAGAATCCTCTATACGGTTGAATACCACGAGATTATCGGGAAAGAAGCCGCTTTAGACTGGGCAAAAGAAATCATGCCCGAGCACCAAGAAATTATCGATGAAGCGATTCAGCTGAGAAACGGCAAGAAAAGCTTCGTCCAGGCAGATTCCGCCATGAAAGCACAGGTCCTGCAATTCGCTGACCAGGCAATTGAGCTTGGGCAAAAGAAACTCTGCCTGTAAAGAAGGAAACATCTAAAACCTTTAAAGAAAAACGAACAATAAAGGGATGCAAAGAGGGTGACGATGAATGACCGCTCCGGAAATACATTCCGCTTTTCGCGGGCGGCTGGTTTGCCTCCTCGTGCTTCGCATTCCGGGGTCAAACCTATGCCTTCCTCCCGCAGAAGTCTCCATGTATTTCCTACGCTGGAATGGTATATATATTTTACTTCCACTCTCCTTTATTCATCCTTGTAGACAGAGTAATCAAGGAGCAAACACAAATATCCTTTCTGTTGTAACATCTAGACAACCTGGCTCATGCTGTACAAAAAAACCGAATGGTATTGGAATCATGTAATTAACAATTCATCACCATTCGGATTTACTATTGGCTAAAAGATCCCGGCCTCTTTTTCTAACGGTTAATCGACAAAATCACTCTTTTTAATGAGGAAGAAACTTAAAATCGCTCCCAGGCTTAAGATGATTCCTGCCGTGACAAAAACCTGGTCTAAGCTATTCACAAAGGCGGTCTGAGCAATATCCTGGATCTGAGAGAATCCCGGCATACTTTGATATTTATCGGCCCCTGCTCCTTCTAGACCCTGGCTCCCGGCAATCGGACCAGCCGCGGAGATTCCGTCAATAATATCCTGTTTCGCATCATCAGGAACTCCTTGCAAATTTAAGGCGCTGATTTTCTCCTGAATCGCATTGACGTATTGGTTGGAGAGAACAGCTCCGAGAAAGGCTGTCCCAAAAGCGATCCCAATTTGTCTGGAGACGTTATTCACCCCTGAAGCCATACCGACAATTCGATTAGGAACGGTATCCACTGCGGTTGTCGAAATAGGAGGATTAATCAAACCGTTTCCTACACCTGCCACTAAGAAGGCAGGTAATAAATAAATCCAATTGCTTTGGTCCTGCGTAGAAGAAACGAGCGTCATCATAAAGTCAGCAATCGCAAGAATCGCTAAGGCTGTGACGATCACGGGTTTTGAACCGATTTTGTCGGTCAGGTTTCCGGAAATGGGTCCAAGGAATAAGGCAAATCCGCTGATCGCAATAAACCTCAGCCCGGCTTCAAGCGCTGAAAACCCGAGATAATTTTGCAGATAAATGGTTAAATAGAAGAAAAGAGCATAAACACCTGCGCTTAAGCAAAAAGCAGCTATACAAGCCCCGGAATAACTAAGGTTTTTAAATATTCTTGGATTCACCATCGGGGTTTTTATTTTTAATTCGACTAGCACAAAGATGATAAAGCTGATGAGTGCTCCGCCAAGCAGACCCATAATCTCAGGTGACGTCCAGCCGAGATCTGATTTATTCACTTCAATTAAACCAAATACCAGACAGAACATGGCTGCTGTAATCAGCAGAAATCCAATAATATCAATCGACTTCGAGGTTTCTTCATCCTTCGTTTCCTTAATAAAAAGAAAAGCCATCACTAAGGCGATCAGTCCGATCGGGAGGTTTAGATAAAATATTGACTGCCAGCTGAAGTTCTCTACTAAAATTCCGCCCACCAATGGACCAATTGCCGTTGCCAGTCCGCTGACGCCTCCCCAGACTCCAAACGCAATCCCGCGTTCTTTTCCAAAAAAGGTGGTCGAAATGATCGCCATCGATAACGACATCATGGCTGAAGCACCCAAACCTTGAATTCCCCGGGAAATATTTAAGAAATTAATCCCTGGTGCCAGCGCACAAAGTAAAGAACCAATTGTAAATACGATTAAGCCCAGCATGAAAAATCGTTTTCTACCAAAAATGTCACCCAGCCGCGCCACGGTAATTAAAGCAACCGCAAAGATCAATGTATAAGCGTTTACAATCCATTCTAACTGGCTAAAATCTGTATTAAAATCACTTTGGATGGTCGGCAAGGCCACGTTTACTATGGTCACATCAAGCAAGGCCATAAATAGACCAAAACAAACGGCCGCTAACCCCCACCAGCGTTTATTACTTTTCTCCTGTGTCATTCTTTTCCTCCTTAACGTGCTTCATCTCCTGTTTCAGCCATTGAAGATCGGCTTCGATCCGCTTGCTTCGATGAGTTAACACTAGATCAATACTTGTTTTTTCTTCACTTTTAATTTCTTCCTCACTCATTACAATGGAACGATTTTCTTCCACATAATCAAGCAGATAAAGCAGATAGCTTCTATGTTGTTCCAGAATCGACAATCTCAGCTTTTCATTTATATGATGAAAGTTACTAAGCTTGATATGAAAAAGATCTTCCGTATTTTGGTCATATTCTGCCGGTTCCACCATTAATTCATCGAAACGGCAGAGACCTTTGTCCGTGATTTTGAGAATCTTTTTAGGACGTCCCGGACCGGAATGTTCCAGAAGAGTCTGAGTAATATACCCTTCCTTAGTCAGCTTTTGAATCAGCGGATATAATACGCCCCAGCTCATCTTACGGTCTGGACCAATTATTTTTCCCAGCACATATTGAAGCAAATACCCATGCATGGGTTTATCTTTAAGTTCTCCTAGTATAAATAATTCGTACATCGTAACCTCCTCATTCTATGACAGACCCTTACCGCTCCCTATAATATATCTTTAAGATATAAATAACAACTGTTTATCGGTCAAATTTATATACTTTTTACAATCCAGCTTGATTAACATTTCTAAAGCAAACAAAGACTAGAGAAAAAGGAAAGACATAAAGGAGGGGAAACAGATGAATCAGGAAAGTATAAAAGATGAATATAAGCCGGCAGACCTTAATCATGGAATGCTCAGTGAAATTCAGCGTTTAGAGAAGCTTATGAAAGAAGAGACAACGGAGGAAATCATCCTCATTGCTTACAAACAACAGTAAAAAAAACGAGGCGGTGACAAAAGTCTTTCCTCCATTATAAAATCCGAACAATGACGGAATAACTTTGTTAACATTCCATCATCGTTCGGATTTCTTTTCCTGCTTGTTGTAAACTTTTTACCGGTTTCTACAGGAAATATACTTATGATTATTCTGTCTCCAAGGATGAATCAAGGAGAATAGTCATACCATTCCAGCGCAGGAAATACACGGAGACTTCTGCGGGAGGAAGGCATAGGTTTGACCCCACAGTGCGCAGCACGAGGAGGCAAACCAGCCGCCCGCGAAAAGCGGAGTGTATTTCCGGAGCGCCCATTCGGAGTAAGCCCCTATCCTTAACTTGATTCTTCGTCTTTAGACTGTAGGCATTTCCTTTTGTCCCAGGCACGTTATTTTGTTTCATGTGAAACATATGTACTTGAAAGAATTCCATAAATATCTACATCGGCATAGATTCCCTGATGGTACAGATCCTCTTTCAATGTGCCTTCATAACTCATTCCCGTGTGCTCGAGAACTTTTTGCGAAGCAGCATTTGAATGAATGACCTGGGCCCAGATTCTATGTAAGTCCAGCTCCTCAAAGCCAAATTGGATCACTCTTCGGGCCGCTTCTGTGGCGTATCCTTTTCCCCAGTAGGGCTTGCCTATCCAATAGGCAAGCTCCCCTTTATGATGGTTCTTATCCATACGGATCGTAATGGTTCCGACTAATTCTGCTTCTTCCCAGGTGACCAAAGCAAATGGATAGGCCGATCCTTTCTCAATCCAGCTTCTATGCAGGGCAATCCAATCTTCTGCTTTCTCCAGCGTAAAAGGATAGGGAATCTGGGTCGTGGCTGCAATGACTGGATCATCAGCGAGCTTTGAAACCTTCTTCGCATCCGAGTACGAAAAGGGGCGTAAATGCAGCCGTCTTGTATTCAACTGGGGATCCATGAGATTTCCCTCCTTAAATCGGCTTATCCATAACAATGCGGTGCTGGGTAAAGCCTAATTTTTCATACAGGTTGATGGCGAAATTGCCTTTATAGACGACGAGTCTGACCCGTTTCAGCCCATGATGCTTTAATTGATGGAGCGCTTCCTCCATCAAGGCCGTCGCATAGCCTCTTTTTCTATATGGTTTTAACACATGAAGTTCATAAATAAACCCGAAGTCGTCTTTGGTGATTTCATCTTTCTCAATTCCATATAAGATCCATCCCGCAAACTCGTGAGTGTCAGGTTCCTTCATCACTAATACTCTTCCGCCTCTGAGCAGGACGGTATTCATCATTTCTGACGCCAAAGCATCATTCACATAGTAATTCCCCTGCGAGCCTTCATTAAACGACTCGGCCGTATGTCGTAAAATTTCCTCCAAATCCTTTTGCACAGCAGGCATGATGACCATAACCCTCTCCCTTTCTGTAAAAATGGTGTCGTTACTTAAGACTATTTGTTACAGAAGGGCTTTATTCCCAAGCGATCGATGTAAATAAAAAAAGGAAGACAGTATGACGATCACACCGGCGGTAAGAATCGTTCTGCCCGTTCCAAAAGAATCGGCCAGGATACCTGCTAAAAACGCCGCAAAAGGCATGGTGAACCAGGTAAGAAATCGGCTGGTCGCCTGTACTCTGCCTAATAAACGATCGGGCGTTAATTTCTGCCGAATGGTAAGAATACAAGGACTTTGAATGGAAGCCGCAAACGTACCTATAGCATTGCCTGCCAGCAGCCAGACATACGAATCAGCGTATCCGAAAAGCACGATCGAACCGCCGCCGATCATAGAACCTGCGAAAAGGATGGAGCGGTAGGTAAGGTGCTTTCTGACAAAGCTCGACGCTATCGAACCTAGAATAGCTGCAAGTCCTCCTGCGGATAGCAGCCAGCCGATTTGGACGGCATCTAAACGAATCACCTGCTTTAAATGAAACACCAGCATCGTTAAAAATAACGTCGTTCCGAAAACCGAAAAAAACATCGCGGCATTGGTAAACAGGATCGGTTTAATCGACCAGACATATTCAAATCCAGCTTTCACATCCTTCATAAACGCACGTCCCGAACCCTCTTCCCGAGACAAAGGGAGGGGCAGGCTGACCACCGCGCCGAGGGCAGCTAAGAAACTAAGGCCGTTAATAAACAGAGCGGCTCCTGGATTCAGCAGAGAAATGACCATCCCTCCAGCAGCAGGTGCCGTAAACACCGCCGTGTTAAATAAACTGGAATTGATCGAATTGACGAGCTGTAAGTCTTCTTTTCTGACAAGCTTGGGAACAGACGCAAATTGACAGGTATTATAAATTTGACTGAACACCCCGATGAAAAAAGCGGTGCATGATAGTTCAATCATCGTTAAATGACTGAAGAAATACAAGAGAGCTGTTCCGATTAACAGGAGAAAGCGTCCCAGATCACACGCGATCAGAATCTTTTTACGGTTTAAATAGTCCGTGAAAACGCCCATGAAAGGCTGTGCCAATAGTGGAAGACGTTCGAGTGCGGCCACCAGGCCCATGCTGATCGGCGACCCAGTGATCTCCAGTACAAGCAGCGGAAGTGCCAGCAGATACATTTGATCGCCTACAAAAGAAATAAGATTACCGCCCATCAAGCGGAAAACAGGAAAATTCCTTTTCAACGGGAGAGGGGAGTCGTTGAACTGAACCAGCGGATCATTCATGATTGCCGCCGGCGTACCCTTGTAATTCATGCCCAAGCGACGCTAGTTGATGAGAAGCAAGCTGATAAATGGCCCCGTTCTGCTTCACAAATCTCGCTGCTTTCAATTGTTTTACATGATGATGGACGGTACTTTTCCGCATGGAGAGGAGAGTCGTTAGTTCTTTCAGCGTCCGTTCCTTCTCCCCAAGAATCTTCAGGATGCGCAAGCGGTTTTCATCCCCTAAAGCTTTGCATTTCTGGACGAGAAATTGGTCAGGCGTATAAGGGTCTCCAGGATTCATACTTTCGTTCGCCACAGGATAATAAAATACCTTCGTATCCTCTAAATCGGCTTCTACATTCCACGGCCGATACGTCAGGTGGGGAATCAGCAGCACACGGGAAACGCTTGGCTCCGGAGCATACTCCATTCCGCCCGTTGCCCAGCTGACGAGTTCCTCGGGATGCATCTTTTCTTTGGCCAAAGCTTTTGACTGATGATCTCGGGAAAGAATCGCCTCCAGATGATCCGCTTCAGGTGCAATCACCTGCTCGTACCAGCCTGTCATTACTTCAATTAAATGCTTCTTTAGCCAAGCCGGATCTGCAGTGGCTATACATTCAATATAGTCTGTTAAAAAGGCGTGACCGGCCGTGTATTCTTGAAGATCCTTCACTGCTGCCTGGTCACCGCGAGCGGCGGCCATTCGTGCTTCGGTTTTCTTTTTGCCCATAAAAGGGAGGCAGTTGTACTTCAAATCTTCCTCAGTAAGCTGATGTATGTAGTGGGTAAAGTCGGCAAGCGTTGAAAAATGTGATTGATGGAGCAGTTCAAGAAGAGCCTTCCACGTATTATGCTGCTGGACCGTTTCCAGATGCTGTTTCATTGCTTCAGGCATAGATTTGTGAATCGTCTCCCATTCTGTCATGGGTCTTTCCAACGTATCAATTAATTCTGTATTGGTTACAGCTGCAATACCCAGGGCTGTTTCCCAGAGCAAAGAAGACTGGACTTCGATGTGATAAGTTTCTCGATTGCGGCTTGAAGAATTGAATACTTCCATTTAAAATCACCTCTTTTACATTCTATATTTTTAGAATGTTAAATTCAATAATTATTGAACAATTCAATTAAGGGAAGTGGGTAACTTTTCATGTAATATTTTCGAAGGGTTGTGGAAGAATGAGCACAACTAACAGAAAGCAGGTGGTTTAATGGATATGTATAATCCTGTCTATCGAGCAGGGGATGTGGTGTACGTCATCTATCGCAACCCTCATACATTTGACGTAGCCAACGTTCAGCAGGCGGCAGTGGTCAAAGATCCAGAAGAGCCCGGAGAATTGGCCTTATTCTTATATGACACGTATTTCCCTCTGGATTCTGAAATCGCTGTTTATGCCTCTCAAGGGGAAGCGATGCGTGCCTACGAAGACGTCTTCGGCAGCTTTGATATGGAGGGACCGCAGTGGTAAAGCCATTCGTACCTCAGCTCGTTTATATCGAACCCCGTGCTTTAGAGTATCCGTTGGGGAGAGAATTAAAAGAAAAGTTCGAGAATATGGGGATCGAGATTCGCGAAACCACCTCTCACAACCAAGTACGGAACCTGCCGGGAGAAAATGATTTTCAAAAATATCGAGTGGCCAAATCGACTCTTGTGGTAGGCGTTCGAAAAACGTTGAAATTCGATACGTCAAAGCCATCCGCCGAATATGCGATTCCCTTTGCTACCGGATGCATGGGACACTGTCATTACTGCTATCTGCAGACGACGATGGGGAGCAAACCGTACATTCGTACGTACGTTAACCTCGAGGAAATCTTTGATGCTGCCGAGCAGTATATGAAGGAGCGTTCCCCAGAAGAAACCCGGTTTGAAGCCTCTTGTACATCCGATATTGTGGGAATCGACCACCTTACCCATTCACTGAAGCATGCGATTGAATATTTCGGTAAATCCGAGCACGGAAAATTGCGATTTGTGACTAAGTTTGCTCATGTCGACCACTTGTTAGACGCTGAGCATAACGGCCGGACCCGATTTCGCTTTAGCATGAACGCCGATTATGTGATTAAATTCCTCGAACCCGGCACTTCGAGATTAAAGGAGCGTATTGAAGCCGCCGTAAAGGTGGCTGCGGCGGGTTATCCGCTGGGCTTTATTATTGCTCCGATTTACTTATACGACGAGTGGAGAGAAGGGTACAAAGAGCTCTTTGAACAACTTCACGAGAAGCTGCCCGCTTACGCAAAAAAGGATCTTACCTTTGAACTGATTCAACACCGCTTCACGAAGCCGGCGAAACGCGTTATTCAGAAAAACTATCCCATGACAAAGCTTGAGATGGATGAGGAAAGAAGAATGTATAAATGGGGACGCTATGGAATTGGCAAGTACGTGTACCCTAAAGATGAACAGCAGGATATTCAGCGTACGCTGGGAGAGTATATTGATACTTACTTTCCAGAAGCCCGCCTCGAATATTTCACATAAACCATGTGAAATGGAAAACCCGAACTCATTTCGAAAATGAGTTCGGGTTTTCAGCTGAATCCTCTTCTTTTGTCCAAAACTCCCGCTATACTGAGGTGCCGCTTTGGACACTTCCAAGAAATGGTTTATTTCCGTCTCCTTTTTTTACAAAAGAATCGGTGTGAAACTCCTGAATCGAATTCCTATCTTCATCATACCGCTCCACCATCTTTCCATTCGTAAGCCGGTGAATCAGCTTTCTCCAGAACGCCTGGGCAGGATAATTCGCTTCAATTTGGGAAAGAGTCCAATTGCCAGGATACAAGTGAAACAGCATGGTAGCTGCTTCTTTACCAAATCCGCGGCCGCTGTATTTCGCCATGATAAAAAATTCCTGAATCGTCTTCACCGCTGGTTCGTTTTCCACAAGAGCAAATCCAGCAAGCTCTGTGTTATACCTAATAAAGAAAGCTTGAAAAGCGGGATCGTTCCAATATTTGTCCAAATCAAATTGACGATAGGTTCCTTCAGGCTCTAAAGTGATTGACGGTTTATATCGACTAAATTCGTATATATAAAACTGCATTAAATTGTGGAGGATGGATTCCTCTTCCTTTTGTACCTTCTCTAACTTAATCATCTTTCTTCCCCCTTGTAATTCGACAATAAATTCCAGATTTATCCTCCATTTTATCACTAAATCCTTACATTTTTCGCTGTTTATTTCCTCTATTTTTTCCCTGACAAAGATAGTATAATTTAATTAAAATCAATAGTTGTCAGAAAATTCACTTTGTTTATTTTAGGAGGGTTCAGATGAAGGTACTTACATTTGATAAGGGTTATTCCCATGTTGATGTCCAGCGCGAACGTCTTTATCCATTATTTGAGGAAGTGTTCGGTATCTCTGCCGCAGAATTCCGCCGATTCTATGACCAGGGATTCTGGGATCACACCTATCACCCTTTTACTTACCTCGTCGACAATCATGCCATATCGAACGTATCGTGTTTCGATATGCCGCTCATTATGGAAGGGAAAATTTATCAAAGTGCAGGCATCCAGTCCGTTATGACACACCCTGAGTATAGAGATCAAGGGCTCATGAAGTCCCTGTTCAAGCTATTGCTTGAGCATATCGATGAGCGATATGAACGCAGTTTTCTCTACACATCCAATCCAGAACTCTACACTCCCTATGGTTTTCAATCCGTGACTCAGCACTATTTCAAAACCCGTTATCTCCACAAACCAGCCCAACCGCTCCCACTCAAAAAACTGGACTTAGCTAAGGAAGAAGATGCGAAGCTTGTCTACCGTTTACTTAAAGAAAACGAGCCAAACTCCCACCAAATGACAGCGCTTACTTACCGTTCTGCCTTTTATTTAAACTTGGTGAATTCCGAATTAGCCTCGCATTTATATTATTCGAGTGACTTAGACATTCTGCTTCTTTTCAATGTCATAGAAGGTTGCCTGGAAATTTATGATTGTGCCGGGGCGCATATGCCGGACTTAGTGCAAATTTGCGAACTGATCCCTGTGCCTTTCCAGGAAGTTCACGTATTCTTTACTCCAGATCGGCTGAACCATCCGTTTGAACCGGAAGTTTTTCACCGGGGAAGTGACCTTATGGTGAGGGGAAAATTTCTAAAGCCATTGAAACCGTTTATGCTGCCCATTACGGCAGAATTCTAATTTATCCATGTGGTCTAACATAAAAGAAAAGGATTGATAAATTACTTCAAAGCAGAGAGTCGATAACAGATTCTCTGTTTCTTTTCATTTTAAAAGGCACCTCAAAATGGTAACAGCATAGTCATAGAACTTAAGCTCTTTTCCGCTTCTAGTTATCAATTTTGAGAGTACATACGAATAAACAAGGAGAGCATGCTCATATGTCTTACGCTCCATTTAAAATTCGAATTTGTGCTTTCTTATTAGATTTTCTCATTATTGCTGCTTACGGCATATTTGTTTTAGGCACCCTTTTTTTCTTTTTCCGACCGACTATTACTCCTTTATTTTCACATTCCCCTGTAACAGCAGAATTGACAGGTTTCTTGATGATGACCTTCCCCGTTTCACTTTATTTCATTCTAAGTGAATACTCTAAATGGCAAGGGACGTGGGGAAAAAGGAAAATGGGTATCTGTGTGGCAGGGGATGAGGGCTGCCGTATAGGAATCGGCCGATCCATTACTCGAACAGCTATCAAGTTTATGCCCTGGGAAATTGCCCACTTCGGTATATGGCGATACATGCTGCCTAACCCGTTTTCCGAGAATACAATCTCCATCATTTTGACGTCCGTCAATTTAATAATAATTATTTATCTGATCCTTCCCCTTACCAATCGCAAAAAGAGAAATCTATATGATTGGATTGCAGGAACAGTGGTCATTCATTGACTTTTCAAGAATGTATAAGCTAGTGAGGCAATGGCTAAATGAGGCAATCGTTATTCATTTAAACAATACGCACTTAGTTAAATTTCAGCCAGGCGGCCATTAACTCCTATCCAGGGTAATTCATCCTCTTTTTTAGAAAAATGAGTTTGAACTCGTGCATACGTGGAATCACTCATAACATCTTGTAAAAAGTACCAATTACAAAAAGGAGGATTCAGCAATGGATCGTATGAATCGACAAACCCAAGGCCAGCCAGGACAGGAACAATCCAGACAGCCCGGTCATGAACAGGACATGAACCCTAAGCCGCTCCACGCGGATGAAGACTATAAAAGCGGAAACAAACTACAAGGAAAAGTTGCCCTCATTACAGGAGGAGACAGCGGCATTGGACGGTCAGTAGCGATCAGTTATGCAAAAGAAGGAGCTGACGTGGCCATATCCTATTTAGAGGAACACGAGGATGCCGAATACACTAAATCGAAAATCGAAGCAGAAGGGCGCCGCGCCATTTTAATTCCAGGAGATGTAGGGGATGAAACGGTCTGTAAACAGGCAGTAGAACGCACCGTCAACGAACTGGGCAAACTGGACATTTTAGTGAACAATGCGGCTGAGCAGCACCCAACGGATGATTTACTCAATATTTCTACCGAACAGCTTGAGCAAACGTTCCGTACGAATATCTTTTCCATGTTCCACTTAACGAAAGCAGCTATTCCTCATTTGAAAGAGGGAAGTGCAATCATTAATACAGCCTCCATCAATCCTTATACCGGAAATCCGGAACTGGTGGACTATACAGCTACTAAAGGAGCTGTCGTTGCATTTACGAGATCCATGGCTAAACAACTGGTGAGTAAAGGCATTCGTGTAAACGGGGTAGCTCCAGGACCGATCTGGACACCGCTGATTCCTTCTACTTTCCCAGAAGATAAAGTAAAGGAATTTGGAACCAACACTCCAATGGGACGTCCCGGTCAGCCCGTGGAACATGCAGGAAGCTACGTGCTGCTTGCCTCTGATGACTCCAGTTACATTACGGGACAATTTATTCACATTAACGGCGGTCTATTCACTTCAAGTTGATTATTTTTGTAAAACCAGTAAAGAAACGCCTTCAGTACGAAGGCGTTTCTTTTTTTGGCATTTAACGAATGATTTGTGGAATGAAAATAAACTTACTCAGTCGGACTGCTTCACACTAAGGACGGTGACCGTAACCAGGATGAGCACCATACCAAGAAGTTGAATCATCTTCATATGATCTCCAAGAAGCAGAACACCGAATAATGAAGCTGTTACGGGCTCTACCATCGCAACCATCGAAGCCGTCGTAGGGGCCGTCCGGCGTATACCAATGAAATACAGAATAAACGAAATTCCAGCACCTAAGATCCCTAAGAGAATAAACCATCCTGCATCGCTGGAAGTCAACGCAGCTGCAGTTTGACCCTTATCCGCAAAAACAAGAAGGATGATACAAAATGCAAAAAAGGCGATGGTTAACGTTGTCTGTGGCTTTCCGATCTCAGATGCATTTTTAAACCCGAATATAAACAAGGCATAGGAGAGTCCGGCAGCAAGTCCTGAAGCTGCTCCTAGAAAACTCACCGTAATAGAATCCATATTGTAGGCACCTGTAAGCAGGATAATTCCTATAAGCACACCAGCGATACATCCCCATTTAAACCAAGTCGAACGTTCTATTCGTAATAAAAAAGAGAATAGAAGAACGAATACAGGGGCGGAATACATTAAAGTAGCGGCCACCGCAATACTGGCGGATTGGATACTGAGAAAATAAAAAGTGAAATTTCCAGCAACACCCACCCCTGCGAGTATAGACCATTTGTATAACCGAGGAGAGAAACTCCAGTTTTGTTTAAAACGAAAAAGAAACCACACGAGAAAACAAAAAAATCCAACCGCACCACGGTAAAGGGAAATTACAATAGGGTCCCAGCCCTTACTCATTAAAATATCGGCAATGCCTCCGCTACCCCCCAGCATATAGCGGCCAGCATAACTAAACCTACACCTGCAAATCTCATGATCTCCCTCCTAAACATAAATGATGCTGCAAAATTTCTTACGCCATTAAAGACCTAACCTGACCTTAATCACGTAAATTTAACAACCAAATAATTCTCCATTTGACCCTAATCAAACCTGCGTTTTTTAAAAAGGTATTACCGTTAATTCCTTATAACTTCCATATTTAAACCATCATTTTCACAAAAATATATATTTTAATATATTATATTGAAATAATATATGCTAGGTGAGTCCATTTACACAGGGATGGTTCTTTTTAGATAAGTACTTGGTAGTTATATAGTTAAAGAGCTAAAAACTGGTAAAGATAGTCATTTATTTTAAGGAGAATAATAATGGGGAGGTATAGAAATTGATTTTTTAGAATAATTGTATGAAGCATTCCTCTCCCTTTCTTTCCACCTTTCCGTTAGACTGAAGTCATGAGTTAAGAGAGGAGGAATGGATATGCCGGAAGGTCCCGAAATACGCAGAGCGGCAGATGAACTGGAAGACGCCTTGCTTAATCGGCCAGTTATGGAGATCTCTTTTGCCTTTCCTTACTTGAAGGATTATGAACCCTTCTTTAAGGGAGCATCCATCAAGAAAGTCGAAACGAAGGGGAAAGCCATGCTGATCCGTTTCGATAATGGCTATACGCTTTATTCTCACAATCAGCTATACGGAAAATGGTATGTCAGAAATGCGTATAACTATCCTAAAACGAACCGGCAGCTTCGGCTTGCGATTCACAATGAAGAGAAGTCGGCCCTGCTTTACAGTGCCTCTGATATTGAAGTATTAAAAAACGAAGAAGTACCTGAACATCCGTTTATTTCAAAAACAGGTCCAGACCTTCTCAATGAACCCATCTCCGAGCAGAAACTCGTGGAGCGCTTTACAAGCAAGGCATTCACCAATCGAAAATGGAGCATACTTCTGCTGGATCAATCCTTCATTGCCGGGATCGGCAACTATTTAAGAAGTGAAATTCTATTTGCCGCTCAAATACACCCAGATCTGCGACCGGCAGACTGCAGTATGAAGCAATTACACGAAGCTGCTAAAGCGTGCATGGAATTGACGTGGAGATCCTACCGAAATAATGGAATTACCAACGATCTTCAATTAGCCCGGGAGCTAAAAGCACAGGGAGCCAAACGCAATGAGTATCGCCATTGGGTATTTAATCGCGAAGGGCTGCCTTGTCGGATCGACGGCACAGAAATTATCAAATTCCGCGCAGGTTCAAGACGGTGCTACTACTGTCCAACCTGTCAAAAAAAGCAGCCGGGACAGAAATAAGTTCCACAGCAAAAAACCCGAACCCCTGTAAATAAAGGGTTCGGGTTTTTCTGGCATCCACTATTTTGTCTCTGCCTCTTTACTTTTTTTCTAATTATCTACCTAACCAGCCGCCATCAACAGCTAATTGATGACCATGAACATAGTTAGACGCGTCTGAAGCTAAGAACACGGCAGTTCCTTTAAAGTCTTCAGGTTTTCCCCAATCTCCGGCAGGAATGCGGTCAAGAATCTGCTGATTACGATTCTCATCATTAATGAGGGCCGTATTCATATCTGTCGCGACGTATCCTGGCACAATCGCATTCACATTCACATGGTGCTGAGCCCATTCATTGGACAAGGCTTTCGTTAATTGAGATACGCCGCCTTTAGATGCTGCATAAGCAGGAACTGTGATGCCTCCCTGGTAGGATAAGAGAGAAGCAAAGTTAATGATCTTCCCGCTTTTCTGCGGAACCATATAGCGGCCCGCTTGCTGACAAAGAAGCCAAACGGTTTTTAAGTTCACATTGATCACATCGTCCCAGTCTTCTTCCGGAAAATCAACCGAAGGCGAACGACGCTGGATCCCCGCACAGTTGACTAAAATATCAATTTTTCCGAATGAGGAAACAACGGACGGAACAGCTTCCTTCACCTGTTCTAATTGGTTAAGATCACAAGGAATGATGTGACACGTGCGGCCAAGCTCTTCGATTTCATTCTTCACATCTAATTGATCTGGATTCCTTTGAAGAAGAGCGATATCTGCTCCTGCTTCTGCCAAAGCTAAGGCGACAGAGCGCCCAATCCCTCTGGTGGCTCCTGTAATTGCTGCTACTTTTCCATCCAAATTAAATAGATTCTGACTCATAAAAATCCCCTTTTTCTCTCATATTTAAAACACTAATAAGAAAGCGTTCTCTTAACTACTTCGACTTTAACACTAAAATTCCTTTCTTGTATAGTGATTAGTGATAAAAATTTTTTTCACTTAACTTAAGAAAAGAATATATGGCGAGCTTCAATTTCTTCATTGACATGTAAAATACCGAAAGAATAATAGGGGAGTTTCCGCTTATCTGTGACAGATCCAGGGTTGAAAATCATCACCTTTTTGACATAACGCAAGAGCGGCAGGTGAGAGTGACCGAAAATAATCAGATCGACTTGATCTTCTGAAAAGGCTTCTACCACGCGTTTCTCCGTGGTTTTCTTTTCTCCATGGCCGTGAACCAGACCGATACGCTTTCCTTCTATTTCAAGTATTTGCTGAAAGGGGACCAGCGCTTTGATGTCATCTCCATCGACGTTTCCATACACTCCTTTTACGGGAGCGTAACCGGCTAATTCCTCATAAAGCGAAGGTGTCTGCCAGTCACCTGCATGAATGATTAAGTCTGCGCCGGGAAGCTCTTCTAATAGTCGTGAAGGAAGCTGGCTGCCTTTTTTCGGGAAATGGGTGTCTGCTAATACGACGATCTTCATAAGCGTCCTCCTTCTAATCCTGACAAGCGATTCATCAACACCAGACTTTTATCCACACTCGTACAGATATAACCAATGATTTGCGGCATGGTAAATACCTGAAGAGGCGCGTTAAGATCCTCCTGACTGTAGTGTAAATCCTCTACGGCAGAGTCGAGAAAGCTACTGACGTCCGCTTTATTAATCTCTTTCATTTCCGGAAATGAACAGAAGGCTTGCAAGCTTGCCTCAAGCTCTTCCTTTAATCCAAAATGCTTCAGCAATTTCCCATTCAGCAAACGGAAATCTTCATGGTAAACTGTATAAAATTGCGGATCATTTTCCATACGATTTCTCAACCAGGAAAAGTAGAAACCCTGCAGCCATATATGGTCAGCAATTAAATGCGAATAATAGCCTAACCAAAAAGGCGAGCTGAGCTCACTTTTATGCTCGGTAACAAAACGCTGTAAATCCATCGTTCTTGAATAATCCTCATGCTTTCCTATGTAATAATGAGTCGTGTCTTTAGAAGAAACAGCGTCCGGGGCTAAAGCACCTGCAAGCATTTCGGTTTTACGATCGATCGAATAGGCGTTGGCAATTTGATAGGCAGCAATTAAATGCATCACTCTGGAACCGATAATCTTTCACCTCACGATTGAAAAATAATGTACCTTCTTCTAAATTATCATAGTTAAGATAAATAGGAAATTATATCCTGAAATAGAAACTTAGTCCGGCTTTTTGATGATTTCATCTCCCTGGAACGCAGAAAACCCGAACCATTGATTTTCTTTGGTTCGGGTTTTCTGGTTATCCCAGCTTCGTTTGTATTATTGAATCGGCGTTTTATTCGGTGTTCCCGCTTTACGCGGGTATTTCTTAGGTGTTTTTCTACGCTTTTCTACCAAGGCAATATTACGCTCGCCGCCTTCTTCAGGCAGTTCAAACGTATGAATATCCTGAACTTCGCCTCCAACCGTCTGAAGTGCTAGATTTGCCTCTTCCATTTCATCCTGTAAATGAGGACCTTTCATGGCCATGAAATGCCCTCCTTTTACGGTTAAGGGCAAGCACAGTTCACTTAAAACGGACATGCGGGCAACCGCTCTTGCCATGACTAAATCATAGCTTTCGCGAAACTTGGCATTTTTTCCAAAATTCTCCGCACGATCGTGGTAGAAGGCCACATCATCGAGCTCAAGCTCATGGGCTAAGTGGTTCAAAAAGGTGATCCGCTTCTTTAACGAATCGACAATCGTTACTTTCAGATGCGGAAATACGATTTTCAAAGGCAGACTGGGAAAGCCGGCGCCGGCACCGACATCACAGATCCGCAGCGGCTTGGAAAAATCATAGTAAAAGGCAGCGGTTAACGAATCATAAAAGTGTTTCAAATAAACCCCTTCCAGATCCGTAATTGCTGTGAGATTCATCTTTTCATTCCACTCTACGAGAATGTTGAAGTATTGCTGAAACTGGTACTGCTGCTTCTCACTTAGTTCAATACCTTGTTCTTTTAAAGCTTGTAGAAAGGTGTTTGTATCCATGAGTCCATCCTTTCTTTATTCCCCGGAAACCCGGGCGATTTTTCCTTGTTCAATATAGACAAGTAAAATGGAAACATCCGCTGGGTTCACACCGGAGACACGGGATGCCTGGCCGACGGAAAGTGGACGAACTTCTTTCAGCCGGTCTCTTGCCTCTGTAGCGAGTCCGTTAATGTCATCATAGTCGATATTCTCAGGGATCGATTTGGATTCCATTTTCTTCATCCGATCAATTTGCTCAAGTGCTTTTTTAATATAGCCATAGTATTTCACCTGAATTTCGACCTGCTCTTTAATATCTTCTGTGAGTGGTACATCACTTGGTGAAATTCTTTCAATATGGTGATAGTTCATTTCTGGGCGTTTAAGAAGATCGGTAGCTCGAACAGCATCTTTAAGACGAGACCCGCCAGCTTCCTCTACAATTTCCTGAACATCATCGGTATTTTTAATAATAAGGTTCTCTAAACGGGCCTTCTCTGCTTCAATGTGTTGTTTCTTTTCCAGGAAGCGTTCATAGCGTTCGGTTGGAACTAGTCCAAGCTCATGACCGATTTCCAGTAAGCGTAAATCTGCATTATCATGACGAAGTAATAATCGGAACTCTGCGCGAGAAGTCAGCAGACGATACGGTTCACCCGTTCCTTTAGTTACGAGATCATCAATCATAACACCAATATACCCTTGAGACCTGTCCAGAATTAACGTTTCCAGATCGAGAGCTTTGGCTGCAGCGTTAATGCCTGCCATAAGTCCCTGGCCGGCCGCTTCTTCGTACCCGGACGTGCCATTAATTTGTCCCGCTGTAAACAGACCGCTGATTTGCTTCGTTTCAAGCGTTGGCCATAGCTGCGTTGGAACCACGGAATCATATTCGATCGCATAGCCAGCACGCATGATTTCCGCATTTTCCAGCCCCGGCACGGTTTTCATCATTTCATTTTGGACAAATTCAGGAAGCGAAGTGGATAACCCTTGCACATACACCTCTTCCGTATCTCTTCCTTCTGGCTCCAGAAAGATCTGATGGCGGGGTTTATCATGGAAACGGACAATCTTGTCTTCGATAGACGGACAATAACGCGGTCCGGTTCCTTTAATCATCCCTGAATACATCGCAGAAAGACTGAGATTTTCATTAATAATTCTATGAGTTTCCTCATTCGTATACGTTAACCAGCAAGGAATTTGGTCGGTAATAAATTCAGTCGTTTCATAAGAAAAAGACCGAGGTTCCTCTTCTCCTGGCTGTATTTCGGTTTTGGAATAGTCGATGGTATGGCTGTTCACACGCATAGGCGTGCCAGTTTTAAACCGAACCATATCAACCCCAAGCTCTTCCAGGTGTTCGGATAAGGAGACGGAAGTCCGCTGGTTATTAGGACCACTCTCATAAGCGAGGTCGCCGATAATGACTTTTCCGCGCATAAAGGTCCCTGTTGTAACAATAACGGTCGGCGCATAGTAAGCAGCCTTCGTTTCCGTAACGACTCCTTTGATTTGGTTATCCTCCACCATTAGGCGTTCGACCATACCCTGACGAAGCGTAAGGTTTTCCTGATTCTCTAATACACGTTTCATTTCTTTAATATAAAGCGGTTTGTCGGCCTGCGCACGCAGCGCTCTTACCGCAGGTCCTTTTCTCGTGTTAAGCAGACGCATTTGAATATGGGTTTTGTCGATGACTTTCCCCATAGCTCCGCCTAAAGCGTCAATTTCCCGTACAACAATTCCTTTCGCCGGTCCGCCAATGGACGGGTTACACGGCATAAACGCAACCATATCAAGGTTGAGAGTAAGCATGAGCGTCTTTGCGCCTCTTCTGGCGGATGCCAATGCTGCTTCAACCCCCGCATGACCGGCACCAATTACAATTACATCATAATGCCCTGCATCATAAGTCATTTGGTTTGTCTCTCCTTCGCTGATGTTATTTCCCTAAGCAAAATTGCGAGAACAGCTGATCAATGAGACTTTCGTGGACGGCTTCTCCAATGATTTCCCCAAGAATTTCCCAGGTTCTTGTGACATCAATTTGAACAACATCCAATGGAACACCCATTTCCATCCCGTTCTGAGCATCCTCAAGAGCTTCTTTCGCCTGCTTGAGAAGCTGGACATGACGGACGTTGGAAACATACGTCATATCGCCTGCGTCAAGCTCTCCTTCAAAGAACGTATCGGCAATCGCATTTTCTAACTGGTCAATTCCTTCTTCACGGATCAAGGCTGTGGTGATCACTGGGTGTTCAGCCGTTAATGCTTTGACCCTATCTATATCAAGCCGCTGTTCTAAATCCATTTTATTAACAATAACAATGACATTCATGTCATCAATCGCTTCAAAAAGTTTTTCATCTTCTTCTGTCAGCTCATCTCCATAGTTTAACACAAGCAGGATGAGGTCTGCTTCTTTCAATACTTGTCTGGAGCGTTCGACACCAATCCGCTCCACGATATCTTCCGTTTCACGGATCCCCGCTGTGTCCACTAACCGGAGCGGAACGCCGCGGACATTTACGTACTCCTCAATCACATCCCGAGTCGTCCCAGGGATTTCTGTAACAATTGCTTTATTCTCATGAACAAGGGCGTTCATAAGCGAGGATTTCCCCACGTTCGGTCGCCCGATGATCGCGGTTGCTAATCCTTCTCTTAAAATTTTCCCCTGACGAGCGGTTTCTAACAGCTTTGTAACCTCACGATGAACTTCATCCGTTTTCTCTTTCATCATCTCGTGAGACATTTCTTCAACGTCGTCGTATTCAGGATAGTCAATGTTTACTTCCACGTGTGCGAGCGTCTCAAGCAGCTTTTGCCGTAAATCCTGAATCAGATGAGACAGACGACCATCCATTTGTTTTAAGGCGACATTCATCGCCCGGTCCGTCTTGGCACGGATTAAATCCATCACCGCTTCTGCCTGTGATAAATCAATCCTGCCGTTTAAGAAAGCACGCTTCGTAAATTCACCTGGTTCCGCTAAGCGAGCACCAGTTTCGAGCACGATCTCCAGGACACGATTCACAGAAACCAGCCCGCCGTGGCAGTTAATTTCTACGATATCTTCTCTAGTAAAAGTCTTAGGAGCCCGCATGATGGAAACCATCACTTCCTCCGCCATTTCTCCAGTGTCCGGATCAATGATTTTTCCATAATGCATAGTGTGCGAATCGACAAGGTTTAAATCTTTCCCGCGAAATAAACGGTTTGAAATGGCCACCGCTTCTGATCCACTTAATCGAACGATCGCAATGGCTCCTTCTCCCATCGGCGTTGAAATGGCCGTTATTGTATCAGTTTCCACACACGCCACCTCCTTCTTTCATCATTTATATTTATAGTTATCCACAGCAATAAATTTCAGTAGTCACTAACTTAATAGATTACCACATATCCGGGTGTTTTGAAAAGATATCAACAGATATTTTTAAAGTTCTTCTTAGAAAACATTATCCACATGTGCATAACTACTTATTCCATTCTTTAAATGAAATCTATAAGTAAATGTCAAAACAATAATCGATGACATTTAAAACTGTTGCAAAAATTAGAGTTAGGGTCGGCGAGGAAACAACTCGCTTTCCTGCGGGGGAACTGGCAAGCCTCCTCGGTCGTTCGTCACTCCCTGTGGGGTCTCGCCTACCTCCTTCTCCCGCGGGAGTCTCGTCGTTCCTCGCCACCCTGACCTTGCGAAATGAACGACCCATTAAGACATCGAATATCTACATTTCTGCTAGAATCCGAAAGAAGGAGTAGAAAATGCTAGTAAAGAGCAGCTTTCGATTTAAGAAAAACAGCCAACATTAGGAGATTGAATCGTTGGAGATATTATTACTAGATGGTTCATTGCTATGATTTACTTTCTTGAAGATAGATTCTTATTTAGTCCACTGCTATTTAATATTTCCGTTCACACCACCATCATAAAGAGGTCGGGGAAATGACGAGACTCCTATGGGAGGATAGGACAGGTGAGATCCCACAGGGCTTTGCCCGAGGAAGCTCACCGGCCGCCCATGGAAAGCGAGTTATTTCCCCGACCTCTAATCGCTGTTAAACGTATCGGAAATTTCAGCCAAAAAAAATACTCCTGCCAAATCACTTTGACAGAAGTAGAAGTCATAACCATTATATCGGCTCAATCACAACATGACGCTTAGGATCATTGCCATTTGAGTCCGTTTTTACTTTATGATGATCTTGCAATGCCGTATGAATAATTTTTCTTTCATAGGACGGCATCGGTTCAAGCTTCACCGCTTTGCCTGTCCGAACAGCCTTGTCCGCTAAACGTTCAGCCAAAGTTTCCAGCGTTTCTTTACGCCTGTCCCGATAACCCTCCGCATCGAGAAGAACGGTGTAAAACTGATCCGATTCCCGATTGACGACGAGCTGAACAAGATATTGCAGTGAATTTAAGGTTTGGCCGCGTTTCCCTATAAGTAAAGCAATTTTCTCTCCTGCTAAATCAATAGAAATATCACGGTTCTGAACTTCTGTTTTCGTTTCAACAGGAGCCCCCATTTTTTCTGCTACTTCTGCGATGAATAATTCGGCATCCTGCACAGGATCTTTCAGAATGGAGACTTTAACAATAGCCGGTTTTGAACCAAATCCTAAAAAACCTTTTTTACCCTCATCAATGACATCCACATTTACTTGGTCCCTTGATGTTTGTAATTGCTCTAGTGCTGATTGGACCGCTTCTTCAACAGTAGTTCCAGTAGCAGTCATCTGCTTCACTTTTCAGTTCCTCCTGTCGCATCTTTCATCATTGGCTTACGAATAAAGATCGTTTGCGCGATCATGACACAGTTACCAACGATCCAGTATAATGCCAGCGCTGATGGGAAAAAGAAAGCAAATGTACCGATCATCAGCGGCATAATGTAAAGCATCATCTGCATTTGCGGGTTTTGGCCCGCAGCTCCGCCGGCAAGCATCAATTTCTGCTGCAGGAAGGTGGTTCCTGCGGTCAGAATCGCTAAGAAAGGATCGGACTCTCCAAGCTGAAGCCATAGAAAACTGTGCGCCTGAATCTCATGGGTCCTCATAATCGCATGATAGAAACCTATAAGAACTGGCATTTGCACGACGATTGGTAAACAGCCTGCTAATGGGTTAACCCCATTTGATTGGAAAAGCTCCATCGTTTCTTTTTGCAGTTTCTGCTGGGTTTGAGCATCTTTAGAGCTGTATTTTGATTTCAATTCTTTCAGCTGCGGCTGAATATCCTGCATGGCTTTTGAACTTCTCAGCTGCTTGATATTTAATGGCAGCAGAATCACACGAATAATAATAGTAACGACGATAATAGCTAAACCATAGCTATTTCCTAGTAAGTCAGCGAAAAACATAAGGGTTTGTGATAATGGATATACAATATATTCACTCCAGAAACCCGTACTATCCGCGGTAATATCCTGATTAACCTGGGAACACCCGGATAAGAACGTAAGCACGCCTGTAAACACAAGCAGCGCTAAAATCTTGTTACGCAAAATCCCTTCCTCCTTATCGATTCACATCTAGCTATTTCTATCCAACAGTGTAGCATTATTTCACTTTATAATTCTATATAATAAATGGATTAAGTTCATGATCTTTTCGTTAGCAGCTTGGACCGTGAAAGGACATGGGTTAAACTCTTCTTTATTTCATGAAATTCCATTTGTTTCGTCGGTTTTCTCGCAATAATAACAAAATCACATGGAAATTTAATTTCTTCTTCCAGTTCATGAAAAGCCTGTCTCAAATATCGTTTCACTTGATTACGAACCACGGCCGGACCAATCTTTTTACTTACCGATAATCCTATTCGAAAATGAGCCTGGTCCTTCTTCCTTAAGTAATAGAGGACGAGCTGCCGATTCGCGAAAGACTGACCATGCTGAAATACTTGTTGGAATTCTTTATTTTTTTTAATTCGGTAAGCTTTCTTCATGGAATTGCGCCCCTTCGTAAATAGACCAGCAGATCTCCTCTGCTTCTTTCTCTTTAATTAGAAAAAAAGACCACTGATAGTGTTCAGTGGCCTATGCTGATAAAACTTTTCTTCCTTTTTGGCGACGACGAGCAAGGACTTTACGTCCGTTCTTAGTGCTCATACGCGTACGGAAACCATGTACTTTCTTACGCTTACGAGTATTTGGTTGAAATGTACGTTTCATTATATATACACCTCCTGCATTAATTCCAAAACTAACATCTAAAAGGCAGTCCCGATAATTATAATCAAGACCGCCAAAACTGTCAACGGGTACTTTAATGATTCTAGCTGATTTTTCTTCAGTCTGCAAACAGTTATATAACAGAAACTGTTACATAACAACTTGAAAATAATCGGGCTTCACGTTATAAAAGGAAGAGTGATTCAGCGAACATTCACAGGCCCTGTGTATAATTTTTTCGACCGTAAACGACTATCCACACCAAATATCGACAAGCTAATCACAAAATATAGTGTTGTGGACAGGATCTGTCTACAAGCTGTTGAGATTGTGGATAAGTTAGTCAGAACCATTGCAACACTAGCTTTTATCTGGTATTATATTTGTGCTTAACCGAGAATTACTTTTGCAGCCAAAAAATCTTATACACAGATTGTGGATAACGTGTGGACAGTTATTAACACACCTGTTTATGTGTTTATACACAAGGGTGTGGATAATGAAAATAACATTCTATAATCCTATGAAATCAAATCTTTTCTATCCACATACGCTCAGAAGTTTTTCGATCGACAACTTTATACAAACCTTATACAAATGCCTTTCGATCCCTTCGCGTCGTTCGAAAAAGAGAACGAAAGGCTTTTTTGTTTTCCATTGATAGAGAAAGGGGTGAAACAATTTGGAGAACATCCACGAACTTTGGGACAATACCTTGGAGAAGATCAAAGAGAAAATCAGCAAACCCAGTTTTGAAACATGGTTAAAAGCTACCAAAGCCGATTCCTTAACAGAAAGCACGTTAACCATTGTCGCACCAAATGAATTTGCCAGAGACTGGCTGGAGAACCAGTATGAAGGATTAATAACGGAAACGCTAAATGAAGTGACCGGGGTTGAGCTTGAGACTAAATTTATTATTCCTGAATCGAAGGATCAGTCGCTTGAAGATGTGAAACTGTCTTCTAAAAAAGTACCAGACGTAAAAAATAACGGTAATGAGGAATCCCCGCAGAGCATGCTGAACTCAAAGTATACCTTTGATACCTTTGTTATTGGCTCAGGGAACCGATTTGCTCATGCTGCCTCCCTTGCCGTTGCAGAAGCACCTGCTAAAGCTTACAATCCACTGTTTATTTACGGGGGAGTTGGCCTTGGAAAGACCCACTTAATGCATGCAATTGGCCATTATGTATTAGATCATAACCCGAATGCTAAAGTGGTTTATTTGTCTTCTGAAAAATTTACCAATGAATTTATTAATTCTATCCGAGATAACAAAGCGGTTAATTTTCGCAATAAATACCGCAGTGTGGACGTGCTTTTAATTGATGATATTCAATTCCTTGCCGGGAAAGAACAAACCCAGGAGGAATTCTTCCATACATTTAATACGCTGCATGAAGAAAGTAAACAAATCGTTATTTCCAGTGATCGTCCGCCTAAGGAAATCCCAACGCTTGAAGACCGACTCAGATCCCGTTTCGAGTGGGGGCTGATCACTGATATTACGCCGCCGGACCTGGAGACAAGGATTGCCATTTTGCGTAAGAAAGCGAAGGCAGAAGGGCTTGATATCCCTAATGAAGTGATGCTCTATATTGCGAATCAAATTGATACAAACATTCGCGAACTGGAGGGTGCTCTGATTCGTGTGGTGGCCTATTCTTCGTTAATTAATCGCGACATCAATGCTTCGCTTGCGGCAGAGGCCTTGAAAGATATCATTCCAAGCTCAAAGCCCCGAGTCATTACTATCGAGGCGATTCAGGAAATGGTAGGCGAGAAATACAATGTACGTCTGGAAGACTTTCCAGCTAAGAAACGAACGAAATCGATCGCTTTTCCAAGACAAATTGCGATGTATCTAACGAGAGAGCTTACCGACTATTCTCTGCCTAAGATCGGAGAAGAATTCGGCGGGCGCGATCACACCACTGTTATACATGCCCATGAAAAAATTTCTAAAATGATTGCTGCAGATCAGCAGCTGCAAAGAGAATTGGATGAAATTACGGAACAATTGAAATCTCATTAATCTGGATAGTGTGTATAACTGGACCACGTACATCAACAGGTTATTCACATGTGGATAACCATGCAGTGATTACGTTCACCCCGGTTATCCACAAATCCACAGCCCATACTATTACTATTACGGTTTTATAATACAAAAATATAAGTAATATATGCTCAGTAGGAGGAGTGTATTTATGAAATTTATCATTCAACGCGACCAATTGATGGACAGCGTCCAAGATGTCATGAAAGCCATCTCATCAAGAACCACGATTCCAATATTGACAGGAATGAAACTGGAAGCTTCACAGAACGGGGTAAAGCTGACAGGAAGTGATTCGGATATCTCTATTGAATCCTTTATTCCTGAAGAAGAAGACGGCATTGTCTATGTGGAGAATATTGAACCTGGCAGTGTTGTACTTCAGGCCAAATATTTCCCTGATATTGTTCGTAAACTTCCTCAGAAAACCGTAGAAATAGAAAGTGATAATCATAGAAACGTCACGATTCGGTCAGGAAGTGCAGAATTCCATCTCAATGGCCAGGATCCAGAAGAATACCCTCAGCTTCCTCAATTACATACGGAGGACAGCTTTGAGCTGCCTATTGATTTACTGAAAAATTTAATCAGGCAGACGGTATTCGCTGTGTCGACTTCTGAAACCCGTCCGATTCTAACTGGGGTAAACGTTCGAATTGAGGAAGGCGTGCTTCATTTTGTTGCGACGGACAGCCACCGGTTAGCATCCCGGCAAATTCCGCTTGGGGAGTCAGAAGAGCGCCTGGAATTGCCGTCCATCGTTATTCCCGGCAAGAGCTTAACGGAATTAAATAAGATTCTGGATGATTCCCAGGACAAGATCGAAATTAGTGTGACCGAGAACCAAGTGTTATTCCGTACGAAGCACTTATATTTCTTGTCGCGCTTACTTGATGGCAATTATCCAGAAACTTCCCGCCTGATCCCTGAACAAAGTAAAACCATCGTCAAGATTGGCACGAAGGAATTGCTGCAGTCAGTAGATCGAGCTTCTCTATTAGCGAAAGAAAACCGTAATAATGTCGTGCGATTGATCACGAAAGAAGACAATGAAATCGAAATCAACGGCAACTCTCCGGAAGTAGGAAACGTAATTGAAGAAGTCATTGCGGATTCCGTCGAAGGGGAAGATTTAAAGATTTCGTTCAGTTCTAAATATATGATGGATGCGTTAAAAGCGATCGATTACGATCAAGTTAAAGTAGAATTCACAGGAGCCATGCGCCCGTTCCTCATTCGTCCTGTGGATGATGAACAAGTTCTTCAACTGATTCTCCCAGTGCGCACGTATTAACGCTGGAAACTAGGAATGCCATTATGACATTGCTCATAATGGCATTTTTTTATGATCAGGAATGGTGGAATCTCTTTTTATGCTTAAAAAATCTTTTAGTGAAATGATTCACAAAGTTTAAAAAAGAAGACTCAGCAGAATAATGGCAGGATCAGTTGGATAAAAAACGCCATTTTGGAAGAAAAAATCGTCCTTTCCTTCTATTTTCTGTCTTATTCTGCTCTTGTCTTTTCTTACAGCCCGATCTTTAGTAAAATAAAAAGAAGGTCAATTCATGGAAATAGGGTGAATGATATGAACGAACGTATTGAGATCTCAACAGAATATATTCCGCTGGGACAATTTTTAAAATTAGCCAACGTTGTGGAATCAGGCGGCATGGTAAAAATCTTCCTAGCTGAATTTGAAGTTTATGTGAATGGTGAGCTTGAAAACCGCCGTGGAAGAAAACTGTACCTGGGAGATACAGTTGAAGTCGAAGAATTTGGAACGTATGAGGTCGTCCGGGGAGAGTAGCCGGACCACCAAAACTTACAAATTATGTATATTAATGAATTGTCTTTACGATCATACCGAAACTATGATCAGCTTTCATTAACCTTCGATCACACCATAAATGTCATCATTGGTGAAAACGCCCAGGGGAAGACCAATTTGATGGAAGCCATTTACGTGTTAGCGTTTACGAGATCTCACCGTACCCCCCGTGATAAAGAATTAATACAATGGGACGCAGAGTATGGTAAAATAAAAGGTAGTGTATTTAAACGGAATCGCCGGTTTCCACTGGAAATTGTTATTTCCAATAAAGGGAAGAAAGCGAAATTAAATCATATTGAGCAAAAGCGCTTAAGTGATTATATAGGTGCCTTAAATGTCGTCATGTTTGCACCTGAGGATTTAAACCTTGTTAAAGGGAGTCCTCAGGTGCGTCGTCGGTTTATTGACATGGAAATCGGTCAAATTCAGCCTACGTACATCTATCATCTCGGACAGTATCAGAAGGTTTTACGCCAGCGGAACCATTTATTAAAGGAACTGCAGCGCAAGCCCGGAGCTGACCGCACGATGCTGAGTGTTTTGACTGACCAGCTGATGGAACATGCTGCGACTATTATCGAACGCCGGTTTAAGTTTTTACAGCTGCTTCGTTCCTGGGCTGCCCCCATTCATGAGGGAATCAGCAGGAACCTCGAAAAACTTGAGATTTCCTATGATGCCAGTGTCAAAGTATCAGAGGATATGAATTTGGAAATAATAAAAAAGACCTATGAAGATAAGTTTTCCGAGATAGAGAGTAAAGAGATTGACCGCGGGACAACGCTTGCCGGCCCTCACAGGGATGACCTTGTATTCTATGTCAACGGCAAGGATGTCCAGACTTATGGATCTCAAGGTCAGCAGCGAACGACCGCTTTGTCTTTGAAACTTGCTGAAATCGAGCTGATTCATAGTGAAGTAGGAGAATATCCCATCCTTCTTCTTGATGATGTTTTAAGTGAACTGGATGATTTTCGCCAGTCTCACCTTCTGCACACCATTCAGGGGAAGGTGCAAACTTTTGTCTCGACGACAAGTATAGATGGAATTGAACACGAAGCGCTTGACCAGGCAGAAATTTTTCACGTTAAGGATGGAACCATCGAGGTTCAGAAATGAGGTGGCAAGTTGTTTATTCACATCGGGGACGACCACGTTATTCAATCTAAAGACGTCGTAGCAATCATAGACCAGAGTCTCATGTCCTCTTCGTCAATTATTGAAGAAATGATTTTTAATCAACGGAAGAATAAACGAGTGGTAGAAACAGAAGAAAATAATGCAAAAGCCATTGTAGTGACCAATGACATTATTTATTTCAGCCCCTTGTCTGTCTTCACGTTGAAAAAACGGGCCAATATGATGTCGACGCTCAATAAGCTTGAGGACTTCTCAGAGGAAATGGAATAAACCAGGGGCACGCAGTCATGTCGAAGAAAGAGATAAACCACTTGAGGAATGTAGGTGAGTACCATGAAAGATGAAACAGTCGGAGAATATCAATCCTATGATGAGAGTCAGATCCAGGTGCTTGAAGGGTTAGAAGCCGTTCGTAAGCGTCCCGGAATGTATATCGGGTCCACGAACGAAAAAGGACTTCACCACCTGGTATGGGAAATTGTAGATAATAGTATTGATGAGGCTATGGCCGGTTTTTGCGATCATATTCAAGTATATATTGAAAAGGACAACAGTATTACCGTAACGGATAACGGACGGGGGATCCCTGTAGGTATTCAGGAAAAAACCGGACGTCCCGCGGTAGAAGTCATTATGACTGTTCTTCATGCCGGCGGTAAATTCGGCGGTGGAGGTTATAAGGTCTCCGGTGGACTGCACGGTGTCGGCGCATCAGTGGTAAACGCCTTGTCTAGCCAGTTAGAAGTTTTTGTCCATCTGCATGGAAATATTTACTACCAGGAATTCCGCCGCGGTGTACCGCAAGAGGACTTGAAGGTGATCGGAGAAACCGATATTACTGGAACGCGGATTCATTTCGATCCGGATGAGGAAATCTTTTCGGAAACGAAAGAATATAAATTCGAGACACTTGCCAATCGATGCCGTGAACTTGCCTTTCTAAACCGCGGACTCACGATCACGATTGAAGATAAGCGTACGGACGAAGAACCAAAAGATTATTATTATGAAGGCGGGATTGTCTCCTACGTGGAACACATGAATCGTACACGGGAAGCTCTCCACGAAACGTTCTTCGTTGAGGACGAGCAGGATGAGATTACCGTGGAGGTTGCTCTTCAGTATAATGACGGTTTTGCCAGTAACATTTATTCCTATACGAACAATATTCATACTTACGAGGGCGGAACGCATGAATCAGGGTTCAAAACCGGTCTGACCCGGGTGATTAATGACTATGCCAGAAAGAATAATATGTTCAAAGAGACAGATCCGAATCTGACGGGGGATGACGTCAGGGAAGGCTTAACAGCGATTATTTCTATTAAGCACCCGGATCCGCAATTCGAAGGCCAGACCAAAACGAAGCTCGGAAACAGTGAGGTGCGGACCGTTACTGATTCTCTGTTCTCCGAAGGCTTTTCAAAATATCTGTTCGAAAATCCCAACATGGCGAGAAGCATTGTTGAAAAAGGTCTGATGGCATCGAGAGCCCGTATGGCCGCTAAGAAAGCCCGTGAGCTGACCCGGCGTAAGAACGCATTGGAAGTTTCCAATCTACCAGGTAAACTGGCAGACTGTTCTTCAAAAGATGCCAGAATCTCTGAACTGTATGTCGTTGAGGGTGACTCTGCCGGCGGATCAGCCAAGCAGGGCCGGGACCGGCATTTCCAGGCGATTCTGCCATTGCGCGGGAAGATTATCAATGTGGAAAAAGCCCGTTTAGATAAAATTCTTTCCAATAACGAGGTGCGGACGATTATTACCGCTCTCGGAACAGGGATTGGCGAAGACTTTGATATCGCGAAAGCCCGCTATCATAAGATTGTCATCATGACAGATGCCGACGTAGATGGAGCGCATATTCGAACGCTGTTATTGACCTTCTTCTACCGCTACATGCGTCCATTAATTGAGTCAGGCTATATTTATATTGCGCAGCCGCCATTATATAAAATTCAGCAAGGCAAAGCTGCTTATTACACGTACAGTGATAAACAGCTGGACACCATGCTGGCAGAGCTGCCTAACACGCCAAAGCCCGGCATCCAGCGCTACAAAGGCTTAGGTGAGATGAATCCGGAACAGCTTTGGGAAACAACGATGGATCCTGATACAAGAACGCTGCTTCAAGTTAGTCTTGAGGATGCGATCGGAGCGGATGAAACCTTTGATATTCTCATGGGAGATAAGGTAGAACCGCGTCGTAACTTTATTCAGGAAAATGCGCAGTATGTTCAGAATTTGGACGTGTAATCAGTCCGTTAGAAATAGATAGAATGAGATACCTCTGTGATTTTTTCAATAGAACGGCAGTACCGTCGTTCTTTTCTGACTCACAGGTAACTAGGAGGTAAAAGAATGGTGGATCAACCCGAACGCCCGCGCGTGCAGGAAGTAAATATCAGCCAGGAGATGCGTACGTCGTTTCTCGATTATGCGATGAGTGTAATTGTGGCCCGTGCCCTTCCTGACGTGAGAGACGGCTTAAAACCCGTGCACCGCCGTATTTTATATGCGATGCATGACCTCGGAATGCATGCGGACAAAGCTTACAAGAAATCTGCCCGTATCGTAGGGGAAGTTATTGGTAAGTACCACCCTCACGGTGACTCTGCCGTATACGATACGATGGTGCGTATGGCGCAGGACTTTAACTACCGCTACATGCTGGTAGACGGTCATGGTAACTTTGGATCTGTGGATGGAGACGCTGCCGCAGCCATGCGTTACACAGAAGCAAGAATGTCCAAGATCTCGATGGAGATTTTAAAAGATATTAATAAAGACACCATCGATTATGATGATAACTATGATGGTACCGAGAGAGAACCGAAAGTCCTGCCAGCTAAATTTCCCAACTTGCTCGTTAACGGCGGTTCCGGGATTGCGGTAGGGATGGCAACGAATATCCCTCCTCACCAGCTAGGCGAAGTCATTGACGGCGTCCTTGCGCTCAGTAAGGATCCGGATATTACGATCCAAGAGCTGATGGAGAATTATATTTACGGTCCGGATTTCCCAACGGCTGGTAAAATTCTCGGTCTGAGTGGTATTCGTAAAGCTTATGAAACGGGGAAAGGTTCGATAACCGTCCGTGCTAATGCCGAGATTGAAGAACTAGCTAATGGTAAACCCCGCATTATTGTGAATGAACTTCCTTACCAGGTGAATAAAGCCCGATTAGTCGAGAAGATTGCCGAGCTTGCCCGTGATAAGAAAATAGACGGTATTACCGACCTGCGTGATGAATCCGACCGTAACGGAATGCGTATGGTCATTGAACTGAGAAAAGATGCCAATCCTAACGTGCTGTTAAACAATTTATACAAAATGACGGCCTTGCAAACCACATTCGGCATCAATATGCTTGCGCTTGTAAATGGTCATCCGCGCGTGCTTAATATTAAGCAGTGTCTGGAATACTATCTCGAGCACCAGAAAGAAGTTATCCGCCGCAGAACGGCCTACGAATTACGTAAAGCCGAAGCTCGTGCCCACATTCTAGAAGGGCTGCGAATCGCTCTTGACCATCTGGATGAAGTCATTAAGCTGATTCGCGAATCACAGACGACAGACATTGCCCGTACAGGGTTAATGGAGCGTTTCGGTCTGTCTGAAAAGCAGGCACAGGCCATTCTCGATATGCGTCTGCAGCGCTTGACTGGACTGGAACGAGAGAAGATCGAAAGTGAATACCAGGACTTAGTTAAACTCATTGACGAACTAAAAGCGATTCTGGAAGACGAAGAAAAAGTGCTGGAAATTATTCGTGAAGAGCTGCTTGATATTAAAGAACGATACAATGATGAACGCCGCACGGAAATTGTGCTTGGCGGAACGGACTTTATTGAAGATGAAGACTTGATTCCGGAAGAAACCGTCATCGTCTCACTGACTCACCAGGGGTATGTGAAACGATTGCCGGCAACTACGTACCGCTCCCAGCGGCGCGGCGGACGCGGCGTGCAGGGAATGGGTACGCATGAGGAAGATTTTGTCGAGCATCTCTTGTCTACCTCGACGCATAATACGTTACTTTTCTTCTCGAACAAAGGAAAAGTGTATAAAGCGAAAGGGTATGAAGTGCCAGAGTTCAGCCGGACCGCTAAGGGGATTCCAATCATCAATATGCTGAATATTGAACAGGACGAGTGGATTAACGCTGTCATTACAGTAGAAGATTTCGTCGATGACTGGTATTTAATCTTTACGACCAGGAATGGAATTACGAAGCGGACCACGCTCTCCCAATTTGCCAACATCCGTAAAGGCGGGCTGATTGCTCTTGGTCTGCGGGAGGATGATGAATTAATTTCCGTCCGTTTAACCAATGGCACCAAAGACATTATGATCGGCACGCAGAACGGTTACTTGATTCGTTTTAACGAGGATCAAATCCGGGCGATGGGCCGTACGGCTGCCGGAGTGAAAGGGATTTCTCTTCGGGAAGACGACAAAGTGGTATCGATGGAAATTATTGATGATACCCTTCAAGTGCTGACGGTTACCAACAAAGGATTTGGTAAACGGACCCCTGCGGAAGAATATAGAATTACCAACCGCGGAGGTAAAGGAATCATTACCTGTAATCTCACCGAGCGTAATGGCCAGGTGGTTGCCACTAAAGCCGTGACTGGTGAAGAGGATGTTATGATTATTACGGCAAGCGGTGTATTAATCCGTATGCCGGTGGAAAGTATTTCTGAAACGGGCAGAAACACTCAAGGAGTTCGCTTGATCAGACTTGGAGACGGCGAAGAAGTCGCTACCGTAGCCCGGATTGAGTCTGAAAAAGAAGAAGAACAACTTGTGGAAGAAGCCGTAGAAGCCTCAGAAGAAATGGATGCTGCGAATCTTGCAGAACCTGAAACTGAGGGAGAAGAACCAGCTGATCAGCAGGAAGAGGATGAAAAATCCTCTGACGATGAGTCATGATGAACTAAATAATAGCACGCCGCCTGTCGATATAATAAAGGACAGGCGGCGTTTTATTTTTGTTCCTTAATCTTGGAGCGGATCGCTGTTGAAAACCAGAAGTTTAGGTCACGAAATGCTCCTTTACCGGCATACATAGGAAAAGCCGGACAGAGCTAAATTAAAATCGAATAGAGAGGAGGAGAATGCATGCGTGTGCATCCTTCTCAATTGGTTCCAGGCTGTATCCTCACTAAAGAAGTAATGGGGCGGACGAAACGGCCTCTGATTCCCAAAAATACAGTCATTCATCACACTCATATTCATGTATTACATAATTTTCTCATCAGTTCGGTAGACGTAGCAGCCAAATTATCAGATGGATCCCGGTATATGCCGCTGGAGAAAATGGAAGACCCAAAATCTCCCGCCAACTCTCGGGAAACACCACTGCCTGCCGAAGAACCACTATCTTTTCAAGAGCAATACTTAGAAGCGGTCCGGCAGTATAAGCAGTGGTACGCCAACTGGCGGTCAGGCGCCCCCATTGATATCCAAAAAATACGAACCACTATGGTTCCGCTTTTAGAAGGGGCAGTGGAAAGCAGGCGGGAAGTATTTCTTCTGCACCATTATTCCTCGGAACAGGAATATCCTTATCATCACAGTGTCGCTATGGCGGTCATCTCCACGTTTCTGGCTGCAAAGATGGGGCATACCTATGGAGAATGGATTCAAATTGGGTTAGCGGGGCTGTTAAGCGATGCCGGCATGGCCAAAATAGATAACCGCATTCTGAAGAAAGAAGAATCTTTAGATGAACAAGAGTTTGAGGAAGTCAAAAAGCATGCCACCTATTCCTACCGGCTTGTCGAGTCTATCCCGTCCTTAAGCATCAGTGCCAAGCTTGCGATTCTTCAGCATCATGAACGCTTAGACGGAAGCGGCTATCCTTTAGGATTAAATCAGGATAAGCTGCATCCATTCGGGCAGATCATCGCTCTCAGCGATATGTACCATGCGATGACCTCTGAACGGGTTTACCGGGACAAGCATTCCCCCTATAAAGTACTGGAAGAAATTCTTCAGGAACAGTTTGGAAGATACGATCACAAAGTCATTCAAGTGTTAGCCAAAGAATTGGCCAGCTATTCGACAGGCAGCAAAGTAAGGCTTTCGAATGGGCAGGCAGCTGAAGTGATGTTTGTAGAAACCAATCATCCCGCCCGGCCGATGATCCGAACCCAGGAAAGTGGAGAGATTGTGCATTTAAAAGAAAGACTAGACCTGCATATTGAAGAAATCATCGACTAATAAAGGCCAGTTCACGACTAAATAATCCCTGTGAACTGGTCTTTCAACCATTGAGAAACTAAAAGAGGGATGCGCTTGGATGTTTCCTGTAAATAATGGACGATAAATACGTAGTCATCCCGATCTTTTAATTGCTGCATTTCTCCCCACCATTCTCCTTCATACCGAACCAGCATGCTTAAATTATAAAGAATAGCAAAATGAGTCAGAAATTCCGGCCACGGGGCATCGGGCAGCTCGGTGGAAATATTTTTATAGTGATAAATCCACTGCATATAAGGAAGCGGCCGCATGAGCTCATCCATAGAGATCTTCTCTTTATCGGGTTGATAGTTAAACAAGTGAATCGCTGCATAGGGAAACAAACCATGCGGCTGGATTCTGATATCATCTTCTAAAAAGCGGTAATGCTGCTTTTTCCGTTTTCTCGTTGATAATCCATGCGCTAATACTTTAGCGGTAGCTGGATATCCCGGGTCCACTGTAAGCAGGCAGCTTTTTAAATAATGGGTCAGACTATAATAATAGAGCAATGGCTGGACGCTGAGAGGAGTATCTTTAGCTGCTTTCCAGTATTCCTGACCGAAATTTAATCCGTAAATAAACCTTTCTGCATTATTGTAGGCATGCTGCCCGGCTTTGCGATTTTCAATTTTTTCATAACAGGCTGAGAGGAAAGGACGTGTGTGAGCGGTTACTTGCAAATAAGTAAGGATCGCTTCTGTATCTTCTTTCACCAAATTTCTTCTCCTTTCCTTACGAATAGGGGATTTATCCCAATTTTTTATGCTTGAAAAAGCATAATCTATGTCGTATTGTAAATAACAATAAGTATATGAAATGGAATCATTCCCATTTATTTTACCCACTTTAACCCAAAGTATTTTAATCTCAATAAAGGAGAGGATTAAGCATGCGTGAGGATAAATTTACTAAAGAAGGATTAACGTTTGATGATGTCCTGTTGCTGCCCGCAAAATCGGACGTCCTGCCTCGTGATGTTTCTTTAGCTTCCGAATTATCACCCACTTTAAAGTTAAATACACCGATCATCAGTGCGGGAATGGACTCGGTCACAGAAGCTGCAATGGCCATCGGTATGGCAAGACAGGGCGGACTCGGCGTTATTCATAAGAATATGTCTATTGAGGAACAGGCCGAGCATGTGGACCGCGTTAAGCGTTCAGAGAGCGGAGTCATTACGAACCCATTCTTCCTCACCCCTGAACATCAAGTATTTGATGCAGAACACTTAATGGGCAAATTCCGTATTTCCGGAGTTCCGATCGTTAATAATATCGAGGAACAAAAGCTGGTAGGTATCATTACCAACCGCGACCTTCGTTTCATCGAAGAGTATTCTATGGCGATTTCGGAAGTAATGACAAGCGAGAATTTAGTCACAGCTCCTGTTGGGACCACGCTTGATGAAGCGGAAAAGATCCTTCAGCAGTATAAGATTGAAAAGCTGCCGATGATTGATAATGAAGGTGTGTTAAAAGGGTTAATTACCATTAAAGATATTGAAAAAGTTATCGAATTTCCATTTGCTGCGAAAGATGAACAAGGACGCCTGCTTGTGGCAGCGGCAGTCGGAGTAACCGCCGACGCCATGACTCGGATTGACAAGCTTGTAGAAGCGAAAGTCGATGCGCTGGTCGTTGATACGGCTCACGGTCATTCCCAGGGTGTCATTGATCAGGTAAAACGGATTCGCGCGAAATATCCGGAGATTAACATTATTGCCGGAAATGTAGCTACAGCAGATGCCACTCGCGAGTTAATTGAAGCAGGGACTGATGTGGTGAAAGTAGGCATTGGACCCGGATCTATTTGTACCACTCGTGTGGTTGCCGGCGTTGGAGTGCCGCAAATTACAGCGATCAATGACTGTGCGAAAGAAGCAGAGAAATATAACAAACCGGTCATTGCCGATGGCGGTATTAAATTTTCCGGTGATATTGTGAAAGCTCTTGCTGCAGGAGGACATGCCGTCATGCTTGGAAGTCTGCTTGCCGGAGTTAGTGAGAGCCCAGGTGAAACAGAGATTTTCCAAGGACGCCGTTTTAAAGTTTACCGGGGCATGGGTTCTGTCGGTGCGATGGAAGCTGGCTCTAAGGACCGATATTTCCAAAACGATTCCGAATCTAAAAAGTTGGTTCCAGAAGGTATTGAAGGACGTATGCCATATAAAGGACCGCTTGCTGATTCAATCCATCAGATGCTCGGCGGGCTGCGTTCAGGCATGGGATATTGTGGTACCCCAACCATTGATGCACTTCGTAACGATGCCAAATTTATTAGAATAACCGGAGCGGGATTGAGAGAAAGTCACCCGCATGATGTTCAAATTACCAAAGAAGCGCCAAACTACTCCGTTTGACCTGGTTTTTTATTCATAGACAGGGACTATTCCCTGTCTATTTTTTTGAATATCCATGTGATAAAATAACAAAGATGCATAATATTTTCCGTGGAGGTTGAGAGATTTTGAAACAACGTTTTCAAGTAACAATGGCAGTCACGATGGCCTTTGTTCTTAGTGTGATGGTAATTTTTGCGAATCCTGGATCTACATATGCTGCTTCCGTGGATGTAAACGCGAAATCAGCTATTTTAGTCGATGCAAGTTCTGGTAAGATTTTATTTGAAAAGAATTCTGATTTGACCCTGCCTCCTGCTAGTATGACCAAAATGATGACCGAGTACCTCGTACTTGAAGCCATCGATAAAGGGAAGATTAGCTGGGACACAACGACTCAAATTAGTGATTATCCTTATAGTATATCGGCCAATCCTGGTTTTTCCGGGGTAGGTTTACGACAAAATCATGATTATACAGTACGTGAATTGTACGAAGCAATGGCCATTAATTCAGATAATGCGACCACCATTGCGCTTGCAGAGCTCGTAGCAGGCTCTGAAGCAGAGTTTGTGAAAATGATGAATGAAAAAGCAGCAGAGATGAAACTTCCGGACTATCAATTTGTTAACTCTACTGGTCTATCAAATAAAGATTTAGGAGATAACCGCCCCAAGGGGACAGAACCTGATGCCACGAATTTACTTTCTGCGAAATCTACAGCGCTTCTTGCCTATCATTTAATTCATGATTACCCTAAATCATTAGATGTAACGAGTATGACTACAACAGAATTTGACGGCCAGACGATTCAGAACTGGAATTGGCTGCTTCCGGATATGCCCGGTTACTTAAAGCAGTTTGGATATGAAGGTGTCGATGGTCTGAAAACTGGTTTTACCGACTTAGCCGGATACTGCTTCACCGGGACCGCTAAACGGGACGGCCAGCGCCTAATTTCCGTAGTGATGAAAACGGATAGTAAAGAAGCCCGTTTCCAGGAAACAAGAAAGCTATTTGACTATGGTTTTCAGCAATTTAAGCAAAAAGAACTATACCCGGCTGGATATCAAATGAAAGATAAATCAGAAATCCAGGTAAGCAAAGGGAAAGAAGATCAAGTTGAGGTAGAAGCGAAAGATGCGCTCACCACTGTCGTTAAAAACGGGGACGAGAAACAATACTCTATCAAGTATCACTTTAATAAAGACAAGATTGATAAAGACGGAGAAATAACCGCTCCTGTTAAAAAAGGGGAAAAAGTTGGGACAGCAGAACTTGTTTACAAAGGCGATGAAAAGTATCATAACCTGCTGACTGGAAAAGCGAGTACAACAAAAACAGACTTAATTACCACTTCTTCCGTAGAGAAATCCAACTGGTTTATGCTTGCCCTTGGAGGAATCGGAAATTTCTTCAGTGATATTTTCCACGGAGCTGTTGATACCGTTAAAGGCTGGTTCTAGGAAATAATCCCAGTTTATTTAATAGGATTTACAGCGCTGATGCGTTACAATAGAGAATAAGAATGATTGGATGTAAAACCAAAGAGTTTTTAAAAATATACAGCTGACCTAGGGAGGAATTTGATTATGTCACAAACAGGTACTGATCGTGTAAAAAGAGGAATGGCCGAAATGCAGAAAGGCGGCGTCATCATGGACGTTGTTAATGCAGAACAGGCAAAAATTGCAGAAGAAGCCGGCGCTGTAGCCGTTATGGCTTTGGAACGTGTTCCAGCGGATATCCGCGCAGCAGGCGGAGTTGCTCGTATGGCGGATCCTACGATTGTAGAAGAAGTGATGAACGCTGTGTCCATTCCAGTAATGGCTAAAGCGCGTATAGGACATATTTCAGAAGCACGCGTGCTTGAATCTATGGGCGTTGACTATATTGATGAAAGTGAAGTATTAACTCCGGCAGATGACGTTTTTCATATTAAAAAAGATGAATATACGGTGCCATTTGTCTGCGGCTGCCGCGATATCGGAGAAGCAGCCCGCCGTATCCGTGAAGGAGCTTCTATGCTTCGTACCAAAGGTGAGCCTGGAACAGGGAACATCGTAGAAGCGGTCAAACACATGCGTCAGGTTCAATCTCAAATTCGTCAGCTTCGCAGCTTATCAGATGATGAAGTGATGGTGTTTGCTAAAGAACACGGCGCACCTTACGACCTGCTGATGGAAATCCGCGAAGAAGGACGTCTGCCAGTCGTTAACTTTGCAGCGGGCGGTATTGCTACTCCTTCTGATGCTTCTCTTATGATGCAGTTAGGTGCTGATGGCGTATTTGTCGGTTCCGGGATTTTCAAATCAAATAATCCTGAGAAATTTGCCCGTGCTATTGTTGAAGCGACTACTCATTATGATGATTACAAGCTGATTGGTGAATTATCCAAAGGTCTGGGTACAGCTATGAAAGGGATGGAAATGTCCACCCTGACTCCCGAGCAGCGCATGCAGGAGCGCAGCCAGTAAGAAAAAGGAGAAATGCATCATGATTAAAATCGGTGTATTAGGTCTTCAAGGAGCTTTTCGTGAACATGTCCGTTCTCTTGAAGCCTCCGGTGCTGAAGCCATTGTAGTAAAAAAGAAGGAACAGCTGGATGACCTGGATGGGTTAATTGTTCCCGGCGGAGAAAGTACAACCATGCGACGTCTCATTGATAAGTACGGTTTTCTTGAACCAATTCGTCAATTTGGGAACCAGGGAAAACCGATCTTCGGTACGTGTGCAGGATTAATTCTGCTTGCCAATGAAATCGACGGCTCCGACGATGTCCATTTAGGCTTAATGGATATTCAAGTCCGCAGAAATGCCTTTGGCCGCCAGCGGGAAAGCTTTGAAATCGATCTTGATATTAAAGGGATTGCAGAAGGGTATAACGCGGTCTTTATTCGCGCACCTTATATTGAAGGGGTAGGGAACAATGCAGAGGTACTTGCTACCTATAACGGTCACATCGTTGCCGCTCAGCAGCAGCAGTATTTAGCCTGCTCGTTCCATCCTGAATTGACCGATGACCACCGTCTCACAGAACATTTTGTGAAAATGGCGGAAGAATCGAAAAAATCTCTTGCATCTTGATCTATTTTAGGCTATTGTTATTTAACAAATAAACGTGTTTGATAAAAGCAAAGCGATGATAGGAAACAGTAACAGGTTCCGTATTCTTTCTAGAGAGTCAGTGGCTGGTGCAAACTGATAAGAATCTCCTGTGAATCCATCCTTGAGTGTTCAGCTGAATCGAGTAAGCTGAGCCGGCGCCTCACCGTTATGAGTGATAAGCAGGAAAGTCAGCAATAGACTTTCAACCTGGGTGGTATCGCGGGAACCTTTTACCAAGCTCTCGTCCCTTTTTTAATTAAAGGGGGCGGGAGTTTTTTAATTTTCAGCTCCATTGCCTAGCTTTTCACGTCCATAAATCGATCGACTGCTAGGATAAAAAGCGATCCACCAACACTTTTCTTAAGCTTGTCGGGGCTGCTCAGCGTTTTAATTTTTTCCATTAGAATAAAGGAGGAATTTCCATGTTAGACATGAAGCATTTAAGGAAAAATTTTATCGAAATTAAAGAGAAATTACAGCATAGAGGAGAAGATCTCTCTGATCTCGACCGCTTTGGCGATCTTGACAGCAGACGCCGTGAGCTTATTCAGGAAACAGAAGAATTAAAAGCCAAGCGTAATGAAGTTTCCAAAGAAATTCCTCAGTTAAAAAAAGAGAAGAAAAATGCGGACGATAAAATTAAAGAAATGCGTGAAGTCGGCGATCGAATTAAAGAACTGGATACTGAACTTAAGGACGTAGAGGAACAGCTGGAGAATTTAATGTTATCTATTCCGAATATCCCGCATGAAAGTGTTCCGATCGGCGAAGATGAAGAGGATAACGTAGAAGCACGTCAATGGGGAGATCTTCCCGCCTTTGCTTTTGACCCGAAAGCGCATTGGGACGTGGCAACTAACCTTGATATTATCGATTTCGAACGCGCTTCTAAAGTAACCGGCAGCCGTTTCGCCTTCTATAAAGGATTAGGTGCCCGTCTCGAACGTGCGTTATTAAACTTTATGATGGATCTTCATTCTGATCATCATGGCTATCAGGAAATGCTGCCTCCGCAGATGGTGAACCGTACGTCCATGACAGGAACGGGCCAGCTGCCTAAATTCGAAGAGGATGCCTTTAAAATCGAAGGCTGGGATTATTTCCTTGTTCCAACCGCAGAAGTACCTGTAACCAATTATCACCGTGAAGAAATTTTGTCTGCTGATGAATTACCGCAAAAATATGTCGCCTTCAGCACGAACTATCGCTCTGAAGCAGGATCTGCCGGCCGCGATACCCGAGGCTTAATACGTCAGCACCAATTTAATAAAGTCGAGCTTGTCCAGCTGGCCAAACCGGAAGACTCTTATCAGGTGCTGGAGGAACTGACGGGCCATGCAGAGAAAGTCCTTCAGCTGCTGAAGCTTCCTTACCGGGTGATGAGCATGTGTACGGGAGATTTAGGATTCACCGCTGCTAAGAAATACGATATTGAAGTATGGATTCCAAGCTATGAAACATACCGGGAAATCAGCTCTTGCTCTAACTTCGAAGATTTCCAGGCACGCCGGGCAGGCATCCGTTTCCGCCGCGAGGAAAAAGGTAAGCCGGAATTTGTCCACACATTAAATGGATCTGGCCTTGCGATTGGAAGAACGGTGGCGGCTATTCTTGAGAATTACCAGCAGGCGGATGGCTCTGTTGTGATTCCGGAAGTCCTTCGTCCGTATATGGGCGGTAAAGAAGTCATTCAATAAACAAGAGTATTTTACTAGAAGAGTATGGAACATTGGCAAATCCCCCATTTTAAGGACGAACGTCAAGGAAAGTGCGGAGGTTTACCCTGGATGACCGCTTCGGAAATACACTCCGCTTTTCGCGGGCGGCTGGTTTGCCTCCTCGTGCTTTGCACTCCGGGGTCAAACCTATGCCTTCCTCCCGCAGAAGTCTCCGTGTATTTCCTACGCTGGTTTGTGGTTTATATTTCCACTTCCATACTCCTTTGATTGTTAGCAGGAAAAATCCGAACGGCGAGGGTAGAATGTTCTTAACATACTATCCTCGTTCGGATTTAATAATGAGTATCTATGTAGGCAACGTTACATCCACATACAAAGCAAAGAAACAATACAAGGCATGACAGATAAAAAGGACATCCGGGAATTCAATTTGACGGAGGACAAGGTGATTAGTATAATCATTCAGGTGGTTGTGTCGAAGGAATACGAAATGCTGTAGATTTTTGAAAAAAAGTGGACGGAATTTCAGTATTTTATTGACGAATGCGGACAGCCGTGATATATTATTCATTGTCGGTCATACGGAGGAGTACCCAAGTTTGGCTGAAGGGAGCGGTCTTGAAAACCGCCAGGGGGTTTACGCCCCGCGGGGGTTCGAATCCCTCCTCCTCCGCCATATTTTTCAACAATAGCGCATAAATATTGGAGATTTATAGAACAAAAATCGTTACGATGAGTAACGATTTTTTTGTGTTTACAGCCTGGGATTGATAGGTCTCAGGCTTTTTTTTATTATCGTTTATCGTATTGAGTAATTTCTAGAGTTGATGTTTTTTAGATGAGAATATAACTATAGTTCTACAAAAGCTCCTAATTCTTGAAGGCTCAGTTTCGAGACTATAGGGAGAGTTTAGGGGCTGCGGGAAAAGGATCGCTTTCCGTGGGGCGGGCGCTGAGCCTCCTCGAGCAAAGCTCTCCGGGGTCTCAGCTGTCCCGCACTTCCCACAGGAGTCTCACCGTTTCACTCCGCCCCCTTGCCATAATAGAATCACGAAACCCCTTAAATAAAAGCGAAAATTCCAACGGTAGCATGAATTGGGAAACTGGGCGACATTTCCTGTCCTTTCTACCTTTATTGGATGAAACGGAATCATATAGTGATGATCCTTCAATGTTTGGAAAGACGGTCTATAACAGAGTTAGCTAGTTATCATTTACCTGAAAGAAATTACCGACCTATGATAAGGTTCGTTCATTAATCTATGGGTAGGGTGGCGGGGAAACGGTGAGACTCCCGTGGGAGAAGGCACTAGGCGAGATCCCACAGGGAGTGAAACGAGCGAGGAAGCTCGCCAGTTCCCCCACAGGAAAGTGTTCAAATGTGGAATCGCCTCGATAGACTCGACCAGCATAAGCCGACCATCAAAAGGAAGGCGATATTCCCTTCCGTTGATGAGCGGCTTATGTCTCGAGAGTCTGGGCGATGGAACAAGACGAATCGTTTCCCCGCCACTCTAACTCTTAATCAGGCAACGGACCTTGATTATCTAGAAATCGAGTCTTCCACAATTCTGCCCTTTACTTAAGACTTGATTTCAAGCTAATTGCCTAAGATATATACACTTAGTCCGTTGTTATCCTATAAAAAAACTCCAGAGAGCAGGGCTCTCTGGAGCAGGGACGTTACGTTATAAGATGGCTGGAACGCCATTTTCTAGACTGCTGGATAAAATGACCGACCTTTTCCAGGACAGGTTCAATCGTCGTTTCATCCTGAAGTAAATCATAATCAGCAATATTTAAGCGCAGCACCGGACATGAATTGAAATTGTCGATCCAATTCTCATAGCGCTTAAACATTTCTTCCCAGTATTCAACAGGCGTCTGTTGTTCCATCGGCCGGCCACGTTCTTTAATCCGATTAATAATGTCCTCAAACGATCCTTCCAAATAAATTAATAAATCTGGATGAGGGAAATAAGGCGTCATCACCATTGCATCAAACAGACTGGTATAGGTGTCATAATCGGTTTGCGACATGTTGCCTTTTTCATAATGCATTTTCGCGAAGATGCCTGTGTCTTCATAGATGGAACGATCTTGAATAAAGCCGCCGCCATATTCAAATATTTTCTTCTGTTCCTTAAAGCGCTCGGCGAGAAAGTAGATTTGTAAATGAAAGCTCCAGCGCTCGAAATCATGATAGAATTTATCGAGGTATGGATTTGTATCCACCTTTTCAAATGATGTTCTGAAACTTAGAGCATCCGAGAGAGCTTTGGTCATGGTCGATTTTCCAACGCCTACAGTACCGGCAATCGTAATTACACTGTCGTGTGGAATTCCGTAACGTTCACGTGCATTCATTTAACAACTTCTCCTTTATTCAAGTGATGCTTTACTTGTTCAACAATAGCAGTAAGATCATCCTGGTGTTTTACAAAGTCAAGCTGATCACCATTTAATCGGATCACAGGGATCTCAGGATGGGAAGCTTCAAAATGGTTCATGAAGTCTTCATAATCCTGCGAAAGCTGCTCGAGATAAGAAGGCTGAATGTTTGCCTCTACATCACGATTGCGCAGCCTTATACGTTCAAGCAGGGTGTCCAGGCTGGCATGTAAATAGATCACCATGTTAGGCTTAGGCATGTCCTGCGTTAATATATCGTAAATCTGAGAATATTTATCAAATTGATCTTCTCGCAATGTACGTCGAGCAAAGATCATATTTTTGGAAATGTGATAATCAGCGATCACAGGCTTTTCTTGCTGTAAATATTTCCGGTCAATGTCTTCCAGCTGCTTAAACCTGTTACATAAGAAGAACATTTCCGTTTGAAAGCTCCATTCTTCTATATTGTCGTAAAACTTGCCTAAAAATGGATTCTCCTCAACGATTTCCTTAAACAAATGAAAATCAAATTGGGAGGCGAGTTTTTTAGACAGAGACGTTTTACCAACCCCAATAGGTCCTTCAACAGCGACGAAAGGTAATTGTCCCATCTCTTCTCCTCCTTACTTTCCGTTAAAAAGACATAATTCGATACGTTCTGACAGACAAATAACATTTTACCATATCAGGGGGGGCGAAGTAACAATTAAAGTAGAATTTTGGAGAAGTTAGGCTTTTCATTTTAAGTAGAATTTTGTATAATATTACTCACGTGCATAAGAGGCCCCCGTAGCTCAGGGGATAGAGCATCGGTTTCCTAAACCGTGTGTCGCAGGTTCGAATCCTGCCGGGGGCACTGAATTAAACTCGAACCATGGATTTCTCCTTGGATCGGGTTTTTGTTATTTATAAAGAAACATCCACCTTTTTTATTCCACACTTGTTATGAAAAAGACTGTAGTTGAATCGCCCGCCATAAGCTGGCAGCTATTCAACTACAGTCTTTTTTCTCTTCCAAGTAGGATCGAGAGCCTCTATAGGGCCGTGGAATTCCCCAGAACCATACCTAGATAAGCGAGGAAAATACCCAGGGTGTAACTTAATCCTATAAACAGGGCGAGAGTTTTCCATTGCTTATTTCGATGCAATTGGATGTTTTCTAATTTAAAAGTTGAAAACGTCGTAAATGAACCCATAAATCCTGTACCTAGAAACAAGTACCAGGAACCTTCTACGCCGAGACCAATGAGCATTCCTAGTAAAAAGGAACCCACCATGTTGACAACAAACGTGGCAAGCGGGAAGGTAAGCTGTGTTCTATGTTTAATCACATTACTTACGCCAAAGCGAGAAATCGCACCAAGAAAACCTCCAATACACACACATAAAGCTGCTGTTATCATAACGTTTCTCCTTTATTATCGACGTTTGCATGATCCGGCCTTGTTAAGTTAAAGACGACACCGCCTGCTTTATATCCCAGCCATGAAAAAAACAGTCCGCCCCACAGGCTCAATAACAAATATAGTAAAGCTGCTCCCCAATGATTTCTCTGCAGAAGGTCGGCAGTCTCTGTACTGAAGGTAGAGAATGTGGTGAAGGAACCAATTAACCCCGTTCCAATTCCAGTAATTAATTTAGGATGCAGAATTTCCAGCCGCGCTAAATGGGTCGTAAACCCTCCTAAAACAAAGCAGCCAATCAGGTTGATGATAAGCGTACTCAAAGGGAAATCCTGTATCCAGAAATGGGTAATAACGGATCCAAGGAAATAACGCAATAATGCCCCAATCATTCCGGAAACTCCTACGATTACATATGCCATGAACTCACCTCTTCTATTCATTTGCCAAAAAAACAGACTCCTGCCAGATAGGTTCATCTGACAGGAGTCATCAGCTGTTTCCAGCGGTTTACGGCGAACTCCATCGCCTCATTAATCTACGAATAGTTTATCAGTCCGATTGCATAATTTCAATAAATGCACGGTCTCAGATGAATGTGTTGTTTATTATTTTCGCTATTATTTTAAGTTTCATCCCTTTTAACTGATACTTTCCTAATATTTATTAACTATAGGAAAAGGGTGAATATGTCTTTTTACCTAAAACTATGTAAAAATAGAGAGAATTATGCCGATATAATGAATGGATAAACGTAATATTCTGATAAAGAGGTGGAATATGAAGAAATATACGAATATCTTTAAAAAAATGACTAAAACCCATTAACATGACGTTCAATTTAGTATTATGGGAACGATTCAGGATCAGCTTGCTACTCTAATCAACAAATTGGTAGTCCTTAAACGCAACAATCGCTCCATCCCCGACACCCCATTTATTTACGAAAATCCTCATACGTATAATCATAAAACCGCTACTAACTAATCAGATGGGTAATATGGTGTTTGTATTGCTAATAAATGGATTATAAATAGGTGGTATGGTATAGTTGAATCAAGCCATCATTAGATAAGAGATAAAAGAGAGTTAGACAATAGGTATAGGTGGCGGGAGGGCTCTGACAAATTGTCAGAGCTTTTCTTTTGAAGTCAAATGGCCTAGAATCAGAGAGTCCGATAAAGACAGAACTAGCCTTCAACAAGACGTCATTGGATAAAAACTGAGGTGATAGTATATGAAAAACAACAATATAGAAACAGAAAAGTTTGCTGGTTATAGAGAAATGGAGGGGGTGGATGATAAATTAGGTGCGGCATTTCCGATAATGGTAATGTATCCAACCGACACTCCTGAAAAAGAAGAAAAGATTGGTCCGTATAGCTTAGAGGTTGCAAAAAATGCCCAGCCCCAGGATAAAGTTTGCCCGCTAGTTATCCTTTCTCATGGTACAGGAGGCACTCCTCTGGTTTATAGAACTCTTGCCCGTCATTTAGCTAAAAATGGATGTATAGTAGCTATGCCTGAGCATCCTTATAATAATGTAAAGGACAATCATTTGGAGAACTCTATCGAACTATTAGAATGCAGGCCGGGAAATATTACTCAAACCATTGATTGCTTAGCGAATAACAGGGATTTTAAATCCTTTGTTAATTTTGATGATATTGCGCTAATCGGACATTCAATGGGAGGTTATACAGCAATTGCGGCCATTGGCGGGGTACCTGCCACTCTTCCATGGGAAACAGACGATCAAATTCCCAAAGTGATCGACGTCGAAGTGGAAGAAAGGGTCAAAAAAGTAATCTTATTAGCTCCAGCTTTGGGCTGGTTCAGGTCGGAAGGCGCGCTCGATCGAATAAATCTGCCCATATTGCTGATTACAGGTGAAAAAGATGAAATTACTCCTTCTTTTCATGGAGAATTTTTATTAAAAGGCGTTAAAAACCCTGAAAATATTAAGCATAAAATTATAGAAAATGCGGGTCACTTTTCCTTCTTGAGTCCATTTCCAAAAGAGATGAAAAGTGCTTCTTTCCCTCCTTCTCAAGACCCGGAAGGATTTGATCGAACCTTGTTCCAACAGGAATTAGAAGCTGATGTACTACATTTTTTAGTAAACTAACAGTTAAACTTTTTCTATCTATTTGAGTAAAAGATGCTGCCATTCAAATGAGAGCGGTTCATAGATGAAGGAAGGAAGTCTCGCGAAAGCTTATTTTTGGACGCAGAAGCCCAGCCACTATTATTTGGTATTACCAAACTATTTATGAGAGGATCATAATAGAGCAACGGACTAGAGGAGGCAGAAGAACTTATGGATAAGAAATATTTCAGCTATGTACCACATAAAGAAGAAGAATATCTTGTAAAACTAATGGGACATATTCGCTCTTTGGAAAGTGGTGGTTCTGTGCCCCGCCCTGAATTTATGAAAGAATTTACTAAATTCCTTAAAGATAAAGGCTGGAAATTCTCCGGCAGATCCATCCAGGTCGACAAAAAAGGAAATCCCGCGAAAGATATTGATCTGTAAGCGGGATCTTATAGATAAGGACGAAGATGAGAAAGGATATTCTCAATCTTCGTCCTTTTTTACATCTATGCTTCTAATCTGCCTTTATTCATTCTTAAAATACGATTCCCCAGTTTCTGAGCTTCCGCTTCATCATGAGTCACTAAAATCACCGGTATGTGCCACATCTTCCTAAGCCTTAACAACTCTTCGTGACACTGCAATTTGGTCTGTTCATCGAGAGAAGAAAAAGGCTCATCCAGTAATAAAAGGTTAGGCTGGGTGGCGAGAGCACGGACGAGGGCCACTCGCTGTTTTTCCCCGCCTGAAATCTGGCTGGGGAATTGCTCTAGTAAATGATCAATCCCGGTGACTTGTACTAATTGTTTTGTCAGGTCCCGATACGGATGCTGATAGGTAATATTACTCAATACCGTCATATGCGGAAACAGCGCATAGTCTTGAAAAAGATAGCCGATTTCTCTTTTTTGCACAGGCAGGGGTTTCGTATCAGACGAATACAGAACCCGGTCATTTAAGGTGATTTTTCCTTGATCAGGGTGGGACAGCCCAGCAATGCAGTTCAAAATAGTCGTTTTCCCTGAGCCTGAGGGGCCGAAGAGAATGACGATCTCATCGGCAGCTTGAAACGATAGATTTAAAGAGAAAGAGGATAATTTTTTCTGAATGTGCACCGACAGCATAGATGAGTCCTCCCTTACTTCTGCCTCGTGAAAGGTAATATATTTCTTTTGGTCCACCAATTGAGCCAGAGAATCGAGCTGAATCCAAGAGCCACAATAATGACCACCCACATTTGTGCTTTTTCCATGTGCCCGGCCTCAACTTCAAAATAAATAGCGAGAGGAAGGGTATCGGTGACTCCGGGGATATAACCGGCAAGCATTAAGGTGGCGCCGAATTCTCCCAGTGCACGGGCAAAAGTAAGGACTAAGCCTGCCAAAAGTCCGGGCCAGGCAAGCGGAAATGAAATCGTAAAGAACACTTTCCATTTAGAGGCGCCCATGGTTAAAGCGGCATTCTCAATATTCGGATCATAATTTTGAAAAGCTGCAGACGCGCTTTGGTACATAAGTGGAAAAGCGACCGTCATGGCAGCGATCACAGCGCCAACCCAGGAGAAAACCACTTGCACATGAAACCATTGCAGCAAGATATGACCGAGCGGGCCGTTTTTGCCAAATAAATATAAAAGGCCGAACCCTACCACCGTGGGCGGGAGGACGAGCGGCAGCAAAAACACGGACTCCACAATCGTCCGGCCGCGGAAGTTCCGGCGGGCAATCAGCCGTGCGAGCAGAACACCGGTCATAAACACGAGAACGGTTGCAATCGCAGCGATTTTTAATGATAAAAGCAGTGGGGAGTAGTTCATAGTCAGCCCTTCAATACCAGCTTATTTTTCAAATCCATATTTCTGTAAAATCGATTGGGCTTTATCCGTTTTCAAATAATCCAAAAAGCCCTGGGATTGTTTTTTCACTTTTGTATCCTTTACTATGGCAGCCGGATAGATAATTGGAGTGTGCCAGTCAGCGTCTGCTTTAGCAAGGACTTCAACTTTATCCGAAATTAACGCATCACTCGCATAAACAAATCCTAACTTAGCATTCCCAGATTCCACATAAGCAAGTACTTGGCGCACATCACTGCCAAATACAAATTGATCCTTTAATTTGTCCCATTTGTGAATCGTTTGCAGGGTCTCTTTCGTATATTTACCTGCAGGGACACTTTCCGGCTCTCCGACGGCCAGTTGTACATTTGCTTCAGGAGAGAGCTTCTTGAATGAGGTTACTTGATGCTTGTCCTTCTTCAAACCGATCAGGACGATACTGTTTTTCGTAAAATTAAACCGCGTATCTGGATCAATTTGCTGATCCTTCTCCAAGGTATCCATCCATCTCTGGTTTGCGGAAAGGTATACATCAGCGGGAGCGCCCTGCTGAATTTGCTGAGCAAGCTTGCCTGAGCTTGCCAGATTTAATTTTATATTTACGTTGGGATGGCTGTTCTCATAGTCGTTCTTTAATTCCTTAATAGCGTCTGTTAAGCTTGCCGCTGCGGAAATGGTAAGGTCTGTTTCTTTCTTGGATTCCGCAGGATGCGAGCAGCCGCTCATTAAAAGTAGTACAATAATAAGACACAAATAGGGCGCAAAACGTTTCATTTTCATTCCTCGTTTTATAGGTTTGTTACTGTTGATTATACAGAGTGGAGATTGTGAAGTAAAAGAAAAGTGCGGGACTTTCAGCCTTGGCTGCCCTGTAAAAAGAAAGGACTTCAGAGATGAAAACTCAGATTATTATTGGACTGGTCATTGCCTTGCTGCTCACTCAGCTTCCCATTGTCGGAAAATATTTTGCTATTTTAAATACAATGATTCATGAGAGCGGTCATTCTTTCATGGCCTTGCTGACGGGAGGAGAGGTCAGACAAATCTCCCTGTTTCCAAATACTTCCGGAGTAACGCTCACCGGTCACTCCTCCTGGTTCAGCCAATTTATAACGAGCATGGCCGGGTATGTCAGCTCCTCTCTGTTTGCCTTTTTCTTCTTTTATTTAATTGTGAAAGGGCAATACAAATGGATGATTTATATTTTACTAGCTTTTTTAGTTGTTAATTTGCTGTTCTGGGTGCGTAACGGTTATGGATTGTTTTGGATCGTTACGTTCGGGGCTGCCTTTATCTACTTATTGAGGAGCGGTCATCAAGGAGTGATTCAGTATGTGCTCGTCTTTATCGCCTGTCTCATTTTAGTAGAATCTGTCACCAGTGCCTTCGAAATCATGTGGATTAGTTTCATTTCCCCTGGACAGGCGGGAGATGCAGCGAATTTAGCCCGGGCGACCCGATTTTTGCCGGCTCCTTTGTGGGGAGTGGGGTTCTTTGCCCAGGCCTTATATTTTGCCTGGCTTGCCTTGAAGCGCGTGTTTGCCTGATTTGGCCACGCCGCCGCCTGATTTACCTTTTTGATAAATAGGCAGTTTTCTTAAAAAGAATGCCGTTTTCTCCGCTCCCGCCCATCCCTTCCAGCCGTGATTGAATAAGGTAATAAGGTAATAAAGAGAGGAGGGAATGAAATGAGCGGAGGATACGGCGGCGGTTTCGCGCTATTAGTTGTATTGTTCATTCTTTTAATTATCATTGGTACTTCATACGTGGGCCGAGGACACGGATACGGTTATTAATATAGAAAGCGGGGGCTTCCCCGCTTTTTTTAGTTTTCTGAGCAAGAGAACAGGGTATTAAAAAATTAACAACCTAATGAGACTTTTGGAGGAATTTGCCATGAATTTAAAAGAAAAATTATTATCCCACGGGTATGACCATATCGATATTTTAATGATTGATGAAAATCAAAATCAATCGACCGTTGCAGATATCTCTCTTCATAAGGTCACAAATTTAGAATTTAAGCTCTATTTAAAGCCTGGAACTGTGGAGTATCACTTGAAAGAAGAGCACCCTTTCTTTGAAGCGGAGCAGAACAATGTGGAGGGTGATGAGAAGAAAGTGAAAGGATTTATTTTAGAATGGTAAGCTCTGAATAACAGGGCGCCATATACATAATGTAAGGAAAAAGGATTATGAATTCCTTTTTCCTTTTTTGCGTCGTTCACGACGGTCTGCCCATCCTCCGATAATCAGAAAGATGCCGATGGCTAACAGAACGACAGGCACCATAGGATCCCGAACTCTTCCAGCAGCAGCTAATGCGCCCAGTATCGCGCATAGTCCGAGCATCCCAAGAATAAAGAACATGCGATTTTCTCTTTTCATAAGCTCCCTCCTTCTGTGTATTTCGTATCGATGGATGATTTCTGATTCATTACAGGTTCAGCCTATTCCGTAGTTTATTATACAGAAAAAGGTGGAATGAGTCTGTTAAATGATTTACAGGAGGTCTAATTGTGCAAACTCATCAATTATATATCAATGGTCAATATACTGAATCTAATGGTCAGGAAATTATAGATATTTTGAACCCAGCAACAGAAGAAGTGATTTCTAAAATCCCTAAAGGAACACAGGAGGATGTGAATCGCGCCGTAGAAGCAGCTTCACAAGCTCAGAAAGGCTGGGAGCTGACACCAAACATTGAACGAGGGAAAATCGTTCGCAAGCTTGGGGATGAAATTGAGAATAGACGGGACACTTTTATTGAATTGCTGCAAGAGGAGCAGGGGAAAGATTATGACCTTGCTAGTGGAGAAGTAGACCTGGCAATCGATTATTTCAGATACATGTCTGAATGGGCGCGCCGTATTGAAGGTGAGATTCTTCCAAGCGACCGTCCGAATGAAAACATTTACGTGTACAAGAAACCGATTGGTGTGGTCGCTGGCATCGTACCGTGGAACTTCCCTGTATTTATTCTAGCGAGAAAAGTAGCCACTGCGCTTGTGACTGGCTGTACAATCGTGCTCAAGCCAAGTCAGCAGACCCCGAATACGGCAATGGAATTCACTAAAATTGTCGATGCCATGGAAGAGATTCCTAAAGGGGTTTATAACTTAGTGACTGGTACAGGCTCAGAAATCGGTAATGCTTTAGCCAGCCATAAAGAAGTACAAATGGTTACTATGACGGGCAGTGTGCCAGCCGGAACCAAAGTCATGGAAGCGGCAGCCCAAAATATTACGAAAGTTAACCTTGAACTCGGAGGCAAAGCGCCGGCGATTGTGACCGCCAACGCTGATCTAGATGTTGCTGCCGAGAACATTAAAATCTCCCGACTCGCTAATAACGGTCAGGCATGTACGAATGCTGAGCGTGTCTATGTTCACGAAAGCGTGGCGGAGCAGCTGATTGAGAAGTTAAAACATTCATTTGAAGAAATGACGGTGGATAATCCGCTGTCCAACAAACAAGCCGATGTAGGTCCATTAGTAAGTATGGACCGTTTAGAACAAGTAGAAAAAATGGTGAATAATGCCGTAGAACAAGGAGCAGAGGTAGCAGCAGGTGCTGAGCGAGGAGATCTTGAGAAAGGTTTCTTCTATAAACCGACGATATTGACGAATGTTACCCATGACATGGAAATTATGCAGGAAGAAATCTTTGGACCAGTTATTCCAATTACAACCTTCCAGACACTGGATGAGGCGATTGAAAAAGGAAATGACACGGAATATGGATTGTCATCCTCAGTTTATACAGAAGACACCAATGAAGCGATGAGAGTAATTAACGAACTTAAATTCGGTGAAACCTATGTGAATCGTGAAAACTTTGAAGCCGTTCAAGGCTACCATGCAGGCATGAGAAAATCTGGCCTAGGCGGTACCGACGGCAAGCACGGTGTAGAAGATTTCTTAGTTACTCAAGTGGTTTACATGCAATACAAAAACGATAAGCAATAAACACAGCAAATCCCCGATTGAAAAATCGGGGATTTTTTTCTGCTTAGCTGCTTAGGCGTGTCGGGTCTCCCAGGGCGCTTCCGCTTTTGATTCATCCAGCTGCAGTGCCCAGACCCTCGAGGTCCTAAGTCGATCGCCTGCGGGGAGAAAGAGCACTCCCCTCCGCCGCTCGTCTTAGGCTTGTCGGGTCTCCCAGGGCGCTTCCGCTTTTGATTCATCCAGCTGCGAGTCGCAGATCCACGCGGTTCTAAGCCATCGACTTCCAGAGGGGGAAGATCGCCCCTCTTGCAGCCGCTGGCTTAGCCCGGAGGATCTAACCGCTCCTCTCCGCTTTTGAAATTATTCAGGGCTTTTCATTTCTTTGACGGCTAGTTTATCATTGATAAATGTGATTAAGGCCATGTCGCCGTTTTTTGAATTCCATCCATATACAACAGGGCCGGCGGTTTGATCTTTATCGGAGTATCGTTTTCCTTCTCCTCCAATAATATCCTGGGCTTTATCATAGGAGATGCCTTTATCGAGTTTTTCAAATTCTGCTGATGTAATCATTTGCGGGTTGTCTTCTTTGGCAGGCTGACTTGTGTCAGAACAGCCTGTTATGCCTAATAGAATGATGAACATTATAAATACCGTACGCATCACTTTTACCATTTACATTTTTTCCTCTCCTTCTTTGTTTCGGACTAACCAGTCAGCAGCAAAATCAACGGCATCTTTCATGGAAAACAGGGTGGACTCTGCTTGACCGATCATCGCTTTTCTGACCGTGTGTTTTTTTTCAAAAGCTGACCCAATCGCAGGAAATTGATCTTCGTTGAATTCAATATCCGAATAAGTGACCCATTGTTGTTTTCCATCGGTCAGGACAGGAGCTCCTCTAGTAATTTCCTTCCTCGTTTCGCTCCAGTATTCTGCTAAATGAAAGCTTGTATTAGTAGAATAATCGACTCCTAATAAAAGAACGTGAGCATTTCTTTCATAAGCACGTCCTAAGGGAGATTGCTCGTTTAAAGAGTATTCCAGCGGATGGTTCTTGACGAAGTCTTCCGCACCCTTGCCCCAGGCAGAAATGGAGACGCTGGGATGATTGCTTCGGTACACCTGCGGCCAGTTTCGAAAAAGTTCTGGAAGCACCCCTAGAAAGGCTGAGGGAGTACGGGCCGAATCGAACCCTGGCATCGTATCGCGGATGGTTTGATGCCATTCCAAAGGAACAGGCGGATTCTCCCATTCAGCTGGATCGGAAAGGTTCGGTGAATGAGTTTGAAAAACAAGCGTTCCCTCGTTTGTAACGACATTCATTAAGGATTCCAGCACAGCCTGAGGACCGCCGCTGATCCAGCCAATGGCTTTCATGGAGGCATGGACCAGAAGAGTATCACCGGACTGGACTCCCAAATCTTTAAGGTTCTGAGTCAGAGATTCTACAGTGTTCGGTTGTTTTGTCTGCTTAATTACATATAACTCACTCATGTATTTTCCCTCCCTGGTATGATTATACAAAAAAAGAAAGCCCATTAACATGGACTTTCGCTCCGAAAGGTCTGAATCGACCTGGTGTTTATTAACGATTGTCGATTTTTTCGGGATAGAGATCATGGTTCATCAGCCGATGATCCGCCATTTGCTCAAACTTTGTTCCTGGCTTGCCATAATTACAGAAGGGATCAATGGATATCCCGCCTCGTGGTGTAAATTTGCCCCACACTTCGATATAACGTGGATCCATAAGTTCTATGAGATCATTCATAATCGTATTTACACTGTCTTCGTGAAAGTCTCCATGATTGCGAAAACTGAATAAGTACAGCTTCAGAGACTTACTTTCTACCATTTTAATATCTGGAATATAACTGATGTAAATGGTTGCAAAATCGGGCTGCCCTGTTTTCGGGCAAAGAGTGGTAAACTCCGGGCAATTAAACTTAACAAAATAATCACGAGCCGGATGCTGGTTATCAAATGTTTCAAGAACCTCAGGGTCATATTCAAAGGAATACGCCGTTCCCTGGTTACCGAGCAAGGATAGGTTCAAATCTTCTTCGTTACGTCCTGGCATCTAGTGAACCTCCTTTATTGCCGATCGATTTCCACTCCCTCAAAAAGCAGAAAGAACTGAAGCCTAAAAAAACCGCAAACCTCTAAGGGATGCGGCATGAAGTGCGTTGTCCTTAGTTTTTTAAAGAGGGGTTGGCTAAGAAACCTCTGGCTATTTAATTCTCATTTATTATATAAACCCAGGCAACAACTGTCAATTTACTTTCTTTTGGAATTATTTATGTAAATGTTTGGGCATTTTACTTTAAAAAAGAGTGAATATCCCCTAGAATAGAAGTTAATTAACGAAATTTTTAGACAAATAACCTTAAAAAACAAGCTCTGTGTCTTTTTATTTCAGAGCTCTCTTAAGGAAAACAAAGAAACCGTTTACAAAAATTCATTCTCATGAGGTGATTTTATGGACATGAAACCAATTCCAGCACGAGAAGGCAGCTACAATTTGCAAAATTATCAAGAAACACACGAAAAATTTAAGTGGGATGAAGCAAAGAGTAACTTTTCCTGGAGCGAAACAGGGAAGATTAATATTGCTTATGAAGCGATAGACAAGCATGCAGAAAACCCTGATAAAAAGAATCAGGCGGCTCTTATTTATACGGCACCAGACCGCGAAGAAAAACTGACATTTGACGATTTAAAACGAAAAAGTAATCAATTTGCGAATGTATTGAAAGATCACGAGGTTGAAAAAGGGGATCGGGTTTTCCTATTTATGCACCGAAGCCCGGAATTCTACGCTGCGTTTCTCGGCATTTTAAAGGTGGGTGCGATTGCCGGACCTTTATTTGAAGCGTTTATGGAACAAGCGGTGCGGGACCGGTTGGAGGATAGTGAAGCCTCTATGCTGATTACGACCCCGGAATTGCTCGATCGTGTTCCTGTTAACGATCTTCCTAATCTGGAAAAAATCGTTCTTGTCGGAGGCGATGGTTCAAGCGAGCATATCAGCTTTGAGAAAGAAATGGAAAATGCCTCTGAAGAATTTGAAATTGAATGGGTTAGCCTGGAAGATGGGATGCTGCTGCATTATACATCAGGATCTACTGGCAAGCCGAAGGGAGTCTACCACGTTCATAATGCTATGATCCAGCATTATCAAACTGGTAAATGGGTGCTCGATTTACAAGAAGAAGACGTGTACTGGTGTACAGCAGACCCGGGCTGGGTTACCGGCACAAGTTATGGTATTTTTGCTCCGTGGTTAAATGGTGTCACGAATGTTATCCGCGGCGGGCGATTCAGCCCGGATGACTGGTACGGAACGATCGCCGACCAGAACGTAACGGTTTGGTATTCTGCCCCAACGGCGTTCCGGAAATTACTCAGTGCAGGAGCAGAAGCTGCTAAAAAGCATGATCTTTCCACCCTGCGCCATGTACTCAGTGTGGGTGAACCGTTGAACCCTGAGGTCATTACCTGGGGTCTTCAAGCCTTTAACCTGCGTATTCATGATACGTGGTGGATGACGGAAACCGGCGGTATGCTCATTTGTAATTATCCATCTATGGATATCCGCCCAGGTTCTATGGGTAAACCATTCCCTGGTATCACAGCTTCGATCGTAGATAATGAAGGAAATGAGCTGCCATCGAACCAAATGGGTAATTTAGCGATTAAAGAGGGCTGGCCGTCTATGATGAGAGCCATTTGGCAGAACCCTGGCAAATTTGAAAGCTATTTTGTTAATGGCTGGTATGTGTCCGGGGACAGCGCCTACCAGGATGAAGATGGCTATTTCTGGTTCCAGGGCCGTCTCGATGATGTGATTAATACTTCTGGTGAACGTGTTGGACCCTTTGAAGTAGAAAGTAAACTCATTGAACATGAAGCCGTCGCCGAAGCAGGCGTCATTGGCAAGCCGGACCCTGAACGCGGTGAAATTATTAAAGCTTTCGTGACCCTGCGCGATGGATATAGTGAATCCGATGAGCTGCTTGAAGATATTCGTCAGTTCGTTAAGAATGGCCTCAGTGCCCATGCTGCTCCGAGAGAAATTGAAATTAAAGACAGTATTCCTAAAACCCGGAGCGGAAAAATCATGAGGCGCCTGTTAAAATCATGGGAGCTGGGATTGCCTACGGGTGATACTTCTACCTTAGAAGAATAAACGAGATGAGCAGAAACAATCCTGGAGTGGGATAGATCCGGGAACCAATCATTATACTCATTAGAAAACCCGAACTATATGGTTCGGGTTTTCTGTGTTCTGCTTGAAATGGAGATGCCGATTGCCGTGAGAATGTAATAAATTTTTACAGCCAAAAAACTGATCAAAATATGACACTGTTCGCCTTTATGTTCCACGTGAAACGAAGAAGTTCAATTTAACGACAGTTTAATCGCTGCTGTGTTAGGATATAAGAAATTACACAGCAGGAAAATTTCAGTTGAAATCAGCAATCTTGAATATAGAAAATGCGGGGGAAATTGACATGAGGAAAGTAACAGGCACAAGCCTTGAAGTCATTCAATGGTTTGTTTTTTTACTTGCAAGTTCAGTGGCCTTTCCGATTGTTATTGGATCCATTTTTGACCTGAATTTCCAGGAAATCTCCGGCTTGATGCAGCGGACTTTTTTTGTAGTAGGAATAACTTCATTTCTGCAAGGGATGTTCGGTCATCGTCTGCCCATTATGGAAGGACCAGCCGGTTTATGGATCAGTATCTTTACGGTTATGGCTTATACCGGTAGCCAGGCTGGCAATAACTCGACGGAGACTTTGCAAATGCTTGAGGGAGCCATGCTCTGGACCGGGGTTTTTTTACTTATTTTTGGAGTGTTTAAGCTAGCTCACCGTGTCTTATTTGTGTTTACGCCCCTGGTTACGGGTGCTTTTTTATTTTTGCTTACTGTTCAATTGAGCGGAACCTTTCTTAAAGGAATGCTCGGAATCCAGCAGAACGTAGAAGCCATTCATTTACCCGCGGCCGGTGTTGCCTTTCTCACGTTTTTCCTAGTGCTCGGGCTATCGATCTTTGGAAAAGGAAGTGTGAAGAGCTACGCGGTTTTACTAGGAGTGGCGATAGGCTGGGTAATATATGCGGTTATCATCGGAATTCATAAGCCCTCTGGTTCTGTGGATACGTTTTCTTTACCAGAGTGGTTTGCGTGGGGCACGCCATCTTTTGATTGGAGTGTCATCCCGTTAGCCTTTATTACGGCTGTGATTTTGTTATCGAATATTGTGGCGTCTGTCGTAGCGGTGAGTCATTCTCTTTATGGAAAGCCGACCTATACGTACAGCCAATTAGATAGAGGCAGCAGTTTCCTAGGTGTCACGCACGGGTTCTCGGCGCTCTTCTCTTCAATAGCGAACGTGTCGCTTGCCTCCTCGTCTGGTTTTATTAATTTAACCGGTCAGAAGAAGAAACAGCCCTTTTTGTACGCCTCTTTCATTTTAATAGTGATCTCATTTTTTCCGCCGCTCGTAGCTTTTATTTCCGGGATTCCGTCGCCCGTAGCCAACGCTGCTTTACTTGCGACCTTTGTGCAGTTAATGGGACTTGGACTGGGGAATTTAGCTAGTGAAGAATTGAATCAACGCAGGCTGACGATTCTAGGTGTTTCTTTTTTGATTGGCATAGGAATTATGTTTCTTCCTCCAGAGGTCTTTAAAGGAATGCCCGCCATTGCACAGAACTTACTTAGTAATGGACTATTAATTGGAACGGTGCTGGTTATAATATTAGAGCAATTATGGACGGATCCCCACGCCCCTGCTAAAGACTGATGAGATAGAGATAAAGGAAGTGAATCTTTTGGAAAAAACGATGTATGACGTGATAGGAATAGGCATTGGCCCCTATAATCTGGGGCTTTCTGCGCTGCTTGACCAAACAGACGAAGTGAATGGAATATTTTTTGAAAAAACACCCGAATTTCATTGGCATCCGGGCATGCTTATTGAAAAAATGGATTTGCAGGTCCCTTTTCTTGCCGATCTCGCTACTTTTGCGGACCCTAAAAGCCCTTATACGTTTATGAATTATCTTTATGAGCATAATCGTATGTTCCCTTTCTTTTTTCATCAGCACTTCAAAATTCCGCGCCAAGAATATAACCATTACATGCAGTGGGTAGCTGAACAACTGGATGGCCTGTATTTCAGCCACTCTGTGCTCGATGTAATAGACAGAAAGGACGCAGCAGAACCTCATTATGAAGTGATTGTAGAAGACACGATGACAGGGGAAAGAAAACATTTTCTAGCCAAGCACATAGTCATGGGAACAGGAAGCGAACCGCTCGTGCTGGATGAAATGAAAGGCTTTCCGAATGAAGATATCATTCATACGTCTCGTTACTTGTTTGAAAAGAAAAACCTGTTAAAAGCTAAAAATATTACAGTGGTAGGCTCAGGTCAGAGTGCGCTTGAAGTCTTTCTGGACTTGTTAGAAGAGCAGGAGCGGCAGGACATGCACCTGACGTTACTGACAAGAAGCGGTGGATTGTTTCAATTGGATCAAGCTAAATTTGCTCAGGAATTCTTTACACCGGATTACGTCGATTATTTCCATTCGTTAAGTTATGAACAGCGCGAGAATACACTGGACACCCTGGGAGCGCTCAGGAATGGAATTGATCCGGATACATTAACAAGACTTTACACTAACCTTTACCATAAGACTGCAGCTATGAAGGACAGTCAGGTGCTGATTCAGCCTATGACCGAAGTGACGGGCATCGAGGGAATCGAAGACGGGTACGAATTGACATGCAGGCAGTGGCAGGAAGAAGTGGACTATAAATATCAAACAGATAAAGTTGTGCTTGCGACCGGTTATAAACCTCAGCTTCAAGACTGGTTTATGGATCGATATCAAGAGAAGATTGAATGGGAAGATGACAAGAGCTATCGCGTGACGCGTGATTACCAGCTTGTATTTAAAGATGACCGCAGCCATCACTTTTTCACGTTGACCAATCTAACCCATTCGCACGGAGCAGGTGCTACGAATCTAGGTTTATCCGTACACCGGAACATCCATATTATTAATACTATTGCCGGGAAAGAGATCTATAAAAACCAGGAAGATACAAGCTTCCAAACCTTCTCCATGAAAGGTTTTTCTTAGGGTAATATCCATTTTTTTGAATATAAAAGTTTATTTGTCCAGCATACGGGAAACACACTCTATGTGACATTAATAAACTTAAATTCAAGGAGATGAAATGATATGAGTAAGATTGCTTGTGTCTTAACGTCTATGTTTGAAGATGTAGAATATACAAAACCTGCGGATGCTTTTGCCAAAGAAGGTCATGAAGTAACGACCATTGAATGGGAAGCAGGTAAAGAAGTTCAAGGTAAGCAAGGGGAAGCCTCTGTGAAAATTGACACATCCATTGATGATGTAAAACCAGAGGATTTCGATGCTTTATTAATTCCAGGAGGCTTCTCTCCAGATCAGCTTCGAAGTGATGAGAAGTTCGTGAAATTTGCTAAACACTTTATGGATGAGAAAAAGCCGGTCTTTGCTATCTGCCACGGCCCGCAGCTGCTAATTACAGCTAAAAGCCTTGAAGGCCGTTCTGCAACTGGATTTACATCCATTGCGGTGGATATGGAATATGCGGGTGTAAATTATAAAGATCAGGAAGTTGTGGTTTGCCAGAATCAGCTGGTTACAAGCCGTACACCTGACGATATTCCAGCGTTCAACCGTGAATCTCTTAAATTGTTAGCTTAATAGATCATGAGTATAGACCGCCCGGCCATCAGTGCCGAGTGGTCTATTTTTTATGTTAATATTATGTGAATGATAGCTATTCATTCAAGAAGTTCGTTATTCTAATAAAGCTCCCAATTCTTGAAGACTCAGTTTCAAGACTTTAGTGTGAGTTTAGGGGCTGCGGGAAAAGGTTCGCTTTCCGTGGGGCGTGCGCTGAGCCTCCTCGAGCAAAGCTCTGTGGGGTCTCAGCTGTCCCGCAATTCCCACAGGAGTCTCGCCATTTCCCTCCGCCCCCTTGCCATAATAGAATCTCGAAACCCCTTCAAAAAAAAGCGAAAATTCTAGTGTCAGCATACAGTTCCCATGAGCATATTTCTTCTAATATGGAGGAAGTGATGATGCTATTCTTCGGGAAGAGACTTGCATCTCCATTGAATTGAAAACTGTGCGTTATTCCTTCCCTTTTAACTTAATTGGGTGAAACGGAAACGAATAGTGATGATCTTTCAATGGTTGGATAGACGGTCTGTAACAAAGAATAGCTCGTTAACAGTAAATAAGAAGACATTGGATAAGGTCCATTCATCAACCTATGGGTAGGGTGGCGGGGAAACGGTGAGACTCCCGTGGGAGAAGGGACTAGGTGAGATCCCACAGGGAGTGAAACGAGCGAGGAAGCTCGCCAGTTCCCCCACAGGAAAGCGAATCGTTTCCTCGCCACCCTTACTCTTAATCAGGCAATGGACCTTGATTATCTCGAAATCAAGTCTTACACAATTCTGCACTTTTCTTTAAGAAAATGGATCAAAAAATAGCTTAGACAAATGATAAACCTACATGGTTTTGGTAAGGTTCCAAAGCGTTTGCGCTTTTGTAATGAAACGGGAGTGTGGAGGCTGTTTAGGGAATCCTATATAATAGGAAAAAGACTGCAAATTCGAAATGGATGGGAAAAGCCAGCCGTACATAGGATAATAAAAGGGGAAAAATTGAGAAGCAGGAGGGAATCGGGATGATAGTTCGTGAACATGGAGATCAATTTCTCATGATTAAGCAGCACGATCATGCCTTAATTTCAGGGGAAATGGTATTACAATGGAAGAAAACGTTCTTATTGCGATCTAAACTTAGAGAAGAAGCCGACTGGGCAATCGCTCAACACGATGCAGCATGGATTCCTTTAGACGAACACCCTAAATGGAATGACGAAAAAAATCAGCCTTATACTTTTATCGATTATCCTCTCAAGGAGAAATTGGACGCCTACTGCCAAGGGATTGAAGAAATTTCAAAACAGACCCTGTACGGAGCGATGCTGTGCAGCATGCATTATCAATCTTTTTTCTCCCGTGACAGTGAAGATGCACGGATCAGGGAGTTTGTAGAGGCACAAGAACAGAAACAAGAGCAATTGTTTAACCAAATGAGTATGGAAGTTCCTAAAGATATTTATCAGCTGCATTTTAAACGTCTCCAATTTTGCGATGATTTATCTCTTTACATTTGCATGCAAGAGCCAGGCGCAGCCAAGGAAGAGGAAATTTCCTGGTTCAAAGATGGATTTCCTCAGGTTTTTGATTTTGCCCCTCAAGGTATCAAAGCACGATGGGTGGATGAAAGTAAGGTGGCTGTTCATCCCTTTCCATTTGAAAAACCTTTTAAAGTTGCCGTGCCTTATAAGCTTGTCTCTAAGGAAGAGATTCGTTCGTCCAGTTTAGAACAAGCATTCCATCAAGCGAAGGAACGAGAACGGCTCGTCCACTTTTTTCCTGAAGAAAAGGCATAAGATTAAAACAGACAGCCCAATGATCTCTGCACAAGTTCTGGGCTGTCCGTCATGGTGTTATTTCTTTTGAATGTTAAACTCGCTTCCGAGCAGCAGCCAATTCTGTGGGAAAGAGAGTCCAAGTTTCCAATAGCTGATACCTTTAAGCTTCAGTCGCTTAATAAGGTCAAACTTTGCCTGGATGGACCTGGCATCCTCAAACCAGACTTCATGTTTTTTTCCTTCTCCGTCCGTATATCTAAAGTAGGGCGCTTGAGCTTCTTCATCATAAGAAATCGGCACATTATTCTCTCTGGCAATTTGAATCGCTCGCTGCGGACTGACGGCTTTGGCAAATTTCCCGCCTTTCTTATAGGGAAGCGTCCAATCGTATCCGTATAAATTCTGACCAAGCAGGATTTTGCTGGCCGGCATTTCAGTTAATGCATAGTTGACTACTTCTGTTACCGGTCCAATAGGAGCCACTGCCATGGGTGGCCCGCCACTGTATCCCCATTCATAGGTCATTAACACAACAAAGTCGGAAACTTCCCCGTGGGCTTTATAATCGTGAGCTTCGTACCAGGCTCCTTTTTGCCCTGCGCTCGTTTTCGGAGCTAAAGCTGTAGACATGAGTAGTCCCTCAGCGGATAATCGTTTTTTTGCCGTTCTTAAAAATTGATTGTATTTTTTCGTTAATTCGGGAGGAAGGAATTCCATGTCAAAATGAATATCATTGAAACCTTTTTCTTTTGCCGTTTGGATAATGTTATCCAACAGCTTTGTTTGGAATTTCTCATCGGTCAGTATTTTTCTGCCGAGCTCTGCATCGAAACCATTTTCTCCTAAGTTAGTTACCACCAGAATTAACGTTACTCCATTGTTGTCGGCGATTGCTTTGAAGTTATCAAGCGGAGGGGCCTTCAACGAACCATCCGATTGAATTCGAAAACTGAACGGGGCCAGATAGGTCAGCAGAGGCGCTCGATTCTCAGCAGCACCTTTCAGAACATCCGAGACCGTTCCTCCCGAAGGTTCGATATATCCATTCACGGCGATGGGGGATTTCGGCTGTTCGGGAATATAAAGTTTAAAACCTGCGGGCAGAGCATTGCCGGCTTGGATGCCGTTCACCTGGGCAAGCTGAGCCGCAGTTGTACCAAACTTCTGAGCAATGGAATACAAGCTGTCTCCAGGCTGAACGAAATAAAAACTTCCCTCAATTGGAATGACAATAGCTTGACCCACCACCAGATTTCCGGGCGTCTCCAGTTCATTAGCTTCAATAATTGCGCTTGCCGTGCTATTATATTGAGCAGCAATTGAATAGACAGAATCACCTTGTTTCACTACATGAATTTGCATCTCAGGCACTCCTTCCTCATCTTTATCAATGTATGTAGGAACATTCAGGGAATATTCTTAATCATTAATAATTCATTAGAAAGGAGAGGGAGTCATGACTACAGATGAATACTATATGAACCTGGCGCTGGACCAGGCCGAAAATGCTGCTGTAGTTGGAGAAGTGCCGATTGGAGCAGTCATTGTATTGAATGATGAGGTGATCGCAACGGGCTTTAATAAACGAGAAACATTGCAGCTGACTTCTTCTCATGCAGAATTTATTGCTATAGAGAAAGCAAATGAATCTATCGGGAGCTGGCGCCTGGAGGATTGTACGCTTTATGTGACGTTGGAGCCTTGTCCGATGTGTGCGGGAGCAATTTTACAATCGCGAATTAAAAAAGTTGTATTTGGCGCTTCTGATCCAAAGGCGGGATGTGTGGGTTCGCTTATGAACCTTTTAAATGATGAACGATTTAATCATCAATGTGAGATAGAGAAGGGCGTATTAGAAGAAAGATGCGGACAGATGCTGACTCAGTTTTTTCGAGATCTTAGAGCGAAGAGGAAGCGAAACAAGTCCGCTGACAATTAACATACTTTAATCATTGCATTTTAGTAGAAAACTCGCTATACTGGTATATGCCGTGCTAAGCGGGGAGGTAGCGGTGCCCTGTACTCGCAATCCGCTATAGCGAGGCCGAATTCCCACCCCAGGTGGTACGGCCTCAAGGTCAGCCTTATGTGAGTGGTGTTGACACTCAGGTCCTGCGCAACGGGGACCAGTGAATCCTGTCAGATCCGGAAGGAAGCAGCAGTAAGCTGAATTTCTCGTGTGCCGCGGGAGTGCCTGAGTCGAGCCATAACCATAAGTAACGCTTGGGGCCGTGCCATCGAAGGTGGGTGCACGGCATTACATAATAGAGAAAAGAGCCGTTATGATTATATCGTCATAACGGCTCTTTTCTATAGCAATCATTTCTATTAATATAGGAACAAGATCAACGATTAGCTGCAAGGTTCACATGTGATCCTACCTTCGGGTATAATGAAGAAGACACTAAAAAGGGAGAACGGTTATATGAGCTATCAGGCCTTGTATCGTGTCTGGAGACCCAGGAATTTTGATGATGTAGTCGGACAAACTCATATCACGCGTACATTAAAAAATGCGGTGGAGAAAGATAAATTTTCGCATGCGTACTTATTTTCAGGACCTCGAGGAACTGGAAAAACTAGTGCAGCGAAAATTTTTGCTAAAGCGGTCAATTGTGAACGTTTCCCAGTAAAGGAACCATGTAACGAATGTTCGGCTTGTCTGGGCATTCAAGATGGATCGATTTCTGATGTGATTGAAATTGATGCGGCTTCTAACAACGGGGTCGAACAAATTCGCGAGATCCGCGATAAAGTCAAATATGCCCCAAGTGCAGTATCGTATAAAGTTTACATTATTGATGAAGTCCACATGCTGTCAATGGGAGCGTTCAATGCTCTGCTAAAGACTCTCGAAGAACCGCCCAAGCATGTGATCTTTATTTTAGCAACGACGGAACCTCATAAAATACCTTTAACGATTATTTCCAGGTGCCAGCGCTTTGACTTTAAACGAATCTCACAGCAGGCGATGATTGAAAGAATGGAAACCATTACTTCTGCTGAGGATTTATCCGTCGCTCACGATGCTTTGGAAATTGTTGCTTTAACGGCAGAAGGTGGAATGAGAGATGCTCTTAGTCTGCTTGACCAGGCGATTTCTTATAGTGAGGGCGAGGTCACGGTGGAGGATGTGCTCGCGATTACGGGAGCGGTCTCTCAAGGAAAGCTTGCCGGTGTAGTCCGGAATCTGAATGAGAATGAAGTCCGCGACGCCTTAGAGTCAGTGGATGATTTAATTCAGCAAGGGAAAGATCCTGGTCGTTTTGTTTTTGACTTAATTTTTTACTTGCGTGATTTGCTGTTATTCCAAAGTGCTCCAGAGCTTGAACATAATTTAGAACGAGCCATTCCGGATGAAACATTTCGTGCCTTGTCCGGTCAGTTATCAGCCCTCTGGATTCAGAAAGCGATTCGGGAATTAAACCAATGTCAGCAGGAAATGAAATGGACAACCAGTCCTAAAGTATTTATTGAGATTGCTCTCTTGAATATGTCTGAAGTCCAAAGCAATACATCACAGCCGGCAGAAACAGAAGCTGTAATGAAACTATCAAGGAAACTTGAAGAACTGGAAAAAGAAATAACCGTGTTAAAAGAACGGCCTCAATCCACCGGTTCTTCTGAAAGTGCACCTAAAAAACAGAAGCGTACACCTGCACGATCGGGTAGAAACGGTTATAATATTCCATATGAGCGAATTCGTCAGGTATTAAATGAGGCATCGAAGGATGAGATTAAGAAAATTCAAGGCCAATGGGCGAACTTTATGGAGGCGCTGAAGCAAAATAATGCCCCCGCCCATGCGACACTGCTGAATAGCAAACCAAGAGCTGCTTCTACTAAAGCTCTAATCCTAGCTTTCCGCTATGATATTCACTGTTCGCTGGCGCTTGAACATCAAAAAACGATCGAACCTCTCTTATCGGAATTCGCAGGAAAGTCATTTACGATCATTCCTATTCCTGAGCCTAAATGGCAGGAAATTCGGGAAGAATATATTCGCAATCAAAAAGATTCTGCGGATGCAGATGAGGATGGCGAGAGTTCCTCTGAGAAGAACGAGGAGGATGACCCGTTGATTTCCGAGGCTCGTAAGCTGGCCGGAGATGACTTGATTGAGATTCAAGACTAGTTCATTAATAAAAGGAGGAATTTACCATGCGTGGTGGAGGAAACATGAATAATATGATGAAACAAATGCAGAAGATGCAGAAGAAAATGATGAAGGCACAGGAAGATCTTCATGAATTAACGTTTGAAGCAACTGCAGGCGGCGGAATGGTTAAAGTCGTTGCCAACGGGAAGAAAGAAATAACAGACGTAGAAATTAATGAAGAAGTTGTCGACCCTGATGATGTGGAAATGCTTCAAGATTTAATTATTGCTGCCACCAATGACGTTATTAAACAGGTGGATGATAAAACGAATGATACTATGGGACAATTCACCAAAGGTATGCCTGGAGGAATGTTCTAGGAGGAATTTTCATGTACTACCCGGAACCGATATCAAAACTGATTGACAGTTTTACGAAACTGCCAGGGATCGGCCCTAAGACGGCTGTCCGCCTGGCTTTTTTCGTCTTAGAAATGGAAGAAGATGATGTGCTTGATTTTGCCAAGTCACTCGTTAACGCAAAGAGGGAGCTTACCCACTGTACCGTTTGCGGTCACATTACGGACCAAGATCCCTGCTCCATCTGTCAGGACGAAAGTCGAGACCAGTCGCTCATCTGTGTCGTTCAAGACCCGAAAGATGTCATCGCTATGGAGAAAATGAAAGAGTTCAGCGGGAAATACCATGTCCTTCACGGCGCCATCTCTCCGATGGATGGGATCGGTCCGGAAGACATTAATGTAGAAAGCTTAATCAATCGGTTAAAGGATGAAGGAATAGAAGAGCTTATTCTTGCTACGAATCCAAATATCGAAGGCGAAGCTACAGCAATGTATATTTCCAGGCTGGTCAAACCCTCCGGTATTCGAATGACAAGGATCGCCCACGGTCTGCCTGTAGGCGGAGATTTAGAATATGCAGATGAAGTCACATTATCTAAAGCACTTGAAGGCCGCAGAGAACTTTAGAAGCAGGTGGTTGTCATATTTGGAAAAAAGAAAATCAAGAAGAAAGATATTGACCAAGAGCTTTTGAAAGAAATTAGAAAGTTAAAATCGGACTGGGAATCTTTAAACAACATTATTGAGCATAGTGTGGAACCAAGTGATGAAGGACTCGTGGATTTAGCGCTGGTGAAAGCGAAATATTTTTATCTATTAAGAGAAGCCAGGTGGCGCGGTATTAACGCTCTCTCTTAATCTTTTACGTCTAACTCTTTGTTCATAATCATAAACTGCTATAAATCAGTATATGGACAGGGGGTTTCTCATGGATCCAGTTCTCGTCATTCTGCTGCTGGGATTATCAATTCCGTTTTTATTAATTATTGGTTTACCTGTTTCTCCATTAAAATGGGCGGGACAAGTCTTAACCAGGTTAATTATTGCGATTATCTTATTGTTCTTTGTAAACTTATTCGGTGCCCAATTTGGCCTGCACATCCCTATTAATGGTTTTACAGCCACAGTATCTGCCTTATTAGGGATACCTGGGATTTTAACTATTACCGCCTTACATTTGTGGATTCTTTAAGTAAAGAAGAGTCTGGGACAAAAGAATTTTATTCACCAGAAAACCCGAACCTTTAATACAATGGTTCGGGTTTTCTGTGCTTTGACCTGCGCCAAGGTAACGCTGCATCCACCTGCTTCCTGTTTTTCCTATAAACTTTCCTATTCTAATGAGGGGTTTCCAATAAGCATCTTAATTTGTACCTGCCTCTTTGCGGGTTCTATTGCAGTATAGATGATTTTGGAAAGTGCATCCTGGATCCATCTCTAGAGTTCGAGGTTATAAGTTCAGCGTACCTTACGATCATAGAAGTAACCTGCAGGGCCTGCTGTGTGGCGGGAGACTTTATAAGCTGGGAAGGTAATGATCTCTTATTTTAATAATCTTTTAAAAAAATATCTATAAAACTATTGCAATGATTTTTCTGCCATGGTATATTATTTCTTGTCGCGTTATTAAAGGCGGCAAACGAAAACCAAAACAAATAAATAATCATGAAAAAAGTTGTTGACTTAAATAACTCACCATGATATATTTATTAAGTCGCTGTTTTGAAGCGGCGAACGAAACAATTGATCTTTGAAAACTGAACGAACCAACCAGTACGTCAAGATATTCTTTCTATTATATAGAAGGAATTCAAACAAAGCACATTCGGTGTGCAAATGAGCAAGACAAACTTTTTCACTTTTATGGAGAGTTTGATCCTGGCTCAGGACGAACGCTGGCGGCGTGCCTAATACATGCAAGTCGAGCGCGGGAAGCGAGCAGATCCTCTTCGGAGGTGATGCTCGTGGAACGAGCGGCGGACGGGTGAGTAACACGTGGGCAACCTGCCTGTAAGATCGGAATAACCCCGGGAAACCGGGGCTAATGCCGGGTAACACCTTTCCTCACCTGAGGAGAGGTTAAAAGATGGCTTCTTGCTATCACTTACAGATGGGCCCGCGGCGCATTAGCTAGTTGGTGAGGTAACGGCTCACCAAGGCGACGATGCGTAGCCGACCTGAGAGGGTGATCGGCCACACTGGGACTGAGACACGGCCCAGACTCCTACGGGAGGCAGCAGTAGGGAATCTTCCGCAATGGACGAAAGTCTGACGGAGCAACGCCGCGTGAACGATGAAGGTCTTCGGATCGTAAAGTTCTGTTGTTAGGGAAGAACAAGTACCGTACGAATAGAGCGGTACCTTGACGGTACCTAACGAGGAAGCCCCGGCTAACTACGTGCCAGCAGCCGCGGTAATACGTAGGGGGCAAGCGTTGTCCGGAATTATTGGGCGTAAAGCGCGCGCAGGCGGTTCCTTAAGTCTGATGTGAAAGCCCACGGCTCAACCGTGGAGGGTCATTGGAAACTGGGGAACTTGAGGACAGAAGAGGAGAGTGGAATTCCACGTGTAGCGGTGAAATGCGTAGATATGTGGAGGAACACCAGTGGCGAAGGCGACTCTCTGGTCTGTTTCTGACGCTGAGGTGCGAAAGCGTGGGTAGCAAACAGGATTAGATACCCTGGTAGTCCACGCCGTAAACGATGAGTGCTAGGTGTTAGGGGGCTTCCACCCCTTAGTGCTGAAGTTAACGCATTAAGCACTCCGCCTGGGGAGTACGGCCGCAAGGCTGAAACTCAAAGGAATTGACGGGGGCCCGCACAAGCGGTGGAGCATGTGGTTTAATTCGAAGCAACGCGAAGAACCTTACCAGGTCTTGACATCCTTGGAACACCCTAGAGATAGGGCTTTCCCTTCGGGGACCAAGTGACAGGTGGTGCATGGTTGTCGTCAGCTCGTGTCGTGAGATGTTGGGTTAAGTCCCGCAACGAGCGCAACCCCTAATCTTAGTTGCCAGCATTCAGTTGGGCACTCTAAGGTGACTGCCGGTGACAAACCGGAGGAAGGCGGGGATGACGTCAAATCATCATGCCCCTTATGACCTGGGCTACACACGTGCTACAATGGATGGTACAAAGGGCAGCGAAGCCGCGAGGTGTAGCAAATCCCATAAAACCATTCTCAGTTCGGATTGCAGGCTGCAACTCGCCTGCATGAAGCCGGAATCGCTAGTAATCGCGGATCAGCATGCCGCGGTGAATACGTTCCCGGGCCTTGTACACACCGCCCGTCACACCACGAGAGTTGGCAACACCCGAAGTCGGTGAGGTAACCTTTTTGGAGCCAGCCGCCGAAGGTGGGGCCAATGATTGGGGTGAAGTCGTAACAAGGTAGCCGTATCGGAAGGTGCGGCTGGATCACCTCCTTTCTAAGGATTTATGAAAGGCGGAAGCGACCGTTCAGACCCGACGAACTAAGCAAGCTATCGGAAAGGCTTTCGAGCCTTGAAGAGAGATCGCTTAGAGCGCCAGGGTCTGGGAGCTGAAGCTGGACATTAAGGAAACGTACTTGGTTGGTTGTTCAGTTTTGAGAGATCAAACGATCTTTCAGCTGTGAACCTTGAAAACTGGATAAGTTAATCATAGTTTTATCGCAGGATGAAGCTAGTGATGACAAGACATTCAACGAACATCGAAATTTTTTAAACGTCTTTTCACGACGATAGTTAAGTGAATAAGGGCGCACGGTGGATGCCTTGGTACTAGGAGCCGAAGAAGGACGGGACTAACACCGATATGCTCCGGGGAGCCGTAAGCAGGCTGTGAACCGGAGATTTCCGAATGGGGGAACCCGCTATTCGTAATGGAATAGCATCCTCTACTGAATACATAGGTAGAGGAAGGCAGACCCGGGGAACTGAAACATCTCAGTACCCGGAGGAAGAGAAAGCAAACGCGATTTCCTGAGTAGCGGCGAGCGAAACGGAATCAGCCCAAACCAGAAAGCTTGCTTTCTGGGGTTGTAGGACACTCCTTTGGAGTTACAAAGAAGGAAGGTAGACGAATCGATCTGGAACGATCAGCCAGAGCAGGTAACAGCCCTGTAGTCGAAACCTTTCTTCCTCCGGAGTGGATCCTGAGTACGGCGGAACACGAGAAATTCCGTCGGAATCCGGGAGGACCATCTCCCAAGGCTAAATACTCCCTAGTAACCGATAGTGAACCAGTACCGTGAGGGAAAGGTGAAAAGCACCCCGGAAGGGGAGTGAAAGAGATCCTGAAACCGTGTGCCTACAAGTAGTCGGAGCCCGTTAATGGGTGACGGCGTGCCTTTTGTAGAATGAACCGGCGAGTTACGACCGTATGCAAGGTTAAGCCGCAGAAGCGGAGCCGCAGCGAAAGCGAGTCTGAATAGGGCGAATGAGTATGCGGTCGTAGACCCGAAACCGTGTGATCTACCCATGTCCAGGATGAAGGTCAGGTAACACTGACTGGAGGTCCGAACCCACGCAAGTTGAAAATTGCGGGGATGAGGTGTGGGTAGGGGTGAAATGCCAATCGAACACGGAGATAGCTGGTTCTCTCCGAAATAGCTTTAGGGCTAGCCTCAGAATATAAAGTCTTGGAGGTAGAGCACTGATTGGACGAGGGGCCCCTATCGGGTTACCGAATTCAGTCAAACTCCGAATGCCAACGACTTTGTTCTGGGAGTCAGACCATGGGTGATAAGGTTCATGGTCGAGAGGGAAACAGCCCAGACCGCCAGCTAAGGTCCCCAAGTGTGTGTTAAGTGGAAAAGGATGTGGAGTTGCTTAGACAACCAGGATGTTGGCTTAGAAGCAGCCATCATTTAAAGAGTGCGTAATAGCTCACTGGTCGAGTGACTCTGCGCCGAAAATATACCGGGGCTAAACACACCACCGAAGCTGCGGATTGATCGTAAGATCAGTGGTAGGAGAGCGTTCTAAGGGCCGTGAAGTCAGACCGTAAGGACTGGTGGAGCGCTTAGAAGTGAGAATGCCGGTATGAGTAGCGAAAAAAGAGTGAGAATCTCTTTCACCGAAAGCCTAAGGGTTCCTGAGGAAGGCTCGTCCTCTCAGGGTTAGTCGGGACCTAAGCCGAGGCCGATAGGCGTAGGCGATGGACAACAGGTTGATATTCCTGTACCACCTCCTTTCCGTTTGAACGACGGGGGGACGCAGGAGGATAAGGAGAGCGCGCCATTGGATGAGCGCGTCCAAGCAGTGAGACGGTCGGATAGGCAAATCCGTCCGGCAACGTCAAGCTGTGATGGGGAGGGAACTAAAGTACCGAAGCTCCTGAGTTCACACTGCCAAGAAAATCCTCTAGTGAGGAAAGAGGTGCCCGTACCGCAAACCAACACAGGTAGGCGAGGAGAGTATCCTAAGGTGAGCGGGAGAACTCTCGTTAAGGAACTCGGCAAAATGACCCCGTAACTTCGGGAGAAGGGGTGCTCCTCTGCCGAGGAGCCGCAGTGAAAAGGCCCAAGCGACTGTTTACCAAAAACACAGGTCTCTGCGAAGCCGCAAGGCGAAGTATAGGGGCTGACACCTGCCCGGTGCTGGAAGGTTAAGGGGATGCGTTAGCGTAAGCGAAGCGTTGAACCGAAGCCCCAGTAAACGGCGGCCGTAACTATAACGGTCCTAAGGTAGCGAAATTCCTTGTCGGGTAAGTTCCGACCCGCACGAAAGGTGCAACGACTTGGGCACTGTCTCAACGAGAGACCCGGTGAAATTATACTATGCGTGAAGATGCGCATTACCCGCGACAGGACGGAAAGACCCCGTGGAGCTTTACTGTAGCCTGATATTGAATGTTGGTACAGCTTGTACAGGATAGGTAGGAGCCTTAGAAGCCGGAGCGCTAGCTTCGGTGGAGGCGCTGGTGGGATACTACCCTGGCTGTACGGACATTCTAACCCAGGGCCGTGATCCGGTCCGGAGACAGTGTCAGGTGGGCAGTTTGACTGGGGCGGTCGCCTCCCAAAGAGTAACGGAGGCGCCCAAAGGTTCCCTCAGAATGGTTGGAAATCATTCGCAGAGTGTAAAGGCACAAGGGAGCTTGACTGCGAGACCTACAAGTCGAGCAGGGACGAAAGTCGGGCTTAGTGATCCGGCGGTACCGTATGGAAGGGCCGTCGCTCAACGGATAAAAGCTACCCCGGGGATAACAGGCTTATCTCCCCCAAGAGTCCACATCGACGGGGAGGTTTGGCACCTCGATGTCGGCTCATCGCATCCTGGGGCTGTAGTCGGTCCCAAGGGTTGGGCTGTTCGCCCATTAAAGCGGTACGCGAGCTGGGTTCAGAACGTCGTGAGACAGTTCGGTCCCTATCCGTCGTGGGCGTTGGAAATCTGAAAGGAGCTGTCCTTAGTACGAGAGGACCGGGATGGACACACCGCTGGTGTACCAGTTGTTCCGCCAGGAGCATAGCTGGGTAGCTACGTGTGGACGGGATAAGTGCTGAAAGCATCTAAGCATGAAGCCCCCCTTGAGATGAGATTTCCCCTTACGCCAAGTAAGTAAGATCCCTCAGAGACGATGAGGTTGATAGGTCCGAGGTGGAAGCGTGGTGACACGCGGAGCTGACGGATACTAATGGATCGATGGCTTATCTATCTTGAAAAGCGGAAGCGACTGTCCAGATCCGACTGGCTAAGCAAGCTCGCAGAAAGGCTGTGGTTTTCAGCCTGGATGAGAGATCGCTTAGATCACGAGGATCTAGGAGCTGCAGCTAGACCGTAAAAAGTGAAAAGACCGATGAAAAATTTCTTGTTTGAATGTTGACTTATCCAGTTTTGAGGGTTTACCTCAAACTTAATGATGTGGTGATGAAGGCGAAGAGGTCACACCTGTTCCCATGCCGAACACAGCAGTTAAGCTCTTCAGCGCCGATGGTAGTCGGGTCGATCCCCGTGAGAGTAGGACGTCGCCACGTCAAGTTAAACCTTAGAAGATTTCTTCTAAGGTTTTTTTATATTATACGTATAATATTCATAGTTTAGGAGAGACTAGTAGTAATGAGAGGCACCGTCTTAAGAATGAAAAAGCCGCTGCCTGAATACTAGGAGGGAAACTATGAAACGTCATGATCAATGCAGCATTTGTTCAAAGGAAACGGACGATGGAATTCATCTATTAAAACTTTATATTTGCCACGCTTGTGAAAAAGAAATGATAGATACACCTGCAGATAACCCAAGATATGACTACTTTGTTAAACAAATGAAGAAAGCTCATCGCTCTATGATTCCTTCTTAAAAGATGGGCTGATAAAAAAATAGCAGCTATGGGCCACTTCTTTTTTTTGAAGTGGTTTTTTATCGTCTAGGAAATATAATAAGCACCTAGCCTCCGGAGGTCATAAGTCAATCACCTGCGGGGAGGGGAGGAAGAGCACTCTCTCCGCCGTTTGTCTTATTTGACTCATCCAGCTGCGAGTCGCAGATCCGCGCGGTTCTAAGCCATCAACTTCCAGAGGGGGAAGAACACCCCTCTTGCAGCTGCTGACTTAGCCCGTGGGATCTAAACGCTCCTCCCCGCTTTTGACTCATCTAGCTGCGAGTCGCAGATCCGCGCGGTTCTAAGCCATCAACTTCCAGAGGGGGAAGAACGCCCCTCTTGCAGCTGCTGACTTAGCCCGTGGGATCTAAACGCTCCTCTCCGCTTTTGTTGTGTACATAAAGTAATCAAAAGATGTTGGCGGAAGTGATTTTTAATAGGGTAAAATAGAGAGAGTTATATTTTGGAGGGATGATAGATGGACCAGACTTGGACGCCGCTCTATGATGCATTAATAGAAAAAAAAGAAGAGCATCCGATTTCCTTCCATGTGCCAGGTCATAAATATGGAAAAGTCTTCTCTAGTAAAGGTTTGGGCGCTTTTCGTTCTCTGTTGCAATTGGATGCTACTGAAATACCTGGACTAGATGATTTGCATGCACCTGAGGGGATCATAAAGCAGGCTCAGCAGCTGACTAGCGATCTGTTCAGGAGCGATGAATCTTTCTTTCTAGTAAATGGAACGACGAGTGGAAATCTTGCGATGATTCTCACGGTTTGTAATTCTGGAGACACGATCATTGTGCAGAGGAACTGTCATAAATCTGTTCTTAATGGACTGGAATTAGCAGGGGCTCAGCCCGTGTTTTTGTCACCAGAATATGAACAGGAAACCGACCGGTATAGTAAGGTGGATTCTGCCCTGGTCGAACAAGCCCTGCATGAATTTCCCCAAGCGAAGGCAGTGTTTTTAACCTATCCTGATTATTTTGGCCGCACGTTCGATATAGAGGATATTATTACAAAAGCTCATGCTTGTGGAGTGCCGGTCTTAGTGGATGAGGCCCATGGAGTCCATTTTCAGCTTGGCTGTCCATTTCCCTCATCTGCTTTAGATCTTGGTGCTGATTTGGTGGTTCAGTCGGCTCACAAAATGGCCCCTGCGATGACGATGGCTTCGTATTTACATGTGAATTCGAAACGCATCGCTGTACATCTCCTCCGCCACTACCTGCAAATGCTTCAATCCAGCAGCCCTTCCTATCCATTAATGGCCAGTCTGGACTTAGCCCGGCACTTCTTAGCGAACTACAGTGTCCGCGGAGTTATGCCTTATGCAAAAAGGGTGAGACAAGTCTTTGAGACGCTTGCTCCTGAGTTATTTCTGCTGCCTTTAACAGATAAGGATGATCCGTTAAAGATCACTTTACAGACGGCTGATGGTGTTTCAGCTTTTGAAGCAGCCAGGGTGTTTGAAGAGGCAGGTGTTTACCCGGAATTAACTACTCCGACACAGCTGTTATTTATCCTTGGTTTGACTCCTGGTTTTGAGTGGGAGGACTTGGAGAAGCGGATAGCAGGAGTGAATTGTCAATTAAAAAAGATAACGAGGCATGCTACAATAAAGACAGTTCCGCTAGAGATTTCAAAGCTGGAAATGCTGGCGATGAGTTATTCGGAGATGGCAGGGAGATCTTCTCAATTTGTGGAATGGAAGGACGCTTGTGGTCATGTGGCTGCGGAGGCCGTTATTCCTTATCCACCGGGAATACCTTTCATCATGAAGGGTGAATCGATCAGAACAGATCATCTAACGAGGATGAAGTTTTTAATAAAAGAAGGAACCAGGTTTCAAAATAATAATATCGAGCTAGGGATTCGAGTTTTTAAAGGAGAATGGTCGTGAAGGGATTGTTTGTATCATTTGAAGGCGGGGATGGAGCTGGAAAGTCTTCCATCCTGCAGGAAATCGCCAAGGACTTAGAAAATCAGGGCTATCCAGTGGTCGCGACAAGAGAGCCTGGTGGCATACACATAGCTGAGGAGATTCGGCATATTATTCTCGACCCGGCTCACACAGAAATGGATGGGCGTACAGAGGCTTTATTATATGCAGCAGCAAGAAGGCAGCATTTAGTGGAAAAAGTAATGCCGGCATTAGATGAGGGAAAGGTTGTACTGTGTGATCGATTTATTGATTCCAGTTTAGCTTATCAAGGTCACGCTCGCGGCCTGGGGATGGATGAAGTGTTCAAGGTCAACCAGTTTGCCGTTGATACTTGTATGCCTGATGTTACCCTTTTATTTGATATTAAGCCTGAAGAAGGGCTGAATAGAATTGCTGCGAATAGTGGGAGAGAGAAAAACCGTCTGGATTTGGAAGCATTAGATTTTCATAAGAAAGTATATGAGGCTTATCAAGCATTGGCAAAGGAAAATTCGGAAAGAATAAAGTGCATTCGGGCAGACAGGTCCTTTGCTGAAGTGAAGACAGAAGCCTATGAAGTCCTGCTTCCATACTTGCCTCATCAATAAAGCAAAATTTGTTATAATGGAAATAAACCCCTAACAGGAGGATTCGTTCTCATGAAGATGATTATTGCAATTATTCAAGATAAAGACAGTAATCGGTTAACCAATGCGTTAACAGAGAATGATTACAAAGCCACTAAATTATCTACGACTGGCGGATTTTTAAGGGAAGGTAATACGACCCTTATGATAGGCTGTGAGGAAGATGACGTCGATAATGTGCTTGGAATTATTGAAAAGAACTGTAGTCAGCGTGACCAAATGGTAGCGCCAATCTCACCTATGGGCGGGAATGCAGATTCTTATATTCCGAAGCCTGTCAAAGTTGAAGTGGGTGGAGCGACTGTTTTTGTGTTACCTGTTGAATCATTCTTTAAGTTTTAATTAAAGGAGTTACGTTCATGAAGATCAGTCAGGAAATGAGGACCCAGTTGGACACTGCCCAGAAACAGTCTGCCAAACAGTTGAAAAACCCTCAAAGCTTTGATCGTCTGGTACAGTCACAATCCCGTCAGCTTCAAGAAAGCCAGTTAAATCAACTCATGAAAAGCATTACGGCTCAGGGCGATCGGGTAGTTCGTGTCCGATCGTTCCGTGACTTAGCAAGGTATAAACGATTAATCAAGGATTTTGTTAAAGAATCGGTTCAGTATGGAATGAATTTAAAACACTCACACAGTTGGAATCGACAGGGGCAGACTCGAAAACTGACGCTTGTCGAATCTGTAGATGAGAAATTAAATGAACTTACAGAAGCGGTGATGGATCAAGAGAAGAAATCTATTGACTTACTCGGCATCATAGGAGAAATTAAAGGTTTATTAATTAATTTATATACTTAAGGGCGGAAATGATATGCAAAGCTGGAATGAAATGAAAGAACTTCAGCCTCTCGTTGGTCAAATGCTCATGAATAGTTTTAAAAAAGATCGGATTTCTCATGCTTATTTGTTTCAAGGTGACCGCGGTACAGGGAAGCGTGAAATGAGCCTATTATTTGCGAAGAGTATCTTTTGCAGGAATCGTCAAGGGGCTGACCCCTGTCAGGAATGCCGTGATTGTCACCGAATAGATTCCGGTAATCACCCTGACTTGCATTGGATTGAACCTGATGGACAATCCATAAAAAAAGACCAGATTCTTCATTTACAAAAAGAATTTACTTATACTGGGATGGAGTCTAATCGTAAAGTTTATATTGTCGTCGATGCCGGCCAAATGACGGTGAACGCGTCGAACCGGCTCTTAAAGTTTCTCGAGGAACCAAGTCAGCAGACGACAGCGATGCTCTTAACCGAAAATGGCCAATCGATCATCGATACCATTCGTTCACGCTGTCAGCTGTTAGCGTTCCAACCTTTAAACGTAAAAAGAATCGAAAATAAATTAGAGAATGAAGGAATCTCCGCCTCGAATGCGAAGCTGCTCGCCTCCTTGACCAATAATTTAGATGAAGCGCTGGAAATGAATGCTGATGAGTGGTTTGCTAATGTGAGAAAATTAGTGATACAATTAGTTGAAGTGCTTCAAAATAAGCCACAAGAAGGACTTTTATTTATTAATGATCAGTGGATGCCTCACTTTAAAGAACGTAAGCAATTACAGCGAGGGTTGGATGTACTCATGCTTTGGTATCAAGATTTGATTAATGACTTTCTGGACCGGGAAGATGCCATCGTATTTACCCAAGAAAAAGAAAAAAGGGAGCAGTCGTCCATGCATTGGACACGCCAATCAGCTGCCCGATGCTTATCGTATATTTTAGAGGCGAAGCGAAAGATAAATCAGAATGTTCATCCTAATTTAGTGATGGAACAGCTTACCCTTCAACTACAGAGGTGATAAACATGATCGAGGTTGTAGGTGTTCGATTTAAAAAAGCGGGGAAAATCTATTATTTTGATCCGGGCGATCTACAAATGACCACAGAGGATTATGTCATTGTGGAAACCGTCCGGGGGATAGAGTTCGGAAAAGTTGTCATTGCTAATAAATCCGTAGATGAAGAAGACATCGTATTACCGCTTAAGCAAGTCATCCGTATTGCGGATGATAAAGATAAAGTAACGGTAGCAGAAAACAATGATAACTCTGACGAAGCTTACCGTGTTTGCGAGAAGAAAATTCGCGAACATAAATTGGACATGAATCTTGTGGATGTCGAATATACATTTGATCGCAATAAAGTTATTTTTTATTTTACGGCTGATGGACGAGTTGATTTTCGTACATTGGTAAAAGATTTGGCATCAGTATTTAAGACGAGGATAGAATTACGTCAAATTGGTGTTCGTGATGAAGCGAAAATGCTTGGCGGTATAGGTCCTTGTGGACGTATGCTTTGCTGTTCAACTTTCTTAGGTGATTTTGAACCCGTTTCCATAAAAATGGCGAAGGATCAGAATCTTTCACTCAATCCTGCGAAAATTTCAGGGCTTTGCGGTCGTCTGATGTGCTGCTTAAAGTATGAGAACGATGACTATGAAGCGGCAAAGAAAGAGCTTCCTGACCTTGGAGACAGCATAGCCACTACTTTTGGAAAAGGAAAAGTCGTAGGTCTTAATATGTTAGAACGTATGGTCCAAGTAGAATTCAGAGATAAGGAACGCGTGCTTGAGTATTCCTTACAAGAGCTGATCGACGAGGGAGTCGTTCAAACCGAAGCCACAGAATAATGGGGTGGAGCCAAGCATGAATAAAAAAGCCATATTTGAACAGGTGTCGCACTTTGAATCTCAAATTGGTGAGCTCTATGAACAATTAGGGGATTTAAAAGCCCAGCTTGCTTATTTATTAGAAGAGAATCAGCATTTATCACTTGAAAATCATCACTTGCGTCAGCGTTTAGATCATGAAAAAGGCAAAGAAGAAGCAGGCGAAGGAGCCAAACAAGACCGAAGCTCTGTCGTAGGCGAGGGCTATGATAATCTTGCCCGGCTCTATGAAGAAGGTTTCCATATTTGTAATTTGCATTTTGGCAGCCCCAGAGATGAAGATTGTTTATTTTGTCTGTCCTTTTTAAACAAGAAGAAATAATCCCAGGTCCAAGCCTTTCCTTGTTCGTCCGAGGAAGGGCTCTTCTTTTATAGAATCAGGATTGGAAAGGAATAGAAATATGGTTCAATTAACCGGCGATGAACGTATTGATTATTTATTAGCAGAAGAGAATATCAGGATCATTCAGAGTCCCACTGTTTTCGCTTTCTCCCTTGATGCAGTGCTGCTGGCAAAGTTCACGCATGTGCCTCGTACTAGAGGGAAGATTCTTGATCTGTGTACAGGAAATGGTGTGATCCCGCTATTTTTATCAAAAAGGTCGAGCGTGCCCATCACGGGTGTAGAACTGCAGGAGCGCCTGTATGATATGGCAGTCAGAAATGTGGAACTCAATCAGCTGGAGGACAGGCTGGAGATGATTCAAGGGGATCTCAAGGATATGCCCAAAGTACTCGGTCATGGCAAATATGATCTGGTTACTTGCAATCCTCCTTATTTTCCTACTCCTCAGTCCGAGGAATTAAATATAAATGAACATTTAGCGATCGCCCGGCACGAAATTCATTGCTCCTTAGAAGAGGTGGTTCATTCCTGCAGCCGGTTGGTCAAACCCGGAGGAAAAGTGTCGATGGTTCATCGCCCCGGGAGAATGATTGATATTCTTACCTTATTTAGAAAGTACCGTTTAGAGCCTAAACGGTTACAACTGGTTTACCCAAAACCAGGCCGAGAAGCGAATATATTATTAATTGAAGCAGCGAGAGATGGAAAACCGGATTTAAAGATCCTTCCCCCGCTCTATGCATTTACCGAAAATGATGAGTATTCCGATGAGCTGAAGGGGATTCTTTATGGCAGCTAGTTACTATGTGTACATGCTTCGCTGTGCGGACGATTCTTTATATACCGGATACACGACAGATTTAGAGAGCCGCTTACAAAAACATGAATCGGGTAAAGGGGCAAAATATACGAGAGGACGGGGGCCGTTTGTGCTTGAATACTCCCAAACCTACGCGTCGAAAACAGAAGCATTACAAGAAGAATACCGGCTGAAGAAACTATCAAGGGCGAAAAAAGAGCAGTGGATTGCGGAAAAAGGAGAGGAACCAGATGTTGATCCAAAAGAGTTTTAGTGAATCAAATGAATATGGAATTCTCTATATTGTGCCCACTCCAATAGGAAATCTAGAAGATATGACTTACCGGGCAGTAAGAACCTTAAAAGAGGTCGATCGTATTGCTGCAGAGGATACAAGAAACACGAAAAAGCTGCTTAATCATTTTGAAATTGAGACGCATTTAATTAGTTACCATGAACATAACAAGCGTACTAAAGGAGAACAAATCGTTGAGCAGATGAAAAATGGACTAAATTATGCAGTGGTAAGTGATGCCGGCATGCCCGGAATTTCTGACCCTGGTACTGATTTAGTTAAGGAAGCGATTGAGGCCGGTGTATCTGTTGTTACCCTTCCAGGGGCAAATGCGGCATTACCTGCTCTAGCAGGTTCTGGATTGCCAACCGATGAGTTTCACTTTTGTGGCTTTTTGCCACGTAAGAAAAAGGAAAGACAGGCAGAATTAGAGAAAATTCAACCGTTTGTTTCTACGCTGATTTTTTATGAATCTCCTCACCGCTTGAAGGAAATGTTAAGCCATTTAGCTGCTCAGCTTGGTAATCGTAATGGAGTTCTAGTGAGAGAGTTAACGAAGCGGTTTGAAGAGTATATCAGAGGGAGTCTGGATGAACTCGTCGAATGGGCGGATCAGACTGAGCTTCGCGGTGAATTCTGTGTAGTTGTGGAAGGGGCAGAAGAAGGGCTGGAAGAAGACGCATTCTGGTGGACGCACCTGTCCATAATCGAGCACGTAGATTACTACATAGAAAAGGACGGAATGAAAAGTAAAGAGGCCATCAAGCAAACATCCCTCGACCGCAAACTTTCCAAACGTGACGTATACCAAACTTACCACGTAGATTAGAAAAGCGCAGGCGCCCCGATAGTCCCGACAAGCATAAGAGCAGCGGCGGAGTGGATGGCCTTTGATCCACGCAGGCGATGCACTTATGACCTCGAGGGACTGGGCGCCGGAGCTAGCCAAAGAAAAGCGCAGGCACCCCGATAGTCCCGACAAGCATAAGAGCAGCGGCGGAGTGGATGGCCTTTGATCCACGCAGGCGATGCACTTATGACCTCGAGGGACTGGGTGCCGGAGCTAGCCAAAAGAAAAGCGCAGGCACCCGGTAGTCCCGACATGGATGAAGCTTCCAGTGATAACAAAAAAGCCCATCCTGCTACTGCAGAAGGGCTTGTCATAGAGCATATGTCAATCAATAAGTTGTCTGTTTTACCAAATGTCGTCTCGTTTAGTTCTTTGTCTATTATTTATTAAGATGGTCTTGAATTTCTTGCAGAAGCTTCTGTGCTCCTTCTTTGCTAAGAACCAGGTTGCCATTTGCTAGTTTCATATTTTCTTCTGAAACTTCGCCTGTAACATGGCAAGTCATGTTGGGCATGTACTTTTTAAGTACAATGCGATCATCGTCAACATAAATTTCAAGAGCATCCTTTTCATTGATTCCTAATGTGCGACGCAGCTCGATTGGAATGACCACTCGACCTAATTCGTCAACCTTACGTACAATACCTGTAGATTTCATAATTATGTCTCCCCTCAATCAAAAAGTTTATTTCGTCATATTTCGACATATGTCTCGACATTAATAGTACCAACCATTCCCAAACGTGTCAATTCTTTAAATTTCCATTTAATCCGTTCTTTCTATATACCGGTGCAGGTATTAAAGAGGCTGAAATGAGACAATTATGGAGATATAGCTGGCAGAAAACCCTATATTTTCTTATCCAAATTTGGTTCGAAGTTCCAACTCTGATGTGATTCTATTTTACCATAGTCTATACAGCTGTGAAATTATTAATGTAAAATAGGATTTCTTTGACAGTTTTATTAGTAATTCGGTATATTTTAATGTTAGGAATGGCAATAAAGAAGATAAATAGATAGAATGTTACAATACAAACACAATATATATTTCAACATGGCCTGACAGGCTGTTTATTTTAAGAGGAGGGAACAAAGTGGCTGAGGAAAAAAACACTTTTTACATTACTACACCCATTTATTATCCTAGTGGAAATTTGCATATAGGACATGCCTATACCACCGTAGCTGGAGATGCGATGGCCCGTTATAAAAGATTGCAAGGCTATGATGTGATGTACTTAACAGGAACCGATGAGCATGGTCAGAAAATCCAGAGAAAAGCAGAGGAGAAAGGCGTATCTCCCCAAGTCTACGTAGATGATATTGTCAGCGGAATTAAAGATTTATGGGATAAGCTCGATATTTCCTATGATGATTTTATTCGAACTACGCAGGACCGTCATAAGAAAGTAGTCGCCAAAATCTTTGATTACTTAATGAAAAAAGGCGATATCTATCTTGATGAGTATGAAGGCTGGTACTGTACATCTTGTGAGTCCTTCTTTACGGAACGCCAGCTTGATGAAGGGCATTGTCCAGATTGCGGCGGTCCCGTTGAAAAAGTGAAGGAAGAATCTTATTTCTTTAAAATGAGTAAATATGTAGACCAGCTGCTCGACTTTTATGAAAAGAATCCAACGTTTATACAGCCGGAAAGCCGTAAAAACGAAATGATTAACAACTTTATCAAACCCGGTCTCGAGGATTTAGCGGTCTCCCGGACCACGTTTGACTGGGGAGTTGACGTTCCTGGCAATGAAAAACATGTGATCTACGTGTGGATCGATGCTTTGAGTAACTATATTTCCGCGCTTGGATTTGATTCAGATGAAGATGAACTTTATCAGAAATTCTGGCCGGCCGATGTGCAGCTGGTAGGAAAGGAAATTGTCCGTTTCCACACGATTTACTGGCCGATTATGCTGATGGCGCTTGATCTTCCATTACCAAAGAAAGTATTTGCTCATGGATGGATCTTAATGAAAGATGGCAAGATGTCTAAATCGAAAGGAAATGTCGTGGATCCCGTTCAGCTTAGTGATCGTTACGGCCTGGATGCGCTGCGTTATTATCTTCTTCGTGAGGTTCCATTTGGATCTGATGGAGTCTTTACACCGGAAGCCTTTGTAGAGCGAACCAATTATGACCTTGCGAATGATTTAGGGAACTTGCTTAATCGTACAGTTGCCATGATTAGTAAATATTTCAATGGGGAGATTCCTAAGCTTACAGCCGGGGAAGATCCATTTGACCAGAACCTGGAACAGCTTGCTGCAGAAACAAGACAGTCTGTAGAGAACTCCTTGGAGAATATGGAATTTTCCGTTGCACTATCTGACTTGTGGAAATTCGTCAGCCGGACAAATAAATATATCGATGAAACACAGCCTTGGGTACTTGCTAAGGATGAGGCTAATAAACAGCGTCTAGCCAATGTTATGGCGCACTTAGCTGAGTCGCTCCGCCACATTGGAGTTATGCTGCAGCCATTTTTGACAGAAACACCCGAACGGATCTTCAGTCAGTTGGGGATTAAAGGAAATGAGCTGAAAAGCTGGCCAAGTATTACAGAGTTTAGTGGTCTTGAAGAAGGTACGAAGGTAGTGAAGGACGAGCCTATTTTCCCTCGGCTTGATGCAGAAGAAGAGATTCAGGTGATTAAAGATATGATGAAAAAGCCTGCCCCTAAAGAAGAGAAAAAGGAAGAGAAAAAGCAGGAAATTGATGAAGTAACCATTGATGACTTTATGAAGCTTGATTTCCGGGCAGCAGAAGTCATGAAAGTGGAAAAAGTGAAAAAAGCAGACAAGCTGCTGAAGCTCCAATTAAATCTTGGCTACGAAACGCGGCAGGTGGTTTCTGGAATAGCGGAACATTATTCAGAAGAAGACCTGATCGGCAGAAAAGTCATCTGTATCACCAATCTTAAGCCAGTGAAATTAAAAGGAGAACTTTCTCAAGGTATGATTTTAGCAGGAGAAGACGAGAAAGGCACCTTGTCTCTTGCTTCCATCGATCAATCTTTACAAAATGGTGCTAAAGTAAAGTGATTCTAAAGCAGTTCTAAAAATAGCGTGATTGATTTAGAAACAACTTACAAAAAGGGAAAGCTTTCTTAACGGGCTTTCCCTTTAGAACGTTGTCGTGGCGCTTACGCTTTTGTATCATCCAGTTCCAGCGCCTAGCTGCTCGTGACATAAGCAATCCCATTCTGTGGCAAAGAACGCCACGTCATGGTTTTGCTTATGCATGTCGCAGCTGACCAAGGCGCTTACGCTTTTGTATCATCCAGCTCCAGCGCCCAGCCCCTCGAGGTCCTAAGTCAATCGCCTCTGTGAAGAAAGATCGCTTCACAGTGCCGCTTGTCTTAGGCTTGTCGGGTCTCCCGGGCGCTTACGCTTTTGTATCATCCAGTTCCAGCGCCCAGCCCCTCGAGGTCCTAAGTCAATCGCCTCTGTGAAGAAAGATCGCTTCACAGTGCCGCTTGTCTTAGGCTTGTCGGGTCTCCCGGGCGCTTACGCTTTTGTTCTAATCCAAAGAGAGGTGGGGAATGATGTTATTTGACACTCATGTTCATTTGAACGCAGATCAATTTGAGGAAGATATGGAAGAGACGATTGAACGTGCTAGAGCAGAGGGAGTTCGTTATATGACAGTGGTGGGGTTTGACCATAAAACGATCCCTAAAGCCATTGAAATCGCAGAAAACCATGAGGATATCTATGCGGCCGTAGGATGGCATCCTGTAGACGCTATTGATATGAAAGAGGAAGACCTGCAGTGGATTGAAGAGTTAACGAGTCATCCTAAGGTGGTCGCTCTAGGAGAGATGGGACTTGATTACCATTGGGATAAGTCTCCCGCTGACGTCCAAAAAGAGGTGTTTCGCCAGCAAATTAGATTAGCTAAAAAGGTCCGCATGCCGATTATTATTCATAATCGTGAAGCAACCGAAGATATTGTCGAGATTTTAAAAGAAGAAAACGCAGCGGAAGTCGGAGGCATCATGCATTGTTACAGTGGTCCTGTTGAAACAGCGAAAGAGTGCATTGACATGAACTTTATGATTTCTTTAGGGGGGCCTGTGACCTTTAAAAATGCGAAGCTTCCTAAAGAAGTAGCAAAAGCGATAGATCTTGAGCACATGCTTGTCGAAACGGACTGCCCGTTTTTAGCTCCTCATCCCAATCGGGGAAAGCGCAATGAACCAGCCTATGTCAAGCTTGTCGCTGAGCAAATCGCTGAGCTGAAAGAAATAACCTATGAAGAAGTTGCTGAGATTACCACAGCAAATGCACTCAGATTTTTTGGAATAAAGTCGTAAATTGGGGACTTTTGAGCTAATGTTACAATTTTCTAGTCTAATTGTATGAGAATTGTAATGTTCCTGTTATGTTAATTGTCCAGGTGAAAATGCATAATGAAGGAGTCAGTGAAATATCAACTGGCTCCTTTTTCCATTTATGGGCCGGAGTTGACATATTGCTGACATATCACTTTATTACTACACGTGATAAGAAAGGAGGCAGGAACGATGAAACCTTTGAAAGGTCTGAAATCAAAGTTTGGTTTAAAAGTAGCTTTTGCTTTCATTATTTCAATTATCAGTATTGCCTTTTTAGGAACAGTAACTTACGAAGCTACTAAGGCTTCTGTACAAGTGACTCAAGACGGGAAAACTCAATTCATTCGCACTCATGCTAATACTGTCGGAGAACTATTATCAGATCTTGATATCTCTGTACAGCCCCATGATCAGCTTTCACATAAATTATCAGATCCTGTCAAATATGGAATGGATGTTACATACGAGGCGTCCAAGTCAATTAATCTTGCCATGGATAACGAAGAGAAAGAATATTTCACTACAGCTTCAACGGTCGGCGGCTTCTTTAGAGAGGAAGGCCTGGAATTAAAGGATCGTGACGAATTGTCTAAGAAAGAAAGCACTCCCATTAAAGATGGGATGAGTATTGAGGTTAACCGCGCCATCCAAGTAAGCTTAAATGATGGCGGAAAGAAAAAGAAAGTATGGACAACAGCTTCTACAGTGGATGAGCTGCTAAAAAATCAGGATGTATCATTGGATAAACTCGATAAATTAAAGCCTGCAAAAGATAAAACACTTACAGCCGATGCTGCTGTTACCATTACTCGTATTGAAAAAGTGACGGATACCGTGGAAAAAGAGCAGGAATATACAGTCGTCACTAAGAAAGATAGTTCAATTCCTAAAGGGGAAGAAAGAGTACTATCTGACGGAGAGAATGGAAAAATCACGAAAAAGTATGAAGTTACTTTAAAGAATGGAAAAGAAACAGACCGGAAGCTAATAGACAAAACCGTTGAAAAGAAGAGCAAGAAACGGATTGTTGCAATTGGAACTAAGGTGAGCGAAAAGCCTGAACCGACACAAACTGCGGATTCACCAGCATCTTCAGCTGTCGCATCAAGCAGCAGTAAGTCAAGCTCTCATGCTTCGGCATCTAAGTCTTCTTCTAATACGATTACCCAGACAGCATCGCGCGGCGAGTCGAGCAGTACCAAAACATTGTACATGCATGCGACTAAGTATACCGCTGATTGTTCCGGTTGTTCAGGAGTTACAGCTACAGGTATCAACCTGAAAGCTAATCCTGGTATGAAAGTAGTGGCGGTAGATCCAAGTGTTATCCCTCTTGGCAGCCGCGTATGGGTGGAAGGATACGGATATGCAGTTGCTGGAGATACCGGCGGTGCTATCAATGGAAACCGGATCGATTTGTATGTTTCTTCTAAAGGGGAAGCTTTAAATTATGGAAGCCGATCTGTGAAAGTGAAAATTTTAGGGAAATAATATCACACAGGCAGAGGAATGATTTCCTCTGCTTTTTTCGCATTTAAACTCGTGTGGTATGCTATGAAAAGATTAACGGTTTACCAAGCCGCTGGAGGATAAGAAATTGAAGATAAAAGAAGTAATTGTAGTTGAAGGTAAAGATGATACAGCGAGAATCCGCCAGGCAGTCGATGCTGATACGATTGAAACCAATGGCTCAGCTGTTAATGACGAAATTATTGAGCAGATCCGCCATGCTGCGGACAAACGCGGAGTCATTATTTTCACTGATCCTGATTATCCGGGCGAGAGGATCCGTCATATCGTTTCCCAGCGTGTACCGGAATGTAAACATGCTTTTCTGCCCAAACACCTGGCCCGGGCTAAAAAAGATAAGGGTATCGGCATTGAACATGCCTCAAGCCGGGATATTATAGAAGCCTTATCTGCCGTCTATGAGCTGACTGATAGGGTAGAGGGCGAGATTACTAAATCGGAGCTTCTTCACTATGGACTTATCGGAGGACCTCAAGCAAGCTCTAGACGAGAGAAGCTAGGCATTGAGCTTCATATTGGAAAGACGAATGGCAAGCAATTATTACGGCGGCTGAATATGTTTCAGATTACCCGCAGACAATTAAATGAAGTCATGAAACAGATCATGCAGGAGGAACGCAATGAACAATAAAGCCGTGGCGACACCAACACGTACGAAAGAGATTTTAGCTTCCTATGGCTTTTCATTTAAGAAAAGTTTAGGGCAGAATTTTATAATTGATGTGAATATCCTGAAGAATATTATTGAGCAGGCAGGCATTAATGAAGCCTCTGCAGCGATTGAAATTGGTCCAGGCATAGGAGCCCTCACAGAACAGCTTGCCCAGCATGCGGAGAAGGTTGTGGCGTTTGAGATTGACCAGAGGCTGGTTCCCATCCTTGATGATACGCTTACTCCCTATTCTAACGTTCATGTGATCAACCAGGATATTCTGAAATCTAATGTAAAACAGGTGATTGAGGAGCAATTCCATCCTGGTCAGCCTGTCCGGGTGGTAGCTAATCTGCCTTACTACATTACCACTCCCATTTTAATGAAACTGCTGATGGACCGTTTACCTGTAGACAGCATTACGGTTATGATCCAGAAAGAAGTTGCAGACCGTATGGCTGCGGAACCCAATACAAAGAGTTACGGGTCCTTATCGATTGCCGTTCAATACTATACCCGTGCTAAAGTCGTCATGAACGTACCGAAAACCGTCTTCATGCCACAGCCGAATGTTGACTCCTCTGTTCTTCACTTAGAGATGCGGTCTGCTCCGCCTGTGAACGTGAAGGATGAAACCTTTTTCTTTAATGTGGTTAAAGCCACCTTTGGGCAGCGGAGAAAAACATTGATGAACAATTTAGCCCGCCATTTTAAAGGAAAACTGGATAAGCAGGAAATAGGGGAGCGGTTAGCTGAAATAGATATAGATCCTACTCGCAGAGGAGAGTCTCTGTCTATGGAAGAATTCGCCCGCCTTGCTGACGTTCTGCTGCCGCATAAAGATTAAATAGCACATGGCTCCACCTCTTACATACACTACAGTAGTGTCTTGTTGTGAGGTGGAGTTAATTATGATAACCAATGGAGATCTTGTTACACGAAATTCTTACCAGCATGATGTTTTATTTAGGGTGAAGTCTATAGATGCTTCCTATGTAAAGCTGATGGGGGAAGATATTCGGTTAGAAGCAGATGCACCGATCGACGATCTTAGACAGGTAACTGGAACGGAATATCATCAGAGAAAGTCTCAAATCGACAAACAAGAAGCGTATTCGTACCGTTTGTTTCGTCAGGATTACCGTCTTCTTAAAGAGAAAAGAGAGTCCGAAGCAGGCAGTGGATATGCGAATGCTAAAGAAGAAGTCAACTACTTTCAAATCCCGCCTCGCATTCTTCATATTGATGGGGACCCCCTTTTTTTAAAAAAATGCATTCAACTCTATGAACAGCTGGGATTACAGGTTCATGGTCAATATTTACATGAAAAAGAAATGCCCGATCAAGTGATGGCACTTGTCGAAAAGGTTCAGCCTGAAATCGTCGTTCTGACGGGGCATGATGCTTACTCAAAGATAAAAGGATCGATGCGGGATTTAGAGGCTTACCGGCATTCTCGCTATTTTGTAGAAGCTGTGCGAAATATTCGACAGCAGCACCCTCACTTTGATCAGCTTGTCATCTTTGCTGGTGCCTGTCAGTCGCATTTCGAATCATTAATAAGAGCGGGGGCTAATTTTGCAAGCTCTCCTGCCCGTGTTAATATCCATGCCGTGGATCCTGTTTATGTTGCTGCTCGAGTAGCTTATACCTCATTTATGGATCATATTAATATCTGGGATGTTATTCGGAACACGATCAGCGGTCAGGAAGGGCTGGGAGGCGTAGAAACAAGAGGATTGTTAAGAATTGGTATGCCCTATTCTAAAGAAGTGGAAGACCTGTCTTAATCATAAAAAAACGCCGCTGAAAAAAAGAAAAACAGCTGCGTTTTTTTATAAATTTCTTGGTTGGCGATTAAAAAAACACAGCTCTAAACGCCTGTATAAAGCAGTTTTAGGTGAAACACACATAATTTTCCTGTGTCTGGAAATCCTAACTAAGAACATATTTCACAAGTTATTATGTTGACATTGATTTTAACATATTGGTATAATTAAATATTTTATTTGACTTTGTCCTAAGATTGTGATATATTTTTAAATAGTGAGGTGGAGTGTAGTGGCTAAAACGTTAGTGGAAATCAAGCAGTCCTTAGAAGGTCAAATTGGCAAGCGTCTGACATTAAAAGCAAATGGCGGGCGTCGTAAAACGATTGAACGCTCTGGAATACTGGCTGAAACTTATCCAGCCGTTTTTATTGTAGAGCTTGACCAAGATGAAAATGCTTTTGAACGTGTTTCTTATAGTTATGCAGACGTGCTTACAGAGACAGTTGAACTAAACTTCGACGATCTACAGACTTTAGCTATCGAGCAGTAAACTTTGTGTTTGCTGCTTTTTATTTTGCACTTTTTTTGACAATCTACACTAGAAAAGGTTGCCATGCTTACATACATATGCCGTAAATGATTTTAAGGTTCCTTCACATACTAAGTTTGTCGTAGCTTACTAAGTGAAAGCGAAAGGAGCTGAAGACGATGGGACGGAGACGAAGCATGATGTCCGATTCGTTGAAAGAGGAAATCGCGAAAGAACTTGGGTTTTACGACAAGGTTCAAAGTGAGGGTTGGGGCGGTATTACAACTCGTGATGCCGGCAATATGGTGAAACGTGCCATTCAAATGGCAGAGGAACAAATGGTAAAGGACCAGTATTAACTTTAAGCTTCCCGGCCTCTAGTGCCGGGGAGCTTTTTGTATGGGCGGGGGCTTGTTTTATCTGGATGTCTCCACTGGGAAACATTTTATGGTACAATGCTTTAAGATAATCTGTAAGGAGTAGATGGCAGTATGCAAATTTTGGAGAAGGCTCCTGCTAAAATTAACTTGTCTCTAGATGTTTTACATAAACGAGAGGATGGATTTCACGAAGTCGAGATGGTGATGACGACCATCGACTTAGCTGACCGGATTGAATTAACTTATAAGTCTGATGGGAAGATTCAAGTGGAATCGGAAAGCAGGTTTGTACCTAACGACGAACGAAATCTTGCTTATCGAGCAGCGAAGCTCTTGAAAGATCGTTACAGGGTCTCACACGGTGTGAAAATCTTTATAGAAAAAAACATCCCGGTAGCAGCAGGTCTAGCCGGTGGCAGCAGTGACGCTGCGGCTGTTTTAAGGGGGTTAAACCGCCTCTGGGGGTTAAATGCTTCGATGAAAGAACTTGCTGAATTAGGTGCTGAGATAGGCTCAGATGTATCGTTCTGTGTGTATGGAGGTACGGCACTAGCCACAGGACGCGGAGAGAAGATTCAGCATCTTCCTGCCCCGCCTCCATGCTGGGTCGTGTTAGCGAAACCTTCCGTCGGAGTATCCACTCATTCCATTTACCAGGCTCTATCCTTGGAGAATGCTTTTCACCCTGATACTGCCGCTATGGTAGAGGCTTTGCGTACGGACAGCTTTGAACGAATTTGTTCTGAGGTCGGCAATACGCTGGAGGCAGTGACCGTCGGGCTGCATGCAGAAGTGGACCAGATCAAAGAACAGATGCGTCAGGGTGGAGCAGATGCGGTACTCATGAGCGGGAGCGGTCCTACCGTCTTCTCTTTAGTCGCTCAAGATGCGAGAGCTCAGAGAATTTACAACAGCTTAAAGGGCTTTTGTGCTGAAGTTTATATGGTTCGAATGCTTGGTTATCGGGAAATCACTTGATAAAATCCGTACAAATCTGATATATTTAATTAAAATATTCGGATTTTGAGGAGTTTTTATTCATGAAAAGAAGTGAACGACTCGTAGCCATGACTCATTATGTGCTTGATCGGCCTCGTGTACTTATCTCTCTGCCTTTTTTCTCAAGTAAATATGAAGCTGCCAAGTCATCAATCAGTGAAGACTTGGGGATTATTAATAAGATGTTCCAGAGCGAAGGGATCGGTTATCTCGAAACGGTTTCGGGAGCTGCCGGGGGAGTCAAGTATGTCCCTGCCTTTTCCAAAGAGTACAGCGAATTTTTCGTTGGTCAGCTTTGTGAACGTTTAGAAGATCCAGAACGGCTGCTGCCAGGTGGATATTTATTTATGAGTGATATTCTGGGAGATCCAGAAGTCACTCGAAATATCGGCAGGCTGTTTGCATCGGCGTTTTCAGACAAAGAAATCGATGTCATTATGACCGTAGCGACAAAGGGGATTCCGCTTGCCTATGCGGTCGCCTCCTATTTAAATGTTCCAGTTGTCATTGCAAGGCGCGACCCTAAAGTGACAGAAGGATCCACCGTAAGTATTAATTACGTTTCCGGATCCACCCGTAAAATTCAAACTATGGTACTCACCAAGCGATCCCTGCAGGAAGGCTCGAAAGTCTGTATTATCGATGACTTTATGAAAGCAGGCGGGACCATTATGGGCATGCGTAACTTGCTGAAAGAATTTAATGCAGAAGTAGCGGGCATCGGAGTATTGGCGGAAGCAGAGGACGAAGAAGAAGACCGAGTGGTAGATGACTATCTCTCTCTCGTTCAAATCATGAACGCAGATGACCGCCAGGCTTCTATAGAAGTCCGTCCTGGAAATTTATTGAGTCATATCTAATGCTGCATGTGAAGTTAATTAAGAATAAAGCCCTCCACTTTCAACGTGGGGGGCTTTATTTATGGGCCGAAAGAAATACTAATTCAGAAATTTTGATAATTAGAAAAATATTTTTGAAAACTAGCAGGAATTTTTGGTGTTTTGTGGAATATTTGTAATAAGTTCTTTTTGGGGAAAAGGTGGTGAATCATAATGGAAGTAACTGACGTAAGACTGCGACGCGTTGATACTGAAGGAAGAATGCGAGCAATTGCTTCTATTACCTTAGATCAGGAATTTGTTGTCCATGATATTCGGGTGATTGATGGCAACAATGGTTTATTTGTAGCAATGCCTAGTAAGCGAACTCCTGATGGAGAATTTCGGGACATTGCACACCCGATTAACTCTGGAACTCGTGGGAAAATTCAGGACGCTGTCCTTGAAGAATATCACCGTGCAGGTGAAGAGAATTCAGAGGTGGAATACGAAGAAGCAGGTGCATCTTAAAATTACGTAATCAAGAAGCCTAACCTTGAAATGAGGTTAGGCTTCTTTTTTTATCGTCTCGGAAATGATAATTTGGTTTGGATGTGGCTTCTTTTTTGCCGGTGTGAAGCCACCACCTCTAACTCCGAGTCGCAGATCGCCTGCGTGTATAAATCCGCTCTTTTGCTAGCCTTATGCTTGTCGGGGTTGAACAGGCGCTTGTGCTTTTGCTCGGTCAAAAGTTCTGCATTTTAAAGGGGAGCCCTGGAAAGGTAGGATTGTTGAAATCACCCTGGTTTTAAGATATTATTCATAGTGGATAAATAGGATGAATGGAGGGTCGTTCATGAGTAACCGTTATGCTGTAGTTCTTGCTGCCGGCCAAGGTACACGGATGAAATCGAAGCTTTATAAAGTTCTGCATCCTGTATGTGGAAAGTCGATGGTCCAGCACGTTGTCGATCAATTAAAACCTTTAAATTTAAGTGATCTAATCACGGTTGTTGGATTTGGAGCTGAAAAAGTCCAGGAACAACTGGGTGAAGACAGCCGTTATGTCGTTCAAGAGGAACAATTGGGGACAGGTCATGCCGTACTTCAAGCGGACGATCTTTTAGCTGATAAAGAAGGAACAACTGTGGTGGTTTGCGGAGATACTCCTCTCCTAACGAGTGACACGCTGCAGAATATGTTAGACCATCATGAAGCGGAACAGGCGAAAGCAACGATTCTGACTGCTCATGCTGAAGATCCTGCGGGGTACGGGCGTGTGATCCGCAGCGGAAATGGCCAGGTCGAGCGAATTGTAGAGCAAAAGGATGCTTCTGCAGACGAGCAGGCGATCCAGGAAATTAATACGGGCACGTACTGTTTTGATAACCAAGCTCTTTTTGCTGCTTTGAAAAGTGTTTCCAATGATAATGTGCAAGGTGAATATTATCTGCCTGATGTGGTAGAAATTCTAAAAGGCCAATCAGAAACGGTAAGTGCTTATCAAACAACTAATTTCGCGGAATCTTTGGGAGTAAATGATCGTGTTGCACTGGCAAAAGCTGAGAAACTCATGAAACAGCGCATTAATGAGCAACATATGCGCAATGGAGTAACGATTGTGGATCCTGACAACACGTATATCAGCCCTGACGTTAAAATTGGACAAGATGTTGTAGTTCATCCTGGTTGTGTGCTGGAAGGAGAAACAGTCGTTGAGGATCAAGTGGTACTTGGACCGCATTCGACTATTACGGACAGCCATGTCGGGGAATCAACAGTTGTGAAGCAAAGTGTGGCAGCTAACAGCCGCATTGGAAAACGTGTTCAAATTGGACCGTTTGCGCACATTCGTCCTCAATCTAACTTAGGCGATGACGTTAAAATCGGCAACTTTGTGGAAGTGAAGAAAGCTTCCTTTGGCGCTGGAAGCAAGGCATCTCATTTAAGTTATATTGGAGATGCAGAAGTTGGAAGTGGTGTGAACATCGGTTGTGGTACAATAACAGTAAACTACGATGGGCAGAATAAATTTTTGACGACCATTGAAGATGATGCTTTCATTGGCTGTAATTCAAATTTAGTTGCTCCAGTTACTGTAGGTAAGGGCGCTTATGTAGCAGCGGGGTCAACCATTAATGAGGACGTCCCGTCAGAAGCACTATCAATCGCCAGAGCGCGCCAGACCAACAAAGAAGGCTATGTTAGTAAATTAAAGGCGAATAAAAAAGGTTAACGGAGGGTGCAATCCATGTCAACTGGATATAAGGATTCGAAATTAAAAGTATTCTCATTAAACTCCAACCCGGAGCTTGCGGAAGAAATCGCAGAGAATATTGGAACGGAACTTGGGAAATGTACAGTTACTAACTTTAGTGATGGAGAAATCCAAATAAATATTGAAGAAAGTATCCGCGGCTGCGATGTTTATATCGTTCAATCAACGTGTGAACCGGTCAATCAGCATATTATGGAATTACTCATTATGATTGATGCCCTGAAACGCGCTTCTGCGAGAACGATTAATGTCGTTATGCCTTACTACGGGTACGCAAGACAAGACCGTAAAGCGAGGGCGCGCGAACCCATCACAGCGAAGTTAGTAGCTAATTTACTAGAAACTGCCGGAGCTTCCAGAGTGCTGATGCTTGACCTGCACGCTCCTCAGATTCAAGGTTTCTTTGATATCCCTATTGACCATTTAGTTGGTGTTCCTATTCTTTCGGATTACTTTGAAGAGAAGAACTTTGAAGATGTTGTCATCGTTTCGCCTGATCACGGCGGAGTAACGCGGGCACGAAAAATGGCAGACCGCCTGAAGGCCCCTATTGCCATCATTGATAAACGCCGTCCGCGCCCGAACGTATCTGAAGTCATGAATATCGTTGGTAATATTGAAGGAAAGACGGCCATTATCATTGATGATATTATTGATACAGCAGGAACGATTACACTAGCAGCTAATGCACTAGTTGAAAATGGCGCGAAAGAAGTATACGCTTGTTGTACACACCCCGTTCTATCTGGCCCGGCCATTGACCGAATTAATAACTCTATGATCAAGGAATTAGTGGTTACGAACACAATTCCGTTAAGTGAAGAAAAAACCAGCCAGAAGATCACTGGTCTTTCTGTCGCTCCGTTGATTAGTGAAGCGATTATTCGAGTTCATGAACGCCAGTCCATTAGTATTTTATTTGATTAATTTTTTTATGATAAACAGGTTTAACCCTCGTTTGTTAGGGAAAGACAGTAAGAAGACGAATGGTTATTTTATTGGAGGTAGATTAAGTTGGCTATTACGCTTAAAGCAAATCAAAGACAGGATCTCAAACAGTCCGTAACACGTGAACTCCGTCAAGAAGGAAATGTTCCAGGAGTTGTTTACGGGAAAGATAAAGAACCCATCACAGTAACAGTTAATAGCATTGAATTATTAAAAACTGTTCGTGACGAAGGAAAGAATGCGATCATCGGCCTTGATATTCAAGGAAAATCCAAGGTGGATGTCATGCTTCATGAGTATCAAATTGATCCTCTGAAAGACGAACTCATTCATGCAGACTTTTACGTAGTTAATATGTCTGAAGAAATGGATGTAGAAGTACCAGTTCATCTAGAAGGTGAAGCGGCCGGAACTAAAGAAGGCGGCGTACTTCAGCAGCCATTGTATGAACTTGCGGTTCGTGCTAAACCTGCCGATATCCCAGAAGAGATTGTTGTAAATGTTTCTGAATTAAATATTGGCGACAGCATCATGGTTAGTGATTTAACAGCTGAACGCGGTTATGAAATCACTGAAGATGAGAACACGACCATTGTTTCCGTTACTCCTCCAGAGGAAATGCCGGAAGAGCCGGAAATTGATGAAGATGCTGAACCGGAAGTTATCAATGAGAAAAGTGATGACGACGACGAAGAAGACAATAAAGAAGACCAAGAATAAAGTCTTAACATTAAAAGGGGCGTGGCCAAAAGGCCCGTCCTTTTTATTTGTCGTCCAGGAAATTGTACTGTGAATTGGGCGGGGTAACATTTTGCGGTATGAAGCTAAAATCACACCGCCTACCGCTCGTGAAATAAGCAGCAGACCAAGGCGCTTGTGCTCCTGCAGGAAATAATCTAAAGGTATGGTTTGGATAAACTTTGAATTTCTTCAAATTCGGGTTGTTTTGACATAATTTTTTAGAGTGCTTTGGTATAATAAATGAATAGCGCTTAGCTAAGTAAAGGAAGTTGAACGTATGAAGTGTATTGTTGGCCTTGGAAATCCAGGGAAGAAGTACGACCAAACACGGCATAATGTAGGTTTTATGATTATCGATGAATTAGCGAAACAAAATAACTGGACGCTTCAGCAGGAGAAATTTCGAGGGATTTATACCATTGAACATGTAAATGGTGAGAAAGTGCTCTTATTAAAACCCTTGACCTACATGAATTTATCCGGTGAATCACTTCGTCAATTCATGGATTATTATAATATTGAAACTGACGATGTGCTCGTAGCTTACGATGATTTAGATCTTCCTCCAGGGAAGATCCGGCTGAGAGAAAAAGGAAGCCATGGAGGACATAATGGAATTCGCAATATTATTGATCATTTAGGAACGAAAGAGTTTAAACGCCTCCGTATTGGTGTTGGGCGTCCTTCTGTTCCTATGTCTGTCGTGGATTATGTATTAAGTAAATTTGATAAAGAACAGCAAGAGCCTGTTTTTAATAGCGTGGACCAGGCGGTAAAAGCTTGCGAATCCTGGATAGAAAAACCTTTTAACGAAGTAATGAATGAGTTTAATGCTTGAGTTGTCACGATAACATCGTATAAGCTGTATGACCGCCGGCAAAACTATATACAATCACCCGTCAAGGAGGTTGTATTCATGAAGATTCATTATGTGTGCCGGCATTGTCATCGTCCCGTTGGTGAATTGGATGCTCACCAGGTAGATGTAACCCAGCTTGGTCTTGAATGTTTAAACGAAGAAGAAACCCGCGAAATGGTTCAGGTATACAAAAATGGGGACTTAACGATCCAAACCATTTGTGATTCATGTGAACAGGCTCTTGATCAGAACCCTCACTATCATGAGCTGGATTTTTTTATTCATTAAATCACGCAGCGGTTACTAGAACGTCTTGATGGTGGAGGAGTATGTTATGCAAGGAATTAAGGATTATTTATATCCGCATGATGACATCCAATCTGTTGTAAGCGGTTTTGAGTCCGGCATGAAGGAACAGATGGTGGCTGGATTGTCCGGCTCGTCAAGGAGTGTGCTCGCGTCGCTGTTGAATGAATCATTGAAACGGCCAGTCCTGCTGGTCACTCATCAGCTCATTCAGGCTCAGCAGTTATACGAGGATATGCAGGAACTGACCGATTCCAGTCAAGTTCACCTGTATCCGGTAAATGAACTCATTGCTTCAGAGATTGCGATCGCAAGTCCAGAACTGAGAAGTCAGCGCATTGATGCACTGAATCATTGGTTAAGACAGGAAACGGGCATCTTAATTGCTCCTGTTGCTGCTTTAAAAAGAATGATGCCGCCGAAATCTTACTGGGAGCATAATCAGCTCCCTTTTCGTGTTGGAGAAGATATTGATCTTGATCAATATTTAGAACGCATGGTAAGTATGGGGTATGAGCGAACGGAGATGGTCGCCACCCCCGGGGAATTCTCGCTCCGAGGCGGAATTCTAGATATTTATCCTTTAACAGCAGAGTTTCCTTATCGAATTGAATTGTTTGATACGGAAGTGGATTCGATTCGAACATTTGATTCCGAGACACAGCGTTCACAGGATAAATTTAAGGAAATGTATGTCGGACCAGCAACAGAACTACTTTTACAGGATGAAGATTTCGCCCGTGCCTCTCACAAACTTGAAGCGGCTCTCAGTCATTCCTTAAAGAAATTAACGAAGTCAGAGGCGAAAGATACTCTGCATTCCTATATAGAACAAGACTTGGAACGCTTGCAGCATCGTGAGCGTTTTCAGGATATGTATAAGTATATTGGCTATTTTTACGAACCTTCTATGAGTTTATTAGATTACTTGCCAGAGAATGGACTGCTGATTCTCGATGAGATGAGCCGGATTCAGGAAACGGCCAATCGCTTAGATCACGAAGAAGCCGAATGGCACCAAAGCCTGCTTGAAGCAAATCAGACGGTCCGCGATTTAAAGATCTCCTATGACTGGCATGATACGTGGGCCAATATGAAGCAGCCGCGCTTATATTTGTCAGTATTCATGAGGCATATCGCTTATGCCCATCCACAGAACATCGTAAATATTTCCAGTCGTCAGATGCAGCAGTTCCATGGTCAGATGAACCTATTGAAAAACGAGATGGACCGCTGGAGTAAACAAGGCTATTCCGTCATTATCCTTGCGCCGGATAAACAGCGCATGGAAAAGATAAAATCCGTGCTGGAAGACTATAATATGGAGGCCGTTATTGGAAAAGGTCCCGTAAAGCTTCCGGTAAGCACGCCGACCATTGAAACAGGAAACATTAGCAGTGGATTTGAATGGCCGATGCACAAGCTGGCTGTCTTAACTGAAAATGAACTCTTTAAGAAGCGGACAGCAAAGCCTAAACGGAAACAGAAACTGTCCAATGCTGAGAGAATTAAGAATTACCAGGAATTAAAAACAGGCGACTATATTGTTCATGCCAATCACGGGATCGGTAAATATCTCGGGATTGAAACGCTTGAAATGAATGGGACCCACAAAGACTTCCTGATGGTGAAATATTCCGGTAATGATAAGCTGTTTGTTCCGATTGATCAAATCGATCTGATTCAGAAATATGTAGGGTCAGAAGGAAAAGAGCCGAAAGTTTATAAATTAGGCGGCAGCGAATGGGGTAAGGTGAAACGCCGGGTCCAAGCCTCCGTGGAAGATATTGCCGATGATCTTATCGAACTCTATGCGGAGCGGGAAGCGTCCAAAGGCCATGCCTTCGGTGAAGATGGAGAAATGCAGCATGATTTTGAAGCGGCTTTCCCTTATGAGGAAACCGAAGATCAGCTGCGCTGTATTGAAGAGATTAAGGAAGATATGAAGAGAATACGGCCGATGGACCGTTTATTGTGCGGAGATGTCGGCTACGGAAAAACAGAAGTGGCCATCCGGGCTGCCTTTAAAGCCATTGAAGATGGCAGACAGGTCGCTCTGCTGGTGCCCACGACTATTCTAGCTCAGCAGCACTTTGAAACGCTTCAGGAACGTTTTCAGGATTTCGGGATTAATATTGGTTTACTGAGTCGTTTCCGAACAAAGAAACAGCAAAAGGAAACCACAGATCGCCTGCGTAAAGGGTTGGTCGATATTGTGGTAGGCACGCATCGGATATTATCAAAGGATGTTCAATTCAAAGATTTAGGACTGCTCATCGTGGATGAAGAGCAGCGGTTTGGCGTAAAGCATAAAGAGAAAATTAAGCAGCTGAAATCAAACGTCGACGTTTTAACATTAACGGCAACCCCTATTCCAAGAACGCTTCACATGTCCATGCTTGGAGTCAGGGATCTTTCCGTCATTGAGACGCCGCCTGAGAATCGGTTCCCTATCCAGACCTATGTGCTGGAGTATAACCCTGTATTTATGCGTGAAGCCGTAGAACGAGAAATGGCCAGGGATGGGCAAGTCTTCTTTTTGTTTAATCGTGTTGAAAACATTGAGCGGATGGCTCAGGAAATCTCTGCCCTTGTTCCTGAAGCAAGAGTCGCCTTTGCCCATGGTCAGATGAATGAAACGGAACTTGAAAATGTTATGTTTTCCTTCCTCGAGGGAGAATTCGACGTATTAGTCAGTACGACTATTATTGAAACGGGTGTCGACATTCCTAATGTGAACACGCTGATTGTCTATGATGCCGATCGCATGGGACTCAGTCAGCTGTATCAGCTTAGAGGAAGAGTTGGACGGTCTAATCGGGTCGCCTATGCCTATTTCACCTATCAAAAAGACAAAGTGTTAACCGAAGTGGCAGAGAAACGGCTGCAGGCAATAAAAGAATTCACAGAATTAGGTTCAGGCTTTAAGATTGCCATGAGAGATTTATCCATTCGAGGGGCAGGGAATCTACTCGGTGCCCAGCAGCACGGCTTTATAGATTCAGTCGGTTTCGATATGTACTCTCAAATGCTTAAGGATGCCATTGAGGCTAAACAGCAGGGGAAAGAACCGCAAGCGGTGCAGCCCTTCCAGCCTGAGCTCGATTTGCAGATTGATGCGTATATTCCAGAAAGCTATATCCATGATGAAAAGCAGAAGATTGATATGTATAAACAATTTCAGGCGATTGAGACGATCGAGGATATTCACGATCTTCGCGATGAGCTGATCGACCGGTTTGGTGATTATCCAGAGGAAGTTGCTCATCTATTTCAGGTATCTTCTATTCGTTTGTATGCGAAGAAGGCAAGAATCGAATCCATTTCTGAAAAGAAGAAAAAGGTGGAAATCCTTATGGAAGCGGAGCAAAGCCAGCAAATTGACGGGGCTAAACTCTTTGAATTCGCCAATAAATATGGCCGGATCATCCAGCTTGCCACAGAAGATAAGCAGCTGAAGGTGACTTTTACATGGGATAAGGCATCGTTTTTACAACGCTATGAAACCATTGAAGAGTTTATTCAGCATCTGCCTGATATGTCGAGAGAGACAACGACAGCTTAATTTGTTTAAAGACTGAGATAATAGAATTTTTTCACCAGAAAACCCGAACCATTGGTTCGGGTTTTCTGTGTTTTGATCTATATGTAGTTACCTTTTCAACCATCTGGTTCGCTTTCCGCACGTCCTCAGATTCCTGGTTCCCCTATTATGTTTCAATTCCTTATTGCTTTTATCACACGTATATACGATGGATAACTTATTGAAATTAATTTCTAAAAAAAAGAAGCGTTTTTTAAAATTTATCCGTCTATAAAGGTGAGAACTATTAAGGAGGAATCGAGCGTGATTGAAGTAAACCATCTCTATCACTCTTTCTACGTTGGAAAAAAGAATCGGCGTCAGGAAGTACCTGTACTAAAGAATATAAACCTGAACATATTGGATGGGGAAATCGTCTCCATTGTCGGCCGGAGCGGATCGGGAAAATCGACCCTGCTTAATTTATTAAGCGGATATATAAAACCGTCGAGTGGAGAAGTAATGATTCAAGGGGAAAACGTTACGGACTTCACTGAATCACAGTGGGCGGGATTTCGGGCGGACCATTTGGGGTTCATCTTCCAAAGCTTTCAATTAATTCCCAGCATGACTGCGTTTCAAAACGTAGAACTTCCGCTTGTCATGCAAGGTGTGCCGGATAAACAAAGGAAGCAAAAGGTAGGCGAGATATTCAAGCGAGTCGAACTCGAAGGATTGGAAGGCCATTACCCATCTGAACTATCGGGCGGCCAGCAGCAGCGTGTCTCAGTTGCTCGAGCACTTGTTGTAAATCCGCCGATTATTTTGGCAGATGAACCAACAGGAAGTTTAGATAATGAAACAGAAGCAGAATTGCTTGCCTTTATTCAGCACTTAAACAAGGAAGAAGGGATCACTTTTGTCATCATTACACATGATGAAGAAGTGGCATCTATCGCTGATCGAATCATTCGCTTAGAAGATGGTTCCATCTTTGAGGAAGAGGAGATGAGCAGATGAGGTGGAAAGATCGCATTCAATTTATCCAGCAAAACATGAAAAAAAATAAGTCACGCTTGTTTATGACGATTTTAGCAACAGCGATCGGGTGCGCTTTCTTAATCGTACTCGCCTCTGTCGGGTTCGGTGCTCAGCGTTTCATTACGAAAGACCTTCTGCAGGATCAATCCGTGACTGCTGTGACCGTCCAAGGAAAGAAGACGGGGAACGAAGGAGAAGCAAACGGTATAACAGCCAAAGATATTGAACGTTTCCAGTCCATTGATCATGTGAAAACCGTTACGAAGAAACTGTTTGTTCAAAATAATTCTACCGTCCATTTACAAGAATACCAAGGAAATCCACAGGTAAGTGCGATGGATTTTTCAGCAGAGAAGAAGGCAGGTTTAAAGCTCTCCAAGGGACACTTACCGGAGAATGAAAATGAAGTCGTCGTTGGCTATCATTTTGCAGAGTCGCTTCACAAGCAGCAAAAAGACAGCAAACCGGATAGTGGTTCACCTCCCGACGAAAAGAGCTACACGGGGGATCTATTAGGAAAACAAGTGCAGTGGAAGGTGAAGCAGTTCTTTGATGGAAAAGAGAAAACGAAAGCTTTTCCTTTAAAAGTAGTAGGCATTACAGAAGCTCCTGCCCGTGATTGGATGAAAAATCAGGATGTCTATATCACGGAAAGTATGCTTAATCATATGGAGGATTTCACTAAGACTCCGCTAGGAATCGAATTACAGCCGTCGATGCCGAAAGATCAAAAGCAGGAAATTAAGAATGAAAAAGAGCGTACGTACAGTGATGTGAAAATAATCGCCAATGATATGGAGAATGTCGATGCAATCTCAAAGAAACTAAAGGAGGAAGGGTATTATATTTATTCTGTAACTGAGGAGTTAGATCAAGTAAATCTCATATTTGCTGTAGTGAAATCTGGGCTGGTTATTATTGGACTAATTGCACTGCTTATTGCTTCCATCGGGATTTACAACACCATGTCCATGGCGGTCACAGAGAGGACTCACGAAATTGGTGTAATGAAAGCCATTGGTGGAACTCCGAAACTGATTCGGAGCATTTTCTTAATGGAAAGCAGCTATATTGGACTCGTGGGTGCGATTGTCGGCGTGCTGGCAGCTTATCTAGTCTCCTTCGGCATCAATAAACTTCTTCCTTATGTTATAAAAGGAGTTTTCCATGAAAACCTGGACCAAGTAATTCAATTATCGTATATTCCATTTTATCTCGTGCTTATTTGTGTCGTGCTCAGTATGGGTGTGGCGATGCTGTCAGGTATGAAACCTGCGAAAAAGGCAACAAAAATAGATGTACTCAGTGCTCTTCGTCGTGACATTTAAAAATTATTCTATAAAGGAATTTTTGATACCTAAACTTATCATTAAGACAGTGTTTTGTTCTAGTGAAGGCTGTACCAAAGGGACTTCTTTAATAAGGAAGTTCCTTTGTTTATTCAGTTGAAGGGCGGATAGCATTTTCTTAATGGCAGAATTTCAAGATCATACTCCGTGAGATTGAATTTACGGGTGTTCTTGGAAGGTGAGTCATTGACCTGACCTTTTAGCGCTGTTAAACGAGACGGAAAAGTCCAGTTCTCTCTATTCCATAGGGAGCCTTAACGGAAGACAAAAAACCCTATAATTTATCTACACACCTAATTATCAAGTAAAATTCAGCAAAAATAATAGAAAATAACGGTAAAAAACCGAATTTTTATTAAAAAACCCATACCATGGTGTATAGGTTTTTTCTGGTGTACCATACTATCTCTAACACCCGTTATTCTGCAGCACTCAAACAGAATAGATTTGAGAAAATCATCTAAGAAAGGGAGGAAGCATAAGAATGAAAGCAACAGGGATCGTACGTCGTATTGATGATCTAGGCAGAGTGGTTATTCCAAAAGAGATCCGCCGAACACTTCGAATCAGAGAGGGAGACCCCCTTGAGATCTTTGTAGATCGCGAAGGAGAAGTTATTTTAAAGAAATATTCGCCGATTAGCGAGCTTGGCGACTTTGCAAAAGAATACGCCGAAGCATTAAGTGAAGCATTAGAGGTACCTATACTTATAAGTGATCGGGACGAATTTATTGCAGTAGCAGGTGGGTCTAAAAAAGATTATTTAAACCAATCAATAGGAGAAAAGATTGAACAGGTGATGGAAGGAAGAAATTCTGCCCAGGAGAAACACCCGAATCCTATAGAGTTCGTAAAGGGTAAAGAAGAAGATGTGATCTCTTATATTATTCATCCTATTATCGCCCAGGGAGACCCTATTGGATGTGTTATCGCCTTTAATAAAGAAGGTGCGCCAATTGAAGATGGCGCAGCGAAAGCTGTACAAACAGGGGCCAGTTTCCTTGCTAAACAAATGGAATAGCAGTGAAGACGGCCAGGCCTGTGATCAGCGCCTGGCCGCTTTATCTATGCTATAATGAGGGAGGAATCTAGAACTAAAGTAGAAAGGGTCCAAAATGACCAATCATCATAATTCACATTCGTTAGTTAGAGGAGCCGTATTGCTCACCTTAGCTGGTCTGTTCAGCAAGGTGCTTAGTGCAGGCTACCGTATTCCTCTCCAAAATATTGCAGGGGATCTTGGTTTTTATATTTACCAGCAAGTTTATCCGATTCTTGGTATGGCACTGATCTTATCCTTATACGGATTTCCAGTTGCTATTTCTAAGCTCGTTTCCGAAATAAAAGAGCAAGACCAGTCTTTATCTTTTTCCAGCTTTTACATACCTGCTTTTACCTGGCTGATGGGCATCTGTTTCGTTATTTTTATAATTGGATATACAGAGGCGGAACGTATAGCTGCTGTTATGGGAGATGTAAAGTTAGTCTCTTCTTTAAAAGCGGCCTTTTTTGTTTTTCTATTTTTACCATTTACTTCGCTTTTCCGCGGGGTTTATCAAGGGCTTAACAACATGCAGCCAACCGCAGTTACTCAAGTTGCCGAACAGCTAGTCCGGGTTTCTGTTATTATTCTGACTGCAGTTTATGTAGTGAAAGGCGGAAGTATTTATCACCTGGGAATAGGAGCGGCAGCGGGTTCGATCCTGGGTTCACTTGTCTCCATCTTCATTCTTGGATATTTCCTTAGAAAAGATCAAATATGGTCTAAAGCGAGATGGGAGTCTTTCTCAGTCTCTTATTTAAAAACCATTCTATTTTACGGGTTATTTATTTGCTTTAATTACATGCTGCTCTTAATGCTGCAGCTTGTCGATTCCTTAACTCTGGTTCCCCACCTGGTTGAATCAGGCATGGAACAGGAAGCTGCTAAAGTTTATAAGGGGGTATTTGATCGAGGGCAGCCATTGATCCAGCTGGGAACGGTGCTCGCTTCTTCTATTGCCCTTGCGCTTATCCCTTCCGTTACGAGGAAAAAACTGAAGGAGAAGCAAACCGAGGTTCATGGGTACATATTTGCTGCCGTAAAGTTCAGCTTTTTGTTAGCGTTAGGGGCAGCTGTTGGTCTCATTGTCTTATTTCCTGAAATTAATCAACTGTTTTTCCAGGATTCAGAAGGAACAAGCGCTCTGCGGTTATTTATGGTGATCATTTTATTCAGCTCCATGGCGATAACTACTTCTTCTGTCCTTCAGGGACTCGGGCGGGTGACTCATACCACACTTTTGGTGGCCGCTGGGGTAGTAATCAAATGGGGAGCCAACCATTGGCTGATCCCTCTTTATCATTTACACGGAGCGGCTCTAGCTTCGATCCTGGCCGCGGCTGTGGTGATGACAGGCAACCTGATTTTATTAAATAAAGATTTCCAGATAATCAAATGGCTTGATTTACCCTGGTTTTCTTCTGTTGTTTCTATGGGCGGGATGGTTATATCGCTTATCGCTATGAAGGAATTTCTGCCGGTGTCCGTTTTCATAAACCATCGTTTTTCACTGCTGGTCTACACGCTTGCTTTAACAGGTGTAGGCGCACTGATATATTTACTAATTCTCCTAAGGCTGGGAGCCTTATCAAACAGGGAACTAGAAGTACTGCCCAAAGGCAGATGGCTGATCAGACTACTTCCGAAAGGGATGAGAGAATAAATGAATTCAATTACAATTATCGGTTTGGGTGCTGGGGACCTTAATCAAATGCCAGTAGGAATCTACCGGTTGTTAAAAGAACAGCAAGACCGGCTTTTTGTTCGTACAGAAAACCACCCTGTTCTTGAAGAACTACAGAAAGATGGCCTTACGTTTGCCAGCTTTGATGATACGTATGAAGATCATGACCAATTTGAGACCGTTTATGAAAGTATTGTTTCTCAGCTTCTAGAAGCGGCGAAAAAGACCGACGTAGTCTATGCCGTTCCAGGTCATCCGCTGCTTGCAGAAAGAACGGTACAGCTGCTATTAGAAAAGGAAAAAACCGGGCATGCCGTTCTAGATATAAAAGGTGGACAGAGTTTTCTTGATGCTACCTTTAATGCACTTAAAATCGATCCCATCGAAGGTTTTCAATGTGTAGATGCCACTTCCCTTAAAAGGGAGGAACTTCAATTTCTGAATCATATTCTCCTATGCCAGGTATATGATTCTATGATCGCCTCCGAAGTTAAACTCACGTTGCTTGAAGATCTGCCCGCAGATTATCCGGTTACCATAGTTACAGCCGCTGGCAGTGAAAAGGAGAAAGTCGTGACGGTCGCTCTTGAAGATCTCGATCGTAAAGTAGAAGTTGATAACCTGACAAGTGTGTACCTGGCTCCTGTTCAAAAAGAAAATCTTAACCACACCTTTTTCCGACTGCGGGAAATTATTAAAGAATTAAGAGGACCGGATGGATGCCCATGGGATCGAAAGCAGACTCATGAATCACTTAGGAAATATTTAATCGAAGAAGCCTATGAGTTTATCGATGCTGTAGATCATGCAGACGATGATCATATGGTGGAGGAACTGGGAGATGTGCTCCTGCAAATTATGCTTCACAGTCAGATTGGAGAAGACGAAGGTTATTTCTCCGTTGATGACGTCATTTTGTCCATAACGGAAAAAATGATCCGCCGTCACCCTCATGTTTTTCAAGATGTGAAAGTCGAAGGTACGGAAGACGTCTTGAAGAATTGGGATGCCATTAAACAGGAGGAAAAGGGAAAAACACCTGTCTCTATGTTAGACTCTGTTCCCGGGAGTTTCCCTGCTCTGCTTCAAGCCGAAGAGCTGCAGAAAAAAGCGGCAAAGGTAGGGTTCGATTGGGATGATGTTCAGCTCGTAATTGAAAAAGTTAAAGAAGAGTGGCAGGAATTTGAAGAGGCGAGAGCGAATGAGGACAAAGAAGAAATGGAAAAAGAGTTTGGAGATTGGCTTTTTGCCATAACGAACCTGGCCCGTCATTATAAAATTAATAGTGAAACAGCTTTACAAAGAACTAATCGAAAGTTTCGAATGAGAATGAAAGCAATGGAAGAGGCGGCTGATTTGAAAGGACGAACACTAAACGATTATCATTTAGATCAGTTGGAAGAACTATGGATCGAAGCAAAGCAGCATTATAAAGGAGAGGAATAGTTTTATGCGTTTAGATAAATTTCTAAAAATATCTCGATTAATTAAACGGCGTACATTGGCAAAAGAAGTGGCTGACCAAGGCCGTATCAGCATTAATGGCAGCCAAAGTAAAGCAGCAAGCCATGTGGAGATCGGGGATGAACTCAAGATTCAATTTGGCCAGAAGGTATTAACCATCGAAGTGAAATCGCTAAAAGAAAATGTTAATAAGAATGAAGCAGCTTCTCTTTATGAGATTAAGAAGGAAGAGCCAGTAAAATAGCTGTGATATAGAATTCTACTCACTCGAACACCCGAACCATGGATTTATCCTGTTTCGGGTGTTTGTTAATTAGGCAGCAAGAAGCTGCTTCGTCGCCCTTGGCATTTTTCGATAACGATCCTGGATCAATTGAGTGGTCTCTCGTTATAGTTTCGCTCTTCCATGTTCTAAATATCCTTCTCTTCTCATAGCTTGTACTAGAGAAGGAGGCTGTAAAAATGGATGTTTATGAGAAAAATCAGGGCATGCGTACCCAACAAGCAGATCATAATGTGAAAGTATGGAATAGACGAAATTTAGAAATCTCAGGGGTCAAAGAAGTGGACAGCTTCGATAGTGAGGAGTTCTTGCTTCAGACAAGCATGGGCTACCTTGTCATCAGGGGCCAGAACCTCCAAATGAAGAACTTGGATCTCGAGGCTGGGATAGTAGCAATCAAGGGTAAAGTCTATGAGATGACTTATCTTGATGAACATCAGGGGGAGAAAGCTAAAGGTTTATTTAGCAAGCTCTTCAAATGACGCTGACGACTCAATTCATAACCATGTTGTCCATGCTCGCGGGAGGAATTTATGTAGGAGCAGCGATCGATACCTTTGAGAGACTCTTTTCTCAACGAAATAAAAAAAGCTGGTTGGAAATTTTTCGCCAGCTCTTCTTCTGGCTGTTTCAAGCCGCTTTTATATTTTACATTTTATATCAGGCGAATTACGGGGAACTGAGAGTCTATGTTTTTGTGGCGCTCATCTGCGGGTTTGCCGCTTATCATGCATTGTTCCAAGGGACCTACCTGAAAGCGCTGGAATTATGGATTAAGATTGTTACTGCGATCGTTAAAGGTGTTAAAACAGCTATTTACAGGTTAATTATCTGGCCCATTCGAATGCTGGTTGTGATTCTCATATCTTTACTGTTTGGGGTTTATAAGATACTTTATAAGGGAATATTCATAGTGTTTCTTGTCGGATTTTACCCGATAAAGTTTGTTTTTCTTATTTTTTGGCGACTATTACCTAAAAATTTGAAAAAAAACTTAAGACAAGCGGCAGGGTTTTGGGTTAAAATAAAGAATACTATGAAGAACTGGAAAAAAATATTCCCAAAAAAGTAAAGGAGGGCTCACGTCCATGGCAAAGGAACAGCCGGTTACACGTCTGGATTCTACATACATGAAGCATTACGATGCCTATATGGAAAGACATCAAAAGAAGAAGAAGCGTTTAATCCGGCGTCTCGTTATGTTTGTCTTGCTGGTAATGGTCGTCGCGGGAGCCATGGTTATGTATCATGTGAACCAACAGTCTATTTATGCAGAGAAGCAGCAGCATTATCAGAAACTGCAGACAGAGATGTCTTCACTAAAGGAAAAGAAAAAGGATTTGAAAGAAGAAGTCGAAATGCTTAACAATGAGGATTATGTCCTTCAAATCGCCCGAAGTGATTATTTCTTCTCCAAAAAAGGGGAAATAATTTTCAAAATGCCGAACGAGGACCCATCATATTGACACTTTTTTCAAAGCTTATATATAATAACAAGTAAGAAGGATATTTTTATCGAAATTTTAAGGAGGAGCATTGTTTTTATGTCAATTGAAGTAGGCAGCAAGCTGCAGGGGAAGGTAACAGGTATCACTAATTTCGGAGCTTTCGTTGAGCTCCCCGATGGCCAGACTGGACTTGTTCATATTAGTGAGGTTGCCGATAACTATGTAAAAGACATTAATGAACATCTGAGCCAGGGAGACCAGGTTGAGGTAAAAGTCATTAATGTTGGAGATGATGGGAAGATTGGTTTATCCATCAAGAAAGCAAAAGAAAACCAGAATCGCCGTCCTCAAAAACCTCGTAAACCAGCGGAATCATTTGAACAGAAAATGAACCGTTTTATGAAGGATAGCGAAGATCGTCTGGCATCACTGAAAAAGCACACGGAATCCAAACGTGGAGGTCGAGGTGCTAAAAAAGGATAGCTTGCTGTCTATGACAATGAGTAAAAGATGCGCATTTCTATACGAAAGCAGGTTTGCTAATGGCAAATCTGCTTTTTTATTTTAAATAACTCTGCCGCAACTAAGACCCATTTGTTTTTCCATACAAGGTCCCTTAACCAGAAGACTCTGTTTCGAGATTTGCGGTCCGTTGCCTTAGGAAGACTTGGGTTGGATGGGAAATAACTCGGCTTGTTCCATCGCCCAGACACTCGAGACATAAGCCGCTCATCAACGGAAGGAAAGTCCACCTTCCTTTTGATGGTCGGCTTATGCTGGTCGTGTCTATCGGGGCGATTCCACATTTGGACACTTTCCTGCGGGGGAACTGGCAAGCCTCCTCAGTCGTTACCACTCCTTGCGGGGTCTCGCCTAGCTCCTTCTCCCGCGGGAGTCTCGTCATTTCCCATCCAATCCCTATGTACTTTAGGTGAACGGACACTTTCAATAGAATGAAATGTATCGTTCGAACCTTCTTCATGTTTTTAAAGCGGAATTCTAGTAATAAAACATGCTTTATGGTGCTAATACTTTATAGATAGATGATGTATAGATTTCGAGAACAGTATAGGGCAAGTGGCGCAGGGGATCAGGGAGACTCTTCGCGCGGCCGGGAAAGCTTCCGCCCTTTAGAATCTCAACCCGTGTTTTGAAATCTTATCTCACTTTACCCTGGTATTAACATGAATTCTCATTTTCGAGCTAATAGTCTTACGTGTTTCTTCGTGATGCTCTGGATTGCTTTAGCTGCTGGAGAGAAATATTATTTGTGGACGAAGGATAAACAATGAGACGTTTTTGGATAATTATATACATATAAAAGAAGGCGTGTTCCTTAATGGAATACGCCTTCTTCATTGGACAAGAATGTGTAACGATGACCCGTACGGGATTCGAACCCGTGATACCGCCGTGAAAGGGCGGTGTCTTAACCACTTGACCAACGGGCCTTGTATGTAATCGATCTAATGTTTTTCGTTTCGAATTTGACCAAAGCCTATGCTCGCGATATAAGGCAGTCCCATCCATTTTCCATCGAAAGGGAACATGGATGCGTCTGTCTTATACGTCTCGCATTTAATCAATGCCATTCCGTATTTCTTAGTAGCGGCGGAGGGGATCGAACCCCCGACCTCACGGGTATGAACCGTACGCTCTAGCCAGCTGAGCTACACCGCCATAGTGTGTCTTTCAAAGTCACAAGCATTATAGTACACCATGAGAAAAAACATGTCAACGGAAATATAAATTGTAAGACTACTCTGTCAATTCGATAGGGAATGAGGGAGTTTTTTGGTTAGCCTTATGTGTCCGCAGGAATGATTTTGTAGAAAGTGCATTTTTTTATGTGAAATGCATCGAAGTTTTTGTTACTGCTCTCCTGTTGTTTTGACAAAATGCTTGTCTGCCGTGTGATTAAATAGGTCATAACAAAGAAGGAGTGGTGTTTAATGTTAGGGACTGTGTTGAAGCGCGGGGGGCGTCAAGTGGAAATTAGAGGCTCGGCTTTTAATAAGGGGATTCAAAAATCTTCTTTAGCTCTTATAACATTTATGGCGAACAAAGGAATCTTTCATATGTTGTTATCTCTTCTATTAGGAAGAGCGATTATTTTATCTTCGATGGCTCCGTTCGGAGTGGCATTTCTAGCCGTGGTCTGGTGGCTGCGCCGTCCGCTTGTAATCCCTGTAACCGTCATAATGGCAGCCGGAGCTTCTACATACAGCTTTGGACATGGCGGCTTCATACTAGGAGCGTCGGTTACCTTCCTGCTCCTGAGTGCTGCTTTACATAAAGTGAAGCAGCCGCAAAAGTGGCTCCCCACCATGGCCTTGATCGCCAGTTTAATTCCAAGGACCGCCAGCCTTGCCTTTTTAGATCGCTGGCATCTCTACGAAATTATTCTAATGGCGGCGGAAGGCATCCTAAGTTTTATACTTGTACTTATCTTTATGCAGAGTCTGCCGCTCTTATCACCACAGAAATATCATCCAACGTTAAAGAATGAAGAAATTGTATGCTTAATTATCCTGCTTGCCTCTGTACTTACGGGTATGATCGGCTGGGAGATTCAAGGTGTACCGATGGTTGATATTTTCTCGCGTTATTTAGTTATTCTGCTAGCATATATTGCCGGGGCAGCCATTGGCTCTACGGTTGGAGTTGTCACCGGCCTCGTTTTAAGTTTATCTAGTGTCGATCACTTATATCAAATGAGTTTACTAGCTTTTTCTGGATTACTGGGAGGACTGCTTAAAGAAGGAAAAAAAATCGGGGTCAGTGCCGGTCTTATTGTCGGTACGCTGTTAATTGGATTTTATATGGACAATGGCGGAAGTTTACCCGAATCCATGTGGGCATCCTTATGGGCGGTAACTTTATTTGTGCTGACACCAAATGAATGGGTGAAGCAGCTTTCGCGATATGTCCCGGGGACTGATGAACACCACCAGGAGCAGCAGAAGTATTTACAGAAGGTGCGTGATGTCACGGCAGTTCGAGTCGGGAAGTTTTCTGATGTTTTCCAGGCTCTATCGAAAAGTTTTAATCATTTTGATCTTATAAAGGAGGAAGATAGTGACTCGCAGGAAATTGATTATTTTTTAAGTCATGTCACGGAAAAGACGTGCCAGTCCTGCTTTAAAAAGGAGAAATGCTGGGTCAATCAATTTGACCAGACCCACGATTTAATGACGGATCTCATGTTTGAAATCGATGAAAAGGGGGAGCCGAGCCGAATCCTGCGTAAGTCCTTGGATCAATATTGTGTGAAATCACAAAAAGTGGTGGATACCATGAAGCATGAGTTATCTTTCTACCATGCGAATAAACAATTAAAAAAACAAGTCCTGGAGAGCAGAAGGTTTGTAGCGGAGCAGCTTCAGGGCGTTTCGGAGGTGATGGGTAATTTCGCTAAAGAAATTGTGAAAGAGCGGGAGCATCATGAGCATAAGGAACAGGTCATTCACAATGCCCTTGACCGTATGGGCCTCCATGTGCAGAAGCTTGAAATCTACACATTGGATGCTGGGAATATAGATTTAGAACTTATTATTGATATTGAGAATTATAGAGGGGAAGGGGTCAAAGTTATTGCACCGGTCCTTTCGGATATATTAGGAGAAACAATCGTTGTGACGATGGAAGAGATTTCTCCGTACCCACAGGCAAGGTGTTATTTAACATTTGGATCGGCAAAGCATTATTCAATTGAATCAGGCGTTGCCCACGCCGCTAAAGGAGGGGGGTTTGTATCCGGGGACAGCTACTCGATGATGGAGCTTGGAAGGGGGAAATACGCGTTAGCCATCAGCGATGGAATGGGGAATGGGCAGAGAGCTCATGAAGAAAGCATGGAAACCCTGAGGCTGCTTAAACAAATTTTACAATCGGGGATCCAGGAGTCTGTAGCGATTCAATCGATTAATTCGATTTTATCGTTAAGAACGAGTGATGAAATTTTTTCTACTTTAGACCTGGCTGTCATCGATTTGCATCAAGCAACTTCCAAGTTTATTAAAATCGGCAGTACGCCAAGCTTCATAAAAAGGGGGTCACAAATATTTGCGGTAGAGGCCGGGAATCTGCCAATGGGGATCATCACGGACGTGGAAGTAGACACCACGAGTGAACAGTTAATGGAGGGTGACCTTCTTATCATGGTAAGTGACGGCATTTTAGAAGGCCCGAAACATATAGAAAATGTGGAGGTGTGGCTAAAGAGGAAAATACGTGAATTGAATAGTAATGATCCGCAGGAGGTGGCGGATTTATTATTAGAAGAAGCGATCCGAACGCAAGGATCGATAGAAGATGACATGACGGTACTGGTCGCTCGGATTGACCGTTATATGCCGGAATGGTCATCAATACCGACAGAGAAAAAACAAGCCTAGCAAGAGTATATTATTCCTCCTTTTCGGCGATGATGGGGACAAGGAAACAGGAGGGATAAACGATGAAATTAGGCAGACTTAAACAAATTCTGTTATTAACAGATGGCTGCTCCAACCACGGCGAAGATCCAATTGCTGTCGCAGCTCTTGCTAGAAACCAGGGGGTAACGGTAAATGTCATTGGGGTTCTTGATGATCGACAAAATGGTCAGCCGCAGGGAATAGAAGAAGTGGAGGCCATTGCCGAGGCTGGCGGCGGTGTCAGTCAAATTGTTTATCAAAAAAGTTTGTCCCAAACCGTTCAAATGGTTACGAGACAAGCGATGACTCAAACCATACATGATGTGGTGAATAAAGAGCTGCAGCAGATCTTAGGCAAAGAGCAGTCTATTGAAGAACTGCCGCCTGAAAAAAGAGGCGAAGTGGTGGAGGTCGTCGATGATTTAGGTGAGAAATGTGATCTTGAAGTTTTGGTGCTTGTCGATACGAGCGCAAGTATGCATCATAAGCTGCCAACCGTAAAGGAAGCTCTCTATGATCTTTCTCTCAGTTTAAATGCCAGAACAGGTTCAAATCAATTTAGCGTTTATGTATTTCCTGACCTAAAGAAGTCGATTCGCAAAATGATCGACTGGACTCCTGAACTAGGCAGGATTAATAATATATTCAACAAGCTGACCAGCGGAGGCTATACACCAACTGGCCCTGCTCTTAAAGAAGCTTTATACTCGTTTACTGAAAAACCGCTTATCCGGGAATTTCAAGATGAGGAAGACCCTTATGAAGAAACCGGATTTTAATATAGCAGCAGGGGCTGTTCTAACCGGGAAATGGAACAGCCGCTCCTACCAGATTATTAGAAAGCTTGGATCGGGCGCATGTGGAACTGTCTATTTGTGCCAATCTCATGGGGAAAGGTATGCCCTGAAGGTTGGACAGGATAGCTCGCGAATGATGCTGGAAGTGAATATGCTCAAGAAATTCAGCAAGGTCCAAGGGGTAAAGCTTGGACCTGATTTTGTTGATGTTGATGATTGGGTGGGACCACGAGCGCAAATTTACCCCTTTTATGTAATGGAATATATCCAAGGCCAGTCTTTGCCTTCCTTTCTAAAAGGAAAAGCAAACGAATGGATCGGGCTGTTTGCTGTGCAATTACTTTCAGACCTTGAACATCTTCACAAAGCCGGGTATGCCTTTGGCGATTTAAAGACTGATAATCTTCTTGTATCAGCTTCCAGGGTCCGTTTGATTGACGTGGGAGGAGTCACCCATTTTAATAGAGCGATTAAGGAATTCACTGAATTTTATGATCGAGGATATTGGGAAATGGGATCAAGACGGGCAGATCCTCGTTATGACTTGTTCGCCCTGACCATGATTATGCTCGAAATGGCTTACCCAGCTAAATTTGAAAAAGGTAAAAATGCAAAGAAAACGCTGGAAACGAATCTTCTTCATGCCGTGGTTCTGAAACCTTACCAGAAAATTATTTTAAATTGCTGGCAGGGAGGATATTCCTCTGCTACAGACATGAAAGATGACTTAGCAAACTTATTAATGAAGCGTACTCAGACCAAGAGTCCGAAGAGGTCGCAGCGCCGGAAGAAACGGGAGTCTATGGAATGGGGAGAGCTCACGGCTGTTTCGATCATTGCCGGGGTGATGTACGGGTTATCCATTTGGAGCGGATGGCTGTAAGTTATATTTTGCAGAATGAGTTCCTACAATGGTAGGATGGAAGAGGATATCAAGTAGTAAGTTTAAGCGAAACAGGAGTGACCTTTGATGAATTATTCGGTCGACTCGTTTGTGCGGAAGCATCAGCTCATAAAACCTTGTCAAACAGTAGTGATCGCAGTTTCTGGAGGGCCTGATTCTATGGCTCTTTTGCATTATCTGCATTCCAAAAAAGCAGAATGGCAGCTGAATCTTATTGCGGCGTCGGTGGATCATGGATTAAGAGGAGAGGATTCTCTCGAAGATCTCCAGCATGTAAAACGGGCAGCCGAAAAATTAAATATTGAATTTCATGGAACTTCTGTGGATGTGAATACGTATAAACAACAGCATCACTTAGGTACGCAGGAAGCAGCCCGAATTCTCCGATATGATTATTTAGCAAAAGTAATGAAAGCAGTGTCCGGGGACGTGCTGGCGCTAGGACATCACGGGGATGATCAGGCGGAGACCTTGCTCATGCAGATGGTGCGAAGTGCTCGTCCAGAAGCCCTCCAAGGCATACCGCTCTGCCGTCCATTTTCAACAGGCATGATTATCAGGCCGTTTCTATCTGTATCCAAACAGGAAATCCTGGAGTATTGCTCTAAGCATGACATTTCCTATAAAGAGGATGCTTCGAATCAAGAAACAAATTACACGAGAAATGCATTTCGTAAAGAAATCATGCCTTTGCTAAAAGATCAGAACCCTAAAATTCATCTACATATGCAGGCGATGAGCGAAAGGGCACGAGAGGATCAATTATACATAAGAAAGCAGGCAGAAGCCGTATTGAAAATCATGCATTTCTCTGCAGAAAAAGAGAAATCTGTACAATTTTCAATCCAAAGGTTTAAAACCTTTCCGTTTGCTTTACAAAGGAGTGCCTTTCATCTAATATTGAACTATCTGTATGATAACCAAACGGAGGAAATTTCCTATATACACGAGGAAATGTTCGTGGACCTATTGAAGGGTCAGAAATCGAACGCTGAACTGAATCTGCCTCGGGAACTTAAGGTGATTCGTGCGTATGATCACGTGAAATTTTCGTTTGAACTTCATGACGAAAATCAAAGCTTTAATGAGCGGATCGATATTGGAGAAACTTTGGAGCTGCCGGATGGCTGTGAACTCACCCTGGAAAGATGCGGGGAATTAAACAGTGAGGGCCGCTATGATTTTATTTGTGATGCCTATCACGTAAAGCTTCCTTTAATTGTTCGTACCCGCAAACCTGGTGACCGGATTCTTTTGAAAGGAATGAATGGATCAAAAAAAGTAAAAGATATTTTTATTGATCAAAAAATTCCTGCACAGCTTCGCAAGACGTGGCCTCTGGTGACGGATAACAGCGGCCGGGTTCTCTGGCTGATTGGTTTGAAAAAGGGTGGGACATGTACTGGAGAGCATTCTGGTACGTGGCTTCGATTGCGATATAAAAATAAAGCAGACACGTAGGAGGAGCAAGCATGCACAACGAGATCAAAGAAGTCTTAATTTCTGAAGAAGAAATTCAAGCAAAGTGCAAAGAAATTGGGGCGCAGCTGACGGAGGAGTACCAGGACCGTTTTCCGTTGGCGATTGGAGTACTAAAAGGTGCTATGCCTTTTATGTCAGATGTGTTAAAAAGGGTAGAAACACACCTTGAAATGGATTTTATGGATGTATCAAGCTACAATGGAGGAATGAAATCTTCAGGAGAGGTTAAAATTGTTAAAGACTTAGATACACAGGTCGAAGGCAGAGACATCTTAATCATTGAAGATATCATTGACAGCGGACTTACGTTAAGCTATTTGGTAGATTTATTTAAGTACCGCAAAGCTAGGTCCATCAAAATTGTTACGCTGCTTGATAAACCTGCAGGCCGCGCATCAAGCATTAAAGCAGATACGATCGGTTTTGAAGTGCCGGACGAATTTGTAGTCGGCTTTGGTTTAGATTACAACGAGAAGTACCGTAATCTTCCTTACATCGGGGTTCTTAAACCAGAGGTGTACGGTGGTTAAGCAAATGAGTAAACTTCGTGTCCATCAAATGTTAAGGTATAAGGGTAATTAGTTGTGAAGGAAGTTTTTCGTATGATACTATTTAGTATAGTTTTTCTCGCTTGGGAGGAGGTAGGCAATGAACCGGATATTTCGTAATACTATATTTTATTTACTTATCTTCCTCGTAGTTATCGGCGTCGTCGGTCTATTTAGAGGTCAAGGTGAGCCACAGCAAACGTTAAATGTGAACGATTTTTACGATAAATTAAATAACGGTCAAATTGAAAAGATGACCATTCAGCCTGTCAATGGGGTGATGCGGGTCACAGGTACACTCGAAGACAGTGCAGATGGTAAAGGGTCATTTACAGCTAAACTGCCAGCAAACGATCAAGTCATTGCTAACGTTACGGATAAGGCCCAGAAACAAAGTATCCTTTCTGTTGAAGAAGAGGAACAACCGAGTGCATGGGTGACATTTCTTACATCCATCATTCCGTTCGTAATTATCTTTATACTATTCTTCTTCTTGCTTAATCAGGCTCAGGGCGGCGGAAGTCGTGTGATGAACTTTGGTAAGAGCAAGGCGAAAATGTATAGTGAAGATAAGAAGAAGGTTCGTTTTAAAGACGTTGCCGGAGCGGACGAGGAGAAGCAGGAACTCGTTGAGGTCGTGGACTTCTTGAAAGATCCGCGGAAATTCTCAGCCGTAGGAGCTCGCATCCCGAAAGGTGTTCTTCTTGTAGGACCGCCGGGTACTGGTAAAACATTGCTTGCTCGTGCTGTCGCTGGGGAAGCAGGCGTTCCATTCTTCTCCATCAGTGGTTCAGATTTCGTGGAAATGTTTGTAGGTGTCGGTGCTTCCCGTGTTCGTGATTTATTCGAAAATGCGAAAAAGAATGCACCAGGCATAATCTTTATTGATGAAATTGATGCAGTTGGCCGCCAGCGTGGCGCTGGACTTGGCGGGGGTCACGATGAACGTGAGCAAACCCTGAACCAGCTGCTAGTTGAGATGGACGGATTTGGTGTGAATGAAGGGATTATTATCATCGCTGCCACCAACCGACCTGATATCTTGGACCCAGCCTTACTTCGTCCGGGACGTTTTGACAGACAAATTACGGTTGATCGTCCAGACGTTAAAGGCCGTGAAGCTGTTCTAGCTGTCCATGCTAAGAACAAGCCGCTTGAAGAAAATGTCGATTTAAAAACCATTGCATTACGTACACCTGGATTCTCCGGGGCAGATCTTGAAAACTTACTCAACGAAGCGGCACTTGTTGCTGCCCGTAGTGATAAGACTAGAGTTGACATGGAAGATGTTGATGAAGCGATTGACCGTGTAATTGCAGGTCCAGCTAAGAAAAGCCGTGTTATTTCACAGAAAGAACGTAATATTGTAGCCCACCATGAAAGTGGACACACGGTTATTGGTATGGTTCTTGATGACGCTGACATGGTGCACAAAGTTACTATCGTACCGCGTGGTCAAGCTGGCGGATATGCTGTTATGCTTCCGCGTGAAGACCGCTACTTTATGACCAAGCCTGAATTGTTTGATAAAATCACCGGGCTTCTAGGTGGACGAGTAGCTGAGGAAATTATGTTTGGCGAAGCAAGTACAGGCGCTCATAATGACTTCCAACGTGCTACAAGCATTGCTCGTAAAATGGTTACTGAATACGGAATGAGCGAGAAGCTCGGACCGCTTCAGTTTGGATCTAATCAAGGCGGACAGGTCTTCCTTGGCCGCGATATCCAAAATGAACAGAATTACAGTGATCAAATTGCTTACGATATTGATAAAGAAGTACAGAACTTTATTAACCATTGTTACGATCGTGCTAAAACGATTCTAACGGAAAATAAAGCTAAACTAGAACTGATTGCTAAAACGCTGCTGGATGTTGAAACTCTTGATGCGACGCAAATCCGTTCACTGTTTGATAAAGGCCGTCTCCCAAGTACAGAGGAACTTGAAGAGATTGCTCGTGAACACAATGCGAAGATTAAGAATAATACTTCCTCCACTCATGATAATGAGAACAAGGATAGCGCGCGTTTAAATATCCTGTCTAAGGATGAGGAAATCAAGGAATCTGACTCAACTAAAGAAGATGAACCTTCTGATTCTGAAGAAGAGAGAAACGATTCTGATGATGATACGCATCGCACGTAATCAATAATTCTGCCACATCAACCCTTTTAGGGTGATGTGGCTTTTCTTTTGGTTTATAATATTAATTAAATTTCCCTTACTTCTGCAGACATAGAACAAGTTGAAATCGGCTGGATAACTCCCTTGAATGCAGGCGTTTTTCTGGCTTTTTGGTTTGTCCATTTAAAAGAAAGTAACAGGGGAATTGTGATATGATGGTAGCCGAAAGAAACGAAAATGGAGGACGCCTTATGAATTTTGTACTTGATGTCGGGAATACAAATACTGTACTTGGTGTTTTTGAAGAAGATTCTTTAAAGTTTCAATGGAGAATTAAAACAGATCGTCACAAAACAGAAGATGAATTCGGAATGCTGATTAAATCTCTGTTTGAGCATGAAGGTTTAACTTTCAGAGATATTGATGGCGTTATTATATCCTCGGTTGTGCCGCCGATTATGTTTGCACTTGAAAGAATGTCTCAAATTTATTTTAATATAAAGCCAATGATTATTGGCGATTCAGGGGTAAAACACGGTCTTGCCATGAGATACCCTTCTCCTGATGAGATTGGCGCCGATCGTATCGTTAATGCGGTGGGAGCGATTAAAGAGCATGGAGGTCCGCTTATCATCATTGATTTTGGTACTGCTACGACCTACTGCTATGTGAATGAAAGGGAAGAATATGTAGGTGGAGCGATTGCGCCTGGAATTAATATATCCATGGAGGCGTTATATGCAAAAGCTGCAAAACTCCCTAAGATTGAAATTAAGAGTCCGGAGCATGTGGTAGGGCAAAGCACAGTAGAAGCGATGCAATCCGGTGTGTTCTTTGGTTATGTTGGTCAGGTAGATGAAGTAGTGCGCCGCATGAAGGAAACCGCATCTGAAGTTCCGACAGTGATCGCAACAGGAGGATTAGCCTCTTTAATCGCCGACCAGTCAAGAACAATTGATAAAGTGGATCCTTACCTAACTTTAAAAGGTCTGCATGAAATTTATAAAAATAATAAAGATAAACCAGTTTTTAAAGGAGAATGATTTACGATGTCCGACTATTTAGTACGTGCAACTGCATTTAATGGCCAGGTTAGAGCTTATGCCGTTCAATCCACAGCTACTGTCGAAGAGGCCAGGCGCAGACAAGATACATGGGCGACGACCTCTGCAGCTTTAGGCCGTACGTTAACCATTGGTTCTATGATGGGAGCTATGCTAAAAGGGGAAGACAAACTAACCATTAAAGTCGAAGGTGACGGACCCGCAGGAGCTATAATAGCTGATGTAACTTCGCATGGTGAAGTTCGTGGTTATATTAAGAACCCCCACGTTGATTTTGACTTGAATGAAAAAGGGAAACTGGACGTAGCGAGAGCAGTAGGAACTAGCGGTACGGTCAGCGTTGTGAAAGATCTGGGAATGCGAGATCATTTTACCGGTCAGGTCCCTATCGTATCTGGAGAAATTAGTGAAGATTTAACCTATTATTTTGCTAATTCTGAGCAGGTCCCTTCCGCGGTCGGTGCCGGCGTGCTGGTGGATACTGATTATTCTATCCTTGCGGCAGGCGGTTTTATTATTCAAATGATGCCGGGTGCAGAGGAAGAAGCTACTGCTACGATTGAACAGAGATTATCCCAAATGCAGCCGATCTCTTCGATGGTCCGTGACGGCATGACGCCTGAACAAATTCTCTCCACGTTATTAGGGGAAGAGAATGTGAAGGTCCTTGATACGATGCCGGTGCAATTTAAGTGTCACTGTTCAAGAGAGCGAGTGGAAACGGCCATTGCGAGCCTTGGAGATGAAGAAATTCAGCGTATGATTGATGAAGACGAAGGGGCAGAAGCGAAATGTCACTTCTGTAATCAAGATTATCAATTTGATGTGAAGGATTTAAAAGAACTTCAATCAAATGAAGCTTAAGTGAAAATGAGATTTAATCGATAAATAGATTGAAATGTTTGACAACTGCTCTTGACTTCCGTACATTAGAATTAAATCCTATTTAAATACTTGGTTTTAGGAGTGAGTTCATGAAAATTGCAAATAACGTAAGCGAATTAGTTGGTCAAACTCCAATGGTAAAACTGAACGGCAGTGCTGACGAAAACAGTGCTGATATTTATCTGAAGCTTGAATACATGAATCCTGGAAGTTCGGTTAAAGACAGAATTGCTTTGTCTATGATTGAAGCTGCAGAGCAGGCAAATGAGCTTAAAGAAGGCGACACCATTATTGAGCCTACCAGCGGAAACACTGGTATTGGCTTAGCTATGATTGCGGCAGCAAAAGGGTATAAATCTATTCTTGTCATGCCGGATACGATGAGTCAGGAACGACGCAACCTGCTGAAAGCCTATGGGGCAGAGCTTGTGCTGACTCCTGGAAGTGACGGTATGAAGGGTGCAATTAAGAAAGCAGCTGAACTGCAGGAGAAACATGGTTACTTTATGCCTCAGCAGTTTAATAATGAAGCCAATCCTGCTGTGCACGAACGCACGACTGGTCCTGAAATTGTAGATCAAATGGGCGATCAGCTCGACGCATTTGTTGCTGGAATCGGAACAGGCGGTACGATTACAGGCGCTGGCAAAGTTCTTAAGAAACAGTACCCTAACTTGAAAATTCATGCGATTGAACCAGAAGGATCTCCTGTACTTTCTGGAGGCGACCCTGGACCGCATAAGATTCAAGGAATCGGCGCAGGATTCGTTCCTGGAATTCTGGACACAAACATTTATGATGAAGTCCATCAAGTTTCTACGGAAGATTCATACGCTGCCGCACGAGAAGCTGCTCGCAAAGACGGGATCCTTGGCGGTGTTTCCTCTGGAGCTGCGATTCACGTAGCTAAACAGGTGGCCAAGAAATTAGGTAAAGGGAAAAAAGTAGTAGCGGTTATTCCAAGTAATGGAGAACGCTACCTGTCCACTCCGCTTTATCAATTTGAAGAATAGAGAGTATAAAGAAGCTGTGTTCTGTTAAAGAACGCAGCTTTTTTTGTTGTGTGGAGGTTTTCAATATGTGGGTGTACCGTTCATTTCCTGCGATGCAAGGCTGTATCCGAGACCAGCGAAGAGCGCCTCAAACCACCTTTGCCATCTGTCTTACCCTTGTCATGAGCCGCGTGTGCTTTTGTTCTAGGGGAAATGATCGTCCTCTGCCCCTTAGGATTTTTTCTCAAACTATTGTAAAATAGAGAGAAATGACTTTTTAAGTGAGGAATGCTTGATGGAATTTATCATTTCGACAAAACCTAAAACCTATAATCTTTCTGAACAAACGCTGGTTATGGGGATATTAAATATCACTCCAGATTCATTTTCAGATGGCGGGAAATTTAATGATGCAGAGGCGGCTGTCCAGCGAGCTAGAACGATGGAAGCGCAAGGTGCTCATATCATTGATATTGGCGGAGAATCTACAAGACCTGGCCATCGTCCTCTAACCGAGGAGGAGGAATTGGAAAGAGTTTTACCTGTAATTCAAGCAGTTAAAAGAGAAGTTTCGATCCCCATTTCAATAGATACTTATAAAGCGGAGGTTGCTAAGCAAGCACTCGAAGCAGGTGCTTCCATAATTAACGATGTGTGGGGAGCTAAAAAGGAGCCGGAAATTGCGGAGGTTGCTGCCAATTATGACGCCCCGCTTATTCTCATGCATAACCGCCCTGATCGCAACTATTCCTCCCTCATGGAAAATATGAAGGAAGACTTACAAGAAAGTATCCGCATCGCAAAAGCAGCAGGAGTAAAAGAAGACCAGATTATTTTAGATCCAGGGATTGGCTTTGCAAAGACCCCTGCAGATAATTTAATCGTGATGCGAAATCTTCATCAGCTTCACCAAATGGGTTACCCAGTCTTACTGGGGAGCTCGAGGAAATCATTTATCGGATTAACGCTTGACCTTCCGCCAGAAGAACGAATGGAAGGAACAGCGGCCACGGTATGTTACGGAATTTCTCAAGGCGTGCATATTGTTCGAGTTCACGATGTAAAACCGATAGTGAGAATGACGAAAATGATGGATGCCATGATAGGGAGGCGGAAGTAATGGATAAAATTTATTTAAATCAAATGCAATTCTGGGGCTATCACGGTTTATTTCCTGAAGAGAATAAACTTGGGCAGCGATTTAACGTAGATCTGGAACTAGAACTCGATCTTCATCCTGCAGCTGCAGCTGATGATATGACGAAATCGATTGATTATGGCGCGGTGTATGAAGTAACCAGGGCAGTGGTGGAAGGAGAAGCGAAGAAATTAGTAGAGACAGTGGCCCAGTCCTTAGCGGATAAGTTACTTAAACAATTTGGGCGCTTAGATGCCTGCCGTGTAAAAGTAACGAAGCCGGATCCGCCGATTCCAGGGCATTATCAATCTGTAGCCATTGATATTCATCGGAGCCGGTTATAATGGTAACAGCTTATATTGCGCTGGGCTCAAATATCGATGAAAGAGAAGTTTATCTCTCCGACGCTCTAAACTTATTAGAAGGCAAGGAAGAAATAACCATTACCAAACGATCCTCGGTTTATGAAACGGATCCTGTCGGCTATACAGACCAAAATGAATTTCTGAATATGGTGGTTGAAGTGGAGACATTTTCATCTCCCTATGAGCTGTTAGATGTGTGTCAGTCTATCGAAGAGGAATTAGGGAGAAAAAGAGTGGTGAAATGGGGACCGCGTACAATCGATCTTGACATCCTGATCTATAACGACGAAAACATCGAAGCGGAGAGGCTGAGTATTCCACATCCTCATATGCACGAAAGAGCGTTTGTGATGGTGCCTCTCGCTGAAGTGAATGCACAAGTCCGTCTATCTTCTATAAATCGGAACGCTCAAGAGGTGCTCGAAAGCATGCCTGAAGCAGAGAAGGCAGGGATTCGAATCTGGGGAATCCTATAAATGGTTTAGTTGCGCTCAGGCAGTAGACTCTATCAAGATGAGTTAACATGATTCGTGGCATCTGAAAGGAATAACGTCAATGTCATGATGCGATTTACTAAGAAGAATATTGTGAACCAATGTTGAATCATCCACCTTGCATATGCAAGTGAGCTGGAAGAAAAAAGTAAGGATTCCTAGATACTTGAGCGTTGACACTTACTGAGGTCTTTTCTATACTAAATCATAGTTGCAATACTGCCAGTTCTTCGCTGGCAGTTTTTATTATTGAAGCGGATGGACTTTACACTTGAAATGGATGGAGTGATGACAATGACGGAAGAACTCAATGATCATATGCGGGTGAGGCTGGAGAAGCTGAATGCATATCGTGAACAGGGATTGGACCCGTTCGGAAGTAAATTTGAGCGTACCCACCTGGCTGAAGACCTTAAAGAAGAGTATGATACCTTCAGTAAAGAGGAGCTCGAAGAAAAGCAGATCCCTACTACGGTAGCTGGACGTATTATGACGAAGCGTGGTAAAGGAAAAGCGGGATTTGCTCATATTCAAGACTTAAGCGGTCAAATTCAATTATATATTCGTAAGGATCGAATTGGTGAAGAAGCATATGAACTATTCAAATCTGCTGACCTTGGTGACATCGTTGGTATTACTGGAATCATGTTTAAAACAAAAGTAGGCGAGCTGTCTGTAAAAGCGGACGAGTTCCAAATGCTGTCCAAATCACTTCGTCCTCTGCCTGAGAAATTTCATGGGTTACAGGATGTTGAGCAGCGTTACCGTCAACGTTATTTAGACTTAATTACGAATCCAGAAAGTAGAGATACCTTTATTACTAGGAGTAAAATTATTCAATCGATGCGCAGGTATTTAGATAACCTCGGTTTTCTTGAAGTGGAAACTCCTTTAATGCACGGAATTCCCGGCGGAGCATCTGCGAGGCCGTTTATTACACATCATAATGCGCTGGATATGACTCTCTACATGCGGATTGCTATCGAACTTCACTTAAAACGATTAATCGTCGGTGGTATGGAAAAAGTGTATGAAATTGGCCGCGTTTTCCGTAATGAAGGGATCTCAACTCGTCATAACCCTGAGTTCACGATGCTTGAACTCTATGAAGCTTATGCGGATTACCACGATGTAATGGAACTAACGGAAAATATGGTTGCCCATATTGCTAAAGAGGTGCTGGGCACCACTAAAATCACCTATAACGATTTAGAAATCGATTTAGAACCGAAATGGACTCGTCTTCATATGGTAGATGCGATTAAGGAATATACAGGGGTGGATTTCTGGAAAGAGATGAGTGATGAAGAAGCGAAAGCTCTTGCTGATCAGCACGGGATTGAAATTCAAAGTGCTATGACATTTGGTCATATTGTAAATGAATTTTTTGAACAAAAGGTCGAAGAAAAGCTTGTTCAGCCTACGTTCGTTTATGGACATCCTATTGAAATTTCCCCTTTGGCAAAGAAAAACCCTGAAGATGAACGATTCACGGATCGATTTGAATTATTCATTGTTGGTAGAGAACATGCGAACGCCTTCTCGGAATTAAATGACCCAATCGATCAACGGGAGCGGTTTGAAGCTCAATTAAAAGAGCGGGAAGAAGGAAATGACGAAGCACATATGATGGATGAAGACTTCTTGGAGTCACTGGAATATGGTATGGCACCGACAGGCGGACTAGGTATTGGAATAGACCGTTTGGTTATGCTCTTGACCGATTCTCCTTCCATCAGAGATGTATTACTATTTCCGCAAATGCGTAATAAAGAATCATAAGTACCTGCAGGAACAAATGAATACATTTCTTACAAACCCCGAACCAATGTCTATGGTTCGGGGTTTCTCTATTTTGCAATCCATGCACAAATACTCTTTTAACCGAATTCCAGCAGGAGTCTGCGTAAGCTGTCTTTACTCCGTATTTTTTCACGCAATCTTCTATTCTAACGCTCGACTTTTCCTGGTGGATATTCTCCTTGGTTTTCAGTTCCTTATCTGCGATATTCCCTGTGTAATCGTCAGAATATATTTTTATTTTAATTTCCTATTGCGTTAAACTTTGAACCATGGTAAATTATTAAACGTTGCGTTAATAAAACGGCGCAAACGAAAACCAAAACAAATAAATAATCTTGGAAAAGTTGTTGACTTAAATAACTCACCATGATATATTTATTAAGTCGCTGTTTTGAAGCGGCGAACGAAACAATTGATCTTTGAAAACTGAACGAACCAACCAGTACGTCAAGATATTCTTTCTATTATAGAAGGAATTCAAACAAAGCACATTCGGTGTGCAAATGAGCAAGACAAACTTTTTCACTTTTATGGAGAGTTTGATCCTGGCTCAGGACGAACGCTGGCGGCGTGCCTAATACATGCAAGTCGAGCGCGGGAAGCGAGCAGATCCTCTTCGGAGGTGATGCTCGTGGAACGAGCGGCGGACGGGTGAGTAACACGTGGGCAACCTGCCTGTAAGATCGGAATAACCCCGGGAAACCGGGGCTAATGCCGGGTAACACCTTTCCTCACCTGAGGAGAGGTTAAAAGATGGCTTCTTGCTATCACTTACAGATGGGCCCGCGGCGCATTAGCTAGTTGGTGAGGTAACGGCTCACCAAGGCGACGATGCGTAGCCGACCTGAGAGGGTGATCGGCCACACTGGGACTGAGACACGGCCCAGACTCCTACGGGAGGCAGCAGTAGGGAATCTTCCGCAATGGACGAAAGTCTGACGGAGCAACGCCGCGTGAACGATGAAGGTCTTCGGATCGTAAAGTTCTGTTGTTAGGGAAGAACAAGTACCGTGCGAATAGAGCGGTACCTTGACGGTACCTAACGAGGAAGCCCCGGCTAACTACGTGCCAGCAGCCGCGGTAATACGTAGGGGGCAAGCGTTGTCCGGAATTATTGGGCGTAAAGCGCGCGCAGGCGGTTCCTTAAGTCTGATGTGAAAGCCCACGGCTCAACCGTGGAGGGTCATTGGAAACTGGGGAACTTGAGGACAGAAGAGGAGAGTGGAATTCCACGTGTAGCGGTGAAATGCGTAGATATGTGGAGGAACACCAGTGGCGAAGGCGACTCTCTGGTCTGTTTCTGACGCTGAGGTGCGAAAGCGTGGGTAGCAAACAGGATTAGATACCCTGGTAGTCCACGCCGTAAACGATGAGTGCTAGGTGTTAGGGGGCTTCCACCCCTTAGTGCTGAAGTTAACGCATTAAGCACTCCGCCTGGGGAGTACGGCCGCAAGGCTGAAACTCAAAGGAATTGACGGGGGCCCGCACAAGCGGTGGAGCATGTGGTTTAATTCGAAGCAACGCGAAGAACCTTACCAGGTCTTGACATCCTTGGAACACCCTAGAGATAGGGCTTTCCCTTCGGGGACCAAGTGACAGGTGGTGCATGGTTGTCGTCAGCTCGTGTCGTGAGATGTTGGGTTAAGTCCCGCAACGAGCGCAACCCCTAATCTTAGTTGCCAGCATTCAGTTGGGCACTCTAAGGTGACTGCCGGTGACAAACCGGAGGAAGGCGGGGATGACGTCAAATCATCATGCCCCTTATGACCTGGGCTACACACGTGCTACAATGGATGGTACAAAGGGCAGCGAAGCCGCGAGGTGTAGCAAATCCCATAAAACCATTCTCAGTTCGGATTGCAGGCTGCAACTCGCCTGCATGAAGCCGGAATCGCTAGTAATCGCGGATCAGCATGCCGCGGTGAATACGTTCCCGGGCCTTGTACACACCGCCCGTCACACCACGAGAGTTGGCAACACCCGAAGTCGGTGAGGTAACCTTTTTGGAGCCAGCCGCCGAAGGTGGGGCCAATGATTGGGGTGAAGTCGTAACAAGGTAGCCGTATCGGAAGGTGCGGCTGGATCACCTCCTTTCTAAGGATTTAGAACGGAAACGTACTTGGTTGGTTGTTCAGTTTTGAGAGATCAAACGATCTTTCAGCTGTGAACCTTGAAAACTGGATAAGTTAATCATAGTTTTATCGCAGGATGAAGCTAGTGATGACAAGACATTCAACGAACATCGAAATTTTTTAAACGTCTTTTCACGACGATAGTTAAGTGAATAAGGGCGCACGGTGGATGCCTTGGTACTAGGAGCCGAAGAAGGACGGGACTAACACCGATATGCTCCGGGGAGCCGTAAGCAGGCTGTGAACCGGAGATTTCCGAATGGGGGAACCCGCTATTCGTAATGGAATAGCATCCTCTACTGAATACATAGGTAGAGGAAGGCAGACCCGGGGAACTGAAACATCTCAGTACCCGGAGGAAGAGAAAGCAAACGCGATTTCCTGAGTAGCGGCGAGCGAAACGGAATCAGCCCAAACCAGAAAGCTTGCTTTCTGGGGTTGTAGGACACTCCTTTGGAGTTACAAAGAAGGAAGGTAGACGAATTGATCTGGAACGATCAGCCAGAGCAGGTAACAGCCCTGTAGTCGAAACCTTTCTTCCTCCGGAGTGGATCCTGAGTACGGCGGAACACGAGAAATTCCGTCGGAATCCGGGAGGACCATCTCCCAAGGCTAAATACTCCCTAGTAACCGATAGTGAACCAGTACCGTGAGGGAAAGGTGAAAAGCACCCCGGAAGGGGAGTGAAAGAGATCCTGAAACCGTGTGCCTACAAGTAGTCGGAGCCCGTTAATGGGTGACGGCGTGCCTTTTGTAGAATGAACCGGCGAGTTACGACCGTATGCAAGGTTAAGCCGCAGAAGCGGAGCCGCAGCGAAAGCGAGTCTGAATAGGGCGAATGAGTATGCGGTCGTAGACCCGAAACCGTGTGATCTACCCATGTCCAGGATGAAGGTCAGGTAACACTGACTGGAGGTCCGAACCCACGCAAGTTGAAAATTGCGGGGATGAGGTGTGGGTAGGGGTGAAATGCCAATCGAACACGGAGATAGCTGGTTCTCTCCGAAATAGCTTTAGGGCTAGCCTCAGAATATAAAGTCTTGGAGGTAGAGCACTGATTGGACGAGGGGCCCCTATCGGGTTACCGAATTCAGTCAAACTCCGAATGCCAACGACTTTGTTCTGGGAGTCAGACCATGGGTGATAAGGTTCATGGTCGAGAGGGAAACAGCCCAGACCGCCAGCTAAGGTCCCCAAGTGTGTGTTAAGTGGAAAAGGATGTGGAGTTGCTTAGACAACCAGGATGTTGGCTTAGAAGCAGCCATCATTTAAAGAGTGCGTAATAGCTCACTGGTCGAGTGACTCTGCGCCGAAAATATACCGGGGCTAAACACACCACCGAAGCTGCGGATTGATCGTAAGATCAGTGGTAGGAGAGCGTTCTAAGGGCCGTGAAGTCAGACCGTAAGGACTGGTGGAGCGCTTAGAAGTGAGAATGCCGGTATGAGTAGCGAAAAAAGAGTGAGAATCTCTTTCACCGAAAGCCTAAGGGTTCCTGAGGAAGGCTCGTCCTCTCAGGGTTAGTCGGGACCTAAGCCGAGGCCGATAGGCGTAGGCGATGGACAACAGGTTGATATTCCTGTACCACCTCCTTTCCGTTTGAACGACGGGGGGACGCAGGAGGATAAGGAGAGCGCGCCATTGGATGAGCGCGTCCAAGCAGTGAGACGGTCGGATAGGCAAATCCGTCCGGCAACGTCAAGCTGTGATGGGGAGGGAACTAAAGTACCGAAGCTCCTGAGTTCACACTGCCAAGAAAATCCTCTAGTGAGGAAAGAGGTGCCCGTACCGCAAACCAACACAGGTAGGCGAGGAGAGTATCCTAAGGTGAGCGGGAGAACTCTCGTTAAGGAACTCGGCAAAATGACCCCGTAACTTCGGGAGAAGGGGTGCTCCTCTGCCGAGGAGCCGCAGTGAAAAGGCCCAAGCGACTGTTTACCAAAAACACAGGTCTCTGCGAAGCCGCAAGGCGAAGTATAGGGGCTGACACCTGCCCGGTGCTGGAAGGTTAAGGGGATGCGTTAGCGTAAGCGAAGCGTTGAACCGAAGCCCCAGTAAACGGCGGCCGTAACTATAACGGTCCTAAGGTAGCGAAATTCCTTGTCGGGTAAGTTCCGACCCGCACGAAAGGTGCAACGACTTGGGCACTGTCTCAACGAGAGACCCGGTGAAATTATACTATGCGTGAAGATGCGCATTACCCGCGACAGGACGGAAAGACCCCGTGGAGCTTTACTGTAGCCTGATATTGAATGTTGGTACAGCTTGTACAGGATAGGTAGGAGCCTTAGAAGCCGGAGCGCTAGCTTCGGTGGAGGCGCTGGTGGGATACTACCCTGGCTGTACGGACATTCTAACCCAGGGCCGTGATCCGGTCCGGAGACAGTGTCAGGTGGGCAGTTTGACTGGGGCGGTCGCCTCCCAAAGAGTAACGGAGGCGCCCAAAGGTTCCCTCAGAATGGTTGGAAATCATTCGCAGAGTGTAAAGGCACAAGGGAGCTTGACTGCGAGACCTACAAGTCGAGCAGGGACGAAAGTCGGGCTTAGTGATCCGGCGGTACCGTATGGAAGGGCCGTCGCTCAACGGATAAAAGCTACCCCGGGGATAACAGGCTTATCTCCCCCAAGAGTCCACATCGACGGGGAGGTTTGGCACCTCGATGTCGGCTCATCGCATCCTGGGGCTGTAGTCGGTCCCAAGGGTTGGGCTGTTCGCCCATTAAAGCGGTACGCGAGCTGGGTTCAGAACGTCGTGAGACAGTTCGGTCCCTATCCGTCGTGGGCGTTGGAAATCTGAAAGGAGCTGTCCTTAGTACGAGAGGACCGGGATGGACACACCGCTGGTGTACCAGTTGTTCCGCCAGGAGCATAGCTGGGTAGCTACGTGTGGACGGGATAAGTGCTGAAAGCATCTAAGCATGAAGCCCCCCTTGAGATGAGATTTCCCCTTACGCCAAGTAAGTAAGATCCCTCAGAGACGATGAGGTTGATAGGTCCGAGGTGGAAGCGTGGTGACACGCGGAGCTGACGGATACTAATGGATCGATGGCTTATCTATCTTGAAAAGCGGAAGCGACTGTCCAGATCCGACTGGCTAAGCAAGCTCGCAGAAAGGCTGTGGTTTTCAGCCTGGCTGAGAGATCGCTTAGATCACGAGGATCTAGGAGCTGCAGCTAGACCGTAAAAAGTGAAAAGACCGATGAAAAATTTCTTGTTTGAATGTTGACTTATCCAGTTTTGAGGGTTTATTAAAAAAATGTTAAAATACCCTTGAATTTTTTTGCTCGGGGCAATATAATATATCTTGTCCTTAAAAAATGAATAAAGGTTTGGTGGTGAAGGCGAAGAGGTCACACCTGTTCCCATGCCGAACACAGCAGTTAAGCTCTTCAGCGCCGATGGTAGTCGGGTCGATCCCCGTGAGAGTAGGACACTGCCAAGCCTTTTACATTTTTACATAATTACATAAATCCGGAGGATTAGCTCAGCTGGGAGAGCACTTGCCTTACAAGCAAGGGGTCGCAGGTTCGAACCCTGCATCCTCCACCATTCAATTTTTTAATAGTCGCCGGCCTAGCTCAACTGGCAGAGCAACTGATTTGTAATCAGTAGGTTGGGGGTTCAAGTCCTCTGGCCGGCACCATTGTTTTCTATAAGTGAGCCATTAGCTCAGCTGGTAGAGCATCTGACTTTTAATCAGAGGGTCGGAGGTTCGAATCCTCCATGGCTCACCATTTACATGCGGGTGTGGTGGAATTGGCAGACACGCTAGATTTAGGATCTAGTGCTTCACGGCGTGGGGGTTCAAGTCCCTCCACCCGCACTTGCGGAAGTAGTTCAGTGGTAGAACACCACCTTGCCAAGGTGGGGGTCGCGGGTTCGAATCCCGTCTTCCGCTCCATAGATACTTAAAAATTTAACAACATGAAAGTTCTTACTTATTTGCCGTGCCGGGGTGGCGGAATTGGCAGACGCACAGGACTTAAAATCCTGCGGTGGGTTTCCACCGTGCCGGTTCGAGTCCGGCCCTCGGCACCATAAAAAAATATTTGCGCCCGTAGCTCAATTGGATAGAGCGTCTGACTACGGATCAGAAGGTTAGGGGTTCGACTCCTCTCGGGCGCGCCATTATTACGGGAAGTAGCTCAGCTTGGTAGAGCACTTGGTTTGGGACCAAGGGGTCGCAGGTTCGAATCCTGTCTTCCCGACCATTTTCCTTAAAATTTGGGGCCTTAGCTCAGCTGGGAGAGCGCCTGCTTTGCACGCAGGAGGTCAGCGGTTCGATCCCGCTAGGCTCCACCAATGTTATTTTGATCTTTGAAAACTGAACGAACCAACCAGTACGTCAAGATATTCTTTCTATTATAGAAGGAATTCAAACAAAGCACATTCGGTGTGCAAATGAGCAAGACAAACTTTTTCACTTTTATGGAGAGTTTGATCCTGGCTCAGGACGAACGCTGGCGGCGTGCCTAATACATGCAAGTCGAGCGCGGGAAGCGAGCAGATCCTCTTCGGAGGTGATGCTCGTGGAACGAGCGGCGGACGGGTGAGTAACACGTGGGCAACCTGCCTGTAAGATCGGAATAACCCCGGGAAACCGGGGCTAATGCCGGGTAACACCTTTCCTCACCTGAGGAGAGGTTAAAAGATGGCTTCTTGCTATCACTTACAGATGGGCCCGCGGCGCATTAGCTAGTTGGTGAGGTAACGGCTCACCAAGGCGACGATGCGTAGCCGACCTGAGAGGGTGATCGGCCACACTGGGACTGAGACACGGCCCAGACTCCTACGGGAGGCAGCAGTAGGGAATCTTCCGCAATGGACGAAAGTCTGACGGAGCAACGCCGCGTGAACGATGAAGGTCTTCGGATCGTAAAGTTCTGTTGTTAGGGAAGAACAAGTACCGTACGAATAGAGCGGTACCTTGACGGTACCTAACGAGGAAGCCCCGGCTAACTACGTGCCAGCAGCCGCGGTAATACGTAGGGGGCAAGCGTTGTCCGGAATTATTGGGCGTAAAGCGCGCGCAGGCGGTTCCTTAAGTCTGATGTGAAAGCCCACGGCTCAACCGTGGAGGGTCATTGGAAACTGGGGAACTTGAGGACAGAAGAGGAGAGTGGAATTCCACGTGTAGCGGTGAAATGCGTAGATATGTGGAGGAACACCAGTGGCGAAGGCGACTCTCTGGTCTGTTTCTGACGCTGAGGTGCGAAAGCGTGGGTAGCAAACAGGATTAGATACCCTGGTAGTCCACGCCGTAAACGATGAGTGCTAGGTGTTAGGGGGCTTCCACCCCTTAGTGCTGAAGTTAACGCATTAAGCACTCCGCCTGGGGAGTACGGCCGCAAGGCTGAAACTCAAAGGAATTGACGGGGGCCCGCACAAGCGGTGGAGCATGTGGTTTAATTCGAAGCAACGCGAAGAACCTTACCAGGTCTTGACATCCTTGGAACACCCTAGAGATAGGGCTTTCCCTTCGGGGACCAAGTGACAGGTGGTGCATGGTTGTCGTCAGCTCGTGTCGTGAGATGTTGGGTTAAGTCCCGCAACGAGCGCAACCCCTAATCTTAGTTGCCAGCATTCAGTTGGGCACTCTAAGGTGACTGCCGGTGACAAACCGGAGGAAGGCGGGGATGACGTCAAATCATCATGCCCCTTATGACCTGGGCTACACACGTGCTACAATGGATGGTACAAAGGGCAGCGAAGCCGCGAGGTGTAGCAAATCCCATAAAACCATTCTCAGTTCGGATTGCAGGCTGCAACTCGCCTGCATGAAGCCGGAATCGCTAGTAATCGCGGATCAGCATGCCGCGGTGAATACGTTCCCGGGCCTTGTACACACCGCCCGTCACACCACGAGAGTTGGCAACACCCGAAGTCGGTGAGGTAACCTTTTTGGAGCCAGCCGCCGAAGGTGGGGCCAATGATTGGGGTGAAGTCGTAACAAGGTAGCCGTATCGGAAGGTGCGGCTGGATCACCTCCTTTCTAAGGATTTAGAACGGAAACGTACTTGGTTGGTTGTTCAGTTTTGAGAGATCAAACGATCTTTCAGCTGTGAACCTTGAAAACTGGATAAGTTAATCATAGTTTTATCGCAGGATGAAGCTAGTGATGACAAGACATTCAACGAACATCGAAATTTTTTAAACGTCTTTTCACGACGATAGTTAAGTGAATAAGGGCGCACGGTGGATGCCTTGGTACTAGGAGCCGAAGAAGGACGGGACTAACACCGATATGCTCCGGGGAGCCGTAAGCAGGCTGTGAACCGGAGATTTCCGAATGGGGGAACCCGCTATTCGTAATGGAATAGCATCCTCTACTGAATACATAGGTAGAGGAAGGCAGACCCGGGGAACTGAAACATCTCAGTACCCGGAGGAAGAGAAAGCAAACGCGATTTCCTGAGTAGCGGCGAGCGAAACGGAATCAGCCCAAACCAGAAAGCTTGCTTTCTGGGGTTGTAGGACACTCCTTTGGAGTTACAAAGAAGGAAGGTAGACGAATTGATCTGGAACGATCAGCCAGAGCAGGTAACAGCCCTGTAGTCGAAACCTTTCTTCCTCCGGAGTGGATCCTGAGTACGGCGGAACACGAGAAATTCCGTCGGAATCCGGGAGGACCATCTCCCAAGGCTAAATACTCCCTAGTAACCGATAGTGAACCAGTACCGTGAGGGAAAGGTGAAAAGCACCCCGGAAGGGGAGTGAAAGAGATCCTGAAACCGTGTGCCTACAAGTAGTCGGAGCCCGTTAATGGGTGACGGCGTGCCTTTTGTAGAATGAACCGGCGAGTTACGACCGTATGCAAGGTTAAGCCGCAGAAGCGGAGCCGCAGCGAAAGCGAGTCTGAATAGGGCGAATGAGTATGCGGTCGTAGACCCGAAACCGTGTGATCTACCCATGTCCAGGATGAAGGTCAGGTAACACTGACTGGAGGTCCGAACCCACGCAAGTTGAAAATTGCGGGGATGAGGTGTGGGTAGGGGTGAAATGCCAATCGAACACGGAGATAGCTGGTTCTCTCCGAAATAGCTTTAGGGCTAGCCTCAGAATATAAAGTCTTGGAGGTAGAGCACTGATTGGACGAGGGGCCCCTATCGGGTTACCGAATTCAGTCAAACTCCGAATGCCAACGACTTTGTTCTGGGAGTCAGACCATGGGTGATAAGGTTCATGGTCGAGAGGGAAACAGCCCAGACCGCCAGCTAAGGTCCCCAAGTGTGTGTTAAGTGGAAAAGGATGTGGAGTTGCTTAGACAACCAGGATGTTGGCTTAGAAGCAGCCATCATTTAAAGAGTGCGTAATAGCTCACTGGTCGAGTGACTCTGCGCCGAAAATATACCGGGGCTAAACACACCACCGAAGCTGCGGATTGATCGTAAGATCAGTGGTAGGAGAGCGTTCTAAGGGCCGTGAAGTCAGACCGTAAGGACTGGTGGAGCGCTTAGAAGTGAGAATGCCGGTATGAGTAGCGAAAAAAGAGTGAGAATCTCTTTCACCGAAAGCCTAAGGGTTCCTGAGGAAGGCTCGTCCTCTCAGGGTTAGTCGGGACCTAAGCCGAGGCCGATAGGCGTAGGCGATGGACAACAGGTTGATATTCCTGTACCACCTCCTTTCCGTTTGAACGACGGGGGGACGCAGGAGGATAAGGAGAGCGCGCCATTGGATGAGCGCGTCCAAGCAGTGAGACGGTCGGATAGGCAAATCCGTCCGGCAACGTCAAGCTGTGATGGGGAGGGAACTAAAGTACCGAAGCTCCTGAGTTCACACTGCCAAGAAAATCCTCTAGTGAGGAAAGAGGTGCCCGTACCGCAAACCAACACAGGTAGGCGAGGAGAGTATCCTAAGGTGAGCGGGAGAACTCTCGTTAAGGAACTCGGCAAAATGACCCCGTAACTTCGGGAGAAGGGGTGCTCCTCTGCCGAGGAGCCGCAGTGAAAAGGCCCAAGCGACTGTTTACCAAAAACACAGGTCTCTGCGAAGCCGCAAGGCGAAGTATAGGGGCTGACACCTGCCCGGTGCTGGAAGGTTAAGGGGATGCGTTAGCGTAAGCGAAGCGTTGAACCGAAGCCCCAGTAAACGGCGGCCGTAACTATAACGGTCCTAAGGTAGCGAAATTCCTTGTCGGGTAAGTTCCGACCCGCACGAAAGGTGCAACGACTTGGGCACTGTCTCAACGAGAGACCCGGTGAAATTATACTATGCGTGAAGATGCGCATTACCCGCGACAGGACGGAAAGACCCCGTGGAGCTTTACTGTAGCCTGATATTGAATGTTGGTACAGCTTGTACAGGATAGGTAGGAGCCTTAGAAGCCGGAGCGCTAGCTTCGGTGGAGGCGCTGGTGGGATACTACCCTGGCTGTACGGACATTCTAACCCAGGGCCGTGATCCGGTCCGGAGACAGTGTCAGGTGGGCAGTTTGACTGGGGCGGTCGCCTCCCAAAGAGTAACGGAGGCGCCCAAAGGTTCCCTCAGAATGGTTGGAAATCATTCGCAGAGTGTAAAGGCACAAGGGAGCTTGACTGCGAGACCTACAAGTCGAGCAGGGACGAAAGTCGGGCTTAGTGATCCGGCGGTACCGTATGGAAGGGCCGTCGCTCAACGGATAAAAGCTACCCCGGGGATAACAGGCTTATCTCCCCCAAGAGTCCACATCGACGGGGAGGTTTGGCACCTCGATGTCGGCTCATCGCATCCTGGGGCTGTAGTCGGTCCCAAGGGTTGGGCTGTTCGCCCATTAAAGCGGTACGCGAGCTGGGTTCAGAACGTCGTGAGACAGTTCGGTCCCTATCCGTCGTGGGCGTTGGAAATCTGAAAGGAGCTGTCCTTAGTACGAGAGGACCGGGATGGACACACCGCTGGTGTACCAGTTGTTCCGCCAGGAGCATAGCTGGGTAGCTACGTGTGGACGGGATAAGTGCTGAAAGCATCTAAGCATGAAGCCCCCCTTGAGATGAGATTTCCCCTTACGCCAAGTAAGTAAGATCCCTCAGAGACGATGAGGTTGATAGGTCCGAGGTGGAAGCGTGGTGACACGCGGAGCTGACGGATACTAATGGATCGATGGCTTATCTATCTTGAAAAGCGGAAGCGACTGTCCAGATCCGACTGGCTAAGCAAGCTCGCAGAAAGGCTGTGGTTTTCAGCCTGGATGAGAGATCGCTTAGATCACGAGGATCTAGGAGCTGCAGCTAGACCGTAAAAAGTGAAAAGACCGATGAAAAATTTCTTGTTTGAATGTTGACTTATCCAGTTTTGAGGGTTCACCTCAAACTTAATGATGTGGTGATGAAGGCGAAGAGGTCACACCTGTTCCCATGCCGAACACAGCAGTTAAGCTCTTCAGCGCCGATGGTAGTCGGGTCGATCCCCGTGAGAGTAGGACGTCGCCACGTCAAGTTGAGAGAACCAGAAGCCAATGCTTCTGGTTTTTTTGTATAGGCATAAACATATAATAATCCAGTGAAATCAGGAGGTTTTTTTATGCAAGGGGCAGGAATATTAAATGAGCATTTAATCGTATTTCTAATTCGCATCCTTGTGGCCTTATTATTATCAGGGACCATCGGTTTCGAAAGAGAAATTAAAAATCATTCGGCTGGATTTCGCACGCATATCTTAGTAGGAGTGGGCTCGTGTTTAATGATGCTTCTCTCTCTTTATGGGTTTGAAGCCTATATGGACCAATATGAAAATGTCCGATTTGACCCGGCCAGAATTCCTTCCTATGTTATTAGCGGCATTGGATTTCTGGGTGCAGGATCAATCATTGTGAATGGAAGTACGATTCGAGGCTTAACTACAGCTGCTTCTATTTGGACGGTTGCCGGATTAGGCTTAGTTGTAGGGGCTGGAATGTATGATTTAGCAATTTTAACTACGGTGATCGTGTTATTAAGTCTTATCTTTTTAAACAAGATAGAGAAACAATATTTTGGGAATCATATGAGAAATCATTTTCTTGTGGTGGGCGAGCAGGAATTGAAAATGAATGAACTTCTGATTATTTTTGAAGAAGCTGAGGTAAACATACGAAGAATTGAAATTAACCAGGAGGTTCCTGCCCAAAGAAAGATATTAATTGAACTAGAAAAGAATCAGCAATTTAATGATGCTGTACTAGCGGATCAATTATCAAAGGTCAAAAATGTTATTCACATTAAGCATAGAAGATAGTGAAACTGCACAAAAAATTATGTGCAGTTTTCTTTGTTTTAGGATAAAGAATTTCAGGGAATGCTGAGTGATGTACTGAAAACTTTTTAGTTGCGTGCTCGTTAAAAATGAGTATAATGAAATTAAGGTCAAAGATAGTCAAAGTCAAAAGAGGGGGAGGGAAGATGCGGAATATATCCGACATCATAGAAGAATATTTAAAAGATATTCTTGATAAAGAACAAGCAAAGACCATTGAAATTAAGCGGAGTGAAATAGCCGATCAATTTCAGTGTGTGCCTTCTCAAATTAATTATGTGATTAAAACCCGGTTCACTGTGGAAAAAGGTTATATAGTGGAAAGTAAACGCGGTGGCGGCGGCTATATTCGAATCAGACGAATTCAGCACCGTAATGAAGCACAAATGATTGAAGAAATAATCAAAATGATTCAACCGAGTGTGACTCAAACGGCCGCTGCAGGAATTGTGGAAAGATTACTTGAAAATAAAATGATTACAACTCGTGAAGCAAAGATGATAGCAAGTGTGATGGATCGGGAAGTTTTAGCATTTCCCCTTCCTTTAAGAGATGAAATTCGTGCAAGAATTATGTCAGCTATGCTTATTTCATTAATGTATAAAAGCTAACACAGGAGGGAGTGGGTGTTATGGAATGCCAAGAATGCCATCAACGTCCAGCAACTGTGCATCTTACTCAAGTCATAAATGGTCAAAAGACAGAAATTCACGTTTGTGAACAATGTGCGAAAGAAAAAGGATATATGAACTACGGTGAAGAAAACTTTACTTTAAACGATCTCTTATCTGGTATTTTCTATTCAGAAGGAAATTCACCGCTTGGCGGACAGAAATCCCAGGCACAGCCGCATTCTACTCACTTGAAGTGCCCTACCTGTGGATTAACTTATCAAGAGTTTGCAAGAATAGGAAAGTTCGGATGTGCTGATTGTTATAAAACATTTGATGACCGCTTAAATCCGATTTTCAGACGTGTGCATAGCGGCAATACTCGTCACGATGGAAAGATACCACGAAGAGAAGGTGGAAATTTACACCTGAAACGGCAAGTCGATGAGTATAAAGAGCAGCTCCAGCGGTTAATTGAAAAAGAGGAATTTGAAGAAGCAGCTAAGATAAGAGATGAAATCCGCTCAATAGAAAGTCAGCTTCATAATGGGGAGGATGGTGAATAACGATGTCCTTGCAGCAATTTATGAATGAGGCAATCAGTCCCTGGATGAAAGAAGAAGGCCCTGACAGCGATATAGTATTAAGCAGCCGTATACGATTTGCCAGAAACTTTTCTCAGTTCCCCTTCCCGATTATAGGATCAGAGGAGAACTTAGAAAAAGTACTCGATGTGTTTAAGCGGGAATTCGATCAACAGTCTTTTCGGGATTATAAAGATTTCGAAATTATTCAAATGAAGGATCTGCAGCCGATTGAGAAACGAGTGCTTGTAGAGAAGCATATCATCAGCCCGCATTTAGTTGAGAATTCCAAACACTCTGCAGCGATGATCTCTCAAAACGAACAAGTTTCCATAATGATTAATGAAGAAGATCATATTCGCATACAATTATATTTCCCAGGGTTTCAGCTTGATCGGGCGCTGGAGCAGGCGTCTCAGCTGGATGACTGGCTGGAAGAAAAAGTGGATTATGCTTTTGATGAAAAAAGAGGTTATTTAACTGCCTGCCCTACTAATGTGGGAACAGGAATGAGAGCATCGGTTATGATGCACTTGCCTGCTTTAGCGATAACACAGCAAATAAATCGAATGACCCCAGCAATTAATCAGCTGGGATTAGTGGTTCGAGGGATTTATGGAGAAGGCAGCGAAGCTCTTGGAAACATTTTTCAAATATCAAACCAGATTACTCTTGGGAAGTCAGAGCCGGACATTGTTGAGGATTTGCACAGTGTTGTAAAACAACTGATCGACCAGGAGAGGCGGGCTAGGCAGGCGATTATGAACAGGTCCAGCACCCACTTGGAAGATCGGATATTTCGTTCCTATGGTGTCCTAAAGCACAGCAGAATCATAGAGTCTAAAGAAGCAGCTAAGTGTTTATCTGATCTACGCCTCGGAATTGATCTTGGTTTTATAGATCACATACCGAAGACGATTTTAAATGAGCTAATGATTTTAACTCAACCCGGATTTTTGCAACAATATGCTAAAACGACGCTAACCCCTGATGAAAGGGATGTAAGAAGGGCGTCGCTAATTCGAGAAAGACTTCGCTTAGAAAACGAAGAATAAAGCTAGGAGGGATTGTCCATGATGTTTGGGCGTTTTACAGAACGAGCACAGAAAGTACTCGCGCTTGCACAAGAGGAAGCAGTTCGTTTAGGTCATAACAATATTGGAACTGAGCATATCTTGCTTGGCTTGGTTAGTGAAGGTGAAGGAATTGCAGCTAAAGCGTTAACTGCTTTAGGATTGGAAGCCGCCAAAATTCAGCAGGAAGTAGAAAAACTGATTGGCAAGGGTGAAAAGGTTTCACAAACGATCCATTACACACCTCGTGCAAAGAAAGTTATTGAACTTTCAATGGACGAAGCTCGTAAACTAGGTCACTCTTATGTGGGGACAGAGCATATTCTTTTAGGTTTAATCCGTGAAGGAGAAGGGGTGGCAGCCCGTGTGCTTAACAATCTGGGCGTCAGCTTAAATAAAGCCCGTCAGCAGGTCTTACAGCTCCTTGGAAATAACGAATCAACTGGCGGTCAGAATCGCCGCGGAAGCAGCGCTGGTCAAGCAGCAAACGCTAATACTCCTACACTTGATTCGCTGGCTCGCGACTTAACAGCCATTGCTAAAGAAGGAAATATTGATCCGGTAATCGGACGAAGTAAAGAAATCGAGCGTGTTATTCAGGTATTAAGCCGTCGTACTAAAAACAATCCCGTGCTGGTTGGTGAACCAGGTGTTGGTAAAACGGCGATTGCGGAAGGCTTAGCTCAACAAATTATGAATAATGAAGTTCCGGAAATTCTGCGTGAAAAACGTGTAATGACCCTCGACATGGGTACCGTAGTAGCCGGTACGAAATACCGTGGCGAATTCGAAGACCGCTTGAAGAAAGTGATGGAAGAAATCAGACAGGCGGGAAATATTATTCTCTTTATTGATGAACTTCACACCTTGATTGGGGCCGGCGGTGCAGAAGGGGCCATTGATGCTTCTAACATTTTAAAGCCTTCACTGGCCCGCGGTGAACTGCAATGTATTGGTGCGACCACTCTTGATGAGTATCGTAAATACATTGAAAAAGATGCCGCACTTGAACGCCGTTTCCAGCCGATTAAGGTAGAGGAACCAAATCTTGAAGAGTCTGTTCAAATTCTCCAAGGTTTGCGCGATCGCTATGAAGCGCACCACCGCGTAACCATCACAGATGATGCCATTGATTCAGCGGTAAGATTTTCAGACCGTTATATTACGGACCGCTTCTTGCCGGATAAAGCGATTGACTTAATTGATGAAGCTGCTTCTAAAGTAAGACTGCGCTCTTACACAGCTCCGCCGAACTTGAAAGAGCTTGAACAGAAGCTGGAGGAAGTTCGTAAAGAGAAGGATGCAGCTGTTCAGAGTCAGGAATTTGAGAAAGCGGCATCCCTGAGAGATACAGAGCAGCATTTAAGAGATGAACTTGATCAAACCAAAGACGAATGGAAAGAAAAACAAGGTCAGGAAGATTCAGAGGTTACGGTAGAAGATATTGCGTCTGTCGTATCGACTTGGACGGGTGTTCCTGTTTCTAAAATGACGAAAGACGAAAGTGAACGTCTTCTGCATCTTGAGGATACGCTTCATAATCGCGTGATTGGTCAAGAAGAGGCAGTCAAATCAATCTCTAAAGCTATCAGACGTGCTCGCGCCGGTCTTAAAGATCCAAAACGTCCAATCGGATCCTTTATTTTCCTTGGACCAACCGGGGTAGGTAAAACAGAACTTGCCCGCGCCTTAGCCGAGAGCATGTTCGGAGAAGAAGATGCAATGATTAGAATTGACATGTCTGAATATATGGAAAAACACAGTACCTCTCGTCTGGTAGGTTCACCTCCTGGTTACGTTGGGTATGAAGAAGGCGGACAGCTTACTGAGAAAGTAAGAACCAAACCTTATTCTGTAGTATTGCTTGATGAAATCGAAAAAGCCCACCCTGAAGTCTTTAATATTCTTCTTCAAGTACTTGAAGATGGCCGGTTAACAGATTCTAAAGGTCGTGTGGTTGATTTCCGTAATACGGTGCTTATCATGACTTCAAACGTTGGTGCTCAAGAGCTGAAGACCAATAAATATGTTGGTTTCTCCATGGATGAAGCAAGTCAGAACTATAAAGACATGAAGTCTAAGGTTACAGATGAGCTGAAGAAAGCTTTCCGTCCTGAATTCTTAAACCGTATTGATGAGACGATTGTTTTCCACTCTCTGGAAAGAAAGCATATGAAAGATATTGTTACACTTATGGCGGATCAGCTTAAAAAACGTCTCCTTGAACAGGAAATTGACTTTACACTGTCAAATGAAGCTATTGAGCATATCGCCGATAAAGGCTTTGATCCTGAATATGGAGCCCGTCCGCTTCGCCGTTCGATCCAGAAGAACGTAGAAGACTTGTTATCAGAAGAATTGTTAAGAGAAAATATTGCCAAAGGGCAAAAAGTAAAAATCGATCTGGATGATAACAAGGAATTCGTGGTTCATAAGCAGGAAGAAGCTAATACCTTAAGTAAAAATGACTAAATTATTCTTTTGAAAAATCGGAGGGCAGCCTGCCTTCCGATTTTTTTTGGATAAATAAATTTATTTAAGGACAAATCGTACTCTAAAGATTTATTATGAGAGTAGAGGGTTTAAAATAACCTGGAAGATGTAGAATAGAATTGATTATTTTGGCGTAGCCCGCAGACAGCAGTAAGATAAATTTAATGTAATTGATATGACTATGAAACTTTTTCACAAGCTATATCGTATAAAATAGTGTAAAGGGAGAGATTAACTTGGCAAAAAGAAAAACAAAATTTGTTTGCCAGGAATGTGGGTATGAAACTCCGAAATGGATGGGGAAATGCCCGGGGTGTCATCAATGGAATACATTTGTAGAAGAGCAAAGTGCTCCTGCAGGTGCTTCCAGACACGTCTTTCAAACGAATTCAGGAACGAGAACAAAACCAGAAAAAATAAATTCGATCCAATCAGAAAAAGAGCCGCGTTTACCTACCGATATGCCCGAGCTTAACCGGGTGCTTGGAGGCGGAATTGTGGCAGGTTCTTTAGTTTTAATTGGGGGCGATCCGGGTATCGGGAAATCAACATTACTCCTTCAGGTTTCCGCACAGATTGCCAATAAGAATCTTCCTGTTCTTTATATATCTGGAGAAGAATCTTCTAGACAGACGAAGCTGCGTGCAGAGCGTTTAAACATCTCATCGGATGAGCTTTATGTATTATCAGAAACCAATCTACAGGATGTACTTACCCAAATTGAAGCGATTGATCCTAAATTCGTCGTTATAGATTCCATTCAGACGATTTTCAAAGAGGATGTAACCTCTGCGCCCGGCAGTGTTTCGCAGGTCAGGGAATGTACAAGCCAGCTGATGAGAATTGCCAAAAGTAAAGGTATTCCTATATTTATTGTAGGGCATGTTACCAAAGAGGGCTCAATTGCCGGTCCAAGACTTCTTGAACATATGGTAGATGCCGTCCTTTATTTTGAAGGGGAACGCCACCACACGTTTCGTATTTTAAGAAGTGTTAAGAATCGATTTGGCAGCACGCATGAAATGGGAATTTTCGAGATGAAGGAGAAAGGGCTTGAGGAAGTCCTCAACCCTTCAGAAATATTTCTGGAGGAAAGGTCTCAAGGAGCAGCCGGGTCTATTGTAGTAGCTTCTATGGAAGGCTCACGCCCTGTTTTAGTAGAGATTCAGGCACTCATATCGCCCACTGCTTTTGGCAACCCTCGCAGAATGGCAACAGGACTTGATAACAGCCGGGTTCCTCTGCTTATGGCAGTGTTGGAAAAACGGGCCGGTTTGCTTCTTCAAAATCAGGATGCCTATGTGAAGGTGGCAGGCGGCGTGAAGCTCGATGAACCTGCGATAGACTTAGCCGTAGCGATTAGCATTGCCTCAAGCTTTCGTGATCAAGCTTCCAATGCGCAGGATGTGGTAGTGGGCGAAGTTGGCTTAACGGGGGAAATAAGGAGAGTTGCCCGCATAGAACAGCGTGTTCAGGAAGCGGCTAAATTAGGTTTCAAGCGCGTGATTATTCCTCAGAAGAATCTTGAGGGATGGACCCCTCCAGATTCCATAGAAGTCATTGGTGTGAATTCAGTGCAGGAAGCCATGAAGGTTACGTTGGGAGATAGATAAATGGAAGGGCATGAAATAAAAGAAAACGGTATTGGAGAAATATTGAAGTTCGTTGCTCCCGGGACCCCGATTAGAAATGGGATTGATAATGTTCTCCGCGCAAATACAGGCGGACTGATATTGGTTGGCTATGGAGACCAGATCAGGGAGCTTGTTGACGGAGGATTTAATATTCAGTCAGATTTCACCCCTGCTCATCTTTATGAACTGGCAAAGATGGATGGGGCGCTGATTTTGAATGATGAAGGTTCAAAAATTTTATATGCGAATGCACAATTGATGCCTGATCCTGATATTTTATCGATGGAAACTGGAATGCGGCACCGAACAGCCGAAAGAGTCGCTAAGCAGACAGGGAATCTGGTCATTGCTATTTCACAGCGCCGGAATGTTATCACCCTTTATAAAGGATCGCTGCGTTATTCATTAAAAGACATTGGAGTCATTTTGACAAAAGCCAATCAGGCGATCCAGACCCTGGAAAAGTATAAAAATGTCCTGGATCAAAGTATCACTAATTTAGGAGCTATGGAGTTTGAAAACATGGTTTCCTTTTCAGAAGTGGTTCAAGTCGTTCACCGGGTGGAAATGGTACTGCGTATTAAAACTGAAATCCTTAATTACGTGAATGAACTCGGAACCGAAGGAAGGCTGATTCAGCTGCAGTTAACGGAACTTGTCTCAGATATTGAAGAAGAAGCTTCTCTGCTGATGAAAGATTACAGCAAGAGACCTGATTATGAGCCCTATTATATTTTAAGAAAAATGCAGGAAGCAGCAAATACGGATCTTCTAACCGATGAACAGATCTTAAAGCTGTTAGGATACTCTCCAAATACTAAAATGGCAGATACAATTCACCCTAGAGGCTACCGGATTCTCAGCAGGATCCCGAGACTGCCGCCGCTAATTATAGAGCATCTCGTGGAGCGTTTCAGCACGTTAGATGATATGATTCAAGCTTCCACTAAGGAATTGGTAGAAGTTGATGGAGTGGGTGAGATCCGGGCAATGAAGATCAGAGATGGGCTGGAAAGAATTCAGGAACAATTGTTTGTGGACCGTCATATATAGCAGGACTATTGACTTACATTTAAGTTATATGATAAACTGTTTAGTTTCCAAATTGACTAATTTTGGAACCTGTGCTACTTTAGTAACCATCATTCCTTTTTTTTACGGTTAGTGGTTGTGTATTTTGGTCATACTGTGATCGAGGAGGTGAATAAAAGTGCTTAAGCGAATTGTTCAGTTATTTATTGTGATAACTGGGGGAACACTTGGTTATCTTTATATTCCAGAATTATTTGATATGATTGGCTTTTCCTGGCATGGGTGGATCCAAGCCATAGCGGGAGCTGTTTTAGGAGCACTTATCTTATATTTATTAACGTTCTGGTTAGTGGATTATATTGTGGATTTTCTACGGTGGGTGGAAGACACGCTCGTCCGTGCCCCGGTTGCTGACCTTTTATTTGGAAGTTTAGGATTAATTGTAGGGCTGACCATTGCCTATCTCGTTAACAACCTTTTACTAGATATTCAAATTCAGGTAGTTAATCAAATTTTACCGATCTTTTTAACGTTTATTTTGGGATATTTTGGCTTCCAGGTAGGTTTTAAACGGAAGGACGAATTCTTGAATTTACTTGCAATGGCGAGAAAAGACAAGAAAGCGTCAGAAGGGTCTGCAGGTGATTCAGAAATCCTCGCTGATCGTTCTTTAATACCGAAAGAGAAAATTCTGGATACAAGTGTCATTATTGATGGAAGAATCGCCGATATTTGCGAAACTCATTTCTTAGAAGGCACCGTGGTTATTCCTCAATTTGTATTAGAAGAGCTTCAGCATATTGCTGACTCCTCTGATGGCTTGAAACGAAATCGCGGACGCCGCGGGTTAGATATCTTAAACCGTCTGCAGAAGGATTTACCGGTGAATGTCGAGATTTACGAGGGAGACTTTGAGGAAATCCAAGAAGTGGACAGTAAACTCGTAAAGCTTGCCAAGGTCATGGATGGAATTGTAGTGACTAACGATTTTAACTTAAATAAAGTCTGTGAGTTTCAAAATGTTCAAGTCTTAAACATTAATGATTTAGCAAATGCTGTGAAACCAGTCGTTCTGCCCGGAGAAGAGATGACGATTCAAGTCATTAAAGATGGGAAAGAACAAAATCAAGGTGTAGCTTATTTAGATGATGGTACGATGATCGTCGTCGAAGAAGGAAAGAATTATATTGGTAAAACAATTGAAGTCGTAGTAACGAGTGTGCTGCAGACTTCAGCAGGCCGTATGATCTTTGCCAAGCCAAAATCACTTGAAAAAGCCTTGTAAAAACGGTATAAACAAATAGAGAATAACAAAAGTGATAACCGGAGTGTTATCGCTTTTGTTATTTCAATATGTTTAGGATGGATAATATGACTAATTATACTGCAATTGTGCTGGCGGCAGGGCAGGGAAAACGCATGCTTGCCGGCCGTAATAAGCAATTTTTAATGCTGGATCAGCAGCCTTTAATTATACATACGCTGATTGCTTTTGCGAAGGACTCATGGTGCAAAGAGATTGTTCTTGTAACCAATGACCAGGAACATAAGCAAATGGAAAAGCTGCTTCAAGATTACCCTCCTGGTATGGAGGGGATCCATCTTGTGGATGGGGGTAAGGAGCGTCAGGACAGCGTGTTTGCAGGTTTGAATGCGATTCAGAATACGGACCTGCCTGTGTTTATACATGATGGGGCACGTCCATTTGTCAGCCGGGAGCAATTACATAGGCTCGCGAGGACCGTAGCAGCCGAACAAGCGGCACTGCTTGCTGTTCCGGTAACCGATACCATTAAAAAGAAAGACGGAAACACCTTAATTACACTCGACCGAAAGACTTTATGGGCAGCTCAAACGCCGCAAGGTTTTGAATTTGCTTTAATTTATCAAGCGCATCAACAAGCGCAGGATCGCGGATACTATGGTACAGATGATGCTTCCCTGGTAGAACAGTTAGGAAGAGAAACAGCTATTGTAAAAGGAAGTTATGACAATATAAAATTAACCACTCCAGAAGATTTGCAAAAAGCGGAATCATATTTAGCAAATCAGCGGAAAGGGAAGACGGAGGAATCAGCGATGTTTCGGATCGGACAGGGATTTGATGTGCACCAGCTAACCGAAGGACGGAAGTGCATTATTGGCGGAGTCGAAATACCTTATGAAAAAGGCTTACTCGGACATTCGGATGCCGATGTTTTACTTCATACGATTGCAGACGCTTGCCTCGGGGCCGTAGGGGAAGGCGACATCGGAAAGCATTTTCCTGACACGGACCCTGAATTTAAAAATGCGGATTCTGGTAAACTACTACAGCATGTATTTGCTATTGTAAGGGAGAAGGGCTATGAGCTGGGGAATGTGGATTGCACCGTTATTGCCCAGGCACCAAAGATGGCTCCTTATATTGAAGAGATTAGAGCGAATATTGCAAGCTTGATGGACACAGACTTAGATAGAATTAATGTAAAAGCGACCACCACGGAACAATTAGGATTTGCCGGCCGCAAAGAAGGTATCGCAGCTCAAGCCGTTGTTCTGCTGCAAAATAATCCACAATCTTAGCGAAAAAATGATAAAATGAGAAAAGAATGAAGAACGGTAGAATGAAAGGAGAGTTATTATGAGTAACGAAGTAAGGGTGAGGTATGCCCCTAGTCCGACAGGGAATCTTCACATAGGAAATGCACGAACAGCTTTATTTAATTATCTTTATGCAAAACATGCAGGTGGAAAATTCATTATTCGCATAGAGGATACGGATGAAAAGCGAAATATTGAAGGCGGCGAACAAAGCCAGCTTACTTATTTAAAATGGCTGGGCATTGAATGGGACGAAGGGGCAGATTTAGGCGGGAATTATGGTCCATACCGCCAAATGGAACGGCTTGATTTATACAAAGAGTATGTAGATCAACTCCTTAACAAAGGATTAGCGTATAAATGTTATGTAACGGAAGAAGAGCTGGAGCAGGAACGCGAGGCACAGCTTGCTCGTGGAGAAGCTCCTAAGTATTCAGGAGCCCATCGTGATTTAACTCCTGAACAAGTAAAGCAATTTGAAGAAGAAGGACGTCAGCCGAGCATACGCCTGAGGGTGCCTGAAAATCATCAGTACTCCTTTAATGATATCGTCCGCGGCGACATCACGTTTGAATCCAGTGATTTCGGCGATTGGGTCATCGTTAAGAAGAACGGCACACCAACTTATAACTTTGCTGTTGCTATTGATGACCATTTGATGGAGATTTCTCACGTCCTGCGAGGAGAAGAACATATTTCTAATACTCCGAAGCAGATGATGGTTTATGAAGCATTCGGCTGGGAGCCTCCGCAATTCGGCCATATGACTTTAATTTTAAATGAGAATCGTAAAAAGCTCAGTAAACGTGACGAGCATATTCTTCAATTCATTGAACAATATAAAAACCTCGGCTACTTTCCAGAAGCGCTGTTTAACTTTATTACTTTATTAGGCTGGTCTCCAGTCGGTGAGGAAGAGATCTTTACGCAGGATCAACTGATTGATATTTTTGATCCGGACCGATTGACGACTTCCCCTGCCGTATTTGACCAGGCCAAGCTGAAATGGATGAATAATCAATACATTAAAGCTGCCGACTTTGACCGGGTAGCTGAGCTTGCCCTGCCTTACTTAATTCAAGCAGGCAGGTTGTCAGAGGATTTAAGTGAAAGCGATCGTAAATGGGCCCGCGAACTTATCGCTCTTTACCAGGAGCAGCTAAATTACGGAGAAGAAATTGTAGAGTTAACGGAGTTATTTTTCAAGAAAGAAATTGAATATAGTAACGAAGCTATGGAGGTTCTTCAAGGTGAGCAGGTGCCTGAAGTATTAACTGTCTTTAAGCAGAAGCTGGCAGAACTTGATGAATTCACTCCCGCTAATATTAAATCTCAAATTAAAGCTGTCCAGAAAGAAACGGGTCATAAAGGCAAGAAGCTGTTTATGCCGATCCGTGTAGCAACAACTGGGGAAATGCATGGACCGGAACTGCCTAATGCCATTCATTTATTAGGTTTAGAAACCGTTACAGTCCGGTTAGATGATGCAGTAAGCCAGCTTGAAGGCTAATTAGTTCACAAAAGCATTTGATTAACATATAGTAAAGATACCTATACGAAGCGTTGAAGAGGAGAAGTAAAAGGCCATTCCCTTACACAGAGAGAATCACCACTTGGCTGCAAGTGATTTTAAGGGCCCCCTTTGAAATGCACCTCAGAGTCTTCGTCCGAAATCACTAGGGCGGAGCGGAACCTCCCGTTATCGAGGATTTGTTAAGAGGGGATGTATTCCTATCCCAAACAGAGTGGAACCGCGCTAAACGCGTCTCTGTGCTAATCAGCACAGGGGCGCGTTTTTTTTAAAGGAGGAGAGAGTATGGGGCTGTTAAAAATGTTTAAAGATGATGTCGATGTAGTGTTTGACCAAGACCCGGCGGCGAGATCCTATTTTGAAGTGATATTAACCTATTCTGGCCTGCACGCGACTTGGGCACATCGGGTGGCCCATGCTTGCTTTAAACGAAAATTCTTCTTTCTCGCACGTGTGATCTCTCAAATCAGCCGCTTCTTTACCGGAATAGAAATCCACCCGGGAGCTAAGATCGGCCGGCGTTTTTTCATTGATCATGGCATGGGAGTTGTCATTGGGGAAACCTGTGAAATTGGTGATAATGTGACTCTGTTTCAAGGGGTTACTCTCGGCGGCACAGGCAAAGAAAAGGGAAAGCGGCACCCTACTTTAAAAGATAACAGTCTTGTAGCCACCGGTGCTAAGGTATTAGGTTCGATTACGATTGGGGAGAATTCAAAAGTAGGAGCTGGCTCGGTCGTGCTGAAGGATGTTCCGGACAATTCAACAGTCGTTGGGATTCCCGGGCATGTTGTAATCCAGGATGGCAAGAAAGTACGGAAAAAAGATTTGGATCATCACAAACTTCCTGATCCCGTCTATGACCGCTTAGATGAATTAGAAAAGCAGTTAGAACAAATGAAGCATGAATTAGCAGAATCTAGAGGAGTGAAGCAAAGTGGCCATTAACGTTTTTAATACATTAACAAGAAAAAAAGAACCGTTTCAGCCCTTACAAGAGGGGAAAGTAAACATGTATGTATGCGGACCTACGGTGTACAACTATATTCATATCGGCAATGCTCGTCCGGCCATTGTATTTGATATGGTACGCCGTTATTTTGAGTATCGAGGTTATGATGTCAAATACGTGCTGAACTTTACCGATGTGGATGACAAATTGATTAAAGCAGCTAATGAATTGGGAGAAGAAGTCCCTGACATTGCCAATCGTTTTATTGATGCTTACCTGGAGGATGTAGGGGCTCTTGGAGTGAAGGAAGCGGCTCACCATCCGCGTGTAACGGAAAATATGGAAGAAATCATCAGCTTCATAAAGGGGTTGATCGAGAAAGGATTTGCTTATGAAGCAGAAGGGGATGTCTACTTTCGTACCCGTAAATTTGATTCATATGGCAAGCTATCCCATCAATCCATTGATGAGCTTAGGACAGGAGCTCGTATTGAAGTCGGGGAGAAGAAAGAAGACCCTCTGGATTTCACATTATGGAAAGAAGCTAAGTCAGGAGAAATCTCCTGGGAAAGCCCATGGGGAGAAGGACGCCCGGGCTGGCATATTGAATGCTCTGCAATGGCGAAGAAATATTTGGGTGAGACGATCGATATCCATGCGGGCGGACAGGATTTAACCTTCCCTCACCACGAAAATGAAATCGCTCAGTCTGAAGCACATAATGAGACATCTTTTGCTCGTTATTGGATGCATAATGGCTATATTAATATTGAAAATGAAAAAATGTCTAAATCACTTGGTAATTTTGTTTTAGCCCATGATCTTGTGAAAAAGCATGACCCCCAAGTGATTCGATTTTTCATGTTAAGTGTGCAATATCGTCATCCTATTAACTTTAGCGATGAATTATTAAAAGGCGCTAAGAGCAGCTTTGAGCGTATTCAGAATGCGTTCGAAAATATTAAGCATAGAAAACAAGCCAGTATGAACCTTAAAGATGATGGGGAGAAATGGCTTCAGGAAATTGAACAGCATAAACAGCAATTCATTAAAGAAATGGATGATGATTTCAATACGGCAAATGCCATTTCTGTATTATTTGATCTTACCAAGTCAGCGAATTTATATCTGCAGTCTGAACAAACGGTTACGGCCGTGCTCGAGGCTTACGAACACACTTTGAATGAATTAACTCAAGTGCTTGGAATCAAGCTGGAACGTCAAACAGAGCTATTAGACGAGGAAATTGAATCGCTGATAGAAGAACGAATCCAGGCCAGAAAAGACCGCAACTTTGAACGTGCCGACCAAATTCGTGATGAATTAAAGGATCGGAATATCATTTTAGAAGATACATCCCAGGGCATACGCTGGAAAAGAGGGTAATTCGATGGAGGCTGGAAATGTAAAACAATTAAAGAGCCTTGCCCTTGCTTATATGGGGGATTCGGTGTATGAAATCTATGTTCGAAAACATTTGATTGAGTCTGGTAAAATACGCCCGCAGCATTTACACCAATCTGCGGTGCAATTTGTTTCTGCCATTTCCCAGGCAAAGGTAGTGAAGCATTGGCAGAATGCAGGACTGCTCACGGACGAGGAGGAAGCTGTGCTCAGACGAGGCCGGAATGCTAAGTCTGGGTCAGTTCCAAAGAATACACCTGTCCAAACTTATCGATACTCTACAGGCTTTGAAGCGGTTCTTGGATTTCTTTATTTATCCGAACAAATCGAGCGATTGGAAGAGTTAACTGCCTCTGCGATTCAGTTTGTGGAAGAAAGGAGTGGAGAAGAGTGAAGGATGAATGGATTATTGGGAAAAACCCTGTCCAAGAAGCGTTAAGGGCAGGACGAGCCATTAACAAGGTATTTGTCTCGGATCAGTTACAGCATCAGGCGTTTAAAAAACTTGAGCAGCTTGCGAAAGAAAGCGGCGTTATGGTCCAAAAGGTTCCAAAGAAGAAAATCGATCAATTGGTCGATGGAAACCACCAGGGCGTAGCGGCATCCGTAGCGGCTTATGAATATAGTGAACTGGAGGATTTGTTTGCCAAGGCAGAGGCCAAAGGAGAGGCACCGTTTTTTATCATTTGTGATGAAATCGAAGACCCTCATAACCTGGGATCTATTTTGCGTACAGCGGATGCGAGCGGAGCCCACGGAGTGATTATACCGAAGCGGAGGTCTGTTTCACTTACGGCTACAGTGGCAAAAACATCGACAGGGGCTGTGGAGTACGTGCCCGTCGTGCGCGTCACCAACTTAAATCAAACCATTGATGAATTAAAGGAACGATTCGTCTGGGTGGTTGGAACGGATGCTGAAGGGGAGGAAGATTATCGTCAGCTTGATGGAAAGATGGCGATTGCATTAGTAATTGGGAGTGAAGGCAGGGGCATCAGCCAGCTGACAAAGAAGAAGTGCGATTGGATGGTCAGCTTGCCAATGGCAGGGCATGTGACGTCTCTGAATGCTTCTGTTGCTGCTGCTCTGCTTATGTATGAAGTCCATAGAAAGCGTCACCCTCTCGGGGAATAACAGATGATAGTTTTATTGGTAGATGGATACAATATGATTGGAGCCTGGCCGGAGTTAAAGCAGCTAAAAGAGAGGGATCTCTCACAAGCACGTGACTTGTTAATAGAAATGATGGCTGAATACCAATCTTATACCGGGGACAGAATTATCGTCGTATTTGATGCCTACCATGTCAGGGGACTGGAAAAGAAGCAATTAAACCATAAGGTCGAAGTTATTTTCACCAAAGAAAGTGAGACAGCAGATGAACGAATTGAGAAATTAGCCGGCCAATTGAATGATGTCCGTACCCAGGTGTACGTAGCAACTTCTGATTATGCGGAGCAAAGAACTATTTTTGGACAGGGAGCTTTTCGAAAATCTGCCCGGGAACTTTATATCGAAGTGAAAAATATTGAAAATCAAATAAAAAAAGATGTTGAAGCAAGAAATGAGGTACAATATCAGCCTAAGATCCCGATGAATAAAGAGGTAAGAGAGCTTTTCGAGAAGTGGAGACGCGGAGATAAATAGCTCACCCCCGTGTTGACGCTTTTGAAACGCTTACTGTATAATATTGCTATATTTAGCAAGCACGGTCGGGGGGATCCTGAGTGAGCATCGGTCAAACTGAGAAGAACATCAATGAGTTGGATCTTAGCAAGCTTGATGATGAGGTTATCATTGAACGGATTAATGATGGACAGGTTCAGGCACTGGATTATTTGATTAATAAGTACAAGAACTTCGTTCGCGCAAAAGCCAGAACATACTTTCTTATTGGTGCAGATCGAGAAGATATTGTGCAGGAAGGGATGATCGGTCTTTATAAAGCTATACGCGATTATCAGGAGGACAAGCTGTCTTCCTTTAAAGCCTTCGCAGAATTATGTGTCACCCGTCAAATTATTACCGCTATCAAAACTGCCACTAGACAGAAACACATTCCATTAAATTCCTACGTTTCGCTGGACAAGCCTATTTATGATGAAGAGTCAGATCGTACACTGTTAGATGTTATTGCCGGTTCGAAAGCGATTGACCCGCAAGAATTAATTGTTAATAAAGAAAAGTTCGGAGATATGGAAGAGAAAATTTCTGAATTATTAAGTGATTTAGAAAAGCAAGTGTTAACTTTATATCTTGATGGCCAATCCTATCAGGAGATTTCCGTAGAACTGAAGCGGCATGTGAAATCCATAGATAATGCTCTTCAGCGGGTAAAAAGAAAGCTTGAGAAGTACCTGGAAGTGAGTGAAATTACCTTGTAATTTGGCAGATTGACAGGTACTTTGAACCGTGCTACATTTATGAAAGTGATTAAACCTCGTTTACTGAGGAGACGAGCATATGCGGAAGAAAGTTATTTTAGCCTGTATAGAATGTCATAGCAGAAATTATAGTACTTACACCAATCGATCCAGCCAATCAGAACGCTTAGAAGTTCGTAAATATTGTAAGAGATGTGGGGCTCATGCTTTACATCGTGAAACGAAATAGAGCATGAAGCCGGCAGGCGCAAGTTTGGGGGTAGTTAAGAATGTTTAAGTTCTTTAAGAATGTAGCTCGTGAAATGCGGAAAGTAAGTTGGCCAAAAGGGCAGGAATTGATGCGTTATACCGTTACGGTTATAGCGACGGTAGCGTTTGTAGCTGTGTTCTTTGCGGTTATTGATTTAGGGATTACACAAGTACTTGAACTCATTTCTAAGTAATAGTAGAGTTGGATTTGTGCTATACTGTTAAATAGACTTACAAAAAAACCCGTCAAGCGGGTTTTTTCATGTTGGGCTGATTTTTTAAATTAAATTTAAAATAAGGGAGGGAAGGGCAAGCCACTTGTCCTGTATAAATGGAAAAAAGATGGTACGTTGTTCACACCTATTCAGGTTATGAAAACAAAGTAAGGGCCAATTTAGAAAAACGTGTAGAATCCATGGGAATGGAAGATAAGATCTTCCGTGTACTGGTCCCTGAAGACGAAGAAACCGAGATTAAGAACGGGAAGCGTAAAGTAGCGAAAAAGAAAGTATTCCCAGGCTATGTATTAGCCGAAATGGTTATGACAGATGATTCCTGGTATGTGGTTCGTAACACCCCGGGGGTTACAGGATTTGTTGGTTCGACCGGTTCTGGTTCGAAACCAATCCCTCTCTTACCTGAAGAAGTGGATACCGTTCTTAAACGGATGGGTATGAATGAACATCCGAAAACTGAGGTTGACTTCGAAGTGAAGGAAAGTGTTAAAGTAACAGAGGGACCTTTCGCGAACTTTACAGGTATGATTGAGCATATTGATCTGGATAAACAGAAAGTTAAAGTTCATGTGAATATGTTTGGACGTGAAACGCCAGTAGAACTGGATTTTTCACAGATAGAAAAATTATAATAAAATGAACCCTCCCCTTGCATTATGCAAATAAAGATGATAGAATTCTTATGTTCTTTATGTGCCTCAAAGTACAACTATTGAGGCGGATTGCGATGAGTGGGAGGGTTCAAACCCTATTACCACATCACGGACTTTAAGGAGGTGTGTCTCGTGGCTAAAAAAGTTATAAAATTAGTTAAGCTTCAGATTCCTGCAGGTAAAGCTAACCCAGCACCGCCGGTAGGACCTGCACTAGGTCAAGCTGGTATTAACATCATGGGTTTCTGTAAGGAGTTTAACGCTCGTACGCAAGATCAAGCGGGTATGATTATTCCGGTTGAAATTACGGTGTTTGAAGACCGTTCATTTACATTTGTGACGAAAACTCCGCCAGCTGCTGTTCTTCTTAAGAAAGCGGCAGGTGTTGAATCAGGTTCAGGGGAACCTAACCGTAACAAGGTTGCTTCTGTAAAACGCGATCAAGTACGCGAAATTGCAGAAACTAAGATGCCTGACTTAAACGCTGCTGACGTTGAAGCTGCAATGCGCATGGTTGAAGGTACAGCGCGCAGTATGGGAATCACAGTTGAAGACTAATCCCACAGCGTCACTCTAAAGGAGTTAAAGGTTGCGAGATAGGAGCTATCCTTCTTTTTCGCAACCTTTATTCGTGGGAGGTAAATCCGTTAAAACCACAAAGGAGGAAAATAAAATGGCTAAAAAAAGCAAGAAGCAGCAAGAATTATTAAAATTAGTTGATCGTACAAAATCTTACGATGTACAAGAGGCAATTAATCTTGTACAAGAAACAGCGAAAGCAAACTTTGACGAAACAGTAGAAGCAGCTTTCCGTCTTGGGGTAGACCCTAAGAAAGCAGACCAGCAGATCCGTGGAGCAATGGTGCTTCCTCACGGTACAGGTAAAACTCAGCGTGTGCTGGTTTTTGCTAAAGGTGAAAAAGCGAAAGAAGCGGAAGAAGCTGGAGCGGACTTCGTTGGCGAACAAGATCTTATCGCTAAAATCAACCAAGGCTGGTTTGACTTTGATGTAGTGGTTGCCACTCCAGATATGATGGCTGAAGTTGGTAAACTTGGCCGTGTGCTTGGACCAAAAGGTCTAATGCCAAACCCTAAAACAGGTACAGTAACTTTTGAAGTAGAAAAAGCAGTAAATGAAATCAAAGCAGGTAAAGTAGAATACCGTGTTGATAAAGCTGCTAACATTCATGTTCCAATCGGAAAAACTTCTTTTGATAAAGAGAAGCTGATTGCAAACTTTGAAGCGATTACTGATACACTGGTTAAAGCGAAGCCACAAGCTTCTAAAGGCGTTTACATGAGAAACGCTGCGGTTTCATCTACAATGGGACCTGGAATTAAAGTTGACGTTTCAAGCTACGTAAGATAATTAAATTTATTGTTGACTTTCCGTTTTTAATTCATTATAATTAGAAACGTTGTATAAATGAATACGTTATACCGTAGACAGCAGGTGCGTATGGCGCTTAATTTCCTGCCGAGGTGTGTGAATAGACAGAGCAGCGATTAATCAGCCCTGTTCTGACATACGTACCTCCATGTCTGCATGGAGGTACTTTTCTTTTGTGTCGATCTTTCATGGCCCATGACACCGGACGGTATGATTTAAAATAGTCAATAGGAGGTGGAACGATGAGCAAAATTATTGATCAGAAAAAAGAAGTTGTTTCAGAAATTGCAAACAAGTTCCGTAATAGTAAGTCTGCAATGCTTGTAGATTACCGCGGTCTTAATGTTTCTGAAGTGACTGAACTGCGTAAGCAGCTTCGTGAAGCTGGCGTTGATTTCAAAGTGTATAAAAACACAATGACTCGCCGCGCAACAGAAGAAGCTGAACTTTCTGAGCTGCATGAAGTTCTAGTAGGACCGACTGCATTAGCATTTCATGAAGATGATGCTGTAGCTCCTGCGAAAGTTCTTAATAACTTCGCTAAAGATCATGAAAACCTTGAAATTAAAGGTGGAGTGGTTGAAGGACAAGTTGCTACTCTTGAACAAATTAAAGAGCTTGCCAACCTTCCAAACTACGAAGGTCTTGTATCTATGTTCCTAAGCGTACTACAAGCACCAATTCGCAACTTCGCTTATGCTACAAAAGCAATTGCGGACCAAAAAGAAGAAGAAAGCGCGTAAGTCAGCGCTCGTTTAACCTAAAATACAAATATTTGAAGGAGGAAATTTCTAATGTCTAACGAACAAATTATCGAAGCGATCAAAGAAATGTCTGTTCTTGAACTTAATGACCTAGTTAAAGCAATTGAAGAAGAATTTGGTGTATCTGCTGCAGCTCCTGTAGCTGCTGGTGGCGGTGCTGCTGAAGAAGCGGCAGAAGAGCAAACTGAATTTGATGTAGTGCTTGAATCTGCTGGAAGCTCTAAAATTAAAGTGGTTAAAGCAGTTCGTGAAATCACTGGTCTTGGTCTTAAAGACGCAAAAGATCTAGTTGATAACGCACCTGGCGCTATCAAAGAAGGTATCTCTAAAGAAGAAGCTGAAGAAATGAAAGCTAAACTTGAAGAAGCAGGCGCTTCTGTAGAAGTTAAGTAATTTCATCTTTTCCAAAGTAAAGCTCGCTGATCATCGGCGGGCTTTCTTTTTCTTAATCAGTGCGGTTCATGACTTTGAGAAGAAGGTGGTCGCATGTCAGAACATTACTATTCAAAGAAGACAACAGCCAAAAGTGAAGAGATCCAGTGGACGTTCACTTTAAGAGGGCACTCTTTTAATTTCACAACAGATCATGCCGTATTTTCTAAACGAGAAGTAGATTATGGTTCTCGATTAATGATAGATGTATTTAATGAACCAGATATTCCAGGTGATTTACTGGATCTTGGGTGCGGGTACGGGCCAATAGGTTTAGCGCTTGCCCGGGAGTTTCCTGATCGTCGGATGATTATGGTGGATGTAAATGAAAGAGCGCTTGCTCTTGCAAAGAAGAACGCTGAGAATAACCATATTTCTAACGCAGCCATTAAAGAAAGTGACCGGTTGAAAGCGTTGGAAGGCCGGAAATTTGCGGCTATTATTACCAACCCTCCAATTCGTGCAGGTAAAGATGTCGTTCACGCGATGTTTGAGGAATCAAAGAATTCTTTACTAAATCACGGGGAGTTATGGGTGGTCATTCAGAAGAAACAGGGAGCACCTTCTGCGAAGAAGAAGCTTGAAAGTTTGTTCGGAAACTGTGAAGTGGTGGCAAAGCAAAAAAGCTACTATATTCTGAAAGCAAAAAGTATTGACTAGCACTTTTAATTGTGCTAGTATTGAAAAATGCCAATATGACCATAGTATGTCAAGTCCTTTTTCTTATTTTATGTATAAAAATTTGATAGAGGGGCAGAATGGTAAAATCGAACACAATATAGTGAATGAGGTTTTTAATATATGAAAACCCTTTTTCTTTTTTGTCTAACGTTAGAGAGAAATGAAGAATCACCATTCGCAATGGAGGCGAATGTTTAAATAGTGCTTGTGGTAAGATCAACCCCAAGCCTGTTCGGCATGCCTTTGCCGAACCCTTTTTTCGTTATTAAATTGCTTGATTTGAGGGGTGAATCAGTTGACAGGTCAACTAGTTCAATATGGACGACACCGCCAGCGCAGAAGTTATGCACGTATCAGTGAAGTATTAGAATTGCCGAATTTGATTGAAATTCAAACTGCTTCTTACCAATGGTTTTTAGAAGAAGGTTTGAAAGAAATGTTTCAGGATATTTCTCCAATCGAGGATTTCACAGGCAACTTATCACTTGAGTTTGTAGACTACAGCCTTGGCGAACCAAAGTATCCAGTCGATGAGTCAAAGGATCGGGACGTAACCTATAATGCACCACTTCGTGTGAAGGTTCGTCTATTAAATAATGAGACAGGGGAAGTGAAAGAACAAGAAGTGTTTATGGGTGATTTTCCGCTCATGACCGACACCGGCACCTTTGTTATTAATGGCGCCGAACGTGTTATTGTTTCTCAGCTTGTTCGTTCTCCGAGTGTTTATTTCAATAAAAAAATTGATAAAAACGGTAAGAAAGGTCAAAGCGCAACGGTTATACCAAACCGCGGTGCATGGCTTGAGTTCGAAACCGATGCGAAAGATGTAGTACACGTTCGTATCGATCGTACTCGTAAATTACCGATTACCGTTTTATTACGTGCTTTAGGTTTCGGAACAGACCAAGAGATCCTTGATGTTATTGGTGAGAACGAATACTTGAAGAACACACTGGAAAAAGATAATACGGAAAACAGTGAAAAAGCATTACTGGAAATTTATGAACGTCTGCGCCCTGGCGAACCGCCAACCGTAGAAAATGCGAAAAGTTTACTAGTTTCCCGTTTCTTCGATCCAAAACGCTATGATTTAGCGCGTGTGGGTCGTTATAAGATTAATAAGAAGCTTCATATAAAAGACCGACTGTTTAACCAGACACTGGCTGAAACGCTTGTGGATGAGGAAACAGGTGAAGTACTTGGTGAAAAAGGCGATAAGATTGACCGCCGTTTGTTAAATAAATTGATTCCTCATTTCGATAATGAAGATTCCAATTTAAGTGAACAATCTCTGGATCCTGTGGAGGGTGTACTGGAAGAACCAATTAGAGTTCAGTCCGTGAAAATTGTGGACCCTACCGATCCTGAAGGAGAACGTTCTATTAATGTGATTGGTAACGCCAATATCGACCGAGGGGTTAAAAATATTATGCCGGCTGATATCCTTTCAGCGATCAGCTACTTTTTTAACTTGCTTCACAATGTAGGCGGAACAGACGATATCGACCACTTAGGAAACCGTCGTCTGCGTTCTGTTGGTGAACTGCTTCAAAACCAATTCCGAATTGGTTTGTCTCGTATGGAGCGTGTGGTTCGCGAGCGTATGTCTATTCAAGACACTTCCTCCATTACACCACAGCAGTTAATCAATATAAGGCCGGTTATCGCTTCCATTAAAGAATTCTTTGGAAGCTCTCAGCTTTCTCAGTTTATGGACCAAACGAATCCACTTGCGGAATTAACTCATAAGCGTCGTTTATCTGCGCTTGGACCCGGTGGTTTAACTCGTGAACGTGCCGGCTTTGAAGTTCGAGATGTTCACTACTCTCACTACGGCCGTATGTGTCCGATCGAGACTCCTGAGGGACCGAATATCGGGTTGATCAACTCGCTTTCCTCTTATGCGAAAGTAAATGAGTTTGGTTTTATTGAAACACCATATCGCCGGGTTGATCCGGATACGAATAAAGTAACTGCGCAAATTGATTATTTGACTGCAGATGAAGAAGATAATTATGTAGTAGCTCAGGCGAACGCGAAGCTTGGCGACGATGGTACCTTCCTCGATGAAGAAGTTATCGCTCGTTTCCGCGGTGAGAATACAGTAGTTCCCCGTGACCGTCTGGACTACATGGACGTATCTCCGAAGCAGGTTGTATCCGCAGCGACGGCGTGTATTCCTTTCTTAGAAAACGATGACTCCAACCGTTCTCTTATGGGAGCCAACATGCAGCGACAAGCTGTACCATTGCTGAAACCAGATGCACCTCTAGTAGGAACAGGCATGGAATATGTATCCGGTAAGGATTCAGGGGCTGCTGTTATATGCCACCACGAAGGAAATGTTGAACGCGTAGAAGCGAAAGAAGTGCTTGTCCGTCGAGTTTCTGAAGTGGATGGCAGAGAAGTTGAAGGCGACCTTGATCGCTATCGTTTGCAGAAGTTCATCCGTTCTAACCAGGGAAGCTGCTATAACCAGCGTCCTATTGTCTCTAAAGGGGACCGCGTTACAAAAGGTGAAATTCTTGCTGACGGACCATCCATGGATATGGGTGAACTGGCACTAGGTCAAAACCCGCTCGTTGCCTTTATGACATGGGATGGTTACAACTACGAGGATGCAATCATTATGAGTGAGCGCCTAGTCAAAGATGATGTTTACACTTCTATTCACATTGAGGAATATGAATCAGAAGCTCGTGACACCAAGCTTGGACCAGAAGAGATCACTCGCGACATTCCAAACGTAGGAGAAGATGCTCTCCGTGACTTAGACGAACGAGGAATTATCCGCGTTGGTGCTGAAGTTAGTGATGGCGATCTGTTAGTAGGTAAAGTAACTCCTAAAGGTGTTACAGAACTATCTGCAGAAGAACGTTTACTTCATGCTATTTTCGGTGAAAAAGCTCGGGAAGTGCGCGATACTTCCTTACGTGTGCCACACGGTGCGGGTGGCATTGTGCTCGATGTTAAAATCTTCAACCGTGAAGATGGCGACGAGCTTCCGCCAGGAGTTAATCAGTTAATTCGTGCTTATATTGTTCAGAAACGTAAGATCTCTGAAGGAGATAAAATGGCCGGACGTCACGGAAACAAGGGTGTTATATCTAAGATTCTTCCAGAAGAAGATATGCCATTCCTTCCAGACGGCACACCGGTTGACGTTATGTTAAACCCTCTAGGGGTTCCATCACGTATGAATATCGGACAGGTACTTGAACTGCACTTAGGAATGGCCGCTCGTTTGATGGGCATCCGAGTAGCGACTCCGGTATTTGACGGTGCGCGTGAGGAAGATGTCTGGGAAACTCTTGAAGAAGCAGGCATGGCACGTGATGCGAAGACCATCCTTTATGATGGACGTTCAGGTGAACCATTTGATAATCGTGTTTCTGTTGGGGTTATGTATATGATTAAACTAGCCCACATGGTTGATGATAAATTGCACGCCCGTTCGACTGGACCGTACTCCCTGGTTACTCAGCAGCCGCTGGGTGGTAAAGCGCAGTTCGGTGGACAGCGTTTTGGTGAGATGGAGGTATGGGCACTTGAAGCATATGGTGCTGCGTATACTCTGCAAGAAATTCTTACTGTGAAATCGGATGACGTCGTAGGTCGTGTGAAAACGTATGAAGCCATAGTTAAAGGCGATAATGTTCCCGAACCAGGAGTTCCTGAATCCTTTAAAGTTCTAATTAAAGAGCTTCAAAGTCTTGGGATGGATGTGAAAATCCTGTCTGGTGACGAACAAGAAATAGAAATGCGTGATATAGAAGAAGAGCAAACCAAAGAATCCGAGAATCTGAACTTAGACGATCATTAAAACTAAACCCCAGATCTTTGTTCTAAGCTTAGGGTGAAACTTGGATACTAAAAGGGAGGTAGGCCCCTTGCTAGATGTAAATAATTTTGAATATATGAAAATAGGCTTGGCTTCACCTGATAAAATTCGTTCTTGGTCTTATGGTGAGGTTAAAAAGCCGGAAACGATCAACTATCGTACTTTAAAGCCAGAGAAAGACGGCTTGTTCTGTGAAAGAATCTTTGGCCCGCAGAAAGACTGGGAATGTCATTGTGGTAAATACAAACGTGTCCGTTACAAAGGTGTCGTTTGTGACCGCTGCGGAGTTGAAGTAACGAAAGCAAAAGTCCGTCGTGAGCGTATGGGGCACTTGGAATTAGCTGCCCCGGTTTCTCACATCTGGTACTTCAAAGGCATTCCAAGCCGTATGGGACTTGTTCTTGACATGTCCCCGCGTGCTTTGGAGGAAGTGATTTATTTTGCGGCGTATATCGTAACTGATCCTGGTGAAACAGCGTTAGAACGGAAACAGCTGCTTTCAGAAAAAGAGTACCGTGCCTATCGTGAAAAGTTTGGTCAAGGATTTCAGGCAGCTATGGGTGCGGAAGCTATTCGTAAACTTCTTTTTGACATCGATCTTGATGGAGAAGTGGAGACGCTTAAAGAAGAATTGAAAGTTGCTCAAGGGCAGCGCCGTACGCGTGCTATCAAACGTCTGGAAGTGTTAGAGTCTTTCCGTAATTCAGGAAATGACCCTTCTTGGATGATTCTTGATGTACTGCCGGTTATCCCGCCGGAACTTCGTCCAATGGTTCAATTGGATGGAGGACGTTTTGCAACATCAGACTTAAACGACTTGTACCGCCGTGTCATTAACCGTAACAACCGTTTGAAGAGGTTGTTAGACCTTGGGGCCCCTACGATCATTGTTCAAAATGAGAAGCGTATGCTGCAAGAAGCTGTAGACGCCCTTATTGATAATGGCCGCCGCGGCCGTCCTGTAACGGGACCAGGAAATCGTCCGCTTAAATCTCTTTCTCATATGCTGAAAGGGAAGCAAGGACGTTTCCGTCAGAACCTATTAGGTAAACGTGTTGACTATTCAGGGCGTTCTGTAATTGTCGTAGGTCCATCATTGAAAATGTATCAGTGCGGACTTCCAAAAGAAATGGCACTCGAACTATTCAAGCCATTTGTTATGAAAGAACTTGTATCCCGTGGGTTAGCTCATAATATTAAATCTGCTAAACGGAAAATCGAACGTGTGCACCCGGAAGTCTGGGATGTACTCGAAGATGTAATCAAGGAGCATCCGGTTCTATTAAACCGCGCACCTACACTGCACCGTTTAGGTATTCAGGCATTCGAACCGACGCTTGTTGAAGGTCGTGCGATTCGTCTGCACCCGCTGGTATGTACAGCTTACAACGCTGACTTTGACGGAGACCAAATGGCCGTTCACGTTCCATTATCTTCTGAAGCTCAGGCAGAAGCTCGTATTTTAATGCTTGCGGCACAAAACATTCTAAACCCTAAAGATGGCAAACCAGTTGTTACTCCTTCTCAGGATATGGTGTTAGGTAACTATTATCTAACCCTGGAACGTCCGGGAGCAATTGGAGAAGGAATGTCATTTAAAGATTTGAATGAAGCTATAATGGCTTATCAGAACGGCTATGTTCATCTGCACACTCGTGTGGCTGTGCAAGCAAGTTCGCTTAACAACGATACCTTTACAGAAGAACAGAATAAACAGCTGCTGTTAACTTCCGTGGGTAAATTGATCTTCAATGAAATGCTGCCAAGCTCTTTCCCTTATATTAATGAGCCGACGCAGGAGAATTTAGAAGTGAAAACACCTCCTATGTACTTTGTGGAGAAAGGCACTAATATTCGCGAAGAAATTTCTAAGCGCGATGAGGTTTCTCCGTTTAAGAAAGGCATATTAGGGGATATCATTGCCGAAGTGTTTAAACGCTTCTCTATCAGTGAAACTTCTAAAATGCTTGACCGTATGAAGGACTTAGGTTTTGCTTACTCTACTAAAGCAGGTATCACAGTTGGTGTATCTGACGTTGTGGTACTTCCAGAGAAGCAGGAAATCTTAGTAGAAGCTCAAGGAAAAGTAGATAAAGTATTAAAACAGTTCCGCCGTGGTTTAATCACGGAAGAAGAACGATATGATCGTGTTATCGAAATTTGGTCAGGCGCTAAAGATACGATTCAAAATCTTCTTATGCAGTCATTGAACCCTCGTAACCCTATCTTTATGATGAGTGATTCTGGAGCACGTGGTAACGCGTCTAACTTCACTCAGCTCGCAGGTATGCGTGGACTCATGGCCAACCCGGCTGGCCGGATTATCGAACTGCCGATCAAATCTAGCTTCCGTGAAGGTCTGACAGTTCTTGAGTACTTTATTTCCACTCACGGTGCACGTAAAGGTCTAGCCGATACCGCACTGAAAACTGCCGATTCCGGTTACTTGACTCGTCGTCTTGTAGACGTAGCTCAGGATGTCATTGTGCGTGAGGATGATTGTGGAACAGATCGCGGTCTCCCAGTAAGTTCGCTTACTGAAGGCACCGAAACGATTGAGCCATTAATCGACCGTCTCATTGGCCGTACGGCTTTCCAAACGATTAAGCACCCTGAAACTGGCGAAATACTCGCAACGAGAAACGAAGTTATCTTTGAAGATGCCGCTAAGCTAATCGTAGATTCCGGTATCAAACAAGTTGTGATTCGCTCAGCTTTCACATGTAACACGAAACACGGTGTTTGTAAGAAATGTTATGGCCGCAACCTTGCAACAGGGGATGAAGTCGAAGTGGGAGAAGCTGTGGGAATCATTGCAGCACAATCCATTGGTGAGCCAGGTACACAGCTTACTATGCGTACCTTCCACACGGGCGGTGTAGCTGGAGACGATATCACCCAAGGTCTTCCGCGTATCCAGGAAATCGTAGAAGCTCGTAACCCGAAAGGTCAAGCTGTCATTACTGAAATTGAAGGTACTGTACGAGAAATCAATGAAGTAAAAGAAAAACAAGAAATTGTTGTTCAAGGCAAAGTAGAGACACGTTCTTATACAGCGCCTTATGGTTCTCGCATGAAAGTCTCCGTTGGGGATGAAGTCAAAGCGGGTGAACCACTTACTGAAGGTTCCATTGATCCGAAAGAATTGCTGACAGTTCAAGGACTGGATGGCGTTCAGGAATACCTTCTTAAAGAGGTACAGAAAGTATATCGTATGCAAGGTGTTGAAATCTCTGACAAGCACGTAGAAGTAATGGTTCGCCAAATGCTTCGAAAAATCCGTGTACTTGATTCCGGAGACACTGATGTACTTCCAGGTTCTCTGCTTGAGATCCATCAATTTAAAGATGCCAACCAGAAAGCTCTTATGGAAGGCGGACAGCCAGCAGTCGGACGTCCCGTCATCCTTGGTATTACAAAAGCTTCGCTTGAAACCGACAGCTTCTTGTCTGCAGCATCCTTCCAGGAAACGACTCGTGTCCTGACTGATGCGGCGATCAAAGGTAAGCGTGATGAATTACTAGGGCTTAAAGAAAATGTTATTATTGGTAAGCTTGTTCCTGCTGGTACAGGAATGACCCGCTACCGCAAGATTCAGGCTCAATCCGATAATAAAGACCAAGTGACTGCACCAGTGGAAGAAGTCACCCAGCCTTAAGTAAATAGTTAAAGGTAATTTTAGGGTAAAATTTAGGGAGCATCTTGAAAACTATTTAAAATTCAGTTGACATGAATTTTACGTAGTGATAATATAATCAAGGTGCTTCCATTTATCCTAGTTGCTTTGGAGGATATGCAGATGTCTTATGAAAAAGTGGCTAAGGCTAAAGAGGAAATAGTCATTGGGACTAAACAAACACTTAAAGCTATGAAAAATGGCGAAGTGAATGAAGTCATTACGGCTGAAGATGCTGATCAGTCTATGACAGAGAAAGTAGCCCGGCTAGCCAAGCAGCTCAATATCCCGCATACAAGAGTCGCATCAATGAAGGATTTGGGAAATGCTTGTGGTATAGATGTAGGAGCTGCAACAGTGGCGATAAAGCAATAAAGTTTTGGCGCTTGGCGCGAAAGCTTTGTTTTTTGCCTTTTTATGAACCACCTGGATGTGTGGTATTAAAAAAATGCAATAGGAAGGGAGGATTTCCAAAATGCCTACTATTAATCAATTAGTACGTAAAGGACGCGTGAACAAAACTAGAAAGTCTGACTCTCCAGCTTTGAACAAAGGCTTTAACAGCTATAAAAAGCGTATGACTGATCAGTCTTCACCGCAGAAACGCGGGGTTTGTACACGTGTTGGTACAATGACACCAAAGAAACCGAACTCTGCACTACGTAAGTATGCACGTGTTCGTTTGACTAACCAGCTTGAGGTTAACGCCTACATTCCTGGTATCGGCCACAACCTTCAAGAGCACAGTGTTGTTCTTATCCGTGGCGGACGTGTTAAGGACTTACCAGGTGTGCGTTATCACATCGTTCGCGGTGCACTTGATACTGCAAGCGTAGATGGACGCAGACAAGGCCGTTCTAAATACGGTACTAAAAAGCCTAAACAATAATCGATATTTAATATCGCTTAATAAATCACTTAATTAAGAAGGGAGGGGAACATATGCCACGTAAAGGTCCAGTAGCTAAACGTGATGTGTTACCAGATCCAATGTACAATTCAAAGCTTGTTACTCGCTTGATCAACCAAATCATGGTTGATGGTCAGCGCGGTAAAGCTCAGAAGATTCTTTATAAAGCTTTTGAACTAGTTCAAGAGCGCGGCGGAAACGACGCTATGGAAACTTTTGAACAAGCAATGAAAAATGTAATGCCCGTACTAGAAGTACGCGCTCGCCGTGTCGGTGGTTCTAACTACCAAGTACCAGTTGAGGTACGTCCTGAGCGTCGTCAAGCTCTAGGTTTACGTTTCATTGTTAACTATGCGCGTCTTCGCGGAGAGAAAACAATGGAAGAACGCCTGGCTAACGAAATTCTAGATGCAGGTAACAATACCGGTGCTGCAGTTAAGCGTCGTGAAGATATGCACAAAATGGCGGAAGCAAACAAAGCATTCGCTCACTATCGTTGGTAATCACCAGCAAAAAATAAATTTACTATCAGGAAGGAGAAAGATTCATGCCTAGAGAGTTCTCCTTAGAAAAGACTCGTAACATTGGTATTATGGCTCACATTGATGCCGGTAAGACTACTGCTACAGAACGTATTCTTTTCTACACAGGACGTATCCACAAAATTGGTGAAACTCACGAAGGTGCTTCACAAATGGACTGGATGGAGCAGGAACAGGAACGCGGAATTACCATTACTTCCGCTGCCACTACTGCTCAGTGGAATGGTCATCGTATTAATATCATCGACACGCCTGGTCACGTAGACTTCACAGTTGAGGTTGAACGTTCCCTTCGTGTACTAGATGGCTCTGTAGCTGTACTCGATGCTCAGTCTGGTGTAGAACCACAAACTGAAACAGTATGGCGTCAGGCAACCACTTACGGTGTTCCACGTATTGTGTTCGTTAACAAAATGGACAAAATTGGTGCAGATTTCATTTACTCCTTAGGTACCTTGAAAGACCGCCTTGGAGCAAATGCTGCAGCAGTTCAGCTTCCTATTGGAGCAGAAGATGAATTCGAAGGAATCATTGACTTGGTAACAATGGAAGCATTCTTCTACATGGATGACTTAGGAACTCGTGCTGAAGCACGCCCTATTCCTGATGAATACAAAGATCAAGCCGAAGAGTACCGTGCGAAGCTAGTTGAATCCGTAGCGGAACTTGATGAAGACTTGATGATGCAGTACCTTGAAGGAGAAGAAATCACTAATGAACAGCTGAAAGTGGCTATCCGTACAGCAACTCTAACAGTTGATTTCTATCCTGTGTTCTGTGGTTCAGCTTTCAAAAACAAAGGGGTACAGCTGCTAATTGATGGGGTAATTGATTACCTTCCATCTCCATTAGATGTTCCTCCGATTGAAGGACATGTGCCGCAAACAGAAGAAGAAGTTGTTCGTAAAGCTGACGATAAAGAGCCATTCTCTGCTTTGGCCTTTAAAGTTGCTACCGACCCTTACGTTGGTAAACTAACTTTCTTCCGTGTTTACTCTGGTACTTTAAATGCTGGTTCTTACGTAAAGAACTCCACGAAAGATAAGCGTGAACGTGTAGGACGAATCCTGCAAATGCATGCGAATTCTCGTGAAGAAATCTCTACTGTATATGCTGGTGACATTGCGGGGGCAGTAGGACTAAAAGATACAGGTACTGGTGATACTCTATGTGATGAAAAGAGTCTTGTTATTCTTGAATCTATGGAATTCCCAGAACCAGTTATCTCTGTAGCTATTGAACCAAAATCAAAAGCTGACCAGGATAAAATGTCCATCGCCTTAGGTAAACTTGCTGAAGAAGATCCAACTTTCCGTACTGAAACAAACGTTGAAACTGGTCAAACCATCATTGCTGGTATGGGTGAGCTTCACCTGGACATCATTGTTGACCGACTTCGCCGTGAGTTTAAAGTAGAAGCTAACATTGGAGCTCCGCAAGTTGCTTATCGTGAAACCTTCCGTGGAAGTGCTAACGTTGAAGGTAAATTCGTACGTCAGTCTGGCGGACGCGGACAATTCGGCCACGTTTGGGTGACTTTTGAACCTAATGAAGAAGGTGGCGGCTTTGAATTCGTAAACAAAATCGTTGGTGGTGTTGTACCTCGTGAGTACATTCCATCCGTAGAGGCTGGTATTAAAGAATCCTTGGAGAACGGCGTATTAGCTGGGTATCCTATGGTAGACATTAAGGCCACTCTTTATGATGGGTCTTATCACGATGTCGACTCTAACGAAATGGCCTTTAAAGTTGCTGCATCAATGGCACTTAAAGAAGCTAAAAACAAATGTAAACCTGTTCTTCTGGAACCAATGATGAAAGTTGAAGTTGTAATTCCTGAAGAATACATGGGTGATATCATGGGTGATGTAACTTCCCGTCGCGGACGTGTTGAAGGTATGGAAACTCGTGGTACTGCGCAGGTTGTTAAAGCGTTTGTTCCTCTATCTGAAATGTTTGGCTATGCAACAGCGTTGCGTTCCAATACACAAGGACGCGGAACCTACACTATGCATTTTGATCACTACGAAGAAGTACCTAAGAGTATTTCTGAGGAAATCATCAAGAAAAATTCTGGTGAATAATTGATTTTTTTGACGAGTTAAAGTATAACTTGTATTGTAAGCTTAGGAGTGCAGTGAACTGTCTCCTAGGCTTCAAATAAACGATCAATCATAAACTTTGTTATTTAATTAAAGGAGGAAATATACTAATGGGTAAAGAAAAATTTGACCGGTCCAAGTCCCACGTTAACATCGGTACTATTGGACACGTTGACCATGGTAAAACTACATTAACTGCTGCAATTACTACAGTACTTCATAAGCGTTCCGGATCCGGTACGGCTATGGCTTACGACATGATCGATGGTGCTCCTGAAGAACGTGAACGTGGTATCACAATCTCAACAGCACACGTTGAGTACGAAACAGAAAACCGCCACTATGCACACGTTGACTGCCCAGGTCACGCTGACTATGTTAAAAACATGATCACTGGTGCTGCTCAAATGGACGGCGCGATCCTAGTTGTATCTGCAGCTGACGGTCCAATGCCACAAACTCGTGAGCACATCCTTCTTTCTAAAAACGTTGGTGTACCAGCTATCGTTGTGTTCTTGAACAAAACAGATATGGTAGACGACGAAGAGCTTCTTGAACTAGTAGAAATGGAAGTTCGCGATCTATTATCTGAGTACGATTTCGATGGCGACAACGTACCAGTTATCAGTGGTTCAGCTCTTAAAGCTCTTGAAGGTGATTCTGAGTATGAACAAAGAATCTTTGACCTTATGGATGCAGTTGATGAGCACATCCCAACTCCAGACCGTGACACTGACAAGCCATTCATGATGCCAGTTGAGGACGTATTCTCAATCACTGGCCGTGGTACTGTAGCAACAGGCCGTGTTGAACGTGGTAAAGTTAAAGTCGGTGACGAAGTTGAAATCATCGGTCTTGCACCAGAAGCTCGCAAAACAACAATCACTGGTGTAGAAATGTTCCGTAAGCTTCTTGATTATGCTGAAGCTGGCGACAACATTGGTGCACTTCTTCGTGGGGTTAACCGTGAAGACATCGGACGTGGACAAGTACTAGCTAAGCCTGGTTCTATCACTCCACACACAAACTTCAAATCTGAAGTTTACGTACTATCTAAAGACGAAGGTGGACGTCATACTCCATTCTTCTCTAACTACCGCCCACAGTTCTACTTCCGTACTACGGACGTAACTGGCGTTATTCAACTTCCAGAAGGCGTAGAAATGGTTATGCCTGGAGATAACGTTGAAATGACTGTTGAACTTATTTCTCCAATCGCGATCGAAGACGGAACTCGTTTCTCTATTCGTGAAGGTGGACGTACAGTAGGTTCTGGCGTAGTTTCCGAAATTACTAAATAATTTCTGGATCAGCTGAATATTCAAAAGAGGCAGCCTAAGCGCTGCCTCTTTTTATATATATAGGCTTTGGTTGCAACTGAGTCCAAAGTTTGTTTTAATAGAAAACAGTCGTAATTATTCCATATAGAGTTCATGGAAGTCAGCTGGAGCAGCGGGCTTTTTTTGTTGGGATATGAACTTGTGCGAGGAGACAAGATTATACTTGAAATTCATCTGATTAGCTAGTATAATTCTTTGAGGTGTTCATATTTAAAAAAATGTGAATTACACCTTGCATTGATCGGTATTCTTCTATATAATGAATAATGTTGGTCATAAAAGGCGATGAAGCGAAAGGTTGTTGACACACCCGGCCCCTTTGCCATGGCTAGTGAGTCAAGTGAATTTTCGCGGAGAAAGTCTATTTTAAAAATGGGCGAAGAAGGAGGGAAAATAATGGCAAAAGAGAAAATTCGTATTCGTTTAAAGGCGTATGATCACCGTGTACTTGATCAATCTGCTGAGAAAATCGTAGACACAGCGAAGCGTTCCGGTGCTAATGTATCTGGTCCAATCCCGCTTCCAACTGAAAAGTCAATTTACACAGTACTTCGTGCAACTCACAAGTATAAAGATGCTCGTGAGCAGTTCGAGATGCGCACTCACAAACGTCTAATCGACATTGTTAATCCAACACCACAGACCGTTGATTCATTAATGCGTTTGGATCTACCATCTGGTGTGGATATCGAAATTAAACTATAAATTATATTGAATTATATTAGGAGGTGTAACGGATGACGAAAGGAATCTTAGGACGTAAGGTCGGTATGACTCAAATCTTCTCTGAAGGTGGAGAGTTGATCCCAGTAACTGTTGTACAAGCAGAGCCAAACGTTGTTCTTCAAATGAAAACAACAGAAGTTGATGGCTATGAAGCGTTGCAACTTGGTTTCGCAGATCAGAAGTCCAATCGTTTAAAAAAGGCTGACCAAGGTCACGCTGATAAAGCAAGTACAACACCTAAGCGCTACATTCGTGAATTCCGTAATACAAACCTTGATGACTATGAACTTGGTCAAGAGGTTAAAGTGGATATTTTCGAAGCTGGTGATGTAATTGATGTAACAGGAACTTCAAAAGGTAAAGGATTCGCAGGTTCGATCAAGCGTCACAATCAATCTCGCGGACCAATGAGCCACGGTTCCCGTTATCACCGTCGTCCAGGTGCTATGGGTCCAATCGATCCAATGCACGTATTTAAAGGCAAAAACCTGCCTGGACAAATGGGTAATGAAAAAGTTACTCTTCAAAACCTTGAAGTAGTAAGAGTGGACGCTGAGCGTAACTTACTTCTAATCAAAGGTAATGTACCTGGCCCGAAAAAATCTTATGTGAAAATCACAAGTGCAGTAAAGGCAAGCAAATAATTAACTGAAGGGAGGATATGTCATGCCTAAAGTAGCACTATTAAACCAAAGCGGTTCTAACGTTGGAGACATCGAACTGAATGACGCCGTTTTCGGTATCGAACCTAATACTCACGTATTACATGAAACTGTGTTAATGCAGCGCGCATCCTTGCGTCAAGGCACACACAAAGTAAAAAACCGTGCTGAAGTTCGCGGCGGTGGACGTAAACCATGGCGCCAGAAAGGTACTGGCCGTGCTCGACAAGGTACAATCCGTGCACCTCAATGGGTCGGCGGTGGTACTGTGTTCGGTCCAACACCACGCAGCTACAGCTATACAATGCCTAGAAAAGTACGTCGTTTAGCTCTTCAATCTGCATACTCTTCAAAAGTAAAAGAAGACAACCTCGTTGTTCTTGACAGTATCTCTTTTGATGCTCCAAAAACCAAAGAAGTTGTAAATATGCTTAAAGCGCTGGACGTAAATGAAAAAGCTCTGATTGTTACTGCAGAGAAAGATGAAAATGTAACTCTTTCTTCTAACAATCTTCCTACAGTTAAATCACTTTCTGTAGAAGAAGTTAGTGTGTTAGATTTACTAACGCATGACAAGCTGATCCTAACGAAGGAAGCAGCTGAAAAAGCAGGGGAGGTGCTCTCATAATGAAAGAACCACGTGATATCGTAAAGCGCCCTGTCATTACTGAACAGTCTGCTGATCTTATGGGAGAAAAGAAATATACGTTTGAAGTTAGCCCGAAAGCTAACAAAACTGAAATTAAACATGCAGTTGAAGAAATCTTTGGCGTTCGTGTTGCTTCTATCAACACTATGAACCTTAAAGGTAAATTCAAGCGTATGGGCCGTTACGGCGGATACCGTTCTGATCGTAAGAAAGCTGTTGTTACTTTAACTGAAGACAGTGAAGAACTAGAATTCTTTGAAGTATAAATCATAAACTCAATTCGTGAAGGAGGGAAAAAAGATGGCGATTAAAAAGTTTCGACCAATTACAAACGGTCGTCGACACATGACAGTATCTGATTTTAGTGAAATCACTACTGACAAACCTGAACGCTCCCTTTTATCTCCGCTGCACAAGCGCGGCGGTCGTAATAACCAGGGAAGGCTGACAGTTCGTCATCAAGGCGGAGGACACAAGCGTCAATACCGTATTATCGACTTTAAACGCGATAAAGATGGCATACCAGGACGCGTTGCTACGATCGAATACGATCCGAACCGTTCCGCTAATATTGCACTAATCAACTATGTTGATGGTGAAAAACGTTATATCTTAGCTCCAAAAGGTGTTAAGGTAAACACACAAATTATCTCTGGTGAAGGCGCGGATATCAAACCAGGTAACGCTCTTCAGCTTAAAGATATTCCAGTTGGTACAATCGTACACAACGTAGAACTTAAACCAGGACGCGGCGGACAGCTTGCTCGTTCCGCGGGTGCTTCAGCTCAAATCCTTGGTCGTGAAGAAAAATACACTCTAGTACGTCTGACTTCTGGTGAAGTTCGTCTTGTACTAAGCACTTGCCGTGCAACTATCGGCCAAGTAGGCAACCTGCAGCATGAACTTATCAGTGTAGGTAAAGCCGGCCGTTCCCGTTGGCAAGGCAAGCGCCCAACAGTTCGTGGTTCTGTAATGAACCCTAGTGATCACCCTCACGGTGGTGGTGAAGGACGTGCACCAATCGGTCGACCTTCTCCGGTATCTCCATGGGGTAAACCAACTCTTGGATACAAAACAAGACAGCGTAACAAACCGTCAGATAAATATATCGTTCGCAGAAGAGGTAAAAAATAACGGGATTGACCGACGGGCAAAAAAACCCGTCTTTCAATCGCGAAGGGAGGTTTATCTATGGGTCGCAGCCTAAAAAAGGGACCTTTTGTAGATGATCATTTGATGAGCAAGGTAGAGAAATTGAATGAAGATAGTAAGCATCAGGTGATCAAGACATGGTCACGTCGTTCTACAATCTTCCCAAACTTCGTTGGCCATACAATTGCCGTATATGATGGACGCAAACACGTCCCTGTCTACGTTACAGAAGACATGGTCGGTCATAAACTCGGTGAATTCGCGCCAACTCGTACGTTCAGAGGACACTCTGGCGATGACAAGAAAACAAAACGCTAAATAGAGAGGAGGCACTCTAATGCAAGCTAAAGCAGTTGCTAATACCGTTCGCATTGCTCCTCGTAAAGCTCGTTTAGTTATTGATTTAATTCGAGGCAAAAACGTAGGTGAAGCTATCGCAACGTTACGTTTGAAACAACGTGGCGCATCCCCGATTATTGAGAAAGTTCTCAAATCAGCGATCGCAAATGCAGAACACAATTATGAAATGGATACTGACAATTTGTATGTTTCCGAGGCGTTTGTAAACGAAGGTGTAACTCTTAAACGTTTCCGCCCTCGCGCTATGGGACGTGCAAGCCAAATTAATAAACGCACCAGCCACATCACTGTGGTTGTATCAGAAAAAAAGGAGGGATAATCAGTGGGTCAAAAAATTAATCCGGTAGGTCTTCGTATTGGCGTTATCCGTGACTGGGAGTCCAAGTGGTACGCTGGTAAAGACTACGCTGACTTGTTGCATGAAGACATTAAAATTCGTGAATATGTTGAAAAACGTCTAAAAGATGCTGCCGTATCTACGATCGAAATCGAACGCGCAGCTAACCGTGTTAATATTACTGTTCACACGGCTAAACCAGGAATGGTCATCGGTAAGGGCGGTTCTGAAGTTGAAGCACTTCGCAGAGCTCTTAATGAACTGACTGGTAAACGAGTTCACATCAACATCGTTGAAGTGAAGAAACCTGACTTAAACGCTACTCTTGTAGCTGACAATATCGCACGTCAATTGGAAAACCGTGTATCTTTCCGTCGTGCTCAGAAACAAACGATCCAACGTGCAATGCGCGGAGGAGCAAAAGGTATTCGTACGCAAGTATCAGGACGCCTTGGCGGTGCCGATATCGCTCGTGCTGAATATTACAGTGAAGGAACAGTACCACTACACACACTTCGTGCAGACATCGACTACGGAACTGCAGAAGCAGACACTACTTACGGTAAACTTGGTGTTAAAGTGTGGATCTATCGTGGAGAAGTCCTTCCAACTAAAAATAAAAAGTAAGGAAGGGGGAAAAGCATTATGTTAATGCCTAAACGTGTTAAATATCGTCGTCAACACCGTACCAGCCTAAAAGGTCGTGCTAAAGGCGGTACATCCGTATCATTTGGTGAATATGGCTTGCAAGCTATTGATCCAGCATGGATTACAGCCCGTCAAATCGAGGCAGCGCGTATCGCGATGACTCGTTACATGAAACGTGGCGGTAAAGTCTGGATTAAAATCTTCCCAGACAAACCTTATACTGCTAAGCCCCTAGAAGTACGTATGGGTTCCGGTAAAGGTTCTCCAGAAGGCTTTGTAGCAGTCGTAAAACCAGGAAAAATTATGTTTGAGATCGCAGGTGTTCCTGAAGAAGTGGCACGCGAAGCGCTGCGTCTTGCTTCACACAAACTGCCGATCCGTACTAAATTTGTAAAACGTGAAGAAATTGGTGGTGAAATCAATGAAGGCTAATGAAATCCGTGAATTAACCACTGCCGAAATTGAACAAAAAGTTAAGTCTTTAAAAGAAGAACTTTTTAACCTACGTTTCCAGCTGGCAACAGGTCAACTTGAGAATACCGCGCGCATTCGCGAGGTTCGCAAGTCTATCGCACGCATGAAAACTGTTGCTCGCGAACGTGAACTAGGCGTAAATAATTAATAGATGAGAGGAGGTCACCCTCACATGAGTGAACGTAATAATCGTAAAGTTTATACTGGTCGTGTTGTATCTGACAAAATGGATAAAACCATTACAGTATTAGTAGAAACTTATAAATTCCACAAACTTTACGGCAAGCGCGTAAAGTATTCTAAAAAATTCAAGACTCACGATGAAAATAATCAGGCCAAAATTGGTGATGTAGTTAGCATTATGGAAACTCGTCCGCTTTCAGCGACTAAACGTTTCCGTCTGTTAGAAGTTGTAGAAGAGTCTGTTATTATCTAATTCAAGTTCGCTCGGATTTATTCCGAAGGGAGGTACAGTAGTATGATTCAACAGGAGTCTCGTTTAAAAGTTGCAGACAACTCAGGAGCCCGTGAAATCCAAACGATTAAAGTTTTGGGAGGATCCGGCCGTAAGACTGCTAATATCGGTGATGTAATCACCGCAACTGTGAAACAAGCAACACCAGGGGGCGTTGTTAAAAAAGGTGAAGTAGTTAAAGCTGTTATTGTACGCACTAAGAGCGGAGTTCGCCGTAAAGATGGTTCCTACATTCGTTTCGATGAGAACGCAGCAGTAATCGTTCGTGATGATAAAGGGCCTCGCGGAACTCGTATCTTTGGACCGGTAGCTCGTGAACTTCGTGATGCTAAATTCATGAAGATCGTATCTCTAGCTCCAGAAGTACTATAAAGATTTAATGATATGCCTTGTTAATAAGGAGGTGCGCGAAGCAATGCACGTAAAAAAAGGTGACAAAGTAATGGTTATTTCCGGTAAAGATAAAGGCAAACAAGGAACAATCCTTGAAGCTTACCCAAAGAAAGAGCGTGTTCTTGTAGAAGGTGTAAATGAAGTTAAGAAACATGCTAAACCATCTCAAGAAAACCCTCAGGGCGGTATTCTTACTCAGGAAGCATCAATCCACGTCTCTAACGTAATGCCGATTGATCCTAAATCCGGCGAACCAACCCGTGTTGGTTACAAAGTTGAAGACGGCAAGAAAGTTCGTATCGCGAAAAAATCTGGTGAAGCATTAGATAAATAATCCAGTTACGAAAGGAGGGCCACACGATGAACGAACTCAAGAAACAATATAAAGAAGAAGTAGTTCCATCCCTAATGAATAAATTTGAATATGATTCTATTATGCAAGCACCAAAGATTGATAAAATCGTTATTAACATGGGTGTTGGCGATGCTGTACAAAATGCAAAAGCATTGGATACAGCAGTAGAAGAGCTTACTGCGATTGCCGGTCAGAAACCAGTAATCACTAAAGCGAAAAAATCAATTGCAGGATTCCGTCTGCGTGAAGGTATGCCAATCGGTGCGAAAGTAACTCTTCGCGGCGAGCGTATGTATGAATTCTTCCAAAAGCTAGTCGCGGTATCCCTACCACGTGTGCGTGACTTCCGTGGGATCTCTAAGAAGGCTTTTGACGGACGTGGCAACTACACACTAGGTGTAAAAGAACAATTGATTTTCCCAGAAATTAACTATGACAAAGTAAATAAAGTACGTGGCATGGATATCGTTATTGTTACAACTGCAGACACTGACGAAGAAGCCCGTGAACTATTAGCTCAATTCGGTATGCCGTTTCAGAAGTAATGAGCTAACCATAAGGAGGGAAAATTGTGGCTAAAAAATCAATGATCGCGAAACAACAGCGCAAGCAAAAGTTCCAAGTACAAGAATATACACGCTGTGAACGTTGCGGACGTCCTCACTCCGTACTACGTAAATTCAGACTTTGCCGTATTTGTTTCCGTGAACTTGCATATAAAGGACAAATCCCTGGTGTCAAAAAAGCCAGCTGGTAGAACCCGAGACAGGGAAGGAGGTAAATGAGTTATGACAATGACAGATCCAATTGCTGATATGCTGACGCGTATTCGTAACGCTAATATGGTGCGTCACGAGAAGCTTGAACTTCCAGCTTCCAACGTAAAAAAAGAAATCGCTGATATTCTTAAACGTGAAGGTTTTGTACGTGATTATGAATTCGTAGAAGACAGCAAACAAGGTGTACTACGTATTTTCCTTAAATACGGACAAAACAACGAGCGTGTAATCTCTGGTGTGAAACGTATCAGTAAACCAGGATTGCGTGTATATGCTAAAGCCGAAGAACTTCCTAAAGTTCTAAATGGTCTTGGTGTTGCAGTTGTATCCACTTCAAAAGGTGTACTAACAGATAAAGAAGCACGTGAACAAGCCATTGGCGGCGAAGTTCTAGCTTATGTCTGGTAATAAAAACAGATAAGACAGGAGGTGCCCAATATGTCTCGCGTAGGCTTAAAAACATTAGAAATTCCTGATGGTGTTGAAATCAAGCAGGATAATAATACAATTACAGTAAAAGGTCCTAAAGGGGAACTTACTCGTACGTTCCACCCGGACATTACTGTGAAGATTGAAGATAACGTACTTTCTGTTGAGCGTCCAAGTGATCACAAAGAACACCGCGCTCTTCACGGTACTACACGCAGCCTGATCGGTAGCATGGTTGAAGGTGTATCCAAAGGCTTCGAAAAAAGCCTTGAAATCATTGGTGTAGGTTACCGTGCACAAAAACAGGGAGAAAAAGTAGTTATCAACGCTGGTTACTCTCACCCTGTAGAAGTTGAACATCGTGATGGTATTGAAATTGAAGTGCCATCTAACACGAAATTAACTATCAAAGGTATTGACAAGGAACTAGTTGGTGCTGTTGCAGCTAAGATTCGTGCTATTCGTCCTCCAGAGCCTTATAAAGGTAAAGGAATTCGTTACGAAAACGAACGTGTACGCAGAAAAGAAGGTAAAACAGCTAAATAAGTTCTGATGGAATGAATAGAAAGGAGTGACCCTGATGATCACGAAGGCTGATAAAAATATCGTACGTAAAAAACGTCACGCCCGCGTTCGTACTAATGTATTTGGTACAGCAGAGCGCCCGCGTTTAAACGTATATCGTTCTAACAAACACATTTATGCTCAGTTAATTAATGATGAAAGCCAGGTAACAGTAGCTAGCGCTTCAACTGTTGACAATGGTTTTGATTTAGATAATACAGGAAATACAGATGCTGCTAAAAAAGTCGGTGAATTAGTCGCTAAACGTGCCATCGACAACGGATTTAAAGTCGTTGTGTTCGACCGTGGCGGTTACTTGTATCATGGACGTGTAAAAGCTTTAGCAGATGCCGCGCGCGAAGCCGGCCTTGAATTTTAATCGTTAAGTTAAAGGAGGGACATACATGCAAACAAACATTGACCCTAGTAAACTAGATCTTGAAGAACGCGTAGTTACAATCAATCGTGTTGCAAAAGTAGTAAAAGGTGGACGTCGTTTCCGCTTTGCTGCATTGGTTGTTGTTGGAGATAAAAATGGTCATGTCGGTTTTGGTACAGGGAAAGCCCAAGAGGTACCAGAGGCGATCAAGAAAGCTATTGATGATGCTAAGAAAAATCTAATCACAGTACCAATCAAAGATACGACTATTCCTCACGAAATTACAGGACGTTTCGGTGCAGGCAGCATTCTTATGAAACCAGCAGCCGAAGGTACCGGAGTTATCGCTGGCGGACCTGTCCGTGCGGTACTTGAGCTTGCAGGTGTTCAAGACATCCTATCTAAGTCACTTGGTTCTAACACACCTATTAACATGGTGCGTGCGACACTGACTGGTCTTGGCGAGCTTAAACGTGCAGAAGACGTTGCAAAACTTCGTGGGAAGTCCGTAGAAGAACTGTAGGATAAGGAGGGAAAAACAATGGCTAAGAAGTTAGAAATTACCCTCACGCGCAGTGTTATTGGCAGACCACAAGATCAGCGTTCAACTGTTAAAGCGCTAGGTCTGAACAAGATTCGTCAATCTGTCGTACTTGAAGATAACCCAGCGATCCGAGGTATGGCTCATAAGGTATCTCACCTTGTATCGATTAAAGAGGTATAATTAACGAAAGAAATAAGGAGGTGCTCACATGAAACTGCATGAATTAAAAGCTGCAGAAGGTTCTCGTAAAGAACGTAATCGTGTAGGTCGTGGAATGGCATCTGGTAACGGTAAAACTTCCGGTCGCGGCCATAAAGGTCAAGGCCAGCGTTCTGGTAGTAAAACTCGTCCAGGTTTCGAAGGTGGCCAAATGCCGCTATTCCAACGTCTGCCGAAACGTGGCTTTACGAATATTCACCGTAAGGAATTCGCGATCATTAATCTTGATGCTCTTAACCGCTTTGAAGAGGGCGCAGAGGTTACCCCTGACCTTCTACTAGAGACTGGCGTAGTCAGCAATCAAAAAGCTGGTATTAAAGTTCTAGGAAAAGGCTCAATCGAGAAGAAACTTACTGTGAAAGCTCATAAGTTCTCTGCTTCAGCCAAAGAAGCGATTGAAGCAGCGGGCGGTCAAACTGAGGTGATTTAATGTTCCGGACAATCTCCAATTTTATGCGCGTGAGTGATATTCGCCGGAAACTTATTTTCACTTTGTTGATGCTTGTTGTTTTTCGATTAGGTACGTTCATACCTGTTCCCTTCACCGACAGAGAAGCCATTAACTTCATGGATTCCCAGAATGCTTTTGGCTTTTTAAACACGTTTGGCGGGGGAGCACTTAAGAACTTTTCCATTTTTGCAATGGGCATTATGCCGTACATTACAGCCTCCATTATTATGCAGCTGCTGCAGATGGACGTTGTACCTAAATTTGCTGAGTGGAAGAAACAGGGTGAAGTTGGCCGTCGGAAATTAGCTCAGTTTACCCGCTATGGAACGATTGTTCTTGCCTTTATCCAGGCTATTGGGATGTCTATCGGTTTTAACGCTTTAGCTGGTGGTCAGTTGATTTCTGACCCAGGTGTGTTTAAATTTATAGTGATCGCATTAGTATTAACAGGCGGAACAGCATTCTTGATGTGGCTTGGTGAGCAAATTACTTCACACGGAGTTGGAAATGGTATTTCCATTATTATCTTTGGCGGGATTGTTTCTCGTATTCCGACAGGAGCTAACCAGTTGTATGATCAATATATATCTGGAGCTCAGGATCAACTGTTCATTAACTTAATTATTATTGCTCTAATTCTTTTAGTTATTGTGGCAGTTGTTGTGGGAGTTATCTTCATTCAGCAGGCGCTGAGAAAGATACCGATCCAATATGCCAAACGTTTAGTAAATCGTTCACCTGTAGGCGGGCACTCGACTCACTTACCACTGAAAGTTAACGCTGCGGGGGTAATTCCAGTAATCTTTGCGATTTCATTCATTATCGCACCAAGAACCATCGCTGGATTCTTCGAAGGTAATGAAGTTGCCTCTGTGATTCAATATATCTTTAATTATCAAAACTGGCCGGGAATGATTATTTACGTAGTGTTAATTATTGCTTTCACTTACTTCTATACATTTGTTCAGGTTAATCCAGAACAAATGGCAGAAAACCTGCAGAAGCAGGGAGGGTATATTCCAGGAATTCGTCCTGGGAAAAATACTGAGAAATATTTAACACGCGTCATGTACCGTTTAACGGTTGTAGGTTCATTATTCCTTGCTGCTGTTGCTATTCTTCCGATCATTTTAGGATCGGTGGCAAAGCTGCCGCCATCTGTACAAATCGGAGGTACTAGTCTTCTCATCGTAATCGGGGTTGCCCTTGAAATGATGAAGCAGTTAGAAAGCCAGCTTGTAAAACGCCACTATAAAGGTTTTATTAAATAATTAGTGAGTCACAAATGAAATATGAGAGCGAGGGGAACACGTTGAATTTGATTCTGATGGGTCTTCCTGGTGCTGGTAAAGGCACTCAGGCAGAGAAAATAGTCGAAAAATATAACATCCCTCATATCTCAACTGGAGATATGTTCCGTTTAGCTATCAAAGAAGGAACAGAACTTGGTAAAGAAGCTAAGTCTTTTATGGATAAAGGCGATCTAGTACCTGATGAAGTAACCATCGGAATTGTACGTGAGCGCCTAAGTAAGCCTGATTGCCAGGATGGCTTTCTGCTTGATGGATTTCCAAGAACGATCGCTCAAGCAGAAGCACTTGAAAGTCTGCTTAACGATATGGAAGAATCATTAGATTATGTTCTTCATATCGATGTTCCAAAAGATCAGCTCATCGAGCGTCTGACTGGACGACACGTTTGCCCGACATGCGGAGCAACGTATCATGTCATTTTCAATCCTCCGAAAGAGGAAGGGAAATGCGACCATGATGGCTCGGAGTTAATTCAGCGCGAAGACGATCAGCCGGATACCGTTAAGAAACGTCTAGAAGTTAATGTAGAACAAACGAAGCCGCTTCTAGATTTTTATCGTGAAAAAGGGTATGTCGTTTCCTTTAAAGGTGACAAAGATATCAACGAAGTGTTCCAGGACATTGATCAAAAATTGGGAAATTTGTCTCAATGATTAACACTAAGACTCCACGGGAATTGGAAATTATGCGTGAAGCTGGCAAAATTGTTGCCTTGACGCACCAGGAATTGAAGCGTTACATTCAACCAGGGGTAACAACCCGTGAACTGGATGAAATTGCTGACCAATTCATACGCAGTAAGGATGCAATCCCATCCTTTAAAGGTTATAATGGATTTCGTGGAAGTATTTGTGCATCAGTCAATGAAGAACTGGTTCATGGAATTCCGGGAGACCGGGTTCTGAACGAAGGAGATATCATCAGCATTGATATTGGGGCGAAATACCAAGGCTATCATGGTGACTCGGCTTGGACTTATCCAGTCGGCACCATAGATGAAAACACTCAGGAGTTGCTGGAAGTCACAGAAACTTCATTGTTTAAAGGACTTGCAGAAGCAAAACCAGGTGAACGCCTTTCAAATATATCTCATGCGATTCAAAAGCATGCAGAAGCTCATGGATTTTCTATCGTCCGGGAATACGTGGGTCATGGAGTAGGCAGGGAGCTCCATGAGGATCCTCAGGTTCCTCATTATGGTCCGCCGAATAAAGGTCCTCGTTTAAAACCCGGAATGGTTTTGGCTATAGAACCAATGGTAAATGCAGGGGACCGCTATGTGAAAACTCTTGCAGATCGTTGGACGGTAGTCACACAAGATGGTAAAATGTGTGCGCATTTTGAACACACCATAGCGATTACGGAAGAGGGTTACGAAATATTAACAAAATCCTAAGTGAAGGTGATCGTGTTTGAACGAATCTGAGTCGAGTCCACAGATAGGTCAAGTTGTTCGTATTCTGCAGGGGCGAGAGGCAGGACAGTACGCGGTTGTGATCGATGTACTGGATGGCCGCTTTGTGCTGCTTGCCGATGGAGATAAGCGCAAGTATGATCGACCAAAGAAAAAGAATATGCAGCATATTGAGCTAATGGATTTCATCTCTCCGGAAGTCCAGAACAGCCTTCTAGAAACGGGTCGCGTCACAAATGGCAAGCTTCGGTTTGCCGTATCTAAATATATTAATGAAGCAGTGACTGATTTGAAGAAGGGAGATCAACTCGATGGCGAAAGACGATGTAATTGAAGTAGAAGGTACCGTCGTTGAAACCTTACCTAACGCACAGTTTAAGGTAGAGCTTGAAAATGGTCATTCCGTTTTGGCTCATGTTTCCGGAAAGATTCGTATGCACTTCATTCGAATTCTCCCTGGAGATAAGGTGACGGTTGAACTTTCCCCTTATGATTTAACTAGAGGACGGATTACGTACCGTTATAAATAAGAAACTCCGATCTTAAAGGAGGTAGTGACGATGAAGGTAAGACCTTCTGTAAAACCAATTTGCGAAAATTGTAAAGTTATCCGCCGTAAAGGTAAAGTTATGGTAATTTGCGATAACCCTAAGCATAAACAAAAACAAGGTTAATTAAGAAGGAGGTGCACGTACCAGATGGCACGTATAGCAGGTGTAGATATTCCTCGCGATAAACGCGTAGCGATTTCACTAACTTATATCTATGGTATCGGTAATTCACTGGCAACTCAGATTTTAGCTGAAGCAGGTGTTTCTGAAAACACTCGTGTTCGCGATCTAACTGAAGACGAACTAACTAAAATCCGTAGTGCAGTTGACAACCACAATGTCGAAGGTGATCTTCGTCGTGAGAACTCTCTAAATATCAAACGTTTGATTGAGATTGGTTCTTACCGTGGTATTCGTCACCGTCGCGGACTTCCGCTTCGTGGACAAAAGACTAAAAATAACTCTCGTACTCGTAAAGGCCCACGTCGTACAGTGGCTAATAAACGTAAGTAATCGAAAGCAGAAGGAGGTAAACTAACCATATGGCACGTAAAGGAAATACTCGCAGTCGTAAACGTCGCGTGAAAAAGAATATTGAGACTGGTGTAGCTCACATTCGCTCTACATTCAACAATACTATTGTTACTGTCACCGATGTTCAGGGTAATGTTATTGGCTGGAGCAGTGCAGGTTCTCTTGGTTTTAAAGGTTCTCGTAAATCTACTCCATTTGCTGCACAAATGGCTTCTGAAGCCGCAGCTAAAAATGCTATGGATAATGGAATGAAAACTCTTGAAGTAACTGTTAAAGGACCTGGAGCTGGCCGTGAAGCAGCCATCCGTTCCCTACAGGCAGCTGGTCTTGAGATCACAGCAATTCGTGACGTGACTCCAGTACCACACAATGGTTGCCGTCCGCCAAAACGTCGTCGCGTATAATAGTTCTGAATAGAATTTGTCACACTGTCTATAATGGGTTATGATAGCTATTTATAATAGCAAGCTCTAGACAGCAAATATGCAGTTTTAAAAACGGGACTGCTTACCTGAGGAATTTCGGTTAGACAAGGGTCTAACCGGGGTTTCGACGTTTTGAAGGAGGTTTTTGTGTAATGATCGAAATTGAAAAGCCAAAAATTGAAACGGTTGAGATCAGCGATGAGTCCACTTTTGGTAAGTTCGTCGTCGAACCGCTTGAACGTGGGTATGGTACAACACTTGGTAACTCCTTGCGTCGTATCCTGTTATCCTCACTTCCTGGCGCTGCTGTGACATCCGTTCAAATTGATGGAGTTCTTCACGAATTCTCAACTATCGATGGTGTTGTTGAGGATGTTACTACCGTCATTTTGAACCTGAAGAAACTAGCTCTTAAGATTTATTCTGAGGATGAAAAGACTTTAGAAATCGATGTTCAGGGTGAAGGAAAAGTTACGGCTGCTGATATCACTCATGATAGTGATGTAGAAGTTCTGAATCCAGATCTTCACATTGCTACAATGGATAGTAATACAAGTCTTCGTATGCGGATTACTGCTGAACGCGGACGTGGATATCGTCCTGCAGAAGGTAATAACCACGAAGATTTACCAATCGGTGTGATTCCAGTTGACTCAATCTTTACACCAGTATCCCGTGTGACTTATCAAGTAGAGAACACTAGAATTGGTCAGACTTCAAACTTCGATAAGTTAACTTTGGATGTATGGACTGACGGAAGCCTTCGTCCAGAAGAGGCGATTTCCCTAGGTGCAAAAATCTATATGGAACACCTTAATATCTTTGTCGGCCTTACAGATGAAGCTCAGAAAGCTGAAATCATGGTTGAAAAAGAAGAGGATCAGAAAGAAAAAGTTCTTGAGATGACGATTGAAGAATTGGATCTATCCGTTCGTTCTTATAACTGTTTGAAACGGGCTGGTATAAATACAGTTCAGGAACTTGCGAATAAGTCAGAAGATGACATGATGAAGGTTCGTAACCTTGGCCGCAAGTCTCTTGAAGAAGTGAAGCACAAATTAGATGAGCTCGGATTAGGCTTAAGAAAAGAAGATTAATCGATCACATCTAAGAGTTTCTGAAAAGGGAGGGATTATCAATGGCTAGAAAACTAGGTCGTACTACAGATCAACGTATGGCGCTGCTACGCAACTTAGCAACAGACTTGATCGTTCACGAACGTCTAGAAACAACAGAAGCTAAAGCAAAAGAGCTTCGTTCAGTTGTAGAAAAAATGATCACACTAGGTAAACGAGGCGATCTTCACGCCCGTCGTCAAGCTGAATCATTCCTTTACCAAGCAGGTGCTAATGAAGAAGGGGATCAAACAGCTTTACAAAAGTTGTTCTCTGATATTGGCCCACGCTACGAAGACCGCCAAGGTGGTTACACTCGCGTGCTTAAGCTAGGTGAACGTAAGGGTGACGGAGCGAAAATGGCGATCATTGAACTAGTTTAATGTCACCATATGCGATAGGTGTAAAAGGGCAGGAAGAAATCTCGTTCAGAGGTTAACTCCAGCCCTTTTTTTATTGCCCAGGAAGTTTAGATGATTTGATGAGGTTTGCGGTACAGGCATCAGCTGGCAAGCGATAGTTATCAAATTCCTGATGCTCATGTGGACGTGACTATCCATTCTGCCGGGTTTATGCTTACAGGGACTAGGGTCCTAACTGGACATGTGTACAGAGCTTCGTCCTTCAAGCTCTTAACCGCGGTGTTCCGGCGTGGGGCTTGGAGCCACTGATGATGACTATGTTGGTATCTACTATTTCCTAAAATTAGAATTTTTATGTGGAAATACAGCTGGAATTTTATATACGATTTGATTAAAGCTGGGGAATATTTGTCGTATTTCCCGGGAAATAGTCGGTTAAGAGCAGAGGAGGAAGCTGCATGAGCAGGATTGAGTTTAGAAATGTTTCGTTTCGTTATCAGGAAGATATGCCCTGGGTGCTGAATAATGTCAGTTTCGCTATTGAATCAGATGAGTGGGTGGCGATTATCGGTCATAATGGATCGGGGAAATCTACAATAGCCAAATTAATGAATGGCCTTTTATTTCCTGAACAAGGAGAAGTGCTTGTAGATGGTCAGTCTGTAAATGAAGATACCGTCTGGGAGGTCCGCAAACAAGTAGGGATGGTCTTCCAGAACCCGGATAATCAGTTTGTAGGCACCACCGTTCGGGATGATGTAGCTTTTGGTATGGAGAATCACGGTATGCCTAGAGAATTAATGGTTGAGCGCATTAAAGAAAGTCTTCAGGCGGTTGGAATGACAGATTACGAAAGTCAGGAACCACACAGACTCTCTGGCGGACAGAAGCAGCGTGTAGCTATCGCAAGTGTCCTGGCGGTTTCACCTCAATACATCATACTAGATGAAGCGACAGCTATGCTTGATCCAAAAGGCCGGAAAGAAATTATGCAGACGATACGCGAATTGCAGCATCAGCGTAACTTATCTCTTATCACGATTACTCACGATCTTCAGGAAGTGACCCAGGCTGGACGAGTAATTGTCATGAATCAGGGGGAAGTATGGCTGGAAGGAAGCCCAAGAGACATTTTCTCAAAGAAAGAAGAATTATTAGAAATTGGCTTAGATACTCCTTTCGTAACAAAACTGGCAGAAGAAATCAAAGCTGCTGGTGTTAACTTACAACGTGAGCCACTCAATCACGAGGAGTTATTGGAGGAATTATGGACATTACATTCAATGAGGTAAGTTATGTTTATCAGCCCAATAGTCCATTTGAACATCGGGCTTTAAATAAGCTTTCCTTTTCTATCAAGTCGGGTTCCTTCGTGGCTGTAATTGGACATACGGGTTCTGGTAAGTCTACCCTGATTCAGCATCTCAATGGCTTAGTGCGCCCTACAGAAGGTGAAGTAGCGATTGGTAATTATCGATTAAAAGCTGGAGAAAAGAATAAACATCTTCGTGAATTGCGCAAACAGGTAGGGGTTGTATTTCAGTATCCTGAGCATCAGCTTTTTGAAGAAACCGTGGCCAAGGATATTGCATTTGGTCCTTTAAACTTTGGAGTCAAAGAAGAAGAAATTAAACAGCGGACAGCTGAATCTATGGCTGCCGTTCATCTGCCTGAAGAAATGCTGGACCGATCTCCGTTTGATTTAAGCGGCGGTCAAATGCGGCGGGCAGCTATTGCGGGAGTGCTTGCTATGGAACCTAAAGTACTGGTTCTTGATGAGCCTACCGCTGGACTGGATCCCAATGGGCAGCATGAGGTTATGGATATGTTTTACCGGCTTCATAAAGAAAAAGAGGGCACGACCATTCTGGTTACCCACAGTATGGAAGATGCGCTGGCTTATGCGGATCACATTATCATTCTAAATCACGGAGAAGTGTATATGGAGGGACCTCCTCTTGAGATCTTTACTCAAAGAGAAAAACTGAAGCAAGTTCAGCTGGATGTCCCGGAAGTGATTGAGTTTCTAACTAGAGTTACAGATCAATTTGGGATAGAAATTCCCTATACGGGCCAATCGATAGCAGAATTAGCAAAGGAATTGTCCCAATTGGTACAAAGGGGGCGTGTCCATGAGTAGTTCTATGATTATTGGACAGTACATTCCGGGGAATTCGGTAGTGCACAGGCTAGACCCGCGCTCCAAGATTGCCATTATCTTTTTCTTTGTTGTGATTGTCTTTTTTGCTAATTCTGTTATGAGTTACGGACTGCTGACGGTATTCGCTGTGGGCAGTGCGATCATCACTCGAATTCCTGTTTATTACATTCTGAAAGGCCTTAAGCCGATATGGCTGCTAATTCTGTTTACTTTTGTTCTGCACCTAATAGTTACCAAGCAAGGAGAGGTCATTTTTAATGTGCTGGGCTGGAAGATATACAGTGAAGCTTTAATCCAGGGTGCTGCTATTTCCCTGCGCTTCTTTTTACTTATTATGGTTACTTCATTGTTAACTTTAACAACCACACCTATAGAAATTACCGATGCGATTGAGGAATTATTAGCTCCTTTGAAGAAAGTCCGCTTTCCCGTTCATGAATTAGCTTTAATGATGTCGATTTCTCTGCGGTTTATTCCCACCCTTATGCAGGAAACGGAAAAGATTTCAAAAGCGCAGGCGTCACGAGGTGTAGATTTCCGTACAGGATCGTTTAAGGACCGTATAAGAGCCATCATTCCTCTGTTAGTCCCTTTGTTTGTCAGTGCGTTTAAACGGGCTGAGGAGCTCGCTATGGCGATGGAAGCTCGAGGATACAAAGGTGGAGAAGGACGGACGAAATTGCGTGAATTGCAGATTAGCAAAGTGGATATTTATTTGTATGTGTTATTTTCAGCTCTGATTGTGGGGCTTATTCTAACAAGGACTTAATTGGGAGGCGTCCTCGGTGAAACGGATAAGATTCAAAATTGAGTATGATGGAACTAAGTTTTCAGGTTATCAAGTTCAGCACAATGGGAGAACCGTTCAAGAAGAATTAGAAAAGGCTCTCTCCAAGCTGCACAAGGGAAAGCCTATCAAGATCTCGGCTTCAGGCCGTACGGACGCTGGTGTCCATGCCAAGGGGCAAGTGATTCACTTTGATACACCGCTTGAGCTTGCCGAGTTTAATTGGAAAAGTGCGCTCAGCACCCTGCTGCCGGAGGATATACAAATTGCTGCAGTAGATGAAGTGGCTGCTGACTTCCATTCCCGTTATGATGCCAGGAGGAAAGAATACCGATATTACGTATGGAATGCTCAGGATCCTGATTTTTTCAGGCGTCATTACACGTGCCATATTCGCAGGACTTTAAATATAGAGGCAATGCGTGAAGCTTGTGCCTTCGTAAAGGGGGAGCATGATTTTACTTCCTTTTGTTCTGCCAAAACGAATATTAAAGGCAGTAAAGTCAGAACCATTACAGAGGCCCAGATAGTAACAAATGGATCTGAGCTGGTGTTTATTTTTAAAGGAACAGGCTTTTTGTACAATATGGTACGGATTCTTGTTGGTACCATGCTTGAAGTGGGTCTTGAAGAACGATCCATAGATGATATCCCACGCATTATTCAGCAGCGAGACCGGGAGGCTGCAGGTAAAACCGCTCCTTCAAGAGGATTATTTCTTTGGAAGGTAGATTATTAAGCATTCACGGAGTTTTATAATATGAATTTATAATTTAATCAAAAAAACAACGATTCCTGGTGTTTATTCTCTTGACATAGGTGTTGGGTGTGTTATATTATATTCTATGGCATTTTATTTCTATACCACGGTTAGCCCCGGAAACTAATCGTATTTGAGATAAATTTTGACAAGCTTATCGAAATTAACAATTCAGGAGGGAAACCGATATGCGCACAACTTTCATGGCGAATGAAAACAACGTGGATCGCAAATGGTTTGTTGTAGATGCTGCAGGGCAGACACTCGGCCGTTTGGCAAGCGAAGTTGCTGCGATCCTTCGCGGTAAAAATAAACCAACGTATACACCTCACGTTGACACTGGTGATCACGTAGTCATCATTAATGCAGGTGAAATTCAATTAACAGGCAACAAGATCAATGACAAGATTTACTACCGTCATTCAAATCACCCAGGTGGTTTGAAATCCCGTACGGCTGACGAAATGCGCACAAAATACCCAGAGCAAATGCTAGAACTTGCTGTTAAAGGTATGCTGCCAAAAGGAAGCCTAGGACGTAAAATGGGTAAGAAACTTCATGTATATGCTGGCACTGACCACAAGCATGAAGCACAACAACCAGAAGTTTACGAACTTCGTGGATAATAGAAGGAGGTAATCAAGAGTGGCACAAGTACAATACTCCGGTACTGGACGTCGTAAAAAGTCAACAGCTCGTGTACGTCTTGTTCCAGGAACTGGTCGTGTAGTAGTAAATAATCGTGATGCCGAAGACTTTTTCCCATATGAAACTCTTCGAATGATTCTTAAGCAGCCTCTAGCTGTTACAGAAAATGAAGGAAATTATGATGTTTATGTAAACGTCGATGGTGGAGGATTTACAGGACAAGCGGGTGCTATCCGTCACGGAATCGCTCGTGCTTTATTAAAAGCAGACCCTGAATATCGTACACCGCTTAAACGCGCAGGACTACTGACTCGTGACGCACGTATGAAAGAACGTAAGAAATACGGTCTTAAAGGTGCTCGTCGTGCTCCACAGTTCTCTAAACGTTAATTTGTTTCAAAATCAGCCTCTGGCCATTTCGGCCGAGGCTTTTTTGTATGTTCAGAAACAGCTCTTACTGCTTCTTGGCGGATTTTCTCCATCCCTTTTGCTCATAAATGCAGATCTTGTCCCATATAGTGAAATAGAGAGAATGAGGGAGTGTGGGATGGATGATACGTCGGATGAAAACGGTGGGTTGGCTGGCGGGGATCATTGTTCTCGTGTGTCTAGTTTCTTATCCAATCCAGGAAGCGAAAGATGCCTGGATGACTTGGTCGTCACCTCTGTCTGGAAAAGTGATTGTGATTGACCCTGGTCACGGAGGGCCGGATGGCGGAGCAGTAGGTAGTGATGGAACGGAAGAGAAGCAGATTACTTTGCAATTATCTAAATACATCCAGGACTATTTGCAGCAGGCAGGTGCCCTGGTCTATTTGACGCGATATGATGATGAAGATCTTTCTTCGGATGAGGCGGGAAGCTTATCACGCAGGAAATCAGAGGATATTAGGAACAGGGTTCAGTATATTAAAGAGAAAGATGCGGACTTTTACTTAAGTATTCACTTAAATGCCATTCCATCACCGAAATGGAGAGGGGCACAGACTTTTTATTATCCGGGCAATAAAGATGGTGAAAACCTGGCTAAATTCATCCAATCTGAAATAAAGACGAATTTGGAAAATACAACGAGAGAATCACTAGGTTTATCCAACATTTACTTATTAAAACATGCAGAAGCTCCCGGTGCTTTAATTGAGGCCGGTTTCCTATCGAATAGCCAGGAGAGAGAATTACTGGTAAGCGACGATTATCAAAGGAAAATGGCAGCGGCGGTTTATCAAGGCGTCTTACGGTATGTAACAGAGCGTGAATACCCTGCAAAATAAAGGAAAAATCAATTCGTAAGGCATATCGCTTAGAAAGCGTTTCATGTATGTTATACTTGCAATGTTGAAACATTTCTAAGGATGGTGAACCGAAGTGCTTACACAAGAAGAAGTGCTGAATATCCTTCATTCAATCGAGGATCCGTTTTTACATAAAACGTTGGAAGAAACCGGTGGAATTGAAGAGATTAAGATTAAAGAAGAAAAGAACCACGTAAGTGTAAAGGTATTAATCGCAAAAACCAACACTGCGGAACAAATGGAATTACAGCAGACGATTGTTAACGCTCTGAAGAGTGGAGGAGCAGCGACAGTTGGTCTTCGCTTTGATCAATTACCGGAAGAGGTTGTAAATAAATTTCAGCCGGCAGCAGAAGAAGCCGCCCAGAACTCGCTGCTTGATGGAAACAGCAAAACTAAATTTATCTCTATTGCAAGTGGTAAAGGCGGAGTAGGAAAATCTACGGTAACGGTTAACCTTGCTGTTGGTCTTTCCCGTTTAGGGAAGAAGGTTGGAATTATCGACGCTGATATTTATGGATTCAGCGTACCTGATATGATGGGAGTAGAACATCGCCCTGTTGTACGTGGTGAAAAAATTATTCCTGTTGAGCGATTTGGAGTAAAAGTTATTTCTATGGGATTCTTTGTAGAAGATAATTCACCAATTATCTGGCGTGGTCCTATGCTTGGCAAAATGCTGACCAGTTTCTTTAAGGAAGTAGAGTGGGGAGACATGGACTACATTTTGCTTGATCTACCTCCAGGTACAGGAGATATGGCTCTAGATGTACATGCCATGCTTCCTGCTTCAAAAGAAATCATAGTCACTACGCCGCATCCGACAGCTGCCTTTGTAGCGGCACGTGCAGGACAAATGGCCATAAAAACGGAGCATGAAATTCTTGGTGTTGTGGAAAATATGGCGTATTTTGAAAGTAAAGAAACAGGTAACAAAGAATTTGTATTCGGACGAGGCGGTGGAGCTAAGCTTGCCGAAGAGCTGAAAACGGATATTCTTGGCCATATTCCTTTGCAGCAGCCTTATGAAGAAAAAGATATTTTTGCGCCTTCTGTGTATCAGGAAGACCACCCGATTGGTTTAGTCTATCGCAATATGGCAGCAAAGGTTATTGATAGGTACTAACATAAAAAATCACGCTTCCTTTTATAGGAAAGCGTGATTTTTTTATGAGCCGCCAGATTGTCCGCCTTGCCCTTGCCCTTGGCCCTGGCCTTGTGCTTGACCATCAGACGATTGACCGGTGGTGCCTCCCTGCTGATTTCCGCCTTGCTGTCCAGAAGAGTTACCGCTTTTCATCTTTTCCGCCGCTTTTAGCAGCGTTTCACTCATCTTGGCTTGGAAGACAGGACTGTTTAATGTTTCCTGAATCGTCTCTTCAAGATAAGAGCGGAACTTTTGGGATTGCATGGCTGTGACCATTTCACTCATCATTTCTGGATTTTTATATAATTCAATTAATGTCTTTTGGTATTCTGCATCTTTCATCAGGCCTTTCATCAAGTCTTTCTGTTCATCCTTGATGACCTTGCTGAAGCCTTGAACAAAGGTCGGATCAGAAAATAGTTTGCTCCAGAACGCTTTTCCATCTTCTGAGACCAGGGTTTTAGTTACGGCTTCAGAAACTACTTGGGAGTCAAGCGCCATGGATTGCTGCATCTCTTTGTCAGAGAGTACATTTTTTATGGCTTTTTTTCCATCATCTGTTTTTAAGATATCCACCATCATTTTCTTGGTTTCATCATAATCTGCCTGCTGGCTTGCTCCAGAACTGCCACCGCAAGCTGACAGGAAAACAAGAATTAGGACGGTACATACATATATGCTTTTTTTGGACATTGGAGCTGTCCCCTTTCTTAAGTTCTCCTTACTTTACTATTTGTAAATCACAAAAAAATATGCGGTCTTAAGGAAAAATGGGAGGCTTCATGATAAAATACGAAGGATACATTCTTTTTTGCAATTAGGGGGAACGGTCGTGAATAGTCGTAAATGGGTCCGAATGTTTTTGACCACGCTTTTATTGGGCGGGGTTTTAACACTTATCGCAAGTTTTGTTATTAAACCAGATGCTTATCAAAAAGTTTTTGATCCCTTTCAATTGATGGAATTATTAGGGGTATTGCTTTTTTTTACTGGATTAGGATTTATTTTCAGTGTTATCAGCCAAATGGGTTTTTTTGCGTATTTAACCGTAAATCAATTTGGTCTGGGTGTCTTTCGTTCCTTATGGATTCCCATTCAAGTGGTTTTAATTGCTTTTGCCTTATTTGATCTTGTTTATTTTCGTTATCAGGCGGCAGAGAAGGGGTCTTTATTAGAATATTTTCTAACTGCTATTGCACTATTAATAATTGGGTTAATCACAGCTTCAAGAAAAGCAAAAGAAACCAATGCGAAAGCTTTTATTCCTGCCTTGTTTTTTATGGTTGTGGTGACTACGATCGAGTGGGTACCTGCGTTAAGAACTCAAGGACATGATTATGTGCTGTTAATGATCATCCCATTACTTGCTTGTAATATTTATCAGGTGCTGCTTCTCCATCGGTTAACGGCAAATGCCAAACAAAAATCAGCTTAAAAATTAAATCCATGGTCCTGGGAAAGTCCTTCATGCTTACATAGAGAAAAATTAACCTTCGTTTCCTTAGTGTGAACCTGGCGTGATCCTTTATCCGGAGATCTCACTATAGTCATACACGATCTTATGCTTTGCCAGGACCATCATAAAAGGAACTTGCTGAATTTCAGCAAGTTCCTTTTATGTTAAAACTTTGGTATTATGCCTGTTAATTTACTTGAGTAGTTTTTGCTTTGCCGCCATTTGCCAATTCCGTAATACTCACGAATTTTAAGCCCTTTTGTTTCAATCCCGGAATGATGACATCTAATGCATTGGATGTTTGTTTAACAGAATCAGAAGCATGAAGTAATATAATATCTCCTTTTGAACTCTTCTCTAATACTTGGTTAATAATTTTGTTGGTACCAGGGTTTTCCCAGTCTCGTGGATTAATGCTCCATTGAACCGTTTGTAATCCTTCTTTCTCTATTTGATTTAAAACAGTTTTATCAAAATGGCCATGCGGAGGCCGGATCCACTTTATATTTTCATACCCTAATTTATCGAATGCCTCTTTAGCATGACGCAAGTCCTCGTCTACTTCTGCTGGTTTTTGCTCTAAATAACTCTCATATCTATAGCCCAGCATCCCAACTTCATGGTTCCCTTTTTGAATAGCTTCAAGGATTTCGGGATGCCTTTCTGCCCACTCGCCACTAACGAAAAAAGTCGCGTGAGCATCATATGCCTTGAGTTTTTTTAATATATCATAAACTTTTTCACTCCCCCAGCTGATATCAAAGGTCAGCGCTACATAAGGAGTATCCTCACTTCCCTGACTGAGTGCTCTCGGTTCTCCTTTGTTAGAAAACACAGGCAGCTGACTCCATTGACCGACCCATAATAAAATTGCGCAGAATAATGCTAAAATAATAACTAGTCCATATTTTTTAATTTTCTCTGCCTTCCAAGTATAGAAAGTCACGACCACGCATCTCCTTCCCCACTATGTTCTATACATATGAAAAAAAGGACAGCCTATGCTATAAATACGCGAAAACGGGTAAAAATAACAAAGAGCTGTTTTTCTAGGGAGGTCGCAGTTATGCATGGGTTAATGGTAAATGAACAAGAGCGTCGGGAAATTGAATACTTACTAAAGAGAGAAATGGAAGAAATCACATTTGATTTAGGGGATCATAGAATTGATCCGGGTATTAAACATGCTATGGAAGAAAGGTATGACGTTCTTTTTCAGATTTTCAGAAGATTTGCTGCACGTGAAGAGTGTTTGCAATACATGCCCAGAAAGAAAAAACATAATTAATTTTTGATTAACGTAATGAGGAAGACCTGAGTTCATTCTTAGGTCTTTTTATATGCTTTTCCATGCTGTTGAAGAAATTAACGATTTTTTTAAAGAAATTTGCCAGAAGTTATTGCAAAGTGTTTTTATTCTATGCTATATTATTAATCGTTGTCGGGAAAAGCAGCCGTGATTTTGAAAGCCGCTTAAAGGGAAATAATTTTTTACAGAAAAGTTATTGACTAATTACCGAAACCGTGATAAATTAGATCTTGTCGCCAAAACGGCAGACAAACATTTGATCTTTGAAAACTGAACGAACCAACCAGTACGTCAAGATATTCTTTCTATTATATAGAAGGAATTCAAACAAAGCACATTCGGTGTGCAAATGAGCAAGACAAACTTTTTCACTTTTATGGAGAGTTTGATCCTGGCTCAGGACGAACGCTGGCGGCGTGCCTAATACATGCAAGTCGAGCGCGGGAAGCGAGCAGATCCTCTTCGGAGGTGATGCTCGTGGAACGAGCGGCGGACGGGTGAGTAACACGTGGGCAACCTGCCTGTAAGATCGGAATAACCCCGGGAAACCGGGGCTAATGCCGGGTAACACCTTTCCTCACCTGAGGAGAGGTTAAAAGATGGCTTCTTGCTATCACTTACAGATGGGCCCGCGGCGCATTAGCTAGTTGGTGAGGTAACGGCTCACCAAGGCGACGATGCGTAGCCGACCTGAGAGGGTGATCGGCCACACTGGGACTGAGACACGGCCCAGACTCCTACGGGAGGCAGCAGTAGGGAATCTTCCGCAATGGACGAAAGTCTGACGGAGCAACGCCGCGTGAACGATGAAGGTCTTCGGATCGTAAAGTTCTGTTGTTAGGGAAGAACAAGTACCGTGCGAATAGAGCGGTACCTTGACGGTACCTAACGAGGAAGCCCCGGCTAACTACGTGCCAGCAGCCGCGGTAATACGTAGGGGGCAAGCGTTGTCCGGAATTATTGGGCGTAAAGCGCGCGCAGGCGGTTCCTTAAGTCTGATGTGAAAGCCCACGGCTCAACCGTGGAGGGTCATTGGAAACTGGGGAACTTGAGGACAGAAGAGGAGAGTGGAATTCCACGTGTAGCGGTGAAATGCGTAGATATGTGGAGGAACACCAGTGGCGAAGGCGACTCTCTGGTCTGTTTCTGACGCTGAGGTGCGAAAGCGTGGGTAGCAAACAGGATTAGATACCCTGGTAGTCCACGCCGTAAACGATGAGTGCTAGGTGTTAGGGGGCTTCCACCCCTTAGTGCTGAAGTTAACGCATTAAGCACTCCGCCTGGGGAGTACGGCCGCAAGGCTGAAACTCAAAGGAATTGACGGGGGCCCGCACAAGCGGTGGAGCATGTGGTTTAATTCGAAGCAACGCGAAGAACCTTACCAGGTCTTGACATCCTTGGAACACCCTAGAGATAGGGCTTTCCCTTCGGGGACCAAGTGACAGGTGGTGCATGGTTGTCGTCAGCTCGTGTCGTGAGATGTTGGGTTAAGTCCCGCAACGAGCGCAACCCCTAATCTTAGTTGCCAGCATTCAGTTGGGCACTCTAAGGTGACTGCCGGTGACAAACCGGAGGAAGGCGGGGATGACGTCAAATCATCATGCCCCTTATGACCTGGGCTACACACGTGCTACAATGGATGGTACAAAGGGCAGCGAAGCCGCGAGGTGTAGCAAATCCCATAAAACCATTCTCAGTTCGGATTGCAGGCTGCAACTCGCCTGCATGAAGCCGGAATCGCTAGTAATCGCGGATCAGCATGCCGCGGTGAATACGTTCCCGGGCCTTGTACACACCGCCCGTCACACCACGAGAGTTGGCAACACCCGAAGTCGGTGAGGTAACCTTTTTGGAGCCAGCCGCCGAAGGTGGGGCCAATGATTGGGGTGAAGTCGTAACAAGGTAGCCGTATCGGAAGGTGCGGCTGGATCACCTCCTTTCTAAGGATTATATGAAAGGCGGAAGCAACCGTTCAGACCCGACGAACTAAGCAAGCTATCGGAAAGGCTTTCGAGCCTTGAAGAGAGATCGCTTAGAGCGCCAGGGTCTGGGAGCTGAAGCTGGACATTAAGGAAACGTACTTGGTTGGTTGTTCAGTTTTGAAAGATCAAAACTATTAAAATATATTTTGATCCCCATATTGGATGGGCCTGTAGCTCAGCTGGTTAGAGCGCACGCCTGATAAGCGTGAGGTCGGTGGTTCGAGTCCACTCAGGCCCACCATTCAACTTGGGGCCTTAGCTCAGCTGGGAGAGCGCCTGCTTTGCACGCAGGAGGTCAGCGGTTCGATCCCGCTAGGCTCCACCATAATATTGATTTAATTTAAAACACAAGAACAATTTTGTGTTTTATAATCAACCCTAATTATGAAATTGAACCTTGAAAACTGGATAAGTTAATCATAGTTTTATCGCAGGATGAAACTAGTGATGACAAGACATTCAACGAACATCGAAATTTTTTAAACGTCTTTTCACGACGATAGTTAAGTGAATAAGGGCGCACGGTGGATGCCTTGGTACTAGGAGCCGAAGAAGGACGGGACTAACACCGATATGCTCCGGGGAGCCGTAAGCAGGCTGTGAACCGGAGATTTCCGAATGGGGGAACCCGCTATTCGTAATGGAATAGCATCCTCTACTGAATACATAGGTAGAGGAAGGCAGACCCGGGGAACTGAAACATCTCAGTACCCGGAGGAAGAGAAAGCAAACGCGATTTCCTGAGTAGCGGCGAGCGAAACGGAATCAGCCCAAACCAGAAAGCTTGCTTTCTGGGGTTGTAGGACACTCCTTTGGAGTTACAAAGAAGGAAGGTAGACGAATCGATCTGGAACGATCAGCCAGAGCAGGTAACAGCCCTGTAGTCGAAACCTTTCTTCCTCCGGAGTGGATCCTGAGTACGGCGGAACACGAGAAATTCCGTCGGAATCCGGGAGGACCATCTCCCAAGGCTAAATACTCCCTAGTAACCGATAGTGAACCAGTACCGTGAGGGAAAGGTGAAAAGCACCCCGGAAGGGGAGTGAAAGAGATCCTGAAACCGTGTGCCTACAAGTAGTCGGAGCCCGTTAATGGGTGACGGCGTGCCTTTTGTAGAATGAACCGGCGAGTTACGACCGTATGCAAGGTTAAGCCGCAGAAGCGGAGCCGCAGCGAAAGCGAGTCTGAATAGGGCGAATGAGTATGCGGTCGTAGACCCGAAACCGTGTGATCTACCCATGTCCAGGATGAAGGTCAGGTAACACTGACTGGAGGTCCGAACCCACGCAAGTTGAAAATTGCGGGGATGAGGTGTGGGTAGGGGTGAAATGCCAATCGAACACGGAGATAGCTGGTTCTCTCCGAAATAGCTTTAGGGCTAGCCTCAGAATATAAAGTCTTGGAGGTAGAGCACTGATTGGACGAGGGGCCCCTATCGGGTTACCGAATTCAGTCAAACTCCGAATGCCAACGACTTTGTTCTGGGAGTCAGACCATGGGTGATAAGGTTCATGGTCGAGAGGGAAACAGCCCAGACCGCCAGCTAAGGTCCCCAAGTGTGTGTTAAGTGGAAAAGGATGTGGAGTTGCTTAGACAACCAGGATGTTGGCTTAGAAGCAGCCATCATTTAAAGAGTGCGTAATAGCTCACTGGTCGAGTGACTCTGCGCCGAAAATATACCGGGGCTAAACACACCACCGAAGCTGCGGATTGATCGTAAGATCAGTGGTAGGAGAGCGTTCTAAGGGCCGTGAAGTCAGACCGTAAGGACTGGTGGAGCGCTTAGAAGTGAGAATGCCGGTATGAGTAGCGAAAAAAGAGTGAGAATCTCTTTCACCGAAAGCCTAAGGGTTCCTGAGGAAGGCTCGTCCTCTCAGGGTTAGTCGGGACCTAAGCCGAGGCCGATAGGCGTAGGCGATGGACAACAGGTTGATATTCCTGTACCACCTCCTTTCCGTTTGAACGACGGGGGGACGCAGGAGGATAAGGAGAGCGCGCCATTGGATGAGCGCGTCCAAGCAGTGAGACGGTCGGATAGGCAAATCCGTCCGGCAACGTCAAGCTGTGATGGGGAGGGAACTAAAGTACCGAAGCTCCTGAGTTCACACTGCCAAGAAAATCCTCTAGTGAGGAAAGAGGTGCCCGTACCGCAAACCAACACAGGTAGGCGAGGAGAGTATCCTAAGGTGAGCGGGAGAACTCTCGTTAAGGAACTCGGCAAAATGACCCCGTAACTTCGGGAGAAGGGGTGCTCCTCTGCCGAGGAGCCGCAGTGAAAAGGCCCAAGCGACTGTTTACCAAAAACACAGGTCTCTGCGAAGCCGCAAGGCGAAGTATAGGGGCTGACACCTGCCCGGTGCTGGAAGGTTAAGGGGATGCGTTAGCGTAAGCGAAGCGTTGAACCGAAGCCCCAGTAAACGGCGGCCGTAACTATAACGGTCCTAAGGTAGCGAAATTCCTTGTCGGGTAAGTTCCGACCCGCACGAAAGGTGCAACGACTTGGGCACTGTCTCAACGAGAGACCCGGTGAAATTATACTATGCGTGAAGATGCGCATTACCCGCGACAGGACGGAAAGACCCCGTGGAGCTTTACTGTAGCCTGATATTGAATGTTGGTACAGCTTGTACAGGATAGGTAGGAGCCTTAGAAGCCGGAGCGCTAGCTTCGGTGGAGGCGCTGGTGGGATACTACCCTGGCTGTACGGACATTCTAACCCAGGGCCGTGATCCGGTCCGGAGACAGTGTCAGGTGGGCAGTTTGACTGGGGCGGTCGCCTCCCAAAGAGTAACGGAGGCGCCCAAAGGTTCCCTCAGAATGGTTGGAAATCATTCGCAGAGTGTAAAGGCACAAGGGAGCTTGACTGCGAGACCTACAAGTCGAGCAGGGACGAAAGTCGGGCTTAGTGATCCGGCGGTACCGTATGGAAGGGCCGTCGCTCAACGGATAAAAGCTACCCCGGGGATAACAGGCTTATCTCCCCCAAGAGTCCACATCGACGGGGAGGTTTGGCACCTCGATGTCGGCTCATCGCATCCTGGGGCTGTAGTCGGTCCCAAGGGTTGGGCTGTTCGCCCATTAAAGCGGTACGCGAGCTGGGTTCAGAACGTCGTGAGACAGTTCGGTCCCTATCCGTCGTGGGCGTTGGAAATCTGAAAGGAGCTGTCCTTAGTACGAGAGGACCGGGATGGACACACCGCTGGTGTACCAGTTGTTCCGCCAGGAGCATAGCTGGGTAGCTACGTGTGGACGGGATAAGTGCTGAAAGCATCTAAGCATGAAGCCCCCCTTGAGATGAGATTTCCCCTTACGCCAAGTAAGTAAGATCCCTCAGAGACGATGAGGTTGATAGGTCCGAGGTGGAAGCGTGGTGACACGCGGAGCTGACGGATACTAATGGATCGATGGCTTATCTATCTTGAAAAGCGGAAGCGACTGTCCAGATCCGACTGGCTAAGCAAGCTCGCAGAAAGGCTGTGGTTTTCAGCCTGGATGAGAGATCGCTTAGATCACGAGGATCTAGGAGCTGCAGCTAGACCGTAAAAAGTGAAAAGACCGATGAAAAATTTCTTGTTTGAATGTTGACTTATCCAGTTTTGAGGGTTCACCTCAAACTTAATGATGTGGTGATGAAGGCGAAGAGGTCACACCTGTTCCCATGCCGAACACAGCAGTTAAGCTCTTCAGCGCCGATGGTAGTCGGGTCGATCCCCGTGAGAGTAGGACGTCGCCACGTCATTTCTTTTATACTTAATTAGAGAAGCTTTTTTTAGTATTCCACCGTAGCTCAGTGGTAGAGCAATCGGCTGTTAACCGATTGGTCGTAGGTTCGAATCCTACCGGTGGAGCCACTTGCTTCCATAGCTCAGTGGTAGAGCACTTCCATGGTAAGGAAGGGGTCGCCGGTTCAAATCCGGCTGGAAGCTCTCAAAGAAAGCAGTTGTATGGCCCGTTGGTCAAGTGGTTAAGACACCGCCCTTTCACGGCGGTATCACGGGTTCGAATCCCGTACGGGTCACCAATATTCGGAGGATTAGCTCAGCTGGGAGAGCACTTGCCTTACAAGCAAGGGGTCGCAGGTTCGAACCCTGCATCCTCCACCATTCCATTTTTAAATAGTTGCCGGCCTAGCTCAACTGGCAGAGCAACTGATTTGTAATCAGTAGGTTGGGGGTTCAAGTCCTCTGGCCGGCACCACTTTCTAGATAGTGGAGGGATAGCGAAGTTGGCCAAACGCGGCGGACTGTAAATCCGCTCCCATCGGGTTCGTAGGTTCGAGTCCTACTCCCTCCACCATTTTTTATTACAGTTAAATGCTGATTTATGATATGGATAGTAATTTTTTTGAAAAACAGTATAATCTCTGTTTAACTGGTAATACTAAGTTTTGTAGATGTTGGCCCATAGCCAAGCGGTAAGGCAACGGTTTTTGGTACCGTCATGCGCTGGTTCGAATCCAGCTGGGCCAGCCATTTTTTCAGTAGTAGCAAGGATTCGAGTGACTAACCAACTCGCATGTATTGCGTAAAGTTTATGTAGAGAGTATGCTTGCAGCACAAAAGAGTGTGTTTATACTTTACTGAATAATGGACTCATGATCGATGATTGCGAGCCATTAGCTCAGTTGGTAGAGCATCTGACTTTTAATCAGAGGGTCGGAGGTTCGAATCCTCCATGGCTCATTACAAATGCGGATGTTGCAATTGCAAGGTCCGTTTTTTATATTATTTTTTAAAAGATGCGGGAGTAGTTCAGTGGTAGAACATCACCTTGCCAAGGTGGGGGTCGCGGGTTCGAATCCCGTCTCCCGCTCCATTGGGGCCTTAGCTCAGCTGGGAGAGCGCCTGCTTTGCACGCAGGAGGTCAGCGGTTCGATCCCGCTAGGCTCCACCATACATAATTAAATAAAAAAGCTGGCACCTTGAGTGTCAGCTTTTTTTTGTGAGGAAAATTTTTAGAAACGCTTTTTTTGGGAGTGCTTGTCTTAGGTTTGTTGGTTTACCAGAAGCTTTCTGAAAAGGTTAAATAAGGGGAGGGAGTTCTTGTTGAACTAGTAATCATACATTTCATCTGGTCTCAGGCGCTCTATAACGTATATATATGCAATGAATTGTTGAGTTGAGTCATCATCATGAAAACGGCTACAATATAGATAACGATTAAAGGAGGATTATTTTATGTTGAATAACCATTTATCAGTAATAGGTGTACCTATGGACTTAGGCCAAATGCGGCGCGGAGTAGACATGGGTCCCAGTGCAATTCGCTATGCAGGGATGATTGAACGTCTTGAAGAGTTAAAGTATGTGATAGATGATTTAGGAGATATTGATATTCCTCGTCCGGAACGAAACCAATCCGAAAAGTTGGACAACCTGCGAAATCTAAATGAAGTGGCTGAAGGCAGTCACCGACTAGCAGTTGAAGTAGACAAAGTGGTAGAAAAAGGCCGCTTTCCGTTAGTCCTTGGAGGAGATCATAGTATTGCGATGGGGACACTGGCTGGTATTGCCAAGCATTATGAAAATTTAGGAGTAATTTGGTATGATGCACACGGAGATTTGAATACTGGCGACAGTTCTCCTTCTGGGAATATTCACGGGATGCCGCTCGCGGTTAGTCTGGGAATAGGTCACGAAAAATTGACCAATATCTTAGATTATCAGCCGAAGATCAAGCCTGAAAATGTTGTGATTGTTGGAGCTCGTTCTCTTGATGAAGGAGAGCGTATACTGATAGAAGAAAAAGGAATGAAAGTATTCACGATGCACGAAGTAGACAGCATGGGCATGCCAAAAGTAATGGAAGAAACAATCCAATATTTGAAAGATCGTACAGATGGTGTACACTTAAGTTTAGATCTGGATGGACTGGATCCAAATGAAGCACCAGGAGTAGGGACTCCAGTTATGGGCGGACTAAGTTATCGGGAAAGTCATTTAGCAATGGAAATGCTGTATCAGTCTCAAATGATTACCTCAGCGGAATTTGTGGAAGTGAACCCTATTCTCGACGAAAAAAATAAGACCGCCAGCGTCGCTGTCGGCTTGATGGGATCCTTATTCGGCGAGAAACTAAAATAAATGTAAGTTAGCAGTAGCTTGCCTGTCTTAGGGCAGGTTGCTGTTCCTTTTGTTTCAATTCCTCATATTCATTCAGCAGGTGATCAAGCCTCACGCTCATATACACAACTTCTTTGGAAGTTAATGAGTGTACTTTAGCTAAGCGAGCCATTTCTTTTCTGCAATCCTCAATTTCCCTCACTAACATGGTTTCCAGTTTCATTCGTATAGTCCTCCCATGCAATATTTTACAGTTAAGGACCTATAACCTAAACTATTATATATTAAACATATTTTATTAAAAAAAAGATAAATTTTTTGAAACCTTGGGGTGTAGTCATCCGTAAAGGATACAGACCGCAACTATAGCGGAGGTTGAAGCAGATGGAAACCATGATCAAAAAGAAAATTAAAGAAGTAAAAAAGGGTGACCAATCAGCATTTGAAGATATTGTTTCTTTTTACCAGAATAAAGTGTATCATATCTGCTACCGCATGATTGGGAATGCCTATGAAGCTGAGGATCTTGCACAAGAAGCCTTTATTCGTGCATACACCAATATTCATACGTTTGATGAAAAGCGTAAATTTTCGACCTGGTTGTATCGTATTGCTACAAATTTAACGATCGATCGGATTCGAAAGAAAAAGCCGGATTATTATCTTGATGCCGAGGTAAGAGGGACGGATGGTCTGGATATGTATTCCCAGCTGGCTGCTGATCAAGCGTTACCCGAAGAAGAAGTGGAAAGTCTGGAACTTCAGACTTACATTCATCGGGAAATACTGGCCTTGCCACCCAAATACCGAAGTGTTATCGTCTTGCGGTATTTAGATGAGCTTCCGCTTCAAGAAATCGCGGAAGTGTTAGATATTCCAGTGGGTACGGTGAAGACACGCGTCCACCGCGGCAGGGAAGCATTACGTAAAAGGCTTCGACATGTGTAAAGGAGTTGAGAGGGAATGAAATGCAATCAAGAAGCTGTTGCATTAATGCATAAATACTTGGATGGAGATTTAAATAAAGATGAAGAGAGACGACTGAGAGACCATCTTCAAGCATGCCCATCCTGCCAGAACCACTTCCATGAGTTAAAACGCTCTATTACTCTAATTAAAAATGCAGGCCCTGTAACGGCTCCAACGAGCTTTACAGCTAATGTCATGTCCGGCTTGCCTAAAGAGAGAAAAAGAAAAAATTATGCACGCTTTTTACAGAGACATCCGCTGATTACAGCTGCTGCCGTATTCTTCATTCTCATGTTTGGAGGTATTTTCTCTGCCTGGAACCAGGACCAGCAAGTGACTGTTTCTAAACAAGAGAATTTAGTGATTCAGGATAATACAGTAATTGTTCCTGATGGAGTTACCGTTGATGGCGATTTAGTCGTCCGGAATGGCGACTTGAAAATAGATGGAAAGATAGACGGAAATATTACCATTATTAATGGAGATATTATTCCGAAAGACCATGGAGATCTATATTCCGACAGCAATAACTATCAGGCATATGTAAGTGGAGAAGTTAATGAAGTAAACCAGGTGTTTGAATGGATCTGGTACAATGCAAAAAATACGGTGAAAGATATCTTCTCATTTCAGTCAAATTGATACAAACCGCTATGACTAAGGTTATAGCGGTTTTTTGATTTTAGGGATCGTCCGAGGTGATGAGACAATCATTCTGCATCAAGAGTGATCCCTGTTGTTTGTTGGAGCTGCCGGGTGCATGAGCTTTTGTTCCCGGAGTCTTTTTTCTTAATTAATTGTTTCTAATATTCGATAAAATGGAAATGTGATATAATGATACAGGCTTTTAATTTTTGGCAATAAGATGTGTGAATGGCTCAGTGAGCGTTTGTATTTCATCAAAATTGAATGTTGAATGGAAATGGTACTATTTTATAAAAGGAAGTGTAGGCATGCTTGATGGGGGACGTGACTTTTTAGATTACTTATTGATTGCTATTGATATCGCCCTTGTCTGGTTTGTTTTATATAAATTAATGATGCTCATCCAGGGGACCAAAGCTGTTCAGCTGCTTAAGGGGATCTTTGTCGTCCTTGGGATATATTTATTAAGTAATTTATTTGGACTAACCACACTAAGATGGCTGATGTCACAAGCGTTAACCTGGGGATTTTTAGGGATCATTATTTTATTTCAGCCTGAACTCAGAAGAGCACTTGAGCAGCTTGGACGAGGCAGTTTCTTTAGCAGAAACACGGCTGAGGACGAAGATACAGCAAAATCAATTCAGGCGATTATCAAATCCTGTAATTATATGGCGAAGCGACGGATTGGCGCGTTAATCACCATTGAACGTGAAACAGGAATGGGAGATTACGTGGAAACAGGAATTGGAATTGGCGGCCACCTTTCTAGTGAACTGCTGACGAACATATTTATTCCGAACACTCCTCTTCATGACGGAGCCGTTATACTTAAAGAAAATGAAATAATAGCTGCTGCTTGTTATCTTCCTTTATCTGAGAGTCCTTTTATCTCAAAGGAGCTGGGTACAAGGCATAGAGCAGCGATGGGAATTAGTGAAGTTACTGACGCACTAACTATAGTTGTATCAGAAGAAACTGGTGCGATCTCCTGTACTAAAAATGGGGAACTGCACCGGAACCTCGATCAAGAAAAGCTAGAAGAAATCCTGCGTAATGAGCTGGATATTTCCCTTAAGATTCCAACCTGGGGCAGAAGGGGGAATAAAGATGGATAAATTACTGAAAAGTCCATGGTTTATCCGTATTATTTCTTTGCTGTTGGCTGTATTACTGTGGGTTTCTGTAAACCTGGAGAACAATAAGAACGCAGATACCCAATCTCTCTGGTTTAACGACAATTCCTCAGAAACAGAAGTAATGAATAACATCCCGCTTGATATAGATTTTAACGATGAAGAATATGTGGTGAGCGGTCTGCCTCAAGATGTAAGCGTAACGGTGAAAGGCACTAAAAGTGTGATTGCCCCGGTAGTCAGACAGAAAAATTTTACAGCATATGTGAATCTTAATGGATTAAAACCAGGAACCCACAACGTTCCTGTTCAGTATAAAGGGATATCCAACCGTATTACCGTTACTACGGAGCCGAAGACGGTGGATGTGACCATTGAGAAGAAAGTCAGCAAAGATTATGATGTCAGTGTCGATTACATTAACGAGAACAAGGTGAGTAATGATATTAATATTGGAGAAGCAGAGATTAATCCGGGTAAAGTTACTGTTACAGGGTCTAAGTCAGTCATGGACAAGGTCGAGGTAGTTAAGGCCATTGTCAATATAGGCGATAAGGATAGTTCTATTGAAAAAGCAGAAGCTCCTGTTAAGGTGTATGATGCACAAGGAAATGAGTTAAATGTTATTGTCGACCCAACAGTAGTCAGCGTAAGTGTCCCTATAAGCAAGCCTAAGAAGAAAGTTCCGGTTTCGCTTAAGGTTAAGGGCGGCGCGCCTAATGGAGTGATCGTTAACAACGTGATCCCGGAAAAAGATGAAATTACAATCTATGGTCCACACGATGTACTAGATGAAATTGACAAAATTAATATTCCTGTTGATATCTCTGAAGTCAATTCGGATGAAACGATGGATGTCCAAATTCCGAAACCGGATGGAGTAACCAGTTCGAATCCTGATACGATTGAAGTGAAAGTAGATATTGAAGGTTCTTAAATTCCTCTTCAGCAGATAAGTCAGGTGAATTAGAATCTGCCAGGAGTGTTATCGAAAATATATATAATATGGGATGATAGGAAAGAGAGGTCAAGTATAATGGGAAAATATTTTGGTACAGATGGCGTCCGAGGAGTGGCCAATAAAGAATTAACCCCGGAATTAGCTTTTAAACTTGGTAGATATGGCGGCTACGTGCTTACGAAAGATGTGAATAAACCAAAAATTTTAATTGGCCGAGATACACGTATCTCAGGGCAGATGTTAGAAGGAGCTTTATTTGCTGGACTACTTTCTATAGGTGCAGAAGTGATGCGTCTTGGCGTGATTTCCACACCTGGTGTCTCTTACCTAACGAAGGCGCTGCAGGCAGAAGCAGGCATTATGATTTCTGCTTCTCACAATCCAGTAGAGGACAATGGCATTAAATTCTTTGGTCCGGATGGCTTTAAGTTGACTGATGAGCAAGAGCAGGAAGTGGAAGCGCTGATTGATGGAGAAGAAGATACGCTGCCGCGTCCAGCTGGAGAAGATCTAGGTCAGATTAATGATTATTTTGAAGGCGGCCAGAAGTATATGCAGCACCTGAAACAAACGGTGGATTACGATTTTGCAGGATTGCATATTGCCTTAGATTGTGCCCACGGGGCCACATCTTCTCTTGCTTCCCATCTGTTTGCGGATCTGGAAGCTGATATTACTTCTATCGGTTCTTCACCCAACGGCCTTAATATCAATAAAGATGTGGGATCCACTCATCCCGAATCCTTACAGGAATTAGTAAAGGAAAAGGGAGCTGACATTGGTCTTGCTTTTGACGGAGATGGCGACCGGTTAATAGCTGTCGATGAAAAAGGAAATATCGTTGATGGTGACCAGATTATGTACATATGCGCTAAACATATGAATCAACAAGGTACACTTAATCATAATACGGTAGTTTCTACTGTGATGAGTAATTTAGGCTTCTATAAAGCTGTTGAGTCCAATGGGATGAAAAGTGATAAAACCGCTGTAGGTGACCGTTACGTAATGGAAGAAATGCGACGTGGAGGCTATAACCTGGGTGGAGAACAATCCGGCCATATTATTTTCCTTGATCACAATACTACAGGCGATGGTATGCTGTCCGCTTTGCAGCTGGTAAATGTGCTGAAAGAAACTGGAAAACCGCTTTCTGAACTTGCAGGTGAGATGCAGAAATTCCCGCAAGTATTAAAGAATGTTCGTGTGATTGATAAACAACGTGTCCAAACTCATCCTCGAATTCAAGAAGCGATTCAGTCTGTAGAGGAAGAAATGGGAGACAGCGGTCGTGTACTTGTACGTCCATCTGGGACAGAACCGCTCGTTCGTATCATGGTTGAGGCTCCTACTGAAGAACAATGTGAGACTTATGTAAATAAAGTAGTTGAAGTAGTGCAGGACGAATTAGGAATGGTGGATTAACCATCAAAGCGCAGGCCACACGGGAAGTGGAGCCTGCGCATATTATATTACACAAGGATAACTTTCCTGTAACAGTTGTATTTTTAGATTGACGAGACAAAATAGTATTAGGTAAAATGAAAGTTGTGCTTGTAAAATATTTCTGTAAAGTTTAAGATGATAAAGATTAGATGGAATATTTAAGTACTTGAGTTTAGAATTGTAAAGGAGGAGCGAGGTTAATAACATTAATAGCGCCTGAACTGTGTGCGACGGATGAAGCGGCACAGTTGACGAGGAGGAGGTTCATCGAGTGTTCGGCGGATGCCTCCCGGTTGTCACACTTCAACTGAAGGATTTAATGGGAAAATTAAGAGGTGACTCTTTTTACAAAGCATTAGATCAAAGTGTTATAAATAAAGAAAGTTCACGGGAAAGGGGCAGACTGATGCCCCTGAAAATTAGAGAAAACAGGAAGAAAACTTTAGAAACTATCCTAAGTGTTTGTATTCTGAGAAATAAATGCCTTAATGCTGATTTCATAGTTTTTAAGCAGTCAGCATACGGACAACTGGGTTTCTAAAGATATTCCTTTTTTTCGTAAATGGGTGTTGGCTGTCCCTTTTCTCCGGTGAGAATATGAGGAGGACAACACAATGTGTGGAATAGTAGGATATATTGGACAAAAGGATACAAAGGAAATTTTATTGAATGGACTTGAGAAACTAGAATATCGAGGGTATGATTCAGCAGGGATCGCTACTTTAAATGACGATGGTGTGAAGGTCTCAAAGGTTAAAGGCCGGATTGCTTCTTTACGTGAAGCCGTAGATTCAAATGTGAAGGCTACGATGGGGATTGGTCATACGCGCTGGGCGACTCACGGAGCTCCAAGTGTAGAGAATGCTCACCCGCACCAGAGTGCCTCTGATCGTTTCACAATTGTTCATAACGGAGTCATTGAAAACTATGTAGATGTCCGTGATGAATACCTTGCAGATGTGGAATTGCAGAGTGAGACGGATACTGAAATTATCGTTCAGTTAATCGAAGTTCTTCATAATGAATTAAAGGATGTAGAAGGGGCTTTCCGCAAAGCTGTTCAGTTACTGACTGGCTCCTATGCAATTGCTTTGATCGACAGAGAAGATGCAGAGAGAATTTATGTAGCTAAGAATAAAAGCCCGCTTCTTATTGGTCTTGGCGATGATTTCAATGTCGTGGCCAGCGATTCAATGGCAGCTCTTCATGTGACTGATAAATTTCTTGAATTAATGGATAAAGAGACCGTTGTTCTTCAGCGTGAAGGTGTGGAAATTAAAGATCCAGAAGGAAACCTTATAACCCGCGAACCATTCACGGCAGAGCTTGATGCTGCGGATATCGAAAAAGGAACGTATCCTCATTTCATGTTAAAAGAAATTGATGAACAGCCTTTCGTCATTCGCAGAATTATTCAGGAATACCAGGATGAAAATGATCAAATTAAATTGGATCCTGAAGTGCGTCAGGCAATGAAAGATTGTGACCGTATTTATATCATTGCTGCGGGTACCAGCTACCATGCAGGACTGCTGGGTAAGCAATTCATTGAAAAGCTTGCAAACATACCAGTCGAAGTCCATGTGGCCAGCGAGTTCTCCTACAACATGCCGCTTCTATCTGAGAAGCCTTTATTCATCTACATTTCTCAAAGCGGGGAAACGGCAGACAGCCGTTCCGTACTAGTCCAGACTAAAGAACTTGGTCATCCAGCACTAACAATTACGAATGTGCCTGGATCCACCCTTTCCCGGGAAGCAGATTATACGCTGCATTTACATGCAGGTCCAGAAATTGCTGTAGCTTCAACGAAAGCTTATACGGCACAGATGGCCGTGCTTACGATATTAGCTGTGGATACAGCGCGGGCGAAGAATATTCCATTAGAATTCGACCCTATGCAGGAACTTGCTATTGTTGCGAATGCAATGGAAGCAATGAATGATCAAAAAGAAGAATTAGAGCAGCTGGCTAGTGATTATCTAACCATTACGCGTAACTGTTTCTTTATCGGACGCGGAATTGATTACTATGTTGGTCTTGAAGGCTCATTAAAATTAAAAGAAATTTCTTATATCCAGGCAGAAGGATTTGCTGGAGGGGAATTAAAGCACGGTACGATTGCACTGATCGAAGATGGAACTCCTGTGATTGCTCTTGCTACTCAGGAGAACGTGAACTACTCCATCCGCGGCAATGTGCAGGAAGTAGAGGCACGTGGTGCGAATAGTATGATTATCAGCATGAAGGGACTGGATAAAGAAGGCGATGCTTTCGTTATCCCACAGGTTCACGAACTGTTAACTCCACTGGCATCTGTTATTCCTATGCAGTTGATTTCTTACTATGCAGCACTTCATCGTGATTGCGATGTTGATAAGCCTCGTAACTTAGCGAAAAGTGTAACTGTCGAATAGGATTGATTAAATAAAAACGCTTGAGTCCAACCAGGACTCAAGCGTTTTACTTTTGTCGAAAAAGAGATCAGTATTTCAGCGAGAAAATAGAAGTATCTCGGATTTCAACAAGCAATAGTATGGATCGACTCGGAAAACTGAAAGGCGAAACGCAGAAACCATAAAGAAGACAAGCCGGGAGAAACCAGCTTGCCTTTATCTATAGGTGCGTATCCAATTATCCGCGTCTTCCGCCTCGACCGCCTTGTTTTGATTCAGTGCTGCGCTTAAGAGTAGATAAGTTTTCCTCACTAGTCTTTAAGAATTGAGCCATTTTATCTTCAAAACTTTCCTTAGGCTTATAGCCGCCTTTGGATGGACGAGAATTTCTTCCTTGGCTGGAAGGGCGTTTGGAATAAGATGAGCTTTTTCTTTCGGGTTTATCTACCGTTTGTTTAATGGACAAGGCCGTTTTACCATCTTTTACACTAATGACTTTCACTTCAATCTCGTCACCTACAGTCAGATGATCATTAACATCCTTTACGTAACTGTCTGCAACTTCACTGATATGAACAAGTCCTGTGGTGCCTCCTGGCAATTCTACGAATGCGCCAAAATTAGTGATTCCTGTAACCTTACCTTGTACCTTGCTGCCTACTTCAATGGACAAAAAAAGTTCCCCCTAGCTAATTTTAAAACCACTTAATTATAACAATTATTTGGTAATGTTGCAAATGGATTTGATGCTTTAAATTATATCATTTTACAAGCTTTATTAAAAGCTGCTAAACCATACTCCGATACCTGTGCCAATATAATTGCCGACAATATATCCTAACGTTCCTACAAGCAGAATGGGAACGACCAGCTTTGTCCATCCTTTGGCTATAGCCATAGCCGCTGCTGTAGTGGGACCGCCAATATTAGCATTGGAAGCGACAATGACTTCTTCTAAACTAAAATTAAATACTTTCCCTAACAAGAAAGAGATCATCATATTACTGAGAACGACGATAAATACAAAAACCAGGAGCAGCGGGGCATTTTGGAAGATGAGCATGATAGAAGCGGGAATTCCAATTACCACGAAGAAAATGTAGATTAAGTAAGTTCCAATCTCCTGGGCTCCTTGAATACTTTCAAAGTATTTGGGGAAAGCGGTCACAGCAATCATCGTCAGGGTGGTCAGCATGAGGTAGTTATCCCCTAACAATCCATTAAGAAAATTGAAAAAGAAGTTAACATCTTCCCCGGACGGAATAAGGTTATCCAGCCAGCCGGCGGTGAAAAAGGAAACTGCTACAATGGCAAATGCTGTGCCGACAGCAAGTCCGATATCCTGTAACGACATTTCTTTTCTCCCCCAATAGGAAGCGGCTTCTGTTTCGTTTGTCTTTTTGTCGCCCTTACGTTGTTTAGCCATGTACGGTGTTCTGAAATTTTTAGTGAAAAAATGTACGGCAGGGATAGCCATGAGTACGAAAAAATATAAGGCCATCATTAAATTATCAGCGACTACAGCTGAAGAAACCAATTCTCCAGGAGCTTCAAATTTGGTGGAAAGAGCAGCAAAGTTTACACCACCCCCTATATAAGATCCTGTCATCATAGCTCCGACTTTATCCAGTCCCGGAACGAATTTACGTAAGAGGAAAAAACCGATGATTGAACCGGCCACTGTACCAGCGGCACTTAGGAAGAAGATGAGCAGGAGTCTGCCGCTTTCGTTCCATATTTTTTTAATATTGGCTTTAAAAAGTAGAAGTGGAATTGCTAACGGTACGACATAATTCCAAACTGTATCGTACGCAGGAGACTCAAGAGGAATGATTTGCAGGTTTGCAAGCAGCATGGCACCCACCAGGGCAATGATTGCTCCTGAGACCTTGGAGGCCCATTTGAAATTCTGTTCGAGATAGATACTTATGGCAGCCCATCCAGCTAGAAACGCCCATAATATCCATATGTCATCCGATTGAACTAATGTATGATTCATGCCCATGCCTCCTATTTTAGTATAGTATTCTACCATGATTGACAGGAGGGCTCAATCAGACGTTTTTCCTTTTTTTGAAAGATAAGGAATAGGCGCTTCCTTCCTCCAGTTTGGAGCAGAGAGTTATAAAAATGTACGCCTATCACTGCTAAGAGGGTCATTTTCATGCAAAAAAAAACTGGCCGCTAATGCAGCCAGGTGTAAAATTATTTCACTCGTTCAACTTCCCAGTCTTCATTCACATAAAGACCAAGTACGTCCATAGGGAATCCCCATCCGTGAATGATATCCATCGATTTCTTAATTTGCTCTAATTTTTCCTCTTTTGGAATGGGGTTTCCTGCACAATCATGGTGTCCGATAATCGCAATTGCCTCTGAACCATGAGCTTCCTGTGATACGCGAACTTTAGCCTTAATGAGCTCAATTTCTTCAGCAGCATCGGAAAGAAGCACCCCGTTAGGTCCGGCTGCAGTGATCATGTCTATGTAAGGCACGGAAAATTCATTTTTCATCCATTCGATCACAGGGAGCTGAACTCTTCCATCCATACAATTAATAGCTGTAACAAATTTAGATTGAGACATAGATTTTCCCTCCAAGTAAATTTTGTGAGTGGTTAGCTTCAGGAACCCAAAGCTTATTAAAAAAAGTATAGCTTACCTCCAGTGGAGTTTCAAATAATAGAAAAGCATGAGGTTAACTTCTTTTATTCTACCATTCCCTTCAGTTTACTGGTAATCTTAACCTACAGACCAGCAGGAGTAACAGAGGAATTGGTATTCGAATGGATTGTAAAGAAGGAGAAGAAGAGGATGAATAAAATCTTACTTAAATTTCCCCATGAATTTACTACAGACCGCCTCGTAATCAGGTTGCCTAAGCCAGGAGACGGCAAGGTTGTACATAATGCGTTACAAGCTTCTATCAAAGAATTGAAGCCGTGGATGCCTTTCGCCCAAAAGGATCAGACAGAGGAAGAAACGGAAATTAATATCCGTGAATCTCATCTTAAATTTCTTAAACGAGAGGATTTACGGTTTCTAGTATTTCATAAAGAAACGGGCGAATTTATTTGCTCCTCAGGGCTGCACCGAATTCAATGGGGTGTTCCTAAGTTTGAAATCGGCTATTGGACAGACACTCGTTATTGCGGAAAAGGGTATACAACTGAAGCAGTGGAAGGATTAACAGACTTCGCTTTTAAAGAATTAAAAGCGAGGCGTGTGGAAATAAAATGTGATACGAAAAATAGGAAGAGCAGAGCGATTCCGGAAAGACTGGGGTTTCATTTAGACGCCATTTTAGAAAATGATGACTTATCCGTTGATGAACAGGAACTTAGGGATACGTGCATTTATTCAAAAATCAAATCGTAAGGAGTGGTTTCTATGAATAAGGTGATTGTGTCCTGGAGTGGTGGGAAGGATAGTGCTTTCGCTCTCTATGTATTGTCGAAACAGAAGGAAGTTCAGGTTAGAGGGTTGTTGTCTACGACTTCTGAGGAGAGCGGACGGCTGCCGATGCATGAGGTGAAACGAAAGTGGATCCATAGGCAGGCCGAAGCGCTGGGACTGCCGTTATATGAAGTTAAACTTCCGGAGCGGGCTGACAATGTCGTTTACGAGCAGCGAATGAGAGAGCAGTTTGATAAATTTAAAGTAGATGGAATTTCTACTATCGTTCACGCCGATCTTTACTTGGAAGACATTCGACAGTATCGGGACAAGAATCTGTCTGAAGCTGGAATGAAAGGATTATACCCCTTGTGGAAACGAGATACATTAGAGGTTGCAAAGGAATTTGTTGATAGGGGATTTCAGGCGATCGTTACCACAGTAGATAAGGAGAAGCTACCGAAAGAAATGGCGGGTCAATTCTTTGATGAATCGTTCTTAGGTGCCCTTCCTGATACGGTTGATCCATGCGGGGAAAACGGAGAATTTCATACCTTTGTGTTTGATGGACCGATTTTCCACGCTCCTGTCCGCGTAAAGGCGGGACAGGGGTTCGAGACGTTTGATGGTCAATTTGCTCATGCAGAGCTAGCAGAATGGTAGATCAACCTGCTTGAAACTGCATAGGCATTGTAATATGACAAAATATCACAAATTAGCAATCTATTATTTGACAGCGGTTTCATAATGAGTTATTCTATTTAACAACAAGTTAACAATGTGACGGAGAATTAGAGACTCACACGAACACTAGCACTTTTGGTCACCAATAAGTGCTGTGGTTACGTGTGGGTCTTTTTTTGTTCCTAACGTTAACAAAAAAGGAGTGGATAGAATGTCAGAGTTTGCTGCAGAACTGATTGGCACAATGATTCTAATAATTTTAGGAGGCGGCGTTGTAGGCGGTGTTGTTCTAAAAGGGTCAAAAGCGGAGGGTTCCGACTGGGTCGTCATTACGATCGGCTGGGGTCTTGCCGTTACGATGGGGGTTTACGCTGTTGGTAATTTTACAGGAGCCCACATTAATCCGGCTGTAACGATTGGCTTTGCTGTGGCCGGGGAGTTCCCTTGGTCGAAAGTACCTCTTTATATCACAGCTCAAATGCTTGGAGCTATGATTGGAGCAGGGATTGTATTCTTGAATTATTTGCCTCACTGGAGGGAAACGAAAGATAAGGCTGCGAAACTGGCAGTATTTTCAACCGATCCCGCGATACGAAGTCCTTTCTCAAATTTAGTGAGTGAGATTGTCGGTACTTTTGTTCTGTTAATGGGTTTGATGTTTATCGGAGCGAATGATTTCACAGAAGGGTTAAATCCACTCATCGTGGGTGCCTTGATTGTAGCTATCGGAATGTCTCTGGGAGGAGCAACCGGCTATGCGATTAACCCAGCTCGAGATTTAGGGCCAAGAATTGCTCATGCCTTGCTTCCGATTCCAGGAAAAGGCAGTTCCGACTGGAGTTATGCCTGGATCCCGATTGTAGGACCGATCTTAGGAGGATCCTATGGAGCGGTTTTCTATAGAGCATTATTTTTAGGTGAGTTTTCTATTTTGTTTTGGGTACTGAGTGTGGTTATGCTGATTATTGTCGTAGGTGCTGCTAAATCTGAGATCCAAAAGAAAGAAACAGCAGCTGACGAAATAGAAGAAAAAATTAGTTAAATGGAGGGGAAGCAACATGAGTGAAAAATTTATTCTATCTTTAGACCAGGGAACAACCAGTTCAAGAGCTATTCTTTTTAATGAAGCAGGTGAAATTGTAGAAACTGGGCAGAAAGAGTTTGAACAATTCTTTCCGAAGCCGGGCTGGGTCGAGCATGACGCGAATGAAATTTGGACCTCTGTTCTTGCTTGTATTGCTGATGTATTAAGAAAAGCAGACGTAGAACCGAATCAGATTGCCGGCATTGGAATTACCAATCAACGGGAAACGACGGTCGTATGGGATAAAAACACCGGAAAGCCAGTGTATAAGGCAATCGTGTGGCAATCCCGCCAGACTGAAGGAATTTGTAAAGAGCTGCGTGAAAAAGGACATAATGACCTCTTTAGAGAGAAAACAGGACTGCTACTGGATCCTTATTTCTCTGGAACAAAGGTGAAGTGGATTTTAGATAACGTTGATGGTGCCCGAGAGAAAGCAGAAAATGGAGACTTGCTGTTCGGGACCATTGATACTTGGCTTGTGCATAAGCTATCTGGAGGAAAAGCCCATATCACTGATTACTCAAATGCTTCCCGTACACTGATGTTTAATATTTATGATTTAGAGTGGGATCAAGAATTACTTGATATCTTGACTGTACCGAAAAGCATGCTGCCAGAAGTAAAGCAGTCGTCTGAAGTGTATGCAAATACAGTTGACTATCATTTCTTTGGCGAAGAAGTACCGATTGCTGGTATTGCCGGCGACCAGCAGGCAGCTCTATTTGGACAAGCTTGCTTTGAAAAAGGAATGGCGAAGAATACCTATGGTACAGGCTGCTTTATGCTTATGAACACCGGAGAAGAAGGAGTCAGCTCTGATAATGGACTGTTGACTACACTTGCATGGGGCGTTGATGGCAAAGTAGAATATGCTCTCGAAGGAAGTATTTTTGTGGCAGGCTCTGCAATTCAATGGCTGAGAGATGGATTGAAGTTAATTGACAGTGCTCCTGATAGTGAGAAAGATGCGCTGTCTGTGGAATCTACCGATGGAGTCTATATGGTTCCTGCTTTTGTCGGACTTGGAACGCCTTACTGGGACAGTGATGCTCGCGGCGCCATGTTTGGCTTGACGAGAGGAACTTCGAAAGAGCATGTAGTCCGTGCAACTTTAGAGTCGCTTGCCTACCAGACGAAAGATGTGCTGGATGCTATGATTGCTGACTCAGGTATTGACCTGAAAACGTTGCGAGTAGACGGGGGAGCAGTAAAGAATGACTTCTTAATGCAGTTCCAAAGTGATATTTTGAGTGTCCCTGTCGAGCGTCCTCAAGTTCAAGAAACCACTGCCTTAGGGGCCGCCTATCTTGCCGGATTAGCTGTCGGCTACTGGAAAGATAAAAACGATATTGCTAAACAATGGAATGTTGAAAAAACATTTAAGGATGATATGGAAAAAGAAAAGCGTGATGAGCTTTATAATGGCTGGAAAAAAGCTGTGGCAGCAACAAGAGAATTCAAATAAGCATCAAAAAAATCCGGAAGGGAACCTCTTCCGGATTTTTTATTTGTATTACATGTAAAAAAAGAGGCAGGTTTATAAGGGATTGGTCATATTTAACGTGTGAACCTTCTGGGAATTTCTGGTCATTTATAGACAAAAAATCCGAACGATGATGGAAGAATGTCGTTAACATTTCCTCATCGTTCGGATTTTATGCTGTCGGGCTATCAGGGCGCTTCCGCTTTTGAATCATCCAGCTGCGAGTCGCAGATCCACGCGGTTCTAAGCCATCGACTTCCAGAGGGGGAAAATCGCCCCTCTTGCAGCCGCTGACTTAGCCCGGGGGATCTAAACGCTCCTCTCCGCTTTTGAATCATCCAGCTCCAGCGCCTAGCCTCTCGAGTCATAAGTCGATCGCCTGCGTGGATAAAGAGCCATCCACTCCGCCGCTCGTCTTATGCTTGTCGGGCCTCCCAAGGCGCTTCCGCTTTTGAACATCCAGCTGCAGCGCCTAGCTGCTCGTGACATAAGCAATCCCATTCTGTGGCAAAAAACGCCACGCCATGGTTTTGCTTATGCATGTCGCAGCTGCCCAAGGCGCTTCCGCTTTTGAACATCCAGCTGCGAGTCGCAGATCCACGCGGTTCTAAGCCATCGACTTCCAGAGGGGGAAGATCGCCCCTCTTGCAGCCGCTGACTTAGCCCGGAGGATCTAAACGCTCCTCTCCACTTTTGATTCATCTAGCTCCAGCGCCTAGCCCCTCGAGTCATAAGTCGATCGCCTGCGTGGATAAAGAGCCATCCACTCCGCCGCTCGTCTTATGCTTGTCGGGCCTTCCAAGGCGCTTCCACTTTTGTTAGAGTTTTTTTATTCACTTACTATGAATTCGAAGTTTCCGTCGAATTTGACGTCTTTACCGATGAGTACGCCGCCGGTTTCTAGGGCTGCGTTATAGGTGAGGCCGTATTTTTCACGGTTGAGTTTGCCGGTAACATCGAATCCTGCTACTGTGCTGCCGTCTAATGGGCTTTTAGATGTGCCGTTGTATTCTACGGTAAATGTTTCTTTGTTTGTTACTTCTTTAATGGTAAAGTCGCCGGTAATTTCATATTCTTCATCAGAAAGCTTTTTAATAGAAGTGCTTTCGAAAATGAAATGAGGGTATTTTTCTGCTTCAAAGAAATCACCAGATTGAAGGTGTCCGTCACGGTCTTGATTTCCGGTATCGATGGATGCCGCTGCAATTTTTACTTTTACAGAAGCGGATGAAAGATCAGATAAGTCTCCGTTGAACGTAACGTCGAAATCTTTAAATTCTCCTTTAGCTTTTGAAACCATCATGTGTTTGATTTGAAAATCGATCCCGCTGTGTACTTTGTCTAATGTTAGTGTTGGCATTAATAATTCCTCCTACAAAAATAGTAACTAATAATTTTTTATCAACTTACTTTATGTAAGTAGTATATAATGTGCGTTTGGATCCGTCAAGGGTTTTTATCTTTGATTCGAGATATTTTAATAAAAGTTATGGATACCCTGGAGATAGAAGCTCATTTTTCTTGGAAGAAATAACCGCAGGATCCACTTGGGTATTGTAGTCGGCAGGCAGAAGGGGAATTCTTTAGAAGAAAAGTGAAACGAAAGCTTCTTATGGAACGTATGAAACAGGTGCATACAAAAAAATTGCAAAATGGGAGAGAAAGCTTATGTCTGGAATTGTAACCACCACACTGATGTCATTTCTATTGTTTATTTTATTAACCGTGGTAGCTTTACTTACAAGAAAAAATAAAAAACAGATACTCCAAACCGCTGTCGGTCTGTTGATCTTTGGATTTATTGTGGTTAGTGTAATTGTCTATATCTTCCTGCCGCCGATGACCCTTGCCAATATGATTATTATGAATGGGGTAGTCGCCGCTCTATTAACGCCGCTGCTCTATGCAGGCGCTAGAATTAATACTCAATTAAAACAGATTCATAAATCTCCATCGGGAATCATTTTCTTCCTTACGGCACTTGCGATCGTGGGAATATTCGTGGCTGGTATTCTTTCCTTAGACAACACGTATAATTCGATCGATAAAAAGGAAGAAGGGGAAGCGAAACCACTGAATGAAAATAATACGCCCATTTCGGTGGCTCCGGAATCAGCAAGGAATAAAATCCAAAAAGCGATGAGTGTCGTACCGAATACGCAGTTCTATGATTTAGGTAAGCTTCAGGCGCAGCGTGTTGACGGTGACATTGTGTATATTGCTCCTGTCGAGTTTACGAGCTTTTGGAAATACCTAAGAGGCAAAGAAACAGAAGGGTATTTTTCAATCGATGCGACGAATGTGAATGCTCAGCCTGAATTTATGGATAGTAAAATGAAATTTACCAATTCCAGTTATTTTAATAAGAATGTACAAAGAGCCATTTATGGTGCATATCCAGGTTATATTCAAAGTGGGGAAGCCCAGATTGAAGTAGACGATAAGGGCAAACCGTGGTATGTGCAGACTCTTTACAAGCCTATTCCTCTCACCAACCGCCCGGATTTAAACGAGGTAAAAGTGGCAGTGGTGGATCCTGTTTCAGGAAAAGTGAAATCTTATGACACAGATAAATCCCCTGAGTTCATTGATGGGTCCATCAGTTCAGAAATGGCTGCTGATATGAACACGTATTTCGGTAAATACGTGCACGGCTGGCTGAATTCTTTGTTTGGTAAGAAAGATGTGAAGATTCCCAATGATTCAGGCACAGAAAGCAGCGTTACGCCAATCTTTAATGAAAATGGAGAAATGTATTACTTCACCGATATGGCCTCTCCAAAAGAAAACATTGATTCAGCCCTTGGTTATACACTTATTCATGCCCGAACCGGCCAGCTCACATACTATAATGGGAAGAAGAATAACGGAATTATGGATAGTAAAGGGGCAAAGCAAATCGTAAATAAAGAATTTCCTGAGAAGAATTGGGAAGGATCGATGCCTATTCTTTATAATATCGACGGAAATCCGACTTGGATCGTAAACGTATTAGATCCAAACGGTTTATTTAAACAGTATGCTTATATTAAAGCTTCCGATTCTGATTTTGCCGTGTTTGGCGACACCGCACAGCAAACATTGAATGCTTATCGGCTTCAGCTTGCCCAGGATCCGAGTAATGTAGAGGGAAGTGAAGACGTAGAAACCGTAACGAAAAGTGGTACGGTTAACCGTGTACTCGTCACCTCCACAGATAAAAGGCAGTCCGTGCAGTTCTTGATCGAAGGAGACTCCACCATTTATACGGTGAATGTGAGTAAGGCTCCGCTATCGATCTTCCTGCAAAAAGGGGACCAGGTGGATGCAGAAGTGAAAGTAAGAGGCAATGGAACCGCAACGGTTGAAAACCTGACAATTAAAGCGCTGAATAAATAACCAGCACTCCAAAGTAAACTCAAGGTGCGTCCTGCATCTTGGGTTTACTTTTTTACAATGAATCTGACGCTGCTTACGCGGCATTTGTGAGGGAACCGATTATCTTGTAGAATAGCGATTACGAGAATATACGGAAGAGGGGAAGCTTATGGAGTCCTTTATTGTTGTAGGAGCAGGGGTGCTGGGAGCATCGACAGCCTACCGTCTTGCTAAAGAAGGAGCGAGAGTCACGATCATAGATGGGAAAGATCTGGGTCAAGCTACAGATGCGGCAGCTGGTATTGTATGTCCCTGGCTGTCTCAGCGTCGTAATAAGATTTGGTACCGGCTTGCTAAGGGCGGGGCAGCCTACTACCCTGCACTTATGGAAGAGTTACAAGCTGACGGGGAGACAGAAACCGGATATAAGCGTGTAGGGGCCGTAAGCCTTCACACCGATGAACAAAAGTTAGAGAAAATGGTAGAACGTGCCATGAAAAGAAGAGAAGAAGCCCCGGAAATAGGCGAAATCACGCGACTGTCTGCCAGTGAAACAAAGAAACTATTCCCGCCTCTAGCGGACGGATACGGGGCTGTTCACGTCAGCGGAGCGGCTCGAGTGGATGGACGAGCATTGAGAGCTGCTTTAATTCGTGCTGCGGAAAGAAATGGTGCCACGGTGAGGCGAGGGAAAGCAGCATTATTGCATGAAAACAAGCGAGTCATAGGTGTGGAAGTGGAGGATGAGGCTCTGTATGCCGACAAGGTGATCGTAACCTCCGGGGTATGGGCCAAGGATCTCCTCAAGCCGCTGGGAATCCAATTTGCTGTAAGTTCCCAGAAAGCTCAAATTGTGCATCTCGAGCTTCCCAACACGGATACAAGTGCCTGGCCCGTGGTCATGCCGCCGAATGATCAGTATCTTCTTTCCTTTGAGAACGGCAGGGTTGTAGCTGGAGCGACTCATGAGAATGATGCCGGTTTGGATGACCGAATAACGGCAGGCGGCATATTTGAAATTTTCGATAAAGCGTTAGACGTTGCCCCTGGACTTAAAGATAGCACTTTTCTTGAAACAAGGGCGGGTTTCCGTCCGTTCACTCCAGGATTTTTACCTGTATTCGGCTCATTGCCCGGGTTTGAGGGGATTCTAGCAGCGAATGGACTTGGTGCCTCTGGTTTGACCTCGGGACCTTATTTAGGGGATCAGCTGGCGAAGCTTGCTCTTAATCAGCAGACTGAACTTGATCCTGAGGACTATGATATCCAAGGTGCTCTGGATTACACACAGTAAGAGGCTGGGACAGAAGTAGACATTATTAAACCCGAACAATGAAGGAGTATCACTTTCATCGTTCGGGTTTTTCTGGCAAGAATGATATAGAATTTATTGAGTTTACACAGGATGTCTATTGGTTTGGGAAAAATAGAAACTATTCGAGCGTAGGAAATACACGTAGACTTCTGCGGGAGGAAGGCATAGGTTTGACCCCGGAGTGCGCAGCACGAGGAGGCAGACCAGCCGCCCGCGAAAAGCGGAGTGTATTTCCGGAGCGGTCATTCTGAGTAAGACCCTGTACTTCCTTGATTGTGCGTCTTTAGATGGCAGGCATTTTCTTTTGTTCCTGCTCCTTTCTCTGTATATCGATATTTACTTCTTATATTCTTCTGGGTAGTCACAATACTCTACAATGGTTCCTTCAGTGTCCACTGGATTTAAGTAGACGAGACGTCTCCCATGCTTATTAACCCTTAAGGAGTCCTCTAGTGTTCGAACACCCTTTTCTTTAAGCTCTTGTAATGCTTCATCTAAATCACCGACATGATAGGCAACGTGGTGGACTCCTTTACCTTTCTGCTTTATGAATCTGGCAATCGGAGAGGTTGTGTTATTAGTGGGCATCAATAGCTCTGTACGATCTCCGTCTACATCGATAATGGCAATTTCACTTTCTACACCCTTTTTTTCACTCCTATATCGGTCAATCAGACGGCCGTCAAGCACGTTTGTGTAGAAGTGGATACTATCTTCTATATTTCTTACGGCGATACCAATATGATCAAGCTTCTTCATCATACCGCGCTCCTTTTTCTAAATGATGGTTTTCATTTTATCATTATGAGAACAAAGTGTCTGGTAAACCGCCTGTTTTTACCTGAATATAGGTCCTCGTCCAAAATATAAATTTCCTGTTTCATAAGCTGTTAACAGGAGGTGAGGTTCCTATGGAAGCCATTGCAAAAGCCCTTGGTTTAGCTTTATTTACTGCATTTCTTGTGCCTGTATCCCTTGCGGCAGTAGCCATTGCCGCCATCGCAACACCTGGATATACGGCTGCCCCTGCATTAATTGTTCTAGGTATCTTGTTTATATTCTGGCAATTTATGTTTTATATTCTAGTTTCTCGAATCATTGATGAATTAGATGAAGTCCCCAGGGATATCCACTAACTTTCAGGGGGCTTGTACAGCTCCCTGTTACATAAAAAGAGATTGGGACCCTTCACTTCATTCTCTTCTATAATCACAAAATGGGAAATGGCTAGAAGGCTGGTATCATACAGGACAAAAAATCCGAACGATGATGCAGTAATGTCGCTACCATTGCATCAACGTTCGGATTTACTATAGGCACAAACCTTGTCCCATTTTAATTATATCGCTTTAGGCTAATTTCTTAATAAATTCTTGAGCTACAGCCACAGTGGATTGTGGGTTTTGTCCGGTGATCAGATTACCATCAACTTCAACATGAACGGACCAGTTAGGTGCAGCAACAAAAGTTGCTCCGAGTTCCCGTATTTTTGTTTCAAGTAAGAAAGGCATATATTGATCTAATGTGGTATCTTTTTCTTCGCGATCAGTGAAAGCATTAACACGCTTTCCTGCCACGAGCGGTTCGCCGTTAGAGAGGGTGGCTCCAACAAGTCCTGATGGGCCATGGCATACAGCTGCCACTGGTTTATCTGTTTCATAGAAATCTCTCAGCAATTCTTGCAGCTTCTCATCTTTTGGAAGGTCAAACATGGTACCGTGTCCACCTGGCAAGAAGATCGCATCAAAGTCTTTTGCAGTAACCTCTGATGTTTTCACTGTGTTTTCAAGCTGAGGTTTAGTATTTAAAATTTCTTGTGGTTCATCTTCACTAACACTGCCTGGGTCTACAGGAGCTTGTCCGCCAAGAGGACTGGCAACGGTGACCTGATACCCTTGCTTTTTGAATTCATTATAGGCCTCGCCGAATTCAGATAACCAAAGGCCGGTTGGTGTATCATCATTGATTTTTTCGTGGTTTGTTACAACCATCAGAATTTTTTTAGACATACACTTCATTCCTCCCTTTAAGTTTAAATGGATGGTACAGGAAACATTGTAATCCTGTGTTTTTCTAAAAACAAATGATTGAACTTACCTAATGTAATGAGGTAATTATTTGAAGGGATACAGAGGGGTTATCATCGAGAAGACGGAGTAAATGGAGGATCTGAAAAAAATAGTGTAATGGAATAGTCATATGCTGTTGACAATAAGGAAAGGGTTACATAACATAGGTGTATATATGAATATATGTGCATATAATGGGCGGACAAATCATTTACTTTCTTCCTGTTCATTTTTAGAAAGGGGCGCTTATGAGAGAATATAAAATCCAGGGATTATCCTGTGCAAACTGTGCAGCGGATATGGAAAACCAAGTCAAACAGCTTCACCATGGTGAAGATTCAGAAATAAAGTTTAATTCCAGTAAGCTTATTATTAATGAAGAAGTAGATATACAAAGGGTTCGAAGTATTTTACAAGCAGATGGGGCAGCTCTGGTCGAAGATATAAACGAAGAACAACCTCAAAGTAAGAAATGGCCATGGTTCGTCATACTTTCGGCGGGTATTTTCGGCCTCACTTTTATTATGAATCCGGTGGTTCCTGGAAGTGTATTAATCTTGATGTATGCATTAGCGATGGGGATCAGCGGCTGGTCGACCTTTATCAAAGGTGCAAAGAATTTAATCAAGCTTAAATTTACCATGGATACGTTAATGACAATCGCTCTTGTAGGTGCTGTTGCAATTGGAGAATGGAGAGAAGCAACGATCGTAGCCATCCTCTTCGGGTTGAATGAATATTTAGAAGGACTGGGGATGGAGAAAGCCCGGCATTCTATGGAAAAGCTGTTAGAAGCGGCCCCTAAACAGGCGACAAGAGTGGATCGTAATGGCATAGAGACTGTGGTTTCGATCAATGATTTACGGAAGAAAGACATTGTGCTTGTCAAAGCAGGTGAGAAGATTCCTTCAGATGGAGTGATTCTTACAGGATCGAGTTCGGTAAACGAAGCAGCAATTACCGGCGAATCCCTGCCTGTTGAGAAATCGACCGGGGACCAATTATATGGAGGCAGCATCAATAATGAAGGGCTTCTGAAAGTGGAAATTACTACTTTATATAAAGATTCTTCTCTGGCGAAAATTTTACATTTAGTCGAAGAGGCACAGGAAATGAAAACACCTACTGAGCTATTTATCAATAAATTCTCTAAATATTACACCCCCGCTATTATGCTCGTTTCTTTATTGGTTATGATTCTGCCGCCGCTTTTCTTCGGTGGGGAATGGGGCACTTGGGTATATCAAGGTCTCGCCGTGTTAATCGTGGGCTGCCCTTGTGCTTTAATATTATCTTCCCCAATAGCTATCGTGTCGGGAATTACTAAAAACGCCCGCAATGGAATCTTAGTAAAAGGCGGCGTTTTTCTTGAGCAATTAGGAAAAATAGACACTATCGCTTTTGATAAAACGGGAACTTTGACGAAAGGAAAGCCGGTAGTTCAGCAAGTAATCGTCTATGATGAAGAGATATTTTATTCAACAGCGGGAGCTATAGAGAAGAATTCCTCTCATCCGATTGCCCAGGCCGTTATGAACAAAGCCGCTGAACACACGGATCAATTTAACGAACCGGACAGTCTTACAGCGGTGCCAGGAGAAGGCATGCAGGCGATGATCGACGGGAAAAGGTATTGGGCTGGTAATGAGAAATTAGTAGAGCACGTTAGGATAACGGAACAGCAGCAAGAAGATATTGAGAAATTTAAGAACGAAGGCTTTACTCTTGTGATCTTGGCCGCCGAGGATAGCATGTTGGGTGTGTTTGGGATCGCCGATGAAATTAGAGAAGAAAGCCGCTCCCTGATCCAGCAGCTACATGCCTCCGGGATAAAGAACACGGTCATGCTGACAGGTGACCATCAAGCGACAGCTGAAAAGGTGGCCTCCCAAATAGGAGTCACTCATGTGTTCTCAGGTTTACTGCCTGATCAAAAGGTAGATCAAATAAGAGAACTAAGCCGTCATTCAAAAGTAGCAATGGTAGGGGATGGAATCAATGATGCCCCTGCACTGGCAGCTGCTGATTTAGGAATAGCTATGGGAAAAGGAACCGACAGTGCAATTGAAACGGCAGACCTTGTTCTTATGCAGGACCATCTTGGCAAACTGCCTGAAGCTGTGAAGATTGCCAAGCACGTAAATCGAGTCATCAAGCTTAATCTGGGGCTTGCCTTAGGGTTGAAGTTATTCGCCTTACTGCTTACGATACCGGGACTCCTTACGCTGTGGGTGGCTATTTTAGCCGATATGGGAGCGACTATATTAGTAACTTTAATCAGCCTGACAGTTTTACTGCAAAAAAAACCAGCAAATCGATCCGTACAAGTGGATGAACAATTAGTCTAAGGGAAGGCCTCATCTGGGTCTTTCCTTTTTTTATTTGGCTATATAAGCAGTAGTTTACAGTGATTTTCCATTTCTATTTATTCCATAAAATGAGACGATAGTTGTATAAGTCTTTCCGGTTCCGTTATGATCAGGGGTGAAACAGTACCGGGAAAATCGACTCACATTACGTGTGAGGAATGGGAGGATTCCCACGGGAGAAGATCAAGGAGTGTGACCACGCAATCCGGGTTTTCTCCGGAGAAAAAACAGATGTGCTCAGTGTGTAAAAAAGGTTTGAATTCAAAGTATTTAGGGAAAAGAATATTTCATTAGTCTATGGAAAAAGCTATAGCTGTATAAAGGCAGCGGTTCCCAGAATAAGCCCTTGATAAGAGTGACCATCCGCTTGGTGATTTTTTCAAAGATAGAATATAAAATGAATTGCTGAAGACCACTTCTGTCTGTTTAATACATACTGTCTGTTTACTGCACCAATAGAGAAAAAAACGATAAAGAGTGAGGAATTAGCGATGAAAATACAATTTGAGCAAGTGAAAGGTCTGTCTATTCAAGAGCTGTTCGGACCAAAGGAACAAGAAGTATCCAAGCTCTCCTTTCACTCAAAAAGGGTGGAAACGGGCACCATATTTTTTAGTATGAAAGGGGAAAACGCTGACGGTCATCTGTTTATAGAAGACGCCATTCAATTGGGAGCCACCGTTATCGTAGGAAATCATACACACCAGCTGTCCCAATTAAGCGAACGATATTCAGCGTGCACTTTCATAGCTGTACCAGACGTAAGAAAGGCGATGGCGTATCTTGCTAAGCACTTCTATAGAAATGCAGATGAAAAGATTAAAACCATCGGGGTAACAGGAACGAACGGGAAAACAACAGTAACCGCCTATGTAAGGTCTCTGCTTACTTTACTCGGTTTGCGGACAGGTTCTATTGGGACAACAGGAATATGGTCTTCTACCGACAAGATTCCTTATAAAAAGTCTACCCCCACCACTCCTGAATCCATAGATCTTCATCAGATTTTCCACGACTTGGACGTACGGAAAGACCAGGCAGCTGTGATGGAGGCTACTTCTATTGGTATCGATCAGAAGCGGCTGGAAGGGATCGACTTTGACGTTGCTATTCTTACTAATTTCTCTGAGGAGCATCTAGAATACCACCATACCATTGCTCGGTATAAAGGCTGTAAACAAAAATTATTTGACCAAGCGAAGACGGCGGTTATTAACTTGGATGATGAGGAAATGGGGAGGGAACTTGCTGAAACTTTCCAAGGCCCTTCTATCACATACAGTATTCAGCAGAATCCTGAAGCTGATATACTGGCCGACAATATTCAAATTACCGAGAACGGAGCTAGTTTCGATTTGCATATCTTAGGAAAAACGTATTTCGCTCACGTTCCTGTTTACGGCACGTACAATGTAGCCAACGTCTTGTCGGCAATCGCTGCTGCTCTTCATCTGAATTATTCTATTGAAGAGATCGTAAACGTTCTTCCCCAGCTTGAAAGTCCTGTCGGAAGGTTCCAAGTGATTCAGACCCCGATGAACCAGAAAGTTATATTAGATTACGCTCATACTCCAGTAGCGATAACAAGGTTAGTAGAAGAAGTAAAGAAGCTGGACTACAACCGTTTAATCGTCATGATTGCTGGCATCGGTATTCGCGATTTTAACAAAATGCCCAAGATGGCCGCTGCTATTGAAGGTCAGGCAGACGAAGTGATTGTAACCGTGGATCACCCTGGATACCATGATCCTCAAGCGATTGTAGACCAAGTCATGAAAGGGTTTACCCAACCGCAAACCGGCCATATTTATACTTCTTTGACCCGTGAAGAAGGGGTGCTGCGAAGTTTATCCATCGCTGAACCCAATGATATTATTCTCCTGACCAGCGGCTGCATTAATGAAGCACAGATGGTTAAAGGGGAAGAAATTCCTCATTCGGATGAAGAAATCATTCGTAATTATTACCACTCCTCTCCTCATTTCAATTAACTGCAGAAAGAGGATGAGACATAAGGTAATGCTCCCAATCTCTTTTGTTGATCCGTGGAGACAGAGTAATAAAAGGAGAAATCCTGGATCATGCAAGACAAAAAAATCCGAACGATGATGGGAGGTTGGTTACGTTCCGTCATCGTTCGGATTTAATCATGGCAAGAAGACTTCTGTTTCAGCTTCTTTTATTTTGCGCGTAAACATCTTAAACAAGGACGGAACTCTTGATTTAAATGAATGATTACTGAAATACTCGCTCAACGGCACATTTATAGTCCCCAAAGAAAGAAGGGATCTCCTCTTTATCAAGCCCCGTTTCCATCACTTCGGTAATGGATTCGTTATACCATTTCTGCTCAGACTTTCCTGCATTAAAGTTCTGCCAAATCTCATCTCCGCGGGCGGCATAGTCTGCTTCTAAAGAGAGAAGGTTATCTAGTTTATCGGCGACGATTAAGTATTTGATTTCTTTTGCTGCGTCACGCAGCGTATGGATCGTGTGCTGCTTTCTTTCTTTCCAGGATTTTGATTTATCTTCTGTATGGGAAGCTACAATTTTCATAACTTCTGAACTGAATTCCCTTTCGATGTCTAATAGTTCTATCGAGGTGTCTTCTACTACATCGTGAAGATATCCTGCGCAAATGACTTCTTCCGGACAGCCGGCATCTTCAAGAATGCGGGCGACTCTTACCGGATGGACGATATAGTCCGTGTTCGAATTTTTTCGTTTTTGTCCTTTGTGAGCTTGAGCTGCAAAATTTTCTGCCTTTTTTCTCATCTATGCTTTTCCTCCTAAAAATGAGTAGTTATAAGCGTATTTCACTACACACCGCTTATTTAAACAAACGTTTGATTAAGGTCGTGCAGAAGACTTGCATTTCTTTCTGATGGTTGCTTAAATATAACGTAGTGTTATATAATAAATAAGTTTACTAATAGTTTACAGATAAAGGGGATAGAATGAATATGGATACGATCGAAGTAACTTCCGCCATTCCGCAAAGCTCTGACCCTGTTGTGCTTGTAATTGGAAAATGGGACGGTTTTCATAAAGGACATCAGCAGCTGGTGGATAAGGCTAAACAGTTAGCCAGTTATGAAGAAAGAGTAGCTGTGCTTGGCTTCGCTTGCTCTTCCCAGCCAGGGTGTGCTTTATCTTCCTATGAAGACAGGATTCATGCCTTTAAAGCCGCTGGAGCTGATCGATATTACCATATGAATTCTGCCGAAAATCAAACGATTGAAGAAGTAATAGAGAATTATATCCGTTCCTTAAATATTAAACGGGTGATTATAAGCGAAGATTTCCATTGGGATGAAACTGAGCCGAAGCATTCGGCAGCGGTAGAGGAGACAGGCCGTAAGAATGATGTCCCTGTAACTGTACTGCCTTCTGCGAACATACATGGTTTAACTATTCAAAGCTCTACCATTCGGACACTAATAAGTAAAGGGCATATGGAAGCTGCTCAATCAATGCTGGGCCGCCCTTTTGAAATGACCGGCATCGTTGAAAAAGGAGAACAGTTAGGGCGGCAGCTTGGATTTCCTACATTGAACATGGGGAATATTCAGGATTATGTCGAGCTGAGACCGGGTGTGTACCTGGGGTTAGTGGATCTATCCGATGACTCTTCTTACTATACCTTAGTGAGTGCAGGCTATCGACCGACGGTAAACGGGGACTCTTATAAAGTAGAGGCCTATCTTCTAGATTTTTCAGGAGATTTATACGGCCGTCAAGTGACACTGAAATTCTACCGGCACCTTCGAGACGAAGTGAACTTTGAAGGTCTGGATGCTTTAGTGGAACAAATGAAGATGGATGAATTGGAAGCTAGAAAAATCTTAGGCATTACGGACACCTTAGAAAAGGAGAAATCAAACATGGGGTAGTTGTTGTAGAAATTTGTGATAGCAACTTGATTAATGTTTTGGATATCGAGAGCATCATTGAATCTGAATATCCAGATGCTGCCGTTCTAAAGAATGATTGTCTTTCTTTTTGCGGACTATGCGCATTAAAGCCTTATGCTCTCGTAAATAACTCACGCATATTTGCAAACACACCTGAAGAAGCATTAGATAAAATTCGTACAAAAATTGAAGAAGAATTAGCCATTTATGCGGACTAAAGTGGGGGAGAAGGATGGGTTTTCTGGATTCACTGGTGAGCAGTTTGCGTTTACCAAGGAAAAAAGCAATGTTTCATTTAAATCGCAAAGGTATGACGAACACGATCTTTTATATGTTCACTTTATTAAGCTTGCTCTTCTTACCCGACTTAATTTTGACCATCCAGCACTTAGATGTTCGGCTTCAGGAAGTCTCCCGGGGTCTTTACATTTTTCAAGTGCTCTTTTTTTACCCGCTCTTTATTATTTTTATGATCCTGACAGGGATTTCGATCTTAGCTGGAGGGGCACTGCTGCTCAAAAGCCTGCTTAAGCGCAAGCTGATTTACCAGCAATTATGGAAAATGGTTTCTTATGCGTCTACGCTGCCTTTGATTATCAGTGTGATTCTGAAACATACTCCCGTGCCCAATTGGATGAGCTTTCTTCTGTTCGTAACGATTTTGTTTGTGTACATTTACCGGATGATTTCTATTTATCCGAAGCTTTCACAGAAGCGGGTATCATAGGAAAGGCTGGAAAAAAAGAATGATCTTCTTCACCAAAAAAACCGAACCATCAATAGGGGTTCGGTTTTTTCTGTGTGTTGATATCAATGAAGGTATCGCTTCCTCCTCCTGCTTTGCTTTTCGCAGGCGTGGCCTCAGCTTCTTCGAAAAGCAGAGAGTATTCCCATTTGCCTAGCCAGTTTTATTCCACATTTTTTTATTAGGATGTCATTTTTGAAGGTTTTTCTTCTTTAGGTGTTTCTTCTGTTTTATTAGTAAGTCGCAATGGAATTTCTTTAAGGAAAAGGATCAGTACGAACGCACACAGCAGAATAAAAGTTCCAAATAAAAATGAACCGCTTAGGGCAGAGCTGAGCACCTCTCTCATAGTTCCGACGATTTGGTTAAAAACAGGCAGCATTTGGTCTGGAATGGTGTCTTTAAATTGAGCGATTTTGTCAGGGTCCATGAGCACCTGAGGATCTTCAATGGCGCCAATATCTTTCATTCCTTTTGTCTGCTGGGCGGTATCGGCAGCCATGGTCGTCATTTTATCCCGCATGATCATACTCATGATCGACCCCATAATCGATACACCGATGGTTCCTCCTGCCTGCCGGAAGAACTGCGAGGCGGAGGTCGCTACGCCGAGATATTTATGTTCTACCGCATTTTGCACGGTTAATGTAAGGACAGGGAAGGTCAATCCAAGTCCGAGTCCTACTAATATTAAGTTGCGAATCACTCCGAACAGGGTGCTATCGACGCTCATTCGGGACATCAAAAACATTCCGATACTCATGACGATTAATCCGATGATCGCAAAGATTTTATAGCGGCCCGTTTTAGTAATCAGCTGGCCGCCAATTGTACTTGTGACCACCATGCTGAGCATCATGGACATCATGACAAATCCAGTTCTTGTAGCAGATATGCCCAGTACGCCTTGCACAAAGAAAGGCATATACATAATCGCTCCGAACATTCCCATGCCCATCAGCAAACCGCCAATATTGGAAATGGAAAAGATGCTGTTTTTAAACAGATGAAGCGGGATAATCGGATTTTTCGCTTTCGTTTCAATAAAGATAAAGGAAGCAAGGGCAATTGCAGACCAGCTGAACAAACCGATGACGACAGCTGAATCCCAGGCGTACGTCTGGCCAGCCCATGAAAAAGCTAGCAGCAAAGGGACGATGGTTAAAGCAAGAATGACGGCACCGACAAAGTCAACGGAAGTCTTTTCGGCAGATTTAACGTTAGGGAACATTTTCCAAATCATGACAAAAGCAACGATACCGAATGGGAGGAAGACCCAGAACACCCAGTTCCATGCCCACGTATCGACAATATAGCCCCCTAAAGTTGGACCAAATACACTTGCAAGCCCAAATACAGAGCTCATTAATCCTTGCCAGCGTCCGCGTTCACGGGGAGCAAACAAGTCGCCAATCGCTGTAAAAGCAGTAGACATAATCATTCCTCCGCCAAATCCCTGAAGGCCGCGGTAAATAATCAATTGGTAAATGTTAACCGAGGTACCCGATAAGAACGAGCCAAGAATGAAAATCCCGATCCCCGTTAGAATGAAAGGCTTACGTCCGTAAGTATCGGATAATTTTCCTACAAGAATAGCTGTAATACTAGTAGTCAGCATATAAATGGTAAATACCCAGCTGAAATAATCCATGCCGCCGATATCAGCCACAATAATCGGCAGGGCTGTGCCGACAATCGTCTGGTTAAGTGCTGCAAATAACATAGCAGCCATAATGGCGATCATAATTGTCACCTTTTGTTTGTGCTCTAGATGCTCCATCACACTTCTCCTTTTAAATGAGGTAATTGGTCAGACTATAAGCGATTAAAAATGCGAATTAACTCTTTGATTTCACTGCTGGATAACTTGCTAAAGCGTTCTTCCATATAGGTTTCTCGTTTATCATGAAGACTCTTAAAGATTTCTGTACCTGTCTCCGTCAGTGTGAAAATGACGACGCGCCTGTCTTGTTCAGACCTTCCGCGTGTGATTAACCCTTTATCAACAAGACGGTCCATGACAGACGTCGCGTGGCTGTTTGAAACGTTAAGCATAGAAGCAAGGCTGGATACATTTTGACAGTTACTATCGTACATAGCCCGCAAGAAACTAAATTCACTGCTGGTGAATCCTTCGCCAAGAATTTCATTTAATTCTTTCTTGAAATCTCTAATAAAGGAACGCATAACAAGTTCGAGTTCTCCAATGAGATGTTTGGTTTCGTTATCCTGCAAAAAAATCTCTCCTCCATAAATGATTACTATATGAATATTAAACCAAGTTAAATATTTATACAAGAAATATTTACTTGATTAATGATATGTAAATATTCTGTCTTTAGCCAGTTCCAATAGGACTAAAATAAAGGGAAAAGGAAAGAAAGTATCGAATATAGTTCTCAAATTGATAAATAAAGGCGGGTCGTCAGTATGAAGAAAGCTTTGGTTCTTCAATCAGATTTCGGCATTAGTGACGGGGCAGTCAGTGCGATGCATGGAGTGTCCCACTCCGTAGATCATCAGTTATCCATCTTTGATTTAACCCATGATATCCCCCCATTTAACATATGGGAAGCTTCTTACAGGTTATGGCAGACCATGATGTACTGGACAAAAGGAACGGTCTTTGTTTCGGTTGTAGATCCAGGAGTTGGTTCGACAAGGAGAAGTCTAGGTGTGAAAACGGGAACAGGACATTTCGTGATTACTCCTGATAATGGGACGCTCACTCATATTGATCGTACCGCGGGAATCATCGAAGCAAGAGAAATTGATGAGACTATTAATCGCCTGCCTTATTCAGGTGAGTCGTACACCTTTCATGGCAGGGATATATATGCTTATACCGGAGCTAGACTTGCTGCTGGTGTGATTACTTTTGAGCAGGTAGGTCCGCGTGTTGATGTCAACTCTTTAACACATTTAATGGTGAAAAAGCCGCAAATCCACGGAGGAGTAGCAGAGGGACTCATTGATATTCTTGATATTCGGTTCGGGAATTTATGGACCAATATTCAACGCTCTCTGTTTAAAGAAATGAAGGTGGATTATGGGGACACTTTGGAGGTAGTTATTCTTCATAATGGCCGCCCCGTTTACCAAAATGAAATGACCTTTGGCCGCTCGTTTGCTGATACGCACATGGGGGAGCCCTTGGTTTATGTTAACTCTCTGGATAATTTAGGGGTGGCGATCAACCAGGGATCCTTCGCGAAAGCCTATGGAATCGGTACCGGATCCAATTGGGAGATCAGCTTTCGGAAGGTAAAGGAGTAACCACTTGTAAGCAAAATAAGAGATTTACAAATATTACTATGCTAAAATAACACAGAAAACCTTAATAGAAAGGGAGAATTCACATGAATACAGTTACCTTGCACGATGGCGTGAAAATGCCGCAGCTTGGATTTGGAGTCTGGCAAGTTGAAGAAAAAGATGCTGTTCCTGCTGTAACAAAAGCGATTGAAGTTGGATATCGCTCGATTGATACAGCGGCCATTTATGGCAATGAGCGGCAAGTAGGAGAGGCCATTCGTCAAAGTGAAGTCTCTCGTGAAGATCTGTTTATCACTACGAAAGTGTGGAATAGCGATCAAGGTTATGAGAATACATTAAAAGCGTTAGATGAAAGTCTGGACAAGCTTGGACTTGAATATGTCGATTTATATTTAATCCACTGGCCGACACCAGAATATGATGATTATGTAGAAACGTATAAAGCACTGGAGAAACTGAAGCAGGATGGAAAGGTGAAAGCCATTGGTGTTTGTAATTTTGACACGGATCATCTGCAGCGTCTGCTGGATGAATGTGACGTGAAACCGGCGATTAACCAGATCGAATGCCACCCATACTTAGCGCAGAATGATGTGAAGGAATTCTGCCGTCAGCATGGAATTCTAGTAGAAGCGTGGAGTCCGCTGATGCAGGGTGGAGAAGTTCTTAAGGATGATGTGATTCAATCCATCGCTGAAAAGCATGGAAAAACATCGGCGCAAGTAGTCATCCGCTGGCACCTGCAGAATGATACGGTTGTTATTCCAAAATCGGTAACACCTCACCGTATAGAAGAAAACTTTGATGTGTTTGACTTTGAACTAAGTGCAGAGGAAATGGACCAAATCCACGGTCTGGACCGCGGAGAACGTAAAGGACCGAAACCTGCAGAAATGAATAAAAGGTAAATGAGGAGGGCGCCGGTGAGGCGCTCTTTTTTTGTGGTGTGATAGAAGGGAGGTTGGATGCGATAGAAAGATATTTTGAAGCGATAGAGATTATTGCAAGGATAATGATAGGACGATAGAAAGGATAAGATGTGATAGAACGAGAGGAAGAGTAGATAGAATCAATTCTGGAAGCGATAGAATGGAATTAAGCTCCGATAAAAGAGAAATAAAGAAGGATAGATCCGATATTCGAAGCGATAGAAAATTCTTGAAATAAGAAAGGAGTTTTTTCTTTCAAGGAGAAATAAGAAAAGGAGTTCGTTTAAGAAAGGAAGAGGTTGAATGATTATAAAGCAGCGCTCGATCCCTCTAAGATTGAGGAAATTAGAGTCTCTTACCAGAAGGCTCCATCCGCATCATGCGAAGCTCTCCCTCATCAATGACAATTACAGAAGATTAAAGGCAGGATTTTCGGGCGAGCAGTCGCTTGATTTTTACCTCGGTTTATTACCTCAGACAAATTACCTCATTTTGCATGATCTCCGCTTATTTGACGGCCAGCGTTTCTTCCAGATTGACACGCTTATCCTCACATCTTCTTTTTTTCTCATTATTGAAGTAAAGAACATCTCTGGTGTAATAACCCTTGATCAAGAAGTCCATCAGCTTATTCGAGGGAATGAAAATAAAGAAGAAGTGTTTCCGGATCCTGTCATTCAAGCGGAAAGACAAAAAGAACAATTAGAGAATTTTCTGCTGGAGTATTTTTCAATTGCCGTACCTGTTGAATTTCTAGTTGCGTTTACTCATCAAAAAGTGATGATTAAATTCAAAAATGAAGAAAGCCACCCGGCACTCCTTCGGGCAGAAGGAATTCCTAAAAGGGTCCAATCCATGAAAATGTCCTATCATAAAGAAGTCATTGATCAAGACCGTCTTTACCAACTCAGCAGTCGTTTAATAGAAAAACATCTGGAACCAAAAGCTGACCTGTTTCAGCAGTTTGAACTGAAACGAAGTGAAATTCGCACAGGAATTCAGTGTCCTGGATGCGATAAATACGCAATGATAAGAATCAAAGGGAAATGGCGGTGTCCTTTATGTAACATGGTTTCAACGAACGCTCATGCAGCTGCTTTGCAGGATTATAAATACTTAATTGATGAAAGGATCTCCAATCAAGAAGCTCGTCGTTTTTTACATCTGGATTCTCCTGTTGTTACGAACAGGTTACTAAATAAACTGACAAGCGATAAGACTGGGGTGAACCGGTGGAGAAGGTACGTCCTGCCGGAAACTCATTAAAATTTCAACGTTATAAAACATCGACAGCTATAGGATATTAAGATTCAGGGAAAAGTAACCAGACAGCTTTTAAATAAAGGAGAAAATTTATGAAAATCAGGTTTGGTTACGTAGCTCATGCGCTGGAACTTTGGAACGCAACCCCGGCGAAAACGATGACGTATTCACGTTATCAAAAGCTTGAAAATAAGGAGAGGGTGGAGCAGTTAATACAAATCACGAAAGCTAATTTAGAGCATACTTTACGAGCAATTCATTATAATATCGCTCATGAGATTCCCTTGTATCGATTCTCCTCGTCGCTCGTTCCTCTGGCAACCCATCCAGAAGTAAATTGGGATTATATTGCGCCTTTTAAAGAAACGTACAGAGCGATTGGAAAGCTCGTAAAGACGTATGAGGTGAGGACGAGCTTTCACCCCAATCAATTTACCCTTTTCACAAGTGACAAACCGCATGTTACCGCTAATGCCGTAGAAGATATGAAGTACCATTATGCTTTGCTCGAAGCGATGGGTCTGGAGGAGGAAGCCTATATTAATCTGCATATAGGGGGAGCTTATGGGGATAAGAACGCCGCCCTTGAACGGTTCCATACTAATCTTAAGCAGCTGCCAGCTTCGATCAAACAGAGGATGACCTTGGAGAATGATGATAAGACTTATACTACTTCTGAGACGCTTAACGTTTGCGAAAAAGAGAACATTCCGATGATGTTTGATTATCATCACTTTATGGCAAATCATTCCGAAGAGGAAACTTTAACAAGCCTGCTTCCTCGATTTTTTCAAACATGGAAATCCAGTCCGTTTCCTCCGAAGATTCATGTTTCTTCCCCGAAAACGGAAAAAGAGTATCGAAGTCATGCTAGCTACGCAGACGCAGATTTTATTAAACCTTTACTCAGTGAATTAAAGAAACTAGATGTAAATGTTGATTTTATGGTAGAGGCAAAGGAGAAGGACCGGGCGTTGCTGAAGTTAGTGGAGGATATCGCAAGGATACGCGGGGTGAAGAGGGTGGGAGGCGGAACTCTTGAAATGTAAGCCCGCCTCTTACGTGCACTTTTGCTTTCATTGCCCTATGTACACATGAAAAAGTTTGGCATCATGACTGTTCATTATCCATTTTGTTGCTGCTGAGCGATTGGTGATATTCGTGGGCTAATAAGCCAAATAGTAAGGAGTCCCGCCATTCCGTTTTTATCCAGAGATCTTCCCGGATTCTTCCTTCTTCTTTCATCCCGATTTTTTGAAGAACTCGTGCAGAGCCGGTATTTCGGGGATCACATGTAGCGTAAATTCTATGCATGCGCAAGGCATTAAAGCCAAAGTCCAGAAGCTTTAGTGCGGCATTCGATGCCAGCCCCATTCCCCAGTGATCTGGATGGATAATGTAAGAGATCTCTGCGTTTCGATTTACTTGATCCCGAAGGTTAATTTCTGCCACTCCCACAAACTGTTTCGTAGAAGCGAGAATGATTCCATAGGCAAACCGTGTGCGGGGAGAGGTCAGTTTGTCTTTTAATGCGTCTTTAATAAATTCTTGGGAATCTCCCTCTGAATTTGGTCCCCATGGCTGGTATTGACAGACCTTTTCTTGAGCAGCGTAACGGTGGATATATCGCCAATCCTGCTCCTTCAATTCTCTTAAATAAATCTCCATAGGAATCACCTCTAAATATCGGATTAGCTATAATGATTTTCCAAGGAAAAAACTTACTCTAATTGAAATCCTAACTGCTGAATTTGAGTTATGGAAACATTGGAAAGAATTAATAATGAAATGAATAAAAGGCTGTGATACTTTGTAAGAGATGAATTTTTCAAGGAGGTATAACATGTTAAAACGTTTAGTGATCGCATCTCTTGCTATCATTTGTTCCTTAACTTTCGGAATTCAGGCTCATGCGGAGAGCAATCAAACCTATACGGTCCAGCAGGGTGATTCTTTTTATGAAATAGCCCAAAAATATGGTATCTCTGCTCAGCAGTTGAAAGCATTGAATGATAAGAATGGAAATATGATCTATCCTGGACAGACGCTTAAACTACCCGTTACACCGACAGCTTCTGAAAAGGATTTACTTGCACGCTTAGTCGAAGCCGAAGCTAAAGGGGAGAGCTATGCAGGGAAAGTAGCTGTAGCTACAGTGGTATTAAATCGCGTCCAAAGCGATCAATTTCCTGATTCACTGTACGGAGTAATTTATGATAACTACCAGTTTTCTCCGGTATTAAACGGCACAATCCACCAGCCGGCAAGCAGCCAATCTAAACAGGCAGTACGAGAAGCCATTGCTTATCAAGGATATGATCATGATTCTCTATTTTTCTATAATCCTAAAAAAGCGTCAAGTGACTATTTGAGCAACCGACAAGTAACCACCGTTATTGGAAATCATGTCTTCATGAAATAATAGACAGAGAAGCAAGCCCATCAAGGGTTTGCTTTTTCTATGTTTTCCGGTGAAATGGATGAAGAATTCTTGCTAATAATTTTAATGGATGAATATGGGGGTTAACTAAAGCATTTCCCACGAGTTCCATTTTTAAAGTCTTCACCACTTTGTCCAATTGGTCATTACTTAATTTCTCGATTGCACGTCGAAGGGTCAGGGAATCATGATATTTTTGATACAGCTTTTTTGTCCTTTTTTCATAACTGGATATCCCGCACAAGTCCTCAGCCGCATAGATCCCTGTTAAGATCGCAGCAAATTCTCCGAATCCAAGAAAAGGGGAGATGCATCCAAAGCAATTCCCAGTGAAAAATGTATTGCCAATACGCGGGTATCCTGACTTTCCAATCATGAAGTTTTCCAAACTGAATTCATTCGTAATGTAAAATTGTTGATCCAGTGTGCTGCTCACTGTTTGAAGAAGTGCTTTCCAAAGCTCTTCTTTATCTTTTTCCTTGTTCTCTGGGTACTCAGGATAAACTAAAATTAAACTAGCTTCGGTTTCTGAGTGGGGGAGAATATAAGCCATTCCTTTGGGAGCAAAGTCATTGTTAAACCAGGCGTGAACCTCATTACGTTTAAAGTTTCCTTTTATAGATGCTCCTTTAAAACTTGCTGTATAAGCATTTTCAAACGTTTGAATTTGCTTGGTGTCGAGAGCATCTCCGGTTGCCAGTACAATATGAGTGTATTCCTTGGAAAGCTGTTCATAACTACAATCATGATGATAGTGAATCGGTGCTGTTAATTGCTCCGCCAACTGTTTGTCGTAGGATTCAGGATGCTTGCCACGCAAGTTAATAAAACCCAGATTTCCCTTTAAGGACGCTGTTTCATTAGGAGAATGGATAAACAGTTTATGAATATTACTGGTTGGCTTAACGTCAAAATTGTATTTTTCCGAGAGAAACCTTACATAATCGGGGATAGGAGTATGGAATATGGAGAAAATAGCCTCCCCAAAGATCATCCGGTCTCCAACCATCCCTCTTCGTTCAAATATATCAGCAGTATACCCTTGTTTTTCTAACATAAGCGCACAGGAAAGTCCCGATAATCCTGCGCCCATAATGGCTATCTTCATATACTTCCCTCCTCATCCTCTTAGAATTTACTGAACCTGCTTATCTATTCGTATCCCAGTTTTTTTCTTTCTAATACAAGGATGGAGGATCTATGTGACCAAACATTAAAGCCCTAGAGCCAGGTGATTAGACGATGGTTATTCCGTTTTGGTAAGAAATGAAAAGTAAAATTCAATAGTAAAAAGCCCGGACCTGATAAGCCCGGGCATTCGTTATCATTTTTGCTGTTTCAATTCACGGTCTGCCGATGTATTAACTTATGTTGAAGAATTTTCAACTGCTTCATTAGCTGTTCGTATTCTTCAAACTCAATGTTGCAGGTTGCAATTTCCCTAGTGATTCTTTCCGTAATGTTTGCTTTCTCCTCGAAGGCTTTAGGTTGTAAGAAAAGACAAACCTGACGTTCATCTTTTTTTGACCGTTCTTTGGTGAGCCATCCTTTTGTTTCCATTCTTTTAATCATTGGTGTTAATGTCCCTGAACCTAGACTTAATTTCTCACCCAATTCTTTCACGGTGAGCCCGTTTTTCTCCCAGAGCACAAGCAGAACTAGGTATTGGGGGTACGTGACGCCAAAGGGCTGAAGAGCTTTCGTATAGAGCTTATTAAATTGGCTTCCTGTTTCATAGATGGTAAAGCAAAGCTGGTTCTCCAGGGTTAAAAAGTCTTTCAATGGATTCATCCTTTTTTTACTGTAAGTATTCTTTTAGATCTTTTTCAATATCATTAGGTTTTGTAGTGGGGGCGTAGCGATTTATTACTTGTCCATCTTTATTGACTAGAAATTTTGTGAAATTCCATTTAATTTTTTTTGAAAGAACCCCTTTTTTCTGTTCTTTTAAGAAAGTAAATAATGGATCTTCCTGGTCTCCATTTACATTAATTTTCGCAAACATTGGAAAGGTGACGCCGTAGTTCAATTGGCAGAACTCGGTGGTTTCTTTAATGTCATCAAACTCTTGATTATTAAATTGATCACATGGGAAACCTAGAATTTCTAACCCTTCCTCTTTATGATTGTTATAAAGGTCCTGAAGGCCTTCAAACTGCGGAGTGAATCCGCATTTACTGGCTGTATTTACAATCAGCAAAGTCTTTCCTCTATAATCATTCAACGCTTGTTTTTCGCCATTAGGCTTTTTCACTGTAAAATCGTAAACCGTATTCATCAAAATGCCTCCTTTGATAAGTTGTGTACGACTTAATTGTACACGATATAATGGAGGAGGAGCAATTTTGAACCTGCTTGATTAATCAAAGAAGCCCAGAGTCAAATATGCACCCTGGGCTTCTTTGCGTATAAATAGTAGATCTATGAGCAGTAAATTTTCTTAATTTGCTTCATAATTTGTAATTTACTTAACTTGCGTCTTCTTTGAATAGTTCGACTTTCTTTTCTTTCGTTCGTTTCTTGTAGACCCGATTGACGTAGTCATCCGTTAAATCTGCAATTTCGTTATGCAGGAATAAGAGTGGAATAATGTTAGACAGAAGCACAAAAGCGAGCAGTAAATCAAGGAACTGCCAGACAAATTGCAGTCCGCCAATCGCACCGACAAAGACCGAGAGGATATATACAACTCTCATCGCTTTTGCGGCATTCAAATTATAGAGATATTCTGCTTGTTTCTCTCCATAAAAGACCAGAACTCCAATCGTGGTAATAACGAAAAAGAGAAGAAATATGCTGATGAAGGTGCCGCCGAACGTATCACCAAATTCACTGGCAAACGCAACGTTGATCATATTTGAAGCATCGCTGACTTCGACCTGTCTCCATGCATCAGTGACTAGCACAGCTAACCCTGAAATAGTACAGATGACAATCGTATCAATAAAAACGCTGAAGATCCCCCAGAGTCCCTGCTTAGAGGGATGATCGGTTCTTGCTGCCGAGTGGGCAATAGGCGCCGTTCCAAGTCCGGCTTCATTGGAATAAAGCCCGCGTGCTACCCCCCAGCGAATTCCTTGAGCTATACCTGCCCCGGCGAATCCGCCAGCAGCTGAAGTAGGTGTAAAGGCATGAGTGAAGATGAGAGCGAATACATGAGGCAGTTCCCCAACATTTGCGAAGATGACATACAAGGCTACTCCTACATAGACCAGCACCATGCCGGGAACCATTTTGTCTGTGACACTGGCAATTCGTTTAATTCCTCCGAATACTACAAGGGCAATGGCAACACACATCACGGCACCTGTAATATAGACGGACCACCCAAAGGCACCTTCTGTTTGTGTAGCAATGGAATTGGATTGCACCATCGTACTAGGGATTAGTTCAAGCATGAGGAAGAATGCAAAGGCTGTAGAAACCCATTTCCAGCCGAGGGCTTTCTTTATGTAATATTGGGGCCCGCCAACCCAAACGCCTTTCTCGTTTGTTTCTCTGTATTTCATACCTAGAAGAATTTCAGCGTATTTCGTTGACATTCCTATAACGGCTACGGTCCACATCCAAAATAAGGCTCCTGGTCCGCCGAGGGCGATGGCAACCGGTACACCAACGATATTTGTGGCTCCGGCTGTTGAAGCTAAAGCAGAGGTAAAGGCTTGAAAAGGGCTGATTGTACCCTTCTGTTTATTTTTCTTAAAGATCTGACCAATGGTCTGGTGAAGAACATGACCGAAGAAGCGAAATTGAAAGAACTTGATTCGGAACGAAAGAAAGATTCCACCTGCAATTAAAATAATAGATAGAACATACTTCCATAAAAAGTTTGAGGTATCTGCAATACCTGTTTGGATCATACTCCATAGGTCCACGATGTGTGCTCCTCTCCAATAGTGTTTATCCTTATATTCCCTTTTTTGTTTCGGTTAAACAAATTTTCAGGCAATTTAAGTGAGAAGGACTTCCAACTGATATAAGATGGCATTAGATCCTAGGAGGAGGGAACGAGATGTTTATTGAGCGAAATGACTTTAAAAATCATGAAATGAGCAAGCTGATTAAAGGGGCGGTTGTGCCAAGACCCATCGCCTGGGTTTCCACTCTCAGCAAAGAAGGAGTCCGGAACCTGGCACCGTTCAGTTTCTTTACCGTTGCTTCGATGGACCCTGTAACCTTGTGTTTTTCAATTGGAAGCAATGAGATGGAGAAAGATACGTTAACGAATATAAAAGCAATGGAACAGTTCGTAGTCAATATTGTTTCAGAGTCTCTGGCCAATCAAATGTATGAATCCAGCAAGGCATATCGTTCGGATGAAGATGAATTTTCCCTCGCCGGCACTCGTGCATCCGCCGGTCGATTAGTCCAAGTTCCCAGAGTAGCCGATGCCCCGATTAGTATGGAGTGCGAGCTTGACCGGATCATTGAACTTGGCTCGAATAACCTCGTTCTTGGAAAAGTCACAGGCTACCATATTCAAGATGAACTCTACCAGCAGACGGACAAGGTGGATCCGTATAAACTTGCTCCTGTGGGAAGGATGGCCGGGGACTACAGCTATATTCGAGAATTTTATAAACTGCCTAATCCGGATTTTCCTGAGTAAAGGGTAGGAAAAAGGAACTTTATTAACTAGAAAAACCCGAACCATTGATTTTACATTGGTTCGGGTTTTTCTGCATTTTTCTTACCGTTGGCCGTCCTAATAATGTCCGAATACATTTTATCGTTTTTCAACCCGTGGGCTGGTAGGGTCGCATGCCGGATAGTCACCTTTTGTAGATTCAGCTAGTTTATATAAATAATAGCATTCCTCTCTTGCCATATGGTCAGCTATAAGAACAGTAAAAGTCCCTAAGAGCTCCGCAGAAATCTCCATTTCTTCTAATTCCCTGAGGAAGGTTTTAAATAATTTCATTTCTATTTCTACTTCTTTATTAAATCGTCTAAGTGCCGGAAAGGACTGCCGATGGGTTCGCAAATATCCATGTATTTCCACAGCTTTTAAGTAGAATTGATTAAATTCATGTTCAAATTCAGCACTTTTTGCTTTCAGCCGTTTTTCTACGCCGTCGATTTCGTCATTGATAGCGGAGGCATGGAAAGAAGCATCTAACAGCCACAGCATGTGGTGGTGAAGCTCGTGGAAAATAGGAGGGATTTCTCCAATACCTAAATAGCTGATCACGAGTAAATATTCCTCTAATTCATTAATCATGTGGTTCATAAAGGTAGGCCCAATATGAATTCTAATTTCTCCAAGCAGGCTTTTATCTAACAAGGCCAGCGTGTACTTGTGAAAACTTCTTGCCGTATCGCCGATTTCATTCGTGAATATTTGATAGTCCTTTACTTCCTTATTTCTTACATGGTTTAACAAATCATCCCACGTGTCTTTAAATTCAGTGGCAAGTCTAAGTTCTTCTTTTTCGCTTACCACAAGAGCATCATGGATAAAACGAGCATGGTCTCCTAAGATCTGCAGCCAGAATAGATGCTCAAATTCTGCGGTTTCAACATAGCCTTTCACGTAAACTCCCCCCCAACATTCACTCTTCTTCAAAGGTATTCAATGCTCGTACGTTTGATGAATGAAAATTCAGGGTCCTTTCATGGAAGGGAAGATGAAATTTATCCTCTGGGATGAAGGCGATGCTGAACCAGTTTATAAATAACGATAATCAATAGTATTAAACCGAGACTAATAAAAACTCCAATGCGCTGGCCGCCGCTGAGAAGGGCGCCAATTATCGTTAGAGCGATCATGAACAGCCCGGCATATGAGGTGAAGGGGTAACCTGGCATTTTAAATCTGCCAGCGGATTCATCCTTATAATTGGGACGGAGTTTAAGCTGTGAGGAAAGAATAATCGCCCAATTCATGATCAAGAGTACACCGGCAGACGTCGTAATGTATTCATATACGGTATCTGGAAGGAAAAAGGAAAGCGAAATCGAGACTGCAAGAGCAATGGCTGTCAAACCGAGAGATTTCAAAGCTACACCACGGCTGTTTTTATTCGCCATTGAAGAAGGAGCGTCTTCATCCCGGGCAAGCGAAACGAGCACATTCGTAATGGAATATAGTGCTCCTACCATAGTAGAGAACGCTGCACTAATAATAATGATATTAAAAATCGAATCTAAATATGGAATTTGAAAGGAAGATAAAGCGGTAACAAATGGACTCTCCGATTCATTAATTTTATTCCACGGAACCATCCACAGTACAAAGGAAAGCGATAAAATGTAGACGGAAACGAGCGTAACGAGCATTCCTATTCCTGCTTTGGGTACATCTTTTTTACTTTTCAACTCAGTAGAAGCCACGCCTATTACGGCAATGCCACCGAATGAGAAGAAAACGAAAATAAGGGCTGACCATAATCCTTTTAATCCATTGGGCATAAATTTTTGGGACAGATGGGTACCGCTTGCCGTTATATCTGCCGGCGTAATGATATGAAACAAAAGGAGGAAGCCAAACAAAACAAAAGCGAGCAGGGTTGTCAGCTTCACCACAGCAAAGATCGATTCTATCTTTCCGAAATTCCTCACCCCAAGTAAATTGATACCAAATCCAATAGCTGTATAAATAATTGAAAAAATCCATAAAGGAATAGCTGGAAACCAATACTGCGTAAAAGTGGAAAGGGCAATGATTTCGCTGGACATGATTAATACTCCGGAAAGCCAATACATCCACCCTGAAACAAATCCCGCCGAGTGACCATATGCTTTCTTGGCATAGATTCTAAATGACCCCTTAACAGGATCGTTGACGGTCATTTCAGCTAAAGCGGCAAATACAAAGAAGACAGTCACACCAGCGATGAAATAATTGATTAAAATAGCAGGGCCTGCCAGCTGGATGGACAATCCTGTTCCTAGAAAGAAACCCGCTCCGATAATGGAGCCAATTCCTATTAACGAAAGCTGCCACCAGACGAGGGCTCCGCTTTTTCCTTTGGCCATTTGTTTCTTTTGTTTGTGCTTTACCGTCTGTTCGATTATATGATGGTTTTTCATCTATTTCTTTCCTCCTGTCTTCTCTATAGTCTGGGCTAAGGGGAAAAAAATACTCGGGAAGTCGAAGGGATAACTTTGGGGATGATTCTGTATTTAAGAGTTATTAGCGAACTTCAAAATTCAGCAGTTCGATTTTCCGATAAAGCTCCCAATTCTTGAAGACTCAGTTTCGAGAATATAGGGGGAGTTTAGGGGGCTGCGGGAAAAGGATCGCTTTCCGTGGGGCGGGCGCTGAGTCTCCTCGAGCAAAGCTCTGTGGGGTCTCAGCTGTCCCGCAATTCCCACAGGAGTCTCACCGTTCCCTCCGCCCCCTTGCCATAATAGAATCTCGAAACCCCCTTCAAGAAAATGCGAAAATTCCAACGGTAGCATGAAAGTCCCAGGAGCATACATGCTCTAATATGGAGGGTGGATGTACTATTCCTTGGGAGGGGGCTTATGTCTCGAGTGCCTGGGCGATGGAACAAGACGAATCGTTTCCCTGCCACCCTTACTCTTAACCAAGTAACGGGCCTTAATTACCTCGAAGTCGAGTCTTACACAATCCTCCACTAATCTGGAAGAAGTGTCGGGTAACTGGAAGTTCTTCTTTAACTACTAGTTGATTAAATTGAAAATTATCCTTTTCAATTTAAAAATAATCCGCTATACTACTACTGTACTACTAATATTAATACAGTTAATACAGTGCAAATAAACCTGGGAGGTGAATGGATGTTTGAGCTGGATGTTAGAAGTCGTAAACCTATATACGAACAATTAGTTGAAAAATTTAAGCAGCTCATTATAGAAGGAGTCATGGAAGCGGATGAGAAGCTCCCCTCCGTCAGAGAACTTGCACAGCAAATGACCATTAATCCTAATACGATACAGAAAGCCTACCGGGAATTAGAATCTCAAGAGTTTATCTACTCACTTAAAGGTAAAGGCAGCTTTGTGAATTCATTAGACCGAACAGAAAATACAAAAAAGCTTGAAAAGGTTCGGGCAGAGCTGAAGCGTCTTTTGGCAGAGGCAGATTACCTGGGAATGCCGGCTTCTGAAATGGAAACCTTAATAAACGAAGTTAAAGGGGGAAAAGACGATGATTAATATCACTCATTTACATAAAACATTTGAACATACCCAGGTATTAAACGACGTAAGTTTTACGGTTGAAAAGGGTTCGATTTACGGACTGCTGGGGTCAAACGGAGCGGGGAAGACGACCTTACTAAGAATGCTTGCAGGCATTATTAAACAGAACTCGGGCGAAATCAAAATTGAAGATCAGCCGGTGTTTGAGAATATCGAAGTGAAAAGCCGCCTGGTATTTCTCCCTGATGCCCCCTTTTTCTTTGCCCATTACACTACAAAGCAAATGGCAGGCTATTATGAAAACCTCTACCCAAACTGGAGCCAAGAACGTTATCAGCGGTTAAAGGATTTATTTCAACTGGATGAAAATAAAAAAATAAGTACGTTTTCAAAAGGGATGCAGCGACAGGTTTCCTTTTGGCTGGCTTTGTCCGCTATGCCGGACTTATTAATCCTTGATGAGCCATTTGATGGATTGGATGCCGTCGTTCGACGGAAAGTGAAGAATTTAATCATTCAAGATGTGGCTGATCGTTCCATGACGGTGATGATCTCTTCTCATAATTTAAGAGAAGTGGAAGATATCTGTGATCATATTGGTATTCTTCATAAAGGTTCAATTTTAATAGAAAAAGAACTCGATGACTTAAAGTCTGATATCCATAAAGTGCAGGTCGCTTTCCGTGGTGGAAAGGATTTGGATGCCAGCCAATTGGATGTAGTTTATCATGAGAAGCGCGGAAGTGTCCGGCTCTATATTATCCGGGGTGAAGAAAAGATTGTGGAAGAAGAAATCTACTCGCAAGAACCTCTGCTTTATGACCGGCTTCCATTGACGCTTGAAGAGATCTTTATTTACGAAATGGGGGGTGCCGGCTATGCCATTGAGAATATCATGGTTTAAAAAAGAGATCATCAAACAAGATCTGCGCAGTACAGGGTGGATCAGCATAGTCTATCTGGTCGGTCTGCTGTTCATTCTCCCGCTCCAAATATTGATGGAGGTCAGTAAAAACGACGACCAAGTTTTTCAAACGGCACAGAAAGGTCTTTTTACTACGAGTTATGAAATGCAATACTTTCTGCTGTTGTTGGTACCGATATTAATGGCCGTCTTTCTTCTGCGTTATGTACAGGTGAAGAATTCTTCAGATTTCATTCACAGTCTGCCTGTGAAAAGAATCCAGCTGTTTGTTCTTCATGTCGTTACAGGTTTTGTTTTACTGATGATTCCGGTCATCCTTACAGGGGTAGTTTTATTATTGATGCAGGCTGGTGTGGATGTTTCGGTCTATTATTCAACTAGTGATGTATGGCATTGGATGGGAGTTATCTTTCTTTATACCACGTTACTTTATATTGCTGGCATTTTTGTAGGCACGCTAACGGGTCTCTCGTTTGTCCAAGGGATCTTAACGTATATCTTTTTGTTCTTGCCTACAGGTCTAATTTTTCTCACTGCTTATAATTTGGAAATTTATTTAAAAGGTTTTACTTCAGAATTTATATTTAACTATCAGATTTCTCATTTATCACCTATTACCCGGCTGTTATATGCGGACCATGGTGACATCACCGGATTTGATATTTTGTTATATGGCTTGATTTCTGCAGCGCTATTCTTTCTTTCGCTATATTTCTACCAGAAGCGGCCGATTGAGACGGCCTCTCAGGCACTTGCTTATCCTAAGCTCAAGCCTTTCTTTAAATATGGAGTAGCTGCGTGCTTCGCGATGTTAGCAGGATCCTTTTTCTGGAGTTCTCAATCCAGCTACGGCTGGCTGACTTTTGGCTATATTGTGGGATCGTTAATTGGTTATTTGCTGGCAGAAATGCTGCTCCATAAATCGTGGAGAATCTTCCGGCTGCAGCATTTCAAAGGATATGTGTATTTTCTAGCGGCTGGTGCTCTCGTTATCCTTATCGTCAACTGGGATCCTTTTGGTTATGAAACGAGAATTCCTCAGCAGAAAAATATTGAGCAAGTTTTCCTTGATGAAAGTTCCTATCGATATAAGAAAGACGATGACTCTAAATACTTAACGGACTCCAAAACCATTGAGGATGTTCGAAAACTTCAAAAACACCTGATTGACAATGCTGTACCGGAAGGAGAAGGGGATCGAACTCTCTTCATAGCTTATGAATTGAACAATGGTAGTAAGGTGATTCGAAGCTATGAATACAAGTACGATCACTCATTGGATCCTTATTTAAAACCGATCTATGAGTCCTTGGACTATAAACAATTTACAGAACCATTTCTGCAAATGACGTCAAGCGATCTGGATGAGATCACTATAAACCCAGTGGGACCAAGAAATACTGGGATCCACATTACGGACCCCGAGCAAATAGAAGAGTATCTCACCCGGTTTAAGAAGGAATTGATAGACGAGTCTTACAGCAGCATGCAATCGCCGCCTGCCAATTCCTCTCAAGTTCTCGGAAATAAGAACGGAAAGGTAGTAGGATCAGCTACAATACCTCCAACCTTTGACCGCACGATCAACTGGCTGAAAGAGCAGGGAAAATACCAGAAGGCCTTTACTACGGCCGATGAAATTTCTTCTATAAAAATTATAAAAGTTCGAGATTCAATGAAATGGGAAGAGCGACTAAGAATTTTTGAAAGTGGGCAGTGGGAAAGTGAAGCTGGCAAAAAAATAACCGATAAAGCTCAAATCCGCCAGCTTTTACCGCTTACGAAGCAGCTAGTTTATCATTCCTCTTATCCTTATTTAGTTCAAATTGAATATAGCGATTCACCATCCGCAAATTCGGAAGTATTCGGGCTGGAAAGTGATGAAGTTCCTGATTTTGTAAAAAAATACTATAACTAAATCCTAAAAAGGGGCAGGCACAGTGATGCAGGATTTTAATTACATTTATGAAACGTATTATCACAGAGTGTTTCGGGCAGCTTTCAGTTTGACTAAGGATCAGGGGCTTGCTGAAGATGTTTTGCAGGAATCTTTCCTGAAAGCTTACCACAAACTACATTTAATAGAGGATGAAGCCAAGGTGGGGGCGTGGCTGACGACGATTGCCAAACGTACAGCAATTGATTTATTACGCAAAGAAAAACGTACGCCTGTACTGTCCCTTGAGGAAACATGTTTACCGGAGAATCAGATTGCTTTTTCTGAGTCCGCGGTAGAAAAAGAGATCGAAGAAAATGATTTTCGTCAGGGGATTAAGGAGAAGATCAATACTTTGCCAACTAAACTAAGAAAAGTGTTTCAGCTGAAGTACTATGGAGAACTTCAGGAAAAAGAAATTGCTTCTGCACTTAAGCTGACCAACTCAGCAGTGAAGTCGCGATTGTTTCGAGCAAGAAATAATTTAAAAACAAAAGTAGTAGACCTAGCAGGAGATCAGTCTGCTTAAGTGAGAGTGGAACAAATTGTTACAGCACAAAGAACCCGAACCAGGTAGATTGGTTCGGGTTCTCTGTGTTTAGCGGTAAATAAGGGGTTACTCGCCTCAATGTTAGATGCTAAGCAGCTCTAACGAGAGATTGGACTTATTAATTTGTTATTTACCAAAGGAAGAAAGGAATTTCACACGGTCTCCCATAGGCGGTACATTGTCGTCGACCAGCGCGATCTCTAGGATCGCTGGACCATCAGTTTGAAGAAGCTCTTCCAAAGTTTCCTGCTTGAGTTCATCTAATTGCTCTACACGCTTATTCGGAATTCCCAGCGCTTGTGCCATCGAAGCTATGTCCACAGCTTCTTGACCAAATCGTTCATGGACTCGTTTGTATTGCAGGGCGTGGCCATGGTGAACCATTCCTAATCTGGCATTATTCATAACGATAAAGAGGACAGGAATCTGGTATTCCTTAGCTGTCAGCAGCTCCATTCCATGCATGAAGAAACAGCCGTCTCCTGTGATACTGACTGTCGGACGCTCAGGATCAGCAAGTTTAGCTCCGATGGCACTGCCGATGCCGCTTCCCATTGCCCCGAAATGAACATTAATATCAAAGCTGTCCTCCCATATTACATTCATATGGTGAATGACATAGGACATGAACTCGCCGATATCGATTGTGTACCGGGTTGATTTCGGCAGTAGGTCCTGCAGCGACCGCAGCACATTTTGTGTGTTAAATTCAGCAGACGTCTCGACGGGGGCAGGGGCTGTTTTAGAATATTGATGCGGCTTTAATCCTGCCAGTTTTAACCCTGCAGTTAACCCGCTTACACTCACGCCGGCATCTCCATGAATAGCTAGATCTACCGGATATTTGCGGTTAAATACTGTCGGATCTAAATCAATCTGCACCGTGAACTTATCTTTGTTTATGTTTGTATTGTAATTGTTGGTTGCCGTTTCTCCGAGGCTTGATCCCACAATCAGAACGGCTTGTGTATCTGCTTCGTTTACCAGCTCAGAGGCTGATTCATGCCCGGCAAATCCAAATACGCCTTTAAATAAAGGATGATCTTCTCTCATTAAACCTTTGGCCTGGGGAGTACAGACAATCGGCCAGTCCAGCAGTTCTGCAAGCTCGATCACATCTTCTGTACATCCTCGAATGCCTTGCCCGGCAAATATGTAACCTTTCGAAATCGTTGATAGTTTATTCACCGTCTGCTCAATGAGTTGGTCATCGGGGAGCAGCGGAGTGCGGGCAGGGAAATCAGGAAGCAGTGGTGGTTCGATGTTCGTCAGCTGAACATCAATGGGCATAGCGATATGAACCGGCCCCGGTACACCTGAGAGAGCGATCGTAACGGCTCTATCAATTTCCGTTAAAAGCTCTTCCGCTGAATCTACCCTTTTGCTGTATTTTGTGACGGGAGCAAAGAGTGGAGAAGCGTCTAATTCCTGCGAAGCATTTAATCCTACCGTATCTACAGGGACGGAACCGGTTAAGAAAAGGATTGGCAGATGCTCTCGCATGGCATTAGCGGCACCGGTAATTAAATTGGTTCCTCCGGGCCCGCTGCTTGCAATACATACACTTAACGACTGAGAATATTTTGCGTAGGCGGCGGCCATATAGGAGGCCGCTCCTTCATGCTTCGTGACAACCGGAGTAATAGCAGGAAGATCATAAAGCTCATCAAAAAAAGCATTCACCGAACCGGCAGGAATCCCAAAGATATGGGAAACTCCGCCGGATTGTAAGTAATTTAATACAGCACGTACTGATTTCATAATTCATTTGCTCCTTTATTAATTGTTGTTTATGACCTTTAAGGGCTGCTTTAAAAAGTGGGAAGCTTCGATAGGCTGGCTGAAATAGTAACCCTGGATCAGCGTGCAGCCATGTTCAGTAAGGAAATCGAGTTGATCTTTGGTTTCTACTCCTTCAGCAATCACTTGCAGATGTAAACTTTTTGCTAAAGTAATGATGGTATTTGTAATCGCCGCGTTGTTCGGATTCGTGGTGATGTCGTCAATAAATGATTTATCAATTTTTAAAGTATCCACCGGGAAATCCTTTAGGTATCCAAGCGAAGAGTAGCCCGTGCCGAAATCATCAATGGATATTTTGATACCGAGCTTCTTCAATTGATGAATCGTGGTTAAGGTCTTTTCGGTATTATGAATAATCAAGTTCTCCGTAAGCTCCAGTTCTAAAGAATGGGGAGGGAGCCCGGTTTCTTCCAGGATTTCTTTAATGCGGCAGATCAGCTGATCCTGGTTAAATTGCTGAGGTGATAAATTGACGGATACACCAAGTGATGAGTATCCCTGGTCATGCCAATTCTTCATTTGCTGACAGGCTTGCTGAAGCACCCATTCCCCAATGGAGAGGATCAGCCCTGTTTCTTCTGCGAGCGGAATGAAATCTTTTGGCGCAAGCAGCCCCAGCTTAGGGTGTTTCCAGCGCACGAGAGCCTCTGCGCCTGTAAGTGTGGTCGAAGCGGTATCGACTTTAGGCTGGAAATACAGTACGAATTCATTCTGATCCAGCGCTTTATAAAGATCATTTTCCAGCTGAATACTTTCCAGAGATCGGTCTTCAATTTCGGGACTATACACTTGATATTTATTACCGGTTTGTTCCTTGGCTTTATACATAGCCACGTCGGCATTTTTAATAAGTAAGTCAGCAGTCACGCCGTGTTCAGGGAAAATACTGATGCCGATACTCGTTTTGATGGCGATTTCCTGTTCTTCAATTAGAAATGGCGAGGAAAAAGAGTGCAGTACCTCTTCTGCACAGCCAATAGCTTCCTGCCGGTCCTTCACGCTCGGAAGTAGGATAATGAATTCATCTCCGCCTTGTCTGGAAACCGTTGCTTCTTTAGGGATGGCAGCAGTTAAGCGGTGTGCTACTTTTTTCAAGACAATATCTCCAAACCCATGGCCGAATGTGTCATTGATTTTCTTGAAGCGATCTAAATCCAGGAAGAGTACGCTTAAAGGACTGTCATGGATTTCTGCGTACGTTAATGCCTGGCTTAATCGGTCATGAAACAGCACCCGGTTAGGGATATTCGTGACGCTGTCATAGTAGGCGTGGTATTTAATTTTCTCTTCCATCTGTTTGCGGGAAGTTATGTCTTTAAATGTGACCACATAACCGACGACCCCGCTGTTTTGTTTCTGCGGTGTGATCACATATTCAACAGGGAAGCTGGAGCGATCTTTTTTAAAGAAAAATTCATCAGAATGATCACTGTTCCGCTGTGTTTTGAAATTTGCCGGGAAGGATTTAGAGTAATCCTGTTTCTCTGAAAACCTCCAGTCAAAGATATACTGATAGGACTGGCCAATTAATTCTTCTTGGTTTTTATAGCCGAGAATTGAAGTAGCTGAAGGGTTGCAGAAGGTGATGTTTCCCTCTAAATCTAACCCGAATATTCCCTCTCCAGCAGAGTTTAGAATTAGTTCTTTCTCATGGCTGAGTTGTTTTATTTCTTTAACAACCTGTTCTAGCTCTTCATTTTTCTTAGTTAATTGTGAAGTGCGATCATTAATAATTAACTCCTGTTTCTCAATGTAGAGGAGGTTGGAAAGAACCGGTGCTGTAGCGTCCACGATCGATTCTGCAAGCTGCATAGCGGATGGGGGATAAATGTAGCCTTTCTCCTTAAGGTTAACAATGGCCACTGTCCCCAAAACCTCTCCCATAGCGATCAGCGGAATCATATATATCCCTTTAATACCAAACTTTCTACAGGCTTTATGGCTCGGACGTGGGTCTGCAAATGAATCTGGAATTAGAATCGACTGCCGGGTTTCTATAACTTCACGAAAGACTAAATCCTGGGAATGGTCCAGTTTCAGGAGGCTGTGGGTTTTCTTCCATTCCTCCTCTGTCCAATCACTATCCTTGCTTAAGCTGGCAGCATGAATTTGTCGTTCAGCCACAGGGTCTAAAAAATGGGCCCCGATATTGGGGTTCTTTAACACTTTTCCAAGGTAATCAAAACAGCATTCTAAAGCTTCCTGCAGGTTAGAACAGAGAGATAATTCTCGCGTGACGTTCAACAGCAGCTGTTTATCTGCGATTAAATCTTCTTTTCTCGTCAAGTTATTGGCGTTTCTAAGGGCTACAGCAGCCATGTTCACATAAGCTTTCACTGTTTCAATTTCGGAATTGGTTAAGTTCATGGGGATACCATAGTCAAACAAAAAGACCAGCCCATAAAGTTCCTGTTCTTGTGAAATAGGGAGGACAAGTAAAGAATTGATTTTGAACGCTTGAATAACCCTCTGATCCGGCCGGTCATCTTTCGTAGTATCTGGGATGTAAATAGCTTCTCTGGTTTCGATCACTTCGTTAGCAAGTAAGTCTTGTGCAGGATCGACAATTTGCTTATCAAGACTCATTCCATTAATAAGTGCTGGTTTTCCAACAAAGCCCTGATATGTCCCGTCTTCTTGAGGTAAATAGATGCCCACGGAGTCACACTGTACAATTTCTTCAGATATAGCGGTTACGACATGCTCCAATACCTCATAGAGGTCTAGTTTCGTGTTGATGAGTTTAGTAATTTGTGCGAGACGCGAATATCTGGATTGTTCATCAGACATCGGAAAACCTCCAAGTTGTATGTTATTTGATAAAATTCGACTTTTTTACTATATTTCCTGCTTGTTTATAAAAATTTTACATAAATAGGGGTTAAAAAGATTTATTTTTTTGATGGTATCTGGGTCGTTATGAGTAGTAAATGAGAGGGTGTATTTACATTATCGGCCGAATAATATTAATTTTGACTTCCATACTAAGGTAAAGGAGGCAATAGTATGGCAGAACAAATTATAGCTGTTCGTAAAAATAGTGAGGGAAGTATTGTGGAAATGAAGCTTTCTTCAGGTAAAGTGGTGGATTATAAGGAAGCTCAGCAAATGGCAAGAGAAGGGCAGATTGAGCATGTGAATTTGTTTAAAGGCAGAGATGGGGATGAACATTTGCGCAGTGATCCTGATGGGGATGTTTCCAACAACCTGGATAACCTTCCTGGGTTTTAGTATGAAATGGTTATCCTTAGAGTGGTGATTTTCTTGTGTGATTATCTTTCTGAACATTCGGCTCTCATTTACTCAGTTTCGAGACTATAAGGAGAGGCTAAGGACTGCGGGAAATGGTTCGCTTTCCGTGGGGCGGGCGCTGAGCCTCCTCGAGCAAAGCTCTCCGGGGTCTCAGCTGTCCCGCAATTCCCACAGGAGTCTCACCGTTTCCCTCCGCCCTTTGACCATAGAAAGGAACTCGAAACCCATTTAAGAAATAGCAGAAATTTAAATGTTAATTTGTATAGAAGATTAAGTTTCTACTCTTAACATTGGTTCATATGTGCTAACGATTCTGCAAGATATTTTCTTTATTAGAAAGGTTTGTTCATCCATCAATAGATAGGGAGGAAAAACAGTACTCATTTCCCTCGCAACTACTCTATAGTTAGGAGAATGAACACTTTCGTATTACATAATAAATTATATCTTTCTAATCTTCGGCATGGGATTTTAAACGGATTTTTCGCATTAAGAAATGTTTCATTTGTGCACTCTTTCATGGGAAGTAATCTGTAGATTTCGAGAAATTATATAATGCGAAGTCCGGAGGGGGGTGGGGAGACTCCTGCGGGAGAAGCATGACAGGTAAGACCCCGGAAGACGAAGTCTGAGGAGGCTTAGCGCATGTCCGCGGAAAGCGAGTCGCCCCCTGCAGGACCTTCACCACGCAATAATAGTCTCGAAATCAAGTTTTCCACAATGCTGTATTTTAAGTATCAATAACATCGACAAAAAAACAGGTTCTGAAGAAAAAATCTTCAGAACCTGTTTTTTTATTTACTTCGCTGTGCTGTAGAGCTCTTACTAATGGACATTGAAATAACGAGCTTCTGGATGAGCAAATACCATCGCTGTGACAGAAGCTTCCGGTTCCATCATGCATTCCTCTGTTAACTCAATTCCAATTTGCTCGGGTTCAAGAAGTTTAAACAATTTTCGCTGATCCTCTAAATCAGGACAGGCAGGGTAGCCAAAGGAAAAACGCTGGCCCTGATACTTAGCAGAAAAACGTTCCTGCATCGTGAAATCTGTAGGATCAGGAAATCCCCACTTGTCACGCAAAAGCTGGTGAACATGCTCAGCAAGACCTTCAGCTGTTTCAAGTGCAAGCGCCTGCAGAGCGTGGCTTTTTAAGTAATCGCCATTGTTTTTGAGTTCTACTGAACGATCTCGAATCCCCTTCCCGGCTGTTACCGCAAAAAACGCGGTATAATCCATTTCATTACTGGAAACCGGACGGAGATAATCGGCGAGACAAAGGTGAGGATCACGAGCTTGCCGTGGAAAAGTAAAGCGTTCGATCACGGTTTGCTTGTCTACTGGGTCATAAATGATCACATCATCTCCATCTGACTGGGCAGGAAAGAAGCGGTAAAGGGCAGATGGTTTAATCCAGCCTTCTTGACTGGCCTTCCTTAATAATTCATCGACGACTTGTTTTAAGTGAAGAGCTTTCGGATTATTTTCTTCTAATAATTTTGCGATCTTTCCCTTTAACCCTAGATGGTGACCTAATAACATTTGCTGGTTAATAAAGGGTTCGATATGAGCAACCGAATGATTCTTAATTACATGCTGTTCAAAATCATTAGGGAGATGCACAGGTACATTTGTGGATACCTTGGATTTGGGTTTCTCAGCCACAGCAGTTGCTGATGCGGCAGCTTGCTGCTTTTCACTTCCTGCCACGGCTTTTGCTTGTTTCTCTGATTGTTCCTGGAGTAAAATTTCCCGGTCCTCTTTATTGCTCAGCTTGTTTGAGATGGTAAGTCCATTCATGGCATCTTTCGCATAAAAAACCGCTCCTTTATACTGAGGGGCAATCTTAGTATGGGTGAACTTTCTCGAAAGGGCAGCGCCACCTACAAGGATCGGCAGTGAAATTTTTTGCTGAGTTAAATCCTGCGCCGTTAACACCATTTGCTGAGCCGACTTCACAAGTAATCCTGAAAGACCAATAAAGTCAGGCTTCTCCTGGTTTATTTGTTTAATTAAATCCGAAGGGGTCACTTTAATTCCGAGATCGACTACTTCAAAACCATTGTTGCTCAAGATGATTTCTACCAGGTTCTTGCCGATATCATGGACGTCGCCTTTCACAGTAGCTAGCAGAACTTTTCCTTTTTTATTAGAGTGATCATCCTTTTCCATATGGGGTTCAAGAAATGCCACAGAAGCTTTCATGACCTCTGCACTTTGAAGCACCTCGGCTACAATCAGCTGGTTATCGTTAAATAGTCGACCGACTTCAGCCATGCCCTCCATCAGGGGTCCATTGATTACTTCAAGGGGAGTGTTATATTGACGAAGTGCTTCTTCAAGGTCTGGCAGCAATCCTTCTTTCGTGCCTTCCACAACATAATGCGCAAGCCGTTCCGCTAAGGTCATGGTAGAAGTAGGGACTTTTACTTCTTTTTTCTTTCCCCGGTAAAAAGCTGTGAAATCGGCAAGCGTCTGGTCCGTGGTGTGGAAAAGCAGTTCATCTGCCTGTTTAATTTCTGCTTCAGAGATGGATGCATACCTCTCCAGCTTCTCAGTATTCACAATCGCATAGTCGAGTCCGGCTTTTGTACAGTGGTAAAGGTAAACAGCGTTTAATACTTCTCTGCCTACAGGAGGCAAACCAAAGGAAACATTACTAATCCCTAAAATGGTCTGGCATTCGGGCAGATGATCTTTAATCGATTTAATTCCTTCAATTGTGGCTTCTGCTGAACCAATGTATTGCTCATCCCCCGTACCAATAGGGAAGACAAGCGGGTCGAAAATAATATCAGAAGGGTGCAGACCATAATCACCCACTAATAGATCATGAGATCGTTTGGCGATTTCTAGTTTTCTTTCGGCGGTTACACCCATCCCTGTTTCATCAATCGTACCTACCACAACGGCAGCCCCGTATTGCTTCACGAGCGGAAGAACTTCTTTAAAGCGTTCTTCACCATCCTCCAGATTAATCGAATTGATAATGACCTTTCCTTGAGAATAGGTCAATGCTTTTTCAATAACCTCTACATCAGTGGAATCGATGATAAGCGGAACTTTCACTTTATTTACTACTTGCTGCATGAAAGCTTCCATGTCGATGGCTTCTTCGCGGTCAGGATCTGCCAGGCAGATATCAATAACCTGGGCGCCTTTTTTTACTTGGGCTCTTGCTACTTCGGATGCTTCTTCAAATTTTTCTTCGGCGATCAGCCGTTTAAATTTTCGAGAGCCAATCACATTCGTTCTTTCCCCGACTAGAATCGGCCGGCTGCTTTTGTCTTCATAAATAAATGGCTCGATTCCCGACACCGCATGAGGATGAGTGGCAGGTGCTGTTCTTGGTGGAAAGCCCTGAACAACTTGTGAGAGAGCTTTAATATGAGCAGGCGTAGTGCCGCAGCACCCTCCGACAACATTGACCCAGCCTTTTTCCGCAAATCCGGAAATTTTTTCAGCTAAGGATTCAGGTGTTTCGTGATAATTTCCTTCTTCATCCGGTAAGCCCGCATTCGGATAGCAGCTGACGGATGTGGTAGCTAAATCAGAAAGGGACCGTAAATGGTCGCGCATGAACTCCGGACCGGTGGCGCAATTAAGGCCGACTACGGCCGGTTTCATATGTTCTAAGGATAGATAAAAGGCTTCAATATTCTGGCCGGCAAGCGTCGTTCCCATCGGTTCAATCGTTCCGGATATCATCAGTGGCAAGTGCCGATCCGTTTCTATAAAGGCTTTTGTAATTCCGAGGTAGGCCGCCTTAACGTTCAGCATATCCTGGGAAGTTTCCAGGAGGAGAAGATCCACTCCGCCTTTAATAAGACCACGGGCTTGTTCTTGATACGCCTTGCTGAGCAGTTCAAAGGTGGTTCCGCCTGTGACGGATAGTGTTTTGGTCGTTGGTCCCATGGCTCCTGCTACGAAACGAGGATGCTCAGCGGTTGTATATCTTGCCGCGGCTTTCTTGGCGATTTGAGCACCTTTTACATTGAGTTCTTCAGATAAGTGGCCAAGGTTATATTCATCCAGCACGAGGTCAGTAGCTCCAAAGGTATTCGTTTCAATGATATCGGCCCCCGCCTCAAGATACGCCGAATGAATGGAATCAAGCAGGGAAGGGTACGTAAGATTTAAGTATTCATTACATCCTTCATATTCTTCACCGCCAAAGTCTTCTGCCGAGAGGGTGGCTTGCTGCAGCATGGTCCCCATAGCTCCATCCAGCACCATGATTTTCTTCTGAAGTTGCTGTTCAAATAATGTGGATACCATTTGAAACCTTCCTTTCTTGTCTTTCCTTCGTCTTTTCCTGAATATAATTTGTTAATTCTACCGTCATTTCGTAGCGGAGAAACGGGGTAATTAAGTAAATGCCGTTAAAGAGATCGAGGGCAGCATCAATCAGTGATTTTGCAATCGCAATTCCTTCGTCTTTCGAAAGGGCAGGGTCGTCTCTGTACAGATCCATGCGATCTCTAATTTCCGAGGACAGGGTAATGCCCGGTACTTCATTGTGCAGAAATTCCGCGTTGCGTGAACTGGTTAATGGCATAACCCCGATGTAAATAGGGGCTTCTATATGTTTGGTAGCTTCATAGACTTCAAGGATCTGTTCTTCACTGTAGACGGGCTGGCTTATAAAGTAGTCTGCTCCATACTTAATCTTTTTTTCAAGTCTTCCAACGGCTCGGTTCAGGTTGCGGACGTTAGGGTTAAAGGCTGCAGCTACTGAAAAAGACGTTTTCTCCCCCAGTGGTTTTCCTGAAAAAGAAATTCCTTTGTTGAGCTGTTTAATATAATAAATTAAATCAAAAGACGACAAATCATAGACGGAGGTCGCCCCGGGAAAATCGCCTATTTTAGTAGGGTCACCGGTAACTGCTAGCACTTCATGAATCCCCAGAGTATGCAGTCCCATCAAATGGGATTGCAGGCCGATCATGTTACGGTCCCGGCAGGAAATATGCACCAAAGGGTTAATATCATATTTTTTATGAATTAAGGTGGCCATGGCGGTATTACTAATCCTCGGGGAAGCGAGGGAATTGTCTGCAAGGGTAACGGAATCGACCCCTGCATCTTTCAATGCCTTCGCTCCCTGGAAAAAGCGGTCGGTTTTCAACCGCTTAGGGGGATCTAATTCAACGATAATTGATCTTCCCTGATGGGCAAGCTCATGTAAGTGAGGCTTGCGTTCCTTTTCAGTGACTTCGATAGCAGCAGGATGTTCCCGGACTGGAATGGTTTTTGAAGTGATGGGTGACCTGCCTTTTACGGCTTCTGCAATCGCTTGGATATGGTCCGGTGTCGTTCCGCAGCATCCGCCGATGAGCCTGGCCCCTTGTTCGTATAATTGGATCGCACTCTTCTGGAAATAGGTGGGATCGGTTGGGTAAACGAGGCGGCCATCCTCGTAATCGGGCAGACTGGCATTTGGATAAGCGGAAAGTACAGCTTTTTTGGGAAGCGGAACTTCTTCCAAAGCTTGAATCATATGATACGGTCCAAGACGGCAATTGACTCCTACGACATCGGCTCCCACATCCTCTATCAAATCCAGCGCCTCCGTCAGTGGTGTCCCATCCTGAAGAACGCCTGGTTCATGCATGGACACTTGAGCAATAATCGGAAGGTTTGTTTCTTTTTTTGCGATTTCAACCACGGTCAGCAGTTCTTCTAAGTCAAAGTAAGTTTCGAACAAGATCCCATCCACTTCTTCAAAAAGCATACAATAAAGCTGTTCTCGAAAACTCCGCTTAATTTCTTCAAGGGGGGTGGTTTGTTTCTGAATGCCGCGGATACCTCCGACTGTTCCTACTACATAACTTTGATTCTGGGCAGCCTCTTTAGCAAGCTTGATGGCGGCGGTATTAATTTCTTTGACTTGATCCTCTAAACCATAGCGGGCAAGCTTTACATAATTTGCCCCGTAGGTGTTTGTCTGGATCACGTCAGCTCCCGCGTGAACGTAAGCTTTATGAACGTTCAGCACTTCTTTGGAGTGGGAAAGATTCAGTTCTTCAAAGCAAAGGTCAATGCCGTATGAATAGAGTAAGGTCCCCATGGCCCCGTCTCCAATAAGTGTCCGCTCCTGCAAGGCTTCATGAAATTTCACGAGTTACACACTCACCCTTCTTACTAAAGAATCTGCTTCCACATGAGCCAGGGCCTGTTCAAAGTCTTGAATGAGGTCATCCGGCTGCTCAAGTCCTGTAGATAAACGCAAGAGACCATCTGTAATCCCTCGTTTCAGCCGTTCATGTTTCGGCATAGAAGCGTGAGACATTCTAGCAGGGTAGGAGAGGATGGATTCCACTGCTCCAAGACTGACAGCGAATACGGGTATTTCCAGATGCTTGGAGAATTCTCTAACTGCCGCTTCATCCTTTAACCTTAAGGAAAGAACGGCACCTGCTCCTTGAGCCTGATAAGAGTGAGTGGAATGACCGGGGTGAGAGGTGAACCCTGGATAATAGACTTGCTCCACTTTCGGATGCTGTTGTAAATAGGCAGCAATTTTTTGGGCTGATTCAGAAGATTGCTTTAGTCTGCAATCAAGTGTCTTTAATCCTCTTAACACGAGCCAGGAATCGTGCGCTCCCAGTATGGAACCGAAAGCATTTTGTAAAAAAGACAACTGTTCAGCTAGAGCAGGGTGGTTCACAACCGCAAGACCCGCGACCACATCACTATGGCCGGCAATAAACTTCGTGGCACTATGAAGCACGACATCTGCACCCAGTTCAAGAGGCCGCTGCAGGGCGGGTGTCATAAATGTATTATCTACAAAAGTCAAACAGCCATTGGCTTTCGCCAGTTTAGCCACAGCTCCAATATCGGTAATATTTAATAAAGGATTGGACGGTGTTTCAATATAGACCACCTTCGTATTCGGCTGAATGGCAGTTGCTACTTCATGCAGATCGGTCATGTTTACAAATGTGTGATCGATTCCAAACCTGTGAAGCACGTCGTGAATCATCCGGAAGGTGCCTCCGTATACATCTTCAGAAATGACAACATGATCATTTTGCGACAGCAGCATAAACGAGGTAGAAATTGCCGCCATTCCAGAAGCAAACGCGAAGCCATGGCTGCCGCCTTCAAGACTTGCAATGGTTTCCTCCAAAGCTTCTCTTGTTGGGTTACCTGAGCGGCTGTAGTCGTATTTTCCCGGCTGGTCAAAATCTTTCTGGTGAAATGTAGACGCCTGTTGGATCGGAACACTCACCGCTCCTGTTTCAGGGTCAAACTTATGCTTGCTGTGAAGCAGACGTGTTTGAAAGGAATGCTGTTGGTTTGTCATTTTATCAATTCCTCCTTTACTAAAATAGCCAAAGCGTGGTCGAGATCCTCAAGCAGGTCATCGATATGTTCAATGCCGACGGAAAAGCGGAGGAGCCGGTTGCAAACGCCGTAGCTTGTTCGTTTTTCTTCCGGTATATCCGCATGAGTCTGAGTGGCTGGATACGTAATAAAGCTTTCTACACCGCCCAAACTTTCCGCAAATGTAATCGTCTGTAAGTTTCTTAAAAATGGATCGACGCAATGCTCCGATGTTAACCGAAAAGAAACCATTCCTCCTCGTCCGGGATACAGCACGTTAGCGACGGCCGGATGGTTTTCTAAAAATTGGACTACTGATTTAGCATTTGCTTCGTGCTGGCGCATTCTTAACGCTAATGTCTTCATGCCCCGCATTAGCAGCCAAGAATCGAAGGGGGACAATACAGCGCCTGCAGTATTTTGATAGATTCCAAGTTTCTCGCAAACTTGAGGATCTTTAGCGACTAATAACCCTGCCAGTACGTCATTATGACCTCCGAGATACTTGGTGGCGCTGTGAATGACGATGTCGGCTCCTTCCTTCAAAGGCTGTTGAAGATAAGGCGTATACAGGGTGTTGTCCACGATTAACAGCAGATTATGCTTCTTTGTAACCTCAGAAATTTTGGGAATGTCCGCGACGTGCATTAATGGATTGGTCGGTGTTTCCACATAAATGGCTTTTGTCCGCTCCGTAATCTTCGCTTCAAGGGTGGATAAATCTTGACTATCCGAATAATGGAAGGTAACCCCGGAGTGCTCGCTTACGTGTTCAAATAATCGATAAGTCCCTCCGTATAGATCCTCCGAAACGAGAATTTCATCCCCCTGGTTAAATAACGAGATCACGGTTTGGATGGCGGCCATCCCTGAACTGAAAGCGAACCCAGCCTCGCCTTCTTCAATTTCGGCAATGGTCCGTTCTAAGATAGCTCGGGTAGGATTGCCGGTTCTGGAGTAATCAAACCCTGTAGATTCTCCAATCCCTTTATGCTGGTAAGGGGTGGAGAAGTAGACTGGGGCACTGATCGCACCTGTGGGATCTCCGTTGTTTTTTCCAGTATGAACAAATTTCGTTTCGTTATGAGGGGTAGACATTTTTCATTCTCCTTTTCAAGCACAAATTGTAATTTTAAAAACAAAAAAAGCCTTCTTATAAGAAGAAGACTTTCGAATGAATGATCCTTCTTCTTATCTTCCAAGTTGATGAATCAACTTGCTGGAGTTAGCACCTTTCTGGTCAAACCAGTGGTTGCTGAGGCTTCGTCGGGCCAGTCCCTCTGCCTCTCTTGATAAGAGAAAACGCTATTTAATTTTTCCGTAGTGAGAAAATCCTTCTCACTAATCTACACTACTTCGAATGATTTTACAACAGAAAAAAGTGAATTATTTGAATTTTTTAATTAAATGTCTGTTAAATCTATTGAGTTGGAGGGGGAGGATAACTTTGGAAGTTAATGATATCGTAAAAGCTCCCTTTATTGGAAAACTCAGTTTCGAGACTTTAGTGTGAGTTCTGGGGCTGCGGGAAAAGGTTCGCTTTCCGTGGGGCGGGCGCTGAGCCTCCTCGAGCAAAGCTCTCCGGGGTCTCAGCTGTCCCGCAATTCCCACAGGAGTCTCACCGTTTCCCTCCGCCCCTTGCCATATAAGAATCTCGAAACCTACTCTAGAGGTGGAAATAAACAAACCATTTCATGGTGCGAAAATACTGCTTTAGAACCCTGCAGGAGGTTGGTAATGAAGAAGCATTTTATTTGTAATAAGTGGCGTTCATCCAGCTATGGTTGTATGGGAGTGAGCAACGTTTTTCCGCACTATCTAATATGTATGAACAAACTTCGCTACGAAAGAAAATATCTTACAGAATTGCTGTTACTTATGAACCAAGGGGAAGAGAGAAAGTTCCTATATTAGGCGATTTAGAATTCCCTGGTTTTTGTTTAGCAGGTACTTTTTATACCCCTTTTTATATTTCCGTTCTCTCCATAATCATAAAGAGGTCGGGGAAATGGGGAGACTCCTACGGGAGGATAGGGCAGGGTGAGATCCCACAGGGCTTATGCCCGAGGAAGATCACCGCCCGCCCATGGAAAGCGACTCATTTTCCCGACCTTGAACCTCTATTCTTCGTAACGGAAACCACAAGTCTTTAGGCTGAAGATTCACATTCTCTGACGCAACAAAAGTCTCGAAATCAAATCTTTCCCCACTCCTGCCCTTACAGATTTGATTTCTAAATAAGGTACTGGAAAAGATAGATATTCCTCAACATCAGCCAGTTCACAACTCATGCTTATGATGAATAGAACAAGCCAGTATTCAACTACCGGCTCATTAAGCGGAATAAGCAGTAACTTGAATTAACAGCAGAGGATAACATTGCCTGATGAAAAATGGTCAGGCTGGATTTTGGACGCCTGCTTCTATGTAGGAACGAACTAATTTCCACTCTCCATTCAAATGTTTAAAGGTATCAAAAAATAAATTTGAAGTAGGGAGCTTTTCTCCTTCCACAATAATGGAGACCCAGAAAGCAGCCTGCCATTCATCTTCTTTTAATTGTGTAATGGAATGGTCAGTATAAACCCATTCCATATCCATACCAGAGAAGTGATCAAACGCCTGCTTTCAACCTTCAATGGATTGGTTAGCAGCATAATCGACCATTTCATCTCCACGGATTTCTCTTGCTGCAAAATCCTTTGAGATGGTCTGCTTGAGAAAATTTAAATTCTGCTTGCTTGCCTGATTCTTGAATTGGTTAAAGAATTGGTGAAAAGAATCCCCTAAGTAATCAGTCATAAGCCGAACCTCCTTTATAGGATAATTCGTTAAAAAGACTCGAAATCCTTTCCCTTCCTCCTAATAGATCATTTAACTATCCTCTGGTGTTCTGCCATAAAAATGGCCAGTGCCAAACATGTTCAGTTCTAAGTCCTGAGAGATTTTCCTAAGCAAGGCTCCGCCTGCGGTGCTGTTTCCTTTTTCGTCAATCGCAGGACCGACTATACCGATGCCCATTATCCCGGGGACAACACCTATGATACTGCCTGAGACCCCGCTTTTACATGGGAAACCAACTTCCACGGCGTACCTCCCGGAAGAGTTATACATACCAGATGTCATCATAATAGCTTTTACGGTCCGAAGATGGTGGGGCGGAATTAGTCTTTCGTCATTGTCAGGGGCCCGTCCGCCTCGAGATAAAAAGGTGCCGACTTTAGCAAAATCCTCACAGCACATCATGACAGAGTTAATTCGGAAATAAAGATCAAGGGCTTCTTCTACATCACTGACGAGGCTTCCCGTGCTGTGCATAAAGTAAGCAAGCGCACGGTTTCTGGATCCGTTTGCTATTTCCGCTTCATACACTTTTTCATCTAAATCCAGGTCGTAATTATTCGTAATCCGGCGGAGAAATTTGAGGTAGCGATCGAACCTGTTTTTATTATCGTGCCCTTTAATTAACGCTGACACTGCTATGGCTCCTGCGTTGATCATAGGGTTGAAAGGTTTGCTTGTATCATAAGATTCCAACTGACTGATTGAATTAAAGAAGTCTCCCATAGGTTCCATTCCCACTGCCTGAAAGACCCGGTCTTTCCCGAAATCATGGAGAGCAAGCATCAAAGAAATAATTTTAGATGTGCTTTGCATAGGAACGTACTGTTTGGAATCGCCGCCTGAATAGCAGGTTTGATCGTTCGTAATAATGGAGATGCCAAGCAGGTCCTGTTTCGTACCGTCAAAATCAGGGAGTGATTTGTTCACGGTTCCTTTTGAAGCATACGGTCTGCTGTCTTCAATGGCATCTTCTAAGTAATCATGGCTGAGGGATTTCATAGGCAATCTCCTTCTTTCTCATATAGATAGTTCTATGTACCCGATAGAAGCAAAGTGATAAACGTTTCAGGAACACGGACTATATAGCTTTTTCTAGAATTGTTATAGGGCTGAATGAAGAAGCAACCCGAACCACATTAGATCAATGGTTCGGGCTGCTTCTCAACTTTTGATCATTCTTGCTTTAAATAACGCCGGTCTTTTAAGAAAAGCTTCCAAAATAAAATAAACCCGGGAATTAGAATAGCAAACCCAATTCCGTAAACAATTAATAACTGATAAAAGATGGTTGGATTCGTAAAGCCTTCCGCTACAGTTAATTGAGGGAATACTAAGTAAGGCAGATGAGCAGATCCATAGGCATAAATGGCTGCTGCATATTGCAGCATGATAAGGATGACCGCCGGCCTTGGAGAGCCGCGAAAGCGTTTGTATTTTCTTACAAATAAGAATCCGTATCCAATGAGAAAGAAGAAGGTGGAAACAATAAACCAATCAGGATCCGCCTTAATATTATCCACGATCCAGGAAGCTTCCTCTGGCATCGTTCCTATCGTAAGCGCAGCGATGATAATCGATATCGGGCCAAGCCAGATGGCATGGTTTCGGTAGGTTTGGAAGGCGGACCAATCGTCTGCTTCTTTGGCATAGTCCATTAGAAATACCGACGAGATGAAGAGCTCTGTCGTTAATCCGAAAGCAATATGCATGTAGAGTGTGGGATCTTGAAACAATTTCCCGTAAAGAAGCTGAGGATAGCCGTTTTCTATTTCTACAAATCCCCCCAGAGTAATGGGAAGAATACTGACGAGTAAAGCAGGAATTAAGAGTCCGGTAAAACCGGAAGTAATCCTGAGTACGGTTCTAAATTTTTGAACGTGATGAGCAAACACCATAAAGGTGGTTCTGATGGTAAGCAGGATGAGTCCCAGGCCGACGGGGAGGAGAAGTAAACTTCCGAGCATCGTCGTGGCAAAAGGAAAAAAGTTCACGAGTGCCACGACAAATATGACAAAAAACACGTTGGTTATTTCCCACGTAGGCGATAAAAAACGATTGGCAATGATGGAAGCGTTTGTGTTCTTATTCCCGCCATAAATCATTCCCCAAAACCCTGCCCCAAAGTCGAGTGAACCTAAAATAGAGTAAACAAAGAGGAAACTCCATAATATAGTGATGGCTAACGTTGATGCGTGCATAAATGGTCATCTCCTCTATGAAGTAAGCTCATTTTCGACGGGGTGTCTCTTAAAGTAGAATCTTAGAACAAAGGCGGTAACAAACAATAGAGTTAAATAAAGGGACAGGAATAAAATAAACAGGGTGCCGACACTAGCCGATTTGGTAGCGGCAGCATCCGTTCTGAGCACATCGTTAATAGTCCACGGCTGCCGGCCGATACAGCTGAAGCACCAGCCTGTTTCAATTGCGATAATTGCAAGCGGGCCGCCGACAACAAGAAGTGCGAGCAGCCAGCCGGGGAACTCCTTTTTCAAAAGGTGCTTCCAGCCGATTGCGAAAAGGGATAAAACAATGAGCAAGGATCCGACTCCGACCATAATATTAAATAAAATATGAATATACAGCGGTGGCCAAAGTTCTTCCGGATATTCGTTCAAGCCCTTTACTTCTGTATCAAATCGATTACCTGCTAGGAAGCTTAAGGCGTAGGGGATTTCGACTGCATATTTTACCTCTTTATCTTCGAGAGACGTATAGCCTCCAATTGATAACGGCGCATACCGTGTCGTTTCAAATAACCCCTCTGCTGCTGCCAGTTTACGAGGCAGATATTCGTGAAGCATTTGTGCCGTTTCGTGTCCGTTAAGAGCGGTTGTCAGCGACATAGCGGCTCCGAAGTAGAGTGAGATCATCAGCGCTTTCCGGTGATAGGCACGTTCTCTCGTTGATAAATTCCGTTTAAGTAAACGCAGCGCTGCGATCGAGCCGATTAGAAAAGCAACGGTCATATAAGCCGAAAGCGTTACATGAAGAGCTGTAATTCCGAAGCTGGGATTAAAGAATGCCGCCCACGGATCTATGTTGGTTACTTTACCGTCAGGGGTGATATCAAACCCTGCAGGGGTATTCATCCAGGCATGCACATCTGTAATCATGATCGCAGAAGTAGTTGCTCCGATTGCGACGAATAAAATACTCAAGATCCGTAAAGCAGGTGGCAGCCGGTCAGCTGCGTATAAGTAGATTGACATAAACACTGCTTCAATTAAGAAGGCAAAGATCTCCATTTGAAAAGGCAGAGAAATGACCTGCCCGACGATCTCCATGAAGCTGGGAAATAGTAACGCAATTAACACACCGACAATGGTGCCGGAAGCAATGGCTACTGCGAGTAAGACCGCGAATCCTTTCGTCCAGCGTCTGGCTAATAAGGCGTAATCTTTATCTTTCGTAATCCAATGCAGGGCTTCCGCAATAATAATCATAACGGGAACTCCGACACCGATTGTTGCATAAATAATATGAAATCCTAAAGACGTGCCGAACAGAGAACGCGCCATGACTACAGTATCCAAATCGCTTCCACCTCGTTTTTAAATTCATCTATACCTAGCTTATTTTTCCAATACTAGATATTTTTATACGAGGTTTTAAACTTTTTGCAGAAGAATCATCCACTCATCAATCGCAAACGATTCCATCAAACCGTTTGTTTCCTTGATAGAGAAGTACTGCTTAGCATCTTCGGTTGCCTGAAGGAAATACTGCTCCACTTCTTGTTGTAAGTTCTTGTCTTCCATTGTTCTCGCTACCCATTCCGGGAATGTCATTGGTTTCTGCCGGCTGCTTTCTTTGAGGCAGGTCATGTGATTCTTCATTAAGATTTCTTTCCATTCGGAGACCTTCAAGGCCCGGCAGTGACTCGGATCACGTTTCTTTTCGAACGTGTTATAAAAGAAGTCTAAGTCGTCGTCTTCCGGGGCTGTATTATCAATGAGCAGGAATTTCCCTTGAGGCTTAAGAATTCTTGATACTTCCTCGACAAACTTTTCAGGCACAGGAAAATGATGGGGAGCGATTCTGCATGTAACAGCGTCGAAGGTATTGTTTAGAAAAGGAAGGTCCTCGGCGTCGGCAATCACATAGTAAACATTCTTCAAATGAGATAGATGGTGAGCTGTATTTTCGAGCATATCTTTTGTAATATCACTGGCGAATACTGTAGAAACTGAAGGGCTGAGTTGTTTAGCTACATGACCGCCTCCGGTGGCAATATCTAATACTACCCAGTTGGCTTGCGGCATCAGACATTCGGTAATCTGGTCGAGATCCGCACGATTGCTGTGAGTTTTACTCGAAACGTACGCTTCCTTATTTTTTGAAAAGATATCCTGAACTTTCTTCTTAATGTCCTCTGACATCAAAACGCCTTCTTTCATATGATAGGATTACTTTTATTGTAAGTCGTCGATACTGGTAAAGATACTATTGCTTTTGAATCAACATTGATAAGTTCTGGTAATCAGTTCTATACTACTGGATACTTTGACAGAATAGTCATTTCGGTGTACGATTATGGCAAAATCATTCGTTTTTTCGATGACGAGAAGAGTAAGCTGTTTGTGTGTTCCAAAGAGAGTCGCTGTCTTGCTGAAAGGCGATGGACATCTTACAGCTGAAGATCATCTCTGAGAAGTTTCGCTGAAAGAACTAAGTAAGCGAAACCGGGTCGCGGCCGTTATCCGTTTGTTTCCAAGTGCCGTAAAGATTAAATCTTTACGGAATATGGGTGGTACCGCGGAAGTTACATCCGTCCCTATTTGTGTTTAGGGGCGGATTTTTTAATGCCAAAATATACAGCAAGAGGTGGAATTATGCGTAAAGTCAATACGAAAGAAGCAGCATTGGAGCGCGAAAATCGCGTAAAGGATTTCTGGAACGAGAATCAAGTCTTCAAGCGATCCATGGATGAAAGAGAAGGGAAAGAAACCTTTGTGTTTTACGAAGGTCCTCCGACAGCCAATGGTCTGCCGCATGCAGGTCATGTGCTTGGCCGAGTGATTAAAGACTTTGTGGCCCGTTATAAAACGATGAATGGCTACCAGGTGCTGAGAAAAGCAGGATGGGATACTCATGGTCTCCCTGTTGAGCTTGAGGTAGAGAAGCAGCTGGGGATTTCCGGTAAGCAGGATATTGAGGCCTATGGAGTAGAGAAGTTTATTGAAAAATGTAAGGAAAGTGTCTTTGAATATGAAAAGCAATGGCGCGAATTTACGGAATCCATTGGATACTGGCTGGATATGGATGATCCTTACGTAACTTTGCAGAACAATTATATTGAGAGCGTCTGGTACATTCTTAGTGATCTTCATAAACGGGATCTATTAAGTAAAGGCCACCGGGTTACTCCTTACTGCCCGAGCTGTCAAACGACTTTAAGCTCCCATGAAGTAGCGCAAGGGTATGAAGATGTAAAAGATTTATCAGCAACGGCAAAATTCAAAGTTGAAGGTACAGAAAACGAATTTTTCTTAGGCTGGACCACGACTCCCTGGACGCTTCCTGCCAATGTAACGCTTGCCGTACATCCGGATTTGACCTATGTAAAAGCGAAGCAGGGGGAAGAAGTCTATATTGTGGCGGAAGCTCTTGCTGATAAAGTGTTAGGAGAAGACTATGAAGTCGTATCGAAGCACAAAGGAAGCGAACTTACTGGTCTTACCTATCAGGCTCCATTTCCATTCGTTAAGCCGGAACGCGGACACTTTGTCGTCGAAGCGGATTTCGTAAATGCCGAGAGCGGTACAGGTGTGGTCCACATTGCGCCAGCTTACGGGGAGGATGACTACAATTTAGTCAAGCAGCATCAATTATCCTTCTTTAATGTAGTAGATGGTCAAGGCCGTTACACAGAAGAAATCACTCCTTTTGCAGGTAAATTTGTGAAAGACTGCGATGTAGATATTGTTAAATATTTGGCTGCTGAAGGTTTACTGTTCCATAAAGAAAAGTATGAGCACAGTTATCCACATTGCTGGCGCTGTGATTCTCCACTGCTTTATTATGCAATCGAAAGCTGGTTTATCAAGACGACGGATCTTAAAGACCAATTCCTGAAGAACAATCAGGAGGTCGAATGGTACCCGTCTCATATTAAGGATGGCCGGTTCGGTAATTTCCTTGAGAATATGGTCGATTGGAATATCGGCCGAAATCGCTTCTGGGGTACGCCGCTTAACATTTGGATTTGTGATGACTGTAACCATCAATACGCACCTAATAGTCAAGCAGATCTTCAAGAGAAAGCGAATGGTGAAATTGGAGATGTTGAACTTCACAAGCCTTATGTAGACCGGGTACAGTTGAACTGTGAACATTGTGGAGGAACGATGAATCGTGTTCCTGAGGTCATTGACGTATGGTTTGACAGCGGTTCGATGCCATTTGCTCAGCAGCACTATCCATTTGAGAACCAAGAACAGTTTGATAAGCAATTCCCTGCAGACGTGATTTGTGAAGGTGTTGACCAAACGAGAGGCTGGTTCTACAGCCTGCTTGCCGTATCCACTTTATTTACCGGGAAAGTCCCATATAAACGTGTTCTTTCTACAGGTCATATTCTTGATGAACAGGGACGCAAGATGTCGAAGAGTAAAGGAAATGCTTTACACCCGATGGACCTGGTTAATAAATTTGGTGCTGATGCTTTCCGCTGGGCGCTGCTTGCTGATAGTGCTCCATGGAACAACAAACGATTCTCTGAGCGAGTAGTTATTGAAGCCAAGTCTAAAGTCATTGATACGCTCGTGAATACTCATGGGTTCTATACGCTTTATGCAAATATTGATCATTATCAATTTGATGAAACAGATCAAGGGGATAAAACTCTGCTTGACCGCTGGATTCTTTCACGCTTGAACAGTGTCAGCGGCGTAGTGCAGGTTGCCTTAGATGATTATGATTTCACTAAAGCGGCAAAAGCACTGGAGAAATATCTGGACGAAGTGAGTAACTGGTATATCCGTCGTTCCCGCGACCGTTTCTGGGAAGAAGGAATGACAGAAACAAAGAAAGCTGCTTACCATACACTGCATCAAGTGTTAACGCAGTTAAGTCAGCTGTTAGCACCTTTTGTTCCTTTTGTTGCAGAAGATATTTATTATAACTTGACAGGGGAAAGCGTTCATCTTGCCTATTTCCCTAAAGTGGATGCATCCATGATGGATCTGCAGCTCGAAAAAGAAATGGATGCGGTTCTGCAAGTGGTTGAGTTAGCACGCGGAGTGAGAAACACCGAAGCGATCAAAACAAAGCAGCCATTAGCTGAGCTTGTCGTGATTCCAGTAAATCCTGATGAAGGAGAGGCGCTGGAGCAATACAGTTCTATTATCGCTGACGAAATCAATGTGAAAGATGTAGTCGTTAAGCAGTCCTCTAATGATCTGGTCCGTTATGAAATTAAATTGAATTTCCGTGAAGCGGGTCCTAAATTAGGCAAGAATGTTGGCGTCGTGAAAGGCTATTTGCAAAAGCTTTCTGATGAAGACGCAGAAAAAGTTGTAGAACAGGGGTACGCCGTGGTGCCGACAGAGGAAGGGGACCTTGAAGTTCCTAATGATTTATTAATGGTTGAGCGAGTAGCGGATGCCGGCCTTTCAATGGGATCGAACCAGGATTTCCACGTCATTCTTGATACTACCATCTCCGAAGAACTCCGCCTCGAGGGTCTGGCTCGAGAGGTGATTCGAGTGATCCAGGATGGTCGTAAACAAAAGAATCTGCCGATCGATCGTCGTGTGAATATTGCTCTTCACGGAGATGATGAAGTGGTAAGAGCGATTAAGCAAAATGAACAATTGATCCGGGATAATGTACTTGTGGATGAATTACAGCTTGGTGAAGCAGAAGGTATGGAAGAATATGAAGTAGGTGCGAATCAACTGAAGCTCTCTCTGGGGGAGTAATCGTTCGTTCAAGTCTTTCTAAATAAACAAAAGTACCCGTCTTATTCATTATTGAATGAGACGGGTACTTTTTTATGGCTTAAATAAAGAACCTCTTTTTTTAGGTGTCAGTGGTTTCCAAGCTGATTATATGCTTAGGATTGTTTCATTCACTGGATATTCAAGCCATTAGCTTGAATTCAAGTATTTAAGTATAGAGCAGGATTGTGTAAGACTCGATTTCGAGACTTTTGTTGAAATTCTTGGGGCGGAGGGGAACGACTCGCTTTCCGCGGGCGCGCGATGAGTCGAGCAAAGCTCTCCGGGGTCTCATCCTGCACTCTTCTCCCACAGGAAAGCGAGTTATTTCCCATCCAATCCCAGCCTTGCTACGGCAACGGACCTGAAACATCTCGAAACTGAGTCTTCCAGATATGGGAGCTTTCATGGAATAACGAACTTCTATTTTTCTAACAGCAATCCCGTTAATAGGATCTGAATATGAAGTGCAGTTTATTTTGGATTCCATTCATAAAATCGTCAAACGTAAGCTCCTCCTGATAAGTAAACATAAGAAATTCGAAAGCAAGACTGCTATAAATAATTTCACCAGCCTGATTGGAATCAAACTCTTGAGGAAGGACGTGCTTGTCTTTCAGGTGATTCATAAACTGGATTAAGTCATCCACGAACATAAAATCCAGACCGATAAATTTCTTCATAATTTCCGGCTTAGATTTGAAGGCGGAAAAGGCAGCCCCCAGCATATCCTTCATCATTTTTTTACTAAAAACTTTATATCGTTTTATACGCTGTTCAATGTATTGATAAACAAGATCGGAGGCAGCAAATTGTAAATCTGCTTCTGTGAGACTCGTTTCTACATCATCGAGTTCTTCCACAAAGTCTTCAGAGAATACTTCCACCAGCAAATCTGCTTTTGTTTTGAAGTAATTGAACAGGGTTCCCACGCCAATATCTGCCTGTTTAGCGATTTCATCTGTTGTGGTTTCTTCATAGCCCTTTTCGAAAAAAAGCCGCTTAGCAACTGATGCAATGGCATCCCGGGTTTCTTGTTTCTTTTCTTTTCGGCGGTTCAGCAATACCAACAGCTCCCTAAAAAATATGAGTGCGCTCATTATTGAGTATACTCATATTCTTATACAAGTAAGTTCGAATGTCAACTGGCCTTACCCTGTTAGAATATCCTCGGTTGGATACTTAATAATATCCGGCGTCTGCTTGGCAAAGGCGAACGCGAAGGTAAGGGGACCGAGCTTTCCGATCAGCATCGTAAAGATAATAATAAACTTACCGAAAATCGTTAAGCTTCCGGTGAGTCCCATGGAAAGACCAACAGTGCCGAATGCCGATATTGTTTCAAATAATACATCTAGAAAAGGGGCGTTCTGTGAAAGCTCCAGCAGAAATACGGCACAAAGAATAACAAACACACTTCCCATGGTTAACGACAGGGCACGAATGATCAGCCTGTAGTCCAATCTGCGGCGATAAACGACTGCATTATCCCGATCTTTGAAAAAGGCGATGGTGGCTAATACAATCGCTAAAGCAGTGGTTAATTTGATCCCGCCTGCCGTTGATGCGCTTCCTCCTCCAATAAACATGAGAATCAGCATGAAGAATAAGGAGGCATCATCCATCTGTCCGATATCTATCGAGTTAAAGCCCGCCGTTCTTGGGGTTACCGCTTGAAAATAAGCCGCCTGCATTTTTCCAGTAATGGTGAAATCAGCGATGGTGTTCGGATTGTTGTATTCCAGAATAAAAATGACTAAGAAGCTAATGACATTAATGACCAGGGTGCCCACGATCATAATCTTCGTATGCAGCATAAGGTCTTTAAATTCTTTGCTTTTCCACATATCAAATACAACGGTAAAACCGATGCCCCCGATAATAAAAAGTAAACTGATCACAATATTGATAACAGGGTCTGTGGCATAGCCTGATAAGCTATCAGACCAGATCGAGAATCCCGCATTATTAAAGGCAGATACAGCGTGAAAGATACTAGCATAAAGTCCTTTGGCAAAGCCCATCTCAGGTATCCAGCGGACAGATAGAAAAATGGCAGCAACGGCTTCTACAGACAGGGAAAAAATAAGTAATTTCTTCACGAGACGTATTACTCCTCCCACCGATGTCTGGTTGAGAGCCTGCTTCACTAATAATCGTTCTTTGATGCCAATCCGCCGGCCGAGTACTATATAAATCAGCACAGCAAAGGTCATAATGCCAAGACCTCCAAGCTGAATAAGCCCCATAATAATGGTCTGCCCGAATAAAGTGAACGCAGTTCCTGTATCGACCACCACTAAACCCGTTACGGTCATCGCAGACGTTGCAGTAAATAGCGCATTAAGAAAGGAAATCGAATGTACCGTGGAAATGGGCAGCTTTAGCAAAAGCGTACCTGCAATAATTAAAGTTAAAAAGGTAACGATTAAAAATTGAGGCGGATTTAAATTCACTACTTTGTTTTTCATTCATTCATCACCAGCTAATCTCAGAGTGATCTTATTATAATCCTTTCTATCCAAAGTTTAAACAAGAGATACGAGGAAGGTTTGATTGTTTTCTGAAATTCTTGGAAACCGAAGCTAATACATCCTGTTAAACACACTCATAGCTCGTCCGAAATCTTCATACAATGAAGACAGGAAGGTGTTGATCTCATGGGTTTATTACACGAATTCCGCCAGTTTACGGTAAGGGGAAATGCTTTGGAAATAGGGATCGGGATGGTTTTAGGGGCAGCATTCAGCGGCTTTATTGATTCCTTAGTGACCGATTTGCTGCTGCCTCCCATCGGCTTATTTTTCTCAAAGATGAACATTGATAACTTGTTTATAAGCTTGAATGGCCAAACCTTTCCTTCCCTGGCTGCCGCAAAAGAAGCAGGAGCGGCAACGATCAACTATGGGTTATTCTTTACGGCGTCGGTCAGATTTATTATTGTGTTGTTTGCTGTATTTCTAGTCGTCCGCCAACTGAACCGCTGGAAGAAACCTCATCAGCACCCACTAGATTCGATGACAAAGAAAGAATGTCCATATTGCTGCATGCCTATTCCATCACAAGCGATCCTATGTCCCAATTGCTCTTCTGAATTAACAGCAGATCACGAAGACCGATGGAGGCGTAAATCTCCAAAATGGAAAATTAAGTAGGAATATTTGGAAATAAAAAAGCCGCGGTTTAAAATGGGAAACGGAGCTTATTAGACAGATACTCCGTCCTCATTTTTAACTCTATAAAGAAACCCCGAACCAAGCAAATGGTTCGGGGTTAGTGGTGGTTTAATATTCTTGTTCTGTCTATGTGTATTTTATGCTGAAATGCAGTTATAAAAACTCAGGCATCTACATAGGCGTCTTTCTTATAGCCGCGCTGTTCCCAATAGCCGGTATGCTCTTTCTCAATTAACTCGATTCTATTTAACCACTTCACAGATTTGTAGGCATACATCTCTGGAACAATTAAGCGAACTGGACCGCCATTCCGATTCTCAATTAATTCTCCGTCTATGAGCATGGCAACGAGCACATCATCTGCCATGGCCTGATCGATCGTCAGCGTATCGGTATATACTCCGTCCTGTGAATAGAATTTCACATATTTCGCCTTCTGTTTAACGCCTGATTTATTCAGTAAGTCCTTCAACTTAATGCCTTCCCATGTTACGTGATAAAGACTCCATCCTGTGACACAATGAAAGTCAGATACTTGAACTTCACGCTTTAAGTTTACAAACTCTTCCCAGTTCCACGCCTGTGACTGATCGACTAAACCATCAATTTTAAATGAGAAGTTTTTATCATTAATTTCAGGCATCCGGGTGACTGTATAATACCGGAAGCTTCCTTTTCTTCCTCCACCCACGGGCGGTTTTGATTTAGGGAGGGGCTGCGGAAGAGGGGAGAAGGTTTCAGTCAGCGGCAGAGTGGAAGAAGGTGAACTCGAGCTTACCGAAGAACCAAAATAAGGCTTCAGCCATTGATAAATAAATGGTGTGAAAATAAGGGCAATGGTTGTCCCTGTTCCTCTGCGCAGCAAGGTTCTCCGGTTCATGATCGGATTTCCTTCTTCAATGACCATGTGTTTTTCCTGCAGCCTTTTCTGTCTAAGCTTTTCCCAATTTTTAAACCAAAGGGCACGTGTAATACTGTGATAAATTAAGTACGGAACACCAACATACGTGAAGAGATCATGAACCACCAGGGCAAATGAACTTAGTCCTGGACCGAACTTTCGATGGAACGTTAAGACTAATCCAGAAACAATGAGAGAGATAAGCACAAATAATACAAAGTAAAGATTGGTCCGGTTATTTTTTCGTTTTCGCAGAGTCTTTAAATGTTTAGCAATTTTAGGTGCATAAAAGAGCACGGGAAGAATACTGAGGAAACCAATCCAAATGTGACCGTCCCTCACCCAAATCCTTAGCTGCGGAAACCACTGTCTGAAACTTGTGGAGAAGAGAATAAAACCTGTGATCGCCAGAACGGTAAAAAGAATAGCATTCCAATGGTGAATCTGTTTAAGTTTCTGACCGAATTTCTTCTGGAGATTGAAAAATACTTGTTTATCCACTCGTAACACCCCTTCCTTCTCTCGGCAGCTGTACGGTGAAGGTAGATCCTGTTCCCTAATTCACTGGCGGCAAAGATTTTCCCTTCATGCGCTTCCACTATATGCCGAGCAATAGCGAGTCCAAGTCCGGTTCCTGCATATTTCTGATTTCGAGATGCCTCTACTCGGTAGGTTCGGTCAAAAATATGAGGTAAATGCTCTTGGCTGATGCCCTCACCGTGATCTTCTAATTCAATAAAAATGAAATTGTCCCGCTGACAGATTCGAATGCTAATATCAGTACCCACTTTGGAGTGCCGGAGAGCATTATCCAGCAGATTCACTAATACTCGCTTCATTTTCTCGCCATCCATATAGACTTCCTTTACCCGTTCTGGAAAGTCAATGTGCACTTCTCTATGCTGTTCTTCTAAAATAAACCGTTTATGCTCCATGACTTCGAGCAGCCACTGATCAAGTGCGGTCCATTCCTTATGGAGCTGCATAGTTCCGGAATCATAGACAGAAAGCTCAAATAACTGCTGAATCATTTGATCAAGCCGTTCTACCTCAAGGGAAATGGTCCGCATGTATTGGGCTTTTGATTTTGGATCTTCCACAACACCATCTTGAATGGCCTGAATGAAAGCTCGTATGGAAGCCATAGGCGTTCTAAGATCATGAGAAATGTTCGCTACAAGTTCCCGTCTTGACTGTTCAGCTTTTTGAATCGCCTGAAAGGATTGGCTCAGCCGTGTGCTCATCTCGTTAAATTGATGGGTCAGGGAGCGGATTTCTACAGGACCTTCTTCTGGAATTTTAGTTCCGAAATCGTTCTCGCTGATATGATGAGCTTCCTCAGCTAACCGTTTGATTGACCGTTCTACAGGAGAAGTGAGCAAGTAATAGACTAAAAAAGAGATAAAAGCAGATAGGACGGTAAGCAGGGAAAGCCAGCCGATCATCGATACCGACAAAATCATATAGAAATAGCTAATAATTAAGAACGTGGTCATGAGTAAAATACTGCTTCCATTGGCGAGCAGGAAGATGGTTTTTATTTTCATGGTGATTCCCCCGGATCAAACTTGTAGCCAATTCCCCACACCGTTTCAAGTAAAGAAGGATGGGAGGGGTCTTTTTCAATTTTCTCCCGTAAACGGCGGAGGTGAACAGTGACCGTTGTCGTATCTCCATCATAATCGGTATCCCAAACCTTATGAAGGAGCTGACTTCTGGAGAACACTTGTCTCGGATGGGAGACGAGCAATAGCAGAACGTCAAACTCCTTCACAGTCAGGGATACGGGACTTCCATGCGCTATTACTTCTCTCGTACTTGTATCTAAAGTAATCCCCCCGAGTTCGATCCTGAAGTTATCCTTGGATGTTGACTTGGCCGTTCGAGAGCCGATCAGACGAAAGATCGAGCGAACTCTCAGTACCAGTTCCTGTGGGTTAAACGGTTTGCTCATATAGTCATTGGCCCCGATGGTCAATCCAAACAACCGGTCATAATCTTCCGACTTAGCGGTAAGCATTAAAATCGGTGTTTCATCTTCGGCACGTACTGTTTCACAAACCTGCCAGCCGTCGACGATCGGCATCATTAAATCAAGGATCATTAAATCTGGCTGCTTTTTTCTCCAAATACTTAAGGCTTCTCTCCCATTTGCAGCCGTATAGATTTCATAACCTTCACGTTCTAAATACCGCCTGCACACATCCAATATTGAAGCTTCATCATCTGCGATAAGCACGGACTTTTTCTCCAATGGTTTCACCCCTTTATTAGTTCATTGTTTTTCTTTATCATAGCATGAACGAAAAAGGGGATTTTAAATTCAATTACTTATTATCCATATCGTCGCTGCTGTTCATATCATCTTCGCTCTTCATGTCGGAGTCACTGTCCTTCATGTCGTCCTCGCTCTTCATATCAGAGTCACTGTCCTTCATGTCGTCCTCGCTCTTCATATCGGAGTCGCTGTCCTTCATGTCGTCCTCGCTCTTCATATCAGAGTCACTGTCCTTCATGTCGTCCTCGCTCTTCATATCGGAGTCGCTGTCCTTCATGTCGTCTTCGCTCTTCATATCGGAGTCACTGTCCTTCATGTCATCACTGCTATCCATATTTTCCTGCTGTTGATCGTCCATCTGGTCGTCCCCGTTATTATTGTTATCATCACTAGTCCCGCATGCGGCTAACACCAATACAGACAGGATGCCTAACATTGTTACCCATTTCTTCATTTTAACTTCACTCCTTTCGATTTGATTTAAGTGTACTAATCAGGACTTACAGATCACTTAAGAAATCCTTACAAAACTATTAATTATTCTTTCCTTTAAATGAGGCGGTTGTTGAAAGAAAAGTTCTGTTCCCCGTTACTATTGGAATGAACGGTGGGCTAACAGCTATATTTTGGATGTTATTTTGAAATCAAGTCTTTAAGTATCGGGCAAGATTGAGGACCCCGTTTCGATTAATCATTCTGAGAGGTTTCTAGCTGAAGTTGAGTAGTTGATATAATTTTGAAATAATTGGAATTAAGATAGAGTCTTAATTAGGAGTCTATATTCTTGTAATGTTAAATAGCGAAGGAGTTTCCATTTTGTAAGCAGAAAAGAAACAGATGCATTTTAATTTGAGCATTGGATATATAGGGGTTTTGTTCTTAGTTATGACTGGACTAAGGTTTATAATGATATGGGGGGGGGTCGTCGTTTTTATGTTAAGGATCCGTTCGGGAAACTCGTCAGTATTTTAACTCACTTATAAAGAATTAGGCACAATTAAGATTGAACCTAATCGGATGCAGTGGATAAATAGTTGTGTTCGTTCTTCCAGAGTAGGAGGCATATCAATAGGTCACCTATTATCGTGTCTCTGTTTTTCGGCCACTATAGCAATCATTATCTCAATTGGGAGTGGAGCATTTATAGCTTCCTTGTCGATAATTGCCCAAATGGCGAATCCACCAAATTCATAAATCATCTGGTTTTCAAGGGTTATTAACTCAATGGTTCTGTAGTTAAATATGCTTAAGGATATCTCGATCCCCAGTCTTCAAAGAAAGAGAGCAATTCTTCAACAAGGATTGTTCAGACTCTTAGAAAAATTAAATCTATCCATAAGAGGTGTGATTATGAAAATAAGATTAGTTGATCAAGAAGAATATAGTTTTATTGAAGACTTTGTATATAAGGTGTTCAAAAATACCGATTTTTCTGATGGAGTAGGAGAAAAAGCTTTAGTAAGAGAGATCCGGGAAAAACGCTATTATATTCCGCAGCTTGATTTAGTTGTTGAGGAAGATGATGTGATTCTAGGACACTTTATTCTTTCCGAATTTCCAATTAGTAATAAGCATGAGAATGAGGTATTAATGCTATCACCAGTATCTGTGGCAATTAGTCATCAACGTCAGGGTGTAGGTAAGTTTATGTTGCAGGAGGGGATGAAATTAGCTGCTAATATAGGATATAAGGCAATAATAGTTGAAGGAGATTACCGCTACTATCAACGTTTTGGTTTTAGAACATCCACTGAATTCGGAATATTTGCTTCCAAGAAAAATCTTCCGCCTTCTGAGGAGTATTTGATGGCTATGGAGCTGTGTGAAAATGGTTTGAAAAATATTTCAGGTGAAGTGGATTATTCGATGTATGATGCGTTGAGTCAATGACAGACAGAACGGATATTACACTTGTTTCTTTCAACAATTATCTGCGGTGTGCAATTTAGATTTACTGGTCCCGTTACTAAAGCGTGAATTTATCATGATTAGTGCCTTTAATCTAAGTTATCAATTGAATGAAATTTGATAAGGAAGAAGGGGTTATTTGAAAAGAAAGATAGTAGCGCAAATATTCATTTTTATTATAGCTGGTTTACTATTTACTTTTTCTATTGAACTGCCAGTATTAGGTTTTAAAAAGTTAGAGTTTATAGAGCAGAAGTCTACTCATCAAATCATTCATTACAATTGGTATGGGAAGGAAATCAGCGAGGAGTCTTTTAAAGGTGAGCCTGAAGAAGCGCTTAAATTATTTCAAAAGCAAGCTAGAATTCAAAAGATTCAGGTGTCCATAGTTGTGTTTGCACTTCTAGCTTTGGCGGCATGGTGGTGTAAAGAGAAAAAACTTTATATATATGGGAGTGCCTCTATCTTTTTAATACTGACTATTATTGATATTATACTAGTACATAAATTTAATTAGAAAACTAATACCTATATAAAATGAACGAGGAATTTGAAGGTATATCTTTTTGAGTCTTACATAAATAAGGGTAGGAGCAATTAAAGAGCCCAATTCTAAATGTTAAAACTTGAAAAAGGTTCCGATCACTCAAAAATAGTGATCGGAACCTTTTTTCGTTATTTTAGGCGAGTCATGTCCCAGCATCTTCTAAATATAACTCTTAGCAATATTGATTATAAGCAGTAGTTAAATTATCTACAATCTCTTCTACTTCAAAGTCCTCGATTTCTTCACGCGGAATAAAGTGAAGCACCTGACCATCCTTAAGAACGGCCATGGATGGAGAAGAGGGTTCATACCCTTCTAAATAGTCACGCATCCGGGAAGTAGCTTCGCGATCTTGACCAGCAAAAACAGTAACAAGGTTTTCTGGCTTTTTTTCATTACTTAAAGATTCTCTAGCTGCCGGACGGGCAAGACCTGCGGCACACCCGCAAACAGAATTGATCACGACTAAAGATGTTCCTTTTGTTTCACTGATAAATTCATCAACGGATTCAGGTGTAGTTAACTCCGAGAAACCGGCGTGCGTTAATTCATCACGCATGGGCTGAGATATTTCTTTCATATAAGCTTCATAGGGGTTCATGAGGCATTCTCCTTCAAATTATTTTTTAGTTGCCTGGGTCATTTGATACCAGACAGATCCTTTGGCTTCTTCACCGCCGGCAATTCGCTCGATCGCCATGTTCACTTGCATACGTACTTCGAATTCTGAATCATTTGCTGCTTCACGTAAAGCGGGGAGGGCTGACTCATCCCCAAGCTCGTAGAGAAACATGGCAGCTCTCCATCTTACAAGCTTATTAGGATCAGATAAGGAATCGATCATCTCCGGCATTGCTTCTTTAAATCCTAAGTCTGATAAGCAATCGCCAGCTGTTCTTCTAACCGTTACCGTTTTGTCCTTTAATGCCTTGTATAAATAAGGCAGAACTTCAGGCTCTTCAATCATGCCTAAATAGGCAGCAGCTAACCGGCGGATGGATGCTTTTTCATCATCAAGTGCTTTATTCAGCACTGGAAGGTCCGTTGCTGTCGGATTCATCTGGTCCAGGGCTGCATAACGGACTTTCCAATCGGGATCATCGAGTGTGGTTAAAGTAACTTCGGCTTGTTCTGTCGGCTGTGTTTCCTGTGGTTCCTCTTCAAATGCCTGGGTGACCAGTTTTTCAAGGCGAGCGGAATCATAACTGGCGGTTAATTCTTCTTTTACTTGCTCGCCAATTTCATCTGGATCGCCGTAACGAGCGCTTTGTTCCACCCATTTACGTTCCATGATCATGTTGGGGGAGGCAGGAGCCGCTTTCATAGCTGCTTCCATAAACTCTTCAGGCAGACCTACACGTTTTTCTTCATCGCCTTCTTCTAGTTTGACTTGCATAGGAATGCCGCGGAACATTTGCACAAAGACCTTAACTTCGCCAAAAGCTTCTTCAGCATTCTGACCCTGATTTGAAACTTTTTCAGTGGGTTGTTCGTCAGATCCTAAAGCAGTCCGCACATCTGGCAGAATAACTTCCCATGATTCACGCGGATTTCGTTCTAAGGCAATGAAATCGGCAACGTGGTAAAGGCCTTTCACCCCATCAATTGCAAACAGTTTCTGGATGAAATCTGGCGCCTGGCTGAGATCATCGTCCTTTTTATAGTTATGAGTTTCTCCATTTGGTAACTCTTCATTTACATTTATCTTCATCGAATTAGGGCTTGGTGTCGGTTCAATAGACACGATTTTCATAATAATTCCCCCCAAAAAAAGTCACTTCATTTTAAGTTTATCAAAGATTTGCGGCACCTTCCATTCAGAGGAGTAGATGATGGGCTTGTTGGAAAAATAAGGTTGAAATTATGTGGGTTGTAGTGTAATATTACACCTAACACTTTCGGGATAAGGAGGGATAACATGTCACAGCTATCGGAAGACCAAAAAAAGCGAGTTTTTCTAAATGAATTGAACCGATTAAGAGAAAGGGAGTATATCTCATCTTCGGAATTTCAGCAGATAAGAGAGGCTCATGAAAGATACTGCCAAAGTACTACAGTGGCGAGTGAAAGTGAACGTCCTGTGAAAGAGTATATAGAACAGGAAGCATCGACTAAACCGAAGATCAAAGCTAAGCCTGCGAAACCTCCAAAGGAAAAGAAGGTAAAAACGAAAGAACAAATAAGAGAGCGAAATATTACATGGTCTCTAATTTTAGGGGTTATTCTGTTACTGATCAGCGGGCTGGTCGTCGCCACCAGCCAATGGAACCAGATGGGTCCTGGACTTAAAGTATTCTCTATTTCTTTTGTTTCATTATTTTTCTTCGCCCTTAGTTATATCTCTGAGAAGTTTCTGAAGATTACTCAAACGGCATTTGCTTTTCTTACTCTAGGCAGTCTGCTTGTTCCTATTGTAATTGTCGCGATTGGATATTTTGATTTATTAGGAAACTATTTATCTATGGATGGAGAGGGCCGTTTTCTGCTCGGTTTAATAGGGGTCCTTTTGCCGCTTCCGCTCTATGTTAGAAATGCTTACCGTCATCATTCTCGGCTATTTGTCTGGATTTCATTGTTATTCTTATCCTTATCCGCCGGATTTGCGCTGGGGGCAATGAAGGTTCATGCAGATGTGTTTTACTTTTGGCTGATGATCTTTAATGGGGCGCTGCTTCTCTTTTACTTCCGATATCGTTCCAGTAAGAGGTTAGCTTTGTTTATGAAAGAAGTACCTTTGTATGCGCAGCTGAATTTAATTGTTTCTACGCTGCTTATGCTGTTTATTTACGATGATCAACTGTTTTACAGTTTTAACCTCATCCTTACTTCAGTTTTGTATATGGCGATGGTCTTTGTTTATAAAACGAAGGAGTACCAGTTTGTCTTCTGTGGGCTATTTGCTTATGGAATTTATCAATTAGTGGAACATTCTTCGTTGCATGACATTGATTTACTCATTTATAGTGCGGCTGCCATGGTTTATGTGGGATTCGCCTTTGCCGCTAAAAATCATACATTTATAAAGAAAACGTTTCAGTATACCAGTGCTTTCATTTCTCTGTGTGCATTTATCTATGTAAGCTGGCAGGGGATTCTCATTCGGCAGCAGGAAGAATCTGTACTTCTGCTCTTCGCTTACCTTGTAATCACGTTGAATTATTTCGTTCTGAGCCACTTAGCAAAACAGCAGATCTTTCAATACTTAACCCCGGTGTTTCTCATGATTTCCATGTGGCAGCTGTGGGTAGTAACGGGACTTTCGACTATAGAATGGTTCCTGTTTACGTCGGCAGCGATCCTTTTCTTGGTTGCTGTGTTATGGGGCACAAGCAAATGGCTGATGCCTTTCCGACTAAGCAGTATGGTAACAGCTATTACAGTGATTATTGTATGTATGCTCAATAACCATCAGCATTTAGAATATGCTGAGAACGGCTTTATGCTCTTCATAATCAGTGGTTTGGCTTATGCGGGTTATAAGAAATGCCGCAGCTTTGAAGGAGTCACTTCTGCTCAATGGATCCAGCCGCTCAGCTTGCTGCTTGCATCCATGTGTTTATATCCATGGTTTTACGAGTATTTCGAAGTGTATAAAGAAGAGCTTGGTCTGTCTTTCCATCTTGCGATTACCGGCCTAGTCCTTCTCTTCATTCATCTAGGATGGAAAAAAATCAAGGAAACACGATTATCCCTTTCCAGTTTTTATCTTGGCCAGTGTGCTTATATTTTATCTTTACTGTATTTAATTATTGATCCATATATTGATCCTATGCTGATGAAACCTCTCGTTCTATTCATTGGGGTGGGCGTACTGTTTTGGCTTGTCCAATACACACGGATCTCTGGGTTATGGTCGCTGGTAGCGCTTGTGAGCCTGGCGTTTTATTCGTCTTTACTGATGCCGCTTTCGATCATTTCCTTTCAAGGAACGACTTATTATATGATGTTTGCTCCAGTGTTTTTACTAGCAATAAGAGAACTGGGGAGGAGAATTTGGCCGCAGCTGGAGATCTATTTCTTTTGGTTAGCCATGGTGATTTCTACTTTGATGGTTGGGATCGTATACCTGACTCAGTTATGGAATGAAGCTGTTCATCCGTTGATTTTACTTGTACCAATCGCTCTCTATATTTGGGGGTCGGTCATTAAACGTACAGAGTGGCAGCGGAAATTGCTGCTTTATGCAGGAATGACTGTCGTGTTTTTTCTCCTTTGGTTCCTTAAATCGCACTATAACCTGTTCCTATCTATCTCGAATACGTATGTGTGGCTCGCTGCAAGCGTTCTGTTTGCTCTGAGTTGGTTATGGCTGCCTAAGGAGTGGAAAGTTAGAGTGGAATGGTACCTCATTCCTTTTTCCACAATAGGATTAGCGGAGGTCGTTGGTCATCAAGAGCACATCACTTCTTTAGAAGTTATTCCTGTTACGATCTATCTTCTGCTTATCTTATTTTTTCTTCATTATAAAAAATGGAGCCTTGTTCCGTTTGTTCCCTTGTGCATTTATGCAGCAATGTGGCTGAGGATGAGTGGGGATATGGGCCGGCCATTGTTGATAGGTCTGCTTGTTCTTACGTTTGCCATTCTTCTTGCCGCGGGCAGGTGGTTATATCATAGACTTATTCATTGGAATGAGAAAAAGTTCAACGCCGATGTGTACAGCTGGTCCGCCTTATTGTATCCATTTCTAACCGCAGACGTCCTTCACTTTGATGATTCGATTTGGCTGAAAATAGTGCCAGTGCTGCTCGCTGCTGTTTGGTTCCTTGTTAATGCGAAGCGTTGGGGTTTGGTTCTAATGGATCGAGTTTTTCAAACATTGTCTATTCTTAGCTTCTATATCAGCTATCTGATGGTCATTTTGGATTACGAGCCGTTCATCCCTGATATTCTGGAAGCAGAAATTCAAGTCCTTCCTCTTCTTGCTGTGATGGCATGGCTGCGAAGGAAAACGTGGAGCGCTTATAAAAGCTTGCTGAATCACATTCAATTAGCGTTGCTATTAGGAGTGGCCGGTTATTTGGTGGCCGATGCCATCCAGAGCCATACCATTTGGGATGCATGGATCATTGGCGGGCTGTCCCTTTTATCGATGATTGCTGGCATGCAGCTTCGCATGAAGTCTTACTTTTTCGTGGGGATGGGCGTGCTCATCTTTAATGTGATGTATCAGACCCGTCCATATTGGGGTAATTTGCCTTGGTGGTCGTACCTTCTCATCGCCGGATTCATTCTAATTGGAGCGGCAAGTTATAATGAGTGGCAGAAACAACGAGAAGGAGACAATAAATACGTGGAACAAAAACTGAAGAAGCTGTGGACGGCTTTGAAAAACTGGGATTAATGAGAAGGGAGTCTTCTTAAGGAAGACTCCCTTTTTAAGGAAATTTGTATAAATTTCAAAAATAATGAAACGTGTTTCACAGTTTATCGTAGTATAGGTGTGGTGAAATGAACAGGGAGGGAAAGTTTTATGACAGAAGCAGTAATGGAGCTTAAAAATGTAAAAAAAACCATTAAAAATAAGCCGATTATTAAGGGGTTGGATTTCTCCATACATAGTGGAGAAGTCTTTGGTTTCCTCGGGCCGAATGGTGCGGGTAAGACCACAACGATCCGGATGATGGTGGGTCTCATGGAGTTGACAGAGGGAGATGTCCTGATTCATGGGAAAAGTATCAAGAAGGATTTTAAACAGGCCATCCAGCACGTAGGCGGGATCGTTGAAAATCCAGAAATGTATCCATTTATGAGCGGCTGGAAAAATCTTGTCCATTATTCAAGAATGGTCCCAGGAGTAACGCAGGAAAGAATTATGGAAGTGGTTAAGCTAGTCGGCCTAGAGAAACGGCTGAAGGATAAAGTAGGGAAGTACTCTCTAGGCATGAGACAGCGGTTAGGAATCGCCCAGGCCCTTTTACATAATCCTTCAATTTTAATTCTGGATGAACCGACGAACGGTCTCGACCCTTCAGGTATCCGTGAAATTAGAGCGTATATTAGAAAGTTAGCGGCAGAAGAAGGAGTGGCTGTCATTGTATCCAGTCACATCCTATCTGAAATGGAAATGATGTGTGATCGAATCGGGATCATTAAAAATGGGGAAATTATTTCAATTCAGACGGTGAATGATGCTTTGCAGCAGTCTGATCAGAAGGAAGTCCGGCTTGATGCGAGTCCCGTTGAAACAGCTATGGAAGTAGTAGAAGAGCTCACCAAACAGGCGCCAGTTCGTGAAAACGACTCGTTAGTGTTTACAGTGAAGCATGAGGAAGTTCCGCTGCTCGTAAACAAGCTTGTAGAGAGGCAAGTAGAGGTATTTGCAGTGAACGTAAATCGCACTACATTAGAAGATAAATTTCTGGATTTGATTGGAGAGGGATCTATTGAGTAATTTTATCCAGCTGATACGTAATGAACAAATGAAGATGTACTCCCAAATCTCCACATGGATTATGTTCGGAGTTCTGGCTCTGGTGATTATCGTATTTGGCGTATTTTTGAAAGTGAATGATTCAATCACCGATCAAGGTGCCCCAACAGGAGATGACTGGAAGCAGGAATTACAAGCTGAAAATGATCAAATAAAAGAGGGGATGAAAGATGCACCTAAACAAGTGCAGAATAATCCGCAGTCCAATTCCAAAATTGAGGAGAACAACTATCGAATAGAGCATAATATTAAACCTAAAGAATATGATGCGTGGAGTTTTGTTAAAGAAAACACGACAAACATATCGCTCATCAGTTTGTTTACCATTATTGTGGCAGCGAGTATTATTGCCAATGAGTTTAAATGGGGAACTATAAAGCTGTTACTGATCCGGCCGATATCACGGGCTAAAATACTTTTCTCAAAGTACGTATCTGTCCTGGTATTTGCCCTGACGATGCTGGTATTTCTTTATATTTTTTCCTTTATCATCGGAGCTATGCTGTTTGGCATCGATAGCCTATCACAGACCTATCTGTACCAGCAGTCGGGCGAGTTTATCGAATCGCCGATCTTCCAGCATACGATTTCGCTTTATTTATTAAAATCGGTCAACCTGCTCATGATGGCAAGCTTTGCTTTTATGATATCCGCCGTGTTTAGAAACAGCTCACTATCCATCGGAGTTGCAATTTTTCTCATGATGTCAGGAAGCACACTAGTGGTGTTTGTCGCCAGCAAAGAATGGGCTAAATACATTTTATTTGCCAATACCGACTTAACGGTATTCTTTGAGGGAACGCCTATAATTGATGGGCTGACTTTAGCGTTTTCTGTTAGTGTTTTAGTAGTTTATTTTATAGTGTTCCTAGGATTATCATGGTTTTTCTTCACAAAGCGTGATGTAGCTAGTGCTTAATAAAAAGGAGGAGTTCAAATGAGTAGAGTAGCAGAAATTATCTTTTCAGTAATCGGGTTAGTGATTTATGGCCTTGTTTTCTTTTTCAGTTTTAGAGTTTTGACGATGCAGGATGATACGAAAGCTCAGTTTAAACAACAGATGCAAGATGCTATGAATTCCAATCCCAACGGTCAGGGAAACAGCGTTTCAGTTGATAAAATCATTGATGCCATCAGCACGGGATCTTTAGTTATCGTCATATTCTCTGCTATTGCCATCATTCTTGGAATCGTTGCGATTGTCTTTCTTAAAGGAAACAAAAAACCGAAAGCCGCTGGAATTATTCTAATCGTGACCGGCGTAGTCACCACCCTCGGTACAATTGCCTTTGGTATATTTGGCGGCATTGCCTATTTAATTGCCGGCATTACGGCGCTCGTAAGGAAATCGAAGAACAAAACTATCACAGAAGAAAGCTCAGTTGAAAATTATTAATTCCTAAAGTGGGATCATAATTTCATTACAACACCCGAACCATGGATTAACAGTGGTTCGGGTTTTTTGTGTGTTCAGCTAGGAGGGAGGGGCATCGGTTTCCCAAGGCACTGCCACAGGCTTCTTAGAAAGCACAAACCGCTATCCCGCAGGGTCTGTACAGGTGGAGCAGCGCTTCCTGATTTTACTGCCCATTCTATCGTTCGACTTTGTGTAGGGAATCTTCATCTCTTTTCGTAGACAAAAAAGTAACAAGAAGCGAACTGTTTTTGATATAATAGTCCTACATCTAGAACTATAGAATTAGAAAAAGGAGCAAATAATGGGTCCGTTTACAGCCTTTCAACGTCGTATTTTATTCAATTATATGATTGGATCTCTGCTTGCGGTATTTGGAGTGGGAAGTGTATTTATTTTTCACACCTTGTCATTATCTGAGTCCGAAGTTTATTACCTGGTTATAGTCATGATTATTTCAGTCGTGATTATGCTGACAGGAGAATTCATCCTCTACCGGTCTCATGTAAAACCGATTAAGGCAGTGTTTCTAAGCGAACGACCGTCTTTGCACGTTGTAAAGAAAGGCTATCTGGCCGCTCATCAATTTCCGCTGTTAACTGTTAAGCGAATCATGGGACCGCACTTATTTGGTTTAGCCATACCATCCTCGCTGATGTCTCTTGCCGGCATTTATTTGAACTGGATTCACCTTCCGTATTATTACATAGCTCTGGCATGGAGCGGTGCATTTCTCATCGCAGTTCTTCATTCATTAATTGAATTTTTTCTAACGTACCAAAGTGTTCAGCTATTGCTTCATTCCTTTTCCACCAGAACAAAGCAGCTTGGCTATCCAGCTTTAAAGCTGGAGGGAAGGATATATTTAAGTATCAAAAGTAAAATGCTCATAAGCTCCCTTTTTACGGCAGTTTTTCCCGTTCTTCTGTTTATTTTAGCTTCCCAGATTCGACTTAGTGAGGAGAACGGTTCAGGGTTGGACAATTATTGGAGCTGGTCAGTATTGGTCATAGTCGTCATCCTAGTTATGGCGCTGGCTGTAGCGGTTCTTCTTTATAGAAGCATTGAGCAGCCTATGAACTCCTTACGGCAAAGGTTTGAAGAGGTGCGGAACGGCGAATTGGAATACATGGATAATATTTATTCAGACGAATTTTCCAACCTAGTTACAGGTTTTAACCACATGGTTTCTAGCATTAAAGAGAGAGATGAACGGAATGAACAACTGCTGGAGAGTTTCTTTACTGTGTTTGCGGCTACATTGGATGCAAGAGACCCATATACAGCAGGTCATTCGGCGCGCGTAGCTGACTATTGTGTGCAGATCGCAACGAGAGCTGAATTCTCTCTGGAGGACATAGACATGTTAAGGAAATCCGCACTTCTCCATGACATAGGTAAAATTGGAGTTCGAGATCATGTCTTATTAAAAGAGAAACCTCTGACTGAAGAGGAGTTTGAACAGATTAAGCAGCACCCTGTGATCGGGGCAGATATACTGCATCAGGTTCAGCTCCCTATCGAACTTCTTCCTGTAATCCCAGGAGTTCGCTCTCATCACGAACGGTTTGATGGCAAAGGGTATCCTGATGGGTTACGAGGAGCAGAGATTCCATTGTTTGGCAGATTAATGGCAGTAGCAGACGCTTTTGATGCTATGACTAGTGACCGACCGTACAGAAAAGGAATGTCTATAGAACAAGCAATGAGGATTATCGAAGAAGGAAAAGGGACCCAATGGGATGTTTATTTCGCAGATCTTCTCCTTGAGATTATGAGGGAGAAGTATTTTAGTTAGTTTCTTCAACGTTGCATTAACTAAGAGGATAGGTAAAAGAGATTGAGCCATAAGGAAATGTCCGCCAACCTTAAGTTGAACAATCGAGGGAAGGGAAGAGGTTTATCCTGAATAGCCGCTCCGGAACTACACTCCGCTTTTCGCTGGCGGCTGGTGTGCCTCCTCGTGCAAGCACTCCGGGGTCACACCTATGCCTTCCCTCCCGCAGAGGTCTCCGTGTATTTCCTACGCTGGAATGGTAGGAATTTTCCTCTCTTAATCTTCTCCATTCATCCATGGAGACCAGGTAGTAAAAAAGGAAACGTAGTAGATCTCCTATAAAGAAGCCTGGAAAACCTGCCACATGCAAGAAAAACAAAAAATCCAAGCAATGTTGGAAGAAGGTCGTTAACATTCCATCATTGCTCGGATTTAATCATCGTTCATCAACCTTTTCCAAACACTTTAACTTAATCCAATATTCGGTTCATTTCATCAACATCAGCAAGCTGACGGTTGGCGGGGATTCCGTTCTGTGGCATGATCCCTTCACCATTACAAATCTTACAAGTATAGCTCCATTCTTCATCATCTGATAAAAGGCCTCTTCCGTCGCAAGCTAAACAAACTTGTTCTCGTTTTGCCATAATTATGCTCCTTTATCGTACGTCGTTACCTATAATGTGCTACATTTCACGAAATGTTATTCCAACACGCTAAATTGGGATTATATACCTTGGATACCGGGAATAGCAAAATCATTGGAGGGATAGGTATGGCAAGGGAAGAAGAAAATATTCAAGATAAAGAAAACAAAGAGAATAAAGAAACAGATACCACGATAAATGGACAAGTAGATCAGCCTGGCCGCCAGTTTTATATTCCATCACAAATTGTGGATGAATTTGGCGAAAAGGGAAGAGACCACTTAAATAAGCGGTTTCGAGCGCAATTTCTTTTAGCGTTGACGGCGGGGTCTTTTATGACTTTTGGCGCCGTGTTTTCCATCCTGTTAGCTGTAGGAATTGAATCCAAAGGGCTTTATCACCTGCTTTCAGGGATTGGCTTTGCTTCAGGATATGCAATGGTGTTTATTTCAGGGTCCGTATTATTTACGGAAATTAATGTACTGCTGCCTTCTTATTTATTTAATAAAGGAGGATTAATGAAGCGGACAATCTATAAATTCTGGGCTTCAGCTTATGTAGGGAACATTCTTGGAGCCTTTTTGGTGGGAATTCTTATACAATTATCCGCCTCACTTTCACCATCGTTCTATAATGAATTATCCATGTATCTGGATCACAAAATGAAATTTATGGAAGACGGTGTGTTGGGCTGGTTTGAAATATTAATTTCCGGTATTCTGGCAAACTGGTTGATTGGTATGGCGGCTTTTCTTACAACCGCTGCCAGAGATATAACAGGAAAGTTTCTCGGTACTATGCTGCCGGTCATCTTGTTCGTGGCAGGTAACTTCCAGCACAGTGCAGCGAATATGGGTTATTTCAGCATGGGGATATTGTCTACAGATAAGTATCAATGGTATGAATATATTTTCTTTAATTTAGTACCTGCAAGTATTGGGAACTTAATTGGCGGAGGCATATTGGTCTCTTTATTATTCTCTTACGCGTATAAAGAAGATATTCAGACGTCCTTAGGAAGGACGAATAGCTAATTGTATAATTTCCGTTAATTAAAGAAACCCAAATAACGAGGGATAAAAGAAGATCATTCAACAGAGAACCCGGACCAGTGAAAGTATCATTGGTCCGGGTTCTCGTTATGGGAAGGCTCTATGAAGAAAATTTTTGTACCTATTCAAACAATAGTACTCCTGGATCTTTTTTGTAAGTGTGTACCAGCATGCTGTGCAGCTGTCCTCGATGGTGATACATGTGAGCGATGATTTCCAGCAGCCATTCAAACCGGGTATAGGTAACCCCCCACCATGATGTGGTTTCTGTGTACAAATGTTCCTCTGTATAGTTCTCAAATTGAGCTTTCAAGTGGGAGAAATGTTGAAACATCACTTCAAGAATCTCGTCCGTGGTTTGGAAAGAAAGCGATTGATAGAAATTATTCATTTCCTCCTCTGAAGCTTCTTCTAGAATATGGCCATCAGCTGCAGGGATCGCAGCAAGGTGCTGGAGCAATTCGCCTACAGAATGCTTATTGGGTGTAGGCCGGTAAGTAAGATCTTCTTCATCAAGCTGGCCGACAATTTCTGAGATGGAGGCAATAACCACTTCTAATTGATGAAATGCGCTTAGACAATATATATTCATATTAAACAACCTCATTTAAAAATTTTTGTTCTAGCTACTTACATTCTTCAAACAGGTTGCATTTCCCTTTAATTCAGTAAGTTTCTACTTATCTTTGCTGCCGGTTTTCTATGAAGTATGCACCGTTGTAGGAGGAGCCTTCTTTATCGAATAGTGAAATAAATAGAAAACAAAAAAGCCTGAGGGGATTTCTCAAGCTTTAGCAGAAAAGAGAGCTGCTTATACAATGGTTATTAATTCTTTAAGGTAGTGTTCTGGAAGTTGAGCAAAAAATAAATCACCGTAGTCATTAATAAATCTGTTCTTGGCCTTATTTAAGGTGAGCGGGTCTTCCGTTGCAGCACCTAGATAAGTTTCTTGAAATGGAGTGGGGTTGTGTACTTTGCTCAAAATATCCACGGCTTTTTTATTCTTATGATTGGCAATAGCTAGATGAGCGGTTTCAATCGGATCCGGAGTTAATATTCCTTTTGTTTTCTTATGAATAGCAGAAATAAAGGGAATCGTGTGGTTCGTAAGGGCTGTCCTGGAATGATCTAAGTTATAGTTAACGGCAATTCCCAGAGCCGACTGAGCATTATAAATCGCAGAATCATAATCTTGAAATGTATCGCAAAGCGCAAGATTATGGTACATCCTGCTGAGTTTTCTTGGGGTCAGACCCGAATTAATATAACGATACGCATGCTTTTTCGCCAATAAAACGTTGTTAGTCTTCCAGTAATGCTGAAAGAGCAGTTCTTCAAACCGGAGTTTCATGTAATAGTGGAAGAGTGGTTCGTTAATTTGTACGAGCGCAGAATAAATGTCATCGACGTACTTGTCGAGTCCAGTATACTGCTTGGTGTCAAAATAGGCATAAACGATTAAGAATAAGTGAAGACATTTTAATGAAGGATGGTTGAACTTTAAAGGGATCAGCCATTTGAGGTCCTTCTCCTTAAGAGGTGTTTTCTTTCGGTTATAAAGAACACGATACATCATAAGGACTTCTTTACTGTAATGACTGGTGTGCAAGAGCTGCTCCAATTCTGTGAAATAGTCATTCATATATAGAAACTCTAAACTAGCCAGCTGGTCTTCGATAATCATACTTCTATGGGTAAGACAGTAAATCATAGTAGATTCAGCTGCCTGGTGTTTTGATTTATGTTTAAGGTGGTTATGATAGATTTCATAGATGGAAGAATCCCGATCCATGTGAACGCGATTTAATTGACTAGGTTCAATTACGTTATGAACTCCCATGCAGCCTCTCAACCTTTCCTTAATATAATTTAATTATATTACACGAATTGGCAAAAACAAGCCATTATTTTGCATAATGAGCAATAATTGTGAAATTTCTATAAATTTTGTGATAAAACTCTATTTTTCGCCTTGACCCTAACGTTACGGTATAGATTATATTAGCATTGAGGTGGTCACCATGCTTAAAGTAAAACAGCTGGCAAAGCTTGCAGGAGTGAGTGTGCGCACACTACACCATTATGATCAGATTGGACTTTTATCACCCGCGAAGATAAATGAGAAGGGGTACCGTTTGTATTCTGAAGATGATCTTCTTCGATTACAGCAGATTTTGTTCTTTCGTGAACTGCAGTTTCCTTTGCGGGAAATTAAAGAAATCCTTGAAGATGAGGGTTTTGATCATAAGAAAGCACTCGTTCAGCACAAACATGTTTTGATTGAGAAAAAAGAAAGGCTGGAGCGGATTATTCATTCCGTTGACCAGACGCTCGATTCTATGTCAGGAGGAACATATATGTCTAATCGGGATAGGTTTGAACCCTTCGATCAAAGTAAGTTAGAGGAACACCAGAAGAAATATGCTAAGGAAGTGCAAGAACGGTGGGGGGAGACAGACGCCTATAAAGAATCTCAAAGAAAAACTTCTTCCTATACGGAGGACGATTGGAAAAAAATCCATCAGGAAAACGAAGAGATCGAACAAAGAATTATTGAAAGGATGGACAGAGGAGCAGGAGATCCTGCCATTCAAAAACTAATCGGCGATAAAAGGCAGCATATTAGTGATTATTTTTATCAATGTACGCCGGAAATTTTTCGAGGGCTGGGGGATATGTACGTCAGTGATCCTCGTTTTCAGAAGAATATTAATAAAAAGCAGGAAGGGCTGGCTGAATTTTATCAAGAAGCAATTCGTATTTATTGTGATCAACGAAGTAACGATTAAAGAGAAGGAAGGTACCAGAGAGGGTCTTACTTAGAAAGACCGCTCCGGAAATACACTCCGCTTTTCGCGGGCGGCCGGTTTGCCTCCGCAGAGTCTCCGTGCTTTTTTATGCTGGAATGGTTTCTATTTTCTCCCTTCCTTCTTCCTGTTCATCAGGGGAGCCTGATTAATAATATGGGAAACGTACTAGACGTCCTGAGTAAACGTCAAGAAATCCTGTATCATGCTGGTAGAAAAACCCGAACGATGAAAGTGATATTCCTTCATTGTTCGGGTTTAATAATGGCTAACAGACTTCGGTCACAGACCCTTTCTTTATTTAACGATGTCCTTTAACTGAATTACGGCGGAGTGAGGTCTTTAACGCGGCTGGCAGATTATGCCGTTATGGACTTTTATATAGCCATGCCGCTTAATATCAAATCCGCTCTCATATAAATAAAGCCCCATTTGTTCCACGGTCATTAATTCACGATACGTGTGATTCATTACATCTGCCATTACCCGGTAATACAGCCGGGAGCGCAGTTGGTTTCGTGGAGTGGTTAAGATCGCGTACCCTCCAGGTTTTAAGAACTTCCGGTGCCAATCACAAACTTCATATTTGTGTTCATCAGGAAAGTGCTCCAGTAATCCCACGGACATGACTACATCAAATTCAGCTCCGTAGTCTAAATCACGAATATCGGCAATCTTATATTCAATATTTAAATCATTCTTATACACAACTTTCGTTTGTCCGGTCTTTGGGTTTTCTCCAAGAAACGGGTAATGGTCTGGGAATTCAGCAAATCGAGTGGATTTACAGTATTCATCATAATCTACCATTATGATTTCGCTTCCAGGATACATGGCGCCAAACTGCATGGCTTCATATCCTTCTGCTGCTCCTAGAAACAAAACACGCGGTTTGTTCAAGTGGAGACCTTCAAAGAGCGCTCTCTTTCCCCTGGGGTCCCAGATTCCGTCCTGTATTCGGTGGACGTAATTCCAAAGATGAATGCGGATTAAATCTCCGATTGCATGCTTCACTTCAGGAGGGCTGAAGGAACGCAGGTTGTTAAGAAACTGTTTCTTTGACTGAGTCATCTCTTTAGGGACATCCTTAACAAACCACTCATGAAAAGCTTTATTAAAGTATGTCCATGAAGTATGGGGGTCCATATCCCTGTGATGCTCGCTCTCCCATTCGGCGCGTTCTTTTGCTGAAGCTTCCACTTGATAAGGCTTTCCGATCTTTGTCCAGGAAATCTGTGACCAGTCCCTGACCGTGTTAAGGGTGATGAATTGGCTGTACTCTTTTAAAGTCGGATTTCTTAAATCTACCCGGTATTGGTGATGCAGATGGGTACTGCCTATATCCTCTTCAGAAAATGGACCTGTTCTTGTTGTCCCTATAGTTTCCTCATGTAACATCTCATGACCGCCTTTTTTAATTTCGGAATAGTAAGTTAATTATAATGGAATAGTAAAGCGCTTACAATAGTTTGGCAGAGCAGGAGTTAAAGAAAGGACGGATAAGGGTAAAGAATAGGAAGTACTCTTTAAGAAACGGGGGATGGAGCATGGAAAACTGGATAAATGAACTGAAAGAATATCTACCAGACAGCCAAGTGATGACAGAACTCGCAGATCGATACAGTTACAGCTTTGATGCTTCTTTTGGCGAGTATTTGCCTGAAGCAGTCGTTCAAGCTAAAAATAAGCAACAAGTGGTTTACATACTTAAAATAGCGAATCAATTTGGTGTACCTGTCTATCCAAGAGGGCAAGGTACTTGTTTAAGTGGCGGGCCGCTGCCTGTTAAAGGCGGGATGGTGCTCGATCTATCACAATGGCCTTCTATGATTGATGTACATCCGGATGATTTAACCGTTGTCGTATCTCCAAGCGCGCTAACAGCCAATATTAATCAAGCCGCTGAAGAACACGGGCTTATGTATGCGCCAGATCCGAGCAGTGCCCATGTGGCAACCATTGGCGGAAATCTTGCTGAGAATTCCGGCGGACCGAGAGGGTTAAAATATGGAGTAACTAAAGACTTTGTATTAGGGCTGGAAGTGATTACTCCAGAAGGGGAAATCATGCGTACAGGAGGGCAGACGATTAAGAATGTAACAGGCTTTGATTTAACAAAGCTGATTGTTGGTTCGGAAGGGGCGTTAGGCGTAATTACTGAAGCTACTTTAAAACTTCTTCCCAAACCGCCTGCCGTTCAGACCATTCTTGCCGTATTTGATGATGTCCGTAAAGCGGGAGAAGCGATATCAAAAACACTGACATCAGGTATACTCCCTTCGAAAATGGAATTTATGGATCAGGCGTGTATACAAGCGGTAGAGGACTTTAAATCAGCAGGACTGCCTGTTCATGCTAAAGCGCTGGTGATTATTGAACTTGATGGGCATCCGGAGGCGCTGGAAGTGGAAAGGGAACTGGTCTTGAAGATTATGAAACGAATCGGGGCAACAGAAACTGTGATTCCCCAAACGGAAGAGGAAGCTGCTCGCATCTGGCAGTCCAGAAAACAAGTGTCCCCTGCGATCGCCCAAATAAAACCTACTAAAGTTTCTGAAGATGCCACCGTTCCGCGTAGTAAAATCCCAGATTTAATAGATAGACTTCAAGAGATCAAAGAAAAATACGAAGTGGAAGTAGTTGTATTCGGTCATGCCGGGGATGGAAATCTCCATCCCAATGTTTTATGTGATAAAAGGGACCAAGAGGAAATGAAACGAGTGGAGCAAGCAGTCGGAGAAATTTTTGAAGCGGCGATTGAGCTTGGCGGTACGCTTTCTGGTGAGCACGGGATTGGTACGATGAAGGCACCCTTTTTGGAATCAGAGCTTGGTCCTGTAGGGATCGATATGATGAAAAGAATTAAAGACAGCTGGGACCCGAATGGAATTATGAATCCTGGCAAAATCTTTCCGGAAAAAGGGCAGAAGCTGGTGCTGCGCAATGAGTAATCTTCAGGCTTTACAAGATAAGATCCAATACGAAAAAACTTTTGACTGTGTTCAGTGTGGATATTGTCTTCCAGTCTGTCCTACATATGAAACGATGGAAAGGGAGACCCACTCCCCACGGGGACGAATTAATTTAGTTAAAATGGTAGCAGAAGAGAAGGCATCGGTGGAAGATTTAAAAACGCCCATCGAAAAATGCTTAGGGTGTATGGCTTGTACGACCGTTTGTCCAACCAATGTCCAGTATGGCGCTATTCTTGAGGGAGCGAAGGAAGTCATTGAGGACAATGAAATAAAGCCGAAGTCGCAACAGGAAATTGAAGGTTTTATATTTAATTCCTTCTTTCCATCTTCCAATTGGATGAGTACCCTCGGCAACGCTTCATGGCTTTATCAAAGGTCTGGTCTCCAATGGATGGCTCAAAAAACGAAAGCTACTGGAGCCGCTCCTCTGCATTTGGGGCAGTTTGAAAAGGTCTTGCCGGATCTGCCCAACCCAATGGAACGTTTAACCAGGAAACGTCATGTATTGCCGGATTATAAACTGACAACTAAAGTTGCGTTCTTTACTGGATGTGTGATGGATAGTATGTTTTTCAAAACAAACGAACGAACGGTCGAACTTCTTCGTTTGTCAGGTGCTGAAGTCGTACTTCCAAAAAATCAAACGTGCTGCGGTGCGCTGCATGCCCATTCAGGAAAAGCAGAAGCTGCGAAAGATTTAGCTAAACGGAATATTGAAGCCTTCGAAGCAGAGGATGCTGATTACATTGTAAACAATGCAGGAGGATGCGGAGCAAAAATGGTCGAGTATGGTCATTTATTCGAACAAGGAACCGAATGGCATGAAAGGGCAGAGGTGTTTGTTTCCAAAGTTCGCGATATTTCTGAAGTCCTAGTTGAACTGGACGGTCTTGAGTTTACTACCCCAGTTAATCGAAAAGTGACTTATCAGCCCTCCTGTCATATGACAAATGTACAGAGAGTCACGGAATCGCCAAGAATTCTGTTGGAAAGCCTTCCGGGTCTTCACATGAAAGAGCTTTCCCGCCCGGATTTCTGCTGTGGATCAGCAGGGATTTACAATATCGTAAATTATGAAGACTCTATGGATATCCTGGATGTAAAGATGGAAGATGTGAAACAAACGAAGCCAGAAGCCATTGTTACGACCAATCCGGGATGTTTGCTGCAAATGAAACTAGGGATAGAACGTGAGGAGCTTGATAAATCAGTGGAAGCTCTTCATTTAGTGGATTTATTAATGGAAGGACGTCCTGTTTCAAAAAGAGACTAACTCTTATTATCGCAGCGGGGAAAATACAATAAACCTCCTGATTCTATGGATTCAGGAGGTTTATATCGCTATTGATTAACTTTTTCGCGCTGAGTCTCAGCAAATACAATGAATTTATCTACCACTTGATCAATAAATTCAATGGTCTTGTGATCAGTAATTTTTCCAGTTTCATCGACTTTATCCTGAATAGTTCCAACGAGAATTTCATTGCCCGGCAGTACCTTGGAGTTCATTCCCGGGGAGTTCAGAATTTGTCTTAAATGCATTTGCGCCCGCACAGTTCCGAGCACTCCCATCGTAGCCCCGGCGATAAAGGCGGGTTTGCCAGCCATTTCCCGATCTCCACGTGACAGCCAGTCAAGCGCATTCTTCAAAACGCCTGGAATAGAATGATTAAATTCAGGAGTTACAACTAGAAACGCGTCCGCGTCAGACAATTGGGCTTTAAAGTTCTGTACTGAAGGTGGAGCTTCATGTTCGATATCTTGATCATAGTGGGCGAGGTCACGAATAGGGACTACTTTCAGATCAAAATGATCGTTATAACGGTCTTTAATGAATTGAGTTAATTTCATATTATAAGAATCTTTACGAATGCTTCCGACAAGAGCAGCGACTTTTAACATGGATTCGTTCCTCCTCTATATATGCTTAACTATATATTATAAGAAGGATTAACATTTGTTTCTAGCATTCTGCTCGCAATATAACTCAGGAAGAGAAAGGAAAATAACATGTCAGTATGGCTGAAACCTTATAAACCAGCGGATGATGCTGCCCTTACACAATTTTATTTACCAGAAGAGCAATTATATTATACGGCGATGGCTATCGATTCTGTTGAAAAAGCAAAGAAAGATTTTACAAGAACTCCAGTGGTGATCATGTCTGGAAACGAGCCAGCAGGAATGTTTGTCCTGCAAACGGGTCCGAGAGTGCAGGAATATACGGCAAGAACCAACGCGATCCTGCTCATCGCTTATATGATTGACTATTCCCGTCAAGGCAAGGGAGTAGCTAAAGAATCTTTGTATAAATTACCAGATTATGTGAGGGAAAACTTCCCGGATACTGACTGGATCGTATTGGCAGTAAATGAAAAAAATATTTCAGCTCAATCTCTTTACAAACAAACCGGCTTCCTTCATGATGGGGAGAAGAAAATGGGGAAAAAAGGCTGGCTTATGGTGATGAAGCAAGAAATTTAGCCGCTTATCTCTCGTTTTCTTTCAATCGCTATGTTTTACGTAAAAACATAGCGGGAAAATGATAAGTATACTTTAAATGAAAGGAGGTACACCACAATGACTCTGCTCTATTCCAAAGCCCGTGAGATGTTTGAGAAGGATTATCAGAATAGCTCCGAGGCTAAGGAAGCTAAGCCTGTTTCAACTGGCGTGAAGAAAACTCGGAGTGGAAAAATTCTTTCCCCTTTCCGTAAGCATAACAGCAAACGGAAATAATCAAACAATGTGGTGAAGTCAGCTATGCGAATAAAAATGAATAAATTATCGGTAATTCCTTATGGAGTGCCATGGAGTCAGCGCTAAACAAAACATTTCGATGTTTTAGCGCTGATTTTTTTATGGATTTTTATGGGTTTGGTTTTATTAAACATAAGCACATTCTTTCACTAAAGCTCCCAATTGCTTGAAGACCTTTCAAGATGTTTTAAACGATTTCCGAAACGGTAAACAGTGAGTCTAGAGGTCGGGGAAATGACTCGCTTTCCATGGGCGGCCGCTGAGCTTCCTCGGGCAATGCCCTGTGGGATCTCACCTGTCATATCCTCCCATAGGAGTCTCGCCATTTCCCCGACCTCTTTAAGATTACGTGAGAACGGAAATAGCGAAATAGGGATAAAAATAAGATACGAGAAACATACAGACAAAGACCGTATGCTTATCATTGGTCTAATATAGGAGATTGATTTTCTGCTCTTCTCAATGGTTCAAATGTGCCAACATTTCTAAAAGATACTTTCTTTAATAGAAGGTTTGTTCATCCATATAAATAGGACAGGAAAACTATGCTCATTTCCCACTCAACCATATCTGGATGAAAGGACAGAAGTATCTTCTTTACCAACCTCGCAGGTTCTAAAGCATTATTTTCGCACCATGAAATGTTTTATTTCCACCTCTATACTGGAGGGTGATGTGTAGATTTCGAGAGTCGTTCCCCGCATCCCCTACGATCTCAATAAGTGTCTCGAAATCGAGTCTTACACAATCCTGCACAATACTTGAAGACTCAGTATCAAGCTAATTACTTAATATTCCGCCACTTTTCAATAAGAAACTGCCTATTAAAAGGCACAGTTGGACGAAGAATCATGAACAACTTCGTTTCCTGGTACGCAAGATATACTAAGAAATCCGGGTGCCATGGAAGAGAGTAGACCTGTAGAAGAACTATTTCTACGAAGAAGGTTTCAATCGCTACTGGGTGTGCAATACAACCGCAAAGGAGGCGTTTTAGATGACACAAATTTTTGCTAAAGACGCATTAGAAAATCAACATATTGTGATTACAGGAGCCACTGGCGGCATTGGTTATGAAACAGCTAAAGAAGCAGTTCGATCTGGAGCAAGAGTTACCATTACAGGGCGGAAGGAAGAAAAACTGGAAGCACTTAAAGATGAATGCAGACAAATTAGCAAACAAGCGGATGTCCTTGTCGTAACGGCAGATTTAAATAAACCAGAGGATCGCAAAAGACTCGTTACGGAAGCAAATCAGAAAAATGGAGACATTACCGGATTAGTTAATTCTGCAGGAATAATGGGCGGAGGATCTTTAGATCAATTAAATGAAGAGGATCTTAGAAAAGTAATGGAATTAAACTATTTCTCTACCGTATTATTAACTCAGGAAGTTTACCATTATATGAAACAGCTCAATAAAGGCGCCATTGTAAATCTTTCTTCTTTATCCGGTTTAAGAGGGACGCATAGTAATACGGCATATAGTGCGTCCAAGTTTGCTGTTATTGGTTTTACACAGTCACTCGCTGTGGAGGCAATTGAACATAACATTCGTGTGAATGCTGTATGTCCGGGGTACGTAGATACAGAAATGGGACAGCAGGCAATTAAAGGAAAGGGAGAACGTGAAGGGCGCAGTTATGAGGAACAATTAAAGCTTGCGAAAGCTGGGATTCCTTCTGGGAAATTAAGTACACCTCAGGAAGTAGCGCGTACCATAATCTATCTATTAACAGATGCCGCTGAAAACATTGTAGGAGAATCGCTCAAAATTTCCGGAGGCAGTGTAATGAGGTAAGTCTATGCTAAACTTATAGATAAGAAGATTCAGGATGGGGGAAGTCGTGAGATGAGTTCAGATCGATATTCAAGGCAGAAGCTCTTCGCACCCATTGGGGAAGAAGGTCAGCGGAAATTAAGTGAAAAACATGTTCTCGTAGTCGGTGCTGGTGCTTTAGGGACGTCTAGTGCAGAGCAATTGGTCCGTGCCGGTATTGGCAAACTAACGATTGTAGATCGGGATTATGTAGAAATGAGCAATTTGCAGAGACAGCAGCTTTTTACAGAAGCAGATGCTCTGGAACGCATGCCTAAAGCAATTGCTGCAGGAAAGCGATTATCAGAAATTAATCCTCTAGTTACCGTTGACGCCCGAATCATGGATGTGCAGCGTGAAGAACTCGAGCTTTTTATTTCGGATGTGAACGTGGTTCTTGATGCCACAGACAACTTTGAAACCCGAATGTTGATTAATGATATGGCACAGAAATATCAGGTTCCTTGGATTTATGGGGGATGCGTCGGAAGTCATGGCCTCAGCTTTACCATCCTTCCGGGTGTTACTCCTTGCCTGAATTGCTTAATGGATACGGTTCCTTTGAGCGGAGCCACATGTGATACGGTTGGGGTGATCAGTCCTGCGGTACAAATGGTTACGGCTCACCAGGTAACAGAAGCAATGAAGATATTAGTAGAGGATATGAACTCCCTTCATCAGAAGTTTATCACCTTTGATCTTTGGAACCACCAATACTCTGGGTTTAAAGTGAATCAAGTGAAAAAGGATGACTGCCCTTCATGCGGCAAGGATCCCGTTTACCCTTATTTATCCGCCGATTATCAAACGAAAGCAGCTGTTTTATGCGGCAGGGATACGGTTCAGCTCCGTCCTCCAATAAAAGAGAGAAATTTAGATGAATTACGGAAACACCTGCACGAGGGTATAGTGGAGCAAAATCCGTTTTTGTTGTCCTATACAAATGGAGATCAGCGGTTTGTATTCTTCAAAGATGGCAGGGTATTAATTCATGGCATCAAGGATATTGCAGAAGCAAAGAGCATGTATCATAAAATTGTAGGTTAGACGTCAGGTGCTGATGTTTGTTTGTGGTCTCTTTCGGGAATTAATAGAAGTATGACCACACTGCTTCTAAGGAGGTACCACTATGGCGAGATTGCTTAAGCGAGCGTTGAAATATGGACCGATCATTTATCCAGTGGTAAAGAAATTCATGAGAAAAAGAAGCTCCAAAAGATATTAGATTATCGTGCCTTTAACAGGCACGATTTTTTTCTAGTCGTTTAGAAAGTTATTAATGATTTCTTGTATGGAAGTTTTCATACAGCTCCAGCGCCCAGCCCTTCGAGGTCATAAGTCAATCGCCTGCGGGGAAGAACGCTCCCCTTCACCGCTTGTCTTAGGATTGTCGGGGCTGCCAGGGCGCTTGCGCTTTTGGTTCTTATGGTAAACTATGTAATAACAGTGTGGAGATACGAGAAGGAGAAATGACTTATGAATCGATGGGATGGGACGCCGATCATTCGCTTTTTCGGCGGACGCAACTTGCTTTACATATTAGGAGTCTTGTTAATGGTGGGCTTGAACCTGTTTGTGTACACAAGCGTTGCTTTTTTATTTAAGCCCATCCTTGTATTTTTTGAAACGATTGCTCTGCCTATTATCCTGGCAGTCATCGTTTATTATTTATTGCGGCCGTTGATTATGTTAATGGAAAGCTGGGGGATTAAGAGAATTTGGGGGATTCTGATAACCCTTGTGATCGTAGCGGGATTAATTACATTCCTAGTCGTCTTAATCATCCCGTTTCTGGAAAAACAATTAGTAAGTTTGTCTGAAGAATTGCCGCATTATTTGAGACAGTTAGTTAACTCCATTGACGAATGGCTGCGGAATTCCATTTTTGCCGGCTACTATACAAATACGTTCCAAGATGTGGATAGTATACTCAATCAGCTTCCGGACAATCTGTCTTCGTATGCCGGTCAGACAGTTCAGGGAATTACAAATTTAATTTCCACGGTGACAAGTGTAGTGATTGCGATCGTTACGCTGCCATTTATCTTGTTCTATTTACTGAAAGACGGAAAAAAATTGCCTAACATGCTGCTGCGGGTCTTTCCCCCAAAGGCGAGGCCTGAACTGGCCAGTATGTTCAATGGAATTGATCATCAATTAAGCGCTTATATCCAGGGACAGATTATTGTAAGCTTTTGCATAGGAATCATGATGTATATTGGTTTTGTCATTATCGGATTAGACTATGCCTTGCTGTTAGCCGCTATAGCAAGCGTGACCAGTGTAGTCCCATATCTTGGACCGACGATTGCCATTACTCCAGCTTTAATTATCGCGATCGTCACCTCTCCATTTATGGTCTTAAAACTGGCTTTCGTGTGGACAGTGGTCCAGTTATTAGAAGGCAAGTTTATCTCTCCTCAAATTATGGGGAAAAGTCTGCATATCCACCCGGTGACCATAATCTTTGTTTTGTTAACGGCGGGTCATTTGTTCGGGGTGATCGGCATTGTGCTTGCTATTCCCGGTTATGCCATTATTAAAGTGCTTGTTACCCATCTTTTCTTCTGGTTTCAACGCCGTTATAATCGTTTTTCAGATGAAGAAAATAAATACCGGATTCACGATTAAAAAAGTGAATATTTCAGGAAAAAGTTCTGTTCCAAAGGAGAGGCTGCAATCGCACAAGGAGACCAAATCGAATAGGATTTGGTCTCTTCATTTTCTATCTATTGAACTAAAGAGGATGTTCGTCCCGCAGCAGTTGGTCTTCCGTATTTTTCCTCCAACACTGCCAACCGAAACGGAAACCTTCCGAATCTATGCTATAAAACCAAATACGTAGTCAATGACAATAGAAGTGAAGTGAGAATGAGAAGAACCATAGGTTTAAAGGCTTTCGTTCGCAAATCACTCAAACTAACGCTCAGCCCCAGCCCAACCATGGCCATCGTTAAAATAAATGTAGTGAGTGTGGAAATACCATCCAGGACACTTGCAGAAATATGAATAAAACGACCATTTACAAAACTGCCGAACAAGCTCATCGCCACAAAACCTATCAGGAACCAGGGAAAGACCACTTGTTGAGTACTGCTCTCCCTGCTTCTTTTCTTCATGATCCATACCAAAAGCAGGCTTAGAGGTACTAATAAAAAGACTCTTCCTAATTTAGCTAAGAATGCCATCCCAAGTCCTGCTTCTCCAGCAGGGGTTCCAGCTAATGCTACATGCCCGATTTCATGCAGACTAAGCCCCGCCCATATCCCATAGGATTCCATATTAATGGGCAGTAGGGGGCGAAGGATTGTATAGCCGATCGCAAAGATGGTTCCGATCACCGAAATAATGGCAACGCTGAGTGCTGTATCTTTTTCCTTCACTTTTAAAATGGGAGAAACAGCAGCTATGGCTGAAGCTCCACATACGCCAGTGCCGATTCCGATTAATAAGGATAACGAATAATCTGCTTTAAATACACGTGCCAGCAGCATCATCAGCCCGATGGAAAAGGGGACGACCATGACATCTTTTATTAGAAGAGGGAGACCCTCCTGATAAATGACATGAATGTCTAACTTCAGTCCAAATAAAATAATGGCTAACCGCAGCAGCTTTTTGGCAGAAAACTGAACACCTTCATGAATGGCGGAAGGGTAGCCAAGAAAATGACGGTAAACCATAGCAATTAAAATGCCGACAGCAAGAGGTCCTACATTAGAGAATCCTGGCAGTTTGGCAAGCTCAAAGCTCAGGAATGCGAGGATTGCTGTGAATCCGATTCCGGTTAGTACAGCTTTTGAATAGAATGATTTTAATAAAACGGCCAACAGGACCCCTTCTTTACTAATAAATTTATACCTTTCATAGTATATAGAGGGCCTTAACATTAGTAAAATAAAACTTTATAATGTTTATCATTAATAATATTAATAATAGGAGGTGGATGATGGACTTTGAAGCGATGAAGACTTTGATTACTGTAATCGACCTTAAAAGTTTTACGAAGGCATCTAAAACGCTTAATCTATCGCAGCCTACGGTAAGTTTTCACATAAAGAATCTTGAAGAATATTTTCAAACGACGTTAATTGACCGCTCCCCAAAAAGGTTTCATGTGACAGATACAGGAAGTCTTGTCTATCAGCGAGCCAGGCAAATATTAGGGATCATAGAGAATACCAGATCAGAAGTTTTGGAACACCAACATCAATTAAGGGGCGTCATTCGGATAGGCGCAAGCTACACCGTAGGGGAATATATTCTTCCGGCCCTTCTCAAAGAATTTGATTCCAGGTATCCGTCTGTCGATTTAGATGTTCAAATAGCTAATACGGAAATTATTAATGAAGCGGTCCACTTACATGAACGAGACCTAGGGCTGGTTGAAGGGCAAGTAAACCACACGGATTTGACTTCAGTCCCTTTTTTAGAAGATGAAATGGTCATACTCGTGCCGGGTGGTCATTCACTTTGGAAAGTTAGAGAAGCGACGTTTCAAGATTTGCAGGATCAAACCTGGATTACTAGAGAAGCAGGTTCCGGGAGCCGGGCAGTCATGGATTCGATGCTGGAATCTTATAATATCAGACCTAAGAAAATGATTACGATTGGCAGCAACCATGGGGTTGTACAGGCAGTGAAAGAAGGACTAGGTATAACGCTAGTTTCGAAAACAGTGGTGGATCATTCAGATGTTACTCAGCTCATGCTTCCGCTTCCGTTTATTAAGCGAGCTTCACGTTACTTTTCAAGGGTGACACGATCAGGAAATCCTACGACAAAAAATGTTGAAGTGTTTATCCAGTTGGTAGATGAACTGTTTCACCTTTAAATTGTCATCAAATTTAAATATTTTCGGGACGTGTAGTTTGTTATGATAGAGAAGCAGGGGTGAACCTTTATGGAATTGCGTAGATATCGGAGAGCAGATCTACCGGCAGTGCTCCAAATCATTAGAGAAACGATCCTCACAGTAAATGTGAAGGAGTACACCCAGACTCAGCTCCGCGCTTGGGCGTCCTGTTTTGAAGATGAAAGGATCTGGGCAGCTCGGTTTCAATCTGGTTCAGCCTGGGTTGCTATCATAGATGGAGAATTAGCGGGCTGCAGTCTATTAACGAAGGACGGAGTTGCAGATCTCCTGTTTGTTCATAAAGGCTATCTGCACAGAGGAGCGGCCAGCCGATTACTCTGCAAGATGGAGGAAGAAGCAAGTACCTTCCATGATTACTTGCGTACAGAAGCGAGTTTAACCGCTTTTCCTTTTTTTCAAGTGATGGGATTTGAAGTGCTGGAAAGACAAATAAAGATAACCAAGGGCATTTCAATAAAAAATATTAAAATGTGTAAAAAATTGAATACTTGAACAGCATACAGGGTATGGTGCATTATACGACTTATTGAAACGTTTAGTTAGTGAAATTCGTATAGAGTACAAATCGGAACGAAGTGGTGTGGTTTCGAGCCAAATCTTTTTTACAATACTGAGGTGAAATCATGAAAAGCCTAGACCAGATTGTCGATTACTTAAAGACTCTGGGAGTTGAGGTTGAAAAGGTTTATAGGACACCGAAGGAAGAAACAAGGTAAGCGAGGAAGAAAACCCGCTCAAGTCAACCCTGGACATAGATGATAAAAAAAGTTCAATATACGTAATTAGGTATGTCTTAAAAGAAGACATACCTTGTCTTTATGCGGTTTTGTTGTTAGTAATTTTGACAAATGCAGGATCATTGGATTGAAAGACTGCCCAGATGATTCCTAGAACTACAGGAACAAGAAGAAACAAAAAGACCTCATTTGCTCCGCGTGACGCCGCAATCACCCCGAAAATCGGACCGGAAATGACGACCGATGCCTGATTGCCCAGCATACGAAAACTGGACATGCGGCCGTGATACTCTTTATCTGTAGACATTTGCTGGATGGATTGGAGTAAGGCTCTTACCCAGGAGGTACCGAGACCCACACCTAGAACTCCAATGAACACGAACAGAAGATGCTGGGTACAACCGAGCAATAAAAGTCCTGCCGCCATTGCCGTAAGCGACCAAACTGCCAGTCGGTTTTTCCACTTATACCACCACCATGTGCCTAGAATTCCTGCCAGAATCCCCCCTGCTGAAAAGCATGCATCAAGCAATCCGTATGTAACTGAATTTTGATGCAGGTACTCGCTCGTATAAACAGATAAAAACCCAATCGTTGTGTGAAAAGTTAATTGTCCGAGCATCATCAAAGCAAATAGTCCATACAGCATGGGGTGTAGAGATAAATAGTTGAATCCATCTTTTAATTCTCCGATGAGGTTCAAGGATTTTGAAGAGGATACATGGCTATGCCGTTCATAATGAAGCCGCCATACAGCTGTCCAGGCTGCCCCGTATAAAGATAGTACAACTCCTAGCGATCCGGTAATAGGAACCATTCCTGAAAGTATTCCGCCAATAGCTGCCCCTGCGAGTCCTCCTGAGATTGTGGCAGAACTGGATAAAGAGAAAATTCTGGGTAATGTCACTTTGTCGAATACTTCTGCAGTTAACGCCTGCAGGGAAGGACGATAGAGAGACCCCGCTGTCTGCATCATCATATGGGCGGCGATAATAGTCCAGGGGGAAATATATCCTGTAACCGATGCCCCCATTAACAAGAGGAGGACAACAAAGCTAATGGCACCTGCCAGGTTTGCTAATCGTTTGCGGTTGTATCGATCCACCAGCACCCCAAATACTAGATTGGACAAAAGGCCGGGGATAAAGCCGAAGCTTACAAACAATCCGGTATATATGGCGTCTTGGGTCCATTTATACAAAAACCAGGTAATTAATACAAAATACATGGCGCGGCCGCATTCGTATAAGAAGTAAGCAGCTAATAATTTAGTCGTATTGGCCCGATTCACGTACACCCACCCCTTTCCTTTGATTACTACCAGTCTATTACTTCACATGCAATAAATATAATATCGATTTATAATGAAAAGTGATAAGTAAAAATTATAGGGGTGAGTGGATGAAAATTGATGATTATCAATTGCTTGTGCACCTATGTGAAAATCAAACCATTCGTGCTACGGCTAAGAAGGTATTAATTTCGCAGCCCGCCATCACGCAGAGGTTAAAGTATATCGAAGAATATTTTGACGTGTTGATTTTTCTCCGGACCCCGAAGAAATTAGTGGTGACAGCAGCAGGCGAGCTGATTATTGAGCATGCGAAACAGCTTTTAAAGGAGGAAAGGGCGGTTCACGATCAAGTGGCACATTCTAAAGGGGTGGTCTCAGGTAAATTATCTCTCGGTGTTTCTTCTCTTGTCAGTCAGCATTATTTACCTGAATTACTAGAAGCTTATACGGCAATATACCCGGCGGTGAGCATTGATCTGATCACCGGGGTTAGTGAAGAAATCAGGCAAGCAGCCTCTGATTTTCACGTGTGTATTGTACGAGGTGAGCCGGTGAAAGACCACCATTATTCCCAAATGTTCAGCGATCCTCTTTATCTATGTGATACAAAACCTATTGGAGGAACTGAAACGCGCCCTTTTATCGAATTTAAAACAGATTCAGAATTTTTAAAGCTGATAGAAGGCTGGCTGTTAAACCAAAAGGGGCTTTCCATCAAACGATCCATCAAAGTAGATCAGTTTGAAACTGCCAAGCAATTAATGAAAAGAGGGCTGGGGATGACGGTTCTGCCACAAAGTATTCTGGATCCCGAGTGCAGAGAACTCCCGCATCTAGCATTGGAAGACCATAACCATCAGTTAACTCGGGACACCTGGCTATGTTACCAGCCGAGAATTCGCTCTTTACCCCAAGTGGATACATTTGTACGGTTTGCAGAGGATAAATCCTGGATTTGAGATTGTCTTGTCACTTACCTGGGAACAGCAGGATAAAATCCTATATGGTTGGAAATTATCGTGAATACATTCTATGATAATAGTAGTTATTTCACTGTCCAAAGGGGATCACATATGAAGAAAAATACATTTGAAAAATTAAAAGAGATTCAGCAAAATGAGTTTATCAAAACGGCGATTGATTATGTAGGGGCGGGAGTGGTTATTTCAGATCCTGAACAAGAGGATAATCCAATTATCTACATAAATAAAGGGTTTGAAGATTTAACCGGCTATCATTCTGATGAGGTGGTGGGAAAGAACTGCCGTTTTCTGCAAGGGGAAGATACGGACCCCAAAGCCCTAATGAAAATCCGTGATGGGCTTAAGAGCTATGAAGAGGTTCAGGTCGAGCTGAAGAATTATCAAAAGAACGGCAGAATGTTTTGGAATGAGCTGCAAATTTTCCCGGTTTATATTAAGCAAATGAACCAGACCTTTTTTGTGGGAGTCCAGAAAGACATTACAGTAAGGATAGAAGCGGAGGAGCTTGCCAGTCATTACTCTTCAGAAGTGAAACGTCTGTCTACACCGATTGTGCCTGTAGAAGATCATATTTCTGTACTTCCCATAGTAGGAACCATCGATGAAGAGCGGCTTCAGCAAATGCTGGATAACGTCAGTCACCATGTGAAGGAGTCTAAAGATGATTACTTGATTCTGGACCTTTCTGCCGTACATTCCTACAATCAAGCGATTCATATGGGGATCTACCAGTTGAATCAGCTGCTGGACTTGATGGGTACGACATTGATTATAACGGGGATTAAGCCTGAATTTGCCATTCAAAGTGTTCCTTATGCTGATTTCAGCGAACTTTCACTGAAAAGTTACGCTACAGTGAAGCAGGCTTTGCACGCGATCCGCTAATAGAACTCCCCTGGAAATGTGGCCAGGGGAGGAAGGCTAGGAGCTCCGTTTTTGCTGTTTCCGCTGCATTTCGTGGTACGAAGAACTTGGTTTCTCATACACGACACTAAAAGCGTTGCCGTCGAGGTCAAAAAAATCAAAATAAGACATCCATTTATTTTCCTTTAAGCTGCTCACTTCTACACCTTGATTCAGTAAATGGTGGTACGCTCTGTCGATATCCTGAACGATAAAGTTATAATAAGGATTGCTTTTTATCTCGCTGATTTTAAACTCTGCCGGCTGGGCTTGTTCTACTTCAATAAGACCCAGCTGCATATCTCCTTCTGGAAAAAAGAAACTTGCTCCTCTTTCACTGCCATCCCACTCATCGATTAATATAGCTTCAAGGGCCTTTTGATACCAGTCAATGGATTGATCAAGGTTCGTAACGGGAATGAAGATACTTCCAAGTCTAAACACACGATTCCTCCTTTTTGTAGAAAATCTTGGTCTCTCTATACTTATTTCTCCAGAAAGCAGGCCAATCCTTTAAAAAATCATTGGGAATCCAGGAAAAAGAAGAGAGAGGAAGGTTGGAGACCCGTGTTTCTTAGGGCTTGATGGCTTATCTTAAAGTGAGCCGTTCGTTAGCATAATCCCGACTGATTTAGTAAGGTTTTAGTAGATGCTAGAGGATAGGAGTGAAGAGAAATGAAGGATATCTTTGATACTTGGGTGAAAAATGACCGGCAGAAACGATTATTTGATAAAGCAAAACGGATATCGGAAGAAGCTAAATCTCATGTGAAAGCGACGGACCGTGATGCACAATTTTCTCCTCATACGCTGAAAGTCATTAAACAAGAAAACTATCCCTCCTTAAGTTTGGCTCCTTCTTCTGGAGGAGAGGATCTATCTTTATATGAATTCTTATTGCTGCAGGAGAAGATTGCAGAAGGCGACGGTGCTGTTGCTTTATCAATCGGTTGGCACCAGGGAATACTTATGGAATTAAAGGATGAACAATTATGGAGTAAGAAACAGTTTGACCGTTTGGCAAAGGAAGTCTCAGAAGAACAGAAAATCGTTAACCGTGCTGCCTCTGAACCGGCAACGGGCAGTCCTACTAGAGGAGGCATCCCGGAAACCACAGCCACTCGAAATGGAAATACTTATATCGTTTCCGGCAGAAAGACGTTTACCTCCTTGGCGGAACATTTAGATTATTACATTGTGTCTGCTTATGTAGAAGATCTTGACCAAGTAGGCTGGTTTCTAATCGACCGTCATCATCCTGGAGTTTCTGTAGATAAAACATGGGATACGATGGGGATGCGCGGCACGGCTAGTGATGATCTTGTGTTAGATCAGGTAGAACTTGATGTAGAGGATTTGGTGGAAACTAAAGTTGAGGGAAAGCCTGTTCCTAAAGGCTGGCTGCTCCATATCCCGGCCTGTTATTTAGGGATTGCAGTGGCTGCCAGGAACGATGCCATAGAGTTTGCCCAGTCCTTTCAGCCGAACAGTCTCGACACTCCGATATCGGAAACGGCCCATATTCAGGATAAGATCGGTGAAATGGAATGGAAGCTCATTCAAGCCCACTCATTCATGTACGCAACAGCTAGAAAATGGGATGAAGAACCAGGATATCGAAAAAATATGGGAGCGGAACTGGCCACTGTGAAGCTTGCCGTTACGAATGCGGCAAATGAAGTTGTCGATTTAGCAATGAGAATTGCAGGCGGACGGGGATTATCCAGGAAATATCCCTTTGAAAAATATTATCGTGACGTGCGAGCGGGACTTCATAATCCGCCGATGGATGACGCTGTATTAAGAATGCTCGCCGGAAGAGCTCTTGGTGATTGAAATAAACAAATGGTGGTCTTCAAAGGAACTGCAGCGGTTTCCCCTTAATGACTGCTCCGGAAATACACTCTGCTAGAATGGTTTATATGTTTCACTTCCATTCTTATTTGTTCCTTCATTATGAGATGGTAATAAAAGGGAGGCGGTTAGAAATCTTGCCTCATACAGCACAAAAAATCCGAAAGATGATGAAATCATGTGATTAACAATTTCATCATCTTTCGGATTTAATTATGATTAAAAGACTTGTGGCACAGTTTCTTTCTATATTTAATGATCAAAGAAGGGAACGCTTTGTCCTCCTGCTTTAGTTCTTGCGAGACTCCAAATGAAAACCCCGCAGGAATGTGTGTTTGTATCTATTCTTTTTATAGGGCTTCTCGGATGATTTTTTTATAGTAAAGGATAGATAGGATGCCAAATATGGAATACAAAGCTGTATAAACAGCCATGACGATAAACATGGGTGTCCAAAGCTCAGTTCCGAATATAAACCAGCCTGATTTCACCGCAAAGTAGCTGTGTAAAAGCCCCACAACAAGAGGGATTCCAAAATTGAACAGCTGTTTTCCCTGAACGCCTCTGATCAGGTCTCTCCGCGTAAATCCAAGTTTTCTTAAAATCGTGTAGCTTCCCTTTTCCTCTTCGCCTTCATCCATTTGTTTGAAGTAGAGTACACAGCCTGAAGTGATCAGGAAGGTCAGACCGAGAAATCCAACGATAAACATGGAAAGGCCAAGGCCGTTCTTTTGCTTTTTTGTGTGTTCAAGCTTCGAATATTGAGGTGCTTCCCCTTTGTCGATTTTATCGAATAATGTGTTGGCCTTCTCGATGTCATCGGGAGCGGTGATATTGACCGGTATGTGCTTATAGGGCGTCTGCAATTCTTTATTCCGCTGCTGGTATAACTGCTGAAAGGTGGATGAATCCACAACGGCCACAGGTAAACTGCCGTTCGTAAAGAATCCACTTACATAAGACTTATCTTTCGTATCGACCAACTTCATAGGAATAGTCTCTTTTTTCCCCTTGAACGTGAGACTTCCGGTATGGTCAAAATCAAAAAAGCCATTGGTTAAATCACTAAAACCAGTAAATATGGTTTCGCCTGCTTCAACATCAATCCCTTTGGCGCTTTTCTCACTAATCACAGCGATTTGAATAACATCTGGATCAGTTTCCATTTCGTTCATACTCTTGTTCATGATTTGCTTGGCATTGACTTCGTATTGAAGAACTTGTACCGTCTGGCTGTTATAATTGATCCCATTTTCTTGAAGAGCCTCTTTAAATTGGTCCGCATTAGCTTGCTGAGTAAATGCAAAGTCGGCAGCTACCATGCTTTCAGCGTTCTTTTCTGCAGAATAGTAAGCAATGTAACTTAACGATAATAATCCGATGGCTAGTGCAGAAACCGTTGTTATAACGGTTAATAACAAGGCATTTGATTTCATGCGGAACATAATAGGCGATAGGGACATCACTTCATTGATATTCAAGTATCCCCGCTTCTTTTTTCTAATCATGTTCCCTATAAATTGTACCGATCCTTTATAAAATAAATACGTGCCAAGTATGACGGAGGCAAGGATAAAGAGCATCACGACTAGCAGCATGCTGGTCATTTGGCCGTCAAATAGTTTGGAAGAAGTGTAATACCCTGCAGCTATTAAGACGAGCCCCAGGATCCCTAGGATGATTTGGAAAACGGACATTTTCTTCGCTTTCCCCTGGGAAGTGGAGGTCACTTGGAATAGAGCTAAAATGCTTTGTCGTTTAATAAAGAATAGATTCGTCAGCATGATTAGAATGAAAATCCCACTGAAAATGAGAAGGGTCTGCAGAACTGCCCGGGTGGAAAAGTGCAAATCAGCCACGGCATCGACCCCTGTAATATGAAACAGGATCATGGTCATTAACTTTGAAAAAGCAAAGCCGACGAAGACTCCAGCGATTAATGACCCGAAATAGATGATTAAGTTTTCCATAGTTAACATACGGAAGATCCGATTTTTGGTTAATCCGATCAATTGAAAGAGTCCAATTTCCTGACTCCTTCGTTTGATGAAGATCTGGTTCGCGTACAGTAGGAAAATGGTAACAATACAAACAAGCAGGACGACAGCTGCTTTTATACCAGCGGCTCCTCTGATGGAACCTTTGGCTGGGTCCATCGCCGGATCATATTGTAAGGTGACAAAAGAAAAGTACAAAGCAACGCTGAAGATGAGCGCAAACACGTAGAGATAATAGTTTTTCAGGTTCTTTTTCAAGCTGCGGAAAATCAGCTGATTAATACTCATCCTGGACACCGCCCAAGACGCCTTGCGTTTTCATAATATCTTTGAAAAAGGTTTGACGTGACTGCTCACCTTTTGTCAGCTGCGTGTAGATCTGCCCATCTTTAATGAAGATTACCCGCGTGCAGTAACTGGCCGCAACGGGATCATGCGTCACCATCGCGATCGTTGACGCACGTTTTTCGTTCAGCTCGCTCAGTTTATTCAGCAGGTCTGATGCGGACTTAGAATCTAAAGCTCCTGTAGGTTCATCTGCAAAAATGATGCTCGGCTGGTGAACGAATGCCCGGGCTGCCGACGTTCGCTGTTTCTGCCCGCCTGAAATTTCGTTAGGATACTTGTCGGCGATGTCTAAGATCCCTAGATCCTTGGCCAGGGCGTCAAAGCGTGTAACCGCTTCTTTTCTTGGCATCTTTGAAATGGAGAGCGGGAGCAGAATATTTTCCTTTACCGTTAATGTATCAAGCAGGTTATATTCCTGAAAAATAAAGCCAAGATGATGCTTGCGGAACTCTGCCAGCTTCTTTTCCTTTCTGCCTGTAATTTCGGTATCCTCAATTTTAATTGATCCATGGCTGACACGGTCGATGGAGGACAGGACATTTAACAGCGTTGTTTTTCCTGAGCCTGACGCACCCATAATACTGACAAATTCTCCTTTGGCAATCTTCAGATTAATTCCCCTTAATACCTCTTGTTTAGTAAATTTATTTCCATAGCTTTTATGAATTTTCGTGGCTTCTAAAATGGCCATATTCTTATTCCTCCCGTTTCTAGTATCTAAATTCATTATAAAAGCTGGGGAAGCAATTTTTCCTTTCATTCAACGAACAAAACAACACAAGCATATGACATTTCTGTCACATGCTTGTGATATGGACAAAGTCATTTTGATTGGGGAAGGTGAGAAAGGCGGTTGTGCCTTTATGAAGGATGGAGTTCACATTTAATTCGATTTTCAGCGAAGCAGCGACTTTTCCAGCTAAATATAAGCCCATTCCTGTCGCTTTTCCATCATTATGATCGCTCGTAGAAGTAAATCCTTTATCAAAGATACGGGGGAGGTCTTTTGGGTCAATACCTCTGCCGTGATCTTGGATGATCAGCTGCATATGACCTTGGTGAATTTCTGTTTTAACCTCTATGTCTGTCGATTCACTATATTTTACGGCATTGGTTAAGAACTGACGGATGATAAAGGTCAACCACTTAGCGTCACTCAGCACTTCCTTTTCCTTTATAGCTAAGTCGAATCCAATACCTTTTTGCATGCACCATGATTGTAAAGTTTTAATTTCGTTAAAAATCAGAGGCTCAAGTTCGACCTTTTCAACATACAAATCATTCTCAATAAATGGAATGCGCTTCTGGTGGAGCTGCTGATCGAGAAGCAAGTGGACTCTGAGCCATTCATAAGTGAACTGCTGCTTTGATCTAGCATCCTCCAGACGCTGGATCATCAAATACATGGCCGTTAAAGGAGTTTTCACTTCATGGATCCAGGCTAGCAGATCATCCTTTTCTTGTTCCGATGCTTTTTGAAGGGAGGAAGCTTCTTCTTTTAAGTGTGCCAATTCTTCCGCCATATTTTCTTCAATGATTTTCTCAAATGGACGCTGTGCTTCAGGCAGGCTGGAAAGATCCAAATCAAAGTGACGATCTTCCATTTGTTTGAAAAAGGAGGTCTCTCTTGGATAACGGATGAAAAAGAACAGCACGGTGACTAACGTCGAGAGAAAAGTATAATAGATCACGGATGTAAAAGGAATCGTTGGATCTATGTAACCGACAAATAAAGCTAGAATCTGGAGAATAAAGATGAGCAGCAGCCAGCTGAGACGTTCTCTTATATATCTGAAGATCATGGGTTCACCACTTCTATGGCTTTATAGCCTTGGCCGACTTTTGTTTCAATAGCGTATCCAAGTTCAACCTCTGCCAGTCGTTTGCGTAAACGGTTTACATTTACCGTTAAGGTGTTATCGCTGACAAATCGCTCATCGTCCCACAAGCTTTGAATGAGTTCTTCGCGACTGACAATTTTATTCTTTTTATCAATGAGTTGTTTTAATATAAACATCTCATTTTTCGTCAATTCGATCGTACCATGCTCATTGGAAATTCGATTTCGTTCCATGTCAAAAGTGGCTCCATTCCATGATTTCAGTTCATTCACTTCCGTATTATAATTGTAAACCCTTCGTAGAATCGCCTGAATCTTGGCAATAAGGACGTCAAAATGGAAGGGTTTTTGAATAAAATCATCTGCACCTAAATTCATAGACATGACCATATCTGTGGGATGATCCCTTGATGATAGGAAGATGATGGGGACGTTAGAATGTTCACGGATCATCCGGCACCAGTGGAAACCATCAAATTTGGGCAGTTGAATATCTATAATCACCAGTTCAGGTTTAAGATTGGTAAAGGTATCCATTACATTGTGGAAGTCCTTTACACCGCAAACATCATACGACCACTGGCCAAGACGCTCTTGAATCTCTCGGAAAAGGGTTACATCGTCTTCGATGAGCAGGATTTTAAACATATGAAGCACCACGCTTTCCTTCAGCATTCTCTTCAAATTATAGCAAAAATAAGCGAGGGGCGTTTTGAATAGGCACTGCGGTCAAATGGAGGGTTAAAGGGGCAGACAACTTCTCCAGAGTTTTTGAAACCTAATGAGTGGGGATGTCGTATAACTAATAAGAAATGGGAGGAGGGACCAGGATGAAAAAGTGGATCATACTGCTGACCGCTGTGGTTATGGCAGGGTTATTTCCTGTTCATTCTTTGGCTGTCGAATTTAATATTGATCAAACGCACATGGATGCCTATTTGCAGAAAAATGGGGAAGTACAAGTGGATGAAGTGTACACGTATGATTTTGATGGAGAATTTCACGGGATTACTCGAACCATCATTCCCAAAAAAGGGGCAACTATTTCAAACGTGGAGGCAAGCGAAAACGGAAAGCCCTTAGAGGTTAAGCAAGAAGATCATACGTTTAAAGTCTATCGAGCTGGCAAGGATGAAACCATCACCATTAAGTTAAGCTACATAATCCATGAAGGGATGGAGTTCTATTCGGATGCCGCTCAGTTTTACTGGCCATTTTTTGATAGTGGAAATGAAACGACCTATCATCATTTAACGATTGGTGTACATCCTCCAGTCGATTCCTCTCCCTTAGCTGCGGTCGGATATGATAAAGCTTATGGAACTGAGAAAATAGTAAACGACGGGAGCGTACTCTTTAAACTGGGAACAGTGCCAGCGGGAAAAAATGGCGACATACGAGTGGCTTATGATCCAGCTATATTCTCACCCGGAACTTTGAAGGACGGCACTATTCTGAACGAAATTCTTGCGGACAAAGAAAATATGGAACAAAAGATTGCCAGGCATCAGCATCGTCATGAACTACTTCAAACACTCAGCCCATACTTATTAGGATTTTTCCTGCTTTGTCTTGTTCTGCTTGTGATACGCGCGGTTAGAAAGAAAAATGAAACGGCAAGAGACAGCGATCAAATCGAATTAAATGATGAAATGAGTCTTCCCGCCACTCTTGCTTTTGTTAAAAGTGGAAAGATTTCAACGGATATTTTGACGGCAGCGTTACTCGATCTTGTTCGAAAAGGCTATATTGAAAGAAATGAAGACGAATCTTTTCGTGTGATTCATCAGGAGACGGATCATCTCCACGAAGCCACTCTTATTGATTGGCTGTTTTATGAAATTGGAGAAGAAGGGATCTTTACACCCGAGCATTTGAAAGCCTATGTGAAAAATAAGAAAAATCATTCGACGTATCAAACCGATTTCAGCCGTTGGAGAAGCGCGGTAAATGAAGAAGTGAAAGAAAACCACTTGTATCAAAATGGCACAAAAATTCGATGGACTTCAGTATTGCTTGCGGTTGGAATGATCCCCTTAGCGGTTTTCTATCCGATTTATAACCTGCCGATAGCGATGGTTGTGACCATGATCCTAGCCGCATTATTTGTTTCATTTGCGATTGTGTACCGGCCGAAATCGGCTAGAGGGCTGGCAGTCTTGAGAGGTTGGAAAGAGGGCATCCAGGAAGACAAATTTAAACAGTCCATCTTTGATTTGGGCAGCGGACTGTATAAGGGTCTGCCAAAGAATGATTATCCTATGAACCAGGATGTGACGGTGCTTATTTTGCTTGCCGTTACGTTCCAAGACGGATTTCATGACGCAAATAAAACCGTCTACGCTGCAACTAGCGCAGGTACAGGCAGCGGCGGAGTTGGCGGAGGCGGAGGGGGTTCAGGAGCATTTTAAAGCTCCTGTTCCTTGAGGAATTTAATCGATACTGCCTGTTCTAAATGTACGGATAGAAGTTGGTTTTCACCTAGAAAGGGGGTACTCTTATTTTGATCAAAGCCATTATTTTTGACTTAGATGGGACATTATTGAACCGGGACAGATCTGTGGAAATTTTCATTGGTCAGCAGTATGAACGGTTTTACACCCGGATGGCATCTGTGTCAAAAGAAAAGTTTGTGAATAGGTTTATTGAACTGGATAACCGCGGTTATGTTTGGAAGGATCAAGTGTACAAACAATTAATAGATGATTTTGATATTCATAGAATCACTTGGGAAGAATTGCTGCGGGATTATCTTAATCATTTCAAAGAGTGCTGTATTCCTTTCCCTAATCTAGTAGAAACTTTAAAGAAATTGCAGAAAAGTCATTTCTTGATGGGGATGATAACCAATGGCAAAGGAAATTTTCAAATGGATAACATTAAGGCTATGAACGTTGATCAATACATGGATACGATTCTTATCTCTGAATGGGAAGGGATAAAAAAACCCGATCCATTAATATTTAGAAGGGCCGCTGATAGACTTCAGGTATCTCCAGAAGAATGTGTGTTTATTGGCGATCATCCAGAAAAAGATGTGAAGGCAGCAAAAGATGCTGGAATGACAGCGGTTTGGAAAAAAGACGAATACTGGAATGAGGTAAAATCAGATTACTCTATTGAAGATTTACGTGAGATTCACCAGCTGGTTAGGCAATTGAATGCTTGCACAGGCTGAGAAAGGTTCATAGAATTTCTGCTTTAAAATTAAGAGCCTCTAGGGCCCCATAGCATGACCAACACACCAATGACACAAATGAAGGCACCGAGAAGATCATAGGAATCTGGAGTCTTCTTATCAATCGCCCATCCCCACAATACCGACATAATAATAAAAACTCCGCCGTAAGCAGCGTAAACGCGGCCGAAGGAAGGGAAGGTTTGGAGTGTGGCGATGATTCCGTAAAGAATTAAAGATACTCCTCCTAAGACACCAAAATATACTGGTTTGCCCTCTCGTAACCAAAGCCATATTAAATATCCTCCACCTATTTCTGCTAACCCTGCGAGAAAAAACAATAAAATCGTCATATTCATGCTCCTTGCTAGGTGATTATTCTTCGTAATGATAAATCATTGTCAGGACCATTCGGCCTGTCTGGAAGGTAATGATTCCTTTTCCTTCCACCTTAGCACAGGAAGATAACGAACCTATAAGGGAACCACTCAAAGAGCACTGGCTTTTTCCAGTCGAGAGAGTCATTCTCTGCAGTTCAACGGAAAATTCCTCGGATTGGTCCACGCTTTAAGGGACTTATTGCACGTTTTCGCCACGAAACTCGCGGCAGAGGAGAGTGGGGCAATAAAATTAATATGAAAAAATGTCTCCCTCTCGTTTGTTGAAAAGGGAGACATTTTTTAGTCTAAATATTACTTAACCATTAAGCTTTACGCACTATTTTTCTTGTCTTTTTTGTTAGGTTTATGGACACGTATTTCTTGGTTAGCGGTTTTGAAGAAAGAGTACCCCATTAACAAGACAATGATCGAAAACGGGAAGGCTGCGATGATTAATACGTTCTGTAATCCTTGCGTTCCACCAAAGTAGACAATGATTGCTGCCATTGATGAAAGAGCCAGTCCCCAAGCGATTTTTACGACACCTGGAGGGTTTATCGAACCATTCGTTGACAGCATTCCTAACACAAATGTAGCGGAGTCCGCAGATGTAATGAAAAAGATCGCAATGACTACAATGGTCATTAAGGACATAAATGTGCCCAGCGGATAATGCTGCAAAGTAGCAAAGGTAGCGGTTTCCATTGGGAATTTAGAAATCGCTTCGATCCCTTTCTGCTGAAGGTCCAATGCGGACACTCCGAATACAGCGAAGAAGATGAAACAAACAATCGCTGGAACAAATAAAACTCCGAGCATAAATTCTTTTATTGTACGGCCTTTGGAAATTCTGGCAATGAATATCCCGACAAATGGAGACCAGGAGATCCACCAGGCCCAGTAAAAGATTGTCCAGTTATTTATCCAGGATCGATTATCTTCGTTTAGTGGAGCGATCCGCAGACTCATGTGAAAGAAGTTCGTTATATATCCTCCGACAGAATCCGTGAACATATTAAGGATATATAAGGTAGGTCCAACAATCAGGAGGAGCAGCATGAGCAAGAATCCGAGGACCATGTTGATGTTACTTAAATATTTAATGCCTTTATCAACCCCTGACCAGGCAGAAAATATAAATAAGGCAGTAGAAACAATCAGAATAATCAATTGTACGGTGAAATTACTTGGAGTGTCGAATAAAAAGGCGAGGCCTTCATTAATTTGGGCTGACCCGAATCCTAAAGTAGCAGCCACACCCACAACGGTAGCGACAACGGCTAAAGTGTCAATCAGCTGACCAAAGACTCCTTTCATTCTTTTTTCACCGAAGAGCGGGATGAGGGTAGCACTTACTAATCCCGGATACCCTTTATGGAATTTAAAATAAGCAAGTACTAAAGCAACAAGCGCATAAACTGCCCAGGCATGAATGCCCCAGTGGAAAAATGAAAATTGCAACGATTGTTTGATCGCTTCAGGGCTGCCTTCCTCGGCAACGGGACTGTTCTTAAAGGCGTGAGATATCGGCTCTGCTGTGGTCCAGAATACGAGTCCCATCCCCATACCGGCACTGAATAACATGGCAAACCATGTAGGTAAGCTGAACTCCGGCTGATCGTCTTCTTTGCCCAGTTTGATCTTGTTAAATCGAGAAAAGATTAAGTATACACAAAAAGCCAGCATCACCATGATGATTAATAAATAGTACCAGCCAAATCGATTAGAAATAAAGGTTGTTACGTTCGAAGTTACCGTTTGCAGTTGTTCTGGTCCAATGACTCCCCAAAGAACCACAAGCCCGCAGATGGCAACCCCATACCAAAAAACTAGTGAAATATTTTTCATTGACTCACCTCTTATGTCTATTATTTTGTATGCAAAATCGTCCTCAGGGGTAGGTCTGCTTTACCATTTCTACATGTTACATACGTTCCCCAGGAATTGCAAACCCGCTAATTCTCCAGATCCCTTCAAACTTTCAAGCAGGTTCACAAGAGGAATATGGGGCTGGATTCCTTGATATACCAGCGTTCTATTAATTTCAATTACTTATCCAAAAGTTTGTAAAAATTAAACAGAAAAAATTTTTTATTTAAATCGTAAAGTTATCACTGACCGTCACTGAACGTCACTGAGCTTCACTGAGTTACCTAAGTGCCACTCAATCACTCTCAGAGGGTTTGGAGTTTATCAAGGAGGTTGCTAGGCTTTTAGATAGACGACTCGCCAACTTACAAGGAGGATTTATCTATGAAAAATAATAAGATTGCACTAGTAGATACGGATATCCACGAACGTATCAGCTATCAGGACATTCTTGATCAATTGGATGAACCGTTTCGACATTACATTGAAAACTGTAACTGGGTTCAGGAAAAGCATATGCCTTACACACAACCCTCGATTGCCGGGGTGGATCGAGCGGACGCAATTCTACCCGATGGCCGTCCAGCTGGATCCGATCTCACTTTCATGCAAGAGCAGCTGTTAGACGATATCGGGCATGAGTTCGGCATCTTAACGAGTGCATTGGACCCATCGCCTTCCTCTATGCATGGATGGCATGAAATGGCAGCCGCATTAGCCACAGCTTATAACAACTGGCAAATAGAGAATTGGCTCGAGAAGGATGATCGTTTATACGGGTCCGTCCATATTGCCGCGCAGGATCGGGAAGAAGCGGTCAAAGAAATCGAAAGAGTAGGCTCTCATCCAAAAATGGTCCAAGTGCTCTTGCCCATCGATGACATCATGTGGGGAGACCCTTACTATCATCCCATCTTTGAGGCAGCGGAGAAGCATCAGCTCATGATCGGTATGCATCATAATGAACCACCTGTCTACTACGGGAAATGGCCAAGATATTTTATCGAGTGGCATACACTGATCCCGACGGCTCACATGAAACAAATTACCAGCATGATGTTCAACGGTGTATTTGAGAAATTCCCTAATCTTGGATTAATGATGATTGAAGGCGGGTTTACTTTCATTCCGCATTTAATGTGGAAAATGGATCAGCAATACCGGGATTTGCGCCATGAAGTACCTTGGTTGAAAAGAAAACCGAGTGAAATCATGAAGCAGCAGGTTCGCTTTACTACTCAGCCAGCTGAGGAACTGACCAAGAAGGAGTTTGATTCCCTGCTTGAGCAGATGGGGACCGATGAAATGCTGTGTTTTTCAACTGATTATCCTCATTGGGATTTTGACTCGCCGCAGCGTGCTTTGCCAAATATGGATCCCGAATTAAAGAAAAAGATATTCGCAGAAAACGCCAAGAACTTTTACCCTAAACTGCCCAATACAAAGGAGTGAGAATTCGTTGGAACAAATTGTTTGTAAAACCTCAGATGTTCAGCCTGGAGAAATGATGAAATCCAGCTTCGGAAAACAGAACCTATTAGTGTGCCGCACGCCGGACGGGGAGTTCTATGCCTTTTTAAATCAATGTATCCACCAGGGTGCTCCTCTTGATAAAGGAATGATGTGCGGGGCAACCACAGATACGAGCGAGCCGGGAGACTACCATTACAGTCATCAGGGCGAAATCATTCGGTGTCCCTGGCACGGAAGAGAGTTTGATATTAAGAATGAAGGAAGAATGCTTGCCAATCCCAACAAGAAGATTCCGAGCTTTAAGGTGCGAGTTGAAGAAGAAAACGTGATTGTTTACAAATAATAGAGAAAGCGGGTGAAGAAGATGGACAATACGGCCAACGTTTCAGATGTCATTATTATTGGAGGAGGTCCTACAGGGTTATTTGCTGCCTTTTACGGAGGCATGAGAGAAATGTCGGTGAAAATAATAGACAGCTTACCTCAGCCTGGGGGACAGTTAATGGCTTTATATCCGGAGAAATATATTTATGACGTAGCGGGGTCGCCAAAAGTATTAGCCAAAGAGTTAGTTCATCAACTCGAGGAGCAAGCGGCCCAGTTTGATCCTGACATCTGTTTGGAAGAGAACGTTCAGAACGTGGAAAAGCTTGAAGAACATCTCTTTAAAGTAACGACGACACAAGCCGTGCATTACTCTAAGACGGTGTTAATCACGAGTGGAGCAGGAGCTTTTCAGCCGCGGAAGCTTAAGCATGATACGGCTCATAAGTATGAAGGGAAGAACCTCTTTTACTCGATTACTGATTTGCAGTCCTATCAAGGACAGAGAGTGTGTATTTCCGGGGGAGGCGATTCAGCGGTTGACTGGGCGTTAATGCTGAAAGATGTAGCGGATGAAATTACCCTCGTTCATAGACGTAACCAGTTCAGGGCTCACGAGTCCAGCGTCAACCAATTAAAAGAAACCAATGTCAAAATAAAAACTCCGAGAGCGATCGATGAACTGGTTGGAACAGACGACTGTATAGAATCCATTGTCTTAAAAGAGCCAAAAGGAGAAAGCTCTGAAAACCTGGAAATCGATTCGTTAATCGTCAATCATGGATTTCTTTCCAGTCTTGGAGCCATAAAAGAATGGGGGTTACAACTAGAGAAAAATTCTATCGTCGTAAATCAAAAGATGGAAACCAATATCTCTGGAATTTATGCTGCTGGTGATATTACTTCTTATGATGGAAAAGTTAAGTTAATCGCGACGGGCTTTGGAGAAGCGCCAACGGCTATCAGCCAGGCGAAGCATTACATTGATCCAGAAACGAAAGTCCAGCCCCCTCATAGTACCCGCATTCTAGGCGGCGAATAGGCGATTGTTTTCTCAACTGAACTTACTCAGATCATGTCAGAGCTACCTGGGTCGGGTGTATACCATTTTCTTTGCGTTTGCGAAGATTAGTCCGGTGACCTTTGGCGGCGGGGCAGCGATGATTCCTCATATTGAATCTGAAATGGTCAGGAAGAGGAATTGGTTTACCAGTGAGGAGGTGCCCAGCATTTTCGCGATTGCCCAATCTGCACCGGGATCCATTGCGATCAATGCTTCGATTTATATGGGTTTTAAAGTACAGGGAATAGGAGGCGCTGTTGCTGCCATGCTCGGAATGCTTTTACCAGCGAATCTGATCATTATCCTGTTAACTTATCTCTACCTCCATTATCAAAGTTTACCTGTAGTAGATGCGGCATTTAAAGGGATACGTCCGGCAATCGTCGGTCTCATCTTATTTGCAGCTTGGAAGATTGGAAGAATCTCGATAAAGGATTCGTTTACTTTCCTATTACTCATCCTTTCGATTGTTCTGCTCTTCGTGCTGGAGGTTTCCCCTGTCTTTCTTATCTTAGGGGGCGGCCTTGCAGGTTGGTTCTATTATAGTGGTCGAATTAAAAGGGGTGGGGAATAATGATCTACCTCAATCTATTCGCGGCATTTTTTAAGGTGGGGCTGTTTGGCTTTGGAGGCGGTTACGCTATGATTCCCTTGATGAGCGAAGCCGTCAGGGACCATCATTGGCTGACTGATCAGCAATTCACGGATATTATCGTGATTACTAGTTCTGCTCCAGGACCGATCGCCGCTAATTCCGCCTTGTTTATCGGCTATCAAGCTGCCGGCGTCCCTGGAGCGATGATTTCTGCCTTAAGTAATTTGCTTCCTTCCTTTATAGTGGTTTTATTTTTGATCAAACTATTTGTAAAGCATAAACAAACCCATGCACTGAATCACAGTTTGTATGGGATCCGCCCTGTAATAACAGCACTAATCACCTTTGCCGGGATTCAATTAGCCATGCGGGATGGTCTATTTTCAACGGCAGCTGATTTACCTCAAATCGGTATCCTGTTCCTTGCAGTGTGGATGCTGTACAAAAAAATATCCCCAATATGGGTGTTAGGCATTTCAGCAGGACTTGGAATAACCATCTATAGTATGTAAAGGAGGAGAGGGTTCTATGAAGATGAGACCTATGTACATTAACGGAAAGTGGGTTCCTGCGGAAAGCGGTGAAACACGAACCATTTTGAATCCATTTAATCAAGAAACGATTGCCTTGGCAGCTGAAGGGAATGAGGTTGATGCTCAAGCCGCCATTCATGCAGCAAGAGAAGCTTTTGACCAAGGAGATTGGAGCTATACTCCAGCATCAGAGCGGGGAAAACTGGTACTGAAAATTGCTGAATTGATTGAACGTGATCAACAGGAATTAGCAGAACTTGAAACCTTAGACACGGGTAAGACTTTAACAGAAAGCTTGGCGGACATGGCTGATATTGCGGAGGTATTCCGTTATTATGGCGGGTTAGCTGATAAAGATGGCGGCGAAGTCATCGAATCGCCTATCCCTGAGTCCCGGAGCAAAGTCGTTCGTGAGCCTGTCGGTGTGTGTGGCCAAATTGCCCCGTGGAACTACCCGTTATTGCAGGCGGCGTGGAAGTTGGCTCCTGCTTTGGCGGCAGGAAATACTTTAATCATTAAGCCGAGTGAGATAACACCCTTAACCACCGTAAAAGTGACAGAGTTAATAGAGGAAGCGGGGATACCGTCGGGCGTAGTGAATCTCGTACTTGGGTCTGGAGCGGCAACGGGACAAAAACTGGCAGAAAGCTCTCAAGTAGATCTTATATCCTTCACGGGAGGGATCGAAACCGGCAGAAAGGTGATGACTGCGGCGTCAACAAACTTCAAAAAGGTTGCTCTGGAGCTTGGCGGAAAGAATCCTAATATTGTTTTCGAAGATGCAGACTTTGAAACTGCTTTGGATCAGGCAATGAATGCGGTATTTTTCCACGCGGGACAAGTATGTTCAGCAGGCGCTCGTCTCTTAGTCCAAGACAGTCTATACGATGACTTTGTGAAAGAATTAATTGAAAGAACGAAAACAATAAAACTAGGAAATGGTTTTAATGAATCCACCCATTCCGGTCCGCTTATCTCTGAAAACCATCGGGGGAAAGTGGAGAATTACGTCCAGATAGGCATCGAGGAAGGAGCGAACTTGAGGGTTGGCGGAAAGCGTCCTGAAGCAGAAGAGCTACAAGCAGGATTCTTCTTTGAACCGACAATATTCACGGAATGTACGTCCAGCATGCGGATTGTTCAGGAAGAAACATTCGGTCCATTGCTAACGATTGAACGGTTCAGCACGGAGGACGAGGCTGTCCAACTAGCGAATGATACGATCTATGGATTAGCCGGTGCCGTATGGACAAAGGACAGCAGAAAAGCTGAGCGAATGGCAAGTAAACTGCGCATGGGCACCGTATGGATTAATGATTTCCACCCTTACTTTGCGCAGGCCCCATGGGGAGGGTATAAGTCTTCTGGTATTGGACGCGAATTAGGAAAGCAAGGTCTCGAAGAATATACAGAAGTGAAGCACGTCTTTGAAAATACTGCACCTGCTCCGCTTCATTGGTTTAAGTAAACCAACAGGAAACTTAATGGAACGAAACAACGCGTGAAATCAGTTCTCCGAAAACTGAATTTCACGCGTTGTTTTTTTAGGTGAAAGCCTTCAATAATTTCCCCAGTAGGAGGGATATAAGGAAAGGCCCTCAATATTTAAAGACGAACCATCAAGGAAAGGGTCGTGGGTTACCCAGAATGACCGTTCCGGAACTACGCTGATTGATTGATATTCCCCCTTCCCGCTAATAGACTTCTGTCCCCGTTTCGTGGTCTGAACCGACAGCCGTTTTTACTCGTTCACGGGTCATAGAGAAGACGGCAGTTCCCAGGGCAAGCACGACGAAAATCCCGCCAGTGGTCGCATTCTGCTCAACAGAAGCTCGTTCAATGACAATGCTTCCAACGGATGATCCTAAGGCGATCCCGAGATGAAGAGCGGAGTTATTTAAGCTTTGCTGAATATCAGCCGATTCAGGGGCCGATTCAATTAAATAACTCTGCTGCGCAGGCGTGACCGCCCAGCTGAGCATGCTCCAGATGATCATAACCACTAAGAACAAAGGAAGAGAAAAGGTCGTATAGGGAATCACGAATAAGGATAAGCCAAAGACCATTATAATTCCTAACACGGTCGGCTTCGTCCCAAACCGGTCTGATAGTACGCCTCCTGCTCCCCCGCCCAGAACGGCGGCAATACCAAAGAGGAGATAAGCAATACTCACCCAGGTCCCGCTTAAACCGAGCGCTGACTTTAGGAAGGGGGTTAGGTAACCGTATAAAGTCAAATGCCCCGCTAAAAATAAAAAGGAAGTCAGCTGGGCAAATAGAATCTTAGGGTTATTTAAAGTGCGTATTTGTTCTTTAATTGGAATGGAAGGTTTGGGAGCCATTTTTTCCATAAAGAAGTAGATACCGGCCATGGAAAAGAGCGTTAATAGGGTGATTAGCATAAAGGGAGCTCGCCAGCCGAAAGCGTTGCCTAACATTAAACCGAAAGGCACACCTAATACTAAAGAACCGCTTATTCCCATAAATATGATTCCAATCGCTCTCGCTCTGTACGCCTCAGTGGAAATGGCAGAGGCCATCGTGACACAGAGTACAATAAGCAGCGAACCACTTGCCGCACCAATGACTCTGGCTGTCATTAATACGATATAACTAGGGGCGAAAACCGCTACAATACTTCCCGCTAAAAAAACGAATAACGCACTTAAAGTCAGCTGTTTCCGTTCTATTTTTACCGTCAGTGCTAACAAGACCGGACCTGCAATCGCAAACACTACGGAGAAGACAGATATTAATAATCCCGCTTTTCCGACACTTACCCCGAGATCTTCGGCGACCAGATCTAATATACCTCCAATAATTAGTTCAACCATCCCTACAACGAAGGCAACAATGGTTAGCAAATACACACGTTTATCCATATCGTTTCGTCCTTTCCGTTTAAGTTACCACTACAATGGTAACTTCTAATCAACGAAACTACAAGGGTAATATTATTGTTTCTTTCTCTCCACTTTAACTATGCTAAGATAGAAGAAATCAATTAGAAGATAAGGAGTTAAAACCTAGATGCTTCAACCATTCGGATTTACCCAGTATGAAAGTAAAGTATATGAAGCGCTCATCACAGTGAATGAAGCCTTGGATGCCACCACCATCGTCAAACGCTCGGGTGTGCCTCGCTCGAAAGTATATGAAGTGCTGCAGAGAATGACGGATAAGGGAATGATTTTGGAGTCTACGGCAGATAGAAAACGTCTTTATTATGCTCTTCCTGTAGAATCCACGATTGATAAGCTGAAAGCGGACTTTGAGGCAAATGTCGAGGAATTAAAAAATATTCCCAAAAAAGAAGTAGGAGCCGATGACCGCGTATGGACTTTAAAGGAAGATCAGTCTATTTTATCGATGCAGAAGGAATTAATGGGACATGCTAGTCAGTCTATTGTCATTTCCGGCTGGGCAGATGATCTTGAGCCCTACATACCTGTGCTTGAAGGAAAGTCAAAAGAGGGGGTAGAAGTGGAAGTCCACTCCACAGGTGCTATCGAAACGACCCTGCCCAACGTTTCTATCCTTATTCCTAACTCACTGCACGAAGCATTAGAAAGAAGCCGCATCCTGATTATTGATAATCAGGAAGTCATGTTTGCAGGCAAAGAGCACACAGACTGGCAAGCGATGCATACCCAATCAAAACCACTAGTGAAGTTTTTTACGGAATTCTTTTATCATGACGTTGCCTTAACAGAAATTACCCGAAAATATAGTGAGACGATATTAAAGGATGAAGGGGTTCGAGAGCTTCTGTTGAAATTAAGATATTAAAGTATCCACTCATGACTTGTATTGGGGTCAGCCCCAACTGGTAAGCGAAACGATTAAGAAGTGGGTAAGGAGAAATGAACCAGGAAGAAAAGACAGGTTTCAAGTGAGGCAAAAAAAGAAATAGTCTACTATGGACTGTTCTGTGCATTTTCAACAGAAACGTCGTTGTAAATATTCAGATCAAACTTCAGGTTCATAAGGAGGCTAAACGAATGCGCTACCTAGTCGTTTCTGATATCCATGGCGAAATTGGAAAACTGGAAAAAGTACTAAATGAAGCTTCTTATCGTCCTGATGAAGATCAATTGGTCTTGCTTGGAGATTATGTAGACAGAGGGGCACACTCTAGAGAAGTAGTCGAAAAAGTTAAAGAACTGGTTGAGGAAAACGGGGCGATTGCTATCAAAGGAAATCATGACGATTTATTTATTCGTTCCAAGTATGAAGAGGAAGCACTGAGTTTATGGCGGATGAACGGGGCTGCCAGTACGGTGAAATCCTATGAAGGACTCTCTGAAGAAATGAAAGAGCATCAGGACTGGATGGAAGACAACCTTCGCCTATATTATGAAACGGAAGAATATATATTTGTACACGCAGGTCTTCTTCCGGATACTCCGTTAGAAGATCAAGAAGAGGAAACGATGCTGTGGACCCGTCATACAAGTCAAATAGGACTAGGCAAAACAGTGATCCATGGTCATACGCCCGTTCGCGACATCTCTTACTATAAAGACCAAATTGATATAGATACGGGTGCGGTCTTTGGCGGAAAACTTACATTGTTAGAGCTGCCCACTCATGAAGTATACACGGCTTAGATTTATCATGTGCTCATCCCTTGGTTCCTGGCAGAAGGAAGCAGGGGTTTTTTTATTTTAGAGCGAAAGGGAGGATATTATGCAGAAGCAGCGGAAACTAGTGTTATTCATAGCTCAAAGTTTAGATGGATACATAGCTTCAAAGGAAGAATCTTTAGATTGGCTCTTCCAGGTGGAAGGGGAAGGCGATAATGGTTACTCGGAGTTTTATGAAACAGTAGATACAATTTTAATAGGGAAGCGAACCTACGATTGGATCATCAAGCAGGAGGATGGAGAGTTTCCGTACCCCGGGAAGGAAACCTTTGTTTTTTCAAGAACTGTTAAGGAGGATCTCCCTCATGTAACGATTGTAAACGATGACGTGGTCCGCTTTACAGATCAATTAAAGCAGAGGGAAGGCAAAGATATTTGGCTTGTAGGGGGAGGAGATTTGTTAGACACTTTTTTAAAGGGAAATTTAGTGGACGAACTGATCGTGACAGTCGCTCCCGTTCTGCTTGGAAGCGGGGTTCCTCTATTTAAAGAAAGAGACAATTCATTAGACCTTCATTTAAAAGGAACAAGACGCTTTAATCAATTTGTAGAATTGCATTATGAAGTTCGGTAATGGATCTGCAATTTATGGATGGGTATAAATAAAAAGGGGAGAGTGGAGATGAATAACCCATTGCAAAGAGTAGGGACGACCTATCTTCCAGTCGAGAATGTCGAAAGATCAGCTGAATGGTACATTGAAAAATTAGCAGCGGAACTTACATACAAGGATCTGGACAAAGCCATTCTGAATTTAGCAGACCAGAGTTTCTTCCTAGTACGAGCTAAAAAGGATCAATCCTCCAACTTTATTGATTTTCAGGGGAACCCTTGTTTTTCAATAACCTTTGAAGTAGATGGGGTAAGTTCCCTCCATGCCCTGCGAGAGGACCTTTTGAAAAAAGGCGTACAAACTGGAGAGGTCGAAAACAGAGGGCACCCTGGCAGAAATTTTGTCTTTTATGATCCGGATGGGAATGCCTTTGATGTTTGGAGTGAACTTAATTCAACTTTTGAAAAGAAAAGATAATCATCGTAGTACATATCCGCACATTCCTGAAGCCATACCCACATATAGCGAAGTGGAAATAAAACAAACCCGAACCCTGTAATCATAGTGGTTCGGGTTTGTGCTGAATAAATTTTTCCTCTGCTCTCGTATTCTAGCTTTCTGCTAATAAATCAGCAAACGCTTTTGCATACGGAGGTAGATCAGGCGGACGGCGGGCAGAGACAATGTGCTCGTCCTGCACCACAGGTTCATCATGCCAAATCGCTCCTGCATTCGTCATGTCATCTTTAATTCCCGGCGTACTGGTAACGTTTCGCCCTTTTAAAATGTCCGCAGAGATAAGCACCCATCCGGCATGGCAGATTTGACCGATTGGTTTCTTGTATTCATCCATGTGCTTGACCATATTCAACACTTCTGGATAACGCCTCAGTTTATCAGGCGACCAGCCTCCCGGGACTAAGATCCCGTCGTAATCGGAAGGGTTAATATCAGAAAATGCGTAATCAGATGTTGCTGGAACTCCGTATTTACCAGGGTATTCTTCTCCAGCTTTCTCCCCCGCAAGATGAACAACTGCTCCCTCTTCCTGAAGGCGAAGCACAGGATACCAGAGTTCTAAGTCTTCAAAATCTTTACTTACTAAAGCAATGACTTTTTTGTTTTCTAAACGCATAGAAACCTCCTCCAATCTATTTTCTTTCCTTAGTGTATCAAATGACTAAAAAGAGTTCGAATCCTTCGAAACAGCAAGTACCCACCAAATAAGCAGGGGCTGAAGCAAAGGACGGATCCATAATACAACAGGGTCTGTATGGTTACTCCACGGAGCGGGGACTTCATGTATAGCCGCATAAATGTTGGCAGGCAGAACTGCAACTAAAAAGACGGCAGAAGCAATCCCAGCAGCTCTCCGCGTTTGTGGGAAGAGAAGCAATAACGCTAAAAGCCATTCTGTATTTCCCGTCATATAAATAATTTCCAGCCTTATCGGTGTCCATTCAGGCAGCATTTGGGCGAATCCTTTATCATAGATGAAATGAGCAGCACCAGCTAGAAAGAAGCCCAGGGCAAAGAGGTAGAGTCCCAGCTTTCTTAAGATCATCATGATCGTCCACTTCCTTTGTAAATAATTCGGTATAATGAAACTTGTTGAGAATATTTATCGTATAATCATTAGTGCCTTTCTATTTGATTTAGGTATAATGATATCTAAGTCTAGCATAAGGTTAAACAAATTTGGAATCTATCATAAGGGGTCGAGATGATTGAAGAAGAACTTTCTGGTGCTTATATTGGCTTTTGTGTTAGCAAGTGTGATTCTGCCGACAGTCAGTCAGGCGTCTACAAATGATGAAGGAATTAACGAAAAGCTTGGGTTGCCGATAGTCGTATATGGAGAGGCTTTATCAGCTTCGCAAAAAGCGGAGGTGGCCAAGCTTCTGGAAGTGGATAAACATGAACAAGTTGACGAATTCACAGTAACCGGACAGGACATTGCCAATTATATTGATGGGAACCCGAACTCGAATATGTATTCTTCTGTGAAAATTCTTCATAAAGATGCGGGAAACGGGCTGAATATTGAAATAGTAACGCCTGATAACATTACGCAGGTTACCACAGAAATGTACAAGAATGCTTTACTCACAGCTGGTGTGGAAAACGCTGATGTAATGGTCGCTTCGTCTGTGAAAGTCAGTGGTCATTCGGCACTGACTGGTATTTATAAAGCTTATGATGCAAAAGGGGTGAAGCTGGATAAAGACCGGATGAAGGTCGCTAGTGATGAACTGGATGTGGCCACCTCGATTGCTGATAAAGAAGGTATGAGTGATGAAAAGATTAGTCAGTTGCTAACAGAAATTAAAAAAGCAATTGCCGAACAAAATCCTGCCACGAAAGAGGACGTAGAGAAGATTGTTAAAGATCAGCTTTCGAAGCTGAATATTGAACTCAGCCCCGAAGACCGGCAGCGGCTGATCGACTTATTTGATCAGATGAGAAATTTGAATATCGATTTTGATAAAGTCAGAAATCAGCTGGATGATCTTACCGGCAATATCCAAAATTTAATCAATGACGATGGGTTTTGGAACAAGCTTACGGCTGCTATTAAAAGCTTTTTTCATGCGTTAAGCAATTTTGTTAGTTCGCTATTCAGCTAATGGGTTGCTGCCGTCCTCTTTATGGGGACGGTATTTTTTTGAAATGACAAGTAAAAGGAGGGGGATTATGAAGAAGATCATCTGTTTTGGAGATAGCTTAACGGCTAGGAAAGAGGGGCATGAGACTTCACTGCTGACAAAATTAATTCAGCAGAAGCGTCCCGAAGATTGTCTGATCAACGCGGGAGTCTCTGGAGATAATACCAGACAAGCTATTCAAAGGCTGCAAAAGGATGTGCTGAATCACCAGCCGGATCTTGTATTTGTACTATTTGGTTCGAACGATGCTGCTATTCATAAACAGGTTCCTATAGAGGAATACCATAGGAACCTGGAATGGATAACGGATCAATTCGGACCGGATAAAGTTATTTTAGTTACTCCGCCTCCTGTGGATGAAAACCTGCAGAAAGCAAGGTCGAATCAAACACTCGAACTTTATGGGACTGCTGTTAAGAAGGTAGCGCAGCTGCATCAGACAAAGCTGCTGCCATTTTATGACCGGCTGATGGAGCTTGACTACACCGCCATCTTGAAAGGGATAAAAAATGATGGTCTGCATTTTGGTGAAAAAGGCTATAAACTGCTGGCTGCATGGATGCTGGAGGAAATTAAACAAACGTTTGATTAAGCAAGTTAAGTCTCTAATAATGCGGTCAGCGCCTGGTAAAATTCAGAAGAACGTTTGTATTTACCTTTTTCATAGTAATGCTGTGCAAGCTTCTTGTACAATGGTTTCATAAATTCCATTTGATCTCTTTGTTCGAAGAAATCGATGCATTCTTCCAGACTTTCGACATATAGGTCATGCTGGCCGGTAAGTTTATAATAATCGAGAAAGGCATCAAGCAGTTTGTAGTAGTCTAATTCATGTGTGACATGGAGTTTCGCTTGCTGAAAAGCCTGCAGAGCTTCCTCGGGCTTATCAAGTGCAAGGTAATTTTTGCATAGAGCATGATAAGTAATACTTGGGTTCTTGTTTAATTGTAATTTCAAAGACAGGGTTTTCTCTAAATAGGTTAACGCCTGGGTTTCATGGTTTTGTTTCCTCAATAGGATGGCTTTATTATGGTAAATTTGTGCCGTTAGCGATAAATCCTCAGCTTCCAATGCAAGTTCCTCTGCCTGATCCAGATAGTTCATCGCTTGCTCATAATCCTCGAGTCGTTTATAGATCGTACCCATTAAATTGTAGGTCATACTTTGGTCTTTGGGCTGCTGAAGCACCTCGTAGTAGTATAAAGCCTGGCTGCAATAATCTACGGCGCGTTCATAGTGGTCCTTCGCCTTTAGCAGCAAAGCAATATTGAAATGAATCGCTGCTTTAACGGGTAAGGACACAGCGACCTTAAGGTAGCTGTGGTAATTCTGCAGACTATGATCATAATCCTCGCTTCGATAATAGTGCAGCCCAAAGAAATAGTAATAGGCTTCTTTGATGAGCATGGGGAAAGCGGCTGGATCTTCCCCTGTTAAATAATGCGATAAGAAATCCTCATAAAGCTGGTCAGCCTGATTCAGCTGGCCATTTTTATATAAATAGGCACCTTTTAATAATAAAAAGTAAACCTCCTGCTTCACGCAGCTTAAGCTATCGTAGTAATTATCATCAATCATCTGAAGAAGAGGGGCAGCTTTTTCTAAATCTTCTATAATAAAGTGGTGAATTTGAGTAAGTAGATAATTGATTTCACGGTCTTCTGATCCATAACGATAGAAGAATTGGGGAGGAAGCTTGAGTTTGGCTCCGATAATTTGGGTGACATTGGAACTCGGCTCCCGATGACCATTCTCAATCTTGCTCAAATGGGCTACAGACATAGACCCCTCGGCCAGCTGTACGAGAGTCAGCTGTTGGATCTTACGATATACATAAATTCTTTTCCCAATATTCATGTTATCCATTCCTTTAAGTTTCTCATACTTATGTATCGATTTAGTTTAGTAGGCAATATGGCTTGGTTTTTAATAAGAAACAGTAAAAAAACAGCGCAGGATAGTTAAATTTGTCCTCAGTAATCTATACTTGCTTAAAAAGTTATATATATTAGTACGATTATGAGATTTGAAAAGTTTCATCTTATAGTACGATTATATAAAAAGTAACTTGAGTGCGGACAAAGTTATGGAGTGGGCATAGTGAAACATGAGCGCGAGGAAACTATAAATCAGGCAGTTGAAGAATATTATCCTCTGTTAGTGAGAACGGCTGTTATGTATGTGAAAGATGAAATGGCAGCAGAGGATATGGTTCAGGAGGCATTATTAAAAGCGTTTGAGAAATATTCTTATTTTAAAAAAGATTGCTGCTTCCGGACTTGGCTGTTGAAAATTATCACCAATCAATGTAAAGATCATTTGCGCAGTTACACGAGAAGGAATGTGGTGCCATGGGAGGATCATTGGATTCATCCGTACCAAATAGAGGAAAATCATCCATTAGAGCTTATGTTGAATCAGGAAGAAAATCAAGGCATTAAACAAGAGATGGGCAAACTGAAGCCGGCTCATTATGAAGCGATCCATTTATATTACTTTGCCGATCTCTCCATTAAAGAGATCTCTCGTGGACTTGCCATTAATGAAAATACTCTAAAGACCAGAATGAAACGAGCACGGAATGAACTCAAGCAAAATATGGAGGTATGAATAAACAGAAGCTGTACTAGGTTGATTTCGCGTAGTATTTCAAGCGGAGAATCGAAATAGAATTGACGTGGAGTAATGTTCACGGAGTGGCTATTTCTCTGCAATTACAGAAAATCCGAACCACTATAATTCTGTGGTTCGGATTTTCTGATGTTAAATTATTTTGGCTTCCGCCTTTTTACTGGTCTGTCAAAATCCCCGCATCTTCGACCATTTGATCATAAGGCACATCCTGGGTTCCTGAATACTTCTTTTTCACAACCCCATCCTTGTTGATTAAATAAAAGGAAGCTCCGTGGGATACTTGGTTGGTTCCTTCAATTTTTTCCGCAAGAGTGTGAAAAGTATCCTTCGCAAATGCCTGAATATCCTGCTGGGAGTAACCCGTGACGTACGTCCAGTTATCAAAGTTCGCTCCATGTGCTTTGCCGAATTCCTTTAATTTCTGCGGTGTGTCGACGCCGGGATCGACACTAAAGGATACGATTTCGACATCTATCCCTTCATCTTTAAGCTTGCCTTGAAGCTGTGACAGGTTCCGAGTCATAGGTGGGCAGATGGTTTCGCAAGAGGTGAAAATTAAATCGGCAATCCACACCTTTCCCTTCATATCCTCGGTTGAAAAATCCTCTTTAGCCTGAGTTGTTCCTTGAAAACTGCCAACTTTCCAATCCAACGTATTCTCAAGTTCTTTACTGCCGCAAGCGGTCATGAGAAGGGCGGCGGCAAGCATCAAAACCAAAATAAGTAAGCGTTTATTTGGCATTGGATACTCCTCCCGATCTTATGTATTTTGTCTTTCCTTTCTAGTTTACGTGCGCTTTAAACGAAGTGTCAACGTTCGTTCCTTAGGAAGACAGCGGGATGTGGAGAAAGTGGCGGGAAAGCAGAATGCATACATTACATAAGACTAGGAAAAGATAAAGAAAAAAAGTGGGGAATTCGATGCCTTATTACAAAGATGAACTTGGCCGCAGATTGTTTTATGAGGATATCGGTGAAGGCGATCCGCTAGTATTTATTCATCCACCAGGGATGGGCAGAAAAGTGTTTATTGAGCAGCACCCTCTTGCCAAGCATTATCGGCTGATTCTCCCTGATTTGAGCGGGCACGGAGATTCGGATGTTGTAAATGCGTGTCCAGACTTAAGCTTTTTTGCAAAAGAAATCAAGCAGTTACTTGATCATTTACAGCTCGAGAAAGTGGTGCTTGTGGGCTATTCCTGCGGTGGAATGGTTTCTCAGGAATTTGCTTTATCTTATCCATCGAGATTAAAAGCTCTTATCTTATCAGGAGGGTTTCCTAAGGTTGCTACATTTGGTCTGCAGTTTGAATTCTTCGGAGGAATTCGCTGGGTCCAAAAAGATGCAGCCACACTTGCCTGGTTACTTAGCAAATCCCATTTCCGGGGGAAAGATTTTAAATATGAACTCAGGGAACACATGGAAAAGTCTGATCCGTCCGTTTGGCTTTCTTATTATAAACACGCTCAGGCATACGACTGTACTCCACGTCTCAATGAACTGAAAATGCCGTTGTTACTCTTATATGGGGAAAAGGAAGTTTGGATAAATCACCATTCCCATTTTTATCATCAATGTGAGGACGCTTCACTTACTTTGGTTGATCAAGCTTTTCATCAAATACCAGCGACCCATCCGCACATTTTCAACCCGGCTGTTCATCACTTTATTCAACGCAAAGTGTCTCCTAAATGAAAGCTCCAGCGATTGTTCCTGATGCTGGAGCTTTCTAATTAATCCTTTATTTGAAATGAATGATTAATTTTTTGATAATAAGTTGTTTCATCAAAGGTAATTGTAATTTTCGAGGCATCTTTTATTATTCGATCATTTAGATAGATAGACATTTGTTTTTTGCTGCCCCCGTATACAGCTTTTCTTTCTTCTCCTGAATTTGTTAGTACGCGGATCTTTCTTTTCCGTTGTTCTTCCTCATTAAAGTCAGCCATTGTGCTTGCAGCAAGGGAGACTGTTTGTTCTTCCTTCATCGGCTTAAATTTCAAATTTAGATCCATGCCTTCTCGAGTATAACTTTTTCTATCAAGAAAGATTTCTGTATGATCCAATTGCTTTAGTTTCTTATGCATTTTTTTAGAAACAGAACCGTCATCCGTTAAGTTCTGGTCTTGATAATCAGATAGATCAACGTCAAATGAGAAACCTTTTTCTTTTCTGTACGTGATGCCGTCAATTTGAATGGCTCCCCCAGTTAATTCCTGCGAAATCGGCTGCATTTGAACTTGATAGATATGATTCTGTCCTTTCACTTTTTCCAAATTGTGAAATCTTCTCTCTTTTCCTTCTTTCGTAACGAGACTCCCGAAGATGTTAGGAGTAAGCTCTTCCTGCGAATCGATCCTAAGCTTTAAAGACATACTTGCCATCCCGACATTCAGTTCTATAGGTTTTATAGTTACCCCATTTTTCTGATACTTTCCCTTTAATGAAAGAGTTTCTACATGCATTTCATCAGGATTATAGTGCAGGTTAATAGCTACTGGATCTGTTGTGTAGAAACCTTTGGGCAACTCTATATTGAATGATGCTAGTACGGTTTCATCCACGGGCTGGGGAGGCATCTCTTTATTTTCATTATTTGAATGTCCCAATACGGCTATGCTATATAATTTGTGGTTGAATACCATTCCACTATTTCTTAGAGACATCATATAGGTGGAGGAGAATTCTTTATCGAATTCGCTGCTTGCCGTTAAAGGCTCAAGATGTACATTTTCAACGCTCGGAAATTTTTGGAAGGGTTTATCTTCTAATACACTCAAGTCGATGCTGTATAAGAAATAAATCTTTCTTCCACTGTCCCATATTTCATTGATGTAGAGGTTGCCTTCATGGTCAGGAACCGGCACTGATTGTTTGGGGAACGTGGTTAGGTCATTGTGCTCGGCGCGTTTGAGACCTGGTGCTTGTTTCTCGTAAAAATTAAAAACTTCTTCATAATTGTCTGCTTTCATTTCATCAGAAAAATGAAGGGAGTCTTCAGCCGCTTCCATTTCTTTTGGAGTTTTAGTTTTAGAGAGTTTTTCTTTTTGATAAGAAAGAGGCTGATCTCGATCGCCTGTATATATTTGTATCCCGACTATGAAACTAAGGACTACAATGAGAATAATGATCCATTGGATTCGTTTTTTCTTTGTGGGAGCGGAGGGCATAGGTAAGCAAAAATCCTTTCGTCAATATTTTGAAAATTATTTCCATTATAACAGAATATTAAAAAAATATTGAGCAACGAAAAAAAGCAGCCGTGTCTCCAATAAGGAGCGGCTGCTTTATTTATTATCTTTATCCTTATAGAAGTTAAGCATAGCATCTGATTCAGAATGAGATTCTTCTGCCTCGTTCTTCTTTTTATGGTGAGGAAGAAACGCTTTGCTAACGGATAATGAGTGGCTGAATACTTCTGCTGGTTCATTCGAATGCTGAATGCTACCTCTTCTGTAGGGCCGTTTATTCATGAAAATCCTCCTCTATCTTTGTATAAGTATATTATTCCATGGATTTTAATTGAATAAACATCACTGATAGTCAGGACTTTAAGGCATTATTCAACAAGATGAGGAAGTTTTACTAGAGTTAAGGGACACCTGTCATTACTATGATACAATGGGCTTAAGAATAAGCAGAATCGTGTCAAACTATCTATAAATTTGGAAAGGAGTGTGTTTATGAAAGAAATATTAACAATCTTTGATGATTTCCTGACTCCTATTGGTGAAAAAGAACGTCAGCAGGTCCATTTTGATGGGGAATGGCATGAAACCTTTCAATGCTGGTTTTTTGAAAAACAAAATGACCATACGTACATTTACTTTCAAAAAAGAGCTAAGGATAAAAGCGCATTTCCTAATCTATATGATATTACTGCTGCGGGCCATATTGAAGCAGGGGAAAGAAAAGAAGCTGCCGGCTTAAGAGAAATTCGGGAAGAGCTGGGAATTGAAGTCAGCGAACAGGATCTGGAATATACAGGGTTCTATAAAGAAGAACTTAATCTGCAAGGGATAAAAGACCGGGAAATCTGTCACATCTATCTTTATGAATATTCATTGGACACTCCTTTCAGCATTGGGGATGAGGTAGAGGATGTAGTCAAGGTAAGTCTGGACGATTTTCTCAGCGTTCTATCTAAAAAACATTCCCATATGCCGGCCGCCTCTATTCTGACAGGTGAGGAAAAACTAATCGTAAAGAAGGATTTAGTTCCTCATGACTTTTACTATTATCAGCGTGTAATTCAGTCGGTTCAAAAGTTAACCCCTTTCATCTAAACTGAATTTTTTGACAAATTCGGACAAACCTCTATAATTTTCTTTAATTGAATTTAAGTTTGGAAGGGGATTAATCATGGGCCATTCATCATTTGAGACAAAAGTAGTTCATAACAAAGTAGATCAGGAAACTATTTCTAACAGTAAGAGTACGCCGATTTATCAGACATCAGCCTTTACATTTAAGGATTTATCTCACTTGGAAAGTTATTACGAAGGGAACAGCCCGTATCTCTACTCTCGGGAGAGAAATCCAAATACCGATGAGCTTGGGAATTCGATCGCTCGCCTGGAAGGAGCAGAAGCAGGCGCCGCTACCTCATCAGGAATGTCTGCTATATTAGCAGGGATTCTTGCTATTGCCGGGTCCGGGGATCATATAGTCGCGGCAGAAGATTTATACGGAGGGACTCATCACTTAATTTCCAAGGAATTAGAGACATTCGGGATTGAAGTGAGTATGGTATCGTTCTCTAATCTTCAAGAAGTGGAAGATTCTATTAAACCCCATACGAAGCTTTTATACACAGAGTCTATAACTAATCCTTTCCTGCGAGTAGAAGATCTGCAGGGGCTGGTAAAGTTAGCAGGCAAATATCAGCTTTCGACGATGGTGGATAATACCTTTGCTACTCCTTATCTTCTAAACCCTTGTGAGGCCGGGGTGGATTTAGTGGTACATAGTGCGACGAAATATATAGGCGGCCATAGTGATGTAACAGCGGGAGTTCTAGCTGGCAAAGAGGAGATTATCAAGAAAGCAGTGAAAAAAGTTTCTGCCTTTGGAGCAAATCTAAGTCCATTTGAAGCGTGGCTTGCCCAGCGAGGAGCCAAAACTTTGGCGCTTCGCATGAAGCAGCAATCTCGGAATGCAGAATTGTTAGCCCAATCCTTCGGGAGTAATCCGCATGTTAAACACGTTTACTATCCTGAGTTTGTTTCTGAAAATGGCCATGGAGCAATTGTAACCATTGAATTAGAAAAGAGTGTAGATATTGAGCGTTTTTTCCAGTCTCTAGGGTGGGTGAAAATTGCTCCAACTCTAGCTGGCGTGGAAACGACGGTTTCTTATCCGCTTACTACATCCCATCGCTCTTTAACAGATGAGCAGCGTACAAAAGTAGGAATTAATGAATATGTAGTCCGGTTGTCAATTGGCATTGAGGATGCAGATGATATTATCGAGCAATTCAGAGAAGCGATAGAAGAATCCTTGGGGCAGTAAGGTAAACAGGCATTAATCAAACGTTTGTTTAAATAAGCAAGGTGTTATTTATGCGTCAGATCTATCGAGATCTGACGTTTCTTTATGGAAGAAGACTCAGTTTCGAGCCAATAGTGGGCGTATAGGGACTGCGGGAAAAGGTTCGCTTTCCGTGGGGCGGGCGCTGAGCCTCCTCAAGCTCTGCGGGGTCTCAGCTGTCCCGCAATTCCCACAGGAGTCTCACCGTTTCCCTCCGTTCCTTGACCATAAAAACGATCTCGAAACCTTTACAAGAAAGAGCAGTACTTCTTAAACAAGGCAGAAATGGCTCCTTTGTTAATTAGCATAATTATTGAGAGGTTAGAATCGTTTTGGGTGACTTGGATGGTTCCGTTTATTCTTTCTGCGCAACCCTGCTCTCTTTGTTAATAACGGACCCAGCAATCTCGAAATCGAGTCTTACGCAGTATTGCACTTCACTTCAATACTTGAGTTCACCTAGATAGATGTTCTTTAATATCAGTCAACCTCATATCTATGGTGACTCGGACCATGAAAGACAGATTTAATGAACGGATAAGATCCCATAATAACAATCAAGACCATTGAAAAAGATCAAGGCTTATCCTTTAGCTACTGGATAAATAAGTGAGGCATGTATAGCGGGTGAATCCTATCTTATCAGGGTTTAGGAAGAGATTTCGTTCGTGGAAGTGATCCAAATAGCAAGTTGTAACGATAGCTAAGTAGCAAAGCTCCTCTAACGGAGAATCTAAGCTATAGATATGCTATTATAGCTATATCCACCATAAAAGGAGTGTGCTATGAGCAATCGTGATGTAGAGCTCTATCACCAGATGGCAGACGGCGACAAAAAAGCGCTCGAAAACATTTATAATAAATATGAAAGACTGCTTTATTCCTTCGTCATTAAACTATCGGGTGATCAGACATTAGCAGAAGAAGTATTGCAAGAAGTATTTATTAAGCTTTGGACTAAAAAAGCTTCTTACGACAATTCCAAAGGAAAGTTTTCATCCTGGATTGTCACAATTACAAGATATACCGCAATTGATCTTATACGTAAAAATAATAATAAGAATTACACATTAGAAGAAGAAACCGATATTCCTGAGCAGCAGACAGAAACCACTGAGGATATCGTAGAATGGAAGGAAGAAGGAATGAAGGTTAGACGGGCAATTAATAAACTGTCTGATGAACAAATTCAAATGGTGGATTTATTTTATTACAAAGGACTGAGTCAAAGCGAAATTGCCGATCGCTGCGGAATTCCATTAGGGACTGTGAAAGGTAGAATACGGCTTGCGCTTAAGCATCTCAAGAAACACTTATCAGCAGGGAAAGGGGGCGTAGATGATGCGTAACGAATGCGAGAAAGTAGTCGATTATTTTAACAGTCAGTTAAATGAACAAGAAAAGAAAGAATTTGAAAGACACTTAGAAACTTGTGAAGAATGCCGTGAAGAGCTGGAAGAGCTTGAGCTGCTCACAGCTGACTTACCGTTCGCTTCTGAGCCCGTGGAACCTCCTGAGAATATGAAGCAGCGTGTATTAGATGCTGTATTTGCTGATGAAGCTTCTTTAGAAGATCATCATCTAAGCGAAGCATCCTCCGAAGACCCTGACAATTCAAATTTGATTGGTCTGAAGGAACGCAGAGAAAGAAATATGTCTTCTGCTGATGCGGGAAAGCCTTCTGCCCGAAAAAAACCATGGGTAATGGGGGGCCTGGCTGCAGCTCTCGTGATCTCCGTAGGGGGGAATATCTTTGCCATCGTAAATGAGAATGGTGACACAACATCTCAGCCGAAAGTTGAGCAGCCCGCAGATGAAAGTACCAATCAAGTAGCTGAACGTGTTCAACTTAAAGGAGAGAAAACAAAGGCGATTGCCACGGCAGCAATGATCCAGCAGGATAATCAGAACCTACTCACTCTTCAAGCGGAAGGGCTGGAAAAATTGCAAGGTGACGAGGTTTATCAAGTCTGGTTAATTAAAGGCGATAAACCTTACCGTGCAGGAACCTTTGTAGCGAATAGCAATGGAGAAGGAGCAGTAGCATTTTCTCTTGATCAGCTTCCAAAAGATACAAGCTGGGATGCTATGGCGATATCCAAAGAACCAGATGCAACTAGTGAAACGCCCCAGGGAGAAGTGATCATGAGCTCGAAATTATAAGTGAAGAAACCTTATTGCAGACAGTTTTCGACGACTGTCTGCAATTTTTTTATTTTTTTTCAGGAAAAATGTGATCCAATTGATCCTCTCTCACGATAGCTTAGTAGATAAATAAAACAAAGGAGAGATGGAATCATGGATTTGAAAAAAGCAATGTTAGTGGTACCGCTTAGTGTATCCGTACTTTTACCAACATCCTTAGATGTAGTACATGCAGAGGATAACAACACGCCAACCGTAGAAACGAAAGCTGTAGAATTAAGAGCCACATTGGACAACCTTCTAAGTGAACATGCGTACTTAGCAATCGAAACAATGAGAAAAGGTGCGCAAGGTGCTCCAGACTTTAAACAATCCGCTAGTGCCCTTGAAAAGAACACAGAAGACTTATCAGCCGCCATCGCTTCTGTATATGGTGATGAAGCAGGACAGAAATTTAAGAAAATGTGGTCCTCTCACATTGGCTATTTCGTAGACTATGTAAAAGCAACTGGTAATCAAGATGAAGATGCTAAGCAAGAAGCTCTAGCAAATTTGAAAGACTATCGCCAGGACTTTTCTAAATTCTTAGCTACAGCAACAGATGGCCGTCTAAAGGCAGATAACCTTGTAGAAGGACTTCAAACTCACGTCAATCAACTGATCGGAGCTTTTGACAGTTATGTAGCTGGTGATTATCAAGAAGCGTATATGAAAGAACGCAAAGCCATTCACCACATGTACGGGGTAAGTAAAGGTCTTTCTGGCGCGATTACTGATCAATTCCCGGACAAGTTTAATGATACAAAAGCTGTAACGCCAGCTGCCGATCTTCGTTCTAACTTAAACTATCTGTTAAGTGAACACACTGGTCTGGCAACGATGGCTATGCAGAACGGTTTAGATGGATCAGAAGATTTTGATGCTTCCGTACAAGCACTTTCTAAGAATACCGAAGATTTAACTGCTGCTATTACTTCTTTATATGGGGAAGAAGCAGGACAGAAGTTTAATGATATTTGGAGTAAACACATTCAAGATTTCGTTAAATATGTAAAAGGAACCGCTTCTGATGATCAGCAAATGAAGGATGAAGCTCTTAAAGCGCTTGAAAACTATCGTATGAACTTTGCTAAGTTCCTTGAAACAGCAACGGATGGCCGTTTGAAAGCAGATGTACTTGCAGGCACCCTCCAGCAGCATGCTGACTACTTGATAAACGATTTCGATCAATATGCTGACGAAGATTATGACAAAGTATATATGACCCTAAGAGATTCTTATGCTCATATGTTCAAAGCATCTAAAGGGCTGTCTGGTGCATTTGTTGATCAAATGCCGGACAAGTTTATGATGATGCCTTCTGAAATGCCTGATACTGGCATGGGCGGAACAGCCGATCATGACTCAGATATCTGGATCTATGCTTCAATTCTCGCATTGATTGCCGCTGCAGGAATCTATTTCCGCGGTCAGGCGAAACAGCAGTAAGATTATTGCTAATCACATGAACCACACCACATCGAGTAATGACAGCATGAAGATGTGGTTCATTGATTATATATTCCATTGAGCTCCACCTATTGGCCGTCTCTATTTAGAGACGGTCTTTTTTGTTGTTGAAAAATAGGGGGATCCAGCATTGAACGGGCCGTATTAGACGTGGCCGGTGTTGAATGCAAAGATTCTCATGTGTGCATTTACAGTGGGAAGGGTATAACTATTAATAGATTAAGTAGATGAGGTGATATATTGTTCTATTCAGTAACTCTGCAGAAGATTATTCTATTTACAGGAATCGGTATCGTAGTCGGGGCGATTGTAGGCTTCACAGCTGTGTTGGGCTTTGACTTGTCTGGTTCAGTGTTTGTTTTGTCGATGTTTTTAAGCATCCTTTGTGTTTATGCGACGGCTATGTATGCGGAGCTTTACCATATTCGAGAAGCTATCAACCGTGAGCGGCGAGAACGAATGAAATAAGTTCCTTGTTATCCTGCTTCCCCGGGTTAACTTAACCAAAGGGAGAGAAGCAGGATAACATAGAGAACACCAATGATAAGGATAATTACATAACTTCGTTTAGATAATTTTCGAAAAACAACGTAAAAGGTTGCGCAAACCATAGTAAGAATAAAGATCCAGCATATCGTGACCATAAGAATTAACTCTCTTTCTATTGAGCATTAACAACTAGTATAAAATTAAATCGGAACTTTCCATCCTTATGCAATAGCATACGTTGCCTTGTTTATACTTTCAACTTTTCAGCCGATTGAGTTGTTTACCCTTATTTGCTTAGGGGAATTGGATTTAAGTAGCAGCTATGAAGAAACGATAGGAAGAAAAATCTATTTGGGTGTTTCATTGAGGCTTATCATGCAGACTTTTTAAGGCTTATTAAAATTATGATTTTCCTATGAAAAAGATTATGATGGAATGACTAGTATTTATTTGCAGGAGGCTGGGCTCAGCTATTGAGTTTTCCTCCCATTTTTTTATTAATCTTGGAGGTGGAACATTTGAGTAAAAAGGCAATAGTAGTGGGAGCAGGGCTTGGCGGGATGTCAGCAGCGATTCGGCTTAAAGCAGATGGATTTGACGTAAAGGTTATTGAGAAAAACAGCAATCTCGGCGGAAAATTAAATCAGCGGGAGGGCAAAGGCTTCACTTTCGATACCGGTCCATCCATTTTAACGATGCCATGGGTATTAGAGCAATTATTCGCGAGTGTTCACCGCCGATTAGATGATTACATAACTGTTGAGCGGGTAGAGCCGCAATGGCGGACTTTCTTTGAAGATGGAACTCAGCTGGATGTGACGAGTGACCTGCCTACCATGCTTGAAGAAATGGCGAAAGTTACAGATCGTCCTAACCGTAAGCTGACTGATTTTCTATCTTACAGCCAGGAGATGTATGAATTATGTATGAAGAGCTTTTACAAATATAGCATCCAAGATTTAAAAGACTTAAAAAGCCATCATAAACTGAGTGAATTACTTCAAATGGACCCTATGAAAACAGTGGCTAAATCCACTCATAAACATTTCGACAACAAATATTTGGAGCAGCTGTTCAATTTCTTTGTCATGTATGTAGGCTCAAATCCTTACTCATCTCCAGCGATTCTAAATCAGCTGGTTTATGTCCAACTCGGTCTTGGCATTCATTATGTTAAAGGCGGCATGTACAAAATTGCCGAGGCGATGGGTAAACTTATGGAAGAATTGCGTGTGGATGTGCAGTTTAACTCGCCAGTCAAACAGTTCATCGTCGAAGGAGAGAAGATCACCGGTGTAGAAACCGAAGAAGGTGAAGTGCATAACGCGGATGTGGTCGTATCCAATTTGGAAGCGATCCCTGCTTACCGCAGGCTTGCCCCGCAGACTTCAAAAGTGAAAAAAGAAACGAAGTCTCTTGAAAAGAAATTTGAGCCTACCGTGTCAGGGCTCGTCCTTCTTCTCGGTACAAATAAGAAGTTTGAAAATATGAAGCACCATAATTTCTTTTTCTCTGAAGATCCGGAAAAAGAGTTTAAGGAAATTTTTGATCAAGGAAAACCTGCGGATGATCCGACCATCTATATAGGCATTTCCTCAAGGTCTGATGAAACTCAGGCTCCTGAAGGAAAAGATAATTTATTTGTGTTGACCCACGTCCCGCCTATGGATAAAGGAAAACGAAAACCAGTAGACTGGGACAATTACCGGGAAAGAGTGCTGAATAAATTAGAGAGAATGGGTCTGGAAGGTCTCAGGGACTCCATTGAGTTTGAATACCGCTTTACTCCAGAGGATTTGGAGCGTCTGTATGGACCTAATGGCGGTTCTATTTATGGAATTGCGGCTGACCGTAAATCCAATGGCGGCTTCAAAATTCCGTCGAAAAGCCAAGTGTTTGAGAACCTTTACTTCGTTGGCGGATCCACTCATCCAGGCGGAGGCGTACCTATGGTAACCTTATCCGGCCAGTTAACAGCCGATTTAATAAAGGAAAATGAAGCAGCAGTGACAAAGTAAGAGAGTTATCTTAATTGAGAACACTGTTTAAAACTCCATGTGGCAATGTGGCACTATATTGTTACAAAGGTCCGTTGCCATAACAGGATAAGGGTGGCGGGGAAACGATTCGCTTTCCTGTGGGGGAACTGGCGAGCCACCTCGCTCGTTTCACTCACTGTGGGGTCTCGCCTAGCACCTTCTCCCACGGGAGTCTCACCGTTTCTCCGCCACCCTGCTGTAATTGCGCGAACGAACCTTACCATAGGGGGGGACCTGCTGAGTTTCTGCCAATTACCTATTTTTTTAGTCATCCTTAAACCATTGAAAGACGACATACACATGTTCCGTTATACGTAATTAACGGTAGAAGGGCCGGGAAATTGCGAGACTCCTGTGGGATGTACATGATAGGTGAGATCCCGGAAGGCAAAAGCCTGAGGAAGCTCACCACATGCCCACGGAAAGCGAGTGATTTCACGGCCCTTCAAACTCTCTCTTCATAGTAACGGAACCCCAAGATGTTTCAAGATGATTCTTCAGGTTATTGGTCTCCAATGAATAAAGCACTTGTAGTCTTCCTTTCTCACAAAGGTGCGCAATATATAGAAGAGTAGAAGGAGAAGAGTTGTTATATGGCTCTTCTCCGTTGTCTGATATTTAAGGTTTGTGATCATGAATAACTCCGAGAGATGAAGGGAGCCTCCCGGTTGTTTTACCTGCTTACTAAAGTGGTATGGTAGCAAAAAACAAGAAATTAAGGGTGAGAACATGGAGTGGCCAGAGGATTTAATCCAATCAGCCAAACGCAGAATGGAACCCTATGATACAGAAGGATTTGTGCTGGGAAATGGCGATCCTGAGTCCGAGATCATGATCGTCGGGGAAGCGCCCGGCGAAAATGAAGCTGTTAAAGGGATACCGTTTATAGGAAGAGCCGGAGACGAACTTGATAAGCAGCTACAGTATTTAGGGATAAATAGAGAGGACGTCTATATTACAAGTGTGGCCAGAAGCCGTCCTTATAAATGGGTGAAAACCAATAAGAAGGGTTCCGGGGGGATGCGTAAGGCTAACCGGAAACCTAACAATAAGGAAGTGCTTGCCCATGCACCCCTGCTCGATTACCAGATAAAAGAGATGGATCCAAAGGTCATCATTGCCTTAGGCAGTGTTGCATACTTACGTTTAACCGGCAGGAAAGATAAAATGACAGACGTATTAGGAGAATGGATCGAAACCCCAGTTCAGCAGTTAAATGAAGAGGGGGACGAATATATTCAAACCGAGAAAACGTATACTCTTATCCCGCTTTATCATCCAGCAGCTGTATTTTATAATCCTAAAATTAAAGAAGATATTTATGCCTCACTGGATAAAGTGAAAACTTACCTAAAAAAGGAAACAGAAAACCGCTCGTTGTAATAAACGGGCGGTTTTCCTGATTTGTCATTATAAGAGAAGCGTCATTGGCTTTTGGCCAGTTGTTTTTGCTTTTCAAATATAAAAATTCCTTGTTTACTTACGGAACTGGTTCCGATCCCGATGTTATGCCGGCTTTGAATCGCAATATATTTAGAAGCTTCTTTTCCTTCTATACTATAGATTTTTGCTTTTGGAAATAGGTTCGGCGGGGTATTAGCAGGCTTCTGAACCTTAGACTGGTTCTCAGTCACTGTTCCAATCACTTGATCCAGTTGCGATGCCTTGACGACTTGGCCAGTCTGAACATAGCGTTCCCCGTTATGAATGACGTAGGTTTCCTGTATAATGGTTGATGTTTCTGCCTCAGTACTAGCTCCGCGATCGAAGGCCTTTGTTTGATTAATATCGCTTTTGTCAAAAATCGGGACAGATTTAAGACTGGTAGTCACTTGTTTGTCTTCAAGTGTAGCCGCCGTATACATAGGTGTGCGGGAAGGGGTATTAAAATAGAGAAGAACCATCGCCGCTAATAGAGTTACAATAGGGATAGGCAGGGCCAGTTTCATCCATGATTTGCTTGACCTTGCCGACTTTTGCTTTGTACGGCGAACCATCCTTTGGATATCTTTTTCCTTGAAAGAAACTCGCTTATATTTTACGTTGTGGTTCATTTTCTTGAGTCGTCGATCTAATAAATCATTCATGATGTGACCTCCCTTCTGAAGTGATCCGGTCCTGTAAGAGCTGCCGGCCTCTTCTCAGCCTGGTCTTCACAGTGTTTTCGCTGATAGCAAGCATTGGAGCGAGTTCTTTAATTTGAAACTCTTCAAAATAGTATAGGATAATGATTTCACGGTATTTCTTCTCCAGCTGAAGCACATGATTAAGGAGCTCTTCATCGTCGCTCTTGTCGATCGCATATTCCTCAGGGGAAGAATAATCAGAGGGTATATTTTTGAATAAATCTGCTCCTTTTCTTACAACTCTACGAAAGTAAGAGCTTTTCAGATGATCTTTACATAAATTAATGGTTATTTTAAAAAGCCAGGTTTTTTCACTGGAATTCTCTTTGAAAGATGAATATTTCTGGTAGGCTTTAATGAAAACTTCCTGAGTAATATCTTCGGCAATGGAATGGTCTTTAACGTATGAGTAAGCAAGCCATTTTAAATCATGACCATAATTGCGGATCCATTGTTCTATAAGTTTATCCATATCAGGCTGCGCCGTTGATTCCTGTCCGGCCGGTTGATTGTACGTTTGTGATCGTTGTTTATGTATCAATTTGTCCCACCTCATAGTTATAGACGACACTCCTTCCCTTTAGGTTTCTGATAAACTGAAAAAACAGGGGCGTATATATAATTTCGACTTTTCACATCAAAAATCCTGGTCAAATATACATAGATAGGAGAATGACCTTATGAAATTTGCTGGCAGATGGATAGCTATGGCAGGTTTTGTCATATTAGTCTTATGGAAGATGATTTTTTACCTGACTATCATTGATACGGCGCTTGGATTCTCTTTTTTAGTCCTTGTACCGCTGCTATTAGAAGAAGTGATTCATGAAGGGGAGAGGAACCGGGCGGAGAAGTGGCTGTATCAAGTGATGCTATGTTCACTCCCATTCGCCGGTGCTGGAGTGATCGCCGTCACTCTACCGCCGGGAAGAGATGCTGGATGGTGGGCAGCTGTGTGGCTTTTTTACACTATGCTGATCGCTTTCGGGGGATTGATGCGGCTTCTTGGCAGAGGCATCCGCCCGAGGGAAGAAACTGTAATCGATGCAGGGCTGATTTATATTGCAGTAGGTGGCGTCTGGCTTGTCCTGGCAAGCGGTGGCTTTGCTCCGTTTCTTCCTTATAGTGGAACGATCGTGCAGCTGACGGCGATTCACTTTCATTATGCTGCTTTTGTTTTGCCGCTGGTAACAGGTTTTTTCGGTCGGTATTTAGCTGCTGAAAGGAAACAGCGGATAGGAAAACCATATCTTATTCTTACAGTTGGAGTGATGGCAGGTCCGTTTCTTGTGGCCCTTGGTCTGGACCAGGGGCCTCCAACTGAAGTCTTTACAGTAGGGTTGTATGTGCTGATCCTTGCCTGGCTTTGTATTTGGTGGCTATGGATATCTGTGGACTTTAAAGGGTGGGTTAAAATCGGTTTAAGGGCAGCTTCCTTACTATTGTTAATGACGATGGTTTTCTCTTTCACCTACAGTCTGGGATTAATGAAAGAAACATACTGGCTGGGAATTGATGGCATGCTTAAATGGCATGGGGCTTATAACGCGTTTGGTTTTTCCTTGTTTGCGGCTATGGCCTGGAGAGGGGCGCATCCCTCTAAGCGCTTTGAATATACGAATTTTCCTGTCAGCCGGTTAAGAGGAAATGGTTATGTCGGTAATGACATCATTTATGACCAGGGGTGGACAGAAGTGCAGACTCATGCTGTTGGTCTTGTGTCTGAATGGGAGAAGCTTCGAAGTGCAGACTTTAAACCTGGCCGGCTGGATCGAACCGTGAAGCAATTTTATACAGCAACTGGAAGGTTTGATATGAAAGCCCATGTTCATTGGAAAAAAGGGTTTAGAAGGCTTTCCGTTTGGAGTCATCGAATGACTAGCAGAATGGGGCAGATCAATATCCCCTTGTCTGGAGAGGTTGAAATGGATGGAGAAATCGTATCCATCGCAGACGATAAAGATGGCAGAAACCAGGTAAGAGCCTGGATAAGAAGAAATAAGCAAACAGAAGCACCAATTTTCACGGCGCTTTACTCCTCTCATAGAAAAATGGATGAAGGATATATGAACATCGGACTTCCTTTTCCGAGAGGAGTGATGACGGGGGTGCTGAGACCGTTAAATGACGATCGTAATGGACTCGTTCTAACGAGTGTGCTTCGCGATAATGCTGCGGGAGATGAAGGTGTCTATTTCACTCTCGGAGACTGGACGTTCCGTACACCTCTTAAAGAGGTTTTTCATGTGGAGCCGGGAAAAGAAGGGGAACTTAGGGCGACACATCACATGTCTCTCGGTCCGGTTCCTTTCCTGGAAATCACTTATCTTTTGACGAAAAAAAACGGAGGAGAACTGGATTAAAGAATAAAGCGATCGCAAAGGAAAATAAATTTAAAAATTCAGGTACTATGCTATAATAAAAATAAATCGTCCAGATGCAGTGGCAGCTGCATCTGGACATCGATACCGTTCGTGCTTTATTGAATGTTTGACCCACTTCCTTTATAAGGAAGCGGGTCTATTTTTTATTGTTCATTTTTATGATGAGCGCTAGGAGTGTAAGTGTAAACGTTCCAAACGCTAACATGATCATTAAGGCTTGATAGGTACTCATGTGCGAGATCACTCCCTTTCTATCTGCACCACAACCCAATCCTATCGAACGGTATCTTTCTACTAGGATACCATATTTTCCCCTAAAATAAGAACAAATGTTCGTATAAAATTCAAAAATAGCTACTTTGGACCATTTCACACAAAAAAACCACTGCAGGACTCCCTGTAAATGGAAGCCGCAGTGGGGGGTTGCTATGTTAACTATTGAGCAGTTTTATGATCTTTTGTGTTCGTTTCTGTCGTGCTGTCCAGACTATCAAGGCGGTGGAGTAATCCAACTCCGAAGTCTCTGCTAGAAGGGTCGTAGTTTTCATTAAAGATACTCTTAGTCGATTCGTAAGCAGTAGAACCGTGTTCGGCGAAGTCCAACCCGGAAATTTCCTCCTGGCGGGATACTCGAATTCCTATGGTTTTCTTAAGGGTAAAGACTACAGCGGCTGATGATGCCATTGTCCAGACGATAACGGCCAGGATCCCAAGGGCTTGGATGGATAAGAGTTTAACTCCTCCGCCGTAGAATAATCCTCCATCTACAGAGAATAATCCGACAGCGAGAGTTCCCCATATTCCGCAGATTCCGTGAACGGCAATAGCGCCGACGGGGTCATCAATACGAACGATACGGTCGAAGAATTGAACAGCTTCTACTAAAATCACTCCAGCAATCAGCCCGATAAAGATCGCACCAATGAGAGAAACATTGGCGGTCCCGGCAGTAATTCCAACAAGACCGGCAAGGGCGCCGTTAAGCGTTAGGGAAGCATCAATTCGGTTGTATTTAAAGTAAGAATACAGCCCAGAACCAATGACGGCCGTGGATGCAGACAACAGCGTTGTGGCGATAACCTTAGGAACTAGGGATGGATCTGCAGCAAGCGTACTGCCGCCATTAAATCCAAACCAGCCAAACCAAAGAATGAAGACTCCTAATGCACCCATCGGGATGTTGTGACCTTGAATAACGTTCACCGTTTTACCAGAGTATTTTCCTATACGCGGTCCGAGCAGCATAACGGTGACAACAGCACCAAGGGCACCGGTCAGGTGAACCACGGTTGAGCCTGCAAAGTCAACAAACCCTAGTTCAGATAACCATCCTCCTCCCCAGACCCAGTGGCCGACTACAGGATAAATGAGACCTGTCATAACTACCGTTAATAACAAATAAGAGACAAGTTTCATACGTTCTGCTACAGCACCGGAAATAATGGTGGCACATGTGGCGGCAAATACGGCCTGGAAGACGAAGAAACCAATCTGATCTTCCTGCCCGCTTAAGAAAAATCCATCTATACCAATGATCCCTCCGCCGGAAGTGCCGAACATGAAACCATATCCAACGATGAAATAAAGAACGGAAGCGATCGATAGCGTCATGAAATTCTTCATTAAAATATTCAGGGCGTTCTTTGAACGGGTAAATCCTGTTTCGACCATTGCAAACCCTGCATGCATAAAGAATACTAAAAAGGCGGCGATCATAACCCAGACCATATCCACAGACTGCATGACCGTTTCGGGTGTTACAGTGGCTTGGGCGCTTGCGGCAGCGGGAAATCCTAAAGTAGCTAATAAGACGAGCGGCAATACTTTCTTCATAGTTATGAAACATCCTTCCTCATTAATTTATATAAGCGCAGACTTGCCGGTTTCACCTGTGCGAATACGATAGACTTCATCTATGGTGTAAACAAATATTTTTCCATCTCCAACTTCATTAGTAGCGCATGTATCGGTGATGACATCGATAATAGAAGTTAGTTCGTGATCCTCAACAACCATTTCCACCTTTACTTTTGGGTAAAGCTTAATTTCGAATCGACTGCCTCGAAAGATCCCTTCCTGTCCTTTTTGCTGGCCGCAGCCAGCTACTTCAGACACTGTCAGACCTTTGACACCTGATTCATCCAGGTTCTGTCTTAAGGTTTGAAAAGCTTCCGGACGAATAATAGCCTCCAATTTTTTCATTATACAGCTCCCCTTTAACTATTATGTTAGGTTTTCTAACACATTAAGTAATGTCTAAATCTAACTATATAGCAAGTTTTCTGAAAAATCAATAACTAATTTGCATTCATGTTAGGAAAGTTGACATGAATAAAGCCGCCTGATTGATATCAGGCGGCTTTCTCATTGTTTTAGAATTTTTATCTATGATAGGGTTTGGGTAACTTTTTTTGGCGGTGTTATGCTTTATCCAGTTTTGATTAGAGTTCGTTAAATCCGTTATGCTCTGAAACTTTTGTGTATTGCCTGGATTTCTGTTCAAAGAAGTCAGATTTTCCTTCATCTACTTCCTGGTAAGCACGAATCCATTTAAGTGGATTTGTTTTGTATTCTGGGAAAGGTTTTTCTGCTCCTAATTGTTTGCAGCGCTTATTTGCCATGAACTTTATATAATCTTCAAGGTCACCGATCGGAATTCCAGGGAATTGCTTGCCGATAATGTGGTGGGCCCATTTGATCTCTAGTTGAACAGCTTCTTTAAAGGTCTGTTCGACAAAATTTATAATAGCAGAGCGATCTACCTGTGGATTTTCATTCAGGGTTTCTTTGAAAATCCTCGTAAATAAGGTGACATGAAGCTGTTCATCACGATTAATATAATTAATCATGGTGCTGGTGGAAACCATTTTCTGGTTGCGAGCTAAATTATAAAAGAAGGCAAAGCCAGCATAGAAGAATAATCCTTCGAGCACCACATCATAGACGATGGATTTTAAAAAGCTTTCAATCGAAGGGGAGTCGGCGAACTCTTGGTATCCCTCGGTAATGAATTGGTTTCTTTCCATTAATATAGCATCGTTTTTCCAATACTCGAAAATATTCTCTTGTTCCTGTTGATCAACTAACGTAGAGAGGACATAGGAATAAGATTGGTTGTGAACAACCTCTTGAAAAGCAAGGACTTGCATTAAAGCGGATAAACTGGAGTCGGTTAAATAATCGGCTATTTTTCCAGAATAATCCGTTTGAACCGAGTCCAGAAAAGCGAGCAGTCCGATAATCTTCTTGAAGGAAGTTTGTTCTTCTTCCGATAAGTCCGGCCATTGCTTTAAGTCATTGCTCATATTGATTTCGTTTGGAATCCAAAAGTTAGCGAGCATATTCTTATACATCGGGTATGCCCATGGATAACGAGTGTCGTCCCAATTGAGGACATTGGAGGACTTACCGTTGATGACCCCTGTGGAAGCATTAGGTGCCGTTTCGTCCACGAGTTTCCTTTTGTTGATGAAGTTCGTCATTCGATTACCTCCTTAAGATGAACAGCTTTCACAATCATCATACTCTCCTTGACTAGAGGTTGAACGGGTATAGTAAGTCGTCTTGAGTCCAAGTTTCCATGCGGTTAGGTGAAGATCAAGGAGTTCTTTTGCTTGTATAGAATTTTTCACATAGAGATTGAAGGAAATCGACTGATCGATAAACCTTTGTCTAATCGCATTTTGCTGAATGCTCGCCTGCTGGTTAATGTCATAAGCAGACTTGTAATACCAGTACGTCTCACGATTTAAATCAGGTGCTGTGACAGGAATTTTATAATCCTTTTTTTCTTCTGAATAAAATTTCTTGAATATAGGGTCAATGCTGGCGGTGCTTCCGGCAATCAGGGAAGTGCTCGAGTTAGGAGCCACCGCTAATAAATACCCATTTCGCAATCCGTGGTTCTTCACTTGTATTTTCAACTTCTTCCAGTTCCACGATCCATCTTCTTCAAGGTTCCTTTTGGTGAAAAAGCGGCCAGTTTCCCAATCGGACCCTTCAAATAGGGGATAGCTCTCTTTCTCTTCAGCTAACTTGCTGCTCGCTTCGATCGTGTAATAAGCAATCGCTTCATAGACCTCATTCGTATAGGCGAGGGCCTCTTCAGATTCCCAGGCGATCTTTTGCCGGGCAAGGAGATGAGCCCATCCGAATGTTCCGAGTCCTATTCCCCGGTAAGCACGATTGGTCAACTGTGCTTGCATCACTGGAATTTCATTCTGGTCAATGACATTATCAAGCATTCGTACTTGAATAGGAATGAGCCTGGCTAAGACTCCAGAAGGTACTGCCCGGCCTAAATTGATACTAGAAAGATTGCAGACCACAAAATCCCCGGGCTGATGCACAGTGATGATCTTTCCGTCCTGCACCGTTTTCTGAGTTTGGGTGGTAGGGCTTTGGTTTTGTGCGATTTCTGTGCACAAATTACTGCAATAAATCATGCCTTTATGGCTGTTAGGGTTCATTCGATTCACTTCGTCGCGATAAAAAATGTACGGAGTGCCTGTTTCAAGCTGTCCAATCATGATCCGCTTCATGATTTCGATGGCCTGGACTCTGGTTCTGGATAGGTGGGAGTTATCGACACAAGCTTGATATTTGGTTCGGAATGATCCTTGGCCGCGTGTCTCGTCATAATAATCCTCTAATGAAAAGCCCATCACTTCTCTGACTTCGTGAGGGTCGAATAAGTACCACTCGTCTCGATTCTCAACAGCTTCCATAAATACATCCGGGATGGACACGCCTGTAAACAAATCGTGAGTGCGCTGTCGTTCATCTCCATTATTCAGCCGGCTGTCCAGAAAAGGGAAGATATCCTTATGCCAAATATCTAAATAAACGGCAACAGCTCCTTGTCGTTGTCCAAGCTGATCAACGCTGACAGCGGTATTATTCAGCTGCTTCATCCAGGGAAGAACTCCCGAGGACACTCCTTTAAATCCTTGGATATCACTGCCGCGGCTGCGGATTTTCCCTAAGTAAACACCAATGCCGCCACCATTTTTACTTAAGTTAGCAATATCAGTGTTGCTGTCGTAAATGGACTGTAAGCTGTCGTCGACGGTATCAATGAAACAGGAACTTAACTGTCCGTATTGTTTGCCTGCATTAGCCAGGGTTGGAGTAGCTACGGTCATGTATAGGTGACTGAGAGCCCAGTAGCTCTCTTTAACCAATTCGATTCTTTTGTTCTCTGGCTCGTTGGCCATCAAGGTCATTGCGATGATCATAAATCTTTCCTGGGGAAGTTCTAAGATTCTTCCGTCTTTAGAACGTGCTAAATAACGGTCATCCAGGGTTTTTAATCCTATATAAGTAAATAAGTAATCTCGATCAGGAACGATTGCTGTTTCGAGATTATCGATATCTTCTTTAGAATAATGATTAAACGTTTCAGGACAATAAATCCCTTCCTCTATCAATAATAGAATGAGGTGGTTCAATCCCTGGTATGCCTTGTTTGCTCCGCGGTTATGGACCGATTGTTCATACATTTTTTTCAGATGAATCCGGCTGGCAAGGAAAGTCCAATCAGGTTCTGTTTCATCCATTTCTGCCAGGCATTCCAAGATTAACGTGTTTGCCTGTGCAGACTTGTCCAGCTTTTCAAGGCCAAGCGTATTTAGCTTAGTGATCCATTGATTTATTCTAAGCGAAGGGAAATGCTCTTGCTGTTGAAGCAGCCAATCTTCCCATACCGTGCTTGCGGTTATACTCATCAAATCACTCCTCATGGCTGCCTTGGAAAAAGAAGAGTTTCCTTTTTCGGGTCAGCACTGAATAATAAAACATAAAAAAACCGCTCAAATATAAATTGAGCGGATGAAACCATGAAATAAAGAAGCTTCAGAAAATGAAACCTGCCTTTATTCCATCGCTTCATCTTCTCAATCCCCGAAGAAGTTGAAACTTTCACGAACAAAGACAGGTCTCCTGGCTGGCGCTCGATTCTACTTTGGTCCTTCCCGTGTCTGGGCACAGTGGATGATCCATTTCGCGAGCGATTACAGTTGCGGGGGCAGCTCCGGATTCTACCGGATTCCCTATTAAGCCTTGTGGCATCTTTTATTCGTAAACACTATATGTAGTACATATTTAATTTAATGTTAGCTTATCTTGTGTTTTTATCATATCGAAGTTTGATGACTTACGCAACATTTAATTTATTTTGAATGAGGGTGAAGGGGAGAGATTGTTCTCTCTGGTGCGGGTTTAAACTTTTTTTGTGTTAGTAAAAATGGAAAGTGTTAGGCAGATTTTTTGCCATTAATCGAGCTGATAATTAAATAATAATTATGCTGTGTTTCGGGATAACTAAGGTCCGTTGCCTTATTAGGAATAAGGTGTGGATGAACAGACCTTATTGTAGGATGAAATATTTTACAAGATTTCGATTACAGTACTTTTATGAGCAGTCTTTTCTGTGTTAGAAAGCTCATTCAGTGTTTTCCGTTTTGCATAACTACGATAGAAGGGCCGGGAATTGTCGAGACTCCTGGGAGATGCAGCAGGCCGAGTCATTTACCCGTCCTCCAACCACTTTTAGACATAACTGAAATTTATACTATCTATATAATTTCTATGAAATAATAGAAGGGAAAGAAACTTTTCATAAGGGATTTCTTAGTGAAAAAACAGCACAAAATCAACCGCTGAATGGCAACGGGAGGAAGCGCAATGAATAAACCCTATAACTGGCATGAAGAAGTAGAGAAACAATGGAACGACAGAGCAGAATTCTGGAATGAGAATAGTCAGCAGATGTGGGAACAAGGAAGCAGGAAAACCATTATACCTTTTTTACAAAAACATCTTTCAACTTCCAGTCATATAGCAGACCTTGGCTGTGGAGATGGATATGGATCAACAAAACTGCATGAGAAAGGCTACCAGGTAACAGGTGTCGATATTTCTCAGGATATGATTGCACGGGCGGAAGCGAGAAATTCAAAGGAAAATATTCAATATGTCCAAGGCGATATTACTCAGCTTCCGTTTAAGGCGGATAGCTTTGACGGAGTAATGGCGATTAATTGTTTGGAATGGACAGAAGTCCCGGCAGTGGGGTTAAGTGAAATGGAGCGGATATTAAAACCTGGAGGTAAGCTATGTATCGGTATCTTAGGGCCAACCGCTAAACCACGACTAAACAGTTACCCAAGGCTCTATGGAAAAGAAGTGATATGTAATACGATGATGCCATGGGAACTGGAGCAGCTAGCAAGTGAAACGGGATGGAAACTGAAGGACGGCCACGGGGTGTATAAAAGGGAAGTGAAAGAACAGCACCTGTCGGGATTACCTGATGAACTTATGCAGTCCCTTACCTTTATGTGGGTATTCATGTTTGAAAATATAAAATAAATAAAGCCTTCACCTGTGCTTATGATTTGGATAAGTACAGGTGTTTTTTTGTCTTAGGCAAAAAGAATGAGTCTGTATTTGTTCTACTATTTCAAATAAAAAGAATAGTCATTTGCCTTATTGACTTCTTGCTACTTTCATATTTAAATAGGAACGTGGGCGATTTCACGTTTTTATGCTTTCTTGTGCAAAGCATGCCGCCAGCCCCTTATGTAAGTACCTTTCTTTTAAGAAAACCCAGCCTCAATTTCCATCATTTTTTTGCAGTACCGGGACCAACTCTGGCGATTATCGCGAAAAACAGAACACAACGTAAGGAAAGCGCTTTCTATAAATTGAAGAAGGAGGGCATTACATGAAATTAACGACGAAAATATTTATTGGTTTAACTCTTGGGTTACTAGTCGGACTGATTCTTAATTTAGCAGCACCAAGTTTATTCGATGTTTTAAACAGTTATATCTTTAATCCACTCGGCACTATTTTTCTAAATTTAATTAAAATGCTTGTTGTTCCAATCGTATTCTTCTCTATTACCTTAGGGACAGCTTCTCTGGGAGATCCTAAGAAGCTCGGAAGAATAGGCGGAAAAACGATCCTGTTTTTCCTTGCCACGACCACGATAGCTATCTCGATTGCTTTAGCTATGGCTTATGTTTTCCATCCGGGGGACGCTGGGGGAATCGATCCATCTGGTGCCTCTTATGAAAGTGAAGAAGCACCCACTGTGGTGGAAACCTTTACAAACATCATTCCTACGAACCCGATTCAGGCGATGACGGAAGGGAATATGCTGCAAATCATTGCTTTTTCCATCTTTATCGGCTTTGCTTTAGCGATGCTCGGGAAAAAGACGGAAGCTGTTTTAAAGGTAATAGAACAAGGAAACGATATTATGATGTTTCTTGTTAACTTAATTATGCGCTTTGCTCCTTACGGGGCTTTCGGTTTATTAGCCTCAGCCGTAGGAGAAATGGGACTCGAGGGTGTCAAAGCAATGTTTTCTTACATGCTTATCGTTATTGTTACACTGCTCCTTCATGGTGCCGTTACTTATGGAGCCGCAGTGAAATTCTTAGGCAAGATGAGCCCGATAAAGTTCTTTAAAGGGTTTTTCCCGGCAATGACCGTTGCCTTTAGTACGTCTAGCAGTAGTTCCACACTGCCGATTTCCATGAAGACTGCTCAGGAGAACTTAGGGGTGCCGAAACCTGTGAGCAGCTTTGTACAGCCGCTTGGGGCTACGATTAATATGGATGGGACGGCAATCATGCAAGGGGTAGCGACGATCTTTATCGCTCAAGTGTACAATACGGATTTATCTTTCACCCAGCTGATTATGGTCGTCTTAACCGCCGTTCTTGCTAGTATTGGGACAGCCGGAGTTCCTGGAGTTGGATTGATTATGCTTGCTATGGTACTTAATCAGGTCGCGCTGCCTGTCGAAGGGATTGCTCTAATTATCGGGATTGACCGATTGCTTGATATGACACGTACTGCCGTAAACATTACAGGAGATGCTGCCTGTGCGGTCGTTGTCGGAGAATCTGAACGGAAACACGATGAAGCTAAGAAATCGGCAACTGCCGCAAGTTAAATCCAAGAAAAAAGACAGATCCTCGATGGATCTGTCTTTTTTTCATGAACATTTAATTGCTTTGGATGTCCCAGAGAAATTCGGCAAGCAGAGCATCTACTTTTTTCGATTCATGTAAACCACTGTGAGTCGCATATTCATCATAAATTACGGCTTCTTTATAATTTTCTTTGGACACAATATCTCGAATGCCAAGAGCACTCGATACGGTCACCAGACCATCCGAGTACGCATGATTTTCATCTTCATTCATGACACCGGCGATGGCGAGCACTTTAGTATGAGGGTCAAATTGTTTCCTCTGCTGTTTCATTTGAGTTAAAACTTCTGCTCCTGGTTTCAAATCAGGCAGGGCATCTCCGGAATTGTGTTTAAAGTAGTCTTCCTTCTGGATCCCGCGAAACGGAGTGGCGATTACTGCTAATTTGTTAATTTGAGGATAGTGATCGCTCAATTCGCTGTTATTCAGCAGGAAGTTAGTGGAGGCAAGACCGCCCATGGAATGAGCAACTAAATTCACTTGGTCTATCCCTCTTTTTTCATGCAGCTGATAAAGCACTTTTTTCAGCCAATACGTCTGGTCGGCAACGCTTGCACGGTCATCTTCGAAAAGGACTTGAATAAATGGATTCATCTTATGGGGAATACCACCCTTGATCGTCACTCGTCCATGTGCACTAACTACTGCCACCATACGCTGCTGGCCAATTTCCCGATTTTCAAATCGTTCCATCATCGGACCAAATGTTCGTGGTCCGCCTTTATATCCGTGTATGAACAGAGTGGGAATCAGTTCCTTGTTATCTTCAGAGCTAATGGACCTTGTTGAAAGAAAAAACAGGCTGGTCCCCATAATTAATAAGGCAATTGTATAGAAGAACGCTTTTTTCTGCGTTCTTGAGTGTGTGTGATTCATGCGTGTTCCTCCTGGACTGAACCTTCTATATTCTACTATCTTAACTCGTCTCATTTAATTTAGTATGAGAATATTTTACAGAAAAACCACGAATTATAGAAGAGGTTTTACAAAATATTCATAATTAATTTCAAGTTTATTGAAAAAACAAAAAATTACTAAATATTTATGGTATGATGTGAAAAGATGGAACCTTCATGTACGGTAACATAACGTGAAATTAATTCATAGGAGGAACATAGGGAATGATCGATAAAGTCCTGGAATCTTACGGGAATAGTATGAATGGATCTGTGATACGAAAAGCTGTGGATGAGGTATTCAATATTGATTTGAAAGCTGTTTCAGATAAAGGGGAAGGGAAACGAGCGCACGTTTATTCCCCTGAGATTATGCGGGGAATACGAGAAATTTTACATAAGGATGCATCTCCCGAAACGGATCGCTGGATTATGTGCCTTCCCAAGGTCGAGGCCATGGATTTTTATTTGGAGTATTTGGGGTCTGAGGTGACTTCTAAGGACGTGCTTCATATAATCAATCAAATCTATGGCATCAACTTAGAAGGACTTTCTTCACTAAACAAGATAAGAGTTTCTTTATTTTCCAAAGGCAAGTGGATGACTCGCAAAGACGATCATCTGATCATCGTCAATACGGGACTGGGCGATGTGGAGGTCAAGATTTATCCAACTGATTATTTTAAAGAACGGACAGGAAAGAATCATATACCTGAACCACTCAAAGAAAGGCTCAGCAGTTTAGGATACTATTTCCATCAAGAGTACCAGGCTTATTATTATGCTAATCCATCAGGGGAAACGGTATCAGATCATTTCAAGAACCAAACGATGGGTGCGATCGGTGAAGTGGTAGAAAAGTGGTATAAAGATTTATAATAACCGGCATGATGGACGAGAGGTGAAGACCTCTCTTTTTTTTACTTTCATATAAGCCTTTTGATCAAGTCTCTTTAGATACAATGTGGCAGCTGCCGACCAGTTTTGACTTTAGCAGCTACTCGACTGCTTTTTCTAAACTTGCACCTAACTTTATGAATTCCTTCTATCTAGTGATACCAGCAACTATATTGTCTGCCCTGCTAGGTTCACTGAATGGGTACGTACTGGCGAAATGGAAATTCAAAGGGTCAGAGATCGTGTTTACCGCTATTTTGTTCGGAATGTTTATTCCTTATCAAAGTATACTGATTCCATTGATTGTTTTCTTACGTGATCTCGGTCTTTATAATACAATTCCCGGATTAATTTTTACTCATGTCGTATATGGGCTTCCTATAACTACGCTAATGTTCCGGAATTTCTATGCAAGTATTCCTGATCCAATGATTGAATCAGCTAAAATAGATGGAGCGAATTTTAATAAGATTTATGGAAAGATAATGGTTCCTTTATCTTTAACTGGTTTTATTGTAGTTGCGATTTGGCAGTTCACTAACATTTGGAACGAGTTTTTGTTTGCGGTTTCCTTAACCCAATCCGATCAGCAGCCGGTTATGGTCGCTTTACAGAACCCTGCTGGCAGTCAAGTGGTGGAGTGGAATGTGCAAATAGCAGGTGCCTTACTCGCTGCTTTACCTACATTAATTGTTTATGTGCTGCTTGGAAAGTTCTTTGTGCGAGGATTATTAGCAGGTTCTGTAAAAGGTTAGCCGCTTTTTTCCCTCCGGATCACATCCGGGGGGAGTATTTTATTAACGATTTATTGAAATGATGAACAGTACTTAAATTCAAAACGGAAAGGGAATTGCTGGATGCATGTCGAAAGCTTAAAAAGGAATAAGTGACAAAGGAGCAGACTAATGGAACAATCGAGCATGTTTGATTTCTTCGGGGCAGATTCTGATCCCGTTTATAAAGAACTTAATAAACTTGATCGCGGAGAGGAAAGCATTCAAATCGGAGAGTACAAGGTCTTAAAAAATAATTTCGGGCTCTATGAAATTGAAACGGCCGAGGTTCATGACTGTGTGGATACAATTGAAAATTGTTATTCCTATTTGTGCGGATCGATGAAAGCAAAAAATAGCCAAGAACCAAAAGGCTAAATAATCCCCCAACCCAAAATAAACTTTCCTCTTGTGTTGAAACTTGCCGGCCTGTGACGAATAGAATAAACAGATACACAAGATGCATTCAATAAGTTCTCATAGGAACGGAGTGAAGAATCATGGGCAGGCAATACTGTGAAAGATGCAGCGGCGAGCTTGATTCATCTATCCTTAAAGGGAATAAAACCGCTAAAATGATTCGCTGTCCCCGCTGTCATTGCTTATTGCAGCCTTCAAGACTTTCAACAATCCTCTTTGCCCTCATTTTCTTACTTCCTTACGTATGGTTTTTATCCGGTTCTTATACATTTCTAACTTTTATCATGGCAAACGCTTGGCTCTTTATTTGCTATTATTTTATTCAGCCCTATGTATTTCGATATGAACCCATATAATTAATGAGTTAGCTTGTGGAAATAACCGGTTGCTAGGATCGACAATAAAGGATCTATTTCCCAGGAAATAAACAAAAAAAGCTGCTGACTATTTTGTCTGCAGCTTGTAAAAATTTAAGTTGTCGAATAATGATTCACGTGGAACAATTTTGCAACTGCGATTAGTATATCCTAGTTTTATAGCTGCTAAAGCTGTAAAACTAGGATATGAAAATCCTCCGGCACATAGACAGACGGGGGATTTTCTATGATCTTACCTTAAATAGTCTTCGAGAATTTTATTGGTTCGATCCATATACTGGGCGATCGATTTACCTACATAACGAAGGTGCCATGGTTCATATTTATAACCTGTATCGTCTTCTCGACCCTCAGGGTAGCGTACAATGAACCCGTAATCGGAAGCATGAGATTTTAACCACTGGCCTTCTTCTGTATTAGCAAAACTTTCAACAAGTTGGTAACTCACGGCAGGACTCGACACATCCATAGTAAGACCTGTCTGGTGTTCGCTGTGACCTGGCTCTGCGCTCACTCGATCAGCGTAGGCGGCTCCCTGGTTTCTTGTGATCCTCTCATGAATTTCCTTTTGGCGGTTGTAAGAACGGTATCCAGAAACGGCATATAGTTCTACACCTTGATCCCAAGCAGCATCAAACATATTCTCTAAGTGACCCGCGGCCATACTACTCATATATCGCTTCGGAATATCGCCACTAAACGGGAATCTGACATTAGGCTTTACGAGATGATCTGCTTTATAGTCAGAAGGAATTCCTCTATGTTTATTGACTAGCAGCAGTTGTATGGGTAAAGAAAGTTCCGTATCTACGTATTGGTCAACAGCATTATATCCCCCAAATACTGTGAAACTTTTCAACCCGCGACGATGAATAGCAATTTTTATTGCATTCGGGACATAGTTTTCCTCCACGAGTAATATTTGATCATTGGATTTGGCTGCAGACACGGCACCTGCAATTCCGTCAGCAAATTCATCTCCAGTCACTACAAAGGCATGATCCGGGTCTCCCATAGGAAGCCGTTCGGCGACATCCGCAGAGGTTTTAAATCGAGTATTACCTGAAAACCGTGTAGGATTTGGCAGTTGAGTGACAATAGAATGACTCACCACACCGCTTCCACCTACAATAAAGGTGGATTGAATCCCTTTTAGTGCTCCTCTTGTAATCAGTGGAAGGTGGTTTTCTTTTGTTAATAAAATGGGTGATCCGTGTCTCGCTGCATATGGAGCGGCAGTCATAGCGTCGGGAAATCTTGAACCGTTCACTACGAAAGCCCGATCTGAAGACATATGATCCGCTATCCTTGCAGCTGTAACATAGCGGTTGCTACCTGCAATTCTTTTAACAGTTGCATCATAGGAGTTGTTCAATTCTGATTGTATGGATTTAGAAACGGCTCCGGGACCTCCCAGGATGTATATTTTGGATGGGTTTAAGCGGCTTATTTCCCTTTTAGTTACAGGAGTTAAGTGATCTTTATCCGTTAATAATAAGGGTCCGTTCTTGGAGTAGGCAAAAGGCGCACCGGCTAAAGCATCAGGAAACTCATCTCCCCGCGTAAGTACCACGGCATCTGCACCATTGCTCCAATCGTGCTGGGAAATCTTTACTGCGGTTTCATAACGGTTATCGCCATTAAACCGATCCATCTGAAAAGCTTGAGCATTGCTGACATTAAATCCAAAGCAAATTAAAAACATGACAAAGACAGCGCTGTACCAACGCGCTGAAAATCTCATAATAAAACAATCCTCCTTGTAATCATATTGTAATATTCCTGTTCCACAATTTTTTTGGAAAAAACACCAAAATAAAGGAGTTTTTTAACTTTTTTTAAAGGAGAACTAGAACAGGAGACAATTATAAGGTTTATTCATTTCTATATTAAGGAAAACTAAGAAAGAAATTTGAATTTGGAAGGAGCCTGTAAAAATGAATCAAGAAGAATTAAAGAAGAAGATTTACAATGTCCTCGACCAGCACAAAGTGGGAACGCTGGCCACTGTGAAAAATAATAAGCCGCATTCTCGTTTTATGACTTTTTCTAATGATGATGAATTTACTTTTTATACACCTACAAGCTCAGAAACTCATAAGACGGATGAAATTGAAAAAAATCCTAACGTTCATATCCTGATCGGCTATGAAGGGGAAGGTAATGGAGATGCCTACTTAGAGGTGGAAGGTCAGGCAAAAGTGCGGGAAGATCAGAAAATTAAAGATTGGCTGTGGAGTGAAGAGATGGAACGCTGGTTCTCAAGTAAGCAGGATACGAATTATATCGTACTTGAGATTTATCCGGAGAGTATCCGCCTAATGAATGCAGATGCGAACACGCCGGAAACTCTTGAGCTATAAAATGTAAGGCTGCCTGCAGGGCAGCCTTTTTTTATCGTCCAGAGGGGGAAGACCGCCCCTCTTGCAGCCGCTGACTTAGCCCGGGGGATCTAAACGCTCTTCTCCGCTTTTGTTCATCCAGCTGCGAGTCGCAGATCCACGCGGTTCTAAGTCATCGACTTCCAGAGGGGGAAGACCGCCCCTCTTGCAGCCGCTGACTTAGCCCGGGGGATCTAAACGCTCCTCTCCGCTTTTGTTCATCCAGCTTCAGCGCCCAGACACTCGCGTCATAAGCAGGAACATCAACGGAATGAAACATCGCATCCCTTTTGATGTTCCTGCTTATGCGTGTCGTGTCTACCCGGACGCTTCCGCTTTTGTTCTTACGCAGGGTAGGAATGAATTAATGGTGAAGAGCATGCTGGATCATTTGCTGAAGTACATTAATGACATGTTCGTCATCATGAGAATAGAAAATAGTGGTTCCTTCCCGGCGGTATTTGACTAGTCGTAAATTTTTCAGAAACCGTAATTGATGAGATACGGTCGATTGTCTCAGGTTCAAATTTTCAGATATTTCGTTTACGGAATACTCTTTTTCAAATAAGAGGTTCAAAATTCGGATCCTCGTTGGATCGGATAGTGCTTTAAAGGTCTGGCTTACGACAAACAGGGTTTCTTCATCAAGGTCTCTGGAGTAAATAGGTTCTTCATCCATCGTTAAAGCTCCCTTCTGATTTATCTTGTTCGAGCATGGAGCAGCATGCATCGTCCTATTCTACGTTAATGGTCATAGAAACTAAATGAATTTGTTCGATCACTTTCCTGTTTTCTCCCAAACGGCAGAAGAAGGAACTGGAGTGGGATAGATATTCTCCATCGATCGCAAGTAAGCAGGGTGATTCTGCCAGGCCAAACGGTTTGATTTGTTTATTGCTGTAATCAGGGTTAGTGTATTCTGGAATCTATTCTAGAATAAGTGAGAATTAGATGATTATATTATATAAAATGTAGGCGGTAATTGCGATAGATGCAAGTGGGACAACTATCGATCAGCCAAAGTTATAAAATTGAATCTGACTTTTGGGGAGGGGTTAGTCTTATCTTGAGTCTATTGAAAAACTGACCAGAGTGGATGCGGCAGAAACAAAGTGGTTTAACTAGAGGGGCAGTATTGCGTGGGTTTCAAGGGGAAAAGCTAGAGCCGTTCTAATTCTTGCTTTCCTTAAAGCTGAGAAAGAAATTGAGGAACTTCTTGCAGCGTAATTGCAGGGTGTATTTCAATGCCGATGATTCTTCTGTAAACTCTTTTCCATCGTGACAAATGTAAACAATCTTTTGGTTTTTCTCCATGTATAAACGAACTCCTTTTCCAGCCGATTAATTGGACATTTCCACTAACAGTATCGACATTAAAGAGAAAATGTTAAGGAAAAAGGAAAAGAAAAAAGGATTCGGGGATTAATCGTCCGAATCCTTTTCTGTCTGACTGCTATTCTCTCCAGGATAGAACCGTTCTTTAACGAGGTAATAGTCAGGGTCATTATCTGTAATTGTCGCAAGTTTGTAAAGAGCTTCCAATAAGAAAGTCTTGTCTAATTCATAGACTAGCTTTTCTTCTATATGATCGAGTGTATTATATGCAAATTCCCATAAGTCATCGTGTTTTGAAGTATCTATAGACTCCGCCACCATGGCTAAACCACTTATAATTTCCGTAATAATGAGATGGTTGTCCTTAGCATAATGCCGAATGTAACCAAAGCCGCGGTAAATATAGTAATTAAAGGACTCATCCAGAAGAATTACGCGGACTTGTTTTTCCTTATCCATTAAATAAGGGGTGAAAGTAATATAATTTTCTACCGTTAACATAAGATCAGCCATTTGGTGAATGGTGTTGGTCGCCGTTTTCGGATCATCATTGCCAATCGCTTTAATCGCGATCTCTGCAAGTTTATGCATACCCATTTGCAGATCCTGCAGTTCCGTTTCTTTGTGGCCGATTTCTACCATGTTAAAGTATTTTTCTTCGTCCACTTCCTCGGCACCTGGCCCCCAATAACTAATCAGCCGATTTCCTGTTAGGATAAAGTCACCTACCTGAACGTGAAGCTTTACGATAATATTATCCTTTCGCGCTTCTTCTATCATAATTCTATAGTCTACCAGCTGAAGATAACCAGATTTAAAGGCATCAAGAGTGTTAGCATTTTCCCGGTAGTTATCCATCAGGTCTCCAGCAGCCTTCGTTCGAAATGTCTCAATTTCTTTTCTCAGAGTATGGTTAATAATATCCTTGGACGCCTTTTTCATAGTAAAAGTAATGTTATGAACCTGCATCCAGGTAGTTGCGTGGTTAATGAAATAAATGAAAGTAATAGCCGAGATAAAAGCTAAGGTGATGGTCACGAATGGGATGGCCGCAAAGTACTCGTGTGAGGAGCTCCCTATAAATAAAAATACGATTAACACATAAACAAAGCTTCCATTAAAAATGCCCAGTGCATGCTGGGTTTGTTTGTCTGAAACAAAGTTTAAGAGCATTCTAGGCGAGAATTGACCGCTAAAGGTTGTCAGAACGACCAATAGGGAGTTTAACGTGAAGGCACTCAGTGTTAATATACCACCGATTAATGTACTTACCAGCATGCGAGTCGCACTGGAATCCATTTTAAAATCCTCAGGTATATATTGATTGACTTCGAGCTTTAAGTCCATGACCAAAGTAATCGCTACTAAGACTAGAGCTAAAGTTATATATATAAATGGCATATACCATAAAGTCATTTGCACTTCATGTTTTCGCTGCCGTTTAGACATTTGAAGATATTTTCTTAAAGAAACAGGTAGTAAATCCATTATCATTCAACTTTCCTCCTTATGTGTAAGCACAGTATTCCCTGAACGGATAAGCTGAAACTTAAAAACAAAAATTCTTTCTGCTTTCAAGTGAGAAAGACAAGAAACCGGTGTGAGAATATTGTAGACTAGTGAATAACCAGCAAAAGGAGGAGAGCGAATTATGAATTGGGTCATCAAGCCATTTAATGAACTTACGACAAATGAACTTTATGAAATATTGAAAGTACGGACAGAGATCTTCGTAGTCGAGCAAGAATGCCCCTATCCAGAAGTGGATGGGCGAGACAAGGAATGCCTGCATGTTTGGGCAGAGGAGGGAGGGGAGATTTCTGCCTACTGCCGGCTGGTCCCTCCTCTAGAATACGGCGGCAATTATTCAATCGGACGCGTGCTGGTCGTAAAGGGGAAACGGGGAACTGGATATGCAAGGGCCATAATGAATAAGGCAATCGAATTACTGAAAGAAGAAGGGAACACAGAATCTATTTTCCTTCAGGGACAGGAGCATTTGCGCAATTTTTATAGATCGTTTGGTTTCAAGGAAGTATCCGAAGTTTACTTAGAAGATAACATTCCGCATGTGGATATGCTTATGACGCTGAAATGATTAGTTGGAATGATCATAGAGGGGTGGACAAAAGGAATGATTCGCCAGAAAACCCGAACCTTTGAATTTTCCATGGGTTCGGGTTTTTTAGATTTAATAGATACAAAGTGACCGCTTCGCTTTTCCACTGATCATTCTATTTTTGCCCCAGTCACGTTATTTACGATTTTTTTCTTTGAAATTCTTAAAGCGGATGAGAGCTTCCTGGAGAGTTTCTTCAGAATTATTTAATCCAATACGAACAAAGGATTCTCCATAATCACCAAATCCTATCCCTGGGGCGACAAATAATCCTTCTTCATCCAAAAGGTCATCAGCGAAGGACTCTGAACTGTAGCCTTGAGGCACCTTCATCCACACAAAGAATGATCCTTTGCAGGGCTCAACCTCATACCCTAGTTCAGTAAGTCCTTCTACTAATAAATTTCTTCTTTTTTCATAAGTTAAAGAAAGTTCCTCTACGCATTCCTGAGAGTCAAGCAGCGCAGCAGCAGCTGCCTCTTGAACGGCTCCAAAGAGACTAACATAGTAATGGTCCTGAATCAGTTCCAGCGCTTGAATCACGCTTTTATTCCCGACGGCAAAGGCGACACGCCATCCTGCCATATTGTAAGTTTTCGACATGGTATAGATTTCGATGCCGACATCCTTTGCGCCGGGAATCTGCATAAAGCTTAAAGGTTTATGGTTATCATAGCCAATAGCTCCATACGCAAAGTCATGAACCACACAGATGTCATGTTCATCCGCAAACGAAATGGTGTTTTCGAAAAACTGTCTATCTGCAATCGCCGAAGTTGGGTTGTTCGGATAGTTTAAAAACATCAGCTTTGCTTTTTCCACTATCTCAGGATCGAGCTCGTCATAGTCAGGCAGGAAGTCATTTTCCTTACGTAAAGGCATGGGTGCCATAATCGCATTGGCCATAGCGACCCCGGACCAGTAATCCGGATATCCTGGGTCAGGAACCAGGGCAGCATCTCCCTCATTTAAGAAACATTGACTCACCTCAACGAGCCCGGTTTTGCTGCCAAACATAATGGCAACCTCGGACTGAGGATCGATTTCAACACCATATTCCCTTTGATAAAATTCTGAGACAGCTTTTTTTAGGTAATCAAACCCTTGAAAAGGGGGGTACTTGTGGTAAACCGGGTTCTCGGCCGCTTTTTGTAAAGCGTGTACGATGTGATCTGGAGTAGGCTGATCAGGGTTTCCCTGCCCTAAGTTCAACACGTCATGCCCCTTCTGCTGATAGGCATTCAGTTTTTTTACTAATTTAGCAAAGAACTGGTCGGGGAGTCGATTAAGAGCTTCTGATTGTGTGAACTGTTTCATTTCATCCCGCCTTTTTATAGATTATTTCGAAAAGTCTAATAACTGATAATATCGTTTGTCGTCTGATTTGTAAAGGTTTTAAGCCATTTTTCCAGTCATTTTTCCGTTATTCTTTTTGAGCCGGCTGCTTTTGGGTAAGTATAAGGGAGGAGACCTGTTACTAAAGGAGTGGAACGATGAAAGTTGTCATCATTGGCGGAGATGCTGCTGGAATGAGTGCAGCTATGCAGATTGTTAGGAATAGTGAAGAACAAGAACATAACATAATCACATTAGAAAGAGGAGAAATTTATTCTTACGGTCAATGCGGTCTGCCTTATGTCCTTAGCGGCAACGTAGATTCGACCGATGATTTAATTGCCAGAAATCCTGAAACGTTTCGAAATAAATATGGTATCGACAGCCGTATATCGCATGAAGTGACCCGGGTCGATTGTGACCACAGAGTTGTTTATGGAGTGAATCACAAGACGGGTAAAGATTTTGAAGAAAGCTATGACCGGCTGTTAATTGCAACTGGCGCAGATCCGGTACTCCCGCCATGGGAAGGACGCAATCTGAAAGGCATTCACACCTTGAAAACGATCCCCGATTTAAAGGAAATCATGGAAAATATGAATCCTTCTGTAGAACGGGTTACGATCGTTGGCGGAGGTTATATTGGCTTGGAAATGGCAGAAGCATTTGTAAAACAGAACAAGCAGGTGCAGATGATTGATCGTGGGACACAAGTGGCAAAGATTTTTGACGAAGATATGGGAAGGTTCATTCATGAAGAAGCTGAGCGGCACGGGGTGAATTTAACTCTTGGAGAGTCCGTAGAAGGATTTGAAGGAACGGATCACGTCCAGACTATTATTACAGATCAAGGCAATTATGATACGGATTTGGTGCTAGTAGCTGCGGGAGTCGCGCCGAATACAGCTTTCTTAGAAGGAACGGGTGTGTACACAAGCTATCATGGAGCGATTGAAGTCAACGCTTTTATGGAAACGAGTATTTTAGATATTTATGCGGCAGGAGATTGTGCGACCCAATTTCATCGTATTAAGCAACAGAATGATTATGTCCCTCTTGGTACACACGCAAATAAACAGGGACAAATCGCCGGGCTGAGTATCGTCAATATCCGGAAACCTTATAAAGGGATGGTCGGCACTTCGATTTTGAAATTCTTTGATCTAACGTTAGGAAGAACCGGGATTTCGAGCAGAGAAGCTAAACAATATCATTTTCCAATTAAAACGGTTACGATAAACTCTACTCATGCGGCCGGTTACTATTCTAAAGCTGATCCCATGACTCTTAAGCTTCTTTATCATGAAGAGAAACGTACGCTGCTGGGAGGACAAATCATCGGTAAAGCGGGTGTGGATAAGCGGATTGATGTCCTTGCCACGGCCCTCTACCATGAGATGACCATTGACGATCTCGTGGACCTTGATCTCTCTTATTCTCCTCCCTACAACAGTGTTTGGGATCCTATTCAACAGGCTGCCCGGCGAGCAGAGTGAAACTTTTTTAATCTTCATTCGTATATAAGCTAGATTATTTAAAGGAGGAAGTTATATGAGTGAACAAGGATGTGTGAAATGTGGAAGTCAGGATGCAGGTGAAAAGGATGTATCCATGACAGGATCCGGGTTATCTAAAATGCTCGATGTGCAAAGCAATAAATTCACTGTGGTTTATTGTAAAAAGTGCGGTTACTCCGAGTTTTATAATAAGCAGGCCTCAATGGGCAGCAATATTTTAGACTTGTTCTTCGGATAAGTAATCCAGGCAATGGGAGCCTAGGACAGAATTCTATTATCAAATATTAAATCCGAACGATGATGACACTCTTTCATCATCGTTCGGATTTTTTGTCTTCAATGAGCCGAAATCTCATGCCATGTCACAGAAAGTGGATTACATCTCTATGATACCGCCTCTTTTTTTACCTGTCCTTCACTTTCCGAGGATACGGTCACTTCTTGATCTTTTGTGAGAGATCAGGTCTTAAGATAGATCGTTTAGTGACATAACTGAATGGTAGTGATTTCTGACAGAACAAAGGATCGAGTAGACTTACGAAAATATGATAATATGTAGAATGACAGAACACACAGGGGGCTTACCACTTTGAATAAAGAAGAATTATTTAAAGAAGCTGAGCAATTTATACATCAGTGCTATCACGAATTAGGAAAAAATGGACAACAAATAGAGCAGAGAATCACCGAGGTGGAACGATCGATTAGGGAGAAGGGGACATATGAACATACGTATGAAGAGCTTGAACATGGAGCCCGGCTTGCCTGGAGAAATAGCAACCGTTGTATTGGACGATTGTTCTGGAAGAGCCTGCAAGTCTTTGATCACCGCTCTTTAAATCGAGAAACGGATATTCGTGAGGCGATTTTTTCGCATATGGACTATGCTACGAATAAGGGGCGTGTTCGGCCGACGATCTCCATTTTTAAACCCAAAGATGAGCATGGAGAAGTCAGGATCTGGAACCACCAGCTAATTCGGTATGCGGGATATGAGGAAGAGACTGGACAAACCGGCGATCCGGACTCGGTAGAATTTACTAAGCGTTGTCAAGCTTTAGGCTGGAAGGGGAAGGGCGGTCCGTTTGATGTACTGCCGCTTGTCATTCAAGTGAATGAAGGCAAACCGGAATGGTACGAGATCCCTGAGGATGAGATTCTTGAAGTCCCTCTAAGACATCCAGACTATTCTTGGTTTCAGGATCTCCAATTGAAATGGTATGCTGTTCCGTTCATTTCAGACATGCGCTTAGAGATCGGCGGAATTCACTATACTGCTGCTCCTTTCAATGGGTGGTATATGGAAACAGAAATTGGAGCGCGGAATTTAGCGGATGATTTTCGCTATAACCTTTTGCCGACAGTGGCAGAAGCAATGGGGCTGAATGTTAGAAGAAATGCTTCTTTATGGAAAGACAGGGCTCTGATTGAATTGAATCAGGCGGTGCTGCATTCTTTTAAAGAAGACAAAGTAAGTTTGGTGGATCATCATACCGCTGCCCAGCAGTTTCAGCTGTTTGAAGAAAAAGAAGAATCATGCGGCCGGGAAGTTACCGGCGACTGGACGTGGCTGATCCCCCCGGTATCTCCGGCTTCAACGCATATCTTTCATCATTCTTATCCAAACAGAATGGATACACCAAATTATTTCTATCAAGACAAAGCTTATAATTAGATCGAAACCAAGTACTGTCTTTCAATGTCTCTTGGTCAGCAGACCAGATTGGAACAAAAGAATATTATTCAGCATAAAACCCGAACCGCTTATCCTATAGGTTCGGGTTTTATGTATTTAATGAAAGAAGGGGCAGTTTCGTTTTTCACAAACAGGATTGCTGACTCTGCGTACAGTCGCGAGTCATCCGATATGGGGTGATGAATCGCATTTTTTCTTACGGGCGCATACGACCCTCCGTCTTTATGAAGTAAGTAGGCGAGTGTCACTCCAAGAACCAGCAGACATAATAGACCAAGGGCCATCTTTCTTTGTAACATGATGTTTCTCTTCTTCCTTTCCATTTCGTCCTTTTGAGAAAAGTATATACGTCAAAACAGCTGCCGGCTAGATTAAAATTGTGTTTTTTTAATGACAAAATGAAGACAAAAAGAAAAAGCGCCGATTCGTGTAAAAAAACCTTGATATGTTAAAAGGATTTAAAAACGAAAGTAAGAACATAGATGCCAAGGAGAATAATAACGAGACTCAATATAGTCATCAAGCTATATTCCAACGGTTTATTTTTCTTAATTCCCTGCCTTCTTTTCTGCTTGGGGTACCAGTACACGACCAATACAACCCCAGTAGCAGTCAGCCCAAAAATCATGCACACGAGTAATGCTTCGATGATATTCACTACTATATTCATAGAGTGCCCCTCTTTTCAAGAAATGGCTTATGATTATGCAGTTTCTCCAATTGATAATACTCCTGCACAACGACTGCGGAAGTGTACGGTGTGCCGGTTATTCGTATAAGTCCGGACGGCGATCTTGAAAAATAGGGATTTGTTCACGAATGGTTTCAACAGCGGAAAAATCGACATCAGCTGTTAAAATCTCTTCCTGCTCCTGAGCTTCGGCTGCGACATTCCCCCAGGGGTCTATCACAATAGAATGGCCGCCAAAGGTATTGTTAGGATCTGAGCCAACACGGTTACATGCCACTACAAAACACTGGTTTTCGATTGCACGGCTAATCAACAGGCTTCTCCAGTGGTCTACTCGAGGTTTCGGCCATTCTGCCACGACAAACAATGCTCTGGATCCATCAATCATATGTGTACGAATCCACTCAGGGAAACGGATATCATAGCAGATCACGCCAGCGACTGGTGTCTCTTTGAAAGAAAAGCTGCCTTTCTCTTTCCCCGATAGCAAATATTTCTCTTCATTCATCAACCGGAATAAATGAGCTTTTCGGTAAGATAGAATTCTTTTTCCCTGAGGGTTATAAACGACAAGCGTATTATAAAATTGTTCCATATTTCTTTCTGCGGACGACCCCATTATCGTCAGTTTATATTGTTGAGCAAGCTGGCTTAGCAGGGTATGGGTAGGCCCATGAAAATCTTCAGCAATCGTTGTAAAATTTTCGAGATCGTACCCCGTAGTCCAAAGTTCAGGCAGAAGAACCAGTTCAGCACCTTTATTTGCTGCTTCCTTAATCCGTTCTGCGGCAATTTTACGATTGGTTTCTGGTTTTCCAAATGCAATATCCATTTGAATGATAGCAATTTTAGCTGTCATATTGTCACCTCGTTTTCTTATAGTTTACCAGATATTTACCTGTTTTTCTCTCAGTATGGAATAGATTTAAGCATGCTACAATAGAAATATCATAGTTTTAGAGAGGAAGAGGCAGATGTTTGAGTTGCTGTTACCGATGCTGGAACGACTGGGAATCATCGTGACGGTTGCTTTCATCATAACAAGGTTTCGCTTTTTTAGAGAACTAATTGATCGAAAGAAACTGAACCGCCGCCAACATGTTATGGCTATTGCTTTTTTTGGTTTGTTTGGAATTATCGGCACGTATACAGGGATCACTTATAACACGAATTCTTTAGAGTTTGGGAGTTGGGTGATGAATGTTGGTCAGACTGAAGCGATTGCTAACTCACGTGTGATTGGCATTGTAGCGGCTGGTTTATTCGGAGGATATCGAATTGGGATCGGTGCAGGGGCGATCGCGGGACTTCACCGATTATCTCTGGGAGGATTTACGGGTGCTGCCTGTGGGATTTCGGCTGTGGTTGCAGGCATAATTTCAGGCTTTTTTCATAAGAAAGATCAGCCATTAAAACTGAAAACCGCGCTACTAGTGGGTGCATTTGCTGAAACCGTGCAAATGGGCATCATTTTAATTGGAGCAAAACCATTCCACCTGGCGTGGGCACTTGTTCAGGAGATCGGTCTTCCTATGATTGTAGCCAACGGTGTAGGATCCGCTTTGTTTTTGCTGATTATTCGAAATGTTTTAAATGAAGAGGAAAAAGCCGGAGCGATTCAAGCCCAGAAAGCATTGAGGCTTGCAGAGCGTACGATCTCCTATTTACGAAAGGGACTTACAAGCGATTCTGCACTGAAGGTTTCGCAAATTATTTATGATGAAGTAGAAGTAAGTGCCATTTCCATAACCAATGAAGAAATGATCCTCGCTCACGTGGGGCTGGCTGATGACCATCATAAGGCAGGAGAAACGATCCAGACTCATGCGACGCGCAAGGTGATTCGCACGGGGGATCTGGTGGTGGCAAGGCATGAGGACATTAATTGCAACCATGAGGATTGTCCGCTCGGGGCCGCGGTGATTGCCCCTCTAAAACGGCGCCAGGAAGTGGTAGGAACCTTGAAGTTCTACGTAAGGTCAGAAAAATCAGTTTCCAATGTCTTACTTGAACTTATTCAAGGGTTGAGTGCGTTATTAGGCCAGCAGCTGGAAATTGCCGATGCGGAAAGGGCGCAGGAACTTGCTCGTGAAGCAGAGGTCAAAGCCCTGCAGGCACAAGTAAATCCACATTTTCTATTCAATTCATTGAATGTCATTGTTTCACTTATTCGTTCTGAACCTGATCGGGCAAGAGCGCTGTTGATTGCTTTATCAAAATTTTTCAGACAGAACTTGGGGGCCACCACCAGAATATGGACCTCTCTAGGAGAAGAACTAAAACATGTGAAAGCTTACTTATTAATAGAAGAAACCAGGTTTGTAGATAAGCTTCATGTTCATTATGAAATTGATGAATCCACTCTAAATGCAAGAATCGCTCCACTTACTCTGCAGCCGTTAGTGGAAAATTGTATTAAGCATGGCATTAAGGATCGGGAAGGTGATGCCGAAATTACGATTCGTGTTCAAAGCAGCGAAGAGGGAGTGAAGATCGCGGTTATTGATAATGGACAGGGAATAGATGCTGAGCGTTTAATTAGTCTTGGTGTTAATGAAGTGAAATCAGCCGAGGGCACAGGATTAGGCCTTTATAATGTTAATAAACGATTAGAACACATGCACGGAGAACGATCCAAATTAAAGATCGAAAGTGAACTTGGAAAAGGAACCATTATTTCTTTTGTAATTCCAGACTTTCGAGAGGAGGTGCCTGCTTGAGTAATCCTATTACTGTCGTTGTAGTGGATGATGAGCGATTTAGCCGGGAAGAGCTAGTTTATTTGTTAAAACAATTCCCTTCCGTCGAGGTAGTCGGAGAAGCGGATTCAGGGGAAAAAGCGGTCATGCAGACGATTCAGCAGCAGCCAGATGTGTTGTTTCTCGATGTCGAAATGCCAAAAATGGACGGAATGACAGTAGCGAAGTCTGTACAGGAATTAAAGAAAGTTCCAAAGATTGTTTTCGCTACTGCTTATCCAGACTTTGCTGTAGAGGCGTTTCGCCATGAGGCGATTGATTACTTATTAAAACCATTTGATGAGGAACAGCTTAAGGAAGCCATTTCCCGCTTAGAAAAGCAATTCTTTAAAGAAGAGCTCCCTTCAACGGGTGTTTCAGCGCCGTCAAAACTCGCTGTTGAAGGGGAGGACACGATTCATTATTTAGACCCCCGTGATATCATCTATATATATCGAGAGGAAAGAGTAACGAAAATTGTGGGTAAACACCGGACGCATGAAACAAAATGGGCACTGAAAGAAGTGGAAAGCCGTCTCGCTGCGTTCTCATTTTTCCGGGTTCACAAAAGCTATCTAGTAAATCTGGAATACATTGACGGGCTGACGCCATGGTTTAACGGAGCTTACCAATTAGAACTGCGAGGAATAAATGAAAAGCTTTCGGTCAGCAGGAACTATGTGAAGGGCTTAAGGAAAAAGCTGGAGCTCTAATCAGGGAATGGGGAACAGTTAATTTCATATCTCTTAAAAGACTAGCAGCAGGTTCTTCCTTCTAATTTCCAATTTTCAATCCTCCTAACAGGCGTGTTGGGTCTTCTATTTAACATCTTAGACAAGAATCCGCACATGAAAGCGATCTCTTGCTATGATCTTTGTAAGCGATTTCAAAGAAATGAAGGAGGACGCTGGATTGATTACTTTTCTTGTTAGTATCGTACTTTTAGTTGTCGGCTATTTTACTTATGGTAAATTCGTAGAGAAAATATTTGGAATCAATACAGAACGTAAGACACCTGCTTACACTCATAGTGACGGCGTGGATTATCTGCCTATGGGAGAGAAGAAGAATGCGCTCATTCAGCTCTTGAATATAGCAGGAGTCGGACCTATTTTCGGCCCGATACTCGGGGCGCTTTATGGACCAGTTGCTTTTATTTGGATTGTCATCGGATGTATCTTTGGCGGAGCTGTCCATGACTACTTAACAGGGATGATTTCCATTCGCAATCGTGGGGCACATTTACCTGAACTGGCTGGTAAGTTTTTAGGCAGAGTGATGAAACATGTAGTTAACGCTTTTGCAATTTTATTACTTGTCCTGGTAGGTACTGTATTTGTCACCGCACCTGCTGATTTGCTTCATAATATGACTAGCAGCTGGCTGGCATTACCGGTTATTTTGTTTGCAATTTTTGCTTATTATCTGCTTGCTACACTGCTGCCGATTGATAAAATCATTGGTCGCTTCTATCCTTTATTCGGAGCGTTGCTTTTGATTAGTGCGATAGGGGTAGGCGCTGCTCTCATCTTTACTGGAGCACCAATTCCAGAGCTTTCCTTTACCAATATGCACCCAGATAATGCCCCAATCTTTCCACTCCTGTTCCTGACGATATCGTGCGGAGCATTGTCCGGGTTTCATGCTACACAAACGCCGATTATCTCGCGGACTACGCAGCAGGAGAAACAGGGACGCCGGATTTTTTACGGCATGATGATTGCTGAGGGAATCATTGCGATGATTTGGGCAGCTGCTGCCATGAGCTTATTTGGCGGATCTGGAGGATTAAATGAGGTATTGGCGAACGGCGGACCGGCTGCTGTCGTAAGTGAAGTATCTACTAGCATGCTTGGAGCTGTAGGCGGAACCTTAGCAGTGCTCGGAGTTATTGTACTGCCTATCACTTCCGGAGACACGGCCTTCCGCAGTGCCCGTATGATCATTGCTGATTATCTTAAAGTTTCCCAAACCAAAGTAATGAATCGTATGTGGATAGCGATCCCTATGTTTGTGATTTCCTTTGGATTAACTAAGATCGACTTTACTTTGCTGTGGCGCTACTTTTCCTGGGCAAATCAATCAACGGCCATGATTGCCCTCTGGGTAGGAGCGATGTATTTATTCCTGGCAAAGAAAAACTATTTGATTGCAGCGATTCCAGCTGCCTTTATGACCATGGCCACCTTTACGTATATTCTGAATGCACCTATAGGCTTTGGAATGTCCTTAAATGCATCCTATATTATTTCTACGATTATAACTATCGGTATAGTGGCAGCTTTCTTTATTGCTGCAAAACGCGGACTAGATAAAAACATTCCTCTTGAAGAAGATTTAAAACCGACGGCATAATAAGAAGTTCAAGAACAAAAATGGAAAACGAAGTATGCTGATGAGCGGTTTCTAAAATTAAAGATGACCAATGAAAACCCGGACCAATGGAAAATAAATGGTCCGGGTTTTTATTAGATGTAATTCTTTTTCCCAGATCAATATCCTTTGATTTTAAAGAAAGAAGAAGTTTCTAATCAAGAATTTCAGTGAATGAGAATATTACATAAGGAGGAGATAGAATGACCAATACCATCCACGAAGAAAAAGAGAGATTATATATAGGGGAGTCAGATCAGACTGATGCAGAGTTGATTTTTGAGGAGAAAAATAAGGAAATGATAATTACGCATACGATAGTCGATCCAGCGCTGCAGGGTAAAGGTCTTGCTTCTAAGCTCGTTGAATACGCTGTAAGTTATGCAAGGGAGCATGGGTTGAAAATAAAGCCCGTTTGCTCTTTTGCTCAACAATATCTAACGGATAATCCCGATTATGAGGATGTAGTAAAACGGTAATAGAGGAAATGGATTAGTCGAAATCCGGGATTAAGGGATGACTTGCATTCATAAGTGAGGAATATTAAAGACCTGAACCAAGGTAAAAACAATGGTTCAGGTCTTTTGCTGATTAAAGCACTTTGTTCCAGTTTCTTTAATTTGCAGATTGATCAGACTTCCCTGCGAAAGAAACTTAAAATACCGAGATAAATAAGTACTAATGAGAAGAAGGCGATGGCGAGGTAGCCGACAACAGAAAAGAATTGATCTAAATCGTTAAGAAACGTCCCAGTATCAGGCAGAAGCGAAAAGGCAAAACCAGCAAACACACATGACAGATACAGAAATACTCTTTTATCCATTTAATCCCCCTCCTTTACATCCAATATATGCTCGGCTATTCTCGATTATTTAACTAAACAAAAAAATAATCGAGGGAGAGGGCTTGTCCAGCTATCCTGTCATTCTTATCGTTACTTGGAAGAAAAAAAACCCTCTTCTTGATAGGAAGCAAGAAGAGGGTATGGCAGAGACTCTTTCATTTAGGGAGACCTACCATGAAATCTACAGGTCTATCCTTCCTGACGGGGAAGAATAGAAAGGGTGATTCGACGTAAGACACCAAAGAGAGTTTCAAGAAAGCTTGAAACAATTGACCAGAATCCTTGAGTAACCATCTATTCAATAAAGAAACTCTGACAAAGGTCTTCTCAGCAAGAAAACCTTGTCAGATGAAGGCTCAAGAATAAGAGTTTTCCCATTTGGTTACCTCTATTATACCACCCATAGTGTCTGTCCTGCTTTGGGAAAACTAGAGGGTGAAATAGCAAATGATTGAAAGGTAAAAGCAAGTATTTTCTCAAGTTTTTACTTCAATTTACACAAATTCCATAATTAGCAAGAAGACATTGTCGAAGGTGAATGAATCGTGTAAGATGAAGATATTATATGAAATCGGGGTGGATGCATGGATTTTAAAAGTGTAGGTTATTTGATCCAAATGCAGGCAATGTCGGCGATGAGAGGTTCGGAAAGCGGGTCTCTCTCAGAAGGAATTGGTAGTGTGGCGTTTAGAGGGGTTCTGGCGGCGGCTTTATCACCCTCGGTTCAGCAGTCCTCTTCAGCAGTAAATACACCATCACTTTCTGTGTTTCAAACTAAGCCGCTGCCTGTTGTAGATGTGTCTAATCAACTTAAGACGTCTGGCGGAGGCAAAAGCGAAAGCGTAGACGGTTACATAAAGGATGCTTCCAATAAATATGGTGTGAATGAGCAGTTAATCCGCTCTGTGGTAAATGCAGAATCCAGCTTCAACCCTAAGGCTGTCAGTCACGCAGGTGCACAAGGGTTAATGCAGCTGATGCCAGACACTGCACGCGGTCTTGGCGTTACCGACCCGCTGGATCCTGAACAAAACGTGATGGGCGGAACGAAGTATTTACGACAAATGCTTGATCGTTATAATGGAGATGAAAAACTTGCTTTAGCTGCTTATAACGCTGGAGCGGGTAACGTGGATAAATATGGAGGGGTTCCTCCTTTTAAGGAAACACAGCAATATGTAAAGAAAATTTTAGGCTGAATAGAATCATCCGCCCGTGCTTGGTAAGCACGGGCGCTTTGTTTTGATGAAAACTATATATTGGGCGCCACGTCATGGTTTTGCTTATGTCTGTCGGGTCTCCCAGTGCGCTTCCGCTTTCGATTCATCCAGCTACGAGTCGCAGATCCACGCGGTTCTAAGTCATCGACTTCCAGAGGGGAAAGATCGCTCCTCTTGCAGCCGCTGGCTTAGCCCGGGGGACCTAACCGCTCCTCTTCACTTTTGATCATCCAGCTGCGAGTCGCAGATCCACGCGGTTCTAAGTCATCGACTTCCAGAGGGGGAAGATCGCCCCTCTTGCAGCCGCTGACTTAGCCCGGAGGATCTAACGGCTCCTCTCCGCTTTCGATTCATCCAGCTGCGAGTCGCAGATCCACGCGGTTCTAAGTCATCGACTTCCAGAGGGGGAAGATCGCCCCTCTTGCAGCCGCTGGCTTAGCCCGGGGGATCTAACGGCTCCTCTCCGCTTTAGTTATCATCCAGCTCCAGCGCCCAGCCCCTCGAGGTCATAAGACAATCACCTGTGTGAAGGAAGATCACTTCACAAAGCCGCTTGTCTTATGCTTGTCGGGTCTCCCAGGGCGCTTCCGCTTTAGTTATTTATCGGTTTCGAGTGATTTGCTCATTTGGAGGTATTGGTCAAATACTTTGGTCATTTCTTTTAGACGGCTTCGTACATCTTCGTCGATGAGTTCTCCTTGAGTGGAGAAGTGATTGGTATGGGTATAGACATAATTTGGAGTTACCATGCAGCGGAAATAATCCAGAATTGGTTTGAGCTGGTTTTCAATAACAAGGTGGTGCTGTAAAGTTCCTCCGTTCGCTACTATGGAAACTGGTTTATAGCGCATAGCCAGTGGTGATACGGCATCAAACAAATTTTTCAAAGTTCCAGGGATGGAACCTTGAAAGATAGGGGTAGCAATCACATAAGCGTCGGCTTCTTCTATTTCTTTAATCAGGGTTTGCATATCATCATTATATTGATCGGCAGGTCTGCCGTCGACAAACTGCATTTCATAATTTTCGAGGTCGACAATTTTTGTTTCGTGTTTTTGGGGAAGCTGGCTAATATCTTTATCAATCTCTTCGAGTAAGACTCTCGTTTTTTTCCCAACAATGGTACCATTGAGTAATAGAATTTTCATGGAAAGTTTCTCCCCTTTATTCAATCAAGATGTGAATACACATCACATTAGGAGCAGATAGAAAATAGATCGATCATCCTGTGAAAGTGATGGGTGTTTATTTTTTTCTAAGTATGGCCGAATTACTGAAGGACAAGGCATTCTATACATTAATTATGTTAAAGCATACGTTCTAATTAAGCAATTGTGACTAAATGGCAGCTGCTATTAGAATGCTCCTGTCCTTAAGCAGTATCCACTGAAGGAGAGAATTCAATGTTTAGTTTTTGGAAGCGTGTTAAATTTGTCTTTAATATTAAGAAATCTATCCCATTTCTAGTGCGTTTCTTTCAATCGGCGGAAGTCAGCCGCAGTAAAAAATGGTTATCGATTTTACTGATGTTTGGCTATTTGTTGTTCCCCTGGGATATTATACCCGATTTTCTCGTATTCTTTGGCATAGTAGATGATTTAGCTGTATTTACCTTTGTTCTTCAACTTATGGTGAAAATGGCTCCAGAGTCTTTACAGGAAGAGTATCAGTTGAAAGATAAGTGAAAAGGTTTGAATACGGGGAATTTACGGGTACACATAAATTGTGAATCAATATAAAAACTTTTTAGGAGTGATGATATGAGTAAGGTATTGTTTACTTCCCAAGCTACGGCTAAAGGCGGACGAAATGGTCACGTGAAATCTGATGATGGTTTGATTGATTTAAACCTGTCTATGCCTGGTGAAGGTGATGAAAAGGGATCAAATCCGGAACAATTATTTGCAGCGACTTATGCTGCCTGCTACGATGGCGCACTTAACCTAGTAGCCAGCAATAAAAAGAAAGATATCGAATCACAAATTACAGCGGATGTGAGTTTCCTTAAGGATGACGCTGACAATGGTTTTAAAATTGGGGTTGTCCTAAACGCTGAAATTAACGGAGTGTCTCAAGAAGAAGCAGAAGAGCTGACACAAGAAGCTCATAAAGTATGCCCTTATTCTAAGGCTACTCGCGGCAACATCGATGTAGAAATTAAAGTCAAGACTGTTTAATATAGAAGAATAAAATCTCCAGGATCTGATCCTGGAGATTTTTTTTGTACTTATTCATAAATAGGTTAACGGGCTGCTTTTACAGTAACCTGCCTAACTTCTACTTGTCGGGGCGTTGAAGCACTCTCGCTATTTCCTAAATTCACGGGGTTATAAAGTAAGAATCAACTTTCTTCCGCTGCTTTAGAAAAACTCGAATATAGGAGATCCTTTTTTCAGTATAGAATCAAGGAAAGGTTTATTAGTTCATTTTTAAGGTGTATGTATGGTATTTTATAGGCGAAGGAGAGGACGTTTATGAAAATAACCGATCAAGCTCGCGACTTACTAGACCAGTTACTAGAAGATGAAGAAGCTGCCTGCTTGAAGATATTTTTTGCCGGGTTTGGCTGTGGAGAGCCTGATATAGGAATGACGCTTGGAGAACCTGAGGCAGAAGATGAACTTCACCATATAAATTCGGTCCCCGTGGCCATTGATAAGCGTATTGTCCATTTAACAAAGAATTTAACCATCGAAGGTAAACAAACGATGGAAGGTCCTAAGTTTCAACTACTGGGCCTCCCGGAAAAGGATTGTTAAACGACAAGATTGACAAGAGAATTTTATTCTAAACAGAAATCCCGACCATTTACTTCCCTCTGGTTCGGGTTTCTTTAGTTAGCACTAAATAAGTTTTTGTTACCCAGAATCTTATTTTCTGCCTTAAAGTTAGGATCTTCTTTTCGTCCAATCTCGTTATGACGGGATCCATTATAAATTCAGTTCCAAAAGCATGGATTTTTTTGCGATAATAGGAGACAGACTGGATCTTTCGTCTTTATGGGTTCTGAGTCATTCTTGACTGGCCATGTAAATGCTAAACCTGCATTTCTCGAGATGATTTTGTTGGTTTAGGTGGAAGTCGTTATGAAAGCACCTGTTCACTTGTTTATGGCTTTTTTCGCGCAGGAATATATGGCTAGGGAGGCAGACCTGCTTCCTAGCCTATGATAAAAAAAGAAATGAGGGTTTATATTCACCATGATGGCAACAGGACACCAGGTTGTAGGATTTACATTTGGGGTCGGAGCACTTGTTCTGCTCCCCGAAGTTGAATTATTTCCGGACCGCCCGTTTCAAACGGTCCTTTATCTAGTTTTTGTACTATTCGGAGCGCTTTTACCAGATATTGATACTCCCCGGTCCAAGCTCGGGCAAAAATTCTGGCGTTTGATGATGCTTGTCTTTTCGTTAGCTCTCCTTGCATTTCTTTTTGTTCCCGAGTTTTTCAATACATACCGTGAAGAGTTAAAGGTCTATGTGTTATTGATGCTTCCTATTCTGATAATGATAAAAAGCCATCGGAAAATGACTCATTCTTTTCTCTTTATTGGATTGCTTGTTTTTTACAGCTTTTTAATCGAAAAGTTCTTTAATGTTCCTTTCTATCTATTCAGTGGAATGATTCTAGGGGCAATCTCTCATTTATGCGGGGATTTTGTTACCAGGAAAGGAATTCCATTGTTTTATCCATTGACGAAAAGGTTCTTTCGATTTCCCGTTACATTCCGTACAGGATCCCTGACGGAGAAAGCTCTCGTATCAATATTGATATTGGGAAATGTTTGGTATCTTATGACGATAGTATTCAAAATGTAGATTAACATTCCTCTATTACGTGAACACACCCTGTAAAAGTATGTAGCTGAAAGGGGAGGAACCTCATGTTAATCACCGGAGTCACGGGGAAAGTAGGAGCAAAGCTTGCCCAGTGTCTATTAAGTAAAGATATTCCTTTTAGAGCAGCATCAAGGAACCCTTCTCATATTCCACAACAGCTTAGTTTAGATGATCGTGTGGATGTAAAGGAGCTGGATTTTTCCCGCTCTCACACTTATAAATATGCTTTTAGCGGGATAAGAACGCTGTTTTTAGTGGTGCCGCCGGATTTCACGGATTTAGGAAGTATGGAGGACACATTAAAAGCCGCCAAAGAATCAGGCGTACAGTACGTTTTGTTTTTATCCTATCTGGGCTCAGAAAAAATGATGTATATCCCTCATCGAAAAATCGAACGGATGATCATGAGAATGGGATTTCAGTTCATTTTCTTAAGAACGAGCTTCTTTATGCAAAACCTGGTCACTGATGTAAAAGAGAATCATGAAATTTATTATCCATCAGGAAGTGGCGAGGTGAGTTTCGTCGATGCCAGAGATGTAGCAGAAGCTGCTTGTCTCTCCATGCGAAGGAAATTCAGGAATGAAGTTTATTATCTTACTGGAAAACAAGCGTTCACTTATTCTGAGATGGCAAGGATTCTCTCAGACGAACTTGAGTATCAAGTGACGTTTAGAAATTACACCAAACATCAGTTTATGAATTGGTGTGAAAGGACAGGTCTGTCTGCAAAAGAGACTCTGCTTTTAGCGAACTTATATACCTCTGCCAAAAATGGAAATCTGAAAAAAGTGACCAGAGATGCGGAGAAGATACTGGGTCGCGCGCCAACGGATATTCGGGAATTTATCAATGATTATAAAGCTGCCTTTCACTCACAGATGTCTCCTTGAGCAATGAGTCTCTGTTGCAGGTTAGGATTGACAAGGTTTGGAAAATCAGGTATTATTTCTGTAATTTCATAGCTTTTGTGATGAAGAAGAAGAGTAAATCGCTGACGCTTTTTTAGAGAACTGGTGGTTGGTGCAAACCAGGAAAGCATGCGGTCGAATGGACTTTGGAGCAATCACTCTTGACCGCTGAGCAGGAGTGACGGAAACTCTCACCGATACAAGAGAGGCTATAGTAATGACTATAGGAGTAAGCGCACACGGAAGTGTGAATAAAGGTGGTACCACGGGAGCTCTCGTCCTTTTTTAGGAGGAAGAGCTTCTTTTTTGTCTAAAAATTTAATTGGTACAGGAAAGTACTTTGAAGGGAGGAGAGGATTAAGGTCCTGGTAACAACTATTTTTCCATAATAAGGCTAATCAGAATAAAGGAGTGAGATTTCATGAAGCGGACGATCACGGGTGTAAAGCCAACAGGTACTCCTCACCTGGGCAATTATATAGGAGCTATTAAGCCGGCACTAGAACTTGCAGAAGGTGAAGGGCAAAGCCTGTATTTTATCGCAGACCTTCACGCATTAAATTCCATTCATAACAAGAGCCAGCTAAAAAAACTGACTTATGAGGTGGCGGCGACTTGGCTTGCGCTCGGCCTGAATCCTGACCGGTCATTTTTCTATCGGCAGTCCGATATTAGAGAGTTGACAGAGCTTCAATGGATTCTTAGTTCTGTGACCAATAAAGGTCTTCTGAACCGTGCCCATGCCTATAAAGCTCAAGTAGATCAGAATCGTACAGCAGGGAAAGAGGAAGATACGGGTGTCAATATGGGGCTGTTTAATTATCCTGTGCTCATGGCTGCAGATCTATTACTCATGGATGCTTCCGACGTTCCTGTAGGAAAAGATAATCTTCAGCACATTGAAATAGCAAGGGATATTGCAGAAGCATTTCATCGCCAGTATGAGGAAGCCTTTCAACTGCCTAAACCGATAGTATCAGAGTCTTCCGCTGTTCTGCCGGGATTAGACGGAAGGAAAATGAGTAAAAGCTATCAAAATACAATTCCTTTATTTAGTGAAGAAAAGAAATTAGAAAAGCTGGTTAAACGGATTGTCACAGATTCCACTCCTCCGGAACAGGCGAAGGAAACCGAGGGCTCCACATTATTTACGCTCTACCGGGAATTTGGAACCGAAACAGAAGCTGCTCAAATGGCGGATGCCTATAAACAGGGGATTGGATATGGAGAAATAAAGCAGGAAGTGTTCAGGGTCATGAACCGGGCTTTAAAACAACCAAGGCAAAAATACTATCAGTTATTAGAGAAGCCGGAAGAGATCGATAAGCTGCTAGAAGCAGGAGCGGAAAAGGTTCGTCCCTATGCCCAAGTAAAGGTTAACAAAGTAAAAGAAATCATCGGTCTATCATAAAGAAACCCCTCCACAAAAGCTGGGTGCTTAAGTGGAGGGGTTTCTTGTGTGATCAAGCTCTTTTCTTTTCCTCTGAAGTTTGAGAATTAATCTTTCGTTCCGGGACATCTTCTTGCCGGATCATCTTCGTAAAGGCGTAGACGAAAATAATGATGATGAGTGTAAAGGGCAGAGCCGATACGAGGGAAGCAGTTTGAAGTGCGTTGAGCCCCCCTGCTACAAGCAAAACGGAAGAAATAGCTGCCATTAATACACCCCAGACTATTTTCGCTGGAAGTGCCGGAGTCAGATCTCCGTTAGATGTCATACTCGCCAAAATATAAGTAGCGGAGTCTGCTGATGTGACTAGGAATGTAGCAATCAGTAAGATTGATAGAATAGAGGCAATCTGTGTCAACGGCAAATGCTGATAGGTTTCAAACAAAGCTACAGTCACATCGTTATTAACCGCTTCTGCAATTTTTGTTCCATTATTTAAATCACTATTTAGGGCTGTACCGCCAAACGTAGCAATCCATAAACAGGCAATTGCAGGTGGTACAATCAGGACACCGAAGATAAATTCGCGAATGGAGCGTCCGCGGGAAACGCGGGCAACAAACGCTCCTACAAATGGAGACCACGCAATAACCCAGGCCCAATAGAAGATTGTCCATTCACGCAGCCAGTCTCCGCCTTCATAGGGAGTCATCCGTAAGCTGTATTGAACAAAATTAGTAATATAATCGCCAATACCAAGCGTAAAGGTATTTAAGATAAATACCGTTGGACCAGCGATGAATACAAAGAGAAGCAGCAGCAGGCATAAACCTAAATTAATATTACTCAGCCACTTAATCCCCTTGTTAAGACCCGTACTTGAAGATAGTAAGTATAAAGCCAGCAGGCAGACTGTAATGATCAGTTGAATTGTAATCGAGTTAGGTACGTCGAACACCGCATTTAATCCGCCGTTCATTTGCAGGATGCCAAGACCAAGAGAGGTGGCAATCCCCATGACAGTGGCAATAACGGCAAGAGAGTCAATAATTGTTTTTACATTCTTATTTTTCCCCACTACAGGTTCCACCGCTGTAGAAATTAAACCGTTTTTGCCTTTTCTAAATTGAAGGAAAGCAATCATCATCCCGACAATGGCAAAAACAGACCACTGACTTATTCCCCAGTGAAAGAACGCATATCCCATAGCAACACGGGCTGCTTCATTGGATTGAGCTTCCAGTCCATCAAAAGGAGTCTTAAAAAAGTGACTCATCGGCTCTGCAACGCCCCAGAAAACGAGACCTGCTCCAAAACCTGCCGAAAACAGCATTCCGATCCAGGTAAAGAAGGGATATTCCGGCCGCGAATCGGGCGGACCTAAGCGGATCTTTCCATATTTACTTAGAGCTAAAGCAATGAGAAATAAGACGAATCCAAACACAGACAGCAGGTAAAACCAGCCAAAATCTTCAGTAGTAAAATTAAATAACTTCGTAGCAACTGTTCCAAATCCCTCAGGGTTAATCGCCCCGATAATAACGAGGATAAGGACAACGATTGATGAAATAATAAAGACAGGGGTGAACATGTTTTTGTTCATATCATATGTCCTTTCTATAAAGAATTTGTGTTCCAATAAAAACTAAATATTCAAAAAAATGTTCTAAGTATAGAATACCGGAAAGATGGAGGGAAAAACAGGGTGTTAAATAAATTCCCTATTTTTCCCTGCCTAAACTTTTTCCAGAAGAAGTTAATAATTTGAGTCATTTCCTTAATGAAAAATAGAGTTTTGAAAGTGAAAGAAGGAGAGTATAACATGTTTGGACCAGTGAAAAGAGTGTATGAATGGATGCGTTTGTTTGAAGGAAAATGGATGGTCGCCGGGGGCTGGGCGATTGATTTGCACATTGGAGAGGAAACTAGAAAGCATGAAGATATAGAAGTGGCGATATTTAGAGATGAACAGCATCATTTAGGCCCCTTACTTGCGGGGTGCGAAACTATGGCAGTGGACCAAGGGCGCATGTTCCACTGGAATATGGAGAACAGGCTAGAGCAGCCCGTACACGAGATCCATGTTTCAAAAGAGGGAGAAGTCCAGCTTGAGATACTTCTTAATGAAAGAAGCAGAGGATCCTTCCGTTTTCGCAGAAATGAAGACATCACTTTTCCATTATCAAGGATGAATCTTCAATCGGAATTCGGTATTCCTTATTTGAACCCAGAAATTGTGCTGTTATACAAATCGAAGAATACAATGAAGAAAGATGAGGTAGATTTTATTCACCTACTTCCTCACTTAAATGAGTACCAGAGAGAATGGTTAAAACAAGCGATGATCCACACTGAGCCTAACCATCCCTGGCTTTTAAAGCTTCTAAACGATTAATATATACAAGTTCTGCCAGTTTGAACACAAATGTTGTAGGAAATAATCTAGTTAGGACTAGATGAAGAAATGAGGATATTGATTATGAAAATGAATAGAGAAAAAATGTGGGTAAGTGTGAGAGATAGTTTTTGGTTTCTGCCAGCAGTTTATAGTTTAATATCTATTGTAGCGGTGAGTTTAATCAGCGTATTGGACATGCTCTTGCTGCCCCAGGTGAAGGAACAGATCCCAAAGATTTTACTGGCGAAAAGGAGTGTCGCCCAAACGCTGTATGGTTCCCTGATTACTTCTATATTAACGATGACGACCATCAGTTTTTCAACGATTATGGTTGTGTTAACTACATACAGCACCCAGTTTTCTCCACGGACACTGCAAGACTTTATGAAAAGTAAAGTGACGCAGCATGTGCTTGGGGTTTATTCTTTCGGCTTCATCTTTGCGCTGATTAATTTATTACTGCTAGGGAATGGACAGAAGAATGGGCTCATCAGTCCCTTTTTCACTGTTTTGATCTCCATTGTCTGCTTAGCTTTCTTTATCCTGTTTATTCATCATTCTTCAAGGTTTGTCCAAGTCAATAACTTGATTGGACAAATCAGAGTAACCACCTCCAAAGTGATTTCTAAAACCTTTGCAGATAAGGATTACCACGAAACCACTGAATGGAATAAACAAGAAATTGAAGAGATTCGTTCGCAGTCTAGAAAAGTTGTTCATGCTTCGCAGTCGGGTTATATCCAGGGAATTCAGATGAAATCGCTGATTGGGTGGGCTAAGCGACAAGAGGTCGTTCTGGAAGCGAATTTCTTTATCGGAGATTACGTTCAAAAAGGGATGCCGCTCTTCTATTACTGGGAGAACAGAGAGGGGTCGGAAGAAGAAGAAGAAGAGGATGGAGGGAGCTGCCTTCACTATTTAATGATTGGTAATGAACGAGCAGACCTTCAAGATATTGAGTTTTCGATCCAAAAGCTGGTAGAAATTGCTGTAAAGGCGATTTCGCCAAGTACGAATGATCCTCATACAGCGGTAAACTGTATCAATAGAATCGGTTCCTTATTAGCTGAGCTTGGTACAGAATACGAGCCGATTCGGTATTACGCGGATAGCAATAATCAAGTGAGATTAATGATGGAACCAAAGAAGTACAGAGAATATTTATATAAAAGTTTTTATCAAATAAGAATTTATGGAAAACATGATATTTCAGTAATGAATGGGGTGCTGGAAGCCCTTTATAAAATTTCCGTTGTTCATGATGAAGCCATTAAACAAGATGTTTGGCAGTTCGGAAAATACATGATGAAGGCAGTAGATATCGACAAGCTTGATGAGCTGGATTTTGAACATTTTAATACTCAAGCTAGAAAGCTCGCTGAAGCTTGTAATGAAACGGTTGATTATGATCGAACGTCATAGCTTGGCTGACTTTACACTGAATTACGTTCGGGGTTTTCCCCGTGCCTATTCCTATTCCTGCTCTTGCTGCTAAAGCTAGGAGGATAATATTCCTGTTTCGTTGCGGGAGACTTTCCTTAAAATAGTAATCTGATACTCATGTTTGATAGAATAGAAGAGGTAAAAATAGTTAAATATAAAGGAGTTCAGTTTCATGTGGGAATGGAAAAATATTTACCGTGGAATGCTCATGGGGGCAAGTGATGTCGTCCCGGGAGTGAGTGGAGGTACGATCGCGGTAGTATTAGGGATTTATGATCGGCTCATAGAAGCCGTAAACGGATTTTTCAGTAAAGAATGGAAACGCCATTTAAAGTTTTTGCTTCCTCTTGGAGTGGGAATAGGTATTTCTATTTTATTGCTATCCAAGTTGATTGGATGGCTGTTTGATCATTATCCGGGTCCAACAGAGTTCTTTTTTCTAGGATTAATTATTGGAGTTATTCCATATTTAGCTCATAAGGCAGATGTAAAACGCAATTTTACGGCACGTCACTATATCATTTTCATAATAGGGGCAGTACTCGTCGGGTCCATGGTGTTTTTCCAGGCCAATGAGACAGAGCCCATGCAGAATTTAAATTTCGCTTCCTATATTCTATTGTTCTTCTCTGGCTGGATTGCCAGCAGTGCCATGATCCTTCCGGGTATAAGCGGCTCGTTTATTCTATTAATTATTGGAGTCTATACGACAGTTATTCATGGGGTTTCCAACCTGAAATTTGGTGTTATTATTGCTGTAGGTTTAGGTGTTATATTGGGAATCATCTTTATGAGTAAAATCATTCACTATTTCCTGGACCATCATGCCTCGGGTACGTTCGCGTTAGTCATAGGATTTGTGGTCGGATCAATCTTTGTTATCTTTCCAGGACTTCCAGGTTCAGGAGCGATGTGGGCTGTCAGTATCCTTACCTTTATTCTTGGATTGAGTGCCGCCTGGCTGCTTGGCAGGGTGGAGTACTCTTAAGCAGGTCTTAAGACAAAAGTCGGATTTTCCCGTATGATTTATAATAAAGTCTTAGTTAGATAAAAGGAGAGATCTATTATGGAACCGATTCATAAAACAGAGTCATTTAACCAAATCATTACCAGTGACGACCCCGTCATTATTAAATTTCAGGCAGACTGGTGTCCAGATTGCCGCCGGATGGATATGTTTATCGGGGATATTCTGGAGGAATATAAAGGGTATCAATGGTACGACGTGAATCGTGATGAACTGCCGGATATTGCAGATCATTACCAGGTGATGGGAATTCCGAGTCTGCTTGTATTTAAACGGGGAGAGAAAATAGCTCACTTGCACAGTGCTAACGCTAAAACTCCTGAAGAAGTAGAGGAATTCTTACAAGAAAGTCTTTAAGAAGGAAGTCCGCATGGTGCTTGGCCATGGGGACTTTTTTTCTAACAAAGGAGGTGTGGAATTTGACAAAGCGCTTATTGTTAGTGGGAGCGGGGCACGCTCACTTAGAAGTCCTGCGGTCACTAACAGAAGAGACTCTGAACTTTACTGACATTTGTTTAATTTCTCCTTCCGAGTTTCAGTACTATTCAGGAATGTTTTCTGGTTATACAGAAGGAATTTACTCAGAAGAGGATACTCGAATTGATTTGCGAAAGCTGACAAAAAAAGCTGGGATCCAGTTTATTAAGAAAGAAGCCTCTGCTATTCGTCCTCACCATAAGAAACTAGTCTGCCACGATGGTTCAGTTTATCCGTTTGATGTGATCAGCTTTGATATTGGATCTAGAAGTATTCCTTATGAATTTGAAGAATCCGCTGCCCGGTCAGTTAAACCCAATTATCAATTTATTGATGAAATCAATCAGCTTCGAGAAACACATCAACCTTTAATTGTTGGAGGGGGGGCTGCAGGGACAGAGCTTGCTCTATCCATTCAAGCCTACAAAGAAAAACAGCAAATTAAAGGGCAGGTTCGGCTGATTACTTCTGAAGCTCTGCTCGCACCTTCTCCCCGAGTGGTTTCGGATAAACTCCGCTCCATTTTACGGAAGAAGGGCATTCGCATCTGGGAAAATGAAAGAGTAGTGGAAGTAGGGGAGACGTATGTGCGAACAGACCGAGGTAATAAAGTAAGACATTCAGGGGTGCTTTGGCTGGGAGGAGCAATTGGTGATCCTATCTTCCAATCTTCAGGCGTCGATATTGACGAGAAGGGCTTTGCTTTTGTCCGCTCCACGCTACAATTTAAGAACTATGATTATATCTTCGGTGCAGGAGATTGTGTATCCTTTATCGAACACCCGCATCTGCCTAAAAGCGGGGTATACGCGGTTCGGGAAGGACCGCTCCTTGATAGAAATCTCCGCCGTTACTTGGGCAATGAGGAATTAGAGGATTATAAACCGCAAACAAATACTTTATATATATTATCTACGGGCAATCACATGGGATTTCTTATTTATGGTCCCATCAGTCTCCACACCCATAGGGCATGGAAGAAGAAAAATAAAATTGATCGTTCCTATATGGATCAATATAAATAAACGCGTACATCCCGGTGCGCGTTTATTTTATATTCAGCCCAATTAAGACGCTGATCCTTTGCCGGCGATACCTCCGCTAAATCATAGGTTAGGGGAGGATACGTTGGGGAATAAAAGGGGAAAGACAAAGCTGAGGAGGTTGGAAAATGATCGAGTCGCAATTTTCACAGCCGAAAGGCACATTAGGCAAACTTGCCGGCTGGTTTATGGCAAAGGAAAACAAAACATTAAACCAATGGACGCTCTCCTTCTTAAATATTAGAGAAAATGAGCGTGTACTTGAAATTGGTTCAGGTCCGGGCAGTGCAGTAAAAGAGCTGTTGAAGTACAAGTCCTGCGAAGTATATGCGATTGATCCTTCTGAAGCTATGGTGGAAACCACCCTTCGCAGGCTTCAGAAAATGAGAATAGACAATCAGGTTTGTATGATTCATGGAAAGGCAAGCGAAGTGGAGAACATGTCTCTTCCGTTTGATAAAGTGTATTCTATTAATAACATGACTTATTGGGAGAATCCCGTTCAAACTTTGCAGTATTTAAATAAACACATGAGACCCAGTGGGAAAATCGCGCTGACCCTTTGCCCGCATGAAGAAGGGGCAACGGATGAGACCACAGATGTACTGAGCGGCCAGTTGAGTTCCTTCTTAGAGAAAGCGGGGTTTCGAAACATAGAAACGTTTATTAAGCATACAAAACCTAATAATACAGTGTGTGCGGTAGGAATGGTTTAGTATAGGCGTTTGGTATAACTTTCATCAAAAGAGGATTGAACTTTCTTTTCATCTACGCCTTTTATTTGGGCATGCGCAGCTGTCATTTTGGCGGGAGAAGGCATGTTGGAAGTGTCTGGCCACTTTTCTTTGTTCCAAAGGTGGGAACGTTTAAACGCTTTGGCACAATGAATGAAACATTCTTCCACTTTGATCATGATCCCTAAGTCCGGAATATGGCCATTCGCTTCCGTCATTTCCATCAGGTCTTTATCTTTAACTATAGAAGCAGACCCATTCACTCTCATGGTCTCTTCAAGCCCAGGAATGATAAATAATAAACCAGCTTGAGGATTCTCGAGGATATTTTTCAAAGAATCCATCCTTTTATTCCCCATGCGTTCTGGGATGAGCAAGTGGAGCGGATCAAGGACGTGAACAAACCCGGCCGCATCTCCTCGAGGAGAACAATCACAAGTTCCATTTCTATTGGCCGTGCTTAACATGAGAAAAGGAGAATGTGCGATAAATTGGCGTGCATGCTCATCGATTCGGTGAATCACTTTGTTTAGAGCCACTTTTCCAGGTGTGCCTTGCAGTTCATGCAGCTCTTCTGGGGTTTTGACAGTTTCGAATTTTCTCATTCAATCTCTCCTTAGATAGGATGATATATGGATATGCTACCATGAATAATAAAGAAAGGGGTGAAATCATGAAATCATTAACCAAAGAAGAACGTGGCTATGTGATGGCCCGTGTGCAAGAATACTTTGAACTAGAACGTGATGAAGAGATCGGAGAGCTTGCCGCAGACCAGCTGGTTGATTACATGATCAAAGAACTAGGACCGATTGTGTACAATAAGGCCATCCATGATGCGAGGCAAATGGTCGAGCAGAAAGTGATGAATCTTGATGAAGATTTACTTTCTTTAGAAAAATTGCCGGGCAGGTCTAAACGCAGCTAATATTAAACGGGATAGTATAAAGGATACATATGGAAGAGCGAATAGGAGTAAAGAAGTTTTCCTCGGAGAAGCAGCACTTTCATTTATCAAAGCAGAGAAAGAGAATAGTACAGGAGTCTTTTAGCCATAATTAAACCCGACCGATGATGAAACCCTAGCGACATCACCGTTCGGGTTTTTTGTTTTGCATGAGGCAGGATTTCTAGGCTTTTTCCGCTTTTTTCCACCGATCAACAAAGGAGATGGGGATGAAAAATATAAACTATTCCAACGTAGGAAATACACGGAGACTCGGGGGAGGGAGGCAAAGGTGCGACCCTGGAGTGGATTTCCTGAGCGGTCATGAATGGTATAACTCTTCCCTTCCCTGATGAATAAAGATCTTCCGTTCCTTTTCTTTTCATTCTTATCTAAAAATGCAGCTCCGGGGTCATTCAATTCTGCTTATAAAGAAATAGAGTTAAAGCAGGCGTGGACTTGATTTCCTTCATTTAACGTCAGGAGTCCATTGGCTAGCGGCCATTGATAGGCAGGTTTCCCCTTTTGATCTTCTATTGCCTGAGGAGGACCAAGCCGATAAATTTTACGAAAAAGCGGTACAGCTTGATCCAAATGATCTACACCTGCGACGATCTCTGTAAATTCTTGATCGTTAATACAGGACCGGTCTTCCGGTAAATTTTCTCCTTCCCACTCAATGAGAAAAGGGAGGGAAGAGACGGATTGGGCAGCTGGGAAAAGCATGCGCCACTTTAATAAAGAGCCGTCCTGCTTTTCTCTTTCCCCATTGTATGGGCCCTGAAAGTCTACGTCCTGATCAGTCAGGTGACGAATATCATCATCCATATTGTCCGTGCGTAGCCCGAATTGGATAGGGCCGGTAATATCGTAATCAAGGGAATGCTTCAAGTTATGGATGAGTGGATTGGTGGATACTTCTGCCCGCGAAGTATTTTCGATGCCGATCCATTCTATATAGCTGAAATTAGAGAAATAGCACAATTGGTTATGAGTTCCCCAATTCGAATGATGCCCGCCAGGCACGCCTATTAGCTGGGTGGTTATGGTAAATTGTTTGCGGGCATCTTCGGGATCATAAGCAGCTACAACTAAGTGATCAAAGGCTAACATAATGTCACTCCTTACAAAGACGTTTTAAAGATTCGATTTCCTTTTTCTGAGAAACGCAACCCCTCGTTGTAAACTTCGTCTTTGCTTAATTTTTCTTCAGGTCAAAAGCTTTAGCAAGCAACTCATAGGATTTAAGTCTTTCTTTAAATGGAGACACAATCGTATTAATAATGACTTCGTCCACCAAATAGCTTTCAGCAAGCAGCTCAAGCTCCTGCTTTACTTTACCAGGGCTGCCTACGATCATCCGGCCGCGGTTTTCCTGAATTTGTTCCTGTTCAAATATGGAGTAAGAATGATGCAATGCTTCTTCTGGTGATGGGAAGCGGTTTATTTTTCTTCCTTGTTCTATTTTTAAGAGAGCTAAATCGAGGCTTGCTGCCAGGTACTCTGCTTCTTCATCAGTTTCTGCACACACAGCGAATACAGAGACATTTCCGATAGGCTCTTTTTGTTGGATGGATGGTGTGAAGAAGTTCATGTACCGTTCCATAGCTCTTGAGCCGCCTCGGCCATTAATGAAATGGGCAAAGGAATAGGAGGCGCCGACATCCGCGGCAAGACGAGCGCTTGTCCCGCTTGACCCCAGCATCCAGATGGGTGGAGCTGATTCCCCTTTTGGTGTAGCAAGAATATCCATATTTTGCGGATCTTCTCCGTGTAAATAACCCATTAATTCCTGGATTTGTTTGGGATACCCTTCTATATTAGGAAACCGGTCATTATTTAGTGCCAGATTCACATTGGGTTTTCCTCCTGGAGCACGTCCTACTCCTAAATCAATCCGATCAGGGTGGAGAGTTTCCAGAACTCGAAATGCTTCAGCTACTTTATAAGCACTATAGTGGGGGAGTAGAATTCCACCTGTTCCAATACGGATCTGCTTCGTCTGGGCGGCTAAATGAGCGGCAAGAATTTCTGGAGTGGATCCTGCCAGGCTTTCTGTACTATGATGCTCGGATACCCAAAAGCGGTGATAGCCAAGTTCATCGGCCAGCTTAGCAAGCTGTGTAGTCTGCTGCAGGGCTTCTTGTGTGCTTGTATTTGCAAGTATGGGTGATTGGTCCAGTACACTTAATTTCATTATCATCGTTCCTTTAAATCAATTTTATTTGTGCGGATGAGAGAGGAAAGCCACTATGGTTCTCCATAGCGGCCATCAACTACCTGGCCAGTAAACCGAGCAGGCCGTAGGTTTTTATCGTGGTTGTCTTTGGTTCGAAAAGTTCCTCTACATAGAGTTCTTTCAGTTTAATCGGAGTAATAAAAGCAGCTTGATTTCTGAATTCATCTTTAGGTGTATAAGCAAGCCATTCGCCTTCTTTAAGTCCTTGTTTAATTTCCACAAGACCATTCTCCGTAATTCCTGATTGTCAACTGCGCGTCTCTCAAGCAGCCCCTCATCATTCATGACCCACGCATAAAGGTTCTTTTTCGTAATTATCGCATCCTCTTTAGCTGCGACGGCGCCTTTAGCTTCGTCAGTAACGATTTCCAGGTTCGCATGATAGCCGGGCAGTAATTGGTCGTTCGGCTTATCTAAGGTTACTTCAAAAGGATAAGAACTGGAGCGGTGCACCTTCACATCTTTAGGGAAGCTGCGCAGGGAAGAAACGGACCCGGTCAGATGAAGTTCCAAATCGGGAACATCGATTCTCGCTGTCATGTTTTCTTCGGTTTCCGCCCGCTTTTCTTCATTGAGTTCTCCCTTAACTAATAAGTTAGTGGATTGCATCGTGAGTAAAGGATCGTTTAAATCTTTAGACACATTCGTTACGGTTCCGGAAAATGGGCTGGTAACTGTGATGGTCTGACCAGACTCCTCAAGCTGATCGAGCTGATCCTCTACCATGGAGATCATGGCTTCCTTCTGAGACAACTCGAGTTCTTTTTCAGCGATTGCCTTCTGTTTCTCTACTTTTGCCTGAGCATAAACGGCACTGTTTCCAGTGGCAGATGAACTTGAAGAACTGGGAATACCGTTCGCCGAGCTGTTAAATTGGCTGAATTCACTGCTTGAATTAGTGGATGAAGATCCGGGTGGGGATGGAAAGCTTGAAGTGGAACTTGAAGATTCGCTTGGCTCCGGAATATCAATGTTTTCCATCTCACTTATATAGGAATCTAGTGCATCCCGTTCGTCCTCGAGCTGGCTGATCTTCGACTCAAGCTCTGTATGCTGTTGATTGTAATCAACCACTTCATAGGTGTAGAGATCATCGCCTTCTTGAACAGAATCGCCTTCTGTTACGAGAAACTCCTGAAAAGCTCCGACTTGGTCATCGAAGTAAACCTCATTCGATTCATCCGAAGCGAATACTCCCTTAGCACTGAAAGTATTGTATAGATTATATGTAATGGTTTTCGACCATTGGTTTATGTACGATTTCCGTTCGACTTTGCCCTGATTGTCAAAGTAGATTAATAGAGCATTGGCGGTAATTAAAGCGATAATACATAATCCAATAACTCTTCCTAAATAGCTTTTCTTTTTCATCCTTACGACCTCGGCTTTCTTACCTGATTAAGTAGAGTATAAACAGGTCATAGTAGGAGAGTGCTGCCGTTCCTGCCCAAATCACCAAATGCCAGATGACCGCTCCGGTCCAGATCCAGCCAATCTTGGTGGAAGACATATAAGAGATACACTTAACTTGATACCATACAATAAATAATTGGAAAATAGACATTGCCCCGAAGAAGTAAATGATCCAGTCCAGGCTGGTAAAGTAGGAAGTAATAATGCCAAACGAGAAAGGTGAGACATACCAGTCCAGGCCGGCGTAGACCATTAAAGGTATCCATGTTACGCGTTCGAGAAGCATAAGCAAAAGCACATTCATCTGGACAATCATCAGCTTCTTGTAGGAGACGTTATTAAAGAGCCAGAAGAAAAATGATGAAATATAAAGAATGAAAATAAAGAATAATAGAGAATAGGCAACGCGGCCAATCAGAAACCATGATTTTCTGAATTCATAATCGATCCGGTTAAATTCGGACATATTCGCTGATACCGGATCGGTTCCAAGCCCCATCCAGGAAGTCCATACATATGTAAGAATCGTTAACAGAAGCAGGAAAAATAACAGATTATATACATTTTTAATTCGTTCCGCCTCATTTAGTTTAAATAAATGATCACTTCGGCGAAAAAACAATTTCAATAAATTAACCGAATAGGTCATGCTGTCCATCCTTTTTTTTCTGTGTCTAGTCTTAACCTATTTTAACTGAATTTGTCACTCCTTGCTAGACGAACCTGCTATTTGTTGGAAAAAAGCGAAAAATGAGAGATTAGTAGAAGATCGCTTCCTTTCTTTGTCATAAAAGTCACTTGCTTACCTCTGGCGTTCATTTCAAAAGCAGTCAGATTCTCAGAGAGTTTCAATTAACCGGAAGAAGGTAATCATAGGGGTAGAAGGGAACGGAAAGGAAGATGATGTATGCCAAGGTATAACAAAGGTTTATTTATTTATAATGGGAATGCAGGAAGCGATGACTTAGAAGCCAAACTTTCTCAAACATTACCGATCTTAACGCAGGAAGTGAAGGAATTAAATGTTTTGCAGACAATGTCGCTAGACGAATTAAAACAAGTATGTTCCAGTCGTGCCCAAGAGGTGGATGTACTGTTCATTCTCGGGGGAGACGGGACCATTCATGAGTGTATTAACAGTCTAGCAGAAATGGAAAATCTTCCTGTCATAGGGATCCTTCCAGGAGGGACCTGTAATGACTTCAGCCGGATTTTGGATATTCCTCAAAACATGGAGCAAGCAGCAAGAGCCATTATTCAAGGGGAAGAACATACCATTGATGCAGGAAAGACCAACGCGGGATATTTTCTCAATTTCTGGGGGATTGGTCTAGTGACTCAAACTTCCTTTAATATCGATAAAGATCAAAAGAGTAAATTTGGAGTGCTCAGCTATTTCATTAGTGCACTAAAAACAATGAACCACGCAGAGCCCTTCTCTTTTAAACTGAAAGTGGACGAGGAGGAGATTTCGGGGGAAGCGGTCATGATTTTAGTCTTAAACGGCCAATTTATTGGAACGCGTGAAATTCCTATTCCTTCGATTAATCTGCAGGATGGAAAGTTTGACGTGTTAATTGTTAAGAACTCAAATCTTACTCTGTTTAGAGAGTTATTAATGATGGGGCAGCCAGGAGCGGAAAATCGTAATTTTCAGGAGCTTTCTCATATGCAGGGGCAGCGGATAGAAATCGAAGCAGATCCTAGTCAAGACGTGGATATGGACGGTGAAATTAAAGGGGAAGCACCATCTTCCATTGAAGTGCTGTCCAATCATTTCACGTTTTTAGGAGGCGGTACCAATGCCTTGCAGTTGGGGGGGAGAGAAGAAGTTCGGTAATCCACGCCGCATAAGAACGATCAGCGGGAAAAAATGATCGTGAAAACAGTAGAATTCATATGAATAGCCAAAAGCGGCACCCTCTGATTTGTCTTAAGCCCCCGGAAGAAAGCACCAACTGCATTCTTCCGGGGGCTTGTTTCATATTCTGTGTTAACGAAAGGTGCAGGCGAAGCGATTCCGGACCTACCCAGCAATGGACCGGATTTTATGGCAATGGTCCTTGTTTCTTGGCGATTAGGACTAAAGGCTATTTTTACTAGCGTTAATGACGGAAAAACCTTGGAGGAACACCAGTTGGATATTCAATTTCCATGGTTATCCATTAAATGGAGGATAGGGGGATATTGACTTATTTTAACTATGAGATATTTCGACAAAAAGCATGCCCTGTTATACTTCATGGAAAGAGAAGGAAGGAACATTATTAAATGACCTCCCCCTGTGATAAAGTCCTGTCCTTCTCTTTCTCCTCCATAGCTTCAACCTACCTACCATCCCGCATAAAATGAATTCTTTCTAAGCTGCAAAATATAAGAATATTCACTTGCCTCTTGGCAGATCTGCCAGCACCTCTAATTCTAATTTAAACTCTGTTTTGAAACGTCTCTCTGCTTTAATATTTCACCATTTCATGAATTCTGCACCCAGAAATTTTCAATCGCACAAGCAGGATTTTACATATTTTTAACAGAAATAGTTGTCGAACCCATAGTAGGAGAATAGGGAGAGGAGTGTGTACGATGGAACAAACATTAAAAGCTGGAGTTCACGGAGTTTTCATTCATACGAAGAACTTAAAGAGATCGGCTGCCTGGTACAGCTGGCTGTTGAATCTTCCTTTTGAAGAAGAGGAAGCGGAATCACCAGTCTATACGCTGCCGCTGAAAGAAGGGGTTTATTTAACGATTGACGATCATTGCAACGATCCTCATTATCAATTTGAAAAAATTCATACGCCGGTATTTAATTTTCTTTCCAATGATTTAAAGAAGACGTATGCAGATTTGACAGATCAGGGGGTCACTGTGGTGAGGGAGATTGAAGAACACGGTACCTTTGGCTGGTTTAATATTGAAGATCCAGATGGTCATGCCGTGATGGTTTGCGGGGAAATTTCATAATTCATAATGAAGAGCCGTCGTGCTGCAAACGGCTCTTTCTTACTTCTTGCACAGAGCGATCCCTAGCGGATAATAAACCCCTTCTCTGCGAGGTTCAATAAGAACACCTTTCTGGTAATAAAATTCACAAGCTGAATAAGTCTTGAATAAGTCATGAAATTCTTCTGGCTTAAGCTGGTGCACGTGAAAAGGGGAACCACAATCAATGCCGCGTCCTTCTCCAAAAGGTGTGGAAACGAGGAGGGTGCCTCCCTTATTTAACAAACGATAATAATTATCCAACAGAGCTTTTTCTTCAGAAATATGCTCATAGGTTTCAAAACTCACGATCACATCAAAAGTTCCGAGTTTTTCGACGAGCGCTGGGTCAATGGCATCTGCTGCTTCAAATCGTGATTTAGGATGGTAATACGCCCCTCTTGCATAGGTGATAATGTTTGGATCGATATCCACCCCGACGATTTCATCGATGTCCTCTTTACACTGCTTCGCTATCATATGGGTTCCGTAGCCTGATCCACAGGAGAGGTCCAGAACTCTACCTCGCATATAATGAAGAGCGAACTGGTATCTTGCTATATGTTCCAGGAGAAGATTGTTAGTAGGTTTCATAAAAGCAGGAATGACTCGTTCTCCAGTATCTTCGACCAATTTTCGTGTCACCGCTTTCTATGTGATAAAATAGGGAATCGTAATAATTATGACACACTTCAATTCATATACCAAAGTCAGAAGAAAACTAGGCAAGAAACTGGAATTCACTGAGAATAATTAGAATTGACATGAAGAAAAGAATCTTTCTAAACTTTTGACAACTAACTACCAAGAAAGGGCGCGAAGGTGATGAATGAACAAGATTTATACCTTAAGAAAAAGCAGGATCCTTCTTTAAAACTTTTTGTTGTTTTATCGAAAGCACAGCGGTCCATTTCTGATTTAGTGAAGGACGACATTCAGCGGTATAATTTGAATCCTACTGAATTTGGGGTCCTCGAGCTGTTGTATCATCAGGGAGATCAGCCACTTCAAAAAATTGGTGAAAAGATACTGCTTGCAAGCGGAAGTATTACGTATGTAGTAGACAAATTAGAGAAAAAAGAATACTTAGAACGCCTCCCATATCCGGAAGATCGAAGGATCACCTTTGCTTCTATTACGGAAAAAGGAAGAGAGCTGTTAAACGGGATCTTCCCTGACCATTGGAAGCAAATTGAAGCTATTACCGCTGGACTTTCTGATGAGGAAAAGAATCAGGCTATTCAGCTGCTGAAAAAACTCGGCATGTATGCGGAAGAACAAAAAGGGTAGCGAATTTTCTGAATTCGAGTTATACTGAAACTAATTCTAAAGGAAAAGGGGGTATAAAGATGGTACGCACGCACGTGATTGATCAACAGCAGTTATATTTCATCCGTGCAATTTTTCATGAATCAACTGTATCAGGGACAGGTCTGTCCATTTTTACAGTTGAATAGTGAACAATGTGTAGCGTCTTATACCTGAACAAACCGTGATAATTTTTATCATTTAAAGTCAGAGGTAACTAGACCTCTGGCTTTTTTTGTCTTTCTGTTCAGCTGGACGGAAACTTTAGAACCTTTAGGAGGAAATTCATATGCTTATTACATTAAAAAACATATATAAAATCATCGGTGGAGATGAATTATTCGAATCACTGAACTTTGAGCTTAAGCCCGGCCAGAAAACGGGACTGGTGGGCCGTAATGGCAGCGGCAAATCTACCTTGTTCCGGATATTGACGAAAGAGGAACCAGTGGATGGCGGGGACGTTTTTATTCAAAAGGGTTTGACCATTGGATACCTGAAACAAATTCCTGAAGAAGGAAGCCAGACAGGTTATGAATACTTACAATCCGCATTCGACTCCCTGTTAAAGATGCTTCAGGATATGAAACAGCTGGAAGCAGCCATGGTCGATCCTGAGAAGATGGATACCGCTCTTAAGAAGTATGGGGAGCTGCAAGAATGCTTTACTAGAGAAGGCGGCTATGAAATGGATTCGCTGATTGACCAGGTGGCTAACGGATTACAGATCAAGCCTTTGCTTAACCAGTCATTCGCTGATTTCAGCGGAGGCGAAAAGACAAAACTGGGTCTGGCGAAAATCTTGCTTGAAAAGCCAGACGTCTTGTTACTTGATGAGCCTACCAACCATTTAGATCTCCAGGCTATCGAGTGGCTGGAACGATATATTCAGCAGTATAACGGCGCGGTCTGCATGGTTTCTCATGATCGATCATTTCTCGATCATACGGTAACAGAAATTATGGAATTGGAATCAGGGGAGGTTGATTGTTTTCAAGGAAATTATTCCTCTTATGAGAAGCAGAAAGAAGAGAAATTAATAGCTGAATTTCATCAATATCAAGAACAGCAAAAGAAGATTAAAAAAATGAAAGAAGCCATCAAACGGCTGCGGCAATGGGCTAATGAAGCCAATCCACCTAACCCTAAACTCTTTAAGAAAGCGAAAAGCATGGAAAAGGCACTGGGACGGATGGAAAAGATGGATAAACCGGTTATCGATCCAAAAACGATGAACTTGACCCTGGATGCCAGCCGCCGTACTGGCAAAGATGTTCTCGTTGCGGAGGAGGTTACTAAATCATACGGATCCCGTATGATTTTATCTGGAGTAGATGTTCATATACGCTACAAAGAACGACTGGCGCTTGTCGGGGGGAATGGCAGCGGCAAATCCACGCTGCTGCGCCTGCTGCTAGCCCAGGAATCACCTGATAGCGGAGTTGTTAAGATCGGTCCATCCGTGGAGTTCGGCTACCTGCCTCAGAACCCTCTCCAAGAAGCGGACCCGGATCAAAGGATGATTGACTACTTTAGAACTCATATCCGGGTTACAGAAGGTGAGGCCCGTCATCAACTGGCTACTTTCATGTTTTATGGTTTTGATGTATTCAAAAAGATTTCTCATCTAAGCGGGGGAGAACGAATGAGGCTGAAGCTAGCCGTGTTTATGCATCAGGGAATCAATGTGCTGGTGCTTGATGAGCCTACCAATCACCTGGATATAGAATCTCAGGAAGTGCTTGAAGAAGCCGTTCGGGGATTCGAAGGGACGGTTGTTGGAGTATCCCATGATCGTTATTTTCTCAATCAGTGTTTTACCCATACGTCCTATATGGTGAAGGGTAAGCTCCACCGTTATATTGGTACTTACAATGAAACAAGGCACCACTGGGATAAATGGCTTGAACAAGAGCAGCGGGAGTTGGAGTATGAAAAATCTTCCACAAAGAAACTAACCCCCCTTCAACAAGAAAAAACGGCGGAGGAACAGATTGAAGCATTAGAAACGCAGCTTTCCGAGCTGAATAAAGAGATGCAGGCAGCTAAAGGGCTGGAGCTGGAAGATCTGCACAAGCAAAAGGAGCGGATGGACCAGCAAGTGGAACAACTTTATGAGGAGTGGATGGATAAATCATAGAGATGAGCGGGCGGAGTGCCCATCGTTTCCGGTGTTCATCTGTGGTTTCACCCTCCCTGGGGGGATTAGCTGCGATAATTTTGTTTCGCCGCGGCTTTTTTGAAATCGCCGCGAAAATCCTGATTTCGCCTTAAACAAATCACCTGTAAGAGGTGATGGATTCTGCTGGAAAATTAATAAATTTTTACAATTGGTAAAAATTACTGTCACGCCAGGCATTCGTCATGAATAATATTTTAAAGAATATAAATTTTCTTATAACTCCTGTTGACTTTTCTGCTCGATCATCTTATGATAGTCATCATTAATTAAATATGATCATTTCTTATCCAGAGAAGTGGAGGGATAGGCCCTTTGAAGCTTCGGCAACAGGTTCTTTTGAAACACTGTGCTAACTCCTACAGACCAATGTCTGGTAGATAAGAAGAGCCGATGACTATCTAAACTTAGTATCCTCTTCTTGTCCTCAAGAAGAGGATTTTTTAATGGTACAATATTTTTACAGCTCTTGCAGCTAGGAGGGGAATTATTATGACAACTAATAGCAGCGTCAGCTACGATCATTTTACTGGCGATCCATTTAAAGGGTGGGAACCGGAAGATGAAACAAAAGGTGCCTCCACCATTTTACAATGGGCTTATGACAATTACGGTGATTCCGTAGTTTATGCCTGCAGCTTTGGTGCTGAAGGGATTGTCCTGATCGATTTGATTTCCAAGGTAAAAGAGGATGCGGAAATTGTATTTTTAGACACGGGTGTTCATTTTCCGGAAACCTATGATTTAATAGAGCAAATGAAAGCTAAATACCCTAAGCTCCGAATTCAGATGAAAAAGCCTGAGTTAACGATTGGAGAGCAAGGGGAGAAATACGGTCCTGCTTTATGGGAACGACAGCCGAATCAGTGCTGTTATATTAGGAAGGTTAAACCTTTGGAAGATGCGTTAACAGGCGTCCCGGCTTGGATTTCCGGATTGCGCCGTGAACAGTCAGCCAGCCGAAGTAAAACAGACTTTGTTAATAAGGACGATCGTTTTAAGTCCTTGAAGGTATGCCCCCTTATTCACTGGACATGGGATGAAGTATGGTCTTATATCCGAGTAAACAGGTTGCCATACAACGAATTACATGATCAGGGGTATCCCAGCATCGGCTGCATGCCTTGTACATTTCCAACTGGAGATACTGAGGATTCGAGAGAAGGAAGATGGAGCGGTTTTGACAAAACGGAATGTGGATTGCACGGCGGGGGAATTTAATCCCCCTCCTGCTTTTTTTTACCGTCGATGGTAGATTTAAGGAGAGAAACCTTTTAAAGATGAAGAAAATGGCTTGTTCACGGCATAGACTTTATGGATAGCTGTCTCAGCAAGTGGCTTGATCGGCAGTTTAGGACTTAACAATGAGGATGAGGTGGAAGTATGAGAAAAGTATATCTAGTCGGTGCTGGTCCGGGCGATCCGGATTTAATAACAGTCAAAGGAATGAAAGCCATTCAGAAAGCGGATGTTATCCTTTATGATCGGTTAATTAATAAGGAACTTCTCGACTACAAGAAATCAGAAGCTGAATTAGTATATTGTGGGAAAAGCCCAAATAATCATTCGTTAACCCAGGAGGACATCAACCGTTTACTCTGCAAATTTGCCAATCAAGGAAAAATCGTCACCAGGTTGAAGGGCGGAGACCCATTTATCTTCGGAAGAGGGGGAGAGGAAGCGGAAGAGCTCGCTCGTAAGAAGATCCCCTTCGAAATTGTACCCGGCATATCATCTGGTTCAGCAGCTCCGGCTTATGCGGGCATTCCTCTTACCCATAGAGATTATAGTTCTTCTGTTGCTTTTGTATCGGGTGTCGCAAAAAGTGATCCTGATGCAGAGGAATACTGGAAACATTTAGCGAAGAGTATGGATACACTTTGTATCTATATGGGAGTGAAACAGCTCCCGGATATTTGTGACAAGCTGATCCGTCATGGCCGTTCATCTGATACCCCGATTGCTCTTGTTCACTGGGGAACGACAAAAGTCCAGGAAACCGTAACGGGAACGCTTGCGAATATTACCCAAGAAGCAAAACACCTGAAGAACCCATCCATGATTATCGTTGGGGAAGTGGTCAGGTTAAGAGAACAGCTGCAATGGTTTGAGCAGTTAACGATGGAAGAAGACTCATCAGCACAAGCAGTAATTGGATAGGAGGTAAACGATGCAGGGTGTTTTATATGTTAGTCATGGAAGTCGTGTAGAAGAGGCAAAGAAACAGGCGGAAGATTTTATCCAGTCCGTTCAGTCCGACGTCAACGTTCCGCTTCAGCAAATCTGCTTTTTAGAAATTGTGAACCCCGGGATACCAGAAGGCGTAGAACGACTTGTAAATGCGGGGGCAGACGAAATAGCTGTGATACCTGTATTGCTTTTTGCTGCAGGTCACTACTATAAGGATATCCCGGAGGAAATCGACCAGCTGAAAGACATCTATCCTCATGTCACGTTTACTTACGGGAAACCTCTTGGAGTTCAGGAACGTTTAATTGACATTATGGCAGAACGAATTAAAGAAACTCAGATTACACCTTCATCTGCGGCTAAGATTCTGGTAGTTGGCAGGGGAAGCAGAAATCCTGCCACGAGAAAAGCGATCGAGGCAATTGGCCGAAAGCTAAAGCAGAAGACAAACGTGGCACGAGTAGAGAGCTGCTTCCTTGCTGTTTTGAAGCCTTCTTTTGACGAAGCGGTTCATAAAGCTTATGAGGAAGGTGAACAGCAGGTATTTATTGTTCCTTATCTTTGGTTTACGGGCGTGCTTATGCGTTCAATGGAAGATAAGATTAAGGATTACGGAGGACGGTTTATTTTATGTCAGCATTTGGGCAGCCATCCTAATATTCAAGAAGCGCTTCGTGACCGCGTCATGCAAGCCCTCGGACAAACTCCGGAAAATCAGCTTTAATTGTATGTTAGACTACATATAAATCCTTATCATGCTGAAGAACGGGTGAAGTAAAAATGTCGAAGCCACTCCCTGTTACATTAGATTTAACAAACAGGTCAGTCATAGTGGTCGGGGGCGGCCGAATTGCTGAAAAGAGAGTCAACACCTTAGTGGAAAGCGGTGTCATTCCTACGCTGATCAGCCCAGAGCTTACAGGTCATTTGTCCAAGTTGAGGAAGAGTCAGATGATTAAATGGGAGAAAAAAACATTTGAATCTCAGGACCTCTCAGACGCAGGACTTATTGTGATTGCCACGAATCATGAAGAAGTAAATCAGGCGGTACGAGAAGCTGCACCTCATGGGGCTCTCATTAATGACGCATCCAATGCTGAGAAGGGTAATGTGATGATCCCTGCTCAAGTTAATCGTGGAAGACTGTGCATTTCTATTTCTACTAATGGAGCAAGTCCTTATTTATCCCGTCAGATTAAAGCAGATCTTGAAAAGCAATATGATGAAAAATACGAGGAATATGTGGATTTCTTATATGAAGCAAGGCAGCTGATTAAGAAGTCCCTGCTTTCAAAAGAAATGCAAAGGAGTCTGCTTAAAGAACTGCTTGCCGATCAATTCTTTCTTAAAGAATACCAGAGGAAGTTGCTGGATTGGCTGCAAGCCCTTTGTTGAAAGGAGGAGACAGAATGCAGAATTTAAAAGGAAAAAGAATCGGAATTGCTGCCTCTAGACAAGGGGAAGCTATTACGAAATTAATTGAGAAGCAAGGCGGTACTGGCTCATTATTTTCCATTCAGGGTAAACAGCTGTTAAATGAAGCAGACAGCAGGAATAATGTTCAGGACTTTATTCAACTGCCGTTTGACTGGGCAGTGCTCACTACGGGCATTGGGGCCAAAACATTAGAAAATTCAGCAGAAAGCATCCAGGAAAAAGAGGATTTTCTGAACAAGCTCAGCCAAGTTAGTATTGCGGTTAGAGGAAGTAAAACACTGCGCTGGATGAAGGAGCATTCTCTGGAGCCCTTGCTTACGTCTGAGGATGGAACGATGGATAATTTGTTCCAGGGATTCAAGCAGGAGCATAAAGGCTCTCGTGTATTTTTGCAAGCCTACAATCAGGATGATGCTGCCTTACAGGAAACGTTAGAGAAGCTTGGATACACGGTATATTTATCTAAGCCCTATCAATATGAAAAGCCGGAAGATGAAATCCTGGAGAGTCTCATTCAACATATTTCTGACTGTTCTTTAGATGCAGTTGTGTTTACAAGTAAAACGCAGGTTCAAAACTTATTTCGCTCTTTATCAGATCCATCAGGATTGGTGAAAGCCTTTCAAGAACATGTATTACCCGTAGCGGTGGGGAAAGTTACCGCGAAAGAATTAGAAAAAAATGGGCTGACCCGTGTTTTACAGCCTGAGCAGCCAAAGATGGGTGCGATGGTAATTGCTTTGGCAGACTACTATAAATGAAACAGCCGCTGAGGGACAAAGTCTCGATTCAGCGGCTGTTTTAATTATAAGATCGATATTCTTTATGCTCCCTTTAATCCTGTGTTCTGCCTTCCGTTTCAAGGTGGCTAAGGTGAGGAGATAAATACGTTCCTTTTTTAAGTTATTAAACTTAGTTTGCTACATAGAGTGGGATTCCTGACTGGGTGCTTTCATTTAAGAAGTCCTCTGTGTTGGGAAATTGAGGAATGGAAAGTTGGAAATTGAAAGTTGAGCCGTGAAATAAGGGGTTCTAATGGTACGCTTCTTTTTACCTAAAAAAGAGGTTTTATTACATGGATATTAGGGTAATGTAAAATTACAAAGACAAACTAGGGTTTAAAAGAAGTCAGGCAGGAAGAGGAGGGTCAGCTATGAGCGATCAAATGGTAGTGGTTTACACAAGCAATGACTGTTCTTATTGTGATAAGCTGATTTCCAGATTGTCAGAATGGGAAATTGATTTCGAAGAGAAAAATATTTCTGAGAACAGACAATATTTTAAAGAATTGCAAAGTAAGAGAGTATATGGAACCCCTGCAACCTTTATTGATGACGAGAAAATATTAGGGTATCAGGAAAGAAAACTAAGGCGTACCTTAGGGATTCCATATGAGGAGCGTTTTCTCGATACAAATTCTATGAATTTCTCATAAGGTAGCAAGTGATGGTCCCAATCACTTGTTTTTTTTTACACTTTTTTTTGATTTCAACATAGGCTGAAGTAAATAATCATTAAAGGTGGAACTCCTATGTATTCGAATCAAAACCAAGGGAATGGATGGAATTACGCGACTTTCCGTTCGGGTTACTATCCTAATTATAGTTATACTCCTTACTCATTTAATCAGCAGGCTTTCGCCAATGCTGCTGTCCAGCCGGGTTATTCCAACGCCGCTTACGGCTGGAATCAAGCACCCTATACAACCGCTCAACCTCCATATACGTATGGTTACGGGTATCAAGGATATACTGAAACTGAACAAGGATCCAGCACAGCTGGCCAGAAAGCAGCCGGCATCCCTAAAGGGGTTATGAACTATTTTCATGACGAAAATGGCGAACTCGATTTTGACAAAATGATGTCGACTACTGGTCAAGTGATGAAAACGGTGCAGCAAGTTTCTCCCCTTGTGAAAGGCATTGGCTCCTTTGTTAAAGGAATAAAATAAAGCGCGCCGGGGCGCGCTGTTTTTTTACATAAGATTAAAGCAAATGAGAGAAAGGTCGATCGGATTAAAGGTTGTGTCCCGATCAGTTGAACCTGCCTGGATTTAACTGGACAAGTTGTTCTCAGGGCTAATCCTCCTGGATGCTTCTGGAAAGATGAATATGGTATGATTATTTCGGGAAACGAAATAGCGGATAGTGAGGGAAGAAAAATGAGTGTTGGCTGTTTGTGTATTCACGGTTATACGGGGAGTCCTGATGAAGTTCGGCCATTAGCAGAATTTTTAGAAGCAAATACCGATTGGGAGCTTGCTTCTCCAACGCTGCCCGGCCACGGCGAAACGCTGCAGTTAAGAGGTCATTACTACCAAGAATGGATCATGACCGCAGAGCTTGCTTTATTGGATTTAATGAAACGAAACGAGACAATCCTCTTGGTGGGTTTTTCTATGGGTGGGATGATTGCTGCTTACTTAACGGCTAAATATGATATTCATAAGCTGGTATTGCTCTCAGCGTCCAGTAAGTACATCAGTCTCCCGCAAATGGCTAAGGATATTCTCGAAATGGCCGGCGATGCGTTTAGGGGTTCACTCGGTACCAATGAGTTATTTGTTCGTTATCAGCGTAAACTCGGACATACCTATTTCTTTTCTTCTTTAGAGTTTATGAAGTGTGTGAAATATACGCTGCCTTGCTTACGGGAAGTTCATTGCCCTGTTCTTATCATCCAAGGGAAATTAGATGGAATGGTGCCTGTCCGGGCTGCAGACTTCCTAAATACGGAGATACCTTCGGTGGATAAGGAAGTGGTATTACTAGCTAAGTCGAAGCACTTAATATGCCATGGAGATGACCGTGAAGAATTATGCCGCCGCGCCCTTTCTTTTCTCAACTCATAACAGAAGAGAGGGATTACTAAGTGAATGCATTAAAAGAAGAAGCCCCTGTTAAAACTCGTTTTTATTATGGATGGGTTATCGTCGCAATGGCAGGACTCGGTGTCTTTTTTTCGGGACCGGGTCAAACGTATTCTGTATCTATCTTTATTAATTATTATATTGATGACTTTGGTTATTCACGTTCTCTAGTATCCGGGATTTACTCTGCAGCTACATTAGGGGCAGGATTTGCGTTATTTATGATGGGGCGCTTAGTCGATCGCTTTGGTCAAAGGACGATGATGACGGCAGTTGGTATCATGCTCTCCCTTGCCTTGTTTTGGAACGCCTTCTTGTTAGGACCGATTATGATGTTCATTGGCTTTTTTATGATCCGCTTGTTTGGTCAGGGGTCGATGACGCTGGTGCCCAATACGCTTGTTCCTCAGTGGTTTATTAAAAAAAGGGGACGGGCATTAAGTGTAATGGCTATTGGAGGCTTCGCTAGTTCGGCTATGTTTCCGCCAGCGAATGCGTTTTTAATTGAGCATGTCGGCTGGCGGACAACGTGGGGGATATGGGGAGCTGCTGTACTTATTATTTTTGTGCCGCTCGCGTACATATTCGTAAGAAACCAGCCAAAGGTGATCGGTGAAGTTCCGGATGGCACGCCGAAACCGCTGAAAGAGGGAGAGGAACCCCTTCCTTTCTTAGATGTAAATGAAAAAAGCTGGACGTTAAGAGAAGCGATGGCAACGAGAGCATTCTGGTTTATTTTGTTCTGCGTTGTGGTGCCCGCCCTTGTAAATACCGCGATAACTTTTCACCTGGTTTCTATTATGGAACTGAGGGGGCTGGGGACAGGGATTGCAGCGACAGTACTCACTTTAATGGCCGTCATCGGTTTTCCAGTAACATTCATTGTCGGTTATTTAGCTGATCGTTTTTCAGTGCATTATATTTTAGCTATCACATTTTTCGGCCATATTTTCACCTTGCTCTTATTACTGTTTACTTCAAGTTGGTGGCTTGCGATCGGCTTTGGAGTCGTTTGGGGAATAGTCAATGGATTTGAGAGAATTGTATTGAATATTGTCTGGCCGAATTATTTCGGAAGAGAGCATTTAGGCAGCATTAAAGGGTTAGCTCAAACGGTCATGGTAGTAGGATCAGCGCTTGGCCCACTTCCGTTTGGATTGTTCTATGACTGGCTGGGCAATTATCAGGTTATTATAGTCCTGACGCTGCTTTTCCCCATTACGGCAGGGGTTCTGGCATTATCTTCTCCTCAACCACGATATGAAGATTATCATGGAAAAGAGGCAGAGTCATAAGTATTTTAGCCATTATAAAATCCGAACGATGATGAAATGTTAACGCCATTCTTCCATCGCCGTTCGGATTTTTTTGTCTTGCCTAATGCAAGATTTATGATCGTTTCCTTATGTCGCAGCCTCTTGTTAAATGCTCTATTCTTTAGCTTCAGTCTTTGAAGAAAGCAATCACAAGGCCGCCTTCTCCCGCATAGGTCGATATAAGAGGACCCATTTCCATAAATAAAGAATCCTTAAAGCTGTATTGATCTTTAATAGCCTCTAACACTTTATGCCCGCGCTCTTGATCATTGCAATGCGATAAAGAAATTACTTTATCCTCAAAGTTTGCTGAATATTCGCCGATTTGATCAACAAACCGGCGTAAAGATTTTTTGCTGCCGCGAACTTTTTCAGATACTTCGATTGCCCCTTCTGCATTCGCTTTCATTAAAAGCTTGATATTCAGCGTTTTCGCGATTTTTCCTTTAACTTTGTCCAGGCGGCCGCCTTTGATAACGTTTTCTAACGTTTTCAAAATAAACAGGGTAGTAGTTTTTTCGATTCTTTCCTGCATATGTGAAACGAGTTCTGGGAAAGAAACGCCCTGGTCAATAGTCTTTTTGGCTTCGTGAAGCAGTAAGGCGACACCTGAAGAAGCGGTTTTCGTGTTGAGCACTTCGATTTGGCGGTCGGGTTCTTCTTCTAATAAAAGGTTCTTCCCCATGACTGCATTTTCATAAGTACTGCTAAGACCTTGAGTCAGACTTAGCACAAGGATCGGGAACGCTGGATCCATCATCTTGAACACTTCGTAGAAATCGTTGGGGCTGGGGGAGGAAGACCTTGGAAGTTCTTCCGATTGTTTTAACTTTCTATAAAAGGTTTGTAAATCCATCTCGCCGGTTTTATACTGGTCGTCCCCAAACTGAAGGTTAAGGGGAATTGTTTCGATATCATACTGATTTACCATCTGAGGAGGAAAATCTCCTCCTCCGTCTACGATCAGCTTGATCGGCATTGGTTCACCTGCTCTCGGTTTATTTGGGTGGTCTCTGAGACTTATTGGAAGCATGAGTAAGCTTTGGTTTAACTTTCTTCGCGGTACTGAATATGAACATCATAAGCCCGAAGATTACAATCGAACCACCGAGCCATTGAAACCATGTGATTCCTTCGCCTAAAATCCAATAGGCTAACAGTGAAGCGCCAATAGGTTCTATTAATATCCCCATCGTAATGGTTGAGGTGCTTACCCATCTAAGGGTCCAATTAAAAAGCGAGTGCCCAAAGAAAGTAGGGATGATCGCAAGGGCTAGGAATGCCAGCCACTGCTGCTGAGAGTAACCTGTAAAGGGCTCTTGAAGGATAAGGTTATAAATGAGCAGAGTGACAGACGCCATGCTGTAAACTAAAAATGTGTACGTCATCAAAGACAATCGTTTACGTAAATTCTGCCCCAATAGAAAATATCCTGTAACCATGGCGGCACCAGCTAATGCGAGAATGTCACCAAGTAATGCAATGCCGCTGATTTGAAAATCTCCCCAGCTGATAATAACGCTGCCGGTAAGCGCAATGACCATACTGAGAACGGCTCCGATTGTAAAACGTTCTTTAAAGAAGAGGTATGTGCCTATAAAAGCGAAGATAGGCTGCATGGTAACGAGAACTACTGAGCTTGCGACTGATGTATAGTTCAAGGATTGAAACCATAAAATAAAGTGAAAAGCTAGAAATATTCCTGCAGAAGTTGCAAGAATTAAATCTTTTGAAGAAATTTTTTTTAGTTCGTGAAGGTATTTCCAACCGATATATGGGGCCATAATAATGACAGCAATTAATAATCGGTATAAAGCAGTTATAGAAGCCGGTGCTTCTCCAGCGAGCCGCACAAAGACGGCAGCTGTGGAGATTGACGCCACACCAATAAATAATAATATATAGGGGTGGAATGGAGGCTTATCCATTGGATCCCTCCTCGGGAACATTACAGTTTTTACTCATTTTATCATTATTAAGATTGAAAAGCATAGAGAAAATGTGTAGAATTAAAACTGTTATGTGTGTTATGATGAATGAATCTATCAGGCAGGTATTTGAGAGGCCTCTCCCGTGTAGTGTGGCAGAAGGCTTTTTTTACATGTTCGTATGCATATAAGGTAGAAGATTTTAATTATAAAGGAGTATGAAAGTATAGTGACAACATTTCAATCATTAGGTTTATCAAAACCAGTTCTTAAAGCATTAGATTATATGGGCTTTGAGGAAACAACACCAATTCAAGAACAAACCATCCCCCTAGGCTTAGAAGGTAAGGATGTCATCGGACAGGCGCAGACCGGAACAGGAAAGACAGCAGCCTTCGGAATTCCGATGATCGAGAAAATTAATAAAGACCTTAAATCAGTACAAGGTCTTGTAATTGCGCCTACACGTGAGCTTGCGATTCAAGTAGCGGAAGAAGTAAACCGTCTGGGTAAAAACAGCGGAGTCCGCACACTGCCAATTTATGGTGGTTCCAATATGGAACGTCAGATTCGTGCCTTGAAAGATAATCAAATCGTCGTAGCCACGCCTGGACGTCTGCTAGACCATATTCGTCGTAAAACGATTAAGCTTGAGAATGTTCATACGGCTGTGCTAGATGAAGCAGACGAAATGTTAAACATGGGCTTTATTGATGATATTAGAGATATTCTTAAAGCATTGCCAGAACATCGTCAGACGTTATTGTTCTCAGCAACAATGCCGAAAGAAATCCGCAATATCGCAACGACCCTTATGAAAAAACCTGAAGAGGTTAAAGTGAAATCAAAAGAAATGACTGTGGAAAATATCGAACAGTATTATGTGGAGATTCCTGAGAAGCATAAGTTCGATACACTTACTCGTTTACTTGATATTCATGCGCCGGGTCTAGCCATTGTCTTTGGCCGTACGAAACGCCGCGTAGATGAACTGTCTGATGGACTGCAGGCTCGCGGTTTCCGTGCAGAAGGTATTCATGGAGATCTGACGCAAGGAAAGCGTATGTCTGTATTAAATAAATTTAAACGCGGACGTATCGAAATTCTTGTGGCGACTGATGTGGCTGCCCGTGGACTGGATATCTCTGAAGTATCTCACGTGTACAATTTCGATATCCCTCAGGATCCAGAAAGCTATGTACACCGTATCGGCCGTACTGGACGTGCGGGACGTAAAGGGGAATCTGTTTCCTTTGTCACGCCTCGTGAGAAAGCTCAGCTTAACTTAATTGAAAAACTGACTAAGAAAAAAGTTGAGCGTTTGCGTGTACCATCTTCTGATGAAGCTAAACGCGGCCAGCAGCAAATTGCAGTTGATAAAATCACTGAAAACCTGCAATCGGATGACTTGAAAAAGTATCATCAAGCTGCAGATCAATTGCTGCAGGAGCATGATGCTTCTGATGTCGTAGCAGCTGCACTGAAGATGCTGACTAAAGAACGTGATGAAGTTCCTGTTCGTTTGTCTTCTGTTCAACCGATCAGTGTTAAAGGTGCTCAAGGTAAAAACAAGAAGAGCTACCGTGGTAAAGACGGGAACCGTAACTTTAACCGCAGTGGTGGCAATAAATCACGTAATCGCAACTTTAATAGTAAAAACAAGCGTGGTTTTCAGAACAAAAGCCGTAACTCAAACGCTAAATAAGATATGAGTCATGAACTGACAGATCCTTCGCGGTCTGTCAGTTTTTTTGTTTTTCGGGGAAGACTCCGTTCGAGACTATAGTAAGAGCTTGGGGGCTGCGGGAAAAGGATCGCTTTCCGTGGGGCGGGCGCTGAGCCTCCTCGAGCAAAGCTCTCCGGGGTCTCAGCTGTCCCGCGCTTCCCACAGGAGTCTCACCGTTTCCCTCCGCCCCTTGACCATAAAAGGATCTCGAAACCCCTTCAAGAAAAACAGAACGAGTTATTTCCTGTGCCATCCTCCTCTCATTGTTAATTACGGACCCAACCATCTCGAAATCAAGTCTTACACAATTCTGCAAAGTAGTTTAATGACCAATGAAAAATTAAAACAAAAAACCGCCTCATGGAGAGACGGTTTTTCTGGGGTGTTATAGAAAGTTACTGAATACATACACGGCAACGAAAAAGATGATGGCTCCCCAAAAGAGATAGCGGCCAATGCTGCCGGGGGATGAATTCCTATTTCTGTGACGATTGGGATTAAACCCAAAAGAGGAGCTGGTGGAATGCTTCTCCCTTATTCGGGAAAGTGAAAAACTTTGCACGTTTTTCAAAATGATTGGACCAAGAGCAAATCCGCCGATGAAACCAAAGACGTGGCCCAGCACGTTAATATTCGGCTGTAAAAAGGTCATGATGAGGCCAAGAATGAAAATGACGAATATGATCTGGGAATTCGCCTGGTCAATTAAATTCTTTCTAAACAAAACCATAAAAATATAGACGCCAAACAATCCGAAAATTGCACCGGATGCCCCTAAATGAGGGTTATACGCACCAGGCTGGACGACAAAAGTTCCTAAGTTTCCTGCAAAGCCGGCAAATAAATAAAGAGCAATGAATTTTCCTTTGCCGAGCATTTGTTCAAGCGCTGGCCCAAATAATACGAGAGAGAAAGAATTAAACAAAGCATGAGAAAAACCTGCGTGAAGAAAGACAGGTGTAATTAACCGCCAATACTCTCCCTGTGAGACAAGGACATTGATGCCCAGACCCCAGCGGAAGAATTCCTCAGCTGCCCCAAGCTGAAGCACATCAATTAATAACCATAGACCAAAGTTAATAATCACCAGCCAGGAAACGATGGGATAAAATTTAAAAAATTCCTTAAAGTTTTCCGTTCGAACAAACATAGGCCATTCTCCTTTACATAACTGCTCTTCGTCAATATAAGCAAAAAGAACATCTATTATTCTTTTTTTAACCACTTCCATAATCGGGTATACTACAACTAGCTAACTTGTAAAGGAAGATAAAAGTGATCAAAGGCATCGGTGTAGACATTTTAGAGATTGAACGTATTAAACAAAGTATAATGCGTAATCCAAGGTTTATTCAACGAATATTAACTAAGAAAGAGCAGGAGAAATATCAGCAATTAAAGGGAAAGCGCCAAACAGAGTTTGCGGCTGGCCGGTTTGCGGCGAAAGAAGCGTTCTCGAAAGCGGCGGGTACGGGAATTGGGCGGCTCAGCTTTCAAGATATAGAAATTCTTCCGGATGCAAGCGGCGCTCCCAAAATACAAGTCAAAGGTTATGAGAACCAAGTTATATGGGTCGCGATTTCTCACAGCTCTGCTCAAGCCATTGCTCAAATTGTGATCGAAGAAAGGTGAAATGGCATAATTACATAGGTTGTCTCATAACATTGTAATGCGGGTAGGAGGGAACGAAATGGATATTGTCACCGCACAAGAAATGTACGAATGGGACCAGGTGGCTATAGAGTCAGCTGGAATTGAAGGGAAAATATTAATGGAAAGTGCTGGCCGAGCTGCAGCGGATGTAATCGAACGGAGAATACCGGAACATCATAAAGTGGTCGTGCTCATCGGAGCAGGAAATAATGGTGGAGATGGTTTCGTCATTGCCAGAACCTTATTGAACCGAGGATACGAAGTAGAGGCCTGGCAAGTGGCAGCAGACGAAAAAATATCCGGGGATGCGAAAGTTCATAAGGAAATCTTCCTTGCTTCAGGTTACTCCCTTTTTCAATTGAACGATTGGGACACTCTGACACAGTCACTCGAAAAGGCTGATGTGATCGTGGATGCCATGCTGGGTATCGGAGCGAAGGGACCGTTACGCTCTCCTTTCAATGAAATAGTGGAACTGGTAAACAAGCAGAATTCCTGCAGGATTGCGGTCGATCTCCCCACTGGAGTTCCAGCGGATGAAGGAATTGAGGAGTTTGATGGAGTTCGGGCGGATTTAACAGTAGTGATAGCTGCATTGAAAGTGAGTGCAGTTCTACAGCATACACGTCCCTTTTACGGGGAAATCGAGATGGTGGAGATCGGGCTCCCTGTTCGCAAGCTCCGCCATCCCGAACGTCTTGTCTGGCAGCGTAATGATGTGAAGCGAAGCCTGCCGGAGCGAATGACGAATTCTCATAAAGGGAGTCACGGGAAAGGATTATTGGTCGGGGGCTCTGATGTAATGCCGGGTTCAATCGCCATGTCCGCAAAGGCGGCTCTAAGGAGCGGTGCCGGGCTTTTAACAGTAGCGACGGCTAAGGAGGTCATTCCTTCTGTTTCTTCTTACGTGCAGGAAGCAACCTTTCTTGCGATGAATGAAACGGCAGGTAAGATTACTGGTCACACAGAGGGTGATCTTCATGGGTTTGACGCAGCTGCAGTTGGAATGGGACTGGGCCGTCATACGGAGGCACAGGAGCTGATAGAAGAGCTTCTTGAGCTAATAGAAGCACCGCTTTTGATCGACGCCGATGGACTTTTTCATTTGAAGGAATTGCTTGATAAAGTGGATCAGCGGCCATATCCGACTATTCTTACTCCCCATCCTGGAGAGTTCGCTCGTCTATTGGGAGAGCCGATTAAGACAATTATGCAATCTCCCTTTGCTTATTGTCGGAGCTTTGCCCGCAAGCATAGAGTGTATCTCGTGTTAAAAGGTCCGGCTACGATTATTACTTCCCCGGAAGGAAAGCAGCGAGTCGATTTGACCGGAAATGCAGGGCTTGCAAAAGGTGGCACAGGTGATGTGTTATCTGGCATCCTGCTTGCTATGGTTTTACAAAGCGAATCTATTTTGGATGGAATCAGCAATGGCTGCTTCATTCATGGCACAACAGCCGAGTTATTAACGGACGAGCAGCGCGCAATGAGAGATTTGCTTGCGACGGACGTAGTAGAAGGGTTGTCCCAAACCTTTCGTACATTTTCTTGAGTTACGGTGATGCGTTCCCTTTGTCCTCCAGTTGAGACAAAGGAGTTGAGCAGATGAAAAGACGTTTCCTAATCCTTTTGTTCGCCTCATTGTTTGCCTTGCTCGCACTAAGTGCGTGCGGACAGCAATCTAAAGAAGATGTATTGAAAAAGCTTGAACAAAAGGCAGACGATATGGCTGGATATAAAACTGAAGCAAATATGAAGATGCGTACGGGTAAAGATGAACAGAAATACCATATTCAAGTGTGGCATAAGAAAAAGGATTTTTACCGTGTTCAGCTGCAAAATGATCAGGATGAAAAAGGAAGCCAGATCATTTTGAAAAATGGCAGCGGAGTCTATGTTCTTACCCCTGCGTTAAATAAAAGCTTTAAGTTTCAAAGTGATTGGCCGCAGAACACCAGCCAGCCTTATTTATTCGCATCACTGATTAAAGATATCAAGACGGACTCGGATGCAGAATTTAACACGAGTGAAAAATATTTCGTCTTTAAAACGAAAACCAATTATCAAAACAATAAAACACTTCCGTTCCAGGAAATTTATTTCGATAAGAAGAGTTATCAGCCTGTGATGGTGAAAGTATTCGACCAGGACATGAATCCTTTAGTAGAGGTGCAGTTCGCAAACTTCGCTAAAGATGACTCCTTGAAGAAAGAAGACTTTGACGTAGATAAAAATATGGCGATGGCTCCCTCTGAAGTCCCTGTTGCCAGTATGGATGATACTAAAGAAGAAGCCGTTCTGTATCCGGGTGAAACGTACGGAGCTGAGCTTACTGATGAGCAGGAATTAAAGACAGAGGATGGAAAACGAGTCATTATGAATTTTGCTGGAGATAAGAACTTCACTCTAATTCAAGAAACTGCAGATGTGCAGCCAGCAAGTGCCCAAGCTTCTATTCAAGTAAGTGGAGATCCTGTTCAGCTTGAAGATGGAGTAATTGGTGCTATGGCAAACAAGCGGCTGCAGTGGACACAGAATGGAACCACATTCCATTTAGCGAGTGATCAATTGACTGAAGATGAAATGGTTTCTGTGGCAAGCTCCATTAATAATCACGCAGTTAAATAAATTTTCGGTGAGCAGGCTTAGCGGTCTGCTTTTATTTTACAGTAAGAATGATTCGTATAGTTATAGGGCGAATTTCACACTGGTCGGAGCTGAACGGGTACTTCCGCTTTTCTATTTGACAGGGGTGTTGGCTCGTTGAATAATAGAGAGATATTGTATTGAAGAGAGGTGTCAAACCCTTGTCTATTGAAACTTTTTATAGAGATTCCTGGGCTGAGGTGGATCTTTCGGCGGTTGATTATAATATCAAGCAGTTGAAAGGGCGTCTTCCTGATGAGGTGGAGATTTATGCGGTGGTAAAAGCGAATGCGTATGGCCACGGGGACTTGCAAATAGCGAAACAAGCACTGGAATCTGGAGCGAAAGCACTTGCTGTCTCTCTTTTAGATGAGGCCATTAAACTAAGAGAAGCAGGGATAGATGCTCCTATTCTGGTAATGGGGTGGGTTCGACCGGAGGATGCGGAAATTGCCGCCCGGCTGGATGTTAGCTTAACGGTTTTTCAAAAAGAGTGGCTGGAAGAAGTCAGCCGTCTGGATCTTCCTTGTACGCTTAAGCTTCACATGAAGTGGGATACAGGGATGGGGAGAATTGGTATTCGCTCGGCTGATGAAATGGATGTCCTGCTTGATGGAATCAGAAAGAATTCAATGCTTGAATTAGAAGCTGTTTTTACTCATTTTGCTACGGCAGATGAAGAAGATCTGGATTATTTTCAGGTCCAGTCAGACCGTCTGGAACAATTGCTGGTTCATTTAAAGAAAGTCTGGAAAGATCCAGTGCAGATTCATACGGGTAACAGTGCAGCAAGCATGCGTTTCCCTGAGCATATGAAACATTATGTACGTTTTGGTATTAGTATGTACGGACTTTACCCGTCAGCAGTAGTTAAAAGAGAGAAACCCATTGACTTACACCCTTCCTTCTCCCTGAAGACTCGGTTAATCCACGTGAAGAAATTAGCAGCGGGAGAATTTATCAGTTATGGGGCCACGTATGAAACTCAAGAGGAGGAATGGATTGGTACCGTTCCTCTAGGATACGCAGATGGCTGGATAAGAAAGTTACAAGGGATGGAAGTGCTCGTAGATGGTAAACGGCTCCCAATTGTGGGGAGGATATGCATGGATCAATTCATGATTCGGCTTGATCAGGAATATCCTTTAGGAACAATGGTTACCTTAATTGGTAAAGACAAGGGACAACTGGAAATTTCAACAGATGAAGTAGCAGACTATTTAGATACTATTAATTATGAGATCCCTTGTATGATTAGTTATCGAGTTCCTCGAATATATTTAAAAAATGGACAAATTGTGGAAGTGGATAACTCCCTGTGACCCGCTTCATGCCAGCGTTCGGCAATTTTTCCCATCAGGAGAGCTAAGGTGGCATCTTTTACGAAAAAATTCCAACACTCCTTTGCAATAGACACTCCTGAATGATAAGATTAGGGTGGACTTATTGACTGGTTTCTTTTTTAGAGAAGATGGTGGAGGTGTATGGTTTTGTCCGACAGCATGCAAGAGATTGTCATCCGGATTCCGGATAACCTACTGAATGAAGTAGATGGATTCATTCAACTCGAAAACAGTGATCGGAGCGATTTCATGTGTCAAGCAACTAAAATGTATTTGCGGGAGAAGAAACAACGCCATGTAAGAGAATCCATGCGCAGAGGCTACATGGAAATGGCAAAAATTAATTTAAACATCGCTTCAGAAGCGTTTCAGGCTGAAGAGGAGGCAGAACACACCCTGGAGCAATTAGTGGGCGGGGTGTGAAGCCATTGATAGTCAAACGAGGAGACGTTTATTTCGCTGATTTGTCCCCAGTTGTGGGGTCTGAGCAAGGCGGGGTTCGTCCAGTTCTCATTCTTCAAAACGATATCGGTAATCGTTTCAGTCCTACTGTAATCGTTGCAGCGATTACTGCGCAAATACAGAAAGCCAAACTTCCTACACATGTTGAAATTGATGCAGCCAAATACGGTTTTGAACGAAATTCAGTAATCCTGCTGGAACAAATCAGAACTATTGATAAACAGCGTTTGACCGACAAGATTACTCAACTAGATGAACCTATGATGCAGCGTGTGAATGAAGCGCTGCAGATTAGTCTTGGATTAATTGATTTTTAATAATGAAGCTGTCGCTGAAGGCAGCTTCATTTTTGTTGTCTCAAAAAAAGTTGAATCATTTGGATTTACATCAGCTTTGTATAGAGCTAAAGCCGCTCCATCACCTTGAGATCCAAAGTCCATAAAAGAAATTCATTTCCTACTCTTGTATTACAGAGGCCGAATACTAGGCTCTTATTCTCACTTCAAATGTTTGCCAGTACAAAAATTTGGGAAAATACATAGCGGATTTTTTCAATCAAGTATAAAATAGGGTTAATTAGTATATAAAATATCGAATCTTTGATAACATTATATTTGGATATTAATTCGTTAATTTTATAGGGATATGGTGGAGGTTTACAAATGGATCAAAAACTAAAGGACGTCGTTCTTGAACATAGCAACGATATTGTAAAAATGTGGTTAGAGGAAGTTGAGACCCACAAGGAGAATGACTATACAGCAACGATTTCCGATGAGATGCTTGAAAGCACTAATCGGGAATTTGTAAATGTCATTTTCTCTAATATTGAGAAGCAGGGACTTTCAAAGGATTTAGAGGACTTTGCTGAGCGCTTGATCAACCTTGGATGGCCGCTGAGCTACTTAACAGACGGTATGCAAGTGTTTCGCAGGGTCATTACCGACTTTATCTTAAAGCAATCAGACCAGATTGACTCAGACTACTTTTCTGAAGTGCTTCGTAAAGTTGATGGCTGGGTTGACCCGGTTATTAATCAACTCGTAAATGAGTACTCTGGAAGCTGGGAAAATATTGTCTCTCTTCAAAGAGTTGCGTTACAAGAATTGTCTGCTCCACTCATTCCAGTGATGGAAAACATTACGATTATGCCTCTTATTGGAACGATTGATACGGAAAGAGCTAAACTGATTATGGAAAATCTTCTAGATGGTGTAATTAAGCACAATGCGGAAGTTGTACTTATTGATATCACCGGAGTTCCTGTTGTGGATACAATGGTTGCTCATCACATCATTCAAGCTGCTGAAGCGGTCCGTTTAATCGGTTCAAGATGCATATTGGTAGGAATTCGTCCGGAAATTGCTCAGACGATTGTAAACCTGGGCATTGATCTTGGGAAATTCCCTACGAAAAGTTCACTTCGCAAAGGGTTCCAGACAGCCCTTGAACTAACGAACCGCAAAATCGAAGAAAGTCAGAATAACGATGAAAACATTGAAAAACTAATAGATTCACTGAATAAGGAGTGAACACCTTGAGAATACCAATTCTAAAGCTGCACAATTATTTGCTTATTTCTATTCAAATCGATTTGGATGACCAGACGGCCATTCAGTTTCAAGAAGATTTGCTGAGCAAAATTCACGAGAGCGGCTCCACAGGTGTGGTAATAGATTTAACTTCTGTCGATATTATTGACTCTTTCATCGCCAAAGTTCTCGGAGACGTAGTTACAATGTCCGATCTTATGGGTGCAAAGGTAGTCTTGACGGGTATCCAGCCTGCTGTAGCTATGACACTGATTGACTTAGGAATTCATATGCAGGATGTCCCTACTGCACTAGATTTAGAACAAGGATTAATTAAACTTCGTCAGGAATTGGAGGAGTAGCCATGGACTTCCAATCCTGTGTCAACATTAAAAAGGAGTGGGATATTGTGGGCGCCCGACAGCTGGGCAGGGACATTTCCAGAAAAATCGGATTTGGAACTGTAGATCAAGCGCGCATCGCCACTGCTATATCAGAGCTGGCAAGAAATATTTATTTATATGCTGGGACAGGTAAAATATGTTTTGAAGCAGTGGATGATATGAATCATAAAGGGATGAGTATTGTTGCCATGGATAACGGACCTGGAATTAAAGAACTAAGCCAGGTAATGGAAGATGGATTCTCTACTTCAGGCGGACTTGGGGCAGGTCTCCCTGGTGTCAAACGGTTAATGGACGAATTTGATATTTATTCAGAAGATGGCAAAGGTACTGAAATTAAAGTAATCAAATGGCTCCGGTAGAGGAGGTTTAACTAGTGAGCACATTAAAACTGGATGTAGAAAATTATAAAGAATTACTGCAAGAGTATATTAGAACGAAAGATGAGCAGGCTCTCTACCAGGCAGAACAATTCAGTAAGCATTCGATGCAGCATAACATTTCTCCAGAAGAAATTATTAACGTGCATATTCAGTCCTTAGAGGAACTATACCCGGAAATGCCTGAATATATTCAATCTTCTATGAGTTTTCTGCTGGAAACGATGATTTCTTATGGACTTGCCTATCAGGAGTATCAGTCTTTGCGTGAGAAGCAGCTGGAACTTAAATCAGAGCTTTCCGTAGCAGCTAACATGCAGAAAACCCTGTTATCCACAGTGAAACCAGAACTGGAAGAAGTTGAAGTAGGGGCGATCAGCGTACCTGCAAAGCAGATGAATGGCGACTATTACCACTTTGTTCAAGACAGAGAAGGGTCGCTTGGTGTGGCTATCGCTGATGTAATTGGTAAAGGAGTCCCTGCCGCTTTATGTATGTCGATGATTAAGTATTCGATGGACAGTTTCCCAGAACTGCGGATGGATCCGGGTGTTATTCTCGGCAGTTTGAACCGAGTAGTGGAAAGAAATGTGGATTCCAGCATGTTTATTACGATGTTCTACGGATTATATGATACAGATACTCATACTTTTCATTATTCCTCTGCAGGTCATGAACCAGGCTTTTATTACCACAAAGACCGGGACGAATATGAAGAGATCGAAGCGTCAGGACTTGTTCTCGGAGTTTCAGCAGAAGCGTCGTACACCGAGCATCAACGGAAAGTAGAGCAGGGGGACATGATCATTCTCCTTACTGATGGAGTGACGGAATGCCGGCAAGGGGACCGCTTTATTGAACAGGAAGAAATTCTTCATGTAATCAAGCAATATGCCCACCTTCCTGCTCAAGAGGTTGTGGAGCAGGTCTTTAAGCATTTTGAAAGACTTCAGGACTTTCAGTTGCGGGATGACTTTACGCTGATTATTTTGCGGAGAAATGTTTAACCTATAATAAAGTCGGGAACTTACTTTTTTGATCGACTTTTCTTTGGATAATAGGAGGATTTTAGTCATGAACTTAACAATAGATATTACGAATAAAGAAGATGTAGCCTACGTTTCTCTTTCCGGAGAAGTAGATGCTTTTACTGCACCGAAACTTAAAGACGCATTGCTGCCGCTGACGAAGGAAGAGCGTCAAACAGTGGAAGTTGATCTTCAAAACGTAAACTACATGGATTCAACGGGATTGGGAGTATTTATTAGTGCTCTTAAGTCTACTAAAGAACACAACACCGAACTAAAGCTTGTACAAATGCAGGACCGTGTATATCGTCTGTTCAAAATTACCGGTTTAACTGAAATCATGAACATAGACACTACAGTACGAGGTGGAATGTAAAATGGAACCATTTGATTTTGTAGAAGTGAAGGTCCCTGCTAAAGCGGAATATGTAGGTGTTGTCCGCTTAAGTACTTCCGGAATTGCCAATCGTATGGGATTCTCATATGAAGATATAGAAGATTTGAAAGTTGCTATTTCTGAAGCCATTACTAATGCTGTGAAACACGCCTATAAAGAAGATGAAGATGGCGAAATCACCATCGGATTCGGTTTATATGACAATCGCCTGGAGGTGATGGTGGCCGATCACGGAGGCAGCTTTAATCTTGGCGAAATTAAACAGGATATTGGACCTTACCAGCAGAACGACGACATCGCTGAACTACGCGAAGGTGGGTTTGGACTCTTCTTAATTGATGCCCTAATGGATAAAGTTGAAATCAATAGTAAATATGGAGTTATCGTGTTAATGACTAAATATCTCCATGAAGCCGAGGTGGATCAAGATGGCGACCAGATCTCAACATCATAATGATGAGGTTTATAAGTGGATAGAATATTTACAGGAAAATCCGCGGGATGAAGAAATCCAGGAAAAGATTGTTCTTGTTTACAAAGACCTGGTAGAGTCCATCGCCCGCAAATATTCTAAAAACAGTACCATCCATGAGGACTTAGTCCAGGTCGGCATGCTGGGACTTCTGGCTGCTATCCGCCGTTACGATCCGGAATTCGGAAAATCCTTTGAATCGTTTGCCATTCCAACGATCATTGGGGAAATTAAAAGATTTATCCGTGACAAAACTTGGAGTGTTCACGTTCCGCGCCGGATTAAAGAATTAGGACCGAAAATTAAAAAAGCAGCGGAGGAGCTGACCAGCTCTTTACAGCGTTCTCCTTCTGTGATCGAAATTGCTGAATATCTGGAAGTTTCTGAAGAAGATGTTCTGGAGACCATGGAGATGGGCAAAAGCTATAAAGCTCTTTCTGTGGACCGGAAAATCGAAGCTGATTCTGATGGAAGTACGGTCACCATTCTTGATTTAATCGGAAATAAAGAGGATGGGTACAACCATATTGATCAAAGAATGCTGCTTGAAAAAGTACTTCCGATCTTAAGTGAACGAGAGCAGGAAATTCTTCAATGCACGTATTTTGAAAACCTGAGCCAGAAAGACACCGGTGAAAGGCTGGGGATTTCACAAATGCATGTATCACGTTTACAGCGGAGGGCTTTAAGAAAGTTGAGAGAAGCCCTGCAATCTGAATCTGTTGAGGCATTTTAGTGCTGGATGAACTGAATCATTTATCTATTTCCGTGTATCAACAAGCGAAGAAAGGCAACTACTACTGTGGAGATAGCTATTTTTACAAAGAAACCGGTGAAGCGTTTGTCTGTGCTGTGGCTGACGGTCTTGGCAGTGGGGAAATGGCGCATGAGTCTTCAAAGGCCGTAATGGAAATGGTGGAAAAGTACCCTGATTTAACAATTGAGTCGCTTGTCCATAAGTGTAATGAAGCTTTGGTCGGGAAACGTGGAGTGGTCCTTGGTATACTTAGAATAGATCTAATTGCTGAAACATACTCTTATTCCTCCATTGGGAACATTGGCGTCATAACTTTGGATAATGATGGCACTAGAGGCAGGAATATCCCCTTAGCTGGATATTTAGCGGGCTATCCAAAGAAGCTTCGAGTAACAAGAGGCAAGGTGCATCCGGGCATGATTTTCATGATGTTTTCGGATGGGGTAGTGGATCGCAACTTATCTGCTAAGCATACTAGAACTCAGAATGTGAAAGTAATCACTGAACAATATAAAGAACTTTATGGACAGGCAAGAGATGATGACACGACTTTGATTGCCATACAGTATAAATGAGGGCCTTATTCTACGTTAAAATGGAATAAGGTCTTTTCGTTTGCGAGTAATGGCAAGGAGAATTTGATACAATGGTATTCAATAGAAGGAGGATACGACGTGAGTGAATTATTACCGAAAGCCGACTTGCTGAAGCTAGTCGCTAAACAGACAGAATTAAAAGAACAGCCTGTGAAACAGGTCATCGATCTTCTTGGAGAAGGGAATACCGTTCCTTTTATCGCGAGGTATCGTAAAGAATTAACAGGCGGTTTGGACGAGGTTCAAATTAAAGCCATTGAAGACCAGTACCATTACGTCTTAAATTTAACGCAGCGCAAAGAAGAAGTTATTCGATTGATTGATGAGCAAGGGAAATTAACCGAAGAGCTGCGAAAGGAAATTGAAGAAGCGGTTCAACTACAGAAGGTAGAAGATTTATACCGTCCGTATAAGCAGAAAAGAAGAACAAAGGCCACAGTGGCTAAAGAAAAAGGATTAGAACCCCTTGCTCAGAAAGTATGGGAGCAAGAAGCGTTTGATTATGAACAGGAAGCTCAAACTTACTTATCAGAAGAGCACGAACTACATACAGTAGAAGAGGTAACGCAAGGAGTGAATGATATCCTTGCTGAATGGATTTCAGATGATCCGGAATATCGGGAGCAAATTCGAAAGCAAACCTTCCAGAAAGGGACAATCGAGTCCAAAGCTAAAAATGCGGAACAGGACGAAAAAGGTGTCTTTGAAATGTACTATGATTATCAAGAACCTGTCCGGGCAATAGTGTCTCACCGTATCCTTGCTTTAAACCGAGGTGAAAAAGAGGAAATTCTGAAAGTGGCCGTAAACCCCCCGGAAGAAACGATTGTAAATTACTTAAATAAGAAAGTGATTCAATCCGGAGCTGACAAATCCACTCAGTCTATTCTTGAAGAATCCATTCAAGACAGTTATAAGCGCTTGATTCAGCCTTCGATTGAAAGAGAAATTCGCAATTCTCTTTCCGAAACAGCGGAAGAGCAGGCCATTGAAGTCTTTTCCAGCAATTTGCGGAGCCTTCTCCTGCAGCCGCCGTTAAAAGGAAAAGTCGTCTTAGGGGTGGACCCTGCATTCCGGACCGGGTGTAAACTGGCTGCGGTTGATGAAACAGGTAAAGTGCTCGACATTGCAGTGATGTATCCAACCGCTCCGAAGAATGATGTGAAGGGAGCAGAGAAAATTCTGCTTTCATTTATGAAGAAGTATCCTATTGAGCTTTTGGCTATTGGAAACGGAACGGCATCAAGAGAGACCGAGCAGTTTGTTGCGGATATGATCCAGAAGCATAACTTAGCTGCGTCCTATATGATCGTCAATGAAGCGGGGGCGAGTGTTTATTCAGCTTCTAAATTGGCGAGAGAGGAATTTCCTGATTTTAAAGTAGAAGAGAGAAGCGCCGTATCTATCGCTAGGCGTGTGCAGGATCCATTAGCTGAACTCGTTAAAATTGACCCTAAGTCAATCGGCGTCGGTCAGTACCAGCACGACGTAAGTCAAAAGAAGCTAAATGAATCTTTAACCTTTGTTGTGGAAACAGCGGTCAACCAGGTCGGGGTTAATGTGAATACGGCTTCCTCTTCTTTGCTTCAATATGTCTCTGGCTTAAGCAAAACTGTGGCAAATAATATCGTGAAGAAGCGAGACGAATTGGGAAAGTTTTCTAAACGCAGAGAACTTAAGGATATCCCGAGACTCGGGGCAAAGACGTTCGAACAGAGTATTGGTTTTCTTCGTATTTTAGATGGAGAGGAACCTTTGGATCGAACATCTATTCACCCGGAGAGCTATAAGGCAACGCGAGAGCTCTTAAAAATGGGGAGTGTAAGTAAGGCCGAATTAGGCAGTGAAGAAATGGAGAATCAATTGCAGACTTTAGATCTCCGTTCCACTGCAGAAGAGCTGGATTTAGGAGTGCCAACCTTGCAGGACATTATGAAATCTCTTACTCAGCCTGGCCGAGACCCTCGGGATGATCTGCCTAAACCTTTACTAAAAACGAATGTGCTATCAATGGAAGATTTGGAACAAGGAATGGAATTGGAAGGCACCGTTCGTAATGTTGTAGACTTTGGTGTGTTTGTGGACATAGGTGTCAAACAGGATGGACTTGTCCATATTTCCAAACTGTCCAATAAATTTGTCAAACACCCGATGGATGTCGTGGCTGTCGGAGACGTCGTGACTGTCTGGGTGGATAATGTAGATACACAAAAACAGCGCATTGCCTTAACAATGCTGCCTCAATAATGATCCGACCTGGGAGTTCGTCTTCCAGGTTATTTTTTTATTTCAATTGGCGTTGATAGAAATACCAGCATTGGTTGAGCATTTTGATCTGATACTTATCTTTATTAAAGAAAGCACTGTACATTTGCTTTTTTAACCAGCCAGGCATCTGCATCACTCCTTTTGATTTTTCCGTACTACATACGTATGATAAAGTATGCAAGAGGTAAAGGAGGTGTGACAATTGGAACTAAGCAAACAGCAACTTCACGAATGGACTAACCAGCTTTCTGAAGAATTTTTTCATAAGAAATTTATAGACGATGTGTACTTTAACTCTCGTTTACGTACTACAGGAGGGAGATACATTCCCTCGAAACGGGTAATTGAATTAAATCCTAAATACTACAAAGAATCAGCTGAAGAAGAATTTGCCGGAATAATTAAACACGAACTTTGCCATTATCACCTTCATATAGAAGGGAAGGGGTTCAGCCACAGAGATAGAGAATTCAAAGAGCTGCTCAAACAAACAGGATCGCCGAGATATTGCAAACCACTGTCTTCTCAGGATAATCCTATAAAGCATCATTATATTTGTACGAAGTGCGGACAGGAGTATCACAGGAAGCGACGAGTAAACACCACTCGTTATGCTTGTGGAAAATGTCGAGGGAAACTAAAAAAGAAAGAGAAAACATATTGACGAATTGTAAACGCCATGTTAAATTAATTAGGTGCTGTCAAAAAGAACAGAATAAATGAATACATAAGCAATATATTGACGAAAAAAGGATTTGACATTCCAAGCAATATATTATACGATATATTTCGTCGCTGATTATTTGAAAGCTTTTCAGGACAAGCAATTAAGAGCTGAATCATTTTTCATTATTCCACCGTAGCTCAGTGGTAGAGCAATCGGCTGTTAACCGATTGGTCGTAGGTTCGAATCCTACCGGTGGAGCCATTACGGAGAAGTACTCAAGTGGCTGAAGAGGCGCCCCTGCTAAGGGTGTAGGTCGTGCAAACGGCGCGAGGGTTCAAATCCCTCCTTCTCCGCCATTTTTATTTTATACATAAGACTAACGAGGCCCGTTGGTCAAGTGGTTAAGACACCGCCCTTTCACGGCGGTAACACGGGTTCGAATCCCGTACGGGTCACTCTACATTATATAGGTCCGGTAGTTCAGCTGGTTAGAATGCCTGCCTGTCACGCAGGAGGTCGCGGGTTCGAGTCCCGTCCGGACCGCCATTATACGTTGGCCCATAGCCAAGCGGTAAGGCAACGGTTTTTGGTACCGTCATGCGCTGGTTCGAATCCAGCTGGGCCAGCCATTTTTTCTTTAAAAAACGGTTGACAAAAACGCGAATACGTTATAAGATATTTCTTGCGCTTCAAAAAAGAACTGCCTTTTGAAACATGAAGAGCCATTAGCTCAGCTGGTAGAGCATCTGACTTTTAATCAGAGGGTCGGAGGTTCGAATCCTCCATGGCTCACCATTTTTACGCGGGTGTGGTGGAATTGGCAGACACGCTAGATTTAGGATCTAGTGCTTCACGGCGTGGGGGTTCAAGTCCCTCCACCCGCACTTCAATTAAAAGAAGCAACTCAGCCATATTAACAACTTGCGGTCGTGGCGGAATCGGCAGACGCGCTAGGTTGAGGGCCTAGTGGGGGCAACCCCGTGGAGGTTCAAGTCCTCTCGGCCGCACTAAGCTTTTTAAAAAAAGTTCTTGCATTGAATTGAAAGACATGATATATTAGTAGATGTCGCTTCAAACGGAGATGCGCCCGTAGCTCAATTGGATAGAGCGTCTGACTACGGATCAGAAGGCTAGGGGTTCGACTCCTCTCGGGCGCACCAATTAACGGGAAGTAGCTCAGCTTGGTAGAGCACTTGGTTTGGGACCAAGGGGTCGCAGGTTCGAATCCTGTCTTCCCGACCATCGCAACTTTAAATTTTATATGCGGGTGTAGTTTAGTGGTAAAACCTCAGCCTTCCAAGCTGATGATGAGGGTTCGATTCCCTTCACCCGCTCCATTATACCATTGGGGCCTGTAGCTCAGCTGGTTAGAGCGCACGCCTGATAAGCGTGAGGTCGGTGGTTCGAGTCCACTCAGGCCCACCATGAACAAATTGATCTTTGAAAACTGAACGAACCAACCAGTACGTCAAGATATTCTTTCTATTATATAGAAGGAATTCAAACAAAGCACATTCGGTGTGCAAATGAGCAAGACAAACTTTTTCACTTTTATGGAGAGTTTGATCCTGGCTCAGGACGAACGCTGGCGGCGTGCCTAATACATGCAAGTCGAGCGCGGGAAGCGAGCAGATCCTCTTCGGAGGTGATGCTCGTGGAACGAGCGGCGGACGGGTGAGTAACACGTGGGCAACCTGCCTGTAAGATCGGAATAACCCCGGGAAACCGGGGCTAATGCCGGGTAACACCTTTCCTCACCTGAGGAGAGGTTAAAAGATGGCTTCTTGCTATCACTTACAGATGGGCCCGCGGCGCATTAGCTAGTTGGTGAGGTAACGGCTCACCAAGGCGACGATGCGTAGCCGACCTGAGAGGGTGATCGGCCACACTGGGACTGAGACACGGCCCAGACTCCTACGGGAGGCAGCAGTAGGGAATCTTCCGCAATGGACGAAAGTCTGACGGAGCAACGCCGCGTGAACGATGAAGGTCTTCGGATCGTAAAGTTCTGTTGTTAGGGAAGAACAAGTACCGTGCGAATAGAGCGGTACCTTGACGGTACCTAACGAGGAAGCCCCGGCTAACTACGTGCCAGCAGCCGCGGTAATACGTAGGGGGCAAGCGTTGTCCGGAATTATTGGGCGTAAAGCGCGCGCAGGCGGTTCCTTAAGTCTGATGTGAAAGCCCACGGCTCAACCGTGGAGGGTCATTGGAAACTGGGGAACTTGAGGACAGAAGAGGAGAGTGGAATTCCACGTGTAGCGGTGAAATGCGTAGATATGTGGAGGAACACCAGTGGCGAAGGCGACTCTCTGGTCTGTTTCTGACGCTGAGGTGCGAAAGCGTGGGTAGCAAACAGGATTAGATACCCTGGTAGTCCACGCCGTAAACGATGAGTGCTAGGTGTTAGGGGGCTTCCACCCCTTAGTGCTGAAGTTAACGCATTAAGCACTCCGCCTGGGGAGTACGGCCGCAAGGCTGAAACTCAAAGGAATTGACGGGGGCCCGCACAAGCGGTGGAGCATGTGGTTTAATTCGAAGCAACGCGAAGAACCTTACCAGGTCTTGACATCCTTGGAACACCCTAGAGATAGGGCTTTCCCTTCGGGGACCAAGTGACAGGTGGTGCATGGTTGTCGTCAGCTCGTGTCGTGAGATGTTGGGTTAAGTCCCGCAACGAGCGCAACCCCTAATCTTAGTTGCCAGCATTTAGTTGGGCACTCTAAGGTGACTGCCGGTGACAAACCGGAGGAAGGCGGGGATGACGTCAAATCATCATGCCCCTTATGACCTGGGCTACACACGTGCTACAATGGATGGTACAAAGGGCAGCGAAGCCGCGAGGTGTAGCAAATCCCATAAAACCATTCTCAGTTCGGATTGCAGGCTGCAACTCGCCTGCATGAAGCCGGAATCGCTAGTAATCGCGGATCAGCATGCCGCGGTGAATACGTTCCCGGGCCTTGTACACACCGCCCGTCACACCACGAGAGTTGGCAACACCCGAAGTCGGTGAGGTAACCTTTTTGGAGCCAGCCGCCGAAGGTGGGGCCAATGATTGGGGTGAAGTCGTAACAAGGTAGCCGTATCGGAAGGTGCGGCTGGATCACCTCCTTTCTAAGGATTTAGAACGGAAACGTACTTGGTTGGTTGTTCAGTTTTGAGAGATCAAACGATCTTTCAGCTGTGAACCTTGAAAACTGGATAAGTTAATCATAGTTTTATCGCAGGATGAAGCTAGTGATGACAAGACATTCAACGAACATCGAAATTTTTTAAACGTCTTTTCACGACGATAGTTAAGTGAATAAGGGCGCACGGTGGATGCCTTGGTACTAGGAGCCGAAGAAGGACGGGACTAACACCGATATGCTCCGGGGAGCCGTAAGCAGGCTGTGAACCGGAGATTTCCGAATGGGGGAACCCGCTATTCGTAATGGAATAGCATCCTCTACTGAATACATAGGTAGAGGAAGGCAGACCCGGGGAACTGAAACATCTCAGTACCCGGAGGAAGAGAAAGCAAACGCGATTTCCTGAGTAGCGGCGAGCGAAACGGAATCAGCCCAAACCAGAAAGCTTGCTTTCTGGGGTTGTAGGACACTCCTTTGGAGTTACAAAGAAGGAAGGTAGACGAATCGATCTGGAACGATCAGCCAGAGCAGGTAACAGCCCTGTAGTCGAAACCTTTCTTCCTCCGGAGTGGATCCTGAGTACGGCGGAACACGAGAAATTCCGTCGGAATCCGGGAGGACCATCTCCCAAGGCTAAATACTCCCTAGTAACCGATAGTGAACCAGTACCGTGAGGGAAAGGTGAAAAGCACCCCGGAAGGGGAGTGAAAGAGATCCTGAAACCGTGTGCCTACAAGTAGTCGGAGCCCGTTAATGGGTGACGGCGTGCCTTTTGTAGAATGAACCGGCGAGTTACGACCGTATGCAAGGTTAAGCCGCAGAAGCGGAGCCGCAGCGAAAGCGAGTCTGAATAGGGCGAATGAGTATGCGGTCGTAGACCCGAAACCGTGTGATCTACCCATGTCCAGGATGAAGGTCAGGTAACACTGACTGGAGGTCCGAACCCACGCAAGTTGAAAATTGCGGGGATGAGGTGTGGGTAGGGGTGAAATGCCAATCGAACACGGAGATAGCTGGTTCTCTCCGAAATAGCTTTAGGGCTAGCCTCAGAATATAAAGTCTTGGAGGTAGAGCACTGATTGGACGAGGGGCCCCTATCGGGTTACCGAATTCAGTCAAACTCCGAATGCCAACGACTTTGTTCTGGGAGTCAGACCATGGGTGATAAGGTTCATGGTCGAGAGGGAAACAGCCCAGACCGCCAGCTAAGGTCCCCAAGTGTGTGTTAAGTGGAAAAGGATGTGGAGTTGCTTAGACAACCAGGATGTTGGCTTAGAAGCAGCCATCATTTAAAGAGTGCGTAATAGCTCACTGGTCGAGTGACTCTGCGCCGAAAATATACCGGGGCTAAACACACCACCGAAGCTGCGGATTGATCGTAAGATCAGTGGTAGGAGAGCGTTCTAAGGGCCGTGAAGTCAGACCGTAAGGACTGGTGGAGCGCTTAGAAGTGAGAATGCCGGTATGAGTAGCGAAAAAAGAGTGAGAATCTCTTTCACCGAAAGCCTAAGGGTTCCTGAGGAAGGCTCGTCCTCTCAGGGTTAGTCGGGACCTAAGCCGAGGCCGATAGGCGTAGGCGATGGACAACAGGTTGATATTCCTGTACCACCTCCTTTCCGTTTGAACGACGGGGGGACGCAGGAGGATAAGGAGAGCGCGCCATTGGATGAGCGCGTCCAAGCAGTGAGACGGTCGGATAGGCAAATCCGTCCGGCAACGTCAAGCTGTGATGGGGAGGGAACTAAAGTACCGAAGCTCCTGAGTTCACACTGCCAAGAAAATCCTCTAGTGAGGAAAGAGGTGCCCGTACCGCAAACCAACACAGGTAGGCGAGGAGAGTATCCTAAGGTGAGCGGGAGAACTCTCGTTAAGGAACTCGGCAAAATGACCCCGTAACTTCGGGAGAAGGGGTGCTCCTCTGCCGAGGAGCCGCAGTGAAAAGGCCCAAGCGACTGTTTACCAAAAACACAGGTCTCTGCGAAGCCGCAAGGCGAAGTATAGGGGCTGACACCTGCCCGGTGCTGGAAGGTTAAGGGGATGCGTTAGCGTAAGCGAAGCGTTGAACCGAAGCCCCAGTAAACGGCGGCCGTAACTATAACGGTCCTAAGGTAGCGAAATTCCTTGTCGGGTAAGTTCCGACCCGCACGAAAGGTGCAACGACTTGGGCACTGTCTCAACGAGAGACCCGGTGAAATTATACTATGCGTGAAGATGCGCATTACCCGCGACAGGACGGAAAGACCCCGTGGAGCTTTACTGTAGCCTGATATTGAATGTTGGTACAGCTTGTACAGGATAGGTAGGAGCCTTAGAAGCCGGAGCGCTAGCTTCGGTGGAGGCGCTGGTGGGATACTACCCTGGCTGTACGGACATTCTAACCCAGGGCCGTGATCCGGTCCGGAGACAGTGTCAGGTGGGCAGTTTGACTGGGGCGGTCGCCTCCCAAAGAGTAACGGAGGCGCCCAAAGGTTCCCTCAGAATGGTTGGAAATCATTCGCAGAGTGTAAAGGCACAAGGGAGCTTGACTGCGAGACCTACAAGTCGAGCAGGGACGAAAGTCGGGCTTAGTGATCCGGCGGTACCGTATGGAAGGGCCGTCGCTCAACGGATAAAAGCTACCCCGGGGATAACAGGCTTATCTCCCCCAAGAGTCCACATCGACGGGGAGGTTTGGCACCTCGATGTCGGCTCATCGCATCCTGGGGCTGTAGTCGGTCCCAAGGGTTGGGCTGTTCGCCCATTAAAGCGGTACGCGAGCTGGGTTCAGAACGTCGTGAGACAGTTCGGTCCCTATCCGTCGTGGGCGTTGGAAATCTGAAAGGAGCTGTCCTTAGTACGAGAGGACCGGGATGGACACACCGCTGGTGTACCAGTTGTTCCGCCAGGAGCATAGCTGGGTAGCTACGTGTGGACGGGATAAGTGCTGAAAGCATCTAAGCATGAAGCCCCCCTTGAGATGAGATTTCCCCTTACGCCAAGTAAGTAAGATCCCTCAGAGACGATGAGGTTGATAGGTCCGAGGTGGAAGCGTGGTGACACGCGGAGCTGACGGATACTAATGGATCGATGACTTATCTATCTTGAAAAGCGGAAGCGACTGTCCAGATCCGACTGGCTAAGCAAGCTCGCAGAAAGGCTGTGGTTTTCAGCCTGGATGAGAGATCACTTAGATCACGAGGATCTAGGAGCTGCAGCTAGACCGTAAAAAGTGAAAAGACCGATGAAAAATTTCTTGTTTGAATGTTGACTTATCCAGTTTTGAGGGTTCACCTCAAAATCAACGATGTGGTGATGAAGGCGAAGAGGTCACACCTGTTCCCATGCCGAACACAGCAGTTAAGCTCTTCAGCGCCGATGGTAGTCGGGTCGATCCCCGTGAGAGTAGGACGTCGCCACGTTGTTTGATTTTAAATTTCATATATTTGGTAAGAGCTTTGTCGCTTTTACATTATCGCGGGGTAGAGCAGTCTGGTAGCTCGTCGGGCTCATAACCCGGAGGTCGCAGGTTCAAATCCTGCCCCCGCAACCAATTTTAAACCGCAGCACTACAGTGCAGCCAATATAGCACGTGAGTGCAACCCAATTTATTTAATGGATTACTTAGTAGTTCATTAAATTTTGTAGTTTTATTAGAGTATTTTTTACATAGGGTTTCATTTTAGTGGTCCGGTAGTTCAGCTGGTTAGAATGCCTGCCTGTCACGCAGGAGGTCGCGGGTTCGAGTCCCGTCCGGACCGCCATTTAATTTTAATTTTTCGGCCTTAGGAACTTTTCCTAAGGCTTTTGTTATGGATTTTTTTAATTGTTGGCTTCCATTGGTATAATAGAAATAGTGAATGGAAGTAATTGAGGTGAATGTTCGTGGATGAATTTGCATTTATACAATCTATCCGCCCTGTCCATCTTCATCAGGAATCTCTTATTCAAGGAATTGATGACGATGCTGCGGTGTTTCGTCCTGGTAATAGGGATGTGGTTACTACTGTGGATACCCTGGTGGATGGTGTGCACTTTTCTAAAGATACGATGGAGCCCTATCATATTGGATACAGAGCCCTTGCGGCTAACTTGAGTGATCTCGCAGCGATGGGGAGTGTGCCGGCTTTTTACCTCGTGTCGCTTGTTGTTCCAATAGGTTACAGCCATGAGGAACTGAAAGGGATCTATGAAGGGATGAAGGAACTTGCTGAAGCTTATCAGGTAGATTTAATTGGGGGAGACACGGTTTCTGGCAAGGAACTATCGATCTCCATTACTGTAATGGGGTATGTTAAAATAGGTGGAGCTCGGTATCGCTCTCACGCTCAAGCAGGAGACCGTATCTTTGTGACCGGCACCCTTGGCGATTCCAGGGGCGGTTTAGAATTACTTCTTAACCAAATGGATAGTTCTTCGGAGGCAGCTGCTTATTTAATACAGAGACATCGACAGCCATCTCCGCGAGTGCGTTTCGCTGCTTCGATCCATGATATCGATCGGATTGCGTTAAATGATGTAAGTGATGGAATAGCCAATGAAGCAAATGAAATTGCGGCAGCTTCTCAGGTCGATCTTCATATTGAGAATAATCTGCTTCCTTGTTCCTCAGCCTTAGCTGCTCTTTTTCCTAATGATTCACAAGAGTGGATGTTGTCGGGCGGAGAAGATTTTGAACTTCTCGGTACGGTCGCTGAAGAGAATTGGCAAGAGGTACAGGCAGCAGCAGATCAATTGCATCTTCCTATCCACATCGTCGGTCGAGTCGAAGAAAAAGCGAAAGAGGCAGGCCAAGTCATCCTTCATAAAAATGGCGAAGCTGCTGTGCTTGAAAAATCGGGATATACGCATTTAAAAGGAGGAGAATAATACGGTGACAACTTTTGAACTGCAAACCACTTCTCCTGAAGAAACGATGGAATTTGCTGAACGGTTAGGACGGGAGCTTTCCCCTGGAGATGTGTTAACGTTAGAAGGAGACCTTGGGGCGGGAAAAACGACCTTTACAAAAGGTTTAGGGCGTGGCCTCGGGGTCACGCGTACGATCAATAGCCCGACCTTTACTATTATTAAACAATATAAGGGGCGGATGCCCTTTTACCATATGGACGTTTATCGTCTGGAAGATAGTGATGAAGATTTAGGGTTTGAGGAATTTTTTGAAGGAGAGGGCGTCACGGTGGTAGAGTGGGCGCATTTTATTGAAGAATATTTACCAGAACAGCGTTTGGCCATCCAGATCAAGTATGTGGATGACGAAAAGCGTACCATAATGTTAGAAGCTTCTTCACAGCATTTTGAAGAGGTTTGTAAGGAGTTAGGCAGATGAACATATTGGCCATAGATACATCAAACTATGTTATGGGTGTGGCAATCTTAAAAAATGGTGCCGTAGCCGGGGAGTTGGTTACCCATATTAAGAAGAATCACTCCGTCCGTTTAATGCCGGCAATCAACGATTTGATGAAGGAAACAGGTACGGTACCTGAAGAACTGGATAGGATCGCAGTTGCACAAGGGCCGGGTTCTTATACAGGCGTGAGAATCGGATTAACGACGGCGAAGACAATGGCGTGGGCTTTAAACATTCCTGTAGTTGGAGTCTCTAGTCTTGAGGCAGCAGCGCGGCAGGGAGTATTTTTTGATGGATATATCTGTCCGTTTTTTGATGCGAGACGGGGGCTGGTTTATACTGGGCTTTATAACAGCGCCATGGAACTGGAGAAGAAGGAAGTTAACGTATTGATGGAGGATTGGCTGAAGGAGCTGCAGGAATTGGATAAGCAGATCCTATTCATTAGTCAGGATCTCTCACTCCACGAAGCAATGATTCGAGAGATCTTAGGGGAGCAGGCGGTAATTCCGGAAAGTCCTTACCACTACGCACGACCGTCAGCTGTGGCTTTGGCAGGAATGAAGCAAGAAGCTGGTTCGATTCATGAACTTGTTCCGAATTACTTACGACTGCCGGAAGCGGAAGCCAAGTGGCTCGCCCAGCAGGAGAACAAATAAATGACAGTGCTGATCAGACCGATGGAAGATGAGGACATAAAGGAAGTCATGGTGGTGGAATACGCCTCCTTTGCTGTGCCCTGGACAGAGGAAACCTTTTTCAACGAGATCAATGATAATCCGTATTCCCACTATTTTGTGGCAGAGGTTGATGAGAAGGTTGTTGGCTACTGTGGTTTGTGGCTGATTATTGATGAAGCGCACATTACCAACATCGCCATTCATCCCGAATTTCGAGGGATGAAGTACGGAGAAGAGTTATTCAGACAAACCTTATTAGAAGCGATTGACCGGGGGGCTGTGCAGCTTTCGCTGGAAGTGCGGGTATCCAATACAGGCGCGCAGCACTTATATCGTAAATTCGGGCTCGTCCCTGGAGGAATTAGAAAAAATTATTATACCGATAATGGAGAAGATGCTTTAGTGATGTGGGTGGGATTAAAATGAAAAATGATCAATATATTGTAGCAATAGAAACCAGCTGTGACGAAACCGCAGTGGCGATTGTGAAAAATGAACGGGAACTTGTTACGAACATCGTTGCTTCTCAAATCGAGAGTCATAAACGATTTGGCGGAGTAGTGCCAGAAATTGCTTCCAGACACCATATTGAACAAATTACTTTAACGTTAGACGAAGCATTTACCGAGGCTGGTCTTACGCTTGAGGATATGGATGCGATTGCCGTTACTGAAGGACCTGGTCTGGTAGGGGCATTGTTAATCGGTGTAAATGCTGCGAAGTCATTAGCCTTTGCTAAGCAGAAGCCGCTCGTCGGTGTTCATCATATTGCCGGCCACATTTATGCCAATCGATTAGAAAAAGAGTTTGAGTTTCCACTGCTTGCTTTAGTGGTCTCAGGCGGTCATACGGAACTAATCCTGATGAGGGAACATGGTTCTTTTGAAGTGATTGGGGAAACGAGAGACGATGCAGCTGGAGAAGCTTATGATAAAGTGGCCCGGACGCTGAAGCTCCCTTATCCGGGAGGGCCCTATATAGATCAGCTCGCAGCAAAAGGAGAGGAATCGATAGACTTTCCGCGGGCTTGGCTTGAAAAAGGATCGTACGATTTTAGCTTCAGCGGCTTGAAATCCGCAGTTATCAACAGGCTTCATAATGCCAAGCAAAAAGGCGAAGAATTGAAACCAGAAGACATTGCTGCAAGTTTTCAGGCGAGTGTCATTGATGTGTTATCCACAAAAGCATATCAAGCGGCGCAGGATTACAACGTGAAACAGGTGATCGTTGCCGGGGGAGTTGCTGCTAACAAAGGACTGCGTGCAGCGCTTCAGGAAAAGTTCAAAGACTCAGGCGTAGAGTTGCTTATTCCACCCCTTCACCTTTGCACGGATAATGCGGCGATGATTGCTGCAGCAGGGGCTGTCGCCTTTAATCAGGGTCACAGAGCAGGTTGGGATTTAAATGCGAATCCGGGCTTAGATCTTGAAAATTATGGAGATAGAAAAACAAATGAGTCATAAGGAAGACCTTTCTTAAGAGACTAAGAAAGGTCTTTTTTTTAGCGGAAAAGTTATACACAGATGAATAATTATGCAGTGGATAAATTGTTAATGGTATGTTTATTTGTGTAAAGAAATCGTTAACATAAATGTGGATAACTCTGTGGACAAATGTGGATAATGTGCATAAATGATTTGAGTTCGATAATATCAACGTTGATAAGTGGATAGAACTGTGGATAATATGATTTACGCTCATACAACAATATACAAACAGAGCAAAACGAATCCCCCGCGGACCATAGTTTATGGCCGCGGGGGATATTAGAATTCAGCTATGGAGCGATTCCCACTCTTCCATGAGTGCTTCCAGCTGGGTGTTCAGTGCTTCGTTGCTTTCGGTGATTTCCATGGAACGTTCATGGTCTTGAAATACTTTAGGATCACACAGCAACGTTTCGTTCTCCTCTAATTGTGCTTCAATTTGCTCAATCTCTTCTTCTATCTCTTCAATCCGGCGATTCTTTCTGCGTTCTTCACGCTTAGCCGCTTTATCCTGTTCAAAGCTGTTTTTCGCCTTGGGTTCCTCTTCTGGACCAGCTGCCTGCTGGCGTTCTTGCTCTTCTAGCTGCTCCAGTTCATATTCCTCGCGCTTTTTCTCTACATAATAATCGTAATCCCCGAGGAACATGCGCGTTTCATCGGGCTGCATTTCCACGACCTGGGTCGCAATTTTGTTAATGAAATAGCGGTCGTGAGAGACAAACAGCAGGGTCCCGGGATAATCGACGAGCGCTGCTTCTAGTACCTCTTTGCTGTCGAGGTCCAGGTGGTTGGTCGGCTCATCGAGCACAAGAAAGTTCGCCTTCTGCATCATCAGCTTGGCAAGGGAGAGGCGGGCTTTTTCTCCGCCGCTTAAAGCAGATACAGGCTTTAGCACATCTTCTCCGGAAAAGAGAAAGTTTCCAAGCACGGTGCGGATATCTTTCTCATTCGTGAGCGGATAGTCATCCCATAACTCCTGCAGCACAGTTTTCTTCGGATTCAGGTTCGTCTGTTCCTGATCGTAATAGCCTATTTGCACGTTGGTGCCAAGCTTCACGTCTCCGTTCGCTTGGGTGAGAGTTCCGAGAATCGTTTTAAGCAGCGTGGTCTTTCCCACACCATTCGGTCCCACTAAGGCGACCGAATCCCCTCGGTTTAAATCCACATTCAAATCTTGAAACAGCAGCGGATTATCTGCCTGATACTTGAATGAAAGATCTCTGAGCTTTAATACATCATTGCCGCTTTTCCGGTTAATTTGAAAGCTGAACTTGGCTGACTGGCCGTCTTCTTTGGGCTTTTCCAGTTTATCCATTTTCTCAAGCTGTTTGCGGCGGCTTTGCGCTCGTTTACTGGTGGTGGCCCGGACGATAT